>CBDAOU010000001.1:0-1175210 GCA_965198185.1 Chloroflexota bacterium
GCCGTTCAACGCGGACGCGGTGACCTTCAACTTCATGCTGTTCCTGGACGAGAGCCTGGAGCGGGGTGAGATTGCGGGCAAAGTCGGAGACGTCGAGAGCGTCACGAAGGTGGACGACTACACCATCGACCTCACGACGAAGACTCCGCAGGCGCTGTTCATGCAGGTGCTGTCGGACCGTCAGATCACGTTGCCTCGCCGCAGGCCTATATCACCTACCGTGAGGACATCGCGCGCAATCCGGTCGGCACGGGGCCGTACAAGTTCAAGGAGTGGCAGGAGCAGGTTTCCGTCACCTACGAGCGGAACGAGGACTACGCGTGGGCGCCTGAGTGGGCGACAAACAAGGGGGCCCCGTACCCCGACGAGTTCGTCATCCAGATTCTGGCGCAGGACGCGGTGGCGCGCGCGGCGGCCTTCGAAGCCGGCGAGGTGGACTGGATCCAGCACTTCCAGTTCATCGACATGGAGCGCTTCGCGAAGCAGGACAACCGCATCATCCTTGGGCGTATGTCTTCAGGCATGCCGTGGTTCCTGCACATCAACTCGATGCGCTGGCCCACCGACGACATCGTCGTGCGCCAGGCGCTCAACCACGCCGTCAACAAGAAGCTCGTGATCCAGCGCGGCAACGGCGGCATCCCGCGCATCGCCGGCAACATCCTCACGCCGGGCACCATCGGCTACAACCCGGACATGGAAGACCTCTATCCGTGGGACGTCGGCAAGGCCAACAAACTGTTGGACGACGCCGGCTACGCCCGCGGTGAGGACGGCTTCCGCTACCGCGACGGCGAGCGCATGCAGGTGGAGTTCCCCAACACGCCCAACCCGTTGAGCGAGCTGTACAAGCTGGACATCGAGTCCAGCATTGGCATCTTCGTGGACATCCCGAACGTCGAGTTCGCGACCTACATCAACGACATGGCGCAAGGGAAATACACGCACCAGTGGACCGGCGGGCGTGGCCCGGACGCCGACGTGCTGTACGCCAAGTACCACACGTCGAACTACGGTCTGCCGGGCCGGGCGTTCGCGTTCCTCAACTACAACGGCGAGCCGGGCGTGGCGACCGAGGGCGACCCCATCGACGCATTGCTCGACGGGGCCCGCGCCGAGTTCGACGAGTCCAAGCGCGCCGAGATGTGGATGGAGGCGAACCGCCTGATCCAGGAGGCCGCCGTCAACCTTCCGCTGGCCGACGCCATGGCGCAGTGGTTCTACAACAGCGACCAGATCGGTGGCGTGGCGCACTCCACGCTGCTCGATCAGGCGTTCGCGATGGACTTCTACGACAAGAAGGGCTAGCGACTAGGGAGATCAGCACCGCCGTCGGGTCTGGGTCGCCGAGGATGGGCGTGAGCCTCGGTCAGGGCCTGCCCGCGGACAAGCCTCGTGCTTGCCGCGGAACAGGCAGATCCAGCACCGGCGGCGGTGCGCCGCGCGCTCGGTCGTCGGCTTTATCTAGTCGCCGAAATACTCGTCGTGCCCGCCGAAGGCTGCGCGCAACCGCTTGACGTCGGCGGCTGGCAATGGTCCGCGCTGCACTGACGCAACATTCGCTGCGAGATGGGCCGGATCGGCTGTGCCCGTCAGCACCGACGCCACCTCGCGGGGAGCGGCGGCGAAGCGATAGGCCGCGTCGATCACCGTCTCGACATCGCCGTGGATGAGCCAGCCAAGCGGATGCGCATCCGGCACGGACGCCGGCGGCACCAGGCCCGCGACCTTCATCCGCGTCACCATCTCGCGCAGGTGCACGGGATCGGACATGGCGCGTCGCACGGGCGTCATGGCGACCACGCCCACGTCGTGCCGTGGGGCCAACGGGAATACATGGCGTTCGGGGGCGTGCGTCAGCAGGTTGTAGTTCGGCATCACCACGTCGGGCCAACCATCGGCAACGGCGCGGCCCACCATCACCGGCCATCCGGAGATCCCGACAAACCGCACCAGGCCGTCATCCTTCAGGCGCAGCAATGCAGGCACGTGACGCTCGCGGCATTCGTCGTAGAGCTCAGGCCGAAGCGCGTGAATCAGCACAATATCCAGCACGTCCCGCCGGAGCCGCCGCAGGCTCTCCTCGACGGATGGACGAATGACGCTCGGCGGCGCCAAGGGCGGCGCGTCCGCATGCACGTCGACCACGCTCGGATATTTGGTCGCGATCACGGTCTCGTCCTGAGGCACGCCATCCAGCGCATGGGCCAGCAGCGCTTCGCTGTCGTGGTATACCGGCGCGGTGTCGAAATAGTTGATTCCCAGGTCCAGCGCGCGCCGCATCAGAGCGCGGGCACCGTCAGGCGTGGTGCCGCGCGTCTGGCCGAACTGACTTGGCCCACCCGTGCCGAGCCCCACCAGTGACACTTCAAGGCCCGTCCGGCCCAGCCGCCGATACTCCATCAGCCGCCTCTCACTGCGGGCGCGCCGCCCCTAGATGAACGCCGGCATCTTGGCCGCATCGATATCCACGCCGAAGCCGGGCGCGTCGGACGGTCGCAGTCTGCCGTTCTTGGGCACGACCGTGCCCGGCAACAGGTCTCCGTTCTCCAGTGGAACACCCGGCGCCGTGGCGAGGTACCACTCACCAAGCGGGATCGCCGGGAGCGCGAACAGTGCGTGCTGGCCATACGGGCTCCCAGCTCCGCCGTGCGGTATGACCGCCAGCCCCGCCGCGTCCGCGATGGCGCAGATCCGCAGCAGGGGCGTCAACCCGCCCACCCACGCGATGTCCGGCTGCAGAATGTCCACCAGGCGGCGCGACGCCGCGTGCTGGAAGGGAAACGGCGTGTACCAGTGCTCGCCAGTGGCGAGCGTCTGCCAAGGCAGCCGGGTCCGCAACTGTGCGTAGCCGTCAAAGTCCTCCGGGGGGAGCATCTCTTCGATCCACGCCAGGCCGTACGGGCGCAACGATTCCGCCAGGCGCACGCCGTAGTCAACGTCCGGCGCCATCCAGCAGTCGAGCATGAGCTGCGCGTCATCGCCCATGTGCTCGCGGGCCTCCGCCACGCTCGCGACGTTGCGCTGCAGGCCGTCTCGCCCATGGACGGGTCCGAACCGGCAGGGCACCTTCACGGCGGTGAAGCCAAGCTCCTTGACCCAGTCCGTGTCGCCGCAGGTGGCGTAGCACTGCACGAAGTCTCGGGCCGGACCGCCAAGCAACTCATAGACGGGCTTTCCCAGCACCTTGCCCTTGAGATCCCACAGCGCCAGGTCAATCCCGCTGATGGCATACGACGCCAGGCCGGCGGCGCCGAAGGGCGAGCACAGCCGGACCAGCATGTCGTACAGCCGCTCGGTCGCGAGCGCGGGCTCACCGATGATTCGCGGCCCCAGGTACTCCTGGATTACGGCGGCCACGGGACGTCCATAGCGGCCGGGGCCCACGCCCTGCGTGCCATCGTCGGCCGTCACGGTGACGAGGAAGTCTGGCCAATCCGGCACCCAGCGCAGCATGTTGGACCCGGCGGGGAAATAGCGCGACATCGGATTCGCAATGGGGCCCCGCTCGAGCCAGCCGGGGCGTCGCCGACCCGCATGGGGATCGCGGGCGGGCAACTCGAGCACTTTGGTCTCGACGCGTGTGATCTTCAATGCACGAGGACGCCGCTGGCAGGCCGCGTGACAGTGTCTCACGAGAGCGAATGCGCAACCTCGCCCCCAGGACCCGGCAGTGCTCGGCGGCATCCTGCGCATCGCCGGCAACGTGCTCACCAGAAGGGCCGTCGGCTACACTGCGGACTCCAAGGGGATCTTCGCGTGGGATGTCGGCAAGGCGATCCATCCGCCTGGGTGACGCCAGCTACATTCGTCGCGGGGACGGCATCTGAGATTCGTTCCTCTCGGGCATCGGATAGACCCACGACATATGCGACACGAAGGGTGGATCGGCTCGTTTGCGCACGAGCAACCTCCTAGGACCGTTTGCACGGTGAGCAAGGACTAGCCGCAGATGGGGCGATATATCGTCCGGCGGTTGCTCGCCGCTATCCCAGTGATACTGGGCGTGCTGCTGCTGGTGTTCGTCCTCCTGCGCCTGATCCCTGGCGATCCCGTCACGGTCTTCTACTACAGCAGCGACGCCGGCGGCACGTCCAACACCTCCGTTTCGATCGAGGCCCTCGAGCAAGCGAAGGCGAAATTACACCTCGACAAGCCCATTCCGGTGCAGTTCGCCTACTACATTTGGGACGTCATGCGGCTGGACCTTGGGCGTTCGTTCCGCACCAAACAGCCCATCACGGACCTGATCGCCGAGCAATTCCCCTCAACGCTGCTGCTTACGCTGGCCGGCATGGGGGTCACGCTCGTCATCGGGCTGGCGGCCGGCGTGATCTCGGCCATGCGCCACCACACCTGGATCGACTACCTGAGCCAGTTCATCGCGGTAGTGGGCGTTTCCGTACCGAATTTCCTGGTCGGGCTGCTGCTCATCTATCTGTTCAGCATCAACATGAACAATTTCCTGCCGGCCATCGCCAACGGCAACGGCAAGGAACTCATCATGCCCGCGATCGCCCTGGGGCTCGCGGGTGCGGCAATCGTGGCCCGGCTTACCCGCTCGTCCATGCTTGACGTGATGAGCCGCGACTACATCCGCACCGCGCGCTCGAAGGGTGTGCGCGAGAGCACCGTCGTCTGGGGCCACGCACTCAAGAACGCCCTGATACCGGTGGTGACGATCGTCGGCTTGCAGTTCGGCAGCCTGCTGATCGGCGCGGTGGTCATCGAAGTGGTGTTCAGCCGGCAGGGCATCGGCTTCACGCTGGTCAAGGCCATCCTCACGCGCGACTACACCGTGGTGCAGGCGCTGGTGATGCTGGCGGCCAGCATCTACGTGATCGCGAATCTCCTCGTCGACGTGCTTTACACCTACATCGATCCGCGCGTGCGGCTCGCGTGAGCTTCGGGGCAACCTCCCAACACGCGGTCACACTTCCGACACCCGCCCTGCAAACTTGTCTTGGACAGAAGCACAGCAGAATGACCGGCGGCTCGGAGCCACCGGCTGCTTGGGAGTTTTCAGGATTCCGTGCATCTTCTAGGCTGGCGCGTTCCGGTGACGCGCGCACGACGCCTCCCGCATGATCGGCACGCAGGCGGCGCGATGGAAGCGCCCGTCATGGTTTGTATCTGTCCCGCAAGTAGCCTGAATTGGAGCGCTTGAGTGCCACATAACGTCGCGGTCGATATGGGCGGCACGTTCACAGACCTGATCGCCACCGATGGCGACGCCAGATTGCAAGTCGCGAAGTCGCTCACGACGCCCGCGTCGCCATCGCAAGGCATCTTCGACGCGCTGGCGAAAGCCGAAATCGACCCGGCAGCCATCGAGTATTTCGTGCACGGCACCACCGTCGGCACCAACATGCTCATCGAGCGCCGCGGGCCGCGCATCGGGCTCATTACCACGCAGGGCTTTCGGGACGTGCTGCGCATCCAGCGCATCGTGCGGCCGGAGTCGTTCGACCTGCACTGGCGCAAGCCGCGCCACCTGGTCGAGCGCGCGCTCAGCCTGGAGGTGCGCGAGCGAATCGGCTCGCACGGCGAGGTCGTGCAGGCGCTGGAGGAAGAAGACGTGGTGGCCGCGGTGGAGCGCTTGCGCGCGGAAGAGGTCAAGGCCATCGCCGTCAGCTATCTATTCTCGTTCCTCAATCCCGAGCATGAGCGCCGCACGCGAGAGATCGTGCACGAGCTTTACCCCGAGGCCTACGTCTCGATCAGCTCCGACGTGTTCCCGCAGTGGCGCGAGTTCGAGCGCACGAGCACGACGGTCATCGATGCCTACCTCAAGCCGCGCATCGACGAATACCTCACCTCGCTCGAAGACGAGCTGCACCGCCGCGGCGCACGGGGTTTGCTGATCATGCGCAGCAACGGCGGCGTCATGGCGACCGCAACCGCCAAAGCCGAGCCCGTCACCATGATCCAAAGCGGGCCCGCCGGCGGCGTAATCGGCAGCCTGCAACTGGGGCAAGACCTCGGGCTCGACCCGCTGATGACCGCCGACATCGGGGGCACCAGCTTCGATGCGTGCCTGGTGGCCAACGGGCGGGCCGCACAGACCACGACCACCGAGCTTGAGTTCGGCATCCCGATTGCCACGCCCATGCTCGACATCCGCTCCATCGGGGCCGGCGGCGGCAGCATCGCGTGGCTCGACGCGGCCGGGCTGCTCAAAGTCGGCCCGCAGAGCGCAGGCGCCGATCCCGGACCGGCGAGCTATGGCCGCGGCGGCGTCGAGCCGACGTCAACCGACGCCAACGTGGTGCTCGGTCGACTGGATCCCGCGTTCAAGCTTGGCGGCGACGTGGCCCTGGTACACGAGGCGGCCCGCCAGGCTGTGGAACGCATTGGCGCCCAGATGGGCTTCTCCGCGGAGCGCGCCGCGGCCGGCATCCTCGAAATCATGAACAGCAACATGGCCGAGACGATGCGCTTGCTCACCATCGATCAAGGCATCGACCCGCGCGAATTCACCCTGGTGGCCTTCGGCGGCGCGGGCCCGCTGCACGGCGCCTACCTGGCGGACCATTTGGGAATGCAGCGCGTCGTGGTGCCACCGTTCCCCGGCGCGTTCAGCGCCCTCGGCGCGCTGATGGCGGACACCAGGTTCGACTACATGCAGACCCGCATCACCTATTCCGAGAACATCGACGTCGCGACCGTGCAGAGCGACTTCGACGACCTGGAGCAGCGCGCTCGCGACGACTTCGCGCGCGAGGGATTCGGCGATCCCCCGGCCATGCAGCGCAGCCTCGATCTTCGGTACTACGGGCAAAACTGGGAGCTTGAGGTCCCAGTCGCCGGCGGCGCCATCACCGCCGAGGACATCGCCGCCGCGCGTGAGGCCTTCGACGCCGAGCACGACCGCCAGTTCGGCTGGAGCTTCCCGGAGTCGGCGTTCGAAATCGTGAACATGCGCCTAACCGCCATCGCCCGGCGCCGGGAAGTCCTGCTACCCGACGTACCCGCCGGCCCCATGCCGGCGCCCGTCAAGGTGGGCGATGTCTACTTCACCGAGGCGGACGGGTTGCTGCCCACGCCCTTCTATCACCGCGACGACCTGCGGGCGGGCAATACCTTCAAGGGTCCGGCGATGATCGTGGAGGACGACGCCACGGCAATCGTTCCGCCCGACTGGTCGGCGCGGGTCGAGCCGCATGGCAGCATCATTCTGGAGGTGGGGTGAGATGGTGCAGGACACATCCGCCAAGCGCAGCGTCGCCGACCTGAATATCGGCGACCCGGTCCAGCTCGAGGTCACGCGCAACTACCTGATCGGCACCTGCGAGGAAATGGGCGCGGCCATGCTGCGCACCTCCTACTCCACCATGTTCAATGAGGCGCGGGATTTCTCGTGCGTGGTGTTCGACGCCGCCGGCGAAATGACCGCCCAGGGCGACTTCTGCCCGGCGCATATCGGCGCCATCGTTCACACCGTCGAGTGGGCCATCAAGGAAGTCGGTCCGGAGAACATGCACCCGGGCGACGTGATCCTGCACAACGATCCCTACCGCGGCGGCTGCCACATGCCGGAGTTCATGACGCTGAAGCCCTGCTTCTACAAGGACGAGGTGGTGGCGTACGCGGCCAACATCGCGCACATGACGGATATCGGCGGCATGGTGCCGGCAGCCTTCGGCGACACGCGCAACATCTTTCAGGAGGGCCTGCGGCTTCCCCCCATCAAGATCTACAAGAACGACGAGCCGGTGGAAGACATCTTCGCGATCATCACGTCGAACGTGCGCACGCCAAAGGTCTCGCGCGGCGACCTGATGGCGATGGTGGGCTCGACCTACCTGGCCGAGCGGCGCATCGTCGACCTCATCGACCGCCTGGGCATCGACCGCTTCAATCTGCTGTCGGAACAGATCAAGGACGTCTCCGAGGTCATGATGCGGCAGGCCATCGGGCGCATGCCCGACGGCGCCTATGCGGCGGAAGGGATTATCGAAGACGACGGCGTGCTGCCCGACAAGTCCTATCGGTTCGCGGCGGAGGTCAACGTGCGCGGGGACGAGATCGTGGTTGACTACACGGGGTCCGACCCGCAATCGGCCGGCGCCATCAACCAGTCATTCGGCACGACCGCATCCGCGACCTACGCCACGATCTTCCACATGATTCCCGACGACATCCCGTGGAATCACGGCGCCTACCGGCCCATTGCCATCGTCGCCCCGCCGGGCACGGTGGTGAACGTCAACTATCCCGGATCTTGCGTGGGCGGCAACTCCGACACCTACCCGAACACCATGGACGTCCTGTTCGCCGCCTTCTCACAGATGAGCGACTACAGCCAGGCCTGCGACGGCGGCACCAGCGGCTTGCTCGGCATCTACGGCATGAATGTCGATACCGGCGAGCCGTTCGTCCTGCTGCACATCGAGGGCATGGGCTGCGGCGGTCGCATCGACGCCGACGGCAACGACGCGATGGTGACCAAGAACGGGAATTGCCTCAATTCACCTTGCGAGGTGATTGAGGTCCGCTATCCGGTGCGCATCGAGGAATACAGCGTCATTCCCGAGAGCACCGGGCCGGGCACGCACCGCGGCGGCTTTGGCGTGCGCCGCATCTGGCGCTGCCTGGCGCCAATCACGATCAGCGCCCACGTGAACCGCACCTGGTTCCGGCCATGGGGCCTCAAGGGCGGCGAACGCGCCGGTAACGCGGCGTTGCTGTTCAAGCCGGCCGGCGCGGACCGTTGGCTTTCGGCCAGGGATCTCTATGACCGCGTCTCGGCGGGCAAGTTCTCGAACGTCGAGCTTGATGAAGGCGACCTGATCATGCTCTGCACGCCCGGCGGCGG
Source organism: Chloroflexota bacterium (assembly GCA_965198185.1). Taxonomy (GTDB): domain Bacteria; phylum Chloroflexota; class UBA11872; order UBA11872; family UBA11872; genus JAJECS01. Next base: position 8,819 of record CBDAOU010000001.1, read on the forward strand.
CGGCTACGGTGCTCCCCATGAGCGACAGCCGGAGCTGGTGCGCCAGGACGTTGCCGACGAGTTGATCGACGCGCAAGGAGCGGAGCGAACCTACGGCGTCGTGCTGGATGACGCGGGCGTGATCGATCAGGACGCCACGCGCATCAAGCGAGAGGAGATGGCGCATGCCGCAACGTGAAGTCGACGAAATGCCGCGCTGCCAAAGCTGCGGCATCTTGATTCCGGTGCAGGAAATGGTGAAACAGCACGAGGGCAAGCCCGTCATCGTGTGCAGCGACAAGTGCTTCCGCATCTACCGGACCTACTGGTATCCGCGCTACGGGCAAAAGGCAGTCAGTCAGGACGGCGGGGATAGCTAAGTCGCAAACTGTCGCGTCGCCTCACGTGAGCGCGTCAGAGATCCGATCCCCTCTCCCCGCCGCGAGACGTTTGCACGACTTTGTAGGGGCGCCCCTTGTGGGCGCCCGCTCCGCCGGTGACCAGGGCAGCCACAAGGGCTGCCCCTACAGTGACGGCTACGCAAGGGTCTCCTCCGTGGGAGAAGATTAGGGTGAGGGACTCGACCATGAAGCCGATCTCAGGCGTCGTCCCAATCGTCCCGACGCCGTTCGTCCCCGGGTCCGAAGAAGTCGACGCCACGGCCCTGCGCCGTCTGGTCGACTTCGCCGTGGACGCCGAGGCCGCCGCCATCTGCCTGCCGGCCTACGGCAGCGAGTTCTACAAGCTCACGGAGCCGGAGCGGCTCGAAGTCGTCGAGGTCGCCGTCGACCAGGCCGCCGGACGCCTGCCGGTGATGGCGCAGTGCAACCACGGCTCGGCCAAGGGGGCCGCCGCGCTGGCCCGCCGCAGCAGCGACCTGGGAGCGGATGTCGTGTCCTTCGCCCTGCCGCGCCAGTTTCCGCTCTCCGACGCCGACCAGTTCGACTACGCGCGCGCCGTGTGCGACGCGGTCACCGCGCCGGTGCTGATCCAGGACTGGAACCCCAGCGGCAGCTCCGTCGGCGCCGACTTCTGCGCCGAGCTCGCTGAGGCCTGCCCGAACTTCCGCTACATCAAGCTCGAAGAGCCGCGCATGGGACCCAAAGTTCGCGCCATCATCGAGGCCACCGACGGGCGCGTGGAGGTGTTCGAGGGCTGGGGCGGGCTCTACATGCTGGAGCTGGTGCCCACCGGAATCGTCGGCATCATGCCGGGCCTGGCGCTCACCGACCGGCTGGTGCACGCGTGGCGGCTCGCCGTTGCCGGCGAGGCCGCCGAGGCGCTCGCGGCGTTCGAGCCGCTCGTGCCGTGGCTGGCCTTCGGCCTCTCCGACATGGAGTTCTTCAACGCCCTCGAAAAGCGCCTGCTCGTCGCCCTCGGCCTGCTGGAGCACGCCACCCTGCGCAACCCCACCGTCACCATCGACGCCGACTCGCTGGCCTACGCGGATTTCCTCATCGGGCAGCTCTTACGAACCGCGTAGCAGTCCAGCATCGAGCTTCTGCCAACTGAGATCGACCGGATACCGTTCGGCGCCCGATCACAAGGCTGCGTGCAACGGTTGCGGATGGGTCGCTAGCTCAGGCGCTCGAGCACCGCCTGCACATGCGGATAGGTCGGCACGGGCTGCTGCCGGTCCCACCAGTGGAATTCGCCTATCTCGGGTCCAATCTCCACTTCGCCGTTCGCCTCGACAAGGAAGACATGGTGCCTGTTGGTGGAGCTTTCCCAAGCGAACAAGTACTCCGCTCGCGTCGCCGTCAGCCGCGTTTCCTCGTGCAACTCCCGGACGGCCGCCGCCATCGGTTGCTCCCCCGGCTTGATGCCGCCGCCGGGCAACATGAAGATCCCGGCCTCGTCGCTGACGAGGCTGACGAGCAGAACCCGATCGTTGCGGACTACTACCACCGTGGCCCGTGGGCGGAGACGACCTGTCATGCGTCGTCGCTAGTTGCAGTTGGCATGAGCCCAATTGACGGATGTGAGCCTACCGCCAATTCATCCCGGAGGCCGGCACCGATCCGTTCGCCCCCGTACCAAGTACGGGGCAGGCTTTGAGCTTGTCGAAGGGCGTTTCCCGAGCGCGTCGTGGGGGCGTGGTTCGACAGTGCCTGTCCTGAGCCTGTCGAAGGGCTCACCACGAACGGCACTGCATCGGCGAAGCCGTCAACAAGCCTCGCCGGAATCATGGCGAGTCCGTTGTCGAGCCCAGACGCTGGACGGGCGCAGTGCCGCGACGCCTAGCCACCCGCAGCCGCGGCCTTGACTTCCGCGTCGTCCGCGAGGTCGGCGAACTCGGCCAGGAGTTGAGCCCGCCGCCAGACCGATCCCGAGGGATCGCGCTTGGCTGCTTCGCGGAGCAGGTCCATGACCTCACGGCGATCTTGGGTGGTGGCCCACACGCACGCGGCCAGGCAGATATAGGTGTAATAGAAGGGAATTCTCCCCCGAACAGCCTCCCGGAACAGCTGCGCCGCGCGCTCATATCGCTTGGCGACAAAGAGCCTCCCGGCGGCGTTGTGGCAGAGCATCACGTATTGCTGCGGACCCTCGGCGGCGTCCAAGTGGGTGGTTTGAAACTCGGCCAGCCGCGCGATCACCCGGTCGGCCACGGCATCGAACTCCTCGTCGCGACCGGCCCGCGTGAGCACGGTCATCCGCGTGAATTCCGCCTCCAAGCGAACGCCTTCGGCCTGTTCCCACTCGGGAAAGCGATCGGCCAGCGCGCCCACCCGGTCAGCCGCGGCCAGCGCGTCGTCGAACCGCTCGTCTCGCACAAGCACTCCCACCTCGGTGCGGTTGAGTTGAAACCACCCCGAACGCGTGCGCTCGTCCACGGGAACGACGGCGCGCAACTCGTGCACGATCGCCAGCCACTCATCCAGCTTCCGGCTGCCCCACCACGCGTGCGCTTGCGTGCCGTCATACATCACCCTGAGCAGGCCGTGGGGTTCGAGTCGTTCCTTCGCCCAGGCGTAGTAGTCGCGCTGCGCCTCCACCGTTTCCTCGAAACGGCGCATCAGCGCCAGGTTGTCGGTGCGCTCCCAGCGCGCCCACGCCTCCTCGTCGGTGTCCAGGTCTTGCGCCAGATACCCCGTGAGCAGATCGACGGTTTCGGCTCGCTTGCGCAGGTTGGATGAAGAGCTTGACCGCGGCTCGCACGTTCCCGGATGCCAGCCGTTGGTCCGCCGGCAACCGCTTAAAGGCAGCCAAGCCGACCGCCAGCAGCGAGTGATCGGCGGTCGAGTCATCGGCCGCCGCCTGCCGCGCGTACTCGGCGACGCACCGCTGCAACTCAGACGTCATGCGGCGTCCTTCGGTTTCGTCCTCGGTTCGACCACGGTAGCAGTGGGACCTAGTCACCTCCGCCAGCGAGCGAAGGATGGATTCCCGGCCTCGGAGGCCATTCCATGATTGGCCGACATCCCACTGCCGAGCCGCAGATCGCCCTCACCCTGTTCCCTCTCCGAGAGGGAGAGGGAACAGGGCCCGATCTCCCGCCTCCGCTGGAGGGGTTTCGCAACGGTCTCTTCACGCTGTTTGACGAGCCGGACGGGGACCGTTCTTTGGCCTAAGCCCCTGCGTCGATCTCACGCACCTCGTCCGACCAGTCGCGCCAGATGTCCCCGCCGGCGTCGGTCATCGCCATCTCGTCGGAGAGGCCCTCGGGCGACTTCACGAATCCATAGATCGTGGCCTGGCGGATCACGTCGTTGGAGGTGTTCTGGCCCGGGATGTGCAGGATTTTGTGGTGCCACAGCACCACCGATCCGGTCGGGCCGTAGGTGTCGACCGGCTCGGTGTCGGCCTTCACCGCTTCAACGATGGGATCGGCCAGACGTGCGTGGCCACCCAGCTTGCGCGCGGCGTGGCGCCGGCCCACGTGCGTTTCGCCCGCGTGAAACGTCTCCCAATGGTGCTCCCAAACGCGTGAGTGGCTGCCGGGCCACACGGTGAACCCACCGGAAGCGGGCGGCAGGTCGTCAATATAGGCCGCGAAATTGAGCCGGAACCGTCCGTATGACGAACCGTCGGAGTGGGCGCCGCTCCAGTTGGCCCCCGGGTCCGGGCTGTTGGGCAGCGTGCAGTAGAGACCGCGCGAACCCTGCCCGGTGAGCAGCTCGAGCCCCTGCTGCGGCAGCCGCAGGGTTTGCGTCTTGAACGTGGGCAGCGTGGGCCAGGTCTCCAGGTCCTGGCCGTACAGCACTTCCAGCGCCTCGTCGTCCAACAGGCAGGGGCCGGTGGTGGACCCGGACTCGTCACGCCCGGCCGGCCATACCACGGTGCCCTTGCCGAGAAGCTGCTCCGCCACGGTCCACAGCGCCCGAGGGCCCAGGTCGAGCATGAAGTCCTTGGTGCCGTTGCGAACGTAGAACCGGGTTCCGCCGCCGCCGAAGTACGGCTGCCCGCCGTGATGAGCCGCCGGGAATGCCGTCTGCTCCTCGTCCAGGATCGGCGTCCACGTCGAGGGGTCGTCGCGCTTCATCCTGGGGAGATACGTCCCGATCGCCTCCCACATGTCGTCCCGCGCGCGGCGGCACAGCTCGGGATCGAGCACCCCCGGCAGCACGAGAACGCCATCGCGCTTGAACTGAGCGATCTGGCTTTCGGTCAGCGGCGGAACCTGGGGCGTGTTCGGGGCGGCCGTGACTTGCCGTTCGGGGAGCGGCTCAACCAGCGGCATGCTCGGGGTGATGGTCACCATGTCGTCCCTACCTTGATCGCGATACGACCCGTGCTGATGCCGAATTATGGCGCACACGACGGCGTCGTATGCAGCGGCTCGAGAACGCGGCACATGGCCGCCAAACCACTCGCGCCTATTCCGCGGAATCGCCCCCCATGTCGCCGGCGTCCGGCGACGCCGCCTGCCGCGCACCCAGCTCGCGATCGAGGATCAGCAGTCCGGCGCCGTCGCCGCCCGCGATCTTGAGCTGGCTCAGGAGGGTGCGCAGCGTGTCCTCCTCCTCGATTTGCTCGTTGACGAACCAGTCCAGCAGCGATTTGGCCTGGTAGTCGCCGCATTCAACCGACTTGGCATAGAGCGCGTTGACCGCGCGGGTATTGCCCTGCTCGTACGCCAGCGCGGCCGCGACGGCGGCTTGCGGGTCGTCATAGCCCGTCTTGGGCTTGAGGAGCGACGCCAGCGTGATGTCGACGTCTCTGGCGGCCAGGTGATCGAAGATGCGCATCCCGTGGCCCCATTCCTCCGCGCTCTGCGCCCGCATCCAGCCCGCAAAGCCGTCAAGGTCCAACGACTCGAAATAGGCCGCCATCCCGAGGTAGATGTAGGAGGCGTTGAATTCATGCGTGATCTGCGCATTCAGCGCGTCGGCCAAGTTGTCGTTCATAGGCATATGCCGGTCTCCGAATGTCGTGCGGGTCTTCGCGATTCTAGGCGACGAATGCCAAGCGGAATCGGGAGCACGGTCACCGTCGAGCGTGGCGCCGAGTACGCTCGACGTTTCGCGCAGCATCGACGGCTGCGCGAAATCCCACTACCGCGAGCACAAGGGTGGTTCCCATCGCGCCGATCGAGGACGTGATCCTCCGCGTCTACCAACACGGCGTGGACTAGCCTCGCCCATGCAAGGGTTGACCCTGCCAATCGCCGTCGCGTGGTCGTACGTGAAACTCAGCCTGGCGCGTCGCATCGGGTTCTTCATGAGCCTGGCGATCACGCTGCTCACCACGTGGATTCTGGTCGGTTTATGGGCCGCGATCCGGCAAAACTCGGTCGAGGCCCAAGCCGAATTCACCGCAGCCGAGCTGGCAACCTACATCGTCGTCGCCCAGGTCGTGAGCCTGGCGCGGATGAGCCATGCGAATCGGCAATTCTTCTACCAGGCCCTGCGCCATGTGCACACCGGCGAGATCGCCATGGACCTGGTGCGTCCGATCGACAACCAGATCTTGCGCTACTCGCAGTGGCTGGGTGTATTCGCGGTGGATGCGCTGATGGTGGCCCTCCCGACGTGGCTCGTCTTCCGCCTCACCGGCGTCATCGGCGACCCGCATTCGGGCGTGCAGGCGCTGCTGTTTGCCGTGAGCGTGGCGCTGGGCTGGCTAGTGACCGCGGGCTTTCACTACCTGATGGCCGCCCTCACGTTGGTGATTACCCAGACGCCCGGCGTCAACCTGCTGCGCGTGGCGCTGCAGGAAGTGCTCGGAGGCGGCTTCATTCCACTGGCGCTGATGCCGGGTTGGCTGGCAACCGCGGCGGTGATCTTCCCGTTTCATGCGATGGTGTCGTCCCCGACGCTGATCTACATCGGGCACCTGCAAGGCGTTGACGCGCTGGCGGCCCTGGGCATTCAGGCAGCCTGGGGCGTCGGCTTGATCGTGACCGGACGCGTGCTCCGGCTCCAGCTCGTGCGCCGCGTGCTCATCCAGGGCGGCTGACGGTGCGCTGGGCCTGGATCTATGCCGAGGGGCTCCGGCTGGCGTTCAAGCAGCTGGTGCAGTACCGGGTGGACGCGGTCTCGATGATTCTGGGCGACCTCGGGTACCGAGTCGTGCGGCTGCTCGTGATCGCCTTGGTATTTGCGGTGACGCCGCAACTGGGCCACTGGGGGCCGTGGGAAATCACCCTCATGTGGGCCACGGCCATGCTGGCCGAAAGCGTGGGGAACCTGCTCTTCGTGTTCCCGACCGTCATTGACTCCTACTTCCACTCCGGGACCCTTGACTACGTCCGGGTGCGACCCGCGCCGATCGTGCTCTGGGCCAACGCCATTGCGACGCAACCCCGCTACATCCCGCTGGCGACGGTGATGCTCACCGCGGCGATTGTCGCGGCGGGCAATGTGGGCATCCTGGGGAGCGCCGGGCAGATGGGGCTGCTGTTCCTCGCGTTTCTGAGCACCGGATTCGTCTTCATCGGCATGCGGCTGATGCTCTTCTGCCTGGCGGCGTGGTTCACGCGTTCGCGCGTGCTGTCGCAGGGGATCGCCGCCTTCACCGACCACTCGCGCTACCCCATCGACGTGATGGACCAGCCGCTCCGAGGTGTGTTGACGGCCATTCCGCTGGCGTTCACGGTGTTCTATCCCGCCGCGTTCGCCCTGCGGCCCGACGAGTACCTGATGCCGGGCATTCTGGGGCTCCCAGTGGCGGCGGCGATGATGGTGGGCGGGCTGGTGACGCTTCGCTTCGCCTTCCGCAAGTACCAATCGGTCGGCACCCCGGAGATGTGGGGAGCTTCCTAGAACATCCTCGGCGGAGGCGGACGCCGACGGCTGCTAAGGGATGATGGGGGCGGCGAGATTCGAACACGCCAGCCAGGATTCCCCTGGTCTATGGCAATAGCCCCGTCCTCACGTCCATCGCGGCGGGGAGTAGGCTGAAAATAGGGTGCTGCAGCAGCGGCGGCCCGGAATCCAACCACCGCAATCAGAAGCGAGGTTCCCATCGCGGCAATCGAGGCAAAGAGCCTGACCAAGACTTATCGCGTCGAGCGGCGCCGGTCCGGACGCCTCGGGTGGCTGCGATCGTTCGTCGCGCCGCAATACCGCGAGATCCGCGGCGTCGACGACGTGTCGTTCGACGTGGCCGAGGGCGAGATCGTCGGATTGCTCGGGCCCAACGGCGCGGGTAAATCGACGACGGTCAAGATATTGGCCGGCGTGCTCTACCCGACGTCCGGCGACACCCGGGTCTTGGGGCTCGACCCCTTCAAGCGCCGCATCGACAACGCGCGCAACATTGGCGTGCTGTTCGGCCAGCGGTCGCACCTGCTGTGGGACCTGCCGCCCATCGATGCCTTTGCGCTGCTGCGCAAGGTCTACGGCTTGAGCCAGGCGGACTACGAGGCGCGGCTGCGGGAGTTGTCCGATCTGCTGGGGCTCGATGAGTTGATGCGGCAGTCGGTGCGGACCCTGAGTCTCGGCCAGCGCATGCGCTGCGAGCTGGCGGCGGCGTTCTTGCACCGTCCCCGCGTCGTCTACCTGGACGAGCCCACGATTGGCCTTGACATCGAGGGCAAGCACGCGATCCGCGAGTTCATCCGCTCCATCAGCCAGGAGCACCAAACCGCGATCATCCTCACCACCCACGACCTCACGGACATTCAAGAGCTCTGTGAGCGCGTGCTGGTGCTCAACGAGGGCGCGCTCATCTACGACGGATCGCTCGAGCAGTTGCTGAACCGCCACGCCTCGTCGCGCTCGATCCAGGCCGAGTTGGCCGATGGATCGGCGCATGCCACGCGCGCCAGGCTGGCCGAGCGCTGGCCGAGCGCCGCCATCGTGGTCGAAGGCACGCGCCTGCGAGTGTCGGGGATCGGCGCCGCCGAAGACATCGTGAGCGCCGTGAGCCTCATCATGGAAACGGCCCGGCTGCGAAGCATCACGGTGCTCGATCCGCCGATCGAGGACGTGATCCTCAGCGTCTATCAGCACGGCGTGGATTAGCCAGGCCTCGTGCGGGAATTCTCCACGCTCGCCGCCGTCGCGTGGTCGTACGTGAAGGTCAGCCTGGCGCTTCGGTTCGGGTTCTTCATGAGCCTGGGAATCACCCTGCTCAACACGTGGATTCTGGTGAATCTCTGGGACGCGATCCGTCAGAACTCGCCCGAGACCCAAGCGGAGTTCACCGCGGCGGAGTTGGCCACCTATATCGCCGTCGCGCAGGTGGTGAGCCTGGCGCGCATGAGTCACGCCAACCGGCAGCTTTTCTACAAGGCCATGGGAAGCGTGGGGTCCGGTGAGATCGCCATGGACCTGATCCGGCCCATCGACAACCAGGTTCTGCGCTACTCGCAGTGGCTGGGGGTGTTTGCCGTTGACACGCTCATGGTGGCGCTGCCGACGTGGCTGGTCTTCCGTCTGACGGGCGTCATCGGCGACCCGCATTCCGGGGTGCAGGCGCTGCTGTTTGCCCTGAGCGTGGCGCTGGGCTGGCTGGTGGCCGCCGGCTTTCACTACCTGATGGCCGCCCTCACGATCGTCGTCACCCAGTCACCGGGCATCAACATGTTTCGGGTGGCCCTGCAGGAGCTGCTCAGCGGCGGGCTGGCTCCCCTCGCGCTCCTCCCCGCATGGCTGGCGACCGTCGCGGTGTTCCTCCCATTCCACGCGATGGTGTCGTCGCCAACCCTGATCTACATCGGAAGGCTGCAAGGCCTGGATGCGCTGGCCGCCCTGGGCATTCAGGCGGCGTGGGGCGTGGGCCTGATCGCGGTCGGTCGACTTCTCTGGCTGCGGCTCGTGCGCCGCGTGTTGGTCCAGGGCGGCTGACCGTGCGCTGGGCCTGGATTTACGTCGAGGGCTTTCGGCTCTTGCCCAAGGTGCTCGCGCAGTACCGCGCGGACACGATCGCCACCGTCATCGGCGACATTCTCTATCGGGCCGTGCGGCTGGCGTTCATCGGTGTCATTTTTTCCGTGACCCCCCAGCTTGGCCAGTGGACGGCGTGGGAAGTCATGCTCATGTGGAGCATGGCCATGCTGGCGGACGCGATCGGGAACTTCCTCTTCGCGTTTCCGAACAAAGTGGACGGGTATTTCCACTCGGGCCAGTTCGACTATGCCCGTGTGCGCCCCGTCCCGATCGTGCTGTGGGCAAACCTGGACGCCGCGCACCCGCGCTACGCGATGGTCGTCATCACCTTTCTCGCAACCACGGCCGTGTCGGCCGCGAACAGCGGGATCTTCGAGAATCCGGCGCAGACGGGCCTGCTGCTGCTGGCGCTGGTGTGCACGGTATTCGTGCTAACCGGCATGCGGCTCATCATGTTCTTGTCTTGCGCCTGGTTCACGCGCTCGCGGCAGTTCTTTCACGGCATCGCGTCGTTCATGGACCACTCGCGGTACCCCATTGACATCATGGACCAGCCGCTGCGGGGCGTCCTGACGGCCATTCCGATAGCGTTCACGGTGTTCTATCCGGTGGCATTCGCGCTGCGGCCAGACCAGTACCTGATGCCCGGCGTGCTGGGACTCCCGGTGGGTGTGGCCATGATGGCGGGCGGGCTGGTGACCCTCCGCTTCGCCTTGCGCAAATATCAGTCGGTTGGCACGCCGGAAGTCTGGGGCGCCTCCTAGGACTTCCTCACCACAGGCACAGCGCCAACGCGAAGCCGGCGCAGTCCACCCCCAGCTGGCACCCGCAGCGGTTGGATATCTGAGCAGGGACATCGCGCTCGGCGCCTGGGGGGACGTCAAGGCTCTGCGCCCACGCCAGGGCCGCGGTTAGCCCTCGCAAATTTCGAGTGAATTCGGGATCCGTGTGGTTACTCAGCTCCACGTCCACCGCGTAAATGCCTTGGTTGGCGAGGTAGTCGGTGGCTTGGCCGCTGAGGGGATAGGCCGTCCACTGCGTGAGATAGAGGTACTGGGCCGCGACCGCGATCACGCGCGCGAGCTCCACCGATTCGCCGTCGTCGCCATAACCCGGCACGACCACGCCGCCCTGGCTGTGGTAAAAGATCGCCGCCAGAAACGGCCTCGCACGCAGATAGCGCGCGAGGACGCGGGTTTCGGGCTCCGAGAACGGCTCCGTGCCGCCCCCTCCGACAACCAGTCCGGTTGGACCGTAGCTGTCGGGCTGCCAGTCGGCGTCCCAGTTGCGATTGAGATCGACGCCGTTGGCATTGCCGCGCGTGCCCGCCGCCGCGCCGTCGGGATTCAGATCGGGAATGAAGGCCAGGCCAACGCCGTCGGCAATCTGGTCGAGATTCTCACGGAAGTGCTCCAGCAGCAGATTGACGAGATTGGTGGTGTTCGCCTCGTTGCCCTGATGAATGCCGCCAATGACGGCAACCCAGCGGGGCCCGTCTCCCAGCTCGACGAGGTTGATCGGGCGGCCTTCGACCGAGCGGCCCAGCTCAATGGTCACGCCAGCGGCGCCGCCCGCGTCGTCGTCGGCAGACGCTGGATCAGTTGGCTGCGCGTCGGCGTCGTCTCCGGCCGCTGGCGTCGGGCCGCTCGACTGGCCCTGCGAAGCCTCGGCGACTGTCGGCGTTGCTGCAGTGGCGGCAGCGGTATCCCCTGAGCTGCCCGCCGCCGGCCAGGCGAGCCGAAGCGGAATGCCGCCCGGTGGCAGCAGGCAGGCCGAGCCGAGAATCGCGACAAGCGCTAGGAGCGCTGCGAGACCGGCTCGGCGCGAGGCTCCCCCGGTCAACACGCCGCCAGCAAGAGAGCCAGCGCCGTGGGCCGTCTGAAGGTGGCTGCTCCAGCAATCCGAGTTTTCGTTCTCGTTGCCACGTCAGATTTCCGACCGCCTGAACGCTGGCGACTGTCTCCGGCGGATGGCGCCGCCGACAAACTCCGCCGAACCTGGGCCTTCTGCTTCACGAACGCCTTCTGGTCGGGGCGGCGAGATTTGAACTCGCGACCTCATCGTCCCAAACGATGCGCGCTGCCAGGCTGCGCCACGCCCCGCGGTTCGTCCTTCCATCCTAGAAGGGAGCGCAGCCGCTTGGCTAGCCGTTCGACGGCGAGGTAGTGCGCTACGTCGACATCCGGGCGCGGCACGGTGACAGATCGCCATCGGGCAAACTGCCAGCCCGCTCGGCTCGTTTGGCGAAGAGAGCGATATGGATTCCCTAGGTTCCGCGGGAATGACGGACACAACGTGACCCACTTCCGACGGCGGCTACCCGGCCGGCGCGTCCGGATCGTCGGGCACGTCGGGGGCGCGCGTCACTCCCCAGCGCGCGGCGGCATCGGGGTTCTCGTCGAACCATTCGTTGTACTGCGTCGGAAACCTGGCCTTCGCCACGTCGATACCGACGATATAGCGATTGGGCCAGGGCACGAAGCTGGAGCGGAAGGTCGTGACCGTGTCCTCGCCGTTCGGTCGGGCGATCACGCGGGTGAACGCCGCCAGCACGCCGCGCTTGGACCACTCCACCTGCTCTTCGAACTCCGGTTCCTCCGTCGGATCGACGATGCCCTGGTCGGGCGGCGGGTCTTCCCACTCTTGCAACTGGTGATCCACGATTTCGACGCGCCGACCGTCGCTGACACCCCAAATCTCGAACGTCAAGGCGCCGATCTTTTCGTCCACAAACGCGCGCAGCATGATCGGGTGCTCGGTGTCGTTGCGAAACTTGAAGTCGAGGCCGGGACTGAAGATTGTCGCGTCGATCCCAATGGGCGCGGGACCCATCTCGTAGTAGCGCACGCGGTACAGGTGGGGCCATCGCTCTTCGATCCGAAGTCCGGCGTTGAGCACCGCGCGAAAGAGCGTGGTCGAGACCTGGCAGATGCCGCCGCCGATGCCTTGCTCGGTCTTATCGGCGAGGATGACGCTGCCTTCAACCCAGCCATGGCGAAGCTCAAACGGCCCGATGCTCTCCAGAAATGAGAAGGTCTCGCCGGCCGGCACGACCAGGCCGTCAAGCTTCTTCGCGCCGACGGCGATGTTGTGCAGGCGGTAGTCGGGGGACCCTTTGTAGAGCGAATCGCCGGAGGCCAGCAGATCCCGGATTCCCAACGGATTTTCGGCGAAATCGGTGCCCGTGTTGAGCAGGATGAGGGGGATTTCCACCACGCGTTCATCAGGCGAGGCCACCGCCCGCGTCATCGCCTGCTCAAGCGCGGCGCGGTCCACGATTTGCCCCGGATTGCCCACTTCGAAGGCCCGCACCCGGTTTCGCGCCTCGTCGTAGTCGAACACGGTTGGGTGCGGCTCGGCGGCGAGCGTGTCGTCAATCAGCGTGAACAGGTCGTTGAAGCGCGTGAAGTCGAGGATCGGCGTCAATCCGTTGTCGTCGCCCTGGACCTGAACGGCGGCCCGCAGCGCCTCGGGCGTAATGGTCCACCCCCGGCCCTTGTGCATCAGCCACAGCGGCGCGCTGGTCAGGCGCGTGATCTCGTCGAGCGCGGCACGCACATGGTCGGTGGTATAGGCCGGAAAGTCCTCGCGGAAGGTCAACGAAACCACCCGTCCCGGCGGTGATGGCTGCGTGAGGTCGCCGACGGCACTCACAGCCGCCTCGATGTCCACCACGCGGCCGGTCTGGCCGGGCCGCACGGCAGCGACGTCGGTCCCGGACATGATCAAGCTCGCATCCACGGCAGGTTGGTCGAATCCCTGGGCAATGCCGGCCACGTAGGCGCGAAGCACCTGAGGATCGAAACGCGCGGCGACCAGGGCGCGATCCACCGACGCCGGCGGCTCGGAGAGCCGACGCGTAATGCCGCCTCCGCCCTGCGCGGCCAGCAAGCGGCGCAGGGCGGCTCGATAGTCCACGCTGAGCCCGACGTCGGCGGCGGATGGATGCCACATCCCGCCGCCGAGCTCGAAGCTCACGGGGTTGACCAAATACGACTCCCAGTGCGCGTCGAGCCTCACCACGGCTTCGTCGGGCGAGAGCCCGCCCACGTCCACGCCGTCAACCTGCGCACCGGCCGGCAGCAGTCCGTCGCTGCCGCGCAAGAGCGCCGCGACAAAGGCCACCGGAGCCGCCGCCGCGAATCCGACGACTCCCAGACCCGTCAGCAGCAAGGCGCGCCGCGACGGCGATTGGCCGGATTGTTCAGCCGTCATGGACTTTCGCCTCGGAACGACGCGCGTCTGTTAGTTGCAGCCATACCGAGATTCAAGGTTGCCCGATGATATCAACGGCAATCTGTGAGGGACCCCACACGTGATCTTGCGGGGTCACATCGGGCCGCGCCGATCAGACGCCTGCGCGATATGCTCCACCAATGGCAGCGCGGCGTGGCAAGGTCTCTCGGCAGCGATCCGGCCCGCCGGTGCGCAGCTGGCGCGAGTCAAAGGCCGCGCGCCGCGCGCGGACAGCCGAGATCATCCGCCGCCTCCGCGATCTTTACCCCGACGCCGCGGCCGAGTTGACCTACACCGACCCGTTTCAACTGCTGATCGCCGTGATCCTGTCGGCCCAGACCACCGACGTGGCGGTCAACAAGGTGACGCCGGTGCTGTTTGCTCGCTATCCCACGGCGGAAGCTCTGGCATCGGCGCCGCAGGAAGACGTGGAAGACATCGTGCACCCCACCGGGTTCTACCGACAGAAGGCGATGTCGATCCGGGCGACGGCCGCGCAACTCGTCGAGGAGTTCGACGGCCAAGTGCCCACAACCATGGAATCTCTGCTCAAGCTGCGCGGCGTGGCCCGCAAGACCGCCAACGTCGTGCTGGGCGAGGCGTTCGGCATCCCGAGCGGCGTGGTCGTGGACACGCACGTCGCCCGTCTGTCGCAGCGGCTGGGACTGACCAAGCACGACGACCCGGTGCGGATCGAACGCGACCTGATGGATCTCATCGAACGCGACGCATGGATATTCGCGGGCATCGGCGTGATCTTTCATGGACGGCGCGTATGCGAGGCTCGCCAGCCGCAATGCGACGCGTGCACGCTGAACGACATCTGTCCCAGCGCCGCCACACCGAATCGGCCATCTCGGTCTCCCTATGCGGGCGGCGGGGCCGCGCCGGCGTAAAGGCACTCCAAAGCGGCCGATGGGATTCACCGCCGGGCAGCCAGCAACCGCCGCGCCACGTAAACTCTGAGCCATAGCCGCACGGCATAGTGAGACTTGGCATGTTTGACGCGATTCACCACGTGGCCTACGTCGTACCGGACCTCGACCGGGCGCTCGAGCTCTTCCGCGACACCCTTGGCATGGAGCCCGAGCAGATCTGGGCGTCCGAGGAAGAGGGCAATCGCTACGCGGCGCTGAGGGTCGGCGACTCGGGCGCGTTCCTTGAGCTGATCTGCCCCACCGATGCTTCGCGCAGCAAGTTCGCCGCGCACCTCGACGAGCACGGCGCCAGCGTGCATCACGTGGCCTTTCGCGACGACGCCATGGACGCCACGCTCGCAACACTCGAGGGCGCGCATGGCATCGGCGGTACGGCGCCCATCGTGAGCTCTTCGGGTTGGCGAATCAGTTTCCTCGACACCGACGCCACGCAAGACATGGGATTGCAGCTCGTCGACGGGAGGCATGACAGTGAGTAACGCAATGGCACACGCCAACAGCGCGCCGGCAGCCGGGCCGGTGACGGCCACGCGCCAGCGGGGCAGCGGTCCGGCGATCTGGCTGGCGGGCGATCCCGAGGACCTCAAGGTCTGGCTGCCCCGCGGGGGCTACGGCATCGTGACCAACACCGTGGTGCTCAACGAGATGGTCCAGAAGTACGGGCCGCTCACCGAGCTGGTGAAGCGCTACCTGGACATCACCGACAAGCAGGTCGTGGTGGAGGTCGACGGGCACACCACCCAGGAGCTGCTGGACGTCTCCCACGTGTTCACGCGTATGTCCGACCAGATCATCATCAAGATTCCCTGTGCGGTACACGGCCTGGAGGCGTTCAGCACGCTCAAGGCCGAGGGCGTGGAGACCTTTTGCACCACGTGCTTTTCACTGGGCCAGGCGGCGACCGTCGCCCAGGCCGGCGCGACGCATATCCTGCCGTTCTGCGAGCCGGTGAAGCAGATGGGCGGCGACCCCACCAAGCTCGTGCGCGACTGCGTGGCGATGTTCCGCGGCTGGGAGCAGCGTCCGTACATCACGGCGGCGCTGGTGCGCTCGGTCGATACCGCCATCGCGGCGCTGCGCGACGGGGCCGACGGCATCATCATCTTCTGGAACGTCTTCGCCGAGTTGATGGAGCATCCGCTCACCGCCCAGTGGAACGACACGTTCATGGACGAGTGGGTGCAGATGCACGAGGCGGGCTACCTCGATGGCGTTCCGGTTTCGCTGCACGAGGGCGCGCACGCCTAGGCCGTCGCGGGCGGGCAACGCCACGCTGCGGGTGCGGCGTGCCGGTCCGCGCGTCGTGGCGCCGGACGACGTGCCCGTCTGGCCCATCGATCTGGCGCCCGCGCGGCATATGGCCGTTGCCGAGGGGCTGCTGGAGCCCGGGGCGTCCTACCGGCCGCACGCGCATCGCACCATCGAGCAGCTCACCTATGTGCTGGCCGGGCGCGTGCGCGTCACCTCGTTCGATGAGGCCAAGCGACAACCGCAATGCGTCGACCTGGAAGCCGGTGAGTGCGTCGTGTCGTTGCCGCACGAAACCATCGAGTTCGCTTGCGCGGGCGAGACCCCGGCACGCGTGTTGTTTGTGACATCCCCGCCGTATCCCGCCGACCATTCGGACACCATCGTGCTGCGCGAGCACCGCGCGCTTTCTGAGGAAGGCTGACCGCGCGGCACGAAATTGGGGATGACGGGTGTCGGCGAATGAGGGCCGGCCACTGGGCGAAGCATGCCGCCGTCGCTATTGCGGCCGTGGGGCTCCTGACTGCCTGCGGCGCCGCGCCCGCCGCGCCGACCCCGATTTCCACCGCGACCGCGAGTCCAACCCCCGCGCCATCGCCAACGCCCTCGCCCGCCGCGACAGCCGCTCCCGCACCGGCACCGTCGGTAGCGCCCAGCCCTACAGCCACCACTGCACCTGCACCAACGTCCTCGCCCACACCTACCGCCGCATCCGTGCCCACTCCACGGCCGTCGCCAACGCCAACCGCGACCGCGACTCCCTCGCCCACGCCGTCACCGTCGCCCGTGCCCACCGCAACAGCCACGCCAACTCCCAAGCCATCGCCGACGCCCGCACTCGGACCGGAAATCCAGGCGGCGGCATCCATCGGCGCCTGCGAGTTCCATCTCGAAGTGGCGGATGATCCGGCGGAGCGCGCCGTCGGCCTCATGGGCCGCGAGTCCCTGGGGCACGACCGCGGCATGCTGTTCGTTTACGCGGATGAGCAGGTCCTCAGCTTCTGGATGAAGGGCACCCTCATCCCGCTCGACATCATCTTCATCAACCGCGATTCGGTGGTCGTCGACGTGCAGACCATGCGCCCGGAGCGTGAGACGGCGCCGAACCTGCCGATCACGAGATCGGCCGCGCCCGCCCGCTACGCCGTCGAGGTGAACCAGGGCATCGCCGCCGAGTGCGGTATCGAGCCGGGCATCGCCGCTGAGATCCGCCGCCTCGCGCGAGCCTCCGCGCGCTAACCCGCCGATCACTCCGACACCATCGCCGACCGCGAGATCAGCGGCCGATTAATCCGCAGATGCGCAGGAGCGTCTCGTGCACCGCCAGATCGTGCGCCGCCGTATACGCGGGCGTGCGCTCGCCCCGAATCCACGCGGCCAGATCCTCGATATCGCCGTCATACCTGGGACGCATAGGAATCGTCGGCTCGCTCCATCCCGCCGGAAAGTCCTCGTGGGGCTCGCTCAGGAACAAGCGCACACCGGGCGGCTCGATCGGCTCGATCAGCACCGAGCCGCGCTCGCCGATCACCTGAAAGCGCCGGTGTTGCATCGGGTCGTTGCCAGTAATCCAGGTCTGCAACAGCGTCACCGCGCCGGAATATTCCAGCACCGCCGTGCAGTTGTCCTCGAACGGCTCGCCGTGATCGCGCGCATCTCGCCGGTGGCTGGCCCACACGCTGGACGGCTTGCCGAGAAAGAGCATGGCCGCATCGAGCACGTGGCATCCCAGCAAGTAGAACAGGGCGCCGGCGTGGGCGCCGTCCTTGGCTCGGACTCCGGCATAGCCGCCAATGTGGGTTGGAATGTCCACGTTGATGCGGTTCACGTTGCCAAGCCACCCTTCGCGCATGGCCCGCAGCGCCAGCGTAATCGCCGGGTTGTAGCGGAACTGATAGCCCATCTGGACGTGCAGGTTGCGCGTGGCGGCCAAGTCGAGCACCGCCCGCAGATCGGCGAGCGACGGTGACGGCGCCTTGTCGATGTGGATGTGCTTGCCGTGCTCCAGCGCCCGCCGCGCCCAGCGCAAGTTGTGGCGCGGCAGCGTCTCCACAAACACCACCCGAATCGTCTCGTCATGCAGCACGTCGACCTCGGACATCGCCGCGACGTCCGTGAAGCGGTCCTGGGCTTGCTGACGCCCCCATTCCGACGCATCCGGCTCGAACGCACCAACGAGCTCCATATCGGCCGATCGGCGCAGCGCCTGCACCTTGCCCCACGCATGGTCGTGTCCGATGCCGATCAATGCCGCCCGCAGCTTGCCGCTCTGATCCGCCATTCCGCCGCGCTCCTTTGTCGACCTCGACCCACGTCACCGGCCTTCATCATGGCAGGCCACGGTTGACGCCCGTGCAATGTCGCGCGCACCAGGTGCCCTGGCTACGCTACGGACGTGAGTGACGTACGGCCCGCCGCCAAGCCGGCGGGCGATCAGGATTTCCCCGCACCGACCGGCCGCACGCCGGACGATCTGGCCTATTGGGTCGCGCTCAACGCCGTGCGCGGGATCAGCTCGGGCGCCGTGTGGGCCCTGCGGCGGGCGTTCGACAGCATGCAGCAAGCCTGGGGCGCTTCCGCCAGGGACCTGCGGCGCGCCGGACTCGAGCCCAAGGTCATCGAGCAGCTGCTGGACGCGCGGCGCGACATCGAGCCCGAGGCTGCGCTGGCGGCCCTGGAAGAAGCGGACGGATGCGCGATCGCCTGGGATGACCCGGCATATCCCGCCAGGCTGCGGGAAATCGCCGACCCGCCCGCGCTGCTTCACGTCCGCGGGGACATCGACGTCCTGTCACAGGACCGCGCCGTCGCAATCGTCGGCACGCGGCGCATGAGCACCTACGCGCGGTTGGTCACGGAGCGGCTGGCCGGCGACCTTGCCGGCAGCGGGATCACGATCGTGAGCGGCATGGCGTCGGGGGTGGACAGCGTGGCGCACCGCGCGGCGCTCGACGCCGGCGGGCCGACCGTCGCCGTGTGGGGCACCGGGCTCGGCCTCGTCTACCCGGTTGCGAACCGGTCACTAGCGCGACAGATTGCGGAGCAGGGCGCGATCGTCACGGAATATCCCGTGTGGATGCGCGGCACGGCAGAGAATTTCCCGCAGCGCAACCGGATCATCAGCGGGCTCGTGCTGGGCACCATCGTGGTCGAGGCGCCGCTGCCGAGCGGCGCGCTGATCACCGCCCGTTTCGCCATCGAGCACAACCGCGAGATCATGGCGGTGCCCGGCGATATCTTCAGGACCGGCAGCCAGGGCACGAACGCGCTGATCTTTCGTGGCGAGGCGCGCGCCGTGACCTCAGCCGCCGACGTGCTGGAGACTCTGGGCATCGCCGTCGATCCAGTCCAACTGGCGCTGCAGCCGGTGGTGGAGCCGGACGATGATGAGCGCCCCATCGCCGATCAGCTCAACGCCGCTCCCAAGCACATCGACGCCATGGCGCAGACCGCCGGACTGCCCGCCCACCGCGTCTCGGCCATCCTCACCATGCTGGAGCTCAAGGGACTTGCTCGACACGTGGGAGGTGGTCGCTACGTCCACCCGCGACCCGAGCCAACGGGTGGCAACGGCGGCTAGTTCTTCCGACCAACCGATCTTGGCGATTGGCCGGAAGCGTCACTAGTGAAGATTTGGTGAAGGCGCGCTGGCCCCGTTCGTAGGGAAGCCCGCCTGCGTCGCACGCCCCGAACGGGGCGAGATCATCGCGAGTGCGCGCCCTCGTCGGAAGCAACGACCGGGCCAACGCGCATATTGGGAAGCTCCACCTCCACAAAGCACGGCGTCTTCAGCTCTCGCCAGAAGCTCATGGGCTCAACGTCGGCAACACGCGCCACGTAGAGCGTCATCACCGTGCCGTGGGTGACCACGATGGCGTCCCCGGTATCCGCCTCAAGCACGGCTTCAATCGCGCCGGTGAATCTTTCGCAGGCCTGACTGGCTGTCTCGGTGCCCAAGACAAGCCGGGACGGTTGGGAAAAGAAGTCCTCAACGGCCCGCTCAAACTCGTGTGTAGTGGCAAAGAAAGGCACGTTGTGTCGCTGATGCTCTTTGAGCCCGTCCTTGACGCGTATCGGGACATCGAGCGCGTGGCCAATGATCTCCGCGGTTTCTACGGCCTTGGGCTCCCCGCTGCACCAGATCAGGTTTGCGCGGTAGTCGCGTAGACCAACGGCTATCGACTCGGCCCGACGCCGTCCGAGTTTGCTGAGTCTCCACGTCGCCGCCGGTACGTCGCGCTCAATCCGAGGCTGCGAGTGACGCACCAGCACGAGCTTCCGCACCATGGGCTCCGTCACGGTCGCGTCCAGGTGTGGAGCTTACGACCAGAACGTTGCAGAGTTTCCGGAGGCATTAGGAAGCGGATGCGCAGGTGGGGCACATGAGCGAAGGCAGCTACGCCTTTGGGGACACGGACATGGCCGCCGCGCGGCTGCGGCTCGCCGCGGAAGTGTTCCAACCGGAGATAGAGCGCTTGCTCACGCGCGCACCGAGCAGGCTGGGATTGGCCTACGACCTGGGGTGCGGGCCGGGTTTCACGACGCGCATCGTGGCCGGCACGGTTCGGCCTGGGCGCACCGTCGGACTCGACACCTCCAGCCGGTTTATCGAAATCGCGCGGGCTCAGCCGATGGCCGGCGTCGAGTACCTGGAGCACGACGTGACCTGTGTCCCGTTCCCGTGTGGGCCGGCCGATCTCATTTTCTCGCACTTCCTGGTGCCGCATCTGTCAGACCCGGCGTCGGCAATCGCCGCCTGGGCCGCGCAGCTTCAACCTGCCGGCCTCCTGCTGCTGGACGAGGTCTCGGACATCTGGACGGCGCACTCGGTATTCCTGCGCTATCTCGATATGGTCGAGAGCGTTGTGGACGCCGCGGGCGGGCAACTCTATGCCGGGAAGGTGATGGAGCGGGTCATTGCTGACTCCGAAATTGACATCGTTTCCAGCCGGCTGGTCGAGCATCCGGTCGGTACCGCGCAGGCGGCCGCGATGTTTCGATTGAATCTTGGCGTCTGGGGTGCAACCCCGTCGGCGCGGGCGATCTTTCCCACGGCGAGCATCGCCGAGATCGCGTGTGAACTCGATGAGCTCGCCGCGTCGTCATCGAGTCATGAGATTGCGTGGGGCATGCGCCAGGTGATTTGCAGAGCAGCGCCCGCCGCGTGAGCCGCCATCTCGGTCGGGCATGGGTCCGGGCGGAATCCGAGTGGGACCTTAAGTATCAGGCCGCGAAGCGCGGGTTCACAGAAACGCAAGCCCCACCGGCAGGGTGGCGCAATCTCCGCGCGGGTCGCATCGACGGCACCCCATGCGCGTTTGCATGATGGGAATCTGACAAGGCTCCGAATGCTGGTGGAAGAGCGTGGGATTGCAGATTAAAGGCGTCGACTTTATCTGGATGGTCGCCGCCGACGTCGATCGGACCGCGCGGTTCTACCGTGACGTGCTCGGGCTGCCGGAGACGGGTATCCAGGCTGACGACTGGCGTGAATTCCAGGCCGGATCCGCCACGCTGGCGGTTACGCCGGCGCACGTAGGACTCCAGCCGCCCAAAGTGCTCGTGGCGCTGGCGGTCGACGACGTTGACGCCGCACTGGATGAGGCGCGTGACCGTGGCGTCGAGGTCCTGCATGAGACGCGCGATACGCCAGCCTGCCGCAACGCCATGATCGCCGATCCGGACGGCAATCCCATCTGGTTGCACCAACGACGCGACGAAACGTTCGGCTAGCGCCGCGTATCATCGACGCCATGCCGCGAACCTACGCTCCGAGCCGCTGACGTGCGTCGTCGACATCAATCGATATTGGCGCTCATCACGGTCGTCTTCGCGCTGGCGCTCTACGTGGTGGTTCCGAACTCTCCGGGCTTCCCGGTTCAGGTCGGCACGCGCGACTTCTCCGATCTGGAGTTTCGGCA
Organism: Chloroflexota bacterium; assembly: GCA_965198185.1. GTDB lineage: Bacteria > Chloroflexota > UBA11872 > UBA11872 > UBA11872 > JAJECS01. Next base: position 30,419 of record CBDAOU010000001.1, read on the forward strand.
GGGGCTGGACCTCCAGGGCGGTTTGCACGTGCGTTTCGAGGCGGATCCCGCGCCCGACCAAACGGTTGACGCGAATGCGATGGACGCGGTGCGGCAGATCATCGAGAACCGCGTGAACGCGCTGGGTGTCGCCGAGCCCGTCATCCAAATTGAGGGGGACACCCGGCTGATCGTGGAATTGCCCGGCCTCGGCGGTCCGGAGTCGGACTGCGAGCCGGCGGAGGAGGAGTGCGAGGACCCGCTGGACGCCGCGGTCAAACTCTTCCGCGAAACCGGACAGCTCCTCATCATCGATACCGGTTCGCGGCCGTACCCGGATGACGAGGTCTTCGTGGCCGATCCGGAAGACGTCGTGCTGCGCGGGGCGGACCTGCAGTCGGCGCGCGTCGAGTTCGATCAGCTCGGCGCGTCCATGATCGCCTTCGAGCTCAAGCCGTCCTCCGGCGAGCATTTTGAGCGGCACACGAGCACTCACCTGGGCCAGTGGCTCACCATCACGGTCGACGACATCGTCATCAACTCGGCGGTAATCGAGGCGCCGATTCGGGACGAGGGGGTCATCAGCGGCACGTTCACGCCGGACGAGGCGCGCCGGGTGGCCATTCAGCTGCAATACGGCGCCCTGCCGGTGCCGCTCAAGGTGGTGCAAAACCTGACGGTGCGGCCGACGCTTGGCGAGGAGTCGCTGGCGCTGTCGGTGCGGGCCGGCATCGTGGGCGCCATCCTCGTGCTGGCGTTCATGGTGGCCTACTACCGCGCGGCAGGCGTCGTGGCGGCGGTCGCGCTCGTGGCCTACGTGATTCTCGTCTTCGCCGTCTTCAAGCTCGTCCCGGTCACGCTCACTCTGGCGGGAGTGGCCGGGGTCATTCTGTCCCTCGGCGTCGCCGTTGACGCGAACATCCTGATCTTCGAACGCACCCGCGAAGAGGTGCGCCGCGGTCGCGCGGTGCGACGGGCCATCGAGGCCGGGTTCAACCGCGCCTGGCCGTCGATTCGCGACTCGAACGTCTCCACGCTGCTCATCTGTGCCGTGCTCTTCGGCTTTGGCAGCGGCGGCGTGCGGGGATTCGCGCTCACGCTGGCCATCGGGGTGGCCGTGAGCATGTTCTCGGCCATCACCGTCAGCCGCTCGCTGCTGCGGCTCGCCGTGCTGGTGCCGGGCGTTGACCAGCCGCGCTGGTTTGGCGCGCGGCCCACCCCCGAAGAGAACGCGGCCTGATGTTCGACATCATGGGCCGCCGCGGCTGGTGGTACTTGGTTTCCACCATCCTGCTCGCGCCCGGCATCGTGGCGCTGCTGACCGGCGGCCTGAAGCCGGGCATCGACTTCACCGGCGGCACGCTGCTGCAAGTGCGCGTCGCGACAGGGACCACGCAAGAGGCAGTCACGACGGCCGCGCAAGGGGCCGGATTCCCCGAAGTGATCGTGCAGATGGCCGGCGAGAGCGACGCTCTGCTGCGCACTCGCACGATTGACGTTAACGAGAAAGAGGATTTGCTCACCGGCCTCAGCGAGATTGCCGGGCCGGTCGAGGAACTCGGCTTCTCAGCCATCGGCCCGGTGGTGGGAGCCGAGCTCACCCGCGCCGCGATCATTGCGGTGGCCGTCGCCTCGGTACTGATTCTGCTCTACGTGACGTGGGCCTTCCGCGGCATGCGGCATTCGGTCCGCTACGGCGTGGCGGCGATCGTGGCGCTGCTGCACGACGCGCTGTTCGTCGTTGGTGTGTTCGCCATCTTGGGCCACGCGCTCAACGTGCAGATCGACGCCCTCTTCGTCACCGCCTTGCTCACGGTGATCGGCTTCTCCGTCAATGACTCCATCGTCGTCTTCGACCGCATTCGCGAAACCAACCGTGAATACGTGCATCTGGACGAGCACGAACGGCCCGACATAGCCGAAATCATTAACTTCAGCGCCAACCAGAGCCTCACGCGGTCGCTCAACACCTCATTCACGGCGTTGCTGGTGTTGCTCGCCTTGCTGCTCTTGGGCGGGCCAACGATTCGCGACTTTGTGTTGGCGCTTGCCCTCGGCTTCGCCATTGGGACGTACTCGTCAATCTTCAACGCGGCGTGCCTGGTGGTTTCGTGGGAGAAGCGCGACATCCCGCGCATTGGGCGCCGCCTGTTCCCCTGGCGCCGCGCGTCAGCGGGTTAGGGCACGTAGCCCCAGCGGGCCTCGGCCTCTTCGGCCTCAGCGATGGCCGTCTTTAGGCGGTTGGCGGCGTCGAGCGCCGCGGCATAGGGCGTCGTCCCCACCAGGACGTGCACCTCCGCTGCTTCTTCGGAGAGCTCACGAACCCGCGCCACCCAGGGCGCAAGCTCCGTGTCCGAGTAGGTGTGCGTCGTCGGCTCGACGGGATTGGCCTCCGTACGCGGCCACGCGTCGCCGTTGCGGCCGTGGAGCCGCACCACGCTCAAGCGATCGGTGGTGACGGCAACGGCGGGCGGCCCGGCCTCCGGTAAATCAGGCGGAAAATCGGCCACGACCAGGGTCATTTCCAAGTCGATCAGGCACTCCAAGGTCGCGTCATGCTGGCTCGGCACGTCCCAACTCGGATGCCGAAATTCGGCTGCCAGAGGCAAGTTGGGGAGAAGCCGGCTCACGTGCCCCAGGTATTCGCGAGCCTCGTCGCCAGCGCCGAACCACGACGGAAATTGGAGCACCACGCACCCAAGCTTGCCGGCCGCCGCCAGCGGCGCGAGCGCCTGGGCAAAGTCGTCGAACAGAATGTCGGGCGGAATGACCGAGACCTCCTGCCACGACCGGCGCCTGATGGAACCCGTATCGCCCGGGCGCCGCTGATGCAGCGTGAGGCCGCCGAAGGCGATGACGTCGAACAGGAACCCGTCCGGCGCCTGGTCCGCCCACTCGGCCAGCCGCTCCGGCTTTGGGATGCCGTTGAACGTGTTGGGCGTCTCCACCACGCCTGCCGCGGCCGCGTAGTGGCCCAGCATTTCCGCCGGCTTGACTCGCGGCGGGTAGAAGTCCTCCAGCCGCTGCCAGCCGCGAATGCCGAACTTGCGCGCGGCGCTCACGTCTCGCCCGCGTCGTCGCTCTGCCGCCGCATGCGGTTGAGCTCGCGAGCGGCTTCACGCTGCCGCCAGCGCTCGATCAAGGGCAAGCCGGGACCGAATACCGTCCAGCCATGCAGCGCCAGCGCGATCAGCCAGAACACCACCGGCCAGAAGAACCAGATGAAGTCCGGCGTCGCAACAATGTTCACGATCAGAAGCAGGATCGCCACAGCCGCCCATACCGCCGCATGACCCGCAAATCCCAGACGCTCCCGCACGCGTTCGGTCGCACGGCGATAGGCCTCGGCGCGATCGGTTGGCGACGGGTCGAGCATCTAAACGGAGCCGGAAGCGGGCGGCATTCTACCCACGAATCCGTCAGATCCACGCCCGCGCGGTCCGCATCTTCGGGTTGTGCATCGGCTCGCGAGGCCGATCCTGAGTACAACACGCTGCCTCTGCTTCATCTCAGTTAGCGCCAGCGTCCGCAGTTCACGCGACCAGCTCACTCAGCCACGCGCCGGCCCAGTAGATGATCAGCAGCGTGGCGGCGAGCCAGCCGACAACGGCAGCCTGCACGCCGCGGTCCCGCAGCAGCACGGTTGTCGGATCCCACAACCCATCGCCGCTGAACGCGCGCAGCATGAACCGCGTAATGCCGTACAGCACGAACGGCACCGTGAAGACGAGCCCGCGACCGCCGAACTGCGCCGCCGTTTCCGGCGCCAGGCTGTAGATGGCATAGCAGACGACAACCGTCGCGCCCACCAGGACGATCACCGCGTCGACGACCTCGCGCGGCACCTCGTTCCAGGTACGCCGGAGTCCCCGAGCCCGCGCGTCCGCCTGCGTCAATTCGGCACGGCGTTTGCCAAGCGAGATCAGCAGGGTCAGGAGAAACGTGCACAGGATGAGCCAGGCGGAAAACGGCACGGCAATGGCCACCGCTCCGGCGATCGCGCGCAGGACGAATCCAGTGGCAACCGCCATGCCGTCGACGAAGGCCACGCGCGATAGCCAGAGGCTGTAGACCACGTTCAGCGCGAAATAGCTGCCGAGGACGACCACTACCCCGGTGCCGAGGAGGACGGACAAACCCACGGCCAGCGACCCCAATACAACACCAGTCACGACGGCTGAGGCACGGCTGATCCGTCCCGCGGCCACCGGCCGCCGCGCTTTGCGCGGATTGCGCCGGTCGCGTTCGGCGTCAACCGCGTCGTTGATGCAATACACACCGGAAGCCAGCGCGCAGAAGATGAAAAACATGGCAATCGCGCGCAGCACGTCGCCGCCGTCCGTGAGGCGTTGCGCGAAGATGAGCGGCGCCAGCACGACGACGTTCTTCGGCCACTGGGCAGGCCGTGCGGTGGCGAGCAGCGCGGCGATTTGCTGTGTCATGGCGCCGTGCGGGCCCCGTTCCCGCGACTGCGCCCAAATGCGCGATAGTTAGGTAAGGCAAGGGCCTGGGCACCCGCAAATATCGACCGCGTAGGCCCTGAGAGGAGAGCCCTGTGACGGTGATCGAGTCGACCCCCGCGCTGGTCACGGATGCGTACGCAAGCATGCGCGCACGCCTCGCCATAGTCCGCGAACGACACGACCGCCCGCTCACGCTGGCTGAGAAGCTGCTCTTCGGCCACCTGGACGACCCGACCACCGACGACCTGGCACCGCTGGAAAGCTACCTGCAGATTCGGCCGGACCGCGTGGCCATGCAAGACGCCACCGCACAAATGGCGCTGCTGCAATTCATGCTCGCCGGCCGAGACACCGTGGCCGCGCCAACCACGGTGCATTGCGACCATCTGATTCGAGCGCACGTGGGCGCCGACGCTGACCTTCAAACGGCGCTGCTCGAGAACAATGAGGTTTACGCATTTCTAAAGTCGGTCAGTGCACGATACGGCATCGGCTTCTGGGCGCCCGGTTCGGGGATCATTCACCAGGTCATCTTGGAGAACTACGCGTTTCCGGGTGGACTGGTTATAGGCACCGATTCCCACACGCCCAACGCCGGGGGCCTGGGCATGCTGGCCATCGGCGTGGGCGGTGCCGACGCCGTCGACGTGATGGTCGATCTGCCGTGGGAGACGCTGCAGCCGCGCATCGTCGGCGTGCGGCTCACGGGGGAGCTCAACGGCTGGACCGCGCCGAAAGACGTGATCCTCAAGCTTGCCGGCATTCTCACCACGAGCGGTGGCACCAATCGGATTATCGAGTATTTCGGACCCGGCACCCGCGCGCTCGCGTGCACGGGCAAGGCCACCATCACCAACATGGGCGCCGAGCTGGGCGCCACCACGTCCGTATTCGCATATGACGAGCGCATGGCGACATATCTTCGCGCGACGGAGCGGGCCGAGCTGGCCGAGCTGGCCGACGCGAACCAGGATTTGCTGCGCGCCGACGCCGAGGTCGAGCGCGATCCCGCGGCGTTCTACGAGCAGGTGGTGGAGATCGACCTGTCCGAGTTGGAGCCCCATGTCGTGGGGCCGCACCGACCCGACCGCGCCCGACCGGTGTCCGAGCTTGGAGCCGAAGTCGAGACCGAGGGTTTCGCCGAGCACATCTCCGCCGCCCTGCTGGGAAGCTGCACAAATTCCTCCTACGAGGACATCACGCGGGCGGCCGACGTCGCCCGGCAGGCGGCCGCCGCCGGGCTACGAGCATCCGTGCCGTTTCTGGTGACGCCGGGATCCGAGATGGTGCGGGCAACGATCGAGCGTGACGGGCAGCTAGCCGACCTGGAATCCATTGGCGGCAGCGTGCTCGCCAACGCCTGCGGCCCCTGCATCGGCCAATGGCGCCGCGACGACATCGGACCCGATGCCGCCGGCGGCAAGGCGCTGGCCACAAACTCCATCGTCACGTCGTTCAATCGCAACTTCCCCCGACGCAATGACGGCAGCCCCAATACCCAGGCGTTCATCACCAGTCCCGAACTGACAGTGGCATTCGCGCTCAGCGGCCGCCTGTCATTCAATCCGCTCACCGATTCTGTCGACGGCAACGGGCTGCGCCTCGACCCGCCGGAGCCCGCCCCGGACGTGCCGGCGGATGGCTTTATCGGCCGGCGCTACGGCTATGTGCCGCCCCCGGCGGACGCGGCCGAGGTCGACGTTTCGATTGCCGCCAACAGCGAGCGACTGGAACGGCTCACGCCCTTCGAACCGCGGACGGCGGAGCACTTCCAGTCGATGCCGGTGTTGCTCAAGGCCGTGGCGCAGTGCACCACGGACGCCATCTCACCGGCGGGGCCCTGGCTGCGCTACCGGGGTCATCTCACCCGCATCAGCGACAACATGTTCACCGGGGCCAACAACGCCTTCGCGGACACACCGGGCGCCGGGCGCAACGTGCTCACCGGCGCTTCCGAAGAGCCGCTGTCGCAGATCGCCACGAGCTATGCCGCCGCCGGGCTCACCTGGCTGGCCGTGGGCGACTCCAACTACGGGGAGGGCAGCAGCCGCGAGCATGCGGCCATGTCGCCGCGTCTGCTGGGCGCGGGCGCCGTCGTGGTGCGCAGCTTCGCGCGCATCCACGAGTCGAATCTCAAGAAGCAAGGCATCTTGCCGCTGACCTTCGCGGACCCCGCCGACTATGAACGGATCCAGGCCGACGACCGGGTGAGCCTGGAGGACATCGATCGCCTGGCCCCCGGACGGCCCATTGCCACACGCATCGACCATGCGGACGGCTCGCACGAGCGCATCCAACTCGATCACACTTTGACCGCCGACCAGATGGAGTGGTTCTGGGCTGGATCGGCACTGAATCTGTTGCGCGAGCACACAGCCGGGTAAGGCTTGGCGCCCGCAATCTGAGGGTCAGCCGGCGGTGGCCGATTCCAGCTGGGGCAGGTAGGGCTGCCAGATGGGGTCGACGCTGCCCCCCGCGACGTGCCAGACGAGATGGGCAATAGCCGAACGCGGGCGTCGGGGCTGCCGCAGCAGGCGCATGCCCGCCTCGCGCGGGGTCCGGCCGGCCTTGCGCAGATTGCAGTGGCGACACGCGGTCACCAGGTTCTCCCAACGGCGCCGCCCCCCAAGCCGCCGCGGCACCACGTGGTCCACGGTTGGCTCAAGGGTCGTCTCCGCGCAGTACTGGCACAGATACTTGTCGCGTACAAACACCTCACGCCGGCTGAGCCGCACCGTCGGCCGCGGACGGCGAACGTGATAGAGCATGCGAATCACCGATGGCCGCGGGTAGAGCTGGCGCACGCTGTAGATCGGGGCGCGCCCGTTTTCGAGCAACTCGGCCTTGCCCTTGCTGAGCAGCACGATGGCGCGACGCGTCCGGCAGACGTTGAGCGGTTCGTAGTTTTGATTGAGAAGCAGAACCGGTTCGTTCACAGGCCCGCTGCTGAGCGTCGCGGCGCGCGCCTATGCTACAAGGCACGGCACGCGCGAGCGGACAACCGCGACCTGACTTCGCTGCATGGACCAGGACCCACCCGCCGAGCACCACTACCTCCTCCGCTACGCCAAGACGGGCGACGCGCGCTATCTCTCGCTGCACGACGTGCGCCGAGCCTGGGAGCGCGCCACGCGCCGCGCCGGTTTGCCGCTGGCCTATAGCCGGGGCTTTCGCCCCAAACCGCGGCTCACCTTCGGCCCGCCGCTGGCCGTGGGCGCCGAGGGCCTGGGCGAGTGCGTGGTGCTTTCGCTCCGGGAAGATGTGCCGCCGACGACGGTGCGTGAGCGCCTGTCGGCCGCCACCGCCGACGGCCTCGCCGTGGGGGAGGTCCGAAGAGTCGCGCGCCGGAAGTTTGCGACGGCCTGGGCGAGCTATGACCTTCAGGTGGCGAACCCACCGGACGACCTGGCCGAGCGGGTTACGGGTCTGCTCGCGGCAGACAGCGTCGTCGTTCAACGCGAGGACCGCCAAGGTCGGCCCGCGCGGCGGCGCGACATTCGCCCTGGGGTGCTGGAGCTCACGGTCAGCGAAGACAACTACCTGTATGCCCGACTGAGTCTGCGTGACGGCTCCATCGTCACGCCGCGCGATCTCGCGTCTGCGCTCGGCGTCGAATTCAGCCGCGTCGTCAGAACCGAGATCGAAGCCGAGCTGCCCGAGTGAGCGCCGCGCGCGTTCGCGCCGTGCTGCATTCGGCTGGCCTGACTCGCGTTGACCCGCGGAAGATCGAGCACGTCGCCCGCGGGATGTATCGCGTGCACGACGGTGCGCGACTGCTGGCCTGCAAGCTGTTTGACGGACCCCAGGCCGGCGAGCGGGCGCGCACGGAGGGCGCCGCCTACGCCGCCCTTGCCGCGCGGGGCGCGCCCGTGCCGCGGCTGCTGGCGGCGGACGAAGCGAATGCGGCCGTGGTTCGCGAATGGGTGGCCGGCCCGACGTTGGCGGATGCGCTGCGCGGCGACGCCGAGCTACCGGCGTACACGGCGGTGGCAGCCGCCTGGGAGACACTGCTCGCGGCGCTCGACGCGTGGACCGAGGCGATGGACCCCGCGCGCGTTGAGCGCGCCCGCTGCCTCCGCCGGTCGGAGATTGCGGCGGTTGCCGAGTCGGTCATCGCCTCGGGGGCGATCCGGAACGAGCATCAGGCGTGGCCGGCGGCAACCGAGGAGATTCGCCTACTCGCCGACTTCATCGGCGCCGCCCCCGTGCGGACGGTCCCGCTCGACCTTAATCCAGGCAACGTCATCGTCAGCCCAGACGGAATCGTATTCGTCGATCTGGAGGCCTTTGGACTCGACTTTGCCCACTGGTCCTTATGTAAAGCTACGATGTTGCCGCATGATCCGGCCTCCGCCAGTCCCGGACGATCCCTGGTTGCCCATGAGAAAATCGATCGGCACGGGCAGCGTGGCGGCACGGAATCGACCGTCGCAATCGACCGCCGAATCTGGGCAAGCGCGCTGCTGCTCGCGCTCGCGGACGCCGCGGGACTGTGGCGCTCCGAGCCTGCCCACCCGGCGGGCCTGACGCTTGTGCGCGAGTTGAGCGCGCGGACCTCAAACGTTCCGCATCTTGCCGCTGCTCTGGTCTAGACTTTGGTACACGACACAGGGGATCAACCCATGAGCGAAGGCTTCCAGCCGCGATCGCGCGACCTCGTGATCGGCGGCATTCCCTGGATTGCCCGCATGTCCGACAAGGCTCGAGCCAAGGCCGACGGGACCATCGACGACTACATCTACCCGTGCCCGATCGACCAGCGCGTGCTGGGCGAGCTGGGAGTCTCGGCGGATGAGTTCATGCACATCGCCACGACGAGCGCCACCGACGGCGAGCTCGTCGATCAGGTGCGCGAGGCAAGCAAGGCCGTCAGCTAACCGCCGGGTGTCCGAGCGCCGCGACGACCTGATCGCGTTCCTGGACGCCACGTTGGACGTGGCCGCGTTTCCCGACTATGGCCCCATGGGCTTGCAAGTGATCGGCGGCAAGCGCGTCGAGCGCGTGGTCACAGCCGTAAGCGTCAGCCTGGAACTCTTCCGGCGGGCCGCTCAGGCCGGGGCGCAGTTGGTCGTGGTGCACCACGGGCTGTTCTGGGACCGTGACAGCCGCGTGGTCAATCGGGTCATGCGCGAGCGCCTGCGCGCGCTGTTCGACGCCGATATCAGCCTGGCGGCCTACCACCTGGCGCTGGACGCGCACGCGAGTCTGGGCAACAACGCGCAAATCGTGGGGGCGCTCGGGCTAGAGCCGGAACCCACGCCGTTCGCCGTGAGCGGCGGCCAATCCATTGGCAAGATCGGCCGCGCGCCGGGCCCGCTGACGCCCGCCGCGCTGGTCGAGCGCGTCGAAGCCACAATTGGCCGACCGCACGCGGCCTTCATGCATGGGCCGGCCTTGATCGAACGCATCGCGGTGTGCAGCGGCAGCGGCGCGTCCTTTATTCAGGAAGCGCAGGCCCTTGGCGCCGACGCGTTGCTCACGGGCGACATGGCCGAGCCGGCGGAGATGCTCGCGCGCGAGCTCGGCATTCACTTCATCGCCGCCGGGCACTATGCGACCGAGGTGTTCGGCGTGCGCGCCTTGGCCGACCTCATCGGCGACGAGCGCGACTGCGCGGCGACGTTCCTCGACCTGCCAACAATCGCTTAGCCTCGCGGAGCCTGGGAACGCGATCGCTCCGCGCCGGATCGCCGAAGACTCAGGCAGAAGCGGACGCAGCCTGCTTCTGGATTCCACGAGCGACGGCGTGGGCGACACCGCGGCCAACGATCAGGGTGCCCAGCGATGCCACAAGCATCACCGACACCGCAACGGCCGCGAGAATGCCGATGAGCAGGATGTCTTGCTCGCCGCTCACCGCCCGGCGCAGGAGCTCCACGACCAGGCAGATCAACGCGACGACGGCCCCTAGCCAGCCCGCCCGAATGGCGGTGTAGAGCGCGTGCAGCCGACCGAGCAACCCGCCTCGAATCCCGGCTTCCCTCAGCGACCTGACGTGCAGGGCCGCGGAAACATCACCCGCCGACTTTTCCACGTGCGCGTGCAGCGGCCCGGGGGGAGTCTCCACCGCCAGCAGCGCGGCAAACTCGCTCACCCGGCCAGGGAGGCGCCAAAACGTCTCGTAGTCCAATGCCAGGCCAACCAACGTCCGAGTGAAGAAGTAGCCGAGCACCGAAAACACCAGCCACTCGATGGTCAGCGAGCTGCGCGTGAGCCACGGGGCGCCGTGGGCGCCGATGAAGCCATCGACGACCGTTCGACCGGCAACCAGTGGCCCTACGCCGATCGCCGCATACAGCGGAACGTCGGCAATGTGCCGCAGGATCGTCATTTGCGGGAGCGACTAGCTCGCGACCGCGGGCCGCGGCCACGCGCGGTCAGGGTACGCATCCGGTGCCGACATGGGACGCACCCAGCGCGCCACCAGCCCGTCAGCGCTCCGTTCCGCCATCACGACGGCCCAGCCGCCAACGGAAGCCTCGCCGGCCTGATCGGCCTCCCGCAGGGCAATGTCAACGTCGTTGCCGAGAATGGTGAAAACGCTGATGGTGTCATCCGACACGCCCGTGACCTCGCCGATGGCGATCACCATGCCGGCCGCAGCGTCGGCATCCTTTCGGATCGGCGAGCGTGCGCCGTGCTTGCCACCAACATCGCGGTCCCAGACGTCTTTCGTAAACGGGCCGCGTCCGATTCGGAATGGGGGCCGGCCGAAGCCAGGCTTGTAGCCCGGCGCGGGCCCGAATCGCTCGCTCCCGCGCCCGACATCGACCCGGCTCACGTAGGCAAGCGGCCCCCGCTCGTCCCCCGCCAGGCGATTGGCAATGGCCAAGCCCAGGCCCGCACCGCCGACGGCCAGCGCAAGCAGCACCAGAGCGATCACCGCGGTGTGTCGCGACATCGCTGGGAGACGCAGGCGGCGGCCTTGAGGCGTCGGCTCCGGGGACTCTTGCGGCGATTCGGTGCTCATGCCCTCAAGCTTAAGTCTTGGCGCAGGCGCCGCCCAGACCATTGAGTCCTCGACGGACGCCCCAGTAGACTTGGCACCAGCCTCCGTAGCTCAATTGGCAGAGCAGCGGACTCTTAATCCGAAGGTTGTAGGTTCGATTCCTACCGGGGGTACCAGGTAGTAGCGGAGCTGTCATTCGATCGTTAGAACCCGACTGGCCCGCAGGCACGCCGCATCCGAGCAGGCGATGGCAACCGTGTCGCCGTGCTTCGGCCACGATGCGTGGCGGCCTGCTGATGGCGGGGCCTCCTGATCGGCGGCTATCGAAATTCCGCAGTCCCACCTCATGCAGGTGGCGCACGTCGCTGGTGAGTCCAAGCCGTAGACTGCATCGATTTGCCCCTGAGTCCAACATGTCTACGACCAGCGGACCCTAGCGCGCCATGACCGCCATGACCGCCATGAGCGGCGGCGAAGCCCTGGTGGAATCCCTCGTCCGGGAAGGCGTGGAGTTCATCTTCGGCATTCCCGGCATCCACATGTCCGGCATCATCACCGCCCTGCGGGACGAGCCCCGCATCCGCATGATCACCACCCGCCACGAGCAGGCGGCGGCCCACATGGCCGACGGCTATGCCCGCGTCTCGGGCAAGCCGGGCGTCATCCTCGTCGTCCCGGGTGTGGGGGTGTACAACGCCGCCACCGGTCTGGCCACCGCCTACGCCCGCTCGTCGCCCGTGCTCGCCATCGCCGGCCAAATCCCGCGCGGCCAGATCGGTGGCGGCTTCGGCACTTATCACGAAATCCCCGAGCAGGCCTCCGTCGTGCAGCCCGTCACCAAGTGGCGGCAGCAGGCCCTCACGCCGCGGGAAATCCCCGCCGCCGTTTCAGAGGCCTTTCGCCAGATGCGCACCGGCCGCCCCCGCCCCGCGCTGCTCGAAATCCCGCCCGAGGCCGGTGTCGAGCGCGACGATGTCGTGCTGCGCGACCCCGCGCCGATATCGCGCATCGTGCCCAGCCCCGAGCAGCTGCGCGAGGCCGCCTGGGTCATCGCCCAGTCCCGCCTGCCCCTCATCTACGCCGGCGGCGGCGTGGCCCTGTCAGACGCCGAATCGGCTCTCGTCGCCCTTGCCGACGCGACCAACATCCCCGTCATCACCTCCAGCGGCGGCAAGGGCGCCATCCCCGACCGCCACCCACTCTCTTACGGCTCCTGCTTCGCCCCCAGGGGCGAGCATGACGAGATGAACGAGCTCTACGAGGTGATGCAGGCCGCCGACGTCGTCATCGGCATCGGCGCCCGCTTCTCACTCGGCAACCCCGCTGGCGAGACCTCCACGCTGATCAACATCAACATCGACGAGGCCGATCTCACCCGCGTCCAAGCCAACACCCTTCCCTTGCACGGCGACGCCAAGGCCACCATCGAAGCCCTACTCCCCTTCTTGCGCGCGGCCGACGCCGGCAACCGCTCGTCGCCGGCCGAAGCCGTCGTCGCCGCCCGCCGCCTGATCGCCTACGCCGACATCCGGCGCCAGGAGCCGCAGTACCCGATCCTCGAAACCATCCAGCGCAGCATCCCCGAGGACACCCACATCGTCTGGGACGTCACCCAGTTCGCCTACTACGCCCGCACCCACTACCAGGTCAACCACCCCAAGACGTTCATCGATTCCGGCTACTCCTTCAATCTCGGCTTCGCCTTCCCCACCGCCATGGGCGTGAAGGTGGCGCACCCCGACCGCTCGGTGCTCAGCGTCAGCGGCGACGGCGGCTTCCTCTTCACCGCGACCGATCTCGCCACTGCCGTCAAGTACGGCATCAACACCGTCGCCCTCGTGTTCCGCGACGACGCCTACGGCAACGTCGCCCGCGATCTCAATGAGCTCTTTGGCGGCACCTACGAGACCGACCTGCTCAACCCAGACCTCGTCAAGTTCGCCGAGTCCTTCGGCGCCGTCGGCCTGCGGGCCAACGACCCCATGGAGCTCGAAACCCTGCTCCCCCGCGCCCATGAGTTACAGGCGCCCGTCATCATTGACGTGCCCATCGGCCACATGCCGCTCCCCCGCGCCAAATTCCTCGCCGCCCTGTCCTCACTCCCCTGGACCCGCCCCCAAGAAGGCTTGATTCAGACCTGAGTGCGTGGCCCGAGTCTCGGACCGGCCCACCGCGCCGCCTCGTCGGCGCCCGACACGCGCAGCCGTGTCTCACACCTTGTATGTTCGCGCGCCTTGGATTGACCAAGGTCACAGTGAACGGGCCGGGACAGACCGATCACACCTTGGTCGTAAGAGACCGCTACAGAGCAGGGTCGTCCCGGCCCGCACGCTGGCCCAGAGCCCGAACAGTTGCCGGGGCCGTGAGCACGAGCCCGCATCGGCAAGGCAGGGCGCGTGGCCAGCGTTGCCGGAGGGTACCCAATGGCGGCACCAGCGGACGTGACGGTGGGGATCGATGTGGCGAAGGCCCGGTTGGACGTGGCCGTGCAGCCCACGGGGACGACCTGGACGGTCGCGCGCGCACGCGGCGGCCTGCGGCGGTTGCAGGGGCAGCTCGAGGCGCTGCGGCCGACCCGCATCGTGCTGGAAGCCAGCGGTGGCTACGAGCGGGCCGTGGTCGCCGCCCTGAGCGCCGCTGGCCTGCCAGTCGTCGTCGTCAATCCGCGCCAGACTCGCGACTTCGCCCGCGCCCACGGCATCCTGGCCAAGACCGACCGGCTGGACGCGCGCGTGCTGGCGCGGTTCGCGGCCGCGGTGCGGCCTCCGCTGCGGCCCCAACCCAGCGCCGCCGTCCAGGACCTCCAGCTCCTCAGCCGCCGGCGGCGCCAACTGGTCGCGGACCGCGCGGCCGAGCAGCAGCGGCGCCGCCACGACCGTGCCCACCTGGACCTGGGCTTCGACCCCCTGGCCGCCGCGCTGACCGCGGCCCTCGCGCAGGTCGACCGCCAGCTGGCGGCCCTGGTGCAGGCGGAGCCCGCGCTGCGCGCGCGCGCCGCCTGGCTGCAGAGCATCCCCGGGATCGGGCCCGTGGCCGCCGCCGTCTTGCTGGCCGAAGTGCCCGAACTCGGGACCTGCTCCCGCCAGCAGGTCGCCGCCCTGGTCGGGGTCGCGCCCTTCAACCGCGACAGCGGCGCCTGGCGCGGGCGGCGGAGTTGTTGGGGCGGGCGCGCCCAGGTCCGCGCCGCGCTCTACATGGCCGCCCTGACGGCCACCCGCGTCAACCCCACGCTGCGCGCCTGCTACCAGCGCCTCATCGCGGCCGGCAAGCCGCCCAAGGTGGCCCTCGTCGCCTGCCTGCGCAAGCTGCTCGTCCTCTGCAACGCGCTCTGCAAATCCCAGACCACCTGGGACCCGACCATGGCCTAACCCTTGACGCTCCAACACAGTTGCTCTGTGGTCAGTCTAGGAAAACTCTGAACAAGCACCGCTGAGCGCCGGGGTGCAGTGATCGGGGCCGAGTCACTTCGGCGCGCAGGCCTCCCACTTACGCGGGCGCCGCGCTCCGCCAGCAACGATTCGGCCCAAACAACAGGCAGAGCCGGTTGCGGTTCTTCGAGGCCCCGATAGCGCACCGTCGCGTCGAAGTGGCGCTTCACGTACAGGAACGGATGCTCGACCTTCGCCCGGATCGCCGCCTTGCGCCGCTCGACCTGCGCGGCCACACTGCCCGGTGGCAAGCGGCGCCGCTGCCCGGGCCGCAGCGCCACCTGCCAGTCCATCGCCCGGCCGCGGTGCTCCGGGCCGCTCCACGCCCTGATACCCCGCGTCGCCCCACACCCGCGTCTCGCTCCCACGCGACCTGCGTCACGGCCACGTCGACGCGGTGCACCAGCCCGGTGGCGGCGTCCACCCCCGTGCGCTTTCATCCCAAGTACCACGATGCATCTCCGGGTCGCGCGCCTGGGCGCGGTTCCTGTCGAGGATGGTCGCGTCCACGATCGTGCCCCGTAGGCCCTGCCGCCAGGTGCTGGGTGATCTCCACCAGTAGCCCCTCGCCCAGGTGGTGTCGTTCCAGCAGGGCCGGAAGTGAGGATCGTGGTCTCATCGGGCCGCGGGTCCCGCGCCAGCCCCACGAACCGCTGCACCGCCACGCTGTCGTACAACGCGTCTTCCATCGCCTCGCTGAGGTTGTAGAACAGCTGCACGCAGTGAATCCGCAGCAGCAGGGCCAGCGGATACGCTCGCCGGTGGGGTAGACCGGGCGGATCACGAGCCGCGCCCAGGGCAGCAGCGCGTCCCGGCAGAGCGCTCCCGCCGTGTCTGGCGCGGCTGGCCGTCATACACGTCGGCAAATGAGCGTTGCGGGTGCATCGGGGCCCTCCCCAGCTGTCCGTTGCTCCTGAGCATAGGCCTTGCCGACAGGCCGCGACCTGGGACTCGCTTTCCTAGCTCTATTGGTCGAGCAGCGGACCTTCAATCCAGCAGTCGCAGGTTCGAGTCCTGCCGGGGGTACCAGGTTTGAGAGGCGTTTCTCGCCGCCCCGACCGACCGCCTGACGCTGCATTGTTCACGACCGTCTGGAAGCCGGCGCGGCCCCCCGCCCGCACGGTCACGTCCAGCAAATGACCGACGCAGGGCCCACACCAGCCGCCCCTTGGAAGCTCACGCGGACCCGGACCGCACCGGGACGGCCTCCGCGAGCCCGCCCTGGACACTTGGCGCCTGCGGCAATAGAGCGATTGCTTGTCGTCGCCAGCGTCTTTCGGCGCATCGGTTGCCGGAGCTCTTGCGTCTCCGCGCTACGCTTCCGCAAGCAGGACCCATCAACGACGTCGGTGACCACTGCCGACGCCCCCCAGGACGAAGGCACACGAATATGAGCGATCCCCTACGCGTCGTGCTGATCACCGAGCCCACGGCCTGGCATCGGCAGAAGCTGATCGACGCGCTCTCCACCGACGAGGTCGGCGAGGTCGCCGTCGCCGATGCCACGGGAGCGACCTTTGACGAAGTGCGCGACGGCGCGGACCCCAAGCTGCAAGGGAGCTACACCGACCTGGACCAGGCGTATCGCGAGTTCAAGCCCGACGCGGCGCTGATCACCCTGGAGCCCTGGCGGATGCCGGCCGCCATCAAGCAGGCGCTCGAGGCCGGCGTGCACGTCTATCACGAAAAGCCGGGATACGTGGACATCGAGGACTACCGCGAGATCTACCGGCTGGCGCGCAACCGCGACCTCCATCTCTGCATCGCCTACTCATCGCGGATGTACCCGGTGGTCCAGGAAGCCCGCCGCATCGTGTCCGAGGGGCTGCTCGGCGACCTCTTCTCGTTCCAGGCCCACTACATCGCCGATCAGGAGCGGATCCGGCAAGACCCGGCCGTTCGCTACGAGTACGACCATGCGGCCGGCGGCTGGTTCTTCTCCAAGGAAAAGGCGGGCGGCGGGCATCTCACCATCCTGGGCTGCCACTACCTCGACCTCCTGCGACACATCAGCGGCTCGGACTTCAAGTCCGTGGTGGCCATGTGCAAGAACGTGGGCGGCGAGCCCATCACCGTCGAGGACGCGGCGGCTCTGACCATCGAGTTCGACAACGGCATGATCGGCAACTTCAACTCGGGCTTCTATACCAGCAAGGCCGAGTATGCGTCGCAGCGTCACAACGGCATCACGATTTGGGGACGCGAGGGTTGGCTGAATTTCAATCCGAACGGTGACTCGTCCGGTGCGCCGCTGCAGTGGTCGTCGCACCGCGGCGTTCATGCCAGCGCGCCGCTCAAGACCTTGACCCATGACTCGACCGACAGCACCACCGAGGTCTATCGGCTGCTCGCCCAGGCCTTCCTCCGCGCCTGTCAAGGCGAAGGGCCGGCACCCCTCGCGCCGGAAGACGGCCTGTGGGTAGCCGAATGCACCAAGGCCGCTTACAGAGCCGCCGAGACCGGCTGCATTCAACAGGTGACAATCCCGGCGGTCTAGTGGTTGGGCCCGCGAGCCTTGTTGACACGTGTGCCCGGACGGGAAATCTCGATTCGTTCGTGGTGAGCCTGTCGAACCACGCCCCCGCAGCGGGCTCGGGAAAGGCCCTTCGACAAGCTCAGAGCCTGCCCTGAGTTCACCGAAGGGGCGAACGGATCTCCGCCGACCACCGGCGTGCATGGACGCGGGGCTCGCAGGCGCAATCCAGGCTCATGCGAACTACCCCTGGCGAACGGGGACCGACTACCCGAGCGTGAGCACTACATCGCCGTCCTCGACGGCGACCGGATAGGTCTTGGCGCGCATCGATGGGTCGTAGAGCGCGCAGCCCGTGGCGATGTCGAATTCCCAGTTGTGGAAGGGGCACTTGATGAGCTCGGCCTCGCGCTCAAACCTGTAGTGCCCCACGCCGTCCGAGACGACGTGGGGTCGAATCACGCCGCGCCCCAGCGGCCCGCCGGTGTGGGGACAGCGATTGCGCAGCGCATAGAACCTGCCCCCGACGTTGAAGACCATGACGCCGTACTCGCCGACCACCGCAACTTCGCGCCGGCTGCCCGGCGGCAAGTCCTCGACGCGGCAGACGACGTGCCGCCGCGCCCTAGAGGCCGAAGAGCTCACGCGCGGTCTCGCCGAAAATGCGAGCGCGCAGGTCACGCGGAATCATGGCCGCCGTGGAGCGAGGCTCGTCCCAATCCCAGTGGGGGAAGTCGCTGGCGTAGACCAGCATTTCCTCGGCGTGCGCCCAGTCCAGGAAGGTCGCCATGTCCTGTCGGCGCGGCGGCTGCTCCAGCGGCTGAGTGCCCACCCGCACGTGCTCGCGGATGTATTCGCTGGGCAGGCGCTTGACCCACGGCGTGGTGTCCCGCAGGCCCTTCCAATCGGCGTCGAAGTGCCACAGCAGACCCGGAATCCACCAGGTGTCAACCTCGACGAACAGCCAACGGAGGCTGGGGAACTTTTCGAACACCCCTTCGCACACCAGGCTCACCACGTGCGCCTGGGCGATCTGCGGGCGAGCCATGCGCATCTCAAGGTAGTAGGAGGGATAACCCGCGGCCGTCGGTGGATTCGTTACGCCGGCGCCCTCGCCGCCGAAGTGGGTCATCATGACCAGCCCGTGCTCGGCGGCCGCCTCGTAGATGGGGTGATAAAACCGGTTGCCGTAGGGGTGCCGGGCGCCGGCCGGCAGCATCACGGCGACCACGGCCGGATGGTCGCCCAAGCGCCGGATCTCCTCAGCCGCCTGCGCGGGGTCGTTGGGACACACCGCCAGCGTCGTGCGAAAGCGCGGGTCCACGGACACCCAGGTGTCCAGCGTGAAGTCATTCCACGCGCGGCAGAGTGCGGAGGCATAGTCCACGTTAGACATGCCAACGACTCCGTAGACGCTGGCGCCCGTGAGCACGACCGCGTCGATCTGGTACGGGTCGAGGTGCTCCTGCACCGTGAACTCGGCGAAGTTGGTCTCGGGCGTTACCTCGAGGTCGGCGCGATAGCCCAGCACATTCGGCACGTTGGTATAGCTGAGTCCGGGCAGCATCGGGCCGAAGTCTCGAATTTGCTCCACGTACTGCCGCGGGAGATACGGGAACAGGTCGTCGATTTTGTGCCAGATGTGGTGGCAGTCGCAATCGACGATGAACGGTGCCAGCTTCGGTCCACGGGTTGGAGTCGGCGGCGCTTCCGGCTTGACGTCAACGGCGCCCATGGCGCCCTCCGGCGAACATGTGCGGTTAGCTGATGGTAGCCGATGGGCGGCGCCGTGATTCCGGCGTCAGTTGCCCAGCGCCTCCTCGAGATGGCCAAAGGTGTCGCGCAAGCGCTCTTGGTCGTACGACGGCAGCGACCCCCGCAAGATCGCCGCCACGTTGGCGTCGAGATGCTCGGGCCGCGACGTGCCCGTGAGCACCGTGGCGACCGAATCGGGGTGGCGGGCAAAGCGATAGGCGGCGTCCACAACCGACGTCACGTCACCGCGCACCAACCAGCCCAGCGGGTCGTTCGCCGGCAGCGCATCGGCGGGGATCTTCCCGCGGGCAACGAGGTCCGCGATCACCTCGCGCAGGCGCTCCAGGCGCGACAGCGCGCGACGCACCGCGATCATGATGATGATCCCAATATCGGCGGCGTGCGCCGCGGGAAGCACGTGCCGCTCCGCCCCCTGGTGCAGCAGGTTGTAGCCGACCATCAATGTGTCGAAGCGGCCGTCGGCGATGGCGCGGCGCAGCGTGGCGTGCGTGGGGTCGTGGGTGAAGCGCTCGGTTACGCCGATGAAGCGAATCTTCCCCGCGGCTTGGGCGTCCTGGAGAACCGGCAGATGCCGCGTTACGACCTCGTCATAGTGCTCGGGCAGAAGACCGTGGACCTGCATGACGTCGATCACGTCCACCTTGAGGCGAATCAGCGCCCGATCGATGGCGCGCGAAACGTCGTCCGGCGAAACGACCCGCTCGTCCTCGCGGTAGTTGTATTTGGTGGCGATGCACGTAGTCGTCGCGCGGCACACCTTCGAGCGCCTGCCCCAGCAGCACCTCGCTCTCGTCGTAGCCCTGGGCCGTATCGAACAGGTTGATGCCGTGATCGAGCGCGCGTCGCACCAGGCGTCGAGCCGCCGCGAGCGGTGGTGCCCCGATGCTGCCCGAAGCGGCTCGGCCCTCCGGTGCCCAGCGACACCAGCGACACTTCAAGCCCCGTCCGACCAAGCCGTCGGTATTCCATCGGCAGGGTTTCCGCTAGCTGGAACGCTTCAGCCTACGTCCAGCTCGTCGGACGGGAAAACCTCGGCGCGCAGCATCAGCGGCAAGGGGTCGCCCGGGACCTGGGAAAGGCCGAAACCGCCGACGAACATTCTCTGCCAAACTCGCCCGGGCCCCTTGATAGACCTGACGCCAGTGGCTAATATCCTTCTATAAATATCGAGGTCGCTGATGGCACAGAAAGCGGCGAGAACGCACAACCGCAAGAGCATCTCGCTCGTCGAGATCACCCGGATGTTCCCAGATGACGCGGCTGCTGAGTCCTGGCTCATCAATACGCGCTGGCCGGATGGCGTGCGCTGCCCCCACTGTGCGGCCACCAACGTGCTAGCAGTCGAGACCCGCAAGCCGCAGCCGTATCGCTGCCGGGCTTGCCGGAAGCACTTCAGCGTGCGGACGAACACCCTAATGCAGAGTTCGAAGCTCAGTTTGCAGGTCTGGGCAACGGCGTTCTATCTACTGGCCATCCGCACTGAGGGTACGTCGGGCCAAAACCTGTATCGCTCTCTCGGCGTCACGCAGAAGACCGCCTGGCACTTGGCGCACCGCGTCCGCGAGACCTGGCAAAACGCGCATATGGAATTCACCGGTGCAGTCGAGACCGACGAATCGCATATCGGCGCGCTGGAGCCAAGGGATTTGGTCCGCCACAAGCGTCACGCCAGAGGTATCGACGTGGGCAAAGGTGGCGCGGCTCAGGGACCAATTGGGGCGAACAACGAGATTGCGGCGGATCTAGCCGAGCATCTGGGCGACCGGAAGTTTGGCACCGTGGTCGCCGACCCGCCATGGCGTTTCACCAACCGGACGGGAAAGGTAGCACCGGAGCATCGCCGTCTGTCGCGATACCAAACTCTCTCTCTACAGGAGATCTGCGACCTGCCGATCGCTGATCATATGCTCGACGTTGCCCACTGCTACCTATGGGTACCGAACGCAATCCTGCCGTGGGGCCTAGAGGTCTTGAAGGCCTGGGGATTCGAATACAAGACCAACCTGATTTGGCTCAAGGTCAGAAAGGACGGCGGGCCGGACGGGCGCGGCGTGGGATTCTACTTCCGCAACGTGACGGAGATGGTGCTTTTCGGCATTCGTGGAAAAGGGGCGCGAACGCTTCCACCCGGTCGTAGCCAGGTCAACCTTCTCGCGACTCGAAAGCGTGAGCACTCTCGCAAGCCGGACGAGCAGTACGAGATCATCGAAAGTTGCAGTTGGGGGCCTTACCTCGAATTGTTCGGACGGGGCTGCAGGAATGGTTGGACGGTGTGGGGCAATCAGGCGGACCCGGATTACGCCCCAGACTGGAAGACGTACGCCTATAACTCTGCGTCGGCACGATGACCCTAGCCGATCTACAGGCAGCTGGCTTCGATGTGGACGTCAAGAATCACGCATTGGCGATCCTGACCAAGGGGCCCATTGCAGGAGCTCTGCACGACGCTGCTTGGCATCAGAATCCCCTGTTTAGAATTGATAAAGGGCGGAGGTGGCGAAGCTCAATCAACGCAGCGGTTGCGGAGAGCTCTCACTGAGCGTGGATGGGCCAAACGCAAGATCGTGATTCGCAAGGTTGTGGATGAGCACGAACGTGCCAGCACTACCCACGAGGTCGATCACGTTAGGCAGGATGCCAAGGGCGCGATTGCCCTGGAAATCGAATGGAATAACAAAGACCCGTTCTTCGACCGCGACCTCGAAAATTTTCACCGCCTACACGCCGAGGGGGCGATCAGCGTCGGTGTGATTGTGACCCGCGGGGAGTCGCTACAGGTCAATATGCGATCGATCATCCGCAAATGCGCCGACAATCACGGGCTGCAGAGCTTCGATGATCTTGAAAGATTTGGCATCACGCTTACGCCGCGGCAGCGCGGAATCATTCAACGCAGGGCGGAATCGACCTTCGTGGCTGCCTGGACGAACATGATGGTGGCCGACAAGTTCGGGTCCGCAACAACGCACTGGGACAAGCTCCGGGTACGTCTACTTCGCGGTGTGGGAAATCCCTGCCCGCTAGTGCTCATCGGCATACCGGATTCCGTGGTGGTCACGGAGCCATGACGCACGCTAAAGAGCTCACGCGGGCAGAATGGCCAGCGCAAGAAGGCAGGGCGTGGCTTGTATAAGCCCAAACGCAAGCGGGGCCGCCCGCGGGAACTGCTGATGCCGGAGCCGATTCCCGACAGTCCAGAGGGAATCGCGCGCGCCTGCATGGAAGGACCGCCCAAGCGCGACTGGCGCTACCTGGAGCCCGGCAGTGACGCCAAGGCCAAGCGCGCGCCGGACGCCGAGCAGGCCAGCCAATAACGAGTCCCGCGATTGGTCCCATTTTCGGGTCTTCGGGGCTTAACCTCGATGTCGAATCTCATTTATCCGTTTGCGCGCTTCGCTAGTGCGGTGCCTCACCCACATGCTTGTCGGGCCGGCATGGCCGCCGATCACGTACTTGAGTCAACAGCTAACGCTGCTCCAGCCGCCGCCGCGTGCGTGCGGCGGCCTCGCCAAGGGCCGGGCTGATCTCGACCTGATAAGGAGGCGTGGCCGGCTCAAGCGACCGGACGCGCGGGGGCAGCATGGCGAGCGAACGCACCGCGTTGGCGCGGATTTGATCGAGCGAGCGGCGACCGGCACTTAGCCGCGTGCCGCTGCGCATCACCGGCTCAAGCAACGCTTGCCCGCTCGGCGTTCTCGTCGGCAAGCCCGACAACGTCGTACGTGGCGCTGGTGCCGTCGAACTGCCCACCTGCTTGGGGTCCGGCAGCGTGGATTTCTCGGCGGCCAGCTTCATGCGGCCCTTCCCGTCGTAGGCCACCAGCTTGTAGACGACGTCCAGGCACGGCGCGTCCTCCGAAACTGCCAGCGCCGCGCCCACGCCGAAGCTGTCGATGGGCGCTCCGCCGGCGACCAATCGCGCGATCTCCCGCTCGTCGAGATTGCCGCTGGCGATGATCTGCACCTGCGTCAGCCCAGCCGCATCGAGTTGCCGGCGGGTCCGCCGGGCATGCGCGGCGAGATCGCCGGAGTCCAACCGCACGGCGGCCGGCGCCACGCCTCCGCCAGCCGTCGCGCGAGCAAGCTCGATGACGGTGGCAATGCCCGCCTCGACGTCGTAGGTGTCGACCAGCAGCGCGGCCGTGGGAAAGGTCGCCATGAAGTGCCGGAACGCCTCACGCTCGCTGTCGTGCGCTTGGACGAAACTGTGGGCCATGGTGCCGGCCACGGGCATGCCGTGGGCCTGACCGGCCGCCACGTTTGACGTCGCCTGGACACCGCCGATGTATGCCGCCCGGGAGGCCGCGAGCGATGCGTCGGCGCCATGCGCGTGCCGCAGGCCGAAGTCGATGACCGCACGTCCATCCGCCGCCGCGACGACGCGCGCCGCCTTGGTGGCCACCGCGGTGGGCAACTGGACGAGATTGAGCAGCCGGGTCTCGACGATCTGGGCCTCGGGCAGCGACCCATGCACCGTGAGCAGCGGCTCGTTGCCAAAGAACGGCGTGCCCTCGGGCAGCGCGTCCACGCTCCCCGAGAAGCGGAACCCCCGCAGATAGTCGAGAAAATCGGGCGTGAACTGCCCCAGAGACTCCAGGTAGTCGATGTCCGCGGCCTCGAAACGCAGTTGCTCCAGGTAGTCGAGGGCGGCGTCCAGGCCGGCGGCGATCAGAAAGTTCCGCTGTGGCGGCAGGCGTCGCGTAAAGAGCTCGAAGGTTGCGGGGGCGCGCATGCCGTGCTCCAGATACGCCTGGAGCATGGTGAGCTGGTAGAGATCGGTGACGAGCCCTTGGGCAGCAGACGCAGTGGCCATCGAGCGCGTGGCTAGATCTCGGCTTCGGCGACCGCTCCCGCCGAGCGCATGTCATCCAGCGCGCGGGATCCATCGCCGGGCTGCACCTCAACGGCGCGGGTGGCGTTCAGAATGACCTGGACCGGCAAACCGGCAATCCGCCGGGCGTCGAGCACGCTGGCGCGCACGCAGTAGTCCAGGGCAAGCCCGCCGACCCACAACCGCTCGATACCGGCGGCTTGAAGCTGCGCCGCAAGATCGGTTCCCTCGAACGCGGAGTAGGCCTCACGCTGCGAGTCCGTCCCCTTGTCGATGATGGTCGCCGATACCGGAAGGGCAAGGTCGGGGTGGAACGCCGCGCCGGTCGTCTCAGCCACACAGTGCAACGGCCATGGTCCACCCTGCTCCTGGAAGCTGACGTGGTCGGGCGGATGCCAATCGCGCGAGGCGAAGATGGCCGCGCCGGCGTCCTGCGCGGCGTCGATCCACTGGTTCAGGACCGGCACCACGGCATCGCCGTCGGGTACGGCCAGCGCGCCGCCGGGACAGAAGTCCCGCTGCACGTCAACGATCAGCAGGGCGTCGGAGGCTCGCAGCTCGGGCAGGTTCATGCCATCCGGCTATCTTGGCGGCTGGGGTAGATGGGGTCGAACCACCGCTTCGCGGTCCAGAGCCGCGCGTCCTACCACTAGACGATACCCCAGTAACGGGTGTGCCCAGGGCCGAACATAGCACCCGCAACGGCGCCAACGCGGCTAGCATAGGGGAATGAAACGGCCCCTGCGCGGTCCCTACCGCGTCGTGTTCTGCGACGTGGGGGAGACCCTCGTGCGCTACCACCCGGGATACAGCTCAACGATTGCGGCGCAGGCCGCAAGGCTTGGGGCGCGGGCGGCGGCGGACGAGGTCCGCCGCATCGCCGACGAAGAGTATGACCGTGCGGTCAGGAACCCGGCGACACGCGGCGCCAGCGCCGACGCCGATCGATCCAGGGCGTTCTGGCAAGGCATGTACCGAGCCATAGGCCGCCGCCTGCGAGTCAATGATCCGGAGTTGCTGGCGCGGCGGCTGTTCGCGGAATTCACAACCGTCGAGTCATATGCCCCGATCGACGGCGCACATGAGGCGCTGGCACGGCTCAGAGCGGCAGGGCTGAGGATCGTGGCGGCATCCAACTGGGAACCCTGGCTGCTCGACCTGCTCGACTATCTCGAAATGCGCGACCGCTTCGATGCGCTGGCCGTATCGGGAGTCGTTGGCAGGGAGAAGCCGGATGCGGAGTTCTTCGAGCGAGCGCTGGAGATTGCCGGAGCCACGGCGGACGAGACCGTGCATATCGGGGACAGTTTCTTTGCCGACGTGCAGGGGGCGTGGGGGGCCGGCTTGGACGCGATCTGGATCAACTGGAACAACCGGCCGGCACAGGCTTGCCCCACGGTCGAGACCATTGAAGCCGC
Organism: Chloroflexota bacterium; assembly: GCA_965198185.1. Lineage (GTDB taxonomy): Bacteria > Chloroflexota > UBA11872 > UBA11872 > UBA11872 > JAJECS01. The sequence goes on from CBDAOU010000001.1 coordinate 55,735, forward strand.
CGCGGACGCCGTAATCGCCGCAAGCAGAAATGGGGCCGCGTGAACCTCGAGTGGGAAACGATTCGGTCGCAGGTGGCCTGGCGGGGGCGCTTCCCAGTCCTGGTGGACGAGATTCGCTCGCTGGAAGACGCGCGCGAGATGACCTACACCTACCTCGGCATCGGGGCCGGCGCGGTGGTCGTCCTGGCCCTGGATGATGCCGACCGGGCCATTTGCGTCCGCCAATACCGCCACCCGCTGCGCGCCGTGGTGCGAGAGCTTCCGGCGGGGCACATCGATCGGGGTGAGGACCGCACCGTCGCCGCCCACCGCGAGTTCGAGGAAGAAACCGGCCTGCGCATCGGCCACCTGGAGCATCTGGGCAGCTATGTCCCCGTCCCCTCACTCGCCGACTTCTCGATGCACATGTACTTCGGCCACACCCTGACGCCGGGCCGCCAGCAGCTGGACGACAACGAGCTGCTGGAGATCGAGCGCGTGCCCATCCGGGAGCTGCACGAGGCGATCCTGGAAGGCCGCGAGCACGTCGTCTCGATGAACTACACCGTGCTGTTCGCCGCCGCGCAAGGGCGGTTGCCCTTATAGGCGCACGGGAAGCCATCCCGCATCGGCTAGCAGATGCGGCCATCGCTCTCGTGGAAAAGCGCCTGCAGCAGCTAGGCGTGCCGTATCCGACGGGCGAGGACGTCAAGTACGACGGCTATCTCGCTTGCATCGAGTGGGAGGGCTTTCTTGAGCGTCTGATCCCGGTGGCGAGTGCTGCCGATATCAAGAAGGCTCGCCGGCTGTGGCCACCGCGCCAAAGCCGTCTTAGCCGCTGGTCGCATCGTCTGCGGAATTAGGTGAGCCGCTCAGGTATAAGTCCACGCCAACGAGCCGAGGCAGTGCGGGATGGGTAGGGGGAGGGAGGCTCGCGGTGATCTAAGGGGATATAGATGGACGGCCAGACCACCCCCAGCAGCGCGTAACCACCCAGCAAGATAAGGCCCAACGTCCAGAACGCTCCGCGATCCATCACCCCGCCACCTCCTCCTATGCCGTATCGCGTCCGTGGTACTGACCATCATCCGTACGATTGTAGTGTGGGTTGCGCCCAACATAATCACGATAACTGTCCAGGAACTGATCTTCCCACTCTTCGGCATAGTCGCGAGACATCGGTCTGGTCTCAACTTTCAGATAGTTGAATTTCTTTCCATACAACCTGTGTTCTTCTTCTCGCCGATCGGGGTCATTTGTGATCCCGATGTAGAGCACACGGTCTTTCCGTGACCTCAGAGTGTAGCCGACCACGTTCCAGTGAAGTGGCCGACTAGGGCCTAAAATAAACCTAAGCAGAGATAGAAATCCCATAATCAGATAAACCTAAACTGTGTGTTCAACCTTGTCGCCGCTGGCCCAATCACGTCGATGTATCGGATTCGTTGTCCAAACATTCCGCGAACGATGGCGGTAATTTGGTCGATGGTGTCCAGCGGCCTGTCGTTGTGGCGACCCTCAAACTCCACGACATAACGATCGTCGAGCTCGCCGATTCACAATTCAATGGGGCGATCATCCTTCGATAGCACGCGGACCACTACCTGGGAGTGCTGAATAGCAGTCGTCACGCGGACTTCCATGTCCATAGCGTCTCCATTGTCCTGCGTCGCCCAGGGGAGGCGAGCTTGCCACACGCCCCGCGACTGTCAATTTCTTGACAGCCAGCAGGCCCGCATCATCCCAGTGGTGGCCAGCGGTCTAGCAACCTTCGCCGCTCACCGCACGTCGTGCCGCGTGAACCTCACCGTCCACTTGTAGCCCGGCACGGCGTTCGTCTTGACCTGCACGTCGCCGGGATATATCTGGGCTCGCACGTCGTTACCGACCACGATCACGTCACGCGCACCATTCCACCACATGGTCGAATGGCGGCCATTGGCAGCGGATTCGAGCTTGACCCCATCGTAGTCCTCGGTGTTGATGTCGAGCTCACCGACCCAGATCCCGGGTCGAAGCGTCACGGTCACGACGTCGGCCCCGATCCCGGTCGCGACGACGGTCTCGAATGGGGTCAGGCTCGAAACCTCCACGGTGAGCGGAGGACCATCGGGGCCCGACATGCGCCAACCGATAAAGCTGGCGAGAAAGTACGCCGCCAAGCCCGCCACGATCAGAAACGTCAACGTTGTGATGATCGGTGAGTACCAGCTTCGAGCTCGTTGCATCATGACCTCCAACCTGCTGCGGTCTCGACCATCACGGCCGACGGTCGACGCCGCTGTCCCAAGGCGTGAAGGCCACGGTCCACGACACCCCCGGCGGCGCGTTCGTGGTGACGGCTACCTCGCCTGGTGTGAAGCGCGCGGCATCGAGCAACCGCGCCGTGGCCTGGTCAAGGCCGACATAAATGATCAAGTCGTCCCGTTCGCCGGTCCACGACAGTTGCCCGAAGTCATCGACCGAGGCGATGGTGCCCGACCACACCCAATTCGGCGGCTGTGCACCGTCGCCCCAAATCAGGTCGACGGTCCAAATGCCCGAAGACAGTTCCACGACGACGGTTTCGTCCCCACTGCCCTCGCCGGAGATGGTCAGCGGCATCGGCTCGAATTCGCTGACGGGAATGTCTCGCACGACCTCGGAGATGGTGAGGGGCCTCGGCTCGACGTCGGTGACGGGAACTTCCCGGACGATCGCCGATGATCTGAACTGCTCGTTGGTTTCTTCCATGATGGCAATGGTCTGGCGGCGCGCCAACTCCCACGAGACGGCGATCCACACGACCGCCGCCGTCTGTAGGGCAATCAGCGTGAGCACGGCGGCCGCGAAGTACTTCATGGAACGCTCCGTTCAATGCCGCCGGGCCGCTGGTCGGTCAGTCGCAGCGGCCCGGTGATGGGCATATGGCGCAGGTCGTCGAGCGAGCTTATGCCCGTACGCTGATGCAGGCTCTCCCGTTCCATCGGCGACAGACTGTCCCACAAGCCGCGAACGGTCTCATCGGGAACCGTGTCGCCGAACCGCCGTGTTTCACCGGCAGGAATCGTGACCGCCGGACTCTGGCGCGCCTAATGACGCGGCCACGGCCAAACAGGCCAAGAGGAGCACCGCCCCGAGACTGCGGCGGCCGACACGGCTCGGGTGTACGAAGGGAGACATGGCTGTCTCCTTCCTCTCGGTGAGCGCCATTGCTGACCTGCCGGCACCGTAGCTCGCGATTTCCGGCGCCACAAGGCACCCCAACCGCGCCTAGACGCGCTCGATCCAGTACCGGGCGCCCTTGCCGGTGAGTGCGCAGCGGGCGCCGGGGAACAGGTCGAGCCGCCCTATGGCACGGAACGTCCGGAGCACCTGCCGCACGGGATCCTCGCCAAGCGCGGGATCGTCAGCGAGCAAGCCGGCTTCGACGACTCAGCGGCTCGACGAAAACGAGTTGCTGGAGATCGAGCGCGTGCCCATCCGGGATCTGCACGAAGCAATCCTGGAAGGCCGCGAGCACGTCGTCTCGATGAACTACACCGTGCTGTTCGCCGCCGCGCAGGGGCGGCTGCCGCTATGACTCACGAGGAACCATCCCGCGTCGGTTAGTCGAATGGGGCTAGCCGCTAGCAGCGGTCGAGAGCGCTTCCATCTCCGCACACGCGACATACCAAAGTTGGCGCTCCTCGTGCATGTGGCACAACTCAAAAATCTCGGAATCCCAGCGCGCGGTTTCAATTAGCGGCTTCAAGCGCTTTCAGGATCTTGCGGCCTCTCTGGGCCAGCGCATTCCGCCGCGTGACGGTCCCAGCACGCGTCCGGATCCCAGTCGGCTGGAACGTCCTCGTCCGCCATAGCGCTATAGGATCGGCAGCGTGGACAGTCGCAGATAATCTCTTGACGCATTGCCCGCAGGCGGTCAACTCCAATTCAGCCACCAGCGCACGCCGGGCTCCTCAGTCTCCGCCACGGGCCCGTGGCGATCCCAGCCCGCATCGCCGCCAGGTTCAGCGATGTCCGGCTCGCCACAAAAGGTGCAGGTGTCGCCCACGGGTACGCGTTAGTTAGCAATCGCCAGATTCTAGCCCAGTCGGCGGCACCGCCGCCGCAAAGGGGCGGTTGCCCCTATAGGCGCAATGGCGGCGCTGGCCTACCTGATCAGCCATCGCCCACCGGCAACCACGCCCGTGCGATTTTATTTCGGAGACGAAGTTAAACCCCGAACACGTCAAAAAACTCGCGTCGACCAATCCGCGGCGGGCGTCTTTCTGCGGCGGCACGCACTTAGTACCCTGACGCCCTGACCCGACCATCTCCCATTCCGAGGATCGAACACACGATGACGGCTGGCATGCGGGTGCGGATGGCGCCGAGTCCGACCGGCGACATTCACATCGGCAACGCGCGGACGGCGCTGATGAACTACCTGATGGCGCGGCAGTCGGGCGGCACGTTCATCCTGCGCGTCGAGGACACGGACCGCGAACGCAGCGATCCGCAGAAGGAGGCCGGGATCTACGACGGCCTGCGCTGGCTGTCCCTCGACTGGGATGAAGGCCCGGACGTCGGCGGCCCCTACGGCCCGTATCGACAGAGCGAGCGCGACGACGTGCACCGCGAGGCCATCGAGGCGCTGCTGGCGGCGGATGCGGCCTACTACGACTACACGACGGCCGAGGAGCGCGCGGCCGAACGCGAGGCGCAAATTGCTCGCGGCCAGACGCCGCGCTACAGCGGCAGCGGGCGCTCACTGACGAGCGCGCAGATCGCGGAGCGGCAGGCGGCGGGCGTGGTGCCCGCCGTGCGCTTTGCCTCCGGCTCAGGCGCCGTGGGCTTCGAGGACGGGGTGTTCGGGCCTCTCGAGACCGACGCCGCGGAGATCGAGGACTTCGTGATCGCCCGGGGCGATGGATCGGCTCTCTACAACATGGCCGTGGTGGCCGACGACCGCTCCATGGCGATCAGCCACGTCGTGCGGGGCGCCGACCACACCTCCAACACGTTTCGCCAGGTGCTGCTCTACCGCGCACTGGGCTGGGAGCCCCCGCGGTTCGCGCACCTGCCGCTGTTGCTCAACATGCGGCGTCAAAAGCTGTCCAAGCGGGACGGCTCGCAATGGCTGGGTGAGTACCGGGCGCAGGGCTATCTCCCAGAAGCCGTGGTGAACTTCATGGTGTTTCTCGGCTGGTCGCCGGGTGACGAGCGCGAGCTGTTCAGCCTGGACGATCTGGTCGCCGAGTTCAGCTTGGCGCGGGTCAATCGCGCGGACGCCGTGTATGACGTGCAGCGGCTGGATCACTTCAACGGCGTCTGGCTGCGGGGGCTCGACATGGACACGCTGGCGGAGCGGGCGCTGCCGTTCGCCCAGGCCGGCGGTCTGGCGGTGGACGACGTGCAGCGGGACTATTTCCAGCAGGCGCTGGCGCTCGAGCAGGAGCGGATCGGCCACCTGAGCGACGTGCCGGACATGATGGGGTTCTTCTTCGACGACGACCTCGATCCCGATGTGGACCTGATGCGATTCAAGCGCCATGACCGGGCCGAGACCGCCGGGGCGTTGTCGACCGTTGAGGAGCTGGTGCGCGAACTGCCGGAGTTCAACATTGCGGGAATCGAGACGGCGCTGCGCGGACTGGCGGAGCGGCTGGGCTGGAAGACGGGCGACCTGTTCATGCCCATCCGGATTGCGGTGACCGGCCGGCGCGCCACGCCGCCGCTGTTCGAAACCATGGCGGTGCTCGGCCGCGAGCGGTGCTTGGTTCGTCTGCAACGCGCGCGGGCCAAGCTGACCGACTAGCCCGGCCATGAGTGGGCTGCGCTTCGTTCAGGCGCCGTCGCCGAAGCCGGGGCGCACCGACATCTGGGCCGAGCGCGACGGCGAGCGCGTGTGCGCGCTGGAAGTGATGGCGGCGCCCGTTCGACTGGCCGGGGCGGCGCTGCGCACGGCGGGCATCGCGAACGTCTTCACGCCGGAGCCTCACCGGCGCCGCGGCTACGCCAGCGCGCTGATGGCGCACACCCACGAAGTCCTCGCTAATGCCGGCTACTCGACGGTGGCGCTCTTCGGGATTCCCGGGTTCTACGGGCAGTTCGGCTACGCCACGATCGGGTGCGACTTTGCGATTGAGGTCGAGACGCAAGTCGCCGAGCAGGTGGGCGGCAGTCATCGCCTGCGTGCGGCGAGCGCGGACGACCTTCCGGCGGTGGCCGAGATGTACAACTCGGTCAACGCTGGCCTGGACGGCTCGGTCGTCCGCGACCCCACTGACTGGATCGGCCTGCGCCACGGCTCGACGATCCTCGGCACGAAGGGTCTATGGATCTCCGAGGACGCCGGTGGACGGTCCGCGGGATACGTGGCACTGCGCGAGGACGCCAGCAGGGCGGAGGTGATTGACGGCGGGTTCACGGATTCGGCGGTTGCACCCTCGCTGGTGGCGCATGCGGCCGCCGAGGCCGCGCAGCGGCGGGCGTCGACCATCAGGTTCGAGCTGCATCCAGAGTTCGGCCTTGGCTCCTACGTGCGGCGGATGGAGTGCAGGCTCGAATCCGTCCGACCTCACGACTCCGGCTATATGCTGCGCATCCTCGACCAGGACGCGGTGCTGCGGGCCGTCGAGCCGGCGCTGCGTGCGCGGGCTGCGGCGTACGGCACAGAAGCTCCGGCCCACCTGCGCGTCACGACGGCATTAGGTACGACAACCCTGGAACTCGGGGGCCGCGGGCCGGAACGCACGCTGGCGCTGCCGCACGAGCGTCTGGCTCAGCTTCTCTTCGGCTATTGGTCAGCCGCCGAGGTCGCCGAAGTCGAGGGCGTGCGCATCGCAGCGCGGGACGTGCCGTGGCTGTCGGCGCTCTTTCCGCGCGGCGATGCCTACTGCTACGAGCCGGACAGGTATTGACGCGGGACGTGCGGACGCGGGCGCCCACTGGGGACGCCCCTACACGCGAACCGCATTCAGCGGCCCGCGCTGCGCGCAGCGTGCAGCCCGACGTGAGTATGCTTTCCAGGCTGTCGGGCATTGTGAGATAGCCGATTAATGACCACCAGGCTTGAGGACGAATTCCATCGAGCAATAGAGAACAACGTCTATGCCGATTTCAAGTCCCACAGCTTTCCAATGTTCCTCTTGCAAGCGATTCGCAGACATGGTGGGGTTTTTGCGGCAAAGCAACTGCTCGACATTTCTCCGGTTCGATCGGGGTTAACCGAACTCTGCCAACGAGAGCGACTCCATATGTCCGTGGAATCCCTGATGTTGCAGGAGCGATGGAAACCCCTGTTCAGCGTTGACGAGTTGAAGCTCGCGCGGCAGCGTCTGAAAGACTTGGGCTACGAGCCCTGATCGGAGTAGCTGCGGACGCGGCGGGGATTGGCCCTACCCGGGGGTCCCCGCGCCTGACAGCGGCGCCGCTTCGCAACTGGCGCAGTCGGCGCGGAACGTGCGCCAGCGCCTGATGAGCAGCGCGGTGAGGATGAGCATGGTGGCGACGTTGATAAACGGTCGCGCCGGCTCGATGACGTTGAGCACGCCGGCGGTGCCGAATGCGGCCACCAGCAGGCCGTTGCAGAGCGGACAGGACACGGCGAACGCCGCCAGGAAGCCACCGCTGAAGATGGCCGTGCCGCTCTGCGTAATTCGGCGCGACTGCGCATAGACGCTCAGCCCCGACAGCGCGCCCAGCAGGGCCGCGTTGACAACCCAGATCGGGTAGTCGATGGCCAGCAGCTGCGTTTGGCGCTCGAGGGCCGGCGTGTCGATGGCGCCGGTGACGAGACCGACGACGACGAAGAACAGGACGGCCACGGCAAGCCCGACACCGATGGCACGCCACAGCTCCGGCGAAATGGACTTTGCTTGCTGGCGCAGCGTCATCATGGCCGGCCTCCACATGCCTGGTCGAGAGCGCTGGGTTGCCACAGTCTACGCAGACGTATGCACAACCCCCTCAGGCCAAAGGGTGTGCTGGAAGAACCTGCGCGACTCCAGGTTGGGCGGGCCTGGCTTCCGGCTTCCGCCGGAATGACGGAGGGATGGGCAACGCCCCACTGGTGCGGGACGCCGCTGGTCGAGCCCGCCGGTCCATCGTCGGCCTGCGTCGAAACTAGCCCCTGTAGTCGAACTCCAACACCACGCCCAGGGTCTCGCCGATTCGGTTGTAGAGGAGATCGAATGCGTCGGCGGCCTGCAGGAACGGGTAGCGATGGGTTGTCATGCGCTCGGGAGCGACTTGCCCGGATTCCAGGAGGTCCATGCCGCGACGGGCCGACGCCGCGTCGGGGCCGCGCCGGTAGTAGCCGCCGATGATGCGACGACCCTGTGCCGCGCCCGAGGTCAACGGCAGCGGCTGGTCCTCGTAGAGTCCGACCAGATGCAGCGTGCCGCCGCGCGCGACCATGTCCATCGCCGGCCCAAACGCCTTCGGCCCGGCCGAGCCGCCCACGGCATAGACCACCGTGTCTGCCCCGACGCCGTTCGTCAGGCGCTGCACGGCCGCCACCGCGTCCTCCTTGGCCGCGTTGATCACGATGTCGGCGCCCAGCTTGGCGGCCATCTCGCAGCGCAGGTCCAACGTGTCGATGGCCACGATCGTGCCGGTGCCGTTGAGCTTCTGCACCTGCATGATCAGGCTGCCGACGAGCCCTTGGCCGACGACCACGACGAGGTCATCGCGGGCCAACTCCTCGATGTCCACCCAGGTCACGCCCCCGGCCAGCAGCGGCCAGTAGGTCGCCTGCTCGAAGCTCACGCCGTCGGCGATCGGGTAGACCTGATTCTGCGCGTCGGGCCTGGCATACACGGCGTCCCGCACGACGTACTCGGCATGGGGCGCCAGTGACACGACGCGGTCGCCGGGCCGCAGGTGCGTGACCTCGGCGCCGACCGCATCCACCACTCCGGCGAGCGAGTAGCCCATGGATTCCGGATCGACCGCGTGCTCACGGGTATAGCGCGCGCCAATCTCCGAGCCGCGGCTGATAAGGCTGGTGACCGACTTGATTCGCACCTGTGCCGGTCCCGGCTCGGGAATGGGCACGTCTTCAATGACGACGTTGAACTTGCCTTCGGGTTTGGCCGCTCGCTTCATATCGGTGTCTCGCGCGCTGAAACTCTGCGGTATGAAACCACGGTGCGGCCGTCTACGCGAGCAGGCGGTTAGGGCCGCGAGGCCAAGTCGTTGCGAAAGCGGGCGGCCGTCCGGAACATGGCGGCCAGATCGGTATAGGTATCGTCCGTCGGCGCTTCGTCGAAACCATCGGTCAACTGGCGCTCGATCAGCGCGACCTGGACATCGCGGCCCTCGGCCAGCAGGTCGCGCAGCCAGCGGTTGTAGAACACCCCGCTCCGGGGCAGTCGAAACTCCATGAAGGTGGTGTTGGCCTCCGTGAAGACCTCGCCGGTGGCGCCCGCCGCGGCAATGACTCGCAGCGCGCTGACGTCGCCATGCGCGGCGCGGCCGGCCACGTAGTCCAGGTGGGTCACCGCCGGCTCCAAGGCGCTCAGGAGACCATCCGCATCGATCAGATACAGCAGCAAGGCAAATGACACGCCCATGCCGATGGGTGCGCGCTCGATTGCCGGAAACGGTTTGACCGGCGCGACCGGGACAACGGATGCCTCCGGCGATTCGGCCGCTGGAGTGGCCTCGGGCGTGACGCGCGGCGGTCCCGTGGGCGAGGCCCGGCCAGTGGCCGTAGGGAGCAGGGTCAGGGCGACTACCGTCACCACCATGAGCGCCATGATCACGATCGCAGCAACTGGGGCGGCCCTTACCACCAAGCCCTCCGTTTCACCCGCGACCAGACCATCCCGATCCCGCCCGCTCTAGCGCCGTTGCCTCGCGATGACCGTGCTGGCCTTCGTAACGGCTAGCCGATGCCGGCCCGCCGCGCGGCGTCGGCAAGGGTGTCATAGGCAAGCTGCGCGTGCGCGAAGGGCTCATAGCCGGCGCGGCCCACGACCATCTTCGAGATCTCGACGGTCTCATAGCCGCGATACCCGCATGCATGCATCGTCCGGAGGTAGGTGGCGTGATCGAAGTCATCTTCGCCCGGCGTGACGAAGGCGTGGTCGGGCCAACGTCCCTTCACGCCCTTGATATGCGTATGCAGCGCATGCGGCGCCAGCGGAGGCACGGACTCGGCCACGCTCATGCCAATGGCCTGGAAGTGGCTGTAGTCGAGGTTCAGGCCCACATTGGGCAATCCGATCTGCTCGATGAGCCACACGGCCTGCGCCGGCGTGCTGAGGGCCGCGCCGACGTGCGGCTCGATCGCCAGCGACACGCCGTGGGGTGCGGCGTATTCCCCGAGCCGCGCGTACTCATCAACCACGCGATGACGCACGGCATCCCACTCGCCCGGGGCGCCGCCGGGCAGCGTATTGATCGGCGGCGGATCGTCCGGGTTGAGCACGGCGGCCAGATGCACCGCCTCGCGCAGACGCGTGATGCTGGCCATGTACTCCGGCGGGTCCAAGAGCCGGGAGTGCGCGGCGAGCGCCGTGAGCGTCAGTCCGTGCTCACGCAGCAGGGCGGGGATGCGCCTGCGGGCGGCGGCGTCCAGCCCCTCCAGGGCCGTCGTGTAGCCCGGCAGGATGGTGAGCTCAAGGCCGGTGTAGCCGATTCGCGCCAGGCGCGGCACGGCGTCTTCGATGGGGACGTCAGCCATGCCCCAGGTGCTGTAGCCGAGCTTGACGATGCGAATCCCTCCGGCGTCGGGCTCTAGATTCTAGCGTCGCCCACCCGGCGCCCGCGCCAGTGCCCGCCTCTCCCGGACCAGTGCAGGCGCGCGGAATCGAGGGTCATGAGCGTGTAGATGGCCGCGGTGATGGGCAGCGCAAGCGCGATGATTCCTGGGATGCGATACCAGCGCAACATGGGAACCTGCGACGCGGTCATCAACGCACACGCAGTGAAACCCGACGCCAGGAGCAGCGCCGCCGGGGCTATCGCCGCACCGCCCGCCAGAGCAACCGCGCCCAAGATTATGGCGACGGTCGGCCACACGAACACCAGAACCAGCCCGATCACCGTGCCGGCCAGGCGCCAGACGGAGAAGTCGAGTTGGGCGTACGCCGAGCGCGTGATCATGGACCAGATATCGCTCAGGCCGCGGTAGCGACGCACGCTCCGCACCTCGCGCGAGAGTCCCAGCCAGGTGCGGCCGCCGTGCAGCCGACCGTGATGCTTGATGCGACGGGCCAACGCACAGTCGTCAATGACTGCGCCCGCAATCGCATCGATGCCGCCGCCGCGGGCCAGGGCGCCGGCTCGTACGAGCTGGCAGCCGCCCGCCGCAGCCGCGGTGCGGTGCTTGGGGTCGTTCGACCAGCGGAAGGGATAGACCATGCCGAAGAACATGACGAATGCCGGTATGAGCAGGTGGTCCCAAAGGGACTCGACGCGGAGCATCGCCATCTGCGAGACCAGGTCCAGGTCGTGTTGCATCGCGGTCGCCACGAGGGTGCTGGCCGAATCCGATGGGTGCCGAATGTCGGCATCGGTGAGGAGGACATAGTCCGGGTTGCCGGCCGAGGCCGCGTTCACACCGGCGTGCATGGCCCAGGTCTTTCCCATCCATCCGGGCGGCCGGGGCTCGTTGCGCAAGACTGTCAGGCTGTCGTCGGCGCGGACGCCGGCCGCGATGGCGCGGGCAATGTCTGCGGTGGCGTCGTCGCTTTCGTCGTCAACCAGATAGACGTGCAGCGGTCCGGGGTAGTCCTGCGTGAGCAATGTCGGCAGCGTGTGGGGCAGCACGTCGCTCTCGTTGCGCGCCGGTACGACGATCGCCAGGGACGGCCACTCGAACGGCTGGGCGGCGGGATCGATTGGCGGGAGGCGAACGTCGGTACGCCAGAAGCCGCCGCGTGCCAGGAGCAGCATGAGCCACGCGCCCGCGGCCGTAACGGCGAGCGCCGCGCCTAGCCAGAGAACCGTTGTCATGGTGATTTGGACGTACGCGAGTTATGCACGCGTGGATGGTTGGGCCTGGATTCCCGCCCCGTATCAAGTACGGGGCGGGCTCTTCGCGGGAATGACGGATAGGGGCTGCGCCAGCGCGCGCGCTTTCGAACCATTGCGTATCAGCCTAGAGCCAGCGGCTCCGGTCAGCTAGGCATCGGATCGGGCTGGACTCCCAACTCGGCAAGCAGCGCTCGGACGTTGTGTTCGATGCCATCTCGAATCGGACGCGCCTCGGCCATGGTGCGCGGTGAAGGCTGCCGCCATCTGACTGCGGCCGGCATTGCGTCGGCAGACGAACAGCACCCGCCGGGCATCCATCCAGACGCGCCGCTGTTAGACCCCAACCGGCGGAGACTTGCCGTCGCCGCTGTCGCTGGTGCCGTTGCTGCGCTGTGTGAGGCGCTTGTCCCACCACTCCTCGCGCGTCGGGATTTGGCCCGTGCTGACGAAGATCACGCGCTCGGCGATGTTCGTGGCGCGGTCGGCAATGCGCTCGAGGTTGTGGGCGACCCAAATCAGGTAGGTCGCCCGCTCGATCTTCTTCGGGTCCTCGATCATGTAGGTGACGAGCTCGCGATAGACCTGCTCGTACAGATCGTCGACCTCGTCGTCCCGCTGCCACACCGACGACGCGGCTTCAATATCGCGCGCCACAAGTGCGTCGAGGCTGGCCCGGAGCATCTCGCGGGCGATGTCCGCCATTCGCGGGATATCGATCAGAGGCTTAATGGGCGGCTGCTCGCCCATGAGCAGCGTGATCTTGGCGATGCCTTCCGCGTAGTCGCCGATGCGCTCCAGCTCATCAGCCACGTGGAGGACGGTGACGAGCTGGCGCAGATCGCTGGCCATCGGTTGCTGGGTGGCCATGATGTCGATGGCTTGCTCTTCGAGCTGGATCTGACGCGCGTCGATCTCATCGTCCGCATCAATCACCGCCTGGGCGATCGCGGTGTCGCGAGACTTGAGCGCCGTCAACGCGCGCTGGACCGCCTTGTCGACCATCGACCCAATGAGCAGCATCTCGTCCTGGAGTTCATCGAGACGCTGGACGTATTCATTGCGCGGCATAAGCGCCTTCCTCCCTAGCCAAAGCGGCCGGTGATGTAGTCCTCGGTGCGCTGGTCGGACGGTGTGGTGAAGAGCCGTTGGGTCTCGTCGACCTCGACAAGCGAGCCGGCGCCGTCCTCGTCGAGCAAGAAGAACGCGGTGCGATCGGAGACACGGGCCGCCTGCTGCATGTTGTGGGTGACGATCACGATCGTGTAGCGCTCGCGCAGCTCGCGGATCAGGTCCTCGATGCGGGTCGTTGCGATCGGGTCGAGGGCCGAGCACGGCTCGTCCATGAGGATCACATCCGGCTCTACCGCGAGCGCCCGAGCAATGCAGAGCCGCTGCTGCTGACCGCCGGACAGATCGAGGCCGCTTTTCTTGAGATCGTCCTTGACCTCATCCCAGAGCGCCGCCTGCCGCAGCGAGTGCTCGACGAGATCGTCCATCGAGCCGCGGTATCCATTGACCTTGGGCCCGTAGGCGACGTTGTCGTAGATGGACTTGGGGAACGGGTTCGGTTTCTGGAACACCATGCCGATGCGACGTCGCATCTGCACCGCGTCGACGTTGCGCGCATAGATGTTCACGCCATCGAAGATGACGCGCCCTGCGACACGCGCACTTGGAATGAGGTCGTTCATGCGGTTCAGGCAGCGCAGATAGGTGCTCTTGCCACACCCGGACGGTCCAATGATGGCCATCACCTCATGCTGTGGGATGTTGAGCGAGATGCCCGACAGCGCGAGCATGCTTCCGTACCAGAACTTCAGGTCCTCGGTGACCAGAGCATCGGGCTTGGCGGGGCCGTTCGCGGGAGCAGAGTCGTTGGCCGATGGCGCTAACTCGACATCGGGTCTACGGGTTCCCGTTGTCCTGGCCTCCATCAGTCAAACCTCCGCTGCAATCGGAATCGGACGAAGAGCGCGATCGAGTTGGCGAGCAACAGGACGATGAGCAGAATCACGATGCCTCCGGCGGCCAGGTCGCTAAACCCCTGCTGCGGCAACGAAACCCAGTTGAAAATCTGGATTGGGAGAACGGTGAAAAGGTCCATTGGCCCGGTCGGATCAAACGCGATATAGGTCAACGCTCCAATCGTGATCAGGGGAGCAGTCTCACCAATCGCCCGCGCCAACGCCAGAATCGTTCCGGTGAGTATCCCTCCGCCGGCCGCTGGAAGCACGGTCCGAAAGACGGTCTGCCACCTCGTCGCGCCAAGCGCGTAGGAGGCTTCACGTTGACCATCGGGAACGGCGCGAATCGCTTCGCGCGACGCGACGATGATGAGCGGCAGGATCAAGAGCGCCATGGTCATGGCTCCGGCGAGGAGACTGCGGCCCAGCGCGAACCAGCGAACGAAAAGCCCCAGGCCAAGCAAGCCGTAGACGACCGACGGCACTCCAGCCAAGTTGGCAATGTTGAGCTGGATGAACCGGGTGAGCCAGGTATCGGGCGCGTATTCCTCAAGGTAGATTGCCGCGCCGACGCCGAGCGGGAAGGCGATCAGGGCTGTCAGCACCATCAACCACAGCGTGCCCAGGAGGGCGGAGCGCAGGCCGGCCTCCTCGGGGAATCGCGACGGGTAGCTCGTCAGGAAGTGACCGTCGACTTGCGCCGCGCCGTCACTGAAGACATCAACCAGCAGCGCCACGAGCACGGCGATGCCAAGCAGAGTGGACACGATGGTCAGCGCGGCGAAGCCGCGCCCGATGGCATTCCGCTGCCGGATACGTGGACGCCAGCGCGTCGCCGCATCCTGTGTCACTGGTACACCTCACGGTACCGGCGCACGATCCAGTCGCTCAGGATGTTCATCACGAACGTCATGAGGAACAACAGCGTGCCCACGGCAAAGAGCGTCCGGTACTCGATCGTGTCCTGCGGCGTGTCGCCCAGGCTCACCTGCACGATATAGGCCGTCATGGTCTCCATCGATGACAGCAAATCGAAGCCGACCTTCGGCTGCTGCCCGGCGGCGATGGACACGATCATGGTCTCGCCGATGGCTCGCGACACGGACAGGATGACCGCGGCCAGAATTCCCGAAAGCGCCCCCGGCACCACCACGCGGACCGTCACCTGGAACTTCGTAGCGCCGAGCGCGTACGCCCCTTCGCGCAAGGCGCGCGGGACGACCCGCAGCGCGTCCTCGCTGATGGACGCCATCATCGGCAGGATCATGAAGCCCATGACAATTCCCGCGCTGAGCACGTTGAAGACCTGCGTCTGCGGAAATATCTCCCGGAGGATGGGTGTGACGAAGAGCAGCGCGAAGTAGCCGTAGACCACGGTTGGTATCCCCGCCAGAACCTCCAGCACCGGCTTGATGGCGGCTCGCACCCGCGCGGGCGCGTATTCGCTGAGGAAGATCGCGCTCATCAGCCCGATGGGTACGGCCACAACGAGCGCGACGAGCGCGACCACGAGCGTGCCGTTGACCAGCGGCAACACGCCGAACGACTTCGAGACGAACAGCGGCGTCCAGCGTGTGCCGGTGAAGAAATCGACGATCGGAACGTCCCGGAAGAACGCCAGGGTCTCGCCGAGGAGGGTGAAGATGATGCCGGCCGTCGTCAGAATCGAGACTGCGGCGCAAATGAACAGCACACCGTGGATGCCTCGCTCGATGAGCACGCGGCGGCGGCGAGGCGCGAATTGCGATTGAACTTCAGGGGCGCCCGTAGTGCTGTTCACGTCCTGTGCGACGGTTGTCCGGCCGGTGAGGCGCCCGCCAAGCATACGGGACAAGTCTTTGGTCACTGCCGCCCAAATACCCCGGCTGGCCGGCTCCCGCACATCCGTGGATACGGGAGCCAGCGCGCTGGGAGCAGAGTGGGGAGGTTCCGCAACGCTCGGGAAATTGGAGTTAGCTGAGCAGGTCTTCGAGCGAGACTCCGACCTTGGCGCCTTCGCCCTCAAAGATCGAGCCCGTCACCCGGTTGTTGAACCGCTTCAGCGCCAGTTCGTAGATGTTCGGCGGCAGCGCCACGTAACCCACGTCTCCGGCCAACGTTCCCGCGTTTTTCAAGTAGAACTCGATGAACGTCTGCACTTCCTGGCGCTCCGCTGCCGGCACGGAGATATAGGCGAACAACGGACGTGACAGCGGCTGGTACGTGCCCGTGTTCACCGTCTCCGGCGTCGGCGCCACGCAGCCGTCGCCGCCGTCCACCGACACCAGCTTCAGCTTGTCCTGGTTGGCCGCGTAGTAGGCGAGTCCAAAGAATCCAGTGGCACTCCGGTCGCCCGCGATGCCTTGCACCAGCACGTTGTCGTCTTCACTGGGCGTGAAGTCTCCCCGGCTGGCGCCTTCCTCGCCCACGATCGCGTCCGTGAAGTAGTCGTACGTTCCCGAGTCCACCCCAGGTCCGTAGAGGATCAGCGGCTCGTCCGGGAAGCCGTCCCGCACCTGCGCCCAGCTCGTGACCGTGTCCTCCGCCGCCGGCTCCCAGATCCTCTGCAGCTCATCCACCGTCAGGCAGTCCGCAAAGTCGTTTGCCGGGTTCGCCAGCACCGCCAGCCCGTCAAACGCCACCGGCACTTCCACGAATTCGATGCCGTTGGCCGCGCAGGTGTCGATCTCCTTCGCCTTGATCGGCCGCGAGGCGTTCGAGATGTCGGTCTCGCCGATGCAGAACTTCTTGAACCCCGCGCCGCTTCCGGAAATGCCTACCGGCACCCGCACCTCGGGGAATTGGCGCCGAAACTCTTCCGCCACCGCCTGCGTGACCGGGCCCACCGTGCTCGACCCATCAGCCAGAATGGTCCCGGTCAGCGGTCCCGGCGGCGCTTCCACGGTGACGATGTTCTGGACCGGTCGCGTCGCGACACGCTCGGCTGGAACCGCGTTGGTAGCGACTGTCTTCTCACCGCAGGCGGCGAGAATCCCCGCACCGCCCGCACCGAGGACTCCCGCTCCCAGGGTTAGAAGTACGTGCCGTCTCGTCAGCCTGGCCACTCGTGCCTCCCGCTTCCGCGGCTATACATGATCTGCAAGCAGCACCGTACGCGGCCGACCTAAAGCCTTGGCCACGCACCATTAACTGGAGTTAAACGCGAGCTGAACGTTGCGTTAATTCTCGGCCGCGACCGGGAGTGCCACGGCAAACACCGACCCCCGATCCGGCCCGTCGGACTCAGCCCAGATCCGGCCGCCGTGCAGCAAGGCGGTGTGCTTGGCGATGGCCAGACCAAGTCCGGAGCCTTCGCCGGCGCGCGAAGGATCTGCCTTGTAGAAGCGCTCGAAGACGCGGGGAAGCTCCTCAGGCTCGATCCCCGCGCCGGTGTCCTGCACCCGCACGACCGCATCGCCGTCTTCGGCCTGAACGCTCACGCGCACCTGTCCGCCCGGGGGCGTGAACTTGATGGCGTTGTGCAGGAGATTCACCACCATGCGGTCGGTCTGCGCCGGGTCGGCGCTGACGGTGAGCACCCTACGCGGCGAGTCGATGTCCAGCACTACGCCGCCGCGCTCGGCCTGGGGGCGCAAGCGCTCGGCGGATTGCCTGACGAGGTCGCCAAGGTTGACGCGCTCGAACTGGTGGGACATGCGGCCGGCCTCGGCGGCGGCCAGATCCAGAAGCTCAGCGGTCATGCCGGCCAGCCGGTCGATCTCGCCTTCGATGCGCCGAAGAAAGTCCGCGCGCAGCTGGGGATCGTCCGCGGCGCCCGCCTGCAGCGATTCGACTAGGGCGCGCAGCGACGTGACCGGCGTACGCAGCTCGTGCGACACGTTGGCCACGAAGTCGCGCCGGGCCGCCGCCGTGGCCCTGACCTCGGTGAGGTCATGCAGCACCAGGACGATGTGCCGCATGTCGCCCAGTCGGATGGGAGTGGCGACCGCTTCGACGGAACGCCCGAGCGGCCCAACCGCGACCAGCGACTCGCTCACGGTGTCGTCCGCGGTGCGGGCGTGCTGGCAGATCTCCACAAGCTCGTGGTCACGCAGGGCGTCGGGGAGCGAACGCCCCGGCGCGTTCGCGGCATCGACACCCAGAAGCGAACCGGCCGCGGGATTCATCAGCGCCACGGCCTCCTCCTCGTCCACGATGACGACGCCGTCGGCCATGGCACTGAGGACCGCCCTGAGTTGCGCTTGGCTCTGACGAATGGCCCGAAGCCGGATCTCGAGGAGGTGCGCGGCGTCGTTGAACACCCGGGCCAGGTCGGCTGTGCCGGCCCCCTCGGCCGGAACGACCGGCGCGGCCTGCCCGCCGGTGGCGCGCGCGAGCCCGTCCCGCACCGCCGCGATCGTGCGCCTGGGCACGCGCATGGCCAGCAGCGTGAGGGCCGTGCCGACGCCGACACCAATGCCGAGTCCCGCCGCCGCCCATGCTCCGAGGCCGGGCGGCCCCTCGCCACCCACGGCCAGGGCGATCCAGACGGTCAGCACGCCGGCGAGCACACCGCTCGCGCTGGCGAGCACGAGCCGCGTGCGGAGCCCCATCACGATTTCTCCTAGGGGACGAACCTGTAGCCGACGCCGCGAAGGGTCTGAATCCGGCGCGGCTTCGAGGGGTCGTCTTCAATGCGGGTGCGCAGGCTGCGAACGTGGACCGCGACGGTGCGCGTGTCGCTGGTCGGCGCATAGCCCCAGACGCGCTCAATGAGCCGCTCGGCGGAAAAGACGTGGCTGGCGTGGCGCATCAGAAAGGCCAGCAGCTCGAACTCCTTGGGCTTGAGCTGCACCGGCTGACCGTCGACCTCAACACTGCGGTTGGGGATGGACAGGCGGACGCCGGCTGCCTCGAGCACGTGGGCGTCCTGCTGGGACGCGGCGACTTCCGCCTGGACCAACTGTCGGCGCCGCAGCATGGCGCGGGTACGTGCGATGAGCTCACGCATCGAAAACGGCTTGGTTAGATAGTCATCCGCGCCGATCTCTAGGCCGACGACGCGATCGATCTCGTCGTCTCTGGCGGTGAGCATGAGGATGGGCACCGAGCTGCGGCGACGGATTTGCCGGCAGACGTCGAGCCCGTCCATGCCGGGCAGCATGAGGTCCAGGATGATCAAATCGGGGTCTGAGGTGAGCGCGATATCGAGCGCCTCCTCCCCGTCGCTGGCCGTCTCGACAGCGTAGTGCTCGCGGCGTAGGTTGTAGGTCAGAGCCGCGCGCAGGCTTGGCTCGTCGTCAACCACGAGCACGCGTGGCGGGGTGGCGTCCGAAGTGTCGATAGCGGTTCACCCTGGAGACCGATACAGCCAATGGTAGGGCCATCTCACCGTCACCGGCACATCCAGCCGCACGGTCGCACCATCGCGCGTGGCTGAGCCGGGTGTAGGCACCATGTCTCTGCCCAGCCACATGCGCGCGGTGGTGCATCACACGTTTGGACCGCCGGACGTGCTCGTCCCGGCTCAGCTTCCCGTGCCGCAACCGGGTCCGGCGGAGGTGCTGCTGCGCGTGCTGGCCGTGTCGGTTGACTATGTCCAGCTGCACATTCGGAAGGGCGGCAGCGGGCGGATCGGCGCGGCGCGCGAGCCTGGCTACGGCCTCACCGCGCCGCCCTACGTACGCGGCGGCACGGTGTGCGGCGAGGTAGTGGCCGTCGGGTCCGAGGCGCGGGATGTGGCCCTGGGGTCGCGTCACCTCGTCGGCGGCCTGCGTCCCGGCTCGTACGTCGAATACGGCGTGGTGGACGCCGCTGCCTTGCGCGGCGATCCCGAGGGCGGAATTGGCCCCACGACGGTTCCCGCGGGCTTCACCCCAGCCGAATCCGCCGCCTTCAACTACGCGCCGGTGGCCTATCACACGCTGCGCGTGGCCGCAGGTCTGTCGGCCGGCGAGACGGTGCTCATCCACGCTGCGGCGGGCGGAACGGGTGTCCTGGCGGTGCAGCTGGCCAAGTCGTTTGGCGCGCGGGTGATCGCCACGGCGGGCGGCGCAACCAAGGTGGCGCTGGTGCGGGAGCTGGGCGCCGACGTCGTGATCGACTACCGCGCGGAGGATTTCGTGCCGGCGGTGCTGGCGGCCACGGACGGTCGCGGCGTCGACGTGGTGTGGGAGACCGTCGGCGGGGACGTGTTTGCCCGCAGCCTCGAATGCATGGCCGAGGGCGGGCGCATGGTGAGCTTCGGGTCCAATAGCTTCACCGGCGTGGGCAAGGTGGACTTCTATCCCTTCTGGACCAAGAACATTCGCCTCATTGGCTGGGGCGGCGCGAGCAACGCCGCGGCGCATGCTCCCGAGATCATGGAAGATCTGCTGGAGCGGGCTACGGCGGGCACGTTGCGGCCGGTGGTAGCGGCCGTGCTGCCGTTGGAGCAAGCGGCGGACGCGCACCGCATGATCGAGGCGCGAGGGACCGTCGGCAAGGTCGTGCTGGCGCCGGACGTGGAGGCGGCTACAACGCTCCGTCGATGATGATGTCGAGCAGCGCCGGCTTGCCGGAGTCGAGGGCGCGCTCGAAAGCGGGACCGATGCGCTCGGGGTCCTCGATCCGCTCGGCCGCCACGCCCATGGCCCCGGCGATGGCGCCCAGGTCAAACTCCTGCGGCAGGTCCATCCCGAGATAGCTCGTCGGGCGGTCCGGCTCACCCAGCACGTCGTTGAAGTAGGCGTGCAGGTTCACCTTCAGCACGCGGTAGCCGCCGTTGTTGCAGATGGCGTAGACCGCGGGGATCTGGTAGGCGCTGGCCGTCCAGAGGGCCTGGGCCGACAGCATGGCGCTGCCGTCGCCGATGATGCCGAGCACCGGGCGGTCCGGCTCGGCCAGCTTCACCCCGAGGGCGGCGCCCATGCCCCAGCCGATGGCGCCGCCGGCGCGCTCGGAGTGCATGCTGCCCCGCCGGCTGAACTCGAAGGCCTCGTGCAGCACGGGACGCGCGCTGATCGAGTCGTCCACTATTACCGTGTCCTCGGGCGCCGCCCGCGCCAGCTCGCGCATCATGCGGAGGGGCGGCATGGGGCGGTTCAACTGGCAATCACTCAGGGCCGCTTGCGTGGCGGCGCGTTTCGCGGCCGTCTCGGCCGCGATGCTCGCGCCTCGGTCGTGGGCGACCTCACACTCGGCGGAATTGAGAGCGGTGTCGAGCGCCTCGGCCAGCGCCTCAAGGCCGGCGCGCGGATCGCACAGGATGCCCACGTCGGTGGGCTGGGAGCGGTTGATCTCGTTGGCGTTGCAGTCCATGTGGATGAGGGTGGCATCGGGCGCAAGCACGCCCGTCGGCAGGTCGAAGAAGTCGTGAAAGACCTTGCAGCCGACGGCGAGCACCACGTCGGCCGCGCCCAACTGTTCCGGATAGAGCCGGGCGTAGGGCGGCAGCTGGCCGATCCACTGGGCATGCCCCGTGGGGAACGACATTTCGGCGTATCCGGCGCCGTAGACGCGCGCGCCGAGGCGCTCCGCCACATCGACGGCAGAGGCAACGGCGTCGTACTGCGCCACGCGGTCGCCGACCACCATCAAGGGGCGCTGAGCCGTTGCCAGGGCCGCCACCGCGGCCTCGACCGCGCGTGGATCGGGTCCCGCCCGCACGAACGTATCGCTGCGCGGCGAAATCGATACCTCGGCTTCGCTATCGAGCGACTCCGGCGCGAAGGCGACGAAGGTGGGACCCGTCGGCGGCGTCCTTGCCTCCGTAAACGCGCGCCGCATCACGGATGGAATCTGATCCGCGTGGGTGACCTCGGCGCCCCACTTGGTGAACGGCCGGGTGAGTCCCGCCAGGTCGGTGCGGTAGTCGGCCATCTTGGCCAGGCTGCTGTTCACCGACGAGAGCACCAGCGGCGTTCCACCGGCATAGGCGTTGAACAGCAGGCTCAGCCCGTTCGAGAGACCCGTGTCGATGTGCAGGTTGACGAACGGGACGTTTCCCGACGCCCGCGCATAGCCATCCGCCATGCCCATGGCGACGCCTTCCTGCGCGGCCAGGATGTATTTCAGGTCGGGCGCGCGGTCCAGCGCGTCCATCAAGCGGGCTCTCGGTGGTGCCGGGATTGCCAAAGACGTAGCGGACGCCCTCGGCGCGCAGCGCCTCGACGACCGCAAACCGCCCGCGCATCATCGCCACGGAGGACCCCTATCGCACCCTGTGAGCCAGCCGTGGGCACGGTAGATGCGTAGTGCCCGACGCCGCAACTGGTATGGGGATCGGCGGCGCGCCGACCCTGACGACGCTGGTGACTCTGCAATAGGCAGGCGCCGAGCTAGCGGTGCGAGCCTGTGGCCGGATTCGGACCTTGCCGACCCGTGTCGAGGCACCGAAGCGCCGGTCTGCATCGAATCTGCAAACGGTGTGGACGATCTCTCGACTGGGCATGCCGAGACTGAGGCGAAACGCTCGGAATAGGCTTCGACATGCGTCCAGGTTGGATCTACAGGCTTGCCGCCGTGGCAGCCACGGCGGCTCTGGCCGGAGTGATGGTGGCCGCGTGCGGTGATTCCGAGGCGAATCGTCCGCCGCGGCATCCAGTGCTACGCGCGGCGGCAACCGCAAGCGTTGAGCCAGCGGCGCCGGCGCGGGACACGGCGCGGGACACGGCGCGCGCCACGTCTCCGACGGCCGCTCCCGAGGCTCAGCCAACCAGCACCCCGGAAGCACCGGCAGCGGGCGCGCCAGGCAATCGTCCAGCCGGCGCGGGGTTCCTGGGGGCCGTTTCGGCGGCGCGGGACTGATCGATGCCGTGGTTGCCGCTGTAGCCGAGGCCGCTGAAAAACCGGTGGACGAGGTGCAGGCGCTCCAAGAATCCGGCATGGCCCTGGCCGAGATCATCAAGGCCGAAGGCGTCGAACGCGAGGCGGTCGTCGACCAGGTCGTGGACCAGATCCTGGCGAATTTCCCGGGAGCCCAGGGTGGTCAGACCGGCGGCGCTCGTCCCGGAGGTGCCGGGGCCGGCGGCGGCGGGTTCGGCGCTGGTGGCGGATTCGATCCGGGCGCCGCGATGCGCAATGCCGTCAACGCGCTGATCGACGGCGAGGCGCCGACCCCGGCGGATCGAGCTGGCCGGGTCGGCGGATTTGCTCAAGTGATCATCGATGTCGTGGCCGAGCGCACGGGACGCGACCGCGCCGAGGTGCGCGAAGCGCGCGCCGGCGGCCAATCGTTCGCCTCGCTCCTATTCGTCGCGGGTCAGGACGTGGACGCCGCCATCGACGCGATCGTTGAAACCATTCAGACCAATGCCGCTGCCGCCGCGCGTCCCGAGGGCGCGCCCGCGCCGCCAACCGGCGAAGCGCTGCGGGCCGCCATAGAAGCGATCATGTACGCCACCGACGACAGCGAAGCCGAGATCACGCCGCCCACGGCGCAGGGGTCCTAGGCCGCGGCTTCGATTCCGAGTCTCGGCTCGGGCATGGGCGGGCGCTGGGCGGCGATGGCCTCGGTCTGCTCGGCGGCCGTTAGCGGGCGGAAGCGCTCCGCGGCGTCCAGGATCTGGGGCAAGAGGCGCAGGTCGCCGGTGCTGGGGGCGGTGTGCACGGGCTGGGAGAGCACGAACCACAGCGAGCGGTCGATTTCCGGCTGCTCGCGGTGCGGGTCGTACCAGACGTTGATCTCGTGCTCGCGGTCGCCCCAGCCGCCGCGGGCCAGCATCTTGATGGTCTGCACGCCGACGTCACGCTTGGCGGCCTCCACCAAGAGCGCCTCGGCGTCGCGGCGGTAGACCGCGTTGCGATAGATCGCCGGCGAGAGCGGAAACATGATCGTGTCGAAGTCGAACCGCCGCAGCGCTTCCAGGTGAACCTGCGGTGCGTCGGGTCCGTGTCCGGTTATGCCCAGAAAGCGCGTGAGGCCCTGCTGGCGCATCTCGATGAGGGCACGTAGCGCACCGCCGTCGGCCGTCACGGCGTCCAAGTCCTCGAAGGTGCTGACGCTGTGGAGTTGGAAGAGATCGAACACTTCGATGCCCAGACGCTGCTGGCAGGAGCGGATGCTCTCCCAGGCGCCCTGGTAGGTGCGCTCGGCAGTCTTGGCGCCGAGGAATACCTGGTCGCGAATGGCGGGCATGGAGGGCGCCAGACGCTCCATCGCCTGGCCGTATCCCGGCGCCACATCGATGTGATTGACGCCGCGACTGAGGATGAGGTGGATGGCGGCGTCGGCCTCCGCCTGGTCCACGCCGCGTCCGACCGCGACGGCGCCAAACGTGATCACCGAACTCATGTGCTCCGTGCGGCCCAGCCGTCGAGTTTCCACGCATCCGCCCTCCTAGCGCGTTGTCTTTGAGCGCTTTGATTGGGCTTCGGCCCAATATCCATGAAATCTGCATAGCCGGTCGACCGGAAGACGACAGCCTCAAGCTTAGATTTGCCGTGGCCGCAGTGCACGTGCGGCCGCGAGACTGAGGCCGGCCATGTCAAGACTGCTTCGCAGGGCCATCGTGGCGCTGCTCGTCGTGGCCGCCGCCGGCGGAGTGGCCGCCTTTCTGCTCATCCGCCAGGGAGTCTTCGAGACCGAAGAGGAGTCACCGCCGGTCACCGCCGCGGTTGAGCGCCGGGACCTGGTCAGCAGTCTTGCCGCGATAGGCAATGTTGAGTACGGCAACACGGTCGCGTTGGGGTTTGGGCAGTCGGGGATTCTGCAGGCCCTGAACGTCGACGCGGGTCAGCTGGTTCCCGCGGGCACCGTGCTGGCCCAGCTTGATGTCATCGACCTCGAGCGGGCCGTCGAGGACGCCGCGTCGGCGCTGCAGCAAGCCGAGCTGCAGCTCGCCAAGCTGCTCCGGCAGGCAGACGCCGCCGACATCGAGCGCGCCGAGCTGGATGCACAGGAAGCGCAGGCGGCGCTTGCCGACCTGCTGACCCCCAACAGCGTGTCGGACCTCGCGGCCGCCGAGGCTTCCGTGGTCTCGGCTCAGATGAGCCATGACCGCGCCGTCAAGGATCTGCAAGACCTTCAGGCCGGCCCGTCGGCTCTCGATCTGCTCGAAGCCGAAGGCGCCATTGCCTCGGCGCAAGCGAGCCTGGCAAGCGCCGAGCTGGGGCTGCGGGAACTGCTCGACGAGCCCTCCGCCGCGGTCATGGCCGACGCTGAAGGGGCGCTCGAATCCGCTCGGTCCAGCCTCGCCGGCGCCAAGGACGCGCTTGCGACGCTGCTGGAAGACCCGAGCACGGGCGACGTGGCCAAGGCCGAGCTAAAGATCCGATCAGCGCGCGCGGCTTACGCCGAGGCCGCGGATCAGCTGGCTTCGCTGCGCGCCGGAGCCACGCAGGCCGATATCGCTGAAGCCGCCGCGAGCGAGGTGGCCGCCCGCGCCGCGCTCGTCCAAGTCGTGGAGGAGTTGGCATCGCTGACAGCCGATCCGACGGCGGAGGAGCTGGCGGACGCCGAGAACCAAGTGATTAGTGCGAAGGCCGGCCTGCTTCAGGCGCAATCGGCGCTGGACACGCTGATCAACGGACCAACGGAAGCGCAACTCCAGGACGCTCGCGACCAGATCGCCACGGCGCAGGCGACGCTTGACGGCGCCAGACGCGCCGCTGCGGAGGCGCCAGCAAACCAAGTTCTAGTGATCGCTGCCGCCGAAGCGCGACATGAGTCCGCTCGGGCCACGCTGCTTTCGGCTCACGCGGCGCACTCAGAAGCCAAATACGACGGATCCTCGGAGCGGCAGGTCGCAGCGGCCGCGGCCAGAGTGCGGGCCGCTGAAGTTGAGTTTGCGTCGGCCGGCCAGGAGCTTAATGAGGCGCGAGCCGGACCCGACTACGTTGCCCTGAACGAAGCCATCGCCGCCGGCGAGCGCGGCCTTGCCGCCGCGCACCGTCGGCTGGCCGAGCTCCAGGAAGCGCCGACGGAAGCGGACCTCGCAGAGACCCAAGCGAACATTGCCCTGGCCGAAGGAACGCTGCGCGATGCCGAGGAGAGCCAGCGCACCCTGATTGAAGGGCCGTCAATCTCCGACGTCGCCACCCAGCAAGCCGCCGTCAGGACTGCTCAGGCAGCGCTGTCATCCGCCCAGGAGCGGCTGACCGAGTTGACCGAGGGTCCCAGCCAGGTTGATATCGCCGTGCAGGAAGCCGCGGTGGCATCGGCGCGGCAGGCCGTAGCGGACGCCGAGACGGAATTGGACGACCTGCGCGCCGGTCCGTCGGACACTGACGAGGACGCGCAAGAGAGCGCCATCGTGGTCGCGTCGCACAGCGTCGCCGCCGCCGAGGCGTGGTTGCAGGAGCTGTTCGCCGACCCAGACACCGCCGAGGTGCTCCGTGAGCAAACGGGGCTGAGGGCGGCGCAGCTTTCGCTGGAAGCGGCCAGGCTGCGCCTCGATGAGTTGCGGGCAGGACCCGACCCGACCGATGTCCGCCTGGCCGAACAGGCGGTGCACGCGGCGGAGCTTTCCCTGGCCGACGCCCAGGCGCGGCTCGACGAGCTGCAGCAGGGCCCGTCGGCGCTGGAGCTTCTTCGAGCGGAGAATGCCGTCCGCCGGGCCGAGCTGGGGCTCGCCGACGTGCAGACCCCGCCGGACGCGCTGGACGTTGAGCAGAGCGAGCTGGCGGTGACGGACGCCGAGCGAGGTCTGGCAGCCGCCCAGGAAGACCTGACCGACGCCCTGATCGTGGCGCCGTTCGCCGGAGTGGCGCTCGACGTGAACGGGCAGGCCGGGCTGCAGGCGCCGGCAACCGTGGTCACGCTGGCCGAGGCGGCGTCGATTCACGTGCTCGTGAACGTCGATGAGTCGGACATCGGACTGGTCAAGCTGGGCCAGCCGGCGACGCTCGAGTTCGAGGCCCTCAACGGCGCGGTGTTCGCCGGCACAGTCATCCGTCGCGGTCAGCAAGGCGAAGCGTCGCAGGGGCTCGTGACCTACCCGGTCGAGGTCGGCTTCACCTCGCCCGATCCTCGACTGCTGAGCGGCCTCACGGCGGATGTCTCTATCGTGCTGGCCGAGTCGGCCGGCACGCTGGCCATCCCACGGCAGGCGGTGCAGACGGTTGGAGCCCGGTCCTTCGTGAGCGTGCTCGGCCCCGACGGTGTCATCCAACAACAGCCCGTCACCGTCGGGTTGCAAGATGCGCTCTTCGTCGAGGTGCTCGCGGGTCTCGTCGAGGGCGAGGCCGTCGTCATGACCGGTGCGGCCGTGGCTGGATTCCAACTACCCCAGTTGCCTGAAGGCTTCACGCCGGGGCAGTTCAGGCCCGGGCAATTTGGTGGCGGCGGCTTCCGCGGCCTTGGCGGAGGCGGCGGCTAGTGGACGCCGACTCCCAGGGGAACGGCAACGCGGCGCCCGTGGTGCGTGTGGAAAACCTGGCCAAGACGTATCACATGGGCTCGATTGACGTACACGCCCTGCGCGGCGTCTCCTTCGACGTGCAGCAAGGCGAAATGGTCGCCATCATGGGCCACTCGGGTTCGGGAAAGTCGACCTTGCTCAATCTGCTGGGGTGCCTGGATGCGCCCACGGCCGGCAGCTACTTCCTCGACGGCGAGCTAGTTGGGGATCTGACCGACGACGCGCTGGCAGCCATCCGCAACCGCAAGATCGGCTTCGTCTTCCAATCGTTCAATCTGCTGGCGCGCATGTCGGCGCTGGAGCAGGTCGAGATGCCATTGCTCTATGCCCGCGACCGCCAACGGCGGCAACGCGCGGAAGAGGCATTGGCCGTCGTCGGATTGGAGGACCGCATGCATCACAAGCCGTCGGAGCTCTCCGGCGGCCAGCAGCAGCGCGTGGCGATCGCGCGGGCCCTCGTCGGCAATCCCAGCATGGTCCTGGCTGACGAGCCGACCGGAAACCTCGACACGGCCACGGCCACGGCCAACGAGATCATGGACCTGCTGGCCCTCCTGAATGAGGATCGCGGCATCACGACGCTGATCGTCACGCACGAGGCCGTGATCGCCGAGCGCACCCAGCGCATCATCCGCATGGTTGACGGGACCGTTGCCACCGACGAACGCCACAGCCTCGCGGGAGGCGTCGCATGAGCCTCGCCGACGGCGTGCGCCTGGCGCTGCGGGCGTTGGCCGCCAACAAGCTGCGCACCAGCTTGACGGTGCTGGGCATGGTGATCGGCGTGGCAGCAGTGATCGCGCTGATGTCGTTGGGCGCCGGCGCGCAGGCGTCGATCGAGGCGAACATCCGCGGCACCGGTTCCAACCTGCTCTTCATCAGCCCGGGCGTCCAAGCGCAAACCGGGGGCAGGTTCGTGGACGTGAGCGCGACGACGCCGACGCTGACCTTCGACGACGCCGAGGCGATCCGCGAAGCCGCTATCCCAGGCATCGTGGACATCGCTCCAACTCGCAACACCAACGCGTCGCTCGTGGCGGGCGGCAACGCGTTCTCGACGCAGATCATCGGTATCACGCCGAGCTACGCCGAGGTCCGCACCTTCCAGCCCCAGGCCGGTCGCTTCATCACCGACGACGACTTGCAGCGACGCGCCCGCGTGATCGCCCTGGGGCAAACGATTGCCACCGAACTGTTCCCGGGACAGAACCCGATCGGCGGCACGGTGCGGCTCAATAACCAGACCTTCACCGTGATCGCCGTGATGGAGGAGTCGGGGCAAGCGACGTTCCAGAGCCGCGACAACCAGGCGCTGGTGCCGCTGACGACGCTTCAGACGCGCATCAGCCCATCGCGCACGCTGACCGGCGACGACATCGTCGGTGAGATCAGCGTGACGCTCGCCAACGAGGACGAGGCGACGATCGAGGCGGTCACGAACGAGGTCAGCGCGCTGCTGCGGCTGCGGCACGACGTGGTGGAAGACGACTTCACCATCCGGACGCAACAGGACATCATCGAAGCGCTGGGCGAGGTCACGGGCACGCTGACGCTGTTCCTGGGCGCGATTGCCGGCATCTCGCTGCTGGTCGGCGGCATCGGCATCATGAACATCATGCTCGTCTCCGTGGCGGAGCGGACGCGCGAGATCGGCATTCGCAAGGCCATTGGCGCGCGCCGCCGGGACATCCTGGTGCAGTTCCTGATCGAGGCCGTCCTGGTGAGCCTGGGCGGCGGCATCGCCGGCGCCGTCATCGGCGGCCTGCTGGCGACGTTTATGGGCGGCGTGAGGATCGGTGGCCGCGCGCTGGAGGGACACCTGACACCCGAGCCGGTAATCCTGGCGCTGGCCGTATCGGTGGCGATCGGTCTGGTGTTCGGCATCTATCCCGCCAACCGCGCCGCGCGGCTGCGGCCCATCGAGGCTCTGCGGTACGAGTAGGGCGGCGCTCGATCCAGTTCGGCTGTAGCGGCTACGCCCCTTGGAATCGCAGCTCCGTCAGGTTAGTCAGCCAGCCCAGCTCCGCCGGGATCGCCCCCGTCAGCCGGTTCGAGCTGAGATCGAGCGTGGTCAGCTCGAACAGGTGGCTCAGCCCCGCCGGGATCGTTCCCGTCAGGCTCTTGCTCGCCAGATCCGAGTGCGCCACGGCCTGCCAGGCCTCGAACGCGATGGCGTGGTGCGCCCCAATCGGCGCCAGGAACACGATCCGCTCCTTGCCCCCGATCTCCGCCGCCAACGCTTCCTCCGCTTCGACCACCAGGTCTTGCAGCGACGCCTCGTAGTCGCCTCGCGTCTGCAGCGCTTGCGTACCAAACGTCCCGGCCTCGTGCTCCCGCCGATACAGCTCATACGACCACGCCCCGCCCCGCGCGATCGCCAGGAAGTTCGACTTCGCCGTCTCGCGATACTCGGGGTTGAGCACATCCAGCGTGGCCGTGAACAGCGCTTCCAAATAACCCGCGGCGGGGATAGCATCGTCTGCCCCCAACTGGAGCCACATGCGGATCGCGTCCTCGCGCTGCGCCGCCGTGCGCGCGATCCCCCGCCAGGCGCAGCGCACCGAATCCACGCCTGCCGTACCCCGGATTGCCAGATGCACCGGCGACGCCCCTGCAAGTCCTAGCCCCTGTTCCAGAAGTCGCTCGACGGTTTCTCGCTCGACGAGTCTGGATACAGCGGGACCATCGGAACGCGGTCCAAGTCTAGGGGTGGGCGCGGCAGTCGGGGTGGAGGATACGCCAGCCGGAGTAGCGTTTCCGTCACCAACCGGCGGGCCTAGCACGTCCCTTAGTTGGCGGCGGCTGCGCGGCAGGTGACCTGGAGCCACGACTGTCGCTGCCTGCACATGCCCAGCACACTGCACTCCCCAATTGCAAGACCAACGCAATTGAAATCACAGGACTGCTGGAAAGTGATGCCCTATGCCTCACCAACAGAGCGCCGCAACTCTCAGCCCGTAGCTTGCGAGTGTTTCCGGACGTCATTCCGCTGGCTCGCAGTCCGGTAACTCAACGTGTTCTCGATACGCCAGCCGCACGCCCTGTGGGACGCATCCCGTCAGCGCATTGCCGACAACAGCCATTTGCGCGCCTTCGGACAGTCGCGCAAGAGCACCGGGGATGCGCCCCGAAAGCTGATTGTGAGAGAGATTCAGGAACTTGAGGTTGGGCAGGTGCACGAGGGCACCGGGGATGTGCCCCGTCAGTTTATTTTCGCTCAGATCCATGCCGGCAATGTTCGTCAACCCACCGAGTGATGCTGGGATAGAACCCGTGAGGTTGCTCTTATAAATGGTCAGGGCCTTCAGGTTCGTCAGATTTCCCAATGTTGGTGGAATCTCCCCGCCTAAGTTCGAAGCTTCCACGTACAACAGCTGTAGTTCTTTCAAGTTGCCAAACTCGGGCGGGATACCGCCGGAAATCCCTGATCTATTCACGTTGAACAAGTGAAACTCCCGCAGCTGCGTCAGGTTGCCAAGTTCCGCCGGAAGTTCGCCGCTCAGAGTGTCGCTGTATAGATACAAGATTCGCAGCTGCGAGAGTCTGCCGAGTTCAGCTGGGATCCCGCCGCTCAGCTTGTTGAAGCCCAGTCTGAGTTCGCGCAGTTCTTGCAGATTGCCAAATTCGGGCGGGATCACGCCGGATATGTTGCTGGGGCCGATACTTAACACGCGCAAGTGCGCCAACCGGCCCAATTCGGGCGGAATCACGCCCGACACTTTCACGTCGGAGAATTGGTCATTGCCGATCTCCAACACACGCAATGCCGTGAGCCGGCTCAAGCCGGGCGGAATCACGCCGGACAATTCCACGCCTCGCAGCTGTCGCCCGACGTACCTCGTGATGGCGTACGGTGTGAGATGCAACTCGATGACGCGCGGTGGCGTCCCGCCAACGACGACGCCTTCCCACTCGCTGATGGGACTGAAGCGGTTCCAGTACAAGCGCTCGTCACCCGCCAGCGTGTCCCGCACCTCCAGCAACACTCGGCAGTCGTTGACCAAGCCCGGGTTTTCTGAAGGTCTCGGCACGATTCTGCCGCTGGCACACTCGGACACGTCGCGCGGCGGCGTCGATCCGGCCGGCGCAGACGCCGCTTCCGCCGGCACGATCGCGCCATCCGCTTGCCGGCGCGCCAGGAGCCGCACGTCGCTGCCGTCCGCCGCCACGCGGTACAGGACACCGCCTTGCACGATTGACGGCGGTCTGTCGCTCTCAGGGCGACCCGCGCTCGCAACGGCGATGTCGGCGCCGTCGGGCGACCACGCCGCGACCGACCCGCCTTCCAGTTGCACTGACAGGGTCTCTTCCGGGGTGCCTTCGCGGGCCACCACGCACGCCGACGTCCCGCACGTGTAGAGCAGCCGATCGCCCGTCGGCGACCACCCCACCGTTTCGATCCAGGCCTGCGTTGGTTCTGGCGCTCCATACCGCGGCTGCCAGCCGGAGATCGTCGTCACCCGCCGTGCGTCCGACCCGTCGGCGGCGATGGTGTAGAGCGCCACCTCGTCGCCGTCGGGCTTGGCAAACGCCAGCCGGGCGCCGTCCGGCGACCATGCCGGCGCGCTGACAGTGATGGCGAGCCGCCACTGCAACGCCCGGGCCAGATCCACGATATGGATCACCTGCTCATCGCCGGCATGCCGCACGACGGCGACCCGCTGACCGTCGGGCGACCACACGGGCGGCACGTCGACGTTCGGGTAGTCGTCCTCGCGGCCGGTCCAGTTCCAGGCCTGAATCCGCCGCACGTCGCTGCCATCGGCCGCCATGGTGTACAGCCCTCGCTTCAGGGCGAACGCGTCCGCACCCTCCCGCGGAATCGCCGATTTCCCCGGATACGCACCCAGACTTCCGGGATACGCACGGTCCCCAGCAACGTAGAACGCGACGCGGCCGCCGTCGGGCGACCACACCGGCGCGTCGCCCGCGAAGAGACGTCGCGTGGTCTCGGTGGGGACGTGCCGGACGGCAATCTCGTACAACCGATCGCCGATATGTGCCGGGATGTCGTAGAAGGCATAGGCGCGGTCAGCGGTGATCGGGTAGCTACATCGGCCCGGCGGCGTGGAGAACAGCCACGGACGGGTGCACCTCAAAATCTGCGGGTCCTCGAGCCGATCCGGCTCGTAGTAGCGACAGATGGCGTACACCACGCGCGACCCGTCGGGGGAGGCCATCGCGTGGGTGATGTGCCCGGCCACGTATCGGGACGACCCGAGTCGGATGTCCGGCGCCGCGTCGACGAGCAGCTCGAGACGAGCCCCATTGGCATACGCCGCGAATAGTTGCGGACCGTCGGCGTACAGCACGCGAATGCTGTTCGGAAACCACGCCACGACCGCCCGCGAGACAGGGGAGTCCGTGCACGGTGGGTGGCGCGAAATCGTCCGTGATGGCGCGGCTCCCGCTGTTGACCCTGTTGTGTACGTAAGACTCGGGGTGGCGGCCGGCAGGTTGCGCGCCAGCGGAGTCGGCGTGGCCGTTGGCATTGCTCCCGGCGTGACGCTCGCTGCCGCAGGCGCAAGAGCCGTTTGCGTCGCACGCGGGCTGGGGGTCGGCGCCGCCCCGGGGCCCGCGCTCGTGCCTGCTGCCCCCATCGCTGTGATCTGCCCTTCCAACACAGCGCGCTGCGGCGACCGGTCCGCAACCGCCGAGCCATCGCCCTGCGCCATCGCCGTTGTCGCAACCGGGCCCGCCCTGCCATTGCCATCCGGAGCGCAACTCGCCAGGCTCGCTACCAGCCCCACAGCCGGCAGGAATGCGAAAGCAATCTGCCACGTCCTCCGACGAATTTTCACCCAGGCGCCACCGTAATCCTCACGGGGTACTGAAAGCTTGATACAACGCGTAGATCGCCATCACGTCTAGCGGATGTGGAGAACAATTCGCCAACGAACGCTTGCCTGCCGCGATTGCCTCGCGAACGGACGGGTGCTCATTGCCATCAGCCGTCAGGCCGGTCGCATGACCAGCCTTGGGCCGCGGCGCGCAGTTGTTCTTGCCGTTGCAGGCCTGGATGCGCATGTCGTACGGCGTACCGTTGAGCAGTTCATTGATCGTCCACATCGCTGTGGTCTCCGTCACCTTGTCGGTCCCGATCGGCCATGCTTGGCAGTGCCCCTTGGGATCCGTCTTCCGCGCCGTCGTGGCATCGGCTACCAGGTCACCTACCAGATACTACGCAGAATTGAGCGGAACTGTTCCACGCCCCCGACCGTACCCGGCCCAGCTGCTGTCGCTGCCCTTCCCGCCTACTGAGCGGGTCCGTCGGGTCCAGGCGGGCGGCTGAGTGTCGTTCCAGGGCCGGCGGTTCCGGCTGGCCAAAGCCCTCCGTGGCCAGCCCGTGGCCTTGTGTCCAACCGCCATCGACGGCTGCTGGCATCCGCTTCCTGATCGATCATCTGGGCGTCGTGGACCTGCGGGATCCCGCCTAAATGTGTTCACCATGTCTCCGAACACCTGTACACCATCTGTCCGGTCTGGAAACCCAAGGGAGAGGGGACCGGGCCTCAGCGGCGAAGCGGGAAAACCGCCCGATGCTGGCCAAAGTGACCCACCATTTTCTTGAGGTAGCCCTATCTTTGTTCGGTTTTTGTTTGGTATAGTGGCGTCCCGTCCTATCCAGGGCTTCCCACTGCCTCTACCCGACCGCGAGCGTCCCGCCGCGCTGCGGCGCGCGGTCCGCGACATCGAGCAGCGCTTGGGGCTGCACGCCGCCGGCCGCCTGTTCGGCGTCAGTCCGCCAGAGGCCAGCTTTGCCACCGGCATCCCCGCGCTGGATCAGGCCACCGGGTTCGCGGGGATTCCCCGGGGTCGCGTGAGTGAGCTCACCGGCCCGCGCGGCGGCGGCGCGCTGACGCTGGGGTTGCGGACCCTGGCGGCCGCGCTCGATCACGGCGGGTTGGCGGCTTACGTCGATCTGCCCGGCACGTTCGCCCCCACCGCGGGCGCGGCCCTGAGCCTCGATCTGTCGCGCCTGGTGGTGGTGCACCCGCCG
This sequence comes from Chloroflexota bacterium, assembly GCA_965198185.1. Classification (GTDB taxonomy): domain Bacteria; phylum Chloroflexota; class UBA11872; order UBA11872; family UBA11872; genus JAJECS01. Next base: position 89,886 of record CBDAOU010000001.1, read on the forward strand.
GACGCCGACGCGGCGCTGCAGGCGACCGCCACGTTGCTGCGCAGCAACGCCTTCGAGGCCCTGCTGCTGGACCTGGAGGCCACCCGGCCGCCCGTCAACCGCTGGTCGCACCTGGCCGATCTGGCGGGACGCGGGGCGGCGGGACTCGTGGTGGTGACGACGTCCGGCGCCCGGCGCGTCACCGGGTTGCCCTACCTGGCCTCCCTGCGGCTCGGCGTGGCCTGCCGCGGCTGGCGCTGGCAGCGCAGCCGCCTGACCCAGGTGCCGGTCGGGCTGACGCTGGAGGTTCGGGTGCTGAAGTCGCGCAGCGGCACGGGCGTGCGGCGCCTCGTCATCGACTGTCCGTTTCTCAGGAGGTCCGGTGGACCGCAAGACGCTTTGCCTCTGGATGCCGCGCTTCCGGACCACGGTGGAAGCGCAGACGCACCCGGCGTGGTCGACGCAGCCACTGGCGATCTACGCGCGGCAAGCTAACCAGCGGCGGCTGATCGAGGTTTCCGACGCCGCCCATGGCGCGGGGATGCGGCTGGGAATGGCGGTCAAGGAAGCGGCGCAGCGCTGCCCGCAGGGCGTCTACGTGCCCGACGATCCGCCGCGCTACACCCGCGCGTTCGCGGCGGTGCTGGACGTGCTGGACCGCTTCTCCCCGCTGGTGGAGGACGCCGGCGTGGGGCTGGCGTTTGCCGACGCGGCGGGCCTGGAGCCGCTCTACGGCCCCGACGCGGCGCTGGGCGCGCGGGTGCGCCGCGACGTCGAAGGCGGAAACCGGGCACGCGGCCCACATCGGGCTGGCGGCGGGACGCCTGGCGGCGGAGGTCGGCGGCGCGCACGGCGGGCGCGGCGGGCGTGACCGTCGTTGCCACCTCCGACCGGGCCTATCTGGCCGAGCAGCCCGTCGAACGGCTGCCGCTGAACGAGCGGACGCTTGCCAACCTGCAGACGCTGGGCATCGCCACCATCGGCGCGTTTGCCGCCTTGCCGGCCAACGCCGTGCGGACTCGCTATGGAGTCGAGGGGGCGCAGGCGTGGCGGCTGGCGCATGGCGAGGACCCGCGGCCGCTGCGCGGTCGGACGCGGCCGCTCGTGCTGCATGAGGCGGTCGACTTCGAGTGGGAGGAGCACAACGTGGACCGCCTCGCCTTCGCCCTGCAGGCCCTGGCGCAGCGCCTGGCCGCACGGCTGGCCCAGCGGGGCTTGATGGCACAGCAGGTCGGCGGCCGGACCGAGCGCGCCGACGGCACGGTCCAGCGGTTCGCGCTGCCGCTGCCCGAGCCGTCCGCCGCGGCCGCCACCTTTCGCGACGCGGCCCGCTGGCGCTTCGAGGCGTGGGCCGATATCGCTCAAGCCGGCGCGGTCGTGCCGGAGATTTCATCCCACCAGCCCGGCGTGGTGCGCATCAGCCTGGACGTGCGGCACCTGGCGCCGGGCGTCGGCACGCAACGGTCCCTGCTCGGCAACCGGTCGGAGCGCATGGCGCGCGCCAACCACGCGATCAGCCGCCTGCGGGCGCAGCTGGGCGACGCCGCGCTGTTCCGCATGGCGCTCTGCCCCGACGCCTTCACCCTTGAGACGGCCGCCCGCCGGCTTGACGCCTACGTTGCGACAAGTCCCACGCGCGAGGCGTCCGAGCTCCCGGCGGCGTGGCTGGCCGGCCTGGCGGGCGCCCGCGGCATCACGCGGCTCTTCACCCCGCCTCGTCCGGTGCGCCTCAGCCAGGCCGACGACGCCCGCTGGGTGACGCTTGAGGGCTCGACCAGGAAAGTCGTCGCCAGCTATGGGCCGCAGCGGGTGCAGACGGAGTGGTGGGCGGAACCCGTCGATCGGGACTACCTGCACGTGTGGCTGGACGACGGCCGCGGCCTCGTGCTCTACCACGACCGCGCCCAGGGACGTTGGTTTGCCCAGGGAGCGCTCGATTGACCCGCCCCGCCTACGCCGAGCTGCACGCGCACAGCAACTTCTCGTTTCTGGATGGCGCGTCGCATCCCGAGGAAATGGCGGCGCGCGCCGCCGAGATTGGGCTGGCGGCGCTGGCGATCACGGATCACGACGGGGTCTACGGCGCGGTGCGGTTCTCCCACGCGGCGCGCGAGCACGGCCTGCATCCCATCGTGGGCATGGAAGCCAGCATGGCCGAGGGCCGCCACCTCACCCTGCTGGCGCGTGACCGCGAGGGCTACGCCAACGTCTGCCGGCTCGCCACCGCGGCGCACCACGACCGGCCCAAGGGAATGGCGGAGCTCGACCTCGAAACCCTGGCGCGGCACACGCGCGGCTTGGTCGGGCTTTCGGGCTGCCTGCGGGGAGCGATCCCGGCCGCGGCACTGCGCGGTGACGACCAGCAGGCCATCGAGCTGGCGGGGACGTACGCCGAGTTGTTCGAGCCGGGCGGCTTCTTTCTCGAGCTTCAGGATCATCGTCTCGAAGCGGAACATCTGGCCAACGCCGGATTGCTCGATGTCGCGCGGCGCACCGGCCTGCCGCTGGTGGCTACCAACAACGTCCACTACCACGACCGCGCGCGTGCGCGGCTGCAGGACGTGCTGGTGTGCATCAAGCACACCACTACGCTGGAAACGGCGGGGCGGCGGCTGCGGCCCAATCACGAGTTTGTGCTGAAGTCCGCCGCGGAAATGGCGCGGCTCTTCGCCGGCGTTCCCGAGGCAGTCAGCAACACCCTGCGCATTGCCGAGATGTGCGACTTCGACCTGAGCCGCAAGCTCGAATACGGCCTGCCCGCGTTTCCCACGCCCAACGGCGAGTCGGAGTACGGCTATATGGAGCGTCTGGTCTGGGAGGGCGCGCGACGGCGGTATCCCGACCTCGACGAGACCGTGCGCGAGCGCGTGCGGCGCGAGCTGCGGTACGTCAAGGACCTGCGGCTGGCGGGCTATTTCCTCACTGTTCGCGATCTGGTGGACTTCTGTCACCGCAACGACATCCTGGTCAACACCCGCGGCTCGGCGCCGGGCTCGATCCTCTGCTACGCCCTCGGCATCTCGATGGTCGATCCCATCGCCGCCGGGCTGATGTTCGAGCGGTTCATGTCCCCGGATCGGGACGAGCCGCCCGATATCGACCTGGACATCGAGCACCAGGAGCGCGAGCGGGTGATCCAATACGTCTACCAGCGCCATGGCCGCCGCCGCGCGGCCATGGTGGCGAACGTCATCTGCTTTCGCGGGCGCTCGGCCATCCGCGACGTCGGCAAGGCGCTGGGGCTGCCGCAGGCGCAGGTGGACCGGTTGGCGCAGCGGCTGCAATGGCATCCCAGCGTGGAGATGCCGCACCCGGACCAGGCGGACGGCGACGTGCCGCGCGAGGTCTCGAATCGCGTGGGCCGCGAGCTGCTCGAGCTGAGCCGGCAGATCGTCGACTTTCCCCGGCACCTGGGCATCCATACCGGGGGCATGATCATCGCCTCACATCCGCTGGATGCGTCGGTGCCGATCGAGCCGGCGACGATGGAGGGACGCACCGTGGCGCAGTGGGACAAGGACGACTGCGCCGACGCCGGGCTGCTGAAGATCGACCTGCTGGGGACTGGGCATGCTGACGCTGATCCAGCGGGCCTTCCGGCTCATTGAGCAGCGGTGCGGCCGGCGCCTGGCGCTGGCGGATTTCACGTTCGACGACCCCAAGGTCTACGACGCGATCTGCGCGGCCGACACCATCGGCATGTTCCAGGTGGAAAGCCGCGCCCAGATGCACGTGCTGCCGCAGACCCGGCCGCGGTGCTTCTATGACCTGGTGGTGCAGGTCGCGATCATCCGGCCCGGGCCGATGACCACCAAGATGCACCGGCGCTGGATCCTGCGCCGCATCGGGCAGGAGAGGGACGATCCCGTGTGGCCCGGCCTGGCGACGGTGCTGCAACGCACGCTGGGGCTGCCGATCTTCCAGGAGCAATGCCTCCAGATCGCCATGGTCGCGGCCGGGTTCTCGGCAACCAAGGCCGATGCGCTGCGGCGCGCGATGAGCCGCAAGCGCTCCCTGGCGCACATCCAGGCGCTCCAGGCGGACCTGATGCAGGGCATGACCCGCCACGGCATCCCCGCGCCGACGGCGGAGCAGATATATGCCCAGATCGAAGGCTATGCGGGCTATGGATTTCCCGAGGCGCATTCCTGCGCCTTTGCGCTGCTGGTGTACGCCTCGGCGTGGCTCAAGGTGCATCACCACGCGGAGTTCACCTGCGCCATTCTCAACAGCCAGCCGATGGGCTTCTACAGCCCGCACACCCTCGTGGGCGACGCCCAGCGGCACGGGGTGACCGTGCGCCCCGTGGACATCCGGCACAGCCGCTTCGAGTGCATCGTCGAGCCGGACGGCGCGGTGCGATTGGGCTATCGGTACGTGGAAGGCCTGGGAGAGGCCCATCGCGAGCGCCTGGATGAAGCGTTGGCCCGCGGGCCGTATCGCTCCCTGGAAGACTTTTGCCGCCGGACGCGGTTGCCGATCAACGTTCTGGAAGCGCTGGCCACGGCGGGGGCCTTTCGGGGCCTTGGACTGAACCGGCGCGCGGCGCTCTGGCAGGTGCAGGCCTATGCGCCCGCGGCCAACGGCGGGGAGCTGCCGAACCTTGTGGCGGAGCTGGAAGAGCCGGTTGCGCTGCCGCCGGCCGACGCGCTGGTGCAGGTCCGGATGGACTTCGCCGCCACCGGCCTTTCGACCCGCTGGCGCGGCCTGGAGTTCCTGCGACCGGCGTTGGCGCAAGCCGGCGTGCTGCGCGCCGCCGATCTGCTGGACCTGGCCGCCGAGCGGCGGCGCGCAGGCTCGGACGGCATCGCGAAGCCAGCGACGCCCAAGGCACGGCGCGCGCGCATTCCCCGGGTCTCAATTCCGGCCAGCACGAGCCCGCCGATGCCGCGCACGCGCCGCGGCCGAGGGCGCTCGCTGACTCAACCCGTGGCGGGGCACTATGGCGAGCGCGCCCGCCGCACCGGAAATCACTACGACGGGCAGAGCAGCGGGCGACAGTTCCGGGGCCTGGGCGACAGCGGCGTTCCCGACGCCCTGCGCGAACAGGCCCGCACCGGAATCATGGTCACCGTGGCCGGCATCGTGATCAACCGCCAGCACCCGCCCACCGCGCGCGGCTACACCTTCCTGTCCCTGGAAGATGAAACCGGGCTGGTCAACGTCATCATTCGCCCGTCGGTCTTCACCCGCTACCAGCGCGCGATTCTGGATTCTCCGGTGATGCTGGTCTACGGCGAGTTGCAGGACGAGCATGGGGCGGTGCAGGTGATGGCCCACACCTGCCAGCCCGCCACGTCCGACGGCCTGGGCGCGCCGCCCTCGCGGGATTGGTCGTAGGCCCGGGTCCAACCCGCCTAGTGATGGTGATGATGCTGGCCGTGCCAACCACGGGCGACGGCGTCGATGACCTTGCCGGCTTTGACGACCTTGACGGGGACCAGGCGCCGCTCGCCGATGCGGGTCTGGCCGTGGGCGTCCTCGAAGGCGCCGAGCGAAGCTCGGTAGTTAATGCCATTTTACATGCGACATCGTCTACTCGCATACCGGCATTTCAACCGGATAAGAACTATTCCTAGCCACCCGACTTAACGGCTGTGGGATGCAGCCTGCCAGCTCGTTGCCCCCGAGGTTTAACTGATTCAGATTGACCAACTGTGCCAACTGAGCCGGTATGCTTCCGGTGAGTTGGTTTTCGAATAGACCGAGCCTTTGCAGGTTGACCAACCGACCTAGCTCTGCCGGGATTTCGCCCGTCAACTGGTTTCGGCCTAAATTCAGATGTGTAAGCATTGTCAAGCTTCCCAATGCCGCTGGGATAGCACCCACCAGACCATTGCCGGAAAGTCTAAGGTACCCGAGATTCTCAAGTCGGCCGATATCCGGAGGGATACTTCCCGTAAGGTTATTGTACGCGAGATCCGCCTCAGTTAGTTTGCTCAGTTGACCTATCTCAGTCGGAATCGTACCCGTGAACTCGTTTGATCCGAGACTGAGCCGCGTCAGATTGCTCAGCCGACCGATCGCCGCAGGAATGACGCCCGTCAACTCGTTCCGTCCGAGATCCAACTCAGTCAAGCTCATCAACTGTCCAAGCGCGGATGGAAGCGAGCCGGACAATTCGTTCCCATACAGCCTTAGCCGCTCCAGCCATTTTAGGGCCCCCAACTCGGAAGGTATGGTGCCAGTTAGATCGTTTTCGGACAGGTCGAGCTCAACGAGGTTCTCCAATTGGCCGAGACGCGGCGGGATCCCGCCAGAGAGATCGTTTCTCGACAGATTCAGCACACGCAGCTCGGTGAGAAGTCCAAGCTCCGGTGGAATATCCCCCGACAAGCCGATATACGTGTAGGAGTGGGAATTCAAGGAGAGGTTCAGCACTCTGAGAAGGGCCAGCTGCCCAAGCGTCGGCGGAATCGGGCCGTCAAACTCATTGCGGGATAGATCCAGATGCTCCAAGTGGGTGAGGCCACCGAGTTTCGCAGGAAGCCTCCCGCGTAATTCGCGCTTAGGAAGTCGTAGCTGCCTGACCCGCCGCGGCGAGCCACCTACGACAACACCCGCCCATCGGTCGATCGGTGTGCCCGGGCCCCAGTTCGATGGGAACCTGACGAACAGCTCGCTGCGCAACGCGATGAGCGTTTCGCAATCCTGAATCAGCCCCGGATGCTGGGCCGGCTGGGCGACCACATACCCCTCGCTGCAGGCGGTGGCGCTTGCCTCCACGTCTTCATACCCTGACTGCGCGGCCAGCAGGCCAATCCCGACGCGAACCAGCGTCTTGCTGTTTGTTCCGTCGGGCGCCATCGTGTAGAGATAGCTGTCGCCCCGGTTCATGTCGTCGTAGGCGAAGCCATCAACCACGGCAATCAGGCTGCCGTCTGGCGACCAAGCAGCAGCGATGGCTGCCCTGCGATCCGTCGGCGAGTGGCCCACGGGAGATCCGTCCACACCCACCACACAAATGCCTGCGCGACACGCATAGAGGATCATGTCTCCAGCCGGTGACCACGCTACGTCTCGAATCCAAGCTTCTTGGGGATCGGGCTCGCCGTATTGCCGTTGTTGCCAGCCGTCGATAGTCACGAGTCGTCGCGCATCCGACCCGTCAGCGCCAATGGTGAACAGTGCAACATCCTCGCCGTCAGGTTGGGCGTACGCGATGCTCTGGCCGTCCGGCGACCACGATGGCCAGCTGACGGTAACCGCAAGTCTTTGGAGATTGTAGCCGTCCGCATCGACGACGTATAGCCCTTTGTTGCGCTCACCGGCGCTCGAAAATGCGATGCGCTGGCTGTCCGGCGACCAGGCAGGACGATGTCGGGGAAAGATTGGGATATGCGCCGCGATGCGCCGTCGTTCGGATCCTTCAGGATTCATGGTGTGAAGAAATACCCACCAAGGACGAATATCATCAACTGGATTGCTCGCAACAAAAGCGATGGCTTTACCATTCGGTGACCACGCCGGATAATTTTCATAGTTTGTGCTGGATGTCAGACGCTGTCCTTGTTCTCCATCCAGAGATTCCAAAGCGAGTTCGTACCCATAGGCAGATATTGATGCATCGCCGCCATTTGCGCTTCGGGGATCGCCGCTTTCCTTCGGCAGACTGCGTGAAAACGGGTACTTACAGGTCGAGTAGACAATTTGCGTGCCGTCAGACGAAATATCGACGGCTGTCATCCATCCTATTCGACGACCGAACTCGAAGGGATGCGGTACAACAAACCACGGATGCGGTGCGCTTCCGTCAGCTACCTTGGACACCCACGTTCCGTCGGCCGAGGCCGTATAAACTTCGGGTCCATGGGTGAAGACAATGGCCGAGCCGTCGGGCGTCCACTCCACCATGCTGGTAACAAAGCTTAAATCGGCTAGCCAATTTGCGTACGGCACCGGATGACAGGGTGTCCCGCCGTGATGCGCCGAAACCTCCCGTGTGGGCACACGGGTCGCCGCGGCAACCGGCGTGGTCGCCGGCGATGGGCTCTCGCCGGCCTCACCCGCCGCCGTCGGCGTGAGTTGGATCTGGGGTGTCACTTCACTGCGCGCCGGGTTAGACGTGGTGACCGGCGGTATCGCCATCTCAACTCCCGCGCCTGCCCGAACGGCGACCGTGGGCGTGACCTGGAGTTCCGGTGTCCCTTCGCTGCGCGCTAGGCTAGCCGTGGCAACAGGCAGCGTCGCCAGAGGAGCCCGCTCACCCACCAGAATCGCGGGCGTGGGCGTGAGCTGAGCTTCAGGTCTCTCGGTTTCCGTCGGTGCGCGGCGGGTGGCGATTTCTGTTGCGACGCCAGCACGCGCCCAGCGTGGATCTGACTTGATCCCGGCAACGTCATCAACATCTTCTGACTTGCGGTCCGGCTCGGCTGCTCTTGGCGGGGCAACCATTTGCGATGAAGCGTCAACGGTGGATTGCTCACTTTCGGTACAGCTCAGAACCGCCATAGACACGACCAGTACGGTCAGCAACACGAAGACGCGCAATCCGACCCTGTCTTCGCTCTTGACAGCCTGGAAGTTCCAGCGCCGTCCGGCGTCCGGCCTCGGCTGTCCCCCGCTCATTGGGGCAACTTCCATCGGGTCCGTCACGTTCAGATCCCCCACCGGCAGCCCGCCCGAAGCTCGTCTACAGCTTGCGCCACCAGAAGGGCCGAGGCCAGTCCCGCCTAGTGATGATGGTGGCCGTGCCAGCCACGGGCGACGGCGTCGATGACCTTGCCGCCCTTGACGACCTTGACGGGCACCAGGCGGCGCTCGCCGATGCGCGTTTGGCCGTGGGCGTCCTCGAAGGTGTGGGCGCCGATCTCCTCACGGAACAGCGCCGCATCCGCGAAGGCGCCGACGGCGAGCGTGCCGATCTGGCCTTGCATGCCCAGGATCTCGGCCGGGGTGACCGTGCAGCGGCGCAGGGCGTCGGGCAGGTCAAGGCCCAGATGCAGGAACTTGCTGAGTGTCGTGGCCAGATCGAAGACGGGACCGTCGAAGTTGTAGGCGTGCAGATCGCTGCTGATGGTGTTGGGGACCAGGTCCTGCGCCAGCGCCGATTCCGCCACGCTCCACGAGAAGCTGCCCTGGCCGTGACCCACGTCGAGGTGGACGCCGCGATTCACGGCATCGCGGACCGACGCGCGCACGCGGCCCTGGTCGTCGAGGATGCCTTCATCCAGACCGTGATAGCAGTGGGTCAGCAGGTCGCCGTCCTTCATCTCGCGCAGGATGTCGTCCAGCGTGCAGACGGGCGCGTTGGGGTGGATCATGATGGGCAGCCCCACGGCATCCGCCGCCTCGCGGGCGCGGTGCAGCGCGGGCAGGGCGTTGTTTCCCGCCAGGTTCTCGCTGAGCCGGGCCTTGACGCCGACGATCACGTCGCGGTGGCGCTCGCAGACCTCGATGGCCTTCTTCGGGTCGATGAGCCGGAGGTCCTCGAGCTCGCCCACAACCGGCGAGACCATGCCCGTCGATGAAATGTTGAGACAGGCCTTGAGGCGCGTCTCGGAGACCTCGATCACGTAGCGTCGGAGGCCGTCGAAGGTGTCGGCGCCCGCCGACCCGGCGTCGATTGCGGTGGTGACGCCGCTGGGCAAGACGTAAGTGTCGGCGTCGACGCCGTAGTGGCTCACGCCGTCGTAGACGTGCACGTGAACGTCGACTAGACCGGGCGTGACCAGCAGTCCCGAGGCATCGAGAACTTGGCGAGCCTGCGCCGGATCGATGTGCTCGGCGACGGCGCTCACCCGGCCGCCCGCGATCGCCACGTCGCGCCGGTGGTTGAGGCCCTGCGCGGGGTCGACGACCGTGCCACCGGATATCAGGAGGTCATACATCGCAAAGCTCTCCCCCCGACAAGAGGCGTCATGATAGCCGTCGCGCGTGGGCGGCCGTTCGCCGGCTCGCCGTGTACCCTCCGAATCGTGTCACTGCCAGGAAGGAATGCTCATGGCGATCCAGCGCATCAACCCGGCCAGCATGGCCGAGCCCATCGCCCCCTACACGCTCGTGGTTCGCAAGGACAACGTGGTGACGACCGCCGGCATGTTGGGGCTCGACGCCGACGGAAAGCTGGTGGGTGACGACATCACCTCGCAAACACGGCAGACGCTCGACAACATTAGGACCGCGCTCGAGGCCGCCGGAGCGTCGCTCGACGACGTCGTGAAGGTGACGGTGTTCATCACCGACATCGGCAACTTCTCCGGCATGAACGCGGTCTACACCGAGGTCTTCGGGGACACCAAGCCGGCGCGGTCGACCGTGGGGGTGGAGCTGGCGCTCCCAGGCGCCCTGGTAGAGATCGAGGCGACGGCGGTGCTCGGCTAGCGGACGGGGGCTAGCCCCCGCGCCGGCCGATCCGCGCGGTGAGGCGCGCCGCCGGGCCACTGACAAGCGGCGCCAGACGGCGGCGGAAGCGGAGCACCACCAGCACGGCGAGAAATCCACCGACGGCGGCAGCCACGATGACCGCCACCGTCGGGTCTGCCAGCACGTTCGTCATGATGTGCTCGACCGTGTCGCCAAAAGCCCACCCGATGCCCATGTAGAGCAAGGTCCAGAGCGAGATGCCCGCGGCCACCGCAGGCACAAAGACGCGGAAGTCGCCGCGGGCGACCCCGGCCACGACAGGGATGATGATGCGAACGGCCGGAACGACGCGGCCGATGACGACCACCGGGAGGGCTCGACGCGCGAACCAGCGCTCGAGGCGCTCAAGGTGCGCTGGGCGTATCCGCAGGATTCGGCCGTAGCGATCGAGCAGCGGTCGGCCAATCCCGCGCGCGATCCAATACTGCACGCTCACGCCCACCGTGGCGGACGCCACCACGGTGCCCATGACGGCCCAGGGGTTGGCCTCGCCGCGATAGATCTGAAACCCCATGGTGACCACGACGATCTCAGCCGAGATCGGCAGTGGCAGGCCGACCGCCTCGAAGCCAACGGCGAGAGCGAGCACGAGGTACTGATGCTCTTCGAGCAGGGTCAGCAGCAGCTGCCCCAGGTCGGTCACCCACTCGGCCATCGACACCGCACGCTTGCTGGTCCTGCGGTCCACCACGGTAGCAACGACGGGCTCGGCGGTCCGTGGCGTTCCTTGGCAAAGGCGGTCCCGTTGACGCTGAGTCCGCTACTGGCCGACAATCGCCCCTCAGAGCGCGCCCGCACTGCCCGGACACTCGACGGAGGTTGCGATGGACGTTGGACTGTTCGCGATGCCCCTGCACCCGCCGGGGTCCAACGTCACCCAGACGCTGGACGACGATCTCGACATGCTCATCACGCTGGAGCAGCTGGGGTATAGCGAGGCCTGGATCGGGGAGCACTTCACGACCCAGTGGGAAAACATTCCCGCGCCGGATCTCTTCATCGCACACGCGCTGGCCAAAACGGAGCGCATGAAGTTCGGAACGGGCGTGACCTGCATGCCCAACCACGACCCCTTCATGATCGCCCACCGGATTGCCCAGCTCGACCACATGGCCAAGGGCCGCTTCATGTGGGGCGTGGGCTCCGGCGGCTTTCCGGGCGACTTCGAGGTGTTTGGCTTCGATCCGAAGACCGGCGACCACCGGACCATGACCCGCGAGGCCATCGAAACCGTGCTGCAGCTCTGGGACGATCCAAAGCCGGGGCGTTACAAGTCGAAGTACTGGGACTTCAACGTGCCCGAGCCGGACGACCTGATCGGACTGCGGGTTCACCTCAAGCCCTATCAGCAGCCGCATCCCCCGATCGGGGTCGCCGGCGTGTCGGAGAATTCCGGCACGCTGACGCTCGCCGGCGCCCGCGGCTGGATCCCGATGAGCATCAACCTGGTGCCGACACGAATCATCCAGACGCATTGGGATTCCGTGGAGGAGGGCGCGCGGGAGGCCGGCCGGGAGCCCGACCGGTCGCTATGGCGCATTGCGCGTGAGGTCTACGTGGCCGAAACCACGGAGCAGGCGCGGAAGGAGGCGCTGGAAGGCACGCTGGCGCGCGACTTCCGCGACTATTTCCTGCACGTGATGCCGAAGGTGCGCATGCTGGATTCGATGAAGATCGACCCAGACATGCCGGACTCCGACGTGACGGTCGAGTATCTGGTCGACAACGTCTTCATCGTGGGGAGCCCCGACGATGTCACGGCGAAGCTGCAGAAACTGCGAGACGACGTGGGCGGATTTGGCGTGCTGCTGGCCATGGCGCACGAGTGGAAGCCGCGCGACCAGTGGGTGCAGTCGATGTCGCTGCTCGTGAACGAGGTGATGCCGCGGTTGAACGGGGCTAGCTAGAGCCGACTGGAAGCTCGGCGCTTAGGTCACTTGCCGCCGCTGCACGGGAAGCTCTACGGACGATGGGCGTGTGCTCCCCGTGACGCCGCCTTCGGGTCCGCTCGTCCCATGAGCGTGCGGCCGCGCGTGCGGTGCTTGCGGACGCCTCCCCACTGCTTGAAGAAGAATGGGACGGATTCGGCCACGCACTGATCGCGAATTGCACGCGCCCACCGCGCATCCATTGGCCGAGCGCCCGGTCCGTGGCCGGGATTCTGGCTCGGAATCTCGGGCGCACGCCGCCCACGATGACCCAGCCGATGCCGTCCAGACCCAGGTTCCCGACCGGCCCAACCAGTGGCTCGACCGATAGAAATCGCACAGCCGCCGGGACCCCGCGCAGATAGTCCGCGCGCCACGCGTATTCGCGCGATTCGACGCCGATACCCCCGCCGCCACATTGGGCGGCCACTGAAGGTCACCAGCAATCTTGGGAAGCCTCCGAGCGCGCTTCGTCAGAATCTGGAAACTCGTGGTGCTGGGCGGCGGTGCCAGTGAGGGTGCGGCCGGTGCGGTGTTTGCGCACGGCGGACGGACGCGGCCACGCCTGATCGCGAACTTCGCACGCGCCCACTGCGCATGGTGTCGAATGCCGTCCAGACCCAGGTTCCCGACCGGTCGACGATACGCCCAGCCACACGTTGCCACCCGCACGAACTGTCGTGCCAGTGGGCGGCTGCCATGGTGTCGAAGGCGCACGAACGTCGGCGGCTTCGTGGAACAGGTCGCTCATGCTGTTGACGAAGATGCGACGCGGCTGCCGCCATTTCAGCGGTTCGGACACCTTGTCCCAATGCAGCGTCGGCTCAAACCCGTTCGTATATCGCGGATTCCCCATCGCCTGCAGCCGCTTCGCCATCCGCTCGGCGTAGCAGTGATCACAGCCGGGACTCGTGCGAGTGCAGCCGGTGACGGGGTTCCAGGTGGTGTCGGTCCACTCAATTCGGCTCGTGCTACTCATCGCTGGAGGCCTCGTATAGATGCGAGAACTCGTCCAAAGGCCGTCTCATGTGGCGTTCGTATTTTGTACGGTATCGCAGTAGGCCCGAATCCACCAACGCATCGGCACGGTGCTACTCGGCGATGACGTGCACGGCTTCGGTGGGTATGTGGATGCGCCAGTCGCGGCGGGCGGGGACGTTGAGCACCTGGTAGGGGTGCGCCGGCACGTCGATCTCTAGGGTTGGCGCACTCGGCGTGGCGTCGTCGACCCGGGCGACCAGCGTGTGCGAGAAGCCGAAGGCGGCCTCGTCGATGATGGTGACGGAGAATCGGTTCTCGCGATCGGACGAGGCCCGATCAGGCCGTTCGAGGATGATCTGCTCGGCGCGAATGGCGAGTTGGACGTGGTCCGTTGCGGGGCGGGACTCCGCCTGCGCCGCGACCATCCCGAGCCCAGTCGCGACGTGGACGCGTTCGCCGTCGGCGCCCACGACTCGTCCCGGCACGAGGTTTTGGACTCCCAGCAACTCCGCGGTGCGTGCCGTGGCGGGACGGTGGAAGACCTCGTCGCGCGGGCCTGCCTGCAACACGCGTCCCCGATCGATGACCGCCAGCCGGTCGCCCACGTTGTAGGCCTCGGTGAGGTCGTGGGTGACCATGACCACGCTGAGGTCCAGGCGTTGGGCGAGCTGGCGAAGCTCGCGGCGCATGGTGCGGCGGTTGCTCGAATCGACCGCGGCGAACGGCTCGTCGAGGAGCAAGACCTGGGGTTCGCGCACGAGCGCGCGCGCCAGGGCCACGCGCTGGGCCTGGCCGCCGGAGATGCGCGCGGGGCGGCGCTGCAGCAGGTCATCCACGCCGAACATGCGGGCAAACTCCTCGACGCGTTCGCGGCGCTCGGCGCGGCGTAGATGACCGAGGCCGTAGGCGATGTTTTGCGCGACGGTCAGGTGCGGAAAGAGGGCGTAGCTCTGCACCAGATAGCCCAGATCGCGCCGTTGCGGCGGCACGTTGACACCGGACGAACTGTCGAAGACGACCCGGTCGTGCAGCGTGATTCGACCCTGACTCGGCGTGAGGAGTCCGGCGATGGCCTCCAGCGTCAAGGTTTTGCCGGCGCCGGAGTGCCCGTAGAGCACGGTTATCTCGCGATCCACGGCGAGGTCGACGGCGAGATCGAAGCTACCGACGGTGGTTCGAATGTCGGCCCGAATCACAGGACTCGTCCCCCGAGCCGCGCCAGGGCTTTGAAGACCAGCAGCCCCGCGAAGGCCAGGACGATCAGAACGATGGCGATGGCGAGCGCGGCATCGACGTCCGTCTCGATCGCTTCGAGGATCGCCAGCGGCATTGTCTGGGTGCGGCCGAAGACGTTGCCGGCAAACATGATGGTGGCGCCGAATTCACCGAGGGCGCGCGCCCAGCACATGACCGCGCCGCCGATCAGCGATGGCAGCGCCAGGGGCACCGTCACCCGCCGGAAGGTGTGCCAGCCGCCGGCGCCGAGCGTTGCGGAGACGGCTTCAAGCCGCCGATCAACGCTCTCGAAGCCCGCGCGCGCGGCCCGGATGTAGAAGGGCACGGCCACGAATAGCTGCGCCAGGACCACCGCGCCGGTCGTGAATGCCACGTCGACGCCGGCGGCGTCCAACGGGCCGCCGATCACCCCGTGACGTCCGAGCGCCACGAGCAGCGCCAGTCCTCCGACGACCGGCGGCAGCACCACCGGCAGATCGATCAGGGTGTCGATGATGGTGCGTCCGGGGAAGGCGTGGCGCGCGAGCAGGTAGGCGGCAGGCGTACCCAGCAGCACGGCCACGACGACCGAAATTGCCGAGGTTGCCAGCGAGAGCCACAGCGCGGTGGTGGCGACCGGGCTGCGCAAGGCCGCGAGCACGTCGCCCTGGATGAAGCCGCGGGCGATCAGGGCTCCAACCGGGATGCCGATGAAAGCGACCAGGATCGCGGCAGACGCGGCAACGGCAAGCCTGCCCCACGTGAATGTTTGCGCTCGCCGCATCTGGGGAATTCCTCGGCGGGTCTCAGCCGGCCGGATGGAAGCCGTGCGCGGCTAGGATGCGCTTGCTGGCCGGCGAATGCACAAAGTCGACGAAGGCCGTCGCAGCTTCGCGGCCAGCTGCACGCTTCGTCACCGCAATTGGATACGGCGCCGCGACGGCGGCCTCGGACGGCAGCGGGATCTCAATCAGCGCGCCGTCGGAGGCGAGGACATCGGTTCGATAGACGAACCCGGCATCCACCACGCCCAACTCCAGCTTTGCCGCCACGAGGCGGGCATTGGTCTCGAATGAGACCACATTGTCGAGCACCGCTTGGGGAAGCTCATTGCGCCCGGTCGCTGCGGCATGGCGCTCCAAGGCCGCGCGGGCATAGCGACCGACCGGCACGTCCGCAACCCCCATGACGAGCCGCACATCCGACATCACCAAGTCGGTGAGATGCGTGAGCTCCCGTGGATTGCTTGCTGGCACGGCGAGCACGAGCGCGTTTTCGGCGAAGGCTCGCGGTGAGGTCGCCAGCAGACCGGCGGCCTCCAACTGTTGTACGTGGACCTCGTCCGCCGACGCAAAGACGTCGGCGGGCGCGCCGCGCGCGATTTGCGCTCGCAGCACTTGCGATCCGGCGAAGTTGAGCACCACGCGCGTATCCGCACGGGTCTCCTCAAACGCCCGAGCGATTTCCGTGAACGCATCGCGGAGCGAGGCCGCGGCATAGACGGTGAGCTCGTCGTCGTGGGGACCGCCACAGGCGCCACCCAGGAGCACCGTCGCCGCGACAGCCACAGCCATCGCACGCCAGGCCGGCAGCGAGGCGAGCGGGGGGCGCCAACACGTCATTGGCCGCCTCGTCACCGTCGCGATGATGGGTGCAGCTATACGTCGCATGGCGATTCTCACGCTACGATGCCTTGCGGAACTGTCGTGGCAAGCGGTGGGTGCGCATGCCGGAATCTCAACGTTACGCCATCGCCGCGAGCGGAATCGGCCCCTCGGGTCTGGTCACCGTGGCGCAGTCATTGTCCGCGGCGTTGCCCGTGTGCGTGAGTCCGACCGCATGAGATTCGGAAGACCCCGCGGTGCGCCGCGTCCACGACGGGAGTGCACCTGATGCTTAGCGGCGATGGCTCCGGCGGCACGCCCAACGACGAGCCGCACTACGACATGGTCGTCATCGGCACCGGGCCCGCCGGCCGGCGCGCGGCGATCCAGGCGGCCAAGGGCGGCAAGCGCGTGGCCGCCATTGACCGTCAGCGCTACGTCGGCGGCCAGGCGGTTCATCGCGGCACGATTCCTTCCAAGACCCTGCGCGAGGCTGTGATCCATGTAACCGGCATTGGCCAGCGTTCGTTCTACGGCGAGTCCTACCGCGTCATGGCCAACGTCACGATGGACGACCTGCTGCTGCGCACGGCACAGGTCGTCCAGGCCGAGGTTGACGTGGTCCGCGACGGGTTCCTACGCAACGACGTAGAGCTGCTCAACGGCGTCGCACACTTCGTTGACCCCCACACGCTTGCGATCCATACCGAGAGCTCCATCATCGAAGTCCGCGCCGACAAGATCATTCTGGCCACGGGGTCGAGCCCGGCGCGGCCCGCGCACATCCCGTTCGACCAGGAGCGCGTCGTGGATAGCGACGGGATCTTGGACCTGACCAAGATTCCCAAGTCGCTGACCGTCGTGGGCGGCGGCATCATCGGTACGGAGTACGCCAGCATCTTCGCCACGCTTGGCGTCGCGGTGACGCTGATCGACGGGCGCAAGGAACTGCTGGACATCGTTGACGAGGAGATCGGCGAAGCGCTCAAGTACCGCATGCGTGAGGACGGCATCACCATGCGCCTTGGGCATAAGGTCGAGCGGGTCGAGTTCGACTCCAGGGGCCGTCCGGTCACCGTACTCGAGACCGGCGCCCGCACCGTCAGCGACGTGGTGATGTACTCCATCGGCCGTCGCGGCGCGACAGGTCTGCTGAACCTCGACGCTGCCGGCTTGGCCGCCGACGACCGCGGACGGGTGAAGGTCAACAAGTTCTTCCAGACCGAGTTGGAGCACGTCTATGCCGTCGGCGACGTGATCGGACAGCCTGCGCTGGCCTCGACGTCGGCCGAGCAGGGCCGTCTGGCCGCCCGCCACGCCCTGGGCATGGATTGCCCCAGCATCGACGACGAGCTTCCCATCGCCATCTACACGATTCCCGAGATCGCTCTTATCGGAAAAAACGAAGAGCAGCTCACGGTCGACGGGGCGGCCTACGAGAGTGGCGTGGCGCGATACAAGGAGATTGCCCGGGGCGCGATCATCGGGGACGACTTCGGCATTCTGAAGCTGCTGTTCGATCCGAACACACGCAAGGTGTTGGGCGTCCATATCTTCGGAAATCAGGCCAGCGAGCTGCTGCACATCGGCCAAGCCGTCATGCAGCTTGGCGGCGACATCGACTACTTCGTGGAGACGATCTTCAACTATCCGACGTTCGCCGAGGCCTACAAGGTTGCCGGGCTGAACGGGGTGAACAAGCTCGTCCGGTAGGCCACGCGCCGCGTGCCGGAGGCTTGCAGTGGCACTATTGGCTGCCCCCGCTCGCCGTTGAGGTCACCCCCGCATGTCGGAGCCTGCCAACGCCCCCGCCGCTGAACGCCGCCGCATCCTGACGGGGCTGCGCCCCTCGGGGCCCTCTCACGTGGGCCACTACGCCGGCGCGTTCTCGCAGTGGCTGGAGTTGCAGGACGAGTACGAGTCGTTCTTCCTGCTGGCGGACTACCAGGTCTCGGACTACGCCGACAACCTGCCCTGGATTCGCTGGGGGCTCTGGGAAGTGGCGCTGGACTGGCTGGGCGTGGGGCTGGACCCAGACCGATCGCACTTTGTCATCGAGAGCGGCGTGCCGGAGTTTGCCGAGCTGACGCTGCACCTGAGCTGGTTTCTGGGGCTGGGCCACTTGCAGCGCAATCCGACGCTGAAGGCCGAGCTGGCGGACCTCCAGGCGACCACGAAGTCGGTTCCGGTGGCCTTTTTCAACTATCCCGTCATGCAGATCGCCAACATCCTGCTGCCGCTGGCGCACCTGGTGCCGGTGGGCGATGACCAGCTGCCGCACATCGAGATGACGCGTGACGTGGCCCTCCGCTTCAACCGGCGGTTCGGGAAGGTGTTCGAGGTGCCTGAGGGGCGGGTCGGGGCTGTGCCGCGTCTGGTCGGCATCGATGGCAAGGGCAAGATGGGCACGTCGGCCGGCAACGCCATCTTCCTAAAGGACTCGGAGGAAATGCTGCGGGCCAAGGTGCGCAGCATGTTCACCGATCCCAAGCGGCTGCGAGCCACCGATCCGGGCACCGTGGAAGGCAATCCCGTGTTCATGTATCACGACGCCTTCAACCCGGACACGTCCGAGGTGGACGACCTGAAAGCCCGATATCGCACTGGACGGGTCGGCGATGTCGAGGTCAAGGACCGGCTATTCCAGGCGATGAACGCCTTCCTGGCGCCGATTCGCGACCGTCGGGCCGATTGGGCGGCGCGGCCCGACGACGTGCGCGACGTGCTGGCGGCCGGCACCGCAGTTACCAAGCGGCGTGGCGAGGCCTTGCTGGAGCAAGTTCGCACGGCGCTCAGCCTTGACTACTTGCAGGACGGTCCCCCGGCGCCGCCGGAGGGCGCGCCATAACAGCGGGCTGGGTCATTGCGGTCCGATCCGGCAGCGGAATCGGCCGGCTTGGCCGAAACGCGCGCTGATGTCTGGCAAGCGGAAGTCCAGGGCCCGGGTTCGACTGGTGGCGCTGGCGGTTATTCGCGACGGTCCACGCCTGCTGGTGCGGCGGTACACCGCGCCCAATGGCGATCGCTACTACCGTCCGCTGGGCGGCGCGGTTGAGTTTGGGGAACGGGCGGCGCAGACCGCGCGGCGCGAGCTGCGCGAGGAAATCGACGCGGAGATCGAGAACGTCCGCCATCTGGCTACGCTCGAAGACCTCTTCCAACGCAACGGCGAACCCGCGCATCAGATCGTGTTTCTCTTTGAGGCCCAGTTCGTGGACCGGCCGCTGTACGCCGCCGAGCTGATCGTTGGGACGGAGTCGAGCGGCAAACGCATTGAAGCCGTCTGGGTCGACGTATCCCGGCCCCTCGACGGCCCCTTGTATCCCAAGGGCCTGATGGAGCTATTGACGCCCGAGTGATGGCGCTGGACGAGCCGAAAAGGGTCCGCGGGGGCCTCGGATCGGCGGTCGTTGCGTACAGACCGCCGGTCACTCTCGCCGGCGCCGTTTCGCGCCATTGAGCGGCGGATCATCGGGTACCCTTTTAGGCGCCTTTTGCGTGCCGCGGCCGAGGCGGCCTGCCTCATCCGCCGCGTGACGGGCGCACCTGGAGCAGCCCGCCGCTGTTCCTCCCCCGGCCTCGACTCCCAAGGAGCAACGATTGATGGCGCATAGCAACGGCAGCCAGAACGTCACCGCCCGCGCGAGCGCGGTGCAGACGGTAGCGATCGACGACACGGTTGAAGTCCCCGTTTACGACCGCGAACGGATCGAAGACGTTGGGTTCATGACCGCAATGACCCTGGTGCTGTTGGGCAACTACGCCCAAACCGGCCACTTTGGCGGGCCACTGGCCTATACGCCGTACAACGTGGCGCTGCATCTGGGCGGGCCCGAGAACGGCGCACTGCGATATGACTACCGCCGGCCCAAGCACCCGTTCTGCGACCGCTTCATGCTGGCCGGGGGCCACAACATCCCGACGGCCTACGCCCTCTGGATGATCATGGGCGAGGCCATGGCGCAGAAGCACGCCGCGACGGGGGATGACCGCTACGCCGTCGATCCCGACGTGGGCATGTTGCCGATCGACGCGCTGGGATTCCGTCGGGGTCGCGGCGCCCTGGACACGCTGCTGCAGGACCACGGGCTGGAAGATCACCCGCTGTTTGAGCAGGCCAAGATCCGCGGCATCCGCTCGCTGGCCGGTCACGCCGAGACCACCGACCTGACCAACGACGTGAACGGCGGGCCGTCGGGTATCGGCGTCGCGACGGCAGCCGGCAAGGCGACCTTCTGGGACTTCGTTGGCGCTGATGATTCGCTCAAGGTCATCGCGCTCGAGGGCGAGTTCGCCATGACCGAGGGCCATGCGCAGGAACTGAAGACCCAGGCGCTGGCGCAGCAGGTCGGCAAACGGCTGCGCGTCTTGCTCTCGTACAACAACGCGGGCATCGACGACTCGCTTGTCGGCGGCGTCATCGACCCATCCCTGGCCGAGGGCTATGTGATCGCGGACCAGTGGACGTCCTACGGCTGGAACGTGATCTCGCTCGAGGACGGCAACGACTACGACCAGATCCTGGCCGCCCTGCGGGCGATGGAGGACTGGGACCCGAACGATCGCCGGCCGATCATCGTCGTCGGGACGACGACTAAGGGTTGGTGGCCGGCCGCCGACAACGGCCACGTTCCCGGATTTGGCGACCAGCTCGTCGGGTATCACAGCCATCCATACGAGCTGAAGATGAACGAACCGTATTTCGTGGCGCTGGCCGAGACGTTCGAGCGGCGCTTCGGCGTGGAGTTCGACGGCATCCGCGACGGCCCGGTGGCCGACGAGCGCGAGCGGCTGATTCAGTTCAAGACCAACATCGACGTGGCGATGTCGGTGCTCAACCAGGACGGCTTGGGCGACTGGCTGGCGGACCGGCTGGTCGAGCTTGGCGACTCGCTGAACGACAACCTGCCGCTGCGCATCGACTCGACGATCGATCCGTTCCTCGACGAGCGGCTGTGCCCCGAGAACATTCCACTGGAGCCGCAGTCGGTTGAGGTCGCCAACGAGCTCACTGGCGAAACCACGACGGTGGACATCGCGCTGGCCAAGAAACCGGGCGAGGTTGCCGGGACCCGGCGCGCGATTTCCGAGTTGATCAAGTGGGTCAACTACGTGACGGACAACCGCTTCATCACCCTGGCGGCCGACTTGTCCAGCTCGATCAACGTCGAGCAGGGCGCGGTGTGGGGGCATTACGACCCGGTGGACAATCCGTTGGGCACGCGCATGAAGGCGCCGATCGAGGAAGCCGGAAACGCGTCGTCGGCGATCGGGCTGGTGAGCCAGTCGGCGTCGCTCGATCCCGACCGGCACGCCGGCGTCTGGGCTCTGAGCGGCACCTACGGCGCGTTTACGCCGCTGATGTATCTGCCCGCCCGAGTTTGGAGTCAGCAGAACCAGGACAGCCCGTTCCGCATGGGCGTGCTGCACATTCTGGCCGGGCACTCCGGTCCGGAAACCGCCGCGGATGCGCGCACGCACTTCGGCATCTTTGCGCCGCAGGTGTGGAAGCTGTTCCCGCGTGACCAGGCCATCAACCTCAGCTTCTGGGACTACAACGACGTGGCGCCGGGCTACTTTGCGGCGGCGTCCATTGCGGCCCGTGACCCCAAGGTTGGGCTGATCACCATCGAGGTGGCGCGCCCGGACTTTCCGGTTGCCGACCGTGCAGGGTTCGCCGACTCCGATCCGCTGGCGGCGGGCAAGGGCATGTATCTGATTCGCGACTGGGACGCGGGCAGCGAGCCGCACGGCACGGTATTCGTGCAGGGCTCGAACTCGACGGTGAACCTGATGCGGGTCCTGCCGGAACTGGAAGCGGCAGGCGTGAACGTGCGGGTCGTTGCCGTGGTGAGCGAGGAGCTCTTCAATCGCCAGCCGCAGGCCTACCGAGACCACCTGGTGCCGCCGGGATCACGCTATGACGCCATGGTGGTTTCCACCGGCACGCGGCGCATGCCGCCGGTGCGCGATCTGGGACCGCTGACCGATGAGTACTCACTCTGGTCCGACTGGGACAACCAGTGGCTGACCGGGGGAACCGAGCCCGACGTGATCGCCGAGGCGCAGCTCGACGCCGGTTCGATCAAAGCCGGCATCCTGCGGTTCGCGGAGGCCCGGTCGGAGCGGCTGGCGCGCCAGCGCGAGGTGTTGGCGGCGCTGTAAGCGCGCGGGGCGGGCGAGCCTGACTCCCTGCTTCCCGACCAGCCGCGACTCGCATTCACCTCGGTTTGGACGGGCGGTTCAGAGCGGGCTCCCGAGAGAATAGGCAGGTCTCCACCGAATCCAATCAACCATGTCCGGAAATGGTGATTGACGCGGCCGAAACGCCCTTATACGTTGTTTCCGTGGCCATCCGAGAGTGATTCCCGTGGCAACAACGAGCGCAGTACGAGATCTTCCCGAGCTCCTGCTTCCGACGGATGGGATACCCAAGGAGATTCTGCGTAAGGTCAAACACGCCAGTCCCAAAGAGACCATCAGCGACTCCTACCCCTATCCCACCAAGATGGGCCGGCGTGCGTACGAGCGTCGGAAGGCCGTGCTGCAGGTCGAATTGTTGAAGATGCAGCGATGGGTGCAGGAGACGGGAGAGCGCGTTGTGCTGCTGTTCGAGGGGCGGGATGCCGCGGGCAAGGGCGGCACCATCAAGCGCTTCATGGAGCACCTCAACCCTCGCGGCGCGACCGTGGTTGCGCTGCCGGCGCCATCTGAACGGGAACGCGGCCAGTGGTATTTCCAGCGCTACGTGCAGCACCTTCCGGCGGAGGGGGAGATCGTGTTCTTCGACCGCTCCTGGTACAACCGGGCGGTGGTCGAGCCGGTGATGGGCTTCTGCACGCCGGCCGAGACCGTGCGCTTCCTGCGCGACACCGTCTTGTTCGAGCAAATGCTGATCAACGAGGGCCTGCGGCTGTTCAAGTTCTGGTTCTCGGTGAGCCAAGAGGAGCAGCTCAGGCGCGTCGTGTCGCGCGCCCAAGACAGCCTCAAGCAGTGGAAGCTGAGCCCCGTGGACATGCGGTCGCTGCCGCTGTGGGACGAGTTCACCGAGGCGAAGAAGCTGATGTTCGCCGGCACCGACACGAAGGCGTCGCCCTGGGTGGTCGTCAAGTCGGACGACAAGAAACGCGCCCGCCTCAACTGCATGCGGTTTGTGCTGCGAGACTTGGAGTACGACCCCGATGCCGTCCGTCGCGTTCCCAAGCCCGATCCCAAGCTGATCGGGCCCGCCAAGAACCTCTACGCCAAGGACGAGGTCTGGTAGGTCGGGGCGGGGCGGCGTAGCCGGCGAAGGCTGTTGGGCGGCGCTACAACCGCGGGACCGCGCTAGTCGGGCGCGGGGATCGCCAGCGACAGACCGTCGGCGCCGCCGATGACGCAGCCGTCGAAGACCTCGCGCGCCTCCGCCACCATTGCGTTCATATACGCCGGGTCGTCGGCTTCGGTGAGGACGTGCACCAGCACCAGCCGCCGGACGCCGGCCGCGGCGGCGATCTCTCCGGCGCCGCGGGCCGTGGTGCAGGCGGTGTAGATGTCGGGCCACTGTTCGCGCGCGGCGTCGACCTGCATGGCCATGTGGACGAGCGTGTGCGCCCCGCGCGCCAACTCGACGATCTCCGGCAGCGGCCGGGTATCGCCCGAGATGACAACCGAGCCGGCCTCGGCGTCGAGCCGGTAGGCCAGCGAGGTGAGGTAGGCTGCGCGTGCTGCGCATGCCCGACGCGAACCGTCCATCCGTCGGCGGAAACGGTATCTCCTACCGCAAGCTCTCGAACGTCAATGCGCGGGCGCTGACGCGGCAGCACGCCGCCGCGGTTGCGATATGCCTGCAGGCTCATGGGGTGATTGGTGCGCGCGACGAGATCGGGGCCGAAGGCGCCCTCATGCCCGAACAGGCGGTCGGTCATTCGTTCAAGCGGTCGCGGCCCGTAGACGTTGAGATCATCGCCGCGCCCAGCGCCCTGGTCCCAGCGCGACAGCGCGAAGTGCGGGTAGTCGGTGGTGTGGTCGAAGTGCAGATGGGTGAAGAACACATGGCCAACCGCGACCGGATCGATTCCCGCGGCCACTAGATTGCGGGTGGCCCCCGGTCCGAGATCGAAGACCACGCCGGCGTCGCCCACGCCGACGTAGGTTGACGATCCGCCGCGATGCGGACGCGGGTCGGGCGTTCCGGTGCCCAGCAGCACCATTCGCAGCGGTTGGCTCATGCGCGGGACCTTTCGCACAATGCGGGCGGATCGTGAGCGCCGGAGACACTGCCCGCATGTCGGACTGGGACGTCATCGTAGTCGGCGTGGGCGCCATGGGCAGCGCCGCGGCATTTCATTTGGCGCGTCGAGGCGTGCGGGTGCTCGCCCTTGAGCAGTTCGAGCTCGCGCACGACCAGGGCAGCTCCCACGGCTACACGCGCATCATGCGGCACGCGTACTACAACGCACCGGGCTATGTGCCGCTGGTGCAGCGGGCCCAGACGCTTTGGCGTGAGCTTGAAGAAACCAGCGGCGAGACGCTCTTCATCCATACCGGCGGTCTCTCGCTGGGTCGGCCGGACGCCCTCGTGGTGCGAGGCGCGCTGCTGGCCGCCGAGCGCTTCGGGCTGGCACACGAGGTGCTCGATGCCGGCGGCGTGCAGCAGCGGTATCCCGGCATTCGCCTATCCGACGACATGATCGGCGTCTACGATCCGTCGGCCGGTTTCCTGCGAGCAGAGCCGGCGACTCTGGCGCACGCGGCGGCGGCCCGCGCCCGCGGGGCGGAGGTGCGCACGCAGGAGGCCATTGCCGGGTGGCAGGCCACGCCGGACGGCGTGGAGGTTCACACTGAAAATCGCGTCTACCGGGCCGATCGGCTTGTGCTGACGGCTGGGGCGTGGATGGCGGAATTGCTGGCGGACCTAAACCTCCCATTGGAGGTGACGCGCCAGGTGGTCGGCTGGTTTGAGGCGGATGAGCCGGCGCTCTTCGAGCCGGATCGTATGCCGGTATGGCTCCTGCAGCCTCCCGGCGACGACGAGTATTTCTATGGACTGCCGCGATTCGGTCCACCCGGCCTCAAGCTCGGGCGCATGCATCACTTGCAGCCCGCCGTCACGCCGGCGGACCTACAGGCGATGCTTGCGGGCGACGGATGAGCCGGACGAGGCGCTGTTGCGCAGCTGCCTGGCTCCCTACTTTCCAGGAGCCAACGGCCGCGCGCTGCAGCTGATGACCTGCATGTTCACCACCACGCCGGACGGGCACTTCATCATCGACACGCACCCGCGACACCCGAACGTGACGCTGGTATCCGCCTGCTCCGGGCATGGGTTCAAGTTTGCGTCGGTCGTTGGCGAGATCGCGGCTGAGCTGGCGCTCGACGGCCAATCCCAGCACGACATCGAGATGTTTCGCCTCGAGCGCTTTGAGAATGGAACGCCCGGGTAGGGGCTAGACCCCCCACACCAGCGGCACCACGATCAGCGACGTGATGAGGATCAGCAGCGTCAGCGGGGCGCCCACCCGCAGGAAGTCAAAGAAGCGGTAGCCGCCGGCGTTGTAGACGAGCAGGTTGGCCTGGTGGCCAATGGGCGTGAGGAAGGCCGTGGAGGCCGAGATGGCCACCATCATGAGCGCCGGTTGCGGGGCGATGCCGGCGCCCGCGGCGATCTCGAGCGCGACTGGGGCAATGAGGACAACGGCGGCGGCGTTGGACATCAGCTGCGTGAGCAGCGCCGTCGCAACAAACAGACCGGCGAGCACCGCCAGCGGCCCAATTGGGCTCACGTATTCGCCGGCCCACTGCGCCGCGAGATCGGCCAGGCCGGTGCTGGTGATCGCGTCGCCCAACGGGATGAGCGTGCCGATGAGCACGATGGTGCGCCAGTCAACCGCCGTATAGAGGCGCTGGTAGGGCAGCACGCGGAAGACCAGCATGAGCATCACGCCGGCCGCGGCCGTGACGGCAATCGGCGCGATGTCCGCGGCAGCCAGGGCCACCACCGCCCCGAGAATGAGCACCGCCACGGCCATGTGCGGGCGAACGGCCGGCCTGGCCGGCCGGCGGCCAATCAGGATGAACTCACGGGAGCGGGCGAAGCTGTTGACGCGATCGATGGGCACCCGAACGACCAGCACGTCGCCCGGCCGGATTTGCACATTGCGGATTGGGCGGCCCAAGCGTTGCCCTTGTCGCCAAATGCCCAGCACCACTCCGCCATATCGCCGTCTGAAATTCATCTGGACGACCGTCTGGTGCGCAAATCGGAAGCCCGGCCCGGCGACGAGCTCGACCACGGCCGTCCCCTCACTGACGTCGGAGAACGAACGGCCCGTCTGTTCACCGGCAAATCGCAAGCGCTCGGATTGGGCAAGACGGGTGACGGCTTCGAGCTCGCCCTCCACGATCACTCTGTCGCCGGCATAGATCGCATCCGACGGTCCCGGAAATCTGTTGCGGACGCCAAGATGGGTGATCTCGACCACGGCAATCTCGTAACGCGGCCGCCAGCGGAGCTGTGCCAGCGTGCGCCCGGCGAGGTCCGAATTGCCGGGCACCTCAAGCTCGACCATGAACTCGCGCCTCTGCTGAATTTCTCGCTCGACGTCGGCGCCCTCGCGCGCGGGGATGAGCCGCGGTCCGGCAAACAGCAGGTAGAGCAGCCCTACCCCTAGGACGGCCAGGCCGGTCGGCGCGTAGTCGAACATGCCGAACGGCGTCTCTCCGGCCCGAGCCAGCGCCTCGCTCACGAGCAGATTCGGCGGCGTGCCGATGAGCGTGACGAGCCCGCCCAGCAGGGACCCGAACGAAACGGGAATGAGTAGCTTGGAGGGCACGGATTTCGCGCCGAGGGCAAGTGTCGTAGCGGCCGGGATGAGAATGACGGTGGCGGCAATGTTGTTCATGAACGCGGACATCACGCCCACGATGAGCACCAGCAGTGCCATGCGGACCTGCAAGCTGCCCCCAAACCGCGCAATGAGGGCCGCGATCGCAGCCGGCACGCGGGCCTCGACGAGACCCGCGCTGAGGATGAACATGCCCGCCACCGTGATCACCGCGGGGCTGCCGAATCCGCTGAACACTCGATCGGGCGTGACCAGGCCGGAGAAGGCCACGGCAAGCAATGCCAGAACGCCGACCAAGTCCGGGCGCACACGTTCGCTGGCGAAGAGCACCAGGGCGCCGCCCAACACGCCGATGAGGATCCAGGCGTCGGTGGTCATGGCGCCGCTGTCGTCATGCGGACGACAGGCAATGGGATAGGCTAAAGCCCGCGCATCGTGGACTGTCGCCGCGATCGGGAGGAGTGAGGGCAATGGCCGAGAAAGGCGTGGCCGCCGCGTTCTTGGGTTCGCGCAAGCCCTTTGAGCTGCGCGAGTTTGCGATTCCCGATCCAGGGCCGGGCGCGGCAGTCCTCAAGATGCGTCTGGCAAACGTCTGCGGCTCGGACATGCACTATTGGCGCGGCGAGATGGACATGGCGAAGATGGGCCGGCCGATGCCGGCGTCCCTGGGGCACGAAGGCACCGGCGAGATTTACCGGCTGGGCGACGGGGTGACGACCGACACGATGGGTGAGCCGCTCCAGGAAGGCGATCGAGTTCTCTTTTCATACCTCTACCCCGACCTGCAATGCCCCACCTGCCTCAAGGGCCACACCTATGCCTGTCCCACGCGGCAGCATGATCGCCTGGGCGGGCTGGAAGAGTGGCCGCACTTCCGGGGCACGTTTGCACAGTACTACTACCTGCACCCGAATCACACGATGTATAAGGTGCCGGACCACCTCACCGACGACATGGTGTCCGGACTCAATTGCGCGCTGGTGCAGGTTATTTCGGGCCTGCGACGCGCCGGGCTGACGTTCAACGAGACGGTGGCCATCCAGGGCGCGGGCGGGCTTGGCGTCTACGCGGCGGCGGTTGCCAAGGCCCACGGGGCATCCAAGGTCATTGCCATCGACGGTGTGGATGAGCGCATCAGCCTGATCCGTTCGTTCGGCGCCGACGACATCGTCGACATGCGCGAATTCGAGACGCCGGAACAGCGAGTGGAGCGCGTGCGCGAGCTCACCGACGGTCTGGGCGCCGACGTGACGCTGGAGCTCGTCGGGCATCCGGGGGTGGTCACCGAGGGGCTGCAAATGACGGCGCCGGGCGGCCGGTACGTCGAGATCGGCAACATCAATGTCGGCTGGCATGCCGAGTTCGATCCGTCGTGGATCGTGTTCCGCAGCATCTCGATCATTGGCGTCGCGCACTACACGGCGCAGGACTTGCGGCACGCCCTGGATTTCCTGAAGGACAACGTGGAGCGCTTGCCGTTCGACCGGGTGCTGTCACATCACTTTGCGCTGGCGGACATCAACGAGGCGTTTGCGCAGCAAGACTCCGGACGCATCACGCGCAGCGCCCTGGTACCCCACGACTAGGCCCCCGCGGTTCGCCTTAGCTAATATTCAGCATTAGCCGACGCTTGGCGTGAGGATGCACGCATGACGCTGGAAGCGCCGCCGATCGCGCTGCACTGTGACGGCCTGAGCAAGAGCTTTGGCGTTGCCATGGCCGTGGATGACGCGTCGTTTCACGTGACGGCTGGATCGATCCTCGCGCTGCTGGGGCCGAGTGGATGCGGCAAGACGACGACGCTGCGCCTGATTGCGGGACTGGATCGGCCCGATGCCGGGACGATTGTGCTCGGTGGCTCGGTGGTTCAGGCCTCCGACGTGAACGTGCCGCCGGAGCGGCGGCGCGTGGGCCTGGTGTTCCAGGACTATGCGCTGTTTCCCCATCTCGACGTACGGGCCAACGTGGGATTCGGCTTGTCGCGGCGGAACGGGCGCGCCGCGAGGGTTGCCGAGACACTTGAACTGGTGGGCCTCGCGGCGCTGGCGTCACGCATGCCGCATGAGCTGTCGGGCGGACAGCAGCAACGTGTGGCCTTGGCCCGCGCGCTGGCGCCCAACCCGCGCGTCGTGCTGTTGGACGAGCCGTTTTCGAATCTGGACGCGGCGCTGCGCAACGACCTGCGCAACGACGTGCGCCGCGTACTGCGGGAATCCGGCACGACGGCGGTGTTTGTGACCCATGACCAAGAGGAAGCCCTGAGCCTGGCGGACCAGGTGGCCGTGATGATCGACGGCCGGGTGCTTCAGGTGGCGCCGCCGCACGAGATATACCGCCAGCCGGTCAGCCGCGCGGTGGCCGACTTCGTCGGTCAGTTCAATGTGATCGAGGGCGCGGGAATCGGTCGCGCAGTGGTATGCGACCTCGGCACGGTGACGATTCCGGAACCCATGATTGGCACGGTCGATCTCTACGTGCGACCGGAGGCGCTGCAGATCTCCGAGGATCCCAACGGGCAGGGCGCGATTGAGTCGCGCCGGTTCTTTGGGCACGACCAGCTCGTGCGCGTGCGCTTTGACTCGGGATTGGTGGTGGAGTGCCGCGCGGGTCCGACCTTCCTAGCCCCGCCCGGGACGCGCGCGAGAGTCCAACTCGACGGCGACGTGCTGGCCTTCCTGCGCGCAGGCGTGGCGCCGCGCCGCCAACCCGGCGCGGCCTTCGCGCCCCCCGCCGCCCGCGGACGCCCGGCCTAGCGCCTGGGGAGGGCGTCTTCACGCCGGACGCCGCCTCACCTAGGCCGCATGGCAGAATGCGGGGCCATGGCGCTGACAAGTACGGCCGAAGACTATCTGCTCGCGATCTATGGGTTGCGCGCCGAGGGCGGGCCCGTCATCGCCGCGCGTCTCGCCGAGCGCTTGGGGGTTTCGGCCCCAACGGTGTCGGCATCCCTCGACCGGCTGGTGCGCGACAGTCATGTGTGGATCGGTCCGCAGCGCGAGGTGTTTCTCACCCTTGGCGGCGAGCGCACCGCCGAGCAGCTGGCGCGCCGTCACCGCCTCATCGAACACTGGCTGATCCGGACGCTTGGACTCGGTTGGGCCGAAGTGCACCACGAGGCCGACCGCCTGGAGCACGCCATCTCAGCCGACCTGACGGACCGGATCTCCGAGGCGCTGGGTCACCCGCCGACCTGCCCGCATGGACTGCCCATACCAGGCAACTATCCGGAGACGGACATCGGCAACCTGTTCAAGCTGTCAGACGCCGAGGTCGGCTCCAAAGTACGGGTGGTGCGACTGTCCGAGCCCGCGGAGGACGACACCAATCTCCTGCGCTATTTCGAGGACAAGCAGCTGGTCCCGGGACGGGTCATCGAGGTCGCTGAGCACACCCCGTCCGGGCACATCGTGGTGCACATCGACGATCAGCCGGCCGTGGTTGACGATACGGTTGCCGCCAACCTTTGGGTGATCGCGGCGTAGCCCTCCGTCGCGTCCTTTCAGTGCCATGATCATCCGTCCTTCGCCGCAGGCTCCGCCGACGCCCCGACGCTCGACCCCAGGCGAACATCCCAGCGCATGACCGCCGAGGTCCGCCCGAGCCGGGTTTTCACGGTGCGGCCGGCGCTGCCGACACGGCTCGAGCGCCTGCGCGATCTGGCCTACAACGTGTGGTGGACCTGGACGCCCGCGGCGCAGGATCTATTTCGGCGCATCGATGCCGAAGCGTGGCACGCCTCACAGGGCAATCCGGTTGCCGTGCTCACGCGGGCGGCGCCGGCCCAGCTTCAGGTGCTGGCCGAAGATCCGGTCTTCATTGCGGATCTGGACCGCGTGGCGGAAGCC
This sequence comes from Chloroflexota bacterium, assembly GCA_965198185.1. Classification (GTDB taxonomy): domain Bacteria; phylum Chloroflexota; class UBA11872; order UBA11872; family UBA11872; genus JAJECS01. The sequence continues at coordinate 120,629 of CBDAOU010000001.1, forward strand.
TACGACCAGTATCTGACCCGTTCCACGTGGTTCGAGCAGACACACGGCCATCTCGACGGGCTGCGCGTGGCCTACGTGTCCATGGAGTTCGGCGTGGCCGAGTCGGTGCCGCTGTACTCCGGCGGCCTCGGCGTGCTTGCGGGTGATCAACTGAAGGCCGCCAGCGATCTTGGGGTGCCGCTCGTCGGCGTGGGAATGCTGTATCGCCAGGGGTACTTTCGGCAATCAATCGACTCGGGCGGCGCACAGCGGGAGCAGTTTCCCGAGAACGACGTGGAGATCCTCCCGGTGACGGCGGTGCGCTCGGCCGACGGGCAGCCGGTGACGGTCCGAGTGCCCATTGACGGCCATGAGATCGCCGTGCGCCTTTGGCGGATGGAGGTGGGCCGCGTGCCGCTGATTCTGCTGGACGCCAACACGCCGGAAAACAGCCCGGCGGACCGCGAGCTCACCTCCCGCCTCTATATCGGCGACAGCGACATTCGCATCCGGCAAGAGTTGCTGCTGGGAGTTGCCGGCATGCGCGCGCTGTCCGCGCTCAATCTCACACCGACCGTGGCTCATTTGAACGAGGGTCATAGCGCGTTTCTGATTCTTGAGCGCTTCCAGGCGCTGCGCGAGCGGACCGGCCTCAGCGAAGCCGCGGCCATGCAGATCGTGCGCGCGACGAATGTCTTCACCACGCACACACCGGTTGCCGCCGGTCACGACGAGTTTTCGGCGGACCAGGTGCGGCGTCACGCCGGCGGCTACTTGCAGGCGTCCAACATCGATGTCGAGCACGCGCTGACTCTGGGCCGGGTTGACGGCGCCGACGACGGCGAGCCCTTTGGCATCACGACCTTGGCGATGCGCGGGGCCGCGTGGCGAAACGGAGTGAGCGCCCTTCACGGCGAGGTGAGCCGTGCCATGTGGCAGCGACTGTGGCCCGGGGTGCCGGTCGGCGAGGTGCCGATCGGACACGTGACCAACGGCGTGCATCTGCGCACCTGGGTATCGCGCGAGCTCAACAGCCTGCTCCAGCGCTACATGGGGCGCCATTGGGCCGAGCGCACCGATCCGCGCGGCATCGAAGAGGGACTGGCGGCCATCCCCGACGACGAGCTTTGGCGGGTCCATACGCAGCGGCGCGAGCGCCTGGTGGCCAACGTTCGCCGCCGCCTGCGAGCGCAAGCGGAACACCGCGGGGCCGCGGCCCATGAGCTGGCGCAGGCATCGGCCGCCCTGCACAGCGATGTGCTGACGATTGGGTTCGCGCGGCGGTTTGCGCTCTACAAGCGCCCCACGCTGCTGCTGCACGACATGGAGCGGCTCAAAGCGATCGTCGCGGACTCCCACCGGCCGGTGCAGATCATCTTCGCGGGCAAAGCTCATCCCAACGACGAGCTTGCCAAGGACTTGCTGCGGGAAATCACGGCACTCAGCCGCGATCCGGCCTTCGAGGGGCGGCTGGTATTCGTCGAGGACTACGACATGGGGTTGGCGCGGGACCTGGTGCAGGGCTGCGACGTGTGGCTCAACCTGCCGATCCCGCCTCAGGAGGCCAGCGGGACGAGCGGCATGAAGGCCGCGGCCAATGGCGTGCTCAACGCCAGCGTCCTGGACGGCTGGTGGGACGAGGCGTATGCGCCAGAGGCGGGTTGGGCGATTGGCCGGTCGGACGTTGACGACGACCGTCAACGGGATGCCAGCGACGCCGGGGCAATTTACGACCTGCTGGAGCATACGGTGGCCCCGTTGTTCTACGACGTCGGCGGCGGCGAAATACCGACCGCCTGGGTTCGCATGGCTCGACGCTCGATGGCCCTGGCGCTGACGGGCTACAGCGCGAACCGCATGGTGCAGGATTATGTCGAGTCATTCTACGGGCCGGCGCATCTGCTCGGTGGGCGCCTCGCCGACCATCACGGCGGCGCGGCCACCGACCTCGCTCACTGGCTCGACCACCTGGTGGCGCAGTGGCCCCACGTGCACGTCGCCGAGGTGCACGCCGACGGCCCCAGCCAGGTTGATGCCGGCATGGTGGTGCCCGTGCGCACCCGCGTCTTGCTGGCGGGACTGAGCCCGGACGATGTCACCGTCGAAGTGTTCGTCGGTCACGTCGACAATGAAGGATCTCTGATCGGCGGTCGCGCCGAGGTCACGGAGCACGCGAGCGCCGAGGCGGACGGCACGCACTGGTTCGCGGGACGCGCGGCGCTTTCCCAAAGCGGACGCCTTGGAATCGCCGTGCGGGTGGTCCCGCGCCACGCCCTGCTGGCCGGACCGTACGACGTCGGACTGATTCGCTGGAGCAAGGCGGCCGGGGCGACCTGAGGCGCAGGCCCCGCGCCATGGCCCGGCTTTTGTGAGGGACCGCACGAGCGTTTACCCTGAGGTAACGTTGCGGCCGGCAGACCGGTCGGACAACGCTTGCGCCGACACAGGAGGATTCCCCCGTCGATGACGTACGTAATTGCCGAGCCATGCATCGGGACGAAGGATGCTTCGTGCGTGGACGTTTGCCCCGTCGATTGCATCCATCCGGGTCCAGACGCGCCCGAGCATGAGACGGCCGAAATGCTCTACATCGACCCCGTGGAATGCATCGACTGCGGCGCCTGCGAGCCGGTCTGCCCCGTGACCGCCATCTTTCCGGACTTTGACGTGCCGGAGGAGTGGGCGCACTACACGGAGATCAACGCGGACTACTTCGTGCAGTAGCGCTGGGCCGCTACGCGTTGCCTTTGTGCATGGCGGCCAGCGCCTCAAAGGCCGGGCGGGGCGTGCCGTCCGCGCGCAGTACGCCGAACGGGAATTTCTCGTCCTCCGGTCCTACGACGGACTGGAAGTTGAGGTTCCAAATGAACGCGTGGCTGATGTAGTCGTATTGCTCGCGCACGAGCCGAAGGGCGTCAACGAGAAATTCCGCCTGATCGGCGTCCGAATTGTCGACGCCGTAGCCGTAGGCCGGATCCTGATTGGCGGTTGACCAGCCCATTTCCGTGATCCAGATGGGTTTGGAACCGTCATCGAATTCCTCCATCACCTCACGATGCTGCGTGAAGCGCTGGAAGTAGAAGCTGGCATGCCCGTTCCAGCCGTCGCCCCGTGGCGAGCCGATCTCCTGGCGCGGGGCGTTGTTGAATCCCCCGGGATGCACGCCCCACGCGTCGAATCCGTCGCGAACGATGCCGCCTTCGTATTCGTACATGCGGCGGAGGAAGGTGACATCGTCCACGGCCTGCACCTCCTGGTCGGGGATGTCGACGTCACCGGCCGGTGTGAGCGCGCCGCCAATGGTCGTGGCGCTGGGATCACCCGCCAGCACCCCGCGGCGGCCAGCCAGGAGAAGCTCCACGAACTCTCCGGCGTTGATGCGCCCGTAGCCCCACTCGCGCGAGAGATTGGCCTCATTCCACAGCTCGTACGCCTGCACGGCGCCGCGATACCTCATGGAGATCGCGCGCATGAAGTCTTCAAAGTCCTGCGGGTCCGCCGGCGGGCCGTGGGCCCCTTCGCCAAGCGCCCAGCCCGGCGCGCGGACGACGCTGAGCAGTAGATTCAAGCCCGCGGCCGACACGGCGGCTACGACCTTGTCGAGCTCCCGCCAGTCATAGCCACCTTTCTCGATGGGCTCGGTCTGCGACCACTCCACTTGCTGCTTGAGCCAGTTGAAGCCCGCGTCGAGCGTCTGCCGCACGATGACGTCGCGGCCCTGGTTGTAGAGATGCGCCTGAAATCCGTAGCCGTCGAGACGGCGGAGCGCCGCGTCGGGATCATTGGGATCGGGAGTCGGCGCCGTGAGCCTCGGCGCGGCCGGAGTTGGCGTGGCAGGACTCGGCGTTTGGGGTGGGGGCGTGAGCACGCCCGCGGTGACCGCCCCTCCTGCCGGCGTGTGCGTCGGCTCGGCGGGTGCGGCAGCGGTGACGGGTTCGGTTGGGCCGCCATCGGCTTCGCCGCACGCCAAGGTGGCCGCTCCGGCCGCCAGGACGGCCAACAGGCGGCGGCGCGACATGCGTCCGCACGCCGGTCGCCGAAGCTTCGTGGAGATTGGCAACGTACGACGTATCCTTGAGCACAGACCGCGTGGATGGTATCAAGGCACGGAAGGGCGCACCGGCGTCGGCCAATCCCGCGCCTCCCAACCAACCGTCGTTAGAGGAAGGTCCGCATGGCCCAGCGCAGTTTCGGCAATTCAGTCCTCGGCATAGGCGTGATCGTGGTGATCGGAGCGATCATCATTGGGCTGTTCAGCATCCGCTTCGTGGGTGTTGGTGAAGTTGGCGTCATCAATACATTCGGCGTGGTGGACCCGATTCCGAAGCCGCAAGGCCTGCTGGTCAAGCTGCCATGGGCGACGCTCGACACCTATAGCGTGCGAACGCAGTCAATCACAATGAGCTCCCGAGCCGAAGAGGTGGGCGCCTCCGATCAGACCGTTCGGACACTGACTTCCGAAGGGTTGTCCGTCGGCCTCGACATCACGACGCTGTTCGTGCTCAACTTCGACCAGGCGCCGCAAGTCCGGAATCAGGTAGGGCCGGAAGGCGTGTATCAGGAAATCATTGTGCGGCCAGGCATTCGCAACGCGATTCGCGACGTTGTGGCGCAGTTCACGGCCGAGGCGCTGTACACGACCGCGCGGGAGGAAATCGGGACCCGCATTCAGCAGCAGCTCGATGAATCGCTCAATGCACGCGGCGTCACCATCCAGGACGTACTGCTGCGCGACGTGACGCTGCCGGCGGTGATTACCCAGGCCATCGAGAACAAACTGGCCGCCGAGCAAGCGATTCAGGAACGGCGCTTCCGGGTCGACGAGGCCAAGGAGGAAGCCCAGCGCCGGGTCGAAGAGGCGAACGGTATCGCCGAGGCCAACCGGCGCATCAATGAATCGCTCACCGCGGCCGTGCTGCAGGACAAGTACATCCAGGCGCTGCGCGAGATGAACTCGGGCAGCGTGGTGTACGTGCCCACGAATCCGGAAACCGGGTTGCCGGTGATCCTGGGAACCCCGGAGCTCGGCTCGAACTAACCGCTGTCGGGAGCGGACGAGCCGTAGGGTGCCGCCGGGTCAGGCCCGGCGGCGATGGGCGATTAGCTCAGCTGGGAGAGCGCTACGTTTACACCGTAGAAGTCGCAGGTTCGAGTCCTGCATCGCCCACCGGCGTTGGCAGCGACAACTCGCCTTCGGGCTGTCGATTCATGCATCCCGACGCCTCGAGGAGAGCTGGCACATCGGGGCAGTCGTGCCGATGCCGCGCCCGCCCCGATTTGTGCCCGTGACTTATCCATCGAGCGATGGCACGCCCCTTGGTCTGGCCTGCTCGATGGGCCCATCCAACGTGAACTGAGCGATGACGTTGACGCCGTCGCTGTGCGCCGACCGGCACGCGTTCGACACGCGATAGCGGCTGCCCTGGTTCAGCTAGGGGAGGTACTCCGAGTAGTCGAGCGCGCGGGTGAGGCCGCGTATCGATTTTCCGAGAATTGGAAGCGCGTCAAGGCGGTCGAGCGGTTCGTTCACGTTGGCAGGCAGCGATCCCGCGCGTCTATGACTCCGACGAGCTCATCGATCCCGAAACTCGGATCGACGCGCCTTGGTAGCTGGATGTCAACCGTAGGCGCCGTTCAATGCCCACAGCACCTGGAGCAGGCCGATGGCGACAACCGCGATGCCGGCCGTGAGCAGCAGGCTGGGCTGGGCGGCGCGCCAGACAAAGCCGCGCCAAAACCGCGGCTTGGCCCCCGCCAGGCCGCGCCAGGTGGCCACCGCGGCGAATACCCACAGGAACACCATCGCGACGACATCGCCGATGACAAACAGCCGCCGCGGATCCCGCGTAAGCAGGTCATGGACGATCTGCGCCCCGCTGGCGCGCACATGGGTGCCGATGGCGAGCTTCCGCTCGTGCCGCATCCCGTTTACGATCGCGCCGTCAATGCCGGCCCCACCGCTGGTCAGCCCGAGGGCGACGAGCGGGAGCATTTCGCTCAGGATCACCAAGTCGAAGCGTCTTCCCGCGCTGTCGGGGATCGGCTCGAAGGTGATCACGTTAACCTTTGGATCGTCGCGAGTGCCGCCTATCTCGGCGGTTCCCCAGATCGCCGCCCCCCCTCGTGGGGGATGAGGCGGGAGCGAATATCTGCCGTGGCGGTCGTGTCATCCCCGGCGTCGACATATCCCCACACGTCGATCCGCGTCAACTGGCCGACGTGTGTCTCTAGCGGTTGCTCAAGAAGTGATATAGGCCCAGCGTAGTCGAGCGGCCGCGTCCATCCGGCCTCCGCCCAGTCCCACTCCGCGCGCAGCGCCGGACCGCTCGCCGCTAGGAGGGCCACCAGCGCCGCGCCGGTCACCCACCGGGCGTATGGGAGGCCGCGCCCGTCCCGATCGGCCGAGCGCGCCGGAAGGCGGGCCGCGAGCGCCTCGACAAGGACCACCGCCAAGATGGCGCTCGCCATGAGCTCGGAGCCGTCGTCGAGCAAGAGCACCCAGGGGCTCGTTGTCCCGTAGTGAACACCGAAGCCGTCGCGGAGGGCGGCGCCCACGCCGAGCGCCACCGCCAGGACGGTGAGCAACGCCAGCGCCGGGTGCCGGCGCAACGACGCATACAAGGCCCAGCCTGCGGCCGCCGCCAGCGGGGCGCCGACCACGGCGACCACGACCAGCCAGCGGAGCTCGGGGGTTATCGACGCAAGCGGCGAATCGAGCGCGGCCCACTGTCCGAGCGTGTCTTTGAGTTCGGCGAGTTCTTCGAAGGCCACTAGCGCGGCGATCAGCGCCACGCTGAACCAGCCCAGCCGCCAAAGCCATCGCGGACCGCTGACGGCACAAGGAACCGGGCAGCCCAGATGCGCCCCCGCCAGTGCGGCGACGGCCCCCCAGAGGATGCCCGAATACAGCGCCACCACCGTTCCCTCGTGATCGAGGCTCAGCTGGTGGAACCAACTGTCAGTCTCGGGCCAGTCGGAGCTGACCGCGACGATGGCCAATGGCACGGTGAGCGCGAGGTGCACGACCAAGAACAGCGCGAGCAGTCGTGCCCGTCGCTGCGGGCGCGCCAACCAGGACCGCACGCGGTGCGTGCGTTCACCCGCCGCCGCGGTAAGGCCAACACCTGCCATCCAGCACCTTGAACCACTCGTGGGCGCAGGTCGCAGCACTCGACGGCTCGCCCCGTGGTTGTCTCTGCTCGTCGATGCGATGGTATCTCGATGTCAGTGTGATCACATCGGTGTCTTCGCACTGACGAGGGGGCCGAACATGGGTGCCGTGCGGCGTCGCTAGCGAGTCGCGCGATTGGTCGCCGTGGCCCTGGTGCTGGCCGCGGTGGGAGCCTTGGGCGAGCCGCATTTCTTGCCTGGGCAGTCCCAGGAAGGTGTCGCGCAGGCGCAGTCCACCCGGGAAGCGCCGGAGATCACCGCCCTGACGCAGCCCACGACTAGTTCCATCGCGGTGACCTGGCTGCCGGCGGACAACACTGACACGCATTGGCTCTACGCGGTGAAAGCCGACGGCACCGACGGTCGGTTTCAGCCGGCCGTTTCCGACCCGCCGCCGTCGCAAGGCGCCACGAGGCAAGTGACCGGGGTGTCGCACGTGACCACGGTCACCGGGCTGGCTGCCGATACGCAGTACTGGTTTGCCATCCTGGGCGTCCGCGCGCCGGCCGACGGCAGCCCCAGCACGTGGTTCCGCTGGAGCAATTGGGGCAGGGCCACGACGCTCATGGTCGCCACGGTGTTCCTGGGACCTGATGTGGCGGTGGCCGAAGGCGGCACCGCCACCCTCACGGTCACCGCCAGCCCCGCGCCCCAGGCCCCGCTCACCGTCAACTACGCCATCGGCGTCCACGCTGACCCGGCGACCACCAATGGGGACAGCGACGACTACACCGGGACCGCCAGCGGCTCGATCATCATTGCGGACGGCGCCACCACGGGGAGCATCGCCGTCGTGATCACCGACGACAGCGACATCGACGACGGCGCCCAGGAAACGCTGGTGGTGACCATATCGCTGCCCCAGGGGTCGAGCTACCAGCTCGGGGAGAGGTCATCGGCGACGGTGACCATCACCGAGGGCGTGTGCGACCGCAGCGCCGAGGTGCGCACCGCGATTCTGGATGCGCTGACCGGCATCAGCGCCTGTGCCGCGGTCACGGACGCCGACCTGCGCGGCATGGCGGGCACCCTGGATCTGTCAAATGAGAGCCTCACGGCGGTGCAAGCCCGGGACTTCCGCGGTCTCTCCGGCCTGCAGGTGCTGCGGCTGAACCACAACGCACTGACGGCGCTGCCGGCGGATGTCTTCGCCGGGCTCACCAGCCTCACCACGCTGTCGTCGAGCAACAACGCGCTGGCCGCGTTGCCGGCGGACGTGTTCGACGGGCTGACCGACCTCACCACGCTGCGGTTGAACAACAACGGCCTGACTTCGTTGCCGGATGAGGTGTTCGACGGCCTCACCGACCTGGAAGGCTTGTACTTGGCCAATAATCCGGGCAGCGCCTTCACCTTCACGGCGGCGGTGGAGCAGACGGGGGCCGCCCAGGTCACGGTGGCGGCCGCGCAGGCGGCGCCCTTCGACCTGAGCGTCACGCTCTCCGTCCAAGGTGGCACGCTGTCCGACACCTCCGTCACGGTGCCGGCCGGCAGCCGCGTTGGCTCGGCCATTGCTCTGACCCCCAGCGGCGATGGGCCGGTCACGGTGCGTGCCACCGCCGCCGGCTTCCCCGGCTCCGGCGTCGAAATCAACGGTGTCACCGTGACCTACAACGGCATCCAGACGGCCGTGGACGCCGCGAACCAAGCGCCCACGGCCGACGCGGGCTCCGACCAGACGGTAGGCACCGGCGCCACGGTGACGCTGAACGCCTTGGGCAGCAGCGACCCCGACAGCGGCGACACGCTGAGCTACCACTGGGAACAACCCGCCGGAGCCTCGGTGACGCTGAGCAGCACCACGGCGGCCAGCCCCACGTTCACCACCCCGTCGAGCGCGGACGACCTGACCTTCCAGGTCACCGTCATGGACGGCCGGGGCGGCAGCGACCGCGACACGGTGGCTATCACCGTGACCGCCAACCGGCCGCCCACGATCACGTCCGACCCGATCTTCAGCCTCCCGGAGAACACGACGGCCGTGGGCCCCGTGATCGCCTCCGACCCCGACGCAGCCGACAGCGTCACGGGGTACACCCTCGGCGGCACGGACGCGGGCCTGTTCGCGATCACCGCCGGCGGCGCACTCACCTTTAGCGCGGCCCCGGACTTCGAGGCTCCGCAGGGTGGGGCGAGCGACGACTCCAACAGCTATGCGCTGACTGTCACCGCCACCGGCGGCGCGGGCACCCGGGCCCTCACCACCGCCCAGGACCTCACGGTCACCGTCACCGACGCGAACGAGGCGCCCGTGTTCACGTCCAATGCGATCTTCAGCGTCGCGGAGAACACGACGGCCGCGGGCACCGTGATCGCCACCGATCCCGACGCGGCTGACAGCATCACGGGATACACCCTGAGCGGGACGGACGCGGGGCTGTTCGCGATCACCAGCGGCGGCGATCTCTCCTTCACGGCGGCCCCGGACTTCGAGGCGCCGCAGGGTGGGGCGAGTGACGACTCCAACAGCTATGAGCTGACCGTCACCGCCACCGGCGGCGCGGGCGGTCGGGCCCTCACGGTCACCGTCACCGACGTCAGCGAGGCGCCCGAGGCGCCGCCGGTCCCCACCATTGGGACGGCCACGACCACCAGCCTCGTCGTGAACTGGCAGGCCCCAGCCAACCCCGGCTCCGCCATCACTGACTTCGACGTGCAGTATCGCGCGACGGACGCGGCCTCCTGGTCATCGTGGTCGCACTCGGGCACCGCCCGCGCGACCACCATTACCGGCCTCGACGAAAACACGGAGTACGCAGTGCAGGTGCGCGCGCAAAATAGCTACGGCGAAAGCCCCTGGTCGCCGTCGGCGAGCGGGACGACGGTGCCCGATGCGCCGGCCATCACTTCCGTCTCGTCGCCCAGTGCCAGCTCGATCAGCTTCGACTGGTCGCTGCCCAGCGGCCCGGCGACCATCACCGGCTACGACATCCTGTATCGCGTGAGTAGTACATCGACCTTGAGCACGTGGACCCACACGGGCACCTCCCGCTCGGCCACAATCACCGGGCTCGACGAAAACACGGAATACGCGGTGCAGGTGCGCGCACGAAACGCCGGCGGCCCAAGCGAGTGGTGGGGATCCAGCGGCACTACCCGTCCGGAGGCGCCATCGATCACGTCGACCAGCGCCGCGTCCAGCAGCAGCATCCGCCTCGACTGGAGCCTGCCCGGCGGCCCCGCCGCCATCACCGGCTACGACCTGCAGTATCGCGAGGACGGCGAGACCGATTGGGAGGATCGGGCACATAGCGGCACGGGGCGGTCCGCCACGATCAGCGGGCTTGATGACGACACGGAATACGAAGTGCAAGTGCGGGCACAGAACGCGGGTGGCATGAGCGAGTGGTCGCCGAGTGGCACGGCGACCACGCAGGAGGCTCCGCCGCCGCCGCCGCCGCCGGAGCCGGAGCCAGTGACCTATCCGAGTGCGCCGCGCGATCTCAGCGCTAGCGTCTCCGGGACAACAATCACCCTGTCGTGGAATGCGCCGTCCGACGATGGCGGCGCGCCAATCACACACTATTCGTTCGAGTGGCGCGAGGTGGGCCACTATTGGGCCGCCGGCGGCAGCACGACCGGCACGTCCGACACCTACAATGGGGCTCCCGGCGGCAACTACGAATTCCGCGTCGCCGCACACAACAGCGAAGGCCGCGGACGGTGGCGACACATATTCGCGAACACCTAGCTGCCTACTGCCAGGGCGATCCCTCCCGGTGCGCGTGGGGAACCAGCGGTCGCGCGCAACGATTACTGGCAGAACTGCGATTTTCCACGGACCGCAGCAAGTCTTTTGCCGGACTCTCAACGGACCGCCATGAGTGGCGGATAGCTGCGCACAACGCACATGGCCGCGGGACTTGGGGGCATGCGTCAGTGACGGTGATCCAGCGGTGACTCCCTGACCAGGGGCAACGGGGCTGGTCGGGCGTGCGGCTCACGCGTCCGGGCGATTTGTTCGACTAGGCTTGGCGAATCCATATCCGGCGGGAACCCAAATCCGAAGACCGGTGGGGCCTCAGTTGATGCAGTCACGGGCGCGGCTGTTCGCGGGGTTCTTGGCGGCGCACCTCGCACTCATCGTGCCGTTGGCCCCGCCCCTGATCGACTGGGCCTGGCCTAGGTATGGTTCCTGGCTCGGACACTTGAACCTCGACCGCGAGGGATCGCCGGCGAATCTCTATTCGGGGATTCTTTGGGGGATAGTCGCCGCGCTGGCGGCGGCGCAACTGCTCCGTCCGGTCGTTTCCAGGCGAGGGCCGCGATGGCTGTGGCCACTTGGCTGGCTCAGTGTGGCGCTATTCGCCGCGCTCGTTGCCGTCGAGGAGCTCGCCGATGTCAAGGACGCGCTCGGCGGGTGGGACGCGCTCAGCGCCCTGCTCGCGTCGGTGAACCTCGCGGATCTGCCGGTCGGCATCCGCTGGGCGGCCGTGGTCACGGCACTCACCGCTCCGCTGCTAGCGGCGGCGGCATGGGTCTTGTATACGTCTCTGCGCCGCCGTCCGACCCTGGCGCTGCTCACCGCGCTGGCGCTGGCGCTTGCCGTAGGCGCAGCCCTCCGTGACGGCTTCAGCGATCTGTACGGTACGACGGCCGGCTGGGAGCTGCTGATCGAAGACGGCTCAGAGCTCATGGCCGCGGCCATCCTGGCGGTGGTCTTCGTTGAGATGCTCGCGGCCGGTCGCACGGTAAGCGCTGACGATCGGAGCAGTCGTGGGGCCCGGGTTGAACGTTGGGCGGCCCTGGGGGTGACGGTGGCCCTCGTGGGGGTGGGCGTTCCCGCGCTGCTCGCCGAATACGGATGGGAGGAAGCCGGGTGGACGCGCCCACTCTTCTACGCCGGTCCGATCTTCCGTCTCGAGCAACCGTTTCAGACAAACCTCGACGGGCTGACCCGGATCGACGTGTGGGGCTACGTCGACGGCGGGGACGGAGCGAGCGGTACCGCGGTGATTCTCGCGCACCTCATGCCCCACGAGGGCGGACCGGCGATTTCCAGCCACGCTCAAGTGCGCGGCGACCGGTCAGGCCCCGCGATCAACGTCATCAACTTCGAGCCGATCCCCGACAGCCGCGGGAAACGCTATGACCTTGTCATCCTCAGCGAGCCATTTCCACGCGTGCACCTCGGCCTGACGGGCAGCGGTGCAAGCCCGCACGGCGCCGTGATCGTCAATGACGTGCCGCATGAGCGTCGTCTCGCCATGGGTACCCATGCAGTCGTTCGCGGCGGCGAGATGGTCCGCGACCTGTTCACGCGTGATCCACGGCGGTTGTTTGTGGTCGGCGATGTGATCGCGATGCTGTTCCTGTGGGTGTTCGCCGTTGTGGCCACGTGGCGCGGACTAGCCGGCCCCCAGCCGCGCTTCTGGCGCCGCTTCGTCTGGCCCGCGGCCCGGCGAAGTGCGCTCGTCACGGTCGGACTGCTCGTCATCACCCTTGCGGTCACCACAATAGTCTGAATGGGCTTGTGCACTCGCCACCACCACATCGGTGGCGAGGGTGTGGCGCACGTGCGGACAGGCCACGTGACGCGGGCAGCGTTTCGAGCCACCGCCCGGTCAATGATGGACGGGTGGACCTGACCCTCGCGAGCGTAGACGGGGCGGTGCCGGCCCTGTTGGCGCGGTGAAATCATCTGCCCCGCCAGACCGCATCGGCATGTCGAATTGTCTTCGGCAGTGATCCGGCGCGGTGGGTGCCGGTGTTTCGCCTTTCGCGAGCCGCGATGAATGGCAGCGCCGCGACAAACGCCAGCCGGCTCGCCAGTTGGTAGTCAAAGCCATAATCAATTCCGTGCGCGAACGAGATCGGTCCAAAGAAGATAGGTGTCGTCCCGCAGCAGACTCCCGTGACCGAGGTTCGCGCAGCCGTCTTCCGGAACCGCCGTGAAGTATCCAAAGGCGCAGACCTCTTCAGCGGTAGCCGTGAGATACGCGAAGGCGCTGACCAACATGACCGCACCTGCGATTGGCAGCACGTGAGGTAGGCGGCGCAACCGCGGGAACAGCGGCAGTGCCAGGCCCAGCAGAAGCGGCCAGGCGTAGGAAATGCGGCGGAGGAATTCCGGTGAGTCGGTAGCCCGCAGGCTGAACGGGTCGAGTCGCCGGATCAGCCCCCTGTGCGGTCCCGGCACCGGCAGTCTAGGCTGGGAAGCCGCCGTCGGTTGCCAGCGTGTCGGCGCCGTCGTGAGTGCGGTGCGATCGTGGAAGAAGACCGCGGCAAATACCGCGGCTCCGACGATCAGCGGGCCCAGGCCAACGACCACCAAGGCCCGCGAGAGATAGGCCTACCGCCGAATCGGCGAAACTAGCCGTCCTTTGCGATGAAGACACCTCTCGCAGGGCTCGTGACTATACAAATCGATAGGTCGCTCACCGCGGCGAGTTGGGATCGTGCCGCCACCGGAAGGGACGCACGGACGTGAGGTTGGGTTTCCCTGCCGGGTGCCGCCACCTATGAACACGCGCGCAGATTCCTTCGGGAATACTGCGGAGATGTCGATGGAACAGTGGCCACGGCCTTGATGACCGTCACCGGCCTGGGCCAAGGGGCTCCTGCGATTTCAAGATGCGGGCTGACGGCAACGGCATGCGTTGCATCGCGGTTTTTCACCGAAGGGTCCGTAGTACAGTGCAGGACGGCCCACGGGCCCCGCGCGACTACCCCTTAGACCCGTGCGAGCGGCGAGATAGCTCAGTCGGTAGAGCAGTGGACTGAAAATCCATGTGTCGCCAGTTCGATTCTGGCTCTCGCCACCAGGAAGGTTGCGTTTCCCGTTCCGCCCTGGGCGTGAGGCGTACTCTGCGCCGCACGAATTCGCCCGAGGCCTGGATTCCCGCCCCCCGCTTGCGCGGGGACAGGCTCCGCGGGAATGACGTGCCCCAGGTGACCGACTAGCCGCCCCTGTCCGGTTGTGCTAGCAGCCGCTGTAGATGGTCATGCTGGGAAGGCACCCGAAGTTGATCTTGGCGGTCTGAATCGTGACCTCTTCCACCGGCGCCGATGTCTCACCGTCCAGTCCCGGACCCAGCGGGACGTTGCCAATCTTCTCCAGCGTCGTCAGCGACGGCGCGTGGTTCTCCTTGACGCGTCCGAAAATGGTGTAGTTCGGCGGCAACTCGGCGTCCGTGACGTCGCTGAGCAGGATGAAGAACCGCGACCCATTCGAGTTCGGCGCGCCTGAGTTCGCCATGACCAGATCGCCGCGCTTGTACGGCTGCTGCGGCGCCTCGATCTCGAAGGTGTATCCCGGGTTGCCGGTACCAGTGCCCGTGGGGTCGCCGGTTTCAATGAGGACGCCCGGCACCACGCGATGCACGGCTATGCCGTCGTAGTAGCCTTCCTGGGCCAGAAACAGGAAGCTGTTTACCGCCCGCGGCGCCTCCTGCGGCACGAGGTTGAAGGTCATGCGCCCGAGGCTCGTGGTGAAGACGACGCTGTAGGGTCGAAGCTCCTGAACCGTCATCTCCGGCTCGGCCGCGAACGTCGGCGGGCCCACCGGTTCCGGCTCTCCGCACGCGGCGACCGCAACTGCCGCGAACGCCACGACCAACGCAATCACGATTGCTCGCCACATTGCCGTTTGCCCCACATCCAACCGTCGACTCGCCGTCCATTTTGCCGCGTCGGCCGCACAATCGCCATGCGGCGCAAGTTGGCCGGGCCGCCGCAGGCCATACGCTACGGTTTCAGGGGCCGTTCCGGGCGCGCCGCCGGGCGTGAGGGGGACTCGTGGGCATCGACATCGAGCAATGCGTCGCCGACATCCTGGACATTGGCCACTGCGTTTTGCCCAGGCACTTTCCCAGGCCGGCGATCGACGCCTTCCATGAGGGGTTCCTACCGCTGCTGGCGAAGGTCGCGGCCCGCATCCCCGAGGGCAATCGCCGGGCAAACCGCTGGGCGATCGGCCTGCCCTTCGCGCCACCGTTCTACCAGTCCGCGGTCTTCAACGACGACACCGTCAACGAGATCGTGGGGCGCATCCTGGGCGAGACCATGTTCATCGGCTACTACGGCACCGACACGCCGGTGGCGGGATCGGAGGACCAGCAGGTCCACGCGGACATCCGGCCCCTGTTCCCTGAGCAGCCGGACCTGCGATATCCGCCGCCGACGCTCTCGGTGCGGTTCACGAGCGTGGATATGACCCTGGAGAACGGGCCCTACAGCACGTCCGAACGGACGCAGCACCTCACGAGGGACGAGGCGCAGGCACAAGTTGCGGCGGGCGAAATCAAGCTCGCGCCGTTGCTGCTCCGCGCGGGCGACGTGCTCATCAGCGACGCCCGCACGCTGCACCGCGGCACGGCGAATCACACGGACGCGCCGCGTCCCTTCGCCGTGATCGTCTACAACCGCGACTGGTACCACCTGGATAGCGAGATGCGGCTGGAGGCCAACGAGGAAACGCCGATGCTGCTGGAGTCGTTCTATAGGACGCTTTCACCGGCTGAGCAGAACCTGCTGCGGCGAGTGCCGCGAACGGATGGCTGAGCCGGCGCGCCCAATCGTTCGGGTGGTTGCCGAGACCCGCCTCGTCGTCGTTCCCTACGATCCGCAGTGGCCGGCCATGTACGAGCGCGAACGCGCAGAGATCGCCGCGTGCATCGGCCCGCACATCCTGCACATCGAGCACGCCGGCAGCACGTCCATTCCGGGCATGGCCGGGAAACCAACCGTGGATATGCTGGTGGGCGTGCGCGATTGGGATGAGGCCAGAGTCACATTCGCGCCGTTGGCTGAAATTGGATGGGAGTTTCGCGGTGAGCGTGGCATGCCGCGCCGGCACCTCTTTCGCCGGCTCAATGCGCAGGGCTGCCGCACGCACCAGCTGCACATGCTGGAGGTGACGAACCCCGATTGGGAGGCAATGCTCCTGTTCCGCGACTACGTCCGCAGGCATCCGGATGTCGCGGCGGAGTACCAGCGGCTGAAACTCGACCTGGCACGGCGATTTCCCAACCGGCGGGGCGAGTACACGGCGGGGAAAGAGTCGTTCGTGAAGGCGGTCTTGAAGCAGGCGCGTCGAACGCGTGACGAGATGACGGGAGCGTGATTCCGCGGTCCACCTGGCCGGTTTGCCGTTAGACTTGAGGCCGCGCGGTCGTGTGCTCGAGAGGCCAGCCCCATGACGCTCTCCGATCAGCAAATGGCGTTCTTCGAGACCTTCGGCTACCTGACGTTTCCAGGGGTCTTCGCCGCTGAAGCCGAGATGATCACCGAGGAGTTCGAGCGCGTTTGGGCGGGCCACGGCGGCGGGCACAACCGGCAATCGCACGATCATGAGCGCCGCTCGGCGCTGGTCCCGTTCATCGACCAGAGCGAGTATCTGAGCACGCTGCTGGACGACCCGCGTGTCGACGGCGTCGCCAGCGCGCTGCTGGGCGACGACTACAACTACAACGGGAGCGACGGCAATTTCTACGTGGGCGATACCGACTGGCACTCCGATGGGTTCGCCCGCACGAAATACCGCTCCCTCAAGATCGCTTTCTACCTGGACCCGGTCACGCGAGATTCCGGGTGCCTGCGCGTGATTCCGGGCAGCCATCTACGCGGTGACGGCTACGCCGAGTCGCTCCAGCAGATTATGGCGAGCAGTCAATCGTCGGTTGAGGACCAAATCGGCATTGCGAGCCGCGACGTGCCCGACGTGGCCCTGGAATCACAGCCGGGCGACATGGTGCTGTTCAATCACGACCTGAAGCACGCGTCATTTGGGGGCGGGACGCGCCGGCGGATGTTCACTATCAACATGTCCCAGCGCTTCCACGACGACGACGTGGACGAGTTGCGAAAGGACATCGCGTCTGGCGCGAGGTTCTGGGCCGAGCGGGCCTACGGCGACGTGATGATCCGGACGGCCGGACCGCGCCGCATGCGGCATTTGGAGCAGCGGCTCGCCAACGACGACCACCTGCCAGGGCTGGTGCGCCAGGCGCGCCAGGAAATGGGCGAGCCGTCCCGCAGCTAGCCACGCCGGGCACTCCCACAACCGTCAAAGGCGGTTGCCACCGGATGCCGCTAGGCTGGGGACACTGCCACAGCGACAAGCCTGCATAGGTGGAGCGATGACGATGGCGATTCCAGGCGACCACGAGTGCTTCAGCGAGGACTGGCAGCGCACGAAACCGGATCTGGTGCTGTACCTGCCGAAGGAGCCGTCGTTCTATATCGAGGCGGTGGACCACGTCCTGGTGGAGGTGACGCCCGGCGGCGACTTGCTGGCGATCTTCGCCCTGGCCAGCCAGCCGCACGGCGCGGACTACCGCGTGGCCTACGCGCGCAGCGCCGACGGCGGTCGCACGTGGTCGCCGGTGGGCATCATCGACGGACCTGGGGCCAAGCCGGGCCAGGTGAGCGCGTTCGGGTTTCCCGTCATCAGCCGCCTTGGGCGCATCTACTGCTTCTACAACCACGGTCGCGCCATCGGCGACAGCTATCAGACGAGCTTTCTGCGCTGCAAGTATTCGGACGACGACGGCCGAACCTGGATCGACGGCGAGGTCGTGATTCCCTATCGCTCAAGCGCGAACGACCACCCGGATCGCTCCATCGGCGCCAACTGCGTGGTCTGGCAGAAACCCATCCGGGACGCGCTGGACCGCCCCATCATCGGCTTCACTCGCTGGACCAATTCGTACGTCAAATCGGCGCGCCGCGAGGACGACTTCACCATGTCCCGCCGCGACAGCCAGGCCGAGTTCATGCGATTCGAAAACATCGACGAGTCACCGCACCCGCGCGACGTTCAGATCACCTGGTTGCAGGATGACGACACGGCCATTCGCGTGCCCGTGCCCTATGAACCGGAGGCTTCGCGCAACTACTCCTATTGCGAGGAGCCCAGCGCAGTGCTGCTGCCGGACGGCCGCCTGTTCACCGTGGCGCGCACGGCGACGGGTCAGATTTGGTACACGGTCTCCACCGACGACGGACGCAGCTGGCGCCCGACGGAACCGCTGCTGAACCGCGACGATGGCGCGCCCATGCTGAACCCCGTCTCGCCGTGCCCCATCTTCGCGTTGGACGATGGCCGGTTCCTGCTCATGCTCCAGAACCACGACGGTCATGGATACGGCGGCCGCGGGCCGCGCGACTTCCACGCCCGGCGTCCGCAGTTCATCGCGGTGGGCGAATTCCGGCCCGACGCCCATCAGCCGATCTGGTTCAGCCAGCCGCAGCTGCTGTTCGACACGCAGAACATTGGGGTCTTTCCGTTCTTTATGAAGTGGCTCTCGATGTATGCCAGCGTCACCGAGCACCGGGGCGAGCGCATCCTCTGGTACGCCGACCGCAAGATCTTTGGCTTGGGCCGCTTCATCACCGATGAAGTGCTGGCCCCGCTGACGGTGCCATCGGCATAGCCGCCGGTTACGGCGAGGCGTTGCTAGGATTGTCGGCCCAAGTCCCGCACGGCATGCGGGCGCCCCAGAAATCGAGCACGGCTCCATGGCGATAGAGGTCAGGCCGGTTTCGTCCGCCCTTGGCGCCGAGGTCATCGGGGCCGATCTCTCGCGCCCGGACGACGACGAGCAGTTCGAGATCATCCACAAGGCTCTGCTCGACAACAACGTCGTCGTGATTCGCGACCAGCAGATCTCACCGGCGGACCACGCGGCGTTCAGCGCTCGCTTCGGCAAACTCGAGTTGCACGTGTTGAACCAGTTCCTGCTGCCGGAGCAGCCCGAAGTTCTGGTGCTTTCCAACAAGCACGTCAACGGAAGACCCGTCGGGCTGCAAGACGCGGGCCGCGAGTGGCACAGCGACCTGTCCTACATGCAGATCCCCTCCCTGGGCTCGTTGCTCTATGCGCTGGAGATCCCACCGACGGGCGGCGACACGCTGTACAGCAATCTCTATTCGGCCTACGACGCGCTGTCGCCCGAAATGAAGCGGCGCGTCAGCGGGCTCCGCGTCCGGCACTCGTACGCCGACTTCATCAAGCGCAGATTTGTGGAGTCCGCGATGGAGCGGCCCACCCTGACAGCCGAGCAGGCGGCCAAGGTACCTACGGCCGTTCACCCACTGGTGCGCACGCATCCGGAAACCGGTCGCAAGGCGCTGTACGTGAGCCCGTCGCTCGTTGCCGGGATCGAGGGCATGGACGACGCGGAAGGCCAGGCGCTGCTGCAAGAGCTCAACGACCACGCGACGCAGCCGGCGTTCGTCTACCGTCACATTTGGCGGCTCCACGACATCGTCTTCTGGGACAACCGCTGCACGCTGCACCTCGCCACGCCGTTCGACCCGCAGTACACGCGCCACATGCACCGCACCACCATTCGGGGCGACCTGCCGGTCTGACCGGCTGCCGGGTGCATCGCTTGTGAGCACCGTGTCCGACGGGTCCAACCAATCCGTCGATCCCATCGACTCCTACGCCGCCGCCAATCGCGTCGCCTGGGACGCGATTGCGGAAAAGCGACAGAAGATCTGGCCGCCGGCCAACTTCTTCGCCCAGGGCGGATCAGTGCTCGACGAGCGCGATCGCGACGCCGCCGGCGACGTTCGAGGGCTGCGTCTTTGCCATCTGCAATGCGGGAGTGGTGCGGAAGCGCTGTCGTGGGCGAACGCCGGGGCCGAGGTGACAGGCGTTGATATCAGCCCCAAGCAGATCGCCTTGGCGTCCGCCAAGGCGACGGCGGCCGGCATCTCCGCCAATTACGTCGTCTCTGACGTCGATGCGCTCTCCAAGGCGCCGCTGCGCCCCGAGTCATTCGACATCGTCTACACCGGCGGCGGCGCGCTGGTCTGGATTCCGAACCTCGAACGCTGGGCGTCGTCGGTTCACCGGCTGCTCAAGCCCGGCGGACGGTTCATCTGCCGGGAGGAGCACCCGGTTATTGTCTGCGTCGAGGTGCGTGAGGGCTTGATCGCGCTCACCGAGGACTATTTCGACCGGCGGCCCGAGGCGTCCACGGGATGGCTGCACTTCGCCGGCGGCGAGAGCGCCCCTGAAACGACATGGGAGTTCACCTGGACCCTGGGCGACATCGTCACAAGCCTGGCGCAGGCCGGTCTCCGCATCGAACGCTTGGCCGAGTTCCCGAGCACGGCTTCATGGCGTTTCGGCGACGATTTGGACCGAGTTCGCCGACTTCCGGGCTCGTTTCTCCTCGTTGCCAGCAAGCCGACAACCGGAGCCGAGGCGCCTGAGAGCCGTTGACACGAAGCTCCGACGGCACGCGCGCGAACGGTGCGAAGCCACAACTCCGAGTACTATCGGGAGCAGGGGAAGCGCTAAACCGTCAACCAGGAAGAACGGGTTGACATGACGCTCAAGAGACTTGGCATTCCCGCAATAGCCGTCGCGGTCATCGTGCTTTTGGGCGCGGCTACGGCGGGAGTGCTCGCCGCCAGAGCGACCGTGACTTCCGATCTCACGGTCGAAGACTCGCCGACGCCCGGATCGCTCGCCAAGATCGCGGGTGCTGCATCGGCGCCTGCGGTCGAATCCTCGCCGGCGTCCATCGCCGAGCCCTCGCCCGAGCCCGCGACCGAGCTCACACCGGCGCCCACGGCCAAGCCCACGCCGGCGCCCACGGAGCCGCCGATTGAGATTCCCAACCGGCGGTCAGTGGCAAAGTCCGAGGCCGCGATCGTCGAACCCACGGTGGCAACGAAGGATTCCGAATCGGAGGACACCGGGCAGGGAACGGTTTATACGTGGAGGGACGGGCGAGCGACGCGGCGGGTGGTCCTGCAGAACGACCTGGTTCTACAGCAGGCGGCGGATAGCCGTCCGGGTGACGTAGTGATTGCGAGCGTGGGCGACGACAGCATCGTTCGCCGACAAGCCAGGCACGGCGCGGACGCCGGCCCGGTGTTTCGATCCGAATCGGGCGGTGAACTTATGGCGCTTCCCGGCGGCGTCTTGTTGGTCCTAACTCCCGCATGGGGTCAGACCGAGGTCACGAGCTTCTTCGATCGAAACAACATCGCCGCGGACCGACGAACGGCCCTGGGGACCCTGCCCAACGGCTTCCGGATTGCGACGGAGCCCGGTTTCCCGTCACTGAATCTGGCGAACGCGCTGGCAGTGCAGGACAGCGTGGTGCTGGCCAATCCCAACTGGTGGCGGGAAGTCGAGACAAAGTGAAGGCGCCGCCGCATTTGTAGGTTGTCTGCCGCTCGGCCGCTCGCGCATTGCGCCGCCCGGCAAAGTCGCCAGTGATCCCCGGCTCTCAGCGCGGGCGTGGGGCAGCTCGCAGCGTCATCAGCGTTAAAGCCGCGGCACATCGATTGCCAGCGGCGGTGCTCGCCGTGCTCCTCGGCCTCCTCCTGGCATTTGGCGGCGCCCGCGCCGGTCACAGCGTGCCCCACGCTCCAGCCATTACGACGATTACGCCGGCCGGCGGCTCCCTCACCGTCGTGTGGACCGCGCCCACGGACACCGGCAACTCCGCGATCACGGCCTACGACGTGCGCACCATCGAAACCGACGCCACCGACAAGGCCGACGACAAATGGGACGTGGTCGATGACTCCTGGACCTCAGGCGACCTGACGCACACCGTCACCGGGCTCACCGCCGACGTCGAGGTCGACGTGCAGGTGCGCGCGGTCAACACCGACGGCGACGGCGACTGGTCGGCCACGGAGAGCGAAAAGCCGCTGATCGAGGCGCCGTCCATCACCTCGGTCACCGTCGGCGATACATCCCTGACCCTGTCTTGGAGCGCGCCCACCAATATCGACGATGACGACATCACCGCTTACGACCTGCGCTATATCGAGACCGCGGCGACAGACAAGGCTGACGACAAGTGGTCCGTGATTGAGGCCGCGACATCCGGCGCAGTACGCGTCGTCCTGGGCGGCCTGACTAACGGCACGGGCTATGACGTGCAGGTGCGCGCCGTGTCGGCCAGCCCCGGCGTGTGGTCCGCCACCGCCACCGGCACACCCGCCGAGCACGGCGACACGCGGGCGGACGCAACCGAGGTGGCGCTGCAGTCGCGCGTGGGCGGCGCCATCGATCCCGGGACCGACGTGGACTTCTTCGAGCTGGAGGTGACCGAGGAAACAGGCATCCTCATCTTCACCTTGGGAGCTTTGGACACAGTGGGTGAGCTCCAAGACAACAATGGCAACATCATCGAGGAGAACGACGATGGCGGCGCCTCGCACGGTCCAACGAATCTCCTCATTTGGGCAACACTCGAAGCTGGGACGTACTACATAAAAGTCACCAGTTTCAATCAAGCAACCGGCGCCTACGTGCTGCGGACCAGAGGCATTCAAGACTCGACAGGCCTAAGCGACGCGCGACCGATCGAAGTGGGTGGCTTTGAGAACGGGATCATCGATCCCTACGGCGACGAGGATTACTTCAAACTTGAGTTATCGGAAGAGACCGGAGTCATCATATATATGACGGGTGACATCAACGATTCGTACGGTGAGCTTCTGAATAACAGTGGAACGAGGCTTTTATCGAATGACGATGGATTTATGCTGCCCGACTACGATGCATTCCTGCTACGGGAGAAACTCGCAGCGGGCACGTATTTTATTAAGGTCAAGAGTGTCTACTCAGATGATGACGGAGTTTATTCGCTATATGTCGACACGTTCGAGGAGCCGGGCAGCACCACTGCCGACGCACAAGTCCTGAGCTACGGCGACTATCGCGCGGGACGGATCGACCCCTCGACCGACGTGGACTATTTTCGCCTTGACCTTTCCGAAGAGACCTATGTGTACGTCCACGCCGTCAGCGCGACGGTGCAACTCGACGGGACGTTGTTGGACGACAGCAGCAACGCGGTCCAAGCGACGCATTATGAGGTTGCGGGCGGGACGAACGACGCCTGGGTCTACGCCGTCCGCGACAAGCTCGATGCGGGAACCTACTACATCAAAATGGCCCGTTCCGGCGGCGCCGACACTGGGTCCTACACGCTAATCGCGCTTACGGAATCGGGATATCCGAGTTTCGTCAGCAGCTGTGAGGGAA
Source organism: Chloroflexota bacterium (assembly GCA_965198185.1). GTDB lineage: Bacteria > Chloroflexota > UBA11872 > UBA11872 > UBA11872 > JAJECS01. Next base: position 143,748 of record CBDAOU010000001.1, read on the forward strand.
TCACCACCACTTACAGCGACCCCTTGTATGGCTGCCAGTGGCATCTGAACAACACGGGCCAGCGCGGCGGCACGTCGGGCGAGGACATCGACGTCGAGGACGCCTGGGCCACCAACCTGGGGGCCGGCGTCAGCGTGGCTGTTGTCGACAACGGCCTTGACTACGAGCACGAAGACTTGCGCGACAACGTCGACACGAGTCGAAACCATGACTACCGAAGCGGAACCGAACTCCTCAATCCGCTCTACTCCCATGGCACGCGAGTGGCGGGAATCATCGCGGCGCGTGACAACAGCGTGGGCATGCGTGGGGTGGCCCCCCGCGCCACGATCTACGGCTACAACTTCCTGCGATCGAGTTCTGACGCCAACAGCTATGACGCTGCGACCCGCCACATGGCCACCACGGCCGTCAACAACAACAGTTGGGGTCCACGCGATGGACCCGGATTGAGCGCCGCTCCGTCGATTTGGGAAACGGGCATCGATTCGGGGACGAGCACCGGACTCGGCGGCAAGGGCGTTTTCTACGTCTTCACCGGCGGCAACGGCGCGCTCAGAGGCGACAACTCCAACTTCGACGGGTTCGCCAACTATTACGGCGTGACCGCGGTCTGCGCCGTGAACGACCGAGGCTGGCGGTCGATCTACTCCGAGCAGGGCGCAAACCTTTGGATTTGCGCGCCCTCGAGCGGTGGGGCGGGCATTGCCACCGTCACCAACAACGATCGCTACACCGGGAGCTTCGGCGGCACGTCCGCCGCCGCGCCCATGGTCTCGGGTGTGGCCGCGCTGATGCGAAGCGCCAACACGAATCTCACCTGGCGGGACGTGAAGCTGATCCTGGCTGCGTCCGCGCGCAAGAACGACGCGAGCGATTCAGGCTGGGAAACCGGCGGCATCAAGTACGGCTCCTCCACGGAGCACTACAACTTCAACCACGAGTACGGCTTCGGCGTGGTGGATGCCAAGGCCGCATTGGATCTGGCCGGCAGCTGGACCAACGTTCCGACGATGGTTGAGGAAACCGCGGATTCCACCGGATCCGCACTCAATATCCCCGACACCGCCACGACGGTTACGAGCAGCATCACGATGGAGTCCGACATGGAGTTCATCGAGTTCGTCGAAATCAATACGGAATTTGACGCTCGCTCCTTCCGGGATCTGCGCGTGGAGCTGGTATCCCCGTCAGGCGCGGTCTCCGTGTTGGCCGTTCCCCTGCCGAACCCCAAGCGGCGCTACGGCCTGCGGGAGAGCTTTCGCTTCGGCTCGGCCCGACACCTGGGTGAGAAGCCTGCCGGCACATGGACGCTGCGCATCACCGACCGCGTATCCGGCGGTAGCACCGGGACGCTCACGTCGTGGAGTCTCACCATCTACGGGCACAACTCGGCACCCGGTACGGTCAGCCTGTCCGCGCTCCGGCCCCAGGTCGATTCGCAGCTCACCGCCTCGCTGACCGACGCCGACAACAGCATCTCTGGCCTGACCTGGGTCTGGGAGCGCTCACTCGACCAAAGCACTTGGACCACCATCAGCGGGGCTACCGCAGCCGCCTACACCCCGATCACGGCCGACCTTCACCACTACCTGCGGGCCACGGCCTCGTACAGCGATGGACACGGCCCGGGCAAGACCGCCGAGGGCGTCTCGGCGAACCCGGTGCAGGCAGCGCCGCCCAGTGAACCGTGCGCCGAGAGTTTCCGTCCACGGAGACCGGCGCGCGCAGCGTGGCCGAGAACACAGGGACGCGCGTCAATATCGGGGCCCCGGTAGCGGCCACGGACGACGACAACGATTCCTTGACGTACGCGCTCAGCGGAGCCGCTGCCGCAGCATTCGAGGTTGTTGCGTCGAGCGGCCAGCTGCGCACCAAGGCGCCCCTCGACTTCGAGACCGAGTCAACCTACGCCGGGACGGTCACGGTTCACGACGGCAAGGGATCCGATGGCCGGCCGGACACGGCCATCGACGACACGATCGCCGTCACGATCACGGTGACCGACGTGAACGAGGCACCGGCGTTCCTGAGCAGCGAAACCGGACGGCGCAGCGTCGCCGAGAACACGCCAGCGGGCAGAGACATCGGAGCGCCGGTCGCGGCGGCGGATGATGACCAGGACGCGTTGACGTACGCGTTGAGCGGCCGCGACGCCGGCGTGTTTGCGATTGCGGGTTCCTCGGGCCAGGTGCGCACCCAAGCCCCCCTGAACTTTGAGAGCAAGGCCACGTACGCGGTCACGGTGACGGTCCATGACGGCAAGCGGGCGGACGGCACGCCGGACACCGCGGTCGACGCCAGCCTGCCGGTGACGATCACGGTGACGAACGTGGGAGAAGCGGGGACCGTGAGCCTGTCGGCGCAGCCGCAGAGGGATACGGCGCTGACGGCGAGCCTGAGCGACCCCGACGGCGGCGTCTCCGGCCTGAGGTGGACCTGGGAGCGTTCGTCCAACCGGAGCGCCTGGACGTTGATCGGCGGGGCAACGTCAGCGACCTATATCCCGGTGGTGGACGATCTGAACCACTTCCTGCGCGCCACGGCTGTCTACACGGACGGCCACGGGGCGGGCAAGCGCGCGCGCGCCGTCTCGTCGGCCCCGGTGCAGGCCGCACCCGTGAACAACAGAGCCCCCCAGTTTCCCGCCAGCGAGACGGGGCAGCGCGGCGTGGCGGAGAACACGCCAGCCAGCATGGACATCGGAGCGCCGGTGGCGGCGGACGACCCGGACGACGATCCGCTGACCTACACGTTGAGCGGCGCCGACGCCGCGGTCTTCGACTTCGACACGGCCAGCGGCCAGCTGCGGACCAAGGCCACGCTGGACCACGAGCGCCAGGCCAGCTACGGGGTAACGGTCGCGGCCCAGGATCCGTCCGGCGCCAGCGCCGCGATTTCGGTGACGATCACCGTGGACAACGTGAATGAAGCGCCCGCGTTCCCAGTCACGGAGACGGGACGGCGGAGCGCGGCGGAACACACGCCGGCCGGGGTGGACATTGGGCCGCCGGTGGTGGCGGAGGATGACGACGATGACCTGCTGACCTACACGTTGAGCGGGGCCGATGCCGCGGCGTTCGCGATCGTGGGCGCCTCGGCCCAATTGCGCACCAAAACCCCGTTGGACTTCGAGGCCCAGGCCACGTACGCGGTCACGGTGACGGTTAGCGACGGCAAGCAGTCGGACGGCACACCGGATGCGGCAGTCGACGCGAGCCTGCCGGTGACGATCTCCGTCACGGACGCGGACGACGACGGCACGGCGTCCCTGTCATCTTCGCAACCGCGGGTCGGGACGCAGCTGACCGCGCGCCTGATCGATCCCGACGGCGGCATCACCGGCCTGACATGGACCTGGCAGCGCTCGCCGGATCAAAGCTTGTGGACAGTGATCGGGGGCGGGGCTTCGGCCACCTACACGCCCGTGGCCGACGACCTGGGCCAGTACCTGCGCGCCACGGCCTTCTACCGCGATAACTTCGGCTCCGGCAAGATCGCCAATGCAGTCTCGGCCAACCCGGTGGTGGCACAGCCCTCACCCCCACCGCCGCCGCCGCCGCCGCCGCCGCCGCCGGCTCGCGGACCGTCAGGTCCACCCGCGCCCTCACGACCTCCGGCCCCGCCGGCCCCAGCCGCCCCGCAAGGCATCATCGGCGGAACCCCAGCAGCCACCGCCGTCGAACTGCCGGGGAATCGGCTTCTGATCCAGCGCCATGACGTGCCGGACGCCTCGTTCGAGCTGGCGATCGGCTTGATCTCCGCCGACGGGATGACCGTCGTCATGGGCGGGGTCATTCGCGACGCGACCCTGGGCCAGACCTACCTCGTCGTCCGGCGCGCATCCGACGGCCGCATCGTGCGGCGCTGGGTGCCGCCCGGCAGCCCGTTCGTCTACCAGATCCCCTGGGCGGTCGTGAACACGCAGTACACCGTCCCCGTGGGCGTGATCGGGGCCATTCCGCTCGACGACCAGTTCCCCGAGCCCAACCTGCTGGTGCGTCGCTTCGATGGCGGCGACGACCGCATCTTCGCCTACGACGCAGCCCTGGGGCAGTGGCGGCACGTGCCCGATATCGCGACCTTCCAGGCGCTGGGCTTCTATTGGTGCAACGTGACCGCGGCGGACGCGGGCTTCTTCGAGCGGCTCACTCCGGGCCCGCCCTACCCGGCCAGCACCATCCCGCCCAGGGGCGACTATCCCAACTGCCTGACCAGTTAGTCCCCGCGAATCCCGCTTCCGGTTCAGCAGGCCCACTCACGAACCAGATCGAGCCGTGCAATGGTCCGTCGGGTGATTTCGCGTCGGCGGTGAGGCTTGCGCCCGGTCCGACCTAACCCGCTCGATCCGCCGCCGCGTCATTGGTCTGGGCCCGACGCAAACGCGGCGAACCGCCCGCCGGCTCCGAGAAGCTCGGCCGGCGCCCCCTGCTCAAGCACCTGGCCTCGATCCATCACGACAATCCGGTCCGCGCCCATCACCGTTTCGATCCGGTGGGTGACCACAATCAACGTTCGACCTTGGCGCGACGCGGCAAGCGCGCGCCGCAGGTCGCGCTCGGTGACCACGTCCAGGGAGGCCGTGGCTTCGTCCAGAATGAGCAGGCGCGGATCTCGCAGCAGCGCGCGGGCGATGGCGATCCGCTGTCGCTCGCCGGCGGAAATACTCTGGCCGAGCTCGCCAACAATGGTCTCGAGCCCTTGCGGCAGTCTGGCCAGGAAGTCGTCGAGCTGGGCGTCCCGCAGCGCCTGTCGCAACTCCGCGTCACCGGCCGTGCCCGTCGGGTAGCGGATGTTGTCGGCGATGGTCGCGTCCCACAGCTTGGGCTCCTGGGGCACGAAGCCGACCTGCCGGCGCAGCCACGAGAGATCGATCTCGAGCGCGTCGATGCCGTCGACATGCACCGATCCCGCATGCGGCGCATAGAGGCCAACCAGCAGGTCCAGCAGCGTCGACTTGCCGCTGCCGGTTTCTCCCACGATGCCAAGGAATTCGCCCGGGTGGACCGAAAACGAGACACCGAAGACGCCCGCGTCTTCCCGCGCATAGCGGAAGGTGGCCTTGCGAAACTCAACGCGAGAACCTGAATCGACCGCCGGGAGGCGCGGCGTCCTGCCTCCAGTCCGCTCGGGTGCCAGACCAAACACATCGTCCATGCGCTCGTATTCGGCCTCGATCCGCGCCCGGTTCCCCTGGAGCGTCAGCAGGCGCTGCAGGGATACATAGGCCCGAGGCACCAGCGCCACCGCCGCGATCAGCCCGCCGAGCGACAAGTGGCCACCCGCGATGAGGACGGCGCCAACCCCAAATGCCGCCGCCGTCACCAGCGCCTGGGCCGCCGCGCCGCTGTGGGCGATCACCAGGTCGTGCAGGACGATGTCCTTGGCCTTCTCGCGCCAATGCTCGTCGAGCCATCGAAGCCATCGTTGACGCTCCCGTTCCGCGGCGTCGAACACGCGGACGACCCGCATGCCCGCGAGCACCTCCTGAAGGAATATCTGCCCGCGTTCCAGATGACGCCCGAACCGTCGGTCAAGGCGTGTGGAGAGGGGCCCGAGGCGGGCAACGCCAAGCGTCACCGCCGGGATGGCAACGAAGGCCAGGACTCCGAGCGGCCAGGCCAGCACCAGCATGGCCGTCAGCGCGGCGACCATGACCAGGGCCTGAGAGATCGCGGGCAGCAGCGATACGGATACGTACCACTCACCGATCCGCCCGCAGGATCTCGTTAATCGAAATACGAGCTGCTCGGACGGAACCTGCTCAAGCTCGGCCAGTTCGGCAGCCGCGATGCAGTCGAAGGCCTGACGGCGGAGGCGCCTCGACACACGCTCACCGATTGCCCCCCGCATGTAGCTCTCGCTGGACCCGAGGATGAGCTGCGCCAGTGCCGCTCCGGCCATCCCGCCGGCGAGGACCGCCGCCAATCCGAGGTCACCGCCGGGCAGGGCGTGATCGATCAGGGCAGCGACAAGCACGGCCGGAACAATGCTGACGGCGGCGCCGCCCAGCATGAGCCCCACCGTGAGCGCCACGGCGCGCCAGCGCCGCCGAAGCTCCTGCCGCACGATGGCGGCCGACTCCGATGCTTTGGGAGCTTCGGGCTTTGTGGCGATGGCGGGTGCAGGAATCCATGGCGTCAGGTCTCCAATAGTCTGGCGGCAATTCCCGCCGCCGTCAGTGCCGATTCCCGCCGAGAATTCTGCAAACCGGGGCTACAATGAAGTGGGCCAAAAGAGCGGCTTCCGCAGGGCGTCTGTCGCTTAGCCGGACCGGTTGCTGCTGCCGCGGCTCTGCGCCGACGCTAGCCTGTCCCCTCGCGTCGAAGCACGACGGCGTCCGCATACAGCGGTTTGGGTAAAGCGCCATACGGGGCAGAGAGGCTCCGATGCCAGATTCGCCTGAGATTTGGATGCCGCGCGAGCGCTGGGACGCGCTGGTTCGCGGCGAGGGTTGTCCGCTGTGCCGGGCGGTCGCCACCGATGTGTTGTCTGATGCCTATGGGCATACCGTTGCGGATCTGGAGTTGGGCCGCCTTCGGCTCAGTCGCAACCAGTACGTCAGCGGCTATGCCGTGCTCATTTGCAAACGGCATGTCCGCGAGCCTTACGAGTTGACACGCGATGAGCGCGCCCGCTTCTTCGAAGAGGTGGTGCGGAGCGCTCAAGCGCTGGAGCGAGTCTTCAAGCCGGACAAGATGAACTTCGAGATCTTGGGGAATGCCATCCCCCATCTGCATTGCCATCTCGTGCCGAGGTACTACGGCGACCCGGCGCCCAGCAAACCCATCAACCCGGACGCGGAAACACGCCATCTGCCCGGGGAAGAGTATGAACGGTTGGTTCTGGCGATTCGCGCGGAGCTCTAGGAGGTACTTCCGAGCCTCGTATTCGTCCCAAGAGCCCGGCGTCGCCTCGGTCGCGACGCGCTCGGCGCGCTCGATGAAGCGAATGAGGAGCGCGCGCAGGTCAGAAGCGCTGGCCGTCGGTTGCGTGAGCCGTTCTCGGTCCGGACCGTGATGCTGCTCCAGGCGTGCGAGCGGTAGGCGGGCCCGTTATCCGTCATCACCGCCCGCACCGTGATGCCCTGGGCGCGGAACCAGGCCCGCGTGCGGTCCAGGAAGGCCAGGGCATCCGTCTGGCCAGTGACCCGCACCTCCCGTAGGAGCCGAGTGGCCTCGAAGCCATCGTGCCAGCCGGCCGCGTGGCCGGCGGTACCGTCGCCGGTGATGCGCGCCAGCCAGGCCCCAGCTTCTTGCTCGGCAGCGCTGAGTTGCGCTCATCGACGACCGCCGCGGGCATGCCAGCGCGAGCAGCCCCGCCGCCAGCACCTTGCCCACCGGGCCGGATCTCCCCAGCCGCGAGCGTGACGGGGCCGGCCCCGCTGCGCTCCCAATCCACCCAGCGCAAACGGCCCGTCGTCGCACCAGAGGGCGTTCGCCAGCTTGGATCCACACCAGCGATAGCGGCACGCTGGCCCGGCTCGGGTCCGACGGCCTGTGGGCGGCACTGATCCGGCGCAGTACCCCAGCCACCAGGCGACCGCGCGGCACCGCGTCTCGCAACGAATAGCGCATCCTGCGGGCATCGCGTGGCATCATCCAAGGACCTCCTGCGGGACCTTGGTGCCTGATAACCCCAAGCGGTGGAGGTTCCGCTGCTTCAGGTGTCGCAGGTGTGATAGTCAGCATCAGGAGGTCACTTCCGAGCCTCGTATTCGTCCCAAGGCCCGGCGTCGCACGGCATGCAACCACTCTGGTGTCCCGTGCATCACCGGCCTCCGCAGTGGTGGCGCTTGTGGCTCCGCTGACTCTCGCGAGCACACTAACAAGGCAACCACCAGGCGAGCCCCAGCGCATGAGGCCGGTTCCGTCAACGAGCTCCGATAGCTGTCGCACTGCCCGGGCGTGGACACGCACCCTCACGCTTCCGACAATCGCCGACGACTTGGACAGCACGAGGGCGCCGTGAAGCTCGGCTACTTCCACAACGGGCACTTTCCGCCGATCGAGTTCGAGGACTTCGTGCGCTGGGGCGCGGCCAACGGCTATCAGGCCATCGACGTGCCGCTTTTCCAGCCCGACGCCCGTGCCATCTGCGAGCGGCACGGGCTGGAGCCGACGTCCACCACGGGCATGGTCTGCCAGCCCATCGCCACCGATGCGGCAGCCCGCACGGAGGCGGTGGCGGAGGCCCGCCGGGCGTTGGACTACGCGGCCGCGGAGCAGATTTCAATCGCGTGGCTGGGACACCAGATGGCGCCCGACTTGGGGTTCGACGCCAACGTGCGCCTGTTCGCGGACGGTGTGGCGCCGGTGCTGGATCACGCGCAGCGGGTCGGCGTCCGTCTGGTGATGGAGAACTGGGCCGACGGCGGCCGCAACCTGGCATATGCCCAGCGCACTGGGAAGCGATCTTCGACGCCGTCCCGCACGAGGCGCTGGGGCTGTGCTTCGATCCATCGCACTTGGCCTGGCTGGGCATCGACTACCTGCGTGCGGCGCGGGAGTTCGGCTCGCGCATCTACCACGCGCACGCCAAGGACACCGAGTTTCTGCCGGAGGCGCAGTACCGCTTCGGGGTGATTGGCGCCGAGCGCGGGCGCATCGGCCAGGGAACCTATCGCTTTCGGATTCCGGGATTCGGCGTGATCGACTGGCCCGCCTACATCACCACGTTGCTCGAGGTCGGCTACGACGGCCCGCTGGTCGTCGAGCACGAGGACCCGTTCTGGAGCGCCAGGACCGATCCCACGCACGACGCGCTCAAGGGACTGGTGCTGGCCCAGCGCTTCCTGGCGCCGCTGCTGGTCTAGACGTTCAGCGGGCGGCGGCGAGTCGGCTATTCAATGGGCCAGCCGTCGGGAATTTCGTTGGCTTCAAGCGCGGACTTGATGGCTTCGGCGGCCTCGGGCGTAACCCAGCCTGTCCATACGCTCACATTGCTCTTCAGCCACCGCTGTTTCATTGATACTGGCATCCCTATTCGCAAGCCTCCATTTGCCGACTTCTTTGTAGCGCTCGAGATTCAGATTCCAGGCTCGGAGCATCTCGACTATTTCCGGCGCCCTATCAGGAACATCTCGATGCACGGCAATCGAAATCGTCGCGGCGCGGTAGGCGCAGGCTTTGGTCGAAGCCCAGCATTCATCGCTGTACTCAGGCTCCTTCAGACGGACCAAGTCTAGCTCAGCCGCGGGATCGTTGGTTCCCCACTGATAGCCGAGCCACGGCTCCCTTTTTTCGTAAGCACCATAGAGGTCGGCGTTCCCCGCTGCGCTGTCTCCCGGATTGATGATGTGGACGTGGTCCGAAAGTCCGTACGCCTCGATCTGCTCGGCGTTGATTTCCTCACAAACCCAGCCTATGACGCAAGATACCAGCCGCGCTTTACCGCGCGTTTCGGCGGTGGCGAACAGAGCCTTGTACTTGTCCTCTTTCAGATCTTCGACACTGTCCAACTCAGGATATTGTTCCTGAAGATACGCGGGGATAACGAAAGCGGACTGCCAGTCTCTGCCAAGACTCTCGCCGATCAATTCGACGTCGCCCGCTTCCAGAGCATCCACCCAGGCATCCTCCTGGTTTGGAAGCCAGATCTCCATGGTCACCTGCGTGACTATCTCGCCTCGGCGCAGCCCCTGCAGCAGGGGAAGGGTGGCGCCGAACACCAGCTCGGTGGGATAGCCATAGCCCTTTTCAACGATGTACTGGGCGATGCGATTCTGGAGCTGCGCACTGGTCCAATTCAGGTCGCTAAAGACGATGGGATCCTTCTCCGCAACGACTTCGACCTCGGAGCAGGCGGTCACGAGAATGACGGCCAGCAGCGTCATTGCCATCCGGACAGTCTGGCCATGGTCAACATGCGGCAGTTCTCCCTTGTTATTCCTCTAGGCTGATTGCTGCGTATTCAATAGAGCTACCGTCAACGTGCAAGTGTGAAAGCCCCGTCCGATCTGCAAGAATCCAATGGCGTAATCAGTACGCGTGCCGTCCGGTCTCAATTGCACGGTGGCAGGCCCTGGGATGCCTCGGAGACCCATCCTCAATTCGCGGATGGTACTGCCTACCGTCAGGTCGGGCCAATCGTCACAGACTGAACCGCAAGCGAGTTCGCGTCGAGCGATCTGAGGCGGGCCGCTGCTGCCCACGACTCAAGAGTTGCGCGCCCATGTCTGTGCGGCGCCGCTGCTGGTCGAGGCGTCAGCAGCAGGTCATTCCCACGGCACGGTCACAGCACGCCCTTGGTCAGGATCAGGTTGCCGCGGGGCTGCCGAAAGCCACACCAAGGGTTGCCGTTGCTCGAACGGGTCGCCTAGTATCGCCGTATGACCGTCGCATTCGACACCCTCAAGGCGTCCCGGCAGCTCACGGCCGCGGGCTTTGACGAAACGCAGGCCGACGCCCTCGTCTCCATCTTCGCCGAAGATGTCGGCGCCAGCCTGGTTACGAAAGACGATCTCGCGCGCGAGATTGCGACTCTGCGCAGCGAGATGAGAGATCTCGAGCGGCGCCTGACCATCCGCATGGGCGCGATGTTCGGCGGCGGCGTCACCGTCCTCCTGACCGCGCTCGGCATCATCACCGCGATCATCTTGACGGCCTAGCTACAACACGCCCTTGGTCAGGATCAAGTTGCCGTAGGGTCGCCGCTCGCCCGTGGCCACGATCGCAAAGGCTTGCCGTGCCCGCTCGTAGAAGGCGAAACGCTCCACCCGCGCAAAATCCACCGGCGCGCCGTGCGCCGTCTCGGCGATTCGGCGAAAGTCGGCCACGATGTCCGGCTCGGCGTCCGGGTCCCCAACCACCGCCATGACCGCCGCCGGCGCCTCGACATACTCATCGAGCGGCAGCACCGAGAGGATCGCTTCGGCGGCGCGCGTGGCGTCGACGCCGTCGAGACGCACCAGCCGCCGGGCGTTGGCTTCAGCCGGAAAGTTCGCATCGGCAATCACAATCTCATCGCCATGCCCCATGGCCGCCAGCACGCGGAGCAGGTCCGGCCCCAGGAGCGGATCGATGCCTTTCAACATGCGGTCACCCTCAAGCGTCGGCGCGGCGGCATGGTGGCATACACGGGCGGAACAATTGGCCAGTGACCGACACCCCTAAGCCGTGGCGAGTGCTGGCTATGCTCGACGACATGACGTCCGGAAACTCGAACGATCCGCCAGCGCCAGGAAAACCGCTCGACATCCCGGGATTCCCCGACGTGCATTTCGAGCCTGGAGGTGGCGCGGGGTCCGGTGCCCGGCTGGAGGAAGTGCGGGACGGGGATGAGATCCGCGAGATCTGGCTGGTCCCCGGGAATTCCCTGCCGACTGTCGGCCGCCTCTGGGTGGAGGCGGGCGGTGAGATGGTCAGCGAGCTATGGCTCGTCGACGTCACGGTGCGGGCATGGGGCGGCACGCTGCGCAGCGCGGGCGTGGCTGGCGTGGCGACGCCCTTGCCGCATCGCATGAAGGGCCATGCCCGGCGTCTGATGGAAGCCTGCGAGCGGTTCACCGCCGACCGGGGATATGAGATCAGCACCCTGTTCGGGATTCGCGACTTCTATCACCGCTTTGGCTACGCCACGATTTGCCCGGAGTATGAGATCCGTATCGAGCTCAATGCGCTTGATATGGATGGGCCGGCCGCCGCGCTTGAAAAAGCTTGCCCCTCTGACTGGGGCCCCATTGCCCGCATGTGCAACGCGGCCTACGCGTCGCTCGATGGCTCGGTCGTCCGGCGCGAAGGCGCATGGCAAGGTCCCAAGCAGGGCTCGGACTGGGGGCAAACGCCCCGCGCGTTGGTGGGCCGCGATCCTCACGGGCGGCCGGCGGCCTATGCGGTCGTCGACACCGAGTTGACGGAAGGTTGCCTGGCCGTGTCGGACGCGGCGGCGGGCACTGACGCAACCGCGGAAGCCCTGGCCGCCGGTCTCGCCGAGCTCTCCAAAGCGCGCGGCGCGACGGGTCTGCTCGCCCGCCTGCATCCACACGCCGGGCTGGGGCCGCTGCTGACGAGGTATGGCGGTCCGGCCGTCACGACACGCCCCAACAACGCCGGCTACATGGCGCGCATCGTCGACCTGGACGCCGTCCTACAGAAATGCAAACCGGCGCTGACTGCTCGGGCATCCTCCTGCGACCTGCCAGTTCCAGCGGCACTGCACGTGAGAACCGACATCGGCGATAGCCGCATCGAGCTTGGCGGCGACGCGCCGCCCGCCGAACTCAACATTGATCGAATGGACCTCGTCCAGCTTCTCTTCGGCTACCAGACCTTCGAGAATCTGCGGGTGACGGGCAACGCCCTCGCGCGCGGCGTCACCGACAAAGTCCTCGCGGCGCTGTTCCCAAGAAATGACGGCTACTGCTTCTGGCCGGATCGCTACTGACACTGGGCCGCGGCAGCCGGCTGTTGTCAGATATCGGACAACCGGCGGGCCGTTCGGCAAACGCGGTTCAGGCCGCCTTGCCAGCGCGCGCGATGACGATGAGGTCGCGGGAGTGGAGAGCATCGAAGGGCTCATGATCGAATCCGCCATACATGGCCTCGATCTCGAACCCAGCCTGCTCGAAGAGTCCCTCAACTTCGGCGGGGGATGTGTATCGCAAAGGCACGCGCTCGATCTCACGATGGGGGCGACCGTCGCGACCGACCACCTCGAACGCGACCTCGAAGTCGAATACTTGCTGTGCCTCGTCGCGCACGACGGATCGGGAGAATCTCGCGATTCGCCGACCGTCCGAAAGAGCGATCTGGCCGTCGTCTGGTCGCCAATCCGTTGGGCCGAGCTCGTCAAAGCAGCGCGGGCGGCGACTTGGCAGGTCCAGGACCAGCCGCGCACCAACCGTGAGGTGCCCGACGACGGCGCGGAGACATGCCACCTGATCGTCGTGCGTGAGGAGATGCATGAACCCGCCGAACGGGATGATCACGAGAGCGAAGGACCGATTGAGGCCAAACTGCCGCATGTCGGCGCGGACAAGCTCGACATGCCGCCGAACCATTTGGGGCTCACGGGCCAGCTTGGCGCGGCAGCCGTCGAGCATTGGCGACGCGGTGTCGATCCCCACGACGTCGACGCCGGCGCGGGCAATCGGCAACAGGACCTCACCGGTTCCACATCCCAGTTCCAGCACAGGCCCACCGGACCGGAGTGCGAGTTCAACGTAAAAGCCGATATCGGCGCGATTCCTCACGATTCCGAGGTGGTCGTACGTCGCGACCGTCAGGGAGCCTGGCTGCTCGTAGGGTGAAGGATCGGCGGGGGCTTTCACGGCCTTGCAGGATTCAGAATCGTACGCGCACAGCTCGGTAGGCACCAATGCCTATCGACACGGCCGAGCGCGACGCCGAGCATCGCGCATTGACGTCTCTGGTGCCAGGGTCTTGGAAACCAAGTTTTGCGTATCCTCCCCAGTCTCTACGGGTGCGGATTGCCGACGGCGACTCAACCGTCTCACCTAGCACGAGTCACTGTGGCGTACGAGGCACCCCGATCCCTGGCCGAGCCGGGTCAACGGTCGGGGGACGCTAGTCGAAGCGCTTGATGAATCCCGGGAATGTCCCCATTGTCGGCATCTCGAGGTCAAACGCTTCGTAGCCCGCGCGGCGGATCCGGTCCACGATGTCCACATCGCTCGGTCGGCACGGCGCCAACATGAGAGCGGTCCCGCCGGGGCTCACGACTCGATCGATCTCGCGCAGCTCCTCATCCGGCTTCCAGCCGAACGACCCGTTGGTCAGGACCGCCACATCCACTGCGCCGTCCGTCAGCGGCGCCCGCTCGAGGATTCCGTCGAGCGTCGTGACGTTATGGAATCCGTGCGCGGACACCCTCCGCTCGATGTACTCGCGCAGCACGCCGACAGGCTCCAGCGCGAAGACCCGCTCGGCGTACGGCGCGCACCGCAAGGTGGCTTGACCCGTGCCCGCGCCGATATCCAGGACCACGCGATCGCGAACGTCCACGCGGTCGTGAATCTCGCGCGGGTCCCAATGGCCCCACGGCAAGGCGTCCCACGTCGCCGGCGACTTGGCCATGCCGACGTTCCACGCGCAGCGTCGCAGGATCGCCTCTTGCGTGGATCGCAACTCCTCGGGTGACAGCTCAAGCGGGCGCGCCTGCGCCTCTTGCACTCCGGCGCGAAATGCGGGCGACGCTTGCGAAAAGTGCTCGATCACCTCGGGCAGCGGCATGAGCGCTGCGAAGAGTCGTGCCCCAAACTCGCGCATGAGTCCCGGGTTGCCGCGCTCGTCCTCCAGAAACGTGTTGACGAAGTAGGTGTTTAGGTGCACGAAATCCGAAAGCCGCAGATCGAACAGTCGGATCGGATCGATCGCCATGCGCGGCCACCCGCGCGCCGTACCCCTGGGCGCCTGCGGGGAGCCTTCGAACTCACGGCGCAGCAGTCCGAATCGCACCTCGTCTACGAGCGTCTCGGACGCCGCTGTGTGCTCGCGCAACGTGCCCTCATGGCGCATGCGCAGCTTCCGCAGGACTCGGATTGACGGCTGGTTGCGGCGATCGGCTCTGGCCGTGACGCGGTGCAGCTCCGGCTCCGCCGCGAACGCGGATTCGATCACGGCCCTCACAGCCTCCGTGGCAAGCCCCTCGTTTCGATGTGCCCGCGCCACTTCATAGGCGATCTCAGCGCGCCGGTTCGCGTAGTCGATCCGCAAACTCACGCCGCCCACGAGCTCTTCGTCGCACCACACGCCCCAGTGAGGCTCGGTGCGCCAGTCGAGCTGCTGGGCGCGCGCCAGCCAGTCCCGCGCGGCCGCCGCTGGGTCGGTTGGCGGTGATCCGGCCTCGTACTCGGAGAACAGCGGGTCCGCCATGTAACGCGACATCGCCTCGAAGTCGTCCAAGCGATGCGGTCGCAGGGTGAGCCGTTCAGTTCGAATTGTTCGCGGCAACATGAGGTGATGAATGTTCTGGGGTGTTCTGGCCCGTTCACCCATCATGCCGCGCGGCTCCGGTGCCGCCGCTTTCGGCCAAGCCAAGAACTTTCGGTGACCCGCGCTGCCCGGCGCTAGGGCTCCGAAACGAGCGCTGGAAGTTCAGTGAGGCGCGTTATCCGCGTGATGTTCGCTGGCCCTGGACCCTCTTCCTGTCGGTCTAGCCAAACGCCCCTGAGCCCCGCTTCGCAGGCCCCAAGTGCGTCCACGTCCAATCGATCTCCCACGAGCACACATGCCGACGGTGGCTCGCCCACGGCTTGGCAGGCCGCCTGAAAGATAACGGGAGCAGGTTTCGCCACTCCTACGTCCTCGGAGACCACGACCGCCGCGAAGCGATCCAAGATGCCAACCGCCGCGAGCTTCTGGCGCTGGTGCGTTGACGAGCCGTTCGTGATGACTCCGAGGCGCCAACCACGAAGCGCATCGAGCGTGTCGGTCACATCCGGGAACAGCCTCCAGTTCCGTTCGTAAGAGTCGCGGTAGACGGCATAGGCCGCATCGGCTTCAGCGTCGGGCATGGCGCTTGGAGTGACGTCGAAGAAGTCCCGAACCCGCCCACGGCGTTGGCCCGCATAGGTGGTTTCGCCGCGCAGGTAGCGATCGAAGTGGAGGTCCATCAAGTCTTCCCAGCGCCGCAGGAGATGCTCGTCCGAATCTGTTAGCCGATCGCTGTAGGTGCGGAACAGGCCGATGGCTCCGGCTCGCGCTGCCGCCGTGTGGTCCAGCAGCGTGCCATCGAGGTCGAAGAACACGGCTTGGATGGGTGAACCTGGCATGTGACGTCGTACGGGGAGGCGGCTGTAGTCCAAACGCCTCGCGCAGCATATCCCGGCGCGGTCGTCGTCAAACGGTGGCGCGAGGAAACCGAAGTCTGGCAGGCAGCGGTGGCACTCCGGATCGCCGCCGGCGCGTTTCTCGGCGATGAGCTCGCAGCACCGTGGTTACCTGGGTCCCAAGGCGTGGGCAAGTGGGCGAGACTTGCCGTGGCCATTCGGCCCCCGCGGCTATGCCAAAATCTCCAGTTGCATGAGGCCCAATAGCGCAGCCCGTGATGACAATCGACGGCGATCCGAGTCCTGATCACGGGTTCCCGCTGCCGCGATTGCAATTGTTCGCGCGGCGAACGTTGGGACGATGCCTTCACGGCCGTGCGAAACGAGCACAGCAATCCCCGATCAGCACTCGCCCAGTGTGATCGGCTGACCCATGTCAAGCCTCAACGCGGCCTGGAACGACTCCGTTGGCTACACGCGCCGTGGGCTGCGCGTCCTGGGGGCAAGTCCCTGGCCGTACATCCAGATCCTGAGCGCCTTCGCGGCGCCGGCGGCGGTTGCCGCCTATGTAACGGCGTCAGACCTGCCGGAGGGATTCGGCCGGTCGGCGCTTCTCTATGCGCTCAACGCGATCTCGGCCTCAGCCGCGCCGGTTGTGGTGATGACGGCCGTGGCCGCCGGGTTCCATGGCGTCAACCTGGGCTTCATCAGCGCGATGCGGCAGGGGCTCTGGTGGCTGCCGCGCTACCTCTGGACGAACGTGCACACGACGGTGATCTTCTGGGCGCCGGTGCTGGTCCTGTTGAATCTGTTCGAGTGGCAGCGGAACGAGGCGCCGGTCGAAGGTGGGGCAGGGCTGGTCGTGATAGCCGCCTGGGTGGTGCTGATCGGAGCGGTGGCCCTTTACGTGCACTCGCGCACGCTGCTGGCGCCGTTCTTCGCGGTACATGGCAACCTGCCCGCCACGCTGGCGACCATCGAGTCGTGGCGCATGAGCGGCCGCCGCTTCCGGCTCGTCTTCGGCACCTTCATCGTCTCGTCGGCGCCCACGGCGGTGCCGTTGGCGATCGTGCTGACGACGCTGGCGTTCACACTGGAGGAACCAGCCGGAACGCGGGCGGTGTACACGGCCATGCTGCCCTCGCTGGTGTGGGTGACCATCAAGATCGTGCGGCCGTTTCTCATCACGGCAACGTATGGGCTGTACACCGACCTTTGGGCCGAGGAACAGCAGCGGCGGGCGGAGCACGGGTCTCCCGCGGTGCCGTTGCCGGCACGGCCGCTACTTGCCATTTCGCGCTGGATTCCGCGTTTGGTGGGGTTGGTGATTCGGCGGCGAATCGAGTGGTCCCTGTGAGACAGGAATCGCGCCATCCCAAAGCGTCGACGCTTGCTGCCGACTCGGGTTGTAGGCTCTGAACCTCGCCGCCGCCAAGCAGAGGAGGACGACCTGATGACCGCGGAACCATCCTCCAGCAGGGCCGGGCGCAGGCTGCAGCGAGTGCTGTCGCTCGACGCCCGGCGGCGCGTGCGCGACGGCAGCGCCGAGGCGCTGGGCGACGCCATACGGCGGGGCGCCGACCTGCACATCGGCACCGAGTTTCGCCACAACGAGCACATCGACACGTCGTCCGACAACCCGGAGATCGTGCGCGAGCTGGCGGAGTTCCGAACGGCTTACCTGATCGAGAACCGCTGGTCCGCGGGCATCATGACGCTGCGGCAGCCGGTGAGCCTGCCCGACGAGTTCGGTCCGCGGCCGTCGATGTCCTTCTTCCTCTACAACCAGGACGGCACCCAGGCCATCGCGCGACCGCATCTCGACGGTGTGTCAAGCGCCGCCGCGACCGGTGCGGCGCCGATCGACAGCCACCCCGACATGCCCAAATACCACCAACTCGACAGCTGGGACGCCGACACGAACGCCCCGAGCAGCAACTTCATCTACGACTTCGAGCACTTCGATTTCCTGGTGCGGGACGACTGGACCGAGGTTCTGGCACACGATGCCGGGGGCGCGGTGGTTCGCGGGTCCGCGGCCGCCCTGGGCGACGTTTGCGGGGCCGGAGGCGAGATAAAGGCCGCGATTCGGGGGCTCTGCGCCGATCTGGCGGCACCAGGAGCCGCGACGACCGACCACGAGGTCTTCGTGCGGATTGGTTCCAGCTACTACTACACCGAGCAGCAGCTCTTCATCGCGGGCACGCACCCGCTCCCCAGGGTTCGGGCGTCGATCCCGCTGCGCTATGCGACGCGGGCGTGGGATTTTGGCTGGTTGCTGCTGCGCACCGATGGCCGCGTGATCCGCCGCCTGTGCGATCCCTACACACTGCGCTTCCACGACAGCGAGTCACGCCACGCCGTCCGCTGGTTCGTGCGCTGAGAGAAGCGCGCAGGGCGGGTTTGAAACCCGCCCCTACCCGACCTGCTCCCACCCGGCAACGGAGCGAAGCGGCCTCAGCGACTCGTGCACGGATCCGGGTTGGTCGGACCTGGATTCCGGCGTTCGCCGGAATGACGAAGGGCCCGGCAAGGCTCCCAGGCGGTTTTAGTACCTGACTTTTCGGTGCCTCACGGGCGACAGGTGAATCCGGCCGCGGTTGACCCGTCGCCGGAGCAGTTGAGCGTCACGCCGGTCTTCATCGCCGAAATGGTGATCTCCTGCTGGGGTACCGACGCCTCGTCGTCCGTCCCCGCGCCAACCGGCACCGCTTCGATCTTGGCCAAGGTGTCGAACGATGGTTTGTGGTCTTCCTTGATCTGGCCAAAGAGCGTGAAGTCCGGCGACAGCCGGTCCTGCGCCGTGAGGTCGTCCAGGATGATGAAGAACTGCGAGCCGTTCGAGTTGGGCGCGCCCTTGTTGGCCATCGCCAACCCGCCGCGGACGTAGGGCCGCTGCGGCGGCTCGATTTCGAACGTGTAGCCCGGGTTCCCCGTTCCCGTTCCGGTCGGGTCGCCGCCCTGCACCATGAAACCCGGAATGAGGCGGTGGAATGTCACTCCGTCGAAATAGCCCTCGTTGGCCAGAAAGAGGAAGTTATTCACCGCCAGGGGCGCCTCTTCGGCGAATAGGGTGAAGGTCATGCGTCCCAGGCTGGTGGTGATGATGACCCACGGTTCGCCCGCGGGAATGTCCATGGCCGGGTAGGCGGCGTAGGTCTTGGGACCCTCGGGTTCGGCTTCGCCGCATCCCACGGCCACAACCACGAGCAGCAATGCCACCAGAGCGATCCGAAACATTCTTGCGCTCCTTCACCCACATCCGCGCCGCCCCTATTGTCGCAGCGCGTTCAAGGCTTTGTCGCACGCGGGTCATGTGGCGGGTGATCCTTCAATCGTTCCAGCCACGCCCCATGGCGATCGGTTCCGGCTCCGCGACAATCTAGGAGCCGCGCGTTTCGTGCATCGGCCGCCGCGCCATCGAATCAAAGCTGCGCGCGGCGGGCGCGGAATGGCCCGGTAGCGAAGACGCGATGCCAGCGCCGTCCTCGACTGTGGCGGACGGTCAATGCCACGTGCGGTTCGCGAACCGCCCCTCACCTGACTCCGGGGGCAGTTCACGTCAGTGCAGGACTCCAGCGCCAGCGGCTGAGCACGCCACGTCAGCACCGAGCCTTCACGGCCGGCAGGTGAACCCGATCGCTCCCTCGCCGGAGCAGTTGAGCGTCACGCCGGTCTTCATCGCTGAAATGGTGATCTCCTGCTGGGGGACCGACGCCTCGTCGTCCGTCCCCGCGCCAACCGGCACCGCTTCGATCTTGGCCAAGGTGTCGAACGATGGTTGGTGGTCTTCCTTATATCTGGCCAAAGAGCGTGAAGTCCGGCGACAGCCGGTCCTGCGCCGTGAAGTCGTCCAGGACGATGAAGAACTGCGAGCCGTTCGAGTTGGGCGCGCCCTTGTTGGCCATCGCCAACCCGCCGCGGACGTAGGGCCGCTGCGGCGGCTCGATTTCAAGCGTGTAGCCCGGGTTCCCCGTTCCCGTTTCGGTCGGATCGCCGCCCTGCACCATGAAACCCGGGATCAGGCGGTGGAACGTCACTCCGTCGAAATAGCCCTCGTTGGCCAGAAAGAGGAAGTTGTTGACGGCCAGCGGCGCCTCTTCGGCGAACAGGGTGAAGGTCATGCGTCCCAGGCTGGTGGTGATGATGACCCACGGTTCGCCGGCGGGAATGTCCATGGCCGGATAGGCGGCGTAGGTCTTGGGACCCTCGGGTTCGGCTTCGCCGCATCCCACGGCCACAACAAGCAGCAGCAATGCCACCAGCGCGAGTCGCCACACGTTCCACACTCCTTCACCCCACATCCGCGCCGTCCCCATTGTGCAAGCCATTCGACCCTCGGTCGTCCGTGGGCGCGGCGGTGGTGACGCCACAGTTCTAAACTGGGCGGGACGACGAGGGCCGACATCGACAACAGGACGCGCCATGACACAACGCCTCTACCGAAGTCAGGGCGATCGCATGCTCACCGGCGTGGCGGGCGGCATGGCGGCGTATCTGCGCATCGACCCGGTGATCGTCCGCATGCTCTGGGTCCTGGTCGTGATTCTCTCGAGCGGCGTGGGCCTGTTGGTCTACCTGGCCCTGGCAATCGTCATGCCGACCTCGCCCTTGCAGGACCATGCCGAAGAGGCCACCGTGAGGGACGGTGAATCCGTGGACGACGCCGAAGTGGCGACCACCACCGGCAGTCGCCGGACCACCGCCAAGCACCAGGCCACACCCCGCAACGGTGTCGCGCTTGTGGTGGGCTCGGCGCTGATCGTCATTGGTGCAGTCGCGCTTATGAGCCAGTTCGGCTGGTTTGACGCCTGGCGGCTCTGGCCACTTATCTTGATTGCGATTGGCGGTCTATTGATTCTCAACCAGCGGCGCTGAGCCATCGTGGATCAACGCGGGTTTGGCTTCGCCGGGGCGCTGATCCTGGTCGGGATCGTGGCCCTGCTCTGGAATTTCGACGTCCTTCCCGACCGCTTTCTCGCCGTGGCGTGGACCTTGTGGCCGGTTGCGCTGGTGGCCGTGGGCGCCGCCCTGGTGCTCTCGCGCGTGCGTGTCTGGCTCGGATCGACGGCGTTTCTGGTCGTTCTGATCGCCGGTCTTGGCACTGCGTGGGGTCTGGCGGCAGCCGGTGAGGGGCCCGCCCTTCACCGCGAATCGATCGCCGTGAGCATGGGCGATTCCAGAGAGGCACGCCTGGAGCTGCACGTAAGGGCGGGCTCGCTCACCCTCGACGCCGAGGCGCCGCCCGATCTGCTGCTTGCCGGTGAGCTGGAATCGCGCACGGTCGGCGACAGCTACTCCATCAGCGAATCACACCAGACGGGCGGCCGGAGCGTCATCAAGCTCAGGAATGCGCCCGGTAGGGAATTCTCATGGATTCCCGGCGAGGCGCCATCCGAAGATTGGACGCTGCACCTCACGGCGGACATTTCCACTGAGATTCGCGTGGAGGCCGGCGCCGCGGACATCGACCTGGATCTTCGCGACCTCCAGGTCCAGCGCCTTGAGATCGAGGCCGGCGCGGCGGATCTTGACGTCGTGATGCCCGCCGCCGCCGGAAAGACCGAAGCCAGCATCGAGGTTGGCGCGGCCAGCCTGCGCATTACGGTGCCGGAGGGAGTGGCGGCGCGAATCGAACTCGACGCCGGCCTCTCCAGCATCCAGATCGACGAGGGCCGGTTTCCGGAGCAGTCGGATGATGTCTACGCCTCGCCCGATTTCGAACGCGCCGCCAACCGCCTGGAGATCACCATCGACGCCGGCGCCAGCCATGTCGAGATTCGCTGAAGGAGCACCCGCCATGACGAACTTGCCCGATGCAGAAATCCTGGAGCTGCTGGCCGCCACATCCTCGCCCACGCTCACCCACCTTCTACAGCAGCGGGGATACCGCAACGTCTACTTCAGCGGGCTGCACCCGGTGGGCCCGGCCGCACGGGCGGTCGGACGAGCGCGCACGCTGCGCTATACGCCGCACCGGCCTGACCTCTATCCAGACGACCTGTCGCGCAATCCGCAGCGCCTGGCGATCGAGTCGATCGAGCCCGGCGAAGTGCTCGTGGCGGAGGCTGGCGGCGAGCTTGGGGCCGGGGTGCTGGGCGACATCCTGCTCGCGCGCGTGGCCAAGCGCGGCGGCGCGGCATTTGTCGTGGACGGGGCGGTGCGCGACCCCGACGCTATCGGGGAGCTGGAGATCCCGGTGTTCGTGCGGGGCATTCACGGCGCGGCGCACATGCGCGACCTGGTGCCGATCGGACACGACGTGCCGATCCGCTGCGCCGGTTGCACCGTGGTCCCGGGCGACTGGATCGTGTGCGATGCGAATGGCGTGGCCGTTGTACCGCCGGTCGTCGCCGCCGAAGTGGCCGCGGAGGGCGCGGAAATGGACCTGAAGGAAGAGTACGTCCGCGAGTTGATCGACGGCGGTGCATCCACCGTCGACGTCTATCCGCCCACTGAGGACAATTTGCAGGGCTTCCCCGCGTGGAAAGCCGCCCGCGGCCGGAAGTGATCGCAAGCGCCGGCGGCGTTGAGCGAGTGGACGGCGAGGCGTGACGCAGCAATCGATCGTGGGAGTGTGGCGGCTCGTTTCGTACGAGGCGCGGGTGCACGACGGAGGTGCTCGATTGCCGTACGGCGACCGTGTCACCGGCTACCTGATCTATACCGCCGAAGGCTTCATGTCGGTGACGCTGATGGGCGCCGATCGGGCGAACCTCGCAACCGATGACCGGCTGGCGGGCACGCCCGAAGAGTACGCGCGGGCCATGAAGTCCTACGTGTCCTACTGCGGTAGCTACGCCGTGCAGCACGACCGAATCGTTCACCACATCGAGCTGAGCCAGATTCCGAACTGGTCCGGCACGGCGGAAGAGCGCTTCTACGAGCTCGATGGCAACCGCATGCAGATGCGAACCCCGCCGTTCGTGCTCGGCGGCGTCGAGCAAACCGCGCATCTGGTTTGGGAGCGCGTGCAGACCATCGAGTAGCACCGCCGGAGCCCGCGTCGCTCGCGACCGCGGCCAACTCACGCAGGCGCGTACGATGCACTCAGGTGTGAGCTCCGGAGTCCTCGGTGAGCTATCCGCTGGCCTTCTCCAAGAGTGAATTCGAGCGCCGCGCCGCCGCGGTTACGGCGCGCATGCGAGATGCCGGGCTGGACGCGCTGGTGGCGTATTCCGTGCGCAACAGCCAAGGACCCGTGGCCTATCTCGGCGGCTACGAGCCGGACCTGGGACTTCACGACGTGTCGTATTTCCTGCTGATCCCAGGGGGGCGGCCGGACGCCATCCTGGTGACCAATGGGTTCTGGGACGATCCGGCCGCACGAACCTGGGTCGACGACGTGGTGATCTCGTACGCGTTTGAGCGGAGTCTGCCGGAGCTGCTGCCGAGCACCGCATCGCGGATCGGAGTCGCGGGATTCGACTACTTGCCTGCTCCGGTCTATCTCGGCCTGAAGGCCGCGTTCCCGCGCTGCGAGATCGTGGACGCGACGCGCCTGGTGCTGGAAGTGGCGAAGGTGAAGAGTCCGGCCGAGATCGATGTCATTCGCACCTGCATGTCGATCAACGATCACGGCGGGCGGGCGTTCCTGGAGGGCGTCCATGAGGGCGCGAATGAGCGCTCGTTGCAGATCGCCGTCGGCCAAGCGCTGATGCAGGCGGGGGCCGACGGCATCTACTACAACCCGCAGATCTACAGCGGACCGAGCGTGGATCACGGCATGGGCATGCGAACCGACCGAATCCTTCAGGCGGGCGATCAGGTGCAGGTGGACTGTGGGGCGATGTATCGGGGCTATCGCGGTGATCTCTCGCGGGTGACGACCGTGGGCCGCGCGGCGCCGGACGTGATGCACATCATGGAGACCACGGCGCGGATGTATGAAGCCATGGTGGAATCAACGCGCCCGGGTACGGCGGCGGCCGACGCGGCTCGCGCCGGGATTCGGGTTGCCGAAGCGAACGGTCTCGGCGATTGCCTGTACCGCCCGACGCCGGACCATCCACCGGGCATGCTGGGCCACGGCATCGGCTGCTGGGTCCACGAGCTGCCGGACATCCGCCTGGATTCGACCGACGTGATACAGCCCGGCATGGTCGTGGTCTTCGAAACCATATTGGGGCGGCCCGGAACCGGCGGAGCGAAGATCGAAGACGCCGTGCTCGTGACCGACGGCGCGCCCGAACGGCTTTCAAACTTGCCGGTGCGCACGTGGCCGGTGTGAGAACGGTGGTAGCGCACGCGTCGGCCGACCCGCGCCGTTGTAAGGTCTCCGCATGAAAACCACCGACGCCATTGCCCACATCCTGAAGGCCGAGGGCATCGACTTCCTCAGCGCCTATCCGACCACGCCCGTGATCGAGTCGGTGGCGGCGGTCGGCATTCGCCCGATCATCTGCCGCCAGGAGCGCGTGGGCGTTGACATCGCCGATGGATTCTCAAGAGTCACCAATGGGAATCCGCCCGGCGTATTTGCCATGCAGTACGGACCGGGCGCGGAAAACGCGTTTTCCGGGATCGCCACGGCGTTCACGGATGCGGCGCCATTGCTGGTGCTGCCGCTGGGACAGCCGGGAGATCGTGACGGGGTGGCTCCCCTGTTCAGCTCGGTTCGCGCCTATGCCCCGATCACGACATCCATCCAGCGATTGAACGCGCCCGAAGACGTCGCGGATCGGATGCGGCGCGCGTTTGCCGCGCTGCGCATGGGTCCCGGCGGACCCGTGATGGTCGAAATACCGGCCGACGTGGCCGAGGCCGAAGTCGACGATGCCATTCCGGCAAGCTATCGACCGGTGCGTCCCGTGGTGTCGGCCCCAAACCCGGACGATGTCCGACGCGCGGCACGGGCCTTGCTCGACGCCCGTCATCCAGTGCTGCTCGGCGGGCAGGGCGTGCTCTATGCCGGCGCCAGTCCCGAGCTGATTGAGCTGGCGGAACTGCTCGGCGTGCCGGTGGCGACGACCATGGCCGGCAAGAGCGCGTTTCCGGAAAAGCACCCGCTGGCCCTGGGAAGCATCTCAGGCGTGATGAACGAACCCGCGCGGCATTTCGTGCAGCAGGCGGACCTCGTCTGCGGGATCGGCACCAGCTTCACCAAGCACATCATGAGCACGCCCATCTCCGCCGGGAAGACCATCATTCAGCTGACCAACAACCCCCGCGACATCGCGAAGGACTACGACGTGGACGTGGCGGCGGTAGGCGACGCGAAATTGGCGCTGCGTCAGCTCACGGAAGCGTGTCGCGATCTCATGGGTGAGAGCTCAATTGCGGGGAATGGCACGGCCGCCGCTGAGATCGAGCAGCTTCAGCGCACCTGGCTGCACGACTGGATGCCGAAGCTGAACTCGAACGCGAAGCCGATCAATCCCTACCGGGTCATCTGGGAGTTCATGCAGCGCGTCGACCCGGCCGAAGCCATCGTGACGCACGATTCGGGCAGCCCGCGCGATCAGATCATGCCGTTCTATCAGGCCGGCGGGCCGCGGACGTATCTCGGCTGGGGCAAGTCGCACGGGCTGGGCACAGGCCTGGGCCTGAGCATTGGCGCGAAGCTCGCGGCCCCCGACAAGTTCGTGGTCAACTACATGGGCGACGCGGCGTTCGGGATGACCGGACTCGACATCGAAACGGCCGTGCGCTGCAAGATTCCCATTCTGACGATCGTGCTCAACAACTCGTCGATGGCCATCGAGACTCGCCATTTGCCGCTGTCGCACGCCAAATACCGCACGCGAGACATTGGCGGCGACTACGCGGACATGGCGGCGGCCATGGGGGCGTGGACCGAGCGCGTGGACGAGCCCGACGACGTCGGCCTGGCCCTGGAACGAGCCCGACGCGCCACGGAGGACGGGCGGACGGCGCTGCTGGAGTTCATTACCAGCGAGGAGATCACGTTTTCGAACAAGAACGCGATTAGCTAGCTGTCACTTGACGACCTAGACGCCGGGCTCGATGTCAACGACGAGGAGCGACTCCTCATTTCCGGCGTTTGCCGCCAGCAGCTCGCCGCCCGGAGCGAAGACGGCGGCCCTGCCGGTGACGCGGTGGGGCCACTCGGGGCGATCGTCGAAGTCGCCGCGTAGATCCTTGGCATCCAGGTAAAGCGCAAACACGCCCAGCCGTTCGGCCAAGTCCTCGGCGCGGCGCTTGAGCGTATCGCGCTGATTGAAGTCCAGGATCTCGTCCCATGACGCCCCGGCATTCTGGAAGTCCTTGATGCAGTCGAAGTGCGGTTCAAGGATGACGCGAGCGCCGAGCCCAACCAGCTTGTCATGGATGGCGGGATTCTCGTTGTCGGCGCATATGGTCACCCCGATCGAGACCTCGCCGAGCCGAAACGGCGCCATGTCGTCGCCGCCGCCCCGGTAGAAGTCCATCTCGCTGGTGGTCGGCTGCAGCTTGCGCTGGACGTGCTGCACGCCGCCGCCGTTCACGATGACGTATGCGTTGAACGGCTTGGGCGCGAGCCCGCGCTCGGCAATGCCGGCGCCGATCGCCAGGCCATTCCGCCCGGCCAGGCGAGTGAGCCGATCGGTTGTAGGACCAGGAATCGGCTCGGACTGGCTTTCCAGATCTGTAGCGTCGGCGCCCGAGTCGTAGGTCACCCAGGGGCCGTGCACGGAGAACTCGGGGAAGAGCACCAGGTTGCAGCCGGCCGTAGCCGCCTGCTCCGCGAACCCCTCAATCTTCTCCAGATTCGCGGGCTTCTGGCCCCGCAGCGAGCACAGGGTGACCATGCCAATCCGCATCGGCGCCTCAGTGGCAGCTCTTCGAGCAGCCGGTAAGGCTCGCACATGGGCATGAAGGCTATGCGAACCGGTCAGGCCGCCGAGCCCTTCGTTGTGCGTCAATCCGGCGCGCGGATTGGGACGCCTGGCGGGCTGGCCCCAGCCGACCGCGCGCATGCCGCGACACATCGTCCACAGATTTCCGCGCGACAGTGGCTATGCTTACAGTCGTATCAGCCGACGTGCGGCGACCCTGAGGATGGGCGTGCACGGCTGGGCTCCATTCCACCCGCCGCGAGCGGCGCTGGGATGGGCGCGAGGGCAGATGATCAAATCAGTCCGGCGCCCTGGAGACGGCGGATGGTACGCGCGTCGGGGCGCGGATGCGCGTCCGGCGGGGTGAGAATCCCGCCGCACGTCACGTAGAAGTTCCTTGGCTGGGGTGCAAAGCCCAGCCCTTTCATGGACGGAGTATGTCCTATGGCCCGCTTGGCGATATTCATCGATGGCGCCTACCTGGAGTCGATCCTCAAGTACGAGTTCGGCGGCGTGCGCATCGATCTGACGAAGCTTGTCGACGAGATTCAGAACCACATCGAGGACAACAGCCCGGAGCCCGTCGAAATCCTGCGCACGTACTACTACAACTGCCGCCCGTATCAGAGCGACCCCCCGACACCGGAGGAAATGGACCGATATTCGAACTCCCGGCGCTTCGAGGACGCGCTGCGCTACCTCCCGCGGTTCGAGGTGCGGCTGGGCTACCTCCGCAAGAGCGGCATCGACGAGTGGGGAAATCCGGTCTTCGAGCAGAAGCAGGTCGATCTGCTGCTGGGCCTCGACATGGCGCTGCTCGCCAGCAAAGGGCAGGTGCAGCACGTGGCCCTCGTCGCCGGCGACGGGGATCTCTATCCCGCCGTGCAGGTCCTCAAGGGCGAGGGCGCCATCGCGTGGTTGGTCCACGGGCCGAGGCAAGGCAGCGACGGGCGCCCGATGTACTCGTCCAATCTTTTCAAAGCCGCCGACGAGCGTTTTGAGTTGGACGAAGAGCTGATCGACCGCCTGCGGATGTAGGGGCCGCGATTGTCCGGTGGCGCTGCGTCGGAGACGCTGGCGTAACTCGGTCGTCCAAACGACGGGCAAGGCGAAGCCGGCGTAGGTCGGGATTGAATAGGCTGGGATTCCCACTCTCGCGGGAATGGGGCGGGTTCTGACGAGATTACGAGTGACCGGTCCGACGCTTCCTGCAGCCCGGGCCAGCAGGCAACCCTAGGTTGTTGTCGGGGCAGCCTTTGTGGCTGCCCTGGTTGACCCCGAAGGGCGCCCCTACGCGGACATACCGGCGCGGACTTGGTGTGACCTCGGTGGGGTGTGGGAAAGGCGGAGCCCACGCTGCACGCAGCGCGGGCCACCGGACTGCGCGGGCCACCGTGACAGCACGGGCGACCGAGCACAAGAGAATCGCAAGGTTTTGGGGAACGATTCGCCTGCAGCCAGTGTATTGTCTCCAAAGGGACCACTGCGTCTGGAGCCCGTTGCATGCCAGCGCGCCCGTTGACCAACGAGCCACCTCGCCGCCGGCTGCAAGCCATTCGGGTGGTCGCGGCCGCGTTGGCTCTGGCGTTGATTATCGCCGCGCCGCCCGCCGCGGAGGCCGAGGACCCGCCCGCGACTACCGGGCAGCCGTTCATCGCCGTCAGCAGCGGCGAATATCACACCTGCGCGCTGCGTGAAGACGGCCAGGTCGTGTGCTGGGGCGCCCAACCCGTTGATCCCGATGCCGACCTCGATCCCGTTGACTTCGGCCAGGCCTCACCGCCGGACGGCGAGCGGTTCACGTCCATCAGCAGCGGCGGATGGCACACCTGCGGCTTGCGCGAAGACGGCTCCGCCGTGTGCTGGGGCAGCGATGAACATGGGCAGGCCTCGCCACCGGAGGGCGAGCGGTTCACGGCGATCAGCAGCGGGGGCGCGCACACCTGCGGCCTGCGCCATGACGGCGTCGCCGTGTGTTGGGGGAACGATGCCGCAGGCCAGGCCTCGCCTCCGGACGATGAGCGCTTCACCGAAGTCAGCAGTGGTGGGTACCACACGTGCGGCCTGCGGGAGGACGGACAGGCAGTGTGCTGGGGGCCCGAGCCAGGGACTGACGGCCATACGGGCTGGGAAGCACCGCCCGACGAGCCGCTGATTGCACTGTCCAGCACCCGGGGCAGGACATGCGGCCTACGTCCAAAGGGCGGGGCGGCGTGCTGGGGCGTTTGGTCAGACGTGCAGTATTCGGACACGGAGCCGCCCTCGCACCGGTTCATTGCCCTGAGCATGGACGCTGCGGGCGGCTGCGGCCTGTGGACCAATGGCACCGCCGTGTGCTGGGGCTACGACTACTCCTATCCGACCCCGAGCCGGCAGCGCTTTGCCGCAATCAGCCGCGCGAACGAGCACACCTGCGCAATTCGTAGGGATGACGGCGGGCTCGTGTGCTGGGGCGAGAACGACTACGGGCAAGCCTCACCCCCCGACGGCGAACGATTCACCGAGCCCGAGCCCCGGGTCAAGCCACCCAAGCCTGACGAGCCATTCGTAGCCATCAGCAGCGGCTCGGCCCATGTGTGCGGCGTCACCGCAAACGGCGCCGCCTGGTGCTGGGGCGACAGCGAGTTCGGCCAGGACATTCCGCCGGAGGGTGCGGCGGTTGCGGCCATCGCCAGTGGATCAAGGCACACCTGCGGCATCCGGATGGATGGCGGCATCATCTGTTGGGGCCGCGACGATCAGGGCCAGGCGTCGCCGCCTACGGGTCAGGGATTCGTGGCCGTCAGCAGCGGCCGGAGCCACTCCTGCGCGCTGCACGAGGACGGCTCCGTCGTCTGCTGGGGTGGCTCGGCCGGCGACGAGAGCGCGGAGCTGCTCGGCGGGCAGCGGTTTACGGCCGTATCCAGCGGCGCAACGGGCTTTTGCGCCCTGCGCCTTGATGGCCACCTGGTTTGCTCGCGTGGCGGGATCTTTCGCGACGCGGTACCGCCCGAGGGTGAAACGTTTGCGGCCATCAGCATTGGCTTGGGCCACGGCTGTGGGCTGCGACAGGACGGTTCGCCGGTCTGTTGGGGTAGTGAATCCTCTTGGACTACCCGCGGTCAGGCATCGCCGCCCGAGGATGAGCAATTCGTGGCCATCAGCAGCGGCTACGACCACACCTGCGCGCTGCGGGCCGATGGCGCCCCCGTCTGCTGGGGCGCCGCCGACCCCCGTCTTGACCGCGGCCAAGCCTCCCCACCGCCTGGGGAACGGCTGGTCGCCGTGAGCAGTGGCGATGGGTTCACCTGCGGCCTGCGCGCCGATGGCACGGACGTCTGCTGGCGCTTCAATCCGTTGCGCGCGAATTTCCGCGAGTCGGAAGCGGTCCGAGTTCACTACCGACTTCGAGGTGCGTCGCGGTCGATCGTCAGCGGCGGCGACTGGCACTCCTGTGGCCGTCGCGAGGACGGCGTCTATGCCTGCCTGCACACGAGCCCCAGGAGCCAGGTTCCCCAGGGCATCAGCAGCCGCGGCTTCGAGACCGTCAGCGATCGGGTGCTCACGTCGTTAAGCACCGGCAATCGGTTCACCTGTGCGCTCGATCCGAATGGGTCCCCGGTGTGCTGGGGCATCGACGACTATGGCCAGGCGTCGCCCCCCACGAGCGAGCAGTTCGCCGTTCTCAGCAGCGGGGAACGGCATGTCTGCGCCCTGCGGGGAGACGGCACGCCGATCTGCTGGGGCGACCCGGCACAAGGCCGGACCTCTCCACCCGCAGCGGAGGTATTCACCGCCATCAGCAGCGGCTGGGCCCACACCTGTGCGCTCCGTACGGACGGCACGCCCGTCTGCTGGGGCCGCGACTACTAC
Source organism: Chloroflexota bacterium (assembly GCA_965198185.1). Classification (GTDB taxonomy): domain Bacteria; phylum Chloroflexota; class UBA11872; order UBA11872; family UBA11872; genus JAJECS01. Next base: position 174,108 of record CBDAOU010000001.1, read on the forward strand.
GGCCAGGCGTCGCCGCCGGACGGTGAGCAGTTCGTCACCATCAGCAGCGGGCACGCGCACACGTGCGGCCTGCGAGCCGATGGCGCACCGGTCTGCTGGGGCCGGAATAGCAGCGGGCAGGCATCACCGCCGGCAGGTGCGAGATTCACCGCGATCAGCAGCGGCCAGGCCCACACCTGCGCCCTACACGCGGACGGCAGCCCGTTCTGCTGGGGCCGTGAGGACAGCCGGCTCACAAGGGCCCCGGGTGTCGACCGGTACACCGCGATCGTCATCGGCGAGGTGCACGCCTGCGGCTTGCGTGCCGACGGCACGCTTGTCTGCTGGGGCGACGGCTACTCGGTGGCGCCGCCGGGCGAGAGCCTCTCCGACATCAGCCTCGGGCTAGCGCATAGCTGCGCGCTGCGCCTGGACGGCCGCCCCATATGTTGGGGAGACGGGTACGACACGCCAATCGCATCGGCCCGGCAATCGGTCTACCAGATCATTAGCGGGCAGAGCATTCCCGCCATCAGCACCGGGGAGCACCACGTCTGCGTGTTACGGGACGACGGCCAGCCCGTCTGCTGGGGTTCCGACGAATACGGCGAGTCGTCGCCGCCCTATGGCGAAGAATTGGTCACGATCAGCTCCGGCGCGCATCACACGTGCGGACTGCGCGCGGATGGAACGCCTGTCTGCTGGGGTATCGGCAACGGTGCGCCGCCCGACGAGCAATTCAAGGTCATCAGCGCCGGCTATCTCCACATGTGCGCCCTGCGAGCGGACGGTTCACCGGTCTGCTGGGGATATGACCGGACCGGCCAGGCGTCGCCGCCCGAGGGCGAGAGGTTCACCGACATCAGTGGCGGCACCTACCACACCTGCGCCCTACGCGAAGATGGCGAGCCGGTGTGCTGGGGCGCCGATGAGTCCCAGACTAACCGCGGCCAAGCGTCACCGCCGCCCGGGGAACGATTCGCATCGATCAGCAGCGGCGAATTCCATTCCTGCGCGCTGCGCCTCGACGGGTCGCCGGTCTGCTGGGGCTGGCTCGCTGATGGCCGGGTCTCGCCGCCTCACGGCGAGACGTTCACGGCGATCAGCAGTGGCGATCACCACACGTGCGCCATCCGTGAGGACGGGACCGCCGCCTGTTGGGGCGCCAACGGCTATATCAATGACGAATACGGCGGACAGGCCACCCCGCCCGCCGATGAAACGTTCGTCGCCATCAGCAGTGGGTCCCATCGCACCTGCGCCTTGAGAACCGACGGCACGCCGCGTTGTTGGGGCGTGGGCCACCGCGGCGACTTCCTGCCGAATGCGCCCATCGCCGGCGGGCCGTATGCCGCCGTCAGCAGCGGCGCCCGGCACACCTGCGCGCTGCGCGAGGACGGCAGGGCGTTCTGCTGGGGCGACAACAGCGATGGCCAGGCCGCGCCGCCCGCCGATGAGCGGTTCGCGGCCATCAGCAGCGGCAGGTGGCACACCTGCGCGCTGCGCAAGGACGGCACGGCCGTGTGTTGGGGATTGGAAGGCAGTGGCCGAACTTCGCCGCCGACAGGCGATTCGCTCATCGAGATCAGCAGCGGGGCGTTGCACACGTGCGCCCTGCGGCCGAACGGCACAGCTGTCTGCTGGGGCGTCGACCGGAGCCGCCAGTCTTCTCCACCTGCGGGCCAGACGTTCACCACCATCAGCAGCGGATGGCAGCACACCTGCGGCCTGAGTGACGACGGCGCCGTGGTCTGCTGGGGCCGAGGCACCAGCTTATGGCAGATGCCGGCGGACGACGAGCGCTTCGTGGGCATCACGACCGGTCCGGACTATGTCTGCGCCCTGCGGGAGGATGGCTCGGTCTGGTGCGAGGGTGGGAGCAGCTTTTGGCTCCCTCGCTCCATCCCGGCGAACGAGCGATTCGTGGCCATCAGCGGAGGGGACGTGCACGCCTGCGGGCTGCGCGCTGACGGCTCCGCCGCCTGCTGGAGTGAGAAGGACGTCGACGGTCGAGCGATCCCGCCGCACTCTGAGCGCTTCGTGTCCGTGAGCAGCGGCGGACGTCACAGCTGTGGGCTGCGCGAGGACGGATCCATCATCTGCTGGGGCGAAAACGTCCACGGCCAGTCATCGCTCGAGGGTCCAGGGCGAACCTCGGTGTTCGGCGAGCGGTTCACCGCCATCACCGCCAGCGCCTATGCCTGCGCCCTGCGTCAAGACGGAACGCCTCTCTGCTGGTCGACGGACCAGCTTTCCTACTACTCGGGCACGGAGCTGCCAACGCCGCCGGACGAGCGGCTCACATCTGTCAGCGCCGGCCGCGGGCACGTCTGCGGACTGCGCGACGATGGCACCGCCGTCTGCTCGGGTGACAACCGATCCGGCCAAACGGAGCCACCCGAGGGCGAGCGCATCGTCTCGCTGAGCAGTGGCGGCGACCACACCTGCGGCTTGCGCGAGAACGGGACCGCCGTCTGCTGGGGCCGCAATACCGACCTGTGGGACGATCCAGGCGGCCAGGCAACGCCCCCGGCCGATGAGCGGTTTGTGGCGATCAGCAGCGGAAGCTGGCACACGTGCGCCCTGCGCGAGAACGGGACCGCCGTATGCTGGGGCGCCAACGACGACAGCTACGGTCGCTGGTATGGCCAGGCAACGCCGCCGGAGGGCGAACGCTTCACGGCGATTGCCAGCGGCGACGATCGCACCTGCGCCATTCGACTGGACGGAACCGTCGCCTGCTGGGGCCATGACCCCTACGACCGGCATGCGCCGCCCGAAAACCAGACCTTTACGTCAATCTCCACTGGGAGCAGCCACGCCTGTGGCATCCGCACCGATGGGACGGCGGTCTGCTGGGGCGATATCGGCGACCATGTCTGGGTGCCGGCGGGTGAGACGTTCGCCTCGATCAGCGCCGGTGAGCAGCTCACCTGCGGCCTCCGCGATGACGGAACCGCCTTGTGTTGGGGCGCGCGCTATCCGCTCACGAGCCCGCGATCGCCGCCCTATAGGCCGCCGCCGCAAGCCGTCCCGCCGCCACCAAGTCCACCGCCGCCGTTCACCGCCATCAGCAGCGGCTTCTACCACACCTGCGCGCTGAGCGAGGACGGACTCGCCATTTGCTGGGGTAGAAACGACAACGGCCAGGCGACCCCGCCGGAAGGGGTGCGGTTCAAGTCCATCAGCGCCGGCGCTAGGCACACGTGTGGGTTGCGCACCGACGGCGTTCTCGTTTGTTGGGCGTTCGACGGCACGCGGAATGCACGGGCCCTGTCGAATGAGGCCTTCGCGTCGATCAGCAGTGGCGACGGTCACGTATGCGCCCTGCGCGACGACGGGACCGGCGCTTGCTGGAGGGCTGACCGTGAGGGCCAGTCCCGGATGCCGGACGGCGAGCGGTTCGCCGCCATCGGCTGCGGGAGCGGCTACACGTGCGGTCTGCGAGATGACGGATTGGTGATCTGTTGGGGAGGCCGGGAAAGCCGTGAGACCAGACCCCCGCAGGGCGAGAGGCTAATCACGATCAGCGTTGGCGGCTCTCATGCGTGCGGCCTGCGCGAGGATGGAACTGCCGTGTGCTGGGGAAGCCGTCAGTCCGGCCAGATCGAGTCGCCTGAGGGCGAGCGGTTCGCGGCGATCAGCAGCAGCCCGTGGCAACACACCTGCGCCCTGCGGGACAACGGCACGGCCGTCTGCTGGGGCCTGAACGAAAACGATCAGTCTGCGCCGCCACCGGGCGAGCGGTTCAGCGCCATCAGCAGCGGCGGGTTTCACACCTGCGCCATTCGGTTGGATGGCACGGCCGTCTGCTGGGGCCTGGACGACGACGGCCAGGCATCGCCGCCGCAACCGTAGCGGGCCCCGTCGGGCAGAATCTTCGAGGTCGCTAGGCTCCGACCGCGCGCTGCCTTGCCAGGCCGCGCCGGGCGAGGACGGTGACCAGCACCAGCGAGCCGGCGAGCGCAGCGGCGCCGACCCAGCTCATGCCGCCCGCGCTGAACACCGGTCCCGTCGCCAGGCTGCCCGTGGCCGCGGCCACGGCCGCGAGCGCGTCGCCGGCGCCCTGGGTGCGGCCTCGCTCGCGCGGCGAGAGTCCGTCGATGAGCAGGGACGAGCCGGCGACGAAGCACATGTTCCAGCCATAGCCAACCAGGAACATGGCGAGCAGCATCACGCCCAGGTCGGCCGAAAATGGCGTCAGGACGCTGGCAGCGATCAACTGCGCTGAGCCAAGCACGATCACCGGCATGCGTCCGTAGCGGTCCACCAAGCGGCCGGTGAGCGCTGCCAGCCCAAACATTCCTATGGTGTGGACGGCCACGGCAATGGAGATGGTGGTCGGCATGTGGCCGTGATTGTGCAGGTGCAGGGGCGCGATCGTCATCACCATCACCATGACGAGCTGCCCGACCAGCATGGCGAGCACCGCCACCCGAACGTTGACGGCGCGAAAGATCTCGCGCAAGGGGCGCGCATCCGCGTCAGGGCCGCCGCCACGCGTGACAACGTCCAACGGCGACGCGATGGCCATATCGCGTGGGTCGGGTCGCACGAATGTCAGGATCAAGGTCACGGCCACGCCGACCAGCACGGCGGCGGCAAGCCAGGGTCCGGCGAACGGCTCGATCCCGGCTCCTTCGGCAAGGGTCGTGGACACCCGAACGATCAGCGGTCCGCCAATGGCCCCGATGGTGCCGGCGAAGACGATGCGGCCGATGATCCGCCCACGGCGATCCGCAGGGTGCACCTCGGCGGCGACGTAGCGTGACTGGTCGCTGGCGACCCGAGACATGCCAAAGACCGCCGCCCCCGCCACCAGTCCGGGGTATGACCCGCCCATGATGGCAACGGCTCCCACCACCGCGCCGACCACACCCATGAAATAGCCGAGCGCGAGCGCCGGGCGACGCCCGGCGGCGTCCATGAGCCAACCGATCGGATAGGCCGCCAGCGCCCGCCCGAACAGCATGGCGGCGCCCGGAATGCCCGCATAGGCGGCGTTCCCGGCCAGAGTCGCTGCGCTGATGGTCAGCACCGTAAAGCTGGCTCCGCCGGCGGCGGAAAACACGGCCTGGGAGGCGAACAGCGTCGCGGTGATGCGCTGAGGGGCGGTCAGCGACGGAATGATGGACGTGAGCCTGTCTCCCCGCGTGGGCGTGCGGGCATTCTAGGCGGGCGCGCGACGCGGGCTATCGTAGGGATCAGGCCGCACAAGTCACAAGGAGCAGGCACTGGTGGGCACATTTGACGGGAAGTCGGTCGTGGTGACGGGCGGCGCCCAGGGCATCGGCGGCGGCGTCAGCACAGGCTTCGCGCAGGCGGGCGCGTCGGTCACAGTGGTGGACATCGATGAGGCGGCGGCCGCGGCGCTGATTGACAGCCTCGGCGAGCAAGGCTTCGCGGCGCAGTATGTCCTGGCCGACGTGAGCAGCCACGCGGACGCCAAGCGGGCCATCCAGCAAGCCGTGTCGGCCTTCGGCGGCGTTGACGTGCTGGTGAACAACGCCGGGATTCAGCCAATGGGGTCTTATGTCAAGCTCGACGCCGAAACCGAAGAGGGCTGGGATCGGATCATCGGCGTCAACCTCAAGGCCTGCTTCCTCATGTCGAAATACGCGATTCCCTCGATGCGCGAGCGCGGCGGGGGCGTCATCATCAATGTCGCCAGCGTGCAGGGGCTGCAATCGCAACCGCTGGTGCCGGCCTATGCCGCATCCAAAGGCGGCGTGCTGTCCCTGACGCGCAACATGGCGCTGGACTACGCACCGGAGAACATCCGCGTGGTGGCGATCAACCCAGGCACGATCGACACGCCCATGGTGCGCACGCAGGCCCGCGCGGCGGGCGACGAGGAGGAAATGGTGGACACCTGGGGGCGCACGCACCCTATCGGCCGCGTGGGACAGCCGTCCGACATTGCCAACGCGGCGATGTTCCTGGCCAGCGACCAGGCCGGCTTCATCACCGGCGAATACCTGTGCGTCGACGGCGGATACATGGCCCGCGGCGCGTGGGCGGGAAACAACGAGGACTGACCGAGACTCGTCGAGCCTCGGCTACGGCGGCAGCGTCTGCAGAAAGTTGACCAGGTTCCAGATGTCGACGAGTGTCAACGTCTCGCTAAAGGCGGGCATGGCCGTGTCGGCGATGCCGTTTTCGATGAAGCTGTAGAGCTCGCCGTCCGGATGCAGTGGAACGTGAATCGTCAGGTCCAGCGGCGGCGGATCGAGCCCGGCCGCCAGCGGCCCGTCCCCCTGCCCGCCCGGCCCGTGGCATGCGACGCAGTTGGTTTCGAAGAGCGCGCGTCCGGCATCGATGGACTTCTGGCTGGGCGGCACCGGATTGACGGCGTCGGCGATGCTTGGACCGAATTCGGGCGTCGAGATCAAAAGCACTAGTCCGGCCGCCGCGGCGCCAAAGCCAGAAATCGTCACGCCGCGGCGCGCCACGTCGGCCCAGGCCACCGGCTGCAGCGCGCCGAACGCCAGCAGCAGCCCCAGCCCGGCTAGCGCGATGGCCCACACGCGGCGCACGTCGTTCGGGGCCGGCGGTGGCGCGCCGCCCACCGCTGAGCCGCCCGGCGTCACGTCGAACCTGAACGGCGCGCGCGCGTCGAACTCACCGGGTCGCCTGACGACAACCAGCGCTTGCCATCGCCCGACAAGACCGATGAAGTCGCCCGCCACGACATAGCGGCCGTCAGCCTCGGGCTCGGGACGCAGGTCGCGCTGCCCGATATCCGAGTCCAGGAATTTGAGCTGCAACTCGACGCCGGCGTCGTTCACGGGCTGCCCGCGGTCCTGAAGAGTCAGGGTGGCGGTGTTGGTGCCCGGCGTTCCCGGCTGAATGCTCAACGCCAGCTCAAGGTCGTCGAGGCGCGTCTCCAGATTGACGCCGCGGGTATCGCCGAGAGCGACCTGGCGCGCGGGTTCGAGGCTCGTGAGGAGGCCGACCACCGCAACGACGGCGACGCCAAGCAGCACCTCGGCAGCCACCAGGCGCGGCGCCCAGCGGCCGGCGGCCGTGGGCCGGTCCAGGCTCAAGCGGCGCCGGGTCCAGAGGAGATTGACGCCACCCAATCCGAGCAGGGGCGCCACGAGCACGAGCTTGGCCACCAGCGCCCAGCCGTAGTCCGTTTGCACCAGGCGGGGCAGCTCGACGATCTGAATCCAGGTGGCAAACGCGCCGGTGATGACCAACGCACCGACCGAGATCGTGGCAATCGTGGAAAACCGCGCAATCAGGACCCCGAGCATGCGGCGGCGCGGCGCACCATCAAGCGAACGACGGGCGTGCAGCAGCGACAGCAACAACGGCGCCAGACCACCGGCCCACACGGCGGCGGTGAGCAGATGCAGCACGTCCGCACTGGTTGCCGCCGCCGAGGATTCCAGAAGCGCCGCCGCGTGGCTGCCTAACGAGACCGTGACCAGCACTCCCGCGGCGAGTACTCCGACGGGAAGCCAGGCCCACTGCGGCCGCGCCTCGCGGCCGGCGCGCATGAGCGCCAGTGCCAGGGCTGCGAGGACGATGGCGCGAATGATCCACAGCGTGCCCCACTGGCCCAGGCCGAGCGCGCTGCCGACGGCGCCCACCAGATCGGCCTCGGCATCGCCCGCGAGACCCGCCGCCTGGGTCACCAGCAGTCCGACATGGGCGCCGGCGGCGAGGCCGAAGCCAACCCATCCGAGCTCGGCGTAGCGCGATCCCGAACCGCTGACGCCAACCGCGCGGGCGGCCGGCGCGAAGATCAACGGCACGTGGACCGCGGTGCCAAGCACGAGCATGGCGCCAAGGAGCAGCGCGGCTCGCAAGACCGGCTCGGCGGGGCTGAGGACCAGCGCGGACGCAGGAGCGCTCGCCAGGTCGACATCGATGGGCTCGCCGACGCTGAAGACGTAGGACCCGCGGATCAGGTGGCCGTCGACCACCGACAGGGTGCGCCAGGTGACGACGTACGTGCCGTCAGCGAGCGGCGGCACGCGGACCAGCATGGCGGACCTATTCGAAGGGTCGACCTGGCTCGGCCCGTCGGTCACCGATGTCCCGGAGGCGTCCAGGACATCGATGCGGCTGAAGCCCGGCTCAAGCCGCTCGGAAAACTCGGCGGCGACGACCTGTGGCGGCGTGTCAACCGTCGATCCCGCGGCCGGGATCGCTCGCACGAGGTTGGCGTGGGCGCCGGCCGGCATCAGCCCGACGCTGGCGAGCACGGCGGCAAGCACGGTCGCTAGTGCCAAGCGACGGGCCGTCGCACGTGACCCATGCCGGCCGGGCTCACGCATCGGACGGGAAAACACGCTACCTCCTAGGCACGGCGACGACTCCGAACCGCCAGCGCGATGGCACCGGCAGCGGTCACAAGGCCAATGGCGCCCACAACGATGCCAACAATGCCAATGACTCGCGCACCCGCAATCGCGTCGAGCGCCTCTTCCGCCGACGCCTGTGAGGTCCTCACCACCCCCTCGAGCTCACGCACGCTGGGGAGCGCGACGGGGAATTGGGCAGCGGCCCGGGACTGCACCGCGTCGAAGGTGTTCGCGCCGGACTCGAAGCTCTCATCGAACGCCTGACCCTCGATGCTGCCAAGGAACCGGAAGCGATAGCCACCGGGCCGCGTCGGGATGAAGTCCGCCGTGTAGCCGCCGGGATGCTCGAACAGCGGCGCAAGCGCCATGACCGTCGACTGACCCGAGGCAATGTGGGTGACCTCAACCTGGAGCGTGTCCTCCAGACCGGTCACCGGCTCAGGCGCCGCCGCGTGGCCCTGCGACTGCGCATCGCTCGCCTGCTTCTGATGATCGGAACTCCCCTCGCTCACGCCGGCGGCGGCATGGGCCGCGTCGGTGTGCATGCCGCTCGCAATGAGCTGGGGATCTCCGGTGCGGTTGAGAAATACAACCGTGGTGCCCGGCTGAACGCGAAGCATGTGCGGCGCGGGACCGTCTGCATGCAACTCAATCTCGACGTGGCTTGCCGCCGGCGCCTCACGCGCAACTTCGATTGACCCGGCAATGTCGGGGTTGAGGTGACTGTGGTAGGGAATCGTCATCTCCTTGAAGTCATGCGGAATCACTGCTTCGAATGTCTCGCCGTCCTCGAATGCGGTTGACACGAAGATGCCGCCGTGGGCCATGACGTCCGGCATCTGGCCGCCGGCCAAATCGTGCGACGCCTCGGCCATCGCCGGGCTCCCTGTTCTGGTCACCTCAAGGAACACGGCGTTGAGATATCCCTCGTAGGCGGGTTCGTTGAGGAAGCCGACGACAACGTCGAAGCCGGTCGATTCCCGGCCTTCGTGAGCCAGCGCGCCCGAGGCCGCGGTGGCGGCTAGGGCCACCGCCACCGCTAGCGCTCGGGCCGCGGCGCGCGCGGATTTCCATGGCATGAGCGTTCTCCTGAGTGCGTGTCTACGGCGGCGCCCGCCAAAGCGGCGCCTGCCGCGAAAGTGGTCGAGGGCTGGATTAGCTCCGGGGCGGTGGATGCGCCGCCAGCGGCGCCCAGGCCGAGACTCGCGGGACGGTGGTCGCGACACGCCGCGACGTCATGAGCAGCGGGGCCGCGGCCAGCAGCACCGGAAGCACACCGACCAGCAATCCGAACACACCCTCGGGAAACTCGCCTGAGGACGCCTCTGCATCGGTGGACTGCGGCGCATCGCCGGTCGCGAGGTGCACGTGGCGGTGCCCCTCGTGTCCAGCCGGCACCTCGACGCCGATCGCCTGCGCGAGCAACACCGTCAGCACCGGCGCCGCCAGGGCAACCAGCGCCGCACGAGCGAGCATGCGTCCACCGACGCTGGAAAGCTTCATGGCAACCGAAAATCGCCGGAATCGTTCGCGCCCATCAGCCAAGCTTACTGATGTCGCAAGGCGGTTCCGCGAGCGGCCTTGTGGACTAGACGCGTGTCGCCATGGCGACGGGTAGCACGACGATCATGGTCGACCGCGATTTGTCGCCAGACGCACCATCACCGCTTGCGGCGAGGTTGGCCCGGATGTGGTCCATGACCGCGGCGACTTCGCGCTCGGCCACGCCGATCAGCAAGGTGACGTTGCCGCGCCGGAGGAATCCGCCCGTCGTGTTGATGCGCGTGACGCGGAATTCATCTCCAACCAGCGCCGCCTGGACCGTGTTGGCGTCGTCATTCGACAACACGGCCAGCACCATGCGTTCGACGGGAATCTCGGGGAGCACCGGTCCCTAGGTGGACGGCGAACTCTCGAAGCTAGCACCGGCTAAATCGAGGGGTCAATCCCCCCTGATGCAAAGGGCAGATGCAAGTCGTGGGCATACGCCAGGTCAAGAATGGCTTGGTGCAGCCGCCCATTGCTGAACGCGCAGCGCCGACTGTCAGGACCCATGGGGCGCCCGTAGACGTCGGTGGCGCGACCGCCGGCCCGCTCGACGATCAGCGACGCCGCCGCCTGATCCCACCACTTGACGTTGCCCAGGAGCGCACCGTCATAGCGGCCGGCAGCCACCCACGCCATCTCGAGGGCGGCGCTTCCGGTGAGGCGGACGCGATGAAAGGTCTCGGCCGCCGCAACCAGCGCTCCTCGAAGGCGCCTGGAGTCCTCAGTCGACACGCCGGCCTGCGCCCAGGCCACGGTCGCCTCAGCGGGATCGTCACGGTCCGTGACGCGCACGGACGCTCCGTTGCACTCCGCAGGACCGTCGGCCACGGCGGCGAACAGCTCGTCGCGCACCGGATCGAAGATCACGCCGACGTCGACGCGGCCATTCGACGCGTGCGCCACGCTGACGCAAAACTGCGGCTGACCGCGCGAATAGTTGTCGGTGCCGTCGAGCGGATCGATGACCCAGACATCGGGCCCCAGGGTGTCGTCGTGGGGGCTTCCTCGGAGAGAATCACGTGGCCGGGAAACTGGGCCTGCAGCACCTCGCGGATGGCGGCATCCGCGGCCATATCGGCGTCCGTAACCACCGTCCGCTCGCCCTGATAGGTCTTCCAGCGGACGTCAACGGTGCCACCCAGCCGCTGCATGAGTTCATGGCCGGCCGCTCGTGCCGCCCGGATGGCGGTCTCAAGCATGGCGGAAGTGTCGGCGGTCATGGTTCCTGGGCGCCACGCCGGCCGAGGGACATCACGATGGTCCCGGGCGCTGCGTACATAGCTCTGAGGGGATTGCCCTTCGGTCTGCCTGACGGCGGCATGATAGACGGCGGCCCGGCCCGAAGCCACGGTGCGCACGGGGTACGCTAGCGGCCATGCCCCGCACGCATCGAGAGTGCACTCCATGCATCCGCTGACGTTTGCCGATCAAGAGCTCGCCAGTCTCCGAAGCAAGGGCCTCTGGCGGCCTCTGCGCGTTCTGGAGTCTCCACAGGGTCCGCGAATTCGCATCGGCGGGCAAGACCTGCTGAACATGTCGTCGAACGACTATCTCGGGCTGGCCAACGACCCCGAGATGCGGGCCGCCGCCCAAGCCGCGGTGGATGAGTTTGGCGCAGGCGCCGGAGCGGTGCGGACTATCGCCGGGACGATGGAAATCCACGAGGCGCTGGAGCGCGAGATCGCCGAGTGGAAGGGTGTGGAAGCGACTTTGGTCTTGCAGTCGGGGTTCGCTGCAAATCTCGGCGCCGTGGCCTCCCTGGTGGGGCGGGACGACGTGATCCTGAGCGACGAGCTCAACCATGCCAGCATCATCGACGCCTGCCGACTCAGCCGCGCCACCGTCCGCCGCTTCGCCCACGGCGACGCGGACTCGCTGCGCACGGAGCTGCGGCAATGCGACGGCTACCCGCGCAAGCTCGTGGTGACCGACGGGGTCTTCAGCATGGATGGCGACATCGCTCCACTGCCCGACCTGGTCGAGGTTGCCGAGGAGTTCGGCGCGATGGTGATGGTCGACGACGCCCACGGCAGCGGTGTGCTCGGCCGGGGCGGGCGCGGAACGGTGGACCACTTCGGCCTCAAGGGGCGCGTCCACGTGCAGATGGGCACGCTGTCCAAGGCCATCGGCTCGATGGGCGGCTACCTGGCCGGCTCGCAGACGCTGCGCGACTACCTGATCCATCACGCGCGGCCCTTCCTGTTTTCGACCTCGCATCCACCGGCCGTGGTGGGCGCCACGCGGGCCGCCATCGCGATCCTCTCGCGCGAGCCGCAGCGGGTGGAGCTGCTGTGGGAAAACGCCCGCTATTTCAAGGCCGGTCTGGCGGACCTTGGGCTGAATATGGGACGCAGCGAAACGCCGATCACGCCGGTGATCGTGGGCGAGGCGGAGACGGCCCACGCCTTGAGCGACAAGCTCCGCAGTCTTGGAATATTCGTCCAGAGCGTCGCGTTTCCGACGGTGGCGCGCGACGCCGCGCGGGCGCGCGTGATGGTGAGCGCCGCGCACAGCCGCGACGATCTGGACGAAGCCATCCGCGCGTTTGCCCAAGCCGCCGCCGATCTTGGCCTCAACTGAGGGGCTCGTGCCGCGGACCTACGCCCCGGAATACGGCGCGCGTCAATCGGCGACCTCGGGTCCCAAGTCGATCTTCCAGATAGGCAGGATCGAGGAGGTCCGGTGCTAGAATCCCGCTCACCTGCGACGGAGGACTTGCCGGCGGTGGCCGATCAGCTCGATGAGTTCCGCCGCGCGGTGGACGCGTCGGACGATGAGTTGGTTCGGCTGCTGAGCAAGCGCGCGGCCGTCGTCCGTCGAATCGGCGGCCTCAAGGCCGCCGCCTCAAGCCCGTCATATGCTCCTGATCGCGAGCGGGCGATTCTGGATCGGGTGACCGCGGCCAATCCCGGCCCACTAAGCGCGGCGCACATTCGAGACATCTTTCGCGAGATCATTTCGGCCTGCCGCAGCCTCGAAGAGCCTGAGCGGGTGGTGTTCTTGGGGCCGGCCTATACCTTCAGCCACGAGGCCGCGCGCACCCATTTCGGCCGCTCCGCCAGCTATCTCCCGGCGGATTCGTTTCGTGAAGTCTTTGCTCATGTCGAGCGTGGGGACGCAGCCTACGGCCTGGTCCCGGTGGAGAACACGACCAGCGGGACCATTGGAGAGACCCTGGACCTGTTTTCGGAGCACGATGTGTCGATATGCGGCGAAGTGGTCGTGCCCATTTCGCACAACCTCATCGCCACGGCCATCGAGGACTCATACGCGACAGTTTTTTCGCATGCCCAGGCGCTGCACCAGTGCCGCGACTGGCTGGCGCGGCAACTGCCGACGGCGACGCGGCACGAGGTGGCGAGCACGTCCGAGGCCGCGCAGCGGGCCAGCGCCCAGCCCGGCACGGCCGCTATCGGCACGGTGGCGGCCGCCGAGGCGTATGGGCTCATGGTCGTGCGGCGGCACATCCAGGACATCGCGGCCAACCGGACCCGCTTTTACGTGATCGCACGCCGGCCAGCGAGCCGCACCGGACGGGACCGCACCGCATTGCTGGTTTCCATCCGCGACCGTGTGGGAGCGCTGCACGACATGCTTGGCATGCTGCGCAGCCACGACGTCAACCTGAGCTACATCCAGTCGCGTCCGTCCCGCACGAGGCCCGGCGACTACCTGTTCTTCCTTGAGCTGACCGGCCACCCGGACGACGCGAATGTGGAGCGAGCGCTTGACGAGCTCGCCCGGACGAGCGTGCTCGCTCGCGTGCTTGGCGCCTGGCCGATAGACCCGACGCCGGCCTAACTGGGATTCACAACCCCGGCGCGATGCCGGGGATGCAGGCGGCGCGCCAGCTCGCGCCGTGCCAGGAAGATGCGGCGGCTGCATCCGGTGCAGCGGAGCCCGACGTCACCGCCCACCCGCGTCACCGTCCATGCATCGGCGCCGCACGGATGTGCCTTGCGCATGCGCACGGTCTCTCCCACGGTGAACTGGGGGATGTCGGCAGATGTCGGCGCTCGCGACGACTCGGTCACGTTGTACGCACGGCATTGATGCGGTCGCGCAGCGCGCGCACAGCGGCGCGGGCCGCGAGCGCATAGTCGGCGTCGGCTGACGCCCAGAGCGCGGAGCGTCCGGCGTTGATGAGCACTCCAGCCGGCGCCTCACCGAAGCCGGCGCGCACGACAGCCTCCAGGTCGCCGCCCTGGACGCCGACGCCCGGCGCCAACAGCGGCACGGTTGGCGCCGCGGCGCGCACGCGGCGCACGTCGTCGGCGCGCGTGGCGCCCACAACCGCTCCCAAGTTGCCCAACCCCGCGCGCGCCTGAATCTCACCGGCCAGGCGCATGAACAGTGGGTTCGCGTCGTGGGACCCACCCTGCACGGCATCCGCGCCGGGATTGCTGCTGCGCGTCCACACGAAGACTCCGCGAGCCGGATCGGCGAGCATTGGCTCGACCGTTTCCCATCCGCCATAGAGGTCGACGGTGACGGCGTCGGCGCCGAACACATCGAATGCCGCCCGCGCGTATTGCTCGACCGTATCCGGGACATCGCCAAACTTGCCATCGAGGATCACGATTGCGCGCTTGCCGATATGCTCAATGATATCGGTAAGCAGTCGCATTCCATCAGATCCCAGAGCGAGATAAAACGCGAGATTCGGCTTGAATACCGATACATCGTCGATAGATGCATCTACAATATTTCGCAGGATGTTTTGAGCGCCATCGATGGTACGTGGGGTGTTGGTTGGCAATTGCTCCAGCACGACATCAAGGCCGAGGCACACCCAGGATTGCTTGGCCTCGGCCTCGGCCCACAGCCTTGTCGAAAAATGCGCCGGGTTGACGGAAGCGCCGGGCGCTTCGATCTGACCTGTCGACGGCCGTGGTCGATGACTCATGCTCGTTCGCAATGGTAGCCTATTGGCCGCCGATCAGATCGCAGCTGGTGCGCGCCGATGAATCTCCGCAGGCTGTTCCGCAGAGATCCGGCCCCCAGCGAGTTGCCGATTCGTCGCACCATCAAGGTGATGCCGCGGGAAACGCTGCGGACGATTGCGGAGCGCGAATACGGCGACCAACACCAGTGGCAAGTAATCTTCGAACGCAATAAGTGGCGATTTGACGACGAAGATCCCCAGGCAGTTTATCCCGGAATGGACCTCGATATTCCGGAACCCGCGACATAAGGCAAGGCCGGGGATTGGTGCCGAAGGTCGGGATCGAACCGACACGAGGGAATACCTCACTGGTTTTTGAGACCAGCGCGTCTACCAATTCCGCCACTTCGGCGTGTGGCAGGAGTGGAGGGATTCGAACCCCCGACCTACGGTTTTGGAGACCGTTGCTCTAGCCAGCTGAGCTACACTCCTATGCCGGATTCACGGTAGCACAGGATCAGCGTGCCGCGGTCGCATTCCTGACCGCCACGAGAGCCGCAGGTCCTATCGTTTACGCCCTTGTTGATCGGCGCGACTGGCGATGGCGACAGGGGGATGCTGCAAGCCAATTCAGTCGCCGCGTCCGTTTACTTGAATAGACAAAGATGACCAAGCGCTTGTCCATATGCCTGTGCGCCGCTTCAGTTTGAATGGATCATAGATTCCCGCCCCGGATCGAGTCCGGGGCAGGCTCTTCACGGGAATGACGAAGGGTTGATACCAAGCTCTTTATATGATCTGATGAATCCAGTGTCATTGCGTGACTCACAGAAGATTGACTAGAATCAAGTCCGTTAATCAGAGCGTCCAAGACGGACATACGGCGACATATATTGAGATTTCTGTCGTCGACAACAGTCGTATTCGACCTGACTTATTCGCCTCGCGTCCAGCGCTGATATTCGCTCCAAATGTCGTCTGCTCCCGTGTCTGGCTTGAAGACGATGCGGCCATTCCAGCGATACGCTTCGCCCGCCTGACAGTGCTTCATGACGATGCCGAAGTCCCAGGCGGGATTTCGCGGTCCTCCACCAGTCGGTTGGATGGCAAACCGCAGATGGTCATCCGTGCGGAGCATCAGGGCCAGCACCATGTTCCGCCAGCGGCCGAACATCACCGGCTCGACGTAGCGCAGCGGGCGAATGTTGTGCAGCAGGCGTCCAGCCGGATCCGGCTCGTTGGGAAGCAGCGACGATTCGCGCTCCGCGGCGAATGCGCGCGGATCGTGCGGGCGGCTCGGCCAGCGTCGCCATCCACTCACTCTCGGCTCCGGACTGAGGCCGGGCACGAACGTAGGTGGTCTTGACCTCGGGCCGCCGGATGTAGCAGGCCCAAAAGAGTCCCAGCCAATCGCCAGTGAACGACCCCGGATGCGCACGAACCACCGTTGTCAGGTCGATGTAGTGCGGGGCCACCACCTTGAATGTGGTCTCTACGTCGATGCGTGACGGGGCTTGGACGCGGGTTTCCAGGGTCACCGTATCGTCGTCTACACGCGTGAGGCTGCTCGGCGTTGGCGCGCCGCCGGATCGTCCATCGACCCAGCGCGGCCGAAACGACGAGCCAGCGGCGTCATAGACAAACTCGAAATTCAGGCCGCTTCCGCCGGCCACGCCGAAGATGTTCTCCGCCGGACCGTGACGGTTGTAGAGCTGTCGGATGCCGTTGTAGCCGGTGTAGCGGTCGAAACGATAGGGGCCGTCCTCGAACGTGCCGTCCTTGATCGCCGCCATGCGGGCTTCGTCGCGGATTGGCGGGTCCGAGGCGTCGGCGTTGTCGACGATCTCGACGAAGAGATCGCCGGCGGTCAGAAACTGTGTGCCCATGTGTGCCCTGCTGTCCTGGGCTCCGGGTGAGATAGCGTCTGATAGGCTACGCGGTCAACTAGTGGTCCGCGTGATCGAGGACGAAACGCGGATCGACGGAGGAGGTTGTGCCGTGGCTGGGGACGAGCACGACCGCTTCGCGGACCGCTGGCTCGCCAATCCTGCCATCTACCTGACGGACCTGGACCGGTGCGAGCCGGCGTCGGCTCTCGCCGACGTGCCGGCGCTGCGGCACTGGCGCAAGCTGGCCTACACGACCGACGAGCTGGACGGCACGATGCTGCTGGCGGGGCCGCAGACGGCGGCGCCGACCATCACCTATCCGCTGGAAGCGTCCGGCTGGCACGCCATCTCGATTGGATTGGTGCGTTGCCATGCCGGAGGCCATCACACCCGGTCCAGCGAGCTGCAGGTTCGGCTGACGGGTGATCGCGTGGCGACGGTGCTGGTGCTGCCGTCGCTGGCGGATCACCAATCCGACGAGCCAATGCCGGCGCACGGAGAAGTGGCGGAGCTGTTTTGGAAACACGGCGAGCTCGACGGCCAGCAGCTGGAGCTTGGTCAACCTGCTGCCCGCCTCAAGTCCGGCGACGAACCTGCGTCGTTTGCCTGCGGCGCGGTGCACGTCGCCTACATCAAGCTGGTGCCGTTGACCCAAGATGAAGCGGCTGTCGTCGAGGCGGATCGAAACCGCGCCGACACCAAGCGGCTGTTCGCGCACAACGACTCCCACGGGCCGCACTGGATCTGGCGGCTGACGACCTCGGACGAGATTCGCCGCGAGATCGAGCCTTACCGCGATACCGATTTCAGCCGCATGTACTGGGAAGCCGGCGGCGGCGATGAGGTCCACTACTTTTCGAAGATCGCGCACATTCCGACGGTCGACGAGGTGCACGACTTCAGCCGCCGCGGCGACCGGATCCATGCCGAGAGCTGGCGCGAGTTCCGTGCCGCGGGAATTGACCCGTTTGCCGTCGCGGTGGACCACACGCACGAGCTTGGCATGGAGTTTCACGCGGCCTGGCGAATCTCGGGATTCCACTACCCGCCGCCGATCGATCACAACAACTTCGGGGACACCTTCTACGACCGCCACCCGGAATGGCGCGGCCAGGACCGCGAAGGTCGACGCACGCCGATCATGGCCTACACCTACGAGGGTGTCCGCCAGTTCGCGGTCTCCCTGTTTCGCGAGATGGCGCAACACCCGATCGACGGCGTGTGCCCGCTCTATAACCGGCGTCTGCCGCTGGTGGAGTACGAGCCGCCGCTGGTGGAAGGGTTCATGCGCGAATTCGGCGCCGATCCGCGCGAGCTGGACGAGCGCGATCCAACCTGGCTTGCCTACCGCTCGCGAGTCCTCACCCAGTTCATGCGCGAGCTGCGCCAGGCGATGGACGAGGTGAGCCGCGAGCAGGGGCGGGCGAAGCCGATTGCCGTATCAGCAGTGGTGGAAGGCACCGAGGCGGCGAACGCCTTCTTTGGATGCGACCTCAAGACCTGGGCACAGGAAGGCCTGGTGGACACGCTGATTCCCTACGTCTCGGACTGGGAAACGCGCGGAGACGTGGCGCCCTGGGCCGACGCGCGGGAACTGGACTATTTCCTGGATGCTGTCGACGGCACGTCGTGCGTGCTGGCGCCGAATGTCATGCCGCGCTCGATGAGCCCCGAGGACTTTCGCCGTCGGGCCGCGACGATCTATGGGGCGGGCGTCGAGCATCTGTTCTTCTGGGACTGCGCGGGCGGGCATGGACGCGCCAACTACCGCCCGATGTGGAACGCCGTTCGCCGCCTGGGCCACGTGGATGAGGTGTTGGCGTGGCGGGACGGGGGCGAGCCGGGGCTGGGATGGATCTCGTCGGATCTGCGAAGCGTTGGCGGCTGGAGCACGGCGTACCAAGATGCCGGATAGCGCGACCGTGGACCGCTTCACCGACCGCTGGCTTTCCGGTGCGCCGGTGTATCTGGCGGACCTTGACCGCTGCTCGCCGGCCGATGGCTTGAGTCCCGCGCCCGCCTTGCGCCGCTGGCGCGCGCTGCCGTTCACGGCCGAGGCCTGCGCCGGGACGATGCTGGTGGCCGGTCCGGAAACCGCGGCGCCCGACGTCACCTATCCGCTCGACGTGGAGGGCTGGCACGCAATCTCGATCGGGGTCTACTCCGAGATGCATGGCGAGAGCCGCGCGCTGCGCGCCCGTCTGACCGGCGAGGAGTCTTTCACCTACCTGGCGACCCATCCCGACGAGGGCACGTTTCAGGCGGAGCACCTGCTGGAGCGTTTCTGGAAGATCGCGGACCTGACGGGCCAGCAGATCGAGTTGGGACAGGTCAGCCCCCGCGTGGGGTCCGGTGACGAGGCGGGATCGTTCGTGTGCACACCGGCCAACATCGCGTACATCAAGCTGGTCCCGTTGTCGCCCGCCGAGGTGGAAGCACACCTGGCGGACGAGGCCCGCACCGACCGGCGGCGCGTGTTCGTGCATAACGACGCTCACGGCTACCTATGGAATGGCGGGCCGCTCACGGTCGAAGAGATCCAGCGCGAGGTCGCGCCGTTCGCCGATTCGGACGTGGCGCGCATCTACTGGGAGGCCGCCGTTGGCGATTTGACGTTCTATCCCTCGGCCATCGGCCACATGCCGACGGCTGACGGTGTGACGGACTTCATGCGCGTCGGGGATCACACGCACGCACGGGCCTGGCGGCATTTTCGCGATACGGGCATCGATCCGCTGCGCATCGCCGCCGATACCGCGCGGTCCGTCGGGATTGAGTTGCACGCCTCCTACCGCGTCGCCGGCTTCCACTTTCCGGCGCCGATTTACGACTCGTGGAACGCCGAGGGGTTCTACCTCGACCACCCCGAGCTTCGCTGTGTGGGACGCGACGGCAATCCGGCGCCCCGCTTGTCGTACGCCTACCCCGAGACGCGGCAGTTGGTCATCTCGCTCTTGCGCGAGATGGCGAGCTATCCGGTCGACGGCGTCGCGCTGCTGTTCAATCGCCGCCCGCCGCTGCTGGAGTACGAGCCGCCCCTGGTGGACGGATTCCGGGCGGAGTTCGGGCTGGATCCGCGCACGTTGGACGAACGCGACGAGCGCTGGCTGCGATATCGCGCCGGTTTCCTGACAACGTTCATGCGCGAGCTGCGCGCCGGGCTTGACGAGACGGACAAGGAGCTGGGGCGCAAGCGCCCCACCCAGGTCTCGGCGGTTGTGCTGAGCAGCGAGGCCGAGAATCTCTACCGGGCCATCGATCTCCGCACGTGGGTCGCGGAAGGCTTGGTGAACACGGTGATTCCGTACACCTCGGCGCCGAACCTCGACAGCGCCGCCGAGGCTTGGGGCGATCCGGCGGAGATAGAGTTCTTCACGACCCTGGTGAGCGGCACTGACTGCGCGCTGGCGCCAAACTTCATGCCGCGCTACATGGCCCCGGATCATCTGCGGCGGCGGGCGCGGGAGCTCTACGACGCCGGCGTGACGCACCTCTTCGCCTGGGACGGCGTGGTCCTCGGCGGGCGCGCACTGTTCAATGACTACTGGGACGCGCTGCGCCGCTTGGGCCATCGCGACGAGATCATGGCCTGGATCGAAGCGGGCGAGCCGTCGCTTGCCTCGTCCACCATGCCCCTTCTGACGCTGGGCGACTGGGACATGTCCTACGCCACGCCGGGCTAGTGCGGCGGTCGAGGCAATTCGGACAGGTGCGTAGTGCATGACGAGTGAGCCAATGGTGGACGGACCGCGGGCATGTGCCGCCGAGGAGTTCGACGGCGTCGTCGAGCTGCTCAATCGCGTCTTCCGCGAGGGGTCCGACCAGAGCGCGCAGACCGACTATCCGCTGATCTTCGACCCCGCGCGGCGCGAGTATATGCGCGTGATCAGCGTCGACGGCGTCGTGGTGGCGCACGTGCCGGCGGCGCCACGGGGCGTGGTCATCGACGGCGATATGTTCACGCTCGCCATCATCGGTGGGACGGTGACCCACCCGGATCATCGGCATCGCGGTTACGCCACCGCCTGCCTGCGGGACGGCGTCCGCATTATGGTCGAGCGCGGCTGGCCGGTTTCGGTGCTGTGGACGATCGAGCCGACGTTTCCGTTCTATCGGAACTCGGGCTGGGAGGCCGTGGGGTCGCAGGGCTGGATGTACACCCTGGCCGCGGATGAGGTCGCGCAGTTGCGGCCCAGCCACCACCGCATCGGCGTCTACGAGCCGGGGAGCCACGAGCATCTCAGCGCCATCAGGGAAATCCACGACCGCGAGCCGCTGCGCATTGCCCGGTCGCCCGACGAGTATGCGGTCCTCTTCAGCCTGCCCAAGATGCACACCCTTCTGGCGTTCGAGGATGCTGCCGTAGCCGCCTATTTGACCGTTGGACACGGGTCGAACAAGCCCGGGCTGGTCGAAGGCGGCGGCAACCGCCGCGCGTTGGAGGCGCTGGTACGCCACGCTCGAGCCGAATGGCCTGCCGACGAAGAGTTGCAGGTGGTGCTCCCGCTCACGCCGTGCCTACTCGGCGACGTGGTCGATGCGATCAAGCCTGGGCAGCGGCGTCCGGCGGAGGAGGCCAGCGGCATCGGGTTCCAAATGATGCGCGTCAACGACTTCGGGTTGCTGATGCGGCAGATTGGGAACCATCTACGCCGGCGCTCGGCGGGCATCCGCGGCGAGGTGTGCGTGGTGTGTGAGGACACCGACGAAGCCGTGTCGCTGCGACTGCGCGATGGTGAGGTCCAGGTGACGGACAAGCGCCTACCCGAGCCCGTGACGCTCAGCCGCCGGCAGCTGGCGCAACTTGTGTTTGGCGGGCACGCGTCGGTACCGCCGTTGGAGCTGCACGGCAGCGGCGCGCAGCTCCTCGACGCGCTGTTCCCGCTCTACGTTCCGATCTGGGAGATCGACCACTCATAGAGTGCCGCGGCAGCGAATGGAGCCCACCGTGAGCCGTCCCAACATCGTGCTCATCGTCACCGACCAGCAGCGCGGCGACTGCCTGGGACTTGCGGGGCATCCGGTGCTGCGGACGCCCAACATGGACTACATCGGCGGCGCTGGCACAAATTTTCGGCGCGGCTACAGCGAAGTGCCCTCGTGCATCCCGGCGCGCCACGTGCTGATGTCGGGGCAAGCCCCGGACGTGAGCGGGATGGTGGGGTTCTACTACCGATCGGAGGACTCGACGTGGCAGCCGGAGGCAACCTTGCCCGGCGAGCTGCGCCGCGCGGGCTACGAGACGCGCCTGATCGGCAAGCTGCACCTCCAGCCGCGACGCCGCCGCTGGGGGTTCGATGCCATGGAGCTGGCCGACGGCGTCGGCGGCCAGGACAACGACTACGTGGACTGGCTGCGTGAGCGGGTGCCGGCCGATCGGCTGCCGGCCGCGCATGGTGTCGGCGCCAACAGCTGGGTGGGCCGGCCTTCGCACCTACCGGAGCACCTGAGCTATTCGGCGTGGGTGGTTACCCGAGCGCTGGAGTATCTGGACAAGCGCGATCCGTCCACGCCGTTCTTCCTCAATCTCTCGTTCTTTCCGCCCCATCCGCCACTGGCGCCGTCCCGTGATTTCTTTGAGCGGTACGCCGCGCTCGACCTGCCGGAGCCGGTGATTGGGGACTGGGTCGATCCCTTGCCGCCCGGCGCGTCGCGCGGCCTTGACCCCATCGGCGGCTCGCAGCGCCTGCATCTCGATCCGCTGACCATGCACTACTGCCGGGCGGCGTACTACGGCCTGATCAACGAGATCGACGCGCAGCTTGGTCGGCTGTTCAACGCCATTCGCGGCTCTTTGCTGACCAACACGTTCGTCATGTTCGTGTCCGATCACGGCGAGATGCTTGGCGATCACCACCTGTTCGCGAAGACCGAGCCGTTCGAGGCGTCCGCCAGGATTCCCTTCATGGCGATGGCGCCGCAGCCGGGCCGGGGCAAGGTGAATGCCGAGTTTCCCTCGGGAACTATCTGCGACGCGCCGGTTGGCCTGCAGGACGTGATGCCCACCCTGCTCGATGCGGCCGGCGTGCCGATTCCGCCTGGGGTAACCGGTCGGAGCCTGTTGCCGTTCATGCGCGGCGAGCGGCCCGAGTGGCGCGACGCCTTGCACGGCGAGCACAGCACCTGGCGCACAAGTGACAGCGGCACTCACTGGCTGGTGACGTGCACCCACAAGTACATCTGGTATAGCCAGACTGGGCAGGAGCTGCTATTCGATCTCGGGTCGGACCCAAGTGAGCTTCATGACCTGTCCCGTGAGCACGACCTCGAACCGTGGCGTCGGCGCATGATCGCGGCTCTGGCGGACCGGCCGGAAGGTTTCACGGACGGGCGTCGGCTCATCCCTGGCCAGCCTCACCGCGCCTTCGTGCCGGGCAAGGGGCCGGTCGTCGAGTGGCCGGACGCGGGCAACTAGGGCACTTGCCGCGGGCGCCCGACGCGCGTGCGAAGGGGCGGTCCTTCGCGTTCCGCAGCCGATGACCGCTGAGATTGCGCTCGTATACCGTGGGCACTGCGTGCCATGCAACGTATCGGCACGCCTGGAGATCCTGTAGCGCCCTGATGCGATTTGCCAACCACCCGGCGGCCATGCGGGTGGCGGAATGGATCCCACGGTTCCTGCTCGTGGGGGTCGTGGGGTTGTGGTGGGGCGGGCACGTTGCCCCCCAGCTTTTTAGTCTGGCCTTCCCGGCGCTGCTGCCGCCGGACAACCTGCTGCGTGCGCTGGACCCCGAGCTGGATGAAGGCTTCGCCAACGCCGCCTCTGCGGCCACGCTGCTGATAGTGGCGTTGCTGGCCGCGGCAAACGTTTTCGTTGGCTGGCGGCGGGGGGCCGGCCGGGTCGCCCTGAGCGGCTGGTTCTTGCTGGCGGCGATGATCGCCGTAGTCGCCGTCAGTGAAATGAGCGATACGCACAACGATGCCCAAGCCGATGTGCTGCGAGGGGTGTTTGGGGTGGAAGGGCGTCCCGCGGATTGGGTGCGAATCGCTCTGATCAGTCCACTGCTCGCGGTGTTTGCGCTCGCGATGTGGATTTTCGCCCGCCACGGCTTGGGCGCATCCCCGGCTCGAGTGCCCATCGTCCTTGGTGCTGGAGCCTGGCTGCTGTCCGTGGCTTATGACGCCACGCAGCACATCCTGCTCACCGGCCAAGACCATGTGTTGGGCAGCATCATCGAGGAAATGCTGGAGGTAAGCGGTGCTTTGCTGATTGGGTTGGGCGCCACCATCGCCCTGCGCGCTGACACGGCACCGCGAACGCGGGCTCGCGCATTGTTTGGCCAGTTGGTGGCACCGCTGATCGGATCGCTCGGCGCCGTTGTCGTGCTTGGCACTCTGGCGGTCGTCTTCACGTTCAGGGTGCAGCTCATCGACGTGGGGGCAACACCTGGCCTGCACGCGCTCGACTTGCGCCTATTCGCGCAAGAAACGGTCACGCAGGAAGTGCGCATGCCGGCTGATCCCATTGGGCGGATCGATCTGCGGCTCGCCCAGCGTGACCCAAGCGGCGGAGCGGGAACGGCCGCCGTGCGCATCGCCAGCCTGGAACAGCCGGACCGCACATTGGCGGTTGGATCGGTGGAGATTCCCACCGGCGAACGAACCCATTGGCGCAGCATCGATCTCTTGCCGCCGCTGACCGAGCCCGAGGGCAAGCGATTGACCGTGTGGGTGATTGCCGACATCAGTCCCGACGCCGAACTCTGGGTTGGGGTAGCGAAGTCAAACTGGTATGCCGACGGGGGGTTTTGGATCAATGGGGAGCCTGCCGCGCCGCAACAAGACCTTGAGTTTGCTGCCTACGGAACGTCCGAGCCTACGCGTAGCAAGCTGGGGGCTGTCTGGGACACCTTCACCTCCGGTTGGCGCTGGCCAGCGTCTCTTGTACGTATGGTGGTCGGTTTGACGATGATCATCTTTTTCCCGGTTGTGCTTGTCACTGCCGCTTGCCGGCGATGGGGACTCTGAGGGTCATCGCCGACGGCTGTCGCTCACGCGACCCCGGCGGCAAGTTGGCCCCGCGCGTGGCGGATCGCTCGTTAGCCCAGGCCAGCCCGGCGTAGCGCTCGCGGCACATCGCGAGTGTGGGCGCGGGCCATGGCGTCGAGCGTGCCCGCCAGTTCGCCGGCCTCGAACGCGGCCGCTGGCGCAGCCATGGGCCGGGCTCGCAGCCACTCCGCCGCGACGACCGCGTCGTTGTAGTCGCCGAGGAGATCCTGGAGCGCGGCAAGCCGGCGCGCCAAGCGCTTGACGGGCTTGCCTCCGTAGCGTTCCACCGCTTCGGCGGCGTAGCGCGCGCGCTTGGCCGCGATGCGCATGCGATGCAGCTCATCGGCGCTGGTGGCAGCGTCGACCCTCGACGCTGCGCGGCTCAGGCGCCCCTCAGCCTTTCGCGCCAGGGACCGCAAAGCCCGCGGCGCCATGTCTCGTGCGTCTTCGCGTACCTGGGGCGACAAGGACGCGGCGATGACGCGATCGAGCAGCTGGTCGGTGCGCTCGCTTTGGAGCATGGTCAGGAGCTCTTCCCGCGCTTCCTGCCGCTCGACCAGCAACCGCGCAAGGACCGACTCGGGAACGGTGCGCGCGGGGTCGAGCGTTCGAGCCGCCGTTTCGAGCGTCTCGAGCATCACGTCGGCGTCGCGAATCGGTTGCATCAGCCCGGCCAGCCAACGCAGCTCGTCGCTCAGCGCACGCAGCCACGCTTCGTCCAAGAGCGGTGCAAACGTGCGCATATTGGAGCGTAATCGACGGGTGGCGACTCGGGCTTGATGGACGGCTTCGGGGTCTTCGTCCAGGACAACTCCCGGCAGCGCGAGCACCAATCGCCGCGTGGCCGCAGCCATTGCAGTCCGAATCACGTCGGCGGCCGTTGCCTGGGCGCCGAGCCCGGGAACCGCGACTTCGGGCGACGCGGCGGCGTCGGCCTCGATTGCCCGCCGCAGCTTGGGCACGTGAATCGGCACGGTTGCGCCAGCCGCTTGCAGCCGTATGACGACATCCCGCACGACCTCCTCGGGAGCGTCCGGCTGCAACTCGACCTCGACCTCGCGAAACTGCTTGGCCAGCGCGCCGCCGGCATAGGCCGTGACGTCGTCCTCGGAGATTTCGGCGAGGTCCCGCCCGAGAGCGTCGGCCACATCCGTGGACTTTCGCGTCGTTTCGAGGCGAACCAGTGGCACGACCGGCCGCGCCCGAGTGAACGGCCGAACGATGGTCAGCGCCTGGGGCGGAGGGGCTTCAGGCGCACCGTCAACAGAAACTTCATCACGCGTGAGCGCCGTGCCGTCGTCGAGCACGGGGAGCTTGACGAGCCAACCCTCGCCGAGCCGGTAACGCAGCGTGCAGCCCCAGCGAAGCAGACGCAGATCGGCGGTGTCGTAGTAGGTCGTGACGAGCCGTCGAGGATCGCGCGGGCGCGTCACGTACGCGTCCAGCGCTCGCGCGAGGTCTAGGTCGACGAGCGGGTCGATGCCCAACTTGTACTCGCGCTCACGCGTCACGCGGTCGCGAGTCACCGGCACGGCCCGATTCCCGTCCACACCAAGCCTGTCACGTGCATCGTTTTGGGAGCGCGGGCCGACTATCATATAAGCCCCACGTCGCCCTCCGAGGACCACGCCGTGCGACTCGCCGGACTCGCAGGATTCCTACGGGCATGGGCGGCACGGAGTCGCCGAGGCGCGGGCTCCCAACCTGGATCCGAAGGCGAGGACAGCCGATCGGAGCGCGGCTCAGCCGCGCCAACGAGTCGCCGCGCTCCGGGAATGTCGGGCGAAGGCGGCATGCAGCCGGGGCCGTTTCCGGGACGCCTGTTCGTCGTGGAGGGCATTGACGGTTCCGGCAAGAGCACGCAGCTCGACCTGCTCCACAAGTGGCTGACCAGTTGCGGCGTGCTGGTGGTATCGAGCGAATGGAACTCTTCGCCGATCGTCCGCGGCACCACGCGACGGGGCAAGCGGCGCCGCCTGTTCTCCCCGATGACCTTCAGTCTCATCCACTGCGCGGACCTGGCAAACCGTGTCAACGAGCAGATTCTCCCGGCACTGAATGCCGGAGCCACGGTGCTCGCCGACCGCTACATCTACACGGCGTTTGCCCGTGACGGCGCGCGCGGGGTCAATCCGGAATGGCTGCGCCACCTGTATGCCTTCGCGCCCAAGCCGACGATGGCGTTCTATTTCGAAGTTCCGCTGACGGAGGCGATGCGGCGCATCGAGGACAGTCGCGCGCGGCTGAAGTACTACGAAGCCGGGATGGACCTGGGGTTGAGCAGCGATCTCAGCCAGTCGTTTCAGGTCTTCCAAGGCATGATCCAGACCGAATACGAGCGGATGCTCGATGAGTTCGGGCTGATCTCCATTGATGCGACAGCCCCGCCAACCCAGCAGCAGCACAACGTGCGCAAGCTGGTGAAGCCCCACCTCGACGGCGCGCTCAAGATTCAGGACGGCGGCCTGGCCGACGCGCTGACGGCGTCGGGTCTAACCGGGCGTTATCTGGACGAGTTCAGGGCTGGACGATGACGAACGGGCAAGCCCGCATGCTGCGCTTCTACGGGGAGCCGCCCAAGGCATGGGACAAGCGGGAGATTCTGGGGCGCATCGTGGTCTTCGAGGGTCCCGACGGGGCCGGGCGCTCAACCCACATCCGGCTCATCAAGGAGTGGCTTGAAGACTTAGGGCTTCCCGCCGTGGACACGGGGCTGACACGCTCCGACCTTGCCGGACGCGGCATCGACCGAGCGAAAACGGGGCACCGGCTGGATCCCGTGACGCTGAATCTCTTCTACGCCACCGATTTCTGCGATCGCCTGGAGCGGGTGATCATGCCGTCAGCCCGCGCGGGCATGGTGGTGCTCGCCGACCGCTATTTCTATTCGCTCATCGCGCGGGCCTGCGTGCGCGGCATGCCGCGGGAGTGGATGGACGGGCTCTATTCGTTTGCGCCGATCCCGGACAAGGTGATCTACCTCGACGTGGACGTGGAGCAGCTGCTTCCGCGCACGCTGCGGGGCGGGTCGCTCGACTATTGGGAGTCCGGACAGGACTTTCTCAAGGGCAATGACCCGCACTCGACCTATGTCGCGTACCAAACGGACATGATCCGGCACCTGCGCGAGCTGGCGAGCATCCATAGCTTCGACGTGGTGGACGCGCGCGGACCAATCGCGCACACCTTTGAAGCCATTCGCGAACGCGTGCAGGAAGTGATCGCCGACATCGCCTGAGCGTGCGCCGCCGGGCGGCCGGCAAGCCGGCAGCGAATCCTCGTCCCCGAGTTCGACTGCCGGAATCGCGCGCAGGCCGTGCCGAGCTGGGTGGCCAACACACGATCGAATGCCGATGGCGTTCCGCCGCGCCGCACCCCAGCCTAGAAAACTCCGGCAAGACGGCGTCACGGTCGATTCGTTGCACCGGCACGGTGGAGGCGCTTTTAGTGGCATTGACCGTCGCTTGCCAGGTGGCACCTGCGCGATCAGCTTGAGCCGACGATTCCGAATGCTTCGCCCCGGCACGGCACCCATCTTGGGGAGCAGGAGATCTCAAGGCTTGGCCTGGCAGAGGGCCGTTCGTCCGTTGTCTGGGTTATCGGCAGTAAGCAACATGCATCGGTGAGCTAAGCGCAACACAGGAATTGTTCATCGTTCGACAAGATTTGTCCCGTCCAAGACTCGCGAGGCTCGCGGGCGCTGCTATAACACCAACGAGGTGTTCAAGGATTCATCCTATGCACGAGAACCAACAACTTTCTCGCTTTTCCATTGCGACGAGCATGTGGGGCGAGGCGCCGAGGGCCACGCTTGCCAAGGCGCTCTCGGACGTGACCGCAGCGAGGTTTGCGGCAATTGAGCTCTGGCCGCCGCTGTGTCCCCTGATTTCGGATGACATGCGGAGCAACGCTCGGAAGGCGTTCGAGCGCAGCAAGGTTCGGCCGGTCACGATGCACGCGCCGCTCACCTCAACGGTGAATCTGGCAGCCGTGGAGGAGATTGGCCGGCGCCTGGCGGTGTACGAGGTCGCGGCCTGGCTGGCGCCATTTGCCGGCCTTGGCGGGGACGTGGTGGTGATTCACCTGACTGGCAACGTCTTCAACGACGAGGCGTCGAATGCGATCAGCATTGACGCAGCCGTCGATGCGGCCCGCCGCTCACTCGACGAGCTCTATACAATCGCCGATCGCCTGGGCCTGCGCATCGCCTGCGAGAATCTCATGTCGCGGGGCACGTCCCGCCCGCTGTGCCGGGTCGAGCAGTTGCGCGCGTTCATTGACCCGTATCCGGCAACCGTCGGGATCTGCCTGGACACCGGACACGCGGTGGTCAACGGCCTCAATCCGGCGTCCGAGGCGCGCGCCGCCGGCGACCGACTCATCGCGACGCACCTCCAGGACACCGACGGCATCGAAGATTGGCATTGGGTGCCGGGGGCTGGCCGCATCAACTGGGACGAACTCGTATCCACCCTGCGCCAGATCGACTACAAGGGCTTCTGGACATTTGAGCTGCACGCGCGTGACAGCGATCCGGCGTCTGTGGTGGGCGCCGCGCGGCAAGTGGCGATGGTCTGGAGCGACCAAGCAGTGGCGACCGCAGGAGATGTCAGCCACTAGATCGAGCAGGCGCGACGCGGGACAGATTTGAACGGCGCAGCTGGCTGCACGCTCTGGACCAGAAAGATTTGACGACGGTATAGTCCAGACGACAGGTGCCGGATAGGCTGGCGCGGGTTTTTTTGTCCCGTCGCCGGACCGGCCACATGGGGAGGGCACACAGATGAGCCATCACATTCACGCGGGCGTCTCGCGGCGACGCGTCCTGAAGGGCGCCGCTGCCGGATTGTTTGGCGCAGCCGGGGCAGCCGTGTTCGCGGCGTGCGGCGAAACGCAGGTCGTCACCAAGGAAGTCATCAAGGAAGTCCCGGTCGAGACGGTCGTGACCAAGGAAGTCGTCAGGGAAATTCCGGTCGAGACGGTCGTCACCAAGGAAGTCATCAAGGAAGTCGCGGTCGAGAAACTGGTGACAACCGAGGTCGTGAAGGAAGTCGAGGTCATCAAGGAAGTCGCGGTCGAGGTCGAGAAGATCGTGACGAGGGAAGTCGAGGTCATCAAGGAAGTCACGGCCGAGATGATGATTCCTGAGGGGCCACTCAGCGGTGGCACGCTGCGGCACAGCGCCGGCGGCGGCAACACCCAGGACATCTTCAACCCGCTCAAGCAGGTCAGCAGCTCGCAGGCCTACATCACCGACTACGTGTTCCTGCCGCTGTGGTACGGCGACACCTGGGGCATGGGTGAGACGCCGGCCATGACGGGTGAGTGGGACCAAGCCGTGGCCAACAGCTGGGACGAGGTCGAGCGAGGCCGCGTCTACAACTTCAACATCAATCCCGACGTCAAATGGCACGATGGCCTGCCGGTGACGGCGGACGACGTGCTGTTCGGCGCCAAGTTGGGCCTGGACAAGAACTACGGCTCGGGCATGCACAAGAAGGCCTGGGCCCGCATCGACGGTGCTGGCGCCTGGGGCGAGAACCCCACGGACAACGTGGAGGACATTGCCGGCCTCACGAAGCTGGACGAGATGACGGTGCAGGTCGCGATCGACCGGCCCGACTCCGCCTGGTGGGCGAGCCGCGACTGGCACCTGCCGCCGATGGCCCGGCACCACTATGCCGGTCTCGAGCCGGCGACGGCGCTCGATACGCGCGCCACGCACCTCTTGGGCAACGGCCCGATGATCTGGAACCGCTACGTCAGCCAGCAGTTCGCCGACATGGCGGCGAACAAGGACTTCGCCTACGGCGCGCCGTACGTCGACGACTACGTCGTGCGCTACGGCGACCGGACCGCCTTGGACGCAGCGATGGAGGCCGGCGAGCAGGACTTCCACCGCGGGAGCAACATCGAGGCCTTCCAGCGCCTCGCGAGCCTGGCGCACCTGCGGCCGTTCCCGCAGCGCTCGCCGTTCGGCGGCCACGTGTTCTTCAACCAGTCCGCCGAGATCTTCGCCGACATGACTCTCGAGCAGCAATCGCTGATGATCGAGGCCATGGTGCGGGCGGTGGACCGGGACACGATCAACAACGAGCTCCACGCGGGCACGCTGTTCGTCTCGGACTACATCTTCGAGCACGTGGCGCTGATGCAGGACCCGCCGGAGGGCACCTTCCGCGCCATGCCCTACGACCCGGACGCGGCGCGCGCGCTGGTCGAAGAGGCCCAGTGGGACTCGGAGAAGGAGATCCAGTGGATCAAGTGGGGGCCGCCGTCGCCGACGGACCTGGCGCTCAAGAACTACTGGGAGCAGGTGGGCATCAAGACCGAGTTCTTCCTGGTCGACGGCTCAGCGGTGATCGAGAAGCTCTACCAGGAGCGCGTGCACGACATGGTCACGGCGAACATGGGCGGCGACCAGTCCGTCGTGGACGCGTGCCTGCGCGTGTGCAGCGACCGGGTCTACGAGCTGGGGGGCTGGAACCACTCGAACATCAACCGCCCGTGGATCGACGAGGCCTACGCCGAGATGCTGGCGGCGCCGAACAACGAGGCGCTGCGCGAGCGCTGGATCGAGTTCGCCACGCGGATCCACTCCAAGGGCAACATGGTGGCCGGCCTGCTGTGGCGCGGCTCGCTGCGGAACCTGTACCACAGGCGCCTGCAGGGAGCGTTCTACATGCAGTTCTACGCCATGCCGGTGCACTCGCCGATCGAGCGGGTGTGGCTGGACGAGTACTGGGAAGAGCGGTAGCGCTCACCGCGATGCCGCCGCGCTGAGCAGCGGCACCGGCGGAGATCGAAGAGCCGGCGGTCGTTTGACCGCCGGCTCTTCGGCGTTTGTCGACCTATGCAGCTCACCGTGGCGGACGAGGCACCAGGCCGTATCGTCGAGTGGCGCGGCAAACTGCGCCACCGATTCTCACGCGCAGCTCGCGGTGTGTCCCGCCACCTCGCCGTTGGCGTTGTTGACGACCTTTCCGTTTCTGGACTACGGTGCGCCAACGTGTGGGCATACGTTGGGCCGGTGCATGCTGGACCTCCGAATTCCAACAAGCAGGCGTAGCCGCACGCGCCCCACGCCATCGGTCCGACCCGCCACTAGGTCCGACCAGCCGGGCATTCCTCGCTTCCGCGCTCTGCCCGCACGCCATTCCTCCAACGCACACAGTTCCGCGGTCTACCGCCGATTGACTGAAGGGAGGAGGTCAAGACTCATACGCGGATAGCCACTGGGCTGTGGTCGTTCACTGACTCTGTCGCCGTACACAAACACGGGAGGGAATACAGATGCTTGAAGTTGGGAAACGAATGATGACCCGCCGAAATCTGATTCGCGGGGCGAGCGCCGGCCTGTTTGGGGCGGCGGGCGCGGCGGTACTCGCCGCGTGTGGCGAGGCTCAGGTCGTCGAGAAAATCGTCACGCAAGAAGTGATCAGAGAGGTCCCGGTCGAGACCATCGTGACCAGGGAAGTGATCCGAGAGGTTCCGGTCGAGTCCGTGGTGACCAAGGAGATCATCAAGGAAGTTCCGGTCGAGAAGATCGTGACCCAGGAAGTCGTCCAGCAGGTCATCAAGGAAGTCCCGGTCACGATCGAGAAGGTGGTTGAAGTCGAGAAGGTCGTCACCGTCGAGGTCGAGAAGGTCATCGAAGTCGAGAAGGTCGTCACGGTCGAGGTCGAGAGGGTCGTGGAGAAGGAGACGATCGTCGAGCGTCCAACGTCCGTGCAAGCCGGCCAGCCGGTATTCGGCGGGGACCTGAGGGTCAGCTGGGGCGGGGGGATCGCAGGCGCCAGCTTCAACAGCTACACGCAAATCTCCAGCGACCAGGCCATAGTCAACACAGAGGTCGGCACCTCCCTGATCCACGGCGGCAGTTGGGGCGACGGCCCGTTCGCGTCGCTTGAGACGCGCTTCGGCGACGGCGTGGCCAAGTCCTATGAAGAGGTGTTGCCGGAAGAGTCCTATATCTTCCACTTGGACGAGCGCTTCACCTTCCACGACGGCGCGCCGGTGACGGCGGACGACTTCATGTACACGTTCCACATCGTGACGCACCCGGACTGGGGTGTCGGATACGGTTCCCGGCAGCTCGAGCAGCTGAAGGGGTTCAAGGCGTGGGCTGAGAACCCGACCGACAACATCGAAGACTCCGGCGGGGTGAAGAAGATCGACAACATGACGATCCAGCTCACCACGGATGGCGTGAAGGAGCCCTTCTGGGCGAGCCCGAATCCCATGCAGCCCATGCCCAAGCACATCTATGAGACGCTGGAACCGGCCACGGCGTTCGACACGATGGCGCTGCAACCGGTGGGCAACGGGCCGTTCAAGTTCGAGCGCTTCGTTGACCAGCAGTTCGCCGAGCTGAGCCGCAACGACGACTATCCCTACGGCGCGCCGTGGGTGAATCGCTATATCGTTCGCTATGGCGATCCGTCGGCGCTTGACGCGGCGACGGAGGCGGGCGAGCTCGACTTCCTGCGCACCAGCAGCGTCGAGGCCTACGCGCGCCTGGCGGGCATGCCGCACATGCAGGCGCAGCCCATGCGATCGCCGTTCGCGAGCTTGATCTTCCTCAACCACAACATCTTTGCGGAGAAGTGGCCGGACGTGAACGTCTCGCTGATGACCGAGGCGATGGTGATCGGGGCCGATCGCGAGTCGATCGCCAACAACGTGATGGCCGGCACGCTCTTCGTGGACGACTACCACTTCAGCCACATCCGGTTCATGCAGGACGCGCCGATGGACGCCTATCGGCAGCTGCCGTTCAACGTGGAAGCGGCCAAAGCCCTGCTCGAGGAGTCCGGCTGGAACCCGGATGACACGCTCAAATGGCTGGGGTGGTTCGCGCCGCGTCCGCAAGACCTCGCGCTGATGGCGAACTGGCTCGACATCGGCCTGAAGGTTGAGTTCGAAAGGGTCGACCGCGCCGTGGTGGTCGAGCACCTGTGGGAGACCGGAGCCAACGAAATGGTCGTGGCCAACCTGGGCGGCTCGCAGGACGTGGGCGATGCGTTCCGGCGGATCGGGTGCGAGGCCATCTGGCCCAACGGCTACAACTACCACCACACCTGCTTCCCGGAGATCGACGCGCTCTATCAGGCGGCGTTCGACGCGCCAAACAAGGCGGCGCTGAAGGAGGCGTGGATCGAGATCTCCCGCTACCTGCATGGTCGCGGCACCATGATCGCCGGGCAGTTGTGGAAGCACTCGCTGCTATTCCTCTACCACCGACGCGTGAGCGGACCGTGGTGGATGAACAACTACGCGATTCCGGCGCGCAGGCCCACCCACCGCGTGTGGCTTGACCCGCGCTGGTCCGGTAGGGACTACGTCGGGTAGGCCCTGAGGAGCGCCCCGGTTCCTGGGTCGCTCACGAGCGCAAGCGGCGGGGGTTCATCACCCCCGCCGCTTCGCGTGTGATCCGAGGGGGGCCTCAGACTTGGCACGCGGAGACCGTGGCATCATCGGTCGGCCCAAATCCAAAGGTGCGCCGATGACTCGATCGCTCTGGACGCGCGTGATGTTGGCAGTCGCCGCCCTAGCTCTGAGCAGCGTCGCATTGGGCCTCGCCCTCGCGTGCGGCGGAGACGGCGAGGGCAACTTGGGTGAACAGGGCGGCGGTGAGGAATCAGCCAACCAACTGGCCAAGACCGAGACGTTCGACGCGGTCCGCGCGGGTGCTCGTCTCATCGCACGCTATGACGCGGATTCGGGTACGTTCACCGGCACGGTGGAGAACACCACGAGCGCCACGCTGGTACAGGTTCGGGTTGAGATTCATCTCTCAAACGGCGAGGAGCTGGGTCCGACAGCGCCGGTTGACTTGGCGCCCGGCGAGGTCGCTCCGGTGACCCTGACGCCATCCGCGCCCTTCGAGACTTGGAGCGCACACGCCGAAGTCGGCACCAGCGCCGGCAGCGGCGAGCATGAGGGCGGCTCGGAATCCGGTGGCGGCGACGGCGGTTGACGCGTAGGGAACCTAGGCAGACGCCTGGGTCGGCGCCGGTCGCGTTGCGAGAGCACCGGTAGATCGAGCGGCGGGACGACGGCCGCGACCATCCTCGCGCCCAAGCGCCAACGGTTTCACGCAGGCCCGCCGACAACGACTCGGCTGTTTCGAGCTAGT
The DNA here is from genome assembly GCA_965198185.1 of Chloroflexota bacterium. Lineage (GTDB taxonomy): Bacteria > Chloroflexota > UBA11872 > UBA11872 > UBA11872 > JAJECS01. The sequence goes on from CBDAOU010000001.1 coordinate 208,851, forward strand.
CCTCGACGACCGCTTCGAGCCGGCGAACCAGCGTTGCGCCAGTCTCGGCGCCAGCGACCCTCCCATAGAAGGTGAGATAGCAAATCCCCAGCGGCGCGCCTTCAATCGGAACCCGACGCTGCCGGTCTCCAACGCTGAGCTCGGCCGTCTGCTCAGCGACATCCCAGAAAACGGTCACGGGCACCCATTCGTCCGAGGGCACGATGTCGGCATCCAGGCTGAGGTCGATGGCCGCATTCCGTCGGCGATCCCTGGGGTCCCAATAGGTTTCGTCGAGCACCAAGTCCGCGCCCGCCGACGCGGCGTCGCGCCGAAGCTCGAAGCTCAGCCTGCCGCGCACGGCGAAGGGGAAGTTGCGCTCGGCCCCGAGCAGGCCCTGACCATCGCTCTGCAGGCGCAGCGCGTGCTCCTCGTCGAGCGTCACCGTCTGTACGGCCGGGGTGCCGGTGAACGACCATCCCGCCAGGCCGTTGGAGAAGTCTTCGCGATCACTGGTCTCATCCAGCCGGTCGGGATCGATGTATACGTACTGGCAGCCTGCCCGCTCACCACCCGAATGGTGGCCGAACTGCACCAGAACATCGCCTTCGGGCAGCTCCGCAAACCGCGGGTATCCAACCCGGGCGCCGTCCGGATCGTGCCCGACTGTCCGAACGCACTCGCGATAGCCGCGCCAGGTCGCGCCGTCGTCGTGCGAGACCGCGACGTTGAAGACCTGGCGGCACCAGGACTCGGTTGGGTATTCGGTCCACTCGGACAGCATGTCGGACGCAAACGGCGGCCCGATTCCGTTCGTCCACACGAACAGCAACCGCCCGTCGCGCAGCCGCAGCGCCTCGCCGGGCGAACTCGATCCCTTGAACCGCGAAGGCTCGGGCGGCGACCAGATCCTTCCGTCGTCGGAGAAGGACTCGTAGAAGCACCCAAGCTGCGTGCGAATCAGCATCCAGACGCGACCGCCGTCGAGCTCGGCCACCACCGGCTCAACGGCCCCGGAGTGGCTGTGCTGCCCGCCCGATTCGACGGGTAGGTGGGTGGAGTCATGCCCCCACGTGCGTCCCCCGTCGTCCGAATAGCAGGTCTTCGAGACGTACTTGCCCACGGCGCGCTCAACGTCGAAGTACTCCAGCGGCAGCACGATCCGGCCGTTGGGGAGATGCACGGCGTTCATGATCGCCGCGGTGAAGTCCTCGCCGTAGTCGATTTGCGCCGGACCATCCCACGTGGCCCCGCCATCGCGGGACACGAGGTGATACACGTCCGTGCGCTGCTCGTGGAGCTTGGGGTCCTCGCGGTCCTCGGGCCACTTCAGGAACCGCATCCCGAACAGGTGGATGCCACCCTCGCGGTCGACGAAGTTGATGCAGCCTTCCCAACAGCCCAGGCCCATGGGAAGCTCCATGATCGTCTGGCGACTCTCCCATTCGATCGGCCGCCCACGGCCGTACTTGACGGTCAGGTATTCGGGAATCCACGGGTCGTCGAAGGCGCCGGACTCGATCGACGGATGCAGTACTTTGCCCCGCGTGGACGCGCTCATACAGCGGCCATCCGGCAGCACGCTTATCTGTCCAGGCGTTGGGTGACGTTCGGCAATGATCATGGGTGCGCCTCCGGCTCCGTTCGGCAATCAGACCGCAGAATCCGTCTAACGCAGGTTACTGCCTTCACCGGAGCCCCTGCCTTCCTATGTTCGAGGCGAGTTCGCGGGCGCTAGCACCAATGTCTCGACGCTCCAGATTCAGCGGCGTGGCCGGTTCCGTCAAGTGCTAACGCTCGTGCTTCTGAATTCAGGTTATCTGGAGGATGAGACGGCCTCACCGAGCAATTGGTGGAAGTGAACAACGGCTATAGTTGAAAGTGCCGGTGACGTGGGGAGGCCAGACGGAGGAAACCTCAAGGGTCAATCTCCGGCAAGCGCATGAGTGTGGAGCGGCTTTACGACCTCCGGGCAGCGCCGAGGGATTCTCTCGTGGACCATGGAAGGCTGGGCAATCCGCCGGTTGACCTCGATAGCCATGCATAGAATTAATCCCGATCCCCTGTTGCCACGCGCTCTTGCTCCGGTGTCGACGGCGTGATCTCTGCGTCTAGGCGCGATCCCAACGCCATCGCCATAATCCCGGCTCCGGCCCAAATCACGCCCCTCGCGGGACGATTTCAGCTCGGGCCCTCCACGACCATCCACCTGGCGGATGCGAAGCTCGAGACTGTTGCCACGCGAGAATTTCAGCGCCTGCGCGCATCCACCGGCCTGGAGCTGGCGGTCGTATCGAACGAGCCGGCCGACATCGTAGTTTCATCGGATGCGTTGATCCCTCCGGAAGGCTACCGGCTTGCGGTAGGCCCTGACGCCGTTCAGATTCAGGCCGCCGACGCCGCCGGGCTGTTCTACGCCTTCCAATCGACCCGGCAATTGCTGCCGCCTGAGGTGGAGTACGAACGCGTTCTCCCAGGCGTTGAATGGAGCCTTCCCGCCGTCGAAATCCTGGATTGCCCGCGCTTTCCCTACCGCGGAATGCAATTGGACGTGAGCCGGCATTTCTTCGAGGTCGAGTTCGTGAAGCGCTTCATCGATCTGATGTCACGCTACAAGTTCAACCGGTTTCATTGGCATCTGACGGATGACCACGGATGGCGCATCGAGATAGGCGGCTATCCGCGCCTCACGGAAGTGGGTGCTTGGCGAAGCGAGACGATGCTCGGGAACGACCTCAAGACGCACGTCGGTGACGGTATTCCACACGGAGGTTTCTACACACGGGACGATATTCGGGAGGTATTGGACTACGCGGCCGAGCGCTTTGTGACCGTTATTCCGGAGATCGAAATGCCGGGACATTCCACCGCCGCGCTGGTCGCCTACCCGGAGTTCGGATGCCATCCTGGACCTTATGACATACCCACGAGTTGGGGGATAAAAGCCGATATCTATTCCCCATCGGATGCCACGTTTAGTTTCCTGGAAGATGTGCTCACCGAAGTTATGCAGTTATTTCCCAGCGAACTCATTCACATCGGCGCGGACGAAGTGCCCAAAGACCAGTGGAAGGAAAGCAGTCTCGCGCAGAGTGTCATGGCTCGCGAGGGACTTGCCGATGAGAACGAGCTACAGAGTTGGTTCGTCAGGCGCATCGAGGCCTTTCTGAATGCCAGCGGCCGCCGCCTCATCGGATGGGATGAAATTCTCGAGGGAGGGCTGGCGCCGAATGCGACCGTCATGTCATGGCGCGACATGACCGGCGGAGTGCAGGCGGCACGACAGGGGCACGACGTCATCATGACGCCCAAAGACTACGTCTACTTCGACTACTATCAGGGTGATCCGGCCACCGAGCCACTGGCTGGCCGGTTCGGCCATACGATCCCGCTGGATACCGTGTATGCGTTCGAACCGGTTCCGGACGAGCTGACGGAGCGGGAATCCCGGCACATTCTGGGCGCACAGGGAAACGTCTGGACGGAATTTGTCAGAACACCCGAACACGTGGAATACATGGCGTATCCGAGGGCATTGGCATTGTCGGAGGTCGTTTGGTCACCTAAGGCCAGGCGGAACCTCAATGGGTTTCACCGGCGGCTGAATGCAAACATCGAGCATCTGGATGCGCTACGCGTGAACTACAGGGCGCTCGACTAGAACCAGGTCGCCGCGAGTGCCAGGGTCATGTCCCGCCCTCCCAGGCGGATCCGCGCCCAAGGACCGCTATCGGGCCGATCATTCGAGCAATGCGTGAATCGCCTTTAGCGGTGCAAAGGCTCATGCGGAGAATTTCGCATGGCGCACCGATGGCGGCTGGCGACGGGCGAGCCAAGCGGCACAAGGAAGCGCTGTCGGCCAAAAGGCTCCTCGGGCAGGACTCGAACCTGCAACCCTGCGGTTAACAGCCGCACGCTCTACCAATTGAGCTACCGAGGAATGCGGCGCGGTTGGCGCGCACACGAACATGGCGCCCACGAAGGGCGCCATGATCGCTACGGGCCAGCGGGATTTAGCCCTCGACGTTCTCTTCGGGTTCCTCTCCGCCCATCATCTTCTTGAATGCCCGGAATGCCACCGCGACCACACCCGCCAGCGCCGCGAGAATACCGATCCGCTTGATCATCTGAAAGCACCTTCGCCCTCGTCCGCTGATTCCGACTATAGCAGAGGCCCACGGCGATTTGACGTTGCCCACCCGGCACAACTCGACACTGCCACCTGGTCACAATCGGCAGGTCCGGACGGCCTGGTCGCCCCTCCCGGCTAGCCCTTGATCACGCCCACGGGTCGCAGGCGGGCGACGTTGCGCGAGATGCCGGCGCCATGGGTGATGGCGGTCACATCGGCCACATTCTTGTAGGCGTCGGGAGCCTCCTCGCTGAGCAGACGGGGGTTGCGAGCCCGAACGCCAACGCCCATGGCGCCGAGGCGGTCGACCATGTTGACCCCACGCAGTCGCCGCCGGGCCGCCGAGCGGCTGAGCGCGCGACCGGCGCCGTGACAGGTGGAGCCAAAGGACTGCTCCATGGCGCCGGCCGTGCCGACGGCCACATAGGATGCCCGCCCCATGTCGCCCGGAATGAACACCGGCTGCCCCACGTCCTGGTATTTGCGCGGAAGCTCAGGATGCCCGGGTGGGAAGGCGCGCGTGGCGCCCTTGCGGTGAACGCAGACGCGACGCGGCTGTCCGTCAACGATGTGCTCCTCGATCTTGGCGATGTTGTGCGCCACGTCGTACACCACGTCCATGCCGAGCGCGCGCGCCGACCGGCCAAACACGCCCGAGATCGCCTCCCGCGTCCAGTGGGTGATCGCCTGCCGATTGGCCCAGGCAAAGTTCGCGCCGCATGCCATGGCCGCCAAGTAGGCCTGGCCCTCCGGCGAGCGCAGCGGGGCGCAAGCCAGCTGGCGATCGGGCAACTGGATCGCGCGGCTGGCCGGTGCCTGGGCGAAGGTCTGCAAGTAGTCCTGGCAGATCTGGTGACCACAGCCACGAGATCCGGTGTGCAGGAACACCACGATGGCTCCCGGCGTGCCTATGCCAAGGGCCTCCGCCGCGGTTGAATCGAACACCTCGTCGACGGCTTGCAGCTCAAGAAAGTGATTGCCCGAGCCCAGGGTGCCGAGTTGGCCGGACCCGCGCTCCTTGGCCCGCGCCGACACCGCCTTGGGGTCGGCGCCGGCGAGCGCCCCGCCCTCCTCGGCGACCTCAAGGTCCTCGGGCCAACCGAATCCCTGGTCGACGGCCCACGCCGCGCCGCGGCGCAGCACCCGGTCCATGTTCTTGTGCGTCAGGCGGATGCGGCCCTTGGTCCCCATCCCGGCCGGCACGGCGCGAAACAGCGCATCGAGCACCTCGTCGAGCTTCGGACGGACCTCCGCCTCGGTGAGGTTCGTGCGAATGAGCCGCACGCCGCAGTTGATGTCAAAGCCGATGCCGCCCGGCGAAATCACGCCGTCGCGCACATCGGTCGCCGCCACGCCGCCGACGGGAAACCCATAGCCCCAATGCACGTCGGGCATGGCCAGGGCGTGCCCGACGATGCCGGGCAAGAACGTGACGTTGGCCAACTGCTCCAGCGGCTTGTCGGACAGGACGGTGGGGAGCATGGTCTCGGACGAATAGATGATTCCCGGCACCCGCATTCCGGCCTTGTAGCTGGTCGGAATCTGCCAGCGGTATTGGTCGAGGCGCTCGAGCTGCGAGGCGTCGGGACCGGATGCCGGTGGCTGCGTCCCGCGCCCGCGCGGGCGCTTCTTGCGGCGTGACGCGCTCATTGAAACCCCATGCTAGACATCCAGAATCACACGGACGCGCACGGCGTCCTCGTCGCAACGAACGGTCAGATCGTGGTAGCTCACGGCTTTCACGCCGACGCCGAGGACATGCCGCTCTTCGTCGAAGGTCTCGCCGCGGGCGGTTGCCGAGAGCCGGCATTCGTCGTTGACCGAAACGTCGATAGTCGCCGACAGCCAGCCGTCGGTTTCGAACGCATAGAGCAGCTCGCTGAGCCAGGCCACCACGAGAGCGGCGGCATCGTCGGCCGTGACCTCGAAGTATTCTAGAGCCGCGGGGGCGGACCGTCCGCGGTGCAGCATGATGGCCTGCAGGCCCAGGCCGGCCTCGGCGAGCGCCTCGCCAAACGTGGCGCCCCATGCTTCAAGCCCGACATCCGCCGTGTGATCGAAGGTGGCATGGCCGCGCGTGATTGTTGGGTTGCCCGGCATGTCCGCTCCTTTCGTCAAGCATAGGCGAGACGGCGGGGTTTAGACTCTAGGCGGCAGCAGCACAGGCAACCGAAGACAGTGACCGGCACCGACACGTTTTTGTCCGTTGACGAGGCGCGCGAGCGCATTCTGGCAGCCGTGAAGCCGCTGGCCCCAGTCTCGATAGGTCTCGCCGAGGCCCACGGGCTGGTTACCGCCGAGGACGTGGCGTCACAGGTCGACGTGCCCGGATTCGACAACTCGGCCTTTGACGGCTACGCCCTGCGCGCGGCGGACGTCGGCGGCGCGCGGGCGGGGGCCGGCGCATCGCTGCAGGTGGTCGGCGAGGTGGCCGCGGGCCACGCCGGCGATTTGCACATCGAAGCCGGCACGGCGGCGCGAATCATGACGGGAGCGCCGATCCCGCCGGGCGCCGACGCCGTCCTGCCGTTCGAGGACACGGACGGCGTCCATTGGGCACAGAAATCCGGGACCGGCAACGGTCAGGTCCATGTCTTGGAGCCGCGGAGGTTGGCGAGAACATCCGACGACGGGGAGGCGACGTAGCCATGGGCGACGTGGTCGCGCCCAAGGGCCGCCTGCTGGACGCGGCCCACATTGGCGTGCTGGCCTCGGTGGATGTCACCGAGGTTCGCGTCCACCCGCGCGCCCGCGTCGCGATCCTTCCGACCGGCGACGAGATCGTCGAGGTCGGCGAACCCATGGCGCCGGGCCAAGTCCGCAATAGCAACGCCTGGGGTCTGACGGCGCTCGCGGAGCGCTATGGCGCGATCGTCCGGCGCCTCCCGATCGCCCCCGACACCGAAGATGGCTTGCGCGCCGCCATCCGGCAGGGCCGGGACGCGGACCTCTTGGTCACGATCGGCGGCGTGTCCATGGGTGACTACGATCTGGTGCGAAATGTGATCGCCGCGGCCGGCCGCATGGGCTTCTGGCAGATCAACATGCGGCCCGGAAAGCCGTTGGCATTCGGCGAGATCGAGGGCACCCCGGTGATCGGCCTGCCCGGGAACCCGGTGTCGAGCATGGTCTGCTTCGAGCTGTTTGTGCGGCCGGCGCTGCTCAAGCTGATGGGGCACGGCAACCTCGAAAACCCCATGGTCCGACCCCGCGCCCTGGAGCGCCTGCGCAGCTCCGCCGGCAAGCGCACCTACGTGCGGGTGACCGTGCGGCGCGATGGCGGTGAGCTGGTCTGCGCGCCCGCCGGTGAACAAGATTCGTTCCGCCTGACCTCGATGACCCAGGGCAACGGTCTGGCGGTGGTACCCGAGGGGGCTGTAATCCAAGCCGGCGATCCCGTGTCCGTGATCGCACTCGACGAGCGAGAAATGCTGCTGCTGTCGCAATCGGCCACGTTGATACCATGACAGGCCCACGGGCGCGTAGCTCAGCTGGTCAGAGCGCGCGGTTCACATCCGCGAGGTCATAGGTTCGAGTCCTATCGCGCCCACCAAACCCGTGTGCAATGCGCGAGCGCCGACCGGGTCTCAGTTAGCTTGACTCTGCGCAGTTTGCGACATCCGCATGGTAGAGCCAGCCACCCCGGCTACGAGTCAGGGAATGGCAGCCTGACAATTCCGCGTCTAACACCTGACTATATGAAGGTTTCAACGCGACTGAATCACTCGCCACATCAGTGCGGCAAGCCCCTGAATAACCATCGGTATATGGGGCGTATTTGTAGTTGTCGCACCCGCACACGTCCAGGCATTTCTGGCAAGCGTCACGACCACAGGTTTGCGGCTGGCCGATAGGTACGAATCCGAGCGCGCCGCCGCATTGCTCGAAGAACGGTTGCGTGGACCGCGAACATTGGCCGAGATCGTCATCGTGCCACAAAGGCTCATAGCAGGACATCCGGCCGGTTGACCGAGGCCATCAGAACTCCGCGAGGGTCCTCACCTTTTCCTCAAGCCACGCGCGCAGCTGAGCGAACCGGAACGAATTCGTTTCAAACAGTTGCATGAAGAACTCGTAGGCTTCGCGGTCGTCGCAGTCGATGAAGTGGCCGTTCAGGCGCAGGAAGGCGTCGGTTGCAAAGAAAGCCGTACGCTTGTTGCCGTCCACGAAGGGGTGGTTCATGGTCAGGCTCTCCAAGAGCGCAGCGGCCTCCTCAATGGATCCATCGTAGTAGCCGAGCTGCGGACGCATGAGGGCGGATTCCAGCGCGCCAGCGTCACGGAGCCCCATGGAACCGCCAAATTGCGCGATCTGATCGTCATGTATTGCTACGACTTCCTCGATCGTGGGGAAGCCGCGGGTCATTGCGCCAGCAGCTCAGCCAGGAGTCGGTTTTTCTCGACGCTCGCCCGGTAGTGCGCCATGACCTCGGGGCGGACCCGCTGGCTTGCCCTGCTTTCGATGTAGTGGCTCATGGCGTCTTCCAGCACGGCCTGGAAGTGGCGGCCATCGTTGCGGGCGATCTGGCGCATCGCCGCCAGCAAATCCGGGTCGGCTTGGCTGGAAAACTTTTGACGCGGTGTCACCATCGCTCATGCTCCTTGGGTACTGCCCTTACTGTGCACGGGTGCGCCGACGGGGTCAAGAATCAGCTTGACAGAGATGGCCGCCAGCGGGATCAAGCCGTTAACGTCAGGCGGCGTTCATGCACGGGGGCGGCAAAAGACGCAAGTATGAAGGGCGGTTCGCAAACCGCCCGTTGCTACGCGAGGACACCGACTCTGCGGCATGACAGCGTAGCGAGGGCTACGCTCACCTAGACTTGCGCATGACCGCCTCCCTGGCCGTAGCTCTCGTCAGCGGCATCGCTGGCGGATTGATTGTCGGAATCTTCGTGGCTTGGCTGGCTCCGCGCGTTTGGCGCGCACGCAACGTGGCCGCAGTCGCCGAGTCCAACGAGGCTCGGCTCGCACGAGATTTCACCGTGCTGGCGGAATTGCTGGCGGACCGCTTGGCCAAGATCTGGATGGCCGACACTCCCGGCGCGCCTGCGGCGGAGGGCGACGCGCTCTATCACCACGTGCTGGAGTCCACCACGACGATCGTGCGTCAGGCGGGGGCGTCGGCGAAAGCGGCAACCGCGGTGGGAGCGCTCACCGCGAAGCGGGTGCGGCCCGGCCCGATTCGCGGCCGGCGCGACGATGGGTCGCCGGTGGGACCGCCCGGCTAGCCGCGCCTACGCGGGAACTGGCGCCGGGGCGTACTCCGGCAAGATAGGACTTGAGCAGGGCAAAGGCGGCGTCGATCTGGGCATCGTCGTGGGAGGTCTTAGGCGGCGCGACCCAGCGTTCCATGACCCCCACCCGACACAGCAAGCCTTTGGCGGTGGCATGGCCGAATCCGGGCTGTGCCAGGAACAGTTCCAGGAAGTCATTGTTGTGGTTTTGGGCGGCCGCGGCAGCCTCCAGGTCGCCAGCCCGCCACGCCTCGTAGATGTCCACATTCAACTGCGGCGCCATATTTGGCGTCATGCCGGTGGTGGCCGCGGCTCCGGATATCAGCGCGTGCAGGAACGTCACGTCACCGCCCACGACGACGCGAAACTCGGGGCCGTCGCGCGTGGCGGCCAGATAGCTCATCACGTTTGCCACCGAGCCGGAGCTGTCCTTGGTGCCCTGCACGCCGACATCGCGCAGCCGGGGCAGCGTCGCCGGCTCGGCGGCGACTCCGGTCATGCGCGGGATGTTGTAGAGCAGCACCGGGACCGGGGAGGCGCGAACCACGCCCTCGAAGTGCCCCACGAGCTCGTCCTGCGTCATCGGAAAGTAGAAGGGTGGGTTGACGAGCACGCCGTCGGCGCCGAGGTCGCCAGCCGCGCGGAGCTGCTCATGGGTACGTGTCACGTTTGGCTGGCCGCACGCCACGATCACCGGCACCGCTCCGCCGACCTCATCAACGGCCGCTCGAATGACGACCTCGCGATCCGCATCGTCGATGGAGGCGAATTCACCCGTCGTGCCAAGCACCACGATCCCGTGGCAACCCGCGTCGACGACGCGCCGGGTAAGACGCCGCAGCGCGGCTTCGTCCGCGCTGAAATCAGCGTGGAGCGGCGTGAGCAGCGCCGGGATCACCCCGTGAATGCGGGACTGAAACGTCGTCATAGAGGAGTCCAAACGCTGGTGCGGGCCGGCTGCGGCAGATTATAGGCGTCGCCTACGCACGAGCGCGCCGAGAGTGGCATCATCGCCGCCGCGGGGTGATGACCAGCAAGGAGTTGAGCCCGATGGAGTACGTGAACATGGGCCGTTCGGGGCTCAAGGTGTCCCGGGTCGCGCTTGGATGCGGATTCCGCGGCATGACGGACCAGGATCTGATGGAGCGCATCATCCGGCACGCCATTGACCGGGGCATCAACTTCATCGACTGCGCCAACACCTACGTCGGCGGCATCGGGGAGTTGGTGCTCGGACGTGTGCTGAAAGACCAGCGCGACGACCTGGTCATCACCACCAAGGTGACGTCGATCATGGGGCAGGGACCGAACGACATCGGCAGCTCGCGCTACCACATCCTGCGGGAAATCGACCGCAGCCTGCGCCGGCTCCAGACCGACCACGTGGACATTTACATCGTCCACTGGCGCGATCAGACGACGCCGCTGGAGGAGACGGTGCGGGCGATGACGGATGTCGTAGCCAGCGGCAAGGCCCGGTACTGGGGCGTCTCCAGCTATCAGGCGTGGGAGGCGTGCCAGGCGCTCTGGATTGCCGACCGGGCAGTCGCGCCCGGCTTCATCACCACGCAAAACCAATACAGCTTGCTGTGCCGTGACCCTGAGCAGGAGCTTTTCCCCTTCTGCGCCGAGTTCGGCATCGGCGTGATGGCCTTCTCGCCGCTTGCCGTGGGCCTGCTCAGCGGTGACCTGCAACAAGGCCAGCCGGCCCCCGCCGGCACCCTGTGGGATCGGCAGCCGCCATACGAGATGGAAACCGTTCTGACCGACCGGGCACAGCGGGTGATCGACGTCCTGCGCGAGATCGGCACCGCCCGCGGGCGTCATCCAACCGCCGTTGCCATCCAATGGGTGCTCTCGCGTCCCGAGGTGAGCACTGCCATCGCCGGACCGGACACCACGGAGCAACTCGATACGTACGTCGACGCCGCTGGCTGGGAACTGACGGCGGACGAGCGTTCGCGGCTCGACGAGGCTTCCGACCCCGCGGACTAGATGTTCGAGCGGGACTGCCCGCCGTCCACGTTAATGCAGGCGCCGGTGACGAGACTGGCCTGCTCCGAGGCGAGAAATGTGACCACGGCGGCCACTTCCTCGGGACGGCCGAACCGCCCCATGGGCATATCGCGGTCGATGAAGGACGCGATCCCCTCCGGATCGTGGCGCCTGCGCCGTTCCCAGCCGCCTCCCGGGAACAGGATCGAGCCCGGCGCCACCGCATTGACCGTGATGCCAAACGGCGCCAACTCGTGCGCCATCGACGTCGCCAGGCTGTTCATGGCTGATTTGGCGGCGTTGTAGGCGGGTGGGCCGCCGGCCTCGCGGCCGTAGATGGATGTGATGTGCACGATGCGGCCCCAGCCGGCAGCTTTCATGAGCGGCGCCGCTGCGCGACTGGCCCGCACCGCCGCATGCAGATTGACATCGAACGTCGCGGACCAATGCTCCTCGGTGCCCGTCGCGAAGCTGGTGTCGCCGGCCGAGCCGCCGACGTTGTTCACCAACACGTTGAGGCTCCCGAGCTCGGCCACTGTGCGCGAAACGGCCTGAGCCGGCGCCGCGGCATCGCGCATGTCCAGCGAGAGCGACAACGCGCGAACCCCGAGCGCCGAGATCTCGTCAGCCGTGCGGCGCAAGTCGTCGCCGCCTCGCGCCACGATGGACACGTCACAGCCCTCCGCGGCGAATCCAAGGGCAATCGCTCGGCCGATGCCTCGACTCCCACCGGTCACGAGCGCCACGCGGTCACGCAGGCCAAGATCCATCAATGACTCCTGTTCCGACGCAACGTTCGACGGAACGTCCAACTCAAGACCCTCGCCGTCCAGCCTACTGGGCAGGCGCGGCGACGCGAACCAGCGACAGCCGAGGCGCTTCTGCCGGGGCGTTGAATCGCACGGGAATCCCGACCGTGCCGACGCCGCGCGTGATGTACACCAGCCGCCCGTCAATGTGCATGAGCCCGCTTGCCCTGGGGAGCGGCCAGCGCGTGCTGGTCATCGGGGCCGTCATGAGCGGGGGCACGATCTGCCCGCCGTGGGTATGCCCGCAGACCACCAGGTCGACTCGCGCTCGCCCCAGCCGCGGCACGGCGTCGGGATTGTGCGTGAGCACAACGGTGAAGGCGTCATCGTCTGCGCCATCGAAGGCACGCGCCGCGTCGTCGCCGCGATGCGTCGCGTCGCCGACGCCGACAATGGTGAGCACCGTGTCGTTGATACGGCAGTCCACCCGCGCGTTGTGAAGCACGGTGATGCCATGGGCCTGGAAAGCCTGCTGCATGAATCCCAGCGGCTGGGTGCGATAGCCGATCCACGCGGGGTCGGTTGGGGCGCGGGAAACGAACAGGTCATGGTTGCCCCAAACGGCGTAGGCGCCATGCACGGGCTCGATCGCCGCCAGCGCCTCGGCCACCAACGGCGCGGCTTCGACATGGTCGCTGAGGTCGCCGCAGGCGAGCAGAAGGTCGGGCCGTGTGCCGGCGAGCGTGCGCAGCGCCCTGAGGCTGGGAGTGCGAGGCGAGCGCACGTGGAGGTCGGAAACGACCTGGACGGTTAGCCCCTGCAGCGCCGGCGGCAGACCTGGCACAGGCACCGGAATAGGCGGCGCGTCAGCCAGCGACGGACGCCTGATTGACCGGGCCGCCAGCCAGAGCGCGCCGGCGCCGGCCAACGTGGCGCTGCGCCAAACGTTCAGCCTGACAACTCGCGGGGCGAGCGCCGCGCCGACAGTCGGCGAGCGGCGACATGGCTACGGGCCGTGGCGGTCCTCCGGCACGACGCTGGGACCGTCGACCAGCTCATCGACCGGCGTCGACTCCACATGGGCGCTCATCGCGCGGAACTTGGCGTACCGCTCCGGCACCAGATCGGCAGGCGGCAAAACTTGAAGCTCGTCCAACGCGTCGGCCAGCGCAGCCTTCAGGTTCCGCGCCGTGGCGTCGTAGTCGCGGTGGGCTCCACCGGGCGGTTCGGGAACGATGCGGTCGATGAGATCGGCCGCGTAGAGGATGTCGGAGGTCAGCCCAAGGGCTTCGGCGGCACGCTCCGCAAATTTCGAGTCGCGCCAAATGATCGCGGCCGCGGCCTCTGGCGAGGCCACCGAATAGATGGCGTGCTCCAGCATGAGAATCCGATCGCCAACGCCCATCGCCAGGGCGCCGCCGCTGCCGCCTTCGCCGATGACGGCGACGACAATTGGCGTCTCGAGGCGCGCCATGACGGCCATGCTCTCGGCAATGGCCCACGATTGCCCGCGCTCCTCGTCCTCGAGCGCCGGACCGGCCCCCGGCGTGTCGAGCAGCGTTATCACGGGGAGGCCAAACCGCGCGGCAAGCTTGAACAGGCGAATGGCCTTGCGGTAGCCCTCCGGATGCGCCATGCCGAAATTTCGCTCGACGTTCTGGCGCGTGCCGCGACCCTTCTGATGGCCGACGATGACGACCCGCCGCCCGTCCAGCGATCCGACGCCGCTAACGATGGCCATGTCGTCGCCGTGCCGCCGATCGCCATGCAACTCGACAAAGCCATCGATGATGCGCTCGATGAAGTCCAGCGTGTGGGGCCGGTCGCGATGGCGGGCCAGCTGCACCCGCTGCCAGGGGGTCAATCGAGAAAACACATCGGCGGTGCGCGCCTCAAGCTCAAGCTGCAGTAGTTCCAGCTGCCGCAAGACGTCCGACGCGGAGTCCAGGTCGCTTTCTGCTTCCAGCTCAGCAATGCGGCTGCGAAGCTCGTCGAGGTCGCGCTCGAAATCCAGCACGTGCGACGCTCGCTAGGCTGACCGCGCTTGGGCCGCGTCGCCAATCTCGGCGCCTTTCGTCACATGCGCCGCCGCCAACAACTCGATGAGGCGGCCGATCGTGCGCCGCTGGTCCCGCCGTGCGACGACCGCGTCGATCATGCCGCGCCGCATCACCCACTCAGCGGTGTGGTCGTCGGCCTGCGCCCGGCGGCTCAAGGTCCCCTGAACCACGCGCGAGCCGGCAAAGCGGATCGTCGCGCCGGGCTCGCCGATGATGACGTCGGCGACCGCGGCAAAGCTCGCCGTCACGCCGGCCAGCGTGGGATCGGCCATGAGCACGATGTAGGGCACGCCGGCGGCGGCCAAGCGCGCCGCGGCAGCCGTTGTTTTGGCCATCTGCATGAGGGCGAACACGCCCTCGTCCTGGCGGGCGCCGCCCGACGACGTCACCATCACCAGCGGGATGCGCCGGGCGTGGGAAAGCTCGAACAGCCGTGCGATGCGTTCACCCGCTGCCCCGCCCATGCTGCCGGCGATAAAGCCAAACTCCATAACCCCCAGCGCCACCTCGTGACCCTGAATGTGCCCTACGCCGCACACCACCGCCTCGGAGCACCCTGTAGCAGCTTGGGCCTTGGCCACGCGGTCCGGGTAGCTACCGCTCGGGCGCGAGAACTCGAGTGGATCGGCGCTCAACACGCTTGCGCCCAATTCTTGAAACCCGTCCGCGTCGTCCAGGAGCAGATCAAGCCGCTGGCCGACCGTCAGGCGATCGTGGTAGTCGCAGCGGGTGCAGACATGCAGTCCCGCCTCGAACTCCGGGCGGTAGTGCATGGCGCCGCACTTGCGGCACGTGACCCAGAGATCGGCCGGGACGCCAACACGCCGGCGGCGGGCGAGAAGATCACGCACAGGCGTCATGGCTCCTGCCGAGCGGCTGTGGGCAAGCGACTATCGCCATGTGCCCCCCAGAGATAGATCGCGGAGTATATCAACAGGGTGTGGATAGATGGGGTTAGGGCGCGAGCGGGCGGTCAGGCGGCGGTCGCGCTGCCACCACGGCCCCCACCCAGCGAGCGCCCCGCCGCCGGAGCGCCCGGGCAGCCGCATCGAGCGTCGCGCCGGTTGCCGCCACATCGTCGACGAGAAGCACACGGGCGCCGCTGATGTTGTGCCGGCAGGTAAACGCGCCGCTGACGTTGCGCCAACGCGCTTCGCGCGTGAGCGACATCTGTGGAGCCGTGTCGCGGTGACGGACCAGGTGCTGATCCAGCACAGGCACGGAAAGCCAACGCGTCAGCTTGTCCGCAATGAGGGCACTTTGGTTGAAGCCACGCTCTCGCTCGCGCTGGGCGCCCAGCGGTATGGGTATGAGCGCATCGATATCGAGCGTGTCGGGCAGCGCCTGAGCCGCGACCCCGGCCAGGGCCGCGGCCAGATAGCGCTTGTTGTGGAATTTGAGCCGCAGAATCGCATCGCGAATTGGCGGCTCGTAGGGAAAACGCACAAACACATGATCGATGCGCCGTCCCTGGTGACGGCATGCGGCGCACTGGTCGCCGTGCTCGAGCGCTCGGTTGCACTGACGGCAGCATCGGCGCGAGAGCGGCTCGAGGCGGGACATACAGGCGGCGCAAATTGCCTCGCCGAGCGCCCCGCAGGCGACGCAGGTGGGTGGGAAGGCGAAGTC
The DNA here is from genome assembly GCA_965198185.1 of Chloroflexota bacterium. GTDB lineage: Bacteria > Chloroflexota > UBA11872 > UBA11872 > UBA11872 > JAJECS01. The sequence continues at coordinate 224,631 of CBDAOU010000001.1, forward strand.
CGCGAGGCTGCGCCCGAGGGTTCTAGCGACCTGACCAATCGGCTTCAGCGGCGGTGCACCCGGTCCGTGGCAAGCGCCTCGTAGGCCCCGCTCACCGGGCCGGGGGCGAAGGCGTCGCCTGCGGCGCGTCCTGCGGAATCTCGGCGACGACGGGCTCGCCGTCCTCGAACCGGAGTTCGAAGACCTTTCCGGCGGCGTTGCCGTCGACGACATGCGAGGTTAGCGGCTCGTCCACATACCGGCTCACGAGTTGACGCAGAGGGCGAGCGCCCTGATTGCGGCCGGCGGCCGCTCGTACGAAGAAGTCGAGGGCCTCGGACGTGACGTGCAGCTCAAGCCCGACCGCCCGCGCCCGCAGGATGGCCGCCGAGAGGAGCCGCCGCGCGATCTCGCGCAGCTCCGCCTCGCCGAGATCGTGAAACACCAGCAGCCGGTCGATGCGGTTGAGAAACTCTGCCGGGAGGTGACGCCGCGCATGCTCCCGCATGCGTGACTCGAATGCCGCGCGCTGACCGACCTGCTGGGCCGGACCGGCGCTGAAGCCAATCTTGGGCCCGCGCGACTCCTCCACGCCAAGATTGGATGTCATCACGATGATGGTGCTGCGGAAGTCAACCTTGCGCCCGTTAGCGTCGGTGAGCACTCCGTCTTCCATGATCTGCAACATCATGTGCAGCGTCCGCGGATGCGCTTTCTCGACGTCATCGAACAGCACGACGGAGAAGGGGTTCCGGCGCACGGACTCGGTGAGCTCGCCCGCCTGGTCATGCCCCACATACCCGGGCGGTGACCCGATCAGGCGAGACACGGCATGCCATTCGCCAAACTCGCTCATGTCCACGCGAACAAGCCTTTGCTCGTCACCGCTCACGAACTCGGCCGCGGCTTTTGCCGTCTCGGTCTTGCCGACGCCCGTCGGACCAATCATGAGAAACGACCCGATGGGACGGCGCTCGTCACGCATGCCCGCCACCGCGCGGCGCAGGGAGCGTCCTAACTCGCCGAGGGCCTCGTCCTGCCCCACGACCCGCTTCCGCAGCATCGACTCGATGGCCAAGAAGCGCTCGGCTTCGGCCTCGATGAGGGTCGGCGTGGGTACGCCGCTCCAGCGCGACACGACGCCTGCAATTTCCTCGATGCCGATGACGGGCGTATTCGCCCGCGCCTCGGCCTCCCAGGCGCGACGTTCGTCGCGCAACTCTTCGCGCAGTTGCGCCTCCGCCGCCGCCAATTCAAGGACCTGCGCCGGCTGCCCGTCGACGCCCAGGTTCGGCGCGCTTGGTCGCCAAGTCTTCGAGGCGTTGCTCAAGTTGCCGCAGTCGCTCAGGGGCGGTGAGCCGGGCCACCTTGGCCTTGGCGGCGGCTTCATCGATCAGATCGATGGCCTTGTCGGGCAGTTGCCGCTCGGTCAGGTATCGACGCGACATGCTCACCGAAGCAGCCAAGGCTTCGTCGCTGATCTGGACGCCGTGATACTGCTCATAGACCGGACGCAGCCCCTGCACGATGGCGATCGCCGACTCGTCGTCAGGCTCGCCGACGTCGACGGGCTGGAGCCGCCGCGTCAAGCTCTTGTCGTTGGAGATGTGGCGGCGGTATTCGCGCCAGGTGGTCGCACCAATGAGCCGCAACTCGCTGCGCGCGAGATGGCTCTTCAGCATGTTGGCGGCATCGAGCGACCCGGCCGCCCCACCGGCGCCGACGACGGTGTGCACTTCGTCGATGAAGAGGATGACGTTTGGATCGCCGCGAGCCTCAGCGATGACGCCTTGCACGCGCTCCTCAAACTCGCCCCGATACTTGGTGCCGGCAATCGTCGCGGCCAGGTCAAGCGCCACAATGCGCGCCTTGCGCAGGTCGGGCGGCACGTCGCCTTCCCGAATACGTTGCGCCAGCCCCTCGACAATGGCGGTCTTGCCAACGCCGGCGTCGCCGACGAGCACGGGATTGTTCTTTGTCCGGCGAACGAGGATTTCGATCATCCGATCCATTTCGGCCCGGCGACCGACCACCGGATCGAGATCACCGCTGGCGGCGGCATGCGTGACATCGCGGCCAAACTCGGCCAGCGGGCTCTTCTTGGTCCGGCGTCGCCCGCGACGACTCGCTCGCCGTCCACCGCCGCCCACGCGACCCGGACGGTACGACGCCTCGATGCGTCGGCGAATCGAGCGAAAGTCGAGACCCGCCTTTCGCAGACCCTCGCCGGCGAGCCGGCCGTGGTGGGCCAATACGCCCAGGAGCAAGTGCTCGGTGCCAATGAACCGCACGCCGGTGCGTTCGGCTTCAAGCGCGGCCGCGCGGAGCGCGTTGCGGCCGCCGGGACCGAGGGGTCGACGACCCGCGTCCTGGTCGTCCCCAGGACCCAGGGCCTCCACCAGCGCCTCGCGCAGCTTCAGCACGTCGACCTGAGCTTCACGCAGAATGCGCGCGGCCGCGGTCTGCGGCGACGCGAGGATTGCCAGCAGCAAGTGATCGGCGCCAACGCTCGAATGCCCCAAGTTGGTCGCTTCATGCTCCGCCTGGGCGAGTATCCGCCGCCCCTTGGTTGTCAGGCGTCGCAGATACTCGACCGGTTCGTATTCGTCTCGCGTTGATTCCACGCCGCTAGCTCGCAAATGGCTGAGAGATGGTCTCCAGCAGGCTGTCGAGCCCCTCTCCAATGCTATCGCCCAAGGTCGTGAGTACCAGAACAAGCACCACCACGAACGCGACGGCCACCAGCGCGTAGCCAACCACGCCCTGCCCGCCCTGGCCAACGACCGACCCGCCATAAGAGCGGTCAGCCTGCTGGTTTGAGTCGTCGTGCATGCGCACCACTCCGGGTGAGTCCCACACGGATGCTAGGAAGCGCGCCGTCGGCGTGTCAACGGGCGCTGGCCGAGGCGAGGCGTGCCCGTGGCGCTGCAGGCGGGGATTGTCGCGTTCTCGGCGGGGCCGACCGACCGCGGACGATCGGTCACAAGTGGCAATTGCCGCCTCCGGGGCAGGCCGAGCGTCCCATTCGAAGTCCTTGTGCCGATCCCAGGTGCGTTTGCAGCAACAAAATGTAGACAAATCCCGGGCAGCATCGCTGAACCGCCAAACGTCGCCTCTCGCGCGGGTGCGCGGCACCCGCGTCACGTGCCGGCCGCTGCCGATTTCCGCTGCCAACCTGATAGAATTGGCTCCGGGAATTCGGCCGGTTTATCTTGCCCAGGGGAGTCCACCAAGCACGCATGGGGCTGACGCACTTCGACGGTGCCGGGGCTCCGCGCATGGTGGATGTCGGCGCAAAACCGGAGACCGAGCGCATCGCCGTCGCGGCCGCGCGAATTGAGATGCGGCCCGAAACGCTGGCCATGATTCGCGCGCAGTTGGACGGCCGCGAGTCGCCGCTGCCCAAGGGTGATGTTGTGGGCGTGGCGCGCGTGGCCGGGATCATGGCGGCCAAGCGCACCCCGGACCTTATTCCGCTGTGCCACCCGCTGCCTCTGAGCGGCATTGACCTGGTGATCGATCCCGCGGAGGACCCGCCGGGGCTCGCCATCGAGGCCACCGTGCGAACCACCGCCCGCACCGGGGTGGAGATGGAGGCCTTGACCGCCGTCTCCGTCGCGGCGTTGGCGGTCTATGACATGTGCAAAGCCGTCGACCGCGCGATGACTGTGCGCGACGTGCGCCTGATACAGAAGTCCGGCGGCGCGAGCGGTGACTTTCACGCCGCCCGCGAGCCGGCCAGGGAGGGCTAAGTGGCCGACGACCGCCTCGTGCCCATCGAGCTCGCCGAGGAGATGGAAGCCTCGTACATCGACTACGCCATGAGCACCATCATGGCGCGCGCCATTCCGGACGTGCGCGATGGGCTCAAGCCGGTTCAGCGGCGGCTGCTGTACTCGATGGACGAGTTGGGCTCGGCGCCCGGCGCGGGGTACCGGAAGTCGGCGCGCGTGGTGGGCGACACGATGGGGAAATACCACCCACACGGCGACAGCGCTCTCTACGACGCGCTGGTGCGGATGGCCCAGCCGTTTTCCCTGCGCTACCCGCTCGTCGACGGCCAGGGCAACTTCGGCTCGGTTGATGGCGATCCGGCTGCCGCCATGCGGTACACCGAGACCCGGCTGACGGCGGTGTCGGCCGCGATGCTCGACGAGATCGATCGCGACACGGTGGACTTCGTCGAGAATTTCGACGGGACGGCCGAAATGCCGGAGGTTCTGCCGGCCGTCGTGCCCAACTTGCTGCTCAACGGCGCGACGGGCATTGCCGTCGGGATGGCCACCAGCCTTCCACCACACAACCTGCGCGAAGTCGGGCGGGCAATCCAGCACCTGCTGGACGAGCCCGACGCGAGCCGCGACGACCTCATGAAATTCGTCAAGGGACCGGATTTCCCTACGGCGGCGATCATTGTCGGCGCCGACGACATCCAGGACACCTACCGACAGGGCCGGGGTCGAGTGGTGGTCCGGGCCCGGGTCACGATTGAGGAGGTGCGCGGCGAGCGCATGGCGCTGGTCGTCACCGAGCTGCCCTACATGGTCAACAAGGCCACGCTGATCGAGCGCATCGCGGATCTGGTTCGCAGCCGCACCATCGAGGGCATTTCGGACATTCGCGACGAGTCCGACCGCCATGGCATGCGGGCGGTCATCGAGCTGAAGCGCGACGCCCGGCCCTCGGCAGTGCTCAACCAGCTGTACAAGCACACGTCGCTGCAATCCACCTTCAGCATCAACATGCTGGCCCTGGTCGACGGGCGGCCGGAGCAGTTGACGCTCAAGCGCATGATCGAGTTGTTCATTGCGCACCGGAAGGTCGTGATCCGCCGGCGGACGACCTTCGATCTCAAGAAGGCGCGTGTCCGGGAGCACCTGCTCGAGGGCTACGTCATCGCGCTGGACAACATCGACGACGTGATCGCGTGCATTCGCGCCGCCGCCGACACGGAATCCGCGCGACGGGAGCTCATGCGGCGATTCGACCTCTCGGAGACGCAGGCCAACGCCATTCTCGACATGCAACTGCGCCGGCTGGTCCGACTCGAACGGCAGCGCATCCTCGACGAGCTCGACGCCGTGCGGGCCGAGATTGCCGACCTGGAAGACATCCTGGCCGACGCAACCCGTGTGCGGGAAATCATCCGGACCGAGACCCGCACCGTCGTGGAGCGTTTCGGCGACGAGCGTCGCACGGAGATTCTGGCCGGCGCGAGCGGCGATTTCTCCGATGCCGATTTGGTGGCCGACGAGGATTGCCTGGTCACGCTGTCATCTAATGGTTATGTCAAGCGTGTGCAAGCAACCGCCTACCGTCGTCAAGGCCGCGGCGGTCGCGGCATCATCGGCTTCCGCAGCAAGGCCGGCGGGATCGTCGAGCACTTCCTCATCACCAACTCGCACGACCACCTGCTCTTCTTCACCAGCCGCGGCAAGGTCTACCGGCTGCGGACCTATGAGATTCCGCAGCACGGCCGCGACGCGCAGGGCATCAACGTGATCAACCTGTTGCCCATCGAGCAAGGGGAAACGGCCACCGCCATCCTGGCCATTCCAAACTTCGAGGCCGGCGACTACCTGGTGTTCGGGACGCGCCGCGGCGAGGTCAAGCGCAGCGCGCTCACGCAGTTCGTCACCGCCCGCAGTGCGGGCCTGCTGGCCATGGACGTGGAACCAGACGACGAGCTGGCCTGGGTGCGCCTGGCGACCGCCGAGGACAGCGCCATGTTCTTTACCCGGCAGGGCCTATCGATTCGCTTCAAGCTCGATAGCGTGCGCGCCAGCGGCCGCACCAGCGGCGGCGTGCGCGCCATAAACCTGGCCGCGGATGACGAAGTCGTGGCGATGGACCTCGTGCACCAGGACGCCTACGTGCTGCTGGTCACCCGCAACGGCTACGGCAAGAAGATGCCGGTGTCGGACTTCCGACCGCAGGGTCGCGGCGGCCAAGGCCTGCGCGCCATCAATCTCAACGAGAAGACCGGACCAGTGGCCGACGCCCGCACGCTTCTCAGCGCCGACGAGGAGATCGTGCTGGTCTCATCCGACGGGCAGGTGATCCGCTGCGGCCTCAAGGACGTGCGCCCGCTGGGGCGCTACGCCGCCGGCGTGATCGTGATGCGCATGAAGCACAACGTGGACCTGCTGCGCGTGGCCCGGCTGGCCGACGGCCGCGACGGGGAACGGGATACCCAGACCGCGGCATCCTGACCGACCCGCCGACCAAAGCCAAGAAATGGCTGAGCGCAGAGGGAACGTTTTGCCGTTGCCGCGCGTACTATCAATTAGCTGACCAGACTCATCGGCACCTGGAGTTGACCATGCGGCGACTTCGAGCAGGATTCGTCATCCTCATCGTCCTGGCGCTGACGGCATGCGGCGAGGCGGAGAGTGGAGCCGATTCGTTCGAGACCAGCGACGCCCAGATGGCCCAGCCGGCCGCAATGGCCGCCGTTACAGCCACGCCCGTGCCCGTGCGTGAGGTGGAGGTGGCGGCCGAGAAGGTTGTCCAGGTCATCAAAGAGGTGCCGGTCGAGGTCGTGCGCGAGGTGATGGTCGAGGTCGAGAAGGTTGTCGAGAACACAGCTTCGGGCGCCGTTGCCGCGGGCGCGCCGCAGCTGGCCGCGATCATCGTGGCCGAGCGCCAGATCATCCGCACCGGCACGCTGAGTGTTGTCGTCACCGAACTCGCGAATGCGGTGACGCAGGTCCAGGACATCGTGGATGGCATCCCCGGAGCCTTTGTCGCCGCGTCCAACATTCAGCAGGACGATCCGCGGCGCGTGAGCACCATCACCGTGCGCGTGCCCGTCGAGGCGTTTGACGCCACGCTCGCGTCGCTGCGCAACGTGGGCGCCGAGGTGATCGACGAAGACATCCGCAGCCAGGACGTGACGGCGCAGTACACCGACCTGACCGCCCGCCTGCGCAACGCCACCGCCGCGGAGCAGCAATTGCTGGACATTCTCACCCGAGCCGTGAGCGTGCAGGACACCATCGACGTGCAGCGCGAGTTGACCCAGGTGCGCGAGCGCATTGAGGTGCTCCAGGGTCAGCTCAATTTGCTGACGAACCAGACCTCGCTAGCCACGATCGTGCTGCACCTGCACCCGGCATCGGATCTGATCGTGACGCGCAAGACTCCGAGCTATTTCCAAATGCACGACCAAACCAACCTCTCCCTGACGGTGCGCAACGACGGCACCGTGGACCTCATGCAGGTGGAAATCGCCGACCGGCTGGACCCGGGCATGATCTTCTTGGCCGCCGGCGACGGCGCCGTCTACGACACAGCCGCCCACACGGTGAGGTGGACGATCGACCGGCTCGGTCCGGGCGAAGCCCGCTTCCTCGGCGCCGAGGTCCGCCTGGAGAGCGATGCGCTTGAGATGCAGGCGCGCGCCGAGGTTTCGACGTCCAGCCCCGAGGGCGACGGCGCCAACAACCGCGCCACAGCCACCCTGACGTTCCACGTGGACCTGGGCATCTACAAGGACGGTCCGATCGCCGTGCCTGTCGGGCGGGACGTGGCGTACGGCCTGGAGTACCACAACACCGGCAATACCGACGCCCGCGACGTCAAGCTTGAAGAGCGCCTGTCCGACGGCATGCAGTTTGTGCGTGCGGACGGCGGCGGACGCTTTGACGCCGAGCGCAACGCGATCGTGTGGGAGTTTCCGCGGCTTGCGCCTGGGTCGGGCGACCACGTGTCTTACGTGGCGCGGGTGGAGGCGGAGGCTGGCCGTTTGCAGACCGACACCACCATCACCTCGGATCAGCCGGACCGGGCCAGCGTGGACAACACCACCACCACGTTCCTCACCGTGCTGCCCGAGGACGTGGCTGAGCGCGATGTCTGGAACCCCGGATCAACGGCTCGGGAGAGCGTGGATCGGCTGGGGCGCTTCGCCCAGTGGGCGGCCGACGCCGGACTCACCATCGGCATCATCGGCGGACCGATCCTGGCCGTTGTAGCGATCCTGGTCGGAGCCGTGCGCGCGATCAGGCGGCGCCGACGCGGGACCTAGCTCGAAGCGCTGGTATAGCGGCTCAGGCCGAAGCGCCAGAAGCGCGTGGCCGCCAGCACCGCGATGACGGCGATGACGGGGGCGACCCATACCAGCCACGACGGGTCGCGTCCCGTCACGACCTGCGCCGGCACCGTGGTGACGAACGCCACCGGGAACACGAAGGTCAGGAGTTGCCGCAGCCAGAACGGGTAGACCTCGATGGGGTAGCGCCCGGTCTGGAAGAACAGGTTGAAGATCATGGTGACGTTGGCCACGCGCACGAACCAAAACACGAGCGTAGTGAGCGCCAGCCAGATGGCATACACGATGGCCACCCCACAGGTCAGCAACGCCACGAACAGCAGCACGCCCCAACCCGACACGTCCGTGTCAATACCAAGCAGCGCCACACCGAGCACGATGGCCCCGAGCACGATGTCGGACACGTGCCACACGACAAATCGCCGCGCGCTGGCCAGGAACAACACCGGCACCGGTTTCATGAGCACGTAGTCGAAGGTGCCTTCGCGCACTTCCTCAACGACCCGGTTGAGGCTCGGCGACATAAACATCGCCACAAATCCACTGACGAAGACGAAGATCCCCAGGAGCGCCAGCGTCTGTCCCAGCGTCCAGCCGCCCAGCGTTTCCGTGTGCGCAAAGATCACCGCCACGCTGCCGACGGCGGTTGCGAGATTGAGCACGCTGCGGATCAGATTGCCGAACAGATCGCCCCGGTAGGCGAACTCCTCTTGCAATGCCGAGCGAAAGTACGCACCGGCGATGCGGGCAAGGCGCCCGATCACGCGCCCACCGCCCCATAGCGCTTCACGCCAGCCCGCCAGACCAGGACAAAGGCCGCCAGCGCGGCGACCGTCCATCCGGCCTGGATCGCCAGTCCCGTCACGAGTTCCGCGCCCTGGACGCGTCCCAGCGCCACCTCGATGGGGAAACCGACCGTATAGCGCATCGGGAGCGCCACGGCGGCTTGCTGCAGCAGGCCGGGAAGCACGGCAACGGGTGCGATCTGCCCGCCGAGCAGGAAGGTCAGGCTTATCCAGATTTCCCAAAACGACATAGAGCGCGTGGTCCAGAAAGCGAGCATGGCGAAGCACGAGCCAATGAGGAACGAGATCAAGGCGGCCATGGCCATGGACGGAACGAAAAGCGCGATTCCCAGCCAATCCGCATCGAAGGCCGGGCGCAGAATCAGCGCCAGGCCGACCCAGATGGGTACCAAAAACACCAGGTTCACCGCCTTGTAGGCAATGTTGAGCGCGCCCGCGCGCCAGAACGGATGCAGCGGGCGGAGCAAGTGCGGGGAGAGCCGGCCGGTCTGGATGCTTGGCGCCATGGTGTAGACCTCAATCGCCAGCGTGAGGTGCGACACGGCCATGAAGACGAGGTAGTAGAGGATGAAGTCGTCGCGGGCGTAACCGGCGATGTTTCCACCGCCGACGATCGTGGACCAGATGACCAGGTAGATGATGGGGTTCACCACCTGCCAGAGGCCGTACAGAAACATCTGGACGCGGTACTGGAAGAGGTCGGCCAGCTCGGCTCTGAGCAGCGCCGCAAAGCCTGCCAGCGTGCGCGAGTGCATCACGACTCGCGCCGGCGAAACACCTGGTCGATGACGTATTCCAGGGGAGGGTCCTCGACGCTCAGGTCGGCCACCGGCAACTCCGCCAGCATGCGCGCCGTCACGGACGCTGCCTTGGCCTTGTCGGTGCGAACGCTCACCTGCACGTCGTCGGCATTCACGACCTCGCCGTAGGCCGCGAGGTCCCCACGCTCGACGGGGCGCTCCAGATGCAGGGTGATGGTCTTGTGCGGGGCGTAGCGGTCGATGAGACCGGCGAGCCGGCCGTCGTAGAGCAGTTTCCCGTGGTCGATCACGACCACGCGCTCGGCCAGCGCCTTGACGTCGGCCATGTAGTGGCTGGTGAGCAGAATCGTGGCGCCGGTGGTGGCGTTGTACCGCGTGATGAAGTCGCGGATGCGCTGCTGCATCGTGACGTCGAGACCGATGGTCGGTTCGTCGAGAAACAGCACGCGGGGGCGGTGCAAAAGGCCGGCAGCCAGCTCGGCCTTCATGCGCTCACCGAGGGAAAGCTGGCGTACGGGCTTGGTGAGCACCTCTTCAAGGTCAAGCAGCCCGACGAGCAGGTCCAGCGATTCCTGATAGGCGGCGTCGCCCAGGCCAAACACGGCCTTGTTGACCAGGAACGTGTCCAGGGCCGGCAGATCCCAATAGAGCTGCTGGCGCTGCCCCATGATGAGCGTGATGGCCGACAAAAACTCGTGCCGCCGTTCCCACGGGGTGAAGCCCAGCACCGTCGCCTCGCCGGAGGTCGGATGCAGCAGCCCGCTCAATAGCTTGAGCGCCGTCGTCTTCCCGGCGCCGTTGGGACCCAGGAATCCGACGGTCTCACCGGGCTGCACGTCGAAGGTGATGTCGTCGACGGCGCGCACGGACCGATGGCGGCGCCGCACGACGCTGCGCAACGACTCGCGCAGGCCGCCCTGACGGTCGGCGACCTGATAGTGCTTGACCAGATGGCGCACACGAATATCGACGGACATGCAAATCCACGGTGCGGCCGGCTCCCGAGCCTAGCGCCTCACATCGAGTCCGCGAGTCGACCGAAGCGTCGTCGCGCTAGCGCACGGGCACCCATTTGTGCAGGTAGCTGTCGCCGCCAACTTCGGCCACGTACACCGCGCCTTGATCGTCGACCCAGATGCCGTGCGGTCCACCAATGCGATCCGGCGGCACGCGATCCTGGGCCCAGCGGGTGATCACCCTGCCGTCGAAGTCGAAAATCGTGACGCCGCGATTGAGCTCGGTGACAAAAATGACGCCGCGGTCTTCATCAACGTAGAAGTCGGACGGCAGCGGGATATCGCCCCATTCGGTGATGTACGCCCCGTCGCGATCGAAGACCTGGATGCGGTCGTTCTCGCGATCGGCCACGAGCACCCGATCGTCCCGGAGCACCCAGATGCCGTGCGGCAGCGCGAACTGACCGGGGCCGTTTCCGGGTTCACCCCAGGTGAGTTCGTGCCGGCCGGCGGCGTCGAATCGGTGGCACTTGGTATCCCCGTAGCCGTCGGAGACATAGATGACGCCGCCGTCCGTGACGAAAGTGTTCGTGGGCTGATTGAAGAGTCCGGCGGAGGCGCTGGTTTGGTACGGATAGCCCAGCCGCCCCTTCGGCGTGCCGTCCGTGTCATAGATCCAGACCACATGCGCGAATTGATCGGTCAACCAGAGCCGCTCCTGGCGGTCCATGAAGACGCCGTGGGCGTAGCAGAACTCCGCGTCGCCCCAATGGCCGATGACCTCGCCTTCACGCCCAAGCACCGTCATCGGACGTGTGCCGCGATTGAAGCAGTAGACGCGGCCCAGGCGGTCCGTGGCAATGCTGCCGATCCAGCCCAGGCTCCAGTCGTGCGGCAGCTTGAGCCAGCCGTCCACATAGTCATAGGTGAATTCGCCGGATCCAACACGCATGGGGCTCTCCGCAAGTCATCACCGCCGGAGAGCAGCGTAGCGGGTCGCCAGGCCACCAACCGCCGAGGCACTTGTGTGGCCTTCACAACGGTGCCGCGCGACGGTCGGACATAGGGTTGGAGGAGACGGCTGGCCGCCACAGCAGGCGGCTTCGGGATGGAGGTGCGCGATGAAGAAGACGGTGGCAGTGCTCGTGCTGGCGATCGCGGCCGCAGCGGCGCTCGTGGTGCATCGGCTGCGTCGCGAATCGGCGCCCGAGGTCTCGGCCTCGGCGTAGCGAAGACCGCAGGCCCGGGCGGCGCGAGCGCCGCCCGGGCCTGGTGCATTTCGCGCCGGATCGCACATGTCGCGCAAGAGGACTTATCCTTAGCCGATTGAAACGTACGGCGGGCTGACACATGTTCCAAACCATCGGGCGCACCTGGGAGCTCATCAAGATGAGTTGGGCGGTCCTCAAGAAGGACCGGGAGCTGGTGCTGTTTCCCGTCATGTCGACCGTGGCGCTGGTGATATTGGCGGGGCTGATGATGGGCGTTGGGTCCGGCCTTGGCACCGTGGACCGTCTGGCCGATACCGGCGCCTCCGAAGTCGACATCCTGCTCCTTGCCGTGACCTATTTCCTCCTGGCGTTCGTCGTCATCTATTTCAACTCGGCGCTCATCGGCGCCGCCATGATTCGATTGGCCGGCGGCGACCCGACGGTCGGCGACGGTCTGCGCATGGCGAACAAGCGCCTCCCGCAGATCTTGGGATGGGCGCTCATTTCGGCCACTGTCGGGCTCATCCTGCAGGTGCTCCGCAGCCAGGCGCGCGACAACATGATCGGACAGATCGTGCTCTCGCTCGTCGGCGGTGTCTGGGCGTATTTGACGTACTTTGTCGTTCCCATTGTGGTCGCCGAAGGGCTGGGACCGATTGGCGCGATCCGGAGCTCGGGCTCACTGTTCAAGCGCACCTGGGGCGAGCAGGTCACGTCAAACGTCGGCTTCGGCATCCTGGCGTTCGTCGCCGTGCTGATCGGCGCTCTGCCCGCCGTTTTGGTGGCCGCAATCAGCCTTCCGGTAGGCATCGCGGTTGGGGTGGCAACCGTCGGACTCGCCTTGGCGATCGTGACGGCGCTGGAGGGCATCTTCAAGGCCGCGCTGTACGGCTATGTGGCAGACGGTCGCGTGCCCGAGGACTTCACGCGCGACTCGCTGGCCGGGGCGTACCAAAGCGGCGCCCGACCGAATCGGTAGTTCTAGCCGCACACCACCGCTCGCCGAAGCTGTTATCATTCCGTGGCGGGCTTCGCCGTATAGCGCCGCCATCGGTCAAGCACGCAGACAGCAGGAGTAGACGGACTTGCCGCAGGGTCCACGAGTCGGGCGACGCCGGCTGCTTTCGCTAGCAGCCGGCAGTGCTGCCGTCGCAGCCAGCGGCCTGGTGACATCTGCCAGCGCCCAAGGCTGGGGCGAGGGCCATCTGGAAACGGTCTACGCCGCTGAGACCGGTCACCACATTTCCGGGCCAATCCTCGACTGGTGGCTGCAATACGGCCGTGAGGCGTCGATTGGATGGCCGATCACCGAGCCGCTGAAGTATGGCCGGGAGCAGCTGCAGTATTTCGAGCGCGGCGCGCTGCTCACCGACGCCTGGACGCGAGATCCGCTCGGAGTTATCCCGCTAAATCTGGGAACCGCCTGGGCGCTGCAACAGATCAGCGCCGATCGAGCGCACGAATACGAATGGTGGTTTCCCGAGACCAAACGTGGGGTGCACCCGGCATTCTGGGAATCGTTCCGCGAGCGTGGCGGCGTCTTCGCGTTTGGCTTCCCCGTCCTCTGGGGCGCGGAAACCACGAGCGGGTTGCGCCAGACCTTCAGCCGCTCAGTCTGGAGGGACACTTCGCAGGGACTGGTCCAAGATCCAGTGGGCGTTTACGTCGCCGAGTCGCGCGGTGTGAGCACCGACCCGGTCAGGCAGTCGTCGCTGGCCCCGAAATACGAAGCCGCACACTGGCCCTCACGGCCAGTCTATGCGTCCGAGCGACGGGCCGAGGTCGATCTCACCCAGCAAGTCGCCACCTTCTATGCGGCTGACCAACCGGTCTACCAAGCGTTGATCTCAACTGGGCTGCCGCCCGACTTCACGCCGCCCGGCGACTTCAGTATTTTCTGGCGCATTGAGCGCGCGCGGCTAATTTCCAACGGCAGCACGCTCAAGACGTACGACGTGCCCAATGTGCTGCATGTCCAGTACTTCACCCGACGATGGATCGGGTTTCACTACGCCTATTGGCACGACGCGTTCGGCAGCGTGTACAGCGCCGGTTGCGTGAACATGCGGCTCCCCGACTCGCAATGGGCGTGGGACTTCTGTGCGAACGGCACGCCGGTCGTCGTGCACCACTAGCCGGCGTCCGCGCGGTCTATTCGGCTAGGGCGCCGCTCTCCTCCGGCTGCGATGCGTAGGGCGGGAGTCCCGCCGGAATCGGTTCGCGACGCTCCGCCATGAACTCCGTGGCTTCAGCTGCCGCGGCAACCGATGCAAGGCCAAGGTATTCGATGGTGTCGGCAAATGGCCGCCCGGTTGCCGGGTCCCAGCCATGGTCGCGATAGTAGGCTTGCACCTCGTCCCCGACGGTTTCCCGACTCAGCCGACGGTCGCGTAGCGGCCCGTGCCGAAGGGGCTGGTGCAAGCGGTCCGGGAGGCGGTCGTCTTCCGCCTCCAGCCCTTCGCGAAGGTTGAAGAGCCGCGCCATGGTGACGCCGCGCTCGAACGTCGCGTGCAGCTCCTCCGGTGAGACGTCCCAACCCGTGGCCGCGTTCAGCAGGCTCAGGGTCATGGCCTCGTCGTACTGCAGGAAGTGGCATAGCCCCACCGTGTTGCGGAGCCCGGATCGTTTGCCCGCGGCGCCGGTGTGGTCGCCGCCGGTTGGGGCGACCGGATAGTTGCGTCGCATTTCCGGCATCGCGCGCGGATCGTGCATAGCCACCTCGAGCCCCTTGACGTGGACGACGCGCGCCTCGGCCTCCGCTCCCAGGGTGCGCGCCGCCCGCAGCGAGCCCTCGGCCAGGAGATCGCCCACGCCTTCACGGCGGGCGATCTTGCCGATCACACGCAACAGGTCGTCGGCGGACCCGAAGCGCAGCGTCTCGCCGTGGAGCTCCTGCTCATCCAGCAAGCCAAGCTCGACCATCTCCATGGCCCAAGCGATCGTCGCGCCGCAGGAAATGCTGTCCATGCCAAGCGCATTGAGCATTTCATGGCCCTTGCACACGGCCATGACATCGGTCACGCCGGTGTTGGGGCCGATCGCCGCCATCGTCTCGTACTCCGGACCGCCGTACTTAGGGTCGACCGTCAGATCCGGGCGCTTGACCTTGACGCGCTTCTTGCAGCGCACGGAGCAGGCATAGCAGCGATCCATCTCGTGGTCGGTGAGTTCCTGGATCGCCACGGCATCTACTTGGTCGCCGCCTGGCAGCCGTCCGTCGCGGAAGTTGTGCGCGACGAGGTGGCCCTCAAGCTGCTTCGATTTGACCATGGCGCCGGTGCCCCAGGTGTGCAGCCGATGGTGCTCGGCGCCGGGCGCCAGCGTTTCCTGCGCCACCCAGCGCGCAACGCCGGCAATTGCCTGGGGGTCGGCAGGCACAACCGGCTGGGAGCCGCGCACCGCAATGGCCTTCAGCTGCTTCGATCCCATGACGGCGCCCAGGCCGGTGCGACCGGCCACTTCGTTGAGATCGTGGACGATGCAGGCAAACCGCACCAGGTTTTCTCCTGCCGGACCGATCTGGGCCACCCGAATCTGTGGGTCGCCCAGCTCCGCCCGGATTTGAGCTTCAACCGGGCCGGTCAACTCGCCCCAAAGCGGTCGCGCGTCGCGCAGTTCGACCTCGTCGTCTTTGATCCAGAGATACACCGGATGGGGTGCCTGCCCCTGCACGATGATGGTGTCCCAACCGGCCCGCTTGAGTTCGGCGCCCCAATATCCGCCGGCCTCGGACTCTCCGAAGAGGCCGGTGAGCGGCGACTTGGCGCCCACGCTGTGCCGGCTGCCGCCGGGAACGGATACACCGGTGATGGGTCCGAGGGCGAACACGAGGCGGTTATCGGGATCGAACGCGTCGCTGCCCGGCGGGACTTCCGTGAGCAGCGTGTGGGCAATGACGTTGCGGCCGCCCATGTGCAGCCGCATGAAGTCCGGCTCGGGCCGTTCGACCGACACGCGGCCGGTGGTGAGATCGACGCGCAAGATGCGTCGGCGCACCGAGCCTTGGGAACTTGACATGTTCACTCGCCGCCGGTCATCGGGACGAGGATGTCAACCAGGTCGCCAGCCGCGAGCGCGGCGTCGCGCTGGGCCAGCTCCCCGTTCAGGCCAAGCGTGAGGCGCGGCTCGGCATCGACGCCGTAGCACTCAAGCAGATCCTCGATCGTGGCACCGGCCGGCACCTCAACCTCCCGCACCGCGCCCGTGCCCGGAAAGTAGCGGGCCAGGTCCGCGTAGGGGCGCACGCGCACGTGAAGCGGCGGCATCATCGTGCACCATCCTCTCCCACGGACCCAGCATCGACAAGAGCTACGACGCTTCGTCGGTGGCGGCCGACAGCGGCCCCGCTGCTAGGGCACCGGCCGGCCTCGGACTGCCGTCGCGATCCGATAGACCGCCGTCTGCGCGGTGACGAACAGCGTGCTCCACGCAGACCCGCCCCAGGCCAGATTCGATGGCCGGGCCGGGGTGACGATCACCCCCAGCACGGCGCCGTCGGGCTCAACCACCCAGATTCCGCCGGGCCCCGTGCTCCACAGCCGGCCTTCCGCATCGCATTTCATGCCGTCCGGATTGTTCGCCACCGGGTGCGCGCTCATGTCCACGAACTGCCGCGAGTTGGTCAACGACCCGTCTGGCGCAACGTCGAATGCCCACACGTCGCGGGGCCCACCCGAGTCGCCGATGTAGAGGACGGATTCGTCGGGCGAAAACACCAGCCCATTCGGCCGCACGAACCGATCGGTCGCCAGCGCCATCGAGCCGTCCGGCGAAAGCCGATACACGCCGTTCACCGGCTGCTCCTTGGCGTGCGGGTCCAGCGGGTCGATGCCGTAGGGCGGGTCCGTGAAGTAGATATCGCCGTTGCGGCGAACGGCGAGGTCGTTGGGGCTGTTCAGCCGCCGCCCGGCGAAATACGCGGCGATGGGCACCGGCTGCACGTTGGCGTCGAACCGCAGCACCGCCCGCGCGGTATGCGCGCAAGCCAGGACATTCCCGTCGCGGTCAAGCGTCAGTCCGTTAGTTGAGCCGTTGCCAGCGCGAAACGTCGTGAGCTCGGGACCCTCGGGAAGCTCACGCCAGCGGCAGATGCGGTCATTCGGGATGTCGCTGAACAGCAGGTGGTCACCGCGCCAGACCGGCCCCTCGGTGAAGCCAAGGCCGCTGACGATGCGCTCGAATTGCGCCCCAGGCGCCAGCAACTCACGCAGCCGTCCGCTGCGATCCTCGATCGCAAGCGTGTGCTCTTCGTCGACGAAACGGTGCACCATGCGGACCTTCTCGCGTTGCCAGTCGGCGTCGGCCCGATGATGCCCGACGGGGGGAACACGCGCGAGGCCGCCGGCGGTTGACAGGCTTTCGGCGGCGCTCCTAGCCTCTTGTCGGCGCCTCACCACCACGGCGACATGACGTATGACAACTGACCAGATTTCGCACCAGTCCTCCGAGGCGTCCCAACTCTTTGAGCCGCCGCCGGCTTTCGCCGCAGGCGCGCATATCGGCTCGATGGAGCAGTACCGCGAGCTGTATCGCCGCAGCCTCGAAGAGCCGGAGGAGTTCTGGCGCGAGATCTCGGACGGCTTCGAGTGGATGAAGCCGTGGACCCAATTGCTCGAGTGGGAGCCGCCGTTCGCCAAGTGGTTCGTCGACGGCACCACCAACATCAGCGTGAACTGCCTGGACCGCCACGTGGCCGCGGGTCGCGGCGAGCGCGTCGCCTTCTACTGGGAAGGCGAGCCGGGCGACACCCGCGTCATCACCTACGCCGATTTGCTGCGCGACGTGCAGCGGTTTGCCAACGCCCTGCGCGCGCTGGGGCTGGAGCGCGGCGATCGCGTGCTGCTCTACATGCCCATGGTTCCGGAATTGCCGGTCGCCATGCTGGCCTGCGCTCGCCTGGGCCTGGTCCACAGCGTCGTGTTCGGCGGGTTTAGCGCCGAAGCCATCCGGGACCGGGTGAACGACGCCGGCGCCTCGCTGGTGATCACCGCCGACGGCGGCTGGCGGCGCGGTCGCGTGATCCCGCTGAAGGCCAACGTGGACGCCGCCCTGGCGGACGACTCCTGCCCGTCGGTTGGCAACGTGGTCGTGCTGCGGCGCTGCGAGAACGACATCAGCTGGGTCGAGGGGCGGGACGTGTGGTGGGACGACGCCATCGCGGGACAGTCCGACGAGTGCCCCGCGGAAGAGCTCCCCGCCGAGCACCCGCTGTACATCCTCTACACCAGCGGAACCACCGGCAAGCCCAAGGGCGTGGTGCACACCACGGCGGGCTACATGGTCTACACCGCCGCCACGGCCAAGTTGATCTTCGACCTGCGCGACGACGACATCTACTGGTGCACCGCCGACATCGGCTGGGTCACGGGGCACAGCTACATCGTCTACGGCATCCTCGGCAACGGCGCCACGAGCGTGATCTACGAGGGTGCTCCGAACGCGCCGAAAGAGGACCGGTTCTGGGCCATCGTCGAGAAATACGCCGTCACGGTGCTGTATACCGCCCCCACGGCCATTCGGACCTTCGTGCGCTGGGGCGACGAGCACCCCGACGCCCACGACCTCACCAGCCTGCGGCTGCTCGGGACCGTCGGCGAACCGATCAATCCCGACGCCTGGCTCTGGTACCACCGCGTCATCGGCGGCGGGCGCTGCCCCATCGTGGACACGTGGTGGCAGACGGAGACCGGCGGGGTCCTCATCACGCCGTTGCCGGGCGCCATTGCGCAGAAGCCGGGCTCGGCCACGCTGCCGTTTCCCGGCACCGAGCCGGAAATCGTTGACGAGCAAGGGGAGTCGTTGCCCGACGGCACCCGCGGCCTGCTGGTGCTGAATCGCCCCTGGCCGGGGATGCTGCGCGGCATCTACAAGGACGGATGGGGCATTCCCGGACACCCGGGCGAGCACGGCGACGCCGAGCGTTTCATGGAGCAGTATTGGGCCAAGTTTCCCGGGCGCTACCTGACCGGCGACGGGGCGGTGCGCGACGCCGACGGCTATTTCTGGATCATCGGGCGGGTCGACGACACGCTCAACGTGTCCGGGCACCGCATCGGCACGGCGGAGGTCGAGAGCGCCCTGGTCAGCCACCCCGCAGTGGCGGAATCCGCGGTCGTCGGCACACCGGACCCGATAACCGGAGAGTCAATCGCCGCCTTCGTCACGCTGCGCGGCGGCATCGATACCTCGGACGAGATGAACGCCGAACTCACGGCGCATGTCGGCGAGAAGCTGGGGGGCTTCGCTCGACCCAAGCAACTGCGCTTTGCCGACGCGCTGCCCAAGACGCGCAGCGGCAAGATCATGCGGCGGCTGCTGCGCGATATCGCCGCCGGCCGCGAGGTGGTCGGCGACACCACCACCCTCGAGGATCTGACGGTGGTGGCGCAGCTGCGGGGCGACCAGGAATAGCCTCCCTGAAGCAATCCGCCCGTGCGCGCATCATGCCCGTCCGACGTAATACCATGGCGCCGGCGCCGCGATCAGGGCGGCGCCGTTCAGCGGAGCAACGCAGGTCTATGCACGTCACCGGGTCCCGTCGAACCGCGCGCCTCGGGCGCGCCATCTGCGCGTTTCTGGGCGGCGCTATCCTCACCGGCGCCGTTGCGGCCTGCGGCGAGTCAAGCGGCTTCACCCACCTTGAACCTACCCCTGAAGCGACTCCCGTCGTCGCACAACTGCTGGTCATGGTCCCACCGGGACGGACTGTGCCGCCCCTGGAGCCGCCGCCGCCCCCGCGGGCGCCCGAGGAAGTGATCACCTTGCCGCCCCCGCGCGACGTGATAATCAACGGTGATCTGCTTACGGGCGGGAACGAACCGCCGACGCCCCCGCCGCCGCCGCCGGAGGATCCCCCGCCAAGCGACCTTTCGCCCGGCCATCAACTCTTCGTCGCCAACGGCTGCTTCGTCTGCCATGCCGAAGACCTGAGCGGCGGCATCGGTCCGGCGCTCGCGGGGCGGACTGTTGACGATCTGACCGAGGAGCGCATCCGCCAGCAGCTCGGCGAGGGCGGCAATGGCATGCCGCCGTTCTCCGATCTGACCGAGGTTCAGATCGGTCAGCTCATCACGTTCATTCGCAGCTCCTAGGCCGTCGCGGCAAACCGCGGCGGCGCGCACGGCGTAGAATCTCAGGGAAGACCTGCGAGGATAGCCATGGCGCGAGTCGGGATCATCGCGGTTGTCGTGATGGCGGTCATCCTGGCTGCGTGCGGCGACACGACCGCGCCAGCGGAACCCGCCGCCGAGGCCGCACCTGCGGCAACCGAAGCCCCCGCGCCGCCGACGGCGACCGACGCTTCGGCTCCCCCACCCGCGCCAACGCCGCAATCGACTCCTACGCCGGTCCCACAGCCGCCTGCCACGCCGACCCCGCCGCCGGCCCCGGCAAGGGCGTCCGCCGTCGATTTCTCGCTGCCGAGCGCCCAGGGTCCGCAATACGCCCTGAGCTCCTTCGCGGGACAGCAGCCGGTGGTCGTCGTCTTCTACCGCGCCTTCTGGTGAGGGACCTGCCGTACCCAGCTCGTGGAGCTGCAACGGAACTACGAAGAGTTCCAGGCGCGTGGCGTGGAAGTCCTCGCCATCAGCACGGACTCGCTCGACGACACCGCCGGGATCGTTGAGCGGATCGGCATCCAATTCCCCGTGCTCTACGACAGCGACGGCGATGTCCCGCGCGCGTACGGCATCTTCAACCTTTACGGCGACGGTCTCGCCACGGGGTCGGCGTTTCTGGTCGATCTTGATGGAAACCTGGCCTGGAAGTCGATCTACAGCGGCATTCACGACCTGATCAAGTCAGCCGACATCCTGGCGGCCATCGACGCGCTGTAGCGCAGCGGCGCCTCCCGCACGCCGGAGAGAGTGACCGCCGCAGCAAACCGCGACGGCGCGCTCGGCGTAGAATCTGAAGGAAGCCCGTCGGGGAAACTCATGGTGCGCGTCGGGATCATCGCGGTCGTCGCGTTGGCAGTCGTCCTGGCTGCCTGTGGCGACACGGCCGCGCCGGCGGAACCCGCCGCCGAAGTGGCATCCGCGGCAACCGCAACGCCGCCGCCATCGCCAACGGACACTCCCGCTCCCCCGCCGCACCGGACCGCCAACGCCCACCAGCCCGCCGGCGCCGACCGCAACGCCGCCGCCCGCTACGGCAATACCGGCTACCCCCGCGCCGACCACCCCCGCACCGACTCCAGTAGTCGTCGCCGCGGCGCCAACGGCTGCTCCCGCTCCAACGTCAACGCCGGTGCCCGCATCTACGCCAACGCCGGCTCCAGCGCCCACAGCGGCGCCAACGCCGACTCCGGCGCCCCTCCCGACCTCGACGCCGCAACCCACGCCCACCACGGCAGCCGCGCCAACACCGACTCCCGCACCACAGCCCACGCCGACGCCGCAGCCGACACCTACGCCTGCACCGCAGCCGACACCTACGCCCGCTCCCCAGCCAACGCCGACGCCGCAGCCGACTCCCACGCCCGCGCCACAGCCCACGCCGACGCCGCGACCGACTCCCACGCCCGCACCTCAACCGACTCCGACGCCGGCGCCGCAACCGACCCCAACGCCAACTCCGCCGCCGGCCCCAGCCCGGCCGGCCGCCGTCGACTTCTCGCTTCCGAGCGCCCAGGGCCCGCAATACACCCTGAGTTCATTCGCGGGGCAGCAGCCGGTGGTGGTGGTCTTCTACCGCGCCTTCTGGTGAACGACCTGCCGCACGCAGCTCGTGGAGCTGCAGAACAACTACCAGGAGTTCGAATCGCGCGGCGTGGAAATCCTCGCTATCAGCACTGACTCGCTCGAAGACACGGCTGGCATCGTTGAGCGGATCGGCATCCATTTCCCGGTGCTCTACAACGCCGCGGGCGACGTCCCCCGGGCCTACGGCATCTTCAACCTCTATGGCGACGGTCTCGCCACGGGGTCGGCGTTCCTGGTCGATATTGACGGGAACCTGGCCTGGAGAGACGTCTACAGCGGCGTTCATGACCTGATCCCGTCTGCCGACATCCTGGCGGCCATCGACGCGCTGTAAGACTCCGGCGCCGCCCGCTGCGCGCCTGAGGCCACTCGCCTACAATCGCCGCCGCCGTGACTGAAGCAACATCGCTATGAACAATCCGCTGCGGGCCGGCGTGGTCGGCCTCACCGGCATTGGCGCCAAGCGCCCCGCGCCAGGTCCGGGACCGGGCACCGGCTTCGAGATGCCGCACTCCCACGTGGCCGCCTACCGCCACATCGCGGGCACCGAGCCCGTCGCGGTGTGCGACATCGTGCCCGAGAAGCTGGATGGCTTTCACCGCGACTGGGGCGACGCGCTGCCCGATGTCCGGGGATACACCGACTACCGCGAAATGCTCGACCGCGAGCAACTGGATGTCATCAGCGTGGCGACCCCCGACGACCGGCACGCCCAGATCGTCGTCGACGCGGTGGCCGCCGGCGTGCGCGGCATCATCTGCGAGAAGCCCATCGCCTCGACGCTGGCCGACGCCGACCGCATGATCGCCGCCGTCGAGGCCGCGGGCATTCCCATGCTGGTGGATCACACGCGGCGTTGGATGTTTCCCTGGGTTCAGATAGCTGAGGTGATCGCCTCAGGGGAGATCGGCAAGGTGCAGCGCATCACCGCCAAGCAGGGCGGTCCGCGCGCGATGTTGTTCCGCAACGGCACCCACATGTTCGACACCATCCTCTGGTTCGCCGGCGGCACGCCCACCGCGGTCTACGCGATTGCGGAAGCCGGCTTCGCGGAATACGGCCCTCGCTACGCCAGCGACGGCGGGCACGACCCCAACACCGACCCCGCCATGTCGGTCGTCGTCGAGTTCGACAACGGCGTTCGGGCCTTCTGGAACATGTGCAAGACGATGCCGCAGGTGTTCGCGCTGGAAGTCTTTGGCACCGCCGGCATCGTGCGCGTCGACGACACGGGCAACGCCACCGTCATCGTCCAGAACGGCCAAAGGTTTGGACAGCACACCCTTCCCCGCCCCCAATACACCCTGGGCCATATCGCCGGCTGCGTTGACGAGATGGTGCACCTGATCCACCACGGCGGCCGCCCTTCGATGGACGGCCGCACCTCGCGCCAGGTCGTCGAAGTGCTCCTGGCCGCGCTGCAGTCGCAGCACGCCGGCAACGCGCGCATCACCCTGCCCATCAGCGACGCGTAGACGACCCGCGGCTAGAGCGACTTGATATAGGCCACGATCGCCAGCAGCTCTTCTTGCGAGAGCAGCGTGTCGAGGTCGGCCTGCATCAGGCCCGGCTCGTAACCCTCAACGACTTCGGCGTTGGGGTCCACGATCGCCCGCAGCAGATAGGCGTCGTCGGCGATGACCGTTGAGCCATCGGCCAGCGTGACCTGGCTGAGGTAAACGCCCTGCCAGGTGGGTCCGATGCCGTCGGACCCGTCGCTGCTGTGACACGCCTCGCAGCCAATGGCGCGGACCAGCGTCGCGCCCAGGGCAGGATCGACTGGCTCCGGTGTGGGCGTTGGCTCCGGTGTGGGTGTTGGCGTGGGTTGCGGCACAGGTGTCGGCGTCGGCTGTGGCGTCGGCGTAGGCGCCGGCACTGGCGTGGGTGTCGGTTGCGGAATTGGCGTGGGTTCCGGCGAGGGAGTCGGCGTAGGGCCTGAGGTTGGAGTGGGTGGCGGGGTTGTGGTGGGTTCCGGCGCGGGTGTCGGCTCTGGCGTGGGCGACGGCGCCGGCGCAGGCGTCGGTTCTGGCGTCGGAGCGGGCTGCGGCGTCGCTGTCGGTTCCAGCGTGGGCGTCGGTGTGGCCTCAGCCGTCGGCGTGGGATTTGAGGGCGCGGGCGTGGACTCAGGCGTCGGTGGCGGCTCCGGAGAAGGCGTGGGCTCTGGAGGCGGCGTGACCGTCGCCGTGGGTTCCGGCGATGCAGTCGGCGTGGGCTCTCGCGTAGGCGTGGACGCTGGTGCAGGCGCGGGCTCGAACGTAGCTGTAGGTGCAAGCCTCGTCACAGTCGCCGGCGTTGACGCAGGCGTGGGCGCAAGAGTGGGAGACGACGCCGGCGGCGTGACCGCTGCAGGTGGCGCCGAGGCTTCCCCACATGCCAGGCAGAGAAAGCCGAGTGCGACGATCAGCCCTGCTATCCGGGATCTGCTGAAGGGACCATTCGATTCGCGCCTCGGGGCAAGCCGACGACCGCTTTCGTGTCTACACACGCGTGAGTTCAAACAAGGCGCTCATTACCCGCATTCAGGGAAACCGTGGCCGGGCCAATGCGAGTTTGTCCTGCCTTCTCATCGCGCGGCGCATACGCGTGAGAGTATCGCGCGGCGGCCGCTTGACGCGCGGAAATTTGCTGCCGCACGCCATCGGAACGACGGGATTTCCTAATCACTCCCGAACCGCGTCCGTCGCGCACCAGGCGGCTCACACAAGTCTTCGGCACGAACCTCACGGCGGTGGGTGCGGGGGACTGGTAGATTCTGCCGTTGCCGTACATGAGTGCCAGTGGCAGGCAGCAGAGGTCGTTGTGGTCGTGCCGGGACAGTCTCCGCATCGGAATCTGGCGGTCGTCACTCGCAGCATCCTCGGTCACGCCGTGCAACTGATCGGGGCGGTCGTGTCCTATTCGGCGACGGCGCTCCTGCTCGCGGTCACATTGCTCCTGGGGATTCTGCCCGCGCGCCTTGTTGATGCGGCCGCCGCCTGGCTGGGACGCCGCGTGTACGCCTGGGGCGGGCGTCGATCGCGCCAGCTGCGCGCCAATCTGTCGGTGGCCATGGGGCCGTCGGCCTCGGCACAAGAAGTGAACGCCACGGCCGCGGATGTCTACGCCAGCTACGGTCGCTACCTGACGGAATACTTCACGATGATCTGGCCCGATTGGTGGCGTCGCCACCGCCGCGTCGAGATCGATTCGTCAGAGCTGGCGGCGGCGCTGGAGGCCGGCCGGGGCGCCATCATCGTGAGCATGCATGCCGCCAACTTCGAGATCGCCGCTCGCGAGTTGCGTCGGCGGCACGCGCCCATCTCGTCCGCCGGTGAACGGCTCCGGCCGCACTGGCTGGGGCGTGTGTTCGCCATGATCCGTCGACGGGCGCGGATCGAGGTGCACGACGAACGCCAGGCCGCGCGCCCATTGCTGCGCGCGCTGCGCCGCAACGAGGCCGTTGGGCTGGCCGCGGATCGCGTCATCATCGGCGACGGCGTACCCGTGCAGCTCTGCGGCGAGACGGCCATCCTCCCCAAAGGCCCCGCGATGCTGGCCATCATGAGCGGCGCGCCGCTCATGCCCGCCTTTGCCCGGCGCTTGCCCGACGGGCGCGTCCAGGGCTACTTCGGACGCGCCATCGACCTGCGCGACCTCGACCGCTCCAACGCCGGCCTCCAAGAAGGCGTGCAACGCATGGCGGATGTGCTGACGGAGATGATCGGATTCGGCTACCGCAGTTGGTACGCCCTGCACCCGGTGTGGCCAACGGCGCGGGTGCCGTAGCGCCCCGCCACGCCTAACTGAGGTTTGAGGGCCGTAGGGGCGGGTTTGAAACCCGCCCCTTGTATGTTGCAAGTCCCCTCGGATCGTCCGTGGGGAAGCACCGGGCCGGGACAGACCGTCCGCCCCTGGGTCCCAAGAGACCGTTCGGTAGCGTGGTCGTCCCGGCCCGTGGCGCTGGTCCAGAGCCCGTACCGTTGCCAGGGCCGCCGTGGCGAGCCCGCATCTTGCAAGGCTGGGCGGGAGGCCGGCGCCGCCTCGGAGGGTACCGAAATGCCCCAGTCCCTGTATCTCGGCCTGGACGTCGCCCGCGATCATTTGGATGTCGCGCGCTATCCCACGCAGGACGCCTGGCGGATCCCCAACACGGCCGCGGGGCATGCCGCGCTGGTGCGCCGCGCGCAGGCCCTGCAGCCCACCCGGATCGTGTTGGAAGCCAGTGGCGGCTACGAGCAGGCGGTCGACGCGGCGCTGATCGCCGCGGGGCTGCCGGCGGTGGTGGTCAATCCGCGGCAGGTGCGCGACTTCGCCCGCAGCCGCAACATTTTGGCCAAGACCGATCGGCTCGACGCCTGGGTGCTGGCCCGCTTCGCGGCCGAGGTCCAGCCCCCGGTGCGCCCGCGCCCAGATGTGGCCACCCGCCACTTGCACGCCCTGATCACTCGCCGGCGCCAACTCCTGACCATGCGCGTGGCCGAGCAGCAACGGCGCCCCCAAGCCCCGCCGGCCCTCCACGCCAACATCGATGCCCACCTCGCCTGGCTGACCGACTGCCTGGCCGACCTCGACGCGCAACTCGCCGCCGCCATCCAGGCCGAGCCGCGGCTGCGCGCGCGGGCCGCCTGGCTGCAGAGCATCCCCGGCATCGGCCCGGTCGCCTGCCACACTCTGCTCGCCGAGCTGCCCGAGCTCGGCACGCTCAACCAGAAACAGATCGCCGCCCTCGTCGGCGTCGCCCCCTTCAATCGGGACAGCGGCGCCTGGCGCGGGCGCCGCTCGGTCTGGGGTGGGCGCGCGTCGGTGCGGGCGGCGCTCTATATGGCTGCGCTTGCCGCCAGCCGGGCCAACCCGAGCCTCCGCGCCTTCTACCAGCGCCTCGTCGCGGCCGGCAAGCCCAAGCTCGTGGCCCTCACCGCCTGCATGCGCAAGCTCCTCGTGCTCTGCAATGCCCTCTGCAAACAGCAGGCCATGTGGGACCCGACCATGGCCTAACCCTTGACGGCCAAACACCGTTGCTACCAACACGCAGGTGGATTCAAGCCCCTCGGTCTTCCGGACAGCCGCGCCACCGATGTCTCCTACGGACTGGCGGCCTTCGATTCAGGAGACGCTGCCAGCGTTTCTGAGGTACTCCCGTGCACCGGCCTCCAACCAGGGCGTCCAGGGCGGGTGCAGGAAGCGAGCGCCGACATCGATCCAGTGGGCCGCCGATTCCGTGAAGGCAAGCGTGCCCGCCACCCGGCCGGCGGCAACGATCTGGCGAATCGCTTTCTCGGTCGTCTCCCGAATCTCCGGTGCGGTGTTATCAAGAATCCCCATGCTCTGGCCGAGGTCCGAGGGCGCCACGAAGAAGACGTCGATATGGTCGACTTCGAGCAGCTCGGGAAGGTTGCGGACCGCCCGAATGTCCTCCACCAGGATCACGATCAGCGTCTCGTCGTTCGCCTGGTTCAGGTAGTCGTCCACGCCGTATCCCTGGCGCGAGCCGAACATGCCGCGGTGCCCGATGGGCGCGAACTTGGCGGCGTCCACGATCTGCCGCGCCTCGTCCGCGGTATTGACGTGCGGCACCACGATGCCCTGCGCGCCCTGGTCGAGCGTGCGGTAGATAATGCCGGGCTCGACGCGGTTCACGCGCACGATCGAGGTCACGCCCCACAGATCGCAGGCACGCGTCAGATCAGCGATGTCACCGAAGTCGACCGGCCCGTGCTCGGCCTCGATCCAGAATCCATCGAACCCCCACGGCCCCATGGTGTCGATCAGGTCGGGCGTGTTTACGCCCGCCGGAATAGATACCACCTTGCCCTCGGCGAGCCTGTGCTTGACGCGGTTCGGTCGGATTTCGGCCATGCTCACGAGTCCTTGCGGTGATCGACGGGGCGGCAACAGCCGCCAGCGTAAGGCATGCGCACCTGCCGGTCCGGCAGGGGACGGGCAGGCAGACGTTCTGGCTACGCGCGGGTGGCGCGGGAATGGCGGCTACACAAAGGGCTCCGACAGAGCAATTCCACGCCCAATCCGACTTTGAGCTGCCCAGAATCGTCTCCCGTCTGCCCAAATTCCGTTACGCTTCCACCTTTGGGCAGGGGTTTTTTTACGTGTTCGGGCAGTTGTTTCGAGTACGAAGTAAAAACCCGCGCCGCTACGTGCGCCTAACGGTGATGAACGTCCCGGACACCTCGCTCATGCGCGGGTTGTTCGGGTCGGTGCGTCCGTAGGCGGCCAGCAGCGTGTCGGGCGCAACCGCTTCGACCCAGTCGTAGCTGCCGCAGTCCCACGGCTGCGTGCCCAGGTGCAGGCAGAAGTGCCCGATCCAGGTGTGGCCGTCGTCAAGGCTGAAGGCCAGCCAGTCGCCGGGACGACCGTAGATCACCGCCAGCACGCCGTTGTCCATGCGGCAGGCATTGGGCCAGACGCCGCGGTCGGCGATGGGATCGGCCACGCTCCAGGTGCGCCCGTCATCCGCCGACCGGCTCAAATACAGCGGCGAATAGGTTCCGTCATAGCGGCCCCCGCTGCGCATGAAGCACAGCATCTCGCCGCTTGGCAGCATCAGCAACGCCGGCTCATCGAAGCCTTCGATCCGCACGTGGTCGTCCGGCGTCAGGTCCGACGCCACCGTCGCGCGGTAGTGCCAACTCCTGCCGCGGTCCGTCGAGCGCACGACGTAGGTGCTGTACTTGCGATGGCCCGCAAACCGTCCGTGCGCGCCGGCCAGCAGGCTGCCGTCGCTGAGCGCCACGATATTGTGATCGACGTAGGAGTCGACGTGGAAGCCCCAGCGCTCGCTCTCGCCTTCGGCGAGCTGCGGAACGCCAGAAATCTCCACCGTCTCGGCGCTGAACGTTCGTGCCCCGTCGGTCGAACGGAAGGCGCGGCCCTGGTACACGCCCGACCTATCCGTCTTGCCGAGCCAGGGCTCTTCGGAGCCCTCCAGCCCGATCAGCTCGCCGTCGGGAAACTGATAGACGTGCCAACTGGGCCAGGCCGGCGACGGGTCCCAGGTCTGGCCCGCGTCCCGCGACGCGCGCCAGGTCATCGCCCCGTCCTCCGAGGGGACGTTGCCCGCGATCAGGCGGCCATCGCGGAGGTTGAACAGGAATCCGGCGGGACAGAAGCGGTCCTGCTCGGGAATCAGCGTGATGGTCTTCTCGACCTGGATGGTCACGCCGGGCAGCTCGTAGCGCCCGCGGCACCGCGCTTCGTGGTCTTTGGGCATGGTTTTGGCAGCCATGTGGCGCTCGCTTTGCTGGAATCGCAGGGCTAGCTGGGCGCCGATGGTAGCCCCCGCGCCCGCTAAGCCGACCCAGCCAACGATCAACCGCCTGCGCAGTTGAGTTAGCACCTACCATGCGGCCAGCGAGCAGCCGAGCCGAGGAGTCACCGCGATGACCGAGACCCAGACCCGCGAGCGTGTATTGGCCGAGGTGGATGCGCTGTCCGATGACCTTGTCCAGATGACCATCGACACCGTCCGCATCCCGTCGGTGAACCCGACCTATCCGGGCATCGATCAAGAGGCGGCGCGCGGTGGCGAGACGCGCGTCAACGAGTTCTGCAAGCCGCTCATGGAGGATGTCGGCCTGACGACCGACCTGTGGGAAGCGGAGGAGGGCCGCGCGAACCTTGCCGGCAAGCTCGGCGGCACGGGCGGCGGGCGGTCGCTGCTCTTCAACGGCCACGTGGACGTGGTGCCGCCTGGACCGGACGCCAACTGGACCAAGGCGGGGCCGTGGAGCGGCGAGGTCATCGACGGCAAAATCTGGGGCCGTGGCTCGTGCGACATGAAGGGCGGCAACGCCGCCGCGCTGATCGCGCTGCAAGCCGTGCTGCAGGCCGGCCTGCACCCCAAGGGCGACGTCATCATCGAATACGTCGTGGGCGAGGAGATGATGAACACCGAGGCCGGGACCGGCGCGGCCATCGAGCGCGGCTACACGGCCGATGCGGCGATCGTGGCCGAGGCGTCCGGTCCGCCCTATCGCCTGGGCATCATTCCGGCCTCGCCCGGCCTGCTCTACATGGCCCTGACGATCAAGGGCCGGGCGGTGCACGCCTCCATGCGCGACGAGTTGATTCGTGCGGGCGGCGGCGGCGCGGCCATCGGCGTCTCCTCCATCGACAAGGCCCAGCTGATCATGGACGGCTTGCGCCGGCTGGAGGAGGAGTGGGGCCAGACCAAGTCGCACCCGATGTTCAAGCGCCCGGGGCACTTCACGATCTATCCGGGCTTGGTGCAGGGCGGTCCGAACGGCCCGTTCGTGATCTCGGAGGAAAGCCGGGTTGAGTACGCGATCTGGCACCCGCCCCAGGAGCCGGTTGAGGACGTCAAGGCCGAGATCGAGACCCACATCGCGCGCGTGGCGGCCACGGACTCATGGCTGCGGGAAAACCCGCCCAAGGTCGAGTGGCTGCTCTGGTGGCCGCCGTTCGACGTCTCGCCCGACGCGCCCATCTGCCAGGCCCTCGAAGCGGCCTATACGGGCGTGTTCGGCACGGAGCGCCGTACTACGGCTTCGCCGCCGTCGACGACGGGGCGTTCCTCAACCGCGCGGGAATCCCGGCCATCACCATCGGGCCGGGGAGCCTGCTGGTGGCGCACGGACCCGACGAGCACGTGGAAATCGACGAGCTGATCGATGCCGCCAAGATCTACGCGCTGGCGATCATCGAATGGTGCGGCGTCGCATCATAGGGCCTGCGTAAACTGTGAACGCCGGCCCCACGATGGCCGATCCGGTGGCAAACACCAGCGGATCGAGGCGCCCAGCATGAACCGCACACACTCCTGCGAACCCACGATGACCGATGAGGACGTGGTGTGGTTCTGCCGCAACGGCTACTGGATTCTCGAAGCGGTCGTGCCAGACGAGATCAACCGGCGAGCGCTGGACTACCTGGCGTCGAACACGCACGTGGAACCCACCGAGATCATGGCGGAGGACTGGTTCGTCGACGGCGTGATTCTCAACCCAGCGGCCGCCGGGGCGATACGCTCCCTGCTGGGGGACGACTTCGCCTTGCCGTCGCTGATGGTGAATCATCGCGGCCGGGGCCCGGCCAAGCCGCAGGACTGGCACCGGGACAGCGGCTCACGCCATGGCCCGGAGCTCAACTACCTGCAGGTCTTCTACTACCCCCAAGACGTGCCGCGGGAGATGGGTCCCACCGAGCTGCTGCCGGGCTCGCACTTCCTCTATCAGCGTGAAAAGCTGATGGCGCACTACGGCGCGATCAAGGGCGGCGTGCTCACCACCGGGCCGGCCGGTTCCATTTTCATTACGTCATACAACATCTGGCACCGCCGAGCGGCCCGCACGGCGACGGCGGCGGCCGGTGTGCGCAACTTGCTGAAATACAACTACTGGCGCACCGCCGACCCGCGGCGGGACTGGATCGTGAGCCCGGAGTTTGACGTCGCGTCGGCGGACTTCGTTGTCGACGGGGTGCGGTTCTCCGAGGGGGTCCGCGACTGCGTCGACGCGGCCGAGATGTATTACTGGCTCTGCGGGAACATCGACGAGTTTCACTATCTGGGCGGCCAGTCGTGGCCGGCGGACATCCTGCAAGCCAAGCCCGCGCCCGGCACCCACGAACGCGCCAGATACCGCCGGCGCTACGGCGTCCCAGGCGACGTTACCGATCGACGGAGTCGGCAATCCGGGCGGCTCCGGTGAGGTGACGGACGACGCCGGCCGCACGCGGCCGCCCCAGTGCCGAGCTAGGATGGGCTACGCGAGCGCCACGGCGCGACCGGCGGAGGTCAACGGATGAAAGACCCGCGGCAGATGGTGCGGCAGTGCATCGACGAGCTGCGCGAAGGACGCCTGACCGAGGAGCGGCTGCGCGAGCTTGAGGACGCCATCGGCGCGGAGCGACCGCGGCGCTGGGACCTGCTGTACCTCCAGGCGGCCAAGTCATCGGAAGCCTCGGACGTCGTCGGGATGCGCATGATCCGCGACGGCGAGGTGGTGTATCCGCTGCCGGCCCCCGAGGATTGGCCCTACAAGACCGTGCTGGAGGCCATCAACGACGGCTGGCGGGTGGTGAAGTTCCCCGAGCTGGCGCTGCTGATGGACGAGGGCCGCACGTATGGGCTCTCCTGCGAGTTCATCCTGGAACGGAGGGCCGTCGCATGACGATGACCAAGCGCACCTACCCCTGCGCGCCCACCATGACCGACGACGACGTGATCTGGTTCTGCCGCAACGGCTACTGGATCCTGGAAGGCGTGGTGCCGGACGAGATCAACCGGCGGGCGATGGACTATCTGGACGCACATCCGCACTCGGAACCCACGGAAATCCTGGAAGAGGATTGGTTCGTCGAGAACGTGATCGTCAACCCCGCGGCAGCCGGGGCGGTGCGCTCGCTCCTCGGCGACAACTTCACGCTCCCCGTCCTGATGTCGAATCACCGGGGCACCGGCCCGCGGCATCCGCAGGACTGGCACCGGGACGGCGGCTCGCGCTACGGCCCGGAAGTCAACTACCTCCAGGTGTTCTATTACCCGCAAGCCGTGCCGCCGGAGATGGGCCCGACCGAGCTGCTGCCGGGCTCGCACTTTCTCTACCAGCGGGAAAAGCACATGGCGCACTACGACGCGGTCAAAGGGAGCGTCCTGACCGCCGCGCCGGCGGGCTCGATCTTCCTCACGTCCTACAACATCTGGCACCGGCGCGGGGCGCGCACGGCGCTGGAGTCGGCCGGGGTTCGCAACCTGCTGAAATACAACTACTGGCGCACGGAAGACCCCAAGCGGGACTGGGTCCAAGAGCCGGACTTCGACATCGAGTTCGCCGACTTCGTGGTGGACAGCCTGCGCCACTCGGAGCTGATGCGCGACTGCGTGGATGCGGCCGAAATGTATTTCTGGCTCTGCGGCAAGTCCGACGAGTTCCGCTACCTGGGCGGGCAGGGCTGGCCGGGCGACATTCCCGAGAACAAGGCCACGCCGGAGGCGATCGCACGCACGCGCTACCGCCACCGCTACGGCGTGCCCGGAGACATGACCGATCGAGGGGATCGCCGGGCCGCGCGAATCTGGTGACATGACCTGGGACATCGAGCGGCACGCGGCCGAAATCGAGCGCGACGGCTACACCATCCTGGAGCGCGTGCTGCCGCAGGCGGAGATCGAGGCCTCGGTCGCAGCGATCGAGGAGACCCTGGCCGCCGAGGAGACCATCGGGCGCAAATACGGCCTGCAGGGCGCCAACCTGCGGATGGCGTTCAACGCGCAGGCCAAGCACCGGCACTTCCACGGCCTGCCGCTGCGGTACCCGGCGCCGGTTGAGGTGGCGCGGCGGGTGCTGGGCGACGAAATGTTTGCCCACGACGTCACCGTTCGCGTGCCCATGCCGACCGGGGAAAAGGACCACCAGCCGCTTCGGCGGCAACCTGCACGCCGACTGGAGCGATTTCACGGTCAAGCCGTTCGTCGGCGGACGGCACTACGCGATGGGCATACAAGCCGCCTGGGCCCTGACGGAGTTCTCAACAAAGACCGGCGGGCCGGTGGTCTGGCCGGGGTCGCACCTCACCACCGAGATTCCGCCCGAGGACTCGGTGTCGCTTCCGTCCGGATGGAAGATCGCCGAAGCGCCGGCGGGATCGGTGCTGATGTGGGATGCCAGCCTGTGGCACACCGGCGGCACCAACCGCGGCGACAACCCGCGCTACTCGCTGATCCTCTTCTTCCAGCGCTGGTGGGTGAAGGGCTTCAACGACGCCTATCGCTACATGCCCCCGGATATGCGCGCCCAGATGTCGCTGGCCGAACGCAAGCTCTGGGGGCTCGAAGCCGGAGTCCCGCCAAATACGCACTTCCGCGGCATGAGCCCCGAGCAGATCGAGGCCCTGACGCCGGATGAGAAGGCCGTGCTCAACATCGCGGCGTACTAGGACGGTCCGCGGCGTGGTGGTGGGTCCATTGGCTTCGAGTTCGGACCGCCATGGAATCAGGTTTGCAGCGGGGGCAACGCCGCGGCCGGTGCTGGGGAATTCGAGATTCCTCGCCGAGCCTCGGAATGACATTGATGGTGCGCGGAGAAGGGCCCACGACGCGCCCGCGTTGACGCCCATATGCCGCCGCGCATAGCATCGACCCGCAGCGCCAGCCAACCATAGGAGCCGGCATGTCTGTATCCGGACCGCTTGACGAAGCCACGTTTGCCGCGCTCCAGGCTGCCGACAGCCCCACGGTTTCGAACGCCATCGAAGAGTTGGGCGTGCGCGACCACCGGGTTGGATTCGCCGGGTCGCGGGTGCGCTGCATGTTCCCCGAGTTGGGCGTGACGCTGGGATACGCCGTAACGGCGCAAATCGACACCACGGGACCCGGCCCGGTCGAGGTGGGCCGCGGCATGCGCGAGTTCGCCGAGCTTCTGGCCGCCGCTCCCAAGCCCGCAATCGTTGTCGTGCAGGACATCGGCCCGCACAAGGCACACGCCGCGATGTTCGGCGACTACGCCGCCACGCTCTACGGTGCCCTGGGCGCCGTGGCCTTCGTCACCGACGGCGCCATCCGCGACGTGGATCAACTGCGCGAGATGCGCTTCTCCTGTTTCGCCGCGGGCACGTCGGTCTCCCACGGCAACCCCCGGCGCATCACGATGGACATCCCGATCGAGATCGACGGCATGGTGGTAGAGCCGGGCGATCTGATCCACGGCGACGTGAACGGTCTGCTCAACGTACCGCTCGCCGCCGCTCCGGACCTTCCGGCGCAGGTCGAGCACGTGCGCGCCACGGAGCGGGCGGCCATGGACGCACTGATCGGCCCGAACGCCTCGGTGGACGAGGCTCTCTCCCAGATGGGGCACTGAGCGATGGCGCTGAAGTATTCGGTGGTGCTGGCGACGCTGGCGAGCAGCCCCGGCGGGCAGGTGTGGGAAAACCCCGACACGGTGCTTGGCGCGGTTGCCGACGCGGGCTACGACGGCGTCGACCTGGACGCCGAACCCGACCGCATCGACGAGGCGCTGTTCTACGGCGTGGTCGACAAGGCGCGGAACCTGGGGCTGCGGATTCCCTCGCTCCTGGGCGCCTGGGGCGGCTGGCACGCCGGGGAGGAGCGCGACCTGGCGTCGTCGGACGAGTCCAAGCGGCGCTACGCCGTGGATTACGCCAAGCGCTGCCTCGACCTGGGCGCGACGCTCGACGAGCCGCCGGTCTACGAGATCTGCGCGGTGTCGTTTGTGCCCGAGTATCCGGTAACCACGATGCCGCTAATCGAGCTGCGGCGTCACTTCGAGCAGTCGGCACGCGAGATCGCGGACCACGCCGAATCCGTGGGCGTGCCGGTGGCCATCGAGCCCGTCAATCGCTTCGAGGGCTACGCCGGGTTCATGAACTCGGTCGTCGAGGCGGTTGCGGTCGTCGAGGCGGTCGGCTCCGACTACCTGGGCGTCGTGGCCGACTTCTTCCACCTCAACATCGAGGACGGCCCGGTCACCGAGGCGCTGCGGACCGCGGGCAAGCACCTGCGGCACATCCACCTTGCCGACAGCAACCGCCAGATGCCCGGAACCGGCCATCTCGACTTCAGCGACATCGTGCGCGTGCTGCACGCCATCGACTACCAGGGCTACCTCTCCATCGACTGCGTCCCCGCCAAGCCCGACTGGCGCACCGTGCTCACGTCCACCCGCGAGTTCATGGGGCAGGTCGAGGCAAGCGTGGATCTGCAGCGGCGCTTGTCGGCTGTTCCGTCAGGACCCTAAGCAAGCCGCAGAGCCTCTCGGGGCGGAAACTCTATGACTAGCTCGCAACCGGATCCACTACAAGACTTTTTCGGTTCTCCCCGACACGCACTCCCGACTACTTACGACGAGTGTCCCATCGACTCGTCGCGTCCCAATACCGAGACGACGACGAAATCGCCGCTCAAATCTCCGAACCGGATTCTTCACCCAACCGCCTGTCTCCTATTGACCGCGATTCTGCTCCTTGCCTGTGGTCCCGACCCTAGCCCTGAGCTACCAGCAGTGCCGGCAATCGCTGGCACCGAACCGGCCGATGCCGCCTCGACTGAGGCAGCCAAATCCACGCAAGCTGAAGCCGTCAAGTCCACGGACGCTGAAGCAACCAAGCAAGATAACTCCGACTCTCCGCAGATCACATTCTTCGAAGATTTCGATGGCACCAAGAAGCGAGCCATACTGTTACCCAATGGCACTTATGTTCTGGCCAACGGAACCCAATGCACGAAAGGCGACGAATATACCATTTGCCACGCTCCCGTAATTGACGGCCATCAGCCAAGGTATCAATGTGGAAGTGGTGGAGGAGATTTTAGCCCTGAGACCTATGACCTATACAATGCGAGTAATTTTTCCAAGGACTTCCTGCATTGGACTACTGAAGATTCAATTCTCATATTTGGATATGATGACGCCGTGTGGACGGCCAGCTTCAATGATAAGTCGATCAGCAAATTAGTTGATGCTAGCCCTCCCATCGGCGCCGGAACTCCATCTGGACTAACATACGGGTTCTACGCCGATGCCTCACCAAATGGACGCCAGATTGTGTATTCCAGTTGCGAATACGAAACTGAATATAGCAAGATCTGGCTAAGGGAGAATCCTGAGTATACGCATCCCGACAATATCGGCACACCGCACTATGTTCGCGGCAAGCGCGACTACGAACTAGCAACAATAGACATTGATGGAAGCAGGTCTCAACGTCTTACCGTTCATCGGGGGCTTGATCTTTTTCCTGCCTGGTCTCCGGACGGCAAGCGCCTGGCGTTCATATCAAACCAAGACCAAGGAGAACCGCTGTCTGCTAGGAGCAAAAACGAGTATCGTCAGTTTCTATATACGATGGCCACTGACGGCTCTGATATACGCCGGATTGTGTCAGGTCGCGTCGCACTGTCGCCTCCGGTATGGTCGCCAGATGGCCGCTTTTTAGCGATCGTTACCATACAAGGCCAGCAGTGGCCTTATGGCTATTCACTCCGCACAGTTCGGTCTGACGGATCGAAAGTTCACACAATAGGTGAGATACACCCGTTCGAGATGGATCACGAGTACTTCCCGCTTCCTTCCTGGTCGCCTGATGGCAAGCGGATCGCATTTGTAACGGGCGAAGCGAGCCTCAGGAGCATTTACACCGCGCTCCCAGACGGAACTGACGAACAACTGGTGGTCGAGGGAGTCGACGTGCGCCAGATTGCCTGGTCACCGGACGGATCGGAGATTCTCTACGTTGCGGACTGGGTGTACCTGGTAGATCCCGACGGAAGCAACCTGCGCCGTTTGGAGGTGCCAGCCGAGGTAGGGTGGCGCATGGCCGACGCCGGTAGCACCGCCCTTGCTGCGTGGTCGCCGGATGGCTCGATGATTGCGATTCACTATCCCGGTCGCCTGCTTGTCGCCATGAATCGTGACGGGACTCACCATCGCATCCTTTACGAAGGCGATCTCCGGCCACGGTCCGCGCTTCCTACCAAGGAGCCGGTTTATCCAACAATTTGCTCCACCGGTCTCGTCGTGCCGGAGCCTGAAGCAAACCCCGGCCTCGTTAAGGACTGCGATATTCTTCTCACAGTGATCGAGGCGCTCGCCGGAGATTCCCCATTCCGCTGGAGTTCCGATCTTCCGATCACCTCCTGGGAGGGCGTTGACATTCAGGGCTCGCCGCTTCGGGTGCGTGGATTGTGGCTCACGTATCAGGAGCTCACCGGTTCGATTCCCCCGGAACTCGGAGACCTGCACGCCCTGGATTACCTGAACGTCGCACATAACCGGCTGACCGGCGAGATCCCCCCGGAACTGGGCCGGTTGGCGAACCTGGAACAGCTTGACCTCAGCGGCAATCAACTGACCGGGGCGATCCCCTCAGCGTTGGGTGACTTGACGGCGTTGCAGGAGCTGGACCTGAGCAATGCCACGCTAGACGGCGAGATTCCCCCCGGAACTGGGCCGGCTAGCGAATCTCAAGCGGCTTGACCTCAGCGGCAATCAACTGACCGGGGCGATCCCCCCCGTTGGGTGACTTGACGGCGTTGCAGGAGCTGGAGCAATACCGAGCGAGCGGGACTTTCCCTCTAGAGCTGGCCAATCTCACCGAACTTAGATTCGTCGACTTCTCGAACACCTGGCTGGCCGTGACCGGCTGCATCTCGAGCGAGTTTTCGGACATCTGGGTGACCGGTAGCGGTCTCGATCGTTGCGAGGATGGAGGCTAGCGCTTTGGCAGACAGCAGCGGCGCGGGGGCATCCAGCGCTCCAGCCAACGTTCAAGTAGTCCTGGCCCGCCGGCCGGCGGGCGTGCCGCACGTTGACGACTTTGAGCTCGTCGAGTCGCCGATTCCACGGCCTGCCGCGGGCGAGGTGTTCGTGCGCACGATCTATGTCTCCGTCGACCCCTATATGCGCGGGCGCCTCTGGGAACAGCCGCTGCGCGGGGAGCCCATTGCCCTCGGCCAGGTGATGATCGGCGAAGGCGTGGGCGAGGTGGTCTTTTCCAGCGACCCGCGTCTGCGAGAGGGCGAGATCGTGCGCGGCGAGTTCGGCTGGCAGAAATACGCCGTCACGACGCTGGAAGACCTCGAGATTATCGACCGCCAGGCTGCGCCGCTGTCGACCGCGCTCGGCATCCTGGGCATGCCGGGACTGACCGCGTACTACGGCATGCTCGAGGTGGCGCGGCCGCGCGCGGGCGAGACCGTGGTGGTCACCGGCGCCGCGGGGGCGGTGGGCAGCGCCGCGGGCCAGATCGCCAAGCTCCAGGGCTGCCGCGTGGTGGGCACCTGCGGCAGCGACGCCAAGTGCATGTACCTGGTCAACGAGCTTGGCTTCGACGCGGCGATCAACTACCGCTCCCAGCCGCTGGACGCCGCGCTCGACAGCGCCTGTCTCGACGGCATCGACGCGATCTTCGACAACGTGGGCGGCGACGTGCTGGAGGCCATGCTGCGGCGCATCAACCTCCACGCCCGCATCGCCCTCTGCGGCGCGATCTCGCAGTACCACTCCCAAGAGCTCGCGCCGGTGCCGCCGCATTCGCGGACCCTCCACAGCCGCCGGGCGCGCATGGAGGGATTCCTGGTCAACGACTTCGAGGACCAGGACGCCGAGGCCACGGCCGCGCTCACCGAGTGGGTTTCGACCGGCCAGCTCACCTACCGCGAGAACATCGTGGCCGGCATCGAGAACGCCCCGGCCGCCTTCGTGGGCCTATTCACCGGCACCAACATCGGCAAGCAGCTGGTGCGCGTGAGCCCCGAAGAGGTGTCGGTCGTCGGCGCGGAGTGACCGAACGGTTCAGGCTGGACTAGCCCGGGTCCACCCGCGCGGCCAGCTCGTTCCAGGCGGCCTCGACTCGGGCCACGGCGCTGAGGGTGGCGTAGGTGTCGGGCCACATGGCGTCCACGACTGCCTTGGCCTGGGCGCCGTCTCCCGCCGCCGCCAGCTGCTCGATCTCGGCGGTGTGTGCGGCGTGGCGGGCGGCGGTCTCACGTGCGAGCCGGGCATAGAGCTCCCGCGACGCCCGGAAATGCGCGAGGGCAAGGTCCGCGGTGGAGACCCCGGCGGATGGATCGTGCTCGGCGCGCTCGTCGCTCGTTGAATGCCCATACGCGGGCGGCAGGCGGGACCCGTCCTCCGCGTACATGGTGTGCGTCGGCTCGACGTGCGGCGTCACCGAGAGGTACATGATGACGGGCTCGTCGCCCACGACGCGCACCTGGTGCATCTCGTCCCGACCGGCGAAGCACAGCTCGCCCGGACCCAGCACCGCGGTTTCGCCGTCGATCTCGAACTCGGCGCGGCCCTGCAGGATCAGAAATACCTCCGCGCCCAGGTCGTGGCTGTGGCGCGTGGCCACGTCGCCCGGCTCGAACCGCAGGAAGCGCGCCCGGATCTCGGGCGTGATGACGACGTTCTTGATATCGCGGCGATAGTCGAAGACTTGCAAGCGGCATGGTTAAGCGGCTCCTTCCAGGTGCGCCAGCACGATATCGCGCACCAGCGCCACGTGCTCCACGGCCTCGCGGCCCGGCGTCAGCGGCTGCTCGCCGCGCGCGATGCAGTCCGCGAAGTGCTCGAGCTCCAGCTTGAAGGGGTTGGCCTGCCATGATCGGGTGGTCGTGGCGGGGTGGCCCTCGGCGTCGATCTGCTGCACGGTGACGCTCCGTCGGCAGGCCGCGGCTCCATCCCGTGGGGAACGACGCGATCACGCGATCGCGCGAGCCATAGACCGCAAGCGTCTCTTCGAAGCTGAACAGCTCCGGCAGGTCAACCCAGTTGCACACGGCCCGCGCGCCGCCGTCGTACTCCAACACGCTCGACAGGGCGACGCCGCCGGCCCATATGCTCGGTGCTCACCACGCGCCGCGGGGCGCCGAACATGCCGTGCAGATTGCCGATGTCGTGGATCATGCTGCCGCTGATGGCCCCGAACGCGCTGAGCGTGGCGGAGTCAACCGGTCGCGGCCCAGCGCCTCGGCGACGAGCCGGTTCGATTCGGCGCGCCCGGCCTCGATCACCGCAGGGGCCGGGAAGATCGGACGGCACGTGGTAGTCGAACGTCGCCAGGTGCAGCGCGTTGTCGGGGTGCAGGTGGTTGACCTGGATGAAGCGCACGTCATCGATCTCAGCCACTCGCCGCTGCGCAAATTGATAGGCCGGGTCGTAGCGCTTCATGTAGGCCGCCTGATAGACGACGCCGGCGCGGTCGGCGGCGTCGGCCATGGCCTCCGCCTCGGCAACCGTGTAGCAGACGGGCTTCTCGACCAGGATGTGCTTGCCGGCCGCGGCAGCCGCGATGGCGGGCGGTGCATGCGAGCCCGAGTGGTGCAGACGATCACGGCATCGATATCCGCCCGCTCGACCAGCTCGCGATAGTCGGCGTGCCGCCGCTCCGGCGGCACGCCGTAGGCGGCGCCGACGTGCGCCAGCAGCTCGCGCGACAGGTCGCACAGCCCGGCGATCTCGAACTCGCTCTGCAACTCGAGCAAGTGCGGCAGATGCTGAATCTGGGCAATACCGCCGCAGCCGATCACGCCCAACCGAATCCTGCTCATGATCCGCACCGCCTTGAATCTGGAATCGGCACGCGGCCTACTGAAGCGGGGGGCCCCTTGCCTAACCGCCGCTCAGGACCTTGTAGCCGTAGTTTTCCTTGGTCCGTTCGGTCGGCGGGAGCACTTCCACGACGACCCTGGATAGACCCACGACCTCGCCGTCGGCGTCGAAGCTGTAGTCGTCGCCGAGGGCGCCGCTCCAGGTGATGTCGTAGAGGCAGTCCCGAAATCCGTCCGCGTCCTGGTCGTCGGTGGTCCGGCTGAGGCACTCCGCCGCGATATAGACGGTGTCGTAGGCGGATCCGAGGTGCCAGGGGCAGGGTGATGTAGTCGTAGCGTTG
Organism: Chloroflexota bacterium; assembly: GCA_965198185.1. Lineage (GTDB taxonomy): Bacteria > Chloroflexota > UBA11872 > UBA11872 > UBA11872 > JAJECS01. The sequence goes on from CBDAOU010000001.1 coordinate 265,463, forward strand.
CCTGAAGTCGGCGAGGACTTCCTGCGCCTTGGCGTTGTTGGGGTCGGGCGCGGCGGTGATGGCCTTCACCCCGGTGGCCGCGTCACCGGCAATCTCGAGCGCGGTGCTGCCCACGGTGATGGTTTCACCGTAGATCGGGCCCGCGTAACCCAATTCCCGCGCCTGCTTGATGATGGTGCCGGCCGCGAACTCGGCCTGCGGCGCGATGTGGAGCGCGTCCGGATTCGCCTCGAATAGCTTGGTCAACTGCGACCGGAAGTCGGTGATGTCGGATGCCAAATCGCTCCGCCGCAATCACGCTGCCGCCGTTCGTCTCAAACTGCGCGACGGAGGTGCGCCGGACACCCTCGGCGTAGTCGGTCTCCTCGGTGATGGTGGCCAGCGTGCGGATGCCGTCGGCCCAGAGCACGTCGCCGGTGCGCATGCCCACCTCGATATCGCTGATCTGGGTGCGGAAGATGTAGTCGCCGGCGTCGGCGATATCGGGGTTGCTGGCCAGGCCGGAGAACAGCACCACGCCATCCGCCTCGGCCAGCGGCGCGACGCCAAGCATGGCGCCACTGCACGACGTCCCGAGAATGATCTTGACCCCGTCCACGTCGGTGAGCTTGTTGTAGGCGTTGATCGCGTCCTGGGCGTTGCACTTCGAGTCTTCGACAACCAGCTCTAGCCTGCGCCCGTTGATGCCGCCCGCGGCGTTGATCTCGTCAACGGCCATGATCTTGGCCTGATGGGCCACCGTGCCGTAGGTCTCACCGGCGCCCGTAAGCGATTCCATGACGCCGATGCGATAGGGAGTTGCTTCTCCGGCGTCTTCGCCACAGGCCGCGAGAACTGACGCCAAGGCAATCAGCAGCCCGAGCGCTATGGTTCGCTTCCAAAACGAGAGTCGCACGCACAAATTCCTGAATGCTATCGGGCCCTCGCCGTGCAGTTTAGGCGGCCGGCGCATGAGGGGCGTCGATTGCATCACCGAAGCCGCGACCGAGGTCCGGAACGGCGCTCCGGCTCGCGCATATACGCTGGCGTCGCGACGACCGCGCAGAATCCCGCGTCAACTCGACCGCAATGACAACCCGCCACGAGCGACTGCTCTTCAGGTTCGTTCGGGTACTCGTCCTTGCCGCGCTGGCGGCCCTGGCGCTTTCGGCTTGCGGCGAGGACACGGCCGAACCCGCCCCGCCTTTGGTCCCGGCGGCCTCGACCGTCACGGCGGAGGCGTCCCCCGCGCCGGCGCAACCCGTGCCCACCGCGACGGCGCTCCCGACCCAGGCAGCAACCGCGCCTTCGCCCGCAGCTACGACGTCTGTAGAGACCCCGAGCGTCGTGGCCGCCCAAACATTGGCCGCCGTGGACGCCGCCAACGCATTCCTCGACGCGCTCGCCGAGGACCAACGTTCGGCGGTCCGGCTCGCCTTCGATTCGCCGCTGCGCTCCAACTGGTCCAACCTGCCGCCTGGAATGACTCGCTTCGAGCGCAACGGCGTCCGCATCGGCGAATTGGACGCTGTGCAGACTGCGCTGATGCATGAGTTCCTTCGGGTGGCGCTCAGCCCCGACGGCTACGCCAAGGTTGTCGGCATCGTGGGGGCCGAAGACGCGCTTGCCGCATCGTCCAGCCGGCAGTTGAGCGCGGACAACTATTGGCTGGCCTTCTTCGGAGAGCCCTCTCTCGAGAGTCCTTGGGCCTGGCAATTCGGCGGTCACCACCTGGCCGTGAACGTGACCGTCATCGACGGGCGCTCCTATCTCTCGCCGACGCTGGTGGCGATTCAACCGGCGTCCTACGAGGCCGAAGGCGTCACCGTGGCGCCGCTGGCCGGCGAGGTGCAGGCCGGGCTGGCGCTGATGAATGCGCTGGACGACGCGCAGCGGGCGGCGGCGCGGGTGCAACGCCCCAATGAGCTCTGGGCCGGCGCCGGCAAGGACGGCGTGCTGCCGCCGTTGGAAGGATCCCGCGTGTCCGACTGGAGCGACGCGCAGCAGGCCCTGCTGCTGGACGCCGTCGCGCTGTGGGTCGGCCTGCTTCCCGCCGCCAGCGCCGAGGCCCGCCTGGCCGAGATCGCGGCCGACCTTGCCGATACCACCTTTCGCCTGGCACGGAGACGTCGACGCCAGCCGACCCATCTACTACCGCATTCAGGGACCGACGCTCATCATCGAGTTCGCCACCCAGAGCAGCCAGGGCGGCGACCGCGCGCACTACCACTCGATCTATGCCCGCTGACCCGACCAACGAATACGGCGCCGCCGCCCTCGATGCCCGCTGACCGCCTGAAGACGCTGCGCTTTGCCGTCATGACCGCAGCGTCGCGTGCGGCCGTGTGGCACGTCCTGCTCGACGACGGACTGTTCCGCACGTAGGCAGCCAGCTTTGCCGAAGGCTCCCACTACCAAGGCGACTGGAGCCAAGGGAGCACCATGCGCTTCCTCACCCCCGGCGGCGACGGCATGGTCAGCGTCATCGCGGCGAACCGGCCCAACGAATTCCTCTCGATCAAGTACACCGGCGTCGTCAACCGAGGGCTCGACGACACGACGAGCGACGACGCCAGGGCCTGGGCCCCGGCCTTCGAGAACTACACCCTCAAGGAGATCGACGGAGGCACCGAGCTGATCGTCGCCATGGACGTGCCGCCGGAGTACGAGGGGTACTTCTCGGAGACTTGGCCCAAGGCATTGGCGGCGATCAATCGCTTATCCGAAACACCCGCAGCCTGACCGCATAGGCCGACCGACCCAACACTGATTTCCAGCGATGCTGGGGCCGTCATCGGGATCGCCCCCTGCAGTCTCCCGAGTTGGGCTGCCGCCGCGAATCCGGCATAATCCCGCGTGACCATCGGGCGGAAGTGCGGACGAGGCAGGAGTTCCATGACGACAGCTTCCCCGACCGTGGCGCAGGCGCCGCGGCTGACCACGGACCAGATCGCCCAGTTCAAGCGCGACGGCTTCGTCGTGCTCCCGGGCGTTGTCGATCCCGAGCTTTGCCGCCGGGCGCGCGACCAGATGTGGGACACGATCGCGGAGTACCGGCCCAGCATGCGGCGCGACGATCCCTCGACCTGGACGCCCATCAGCGACGAGGAACATGAGAGCTACACGCGTGAGGAGACGGGCGGCGACGCCTACTTCGGCGGCGGGGGGAACCGGTATTACATTCGCAACGGCGCCGAGGACCTGCTGCTGGACATCGGCGCGCGCGTCGTGTGGGACGTCGCCGAGCAGCTGTTGGGCGAGGGCGAGGTGGTGTACCCGACGGGCCTGGACGCCACCGGCCACACCACGGGGCCCTGCTTCCTGACCGAGGACGCGGTTAAGGGCATGGAGTCCCACCTGGGTGACAAGACGAGAGAGTGGACCGGTCCGCCCACCAACAAGACTGGGCCGCTTCGCCTGCCGAAGACCGGTCCCCACTGGGTGACGGGCCAGGGCACGCGCGGCATGTACTGCACGCTGCCCAACGGCACGCCCCGCGGGCCGGACTATCCCTCCGCCCACTCCGGCGAGGGCATGGGCTCGGAAAGCCGCTGGAAGGTGCAGACCGCAGTCTATTTCGACGACCTGCCGCTGGGCGCCGGCGGGCTGCATCTATGGCCCGGCAGCCACCACAGGGTCTGGAAGGCCTACGGCGATATTCAGCGCAGCGGCTCCGGCGAACGCTATGACGGCTATCGGCACCCCGAAGTCGCCGCGATCAAGGCCGCGACCGAGCCGGTCGACACCCATGGGCCGTCCGGATCCGTGGTGCTGTGGCACTCGATCATGCTGCACATGGCGGGCGTCAACATGTCGAGCGACATCATCCGCCAGGCGACGCTGTACGCCTTTGCCAAGACGCCCGAGTCCATGCCGGACGAGCGCGTGGTGAATGAAACCGTGGGCGACATCTGGGCCGACTGGTCGGATGAGGTGAGGGCGGTGGCGGTCTAGGAGACCGGCCGCTCAGAGGCCGCGGCGGTCGTGCACTAGCGGGTTGGGAGGACTCCCCCCTCACCCCAGCCCTCTCCCATCGGGAGAGGGAGCCGGGCCGGCGGGGCATCGAGTCCCGGGCACAGAGGACGAGCGCTCTAGATTCCTCGCGAGGCTCGGAATGACCGGTTTGGGTGCGGACGACTGCCTGGATGCGCGGCGCCCGCACTCCCGGATCGCGGTACGGGGCAGGCCCCAGCTGAGAGGGCGGGTCTGAGACCCGCCCCTACCCCGAGCATTTGGCGCGACTCCGGGCTCAGCCGGACTGGATTCCGGCGTGCGCCGGAATGACGCAAGGGTTACGAAGAAACCCCATCAGGCGAGCGGGGGTCCGAAATGCTGCTCGTTGGTTCGCGCTAGCCGCCGGCCGCTTGCTGCCGTTCGGCGCGGACCTTGGCGCTGAGCGCGGCGAGGTGGCCGTCGTTGGCGAGGCGTTGCTCGAGGTGCCGCATGCGCTCCGGCGAGGCGGTTTGGAGCATCACGTCGCCGTAGGCCCGTTCCATCAGGTGCCGCGACAGGTTGCCGACCGACTTGCGAACGGGCTCCAGGTCGTCTTCGGGTTGCCGCGCCTGCATGTTTATGGTGAACATGCGCCGTCGCGCGCCGCCCCCGAACGACGCATGCTTGGTCTCGTGATTGAATATCAGGACGTCGCCGGGCTCGGTTTGCAGCGCCACGGCCGGCACTTCGGCCCCTGAGACGCCCCATGCCTTCTCCGGCAGCCCCGCGCGCGCGTCGAGCGGCGCACGGTAGTAGTCGACCGCGCCCAACATCTGCCAGAAGCGGCCGCCCTTGTGGTGGCTGCCCGGAATTACCCGCAGGCTGCCGGACGCGGCATCGAGTGGATCCAAGTAGAACGCGGTCTTGATGGGGAGCTTGGCTCCGTGGCTGCAGTCCGAGTGCCAGGGCGTATCGCCGCTGTAGACGTTTCCGTCGCTGGCCATGTAGTTGAAGTCCTCGCCGCAGATCGAGACCCCGACGTCGTGAATCCGCGGGTCGTCGATCAGCGAGCTCAGATATGGGTGCTGGTCGATGAACGGCACCACCACCGTCAGCCGCTCATCCAGGTCGTCGGCCGACCCTTCCAGCCCGCCGCCGTTCGCGGTCCACACCTCGCGGAAGGCGTCGTTGAGCGCGTCGACCTCGTCGCGAAAGAGGCCCCGCAACGCCAGGTAACCGAAGGTCTCGAAAAATCGCAGTTGTTGCTCGGTGAGTTGCATGGCGCTGTCCGATCCGCCGGTACACGTTGCCCGTACCCAAGAATGCTGCCACCCGCGCGCTCGCCGCGCCAGTGGCATCGGGTTCTGGCTTGTCGCTCCGCAGGCCAATCGCCCGGCTAGCCTTCAGGGATCGCGGATCGCTATCCTCATGCGGCGCCGCCCCCCGCAGGATCGACCGTGCGCTACATCAACCGGAACGAATGGTTTGGCTACGGCTTCCTGACCGGTGCGGCGGTCGTGGCATCCCTGCCGCTGTTCCCCTACCAGTGGCACGTGTTCATGCATATCGCCGGCGCGGTGGTCTTCCTGGGCAACATCATCGTCACGGGCGTGTGGATGCTGCTGGCGGAGCGGACACGGAGCATCCCAGTCATCCACTTCTCGGCCAAGGCGGTCATCCGGGCCGACTTCCTGTTCACGCTGCCCGGCGTGCTCTTGCTCGTGATCAATGGGCTGGTGATGGTGGTTGGCAGATGGGGCGGGTGGGACGCGTTGCACCAGATTTCCTGGATCACCATCGCCCTGGCGCTGTTCATTGCGTCCGGCGTCATCTGGATGGGCGTCCTGATCCCGGTTCAACATCGCATGGCGGTGTTCTCCGACCCATCGAACTACCCGGATTCGCTGCCATCGCAGTTCTTCTCGGCGATCCACCGGTGGTATTTCTGGGGAGGTCTGGCGATTCTGCTGCCGCTGGCCTCGCTCTACTTAATGGTCCACAAGCCGGCGTTCGGCTAAGGCGTTGCGCCGAGTGCTCGGTGAAGATCCCATGAACCAGCCCACGCCAACGATCCGTCCTGACTGGGTTTCGGCGGAGCTGTACCCGTTCGAGAGCCGGTTCTTCACCACGGCCTCGGGGCATGCGATGCACTACGTGGACGAAGGCGCAGGCGAGCCGATCGTCTTCGTCCACGGCAATCCGTCGTGGTCGTTCGAGTTCCGGCACCTGGTAAACGGCCTGCGGTCGGAATTTCGCTGCATCGCGCCGGACCACATCGGCTTTGGGCTGTCGTCCCGCAGCGGCAACAGCGCCGATCACCGACCGCAAGCCCATGCGGAGCGGTTTTGCGCGCTGCTGGAGCACCTCGACCTGCGGAACATCACCCTCTTCCTAACCGACTGGGGCGGGCCGATTGGCCTGCACTTCGCGCGCACCCACCCCGAAAGGATCAAGCGGCTGGTAATCGCAAACACCTGGTGCTGGCCGGTCTTTCGCGATCCGCATTTCGTGCTGTTCAGCTTCATGATGTCGAGCTGGCTCGGGCGTTGGCTCATCAAGCGGTTCAACTTCTTTGTCAACCGGGTCATGCCTATGGCGGTGGGCAGCAAGGATGTCCTGACGCCGGAGGTAATGGCGCACTATCGAACCGCCCAGCCGACACCCGACGCGCGCGCCGCGAGCGCCGCACTTCCGGGCGCAATAATCGGCACGACGGATTGGCTGGCGTCGATCTGGGACGACCGCACGGCGTTTGTCGGCCTGCCCGCGCTCATTTTCTGGGGATTGAAGGACATTGCGTTTCGACGGAAGGAGCTGGAGCGGTGGCAGTCGGCGTTGACGACCGTCGAGGTGCACGAATTCGATGACTGCGGTCACTTCCTTGCCGAAGAGGCGCCCGAGCGAATCCTGCCCGTGCTCGCCGCGTTCATGAGGCAGACCTAGGCCGTCCTCGTCGACGCGCCGGGGGCCACGGCACATGTTGGCGCAGCACGGGTCCCATATGGAAGAAAAAGTCGTGATATTTTGTTTGGCCTATACGGTCGTCTTATTTCCTTTTTGCATACAGGAGAGGAGAACGCATTGACCGAAATCGATGAGGTCTTGGCAAACAACACCAGCTATGCGGCAAACTTCCGCGCGGGGGATTTGCCCGTGGCGCCCGGGCGCAAGCTCGCGGTCGTGGCGTGCGCGGACGCACGCATGGACGTGCACAGAATCCTGGTGCTCGAGGAAGGCGACGCCCACGTCATTCGCAACGCGGGCGGCGTGATCACCGACGACGTGATTCGGTCGCTGATGATTTCCCAGCGCCTGCTTGATACGCGCGAGGTCATGCTCATCCATCACACCGACTGCGGCATGCTGAAATTCCGCGACGACGATTTCAAGGACGCGATTGAGGCCGAGACCGGCCTGCGCCCGGCGTTTGCGCTCGAAGCGTTTTGTGATCTCGAGCAGGATGTGCGGCAGTCCATGGCGCGCATCCACGCGAGCCCGTACATCCCGCACAAGGATCGAATTCGCGGCTTCGTCTACGATTGCACCTCCGGCAAGCTCACGGAGGTTATTGAGGCTTAGCTAGAATCTGCCAGTCGGTTTGGCTTCTATCGGCTGATAAATCTACATTATAATTCGACCAGTATTCCGCATGATATCGACGGCTTATTGCCATCGTCCGTGTGAGGATTCCAGCAGTATTGTCCACAAAGAAGTTTGGTGATATAGTTCGATCTTGACAGGCTTGGCGGTGTCCATACGGTCCGCCATGCGGCAGCGAGGGAGAGGCGCGTTGCCCGCTGTGGCCCCACCTTGGCGGAAGGCATCGCCGCGGTCGCAACCCTCGCGCATCGCTTCGAGTCGCAAAGCCTCCCTCGCGAAGATCCCGAGCCGCCGCCGTCTGGCGTTAGCCGGATGCCCAACGGACAATCCGTCGTGAGCTACAACCGGCAAACCCTCCGCGGGGACATCTTTGGCGGTGTCACCGCCGCCGTCGTCGGGCTGCCGATGGCATTGGCTTTCGGTGTCGCGTCGGGACTGGGACCGATTGCCGGCCTGTACGGGGCGATCGCGGTGGGCTTCCTCGCGGCGGTATTCGGGGGAACGCGATCGCTGATATCCGGCCCCACGGCCCCGATTGCGATGGCGATGGCGGTGGTCGTCGCGACTCACGCCGACAACCTGGCCGAAGCATTCACCATCGTCGTCATGGCGGGTCTCATCCAGATGCTGCTGGGCGTCATTCGTGTAGGTCGTTTCGTGGCCTACGCGCCGTTCTCGGTGATCTCCGGGCTCATGTCGGGCGTTGGCATGATCATCATCCTGGTGCAGACGCTGCCCTTTGTGGGCGCCCCGGTCGCGTCCGGCGGCCCCGTGGGCGCGGTCCGCGCGTGGTTGGACGCACGACACGACATCAACTACAGCGCGCTGGCGATTGCCGCGGTCACGCTGGCGGTAGTCGTGGTTTGGCCGAAGCGGCTGCGGACATATCTGCCGCCGACGCTGGCGGCGCTGCTGGCAGGAACGCTGCTGAGCGCGCTGTGGCTGAACGACACGCCGATCATCGGCGAGCTGTCAACCGGGCTGCCGGAGATGCAACTGCCGGATGTGTCCTTCGATGCTTTGGCCGGCGCGGTGCTGCCGGCGCTGATAATTGCCCTACTCGGAGCGATCGACAGCCTGCGGACGTCCCGAGTCGCCGACTCGATGACGCGCACGCAGCACAACTCGAACCGGGAACTGATTGGCCAGGGAGTCGGCAACATGGCCGCAGGATTCATCGGGGGGCTGCCCGGCGCCGGAGTGACGCCGGGAACCGAGGCGAACCTTCGCGCCGGGGGACGCACTCCGATTTCGGGAGTGTTGCGTGCGGCGATCCTGCTGGCGTTGGTCTTGGGCCTGGGGCGATACGTCGAATTCATCCCCCACGCGGCGCTGGCCGGAATTCTGATCAAAATCGGCTGGGACATCATCGATTGGCGGTTTCTCAGGCGCATCCACCGCGTGCAACCGGAGCACCTGCTGCTAATGGTGATTACGCTCGGGCTGACGCTGTTCCTTGACCTGGTGACGGCGGTCGCCATCGGCCTCGTGGCTGCCGCGATGGCAAGTGCGCGACAGTTCGAGCGCCTTGACATGGACAGCGTGGTTTCCACGCCGCTGCCGGACCAGAGCGTCGTTCCCGGTTCGGATGGCCCGGACACCGAGACCTCCTTGGCCGGACGCGTGGGCCTGGTGTCGCTAACGGGCAGCTTTTCCGTGATCTCTGCAAGCAAGCTGATCAACACGCTCAGCGCCGACATTCGGGATCACGAGGTCGTGGTCCTCGACTTCTCCGACACGGTCTACATGGACGACAGCGCCGCTCTGGTGGTGGAGCAGATGATCGACACGGCCATTGCCGAAGACACCAAGTGCGTGGTCATGGGGCTGGGGGGTCGGCCCGCCATCACCCTGCAGGCGCTCAACGTGCTGCGGCGCATTCCCGCCGATCACTTCGTTCCCACCCTTGACGACGCACAGGCGACAGCGAAGCGCCTGCTGGAGAGCTAATTCGGAAGCAGGTTCGGGCCCGGCTGCACTCTCATCGTCAGAAGCCGCCTGCCTAGCGGCGCGGTTGCATCAACGGATTCTTAGACGTCGGCCCGCAAGCCGGAACCGGGAGCAACAACCGGGGAAGTCGATGCTCGTGGCGGCGAGGCACCCGATCAGACCTCCGGCGGTGACGGCGGCAATGGCGATGCCCAGGTCGTACCAGGGCTGGGGCGCGAACTCGAAGGTGAGGGCGGCGCCGTCGGTGACGGGCAGCAGATAGCCATTCCAGAGGCCGTCCGTCAGCACCGGCGCGAAGGCTTCCCCATCGACCCAGGCGAGCCAGGCGGGGTCGTAGGCCCGACGGAGCAGAACGAACGCCCAGCCGCTGGCGCCACGCGCCGTGGCTTCGATCCGCGTGGACTCCCTCATGGAGACATCCAAGCGCGGCTGGACCAGCACTGTTGAGGCCGGAGCGGCCGTGGGGCGCCACTCGATGGACGTGAGGGCCAGAGTGCTCACGGCTTCGAGCCCGGGTCCGGCGGTGACGCTGATTTGTCCGTTCGCCGCAGGGCCGACCCGCATCCAGCGCCAGCCGGTGGTCGATGCGTTTGTGGTGAGACGCGCGTGGCCTTGCCCGTTGGCCACGTCGATCCAAGTCGAGCGAGGGCTAGTAAATACCCGCAGCCAAACGGCGCGGTCGCGGTCGTCGGGGGCGCGAATCACCAGGGCCTCACGCTCATCATTGGGCTTGGTGAACGCCAGACCGAGGCCGTAGTCCGACGCCCAGTCCGCGAGGTCCTCCCGCGCCAGCCGCTTGAGCCAGGCCTGTCGCTCATCCGCGTAGGCACCGCTGCGGGTCCAGCCCCCCTGCGATCCGTGGAAGCCGAACCAGCCGGTCACTGGCAGCAGGGCAACGTCGTCATCGATGGCAAAGATCGCGTCGGTGGTTGGCTGCGCGGGGGAGACCGAATCGGGCAGCGCGGGCCGCGCGCGGTGGTTGGCCAATACGCGCGCCGTGTCGGCAGGAATGGCAGCGTCCAACGCGTCGTTCCAGACCGCGGTCCTGGCTTCGAGCAGCGGCGCGGCTGCGCCGAGATCAAGCGCTAGAACATTCGGACCGGTCGCCAGTCTTTCTACCTCGGGCATCGCCTCCAGCGCCGTGGCCAGCTCTTCACCAGAGGGGTTGTCGCGCATTACCACCAGGTGGCTGAATCCCGCGTGCTGCGCGGCGGTGAGCACATCGGAAGGCTCGATCCCGTAGATGAACTCGATCCAGCGTCCGGCGACGGGCGCGGGCGGCGCCGGCGACCGCGTGTCGCCGGTGAGCGATGGGTTCGCCAGGCTTGCCGCCTCCATGAGGCGCAGCGTGCGAGCCGGTTCCCAGGGCGGGAGCCGATCGTCGGAGGACACGACCAGAACGCGTCCATCAGGCCCAGCGGCTGCGTCCACCGCGCCCAGCACGTCGCGATAGTCCGCCGGCAACGGGCGCGGGAGGTAACCAGAGCCATCGGCGCTCCAGAGCAACGGGACGGCAGGGACGGCGTGGACACCCACGGCAAGCCCGACGTAGCCGGCCAGGAGCGCGGACCCGAGGGCCCGCCGCGTCCATCTCGATTCCGCCGCCCGTCCCAGCAGGTCGGCGACCAGGAAGCCCGCGCCAAACGCCTGCGCCATGATCATCAGACCGACAACCCGGTCGGGCTCGCGGAAGACCCACAAGCCGGGCACAGAGTTCACAGCTGTCTGATAGACATCCGCCGTGATCGCCCAGTTCGACGCGGCCGCGACCAGGGCCGCCGCATATCCGCCTACGGCCAGATACAGCGCCGGCGGCCCCCAGCGGCGCTGCAGGACGGCCGCAAGGGGCAGCAGCGCCACCACCCACCCGGCAAACTCCCAGGGCAGCCGGTTGGCGCCCGCCGGCACGAGCAGCTCATGCCAGTTGGTGTTGGCCACTCCCTGAAGCGTGGCCGGGAGATCCTGGTAGCGCGAGAGCACGGTGCGCGTCTGATCCATGAGCGTGTACGCCGGATCGGGGCTGCTGCCGTAGAGTCCGATCGCCACGAACGGTGCGATTTGGTAGGCGAGCAGCGGGATCAGCGCCGCCGACCACACGAGGCCGTCGGTGAGCGCCCGGCGGCGCTTGACGGGGCACTGCACCGCCGTGCCGATGGCCCAGGCGGCAATCATGAGCGTGGTGAACACCAGGTAGTGCGGCTGCGCGGCGCCCAAGAGCGCGAACCCAAGGGCGGATGCCACGATCCAGCGCCGCTGCGAGGTTCGCGTACCCTCGAGATAGAGCCCCAGCACGAGGGGCGCCGCCGCCCATTGGGCCAAAAGCCAGCTGTGCTCGAGCCGCGCGATAGTCCAAGGATTGACCACCAAGGCGACCCCCGCGACCATGGCGCCTATGGCAGCGGAGGTGCGAGGAACCGCGGGCCGCCAGCGGGTGGCCAGGGCGAAGGCAGCGAAGGCGCTGACGTATCCGACGCCCACGATCCACAGGACGATCAGGCGCGCATATGTCGCCCCGTCCAGGCCGAGCGCCTTGGCGATGCCAACGAGCGCGAGCGTGATGGGCAGGCGGCCGGTGCCGGCGATGTTGAGTGTGTCGCGCGGCGACCACAGGGGGTAGACGCTGTGCTCGACGACGCGATCGAGGACGAGCGAGGGATAGAGATCACGCTGCTGCAAATCGCCGGGCGTCGCGATGACCGCCCAGAACACGGCCACGACAATGAGCGCGCCGGCGGCGAATGCCAGCGTCCAGGGGCATGCCAGCCGTTTCACGAGCCACCGAACGACCGGCGGCCACGTGGGACCGGGGCCTGGGCGATCGGTCAGTGCCGACGATGACGCGGCGATTTCGGGTGATGCCGGGTGTGCTGGCGGCCTTGAGTGTAGTCGTGGCTCTGGTGGCCGCCTCGACGCTGGCCGGCGCCGAGCGCGAGTGGCCTTCGTTTCCGGATTACGCGTTCAACCTGGATTTTGGGCCAGCGTTCGCCGGGGGCAGTCTGGAGCAGACGTTCGCGGCCCCGTCGACGCCGCTGCGCACAATCGAGGTGCGCGCGGTCAGCCCGTGGCCCGACAGCGTCATGGTCCGGGTGCGTGACGTCGGCGATCCGGCGGCGCCACTGCTCGTCGAGTCCAGCGTCCAGGTTGCCGCCGACGGTGCGATACGGCTTGAACTTCCGGGTACGGTGGATTCAAGCGGACGGTTGCTGCAAATCCAGGTGATCAATGCGTCCGGATCGCCGACACCCCTGGCGCTTCAGGCAAACCGCACCGATCCCTATGCCGAAGGTCAGGCCGCCATCGGCGGTGACGCCGGCACGGGCACGGTTGACCTGGTGATGCAGATGTGGCGACGCGTCACGCCAACGGCCCTCGGAACCGAAATGCTGCACGCAAACGCACTCGGCGCCGTCTTCGCCCTTGGAACCCTGGTCGTGGCCGCGGGTCTGGCGCTTGCCGTGGTGTGGCGGTGGTTCGCCGGCCGATCGCGATCCGTGCTGGCGGCGGCTGGCTTTCTTGTCGTGGCGGCCGGCCTTGGACTGCTGCGGGTCGGCTTCGAGGTCATAGCGCCCTGGGTGGCTTGACGGCGGCCTTAGCGACCCCATTCGGTGCGGCTATGCGGCCGCGCCGCCCCCAGCAGGTGCCGCAGGACTACGGTTGCCGTACACAACCAGCGTGATCCAGCAGGCCGGCACGTGGAAGAGCCAGGCACGATCGGGTCGACGCAGCCAGCCGACGGCCGCTTGGACGAGCAAGGGGACAACGGTCAGCGTGGCGGCGGCGAAGAGCACGGCGCCGCGCCGCGGCGGGGCGCCGGCCCCCGTGCGCATGCCCGCCGCGCTGAAGTACAGGAAGTCTTGCGCTCGGCGCGATTGCTTGCGGGCGAACTGTCGCAGCGATTGCGCGTAGTGGTGCGCAATTCCCAGGTGCAGCTTGGCGACGTGGACGAACGGCCCGGACGTGCCCGAGTGGAGGATGTCGACGTCGAAGAGATAACCGTCGCGAACGGCGGCGGCGGCAATTGACCGCCGCGTGAAGAAGCCGTTGGCGCCCACGGTTGGCAACCGCTCCCGACGGAACCGAACCTTGCGGTGATTGGGGGTCTTCTCATAGACCTCGTGATCGACGCCGGTCCACTTTCCGGTAACGAGGCAATGGCGGTCGTAGGTCCCGAGGAAGAGGACGAGGGGATCGTTCATCCCGAGCAGGGCGAAGTAACGATCCAGCGCGGGCATCGTGTCGAGGGCGGCGAATCGAATGGGCTCGGCGCCCGCAATCTGCGGATCCGCGAGTGCGTCGACGACGGCCTCCAGCGTGTGCGACGACGGCAATTCGTTGTCCGAGTCAACGAAGCCCACGATCTCGTGGGTCGCATGCGCCAGACCCGCGGCCTTGCCGGCTTCGCCCGTGACCAGCGGGTTCTCGACCAGCGCGCAGCCCCACGCCGCGGCCGTTTGCCGCGTGGCGTCGGTGGAGCCGCCGTCGGCCACGATGATCTCCACCCGATCCGCCGGATACCGCTGGGCGCGGATGGATCGCAGCGCAACCTCAAGACTCCGCGCAGAGTTAAGGGTGGGTATTACGATTGAGATCCCGGGGACGGCCGCCATGGCTGGCAGTATGCCGAAGCGCCACCCGAGCGAGTCGACTGGATACCGCCGCCACGACCGGGTATTCGCGGGTGTGGACTCTTAGGCGCCCTCGCCGGACGCGCCACCGCTGTCGGCGTCGAATTCGTATTGGCGGACGATCTCCTCAGCGTTGCGCTCCGAGAACCGGCGCTCGGCGGCAACGCGGGTGCGCTCACGGAGCGCGGCCAGGCCGGCGCGATCCGCGAGCATGTCTTGCACGGCCGCCATGAACGCTTCGGTGCTTGGCTCCACGAGCCAGCCAATCTCAGGCGTCACCGCTTCGCGCAGACCGCCGAGACTACTTGCGACGATGGGCGTACCGGCGCCGCTTCCCTCGAGCACCACGATTCCGGCAGCTTCTTCGTACTGCGACGGTACTAGCAGAAGGTCAGCAGCCGCGTATGTGGTCGCAATGGTGTCGAGCCGTGCGGCCGGCGCGCCCGAGGGATCCCGCATCAAGGTCAGGTTTGCGGAAGCGGCGCAGGCTTCCACGATCTCGGCTTCCATGTCACCTTCGGCGCCCAGCAGCCTGAACTGCACGTCGGGCAACCGCCGGGCCAGCTCGAGAATGATGCCGATGCCTTTCTTACGGAGCATTCGGCCGACAAACAGGCAGGTAGGCGCCGACTCGGGCCACCCCAGCTGCGCGCGGGCTTCTAGTTGGTCCCGCGGCCGAAACACGTCGAGATCGACCCAGTGGTGACAGACGCTGACTCGATCCGGCGCCAAGCCGATCGCCAGGAGCTCCTGCCGGGAGGCCTCGCTCACGGCCAGAACCCTATCCGCCCGGCGCAGGAGAAACCGCACGGCTCGCGCGAGCAGCCCACGCTGCCTCAATTCGTAGATCGCATGCATGCTGACGACGATTGGCTGTGGCGCGCCGGTCCAACGCATGCCCAGAGCCGCCACGGCAGCGGCCAACCCGTGAGCGTGAATGACGTCGAAGCTCGCCTTGTGGGTGAAGCGGTGTCTAATGGCGCCCGCCAGCAGGCCCGGGACCAGGTAGGCAAACACCAGCGGCGCATAGGGCTCAATGCGCGGATGCCAACCTCGACCGAACCACGGTATGCGGATCACTTCGCCATTGGGGAGCAGTTCGCGGGATGGCGCCTTCACCGGGGCGACGAGGGGTTGGTGGGTGAGCAGCGTCACCGAGATGTTGCGCCGTGCCAGCGCGGCGATGAGCGCATCGATGTGCGTCTCGACCCCGCCGCGATTGGGCGAGGCGAATGGTGACAACATGAGCACGCGCCGGCCGATGGTCGGCTGAACGGCCTGCGCCGCCACGGCAGGTGTCATGTGAGCGCGGCCGGCCCATGCAGCAGGCCGATGACCATGGCTGCGGTTGTCCCGCCGGTCACCGCCACCGCCGCCAACCGTCCAAACCGCAGCCGGTCCAGCGAGGACCACACGCCGCCTCCCACGACCGTGCCCGCCAACAGGGCAACGGCGATGCCAATGCCGAGGTACAGCGGCGACCGGCTTGCCTGGGCTCGCAGACGGGTGAGGGCCCCGGCGTGGCCATTCATGTTGAACGCAAGATCGACGTCTACCGGGGCCCAGCCAAGGTGGTCGATGAGCTGTCCGCCGGTGTAGGCGTCGTTCCCCGTCGCACCAACATAGAGCGCCGCCGACGTGCGCTCGGGCGGCACCACGCGAAGCGCGAGCGGGCCTTCCGGCAGGTCAATCGGCGCAAATGTGCTTGACACGACCTGAAGCTCGGCGCTGAGCGGCGCTTCGAGGCGGGCGGATCGGAGCGGCGGACCGCCCTGCGCCGGGAGCAGGTGAACTTCCAAATGGGCTGCCGGCCCGCTGTCACGCCGCGCCCAGATGGTCACGGCGTCCATCGGACCGCCCGGGAAGTCGATCGACTGCGTGACCGATCCGCCCAGCGGGCCGATCTCAAAGCTCGCAGCCATCGGATTCCGGTCGGTGACCAACGGTTTCCATCCCAGTCCCACCATTGCGCCGAGCGCCAACGCCAGCGCCACGGCGAGGAGCCATCCCGCGAGCTTCACGGGCGCCCGCGAATCGGTCTTGGCCGGCTTGGCCACAGCGTCCACGCGCCCCATGCAACCAGCCCCGCCCACGCTATGGCGTGGCCCGCCAGGAGCGCCCGATGCAGGCCATACTCAAGCACCAGACGGCCTGAGGCGCCGGGCTCCGTGCGGACGCGCAACAATCCGCGCTCGGACGGTTCGA
The DNA here is from genome assembly GCA_965198185.1 of Chloroflexota bacterium. Taxonomy (GTDB): domain Bacteria; phylum Chloroflexota; class UBA11872; order UBA11872; family UBA11872; genus JAJECS01. The sequence continues at coordinate 281,755 of CBDAOU010000001.1, forward strand.
CGGTCGCGGCATAGCCCGGCAGGTCAGCCGCCCAGAGTGAGTCCCAGTGTTCCTGGGTGACGATTTCGCGCGCATGCTCCCCGGATGGCGGTAGATCGATGACAAGCCGATGCATGCCGTCGCGTCTCCACGGTAGCTCAACGGGTCCGGCAGATCGTTCCTCATAGACCCAGGGGCGCGGAGGATCAACCGTCCGAAACAGCTCGTAGTAGTCCGCCGTCAGTTCAAGACTAAGACCATCAGTGCGACGCAGGGACTGGGCAAGATCGCGACCGCGGACGGTGCCCGTCGGCACCAGCACCCGTGCCACGCCGTGGGCGCGAAGGGTATCGGCCAGGTTGGGCGTGTCTGACTCGATCAGGGCCACCAGGCGGTCGCCAACCAACGAGTTGTCCACGGCATAGGGCGTGGTGACCGCAAGCGTCTCGATGGCGTGCAGGACGCGGTTTTGCTGCGACCAATCAGGGAACCGCAAGGGCCACGCGGCCAGCAAGGTGCGGGATGCCTCTGCGGCGTTACGCAGGTCGATTTCCTCCGGCACCGTGCGAAACGACGCAGGGAAGCGCTCCGGCACGAGGCTCAGCGCCCGATCGTCCCAGAGCATGCGCTGGATACCAGGCACCATGAACGCTGCCAGCAGGATCCCGAGCGCGGCCGTCTGGACCACTGCGACCCCAGGCAGGCGGCGCGGCGCATATCGAGCGAACGTCGCTGGGGCGAGGGCAAGGCCGGGCAGGTAGGCGAGGGCCAGCGCACCGGAAAGCTTGTCCGGCTCCCTGAGCGCCCACCCAAATGGCGCGTTGTCCGCGACGGCCAAGTAGCCAGGACGCAGGGCGTCGTGCCAGCTGGCGATCTGAATGAACGCCGTCACGCCGCCGACGATGAGGGCATATCCCAGCACTCGCCGCTGACCGGGTTGCCGCCAGAACGCCAGCACCAGCAAGGCTGCAGGAAGCAAGGCGGCCATGCGCCATCCGGGCAAGGCCGTCGCCTCGGGCTTGAGACCCGGACCAAAGAACGTGTGACCGGTCAGCGTAAGCGTGCTGATGATTGACTGTCCGCTGGTGAGCACGGGCTGCACGTCGGTTCCCACGGCGTACCTGGGTCCGGTGGGCGAACCGGCGGCTGCCGTGACTAGAAGCGGTGCCAGAATGAAGGCGGCGAACACGGCAAAGCCGACCAGAAATGTCACGGCGGCACCAGCGATCGCCCGTCGGCTGCCCCGCGCTGTCACCGCGGCATACCCACACCACCCGAGGCCCAGCAGGATCCCGATCGCCATGTAGTGCGGCGAGGTCGAGACGGCAAAGGCCAGCACGGCGGCCGCCGCCAGCGCCCGGTGCATTCGAGCGCGGAAGTTCTGCGCGCGCGTTGCCGCCACAACGAGGCCGAGCACGAGCGGCAGCAGCACGGCGCTGACGTGTACGCCCAGCTGCTCCCAGCGCGCGAGCGTCCAGGGATTGAGCGCCCAAAACAGGCCTGCCAGTACGAACCCGAGGCGAAGTGCGACTGGATGCTTGGTCCGAATTTCCGGTCCCGTCACCAACCGGGCACCGAAATATCCGCCCAGGAACCCCAAGAGGTGCCAGCTCAGCCAGTGGAACTTGCCCGCCACTTCCGTGGTGAGGTCGAACGCTTGAACGAGATAGCCCCAGGGCACATAGGTGTACGTGCGCATGACATTGACGAGCACGCTGCCGTAGGAGGTGTCCCAGGCGCTGGTGAAGCGACGGGTCCAAAACTCGTTGGCGAACGGATACCCAAGGTCGCCCTGAATGATCTCGCCCGGCGTCGTCACAACCCGCCAGGCCGCCACGAAGGTGACCAGCAACCCAAGCACAACCCAGGTGGAATCGCGGGCCAGGGGCCGGGTCACGTGAGCGGTCATTGAGGCGGCTCCAGGAAGCCAGCGCAGAACTGCGCCAGCGGCAGGCAGAGACCACGTGCGTTCAGTACTATTCCGACCACCAACCCGTCAGGAGTCCAGCGCGCTCGCCGGCACGAATGCACCGTCAGGCACCTTACATTGTGGTATGGGAATAGTGATGATCTGCCGTCGGCCGCGCCCCGCCTCCACGCATGCACCGCGACGCTGACTCGCCGCCGCCGGCACCGTGGGAGCGGCTGGCCAACGTCCTTGCCAATGTCGGGGACCTGTCCTATCGCCGGCGGATCCAATCCATCGCCGAGTACTTGGGCCCTCGGCCGGAGCACCGCATCCTCGATCTAGGAGCGGGCGAGGGCTTCGTGAGCCTGGCATTGCGAGAAGCGTTTGGTTGCCGCGTCGTGGCGCTCGACGCCGCTCCCCCGATCCTGCATCAAGGCGTGGGGCGCGAATCGCACGGATCCGGGCAGATCTGGCTGCTTGGCGACGGCGCCCAACTGCCGTTTCGCGACGGGAGCTTCGACGGGCTGGTGTGCTCGGAGGTCCTGGAGCACGTGCACGACGACGCGAGCGTCGTGCGGGAGATTGCCCGCGTGCTCAAGCCCGGCGGCGTCGCCGCGCTGACCGTGCCCTGTGCGAACTACCCGGCGCTGTGGGACCCGTTGAACTGGGTGCGTGAGCGGCTTGGGCTGGGGCACTTCAGCCCGGATTCGGGCTTCTGGGGCGGGCTCTGGGCAATGCATCTGCGCCTGTATCGTCCGGATGAGTTTCGACGGGTGGTTGCAGGCGACGAGCGTCTCGAAGTGACGCACTTCGAGGGCCTTACCCGCAGGTGTCTGCCGTTCAATCACATGCTGCTGTGGACCGGCAAGCAGCTGTATGGGCGACTGCCGGAATCCTCGGCGGCCTACCGTTCGATGGAGAAGTTCGAGTACGCCCGCACGCCACATCGGCGTCTGAGTCTGAACCCCATCACCTGGGGCCTGCGTCTCATGCAGTCAGTCGATCGTCGCAACGACAGTCTCCGGGACCCGTACGGACCAAGCACGAATCTGGCTATCCGGGCCGTCCGCAAGGCGCCGTAACGCGTCGCACAGCCCGTCGCGCACGGTTTGGCGCCCGCAATCCGTCCTGTCTGCTGATCAGCTCTCTAGCAATGTGGGACGAGCGCCGGATTCCAGGATGGCCTGAAGCTCGCGCCCGCTGATGTCGGTCCAATCGAGCGAGCGCACGCGGGCCAATCCTCGCGCGGCAAGGTCGCCGCAACTTTCGTCATCCGCGAGGAGCGCCAGGATTTCGCCGGCGAAGGCCGCGGTGTCGCCTCTGGGAACGGCACGAAACGCATCGCCCCAGACCTCGTTGAGTTCCGGCAGGTCGAAGGCGATCACCGGCATGCCGAGCGCCATCGCCTCGCCGATCACAATTGCCCAATTCTCTTTGAACGACGGGTGCAGGAATAGCCGGGCCGTGCGAACGGCGGTGAAGGCCTTGGTGGGGTCGAGAATCAGCCCCAAGAAGTCGATGTTGCCCTCGAGACCGAGCGCGCGCACACGCGCTTGGGCGGCCGGCATGTCAATGCCGCCACCAATGATCGCCAGTTTGGCGTTGGGTGCCGCCGCCACGACAAGCTTCCAGGCATCGATAAGGGTGAATATCCCCTTCTCAGCCGAGACGCGTGTCATGGTCGCGGCGTCGTACCGCCGTGCCTGCGTAGCGCGAGCAATGGCCTCGAGCGCGGCCAGGTCCACCCCGCAGGGGACGGTGGTCACGCGGCTCCGCGGAAACCCCAAGCTGTGGAGCTGTCGCGTCGTGGCGGGCGAGACCGCGAGCAGGCGATTGGCGCCCAGCGCTGCCACCAAGAGCGACAGCCGCTCGGAAACCAGGAACGCCAGGGATTGGTACCAGTGATGGCCCTCGCGTTGCCAGAACCTCCACGCCGGAATGGCATGCGCGACCACCGCCCAGCGCACGCGCCTGCGATACCAGAGCTTGAGCACTAGTCCGGGCAGGGTGTCGTAGAGTTGCTCATTCGCGCTCACGATCACGTCCGGTTGCAGACGCAGGAGCGAACCAGGAAGCCGGACGCACACCGTGATCGCGCGCAGCACGAACGACCAGCGACCCTCGCCACCGTGCCACGCAACAATGTGCGGCTGCACCGTTAGATCGCGCCTCTGGAACAAATCAGCGCTCGCCGCGCTGCCCATGAGGTGAATGTCATGACCGGCTTGGGCCCAGTGCTTGGCGACTTCGATGATCCGAATGTCCCCGCCGGCCACTCCGACGGCTTCTTCTCCGGCTATACCGTTGGCGATCAGGAGTATTCGGATGGGTCTGGCCCGTGAGCTACGCGTGAAGCCCGTGAAGCTAGCAGAACACCAGCGGGGGTCGCCAGGGATCCGATCAAGAGCCTATGCAGATCATTCAAATCTAGGCTTGTGACACTCTTGACGTTGATCCCTTGTGTCAGCGTGTTTCTTGCGAACCTTATTCATCGACTGATCTCGAACTTGCCATGGTATAAAGCGGCAAAGTTTATACGTGTATTACTACTATCCGCTCGTATTTTCAATGAAGCCGATCCACCAGGCGTTCCAGGGATGCGCCAATCGCATGTGGCGCCGAAGGCGCGCCGATCAGCGCCCATGGCAGGCCGCCAACCCCAGCGGTACACGCGCTAGACGGGGCAACGCGGGTACGGCACGATGATGGGAGCAACACCGCCGGCCGGGACGGAACGACGCTCTCGGGCCATGGCCGCGTCTGACCAGGCGATGATCAATTCACCGAACACCAGGCCCCACGCGCCGCCCCATGCTGAGGGCTCGCATGGCCCTTGCGCACGATTGGCGCCGGAGCCTCCCCGTTGAACGAACGCTGACGGCTCTCTTCACCGCAGTGCCAGGACACCCGAAGTCGCGGTTGCACGGCGCGCCCTGCATCCCGGGAGGGGCTGCCGCACGCGTGAGCACTGGATGCGCGACCAGCCCGGCTCTGCAGCGCCGCGGATGACCAGCAAGCCAATCGTCACGCTCGGCATTCATGACGGGATGGTGGCCGCGGCCGCAATCGTCGTGGATGGCGAACTTCGCGCGGCCTGCGCCGAGGAGCGCCTGACGCGCAAGAAAAATCAAGCAGGCATTCCGCTGCACGCGGTCGAGACGGTACTGGCGACGGAGGATCTCACGATCAATGACGTCGATCAGATCGCAATCAGCACCCAGGACGGCATCATGCCGACCGTCGACGATGTGCCGGCGTCCCAGACGACACGGCGGTTATATGACGTCTACGGAGCTGGATGGAGCCTGCTGGCGTCGATTGAGCGGCACTGGCCCGCAAGCCGAGCCCTCACCCTGCCGTCCGATGCGGCCCGCCGGCTTGGCCGGTCGGTCCTCCGGCGCGCACGCGCCGCCGCCGTTGTCGCCGCAACCGGCGCCGATCCCGAGCGGATGGTGTTCTACGACCATCACACCGCGCATGCCATGGCCTTGGCTCCGCTGATCGGTCCCGAGCCGACGTTGGCCTTCACCCTGGATGGCGAGGGCGATGGCCTGAGCGGAGCGGTCGCGTGGTACCGCAACGGCCAGCCGCCCGAGCGGCTCGGCGCCGTTTCACGCAATGCCTCGCTCGGTCACGTCTACGCCGGAGTGACCGGACACCTGCGAATGACGCCACACCAGGATGAATTCAAGGTCATGGGCATGGCGCCCTACGCGCACGCCGGCGCCCGCGACGCGTGCTACCAGCGCCTGCGATCGCTGCTCCGGGTGGCAAGGGACCGGTCCGGTGCGCCGTCCATGGCGGCCTCGCGGGGCACGCGTCTGGTGCATCGCTTTATCGGCGACTACCTACGGGAGTTCAGGTTCGACGCGCAGTGCGGGGCCGTACAGCGCCTCTGTGAGGAAACCATTCTGGAGTGGATGTCGGCCTGGGTGCAGCATCTGGGTCTCGACCGCAACGGCGTCGACGTTGGGCTCGGCGGCGGAGTCTTCATGAACGTCAAGGCGAACATGCGGATCGCGCAGCAACCCTGGGCCAGGACGGTAACGCCGATTCCCAGTTGCGGCGACGAGTCATGCGCCGTGGGAGCAGCATTTCTCGGCTACCTGCATGCTTGTGCGGCGGCCGGGCGCGAACCGCAGTTTCAGCAGGCCAACCACCTCTATCTGGGTCCGGGCTGGAGCGACGCCGATATCAGGCAGACTGTCGATCGAGCTGTCAGCGAGCACGGGCTGCATGCGGAACGTCCCTCGGACATCGCCGACCGCACCGCCGCCTTGCTGGCCGACGGCCACGTCGTCGCGCGCTTTCGCGGGCGCATGGAGTGGGGCGCCCGTGCCCTCGGAAACCGCTCCATCCTCGCCGATCCCTCTCGGCACGACAGCGTGCGCGAGATCAACAAGCGCATCAAGAGCCGCGACTTCTGGATGCCCTTCGCCGCCACGATTCTCGACGAGGCAGCATCAACCTATCTGCAGTCGCCGCCGGTCCCAACCTCCCCCCACATGATGCTCGCCTTTGACACCGTGCCGGACCTCTGGCACGAGATCGCCGCAGGGACCCATCCCTATGACCGCACCTGCCGCGCGCAGATTCTGGAGCGCCACGCAAATCCGGACTACTACCGCGTGATCGAGCGCTTTCGCGATCGCACCGGCATCGGCGCCGTGCTCAACACCAGCCTGAACTTGCACGGCGATCCGATTGTGAACTCACCGGACGAGGCGCTGCGCACCCTGCTCGACAGCGACCTCGCCTTCCTGACGCTCGAGGATTACGTCATCAGCAAGCCGACGGCGACATAGGCTCCGGACGATTCCGCCGATGAGCAGCAAGCCGATCGTCACACTCGGAATCAATGACGCGGCAGTTGCGGCAGCTGCGCTTGTCGTGGACGGCGAGCTCCGCGCCGCCTGCGCCGAGGAGCGGCTGACGCGCCAGAAGAATCAACTGGGCATCCCCCGGCACGCGATCCAGGCGGTGCTGGCGACAGAAGGCCTGACGATTGACGACGTCGACCAGATTGCGGCCAGTTCAGTTGGGGGACTCGTCCCGACCATGCACGGCGCCCCGACGTCACAGTCGACACAGCGATTCTTCAACATCTATGACGCCGGCCTGAACATGCTCGCGTTGATTGAGCGGCGCTGGCCGGCGAGCCGGGCTTTCACGCTGCCGTCCGACCTAGCTGCCCGCTGGTTCGGGCGGCGGATGGTGCAACGCGCGCGCTCCGCGGCCATGGTCGAGGCGACGGGCGCCGAACTGCGGCGGATGAAGTTCTACGACCATCACACGGCGCACGTCATGGCCCTTGCGCCACTGGTCGGTTCAAGACCGACGTTGGTTTTTACCCTGGATGGCGAGGGTGACGGCTTGAGTGGGAGTGTCTCGTGGTACCGCCACGGTCAAGCGCCCGAACGGATTGGCGCGGTGTCGCGCGATGACTCGCTCGGTCACGTCTACGCCGCCGTAACCAGCCACCTGCGCATGAGGCCGCACGAGGACGAATTCAAGGTCATGGGCATGGCGCCGTACGCCCACGCCGGCGCGCGTGACGCCCTCTACGAGCGCTTGCGGTCCCTGCTCTGGGTTGAGCAGGCCTCGTCTGGTTCCCCGTCCATCGTGGCTTCCCGCGGCACGCGTGTCGCGCCGTGGTTCATCGGTGACTTCGTTCGGGACTTCAGATTTGACGCACAGTGCGGGGCGGTGCAACGGCTCTGCGAGGAGACAATTCTGGAGTGGATGTCAGCCTGGGTGCATCACCTTGGCCTCGACCGCGAGGGCGTGGACATCGGACTTGGCGGCGGGGTGTTCATGAACGTCAAGGCGAACATGCGAATTGCCCAGGAACCGTGGGGAAGGTCGCTCACGCCGATTCCCGGCTGCGGCGACGAGTCAACCGCAGTCGGCGCCGCATACCTTGGCTATCTGGATGCCTGTGCGGTCGCTGGACTTCAGCCCGAATTTCAGCGGACCAAGCACCTTTATCTCGGTCCGGGCTGGAGCGACGCCGACATCGAGCAGACGGTCGATCGAGCTCGCACCGAGCATGGACTCCGCGTCGAGCGTCCCACGGATATCGCCGACCGGACGGCCGCCTTGCTGGCCGAGGGCCACGTCGTGGCGCGCTTTCGCGGGCGCATGGAGTGGGGCGCCCGCGCCCTCGGCAACCGCTCGATCCTCGCCGATCCCTCCCGTCACGACGTCGTGCGCGAGATCAACAAGCGCATCAAGAGCCGCGACTTCTGGATGCCCTTTGCCGCGACGATCTTGGCTGAGTCGGCCTCGACCTATCTGCAGACGCCCCCGGCCGCCAACTCGCCCCACATGATGCTCGCCTTCGACACCGTGCCGGAGCGCTGGCACGAGATCGCCGCAGGGACCCATCCCTATGACCGCACCTGCCGCGCGCAGATTCTGGAGCGCCACGCAAATCCGGACTACTACCGCGTGATCGAGCGCTTTCGCGATCGCACCGGCATCGGCGCCGTGCTCAACACCAGCCTGAACCTGCACGGCGACCCCATCGTCAACTCACCGGACGAGGCGCTGCGCACCCTGCTCGACAGCGACCTCGCCTTCCTGACGCTCGAGGACTACCTCATCAGCAAGCCGACCGCCGCGTAACCGGGGGACGGTCGCCCGTATCGCCGTGGCGAGCAGGGCCCAGGCTCCGGTCAGGAAGGCCAAGGCCGTCGCCACCTCATAGGCCTCCTGCGCCAAGGCCGCGGCCGCCGCGCCCCCGAGAGGGATGGGCGCGAGATACCAGTGTCGGGCCGCGGTGATGGTTGCGAGCCACAAGCCCCGAACGACACTGCCGGCACTGGCGACGGCTGCCTGAGGCGCCGTGACGACGATGACCGTGAACCCAGCGATCACCACGATCGGAAACGCGAGCAACGCGGCGATACCAGAGGGCGTCAGACCGCTCAGCACGCCGATGTGAACATCCGCGATCAACGGCACGCTGAGGTGCGCCGCGGCCACAAACAGCCAGACGGCGAGCGCCGTGATGCCCGCCAGAGCTACGACTACGGCTGTAGGGCGACCGTAAACGCGCGCCACCAGCACGGTCGCGGCTGCGCCAACCAGCCCCGCGAGGACAGCGACGCCGGCAGCGACGGCAATCGCCCATTCTTCGAGGGCCGCCGCCATGGCCTCCAGATGGAGTGCCGGCGGCAGGCGTTGAAACATCCGGTGGCCAAGGCCCAGGAAGCCGCGCAACGGCTGACCCATGATCGTGAGTTGCGTTCTCGCGTTTGGATCACCGATGTCGACGCCGCGCAGCACTACTCCGCCGCCGGGCGCCGCGAGCACGCGCACTGCCAGGGTGTAGCCGTTGCTTTCGGTCGGCACGGGGAACGTGGCCACATATTCCGTCATGCCCGATCTGGTGAGGCGCAGCCGATCAGCCCACTCCACGGTGTCGCCACGCTCGAGCCGCACCTCAAGCGTTGGCAGTGCCTCGACGGATGCGGTCGGGCGCGCCTGAAATCCCACAAACAGCTCCGGCCCGCGCTCGGGGCTGAGCGCCTGCCGCAGGCTCCACCCCGGGAGCAACGGCCCAATTTCGAAGGGCTCGCCCTCCACGCCGCCGACGACCAGTGGTCCCGCGGGCCAGCCAAGCGCGGCGGCAACACTGAGGACCACGGCGACGATCCAAACCGCCGGAACGACGGGCCGGCGGCGTTTCACTGTCACCGCCGCCACCACCTGCGCGGGATCGGCGCCCAGCCAAAAGCAAGCATGCCGACGAGAAATCCGAGATTCACCATCAGAATCCAGAAATAGCCGTAGTTCGGCGTGAACGTCGCCGTCACCGCGTCCCCGGGTGCCAGGTTCACAAACCATCCATTGAAGTGCCCGTCCAGGACGACGTGGTGCTCAGGGCTTACCTCATCGTCGTTCACGTGGAGCACCCAGCGCGGATCGAACCGCTCGTCGAGCCGGACGAGTTGTTCACGCGGCTCGCCTTGGTACTCGGCGGCTGCCCATCCCAGCCCCTCGCCCGTAAGGGCAAGCCCGCCCCCGTCGTGCGGCTGCGGCTGCGGCGCATGCGCAAGGACGATTGACAGACCATGAGGCAGCGGGGAGACCGTTACGTCGAGTAACTCGAACTCCAGGCCCGACAGTCCTTCGCGCAGGTGTTGCACGTCAAGCGTGGCAATGGGCGATCCGGCATCCAGCGGCACCTCGACCTGCACGAGCTTGTTCCGCTCATTCGCCAGCTCGCGGTGGATGGCGTACGCGACGTAGGGGTACGCCTGGGCGCCGATCACGTTGACGCCGTCGACGCCTGTGGTGACGCGACCGCTAAAGGAGACGGTTCGCCCGTCGGACGGCACGGTGACTTCAACGCGGACCGCCCCGGCGCATATCGCGGTGTCGCAGGGCTGAAACGCCGTGGCCTCCGGAAGTCGGTGGCTCACGCTGATGACCGGCTCGGGCGGCGGCGGCGCCCGCAGCGTCAGGCGGTGCGGTCCAGCCTTGAGTTCCGCGGTTCCTTCCAGGATGTCGTAGCCCAATTCGGTGCTTGTGCGTTCCAGCGGCACCAGCGACCCGTCAATGCTGATCGTCGGCTGCAGGCCCGGCATGGCGGCGAGCCGCACGGTGTACGCGCCAGATCGCGCCAGCCGGAAGGTTCGGTCGCCGTCGGTGGTGCCGAGGTCTGGCAGTACCGCATAGACGGGAAGCTGGGCGAACGCCTGCTCCGCCTCACGCTCAGCTGCCTCAATCTCCGCGGCCGACAGCAATCCCAACTGGGAAACGGCGTTGAGTCCGGGACCATCGGTTCGCACCTGGACCGCATGCCTGCCCGCGCGGTCGGTCGGCGCCTCGACCCTCGTCCACCGATAGCCATAGCCGGCGGCTTCGCGGGTGGTAATGCGCGCGACGGATCGCCCGTCCACAACGATCTCAAGCGCGCCGCCCTCGGGGCTCGACGAAATGGCGAATCCAAAGCTCGCTCGTCGCTCCGGCCGTGTCGACCGTGACGCTGAAGGCCGCGCCGTCGGCTCGCGTAAGCAGACCGCGCGTCATATCCGCGATCTCGGGATCGGCGTACCACCAGGCGTTCTTGTACGGGGCGACCCACTCCCGCGTCGCGTCCGGGATCTGCGGCCAGAAGTTATCCGCCGGGCTCACCATCGCCGCGTCGGGCAGATAGTTCGCCGTCAGGTCCAGCGGGTCCGCGCCCAACCAGATCTCCGTAGCGGCTCGGACAGCGCCGCCAGGTGCGCCGTCGATCCCGCGCACACCGAGTTCGCCACTGGCGATGGAGACCGCTCCCGCGTCATCGAACATATGCCAGGCGGTGACGAGCGGGCGGAGGGACGGGGAGCCGACGATGATGCGCTCGGGAACTCCCAGTCGTGATGCCGGCGGCGTGGCCACCTCGTAGAGCTCGACCTCGCCCACGGACAGCTCATCCAGGCGGTCGAGACCCGGCTGCGCCGCCAGCGCTAGCCGCGGGCGCGGCCGTCGCTCCTGCCATTCCAGCCACGGCTCGCCGGTCGGCACGATGAATCCGGCATGCGTGCTCTCCCAATGCGGATCGAGCATGACATTGCGAAAGCGGCCGAAGGCCAAGAGGCGGTCGACGGGATACCGGTTCGGACCGTAGAGCCCCTGGTTGAGCGTGGCAGTCCACGGGCCGTTGAGGGTGGAGGCCGCCGAGCCCCAGATAGATCGCTTGGGCGGCTGCACGACGGTGGGGGGATTCCCCTGGGTTGAAAATCGGCCGGTGCTGCTTTGATAGCTGCTCGGCCAGAACATCGGCAGATGGACCATGCGGTCGTTGTGAGGCAGCGCGCGCAGGTTGTCGATCACGGCGACTGTGTCGTCATCGATCCTGTAGGGCGGCAGATGGCCCGCGAGGTTCCCGTTCCAGAAGGGAAGTGTGCTTGCGGCAACCACCACGCCCACGAGCACGCCGCCCGCATTTCGCCACGCGCCGGGCGGCCGGGCCACAAGGTGGGCGACGCTTTGCCCCACCAGGAAGGCCAGCAGCAGTCCCGCCCCAACGGTGAGATAGCGGATGTTTCTGAAGATCGCGCCCACCACCGTGCCGTCGATCGCATCTTGGATGAAGGAGAACGGCTCGTTGAAGCCCTTCCCAATCAACACCAGGGCCAGAAACCCCAGCACGCCCAGCAGGGCGCGCTGTCGGGCTTGCCCGCGCAGCAGGACCGGCGCCACCAGTGCGAGGCCGGTCATCAGGCCGCGGGCGACGAGCCGGATGCCACTGCCGGCGGCGAGCGGCCCTTCCGGATTCTGGGAGTAGTTGTAGGGAGTGCCGGTTAGGGTGAGCGCCTCAGCCAGGGTCGGAGCCGCCCCCTTGATCCATTGAGCGGCGGCCTCAAGGCTCCAGGCCGACATGACTTGGTTTGCCGAGGGCACCACGATGAGTTGCCAGGAAATGAAGGCGATGGCCGGGTGCAACAGGATGACGCTGAGCCCCATGGCCGCAACGAGTCCGAGTCGCCGCAGGCGCTGGCCATGCGTGCCCGAAGCGGTGAAGGCCCGAAAGAGCGCATAGGCGCCAACCACGGCGGTCGTGATGAAGGTCATGTGAACTGAGCTGGCGGCCAGCCCGATCCACAGGCTGCCGCGCACGAAGCCACGAACGCCCGGCGCCCGGTCGAAGGTCTCGTGCGCAACTTGCACCGCCTTGGGCAGCAGCGCCACGCTGATGAGCATGGCGGTATAGCCGGTGACGAAGGCGTCCAAGAAGAACGGTGTGGTCATGTACACGACCGCGGCCGTGAAAGCGGCGGGCCTGCCAAACGCGAAGCGTTTGCCAGCCTGGTACATGAAGACGCCGGCCATCGCGAGGAATGCGATTGAGACCCGTGACGTCAGCCAGCCATCCACGCCGGGGATGAGCGTCAGGGCTCCCAGGGTGAGCTGGAGATACTGGCTCATCGACCGCTCTTCCTCGGACGACCCGAAGTAGTTGGTCTGCCACGCCGAGAGCCGATCGATGGCGAATTCGGTGTTCTGCCAGGCCGCCGGCGGGGTGGTCCAGTCGTCGCGCAGCCCCAGGTAGCCGGGGTCGAAGATCAGGCCCCGGTGCCAGATCACCACCAACAGCAAGATGGCCGCATAGGCAGCCGCGTCCGGGTGACGCGCGATCAGCCGCTTGGTGCTGGCGACGACACGTTGCAGCGTTCCCATCAGGGGCGAAAGCCGGTGGCGCACCACGGCCGGCGATGCCTGTGCGCTCATGCGGGAGCCGCGCTCACTGCGCGGCCGTCACGTGGCAAGCCGCCGGCGGCCGTAAACCACCCACAGGTATCCGTGGTGCATCATCGGTCTGGACGCGCGTGCCTGGTTCCCAGGCTCGCCTGCTACTGCGCCGCAACCGCGCGGTCTCGCCGGAGAACCCAGCCGGCCCAGCCGAGCATGGCGAGCACCCCCGCGCCCAGGAAAGCATCCAACGTCCACGCCACTGCGGTCAGGCTTTCGTGCCGAAGCCACAACGTAACGGCGCACGCGATGCTGAGCGGAACAAGCACAACCCATACGCGAAGCGTACCGGCCCCGATGTGGAAGTACGTCAGAAGGGTCAAGAGCGCGAGGAGTGACCCAACGAGGGTGTAGCCCCAAAGCAATGGAGGATCGGGGACGTAGCGGTCCGCGAAGATGATCTGAAACACGAGCTCGGGCGCGGCCACGATCACAAGGGCCGCGCCGCCACTGATGAGGACCGTGAACACGGCGGTGACCGCAAAGGTGCGCGTCAGCGGCTCACCGGCGGCTACGTGCCGAATGATGTGCGGGAGCACAACTTGGGCAGCGGGCGCCGATGCAAAGAGGACGATGCGGCCAACGAGCGCGGAGGCGGCGTACAACGACGCACTGGCGTCGTCGAAGAAGTGCCGCACGACCAAGACGTCCACATTCATCAGGACCGCCAGCGACAGACTCAGCAACCCAACCCGCACGTGAGCCGACATCCCGCTCGCGTCCGGCGGGGTCTCGGCCGGCGCCTCCGTGGTCGCCCGGGCGATGTAGGGCGCGGCGATCACCACGACCAGCACGCCGAACAGACCGGACAGCGCGGATGCGGCGATGCCGCCCGCCACGCCAAACCCGAGCGCAACCAACCCGATGCCAATGCCCGCACGCAGCGCGCCGTCCACGAGACTAGAGGCCCCGAGCAACAGAAACGCCCGCAGCCCGGTCAGCAGCGCCTTGGTGAAGGGCACCACAAAGGCGATGGCAACCGCACAGCCCAGCCAGATGATCGCGGCGCGGTTGTCGGTCCCAATCAGGAACTCGATGGCGCCGCTCGTCGCGGCGACCACGATCCACGCGACCAATCCAACAAGCCCGCCCCGAACGAGCGCCCGCCGCAAGACCCCGAGGGCGGCCGAGCGCCCCCGGGCAACGACAGCGAGGCTTGTGACGCGCGTGCCAATCGGCAGCAAGAGCTGCGATGGCACCGAGAGCACGGCGAACAGCGCGAGGACCGCGTATAGATCCGCGAAATCACCCTCGCCCAGCATCCGACCCATGGCCGACTGGAACCCGAAGGACATCATGCCGGCGAGGAGGCTGAGGGCACCAAGCACTATCGTGTCGCGGGCGACGACGCGCGGCCCCGAGGAACCGGGATCGGCTGAAGCGCGCGGAGGGTTCGCCCCGCCCTTTGCGCCGCCAGGGTCGGAACCGGTGGGCGCCCCCGCGGCCTGACGCACCTCAGGCGTTAGTTCGCTCAGTGTTCTGTCATGCGTGCGAACCCGGAGCGATTATCGTCGGGCCCGGACACCTACTTGGCCGTGACGTTCGGAGGCCCGGAATGCGGTCGGTCGGAAGACCCGCGTGACTCCCGCGACGCCACCAGCCACGGGTCCACGCCGAGCGGATCTTTATCAGCGAGGTCTCCCGTGAGCCACTCAAGCTCGCGCGCGGCAATCGCCGACCAGTCAAGGGAACTCACGCGGGCCAAGCCGCGCTCGGTAAGCTCGCGACGGACGGGCTCGTCCTCCAGCAGGGACAGAATGTCGTTGGCAAGCGCCGGGATATCGCCCTCGGGAACGGCTCGATAGGCGTCGCCCCAAACCTCAAGGAGCTCCGGCAGGTCATACGCAACCACCGGGACGCCGAACGCCATGGCTTCGCCAATCGCGATTGACCAGTTTTCCTCATGCGAAGGGAGCGCGAATAGACGGCAGGCGCGGATGCACTGGAACTTATCAGCAGTACTAATCGCGCCCAGCAGATCGACGTTTCCCGCGAGGCCGCGGCGCCGCGCGCGTTCCCACACTGCTTGACGGTCGGGGCCGTCGCCGACGACCGCGAGCCTTGCGTCCGGCTTTTGAGCGACGACCAGCTCCCACGCATCAATGAGTTCAAACACGCCCTTGGATGCGGCGACGCGCCCAACCGACACGGTGTCATATCGGGGCACGTCCGGGCGGTGTGTAACGGCACCGATGGCGGCCAGATCTACGCCGCAGGCAACCGCGGTGACGCGCCGCATCGGGAATCCGTTGCTTCGAAGCTGGCGGGCGGTGGCGCGGGAAACGCCGAGCGTGCGGTCCGCGAACAGCGCCGCCAGGAGCAGGGCCAACCGCTGCGCGATGAGAAAGGCGAGCGCGTTGTACCAGCGCGGTCCCTTCCGGCGCCAAAACCTCCAAAGCGGGATGAGGTGTACGACGACAGCCAAGCGCACACGCCTCCAGCGTTGCAGCTTGAGCAGCACCCCCGGCAAGACATCGTAGGGCTGATCGTGGGCAGTTACGATCAGATCTGGGTGGAGTCGCCAAAGCGAAAGAGGAAAGAGCAAGCAAACAGCTATCGAGTGCAGCACTATCCACCATCGGCCTTCGCCGACCCGCCACCGAGTGATATGTCTCGCCGGTGTGAGCCCCCAGTGCTCACAGGAAAGTCCGGCTTGCTCGCTCCCCATCAGGTGGATGTCATGGCCTGCCCGCTGCCATTGCTTTGCAATCTCGATGAGCCTGACGCACCCGCCATCGATTTGCTCGCGAACCAAACCGTTCATGATGAGGAGGATGCGCAAGGGGGTCTGCACCACGGCAGCGAGCGCGGGATGCTACCACCGACGCCGCTCTATTGCCAGAAGCGGCGTTGCAATGCCCGGAATCATTCTGCCGTCTCAAGAACCCAAAATTGCACCAACCGGAACGCTTCATAGTGCTTTGTTTGGCACAGACACTATCCAATATCACGCTCTTAATTCTCGGTTAACATAGTTGTTATCTAATTCTTATACTCGTCGGCATCCGCTCAGCCTCTGGGTCTATACGAGCGTCGAGCCCACCGCTCACAGCCGCGGCGACTCGTTCGATCTGGCGCTAACGCCTCTAGCCGGCCGCGATCGCCGGCGCGGCCTCGGATGCGGCAGGCTCTAGCAAGCTCGCATCAACAGGCGCCGTTGACCCGCCCGCGGTGAAGAGCCTGGCGGGTAGCTCGGCCACGCCGGTGTCGGCCGGAGCGGCGCCGGTCTCATCCGCGTCCAATTGGCCCTTCCGGAAGTCGAGCATGTGACCCACGATGTAGCGCGACCCGCGGACCACGTAGTAGCGGAAGTGGTCGCGGCTCTTCGCCGCGTGCAGCAGCTTGCGCGTGACATACCGTGGCGTCAGAAAGCTGGTGTAGAGCGACTGCACCAAGCCCATGATCTCTGGCGTCGGGATCGGCGAGCGCAGCACGGGTTCCCGCATGTCATAGCGCTCCCAATGCTCCGGGCCGTCGAACCGAAGCCAATCGTGCTCACGCGCCTGCGCGTAGAGCTGGGTGCCTGGGTAGGGGATGACAATGGTGCCCTGCAGGGTGTTGATCCAGCCGCGGTCGAAGGTCTCGCGCGTGAAGTCGATGGTCCGCTTGGCCTCGTCGAAGGTCTCCCACGGGTAGCCAACCATGCACGTCACATGTGGTTCCAGGCCGGCCTCGCTGGCCCATTTGACGGATTCCCACTGCTGGCGAACCGTCGTGCCCTTGTTGAGAAGATCGAGGGTGCGCTGATTGGCCGACTCGATGCCGTAGAGGATGAAGCGGAAATTGCTGTCCCCCAGCATCTCGTATTCGGCCTGCGACAGGGCGTCGGCCCGCATGTTGCAGCCCATCATCAAGACCTTGTCCAGTCCGCGCTCGCGGTACCCGGTGCAAAAGTCGGTGAGCCAGCGTCCGGCGGGAAACGTGCCCGTGTCGTCGAACACCTCTTCGACGCCCAGATCGACGAGCTGCTCAAGCTCGTCCAGATAATCGTCAACCGGCCTTACAGACCAGGTCGGGAGCATGCTGGTCCAGGAGCAGAAGGTGCAACCGCCACCGCCGTGCCGGGGCCCGCCGGGCACCCGCCGCCGCCACCAGCAATCGGCGCTGCTCGCCCCGGTGGCCCAGCCATAGGTGCCTTTCTTCAGAAAGTTGCCGTTGCGATAGGCGTAGAGTTCCCACTTCGCCAGCTGGCGGTCGATGTGGGGACGGACGGCTTCGCGGACGGGCGGGTCCGGATCTTCCCCGGAATTGACGATTTCGGTCTCGTCGTGGCGCCAGAACACGCCGCCCCCAAGGTCGTCGCGCCCCTCCAGGAAGTCCGCCAGATTCAGCAGGGCGAAGTCAAACTGGCCGCCCCGGATGACGTAGTCGACGGGACAGAAGAGAAAGGGCTCTTCGGGAAACGCGGTGACGTGGTCGCCGACCAGCGCGATGGTCATCGTGGGAAATCGCGACTTGAGATCGCTGATCGCTTGGTAGAGCGGCGGCGCGCTGGGCGTCTTGGTCTCGATCATCATCAGGTCGGGCTGGGCCAGCTCGACCTCCCGGCAGTAGGTCTCCCAGTCCCAGCCTTCGGCGATTCCATCCAGCCAGACTGCCTCGTGGCCGTGACGCTGCAGCAATGTGGCCGCAAGCGCCGGCAGCACCGGGAAGATGACGGTAGCGTTGTCGCCGACGAACCGGTTCAGCGCGCTCACGATCCCGCGACCCTCGCTGCGGCCCGTCGAAAAAACCTGATATTGCCGGTTTTGACTGAGGAGCGGGATGCCCTTGGCGCTGTCAAACGGCGGAAAGCTGATGGCAACTCTCACGCGGGTTTATCGTTCCAAGGGTGATGAAGTCGCGGCATCAGACGACTTGCGTCAGACCTGTTCCGCCGCGCAACACGTCGGCTTTATGATTCTAGAACACCATGGGTGACTCTGAACCACCGCCCCGAGCGCCGGCTGCGGAGCGTCCCGGACTCCGGGCGCCGGCAGGCCCAGCGTTCGTGGACGTGTCGATCATCATCGTCGCGGCGTGCAAGACCGCCTTTCTCGACGAGGCGCTGGCGGCGATAGCGACCCTTCAACGTCCGCCGCGGGAGACGATTGTCGTTTTGGACGAGGAACCGCCGGGCGGCCTGGGCACGGCGCGCTGCCTGGTCAGTGGACCGATCGGACCGGCGGAAAAGCGCGATATGGGCGCGGCAGCTGCGAGCGGGGCGTGGCTGGCGTTCCTTGACGATGACGCGTATCCCGCACCCGGCTGGCTTGAAGCGGCGGTGCCCCACATGGAGAACTCGACGGTGGCGGCAGTCGGCGGCCCGGGCGTCACCCCTCCCAACGATCCATTCCGCGAGCAGGTCTCCGGGTGGACGTACGCGTCATGGATCGTGTCCGGTCCGGCGCGCTTCCGCTATGTGCCGGGCCGGGGCCGGGCCGTGGACGACTATCCGTCGATGAACCTGATGGTGCGCCGCTCGGCGTTTGAGGCCGTTGGCGGGTTCGACAGCGCCTTCTATCCGGGGGAGGACACCAAGCTGTGTCTGGAGATCGTTCGCCGCGGCGGCGTCATTCTCTACGAGCCCGGCGCGCTGGTTTATCACCATCGCCGGCCCGTCATGCGCGGCCATTTGCGGCAGATCGCGCACTACGGGCGGCACCGCGGCTACTTCGCCCGTGTGTTTCCGGAAACCTCTCGCCGACTCCAATATTTCATCCCCAGCCTGTGGCTGCTGTGGCTCGTGGTCGGCGCGCTGGCCTCGGTTTGGGTTGAGCCGATTCGTTGGGTATTCCTTGGCAGCCTGGCGCTCTACGGCGTGGTGGTGGCGGGCAGCGCGGTGATGGCGATGCGGGGTGCAGAAAGCGTGGGAATTAGTGTGGCCGTTATCCCCACGATCGTCGCCAGCCACCTTTGCTATGGCTGGCACTTCATCGGCGGCCTGGTGCGTTCGCGCCCGTAGGAGTAACGCCAGCGGCCGCAGGCCGACACAACTGGGGGGAGGTATGTGGCCCGGGGTTGAAGCCGAGCTTGGAAGTACCGCCTACGGTTGCTCGGAAGTCCTCGGCTCGGGAGCGAACCGGCGCAAGCGCCCGGCGACCATCAGGGTCTCCATGAACATTGTGGCGACGGTGGTCGGTCGAATGGTGCTCGGATATCGGTCACGCACGATCACCGGCGCCTCGACGATGGTGCGAAAGCCGAGCCGAATCGCCAGCGCCAGGGCCTCGATGTCAAAGGCAAAGCCGGGCGTACGCACGTGGGGAAAAACCTGCTCGACGACCGGCGCGGCGTAGATCTTCAGCCCGACTTGCGTGTCGCGCACGGCCAGGCCGAAGAGCAGGCGCGTGAGTTGCCGATATCCCCAGCTATAGATGCGACGCGCCAGCGGATACTCGACCACCGACTGTGCATGCAGCTTCGACCCGACCACGATGTCCGCCCGCGACGTGACGTGGAGTCGATAGGCGTCCACGAGGCACTGCGGAGGAATGTCCCCGCCGCCATCGAGAAAGGCCCGCGAGCGCCCGGCAACCGCCAGCAGCCCCCGGCGAACAGCCTCGCCCTTGCCCGAGTTCCGCTCATGCACGGCGACGCGCAGTCGCTCGTGCTCGATTCTCGCGAGCGCGTCCGATGTGCCGTCCTCATCACCGTCGACGACGACCAGCACCTCGTAGTCGCAGCCAAGGCCGTCAAGCGCCCGGAGAACCTCAGAGACCTGGTGACCGATCACGCCGGACTGCCGGTAGGTCGGAATGACGACCGAGAGGTCGGGAAGCTCTCCGGCTGGCGTATCGCCTTGCTCGGCTGGCTTGAGGGACACGTCGGCCGCCATCACGACTCCTGGTCCGGCCGGGGCGTCCAAATTAGCGCTGGAGGCATCTCAACCATGGTGCTTGCCCCGGGCTCTGAACCCAGCCGTGATCCGTCGGATGATACGCAACGGCCACCGTAGCGGCGGGCGAGGCTCCTGGCGCCCATCGGCACGCAGCGATGGATCGTGAGCGTCGATCTCTCGCCCCAGCCACGGTGCCCGGCGTTACGACTCTGACTGGCCGTTGGGCGACCGATAGCGCCACAGGATGCTGCCGGCGTTGTGCATGACCAGGCGATCATCGTGGATCGTATCGGGTGGAGACTCTTCGATCTCGCGCGCAACGGCGTCCGGGTTCTCATAGCCCACGTTGAGGGCGCGGCACTCATCCGGCGGAATCGCGGTTGCCAGGCGGACATCGATGCGCGGTGTTTCGCGTCCGTTCACCAAGGGCGCATCGCCCTTGATCAAGACACCGAGCGTAAGCGCCAAGGGACTGACACCGTGGGGCTGCCAGGCCTCGGGATGGGCGAGGAGATAGGGCCATCCGTGGAGACCGACTTGGCTTATGGCGCGGCCGTGGTTGGCGGATATCTCCCGCACGGCCGGGGCGTACAGGACAAGCTCGCCGCCGTCGGCCACTGTGTCGTCGCCCCGGAACACGCCCTTGGCGCCGGTCCAGAGCTCCGGGTACAGCCACGTGCCATCGGGCATGCGCGGCGTGGCCGCCACCGCGCGCGAGACTTGGCGGGTGGTGTATCGGACGTTGACCTCGGCGCTCAACGCCGCCGCCGCGCGGGTGACCTCGCGCCACCCGTCGGGCTGCACGAACACGCCCCGCGTGGCTCCTGACGCATCGTCGACCACCAGGGCGATGCTGGTGATGGGAACCGGAACATGTCGGGCCATATCGTCGATCAGGTCGCGCACGGGGTTGTCAAGTACGCCTTGAATGGCCCGCGCGCCGCGCAAGCTGCCAATGGTGTGAAGGAGGTTGATCATCTCGGGCCCCGAGACTCCGGGAAAAATCTGCTTGGCCCCACCCGCAAATCCCGCGCCCTCGTGCGGCTGGACGCGCGTGATGAGGACGACTCGGTCATAGTCGAGCAGGCGGCGATTGATCCGCACGGGCATGTCGCGGCTGAAGCCCAGCCCCGGCGCAAGGTCCCCGTATTCGCCGAAACGCGCCTGCTGTTCGGCCAGCGGTACGGAACCGATTTCGACCAAGGCGTCGGCCCGTGCCCACTCGTGGTCGTAGATGGTGACCTCGGGGTAGGCGTCGGATCCGAACACCCACTGTGACTTGGCTGCCGTAGGCATCGACGCGTGGGTGCCCTGAGCAATCATGACGTCCACGGAAGCAACGCGCCCGCGCAGTGCCTGCCAGACGGCTCGAAAGGTCTGGCTCACCGGAAGCTTGCGGGTGTCGTCGGGCGCGAGAACGAGCACGCGGGAGGCATCAAGCGGGAGTCCGGCCAGCCCGTCCGCGATCACAGCCGCGGCATCTGGCGCCGTGACCACGGGCGACGCCGTGGCCTGGAGCACCTGGGATCGGACGGTCATGCGCCCCCGGAGGCCAGCGCCTCGGCCTGCGACACCATGTCGCCCAAGATTGCCACACCGCCCGACCAGAAGCCTGGGTCGTTCAGATCAATGCCCATTGGGCGGACCAGCTCATCGGGC
Source organism: Chloroflexota bacterium (assembly GCA_965198185.1). GTDB lineage: Bacteria > Chloroflexota > UBA11872 > UBA11872 > UBA11872 > JAJECS01. Next base: position 303,369 of record CBDAOU010000001.1, read on the forward strand.
GAGACGGAGCCGCCACGGCTGAGCATCTCGGCGTAGGCCGGTGCAAAGGCGGCGCCCTGCGCGTCGTACACCTGGAGCAGCGCCAGGACCAGCAGCTCGCCAAACGCGTAGGCGTAGACGTAAAACGGCGAGTGCACGAAGTGCGGGATATAGCTCCACCAGGTGCGGTAGTCGTCCGTCAGGGTCACGGCGTCGCCGTGCATCGGCGCGTTGGCCTCGATCCACAGCTCGCTCAGGCGCTGGGCCGGCAGTTCGCCTTCGGCGCGTCGGGCTGCGTGCGCCGACTCCTCGAATCGGTGCATGACGATCTGCCGAAACACCGTGGCGAAGCTGTCTTCGATCTTGCTCGCCAGCAGCGATAGGCGCGCCGCGTCGGACGGCTGGGCCTCCAGCAGACGGCGAAAGACCAACATCTCGCCAAACACAGAGGCCGTCTCGGCCGTCGTCAAGGGCGTGTGCGATTGCAGATAGCCGACCCCACGCGACAGGAACTGGTGCGCTGCATGGCCCAGCTCGTGGGCAACAGTCATGACGTCGCGGATGCGGTCGGTGTAGTTGCAGAGCACGTAGGGGTGCGTCTGAGTCGTCGAGCCGGCGCTGAAGGCGCCGCCCCGCTTGCCCAGGCGCAGCTCCGCGTCGATCCAGCGCTCCTCGAACGCCCGTGACGCGATGCCGCCGAGTGTCTCCGAGAACGCGGCGTAGCTCTCGACCACGATCTCGCGGCAGCGGACCCATGAGTACACGGTGTCGTCGGCCTTGAGGGGCGCATAGCGGTCGTAGTCCAACAGTTCGTCGAGCCCAAGGAGACGCCGCTTGAGGCGGTAGTACCGCTGCACAATGCCGAATCCGGCCTCGCAGGCGGCCACCAGCGCCTCGACGGCGGCCGGCTCGATCTCGTTGGCCAGATTCCGGGCGGCGATCGGCGTCGGGTAGTGCCGCAGCCGGTCGTCGATGGCGTGATCTTGCAGGCGGACGTTGAAGACGTAGGTCAGCGGATGCTGCTGGGCCGCCAGCGCCACGGTGAGGCCGGCGGCGGCGCTGCGGCGGGTGGCGCGGTCGGGGCTGTACAGCTGGGCCAGGGTCTCGGCTTCGGTCAGCGTGCGCCGCTCACCGTCAATCTCGACCTCGCAGGTGATGCGGCTGGTGATCTCGTCGAACAAGCGCGACCACGAGCGCGCGCCGGTGTTGGCCTTTTCATCCATCACCTGCTCTACGCCCTCGACCAGTCGGTGCGGCTTGGTGCGGCGCTCCCGCTCGAGGAGGTAGGCAAAGTCCGCCAGCAGCGGGTCTGCCATCAACTCCGCGGCGCGTTCGTCGTCCAGATGGACCCATTCCAGATCGAAGAAGATCAGGTGGCGGCGAATCTCGGTGCTGCGCGCCTGGGTGCTGTTGAGCAGCCGGCCGGCGGCGGGATCGTCGCTACGGGCCGCGTGCTGCAGATGCGCAAAGATCTCCGGCGCGTCCATGAGCTCGTAGATGTCTTGCAGCTCGCGAAGGGCCTCGCACAGGCCGGACGCGGGCAGCTCCGCAAGCCGGCCGCGATAGCGCGTGGCGAAGGCCTGAGCGCGGGTGTCGGCGGCGTCGTGGTCGCGCTGGATGCGTGGATCGTCGAGCCCGGCGTAGAGCGCGGACAGGTCCCACACCACGCCGTCGGCGGAACTGGACGGCACGACGGTCATCGCGAGACCTTCGGCGGATCCGGCGGATTGACCGCAGTTGCTGTGAGCACGGGGGCTACCCAGGCGGCGCGTCGGGGCTGAGCGCGGCGAGCAGCGCGTCGTGCTCCGCGCGGACTCGCGCCACGGCGTCCGCGGCCGCCACCTGCTTGCGGTCATCCTGGTGCCGCAGCTTGATCTCGACCGCGTCCGCCCGCACGGTGCGGCGGCTGACGGTGCAACGAATCGGTATGCCCAGAAGATCGGCATCGTTGAACTTAACGCCGGCGCTTTCGTCGCGTTCGTCGACCAATACCGTGAGTCCGGCCTCTTCGAGATCGTGGGCCAGGCGTTGCGCGGCCTCCTGCACCTCGGCCTGTCCCAGCTGCACCACGTGCACGTCATAGGGCGCCACGCTGGCGGGCCAGATGATGCCGTGTTCGTCGTGGTGGAGCTCCACAATAGCCGCCGCCAGCCGCGTGATCCCGATGCCGTAGGAGCCCATGACGATGGGCTGGGGAGACCCGCCTTCGGATAGAAACGTGGCATTGAGCTTGTCGCTGTAGTAGGCGCCAAACTTGAACGTGTTGCCAATTTCGATACCCGTCCGCAGCTCAAGCGCCGTGCCGCACTTCGGGCAAGGATCCCCGGCGGCGACGTCGGCGATATCAGCGACGAGATCAGCGGCGAAGTCGCGCGGGTAGTTCACGTTCAACAGGTGAACGCCGGGCATGTTGGCCCCGGCAACCAGATTGGCCGCGCACTGCACCGAGCGATCCACGACCACCACGACCTGCTCCAACCCCACCGGCGAGGCATAGCCCGGCACAAGGCCGGCCGCGGCCAATTCTTGATCGGCTGCGAGACGAATGTCAGGGGCGCCCAGCGCCCGGCGCAGCTTGGCCTCGTTGACGTCCAGATCGCCGCGAATGGCCACAAACGCAATCTGGTCGCCGGTCCAATAGAACACGGCCTTGAGCGTGCGGCGGGTCGGGATGCCGAGATAGCCGGCCACGGCGGCGATCGTCTCCTGCCCGGGGGTTTCGACCTTCTCCAGGGGGAGCGGCTCGGCGTCGTCAGGCTGGGGCGGCTGGGTGGTCGCCACCTCCTGGTTGGCCCCGTAGTCTCCGGTCGGGCAGACCACAATCGTGTCCTCGCCGGCAGACGTCAGGGCGTGGAACTCGTCGGCGTCCGAGCCTCCCATGGCGCCCGCGTCCGACTCGACGACCAGCGGCTCGATCCCGCAGCGGCGGAATGCGCGCACATAGGCCGCGACGAACTGCTGATAGGTCGCGTCCAGACTCTCTAACGACGGGTCGAACGTATAGGCGTCCTTCATGGTGAATTCGCGGGTGCGCAACAGGCCGCCCCGCGGTCGAGGCTCGTCGCGGAACTTCGTTTGAAAGTGATAGACGCTGGCGGGGAGCTGTCGGTAGGAACCTACGAGGCGGGCGGCAAGATCGAGCGCAATCTCCTCGTGCGTGAGCGCCAGCACCATGTTGCGATCGCTGCGGTCCTTGAAGCGCACCAGCTCGGGCCCAAGCGAGGCAAAGCGTCCGGTGCGTTCCCAGAGGGTGGACGGATGCACCACGGGCATGAGGAGCTCCTGGCAGCCGATGGCGTCCATTTCTTCGCGCACGACCTGCTCGATCCGTCGCAGGGTGCGCCAGCCCAACGGCAGATAGCTGAAGATGCCGGCGCCGAGGGGACGTATGAAGGCGCCGCGCACCATGAGCCGGTGGGACGCGATGGTGGCGTCGGAGGGGTCTTCACGCAGGGTGCGACCGAACAGCGAGGACATTCGTTGCACAGGCGGCCTCACGACGATCAATGGCGGTCGCTCAGTGTATCGGCCAGCTCAGATCACGTAGTCGGGCGGGTCGCGCCGCTCACCGAGCTGCCGGATCGGCTGCCGCCGCACCGGCTCGCCTTGACGCTCCACATAGCTGGCGCGGGGTCCGACCACCGTCGAGCCGGGGGGCACGTCTTCGGTGACGATGGCGAGCGCGCCAATGCGGCTGCCGGCGCCAACCGTAACCGGCCCCAGAATGCTGGCTCCAACGCCGATGGTCACGCCGTCCTCGACGATCGGGTGGCGCCGCTTGCCGCCGATGCCGTCATCACGCCACCACCCCGTGGCGCCCAACGTCACCTGGTGGTAGAGCATGACGTCATCCCCCACGCGCGCGGTTTCACCGATCACGACGCCGGAGCCGTGGTCGATGAAGAATCGACGGCCGATCACGGCGCCCGGATGGATCTCAATGCCGCCGGTGGCGAGGCGCGCGAACTGGCTGATGGCCCGGGGCAGCACGGGCAGGCCGCGTACATACAGCCAATGGGCGATGCGATGGAAGAACAGCGCGTGCACGCTGGGATAGAGCAATACCTCCAACACATTTCTCGCGGCTGGGTCTTTGTCGAGCACCACCCGCATCCACTCCGGCCCGCGACGCTTCTTGACCGGGGTTTCCCGCTTCTCGGCAGGGCCGCCATTTTCCGGGCTGATTCGCAAACTCCCTCCAACGCGCGAGGAGCGCCCATCCCGAAGGACGGGCGCTCCCGTGATTCCACCTTCCTGCGCTGCGGCCTCGCGGCACGCAACCTCAGCGGGTGCCGAGGCACCCTAGCCCGCTAACGGGGGCCAGCCGGCTCGGCCTACGCACGGCATTGCTTCGGCCGAGCGGCTCCCGAGGGCAATTCGCCGTCCAACGCGCACCGGCCTCGCACCGTCGCCGGCTCGCTGTCCGCATGAGGGACGGCTACTGGTCTCGCTCAACGCCGCACACTTGTTTGTTCCCCGTACTTACGCCCCGAAAGCGCGGCTGTCAACCTTTAGGCGGCACCAATTGCCCCACTGGGGGCGGCGTAGAATGCCGGGCATGCGAAGACTGGCGGCGACGCAGCCATGACGGCCAACGGTCGAGGCGGGCGGGCCCGAGCCCCTCACTCGGATACCGACGGCGCGGACCCAGGGCACGAGCAGGGATCAATGGAGCGCTTTGCCGACGGTGGTCCGGGAACCAGTGAGACGCCGTGGGCGGGCCCTTCGTCCGGAGATCCTGAGCGTCCGCTGACGCTGCGCGAGACCTGGGACGACTTCGCGCGGTGGCTGAGCCGCACACGCTGGCGACGGCCAATTGCCGCTGGCGCCCTCGTCATCACCGGCGCCCTCGCGTGGGCGGTTATCTCGGTGATCGTGCCGTGGCCGGAAGGAATCCTCGGCACCGTGCAGCGAGTTTTGGCCATGGACGTTGGCTGGTCGCCGTTGCCCATTCCGGATGATCCGCGGCTCGCAGCCGATCTGAGCCTGGTGACGGCGGCCTGGGTCGGAGCGCCGCTGGTCCTGAGCGCGTTCTGGTTCGCCGCGGCGTATCACCTCGACCGCGAAAGCCGCCGGGCGTTCGGCGTGAGCCGCATCCCCGGCGTGCGCCACTCGACCGGCTACACGGCGATGGCCGTGCTGCTTGTGTTTCCGTTGATTGTGCTCGGCCTGGCCAGTGGCGCGTGGGGCGTGTTCATGCTCGGAACCTGGGCGATCACGTTCAGCGCCTGGGGACCCGCTGGGACACTGCTGGTGCTGCTGGCAGTCTTCGGACTCGTCGTGCGGCTGGCCAACGCGACGCTCGACCGTCGGGCGGGAGTGTCGTAGCCCGACGCCGACCGCGCGAAACGGTGAGTCGGATCGGCCCACGCGCGCTCGCCCCGCACCCACGAAGCAGACCTGCGCCGACGTGCAACTAGGCTCGTTCAGCGACCGGCGGTTTTGCCGGGTGGCGCGCTATTCCTCGATGGTTGGCCCGAGGACTAGGCGATCGCTCTCGGGATCATCGACGAGCAAGAACTCAACCGTCGTCTCTCTGGTAACCATGAGCCGTAGCCGGTCACCAACTCGCTCACACCCCACCGCCTCTTCGGGTGTGACATCGACGCGACGACATGCGTCGGCGTATAGATCGCTCAGCGATACCCGCCGTCGTGTGGCCAAATGAACTCTCCTCCCTCTGCAAAGTGCAAGGCTTGCACATCGCCCGCGCACCTTAGTCTGCCCAACCATACGCCGACCAGTCAGTCGCTGGGCAAGGATGGGGGGCGGGACAATGCGCGGCGGTCGGGGAAGCTGCTACAGTGTCGCGCGGCCTCGGGCGCGTGTAAATGTCGGCAGCGTCTAGTTGACTTGACATTGTGCGCGTGCGCCCACCGGGCGTGCGGGGTCGTTGAGACGCGGGGAGGCGTTGGGGTAGCTTTCGCTCGCCCATGATTGGGGGCCTCCTTGAACAGCTTGCGTAGGTATCGGCTGTTCCTCACGCTGCTTGTTGGACCGGCGCTTGTCATCGCCATCATTGTGGTCCTGATCATCACCTTGTTTGGGGGCGATGGCGAGACGGGGACCCCCGATGACCCCGCCGCGCCAACCGCCACCGCTTCGCCAGGACCAGGCGGCACGCCGCCGCCCGTAGGGACCCCCACGCCGACGATTCAGGTGCTGGCAACCCAGACACCGGTCATCGTGGACACGCCGACCCCGACGGCACCGGCCGAACCCGCCGCAACGCCGACGCCAGCCGCGACGCCGACCCCCACCGGACCCATCGAGCACACGGTCCAGCCAGATGAAACGCTGTCAGGTATCGCGGATACCTATGGTGTGCCCGTGGATGACATCGTCAGGTTCAACAACCTGTCGGACGCCGAAACGATCTTCGTGGGACAGATCATCTTGATCCCGACGGATCCGAGCCAGCTCGAAGCAGTGCTTGAGTCGCGCCCCGTGACGACGACGGGGGTGGTGATTCCCAGCGATGGGCTCAACGTGCGCAACGAGCCCAACACCACCACCAGTACGGTGCAGTACGTCGCGCGCGCCGGGTCGCAACTCAACCTGTCGGGCGTCTTCCAGGATATCGACGGCATTCGGTGGCACGAGGTCGAGGACGGCAACTGGGTGCAGAGCCAGTATCTGGAGCTGGGCGCCGCGGCTGCCCCGGCCCCGGACACCGCGCCAGCTACGGGTGCGGCGCCGGCCACGGGCGCGGCGCAGACGGCGGTGGTGATTCCGAGCGATGGACTGAACGTGCGCGACGAGCCCAACACCGCCACCAGCACGGTGCAGTACGTCGCGGGCGGCGGAACCCAGATCAACCTCACGGGCGTGGTTCAGGAGATCAGCGGCATCCGTTGGCATGAGGTCGACGACGGCAACTGGGTGCAGGGCCAGTACCTTGAGCTGGGCGGAACGGCTGCTCCCGCCCCGGCCGCCACAGCGGCACCGGCGCAGACTGCCGCTCCGGCGGCAACTGCCGCAGCAACCGCGGCTGCCACCGAAGCGCCGAGCGACGACGAGCTCACGGCAGTGGTGGTGCCGGAAGGCGGGCTCAACGTGCGCACGGAACCGCGTGCCGACGGCGAAGTGGCGTATGTCGCGCCCGCAGGATCGCGGCTGCAGATGACCGGCGAGAACACCGTGGTCGACGGCGTGACCTGGTGGGAGCTTGAGGACGGGAACTGGGTCCAAGGCCAGTTCCTACGGTTCGGCTAGCCTCCCACGCGCAGGACGGCACGGCGGGCGTCGCGCCGGCGTTATCCGTCGCCTGGGGTCAGGCTCGGGCGCGGTGACTCACCGAGCGCGCAGCCATCGATCCATGAAATCCAGCGGCGCCTGGGGCAGGAATTCGTGGCCCCCGTCGAATTCGTCGCGGGCCAGGCGATCCGCCGCACCTGCCGCCGCGTAGATGGCCGCAAGATGCGCGTGGGCCTGCCGCGACGCCTCGATGTTGAATCCCCGATCGGACCGTCCCGCCTGGATGAGCAGCGGCCGCGGGGCGATGCACCCGTGAATGTCCGGCACATCGGCCAGGTCGTACACACCCGGTAGGAATTGGGAGCCGCAGAAGTTCCCGGCGTCAAGGGCATAGGCGCGGAAGGTGGTGAGATAGCCGCTCACCACAACGGCCGCCGGGCGCTCGTCGAGCGCCGCGAGATACATCGCGCGGGTGCCTCCAAACGAGAGTCCGGCGACGCCGATGCGGCTCGCGTCCACCTCGGGCCGGTCCTGGAGGAGATCGAGGGCGCGCTGGTCGTCCCAGAGGGCGAGGGTCATGAGGTTACGCCCGAAGAGGGCCAGCTTGAGAAAGTTGATGTTGCAGCCGTCGCGACCGCCGTAGCGCCGGAATCGCTCGCCGCGCTCGCCAAAGCCCGGAGCGTCGGGAGCCAGCACCACGTAGCCGCGCTGGGCGAAGCACTTTGCAAAGGCGTGGTAAATCCCGGCGGTGACGAGATCGTCCTTGCCTCCGCCGTGGCCGTGCAAGGCCAGGATGGCCGGCGCCGGATGGCGGGCGTCGACGCCGTCGGGTACGAGCAGATAGGCGGGCACGTCAACATCGGGCGCGGAGCGATACACGAGCTTGGTCTGCACGTAGCCGGGGCAGACGGTGCGCTCGACCTCGACGGGCTCAGGGTCGACCGGGGCGGGCAACGGTCCGAGGAGGCCCTTGATCGCCTCTCGCAGGTTGTCGCGCCACGCATTGAAGTCAAGGCCCGGCCGGAAGGCGTGGCTTGGTTGGTGCGCGGCGTCCAGCCGCATGAGTTGATCGTCGAACGCGAACTGCCATTCCCGCGGCGCTGTGGCACTCATCGGCGGAGCTGCGCGCGCAGGTAGGCCAGCGCCTGTGGCGCCTGGCGATCGAAGCTGTCGAACCGCTTCCCGTTGTCTTCGATGCTGATTCGGCCGGTGTAATTCACCGCGGTGAGCGCCCGCAGAAACTCGAGCAGACCAGCATCGGTGGACTGCGGCGGAGAGCCGGCCAGCGGCGGAACCGGCACGTGGACGTGGCGTAGTCGATCGCGTGCCTCGGACAGGTTGGTCAGAGGCTCCCGCTCGTGTGCCATGTGCCACCAATCGGCCAGCGCCGCCACGCGGGGACTTCCGGACTCGCGGGCGACCACCGCCGCCTCGAGGACGGTGTTGATCGTGTCGCATTTCTCGCGCCAGAGCGGCTCGATCACGATGTCCAGGTCGTAGGGCGCGGCGGCATCCGCCGCCAGCGCCAGGAATTCCAGAATCTGGCCCGGTACCCGGTGCCGGTCGAAGCCCGGCGGCGTGGCCCGGGCCGGTCCGCTGCCGAAGACCACAAGGCGAGCGCCTAGCTCGGCCACGCGTCCCATGGCAGTTTCCAAGTACGCACGCAGCGCCGGGAGGTCGCGCCGGGGCCCGACAACCGGGTGGTGCGCCGGTACGAAGACATTGAAAGCCTCCGCCGGCAGGCCCACATCCTGGATGCGGCGGCGGATGGGCGCGTAGACCGCCTCATCCGCGTCGGGAACCAGGTCCACCACGCGCGGCTCGACATAGGCAAAGCCGGCCTGCCGCACCGCCTCCAGGTCGGCCAACGATGCACAACATCCAAGCCGCATGTCACCACCGCTTCACGACGTCGGAACGTGGCACGTTCGCAGACGCTAGAGTGCCACGAGCGTCCAGTCGCTGCCGCCGGAGTTGCCTGATGGCGACCGATCCCGCGTCGGGCCATTCGGAGGACGATGAGCAGCTCGCCGTCACGCAGGCGGACGGCACGCCGACCGGCGTCATCAAGTCGCGCAGGGCAATTCACACCGACGGCGACTGGCACCTCACTCGAAGTGTTTGGGCGCTGCTGATGAACGCCCCCGCCGGGCCGGCGCTGGTGCTGCAGCAGCGCGGACCATTCAAGGCCTCGTGGCCCGACCGGCTCGATGCGAGCTCGGCCGGGCACTTGCGCGTCGGCGACCCCGACACGTGGCGCGAGGCGGAGGAGGAGCTGGGTCGGCGTCCCGGTGCAGGCGAGGTCTTGTCGTTAGGCAAGCGGCAGAGCGGGGGCCGCCTCCCGAACGGACAGATCGACCTCGAGGTCCAAGAGCTATGGCTATGGCGCTGCCCCTTCGACTTGCTTGACCTTGAGCCGCCTTATCCGGAGGTGGGGGCGTTGCTGGCCGTGGCCCCCGACGCCCTCCGGCGTCTCGCGTCCGGCGAGGTGCAGCGCATTCCGGCGGTGGTACGGCGGCCCGGCGCGCCCAACGTGGAGGCTGGATACGCCACGGCGGACCAACTGATTCCCGGCGAGGAGCCCTACATCAAGCAGGTGTGCGAGATCACGCTGCGCACCCTGGCAGGCCAATCGTGGACGCCGCTGGACGTGGACACGGAATACGAACTCGGGCCGTAACCGAACCTCCGCGAGCGAGTGGCACGACCGTCACAAGGAGGCTCGCCGTCAGCGGCGCCTGATGACGAGGAATGCGCCGAACGCGATCAGGATCAGCGGCCACAACCGCCAAGCATCGAATTGCGCGAAGAGCCCCAGTGAATCCAGCAGCGCAAGCACCCCAATGGCAACCAACGCCAGCCCGACGATTGCCGGACCGCCCATGCGACGGCCGCGATTGCCGGCCGATCGTCCCGGCGCGTACGGCTGGTACGTCGGCGCGGCGTCAGGGGCTGCCGGCTCGGCATGCTGTTGCGGCGCGGATTCCGCACCTTCGGGCTCGTCGTCCGGCTGCAGCGTTTGTCCAGCTTCGGCGGGTTCGTCATCCGCTCCAACCGCTCCGGGTTCAATCCCCGGCCCGGGGGCGGGGGGCGTGGGCACGACGACCACCATGACGAGGTACGCGATGATGGCGACCCCACCGGTGAAGATGGCGAGCAGCACCCAGACCAGGCGCATAAGCGTGGGATCAACGTCGAAATAGTCCGCCATGCCGCCCGACAGTCCGGTGAGCAGCCGGTCGTGCTCGCTGCGATAGAGGCGGCGTTGCATGACAGGGTCCTCCGCGCGCGTATGCTCCGGAGGTCACTCTAAATCCGGGAGCACTTTTTGTCATCGCGCGCCGGCCACACGCCAGATCCCGACGCCGATCGCCAGGACCAACTGGCCGACCGCGGCTTGCGGCTTCAGGTGTTTCTGGCGCGGGCGGGGCGCGGGTCGCGTCGGACGATGGAGCAGGCGATCCGCGGTGGACGGGTGGCCGTCGACGGCGAGGTCGTGACAACGCTCGGTGTGCGGGTTGATCCTCGGCAGCAGGAAGTCCGGCTGGACGGGAAGCCGGTTCAACCCACGCAGCGGCCGGGAACGGTCATCGCGCTACACAAGCCGCCACGGGTGCTCACGACCACCCACGATCCCCAGGGGCGCCCGACGGTGCTGCATCTACTGCCGGGAGCGCTGCGGCGGGAGCGCTTGTATCCCGTCGGCCGGCTCGATTTTGCCTCCGAGGGTCTGGTGCTGATGACCAATGACGGTCAGTTGGCGTTTCAGCTCATGCATCCGCGCTTCGGCCACGAGCGCGAATACGTCGTGACAGCACGCGGGCCTGAACCGCCCGATCTTGCCCGGCGCCTGACCGAAGGCGTCGATATCGGCGACCGGCGGCCGGCCCGGGCCGTGCGCGCTCGACGAGTAAGCGACGGCTGGCAGCTGGTGCTGACGGAGGGCCGCAAGCGCCAAGTGCGGCGCATGTTCGAGGCGCTCGGGATGCGCGTCACCCGGCTGTGCCGCGTGCGCATTGGTTCGGTGGCTCTAGGCGACCTGGCGCCCGGAGAGGCGCGGCAGCTAGAGGCCGACGAACTGGCGGCGCTGCGGCGAGAGGTGGCGGGAGCTACGGACAGCCGCGACTCAGACGGCTCTGGTCAGCCTCCCTAGACGCTCTCCGCCGGGCGCATGTTGGAGCGGTTGCGCTGGATGAAGGCGGCGATGCCCAGCGCGATCCATGCCGGGAGCGAGAGGACGAGCGGGTAAAGCACGATTCCCACCGGACCGAACAGCCCGCCGATCACCGCCCCATAGACCGTCAGGGGCGCCAGCACGGCACCGCACACATAGGCCAACACGCGGACGCGCCGGTGCAGAAAGGTCACTGCCAGAGTCAGCGGCAGCGCGGCGATCCAGGTGAAGAGGACCATGAGCGCAATCATCGCGACCGCGTTCGGAATCCCGCCCGCTTCCTCACCCGGGGACAGGGTGGCGAAGCGGATGGCCGTGACCACCAGAATCACCAGCGGGAGCCAGAGCGAAAGAACCAAGAGTCGCAGAACGCGTCGGATCGTTGACTGTTGCATGTGCCCACCAGTGCGCCACGCGTATCGGACATTCTATCCCTCGCCCTGCCCGACCCGACTGTAGCGACCACCACACAAACGCCGACGTTTGGCGAATGACCATCCAGCGTCATTGGCGCCGGCAAGCGCGCCCAGGCATGTAGGCTAGGCCGCCGAGCCGCCGGCCGCGCCTTTGCGGCGAGCGTGCAGGACGAGGAGTCCGCGTGGAGACGCAGACGGAGTTCGCCGCGGGTTTGGGGCAGATCATCCTGTTCGACCTGATCTTGAGCGGCGACAACGCCGTGGTGATCGGGGTGGTGGCAAGCCGGCTGCGGGGGCGGCAGCGGCGACTGGCCATTCTGTTCGGCGCGGGTGGCGCCGTGGTGCTGCGGATAGCGTTCGCGTCCATTGCGACGCTGCTGCTACAGGTGCCGGTGATCTCGCTGGTCGGCGGGCTGGCGCTGTTCTGGGTGGGCTGGCGCCTGCTTGCTCCCCACGGGGACGACGAGCACCACGAGGCGGCAACGACCTTTGCCCAAGCGCTGCGGCTGATCATTCTGGCGGACGTGGTGATGAGTCTGGATAACGTCCTGACCGTCGCCGGCGCGGCTCACGGAAACATCTGGCTGCTGGTGATCGGGCTGGCGCTGTCCATCCCGCTGCTGTTCGTGGGCTCGGGCCTGATCGCACTCGCGACCGAGCGGCTGCCGCTGATCATCTACGCGGGTAGCGCGCTGATCTTCCGCATCGCGCTGGTCCTGATCATCGACGATCCGGCGCTGCACGAGCGACTGATCGTTGAGGATCGGGAAACACTGAACTTCGTCATCGCGCATGTCATACCGTGGCTCGCGGCAATTGCCGGTCCGGCGCTGTACGTGCTGGTGGCGCGGTGGCGGGGACGGCGGGTGCTGCCGATCTGGGCCGGGTCGTCGGACACGCGCGACGCGGCGGATGAGTCGCCGGGCGCACCGTCGGGCGGGGCGTGAGACTATGGGCCAACACCGTGTGAGGAGGTCCGATCTATGGCTCAACTGCTGCATACGCGCATTCGCGTCAGCGATCTCGACCGCTCGATTCGGTTTTACGAGGACTACCTAGGCTTCAGCGTCATCAGCCGGACGGACCGATCGCCCTCCGGGAACCACATCGTGCACCTGGAGCTGCCGGGCAATGCGCACACGATCGAGTTCACCTGGTCCGAGGACTACGATCTTCGCGTGCCCGAGGACCTGATGCACTTCGCCATCGCCGTGCCCGACCTGATTGCGTTTTGCGACGACCTGGAGCGCCGTGGGATCGAGATCTGGCCCGACGGTTGGCGGGAGAAGTTTCCGCTGGGGCGGAAGATGGCGTTCATCGACGATCCGGACGGCTACGAAATCGAGCTGCTGGAGCGGGCGGAATGAGCGAAGCAGGCATGACGACGACACCGCTGGAGGACGAGTTCGGCGACGTCATCGGCAAGGCCCGCCGCGGACTCGGTCTGGAGCCCGCGGAGGCTGCACAGCGCGCTGACCTCGACGAGGCGGTCGTGCGCAGCATGGAGGACTACGAACGCCAACCGACGCGGGCCGAGAGCGACCGCCTGGCGGCGGCGTTGGAGCTACACGCGCCGAGCCTCTGGGATGTCGCCACGGAGGCGTGGCGACCGCAGGCGCAGCCAGCAACGCTGGACGGCGGCCTAGAGGTGCGCATGATTCCGCATCCGCCAATGCGCGTGACGATGTACATCGTCGGCGACCCGTCGACCGGCGACGCGCTGGTGGTGGACCCAGGCGCGCTGCCAGACACAGTGCTCGAAACCGTGAGCGAGGCCGGTTGGCGCGTGACGGCGTATCTGATCACGCATGGCGATGCCGACCACATCGACGCTCTGGCAGCGGTCTACGCACAGGCGCCCGCCCCGGTGTGGGTGCATGAGGGCGCGCGGCCCTTGGTGCACGGCGTCAACGACTCGGACCTGAACGTTGTGACCGCCGACGGACCGTTCTCCGTGGGGCCCTTCGCGCTCGAAGCGCTCGAAACCCCCGGCCACGCGCCCGGCCACACGGCCTATGCGCTGCGCGACGGGGTACTCGTAGGGGACACGGTGTTTGCCGGGTCGATCGGCGGCACGCGGACGGGCAGCCTCGGCTACGCCGGACAGCTGGCCGCCATCCGCGCCAAGCTGCTGACCCGCGGCGACGACACGAAGTTCTTTCCCGGACACGGCCCCCCCACGACCGTGGGCGAGGAGAAGCTCCACAACCCGTTCTTGGCTGCCGCGCCGGGCGTGTAGGCCAATCTGGGCGGATGCGCGACAATAGCGTGGCAGCTTGCCGCTACGGCGCGCCTTTTAACGGGAATCGATGTTCGTCTACGACATTTCAACCCGACTCGCGTGCTCAACGCTCTTGTTCCGCGCCCAGTCGCTGGACCGGGCGCTGGACGGCGTGAAGGCCGCCGGCATCGAACATGTCGATCTATGGGCGGCGCCGACGGTGCTGGCCCACGTGGACCCCGCGGTCGAGAGCGCGGCGGACGTGCAGGCCGTGCTCGAAGCGCGCGGGCTGCGCGCGTCGTCGGTGACGGCCGTTGCGACCTCCGGCGACACGATGCTTCAGCGAATCAGCTTCGCCGCCGAGCTCGGCGCGCGCGTGGTCATTGCCACGGCGCCGCGGCGCGACTATGACCGCCGCGAAGCGGCCGACGACGTCCGCGCCTATGGCCGCACGGCGCAGGAAGCCGGCGTCACCCTCTGTCTGGCGCACCAGGCGGATACCTGGATGGACACGGCCGAGGAAGTCTCCTCGTTCCTGGACGACGTGGGTCATCCCCGCGTGCAACTGAGTCTGGACCCCGCGCAGGCCGCGCGCGACGGAATCACCTTCAAGGCGCTGGCCGACGCCGCCGGCACCCGAATTGGCCACGTGCACCTGACCCACGCGGCGGATTCCGGCAGCTCGCACACGCTGGGCGCCATGTTCGACCAGCTCGAAGAGCGCAACTACTACGGCATGTTCACCTTCAGCTGGGACGGCACGGACAACCTGCCGCCGGAAGAGGTGGAAGCCACCGTGCGCGAAGCGCGCGCCCACGTGCTGGAGGTCTCCAAGGCCGGGTAGCGCGGAGGTCAGCCGCCTACACTGTTCCCGTGAACGTGGGAACCCTGGAGCTGGTGCTGCGCATCCACGGCGCGGACTCCCTCAAGGACCGGCGCCGGGTGGTGCGGGCGCTCACGGCCCGGCTGCGCAACAGCTTCAACGCGGCCGTCGCCGATCTGGAGCAGGACCCCGAGCCGCACTCGGCGCGCGTGGGCGTGGCCTGCGTCGCCAACGACAGCCGCTATCTGGACGGCCAGCTCACCGCCATCGTGAACTTCGTCGAGGCCCTGCACCTGCCGCTGGAAGTGGTGAGCGACGCCCGCGAGATCGTGCGCCTGTAGCCGGAGCCGGGCCTCAGCCGCGCCGCGCCTGCCTCACTGCGTCTGCAATGCACCCATTCTGGTGAGTTCGTCCCAGTCCGTCGTGAGCCGCTGCCGTTCGTGGTGAGCCTGTCGAACCACCGCGAGCACCTTGGCCGGCATCGACCGATCCCCCTCAACCTCGCCTTTCCCACCAGGGGAGATGGGACCGGATGCATACGCTCCGCACACCCCGCGCGCCATTCCAGGATCTCCACTCCCCAATCGCCATCTCCCCACGCGCAGTCGCCAACGCTCCGGTACACTGCGCGCCGAATAGCGGCGAAGGGCTTGGAGTTGCAGCGGTGGCCGTAGTTGCTCATCCGGGAAACCGGCGGAGCGTAGGAGGCATGCCGTTGCCAGTCGAAGCCATTCTTGGTCTAGTAGCCTTTCTGGGCTTCTTCCTGATGTGGGCTGTAGTTCCGGCCCAAATCCGAAAGCGATAGCCGAACCGGGCACTTCCCCGTAGAAGGCGCCGCACTGATGCGCGTTGGGCAAAGCTCGCCCAAGCCAGCTCGATGGCACAGAGCCTGGTGGTCGCCCCGCGACTCCAAGCCCCCGCCGCATTCAAAATCCCCGACGACAAGCCACGCCAGCGGGAATAGAGACGCCGTTCGCAACCCGTCGACAGCCGCACCAGCAATACCTCTGGGATTGACAGCCGCCGACGCATTGCGCACGCTTTGCGCGTACACCCCCTGCATGCTTCGGCGGCAGGGCGCAAGGCTGCCGCAAGGCAGCCTTAGCTTTTGTGGGGATGATTGACATCCGCACCAACGTCTACGTAGACGGCTTGAATCTCTACTATCGGGCGTTGCAGGTCACGCCGCCGTCGCTCAGTCCTTGCGTCCGCGCCCGCTCGCGTTCCAGCATCGACAGGCGCGTCAGCGCACGGCGGTGACGTGCAGCCGAACGCCTTCGTGCCGCTGGATCTGGTTAATGACCTCGAACAGGTTGCGGGCCTGCGGGTTGCCGTTGGGACCGAACATGCGCATCAGGCTCTTGGACGGTTTGCCGGTCAGGCGTCCCAATTCATCGAACCCGACCGTAGCGTTGATGTAGTCGCGCAGCAGGGCCTTGCCAACATCCACTTCACCATTCAGCAGCGCCCCTATTCCTTCGTTCAACAGCCCTTCCCGGAACTCTGCGTCGCGCTGCGCGCGGGCCAGCACCGTCTCCCTGAAGTCGCGCGTGAGCGGCATGTCCTAGGTCTCCTCTCGCTTGCGGCGTAGGTAGGCCGCCCAACGATTCTGGGCCGCGGTGATATCCGCCGACTGGCGCTGCTTGGTTCCTCCGCCAAGCAGAATGATTACGGTGTCACCATCTCGGCCGAGCAGAGTAGATCCGGTAGCCGAGTCCAGTGTGCATGCGGTACTCCAGCACCCCGCCCTCCGCCAGGGGTCCGGACAGCTTTGACTGCGTCGTCGATGCGGACAGAGCGCACGTACAACCCGAACTCCGGGCGGAGTATCCCGTATGGCGGCGCTCAACGACCAGCCGCACTCCTGGCCGCCACCCGACCGTCGAGTCGATTGAACCAGTCGGCAAACGGGCTGCGGCCCTTGTGACCGATGTACTCCCGAGGCCATATCGATGCCACGAGAACCGCCTCAGTTCGCGGTCCCGCGCCCGCTTGGCTACACGTCGAATATGGCTTGTACGAGCCACGTCAAAGGCCATCCAAGCGACCGGCCGCCGTGCACGTCCCGCTCCGCTTCCAGGATATGCCTGGTCTTCCGACCAGGGCGTCGTCTTCCACACCTATCGACTCAGGAAATTCACGGCCGACAAGAGGTGACGCCGGCGCTCTATGCCACCGGGATGCCGTACCTTATCGATGAAATGCATCGCCTTCGTCGAGCCGTTCGTGCGGATATCGTGAACAGCAACGGTCACGTGCCGCAGACGCGGGGTTCGAGCCGTAGGAGAACGCTTCGCGCTTTGGCGTCAGCCAAATGTTCGCGGCAGCTATTCGAGATCGCTCTCGATCGATGAGCAAACTCCCCTTTTGAGCAACTTCGACTCCTTCGCAAACGGAAGCTGGCGTGCAATGCGGAGCCAGATTCTCACGTCGGCGCTCGAGGAGCCTCATATCCGGACTCAACGACCACCTTGCCGTGCTGCTCAAACGGGCGGGCTTGCATGACCAGGGCGTGGCTATCCCGGGAAACGCCAGCACTACGTCTTGCGACCACGGCGAGAGTGATGCTGGAAGAAGATTGTTCTCGATGGCATCGACCGGCAGCGCCGACTGTTCGAGGCCGTGCAGCCGCAATCAGCTGCCGCTATAGATAGATCTGGGTCATGAGGTCGCAGGTCGACCCATCGCCTGCCGTCCTTGATGACGAGCAAGTCGATGTCGAATTCTCTTCTACCGGCCGCAACGGCGAGCGTGGCCCAAGTGAGGCCAGCGCGGCCGGCGGTAGGCGGCGACATCGACCCAAAGAGGCGCAATCGTAGGAGATTTTCTCCGGCCGATCGAGATTGGCAATTCCACATCATCTGAGGCACGATGCGCGTGATTCTCCTCGCTGATTTCTTTCAGGGTGTCAACTGGGCCTGGTCAATCGCATGCTTAACAGGCAAATCGGTCTCGACCACGGCTGCAGGCAGGGGCGCGATGCGGCCGTGGTCCTCGGGGATTATGCGCTTCGGCATCTCCTAGCGCCATCGACCAGGTTCATCGGTGAGAGTGCGCTTCGGCCGGCACGGCTCCGGGGACGCATCCCAGCGGACGGTCGGCGCGGCGGCCGGCGGCGGCGGCGAGGAGCGGCGGCAGCGTCCACTTCGAGGGCCAGGGCGGCGATGACGGCGCCGGCGGGGGCTGTGAGCAGCGATGACGGCGCCGGCGGGGGCTGTGACGACTGCCGCGACGATGCCGCTGGTGAGGTCGGCGTAGGCGCCGAGGACCAGGCGGCCGAAGCCGAGCATGCGCCACTGCAAGCGGCGGCGGAGATGAAGGCGCAGGCCGTGGATGGCGGCGGCCCCTAGGGCGCCGAGCGCGAGCCCACCGATGATGGCGGCCGGGTGATCGGGCATGACCGCGGCTCCCGCCAGGCCGCCGGCCACGGGCCGCAGCACCCAGCCCACGCGGTCCATGAGGCCCCCGCTGCCGGGGAACTTGTCGGCGAAGAGGTCGATGGGCAGGAGCAGCAGGGCGATCAGGAAGACCGCCCCCGTGCCCACGAAGGCAAAGGCCGGGTTGGGCGTCACCAAGTCCGAGCGCCAGGCGAAGAGCGCGGTGAGCGCCACGGTGACGTAGGGATTGAGGCCGGCGGCGACGCCCAGGACGGGCGCTTGGAGGAATTCCATTTAAGGTGTCCGCCTGTCGAATCGGCGCGGTGCGGTGCTGGTCACGGGGCCTGGATTCCCGCCCCGGATCGAGTCCGGGGCAGGCTCTTCGCGGGAACGACGGATGGGGCGGGAATGACGGGTTCGGGTCCCAGGCTGCGCGCAGCCTGGGCCACCGGACACCGAATAGATGTCGTCAAAATCGCGACCGGTCATCCCGACTCCGTAGGTTTGCCCGCAGAATGCGCCAGCCTACCGATTTACGATCCGCCTCGTGCGTGTCGATCAAACGCATCGGCACGCGTTGACCTTGTACGGTGGGCGCCGCCGCGGTGCCGGCACGTGACACAAGCCGGCCGGAGCAGGCGACTGCACCGACATTAGGACCGCGATCACGCGGAAGGAGCAATCGGATGGCGAACAGCGTTGTGCATTTCGAAATCAACGGCACGGACGGTCCTGCGCTGCAGAAGTTCTACGGCGACCTCTTCGATTGGGAGATCACCTCCGACAACCCCATGGGTTACGGGGTGGTGAGCGCGCCGAGCGACGGCCCCGGTATCGGCGGCGGCATCATGGGCATGGGCGACGTGGTGCCCCCCACGCGGGTCACGTTCTACGTGGGTGTGGACGACGTGTCCGAATACCTGGAGAAGGCCCAGAGCATGGGCGGCAGCATCGTGATGCCCGAGATGGAGGTGATGGAGGACGTGGTCATCGGGATCTTTGCCGACCCCGAAGGACACGTGATCGGCCTGGTCAAGAACATCCCGATGTAGGCGGCGCTACTTGGGCGGCAGGGAGCGGGCGAACGACACGCCCAGCTCCACCCAGCCGGCGAGGTCGGCATCGTCCGCCGTGCCTTCCGGCGCCACCAGCACCCAGCCGTTCATGGGCCGCCCGCTGAGATCGAAGATGCGCGCATGGGCGTGGGCCAGCGCCTCGTCGAAGCGATCCGGGCCGCAGCGCACCATCAGCTCGTCGCTCGCGACGCCGACGGCCATGTTGCCGCCCAGCATGAAGGCGATGCCGCCGAACATGCGCCGCTCGGTGAGCCCGTCTTCGTTCGCCAGCGCCTCCCGCAGTCGCTGTGCCAATCCTTCGTCGTAGGCCATGGGGTCCTCGGCTTGGTGTGTACGGCGCTGGGTCATTTTGCATCCGGCGCCATCCGTGCTTCGTGGGCGACCTTCACTTGCGGGCAGGTGTCCGGCGATCGCCTCGATGAGACCGTGGGAGAGCGGGGTCGTCCCCGGCCCGTAGCGCAGGCCCAGAGCCCGAACAGTTGCCGGGCCACCGCGGCGAGCCCGCATCCGCAAGGTAGGGCCTCAGCGCAGCGGCGCAGACCGGACGTGCGGCATCGATGTCGCCGTCCACCCGCCCTGGCGGGTCACGTGCCAAGCCGCCCAATGCTGGAGGCCAGTGGCGGCTACGAAGGCGGTGGTGGACGCCTTGGCCGCCACCGGGCTCTGCCGGTGGTGGTGGTTGCGCGCTCGCCCGCTGATGGGAGAGGGGGCCGGGCGGCACTTCTGGCAGTCATGCTGGGCCCGGGCGTGGCCAGCGATGCCGGAGAGCGCTTGGCGCTGATCTAACGTGGTTCGTGACCCGACCGCGCGGGGCGGGCGTCCTAGCTGGTGCGATACTCCACGGGCCGATAGCACTGCTTGCAAAGAGATCCCATGGCCACCTTCATTGCTCTGCTCAACCTGCCCGACAGCGATGCCGCCGAGCCCGGATCCCACGCCCACAAACTGGAAGAAGGGGCGCCCGAGACGCGCAAGGTTCTGGAGGCGCACGGCGGCAGGCTGATCGACATCTACCTGACCATGGGGCAGTTCGACGGCGTGGCGATCATGGAGTTCCCAACCACCGTGGCCTGCGCGCAGGCGATGATGGCGTTCCGGGAGCGCTTCGGCGGCGGCACGCAGACGATGGAAGCGTTCCCCGAGAGCCAATGGGCGGAGCTGGCCCAAGGGATCTGAGGCCGACTTCCGCCCAAGGTCAGTTGTTCACGACGCACGAAGCGCCAGGTGACTGGTCGCCCGTGGATGGGCGGGCCTTGATAGCCCCCAAGCAAGCTCGGACTGGATTCCGGCTTCCGCCGGAATGACAGACCGAAAGCGGCTCACTGCCCGGTTGCGCATTGCGTGTCGCACGGGCCTATCATGCGGCCATGCGCGCAGAGTCGGCGGCCACTGAACAGGACGCGATTGAGCTTCTGACGGACTTGGTCAGCACGCCGAGCGTGTCGCCCGAGATTCCGGAAGGCACGGGCGAAGCGGCGATGGCGGCCAAGGTCGCGGCCTATGCCGAAGCCTGCGGAGCGGATGTCGTCTTCCAGGAAGCGCTGCCGGGGCGCGCGAACGTGGTCGGCACGCTCGAAGGCGACGCCGGCGCGCCGGTCCTGATGCTGGAAGCGCACATGGACACGGTGGCCCTGGGCGCCATGAAGCGCGGGCACGAGCCGTGGCTCGACGATGTGGGGCTACTGCACGGCCGCGGCGCCTGTGACACCAAGGGCTCGCTGGCGGCCATGCTGCTCACGCTGCGCCGCGTATCCCGTGAATCGGCGCGGCCCTGCACGCTGGTATTGGCGGCCACCGTGGACGAGGAGACCGGCAGCACCGGGGCCGACACCCTGGCCGCCTCGGCTGTCACCGCGGACGGCGCGATCGTGGGCGAACCGACGAGCCTTGAGATCGTGCGCGCGCATCGCGGCGGCCGATTTTGGAAGATCACCACCGCCGGCAAGTCGGCGCACAGCTCGCGTCCGGACCTGGGCGACAACGCCATCTACCACATGGCCGACGTTATCCAGGTGCTGCGCGAAGAGTTCACGCGGCGCCTGGCCGGCCGCTGGCATCCGCTGTGCGGGGATTCCACGTTCTCCGCCGGAAGAATCCGCGCGGGCACGTCGTTCAACGTCGTGCCGGACCACTGCGAGCTGATCTTCGACCGCCGGTTCCTGCCGGATGAGGCGCTCGACGGCGTGGACGCGGAGCTCGAAGAAGTGCTCGCCATCGCGCGCGAGCGGTATCCCGGCCTGCAGGTAGAAGCCGTGCCCGAGGTCGTCGCCGGCTCGCTGGACACGCCCGAGGCGGCCGGCGTCGTGCAGGCGCTCATGGCGGCGTGCGAGGCCGTGACCGGACGCGCGGCCATTGCGGGGGCGCCCTATGGCTCGGACGCGGCGTCGCTGGCGGCCGTCGGAATCCCGAGCGTGCTATGCGGGCCCGGCGATATCGCCGTGGCGCACAGCGAAGACGAATGGGTGCCGGTCGCGGAGGTCGTGCAGGCGTCGGAGGTGTACTACGCCGCCTGGCGCCAGTTCGCCGACATCCAGGCGAACGGAACCCCGAGCTAGCGGACCTGCCGGAGGGTCCCGATCCGCGCGGTAGCGGACGCGCGGCGGCGGCCGAGGCCGGTGCTAGTCTGGCCCGTGCCGCGCCCCGCGTGAGGTGACATGCTTTCCGATCCCCGAGTCGAACGCCTGGCCGAGATCCTGGTGCATCACTCGACGAAGCTGCAGGCGGGCGAACTGGTGGCCATCATGGGGCCGGCTGAGGCCAAGCCGCTGATGCTGTCCTGCTACCGCCTCGCACTCGAGGCGGGCGCCCATCCGCGCATGAGCGTGACGTTCGAGGAGACCGAGGTGCTCTTCCTGCGGAATGCGTCGGAGGAGCAGCTGAGCCACCTGGACCCGGTGCGCAAGTTCGAGGCCGACACCATCGACGCGGCCATCCGCATCCGCGCCGCCAGCAACACTCGCGCGCTCACCAGCAGCGATACGAGCAAGATCGGGACGGTGATGACCGCCTCGCGGCCCGTGATGAACCAGATCATCGAGAACGTGCGCTGGGTGCTCTGCGACTACCCCACCGACGCCTTTGCCCAAGAGGCCGAGATGGCGCTGGACGAGTACGCGGACTTTCTGTTCGGCGCCACCAACATCGACTGGTCCGCGATGGAGGCGGAGCTGACCCGCATCAAGGCGCGATTGGAGGGGGGGAGTGAAATCCGCATCGTTGCGCCGGAAACCGACCTGACGCTGCGCGTGGAGGGGCGAATCTGGGAGCCGGCGGCGGGCACGCACAACATGCCGGACGGGGAGATCTTCACCGCGCCGATCGAGGACGCCACCGAGGGACACATTCGTTACGAGTTTCCGGCCATCTACCAGGGACGCGAGGTGCAGGGCATCCGGCTCGACTTCGCCGGCGGAAAAATCGTGGCGGCGACGGCGGACAAGGGCCAGGAGTTCCTCACGGACATTCTCGACACGGACCCGGGCGCCCGGCGGCTGGGTGAAATCGGCATTGGCACGAACTTCGGCATCCAGCGCCACACGAAGAACATCCTGTTCGACGAGAAGATGGGCGGCACGGTGCATCTGGCCATCGGTCGGGCCTATGAGTTCACGGGCGGGCGCAACGAGTCGGCCGTGCACTGGGACATGATCAAGGACCTGCGGCAGGACGGCGCGCTGTATCTCGACGGCGAATTGATCCAGCAGGATGGACGGTTCTTGATCTAGCCCCGGGGTCGCCGGTGCAAGGCCTCCAGAGTCTTGCTGGGGGCGATGGCAGGCGGATTGCGGTCGGCTGAGTGTAGATTCCCGCTCCCCGCCTACGCGGGGACAGGCTTCGCGGGAATGACGGATCAAAGTGCTCCACGTCCGCCCATGTGGCCGCTTAGTTTATGTAGCTACAAGATCCAAATCAGCGTGGCTGTGGCAGCGCCGAGAGCCCCGGCTGTGATACCATTAAGCGTGCAAGTTGGCGGTGCGAAACTCTTACGAATTGACCGGGCGGGCTCGTCTCGCGCCGATTGTCGCCCCTTCTGATTGACGCTTCAGCATGGGGTGTGACGCAACCGCCCGTAGGCCATGTGGCATCGTGTGTCCGCGCTGGCAGTGGCCCGTGCCCTCCGGCTGCCCGTTCGACTGGCGTTTTGCTTAGACAAAACATCGCGCAACCCGTGAGGTCACGCGCTCGAAGGAGTACCACGGCGAATGGCGTATAGCGCCAAGGACATTCAGGTTCTCGAAGGCCTGGAGGCCGTGCGGCGGCGGCCGGGGATGTACATCGGCAGCAAGGACGCGCGCGGCCTGCACCACCTCGTCTACGAAGTCGTGGACAACAGCGTGGACGAGGCACTTGCCGGGCGCGCCGATGAGATCGAGGTCACGCTGATGCCGGGCGGACGGGCGCGGGTGCGGGACAACGGCTCCGGCATTCCGGTCGACAAGCATCCGCGGGTCGGTCGCCCCGCCGTCGAAGTTGTGATGACCAAGCTGCACGCCGGCGGCAAGTTCGGCGGCGGCGCCTACAAAGTGTCCGGCGGCTTGCACGGCGTCGGCGTCTCCATCGTCAACGCGCTGTCCGAGCATCTCAAGGTCGAGGTCCGGCGCGACGGGTACGTCTGGACCCAGGAGTACCAGCACGGTCGCCCGCTCGCCGATCTCAAGCGCGGTGCGCGCACCAAAGAGCGCGGCACGACGATCGAGTGGATGCCGGATCCGGAGATCTTCGAAACCCTCGATCTCGACTTCGACACCCTGGTGCAGCGCTTTCGAGAGATGGCCATTCTGGTGGCCAACACTCGCATCGATCTGCGCGACGAGCGCACCGGCGATTGCATGTCGTTCTATTTCGAGGGCGGCACGCAGTCCTTCGTCAAGCTGCTGGCGCGACGGCGCACGCCGCTGCATCCCGAAGCCATCTGCATCAAGGGTGAGGTCGAAACGACGAAGATCGACATCGCTTTGCAGTACTGCGACACGGTTGCCGAGCAGGTGCTGACCTTCGCCAACACCATTCGCAACGTCAGCGGCGGAACCCACCTGACCGGTTTCCGGACGTCCCTTACCCGCACGCTGAACGAATATGCCCGCAAGCAGGGCACGCTCAAGGACAACGACGCCAACCTGACCGGCGAGGATGTGCGCGAGGGGCTGACGGCTGTGATCAGCGTGATGATTCCCGAGCCGCAGTTCGAAGGCCAGACGAAGCACCGGCTGGGCAACAGCGAGGTGGCGGGTCACGTGCAGTCGGTGGTCAACGAGCAACTGAGCACCTTCCTGCACGAGCACCCCTCCGACGCCCGCCGCATCATCGAGAAGACCCTGCTGGCGGCGCGCGCCCGCGTCGCGGCGCAGAAGGCCCGCGATCTGGTGGTTCGCAAGGGCGCCCTCGACGGCATGGCGCTGCCCGGCAAGCTGGCCGACTGCCAGGAGCGCGACCCGAACCGCTGCGAGCTGTTCATCGTTGAGGGCGATTCAGCCGGCGGCAACGCCAAGCAGGGCCGCGACCGGCGCTTCCAGGCCGTGCTGCCGCTGCGCGGCAAGATCCTGAACGTCGAGAAGGCGCGCATTGACCGCGTGCTCTCCAGCGAGGCCATTCGCAACCTGATTACCGCGGTTGGCGCGGGGGTGAATGACGAGGTCGACCTGGACAAATTGCGCTACGGGCGCGTGATCGTGATGACCGATGCCGACGTCGATGGCTCGCACATTCGCACGCTGCTGCTGACGTTCTTCTTCCGCAACCTGCCGGAACTCATCGATGAGGGACATCTCTACATCGCCCAGCCGCCGCTGTTTCGCGTGGCCAACAGCCAGCGGGAGCTTTACGCCTACTCGGATGATGAGCGAGAGCAAGTTCTCAAGCAGATGTCCGGCAAGGTGGCGGTGCAGCGCTACAAGGGCTTGGGCGAGATGAACGCCGATCAGCTGTGGGACACCACCATGAATCCGGAGTCGCGCTACCTGCTCAGCGTCACCGTGTCGGACGCTGAGCACGCGGACGAGGTATTTGCGCGGCTCATGGGCTCCGACGTGTCTCAGCGCCGTCACTTCATCTTCAACCACGCCCACGCGGTCCGAAACCTCGACATCTAGGCGGAGGTTGCGTCCTGCATCTTGTGGCTCCCCGAATCGCGCTTGACGCGATGGGCGGCGACTATGCGCCGGCGGAAACCGTGCGCGGCGCTCTGGCCGCGCAACGGGAGGCGGGCGTAACGCCGCTTCTCATTGGGGACGAAACCGCGCTCCGCGCGCAGCTGGACGCCGACGGCGTTGAGGCGGCGCCGTGGCAGATCGTGCATGTTCCGGAGGCCGTGGCCATGGACGAGCACGCGGTCGCGGCGGTGCGCTCGCGGCGGCCGACATCGATCCGTAAAGCGTCCGAGATGCTGAGTGCGAACGAGGTCGATGCGGTCGTGACGATGGGTCACACCGGGGCGGCCGTGGCGGCCGGCGTGCTGATCGTCGGGCGGCTGCCAGACGTCGAGCGCCCGGGTCTGGGCGTCCTGCTCCCGGCACGCGATCCGCGTCCCCTCCTGATCGACGTGGGCGCGAATGCCGAGGCGCGTCCACGGCATCTAGCGCAGTTTGCGGTGATGGGGCGCGTCTATCAGGAGCGCCTGCAGGGCATCGCAAATCCCCGGGTAGGGCTGCTGAGCATCGGCGAGGAGGAGTCAAAGGGGAATGCGCTGGTGCACGAGGCCGCGGCCATGCTCGCATCGGGCAGCGTGAACTACGTTGGCCACGTGGACCCGGCCCACATCTTTCACGATGAGACCGACGTGATCGTGTGCGACGGGTTCACCGGCAACGTGGTGATCAAGACGGCGGAAGCCACGGCGGAATACGCATTTGGCGAGTTGCGGGTCGAGGTTGAAAAGCGCTCGCTGGCGAAGCTGGCGGCGCTCGGTCTGCGGCCGGCGTTTCGCGCCCTGCGGCGGCGGATTGACTATGCGGAGATCGGGGCCACGCCCTTGCTGGGCCTCAAGGGCCTGCTGCTGATCGGCCACGGGCGATCGAAGGCGCCCGCCGTGACCAACGCGCTGCTGGCGGCCGACCGCGCGGTCCGAGCGAAGCTGGTGCCCACCATCGCAACCGGGCTGGAAGCGGCGACAACCTAGCGGCGCTCCTCGGCCGACGCCCGAGGGTGCGGCACGCGCATCGCGAACAGGTGCGACCGGGTCACGACGGGGCGTACTGTGTCGCGTTACCCACGGCAACAGCGTCCACCGCATGCCACCATGGGCCTCACCTATGTCCCGATTTGCCACCTTCGGATGCGCCGTCTGGCGACAGCAACTGCCGTCGCGGCGCCCCATGGCCCGCGTTCGATGGATCCAATGAACGGCTCGGGGCACCACAGGCAGTCGTCGTCGCGACGTTCGCGACGCCGGGTGCTCCAGGGAGGCGGCCTGGCCCTCGCGGCCGGAGTGGCACAGGCATGCGATGCCTGGTCGGTGGTGGGCAAGGCCGACGACCGCTACCCAGGGGGATCGCCCTTCGCCATCGAGGCGCTGCGCGCACGGGACTACCGGGCGGGCGACATCCGGCTGCACCGCACGCTCAACCAGCGCCCCAGCTATACGACCTACGCCATCACGTACCGCTCGGACGACTTGCTGCTCACGGGGGTGGCGACGATTCCGAAATCGGCCGGACCGCACCCTGTCGTCGTGCTGAACCACGGATTCATGCTGCCGGTGCAGTACGACAGCGGCGACGGCACCCGGGCCATGGCCGCCGAGCTGTCGCCGCGTGGCTTCATCACGCTCGCCAGCGACTATCGAGGACATGGCGGGTCCGAGGACGACACGCGGCTGAATTCGGGCGCGCGGCTCGAGTTCGCCATCGACGTGCTCAATCTCGTCGCCTCGATTCCCTCGCTACCCGACGCCCAACACGAGCGCGTGGGCATGTGGGGCCATAGCCTGGGATGCGACCTGGCCCTGCGTGCCGCGGAGGTCGACGCGCGGGTACAGCCGGTGGGGATGTGGGCGCCGTTGAGCGCGTGGGCGGAGGACCTGGTGGACTACTACCGGCTCCCGACGCTGTCGTCGTCAAAGGACCTGCGCCACGCGCTATCGCCGGGGAACTTTCTGAACTATCTCGTCGGACCGGTGACGATCCATCAGGGCGCGGCCGATCTTGCCGTCAAGCCTCGGTGGGCGGCACGGCTGCACGAGGCGCTGAACGAGGCGGGGGTGGAGAGCGAGTTGACGATTCATCCCGGCGTGGGGCACTACCTGACCCTGAACGCTCGGCGGGCGGTGACCGCAACGGCGGACTTCTTCGAGCGCGAACTCCTGCACGACGCCAGGTGACGACGCACCACGGCGACCATGGCGAAACGAGCCTGTTCGATGGCGCCCGCGTGGAGAAGGTCGACGCGCGGATCGAGGCGCTGGGCGCGGTGGACGAGCTCAACTCGTGGCTGGGCTTTGCCGCGGCGCAGCCCGACGTCGCCGGCGTGGGCGACCGGCTGCGCTGGGTCCAGGAGCGGCTGCTCGAGGTCGGCGCGGACCTGGCCAATCCCGGCGGCCGCGCCCGCAGCACCTCGCTGGCGCCGGGGTCGCTACAGACGCTGGATGCCTGGCTGGCCGAATACCGCGACGCGCTCCCACCACTGCGGCACTTCATCCTGCCCGGCGGGCACCCGCTCGCCGCCGCGCTGCAAGTTGCTCGCTCGGTGTGCCGCCGCGCCGAACGCGGCGTATGGCGCGTGGTGACGGATCCCGCGCCGGAAGGCTCGCCGGTGTTTCTCAACCGGCTGTCCGACGTGCTCTTCGAGATGGCCCGCGCGGCCAACGCCGCCGCCGGCACCGAGGATCCCCAGTGGCGCGGGCGGGGCGATGTCTAGCTTGTCTGCACTAACGTAGGCGCCCGTCTACACCTTCAGGCTTTCCGGTATTCGCCATCAGTCGCTCGCGGAGCCGGCGCGAGCTTCGCGCCGCATCTCCCAGCCGGTAGCAGCATTGGGTGATCGACTTGACGATCCGCTGCCATCGTCCTGCGCGAGCGGGCTGCTCGTGATGCCCTCCGACTACAGCTTTGTCGGCGGGCCGAAGGTCAACCGTTGTATGATCTCGGGTTATATGCGGAGGACGCGAGGCTAGACCAGTGATTACGCAGCTATTTGGCGGACGGATTCCACCTCTGCTTCGCAATATCTTCAGCTTTCCGAATCCGGTCAACGAAGTGGCTGCAAGGATCGTAGCTGGAATGGTAGTCATCCTATCCATTATTGTATTAGTAACCGGTCAGTGGTGGTTGATGTTTCTCCTTGCGTATGGCTTTCTGGCCAGAGTAGCCACCGGGCCTACGCTAAGCCCGATGGGCCTGCTGGCGACCAGGGTGATCGCGCCGCGAATTGCTCAACAGCGGCTCGTCCCGGGGCCGCCGAAGCGCTTTGCTCAAGCGGTGGGGCTTATTTTCTCGATGACCGCACTGGTGTTGCACTTCGTCGCAGGATTGTCGGTGGCAGCTGGCGCCGTCTTGGCGGTGCTGACCGTATTTGCCGCGCTTGAGTCATTTCTGGGTTTCTGCGCCGGATGCTTTGTGTTCAACTACATGATTCGCTGGGGGTTGGTGCCGAAGTCGGTCTGCGAGGAATGCCTAAACTTTGACTCGACACGGACATAGGCAGCTCTTTGACCACCGTCGCAAGCGTTCCGCATCACACGAACATTGGCGGGGCGCATGGCGGTTCGACAGCCTGAGTCAGTCCGCGATTCCCGCGATGCAGACCGCCCGTTCCATCTGCCGCCGCGCCGAACGCGACGTGTGGCGCGTGGTGACGGAGCCGGTGCAGGAAGCCTCGCCGGGGTTCCCTAACCGGCTGCCGGACGTGCTCTTCGAGATGGCCCGCGCAACCAACGCCGCCGCCGGCACCGAGGATCCGCAGTGGCGCGGGCGGGCGGAGAGCCCGTAAGCCGGACGACCATGGCATTGCGAGGGCGGAATGCTCTTGTGAGTGGTAGATGGGAGTCCCTGAATATGCCCGCCGCGCCAACCTGATAGACGGCTAGGCGGCGCGGGCGCCGTGCATGGATTGTGCATGGATGGGGTCGCAAAGCGTGGCTTAGCTGCCGTCTTGCTGTTCCAACTCCGCGCACGCGATGTACCACGCGTGGCGTGTTTCAAAGAGGTCGAAGATGGCCTCACCCTCGCTGTCCCACCTCGTGGTGTTGAGGGCGGTTTGCAGCGCCCAAAGGATTCGGCGTCCCGTGACTCCCGCTGCCTGCTGCGCACGCTCGGTCCAGCAGTCGCCCGGACGCCAGTTGTCCGGGATTTCCTTTTCGGGGATCAGTCCCAAGCGCTCGCACCGGTCGCAGGATTCGCGTTCAGGGGCCAGAGAATTGCCCAGCAGCACGCCGGTGCGCAGGCTGGCGAGGGTCCGACACGCGAGGCACATGCGCTCGTCGCTCTCAGCCACCGAACCGTGTCGGTCCCAGCCGACATCAGCAATATCGCCGCAGTCAGGCTTGCCGCAGAACGTGCACAGCATCGGCGGCGGCGCAAAGTCCTGCGAAGGCCATTGGTCCCGCTGCGAATAGACGCAGGACGGTTGACCACACTGCGGGCAGAGGTCTCTTGACTTCACCGTTAACTTCCCCCGCCTTCGCCCACAGCGCCAACGTCTATCTGGCTCGCCACGTCAGTCGCGGGAGGCGCGGTGCTTTCAACGGGACGGAGGGACTCTTGAAAGCGCCAAACAGGCTCGTCTACGCCTGGCATTTGGATCACAGCCATGTAGGGAGTGAGCCTTTCGATGACACCCTCACCGCCGTCGAAGGTGACAGACTGGCCGACAGCCAAGTCGACGCCCGGCGGTTCATCGTCGCGCTGCGGCGTGACGTCCTCTCCGTCTAGCAGTTCCAGAATTGCCGCAACTTGCTCCACCGCCACCTCAAAGAACTCGCGCCATGCGTGGACGCGCGCTGGCTCGAACGCCTGATGGAGTGCGGCTTCGACGGCTTGATAGTTGTCGACTAAGCGGGCGATTTCGCACCTAAAGGGAGTCGGGACGCCCGAGGACCATAGGCCCTTGAGTCGCTTGTCGAGGTTTCCGTCGCTTGTGCACCCGATCTTGACCACATCCGGCATCGCCGGGTTCGTCAGCACGTAGACGATGCCGCGGTCATCATTGGACGTGGTGTCCTCAGTCGCCACTAACGCGACTCCATCATGGTCCGGCAGCGGACGGCGAGCGTATCAGACAGATTCGCGGCCTACGCCGCCCCCGGCAGCCGCCGCCGCAGGGCGTAGCCGAAGTCAACGTAGCACCCGCCACTGTGTCCGCCCGGCGTGAACAGGATCAGATTTGTAGCCTCGCGGATGTCCGCCAAGTCGATCTGGGCGCAGCGGCGTCGCTCAAGCGTCGTCAGCGCCTCGATTGGCTTGCGAAGGTCCGCGTTCGCCACCGGGTTATGCCAGCGGTTCACGACGGGGAATCCCAGGTCGCGCAGCTGCTAGGCGTAGCCTTCAATCTCAGCGTGCCGCTCGAACCGCGCCGCGAGGTAGATGCCGTGAATGGGGTTCTCGGTCACGGGTGGCCCGCCTCTCCCTGTGCATGGGTCTGCTCATAGATAGAGGTGCACGGGCGCACACGGAGAGCAACCGGCGACCGCTCGCGGGGCACGATTACAGAAGGGAGAGGCCCCTTCGCGCACGGAGAGAAGCGTGTGGTAGGGCATGCGGGATTCGAACCCGCGATCTCCGCCTTGAGAGGGCGGTGTCCTGGGCCGCTAGACGAATGCCCCATGCGGTGTTGCGCCGCTCGCCATGCTACCGAAACGGCAATGCACGGTGTAGCCGCGTAGAATCGAAGGTCGTGGGTCACAGCGCTTGCTGGGGCCTGCCGCCTCACCCTAGCCCTCTCCCCAACGGAGAGGGGACCGGACCGGTTTCGCTAGCCATATCGGCAGAGGCCGGAATTCGCAGGAGGTCTGCCACGCCTAGCCAGACCAGCGCCAATGTTTGACACCCTGACCGAGCGGTTGGGAGGCGTCTTTCAACGCCTTGGACGTCGCGGGCGGCTTTCCGAGAAGGATGTGACCGCCGCCGTGCGCGAGGTGCGCATGGCGCTGCTCGAGGCCGACGTCAACTTCAAGGTGGCGCGCGACCTCGTGGCGGGCATTCGCGAGCGCGCGCTGGGCGCCGAGGTCCTCGAAAGCGTCACGCCGGCGCAGCAAGTCATCAAGATCGTCAACGATCAGCTCGTCGAACTGCTGGGCACCGAGGCGGTGCCCATGGCGACCGCTTCGTCGCCACCCACCGTCGTAATGCTGGTGGGCCTGCAGGGGTCGGGCAAGACCACGACGGCGGCCAAGCTGGCGCTGGGCGCCAAGGGCCGCGGCGGCACGCCGCTATTGGTGGCCGCCGACACGCAGCGGCCAGCGGCGATTGACCAGCTCGTCACGCTGGCGCAGCAGGTTGACCTGCCGGTGCACGAGGAAGGCACCGACCCCTCGCCGCTGAAAATCGCCGTCAACGGCGTGGCCCGCGCCCGCGCCGAGGGCCACAGCCACGTGATCCTCGACACCGCCGGCCGCTTGCAGGTGGATGACGCGCTGATGGACGAGATCGGGCACATCTCGAAGCGCATCAAGCCCCACGAGACGCTGCTGGTCGCCGACGCCACCACCGGCCAGGAGGCGGTGACCGTGGCCGAGGCGTTCCACGCCCGCAGCCCGCTCACGGGGCTGATCCTCACCAAGCTCGACGGCGACGCCAGGGGCGGCGCGGCCCTCTCGGTGCGGGCGGTGACCGGGGTGCCGATCAAGTTCGTCGGCACGGGCGAGGCCGTCGAGCCGCTCGAGACCTTCCATCCCGACCGCATGGCCTCGCGAATCCTCGGGATGGGCGACGTGCTTTCGCTGGTCGAGCGGGCCGAGCAGGTGATCGACGAGCGCCAGGCCAAGGAGATGGAGCGCAAGATGCGCGAGGACTCCTTTGGGCTGGACGACTTTCTGGATCAGCTGGAGCAGGTGAAGAAGATGGGGTCGCTGAGCCAGGTGCTGGGCATGCTGCCGGGCATGAGCGGCGCGCTGAACGATCCGGAGGTTCGGCAGGCCGTGGAGGGCGAGGGGCTGCGCCGGTTCGAGGCGATCATCCTGTCGATGACGCCCCAGGAGCGCGCGTCGCCGGACATCATCACCGGTCGGCGGCGGCGGCGCATCGCGGCCGGCAGCGGGACGTCGGTGCAGGACGTCAACCACCTGCTGAAGCAGTTCAAGCAAGCCCGCCAAATGATGCAGATGATGAGCAGCGGCAAGATGCCGGCCGGCTTGCGGGGGTTGCTGGGGAACTAGGCGAGCGCCGGCGCCTCGCCGAGCAGCTCGTGGTCGCGCCAATCGGACACGAACATGTGGCCGGGGGCGTGGGTGATCATCAGCGGGGGCCGCGAAGCTTGCGCCACGGCCTGGGGGGTGACGCCACAGGCCCAGAACACCGGCACCTCGTCCGCGCGCAGCTCGACGGGATCGCCCCAGTCGGGTGCTGCGATATCGGCAATGCCCAGCGCTTCCGGGTCGCCGGCGTGTACGGGCGCCCCGTGGACGCGCGGGTAGCGGGCCGAGATCGCGTGGGCCTCGTCCACCCGACCGGCGGGGATGGGGCGCATGCTCACAACCATGGGACCGGCAAACGGGCCGACCGGCGTGCAGTCGACCGACGTGCGGTACATCGGCACGATCACGTCCTGCTCAAGGTGACGCAGTGGGATTCCAACGTCCTCCAAGGCGGCCTCGAACGTGAAACTGCAGCCGAGCAGGAACCCCACCATGTCCTCGCGCCAGTGCGCCAGCACATCCGTGGGTGCCTCGCCGCGCGCCTCGCCGTCAACGTAGACGCGGTAACGGGGCGCGTCGCGGCGAATGTCGGCGCCCGGGGCAAACTGCGGTGGCTCGGCGTCACCAACCGCGGTGCGCTCCAGCAGCGGGCACGGTTGCGGATTGGCGATGCAGAAGGCCTCGAAGTGGTCGGCCAGCGCAGCCGGCAGCATCACCAGATTCGCCTGCACATATCCCGGGGCCAGACCGGCGGTCGTCGCATTCCACGAGCCGTCCCGGCATGCCGCCCGCACGGCCGCGCCTGTTTCGAGCTTTTCCACCACCGTCATGCCGCACCTGCCGTTCCGCGGAAGCGTTCCACGATTTCCCGCAGCCGATTGAGTATCTGCGCGTTCACCTCGAGCGAGTGGCCGTCGACCATGGCGGTGTTCGAGCGAGTCATGCCGTCCACGGCGCCGGCCGCCACGAGACGCTCAATCCAGCCCGCCTCAGTGGCGCCGTCCGGCAGCGTGTCGCGGCCGGTCACGATATCCAGCATAGCGACAAGGCCGTAGGCGCCCCAGTTGCTGACCTCGGCCAGCAGGAGGTGCGCAGCGCGGGTCACGCTCACACCTGGGATGAGCCCCTTGGCCCCGAGGAATTGCGCGATGGCGCCCATGCCGATTTCATTGCCGCCGTCGCCGACCGCCACCGAGAGCGGGGCGCGCATCAGCGGGTCCAGCGCGGCGGCTATGCCGGTGATGTCCTCACCGCGCATGGTGATCAGCCGGTCGTCGGCCGTGAGCCCCGGCCGCTCGATCGCCACGACCAAATCGGGTGCATACTTCCGGCGCAGCGCCTCGCAGGCCGCCTGGGCGCCGCGACCGGTGCTCGGAGCCGCAACGACCGGCCCGATGTCGGCAAGCAGCGCATCGACGACGGGAAACGTCGTCTCGCAGGCCACCGTGACCACGTCCCAGCCGAGATCCGTCAGCGTCCTCCCGACCGCCATCGCGCCCGGCGGGCCGTCGGTCTCGCCGATCCCGCCGACGGGAAACCCCGTGAGGAGCATCGCCTGGGCGGGCGGGCGATCCGCGATAGCCACGGCAGTTCGGGCGTAGGCGTCCTCCGGCAGGAGACCGCGGCATGCGCCAAGGCCGCGGCTGTCCGTGGGGAAGACGGCGGCGGCTATCGCCTCTGCCGCGTTGCGCTGCCACCCCTGCATCATTTGCGTTGGCCGGTCGTCATTCGAATCCCCAGTGAGTTTACGCCGACTCTACTTGGGCGCGAGCGTAGAATGCGGATCAACCGGCGACGGCCTCACGATACATTCTCGATTGTCAATCGCGGCCCTGGTCGCAAGACACTGCAGACAAGAGAAACTCAAGACTCTCTAGCAAAGACACCAAGAAAGCTAATCCAGCCCAAGATACCGATCAATACAATAGTAAATTCACCTCTGCCCAACGGCGCTATCGCCGACCTCGGAGACGACTGCCAATAGCGATTCAAATCCTTCTGTATATACGACAAGATGCAAGCCGTAGCCAGTACATCGGTAAGAAATGCCACCTGAGAAATCGCAGCTATCTCAAAAACTTGGGAGTCCATCCCGATTTCCCAAGGGTATAGCAGCCTCATGGCGGGAAACATAAATCCAAATAGATATACAAAGCCAAATGCAATCACAGCTAGCACAGGCTTGATGGATGTGTCCAAGCCTCGTGCTACCATCAGATCCTTGTATGCCCGCACGTGATTGTGAACTTGAAACAGGCCATAAAACGGCACTAGAAACGACAGAGCATGCAAGAGTGGATATGCCGTTCTTCCAGTATGATCCCTATAGTGCTTCCAGGTACGGAATGCCCAATACAGAAGGTATAGACCTCCTGATATCAATGAGACAATAACTACACCTCTCACTGGTATTACGTATTGGTTTGAGTACACTCTCGGCAAATTTTGTAACTAATGTCAATCCCCGACGCTAAGGGCGTAGCCCTAACTTTAACAGAAGGCTCCTTAAACATCGGTCCACATTGGCCCGTCAACGCCACCGCCCGATACAGCTCCAGCGCCACTGGTTCCCACTGGCGCGACTTGGCGCTGTAGTCTACCGCAGCAATAGCTTCGCTTAGCCGCGGCCGAAAAGGCCGAACACGGCGAGGCCGCCGAGGAAAAGCACGCTCCCCGAGACCGCCACCAGCGCCTCTGTACGGGCGATCCCCCGCGGCAGCAGCGCCATGACGCCCATGTTCACCGCCGTGTGCACGGGGATGAGAGCAATCACCAGCAGCGGCCAGCGCGCGACGAGCAGCGTGAACCCAATGTGCGCGGCGCCCGCGAACAGCCGCTCGACGACGCCCCAAGCCGGTGCAATCTCGCGGTCCAGTCCCATCTTGGCGAGCTCTTGCCGGGCCTCCAGCGCCCGTGGGTCGTCGCGGCGCATGAGCGCCAGCCGCACGAACCCCACCTGGATCCCGTAGACGGCCTCGACCGCGGCCCAGCCCGCGCCGATAGCGTAGGCCGTGGCGAAATCCTGACTGGCCACCAGCACCACGCCCAGCCGCGCCAGCTCCTCGGTCGGACCCGCCAGTGCGGGCGTCCAGCGGCGCATGACGTCCGGGCCGGCACCGAGCTGCCGCAGGCCGAAAACCACCGGCAGGCGCAGCACCAGCGCCAGCGTCCATCCCAGCGCGCCCGCCCCGAACCAGCCCCAGGGCACCTCATGGCCCAAGCCAACGGGGACAAACACCAGCGCGGCCGTTGCGGCGAGCGCACCGACGCCACCCGCCGCGTGGGCAAGCCCCTCACGAACGGACATGCGAGCTGTCATTCGAGGCGTGCTAAAGGTCCAGATTCACTGGCTCCCACTGGCGCGACTTGGCGCTGCGGTAGGCCGCGTCGATCACCATGTTGGCGATGTATCCGTCCACGAAGTCCTCGTCGGAGGGCTTGCCTTGGCTCAGGGCCTCGACGAAGTGGAACATCTGGCCGTGGTAGCCGTACTGCCACGTCTCATCGGCTTGAGGGAAGGTCCAGCCGGTGTCCGAATCGGCCTTTTCCTGGACATAGCCGATGGAGTTGAGACTGAAGGCGCGTATCGGCGTGCCGTGCGTGGAGTTGATGTGGATCAGCCCGTCGGTGCCGTAGACCTCCGTGCGCACGTCCATGCCGCCGTGGTTGCTCCAGCCGGCCTCGACCTGTCCCAGGCTGTCGTTCTCGAACCGCACCAGCGCGATGGCGTTGTCCTCGAACGGCACGTCGTGCTCCAGGGTGTCGGCCCAGCAGAACACCTCGGTGGGCATCACGTCCTTGCCGATGAAGATACGGCAGGCGGCCACGGCGTGAATCCCCATGCCCAGCAGCGGTCCGCCGCCGCTCTTTTCCACATCCCAGGCATAGCTGGCGTGTGAGCCCGTGTGCGCCTCGCGCGCGCGGACGATGAGGACCCGGCCGATGGCCCCGTCCTGCACCGCCTGCCTGGCGCGCAGGACGTCGGGCATGAACGCCTCGGTCTCCGCATATCCGTGCCAGACGCCGTGCTCGCGCACCGCGTCGAGGATGGTCTTGGCCTCGGGCCCATTGCGACCCAGCGGCTTGGTGCAGACGACGGCCTTGCCCGCCTCGGCGGCGGCAATGCAGGCCGGCGCGTGGGCGTCGTTCGGCAAGCCAATCGCGACAAGATCGACATCGTCACGGGTGACGGCCGCTTGCATGTCGGTCGTCCACGCGGGAATGTCCCACTCCGCCGCGAACTTCGCCGCCCGGGCCTCGGTGCGCGAGAAGTTGACCACGACCTGCTGCCCCGGCACGTAGCGCAGCGCGCGCATGAAGAAGTCACACACAAACCCGCTGCCGAGCATGGCGATGCGAATCATCTGGACGGTCCTTTCCCTGTCTACGAGCCTCGGGCGCCAAACATCAGCGCCAGCATGCCGAAGTCCACCAGCAATACAAGCAGGGCGATGGGAATTCCGGCGCGCGCAAAGTCACGCGGACGAAAGTTTCCAGGTCCCATGACGAGCAGATTGACCGGGTGAGCGTACGCGGTGATGAAGCCGGTGGAGGCCGCCAGGGCCACGCCCATGGCAAACATGCGTGGGTCCGCTCCGACCAGGGCGGCGGCGCTGAGCGCCACGGGCGCCATGAGCACCGCGGTGACGTGATTCCCGAGAACGTGGGTAAACATTGCGGTGAGCAGGAGCATGCTCGCAAGCACGATCCAGGGCCCTCCGTCGCCGAGCGATTCAGCCAGCGACTCTCCGACCAGGGCCGCCGCGCCGCTCTGACGCATCGCCTCGGCCAGGGTCAGCATGCCGCCAATGACCACGATGGCGCGCCAGTCGACGGCGGCCAACGTCTCGCGGCCACGGACGCAGCCCGTGACGACCATGGCCACCGCCGCCGCCAGCGCCACGATTGCCACCGGCGCCAGCTGGAACATGAGCGCCGCAACAAACCCGGCCACGATGGCGACGGCGATCGGCGCCTGCCGCGGCCGCAGCGTCAGGCCCACGCGCTCGGTCACGACAACGAAGTCGGGGTCTTCACGCAACTCGGCAATTCGCGGCAGCGGTCCCAGCACGAGCAACGCGTCGCCAACGCGCAGCGGCATGTCATGCAGATGCGTGCGGCGGGGCGCGCCGTCGCGCCAGATGCCCAACACGCTCAGCCCGTAGCGGTCGCGAAAGTTGAGTGAGGGCACTGTCTCACCCTCCAGCGTGCTGCGCGGGGCGAGCGACGCCTCGGCGAACTCCACGTTCTCCGTTTGCAGCGCGGCGGCGCCGAGCGTCGACGGCCGGGGTTCCGGCAGCTCGAATCGCTCGCGCAGCTGGGCGATGTCGCGGTCGCGAGCGCTCATCACGAGCACGTCCTGCGCACCAAGCATTCTCTCGGGCGCGGGCGCAATGTCCGTACGACCATTTCGCTGGATTGCCACGATCGAGATACCGAAATCGGTGCGAATACCGCTGTCGCGCAGGGTCAGGCCCACGAGGGGGCTCGCGGGCGGAATGGCAACTTCGTACAGGCGCTCCTCAAGCCGATAGGGGACGTGGTCCTCGCGTGCGCGGGGGAGCAACGCGTCTCCGGCCGCGCCGGACGCATGCCGTGGCAGCAGGCGGTGCCGCCCGAACACCAGCGCCAGGATCCCGGCAACCAGAATCGC
Source organism: Chloroflexota bacterium (assembly GCA_965198185.1). Taxonomy (GTDB): domain Bacteria; phylum Chloroflexota; class UBA11872; order UBA11872; family UBA11872; genus JAJECS01. Next base: position 341,567 of record CBDAOU010000001.1, read on the forward strand.
CGCTCCGAAGGGCGTGAAGTCCAGCAGGCCGAACGGCTCGATCCCTTCCTGGGCGACCACGCTATTTACCAGCAGGTTCGACGGCGTCCCCACCAGGGTGAGCGCGCTCCCGAGCAGGGTGGCGTAGGACAACGGCAGGAGCACGCGGGAAATGGGCGTTTTCAGCTCGCGGGCGGCGGCCACCGCGGCCGGCAGGAGCACGCCGCCGGCGGCAATCGCGTTCATGAACCCGGAGAGCAAGCCGGCCGCCAGCACCGTGACGGCGATCAGCCGGGCTTCGCTGTTGCCGGCGAGCCGGCCGATCAGGCGTCCCGTCCAGTGCGCCACACCGGTGTTCGCGAGACCCGCGCTCATCACCATGACCGCGCCGATCGTCACGACCGCGCTGTTGGAAAACCCGCGCAAAGCGGCTTCCAAATCGATCGCACGCCCGAGGAACAGGACCAACAGCACGCCGATGGCCGTGACTTCGAACGGCACCCGCCCGCTGGCGAAGACCACGACCGCGACGCCCACGACCACCAGCACGAACACGATCTCGCCGGTCATCCGGCCAATCCGCGCCGCATCGAGCGGCTAGTCCTCATCCGCTTGGGGTTCGAGTAACGTCGCGGCTCCCTCGACGTAGGTCGGGTAGCGCAGCTCGACGCCGAGCTCCCTTCGCACCTTTGCGTTCGAGGTCGGGTAGGAGCCGGTCACGAGGCCGAACAGGCTCGAAGAGATCGACGCCCTGGTGCGCGTTACGCTGGTGAAGCCTTCGTGCAGCTTCACCAGCCCCTGCACCACGAGCTTGGGCGACGACCGCGGCGGCCGCGCTCCGACTTGCGCCGCCAAGTACTCCAGGTACTCGCGGGCCGGAACCGGGTCGTCATCCACCGCCAGGTACGCCTCGCCGGAGCGCCCGCGCAACGCGACGGCTTCGAGGATGGCGGCGGCGTCCTCGACGTGAATGCGGCTGGTCGGGTTCCTGCCGCCGCCGATGAGCCGCAGATTGCCGCCCCGCAGCGACTCGAGCGTCCCACCCCCAGGGCCGTAGACGGTCCCTGCCCGCACGATGCGCGCCGGAAATCCCTCCGTCTCGTGCTGCTCTTGCAGGAATTGCTCCGTTTCGACATTGAGTCGGCCCAGCCCGGTATTCGGTCGGAGCGGCGACGTTTCCGTCAGCGTGTCCCGCGACCCTGGGCCATATACGGCCATGGTGCTGCCATAGACGAACGAGGCAATCTCAGTCCCGCGCAGGGCGTCGACGACGTTCATCACGCCACGAATCGTGCGCCGCTCCATGTCTTCCTTGCTGTCCGACACGCTGCGCATCACGTAGAAGACGTGATCGCCGTCCTGGCCGAGGGCTTCGAGCTCATCCGGGTCGCCCACGTCGGCGAGCTCGATGGAGATGCCGAGCTCGTCAAGCTCGGGCGCGGCGTCTTCGTGCTCGTCGATACCGCGGACATCCCAGCCTGCCGCCGCCAGCCGGCGCGCTAGGGCGCCGCCGGTGAAGCCGGTGATGCCGATGATGAGTCCGCTGGGCATGGTTTTGCCGGGAGATTGGGCGGGCGCTACATCGTGACGCTACCGCTCGCGCCCATGCAAGCCGCCCGGAGCCGCTAGGCTTGCGGCATGGGATCTTCGCGTGATCGCCTGCGCGTGGGCGTCATCTTCGGCGGCCGCTCGGGCGAGCATGAGGTTTCGCTGCGCTCCGCCGCGTTCGTGATGGACTCCCTCGACCGCGCCGACTACGACGTGGTGCCCATCGGCATCGGGAAACAGGGCGAGTGGCTCTTGGACGCCGATCCCATGCACCGGCTCAGCGCCGCTCCGGCCACCGATCCCGGCGCCGCGCTGCCGGTCACGCTGCCGACAGCGCGCCTGCCTGCCGCCACAAGAGCATCGGTTGGGAATCTCGACGTGGTGTTTCCGGTGCTCCACGGCACCTACGGCGAAGACGGCACGGTGCAGGGGCTGCTGGAGCTGGCCGACCTGCCCTACGTCGGATCAGGCGTCACGGGCTCGGCCGTGGCCATGGACAAGGGCTTGGCGAATGCGATTCTGCGCGACCACGGCTTGCCGGTTGGCTCCTGGCACGTCGTGCCCACGGCCGCGTGGCGGGCCGATTCGTCCGCCGTCCGCGCGGAGATCGAGGCCCGGCTGAGCTATCCGCTATTCGTCAAGCCCTGCAACTTGGGGAGCAGCGTGGGAGTTTCCAAGGTCAATCACGCCGGTGAGCTGGACGCCGCCATGGCCGCCGCCGCCGAATTCGACCGCCGCATCATCGTCGAGCAAGGCGTCCTGAACGCACGGGAGATCGAGGTCAGCATTCTCGGCAACGATGAGCCGGCGGCGTCGGTGTGCGGAGAGGTCGTTCCGGCGGGTGAGTTCTACGACTACGTCTCGAAGTACGAGGACGATCGATCGCAGGCCGTCGTCCCCGCCGACCTGCCACCGCAGCTTGCCGATCGCATCCGCGCGGACGCCGTGCGCGCCTTTCGCGCGCTGGATTGCTCCGGCTTCGCGCGAGTGGACTTTCTGGTCGACGCCGAGACGCTTGAGCCGGTGATCGGCGAGATCAACACCATCCCCGGATTCACCGAGATCAGCATGTTTCCCAAGCTATGGGCGGCCAGCGGCGTGCCCGCGCGAGAGCTGATGGACCGGCTGATCCGGCTGGCGCTCGAGCGTCATCGCGAACGCCGCAGCCTGCGTACGTCCTACACCTAGCGGACTGAGGCTAGAGGCCGGTCATCTCGCGGAGCTTGGCCACCGTGAAGCCGGGCTGCTGCGCAAACTCCTTGCGCCCGGCCTCGAAGTCGAGAACCTGACGCGACGCTTCCGCGAGCTCGCCCGTCACTTCGTCCGGGATCACCACCACGCCGTTCTCATCGGCATGCACGAGATCGCCGGTCTTTATCGGCGTGCCGTCGATGATCACCGGCTGGCCCGGCTCCAAGCACACCGACGTGCCGTGAGACACGGTCACGCCGCGGGCGAAGTACTGGACGCCAATCTCGCGCACCTCGGAGAGATCCCGCACGCATCCATCGGTGACGACGGCCACGCCGCCCAGTGCCTTGAAAGTGGTTGCCATGACGTCGCCGAAATGGCAGGACTTGGCCGGATTGTTACCAGCGTCCTGGATCACCAGGATTGTTGGGCTCGGTGAGCGCTCCACCAGCTCCCACAAATCCATCTGCCCCGAGGGATTGCGCTGGCGCCCGTGGGTCGTGCTATCGCCCTTCACCGTCACGGCGTAGCCCACGACGGCCTCGCCGACCTCCGGGAACAGACAGCGCACGTCGCTGCCCAGGTATCCCTCGGTCCTGTCGCGAACGTTGAACTCTTCGATCGCGTTGGCGATCGTGGCTGAATCGATCTGGCGCAGCTCTTCGAGCTGTTCGGGCGTCAAGTTGACGGCCAAGGCGCACCTCGTGGCGTCCTTCACACGCGGGGCAAACCGTACCACGGACCTGTCGGATCGCCGGGTCCCGTATTGCGCTTAGGTCGCCAACAGCCTGGCGCTAGGGCGAGTCTCGCCGCGGGACGGTGGCTGAACCGCTTACCCAAGCTCCTGCGATCGGCGGTAGGCCGCGGCCACGGCGGCGAGGAACGCCGCGCGCAGGTCCCGCTCGTCGAATACGTCGAGCGCGGCGGCCGTGGTGCCGCCGGGCGAGGTGACGGCATGCCGCAAGGCCGCCGCGCTCATGTCTCCGGCGTTCCAGAGCTCGGCCGATCCGACGAGGGTCTCCCGAACCAGCGTTGTGGCCAGTTCCCGATCGAGCCCGATCGAGACGGCGGCGTCGATCCACGCCTCGGCAACCAGATAGACATAGGCCGGGCCGCTGCCGTGCACCGCCGTGGCCGCGTCGAGCATGAGCTCGGCGTGGACCTCGATCTCGGTTCCGAACGATCCCAAGATCTGTTGGGTACGCCGGCGGTCGGCATCGTCAACGCCGCCGCCCGCCATCCATACCGTCATGCCGCGCCCGATCTGGGCCGGTGTATTCGGCATTGCGCGAACGACGCGAGACGTACCCAGCGCCGCTTCCATGGTTTCCAGGCGCACCCCGGCCATGATCGAGATCACCAGTTGCGTCGGCGCCAGCGCGGGCCGCAGGACTTCCGCAACACTTGGGAACGACTGCGGCTTCACGGCGAGCACCAGCACCTGCGCGCCGGCCACGTCTTGCGGCAGCCCCTGGCCGGCGGTTGCGCCAGTCGCCGCCACCACCGCCTCGCGACGCGCATCGTCGATCTCGCTCACGACGATTGACGCGGCGGGCACCGTGCCGCTGGCAGCCAGGGCGGATACAACCGCACCGCCCATCGCCCCGGCTCCGATGACGGTGACGCGCTCGCTCACTGGTCGCGACCTCAAAGCAAAACCCAAGTTGGCGATCCTACCTGCTGCATGGCCTGGGCAAGACTCAGCGCCGGACCTCGATGGTTCCAAGATCGGCGCGAACTCGGGCGCTTCCAACAAGCCGGGCGGTATCGGACGGGTTTTCGGGAAGCACAACGTCCCCGTCCTCATCCACGGCACGCGCCACTATTTCGGGGAGTCGCGGATGTGGGGCGATCACGACCGCGACGCCCGCATCGCGCAAGACGGACGCGGGTATGGAACCGAGTGTTGTTGATCGACCAAACACCAGCACGTCCGCCTGCAACGCCGCCGGCAGGGAAGGCTGCGACACCGTCGGCGGTGCGATGGCGAACGCCGCGTCGCCGGACCTCACCAGCACCCAGGCGCCGCCGTCGACCGCAATGATCTCGGTTTCCAGATCGCCAGTGGTGCGACGCGGGTCCGCGGTGACGGGTGCGCGGCCGGCGAGGTCGGGCGCGACCAGGTGCGCCCCGAGCGCGTGGGCGGGAGGCGCCTGCACCACGGTCACGTCGCGGGTGCCAACGAGGTCGAGGGCCATGTGCGAGAGATCGCCGCCTGACGAAGCGATGGCCAGGTTGTCGATCTGGAGGTCCCAGCGCGGCAGGGCGCGGTCAAGCAGCAATCGATCCAGGCGGCTTCCCGCGACGACCACCCGATCATCGCCCTTCCTGACGTAGACCGTGGGAGCACGCCCGGAGAGGTCGACCGTGGCCAACGTGGCGCCGTCGTCAAATAGGCGAGGCATGCCCGCGACCGCCATCACCGGTGGTGCGACGAGGGCCGCGAGCGCGACGCCGTACACCGCGCGCCGGGGGAGGAACAGATTCCCGACGCGCGAGCGAACGAGATGCGGCGGTGGGCGTCCAAGCAGGACCAGCGCCGCGCCGATGCAGAGATACGAGGCCAGCGCCTGCGGGAAGTCGAATCCGGTGGTCGCGAGGGAGGCGCCCGGCAACTGCGCGGCCAGCCGCCCCGCCTGAATCAAGTACTCAAGCGGCAGCCAGGCGGCCCATCCGACGACATCGACCGCCGGCCATCCGGCGGAGGCCCAGATGGCGACCGGCGCACCGGTGGCCATGATGGCGGCCGGCGATGCCAGCGCCAGCAGATTGGCCGGCACCGCCATGAGCTGAAAGCGCTCGAACGTATGCGCAATGATCGGGGTCACCATCAGACTTGCGGCCACGGTGGTGGCGAGCAGCTCGGCGCTCCACCTGGGGAATCGGACGCGCTCGGTGAGCACGCTCGAAAGTCGAGGCGCGATCACGATCAGGCCCAGCGTGCCGGCGAATGACAGTTGGAACCCAACGTCGCCCAGCGCCTGTGGCTGCACCAGCGCCATGCCGGCTCCCGCCAGCCCAAGGACGGTCAGGGTGTCGGCGTCGCGCCCGATGATCCAGGCCAGGAGCACCAGGTCGCCCATGATGGCCGCGCGAACCACGCCGGGCTCGGCGCCGGCCAACACGGCGTAGAGCGGCAGCAGCACAGCTGCGAGGCCGACCCCATAACGGCCCAGGGCCCATCCGGCGAGCCGTCGCACCCAGAGCGCGATCAACGTGATGTTGAAGCCGGAAATGGCGACGATGTGAATCAAGCCCGAGGTCAGAAAGTCGTCGCGCAGCTCGTCGGGCAGCCGCTGGCGGATGCCCACGAGCATGGCCGAGAGCAGGGAGGCGTGCGGCTCGGGCAGCGCCGAGCGAATGCTGGCATCGACATGTTGGCGCAGTCGCAGCAGCCCCGGCGGATCGGCCGCCGTGCCGGCCTCGATTACCGTCAACTGCGGATCGTCGAGCGTCCCTGCCCAGGTGTCGGAGTGCCCGGAAAGAGCGTTGGCGGCGCGCGGATGCGCCGGCACGAACACGCCGCTGACCGCCACCCGCGCGTTGGGCAACGCCAGTGCCCGTGGAACGAAGACTTGCACGCGTCCTGCCGCCGGCCGTGGCTCCTCTTTCTCGCCATCGACGACCGCTTCTACCTGGAGCGTTCGGCGAGGCCCTGGCGCGTCGTCCACGACGGTTGCGATGACCGTGAGCGTTGTGCCGGCGGGCGCTTGCACTACGGGTGGCTGCGAGGCCACGTGATGTCCGCCGCGCGCCAAGCCAAGCGCCAGCGCGGCCAGGACCGCACCCATCAGCAATGGACGGCGCCCCGTGGCGGCCGCACCCGCTCCAACGACCGCCAGCGCGATGATCGCCCAGGCGGGCGCGGGGCCCCACCAAGCCGCCAGGGCAATGCCAAGCAGGATCGCCGCGGCCAGCCAGGCCGTCACGGATCGACCGGCACTTGTGAGCGGAGCTGTTCCACCACGCGCGCGGGAATGCCGAGGTCGACGAGCGTCTGCGCCTCGGTGACGGGGCCAAACAGGCGGCGGTGAGTCGTGATCCGCTCCGCGTACAAGGGGCCGATGCCGGGTAGCCGATCGGCCAGCTCATCGACGGATGCGGTGTTAATCCACTGGAGTGCCCTGGCCGAAAGCTCGACTGCCGGGGGCGATTGCACGGCCGAAGGCTGAGCGAGTTCCGGCAGGGCGCTGGGTGTCAGGACCGCCAGCGCCACTGCGGCGGGCGCGAGGAGCACGCCAAGCCAGCGATAGACCCGCAGCTGCGACCGCGACTCGCCGCGGTCAAGCCGGTCGTCCGAGCCAGGCGCCTGCCCCGACGTGTTCGGCAAGCTAGGGCAGCGCTTCGCGCGTCGGCGACTGCGGGAGTTCGGCGGCAACGTGCCCCATCCGCGACGTGTCGTAGCCGCCCATGGCCTCGACCTGACGCGCAAATGCGGGCTCGCGCAGCACCGCCAGCACGGGCCGCAGCACGGGTGATTCGTAGTGCTCCCGGGGGATGACGAGGTCGTAGCGCTCTTCGAGCAGCGGGATGAAATCGAGGTCCAGCGCCCGAGCCGCGGCCAGCACGCCAAGCCCGGCGTCCGCGCCGCCGGCGGCCACCTCGGCGGCCACCGCGACGTGGGTGTACAGCTCGCGTTCGTAGCCGCCAATTGCCGCGCCGGCAAGACCTCGGCGCTTCAGTTCGTAGTCCAACAACATCCGCGTGCCCGAGCCTCGCTGCCGGTTCACGAACACCACACCGTCGCGCAGCAAATCCTCGATGGCACGGATACCGAGGGGATTCCCCGGAGCGACCATGAGTCCCTGCTGCCGGTGGGCGAACGTCACGAGGAGGACATCGCGTCCGGGAAGGATGCGCTGGACGTCCGCGACGTTGTAGGTGCCGGTGGCCGGATCGATCAGGTGGCATCCGGCCGCATGCGCATTGTTCCGGCGCAGCGCCACCAGCCCACCCTGACTCCCGACGTTGGTCGATGCCACGGTCGCCGGGGCAAACCGCCGGTGGACCTCGTTTGCCAGGAGGTCGAGGGCGGGGTCATGGCTGCCGATGATCACTGCCGTGTGGCGTACGGCGCCCGGATCGGTGAGCAGCTCCACGTCCACGGACGATCCGGCCGTCAACCCCTCGGACATCCGCGGGATGCGGATGATCCCGTCGGCGCGCACCATCGAGGTGATCATGCCGGCCCCGCGTGCGAGCGGCGCGGCGATGGTGCGCGCCCCGACACGCCCGAGCTTCACGCGCACGAACTCGTCGTCGCCCATGGGCGACACGACGGCCCGCGGAACCACCGCCGCAAGCGTTGGGCGTCGCCGTCGCTGACGCCCGAGCCTGGCGTCGATGAGCGGCGCCACGAAGAGCTCCATCGCCAGCGACGCGGAAACGGGATACCCCGGAATTCCAACGACGGCGCGGCCGCGCGCGAGGCCCAGAACCACCGGGTGACCCGGGCGAATCGCCACGCCGTGGACGAATACCTCGCCGAGTTCGGCAACGACGCGTGCTGTGAAGTCTTCGGACCCGGCAGACGAGCCGGCGTTGATCACCACGATGTCGGCGCGGTCAAGCGCCGCATCCACCGCCGCTCGGAGGCGCGCGAAATCGTCGGGTATCGGCGACGACCGCTCGGCGTCCGCGCCCCACTCGCGGGCAGTCGCCGCCAGCATGAGCGAGTTCGAGTCCACGATCTGGCCCGGCCCAGCCGCCGCTCCCGGCGGCACCAACTCCGAGCCGGTGGGGAGGACTACGACGCGCGGGGGCTGGCGCACGTCGAGCGATGCGTGGCCTGCGGCGGCGGCGGCGGCGATGTCCACGGGGCGGAGCGTGTGCGCGGCCGGCAGCACCAACTCAGTCGCCACGATGTCCTCGCCCAGCGGGCGGACGTGTTGCCACGGCGCGACGGCGGCCATGATCTCGACGCTGCCGCCGCCGATGTCGTGCAGATCCTCGGCCATCACCACGGCGTCCATGCCCGGCGGTATGGCGTCGCCCGTGTCGATCCACACCGCGTCTCGGTCCAACCGAAGATGCAGCGGCGAGGTGGGCGACGCGCCGCGAGTCGACGCTGCCGCAACCGCGATGCCATCCATGGCGGCGGCGTGGTAGTGGGGATTCGACGTGCGCGCCCACACTGCTGCCGCCGTCACCCGGCCAACGGCTTCTTCCAGGGGCACGGCAACGGCCGGGCCCGGCGCCAGCGCGCCCGCGCCGCGCAGCGCCTCGTGGAATCGCGTCCGCGCCTCGTCGAGCGGCACGTCCCGCAGATAGGGAACGCGGTGGTCGCTCTGAAGCGGAGCGTCTCGCCTGGGTCGCTCGCCCGATACGCGGGGCGCGGTCATGACAGCCGGCGGATATCGACCGACGCGCCGGCCGGAAGACCGTTGGCATCGGCCGGAATCCGGATCAGGGCGTCGGCGCGCACGAGCGTGAAGATGAGGTTCGATGCGCCAAAGATGGGGTCTGCCCAGGTGGAGCCGTCACGCTCGGCGAGGCGCGCCGGGATGAAGTCGACGCGGCCCGCCGTGGAAGCCACGTTGCGAGCCAGCCGCGCACGCAGCGGCGGTTCGGTGCTGTCGGCCGGTGCACCTTGAAGGCGGCGGATCGTCGGCGCCACCAGCAGGTCGAAAACCACCAGCGCGGACACCGGATTGCCAGGCAGGCCGAACACCGGCGTGCCGTCGGCCAACGCCACAATCGACGGCTTGCCGGGCTTGAGGGCCAGACCATGCGCCAAGATGCCGGGCGACCCCAGCGATCCAATCACGTCCGCCGTGTGATCGCGCGTGCTCACGGAGCTGCCGGCGCTGATCACGACCATGTCGCACTCCGCTTGCGCTTCCCGCGCGGCGCTGCGCAACGCCGAACGCACATCGGGCACGATGCCGTAGGCCCGGGCCACGCCACCGGCACGCTCCACCTCCACGGCAAGCGTGGTCGAGTTCACATCCCGGACTTCGCCGGGTTCCGGCGTTTGGTTGGGCGGCACGATCTCGTCGCCGGTCGCGATCAGCCCCACGACGGGTGCTTGGGCAATCGGGACGTGCGTCACGCCGAGCGCGGCCAGCCCGCCAAGGTCCTGTGATCGCAGGCGCGTGCCCTGGGGAACGACCACGGCGCCCTCGGCCACATCATCGCCGCGCTGGATCACCGCATCTCGGACAGCGACGGGCCGCATGACCTCGATCATGCCGTCATCGATCCACTCGGTGTGCTCAACCATCACGACCGCGTCGCTGCCTGCCGGCAACATGCCGCCGGTGTGGATCACCATGGCCTCGCCGGGCGAAATGCCACGCCTCGGCGGCGCGCCCATCGGCACCTCGCCGGCCACGGCGAGGGCGGCGGGCAAGGCCTCGGTCGCGCCAAACGTGTCCGACGCGCGCACGGCGAAGCCGTCCATCAGCGACCGGTCGAAGGGTGGACTGGGCTCGAGCGCGCGCACAGCGCACGCCGCGACACGACCGGCAGCGGCCGCGAGCGCCGCAGTTTCCACGCGCGGCTCCGGCAAGCCGGCTTCGAGGAGCCGCTCCAGCGCCGTTTCGGGCGGGACGACGTCGAACAGCTCAGTTGCCATGCCCGCGGCCCGTTTCAGCTGACGCCGGTGTGCTTGATTCTGTCGCGCGGGCGGCGCGGCGTCCACGCCGGCCCACCCTATACTCGGGCGCCGTTCACCGATGGCTAGGCTGATGTCCGACGCGCCGCAGTCTCGTGACGATCCCCGGGCGGCGGCCTCGCTTGATTTCGGTGAGGTTACGGTCGAGGTATCCGTGTGGCGCGGCACTTCCACCTGGCGCGCTGCCGTGCAGGTTGGCCGGCGTGAAGTTTTAGTCATGGATGCCGCGAGTCGCGACGACGCCCTCACCCGCCTGCGCGAGAGCCTGCTTGCCAACGCGGAAGTGGCCCGTGCGCTCGGGCTCGCGCCGAAGAGGCGTTGGTCGGCCAATCCGTATTGGAAGGGCCGCTAGCCGCGCGAGAGGCCGAGCAAGGTTTCGGCGACTCACTCTGTTTGGCCGGGAGCCGCTGCGCTACAATTTGGCGCTAACGAAGCCTTTCACCGGCTGATCCGCGCGACGGGCTCTGATATTGCCCGCGCGCCTTTCCCACACGGCTCACACAAGCAGGAGGCTGCCGAGTATGCCTGGCAATCCCAAAGAGCTCCGATTCAGCGCCGAGGCCCGCGGCGCCTTGCTGTACGGCGTGGACGCGGTCGCCAACGCGGTGCGCGTCACCCTAGGCCCCCGGGGGCGCAATGTGGCGCTCGGCCGCAATTTCGGGGCCCCCGTGGTCACGAACGACGGCGTGACGGTCGCCCGAGACATCGAGCTCGGAAGCAACTTCGCAAACATGGGCACGCAGCTCATCAAAGAGGCGGCCAGCAAGACCAACGACGTCGCGGGCGACGGCACGACAACCGCCACGGTCTTGGCGCAGGCCATGATTCACGGCGGCTTGCGGGCGATCGCGGCCGACATGAACCCGATGATTCTCAAGCGCGGGATCCAGAAGGCGCTCAAGGCGGCTGACGACGCGATCAGCGAGCAATCGCGCGAGGTCGACGAGCCGCGACAGATGGAATGGGTCGCGACGATCTCTTCGGGCGACCCTGAAGTTGGCCGAATGATCGCCGAGTCGCTGGACCGCGCGGGCAAGAACGGCGCGGTTTCGGTCGAGGAAGGCCGCACGAACGCGCTGGAACTCGAGCTGGTGGACGGCATGCAGCTCGACCGCGGCTACATCTCGCCTTACCTGATCAGCAACACCGACCGCATGTCGGCAGAGCTTGAAGACGCCAGCATCTTCGTCACCGACTGGCAGCTCAAGAGCGCGCAAGACCTCTTGCCGTTCCTGGAGCGCCTGGTGCAGGGCGGACATCGCAACATGCTGATCATTGCCGACGATGTTGAGGGCGACATGCTGGCGACGCTGGTCGTCAACAAGGCCCGCGGCATCCTCAACTCGATCGCGATCAAGGCGCCGGCCTACGGCGACCGGCGGAAGGCGATGCTTGAGGACATCGCGATCTTGACCAAGTCCACGGTGGTGGCGCGCGACCTCGGGGGTGACCTCAAGGACACCCAACTGTCCGTGCTGGGCAAGGCTCGCCGCGTGATGGTGACCAAGGACGAGACCACCATCGTCGAAGGCGCCGGGTCGACGCGCGACATCAACGCCCGCATCGAGCAGATCCGTGCGGAGATGGACAACACCGATTCGGCCTACGACCGCGAGAAGCTCCAGGAGCGCGCGGCCAAGCTGGCCGGCGGTGTGGCGGTGCTGCGCGTGGGCGCCCCAACCGAGGTGGAGCTGAAGGAGAAGAAGCACCGCGTCGAAGATGCCCTGTCGGCGACCCAGGCCGCGGTGGACGAGGGCATCGTGCCCGGTGCCGGGACGGCGTATCTCCGCGCGATGGCCGCCGTGGACCAGGTGCACAAGGAGCTTTCCGGCGACGAGGCGATTGGGGCCCGGATCGTGCGCGACGCGCTGCCGATTCCCCTGCGTCAGATTGCCGTCAACGCCGGCGAGACGGGCGATGTCATCGTCCAGCGCGTCGCCGACGCCGAAGGCCCGATGGGCTACAACGGCGCGGATGGGCAGATCGCCGATCTCACCGAGGTTGGCGTGGTCGATCCGACGAAGGTCGTCCGAGCCGCGCTGCAAAACGCCGGCAGCGTCGCGGTGATGATTCTTTCCACGGAGACGCTCATCGCGGACCTGCCGCCGAAGAAGAAGGCGTCGCCGATTCCGCCCAGTGACGACCTCGGCATGATGTAGCCGAAGGGCGACTTGCACGATGCCCGGCACATGATGCGCCGGGCATCGTGCGTTAAGGCACCAACGCAGCTTTGACGAGGCCGGCCCGGAGCCCGGCCCGGCGCGGCGCTGGGGAGCCTCCGAAGCAGCAACGGAGATTTCCGGCCTCCACAGCGCCCAATCCGTTCGATAACCCTTCACACAGGCTCAGAGCCTGCCCTGAGTTCACCGAAGGGCGAACGGATTGGGGCTGGGGTTTTTTTACGCGTTCGGGCGTTTTCTTCGTTTTCGAAGTAACGACCCGGTGGCCCAAGCGATCGGCAGCCCGTGGACGCGCGAGTTGCTGCCTGGTTCCAGATATCCCCAATCGCGCTTGGGCGGTCCCTACATGCAGGCCCTGATGGTGTTTTCCGGAGTGTCCGGGATCGGCTCCGGCATCTTCAGTTCGCGCCAGCGCCGGCGCTTGAGGCGCTGCTTTACGAGACGTCCCCGCGCATTTTGCGCATTCGCTCTATGAGACCACGTCGGCCCCAACCGGTTTGCTTGGGACCCAAAATCTGGCCTAGGGTCGTGCGAGGGATCGGGCTGTGCTTTTCCGGAATCGTGGTTCGACGGTAGGTATCGCCCTGCCCAGTGGTAAATAACCGTCCGTGAGGGCTCTGTCGTTCGGTCCACCCCTCATGTCGGAGAATATCCATCAACTCTCTTGGCGATATCGTGAGCCGCCCACCTGATCCCACGTCCGCGCAGCGACCTTAGGCGACAGCCGGAGCCAACGACAGTTGATACTGCGGCAGCCACGGCGGCAACGTTTCCGATGACACCGGTTCAAGCGCCGGCAACCGAGACTGCTGTACATCGCGCAGACAGTCGAGCACCATTTCCGGCAGCGGGAGAACCTCGATACCGCAGGACGCGAAGACGTTGGCGCGCTCACCATCGGCCTCAACGGAGTTGAGTTCAAATAGCACAAGTTCCTTGAGCTCGTGTGATACCTGGTCGAGATCGTCCCCGTACGTCGACGTGCCGAACTCCTCGCACACGCCTACCCAGACCGCGTCTTCGCAGGTGTACGTCATACGCAGCGCAATCAACACCGGCGGATCAATTTCGGCATTAAAGTAGAACTCGATCGAGCACCTCCGGGTGTCATCCATGGTCTCAACCTCCCTCCTCACTTTCGTTCCTCGCCAGCAGTCTCGGAGTATACAAATCGGTCAATGTGACAACCGCAAGGGAAATTGCCATCCATTTCGCCGATTCGAATACGCTGGCTTACCTTCCGTTAGGTTGGCGTAGGCCAGCCACTCGCCCACAGTCCCACGCGCCATCGCCTGCATCTGGTCCAACGTATCAAGCGACGGTCGACCGGCAGCACGTGGACGTGTCCGTGCTACGCGGGGAGCACCGACGCTGTCAGTCCGATCAGCGCGAGGCCTCCCGGGCACAACCAGTAACCCCAACCACCCCCACGCCGTCTACACGACTCATGGGACGTGCCGTTAGGCCAGGAAGTCCTTCAGGCGGCGGGCCAGGCGCGGATGGCGGAGCTTGCGCAGCGCCTGCGATTCGATCTGGCGGATGCGCTCGCGCGTCAAGCCGAACTCCTGGCCGACCTGATCGAGGGTGCGCGGCGTGTCGTCGTCGAGGCCGTACCGCAGACGCAGAATCTTCTGCTCGCGCGGATCGAGCATTTCCATCACGTTGTCGAGCTGCTCGGTCAGCAACTGCCGCGTGGCGGCCTCCATGGGCTCCACCGCGTCGTCGTCGGGGATGAGGTGCCCAATTTCGGTGTCGCCGTCCTCGCCGATCGGGGTTTCCAGCGAGATGGGCAACCTGGCCGCCTGCTTGAGCTCGCCGATCTGATCCTCCGACATCTCCATTTCACCGGCGATCTCGTCGTCGGTCGGCTCGCGGCCAAGGCGAAGCTGAAGGTCCCGCTGTACGCGATAGGACTTGGTGAGCTTCTCGTGCACGTGGACGGGCAGCCGGATGGTCCGGCTCTGCTCGGCGATGGCGCGGGTAACGGCCTGCCGGATCCACCACGTGGCGTAGGTGCTGAATTTGTAGCCGCGCCGCCAGTCGAACTTCTCGGCCGCGCGCATCAGCCCGGCGTTGCCTTCCTGGATAAGGTCTAGCAACGGGATGCCGTGCCCGGTGTATTTCTTGGCCACGCTCACGACGAGGCGGAGGTTGGCCGTGATGAGGTGCTCGCGCGCACTTTCGTCACCACGCTCGATCCGCTGCGCGAGGTCAACTTCCTCCTTGGCGGTGAGCAGCAGGATGCGGCCGATCTCATTGAGGTAGCTGCGGACGGTGTCTTGGCTTGCCGATTCAAGCTCGAATTGCTCTTCGCGCTGGCTGCGGGCGGTGGTGATCGGCGCCGGCTCTTCGGTGCGCTCCTCGGGCCGCTCATCCCGGAGCTCGATTTCTTCCTCGACGAGCCGCTGGCGGAACCACTGCACAATCTCGTCGGGGATCTGCGTGGCGTCCGGCAGCACCCGGTTGATGGCGTCGCGGTAGATGAATCCGGGCTCGGCGCCGAGCGCCACCAGCTCGGCCAGCCCGTTTTCGAGAGTTTCTTCGTCAAGTACGAGAGCGACTTCAAGCGTCAACGACAGCCCACCTTTGTTCTCATCGGTGCGTCAGCCCCCACCCTGCGCTGACGGCTCCGGCCCCAGGCTGGCGCGCCGCACCAGCGCATGGGAATCGCGGAAGCTGCGTCTGCCGATCCAGAGTGAAGGGGTCAGATTATGACTCGGGCGTTCGCCCGCGAGGTCCGGTCGAGGCGTGAACGCAGCAGCCTCATTCAGCGCACGGGTACCAATCTCCACGTAATTGTATACGCCCGCGCCAGCCATGCGTAAGTAAGGTTTGGGAAAATGGCTTCGTCGTTGCACGGCGCGGGAGCGCGCCTCTATGCTTTACGGTCGGCAGTCGGTTGCCGACCAATCTCCGAGGCACTCACATTCCGATTCCCGCGCGGCGCGCCGTGTTTCCGCTGCTGCTGGTCGCGGCATTCCTCTTCGCGGCCTGCGACCAAGGGCTGGCGTATGTCGTGGCCGAGAATCCGCCGCCCGATTTATTGTTCGCGCCGACCACGGAATGCCTAGAGCCGTCATGCCAGGTGATCGACGTCACGGTGACCGACTTCAAGATCGTGCCGGCGACCATGTCGACGAGCGCGTCACGGGTTCGCTTCCGCATCACGAATGAGGGCACGTTTACGCACGCGCTGGAGCTTGCTGTCGATCGTGATCCCGTCACGTCGCCGAACATCGGTGCGGGGCAGACGGGATATCTCGACGTTGACGTCCTGCCGGGCACGCATACGCTGACGTGCCCCATCACGGGCCATGCGGTGCGGGGACAGCGGGCGACGCTTGAGGTGAGCGGCCGGTAGGGCCGAGCCTGGCGCCCTGGCGCGGGCGGGGCGGATGGGGAATCCCACGCTGCGCGCAGGCCACTGCACGTCGAAGGTCCGTTCATGGTTCGACAGGCTCACCACGAACGGACTTCGCGGGTTTCTGAGACCGGCTCATGCGGGGCGCCCCGATTTGGGCTTCGGGATCACTCGTGCGGGAAGGTCGGGGAATCCCACGCTGCGCGCAGCGTGGGCCACCGGACAGGGTCGGAGTGCTAGAGCGGCGGACCGGGCGACGCGGGGTGGGCGTCGGGCCGCTGGTTGAGCCAGCGAATGAACTTGACGCTGAGGATGGTCCAGAGCACCAGCGTGCCGCCCAGCTTCATGATGAGACCGCCGATGCGCTGGTCGACGAGCGCCTCGGCCCCGCGCGCAAGCTCGTAGGTGGGGTACAGCGGGTCGTTGGCAAACACGAAGATGGCGCTGAAGAATCCCGACGGGATGGACAACAGCAGCAGGTAAAGCACCTGCATGGGCGGCACGGCCGGCGGCACGGCGCGCACCCGGCTGAGAACCGGCCACCACATGACGAGACCTCCGGCGACCATCGTGAGGTGCTCGAAATCGTGGGCGATGCGGTCCTGCAGCGCCGCCTCGTAGAGCGGCGGCATGTGCCAGATCCAGAAGGCGGCGGTGCTGAGCCCCAGCGCCACCGGCAATCGGGTCAGCTGCTGCGCGACGAACCGCACGGCGCGCACGCGGAAGACGGGCGCCAGCAGCCAGTCCGGGAGCCCAATGAGCAAGAGGGGCGTGGCCGCAAACGCCAGCAAGCTGTGCTGCAGCATGTGGACGCTGAAATGCGTTTCCGCGAGCGTGTCGAACGGCGGGTGCAGCGTCACGAACAGCGTGACCGTCGCGGTCACGAATGCGGCGATCCTGGGCCAAGACACCCGCTCCACCCGGTCCGGGTTCAGCGGGCTCACGGCATAGAGATAACCGCCCGTGAGCACCAGCAGGCCTAGGGTGATCTCTGGGATCAGATAGAACGTCATCAACTCAATCTATCAACGGCGCGGCGGCAGCGCGCTTTGGCGTCGGGCGGGAGGATCTCTAGGCAATCAGGCCGGTTAGCGTCCAGAACAGGAACAGAATGACCACGATGGTGCTCGCGATCATGAACGGGAACATGAAGAGCGCCGTGAAGAGCCGGTCGTCCTGCCGCAGGTGCATGTAGTACATGACCACGCCGGCGCCCTTGATGAACGACAAGATGAGCAACGACGCGGTCGTCCACACGGTGCCCAGGGTATTACGAATGGCGTCGACGCTGGGAATCATGATCTCGACGATGGTGATGACCGTGAGAATGACGCCGACCACCACGTAGTGGACGTAGCCGTGGTGCTCCTCGTGCTCCTCGGTGGAGTGGGCGTCCGGGTGATGCTCGGTGGTCATGGCTGCGGCATGCCGTCTAGATCAGGTAGATCAAGGTGAAGATGGCCACCCACACCAAGTCCACGAAGTGCCAGTACAGCCCGACCATCTCGACACCCCAGGTGTCGGTCGTCTGATACCTGCCGCGATAGGAATAGAACACCACGGCGAACAGCCAGAACAGGCCGATGGCGACGTGCGCGCCGTGGAAGCCAACCAACATGTAGAAGGACGCGGCGAACAGATTGGTGGACGGCGTCAGCCCCTCGCGCACGAACGAGGTGAACTCGTAGACCTGGCCGCCGAGGAAGATGGCCCCGAACCCGGCCACGACCAGCAGCCAGAAGCGTCCCCAGTTCAGGCTGCGATTCCGAAACGCGGCCAGCGCGAGGACCATCGCCAGACTGCTGGTCAGCAGCACGAAGGTGGTGAACGACGTGAGCACGAGGTCCAGCATTCCCTGACCGGCCTCGAACGTGTGATCCCCGTGACCAAGCATGACCCCCAAGGTGTTGTGCTTGTTGATCAGCATGACCAGGATCAGGCTGCCGAAGAACATCGTCTCGGAGCCCAGGAAGGCCCACATGGCGACCTTCCGGCTATCGAGTCCAGTCGAGGTGGGGTGCTCTTCGTGCGCGTGAGCTTCGGCGGTCATCCGGGCGGTTCCTCGAGCCAGCCGATGAGGGAGATGCCGAAGAGCAAGGCGCCGACCAAGAGGAACACCTGGTGGAAGATCAGCCCGCAGGCGGTGATGACCATGCCGGCCGCCATCACTATGGGCCAATAGGACGGGTTGGGCATGTGGATATGCGGCTCTTCGTCCTCGTGCGCCGTCTCGGCCGCGGGAGGCTCGGCCACCACCGCACCGGTGTGGCCGCCGCCGTGCTTCTCTGCCCAAACGGGGTAGCGGTTGTCGACCACCGGCACCTCGGCGAAGTTGTAGACCGGCGGCGGCGACGACATCGACCATTCGAGCGTGCCGCCGTCCCACGGGTCCGGTCCGGCCTCACGCCCGCTGCGCAACGAGCGAATGGCGTTCACGGCGAAGATGAAGATCGATAGCGCGATGACCCACGCGCCCACGGTCGACATCAGGTTCCACACATCCCAACCCATGTCGGCGCCGTAGGTGTGGATTCGGCGGGGCATGCCATCGATGCCCAACTGGTGCTGGGGCCCGAAGGCGAGGTTGAACCCGATCAGCATCAGCCAGAAGTGGACCTTGCCCCAGCCATCGCTCAGCATGCGGCCGGTCAGCTTGGGGAACCAGTAGTAGATGCCGGCGAAGAGTCCGAACACCGTGCCGCCGAACAGCACGTAGTGCAGGTGGGCCACGACGTAGTAGGTGTCCTGCACCTGGGTGTCCACCGGCGGCGAGCCGAGACTGACGCCGGTGAGGCCGCCGACGATGAACATGGCGATGAAGCCGATGGCGAACAGCATCGGCGACCGCAGGCTGATCGAGCCGCCCCAGAGCGTGGCAATCCAGTTGAAGATCTTGACGCCCGTCGGGACGGCCACCGCCATCGTGGAGATCGCGAAGGCGGTATCGGCTACAGGTCCGAGGCCGACCGTGAACATATGGTGCGTCCACACGCCAAAGCCCACCAGCGCGATGGCCGCCCCCGAGTAGGCCACCACCGCGTAGCCGAACAGGGGCTTCCGAGAGAACGTGGGCAAGACGTCGGACACGATCCCCATGGCCGGCAGGATCAGGATGTAGACCTCGGGATGGCCGAACACCCAGAACAGGTGCTGCCACAGCACCGGGTCGCCGCCGCCTTGGTAGAGGAAGAAGCTGGTTCCCAGATAGCGGTCG
This sequence comes from Chloroflexota bacterium, assembly GCA_965198185.1. GTDB lineage: Bacteria > Chloroflexota > UBA11872 > UBA11872 > UBA11872 > JAJECS01. The sequence goes on from CBDAOU010000001.1 coordinate 360,655, forward strand.
AACAGCACCAGCACCAGGCCGATGGTGATGACGGGAAAGGCGAAGATGATCAGGAACCCGGTGATGAGGGTCATCCAGACGAACATGGGCATGCGGTTGAACGTCATGCCGGGCGCCCGCAGGTTGATGATGGTGACGATGAAGTTGATGGAGGCTAAGATCGACGAGACGCCGAGAATCTGCAGCCCGAGCGCCCAGAAGTCGATCGCGTGCGTGTCGGCGAACTCGAGGGCGGTTAGCGGCGCGTAGCCGAACCAGCCCGCCGCCGGGGCGCCGCCCGCGATGAAGCTGATGTTCAAGAAGATGCCGCCGAACAAATAGACCCAATAGCTGAGCGCGTTGAGCCGTGGGAAGGCCACGTCGCGCGCGCCGATCATGAGCGGCACCAAGAGGTTGAAGAACGCCGCCGAGAGGGGCATGAGCGCCAGAAAGACCATGGTGGTGCCGTGCATGGTGAAGAGCTCGGCGAAGCGATCGGGATCGACGAGTCCGAGCTCCGGCCGCGAGAGCTGCAACCGAATGAGCAGCGCTTCCACGCCGCCCAGCCCCAAGAACGACAATGAGGTCACGAAATACAGCACGGCGATGCGCTTGTGATCGATCGTGGTGATCCAACTCCACGCCGTGCCGGCGTAGGTGTTGGGTCGAACGCTGATCGTTGTCGTGGCCATCAGGAATTGCTCCGCGAGGCCGCCGTCGCGACTTGGCCGCACCGTATCACTTGAGACCCATCAGATATTCCGTGAGCGCCTCGATTTCGTCCTCGGTCAGCGGGCGCGGCAGCACCATCAGATTGCCGGGCTTCATGCCCTTTGGATCGCGGAGCCAGTGCTCCAGGCTTGAGCTCGACATGTCCATCAGGTTGCCGGCAATGTGCCCGCGGCTTCCGACGTGCGTGAGGTCCGGCCCGATGGTGCCGATCTCGGTGACTCCCCGGATCGTGTGGCACAGGGCGCACCCGGCGGGCGTCAGTAGGGCCTCGCCGGCCTGCGCCAACTCGGTGGTCGGAGGAATGCGGTCGGTGAGTTGTTGGGCCGCCCATGCATCGAATTCTTCAGGCTCTTCCACCACCGCCGTGAAACGCATCAGCGCGTGGGCGGTGCCGCAGAACTCGGCGCACTGGCCCAGGAACGTGCCGGTCTGTTCCGGCAGGATCCGGAACACGCTGGTGCGGCCGGGAACCATATCCAGCTTGCCGCGCAACGCCGGCACCCAGAAGCTGTGCAGGACATCCTCGCTCTTGAGGATGATGGCGGCGGGCTTGCCAACCGGCAGGTGAAGTTCGTTCGCGGTCACGACGCCCAGATCCGGATAGCGGAACTCGAACCACCACTGATGCCCGATCGCTTCCACCCGCAGGGCATCGTCCTCGGGCTCCTGGGCGTTGGCGAAGATCACCGGCACCGTCAGCGCCGCCAGGAGGACGACCAGGATGGTGGGCGCAATCGTCCACCCGATCTCAAGCTTGAGGTTGCCGTGGGTCTGGGCCGGCAGGGTATCGCCGCGCCTGCGGCGATAGCGGACGATCGTGTAGAGCAGCGCGCCCTCGACGATGACGAACACGGCCAGACCCGCCCAAAACACCACCATGAACAGCCAGTGCGAGGCGCGGGCGGCCTCGGTGGTGGGCTCGAGGATGGTCTGTGGCGTCACACCGCAGGCGGCCACCGCGAGGGCGGCAAGCACAAGGGCCGCGCCAAGGCTGGCCCGCCGCATGACCCGCAGCGCCGGCCAAGTGGCGCCGCGCCTTAGGTGCATGCCATGCATCAGGGCGCGCATGACGCGCACCGGTTCGTCAAATCGCAGTTGTGCGTGAGGTGAAGAGGCTCGCGGACGCGCCAGATTACCATGAGGGCGGCGGTGGCTCGGTCCGGGGGCTAACCGCTGCCCGAGGGCGCCGCGGCCCGGCCGGGACTGCCGCGGCCCATCGGTTCTTGACATCGAATTTCGCGCGGTGCTAGCGTGACTTCAGCCGCCCGCATTCTTGACGGCGGGCGCCCCGGCAACGAACCGGGTCCGTGATTTCAAATCGTTCGCAACGGTTCGTTGTGCGTCTTGGACCTCGTAGGTACCCCATGCGCGAGCTATATCACCGGCCTTTGCCACCATCCCAGGAGTCACGTGCGTCCCGTACGCGTGTGATCCCGGCTCGCCGCGCGGCGTTGGGGAGGAACTGATGATGATGGACTCCGGCGGCGGTCGCGGCGGGTCGAACCGGCGGGCCCGGCGTCCGGGCCGAGGCCGCCGCGGCGGCGGACATGGCCGCCAGCGGTCCTATGAGCTCCAAGAAGACCCCGGCATTGAGTGGGCCGAGCTTGAGGCGCGCACGATGGACGAGCTCCAGGCTCTGGCGGCCGAGCTGGGCGTTCAGCCCAACGGCGAGGTCGACACGACCAAAGAGCTGCTCATCAATCTCATCGTGCAGGCACGCAACGAGGGCGAGGGTTCCCTGTTTCTCGAAGGCGTGCTGGAGATCGTGGACGAGGGCTACGGATTTGTCCGGCGCGACGCGGACTGGATGCCAAGTCCCGAAGACGTTTATGTCTCCCAGTCGCAGATTCGCCGCTTTGGCCTGCGCACCGGCGATCTCGTCAGCGGACAGGTCCGACCGGCGCGCCAGAACGATCGCTATCACGGGCTGGTGCGGGTGGTGGCCGTCAACGGCCTCGACCCGGAGCGCGCGCGGCAACGCCCGCTTTTCGAAAAGCTGGTGCCCATCTTTCCCAATGAGCAGTTGCGACTCGAGCACGCCAAAGCCGAGCTGACGTCCCGCGTCATCGACATGGTGTCGCCGATTGGGCGGGGCCAGCGGGGCCTGGTGCTCTCACCGCCGAAGGCCGGCAAGACGGAGCTGATGAAGCGCGTGGCCCGCTCGGTGCTGAATAACTACAGCGACGTGCGAGTGATCGTGGCGCTGATTGGCGAGCGTCCGGAGGAAGTCACCGACTGGGAGCGCACGGTCGATGGCGCCGAGGTAATCAGCTCGACCTTCGACGAGCAACCGCAGAGCCACACGCGCGTCGCCGAGATGACCTCAGCGCGCGCCAAGCGCCAGGTGGAGGGCGGCGAGGACGTGCTGATTCTGCTGGACAGCATCACGCGCCTTACGCGGGCCTACAACCTGGTGCAGCCATCCAGCGGGCGCACGCTTTCGGGCGGTATCGAGCCGCAGGCCCTGTATCCGCCCAAGGGGTTCTTCGGCGCCGCGCGCAAGGTGGACGACGGCGGCAGTCTGACCATCATCGCCTCGTGCCTGATCGAAACGGGCAGCCGCATGGACGAGGTGATCTACGAGGAGTTCAAGGGCACGGGCAATTGGGAGCTGATGCTCGATCGGCGCCTGGCCGAACGCGGCACGTTCCCGGCCGTCGACGTGCTGCGGTCCGGTACCCGACGCGTCGAGCTGCTGCTGGCCGACGACGAGCTCAAGTACTTCTGGCGCCTGCGCCGGATGCTCAACGCGCTCGACTCGCACGATGCCTCCAATTCCACCGAGCTCATGTTCGACCGCATGCGCCGCACAGCGAGCAACGCGGCGTTTTTCAAGTCTCTGAGTGAGCAAGGCGGGTAGATTCGGCTTATGATCACGGCCACTCCTCACGCCAGCGGTTTCGAGCGATCCTGACATGCCAAACGTGAAAGTCGTGCTGATCAAAGACGTGCCGAGCCTGGGTGAGATTGGCGACGTCGCCTCCGTGTCGGCCGGCTACGCGCGCAACTACCTGCTGCCCCGCGGCTTCGCCGTTACCGCCACCGCTAAGCGACTGGACGACACGCACTTTCAGCAGGAGTTGACCGACCGGCGCGAGGCAGCCGCACGGGCCGAGGCGGAGGGGATTGCCGCCGCGCTCCAGGGCCAGGCCATCACCATTGCGGTGGTCGTGGGCGACCAGGGCCGCATGCACGGCCAGATCACGAACCAGGACGTCGCCGCGGCGATTCACGAACAAGTTGGGGTGGAGGTCGACCGGCACGCCCTCCAAATCGACAGTCCCATCCGGTCGCTGGGCCGCTATCTGCTCCCGATTCGGGTCGCGGCCGGCGTGGAGGCCTCCATCACCCTCGAGGTGACGGAATACGAGGAGCCGGCGGAAGAGCCCGAAGAGCCGGAGGAAGCGGAGTCGGGCGAGCTGGAGGAGCAGGAACTCGACTTCGCGCGCTAGCGCGTCGCTTCCTTCTTCACACGCACAGTTTCCTGCGGTAACTGTGGATAGGACCGTCCTGTATCTCATTGCTTACGGACGGCGCGCGTCCGGCGGAGGCGCTCCCGACTGACGCCCTCACCCCCGTATCGCGGTACGGGGCAGGCTCTAAGCCTCGCCCCTCAAGGGAGCGGGGATCGGACCGCACTCCCACCACGACAGAACCTACCGGACGGGAGCAGCGGAGCGGGCCAGCGCCTGACGCCGAGCCTTGTGACCCTGTTTCCGTAGATGGGCTGTTCGTACTATGTCTGGTATCCTGTTAGCGGTCTGTTTGGCTGGCCGCGTGCATGGTTATCCACAGGACAACCGTGCGCACAACGGTGAATTGTGGGGATGCTACACCTCGTGCTCCGGCATCACGCCATGCGATACACCTCACAGTGGCGGGTGCCTTCGAATGCCGCCTTAATGGCACGCCGCCACTGATCCCCGAGCAGACAACTTTACTGCCGTGACGACCGAGATCGAACGACTCCCGCCCCAGGACCTGGACGCCGAGCGCTCATTGCTGGGAAGCCTGCTGATCGACTCCGATGCCGTGAGCGCCATCAGCGGTCAGATCCAGTCCGACGACTTCTACCGCGAGCAGCACCGCGCCATCTTTGACGCCGTCAGCAATATCGCCTCGCGCAACGAACGCTCCGACTCCGTGACGGTATCGGATGAACTCCGACGGACCGAGAGCTTGGACCTCGCAGGCGGTCCACCGTATATCGCAGACCTGATTAACGCGGTGCCCACGGCGTTCCACGTGGAGCACTACGCCTCCATCGTGCGGCGGACCGGCATCCTGCGCCGAATCATCCAGGCGGCTGGGCAGATGGTGGCCGAAGCCTATCGCGCCAGCGCCGACCCGGACGCTGTGCTGGATGACGCCGAACGCCTGATCTTCGGGATCGCCAACGAGATGGGAACCCGCGATTTCGAGGCGCTGCGCGAGATTCTGCACGAGTTCAACGACCAGTTGATGTTCCGGATGCAGCATCGCGGGCTGCTCAGCGGCGTGGCCACCGGCATCGGCAAGCTGGACCAGTTGACGGGTGGCCTGCAACGCTCGGACCTGATCATCCTGGCCGCCCGACCGGGCATGGGAAAGACGTCGTTTGCGCTGCATCTGGCGCTGCAGGCGTGGATGGACGGCAAGGAGATACCAGTCGGCTTCTTTGCCCTGGAGATGCCGGGACATCAGCTGGCGCAGCGAATCGTGAGCCACCACGCGCGCGTTGATTCGATGCGCATCCGGGACGGCACCCTGAACGACGACGAGCTTGGGCGAGCCGTCGCAGCGATGACCAAGCTGGGTGACTATTCGATTCTGATTGACGATTCGCCGTCGCTCACGGTGCTCGAGTTGCGCGGCAAGGCCAGGCGCATGCACCGCGAACACAGCATCGGGCTGCTCATCATCGACTACTTGCAGCTGATGAGTTCGGCGGTCTACCGCGACAATCGGGTGCAGGAGATCACCGAGATCACCCGCTCCCTCAAATCGCTTGCCCGCGAGCTCAACATCCCGGTCGTGGCCTGCGCCCAGCTTTCGCGCGCCGTCGAGCAGCGGCCGAATCCCACGCCCCGGCTGTCGGACCTGCGCGAGAGCGGGTCCATCGAGCAGGACGCTGACGTCGTAGTCTTTCTGCACGAGCACGAGCGCGACGACGAGGTCATCGGCCGGCCCGCGGACCTGCGCCTGACCATCGCCAAGCAACGCAATGGGCCGGTCGGCGAACTCGACCTGCGATTCGTGCGCTCGACTGGGCGATTCGAGGAAGCCGCCGAGCGGTCGCTCTAGGGCCGCCAGAGGAGACCGTCATGGCCGACATGCCCCAGGGCCGAGACTTTCGCGTGCCACCCGTGATCCACGTGGGCGAAGGCGCCCTGACGCGGCTGCCGGAGACCCTGGCCGACCTGGGAATCCAGCGCGCGGTGCTGGTGACGGATCGCGTGCTTGCCGGTGGGCCGTGGATGCCGACCTTGCATGCCTATGCGACCGAGGCCGAGGTCGAGCTCACCGTCGACGACGCCCTGACGGCGGAGCCGACGACGGAGGACGTGGAGCGCGCCCTGGGGCAGATTCGCGCCAACAACGTGGATGGCGTCATCGCCTTCGGCGGCGGCAGCGCCATCGATACCGCCAAGTCGGCCGCGATCCTGGCGGGCAATCCGGGCGCGCTGCCCGACTACGAAGGCTACGAACGGATTCCGCGCCCGGGGCTCCCGGTCATCGCGATTCCCACCACCGCCGGCACGGGCGCGGAAGTCACCCGCGGCGTGGCCGTCGCCGATCCCGTGCGCGACGTCAAGATGCTGCTCATGAGCGCGCACCTGGTGCCGGCAGCCGCCATCATCGACCCCGCGCCGACCGTCAGCATGCCGCCGGGGGTGACGGCCTCCACGGGGCTGGACGCGCTCACCCACGCCATCGAGGCATACGTTTCGCGTAGGAGCTATGCGCTCACCGACGCGCTGGCCATCGACGCCGTCAGGCGCATCGCCGGAGCGCTGGCGCGGGCCTACGAGTCCCCGGACGACCTGGCGGCACGCGACGCGATGGCGCGGGGCTCGCTGCATGCGGGCATGGCGTTTCACAACTCCTCGGTGGCGCTGGTGCACGGCATGTCACGCCCCATCGGCGCGCTGTTTCACGTCCCGCACGGGCTGTCGAACGCCATGCTGCTGCCGGCGGTGATGGCGTTCAGCATCCCCGGAGCCGTGGCGCGCTATGCCGACATCGGGCGAGCCATGGGCGCGGCCGGGGCCGGCGATAGCGACGAGGCAGCCGCCGCGAGCGCGATGCGGAAGGTGGAAGAGCTGTGCGTGCAGGTGGAGGTGCCGACCCTGGCCGAATGGGGCGTCGATCGCGGGGCGTTTCGACGCGCCATGCCGAAGATGGCGCGCGACGCTCTAGCCAGCGGCAGCCCCGGGAACAACCCCAGGCTCGCCTCCGCGGCCGAAATCGTGGAGCTGTACGAGCAGGTGATCAGCCTCTGAGCCGGAGAGTTCCCGTTGGCGATGCCACGGCCAGGGACCGAATCCGCCGATATACTCGACTGTACTAGCGGCCGCTCGCGGCCCGATTCCTTGCTGCCATGGCCCTAGGCATTCTCAAACACTTGGTTGGCGACGACGCCGAGCGCACCGCGCGACAGCTTCGATCCCGCGTTGCCGAGATCAACGCGCTCGAATCTGAGACGCAACGGCTCTCGGATCGAGAGCTTCGCGGCGTAACCGACCAGCTTCGCGAGCGGCTGGCGGCTGGCGGATCTCTCGAGGACCTTTTACCCGAGGCCTTCGCCGCCGTGCGTGAAGCCGTGCGCCGGCATACGGGCGAGCGGCAGTTCGACGTGCAGCTGATGGGCGGCATGGTGCTGCACGACGGCGACATCGCCGAGATGCGCACGGGCGAAGGCAAAACGTCGGTGGCGACGCTGGCCGCCTATCTCAACGCGCTCGAAGGCCGCGGCGTGCACCTCGTGACGGTGAACGACTACCTGGCGGCGCGTGACGCCGGGTGGTACGGCCGCGCGCTCGTCGAGCGCCTGGGGCTGACCGCCGGGGTGATCCAGCACGACCTGCCGCCCGACGACCGGCGGGCAGCCTACGCGGCGGACCTGACCTACGGCACCAACAACGAGTTCGGCTTCGACTATCTGCGCGACAACATGGTCCACGACCTCGAACATCGGGTGCAGCGCGGGCTCAACTACGCGATCGTGGACGAGGTCGACAACATCCTCGTCGACGAGGCCCGAACGCCGCTGATCATCTCCGGCGCCGCCGAGGACTCCACCGACCAGTACTACCAGTTCGCCGGCCTCGTGACGCGCGTGGATCCGGCCACCGACTTCACCGTCGATCTGAAGCTCCGCGCCGTGTCGTTGACGGAGGTGGGCATCGCCAAGATCGAGCGGCTGCTCAAGGTCGACAACCTCTACGACGAGCAGTCCTTTCAACTGGTCCACTACCTGGAGCAGGCGCTGCGCGCGCAGGTGATGTACACGCGGGGCAAGGACTACGTGCTGTTCGCGAACGGCCAGGTCGTGGACGGTCGCGATCGCCGGGCCGAAGTGGTGATCGTGGACGAGTTCACGGGCCGCCTGATGCACGGGCGGCGCTTCAGCGATGGCTTGCACCAGGCCATCGAGGCCAAGGAACAGGTCGCCGTGCAGCGCGAGAGCCAGACGATGGCCACGGTGACCTTCCAGAACTACTTCCGGATGTACGCCAAGCTCGCGGGAATGACGGGCACCGCCAAGACGGAAGAGCAGGAGTTTCAGACCATCTACGACCTCAACGTCCGGGTCATCCCGACGCACCAGGAGATGATCCGGGACGACGCCCCGGATCTGGTCTACGGCACGGCCAGAGCCCGCGATCGCGCGGTCATTGACGGCATCGCCGGGTCCTACCGCGAGCGACGCCCGGTGCTGGTTGGCACAACGTCGATCGAGAAGTCCGAGGAGCTGAGCGGCATGCTGCGGCGCGAAGGCGTGGTCCACAACGTGCTCAACGCGAAGTACCACGCGCAGGAAGCCCAAATCGTCGCCGAGGCCGGTCGCCTGGACGCGGTGACGATCGCCACCAACATGGCGGGCCGCGGCACGGACATCATCCTCGGTGGACGGCCGGAGGGGCGTTCAGCCGCGCAGTGGCAGGCGGAGCACGACCAGGTCATCGAGCTCGGGGGCCTGCAAGTCCTGGGCACCGAGCGGCACGACGCGCGCCGAATCGACAATCAGCTGCGCGGGCGCTCGGGCCGCCAGGGCGATCCCGGCGCCAGCCAGTTCTTCGTGTCGCTCGAAGACGAGCTGATGCGGCGATTCGGTTCGGACCGCATTCAGGGGCTGATGCAGCGGCTCGGCGTTGAGGAAGATCAGCCGATCGAAAGCAACATGGTCACGAAGGCCCTCGAATCCGCCCAGACCAAGGTCGAGGCGCACAACTACGAGACGCGCAAGTACGTGATCGAGTTCGACAACGTGGTGAACCGTCAGCGCGGCGTGATCTACCAGCAGCGCGATCGCATCATCAAGGCCGAGGATCTCGTCGGCATGGTGGGCGAGATGCTCGAGCGCGAAGTCGACCAGCTGGTGGCGGCGCACGACATCTCGCCCCAGACGGAGCCGGAGGAGCTGGAAGAGCTGGTGCAGTCATATCTGGCGATCACCGGCGGCCCTTCCCGCGGCCTCCGGGGGGACGATTTCGAAGGGCTGCGCGCCGACGACGTGCGCGAGGCGCTTCGATCACGGACGCAGGACGACCTGCAGCGCAAAACCGACGACCTCCCGACGGGCGCGGAGCAGCCACTGCTGCGCTGGATCATGCTGCAAAACACGGACTATCTCTGGGTGCAGCATCTGACCGCCATCGAGGACGTGCGGCAGGGCATCGGGCTGCGCGCATACGGGCAGCAGGATCCACTGGTGGCCTTCAAGCGCGAGGGCTATCAAATGTTCGAGCAGCTCATGACCACGATGCAGTCCGACATTCTGCGGCGCGTGTTCCGCGCGCAGGTGCAGCAGCAGCTCCCGGCCAGCACCGTGCTGTCGCGGCACCGCGAGCAAGCCGCCGCAGCGGCGCCGGCGGGGAGCGCCACCCAAGCGCCCGGCAGCGGGGGACAGGCGCCGACCCTGACGCGCCGAGAGCGCAGACGCCGAGCGCGTGACGAGCAGAAGCGCGCCAAGCGCAAGGCGCGGGGCGGCAAGAAAGTCCGGTCCGGCTAGGTCGCCGCGCCATGCCATCCGCCCTCGAAGCCGCCGACGTCCTGCAGTCCGCACGCTCGCTTTGCGACCGCGTGCGTGATTTTCGGGGGCATCTTTGACCTCGCGGCCAACGCCAAGCGCCTGGCCGAGCTGGAGGCGCAAATCGCGGTGCCCGAGTTCTGGGGAGACCAGGTCCGGGCCCGCGACACCATGCGCGAGATCACGCGCCTGAAGTCGCAGATCGAGACTTGGGACGGGCTGGAAGCCGACGCGGCCGAGGTGCTTGAGCTGGCGGAGCTGGCGGACGCCGATGACGCCGACATGCTCGCCGAAGTCTCATCCGAAGCATCCGCGCTGACGCGCCACCTGGACGCGCTCGAAACGCAGCTGCTGCTGGGCGGGGAATTCGACGCCCACGATGCATTCCTCTCCATCCAGTCGGGAGCGGGCGGGACGGAAAGCCAGGACTGGGTCGAGATGCTGCTTCGCATGTACTCGCGCTGGACGGAGCGGCGCAAGTACCGCGCCGCCGTGATCGACGTGTCACCCGGCGAAGAGGCGGGCATCAAGAGCGCCACGCTGCAGATCGACGGCGACTTTGCCTACGGCTATCTGAAGGCCGAGCGCGGCGTGCACCGCCTCGTGCGCCAATCGCCGTTCGACGCCGGCAACCGGCGCCACACGTCATTCGCCCGCGTGGACGTGATCCCGGTGTTGGAAGAGGCCGGAGAAATCGAGATCGACCCGGCCGACCTTCGCGTCGAGACGTTTCGGGCCGGCGGGCACGGCGGGCAGTATGTCAACAAGACCGATTCGGCGGTGCGCATCACGCATCAGCCGTCGGGCATCGTGGCGAGTTCCCAGAACCAGCGGTCGCAGCACCAGAACCGCGAGGTGGCCATGCAGGTGCTGCGCGCGCGCCTGCTGGAACGAGACTTGGCCGCCCGCGAAGCCGAACAGGTGCGACTGCGCGGCGACCTGAAAGCCGCGGACTTCGGCAGCCAGATCCGCTCGTACGTCCTGCACCCATACCGCATGGTGAAGGACGTGCGCACCGGCGTCGAGGTCGGGAACGCGCAGGCCGTGCTGGACGGCAACCTGGATGTCTTCATCGACAGCTACCTGCGAGCAACCGTGCCGTCGACCGTGGAGCAGCAGTAGCGATGCGGCACGTTGTGCGAGCCCCACTTGTGGCGATGCTGGTGGCATTGGCGCTCGTCGGGGCGGCGATCGGGTCGGCGGCGGCATCCGATCTTGAGTCGGCGGTGCTCACCGCGGACGTGGAGTTTGGCACCGGCATCACGTTTAGCCTCGAAATGCCGCACGACGCCGCGGAGCCCGCCGGCGTCGAGGTGCGCTACGGGCTCCCGGACGGCATCGTGGTCCGCCGTTCCCCGGCGGACTTTGCCGTTGCCGATGGCGTGCTCCGCGCGTCGTACGCCTGGGAACCGCGTAGCCCGCTGGTCGTCGGCACCGAGGTCGAATACCGGTTCGTCATACGTTCGGACGATGGGACGGAGGCTCGAACCGCCGCCGCAATTGCCAGCTATATCGACGCGTCGTTGCCCTGGACAACCGCCGACGAAGGCAAAGTTGAGATCTGGTATTACGCCGGCGGGGAGGCGATCGAGGCCGACGCCCGGGCCGGGATCCGCGCGGCGCTCGACATCTTGCGCGATAGTTTCGGCGCCGAGCTCGAGCGACCGACGCGGCTGATCCTCTACGCCGACATCGAGCGCATGCGTCGAGCCTTGGGCGGCGGCACCAGTCCATGGGTCGGCGGCGCCGCCATCGCCAACTTCAACGTGACCGTGCTGCATGCCCCGGCAGAAAACCGGAATCCGCTAGACCTTCAGGCCACGGTTGCGCACGAGATCACACATATCGTCCTGGAACATCGCACGGGCAACTCGTTCGGGGGCTTGCCGGCCTGGCTCCACGAGGGCCTGGCCACCACGGTCGAGTCGGAAATCGTGGCGCGGTTCCCGTACGACGACATCATGACCCGTATCGTGGCGCAGGATGAATTCGTTTCCCTGCGCGGCATCACCGGCAGCTTCCCGGCGGCCAGTCGTGCGGCCTTGAACGCGTATGCGCAGAGCAACTCGCTGGTGGCGTACATCATCGAGACTTGGGGGCGAGAGGGCGTTGCGCAGTTGCTGGAGGCGTATGCGGGCGGAGTGTCGGACAACGAGGCCGTGCAGGCGGCCCTGGGCATCTCGCTCGAGGAGCTCGATCGCGCTTGGCTCGGAACGTACGGCGTGGTGAGTCCATCGTTTGCGTCGCTGACTCAGTCCAGTCTCGCCGCCGTGGTGGTACCGCCGGGCGACGACGGGACACCGCCTGCCGCACCGGCGCCCTCCCTAGTTGCCGCATCGGCGGCCGCTCTTGCCGTTTTGGCAGCCGTGGCGACCATGCTCATGGTCCGGCGCGGACGCATTGCGCGCGGATATGCTCGCTACTAACGTGATCCGAGACCGCACGATCCAGCATCTCTGGGCAACGATGCGTTGGCGGCGCGGGCGACGGCCATGATCGTTCTGGAGGACGTGCACAAGGTCTACCCGAACGGCACGCAAGCGCTCAACGGGGTCAGCCTTGAGATCCCCGAGCGTGACTTTGCGTTCCTGGTGGGGCCAAGCGGCGCGGGCAAGACGACCATCGTTCGGCTGATCAACCGTGATGAGACGGTGACCACGGGCAGCGTGTTCGTCGAAGCCACCGACGTGACCCGGTTGCGGCGCCGGGATGTGCCGCACCTGCGCCGGCGCGTGGGGGTTATCTATCAGGACTACAAGCTGTTGCCCTCGTTGACGGTTCGCCAAAACGTCGAGTTCGTGCTGAAAGCCACGAGCGAGTTCGATCACCTGTCCGACGGGCTGGTGGAAGAGACGCTCGCGACCGTGGGGCTTACCCGGCGAACCAACCACTACCCGCATCAACTTTCGGGAGGCGAACAGCAACGAACGGCCATTGCCCGCGCGCTTGTGCGGCGGTGTCCGATTCTGGTGGCCGACGAGCCAACGGGGAATCTCGATCAGGAATCCGGCTGGGAGACTATCCAACTGCTGGTCCAGCTCAATGCGCGGGGCACCACGGTGGTCATCGCCACCCACAACCGCACGCTGGTCGACACGATGCGACGGCGGGTGATTGAAATCGCGCGCGGCCAGGTGGTACGGGACGAGCCTGAGGGTGGCTACGATGGCTAGGCTGCATGTCGGGCGCTACCTGCTCGGCGCAGCGCTCACGGGGATTTGGCGCAACCGCACCATGACAGGCGGCGCCATTGTCACCACGGCCATCATGCTCATCACGCTGGCCGGATTTCTGGCCATCAACGACACCCTGAATCAGATGGTGACGGCGCTGGGACGCAAGAGCAATCTGATTGCCTATGTGCGCGACGAGGCGCGGCCCACCCAGGTGATGGCGATCATCGACGATCTGCGTACGCGGCCCGGCGTCGGTGAAGTCCAGTTCGTATCCAAGGAGGACGCGCTTGAGATATTCGAGTCGCGGTTCGTGGATCAGCGCGACATCCTGGACGTGTTGCAGAGCAACCCGCTGCCGGCCAGTGTCGAGCTGCGCCTGAACGATCCGTCCGTCGTACCCGAGCTGGCGCAGGAGCTGCAAGGCATGCCCACGGTCTTCGACGACGTGGTGGTGCCGCTCGACGTGGTTGAAGAGGTGATCGGGATTTCCAACCTCGCCCGCGTCGCCGGGTCGGTCATCATCATCGCGCTTACCGGCGTCACGCTCTTCGTCATCGTCAATACGATTCGGATCGCCGTGTTCGCGCGGCGACAGGAAATCGAAATCATGAAGCTGGTGGGCGCCACGGATTGGTTCGTGCGCGGGCCCTTTGTGGCTGAGGGAGCGATCATCGGCGGCGTGGGCGCGGGCATTGCGGCCATCGCGCTGGTTGTGCTTTACGCCCAGGCCGCGCCGGTGGTCACACGGATCGTGTCCTTCCTTCCGGTGTCGACGGACACCGATTTCGTGCGCAACCTGGCGGTCTTCACGCTTCTCGTGGGGCTGATCGTCGGCAGCCTGGGCAGCTACTTCTCGGTTCGCCGCTACCTATCGGTGTAGGGCGCGCCGCGTGATCGTGCTGCAGTCGGTCGCGAAGAGCTACGGCGACGTGCGGGCCGTGAATGGCGTGACCCTGGCGATTGCGCGCGGCGAGTTCGCGTTTCTGATGGGCACGAACGGCGCGGGCAAGACGACGCTGCTGCGCCTGATTTCTCGCGAGGAACAGCCCGATGCCGGCGTCGTCCTCGTCGGGGGCGGCAACACAGCTGAACTGAGCGGGTCGCAACTGACGCGGCTGCGGCGGCGCATGGGCGTGGTGTACCAGGACACGCGCCTGCTGCCGAACGCCACGGTGGCCGAGAACGTCGCGCTGCCGCTGCGCGTGCGAGGCATGGGCGGCTCGTCCGTGGCGTCTGACGTGACGGCGGTGCTGGAGCGCGTTGGGCTGGCCGACAAGGAGGCGCGCTTTCCCCGCGAGCTTTCAGGCGGCGAGCAGCGCAAGGTGGCCATTGCGCGCGCGGTGGTGGCAAACCCCGAGATCTTGCTCTGCGACGAGCCGACGGAGAGCCTGAGCGTCGAGCGGGCGGCGGAGATCGTGGACCTGCTGCTGGATATCAACGCTGACGGCGTAACCACCGTTGTCGCCACGCATGATGCGGGCACGGTGAACCGTCTGCGCCGGCGCGTGATCCATATGGATGACGGCTGTGTGCAATCGGACACGTTGGTGGGCTCCGCCCAGCCCCATCCCACGAACGGACCGGGCTAGGACCTCGCCGGCCTGATCGGAGTTCCGCGGGGCGTCACGGCGGGCTTTGCCACAGATCCGGACCCGCCGCTGCGCTAGGGTTTGGGCAGAGAGAGCCGAGGGGTCTTCGCATGAGCCGCAAGCTCCGGATGGCCACGCTGATAACGGTCGCCGTCGTTGCCATATGGGCAGTGTTCAGCGCGGGCTTCGTCACCGGGACCGTCGCGGGCGACCAGGGGTTTCAACCGCTGGCCCAGCTGGCCGGCGACGCTCCGCCCGAGCCGCCTGCCGATTTTGACGATGTGGATTTTGCGGTGTTCTGGGAGGCGTGGACCGTCATTCAGAAGCACTTTTACGGCGGCCCCCTTGACCCGGAGGCGCTGCGGGAGGGCGCGATTCGCGGGATGGCCGAGGCGACCGAGGACCGCCACACGGTCTACCAGAACTTCGAAGAGGCCGAGCGCTCGCGTGAGCGGATCCGCGGCAGCTTCGTTGGCGTGGGCATCCGCATCGAGCTTCGCGACGGACTCCCCTACATCATCACGCCCTTGCCGGGCTCGCCGGCTGAGCGCGCCGGGATTCGCGCCAACGAATTCATCGTCGCCGTGGACGGGGTGCCGACGCACGGCATGGCGCTGGCCGAGTTCGGCGAGCGGGTGCGCGGCGAGCGAGGGACGACCGTCGTCCTCACGTTGCGGCCGGAGGGCAGCGACGTTTCGCGCGACGTAACCGTGGAGCGTGACCGCATTATCGTGCCGTCGGTCACCAAGGATCGGTTCGACGAGATCGGCTACGTGCGCATTGCGAACTTCGGCAGACGTACGTCCAGCGAACTGCGGCAGGCCCTGGACGAGCTGTGGGCGGAAGGCATCACGGCGCTGGTGCTCGACCTGCGCAACAACCCGGGCGGGCTGCTCGACGCCAGCGTCAAGGTAGCGGCCCAGTTCATGGACCAGGGCCAGACCATCCTGATCCAAGAACACCGCCATGAGGGTCGGACACGCTGGCGGGTGCAGGACGAGGGGGGCGATACCACGACCCCGATGTTGGTGCTTGTCAACGGCGGATCGGCCAGTGCGTCAGAAATCGTGGCCGGCGCCCTCCAAGCGCACGGGCGCGCGCAGCTGATGGGCGAGGAGACGTTTGGCAAAGGCTCCATGCAGGAGTTGCATCAGCTGTCTGACGAGTCGGTCATGCGGGTGACGAGTGGCATTTGGATCACGCCCAATGACGTCAATCTCAACGACGAGGGGCTGATGCCCGACTTGCCGCGGGCATCCTCGGACGGCCCGTACGGCGGGGCGGATGACGCGCTGCTGCAGGCGGCGCTGAGCCGCCTCCGTGTCCATCGGCTTCCGGTCTGGGATCCGACGCTGCCGTAGCGGGACAGGGGGCGACGACAGGGAGCGGCGTGGCGGAATAGTGACTGGCGGCTGCTATCCGCTCGGTGGCTCCAGCTGCGCCGCGCCGGGTATGGCCACCGTGAGCCGCACGCTGAACCCGCGCGGCACGCGCGCCCCGGCGCCGGGCTCCTGCTCCATGATCTGCTCGTCGACCACGCCCGCCGTTGGCAGCCGGGTGAGCGCGCCGATGAACAGGCCGCGATCGAGAAGCTCGCGCTCGGCGGCGGCGGCCGAAAGGCCGCGCAACTCGGGCATCTCGATCTCACCCACCCGAACGACGGTCAGCTCGATCTCGCTGCCGCGGGCGATGGACGCACCGGGCTCGGGATGCTGGGATTCCACGACGCCGTTCGGCACGCTGCCGGTCTCCTTGTAGGTAACCTCGCCCAGCACCAGACCAGCCAGCTCGACCGCACGGCGCGCGTCGTCTTCGGAGCGGCCGGCAAGCGGGGGCACCGTTACGGTTTCGACGCCGCGGCTGAGGTGCAAGACCACCGCCGAGCGCCGGTTGATGACGCTGCCGGCGATCGGATCCTGCCGCAGCACATGGTCGGCCGGCACGTCACGGCTGAACGCCGCGACCTCGAGAACCTGGAAACCGCCGGTGGCGAGCCGGGCGCGAGCCGCTTCGGCAGACAAGCCCACCACGCTGGGCACGGGCGCCTGGGGCTGCCCCAGACTGAGCGTGGCCCGCAGCGACTCGCTGGTGTCATGGAGGCTGCCAGCCTCGGGTGTTTGCCGGCTGACGAGACCCTGCTCCACGGTCTCGCTGAAGTCTTCGTCGAAGACGATGCGAAACGACGCGCCAGCAGCCGCGACTTCGGCGGCCGGGCGCGTCAGCCCCAGCAGTTCCGGCACGGTTGCTTGGGCCGCCCGGCTGTCCTCGGCACGCGGCACGAGCAACTCGCCCGCATTCGCCGTCTCGGGCGCCGGGGCGAGGATGTACTGGGCCTCGCTCAGCAACTCGTCCACGCCCTCGACCGGGTTGCCGATGACCGCCAAGACGAGGGAAAAGGCCACGGCTCCCGCGGCCGTCGCGCTGAGCAACAGCCACGCGCGCGGTGACGCCGTACGGCTCTCGGGCGCCGGCCGGCGCGCCACCGGCAGGCGCCGGTGGCGGCCCATGGGGCGGCGTGCCGTCCGCGCCAGCAGCGCGGCCCATCGGCGCCTCGGGCGATGCCCGGTCATGCTCGTTCCTGTGCTGGCTAGGTTAGGGAGGACGCTTTTACGGACGCCGCCCGGCCGTTGGCGGCGTGGTGACCATTCACGCCGTTTGCCGCGGCGCCGTTCAGCGACAGTGAGAGGAGGTCTGACACGCCCTCCTCCTGCATGGTCACACCGTAGATCGCGGAGGCGGACTCGACCGTGATGGCATTGTGCGTGATCACCAGGATCTGGCTGCGTTCGGACAGCCGGTGCAGCTGACGGCAGAACCGCCCCACGTTGGCATCGTCAAGCGCGGCATCGACTTCGTCGAGCACGCAGAACGGGCTTTGGCGCACGTGAAGCAGCGCCATGATCAACGCCGTTGCCACCAGCGCGCGCTCGCCGCCGGATAGGGCCGCCAGTTCCTGCTGCCGCCGACCGGGGAGCTTGACGTGGAATTCGACGCCGGTGGTCTCCACGTCATCGGGCGCGGTGAGCACCATGGTGGCCGAGCCTCCGCCGAAGAGCTCGCGGAAGAGCCGGCTGAAGTGGGCGTTGATTGCGTCGAAAGTAGTGACGAATTGGCTATGCAGCTCCCGCTGCAGGCGGGCCGTGAGGGCCCGTAGATTCGCCTCCGCGCCTTCAAGATCGGCAATCTGCGCCCGAGCATCGTCGACGCGCGCCTGCTGCTCCCGATAGGCCTCGGGCGCCAGCGGATTCAGCGGGCCCAGCTGGGCGAGGTCGCGGCGCAAGTCGGCCGCCCGCCGTTCGACTCGTCCGAGCGGCTCGTCCAGCTGCTGTGGCGTCAGGTCGGCGAGGTCGAGATCGTCGCGCGCGGCGCGGCGCAAGTCGGCCTGCCGCTCGGCCAGCCGCTCGGTCTCACGTTGGGCGGCAGTGAGGTCATCGCCCACGCGACGCTCTTCGTCGGCCCGCTGGCCGGCCTCCAAGTACAGCCGCTGCGCGGTCAGGCGAACCTCGAGCAATTGGCGCTCCGCTTCCCGCACCGCCTCCCGCGCGGCCTCGGCCGCGACGGTGGCGTTGTCGAGTTCGGCGCCAATGGCGTCGCATTCCTCGCGGGCGGCCGTGCGCGTGGCCGCGATCTCGTCGGCGAGCGCCGCCGCCTGCTCGCGCTCGGCGGCTAGTTCTTCAAGAAGTGCCGCACGGGTGCCGTGGCGATCGCGGAGCTCGGCGACCCGCGCCGTGTCGGCCCGCTGATCGGCCGCCGCCGCCGCGTGCTCGCGCTCCAATGCCGCGAGGTCACCCGGTGCCTGGGCCGCCGTGGTCGACGCGTGCGGCAGGGCGTCGAGCGCACGCCGGACATCCCCGCGCTCGTCCGCTAGGCGTCCCAGCTCGGCGTCCAGCGCCTTGAGACGCGCCACGGCGTGCGAACGCCGCTCCGCCAGGGTGGTTACCCGGGCCGAGAGTCGCTCCGCCTCCACCGCCGCCGCCGTGAGCGCCTCGCGGGCCGCGTTGTGGGCGGCGGTCCGCTCGGTGCGGGCCGCTTGCGCGGCATCGGCGCGCACCACGGCTGCCTGCGCGGCTTCGGAGGCCGACTTCAGTGCTCTCGCCGAATCGTCGCGATCCCGGACCGCCTGCACAATGGCTTTGCCAATGCTCTCGAGACGTTCGGCGACGGGATCGGTGGTTGTTTCCGTCAGGCCGATCCGAATTGACCCGTCTATTTCGATGGCGGCACCGGTCAACGCCACGACCATGGGCATCGGGCCGTTCTTGGCGTGGGCTGCGCGGACACGCAGCGCCGCATCGAGATCGGCCACCACAACAATATGTCGCAGCAGCGGCCGCAGACTGGCGTCACTGACCTTCACGTGGGCGTCGAGGCTGCCGAGCACGTCGGGGTCCGCCCGCAATGCGTCGGAAACCGCCGGGGCCCCGGGGGCGTCGAGGAGACGCAGTCGCGCCGGAGCCAGATCCAGCGCACGAATGGCGGCGCCAGCCGCCGATACGTCGGTGGAAGCGCGAATCATCCAGTCGTCGAGCGTGTTGGCGAGCGCGGACTCCAGCAGGGGCTCATCGCGCGTGGGCGTGCCCCGCAGCATGTCGCGCAGCCGCCCAAGCACGCCGGGCACCCGCTCGCGCAGCGCCGCGTCGGACGATCCGGATTCGCGTTGCGACGACTTGGCGGTCCGCAGGGCGCGCTGCTCGGCCTGGAGGGTTGCCAGGCGGCTGGCATGGTCGGCCAGCAGACGCTCGGCGGCTGCATGGTCGTTGGCTCGCAACTGGTGCACGCCCTGCGCTGCGCTGGCTTCGGCCTCGGCCGTCTCGGCCTCGGCGGCTGCCTGCTTGACCCGCTCGCGCGCGGCCGCCGCCCGCTGCGTGCCGGCCGCAGCCTCCTGCTCCGCCACATGCTGGGCCTGCGCCAAGCTGGACTGCTCGCCGGCAAGGCGGGATTGTTCGCTTGCCAATTGTTCGGTGCGTTCCCGCAGCATCGCGTCGCGTGCGCCGAGCTCTGCCAGCTTGCTCGTGTACGCGTGCCGTGCGTCGGCCGCAGCCCGCGCATCGGTGAGCGCGGCGGCAAGCTGAGCCAGACGCTCGGCGCGGCGTTCCGCCTGCCGCTCCAGCTCACGGCGCTTGAGGTCCTCTTGCGCGGATTCGGCCTCAAGTGCTGCCCGGCGGGCGTCAAGCACGCGCACCCGCTCGGGCAGGTCGGCGGTGCGAGCCTCGAGGTGCACCAGTCGCTCGCGCAGCTGTTGTAGACGGCCCTCAAGCGCATTCAGCGCGCGGAAGGCCTCGGTTTCTTCATCGCGGCGCTGCCGCAGCTGCGCGTCTTGGCTCTGCGCGTCGAGATCGGCTGCCGACGCTTGCCGTCGCAGCTCGTCCGCGGGTGTCGCCGTGAGCGCCGCCATGCGCCGCGCCACGGCTTGCTCGCGCTCCTCGGCTTCGGCGATTTGTCGGACGACCGTGTCAAGCCGGTGTCGCAGCATCGCGATGCGCGCGACCCGCAACTCCGATTCGAGCTCCCGGCCTTGCTCCGCAATCTCAGCCTGGCGCCGGAGCGTCTCGAGGCCGGGTTCGATTTCCGCCACGAGATCGCGCAGTCGCTCCAGGTTGCGGTGCGTCCCCGTCAGCCGACGCTCGGCCTGGTCGCGCCGGGCCTGAAAGCGCCCGATGCCGGCCACCTCTTCGAGGAAGCTCCGCCGCTCCTCGGGGCGTTGCCGCAGCGTCGCGTCGATCTGACCCTGGCTCACAATCGAAGCTCCGCCGGCCCCAATCCCGCCCGCGCTCAACAGATCAACGATGTCTCGCAGGCGCACCCGCGCGCCGTTGAGGGTGTATTCACTGTCCCCCGAGCGAAACAGCCGGCGACCGATGACGACTTCGGCGTAGGGCGTGGGCAACCAGGCGTCGGCGTTGTCGAATACCAGCAGCACCTCGGCCATGCCCGTGCGAGGGCGCGACGCCGTGCCGCCGAAGATCATTTCGTCGGATCGGCGGACTCGAAGGTTTCGCAGCGTCTGTTCCCCGAGCGCCCAGCGGATCGCGTCGGCGAGGTTGCTCTTGCCGGATCCATTCGGGCCTACGACAGCCGTCACACCCTGGGGCAACTCCACGACCGTGCGGCGAGAAAACGTCTTGAACCCTTGCAGCTCGATTCGTCGCAGGTGCACCGCTCAGCCGCTTCCGTTCATTAGCCGAAGCGCGGCGCGCGCGGCGTCCTGCTCGGCTCGCTGCTTGCTTGATCCTTCGCCCTGCGCCAGTCGCTCGTCGTCAACCGTCACGGCCATGCGGAACCGGCGGGCATGATCCGGTCCGCTTGCATCGACCAGCACGTAGACCGGAGTAGCCGCGCGCTCGACATGCAGCCGCTCTTGCAGCTGCGTCTTGTAGTCCTTCTGCGGACCGGCCCGGCCGCGCGCGCCAAGCGCCTCGCTCACGAATGGGTTGATGAAGTCTCGGGCCGCCTCCAAACCGGCGTCGAGATAGACGGCGCCGACCAATGCCTCGAAGGCGCGGCCGAGGACAGAGGCGCGCTGGCGGGCCCCGGTCATTTCGGCGCCGCGCCCCAGCATCAAATGCGCGCCAAGCCCAAGCGCTTTGGCGAAGCTGGCGGCGGCGTTCAAATTGACGACGGACGCGCGAGCCCGGGTGAGCTGCCCCTCGTCGTAGGCCGGGTGACGCTCGTACAGCAGCTCGGTCGTGACGAGGCCCAGGACGGCGTCGCCGAGGAATTCCAGCCGCTCGTTTGAGTCGGTCGGCGCCAGGTCGGCCTCGTTGATGAGCGAGCGATGCACCAACGCCTGCCGCAAGAGCGCGGGGTTGGCGAACCGCACACCCATCTGCTCCTCGAGAGCAACCGGCGCCTGCGGCGCCGCGTCAGGCGGTGGGGCAGCCACGGAACGACGCGACGGCGGCGGCTGAACGAAGGGTCGGTGATAGGTAAGGACGAAAGGCCGTGCGGGGGAGCCGCGAACTCAGACGAAGACCTCCTTGCCCCCCTGCTAGGTCTGCGCTGCCGGTACCGGATACACGGGCGCACACCACGATCGATAGCGGGCGTTTCCGCCACACACGATGTCAAAGTATAAGTCCTGGAGCGCGCGTGTGATTGGGCCGATGCCGCCGTCACCAAGCACGCGCCCATCGACCTCGCGCACGGGCGAGATCTGCGCGCCCGTGCCTACCAGGAACAGCTCGTCGGCGATGTAAAGCTCGGTCCGATCCACGGAGCGCTCAACGGTGTCGATCTGGAGCTCGTCGCGCGCGATTTGCATGACCGTGCGCCGGGTCACGCCCTCAAGGATGTCGTCGCTGACGGAGGGCGTGAGCAGGACGCCGTCGCGCACGAGGAATACGTTTTCGCCGGTTCCCTCGCTCACGTGGCCGTCCTCGGTGAGCATGATGGCCTCGTCAAACCCCGACTCGACGGCCTCGGTCTTGGCCACGGACGAGTTGACGTAGAGCCCGCTCACTTTGCCGCGAGCCGGGATCATGTTGTCATTGATCCGCCGCCACGACGCAACGGTGCAGCGAATGGGCCGCTCGACGTCCAAGTACGGTCCAAAGGGCACCGCGAACAGGGTGAACTCATCGTCGATGAGTGCCGGGCCATTGGCGGTCGGCCGCACCATGCTCAAGCCGATTTGTTGGGCCGCCTTGTAGACCAGCGGGCGCACGTAGACGTCTTCGCGAAACTCGCCGGAGCGCACGACGTTACAGGCAATCTCGACCAGCTCATCGTCGGTGTGGGGAATCACCATACGCAGGATCTTGGCGGATTGCCGCTGGCGCACGAAGTGCTCCCGCGCGCGGAACAAGTACATCTGCTCCTCGTCCGCGTTCCAATAGCCGCGGATGCCTTCGATTACGCCGGTGCCGTAGTTGAGCGCATGCGTCATGACGCTCACTTTGGCGTCGGCGAAATCTACATACGAGCCCTGAAAGAAGGCCTTCACGGACGGGTCCTAGGCGCAGACGGCACGCGCGGCAGCGTGCCACAGGCTGCGAGATACCGGCCAATTGAACCGCGGCGAGCTTAGCATTTAGGGCCGTGCGCCCGGCCCTGCGCCGTAGCTCCGCCGGCGCAGAAACACAAGCTCGCCACGCAGGTCGGTGGTTGCGTGGTAGACCTTGAAGCCCCATTTCTCATACAGGCGCCGGGCGTAGGCATTGGGGGCGTCGACCCCGATGGTGAGAACGTCCGCGCCGCGCGCCTCGGCTTCGCGCGAGGCCGCGAGAGTCAAGGCCTCGGCAATCCCCAAGCGTCGGAAGGGATCGGCCACGATCAGCGTATGCAGGTAGGCCGCGCGCTGCCCGTCCGCGATGCTGCGATCAAGGTGCCGATGCCGGATCCACAGCTGCGCGACAAGCGATTCGTTGAACATCGCGACCAGTCCCGTTTGGACGCCTTGGCGCTGCTCGTCGAAGTACCTGCGCAGGACGCGTCGCTGGGCGAGCCGCCGCTCGGAACCCCACAGCTCGCTCACGGGCTCGAGATCGTCCGGCGTCGCGCGCCGGATCTCGATGGGCGTGTCGATGGTCACCCGATGCGACCCGTCGGCCGCAACCTCGATTGTCACGGCGACTGACGTCCGGGAACGCCGATCGCGCCGTCGAGTTCGAGGCGCTCGAGCTCGGCTGCGTCGACGCCGAGCAACTCCCGCAGCACGGGACGCGTGTGGGCGCCCCAGGCGGGGGATGGATCGCCAAGGTCAGCCTCCACGCCCGAAGCCTTGATGGGCGCGCCGGGTACCGGGAGCCGACCGATGTTGGGCTGGTCCATTGCCACGATCATGTTGCGGGCGCGCAGGTGCGGATCGTCCAAGAGGTCCGACATGCGGTTGACTTTCGCACAGGGAATGCCGGCCTCAAGCAGGACTTCCAGCCAATGAGCCGTCCCGTGCGCCCGCAGCACATCTTCCAACGCGTCGGCCAGATCTTCGGCGCACTCGGCGCGAAGCGCATTGGTGGTGAACCGCTCGTCATCCGCCAGGGCAGGCGCCCCGAGCGCGTCGCATAGCCGACGCCAGAGCGCGTCATTGCCGCAGGCAATCACGATCTCACCGTCGGCCGTCGCGAAGGTGCTGAACGGCGCGATGGCGGGATGCCGATTGCCGATGGGACCGGGATCTTCTCCGCTGACCCAGTAGCGCGCCATAGCGTTCTCAACCACGGCGACCAAGGCGTCCATCATCGCGAGGTCGACGTGGCAGCCCTCGCCGGTGCGTTCGCGGCGTTGCAGCGCGGCCAGCACGGCGACGGTCGCATAGAGGGCAGGAACGATGTCGCCGAGGGAGGCGCCGACGCGCGTGGGCCCGCCGCCGGCGGGGCCGGTGATGCCCATGAGGCCGCCCATGGCCTGGATGATGACGTCGTACGCCCCGCGATCACGGTAGGGGCCGACCTGGCCGAAGCCGGAGACGGAAACGTAGACGATGTCGGCGTTTCGCTCACGAACCGCGTCAAACCCGAGCCCGAGCCGCTCCAGCGTGCCGGGCCGGTAGTTTTCGACGAGCACGTCGGCGCGCGCGGCCAGCCCAAGCGCCAACTCGACCGCCCGCGGGTGCTTCAGATTGAGCGCGACACTTTCCTTGCCGCGGTTGATGCTGGCGAAGTAGAGGCTGTGGCCGTCGACGAAAGGCCCCATGCCACGGGCTTCATCGCCCTCCGGGCTCTCAACTTTGATCACGCGCGCGCCAAGATCGGCGAGCGTCATGGTGCAGAACGGTCCGGCGAGCACCCGCGTGAAGTCCAGCACCAGCGTGCCGTCCAAAAATCCGCCCATCAGGGATTGCTCCGGACGCTTGGTCGGCGATTCATGAGGCGCTTGTGCGCGCGGCGCGGATGCGCTGCACCAGCCATCCCTGGACGCCGACCATGCGTTGCGCCGAGTAGATGGCGAACACGGCGAAGAGGATGCGCAAGCCAAAGGCGGGAATGAACTGGGCCAGCTGCGCGCCGACGGCGCCGCCCACGATGCCCCCGGCGGCGATGTAGAGGGCCCAGCGGAAATCGACGTTGCCCTGGCGAAAGTGCTGCGCGGCGCCGGAAATCGCGGTTGGCACGATGACGGCCAGCGAGATGCCCTGGGCGAAGTGCTGATCGATGCCCATCACGATCACCATGGCGGGAACCATCACGATGCCGCCGCCCACGCCCATGGTTCCCGCCACCAACCCGGTGACGGTGCCGGCGATCAGCGCCGCCACAATGACCTGGAGTCCTTCCATTTGCCCGAACATGGCGGCGCTCTGCGCCGAAAGCAGCAATCGCACCGCCGTGAGCATCAGCAGCACGGCGAACCCGCGCCGCAGGACCGTGGCGTTCAGATGCTTGGTGAGCCGCGCGCCCACCACCGCAAAACCGACGGACGTGCCGGCCAATGACGCCACGACGAGCCAGTCGAGGCCGTGCGCGATCCAGTAGGGAATCACCGCACTGATGGCAATTGGGACGATCATGGCCAGCGAGGTGCCGTGCGCGCGATGCTGGGTCATGGCCAGGATCGCGACCATCAAGGGCACCATGACGATGCCGCCGCCCACGCCCACAAGCCCGCTGATCAGACCACCGGTGAGGCCGATCGCGATGACAAAGGCGGCAGGCGGGCGCCGAGCAGGCGACGCTAGCGGAGACGACATGGGGTTGGCGGATTATAGGGAGGCGAGGAGCCGCCGCCGCGTATACTCGCACCCCGCCGACGTTTAGTGGGAGAGCGCCGTGCCCTCCCCTCCGCAGGTTCCCAACCTCCGCCTGGCTGCGTCCCTCTTTGGACAGCAGCTCGGTCCCCTGCGTGAGCGCGAGTGGCTCGTCACCAACGGCCTTGGCGGCTATGCGGCCGGAACGGTCGGCGGGCCCGGAACGCGCCGCTATCACGGCTTGCTCGTCGCCGCGGCTCCGCCACCCAATGCCCGCTGGGTGATGGTGGCCGGGGCCCAGGTCCAGGCCACGGTTGACGGCACGCGCCACTGGCTCGGCACGCACGAGTACCTCGACGGCACGATCCATCCGGATGGGTCTCGCCACCTGGCCGGATTTGAGTTGATCGGCAGTCGACCAAGCTGGACGTGGACCATTGCCGGCCAGACGCTGCGGTGCGACCTGTGGATGCCGTATGGCGCCAATCAGACCGTGATTCGCTATGGCAACGCGGGCGACACGCCGATTGAGCTCGAGTGGCAGCCCCTGGTGACGCTGCGGTGGTTTCACCAACTGGTTACCGGAGCGCGTCCGGTCGACTTGACGCAGGCTCTGGACGCCCGCGTGGTGATGACGTCCGGAGAGGCGCCGCCGCTCGTCGTGGATCACAGCGGCTGGGAGTTCGATGAGGCGCCCGACTGGCACTGGAATCTGGCGCGCGCGTTTGAGCGGGGGCGCGGCTTCGACGCTCACGAAGACGCGTTCACTCCGGGGGTCTTCCACACAAGCGTCCAGCCTGGAGGTACCGCTTCTCTGGTGCTGGCCGCCGGCGAGCCGGAGGACGTGATCGGCGTGGAGCACGAGCCGACGGCCGTGGACCAGCGCGCCGCGGAGCTCGTGGACGGGTCCACGAGTGATCTGGAAGCCCAGTTGAGGCTGGCCGCGGACCAGGTGTTTGTGCGGCGCGGCGGGTTAGCGCATTCCACGCTGCCGAACACGGTGATTGCGGGCTATCCCTGGTTCGGCGATTGGGGGCGTGACACGTTCATCGCGCTCCCCGGCTTGTGCCTGGCCACGGGACGGACGGACGTCGCGCGAGCCGTTCTGGTGGCCTACGCGAGCTTCGTGGACCAGGGCATGGTCCCGAATCGCTGGCCGGATGCCGGGGACGAGCCGGAGTACACCTCGGTCGACGCGGCGCTGTGGTTCCTCCATGCGCTCGAGGCCTATGTGGACGCCACCGGCGACACCGAAATTCTGGAGGGCCTGGGGACCGCCGTGCTGGACATCGTGGACTGGCACATCCGCGGTACGCGCCACGGAATCCAGATGGACCCGGAGGACGGTCTGATCACCCAGGGCGCCGAGGGTCTGCAGCTGACCTGGATGGATGCCAAGGTCGGCGATTGGGTGGTCACGCCGCGGCGCGGCAAGCCGGTGGAGATCAATGCGCTGTGGTGGCGCGGGTTGACGTTTGCCGCCCGCGCGTTCGAGCACCTGCAGTGGGATCCCGGTGAGACCGGCGAGCTTGCGGACCGAGCGGCGGCTTCATTCGCGCGGCGGTTTTGGAACTCGGAGGCCGGCTGCTGTTTCGACGTCGTGGATGGACCCACAGGCGACGATCCGTCCATCCGACCCAATCAGGTGATTGCGTTGGCCGTGGGTCCCCACCTGCTGCCGTCCGCCCGCGCCGAGTCGGCGCTGGCGGTGGTGGAACGCGATCTGCTGACGCCGGTGGGTCTGCGCAGCCTGTCGCCAGCCGACGTCGCCTATCGGCGCGAGTATGGCGGCGACCCGGTCCAACGCGACGGCGCCTATCATCAAGGTCCGGTGTGGAGTTGGCTGCTCGGCATGTACGTGCGCGCGGCCGTGGCCCTGGGCCGGACGCAGCGCGACCTGGACTGGATCGAAGGCAGCTTGGAGCGGCATCTCTCTGAAGGAGCGATCGGCACGGTCAGCGAGATTTTCCAGCCCGATTCGCCATATACCCCGGACGGCGCGTTTGCCCAAGCGTGGGGCGTTGGCGAGTGGTTGTGGGCGCTTCAGGCATTGCGTCGCGCTCCGCCGTGAGTCCACCGGACGAACATTGGGCGCCGCCAAGCGGCCAGCGCATCGCGCTGCCCTCGGGCATCTGCCATTACCGCGAGGCCGGGCAGGGCCGCCCGACCATCGTCCTGCTCCACGGCTTGCCAAGCGATTCGCGCGTCTACGGAATCCTGCAGCCGCTGCTCGCGGATAAGGCGCACACGCTGGCCCCGGACATGCTTGGCTGGGGCTTCTCGGAGCCCAATGAGGGGCTTGAGTTCAGCTTCGACACAATCGACCGGAACCTGGCCCAGTTCATCGAGGCGCACGGTCTCGATGACGTGGTGCTGGTGGGGCACGAGATGACGGGGCCCGCGGCGATCCGTTGGGCCGTGGCGAATCCCGGGCGGGCTCGCGGCCTGGTACTGCTCAACACCTACTACGGCTGGAATTCGGCCCGCATGCCGCCGGCGCTGAAAGCCCTGCATGTACCGCTGGTGGGCCCGGTCTTGCAGCGGGCCATGGGCGCCATGCCCTCGCTGCTCTTTGGCAACCTCTTCCGCTGGCAACTGGGCCGCGTCTGGGGTGCGCACACGCATCTCTCCGACGAGTTGACGCGCACCTTTCGCGAAACGTTCGCGGCGTCCTCCACCGCGCGCAAAGCATTGCACCGCATCACAAAGGGCCTGCCAGCGCAGATCAACGCCAACCAGCGGCGGCTGGACCTGCCGGCGCAATTGCAGTGCCGCACGCTGATCCTGTGGGGCGGCCGCGATCCGTACCTGGGTCCCCACGTGGCGCGGCAATTCCGCCGGCTGATTCCCAATTCCGAGCTGAACCTGATCCACGACGTGGGGCATTTCGTGCAGGTAGAGGCGGCCGAAGATGTCGCCGGCGCCATCAGCGCCTTCCTGGAGCGATGCCGTGGCGAGCCGTAGCGAGCGGCGTCCGTATACTCGCCAGCGCGACTCCGCACACACGCACCTGACATGAGCACGCACCGCATTGCCCTGCTTCCCGGTGACGGCATCGGCGTCGATGTGGTCCGCGAAGGGCAACTCGTCCTCGACACACTGGCCCAGGCCACCGGCGCCATGCGATGGGACATGCAGGAGTTTCCCTGGAGTTGCGATTACTACCTGGAGCACGGCCAGTACATGCCGGATGACGCCCTTGACGTCTTGGATCGCTTCGACGCGATCCTGTATGGCGCCTGCGGACTGCCGGACGTCGTGCCCGACGAGATTTCTCAGCACCAGGGGGTGCTGCGCCTGCGGCAGGGTTTTGAGCTCTACGTGAACCTGCGCCCCGCGCGCCTGCTCCCCGGCCTGCCAACCCCGCTGGCGGGCAAGGGGCCGGGGGACTTCGACCTGCTGTGCGTGCGCGAGAACTCGGAAGGCGAGTACGCGGGATGCGGCGGGCGCGTCCACCAGGGCTCGTCCTACGAGGTGGCGCTGCAGACCACGGTCTTCACCCGCGAGGGCGTCGAGCGCATCATTCGCTATGCGTTTGACTTGGCCGTGCGTTTGGGCCGACGCCACGTGACCAACGTGACCAAGTCCAACGCGCTGCAATTCGCCCCGGTGTTTTGGGATGAGGTCTTCGAGGAAGTGGCCGCCGACTATCCCGGCATCACCACCGACCGGAACCTGGTGGACGCGGCGGCGGCGCGCATGGTGCGCAGCCCCGAGACGTTTGACGTGCTGGTGGCGTCGAACCTGTTCGGCGACATTCTCTCGGACATCGGCGGCGCCCTGATGGGCAGCCTGGGCGTGCCGGCGAGCGCCAATCTCAATCCCGAAGGTGCGCATCCGCCAATGTTCGAGCCGGTGCACGGATCGGCGCCCGACATCGCGGGGCAAGGCATTGCGTCACCGATCGCCACGATTTGGGCCGCGGCGATGATGGTGGAGCACCTTGGCCACCCCGGGGAAGCCGATCTGGTAATGGCGGCGCTGGGCGACGTCACAGCCGCGGGAGTCTTGACGCCGGATCTCGGCGGCCAGGCGACGACCACGGAGTGCGGCGCGGCTGTGCGGGACGCGCTGCGCGCCCGCGCGGCGTCCGCCGCCGCGTAGCAACAACTCTTGTCCGAGAGCCGGATGGCTCCTAGGATGGGATTCCTGCTTCACCGCGAAGCCCGCGCCACGCTCTAGGCCAGCTCTATGTTCGGCGTCGGCCTCGAAGAATTCATCGCGATCATCATGGTCGCGCTCATCGTTTTGGGCCCCGAACGGTTGCCCATCGCCATGCGCACGGTCGGTCGCTGGGTGCGGCAGCTGCGCGACATGTCACGGGAATTCCGCCGTGAATTTGCCGAAGAGTTCGCCTTCATCCAGGAGGAGATGAGCGAGCTGCGCCGGGAGGCCGACGCCACCCGCAGCGAGCTGGCTGACATTCGCCGCGAGCTCGGCCAGACGGTCCAGGCCACCGCCGACGACGTGACGAGCCTCAAGGACGAGGTTGTTTCGGATATGCAGGGCGCGGTCGACGCGATCAGCGGTCGCGACGGGGCAACCGACGCGGCGGGCAAACCTTCGACCAACGGCGCGGCCAACGAGGCGGCCAACGGGGCGGCAGCGGCCGGCGCCAAGCGGGCTGACACTCCCCAACCCGCCTTCGCCGCGAATGCCGCGGACGCGATGGCTCTGGCCATCTCGGAGACGTTCTCCGCCAACGGGGTGACCGCGGCGGAGGATGGCGCCATGGACCCGGCGGCGACACCGGAGCCTCTAGCCACGGACGAGCCGCCGGCGCGGCTGGAGGCGTTTGCGCCGGATGTCGGCGAGCCGGCCAGGCCGGCGGACCTCCACCCGGCGGCGCCCGTGCTGCCGCCACCGCCAGGAACCCCCGACGAGCCGCCGGCGCCGCCTGTCCCTGCCGAGCCGGTGGCCACACCGGATGCCGCGGCGTCCGTCGGCATCGGCCGCGTGCCCGAGCCTGGTATGCGAAATCAACTTGGCGGGTTCATGCGTCTGATCATCATGAAGGCGCTGGAGTCCGATTCCGCATTTCGCGAACAGGCGGAAGAGGCCCTGCGCGCGCAGGCGCGCGCCGACGCCGCCGCCGCCGCGGAAGGCGAGGAGCCGGACATCCTGGAGCTGGTGGCCGCGTGGGTGCGCCAGCGGCGCCAGCTGGTCGGCAACGAGAACATCACGGTGCGGCAGAAGGCGCCCGAGTCTGCGGTGGTCGAGCTGTTCGAGTGTCCCTACGGGCTCACGTCGGGCGACGCGCACCCGGTGTGCGACGTGAGCAACGTCTACGACTCGGCCTTCTTCGAGAAATTCAACATGACATCCATGTACGCGACTCGCATGTCGGATGGCGACCCGCACTGCAAGCTGCTGGTGGTCACCAACGAGCGGCTCAAGGCGGTCGAGGAGGGCGAGGCCGAGGCGACCGAAGCGACCGAAGCGGCGCCGCCGGCAAGCTGAGCCGGGGGCGCGACGACCGCGCGGCTGGAGCGGACTCCCAGGCTGCCCGCAGCCTGGGCCACCGGGCGGGCTCAGGAAACGCCCCTTCGACAAGCTCAGGGCGAACGGATGGGGGTAAAGCCCACGGCCTTTTTCAGACCTTTCCTAGACTCCTCGCTGCGCTCGGAGTGACAGGTTGGGCGCCTCAGCGGGCGCGAAGAGGGATGGATTCCCAGGCTGCCCGCAGCCTGGGCCACCGGACAGTCAGCCTGGGCCACCCCGCGGTCCGCGGGACCCGCCCCAAACGGCGGTCGGGGCGGGACCTAGTCGGACTCGCGCTCCTCGGTCGGCGCCCCGTTGCCTGAGGCGGGCCCGTTCCGGCCGTTCGCCCCATTGGAGGCGTCGTCGTCGCCGAAGACGTAGGGCTCCGGCGGAGCAATGCCGGCCGTCACCAGCACAGGCGGCTCGGGCAACGCCTTGGGCTCGTTGCCAGCGGCGATCATCTCGTCGTAGCGCGTGACCAAGTCCTCGACATCCTGGCCGTCAACCTCATCCTGATCGATGAGCAGCTGCGCCAGGTCGTGCATGGCGCCGGAATACTGCGTGAGCAGGGCCTTCACCTTGCGGTACTCCTGGTCCAGGATCTGATCGATCTTGCGCTTCATGTCGGGCGCGGTGGCGGACACGGCTGGGCCGAACGGCAGGGTCGAGTAGAAGCTCCCGTCCATGCCCCACACGCTCAGCATGTGAAATACCGTATGCGTGGCGTGCGCGAAATCGGACGTCACGCCTACGGTCGGAGAGCCAAGGAACAACTCCTCCGCCGCACGGCTGGCCAGCGAAACCTGGATGCTGGCCAGCAGCTCCTCACGCACCAACACGCGCTTTTCCTCGACCGGCTTGTAGGCCGCCAGGCCAAGGGCGCTGCCGTGCCGGATGATGGTGACCTTGGTAAGCCGTTCCCAGTGCTTCAGCTTGACCTGGGCGACGGCGTGCCCGGCCTCGTGGTAGGCGAGGCGGCGGCGGTCTTCCTGCGTGAGGCCCCGGATCGGCTCGCGCAGGCCCCACTCATGGTTCTCACGCGCGCGTGAGAAGTCCGCGTAGGAAATGGCGTCGCGGCCGTCGAAGTGGGCGTGAACCACCGCCTCGTTGAGGACGTATTTGATCTCCACCGGGGTGTAGTCGATGGTGTCGTTGCCCATGCGGTCGATGGGCATCCCTTCGTGCCGCACCTTGGCCAGGTAGTACTCGATGATGTCCTTGCGGCCTTCGAAGTCCGGCTTGTCGACGTGGATCTTGCGGTCGAACCGACCAGGCCGCAGCAGCGCCTGGTCAAGGACGGAGGCGATATTCGTTGCGCCAACGGTGAGCACCGGCGGCGGAATGGCGCGTCCCTTCCTGAGGCCGAGCGCCCGCAGAATCCGCGCGAACATGCCGTTGTCGAAGTTGGGCGGGTCCATCTGCATCAGCAGCTCGTTGAGCAGCCCTGCCCCGCCGCCGCCCATCATGCCGCCCATCATGCCCATGCCCCCGCCCCCGCCCATTTGGCCGGTGCGGGAGCTGCCGATGGCGTCGATCTCGTCGATGAAGACGATGCAGCCGCCATGGCGCCGGGCCAGCTTGCGCGCTTTGCCGTAGAGCATGCGGACTTTCATCGGAGCAATGCCGATGAACATGGCCTGCAGGCTCGGGGCCGAGAGATAGCCGAACGGCAACCCGGCCTCGCTGGCCATCGCCTGCGCCAGATAGCTCTTGCCGGTACCCGGAGGGCCTTCGAGCAGCAACCCGCGGACGGTCTCACCACCCATGCGCTTGAACTCGCGCACGCCCCGCAGCAACGTAACGGTCCGCCGCGCGACCTCCAGGATTTGATCGTTGCCGCGGTAGTCCGAGAAGTACACGCCGGTCTCGCCCGGCTGCAACCAATACGTCCGACCCCGCCCGAGGATGTAGAACAGGGCGCCAAACTGGACGATCAGGAACATCATCCCGAAGAGCAACTGCGCGATGAACTGCAGAATGCCGACCGTGATTTCCGTGGCCTGCGTTAGCCCCAGCAGCAACGCACCGGTGATGGCCAGATAGAGAGTGATCGCGCGCCAGTTCTCGCGGACGAACGTCAGCGGGCTTCGCCCGGCGTTGGCGCGCCGCCGAATGTCCGAGTCCATGTTTATGCCCATGACGGCGTCTCCCCCCGAGCGTGGCCTATGGCGCGTCGCTCGCAGCGCGCACCATAGCCGCCTGGCGATGAACTAGAAGTATACCCTTGGGGGACGCGCCGAAAGTGAAGATACGCACCAAGCGGTAACACTCATGGTCGAAGAGCTTCTAGCGGGCGGGGCCGTCGTGCCAGCGGCGGCTGAACAGGGCCAGCCGCGCTTGGGCCATTCCAAAGACCGTGTCTGGGTGATAGCGCCCACCGGCGCCGGCGGGCACGCCCGTCAGGAGCTCGATGCCGCCGCTGATCGTGTCGGCGGTGTAGACGTGGAAGCGGCTGGACTCAATCGCCTTGGCCACGTCCCAGCGCAGGGTGAGGTGCCTGGCGTTCGCGGCCGGCAGCAGCACGCCCTGCGCGCCGGTGAGCCCGCGCTGGCGGCACAGATCGAAGAATCCCTCGACCTTCTGCGTGACGCCGCCGACGGCCTGGACCTGGCCGTATTGGTTCACCGAGCCCGTCACTGCCACGTCCTGCCGCAGCGGCAGACCGCTGAGGCTTGAGAGCAGCGCGTAAAGCTCGGCGGAGGATGCGCTGTCGCCCTCGATTCCGCCGTAGGACTGCTCGAATACCAGGGTGGCGCTCAAGCTGAGCGGGCCCTCCACTCCAAAGGCGCCGCTCACGAACCCTGCCAGGATCATGGCGCCCTTGTCGTGAATTGGGCCGGTGAGCTTGGCTTCGCGATCGATGCTGAACACGCCGTCGCGGCCGGGGTAGGTCCGCGCCGATATCCGGTGCACCTGACCAAATTCGTAGCCTCCCAGGTTCACCACGGATAGCCCGTTCACTTGCCCGATCGCCGTGCCTTCGATTTCCACCATCACGGTGCCGTCGGCGATCCGGTCGCGAATCTTCTCCTCGGTGAGGATTGCTGCGGCGGATGCGCTCGTCGATCGAGGACCAGACGTGCTCCTCGCTGACCAGGTCGGCGCCTGCCCGGCGCGCCCAGTGCCCGGCTTCGGTGATGATGTCGCTGAGGTCGCCGAACCGGGTCGACAGGCGGCGACGGTCCTGAGCCAGGCGCACGCCCTCTTCAACGACGCGTGCGACGGCCGTGCGGTCGAAGTGCGGCAAGCCCTCGTCGTGGCAGCGGGCGGCGATGAATTGGGCATAGCGGTTCATGTTGGCGTCGTTGCGCTCGATCTCGGTGTCGAACTCGGCGCGGACCTTGAACAGATCGCCGAAG
The DNA here is from genome assembly GCA_965198185.1 of Chloroflexota bacterium. GTDB lineage: Bacteria > Chloroflexota > UBA11872 > UBA11872 > UBA11872 > JAJECS01. The sequence continues at coordinate 394,827 of CBDAOU010000001.1, forward strand.
TCGGGATCGGCGTCGTGGAGCAAGTAGTAGACCCATGGGGCGCCGACCAGCGCGACCTTGATGTCAAGCGGAATGGGTTCGGGATCGAGACGCGCCGGAGACGCCAATCCCAGTTCTTCCGCCACGGTCTCTAGTCGGATGACCTGATCGCGCAGCGCCCGCTTGAGCCCGTCATAGGCCGCTGCGTTGGGCAGCACGTCCTCCGCTTGCACCACCAAGAACCCGCCGTTCGCCGCGTGGAGCGCGCCGGGTTTGATCATGGTGAAATCCGTCGTGACCACGCCCATGGTTTGCCGCTGCTCGATCTGGCCGAAGAGGTTGGGATAGGTCGGATGCCCTTCCCGGACCAGCGGCGCGCCACAATCCGCTGCGTGGGTCACGAGCACGTTCACCTGATAGGGCAGGAGGGGGTCGGCCCGGTATCGCGCCGCGGGGTCCGGCGCCGAGCCGTCGTCGTCGCTCCCGCGAAAGACCTCGAAGTTCTCGGTGGCGTGCTGTTCGACGGCCAGCAAGTGCGCTGTAACGTCCTCGTGGTTTCGGTAGGCCTCCCGCAAGTCTTCGAGCAGCGGCTGGACGACACTGCGCGCGACGTCGACGTTGAGCGTGTGCAGCTGGTCACGGGCTTGGCGCTGCCCCCGGCGCAGCGCCCGCATCGTGTCCGCCAGGGCATCGTCCAGCACGCTGCGCGCCTGCTCGATGGCGCTGCGCTCGGATTCCGGCAACTGCCGCAGCGCGTCCGGCGCGAGCGGCTGGCCGTCGCGAACCGCGGCCACGCTGAGACCTACCGGCGTCTGGACAAGCGCATGTCCAGACGCGCGGGCTTGACGGTCAAGAGCCTGCAGCGCCGCCTGCCGCTGGCTCTGTTCCCGCTGGCCAATGTCGCGCCGCTGCGCCTCGTACTCGTCGGTGGCGAAGGCCCGCGCCATCTCGCTTTCGAGCGCCGCCACCAGATCGGCTATGTGCCGACGAAACTCGGGCGCCGCGCCGGGCGGCAGGCGCAGCGCTCGGGGGCGGTGCGGCTCGTCGAAGTTGTGGACGTAGCACCAATCCGGCGGGGTGGGACGGCTGTCCGCCACGGCGCGGAGTCGCTCGAAAATCATTGACGTGCGGCCGGTGCCCGGAAGGCCCATCGCAAAGATGTTGAAGCCGGGACTCCGGATGTCGACGCCGAACTCCAGCGATCGCTCGGCACGCTCCTGGCCGATCAGCGCGTCCGGCCGCTCAAGCTCAGCCGTGGACACAAAGCTCAAGGTGTCCGGGTTGCAGGTCCAGCGCACCGCGTCGGCGGAAAGCTCGGTTACGCCCGAGGGCCGGGAGGGCCTGTCGCGATGAACGGGGTCGGTGTGCAGCGGGGCGCCCTCGGAGTGGAACGCGGCGAAGTCTAGCAGTGGCCCCGGCGCCGGCCGCCTACACTGGCGTGCGTGCGCCGCAGCGCCGGAGAAACCGAGGAAGCCTTGAACGTTGTCATCGATTATCCGCTAGGCACCAACGCCGACTGGGACCCTCTGCGTGCCGAGTTTCCGGATGACGAATTTGCCTGGTCCGCCACGATTGATGCGTCGTTCCCCGCTTTGAGCGACGCCGAAGTGATCGCTTCCGGACGGCCGCTCGGCCCCGGCGTGCTCGACGCGGCGCCAAACGTGCGCTGGGTCCAGGTCTTTTCTGCCGGCGTCGAGGAGTATCTGAAGTCTCCGGGCCTCAAAGGGCGCGACTTGGTGTTGACCAATGTCAAGGTTGTATTGGGCAGCCACGTGGCCGAAACCGGCATCGCCTTGCTCACCGGACTCTCGCGCGGCATCGCGCCAGCGGTTCTGGCGCAGCGGGAGCGGCGCTGGGATCCGTCGATCGAGGTGGATGAACTCACGGGCAAGCGGGCGCTCGTCGTCGGGGCCGGCGGCATCGGCCGTGCGCTCGCCCGCAGGCTGGACGGCCTCGAGGTCGAGGTGCGCGCCGTGGACATCTATCCGCAGGAGCCGGACGCCTACATCCGCGAGGTGCGGCTGGTGAGCGAGATGGCCGACATGCTGCCCGACACCGACATTCTGGCGATCTGCTGCCCCAGCACGGCCGCGACGCAGCGACTGATTGACCGGCAGGTGTTCGACCTGCTGCCGGATGGCAGCTATCTGATCAACATCTCGCGCGGCGCGGTGGTGGACACGCCCGCGCTCGTCGAGACACTGCGCGGCGGCAAGCTGCGCGGCGTCGGGCTCGACGTGCTGGACGAAGAACCACCGCCAGCCGATCACCCGATTTGGACATTCCCCAACGTGATGATCACACCGCACAACGGCGGCGCGTCGCCGTTGCGCGTGGTCCGGATACGCGAGTTCTTCGCGGACAACCTGCGCCGCTATAAGGCGGGCGAGCCGCTCGAGAACGTGGTGGATGTCGAGGCCGGATTCTGACGAGCGGGTCGGCGTCTAGGGAAGCTCTCAAGAATCAGGGAGGCCTTTGCCTCCATGGGTCCCAATCCGTTCGGTAGCCCCTTCGACAAGCTCAGGGCGAACGGATTGGGACAGTGTCCATCGACGTATTCGGACTATCCCTAGATGACGTCGCCTGTGCCGCCATCGATGGCGACTGCGGTGCCCGTGATGTAGGCCGCGCGCGGCGAGACGAGAAACGCCACCAGATCGGCGACTTCCTCGGCGCGGCCGATCCGCCCAAGCGGAATATCGGCGCCCATCGTGGCGTAGTAGTCATCGAGCGAGACGCCCGGCGATCCACGGCGCCAGCGGCGCTCCCACTGCATGCTCCGAATCGATCCCAGCATGACGGTGTTGACGCGAATGCGATCGGGGGCGAGGTCCTTGGACAGCGCCTTGGTGAGCCCGATGCCGGCGGCGCGGCTTACCGAGGTCGGCACGGACGCGGCGCCCGGCTGCTTGCCGCCCACGGTGGTGATATTGACGATGGCGCCGCCACCGGCGGCGCGGAGATGGGGGATGGCCGCGCGCGTGCAGCGGATGGCGCCGTAGACCTTGAGTTGCAGATCGGCCTCCCAGGCCGCGTCGTCAACGTCGTCGAACGGCGACGCGCTCGAGGTGCCGGCGTTGTTGACGAGGATGTCCAAGCGGCCAAGCCGCTGTGCCGCGGTTTCCACGAAGTCGCGCGTTTGCTGGGCGTCAGTTACGTCCAGCGGGAGCGACTCGACACGGCGTCCGGTGGCGCTGCGAATCTCAGTGGCGGCCAGCTGGAGCGGTTCCGGGCGTCGCGCGCCGATGGCCACGTCGCAGCCCTCGGCCGCCAGGGTCGCCGCAATGGCCCGCCCGATGCCTTCGCTGCCGCCGGTGACGGCGGCGGCGAGCCCCGTCAGCTGCAGGTTCATGCCGGTCGCTAGGCGTCGCCGACGACCACGTCGGCCGTGGCGTCACGCTCCGCGAGCAGGATCTCTCGCCCCTTGCGCACGATTTCCTCGCGCTGGCGCTGCTGCCAGCTCATGCCGGTCTTCGACAGGAACCACAGCCGCCGGGGGTAGCGCGGCACGCCGATCCAGACAACCTCCATCCACGGCGGCAGACGCGCCGGCGGGGCGACATCGTCCCAGTGCACCGGCGTCTCGTTGATGGTCAGCGCCACGTTGTTCTCCTTGCTTCTGCGGCGGGGACGGACATGCGAATCCTCACAGGTTGAGCCTCCGCCGTAGGTTATCGACGAGTGTGCGGTGCGCCTCGGGCCGCCGCCGGCGTTCCTTGAGCTTTCGCGCCACCGCGCGGTCGCTGTAATAGCGCACGGCGACGTAGCCGGCAACTCCAATGAGCGCCATCACCGCGACGACGCCGATGACGTTGGAGAGTTCCTCGCGAAAGAAGATGAAGCCGTGGAGGTACCGCATGCCGATGAGGATGAGATACACGGTGACGGTGATCGAGATGGTGTAGGCCAGCCGCCGCCGCAGGCCGCCGTAGATCAGCAGCGGCACGGTGGTGATGATGGCGATGATCAAGAGCGTGCGAAACACAGGCTGGACCGGGGCTTACGCCGCTGGCGATGCTACTACAGGGTTGTGATGGCGACGCGTGGGCGCCCGTCCCACGGTGGCTGCGGTACGATATCGGTCACGTGGCGGGCATCGTGCGCCTTTTCGCCACGCAGCCGCAAGGCTGCCCGACGAGTGCGCCGTGACGGCGGCGGGCACTGATTGGGCTTTCACCGTGACACCGATACGTCAGCAGGAGGGATCGCTGTATATGCATCGCCCCATGCTCCTGCTAGGCCCGTGCCCGCGCACTAGCTGACCCTCCTCCAAACGTCATGCAGCCGACCGGAACTCCCACCACTGGCGACCGCACCCCGCGGCCACCGGGTCCGTGGACCGAGCACGACGCCTGCGGCGTGGGCTTCATCGCCGACATTCAGGGCCGGCGGTCACATCGCACCGTGCAGCAAGCGGTGCATGCCGTTGCGCGGCTGGGGCACCGCGGCGCCATCGCCGCGGATCGCAAGACCGGTGACGGCGCCGGCGTGCTCACGCAGCTGCCGCGGGAGTTTTTCGCCGTGCACATTCGAGACTTTGGCGAGCGAGCCGTCGATCCCGCGGATATCGCGGTGGCGATGGTGTTTCTCGACAACCGCAGCCCGCACGGCGCGCGGCGGTTCCGCACGCTGACGGAAGAGATCTGCGGCGACCGCGGCATTCGCGTGATCGGCTGGCGCAAGGTGCCGGTCGATACCTCCGTGCTGGGCGCGGGGGCCTACGCGGACCGGCCGGACATCCAGCAGGCCCTGCTCGCGCGGGGTCCGGCAATTCCATCCGCCGACGAGTATGAGCGCCGGCTCTACCTCGCCCGGCGCGAGCTTTCGGGTCGCGCGGCACGGGAAGCGATCGAGTCCAACTACGTGGTGTCGATGTCTTCGCGGACGATCGTCTACAAGGGACTGGTCGTGGGCGCCGAGTTGGGGCATTTCTACCCGGACCTCAGCGACCCACGCTTCACGTCGGCGCTGGCGGTGTTCCATCAGCGCTACAGCACCAACACCCACCCGACCTGGCAGCTGGCCCAGCCGTTCCGCATGCTGGCGCACAACGGCGAGATCAACACGCTGGACGGCAACCGCAACTGGATGGCGGCGCGGTCAGCGGCGTTGACCAGCGATCTGTGGGGCCGCGACCTAGCCACGCTGTTGCCCGTGACCGACGATCGAGGTTCCGACTCCTACAGCCTGGACCACACGCTGGAGTTCCTGGTCGCCGGCGGTCGCTCCATCATCCATGCCGGCATGATGCTCGTCCCCGAGGCGTGGGAGCACATGGACGAGATGCCCCACGCGCTGCGGGACTTTTACGACTACCACAGGTGTCTCACCGAGCCATGGGACGGCCCTGCGGCGCTCGCCTACAGCGACGGTCGGTGGGTCTGCGCGGCGCTGGATCGAAACGGCCTTCGTCCGTCGCGGTACGTGATCACGGACGACGGCACGATTTGCGTGGCGTCGGAAGTTGGCGTGCTGGACATCGATGCCGAGCGCGTGGTGGAAAAGGGCCGGCTCGGCCCCGGGCAGATCATCGCCGTCGACACGGACTGCGGACGGCTGCTGCACAACGACGAAGCCAAGCAAGGCACCGCTGCCCGGGCGCCTTATGGGGACTGGCTGGCCGAGCACCTGGTGGAACTTGAATCCATAGCGGCCGCGCCTGACGCGTCAAATGGCGACGGCGCGGTGACGGCGCTGGACAACGGCACGCTCACGCAGTTCCAGCATGCCTACGGATTCACGCGCGAAGACCTGACCCACATCCTCGATCCCATGGCGCGCGAGGGCCTGGACCCGGTGTTTTCGATGGGCAACGACGCGCCCCTTGCCGTGCTGTCCGGGATTGGCCCAAGCGTCTTCGGCTATATCAAGCAGCGTTTCGCGCAGGTGACGAATCCGCCTATCGACCCGCTGCGCGAGTCGCTGGTGATGTCGCTGGATGTGCGCATGGGGCCGCGCGCCAGTCTGCTCAGTGAGGTGCCCGAGGCGGCGCACCTGATCCATCTGCGCTCACCGGTTCTCAGACAGGCCGATCTTGCGGCCATCGAGGCGCTGACCGATCCGGCGTTCCGCACGGCGCGCGTGGACGCCACCTTCGCGGCGAGTGAAGGCCCCGACGCGCTGTCCGGTGCGATCGACGCCATCTGCCGCGAAGCCGTGGCGGCCGTCGAACGCGGAGCGCATCTGCTGATCCTGACCGACGAGGCGGTCGACTCCGAGCGGGCGCCGATTCCGATTCTGTTGGCCGTCGGCGCCGTGCATCACGCGTTGATCGCGGCGGGTCGCCGCATGCGCGCCGACATCATCGTCTCCAGCGGGCAAGTGTGGGACGTACATCACTTCTGTGCGCTGCTGGGCTACGGCGCCAGCGCCGTGTGCTCATGGCTGGCACTGCAAAGCGCCCAAGCGCTCACCGCCACGAATGGCCAGGCCGCCCAGTCCGGCGAGGACAACTTCGTGGAATCGGCTGAAGCCGGCATCCGCAAAGTGATGTCGAAGATGGGAATCTCAACGCTCAGCAGCTATCGCGGCGCGCAGATCTTCGAGGCCGTTGGCCTCGCGCCGGAGCTGATCGAGCGCTGTCTCCCCGGCACGCCATCGACCATTGGCGGCGTTGGCGCGGTGCAACTCGCGGAAGACCTGCTGGCACGGCACGCGGCGGCGTTCAGCCAGACCGCGCAGCGGCTACCCGATACCGGCTGGGTGCGCTACCGCAGGAACGGTGAGTTTCACGCGGCAAACCCCACGCTGGTCAAAGCTCTGCAGCGCGCGGTGCAAACGGACGACCCGTCCGATTTCGCGGCATTGGACCAGGCCGTTGACGATCGCGAGCCGTATGCGATTCGCGATCTGCTGCGGTTCCGGCCGGCCGGACCGCCCATTCCGCTGGACGAGGTGGAGTCGGTGGAGTCGCTGCTGCCGCGGTTTTGCACCACGGCCATGTCGATCGGCGCACTGAGCCCGGAGGCGCACAGCACCATCAGCAAGGGCATGAACCGCATCGGCGCCCGGAGCAACACGGGCGAAGGCGGCGAGGACGCGACGTGGTACGCCCCCGATGCCTCCGGCGAGTGGCCCGACAGCCGTATCAAGCAAGTCGCGTCGGCGAGATTTGGGGTCACGCCGCAGTACCTGGCGATGGCCGAACAACTTGAGATCAAGATGGCCCAGGGCTCCAAGCCCGGCGAGGGCGGCCAGATTCCGGCATCGAAGGTCTCGGAGTACATCGCGGGGCTGCGCTTCACGGTTCCCGGCATCCCGCTGATCTCGCCGCCGCCGCACCATGACATCTACAGCATCGAGGACTTGTCGCAGCTCATCTATGACCTCAAGGAGGTCAACCCCCGGGCGGCGGTGGGCGTGAAGCTGGTCGCGGAGTCGGGCGTCGGGACCATCGCCGCGGGCGTGGCGAAGGCCTACGCCGACTACGTGCTCATCAGCGGGCACGATGGCGGCACCGGGGCCTCACCGCTCAGCTCCATCAAGAACGCCGGCGTTCCGTGGGAAATTGGGCTCAGCGAAACCCAGCGCGTGCTGGTGCGCAACGACCTACGCGATCGCATTCGCGTACGCACCGATGGCGGTCTGAAGTCGGCGCGCGACGTGGTGATCGCCGCCCTCTTGGGCGCGGAGGAGTTCGGCTTCGGCACCATGGCGGCCATCGCGGTGGGCTGCATCATGGCGCGGCAATGCCACCTCAATACGTGTCCCGTGGGCGTGGCCACGCAGCGGGAGGACTTGCGCGCGCGCTTCACCGGCGAGCCGGCGTATGTCGAGCGCTATTTCCTGCATCTGGCCCGCGGCGTGCGCGCGATCCTGGCGCAGTTGGGCGTCCGCAAACTGGACGACATCGTGGGCCGGGTGGAGCTGCTGGAACCGGATCCGGACAAGCGCCGCGACCGCGCCGCGGCCATCCACCTGGGGAGCATTCTGGCGCCGGCCGACGAGACGGGACGCTCGCCGCGCATCCAGCAGGTGGCGCGCAACGACCGCCCAGGGAGACCCTCACTTGACGTGGACCTGCTTGAAGCGGCGCGGCCCACGCTTGAAGACGGCCATCCAGTGCGGCGGCGCTACCACCTGACGAACGACCGTCGCGCCGTCGGCACGCGCCTGAGCGGCGAGATCGCGCACCGGGTGTCGCACCAAGGCCTCCCGCCGGGCACGGTTCACCTGGATTTCACGGGCACGGCGGGCCAGAGCTTCGCCGCCTTCGGCATCCATGGGTTGCGGCTGCGACTGGTCGGCGAGGCCAACGACTACGTGGGGAAAGGGCTCGGCGGGGCCGTGGTGTCCGTCCAGCCGCCGCCGAACTCACGCTTCACGGCCGCGGAGAACGTCATCGCGGGCAACACCTGCCTCTACGGCGCCACGGCGGGCGAGCTGTACCTGGCCGGTCGCGCCGGCGAGCGATTTGCCGTGCGCAACAGCGGGGCAACCGCCGTGGCGGAGGGCATTGGCGACCACGGATGCGAGTACATGACCAGCGGCGTGGTCGTGATCCTGGGTCCGGTCGGGCGAAACTTCGCCGCCGGGATGTCCGCCGGACAGGCCTTCGCCTATGACCCCGCGGGCACCTTTCCCGCGCGCGTGAACCATGAGCTGGTCACGGTCGGCCGGGTGACGGACGAGGAAAGCGCGGAGTTGCTGCGGGACGTCATCACCCGCCACGTGGCGGCCACGGAAAGCCGCCTCGGGCAGTCACTGCTCGACCGGTGGCACGAAGCGCTCCCAGCGTTTTGGCAAGTGGTGCCGTATCCGCCCCAGGTCGACACGAACACGGAAGCCCAAATCGACGCCGAGCGCGCCGCCAAGCGCGCCGCCTCGCGCGAGCGGACGGCGCGACGGGCCGTGGCGGCGGGCAGCCGCGGCTAAATCCGAAGCCGCCTAGCCCGACGCCTCCGGATCGTCCCAGTAGAGCGCCACACGTCCATCCGGACGCCGCAGCTCGGCGGAATCAGAACGCTCGTTGTGCCACACATGCTGCTGGCGGAACGTGAAATCGCCCTGGCTGCTCCCCGACGCGACCGTCAGCTTCGCTCCGGGACGCAGGACGGTCCCGGTAGGGAATTCAACCGACTGCGGGCCACGCAAACTCGCGAGGCGCCAGCCCGATAGATCGACGGGCGCGCCGCCACCGTTGGTGATCACGACCGTTTCGGCCACCTTGTCGACCACCATGGCGAGCCCCGCCACGGGCGGCGCCCAGAGCCCACGGGCCGCCGCGCGTGCCTCACGCTGCGCGGCGCCGATCGCGTCGAAGAGCAATGTGTCGGGTGTGTATTCGTGGGCGCGGACCCAGCCCTGCCGGGCAAGCTCGACGGAAAAGACGAGGTCGCCGCGCAGCACATGCCGCAGCAACCGCCCGCCGTCGTCGCGCGGCTCGGCGCCGGCGATGAGGGTCACCGCGCCGTCACCCACCAGCGTGGTGAGGGCGGCAGTCGCTTGCTCGGCCAGCGCGGCCTGCCCGCCCGTGTCCCCAGGTTCGGGCGCGTCGATGCCGAGCAGCCGCACCGTGTGCTCGACTCCGTCGAGGATGACGACGAGGGTGTCGCCGTCGATCACTCGCACGACCCGCGCCGCCACGCCAGCCGGTAGCTGACTCGTTGGCGGGGTGCCTGTCGATGCTGCTGTCGGTCGTGTGGGAGCGGTGGTGGTCGACGGTGAAGGGGTTGGGCGTGGCGGAGCCTTGGTTGTGCCAGACGGCGTCGCGGTTGCTGGATGGTCAGCGGCCGCGGCGGGCGATGCGGCCGAGGCCACATTTGGCCCCGGCGTCGATGTTCTTGCAGACACCCAGGCCCGGGCCGTGACCGTCAGCACGGGCGCGTCTGGATCGACGCCACCGCATGCCGCCGTCACAAGTACGAGGCACAGGAATAAGATCACCCTGGGCCGAATTCTGCCGCTACGTCGTGTCATTGGCCGCAGCTTCGACGTAAGATTGCGCTATCCATACAGCATTTGCCGCAGGCAGTAGTCAGATGCACAAAGTAATTCAGAAGCAATCGCGGAAAGCGTGGCGGGCGACGGTAGTTCTGGTGGCAAGTCTGGCGCTTCTGGTAGCTGCCTGCGGCCCAGATCTGGCGGCGTCGAATCCGCTGGTCATTGGGCAGCTCAACGCCTTCACGGGTTCGCTCTCCTTCTTTGGTCCGATTCATCGCAACGCCGCGGCGCTGGCCGCCGAGCACGTCAACCGCGCCGGCGGCATCGACGGCAACTCGGTGATTATCGTCAGTCGCGACACCGGCGTGAATCCGGTCCAAGGCGTCGAGGCCGCTCGTGCGCTAGTGGAGGTAGAGAACGCCGTGGCCATCGTCGGCGCCCTGGCCAGCGGGGTGACGATCCCGGTCGCCACCTCGGTCACCGTGCCGAATGAACGATTGCAGATTTCCGGCGCCTCAACGGCTCCCAGCATCACGGTGCTTGACGACAACGATTTCCTCTTCCGCACGGCACCCTCCGACGCGGCTCAAGGCGTGGTGTTGGGGCGCCTCGCCTGGGAGCAGGGATTCAGAACCGTTGGGGTCATGTACGTCAACAACCCGTACGGCGAGGGCTTGGCCGAGCGGTTCGAGGAAACGTTCACCTCCCTCGGCGGAACCATCGTCGATTCCGTGCCGCACGAGGAGGAACAGCCCACATTTGCCTCTGAGCTTGAACGAGCCACGTCCGGCGGCGTCGATGCGCTCGTCGCCATCAGCTATCCCGGACAGGCGCAGATATATGTCCGTGAGTCTCTTGAGGGTGGCTACGCCGACAAGTTCCTCTTCGTGGACGGCACCAAGTCGGCGGAGATGAACGACGCCATCGGCTGGGACCGCTTGGAGGGAACGTTAGGCACCGCGCCGGGGTCGGTGGACAGCCCACAGCGCGCGGCCTTCGACAGCGCCTACACGGACGCCTATGCCGTGGAGGTGCCGGTGGAGCCCTATCTCGCTGAGACCTACGACGCCGTGGCACTGATTGCGCTGGCGGCGGCCAAGGCGGGCACGACCACGGACGCGGTCGCAATCCGCGACGCGCTGCGCTCCGTGTCCAATCCGGAAGGCGAAGTGGTCGGCCCCGGAGTCGAGGGCATCAGGCGGGCCCTGACCCTGATTGCTGAAGGTCAGGAGATCAACTACGAGGGCGCCTCGGGCGCGGTTGACTTCGATGCGAACGGCGACGTTTTCGGCCCCATCGAGATCTGGCAGATCACAGGTGGGGAGATCAAGTCCACCGGCCGCTTCGAGATTCCCTAGCGTCAATCTCTGAACAGGTGCCGATGCCTTGGTTTCCCGGTGTCCCAATCCGTTCGGTAGCCCCTTCGACAGGCTCAGAGCCTGCCCCGAGATTCGATACGGGGGCGAACGGATTGGGACAGTAGTTGTCGACGGTCACAGGCCGTGCCTAGCGGCTGAGCTGGGTCGCACGCCGAGGCTTGACGAGATCGCATGGCTTGGTCACCCGCAGCGCAAGCACCGCAGGCAACAGGCGCGGCTACAGTGAGGTCAGCCGTCGTCGAGACGGACGGCCGACTGTTCCCCGCGACGCCGCGTGACTCGCCGCAGCTCCCCCAAGATGCCGCCGGGGCGCAGCAGGATGACGGCGACGATGAGCACGCCGACCATGAAGAAGCGGAGGTTCGCGTCGGCGAATTCGCCGGGCAAGAAGCGCGCGCCCACCCAGAGCCCCCACACCACGAACGCGCCCAGGATGGCGCCCAGATTGTTGCCGGCGCCGCCAACCATGAGCATGGCCCAGATGATGAAGGTTCCGAGCAGGGGATCGAAGGTCAGCGGTGAAACAAAGCGGATGTGGTGGGCAAACAGCGCCCCGCCGACACCCATGATGACGGCGCCGAGGACAAACGCCTGCAGCTTGAAGTTGAAGACGTTCTTGCCGCTGGCCGCGGCGGCGACCTCGTCCTCGCGGATCGCTCGCAGCACCCGGCCCCAGGGCGACTTCATGGCCCGCTGCACGACGATGAACAATGCGGCCAGGACGACGAGCACGACGACCATATACAGATAGTTGTATTTGTCGGACGGCAGCCATCCTTCGAGGAACTGCGGGATTTGGTAGAGGCCCTTTGAGCCGTTGGCGACCCATTTCTCGTTGAGAAAGAAGAGCCTGACGCTCTCGGCGATGCCCAGCGTGGCGATGGCCAGGTAGTCGTCGTTCAGGCGCAGCGTGACGTAGCCGATGATGAGCGCGATGACGCCGCACACCGCCCCTGCCGCCGCTAACGCCAACAGAAACCACAGGTCGATTCCGAGGTCGAGGAAGTCGAGTTGCGCCCAGTTGCCGGCAAACACGAACTCCTCAAACAGCAAGGGGTCTGCTGCCGGCGAGGTCAGGAGCGCGGCCGTGTATGCGCCGAGGGCAAAGAACCCGGCGATGCCGATGTTGAAGAGGCCCGTGAAGCCCCAGTGAACGTTCAAGCCCAGGGCGAACACCGCGTAGATGCCCGCCATGACGACGAAGCCGACCCCGTAGTCGACTAGATCAATGACGTTGCTAATGGCGCATGTCTTTCTGTCAGTTCGACCCTCCCAAGAGGCCCCGCGGTCTGGCCAGCAGCAGAGCGATCATGATGATGAAGGCGACGGCGTGCTTGTAGCTGGGAGTGATCCACTGGGTGGAGACTTCCATGCTGACGCCAATGACCAGCGCCCCGACCAAGGCTCCGTAGGGATTGCCGATGCCGCCCAAGATCACCGCGGCGAACAGCGGAATCAGGAACTCCCAGCCCATGCTCGGCAAGAGCTGCGCCTGGAACACCGCGAGCAGGATCCCAGCGATGGCCGCCATGCCTCCCCCGATGGCCCAGGTCGACCAGATGACGCGTTCCGTCGGGATTCCGGTGACGCGAGCCAAGTCAGGATTGTCAGCCGTGGCCCGCATGGCCTTGCCGATCTTTGTGCGGGTCAGCAGCAGATATACCCCCAGGGCAAGGAGTACCGCGATGCCGGCGATGAAGATGCTGTCGGGGGGAATGCGTATGTCCATGGGCAGGTGATAGACCTGCCGCGATTCACGCGGAAATTGGAGCTTCTGACCCGTCCAAATGATCTGGATGAGGCCTCGCACGGCGATAGCTAGCCCTAGCGATGCCATGGCAATGACGACGGCGTTGACCCGGCGGTTTCTCAGCCTGCGGAAGATCGCGACATCGAGCACGATGGCACCGACCGCGACGACGGCGGCGGCCAGTGGCAGCGCAATGAGCAACGGGTAGCCGAAGGTGAACGGCCCCAATCCCTGCCCTTGGATTCCGATGACCGGCAGCAGATCGGTGATGATCGCGTACGCCACGTAGGCGCCCATGGCCATGAAGTCGCCATGCGCGATGTTGGCGAAGTTCAGGTTGCCGTAGATGAGCGTGAGACCTATGGCTCCGGTCGCGATGATGGCCCCCAGCACGAAGCCGTTGACCACCAGCCCCATCTTGACGAACGGCAAGAACCCGACGCTGAGCATTACGGCAATGATCGCGGCCACGGTGTGCCCCGGCGTCCACGCCACGCGGAGCCTCTTGGCCGCACCGTGCACGGCAATCACCGGGCGACTTCTAAGGCCGCCGCTGAGCCGGTCCACGTGTTTCCTTCGCGGCGGGACTCCTCACGAGCGCGTGGCCTGGAATCCAGGGCATGGGCTCATCCTCCCAGATAGAGGCGGGCCACCTCGGGATTCTCCAGCAGCGCCGCTCCACGGTCCTCCAGGCGGTTTTCGCCGCCGGATAGCACGTAGCCCCGATCGGAAAGCTGCAACGCCTCCCGAGCGTGCTGCTCCACCAGCAGCAAGGACACGCCCGTCGCGTTGATGCCCTGAATGCGCTCGAACACCAGGCGCGTAACCGCCGGCGACAGCCCGGCCGACGGTTCGTCCAGCAGCAGGAGGACCGGATCGAGCATGAGGGCGCGGGCCAGAGCCAGCATCTGGCGCTGGCCTCCCGACAGGCTGCCCGCCCGAGCCTTCGGGCGCTGCGCCAAATCGGGGAACAGGTCGAACATCTGCTCGATGCGTGCCTGACCGTCGTCGCTGCGGATGAATGCGCCCATCTCCAGATTCTCGCGAATGCTCAGCGACGGAAAGACATTGGCGGACTGCGGGACGTAGCACAGTCCGGTCCGCACGACCCGTTCCGGGGGGTCCGCCGTGATGTCGGCGCCGCGGAAGGTGACGCTGCCGGTGCGCACCTGAACCAAACCCACCACGGCCTTCATGAACGTGGATTTGCCGCAGCCGTTGGGGCCGATGATTGTCACGATCTCCCCTTGGTTCACGACCAGGGAGACGCCATGCAGGATCTCGGTTTCTCCATATCCCGCCACGATGTCGCGGGCCTCAAGCAGCGCCACCGACGACGCCTCCCAGATATGCCTCCAGCACTTGCGGATCGCGCTGGATCTGCCGCGGCGATCCCTCGGCGATGACCGCGCCGTTGGCCATGACGATGACCGGGTTGCAGAGACGCGTGACGAGGTCCATGTCGTGCTCGATGAGCAGAAACGTGACGCCGCGCTCGGCGCTCGCCCGCTGGATGTTGTCCGCCAGCGAGTTGAGGAGGGTGCGGTTAACACCGGCGCCCGGTTCGTCCAGCAACACCAGCCGCGGCTCCGCCATCAGCGTCCGGGCAAGCTCCAGCAGCTTCTTTTGGCCAGTCGAGAGGTTGCCGGCGTATTCGTCGGCCAGGTGCGCAAGCTTGACGAACTCCAGCACCTCCAGCGCCTTGGCCTCGATGCGGCGCTCCTCGCGCGCGACGGTCCAGGGCGTGAGCCAGGAGGCCCAGACGCGTTCACCGCTCTGGTTCGCGGGCACGACCGCCAGGTTTTCGAGCACCGTCAGCCGCTGGAACTCTCGCGGGATCTGAAACGTGCGCATGATGCCGAGCGCAAAGGTCTGATGCATCCTTAGTCCGCTGATGTCGCGACCGTCGCAGAGAATCTGGCCACTCGTGAGCGGCAGCGCCCCCGAGATGAGATTGAACAGCGTCGTCTTGCCCGCCCCGTTGGGACCGATGAGCCCGGTGATGGTGCCGGGCATGACCTCGAAGGAGCAGTGGTCCACGGCGCGGACGCCGCCGAAGTCCTTGACGACGTTGCGGACTTTGAGCAGTGGTGCGGTTGTCGTCACGTCGACTCCGGCGATGCGTGGTTGGGGTGAGATATACGCGAGGCGCTCGACGAAGGCAAGCTCCCGCCGCACCAACCCTAGAAGGAGATGGGCGTCTGGAGGATCGCCGCCGCGTCCTCCTCAACCGCATCGCGTGAGGTTAATCGGGCATCGATAAGGAATTAACCCAACGTCTATGGCTAGTCAAGACCCCGCCTTAACCAGCGTGTGTAGGTTCTTGCTTGAGTCTAGATTGGTCGGCCTGTTTTGACGATAGACAGAACTGTCTTTGACCTGTGGCTCGGCGCTCTGTAGGTCCATTTTGGACGATAGAAAGAACCACTGAGTCCGATTTGGACGCTCGACGGCACCAAGTTCGAGAGGCGCATTGGCAGCCTGCGAATTCACACCCATCGTGATGCGTCGGGGAGGAGGATTCCAAGTGCCTTCAGGGGTGCCGCTGCTGTTCCTTGGCCACTTTAGATCCAAAACCGCCACCACGAGCGGGTAGGCCCCAAGCGCCTTCCAAGGAAGGCCTCCAGACTGTTGCGGTTCAACACTGTTCTGTTGCCGCTACTCGCATCTTCATCGATGAGAGTGGATGGGACATCCTCCCAGTCGAAGCCACGCCTCCCAAAAGCATCCCGCGGTTCCCAGACGATTATCCTGCTGCCGTCAACGGTCCAGCCGCTGGAGGCCTCACCTTCGGTTTTGCCGTAGGCTGATTTCCTGACTACACCCAAGAGGCGAGCCTTGACTCGATCATATCGCTTCTCCGCGTAGCCGACCCAGGTTACCCTCTGGCACCAGATTGGTGGAGCGCCGACAGTATTCTCCGTCAGAATGTCGGCTAGGACTTCTGATGAAAGGGCTAGCCAGTCGTCGGGGAGACGTTCTGCGTCGATCCGGCTCATAACCTCAACTAGGTACCGCCTATACAAATGGCCCGTCAGGCCACGTCGTATCTCCTGCACACGGCCCTGAAGACGTTGGCGTAACTCTTCAGCATGGGCGGGCAAGGCAGTCGTCGTATATACCATCATGCTCCGCTTAACTATCTCGTCGGGAAACGATTGAGGCTCCGCGTTCATGGACAGAATGAACCCGGGGTACTCGGAGACGGCTGGCTGCAACTCGTCCTTGATCATGTCCCGGCCGTGACGATTGAACGCGGTTCGTCCAATATCATCGAACACGACGGGGAAGCGCTTGTAGCCGTGCTGTAATCCACGCAGCTGGGCCGTGGTGAAGCTCCGCTTGTCCAGCGTATGCGCAAAACCAAACATAGAGGTCATCAGAGTATCTACAAGGCTGGTCTTGCCGCAGTTGGACTTGCCAAACACTATGGCGAATGAGGGGTAACGAATGACGTCGCTGTCCTGCAGTAGGGCAAGGGAGCGAAGGTCACACAAGAAAGGCGAGAAGTACAGCCAGGACATCAACGTGAAGTAGTCGTGCTGAAGTCTCGTAACGTTCCCCTCGAAGGCACCTTCGTAGTTCCTAAAGTAGTCGAACAGGAGCTCCGAATCACGCCTAACCAGCGAGCCATCCCACTCCAGTGAGAACGGCTCACCGGACAGCAAAGAAGTGTGATTTATCCTGTCGATGGAAAGGTAGCGACTGTCCGCCTCCTCAACGGACTTGACCAAGCGTATCCGGCTTATTTCCCGCTTGATTTCGGGAGTAATCGTCTGTCTACCGTTGCGAACGGCCGGTAGAGCACCAGATAGGCGCGGCCCCAACACGGCTGCGATCTTCTCGATACGCTCAATCTGCACCGGAGAAGACATCTGTGATTCTGAGGTTGTTGGTGCTTGGATGACGACCGTTCCATCTTCCGACATGATGGGGGTAGCGGAAACCTCTATCTCTGCATTGGTTATGCGCTCTTCCGGCAGCGGCACTTCGTCCGAAGCGGCGTCCCTGATTTCATCGAACATCCGATTGTAGTGGTTCCATGCTGCCTCGTCGTTGTCAAAGACGACCAGGGTTTCGGGCTGGTTCCCCGAGAAGGCTTGTTCGGACAGATTGGCGGAGCCGATGACTACACGCCTGCGTCCGTCCCTCCCCGAAAGAAGGTAGAGCTTTGCGTGGGCAATTGACTTTCTCAGGACTCTGAAATGGGCCTGGCCGGCATGAACCTTTTCGAGAATGCGGATGTGCCGTTCGTCCTTCAGTCCCATGATGGCAGCCCGGGTGTCCCCGACCACTACCTTCTGAAATGCAAGGATGCTCCTAATCTCGCGCAGCGTCCCTTCGTATCCAAACACGCACTCGAAGGTCTCGAATGAATAGTTGTCCAACATCCTGACGATGGCGTTCGTGCTTGCAGAGTATGTGAGGACCCGCAGGCTGGAATAACCTTCGAATAAAGCCCAGCTGAACTTTCTCTCACCTGCGAAGCTGGCGCGAACTACTCGTAGGCCGGTTCCGTCGTCTAATTCGAATGCCGATTGGCTGTCGGATTCTCCATTCGCTCCCGGCGATGATGGATTCATTTGGCTCCCCCGTGTATAGCTTGAAGGCGGGTGAAGTTCGGTTGCTGTGGTTCCGCGGACGATCCGCGCGCCAATGCGGTAGGCCTAGCACGCTCGCCGTCAGACCCGCTGGTGATGCTCTTGGTCAATCCTGCCGACATGATCAAAATGAGGATCTGGAATACTTCGGTAGACATCAAGCACCTCGTCGGCAAGATCAAACCGTTCAGTCAAGATGTCTATTGCGGCTTGAGTGATTAGGGAAGCGCATGCTGCGACTGCTGTGGGTGGCGCGTTGTTGACTGGCACCGAGCATCCCAGTTGAGGGGCCGATGGTTCCTCGCTATCGTCCCCAGCGGGAATAGCTGGATAGTGCGTTAGGTCCCCACGCTGGTTAATCGGTGTATCGCTAGGCAACGCCTGCCGCTGCACCCGGCCAATGGGGCCGCCTCGATATAACGCTCCTGAGACAAGAGGCTTGTCCATGTCCTTTGTGATCATAGCTAACGAGAGAGTCAGAGCTTCACTGCCTGTCGTATCTATGACGATGTTGGCGTCTCCTACACGCTCCCTTACTTGGCTTGGCGTGCGAGGGGATTCCTGGACGCCGTTGACTTCGGTCCAGGGTGCATGGCCCTTGACCACGGCCCTGACCGCCTGCACCTTGGATGCGCCCACCTAGTCGTAGCCAGCCACGTGTCTCACCACGTTGCCAGGTAACAGGACGTCGGGATCGACGATGTCCAGGAACCTCAACCCGCTTTCGGCAAGAAGGGTCGCCGTGTGCCCACCCAGAGCCCCTGCCCCGAACAAAACTGCCTTGCGAGTATGTAGGATCGGGGCGTCGGGTCCTGCCCGTAGAACAAGGCTGTGCTCATCGTTGGGCCCTGGTTGCATCGCGAATGCCTCCACTTGATCTCCCGTTCCTTTGCACGCCATCACTAACAGGTCTGTTCGACCGTACCGTGGGGACCAAAACGCGGTTCGAATCTTAGATGGTGGGCGCGAGGGGACTCGAACCTCTGACCTCCACGATGTCAACGTGGCGCTCTAACCAGCTGAGCTACGCGCCCGCGGCTCGGCTCGACCCGCGTGGTGGCGTCAGCATACTTCAGCGGCCTGCGGCGTCCCTGCTGCGGGCGGTGGGTAACTCTGCTTACTTCGGCATGCGTCCGGCGGAAGCGTTCTTGCCGAGCACCCTCACTCCCTGGTGAAGCCAGGGCCGGGCTGAAACCTCCAAGAGGCTTTTCCTGACCCTGGAGAGGCGGGCGGGTCTGAGACCCGCCCCTTGTATGTTGCGAGTCCCGCGGATTGTCCGCGGGGAAGCACCGGGCCGGGACAGACCGCAGGTCCCAAGAGACCGTCGGTACGTCCCGGCCCGCGCTGGTCCAGAGGCACCGTTGCCACGCGAGCCCGCATCCAAGGTTGGGCGGGAGGCCAGCGGCGGAGGGTACCGAAGTGTCCCAACCCCCGTATCTCGGCTGGACGTCGCCCGCGCATGGATGTTGCGTGCCACCCCACGCAGGACGCGTGGCGGATCGCCGCGCTGGTGCGCCGCGCGAGCCGCTGCAGCCCACCCGGATCGTGCTGGAAGCCAGTGGCGGCTACGAGCGGGCGGTCGACGCCGCGCTCATCGCGGCCGGGCTGCCGGCGGTGGTGGTCAATCCGCGGCAGGTGCGCGACTTCGCCCGCAGCCGCAACATCTTGGCCAAAACCGACCGCCTCGACGCCTGGGTGCTGGCGCGATTCGGGCCGAGGTCCAGCCGCCGGTGCTCCGCGCCCAGATGCCGCCACCCTCGATCTGCACGCCCTGGTCACCCGGCGGCGCCAACTCCTGGCCATGCGCGTGGCCGAGCAGCAGCGCCGGCCCCAGACCCCACCGGCCCTCCGCGCCAACCTCGACGCCCACCTGGCCTGGCTGACCGACCACCTGGCCGACCTCGAGGCGCAGATCGCTGCCGCCATCCAGGCCGAGCCGCACCTGCGTGCCCGCGCCGCCTGGCTCCGCATCCCCGGCATCGGCGGTCGCCTGCCACACGCTGCTCGCCGAGCTGCCCGAGCTGGGCACCCTCAACCGCCACCAGATCGCCGCCCTCGTCGGCGTGGCCCCCTTCAACCGCGACAGCGGCAGGTGGCGCGGGCGCCGCTCGGTCTGGGGTGGGCGTGCCTCGGTCCGCGCCGCGCTGTATATGGCCGCCCTCGCCGCCAGTCGGGCCAACCCCAGCCTGCGCGCCTTCTATCAGCGCCTCCTCGCGGCCGGCAAGCCCAAGCTCGTGGCCCTCACCGCCTGCACGCGCAAGCTCCTCGTGCTCTGCAATGCCCTGTGCAAACAGCAGGCATGTGGGACCCGACCATGGGCTAACCCGACGCCAAACGCGGCTACCCCGCAGCCACCGCGCCTTCAGGTTCGACCGGACTGGATTCCGGCGCGCCGGAATGACGGAGGGGTTACGCAAGGGTCTTATCGAGGGCGAGGGGACCGGACCACCGCGGCCCGGGAAAACGTCCGGCGCTGACCGAAGTGACCCACCACCCTAGGCGCGCGGCGCATACTTGGGACGCCCGCGAGCGGGAATCTGCACGCATGACGACACGCGACCCGGTGCCGGTGTCGGTGGCCGATCTGCGGCGGCGGATTGCGGTCCTGCCGCGCTTTCACCTCACCGATCTGCCCACGCCGTTCGAGGAGCTGACCAATCTGCGGGAGGCCATCGGCGGGCCGCGGGTGTTCATCAAGCGCGACGACCTGACGCACAGCGCCCTGGGCGGCAACAAGAACCGCAAGTTCGAGTTCGAGGTGGCCGATGCGCTGCAGCAAGGGTGCGACGTGATCGTGTGGGGCGGCGGCGTGCGGCAGTCCAACCATGCGCGCCAGTGCGCGGCGGCGGCGCGCAAGGCCGGTCTGGACGTGGTGCTGGTGCTGAATCGCGGCATCCACGGCGACGACCGGCAGGGCAACCGGCTGCTCACCGAGCTGCTGGGCGCCGACGTGCGGCAGGTGGACAGCGACGAGATGTTCGGCGTGGAGGCGGAGGTCGATCGGGTCGAGCGGGAGCTTGAGGCCCAAGGCCGCCGTCCCTACATCGTCCGCTACGGCCCGCTCACCGCCGTGGGTTATGTCGAGTGCCTGATCGAGACGGTGGAGCAAGCGGCCGAGCGCGGCGTCTCCCTCAGCCATGTCTACGTCGCGTCCGGTGGCGGCACGCAGGCCGGGCTGGAGCTTGGGGTGCATGCGCTTGGCCTGGACCTTGAGATCCGGGGATTCACGCCGCTGCGGGTGCCCGGCGGCCGCGCGCCCGAGCAGGCCCGGATGGCGAATATGACGGCGGAGCTTCTGGGGCTGGACCTGACGCTCGATCCGGCGGAGATCTCGAACTCGGACGCGTACATGGGGCCGACCTATGCGGCGGCGACGCCCGACGGCATCGAGGCGATCAAGCTGCTGGCTCGCACCGAGGGCGTGTTCCTGGAGCCGGTCTACACGGCCAAGGCCTTCGCCGCGCTGCTCGACGACGTGCGCAGCGGCGCGCTGACCGAGCAGGACGCCGTGGCGTTCATGCACACCGGCGGCACCCCGCTGATCTTCGCCTACGCCGAGGAGCTCAGCGCCGACTAGGGCGCCGCCGGATCGGGGGGCATGTCGGCGCCGACCGTGTTCGGCGCGCGCGTGACGCGGCCCTCACCCTCAGGGAACCTCTCAACAATCAAGGATGCCTTGGCCCACATGTGCCCCAATCCGTTCGGTAGCCCCTTCGACAAGCTCAGGGCGAACGGATTGGGGCAGCTTCCATCGACTTATTCAGACTTTCCTTGGTTGACCGCCGCAGTACCATATGCCCGTTGCTGGGGATCCGCCGGCTCGCGGCCGGGTCTGCTCCAGGCGACGCAAGGCGATAGGGCGACGGGAGGCCGCGGCCCCTTTTCCAGGGGACGCGCCGCTCACGCGGGGATGGCAGCGCCCAACGCGAGGGAGCACGCCTTGCCGGAAGCAGCAGGAAGCGAGCCGCCACCACCCGTTCGCTCGCCTCAGGGCGGGCCGGGCGCGCATGAACGAGGCTGCCGACCATGAATCATGTGGATGTGGCGTGGATGCTGATCTGCTCCGCGCTGGTGCTGCTGATGACGCCCGGACTGGCGCTGTTCTACGGCGGCCTGGCGCGCAGCAAGAACGCCGCCGCCACCGTGATGCACAGCTTCATGAGCATGGGCATCGTCGGGATCGTCTGGGTGCTCTGGGGTTATTCCCTGGCCTTCGGCCCTGACATCGGCCGCTTCATCGGCAGCCTTGAGTTCGTGGGCCTCAACCAGGTCAGCGCCAGCGAGCCCGGGCCCCACGCCGACAACATCCCCCATCAGACCTTCATGATCTTTCAGGGCATGTTCGCCATCATCGCCCCCGCCCTGATCACGGGCGCCTTTGCCGAGCGCATGAAGTTCAAGGCCTACGTGCTCTTCACCGTGCTCTGGGTCACCCTGGTCTACGCCCCCGTGGCCCACTGGGTCTGGGGCGGCGGCTGGATGCACGCGATGGGCGCGCTGGACTTCGCCGGCGGCAACGTGGTGCACGTCAACACGGGCGTCGCCGCCCTGGCCGCCGCCGTGATCTTCGGTCGCCGCATCGGCTTCGGCTCCGACCCCATGGAGCCCCACAACATCCCCATGGTCGTCCTGGGCGCGGGCTTGCTCTGGTTCGGCTGGTTCGGCTTCAACGCCGGCTCCGCGCTGGCGGTCGGCGCCAGCGCCGTGAACGCCTTCGTGGTCACCAACATCGGCGCGGCCGCCGGCATCCTGGGATGGACGGCCGCGGCCTGGGTGTCGATCGCCGGCCGTCGGTCATCGGCGCGGCCTCGGGCGCCGTGGCCGGTCTGGTCGCCATCACGCCGGCCGCCGGCTTCGTCGGCCCCCTGCCCGCCATCCTCATCGGGCTCTTGGCCGGCATCTTCTGCTATCTGGCCGCGGAGTTGCTCAAGAAGCTGAGCTGGACGACTCGCTGTCCGTCTGGGGCGTCCATGGCGTCGGCGGCACCTGGGGCGCCCTGGCCACCGGCATCTTCGTCGGCATCGGCTTCGGCGGCATCGCGGCCTTCACCGAGGCCTCACGGCTCGAGCAGATCGGCATTCAGATCGTCTCCATCCTCGCCACCTGGGCCTGGGCCTTCGTGGTGACGACGATCATCCTCTGGGCCATCAAGCTGACGGTCGGTCTGCGCGTGTCGGGCGACCAGGAAGCCGCCGGCCTGGACACCGCCGAGCATGGTGAGGTCGCCTACCGACTGTAGGGAGCGTCTGAACAAACAAGACCCCATGGCATACATGGACCCCCAATCCGTTCGATAACCCTTCGACTAGCTCAGGGCGAACGGATTGGGGTAAAGCCCATAGCCTTTTTCAGACCTCTTCTAGGTGCATCCACGAGGGTCACGCCCGTGAGACGCTCCCGGTCGGTGGCGGGCGAACACCCAGCCACCGATCAGCGTGACCGACTGCCCGCCGCCAGGCTCAGCCCGGCAGCCGCTCGGTGAACTCGATCACGTTGTGCTCGGGATCCTTGGCGTAGACCACGCGCTTCCACGTGTCCGGCCAGTCCTGCGGCGATCCCCAGTAGTCCAAGCCTTCGCCCTCGAGGGCGGCGAGGATCGGGTCCAGGTCGTCGACGATGAAGTGAATGTGGTTCATGCCGTGGCCGTTGGGGCCCTTGGGCACGATGGCCGAGGGGTGATTCGGATACTTGATCAGCTCGACGCCGTTGGGGTGTTCCGGCGTGCCCAGGATCACGGCCTGCAACACAACCCCGGTCAGACCCGTGATGCCGTCGATGAACGGTCCCTCGCGGACGACACGCCGCGTCTCCGCCAGTCCCAGGATCTCGCCGTAGAACCGCTCCATGAGCGGCAGATCGCGCACAACGACTCCGGTATGCCCTATCGTGATTGCCACAGCGTTCCTCCTCCACCTGTCTGTCGCCATTGTGGCGCACGCGGGTGAGATTGGCTTCCGGATGGCCCTGTCGCGGTCACATTTGCAGCTTGCGGTTGAGGCGGCGGACCGCGCGAGCGGCCGGCTGCGTGCGGTGATCGACGCGCACTTCAGCCACTTCTGCGTGGGAGCGGTGGCGCCCGACGCGCGCAGACGCAACGAGGCCGGCCGCGAGACCACGCACTTCTTTCACTTTCAGGAGCCGTCGACATGGGGGCGGGCGACGGCGGTGCTGTTCGCCGCCCGGCCCGCGCTGGCGCGCCCAGACGACCTTTCCGCTGCCCAGGCGGCCTACGTCGCGGGATATCTGGCGCATCTGGCCGTGGATGAGGTCTTCGCCAACATCTGCGGCGAGCATGCGCGCCGCGCCGATCGGGCGGCAACGCTTGGACTGACCTACGCCTTGGAGCGCGGGTGGCATGGGCTTGTGGAGCCGCTGGCGCGCGCGGCGGCCGTGGTGCATCCGTTCGATCCGGGCGGAATCGACCTGATCGTGGACGCCGAGCGGCTCACGGCGCTCACGGACTGGGCGGTCCGGCTGGCGCGCGCAACGAGCCCCGCGGACATCGTGCGCTTGCTGGCCCGCGCCGACGGACGACAGGTCGATCCGGCTGAGGCCGAGCGCATCGCCGCGGAGCGCGTGGCCAGCGGACGGGCGCTGTTCGGCGACGACGTCGCGGAGCGGTTTGCGCGCGCGCCGCCGAGGAGATCGATCGGCGCCTGGCGGCCTACGAGCGCGGCGACGGGGCGCGCTACGATTCGCCATCCCTGCGGGCCGGCCTCGCGGCCGCACCACCAGCCGCATCTGGAGATATCCGTGCATGACGTCGTGATTCGCAACGCGAGCATCGTCGACGGCACAGGTGCGCCCGCCTACCGCGGGAGCGTGGCCATTGACGGAGCGCGGATCACGGCCGTGGGGCTAGTCCCGGATCAAGGCGCGCGCGAGATCGAAGCCGACGGCCGCGTGGTCTGTCCGGGATTTATCGACGTGCACACGCACTCGGACCTGATGCTGCTGGCCGAACCGGCGCACGAGCCCAAGGTGCGCCAGGGCGTCACGACGGACCTGTTGGGACTTGACGGGATTGGGTATGCGCCGCTGGCCGACCACTTGCAGCCGGCCTTCCGCGACTACTTCGCCGCCCTCAACGGCGACCCGCCCATCAGCCGCGACTGGTCGACCGTCGCCCGCTGGCTCGACACGTTCGAGGGCGCGGCGGCCTGCAACGCGGCGCATCACGTCCCACACGGATGCGTGCGGGCGGCGCTGGTTGGGTGGGAAGACCGGCGAGCGACGCCCGAGGAATTGGGCGCGATGCAGCAGATCACGCACGAGGCGTTTCAGGACGGGGCCGTCGCGCTTTCGACGGGCCTTGACTACAAGCCCTGCGCCTTTGCCGACACGGACGAGCTTGTGGCCCTGGGCGAGGTGGCGGCCGAATTCGGCGCGCCGTACGTGCCGCACATGCGCTACGTGCTGGGCATGCGGGATGCCATTCGCGAAACCATGGCGATCGGACGTCGGGCGGGATGCCCGGTCCACATCTCGCACTACATCAGCGTCGGCCAGCGCTGGTGGGAGAACCTGGACGAGGCCGACCGCGGCATTCGTGCGGGCGTGTCGCTGTCATTCGACACTTACGCCTATCCCGCCGGCAGCTCGCTGCTGCACTTCTCGTTCCCCGATTGGGCGCTTGAAGGCGGGCCGCAGGAGATGCTCCGCCGCCTGGACGATGCGGACATGCGGGTGCGGATCGCGACGGAGATGGCCAACCGCTCCGGCGACAACTCGATCGACGTCGACCGGGCGCTGCTGTCGAGCCTCCCGGCCGGCCCAAACCGCCACCTGGAGGGCCGCATGCTCAGCGAAGTAGCCGACGAGCAGGATCGGGAGCCGCATGCGTTCCTGGTCGATCTGGTGCTGGAAGAGCGCGGGCGCGCCGCGTCCGTGTTTTTCAACGACCAGACGGACGACGACTTTGCGCAGATCATGCGCCATCCGGGACACATGGTCGGCAGCGACGCCATCCTGCTGGGCGACGCCCCACACCCGCGCACCTACGGCACGTATCCGCGTTTTCTGGGCCGCTGGGTGCGGGAGCTGGGGGTCGTTCCGCTCGAGGCGATGGTGCGGCGCATGACGGGCATGCCCGCCGCGCGCTTTGGGCTGGTGGATCGCGGCGTCCTCGCGCCCGGCATGGCGGCCGACGTGGTGGTGTTCGATGCGGACACCGTCATCGACAACGCCACCTTCGAAGCGCCGCGGCAACTGCCGACCGGCATCGACCACGTAATCGTGAACGGCACCTCCGTGATCGACGCGGGCCGGCATACCGGCGCGACGCCCGGTCGGGCCTTGCGTCGGGGCCGCGCCGCGGAGTGAACGACTCCGGGCCGGGCTACACGGGCGGCGGCTGGTTCATGCGTATGTGGTGGGCGGTCTGGCGCCGGCTGCTTTCGCGCCGCTGTCCGGCATGCGCCGGAACAGGTCTCGAAGCCGGGCACGCCGGCCCGTTGCCCAGCGGCCGACCCCACCGCTGTCCCCGCTGCTACGGCACCGGACGCGTGAGCTGGCCGTAGGTCCCGCACCGCCGGCTATCACGGATTCCGGCTCGCCGCCTGCACGGGGACATGCTTCGCGGGAATGACGGAGGGTTACGAAAACCTCCCGCATCGATGTGCGTCGGCGTTTTCCAAGCGGCCCTTTGGGGGGTATCGTTGACATAACCGTGCCTGTCGGTACGGCTTCCCCGGAGTCTGCGGATGTGCGGCATTGTCGGGTATCTCGGTCATGAGCCGGCCTCCGGCCACATCCTCACCGGCCTGCGCGCGTTGGAGTACCGGGGCTATGACTCGGCGGGTCTCGCCGTGCTGGGCCCGGACGGCGTCAGCGTGCGTCGGCGCGCCGGGCGTCTGCACGACCTCGAGGCCCTGGTGCAGGCGGAGCCCGTCGCCGGGACCATTGGCATCGGCCACACACGCTGGGCAACCCACGGCGCGGCCACCGACGCGAACGCGCATCCGCACCGCGATGGTTCGGGACGCGTGGTCATCGTCCACAACGGCATCACGGACAACTTTGCCGATCTTCGCGACCGGCTGCTGGCGTCGGGCCACGCGTTCACCTCGGAGACCGACACCGAAGTCATCGCCCATCTGATCGGCCTTGCGTTGGATGCCGGCGCCGACTTGTCCGCGGCCGTCGGCGCCGCCGTGCAGCAACTCGAGGGGGCGCATGCCATCGTGGCGCTAGCGCCTGAGATGCCCGAAATGCTTGTTGCGGCACGCCGTGGCGCGGCGGGTGGGCTGGTTGTGGGCCGCAACGGCGCGACCGCCTGCATCGCCTCGGATCTGGTGGCGGTGATTCGCCATACACACCAAGTCCAAGTCCTCGAGGCCGACGAGATGGCCGTGGTGTACGCCGACCGGGCGGCGCAGTTCACCGACCTGCGGCATCGGCCGCGCAGGCGGGCCATGATCGACATCCCGTGGGACCCGCTCTCGATTGCGAAAGCCGGGCACAAGCACTTTCTCGCCAAGGAGATCCACGAGCAGCCGACGACGCTGGCGTCGGTGATTCGGCCGCGCATCACGCTCGATCCCATCGAGCTGAAATTCCCATCGTTCCGGCTGCCCATGCCCGCCGCGGACATCGAGCGCGTGGTGTTGGTTGGGAGCGGCACGGCCTGGCACGCCGGATTGATCGGGCGGGACTACATCGAGGACCTTGCCGGCCTGCCGGCGACCTGCGAGATCGCCTCGGAGTTTGCCTATCGGGCGAGCCCGCTCAGCCCGCGCACCCTGGTCATCGCGATCTCGCAGTCCGGTGAAACCGCGGATGTGCTGGCCGCCATTCGGCGCGCGAAGCGGGGCGGGGCAACGGTGGTGGGCATCGTCAACGTGATGGGCAGCGAGGCGACGCGGCAGGCCGACGCCGTGATGTATATGCACGCGGGGCCCGAGGTGAGCGTGGCCGCGACGAAAACGTTCACCTCCCAACTGGCATCGCTGCATCTGCTGGCGTGCTACCTGGGCGTGGCCCGGAACGTGCTCAGCCGGGAGCAGCTGCAGCACCACCTCGCCGCGCTGGCGCACGCGCCGGAGCATGTCGAGCGCGCGCTCACGTGCGAGCCACAAATCGAGGCCCTGGCCCGCCGCTACCACCGCTTTCGCGATTTTCTCTACATCGGTCGCGGTCAGGCGTTCCCGGTAGCGCTGGAAGGCGCGCTGAAGCTCAAGGAAATCTCGTACATCCATGCGGAGGGGTACGCGGCCGGTGAGCTGAAACACGGCCCCATCGCCCTCGCCGCGGCCGACGTGCCGGTGGTCGCCGTCGCAACGGCTGGTCCCCTACGGGGCAAGACGCTCAACGCCGTCGAGCAGGTGCGGGCGCGCGGCGCCCCGGTGATTCTCATTGCCACCGAGGGCGACGAGCAGGCGGGCGCCACGGCGGACGAGGTGATCTACGTCCCCAAGACGGCGGAGGCGGTGGCGCCGATCGTCACGGCGATTCCGCTTCAGTTGCTGGCCTATCACGTGGCCGTGTGGCTGGGGGCGGATATCGATCAACCGCGGAACCTCGCCAAGTCGGTGACGGTGGAGTAGCGGCATTGAGCAAGCGATGCACCCGGACCCGCGCACCTGGATTGCCGGCGACGCTGTGTACGGCGCTGGAGCGGATGGCCTAAGTGGCCTCACGGACGCAGTTCCTGCTCCGGTCGCTGGCGATGCTGGCGCTGATCGCCGTGCTGGTGGTGATCATTCAGGAGGCCAGCGGGTCATCCACGCAGCAGGTGGCGCAAGCACGGGTAGGAGACCTGCAGCAGCGGATCGGCTCCGCGGAGCTTGAGAACCAGCGGCTCGAGGAGCAGCTGCAATACGCCCGCTCGCTGCCGGCACTGCGGGAGATGGCCAAGCGCGAGCTTGGGTTGGTGAACCCGGGTGACCAGGCCGTCGTGCTGCTGGACCAGGTGCAGGACCGCCCCAGACCGGCGCCGTTGCCGATTCCGACGGTGCCGCCGCCGGAGCCCGAGCCCATTGAGCTCGGATATCTCGGCGGTTGGATCGCCCTCTTTTTCGGCGGCGATTGAGCGGGGCGGCACCCGCTAGACTCACCGAATATGCGCGTGCCCATTGCGCGGGTCGATCCAACGCTGCCTTTGCCGCGCTATGCCACGGCAGGCTCAGTCGGTTTCGATCTGATCACCCGCGAGACCACGCGCGTTGAGCCCGGATCGATCGGCCTCGTCCCCGCCAACGTCATCATTGCCGCGCCGCCGGGGTACATGGTCCTGGTAGCCGCCCGCAGCAGCACCGCGCGGCGCACCGGCCTCGTGGTGCCGCACGGCGTCGGCATCATCGACCGCGACTATTGCGGACCCGAGGACGAGATTCACGTCCAGGTTTGGAATCCCACCGGCGAGCCGATTGAGGTGGAACGCGGGGCGCGAATTGCCCAGGCCATACTGGTTCGGGTGGAGACGGCGGAGTGGGTGGAAGGCGAACCGGAAGGTGCGGAGACGCGTGGAGGATTCGGCAGCACGGGCGAGTAGCACGTCCGCGAACGCCACGCCGCTCGCTCGCCGTCAGGTTCGCCAGCTGCAGGATCGCGTCTACCAGACCTTGGTGAGCGCCGGACTCGGTATGGACGACGTGATCGTCGCCGCCGTTTCGGGTGGGCCGGATTCCACGGTGCTGCTCGACACTCTGATCGCCGCACGTGAGCGCGGCGGACCGGCCGTCCACGTGGCGCACCTGGACCACGGGCTGCGCACCGACGCTGCGCAGGTGGCGGAAACGGTCGTCCGGCACGCGCGTGACGCTGGGCTGCCGGTGACGGCGGGCACGCCCCGCGACTACCCGGTCGGCGGATCGGAGGGTGAAGCGTCAGAAGACGCGGCTCGCCGCGCCCGGTGGACCTTCCTGCGAACCGTGGCGCGGCGCGTGGGGGCCGCGCGCATCGCCACCGGACATACCCGCAACGACCAGGCCGAGACCGTCATCATGAATCTGGCTCGCGGGGCCGGGCTGCGCGGGCTGTCGGGGATGCGGGAGGACGACGGCGAGATCCTTCGTCCGCTGCTCACGGTGTCGCGCGACGACATCGCCGCCTACGTAAAGACGCGGCAACTTGTGGTCGATGCCGACCCGCTAAACGAGACGCCGAGGTTCCGCCGCAATCGCATTCGGTACGACGTCCTGCCGCTGCTCGACGACATCTACCCGGGGGTCGTCAACGCCATCGCTCGCAGCGCCGAGGTCCTCGCCGACGAGCGCGATGGCTTTCCGCTGGTCGTTCAGCCCGCCGACGGCCTGCGCATGCCATTGCATCCGGAGCGGACAGCGGTGCCGGCGGGGTTGTTCCCCGAGACGGTCGTGGCCGCGGTCCGGGCCATCGGCGGCCGGCGGCAGCTTGGGGCGGCGCAGCTCGGCGCCCTGGCCCGCGCCCTGCGCGAGGACACGCATGGACGTTGGGTCGAGCTGGCCGGCGGCGCGCACGCGTATGTCCGCGACGGGGCAGTGGTGTTGTACCCGGAGCGCATGCGCGACGCGGCCTGGGGGCCGCCGGTGCCGCTCGCCGTGCCCGGCGAGGCGCGGGTGCCCGGCGGCGTGATCATCGCCGAGTTGATGGAAGGTCCAACGTCCCGGCCGCACGGCGACGCGACGGTTCAATGCATGCTCGACCACGAGCGGCTGCAGGGCCGCACCCTCACGCTGCGAGCGCCGGCGCCGCATGAAAGGGTCCGCGTGGCGCGCGGCGAACAGACGCGTGATTTGTCGGGGCTGCTTCGCAGTCGCGGGGTGGCGCCGGACATCGCGCCGAGCATGCCGGTCCTCGACGTGGATGGTTCGGCCGCGTGGGTGCCCGAGGTCTGGCGCGACGGTGGTTTTGCGCCCCGGCCGAACGCGCGCAGCGTTGTGGCGCTCCGCGCACGCTGGGACTCGATTCCGGCGCCCAGATCACGGGCGTAAATCCTACGGATGGCGGCCGTAGGTTGCGCGAGACTCGGGTAATGGTTAACCGCGCCGGGGAGAAGGTCGCGAGCCACCGCCTTGATATACAGTAGGCTCGGCCGAGCACTCGCATCTGCGCTGCGGCCCGTCGTACACCCGCACGAAAGATTCTGGATTCATGAATAACCGACTCGTGCGCAACGGGTTCATGTATCTCGTGCTGGCCGTCGCGATTCTGGTTGTGTTGTTCGTCATGTTCAATCCAGGCCAGCCGGATCAGCAGACGGTGGGCATCAGCGAGCTGTTGAGCCGCGTCCAGGCGTCAGCCGAGAACGGCAGTCAGCCCAGGGTGCTGGTCAGCGACGCGCGCATCGTGGCGATTATTGACGGCCGCGCCATCAGCGCCGTGGTCAACGATCGCTTCGACATTGGGCAGGAACTTTCCGCGCGGAACCTCAATAGCAACGGCCAGCAAGTCGTGGTCGAATATGAGACGCCCAGTCCCGCTCCAGCCATCATCGGCATTCTCACCTCGGTCCTCCCGCTGCTGATTTTCGTCGGCTTGCTGGTGTTCATGATGCGGCAGGCCCAGGGCTCGAACTCGCAGGCGTTGAGCTTTGGCAAGAGCCGGCCCCGCATGGTGACCGGCAACCGCCCGCGCGTGACATTCAAGGACGTTCAGGGTGTCGACGAGGCCAAGCAGGAGCTGGCCGAGGTGGTCGAGTTCCTGAAATATCCCGAGAAGTTCACGAAAATCGGTGCGGAGATCCCGCGCGGGGTGCTGCTGGTGGGCCCGCCGGGCACGGGGAAGACGTACCTGTCGAAGGCCGTCGCCGGAGAGGCCGGCGTGCCGTTCTTCAACATCAGCGGCTCCGAGTTCGTGGAGATGTTCGTGGGCGTCGGCGCCTCACGGGTCCGCGACCTGTTCGAGAAGGCGAAGCAGAATTCCCCGAGTTTGGTGTTCGTGGACGAGATCGACGCCGTGGGCCGCCAGCGGGGCGCCGGCTTGGGCGGAAGTCACGACGAGCGCGAGCAGACCCTCAATCAGATTCTCGTCGAGATGGACGGCTTTGACACGGAGCAAACCGTGATCGTGCTGGCCGCCACCAACCGCCCGGACGTGCTGGACCCGGCTCTCTTGCGGCCGGGACGGTTCGACCGCCGTGTGGTGCTTGATCTGCCGGACATTCGCGGGCGCGAGGCCATCCTGCGCGTGCACGCGCGCGAGAAGCCGTTCGAGTCCGACGTGGACCTGGGCACGGTCGCGCGCCAGACCCCCGGCTTTTCGGGCGCCGACCTGAAGAATTTGCTCAACGAGGCGGCGATCTTGGCCGCGCGCCGCAACCGCACGACGGTGGGCATGTTCGAGCTCGAAGAGGCCATTGACCGTGTGATCGCCGGTCCCCAGCGCAAGAGCCGGGTGATGAGCGAGCACGAAAAGCGCGTCACGGCCTTTCACGAGATCGGGCACGCCCTCATGGCCCACCTGCTGCGGCGGGCCGACCCGGTCTACAAGGTCACGATCCTGCCCCGGGGCCAGATGGGCGGCTATACCCGGTTCCTTCCTTCCCAGGACCGCCACCTTTTGACGAAGTCGGAGTTCGAGGACCAGCTGGCGGTGGCCATGGGCGGCCACGCCGCCGAATTGCTGGTGTTTGGCGAAATGACGACGGGACCCAGCAACGACATTCAGATGGCGACCGAGATTGCCCGGCGCATGGTCACGCAGTACGGCATGAGCACCAAGCTGGGTCCCCGGGCGTTCGGACGGCGGGAGGAGCTGGTATTCCTGGGTCGGGACATCGCCGAGCAGCGCAACTACAGCGAGGCGGTGGCGGAGACCATCGACCGTGAGGTTTCCCAGCTCATCGACGACGCGCATCACCGGGCACAGGACTTGCTGGCGCGCAATCGCGGCTTGCTCGATAAGCTTTCGGAGACCTTGATCGAGGTCGAAACGCTCGACGCGGAGGCCTTTGGCCGCTACGTCGACGAATACCAAGGCCGTACGCCCACGGCGGCCAGCGACCCGCAACCCGCGCCACCAAGTCCAACACCGGCGCCGGCGGCTCCCGCGACCGGCCCGGAGCGGCCGGCTGAGCCCACGCCCGCGCCGAAGCAGCGCCCGGCGGAAGGCGCCGCCGGCTAGCCGTGTCGCGTCACGCCGCGGACGGCTGACGACGCCATAGCAGCCACATCAAGCCGTTGGCCAGGGCGTAGCAGACGGCCGTGACCGTCACGGCGATTGGCAGCGCACGCTGCTCGGCCAGCATGCCCCCGACCGCGGCCGCGCCTGCCCAGGCGAGGTTCCACGCCAGCAGCAAGCTGGCGTTCGTGGCCGGACGCGCGGCCTCGGTGACACGCTCCATATAGAGCGCGCCGCGCACGGGCGCCGTCATGTTCATCAGCGCGCCTCGCGCCAGGAATGCCAGGGAACTGCCCAGCGGCCACGGCAACAGGCCCATGGCCAACAGCAAGGGAATTGACGCGGACTGCGCCACCACAATGGCCGTCACTCGGCCCAAATGCCGTGCCGCGAGCGGACCGAACAACGAGGCTCCCAGCCGGGTCGCCAGACCGGCGCCCGCGAGCAGTCCGAACTGCGCCTCGCTCAAGCCCAGGTGGCGCGTGAAGTAGACGTTGAGAAACGGGATGGTGACGCCGGCCCCGACGGCGATGATGAGGTGCACGATGAGCAGTCGGGCAATCGGGTTCGCCTGGCCGCGCAACGCGCCGAACGCCGATCGATCGATTTGAGCCGCGGGCGCGCGCAGCGCCAGCAGCGGAAAGAACCCCAACCCGCCGTAGAGTGCCGCCGCGCTGAGTACGGCGAAGAACCCCAGCCATACTGGCCAGCCCGTCGCGTCCGCCAGCGCGCGCGGCGCCCATCCGCCGAGGGCATTCCCGGCGAAGCTCATGCCGAGAAACACGATCGCCGCCACCGTGAATAGGTAGCTGCGGCCGGCATCGTCGGCGCTGCCCGCGTAGAGCGGGGCAATGACGACGTTCCAAAGCGCGCCGCCCAGCCCGCCGAGGGCCGCCCCGGCCACCAGGTAGCCATAGCCGAACGGGGTCACTTGCAGCGCCGTGCCGACGCCGAGCATCACCGCGCCGACCAGGATCACGGGCTTCGCACCCACTCGAACCGCCAGAAATCCGGCCGGGATCGCCGCCAGTCCGGCAGCCAGACTGGCGCTGGTCACGAGACGCCCGGCATCCCCGGCGGTGAAGCCGAGCTCCAGCACATAGAGGTTGTAAGCCACGCGGAAGACGCCGGCGCTGAACGCCCCGAGCAGGGTGCTGAACAGCAGGAGGCGCGCGTTGCGTGAGAAGCGACGCGTCTCGTGCACATACGACGCGCTGCCGGCGCGCAGGGCGCGCCAGGCCCGCTGGAGGTGCGCCACCGGCCGCCAGGGCGACGGCGGTGAAACTAAGCGCCTATCCCGCGGCGCTGGCGCCATAGGGTTCGGGCACGCATGGCGGGCAGCTTCACCAGACTGCGAAACTGATTGCGCGCGTGGTCGGCCAGCGCAGGGCGTGGGTGCTGCAGGCCGCCGCGCGCCGCCAGGGTGGTGCGAGCGCTGATCGCCGCGCGAAGCTCGGCCGCCGTATGGCCGGGAAACAGCGTCAGCGCCCGGCCCAGATCGCCGAAGTGGGCATCGGTGGCGCCAACGGCGGCGCCCACTCGCTCGGCGTGCGTCGCCTGAAACCGGCGCGCGTCGGCACGGGTGCGCTCCCGCAGGTATTGGTTCTCGATCTCGATTCCGTCAAACCTGACCTGCGCGAGCGCGCGCAAGAGTCGCTTGGCGGAAATTGACGTCGGCACGCCCAGGAATGGGTGCGCCACGATCGCCAACCCGCCCTGTGCCTGAATGGCCTCCACCGTCTCGATCAGCGGACGGAAGATGGGGACCGGAAGTTCCAGAAACAGCCCAACCACGTGATCCTGGCGCCGGGTGGTGACTTCCATCCCCACGATCACCTCGACCCGCGCGTAGGTGGCCGCCGCGATGTCACGTGCTCGCAGGGCGCCGTCGATGGTGTCGTGATCCGTCACGGCCAGGACGTCCAGCCCAAACTCGTCGGCCAGCCGGATCAGGTCGCCGGGAGAGGGCACCCCGTCGCTGGCGGAGGTGTGGGCATGCAGCTCGGCAAGTCCCCAACCCTGCGGCGGCGAGGGGGGCGCATCACGCGGATGGATGGGCCGCGGATCGGCAGGCGGAGGTCCAGTCGCCACTACAGTACGATCCGCATGTCGCTGCTTGCCCAGGTCGCCGCCCCTCGCATGGCCGTCATGGATTCCGGTCCCAATTGGAACGTCGAGGATTGCCCCAGCGCATATAACGGCACACCCATTGCGTGGGATCCGGAACGGTATGACACCGCCGCGATGCCCTTCATTGTGGCGATCAAGCAGCACTTCTGGTCGTGGCGTATACGACGGTTTGCGGTCCGCACCGGCGTGCTCGAAGTCGAAGTGGACTTGCCCAGCGTAGCGCCGGACGGGTTGACGATGATCGCTTTCGAGGCGGGCGACGCCACACCGGCGGACGTCAGCCAGGATTTCGAGAAGGTCGTGCTTGCGATTGGCGGGGTGCTTCTCGACCACGTGTGGCGATTTCGCCTGATCTTCTCGGATGGGAACCGCACGGACGAGTTCAACTGGCGCGTCGGCGGCTGAGCCGCCCAACAGCGCGTCGGGATCGTTCGCAACCACCGCCGCGTCCACGCGTGGCGTGTCGCCCGGCGGGGCCGCCGATCGGACCGGACTCCGGCCTCGGAGTGCGCTGCGAGCGAGTACGATGCGATTGCCCGCATTGTGCGGGTGATGCCTCCTGCGGGGCCGGTGAAAGCACGTCGCGCGCCGTCTGCGCCCTTGGGTCGCGCTGCCGCATGGGTTGGACGCGTGCCGCTGCACGTACCAGGCATCGCCGAACTGAACGCGGGTCTCGCCCCCGACGTGCGCCGGAACTTTCGCGCCACGCTGATTCACTGGGTCCTGGCGGGGGTCTTCGTCGGCAGCGTCGGGAGCTTCATGCCTGTCGTCGCCCGCCGGCTCGGCGGCGACGAGTTCACGGTGGCGCTGACCATCGCCGTGCAGTTCTTCGGGGGCATCCTGGCAATCGCCGGCCCCTATCTCCTGCGCGGAGTCCAGCCGGCCCGGGCGGTGGCGGCCCTCTGGGCCATCGGGCGCCTGGTACTGGTCGCCGCCCTGGTGATCGATGCAGCGGGACCATTCGTCGTCATGCTCCTGGTGTGGTCGATCATCGCGATGATGGGCGTTCCGCTCTACGTGGGCGTGACGCAGGCCGCGTTTCCCCGCCGCGTCCGGGGTCGACTCATTGGCGCGGCCCAGGCCGCGATGGCGGTGGTGGTGCTGCTGGTGTCACCGCTGGCCGGAGGGCTGATGGACGCCGTGGGCTACGGTCCCGTCTTCGCCGGCGGCGCCATCGTCGGCGCGCTGGGGGCTCTGGCCCTGCTGCGTATCCGCGCGCGCCCGCGACAACCTATCGTCCGTCGGTCGCCGTGGCGCATGTTCCGGCAGACGCTGGCGAACCGACGGTTTCGCAGCTACACCGCGAGTTCGAGCGTCGCCTTGTTCGGCGACTTGCTGATCCAGCCGACCGTCGCGATTGTGCTGGTGGATTCGTTCGACGCCTCATTCACCCTGGTCGGCGTGCTGGCGCTCATCCAGAGCATCACGTGGGCAGCGGGGTATCTGCTTTGGGGCGCCGTGAGCGACCGGCGTTCCGGGCCGTTCGTCGTGTGGATCTCCACCCTGCTCAAGCTGGTGATCGCCGCGCTGTTCATCGTGGCCATTCAAGCAGACAATCTGTGGCTGTTGGTGCCGGCCTACGCGGCCATCGGGCTCAACTTCGCCGCCGGCGACGTGGGGTGGCAGACCTCGCTCGCGTCTCTGGCGCAGCCCGAGGAAGTTAATGCCTTCGCCAGCAGCTTCTGGCTAATTCTCGGAGTCCTCGGCATCGCCGGGCCGCTGCTTGGCGCCGCCGTGCTCGTGGTCGGCGGTCCGGTCGCGGCCTTTGCTTCGGCGCTCGGTCTGGCCGCGGTGGGAAGCGTGCTGATGGCTCGCGTGGCGCGCGGCTTCGCGCCCGCGGACGAGCCGCAGCGCGAGGCCGCCGGCACCGAGGATGCGCGACTGGCACACTGAATCGCCGCGCTGCTCACTTCAAGGCTAGGGCCGGGAGGCGCCATGACGACAATTGCAGACCTGAAGCAACGCGTGGCCGACGCGATCGACGACCGGCAGGACGAGATCGTCGGGATCGGCGAGACCATCATGGGACGGCCCGAATTGGGCTTCAAGGAGTTCGAGACCGCCGCACTGGTCGCGCAGACATTTGGCGAGCTAGAGCTGGACCACCGCACCGGCTTGGCGATCACCGGCGTCTCCGCGCGGATCGAGACCGGGCGCCCCGGCCCCACGCTGGCGCTCATCGGGGAACTTGACGCCCTCACGGTCCCCGGCCACCCGCGCGAAGACCCGGCCACCCACGCCGCGCACGCCTGCGGGCACAACGCGCAGATCGCGGGACTGATGGGCGCCGCCGCGGCGTTGAGCGATCCGCGCGTGCACCGCGACCTGAGCGGCACGATCGTGCTCATGGCCGTGCCGGCGGAAGAATATGTCGAAGTCGAATACCGCCATGGTCTGCGGCTCGCGGGCGAGCTGGAGTTCTTGGGCGGCAAGCCCGAGCTGATCGCCCGCGGCGAGTTCGATGACGTCGATCTGGCCATGATGATCCACACCCACGCCCAGCCGGATGACAACGGGATGGCTGCCGTGACCGCCTCGAACAACGGCTGCGTGGTCAAGCAGATTCGCTATGTCGGTGTGGCGTCGCACGCGGGGGCCGCGCCCGAGCGGGGCGTGAACGCGCTCTACGCCGCCCAACTCGGCATGGCCGGCATCAACGCGCTGCGCGAGACGTTTCGCGATGAGGACGCGGTGCGCGTGCACCCGATCATCACGCACGGCGGCGACCTGGTGAACGTCATACCCGCCGACGTCCGGCTGGAAACCTATGTCCGAGGCAAGACGACCGACGTGATCGACGCGGCGTCGGCCACGGTCGACCGCGCCCTCAGAGCGGGGGCAATGGCCTTAGACGCCGAGGTCGAAATCCGCACGTTGCCCGGCTATCTGCCGCTGGCGAACAACAGCGCCATGGCCGAGCTGTTTCTCGCCAACCAGCGTGACATTCACGGCGAGGATGGGACAAGGCGGCTGGGCCACCGCACCGGATCGACGGACATGGGCGACGTTTCGCACATCATGCCGGCCTTGCACCCCAGCATGGCGGGGGCCACCGGCACCAATCACGCCACCGACTGGGACATCGTGGATCCGCAGATGGCCTACGTGGAGCCGGCCAAAGCGCTGGCCTGGATGGCTGTGGACCTGCTAGCCGATGGCGCGGGCGTTGCGCGGCGCATTCTGGACGATTTCGAGCCGCTGATGACGCGGGAGGAGTATCTGGCCTACCAGCGCGGCGTGACGCGCGAGGAGCGCTGGGCGCACGATTTATAGCCGGCCGCCGAACCCCGCGCCCGAAGGCGCGGGGCTACGGTCGAGCCGAGCTAGCGGACGCTGCCCGCTGCCGGCTCGCTACGTTTTGTGGGAGGTGACTTCGTGGAATTTGTCCTCTCGCGACCAGACGACCCAGAATTTGCTGTCAGTGTTCAGCCCAGGGAAGAACGCGCCGCGCAGGTTGAACGACGGGCACTTGTACTCCCCACGGTAGACGCCCTCCTTCAGCTTCCAGTCCTTGCGCGTGCTGCAACCATCCACGGGCAAATCGATATCCTCGAGCCGACTGATTATCCCGCCGGCGTCAACGCCGACCCACAACCGCCAGTCGCGCTGCGCACCGATGTGGACGCTGTGACTGCCAGCCTCCGCAATGTTGACCGTCAATCTGCTGCGGTACGCAATCATCGCGGAATCAAGCACGCTGATCTGCTCGCCGCTGGGCGATCGAAGGGTCAAGGTGAACGGAGCCTTTTTCCAGTTGCCGTACTCGATGTTGATTGTGACCTGGCCCGCAGGCAAGGTTAGCTGACCGGCACCGCCGCCGTAGCCGCTGAGGGCTTGATAGGAAATCTGGACATCCTCGGCCGAGAGCGTGGATCCCGTCGCCGTCACGGCGAGGAACTTGCCGTCGCGGTACCAGACCACCCAGTGCTTCTTGTCGGTGTTGATTTCCGAATAGGACGTACCGTCCAACCGGACACCGCCACAGTCGAAGCGCGCCTTGTGGACACCGTCGCCGGACTGATGCCATCGGACTGCTGTCCGGCACCCGTCGAGCGGCTTAGGCACGGATGGCAGTCCGGGCGCAAGGCCAACCCAGATGATCCAGTCTCGGCTGGCGCTCACCCGGAAAAGGTAGGACGCGGCCTGCGGGGCGTCGAACACGATCTCGCCGTAGTAGCCCACCTCCTGGTTATCGATCAAGGCGACCCGTGCACCACTGCCAGTTTCATATGTCACGGTTACAGGGCCCTCGCCCCAGCCGCCAAATTGGAGCTGGAGTGTGACCGCGCCCTGCGGCAGGTTGAGCGTTCCAGCTCCGCCGTCGTAGCCCCGGATGCTCTGGTAGGGGATATCGGCCGAATCTGGGCCCGCCGGGGTCGCGGACGCCGGGGCCGCCGAAGAATCGGCCGGGGGCAGTTCCGCTCGCTGAAGGCCGGCCACCGAAATGCCGTACCGCGCTTCCCAAGTGGCGCGGTCCAGCACGAAGTCTCCGTAGTTGGTCTCATCGATGCCAAAGATCTCGACGTCGGCGATGGACTGGATGTGGAGCAGGCGTGGCAGGGGCCATTCCGTTTCCCACTTGACCAGATAAATCGGATCGCCTTCTTTCAACAGACCGGCCGAAAGCCACGGATCGCCCTTCGGCAGCGCGCGCAAGCCCGCCAAGCTGACCTCGGCGCGGGCACTCCAGTTGATATGTCTGCCGGCCAAGGCACGGGTATCGCCACCCCAGTGCAGGACACCCTGGTCGTCGGCGATCCAGAGATGCGGCGTCCCCTCCAGCGCCACGACGGTGCCGGGCAGGAAGATTTGTTGTGCGTGCGCCACCGGCAGCGCCATAAAGGCGGCGACCGTGATTGCCAGGACGACGAGGCTCTTGCGCCACGACCACGGCTTCCGCATGCGAATCTCCTTCGGGGTTGGCCCCGCGAGAGCCGTACCACGCCCTCGCCGATGATCAGGCAATTGGTATGTTTGCTCTTGGTGTCTCATTCACACATCGGGCAGCGCCCTCGCGGCTACCACGAATGCACCGACGCCGCGGCAGCACTGCCGGGCAACAGTGTACGCGGCCGCCAAGCTACCACATGGGTAGCTCGGAGTCCCCCGGGCGCGACCGCGTGCAAGACCCAGGCAAGCACGCCTCAACCGGCTAGAATCGCCGGTGAGAAACCGAGCCAGCGGAGGAAATCGGTGGCGGCCGTCGTCCGGGGCTTGCTGGCGCTGGGACTTCTGGCAGTGGCGGCCTGCGGCGAGGCCGCGGCGCCTCCCGTGGCGGAGGCCGATCCCACCGCCGCAATTATGGAGCGCGTGTTGACCTACGACGCTTATCCCGAGATGCAGATCGACCCCGAGAAGTCGTATACGGCCGTGGTGACGACAAATCTTGGGCAGATGACCTTTGAGTTGCTGCCGGCGGACGCCCCCCTAGCGGTCAACAACTTTGTCGTCCTGGCGCACAACCGGTACTACGACGGCGTGGTGTTCCACCGGCTGATTCCCGGGTTCATGGCCCAGAGTGGCGATCCCACGGGCCTGGGCACCGGGGGCCCGGGGTACAGCTTCGCGATCGAGCCGCCCCAGCGCCCCTATGTTCGCGGGAGCCTGGCCATGGCCAACACGGGTCGGCCGAATTCGAACGGCTCGCAGTTCTTCATCGTCTTTGGCGACCTCACGGCCAAAAGGCAGCTGGCACCCGACTATTCGCTGTTCGGGCAAATGGTGGAGGGCGACGACACGCTGGCCAAGCTTGAGGCGATACCGGTCGGTCTGGCGGGAACCGGCGAAAGGTCCCGCCCGCAGGAGACCATCACGATTACCTCCATCGAGATTCGCGAAGGATAAGGCGGGCGCGCTGGCACCGGTTGCCGCCGAACGCCTCCGGGCGCATCGAGGCCGCCCGCCGCACCCGCACTAGCGACGACCGGCGCTGACCGTGCTGATTGAAGAGCGGAGGACAGTGCTCAGGCTCGAATCGGGGCGCTGTGACGCACTGCAGGGCCCGAATGGCTAGTCACCCCCACGCCAGGCGCGCACGCCTGATGACGTTCGGCTTGGGCCTTGCCGTGACCGCCCTGGATCAGGCCATAAAGCTCGTTGTGGACGCCGTGCTCCCGCGCGGCGGCGCCACGATTGGGCCGGTGTTCACTTTGCAGCGGGTAAGCAATCCCGGCATCAACTTTGGGTTGCTCGGCGACCATCCCGCACCGATTCTGGCCGCCACCGTGGCCATCGGCGTGGGCTTCGCCGTCTACGTGGCGGCGCGCCCGCCGCGACGGTGGTGGCTTGTGGTCGCCTTTGCGCTGCTGGTCGGCGGCGCCTTTGGGAATGTCATCGACCGCCTGCGGTTCGGCGCGGTGTTCGACTACCTCAACATTGCGCCGTTCGTCGGCTTCTTGAACTTTGCCGACCTTGCCATCGGCGCGGGTCTGATCGTGCTGATCGCCGACAGTCTGCGCGAGCGCCGACCACCGGCGACCCGTCCGGCCGCCAACGAGGACGGCGCAACCCCACGCGAGTAGGCTGCCGGTACCCCCGGCGCGATTCGAACGCGCGCGCCCGGCTCCGGAGGCCGGCGCTCTATCCACTGAGCTACGGGGGCTGTGATGTCATTCTAGACGGCGAAACTTGCGACGAGAGGTCCCGCATCGCATGGAAACCTGGCGGCTGCTGGTTAATCCGCCGCAAGCCGCAGCATGGAACATGGCGGTCGACCAGGCGATCGCGGAAGCCGTGCAGGACGGCGACGCCCCGCCCACGCTGCGCTTCTACACCTGGTGGCCGCGGGCGCTGTCGCTCGGCTATCACCAGCCGGTGCAGCTGGTTGACCGGCCGCTGGCGCTGCGCCTAGGCATCGACGTCGTGCGCCGCCTTACCGGCGGTGGCGCGCTGCTGCATAGCGACGAGCTCACCTATGCGATGGCGATACCGCGGCAGCACATATTGGCGCGGGGCGGCGTCCGCGCCTCCTATGCAGCACTGACGCAGGGACTTGATGCCGGACTTGAGGCTCTGGGGCTAACGCTGCGGTCCAGCGCCGCGGATGGCGCGACCGGGGAGTCGCTGCCGGGCCTTTGCTTTTCGTCGCCGAGCACGCACGAAATCTGGATCGGGGGACGCAAGATGGTTGCCAGCGCCCAGGGCCGCGTACACGGCGGGGTGTTGCAGCACGGCAGCCTGGTGATGTCGCACGATTTGGCTATTCACCGTCTCACCCACACGCCGGCGCCGACGGCTCCACCTCCCGGACTGCGTGACGCCCTGTCCCAGCCGATCACCATCGGCGCGCTGGTGCAGGCCATGACGCAGGGCCTTGCCGACCGCCTGCACATTGCGCCCGTCCCGGGCGCGCTCACGCCCGAGGAGCGCCGTCGCGGCGAGGAGTTGGTCAAGGTACGGTACGCGCACGATGCCTGGCTTGCCCGCTGCTGATTCGCCACCGCCAGTGTCGGTGCTCGCCCGCGGCATGGCGGTGCTGCGCTCTGCGCGTCTCATTCTGGATGCGGGGTGCGGCGGTGGTCGCGCCGCCGCCGAACTAGCCGCCGATGCGCAAGTGATCGCGATGGATCGCGATGCTCAGGCCCTGGCGTCCGCCCCGCGACATCCCAACGTCTGGTACGTGCGGGCCGACGCGGAGCGAGCACCGATCGCCACCGCGGCATTGGACGCCGTCTATAGCTTTGGGCTGCTGCAGGTGCTTGGCGTCGACGGGAATGAGCGCATTCGCCGCGCCCTGCGAGAGTTTCGGCGCATGCTGCGCACCTCCGGCGTCGTGGCCATGGGCACGTTGGCGGATTTTCGGGCTCACGATTCGCCGTTTCGCAGCCTCACGGGCGCCGAGGTGTCCCAGTGCATGCGCGGCACCTTCAGCCTGCGCGAGCTCATCGGTCTCATGGATAGCGATGCCGCGGGGAATCGCTCGCGGTATTGGTACATCCACGCCGTACCGGTCACCGACCCGGCTCCCCACGGGCGGCGAGTCAACCCGCAACAGGCTCGCGCTCGCGCCAGACGGCGCCGGTAACCGCGTCGCAGGTCAACAAGCGGCCCTGCCGCATGGTGAGTCCATGCGGCTCGAACGGTTCCCTGTCGAGGTCCAGGCGCTCAAGCACCGCACCGCTGCGCGGATCCAGCCGCAGGAGGACGCGGTCGGAAGTGAAGGCGCACCACAACGCCCTGCCGTCCCAGGCCAGCCCGTGCGCGCGGTCCATGGGCACGGGAATCACGCGTCGCGGCGCAAACGAGTCGGCGTCAACCAGCGTCAACGCGCGCTGATCCAGCGTCGTGAGCCACAGGCCCTCCGGGGTCCACTCCAGGCCATGCACGTCGCTATCTCCCGGCACCCGGTGCTGCGCCAGCATCGCGCCCGTCCAGGGATCGGTCCTGACGATCCGGGTGTGCGCCGTGTCAACCGCCGTCGCCGGGCGCGTTGGCGGCAAGCCGTTGGAGCACATCCAGAGCGCGCCGTGGCCGAAGGTCACCCCGCTTGACTTCCCCGCGCCGGTGCGGAACGACCGGATGACTTCGCCGTCGTCGGGTGAGACCAGAAAGGCGCGGCCCTGGTCCTGATCGGCGATCCAGAGGCCGTCGTCGGTGGCTTGCAGCCCGTTGGGACGCGCCACCGGCGCCTGAAACGCGTGTTCGAAGCGGCGGGTCACTTAGGAGCTTCGCCAGCCAAGGCCTGGATGGCGCGTCGTCCGAGGATGCGCACGTCCTCACTGATCTCGCTCGCCCCAAGGTCCTTGGCCGAGAACCAGCGCTGCTCGCTGTGCTCAGCCAGGGCCAAATGAGGCTCGCCGCCGATCGCGTGCCCGAAGTAGATGAGGTCGATGTGGAAGTGCCCAGGCTCGATGGTCTCCAGCAGGATCGTCTCGGGTCGCGGCAGGCCGCGCACGTCATCGTTGTCCACGGGAACAGTGTCCGCCACGATGGCGATTTCGAGGCCGACCTCCTCGCGCACCTCGCGGCGCAGGGCCTGCACCGGGTCCTCGCCGGCTTCAATATGGCCGCCGATGGGGAGCCACTGCTTGAGCTTGCGGTGGTTGACCAGCAGCACTTTGCCGTCGCGCACCAAGAACCCGGTGGCGGTGAAGTGCTTATCCGGTGGGGCGGGGCGGCTCACGCCGCGATTGTAGGCCGCCGCCGCCCCGCCATGGTGGAGATGGGGGCGAGTCGAACGCCCCGTCCAAAGGCCGTCACCCCGCCGCGTCTACAGGCTTAGCCGATCGCTATGTTTCTCGCCGGTTCGCCCGCCGTTCGGCCGCGAAGCAATCCGACCAGTCCGCGTGTCTTAGCCGGCATATGCGGACGCCTCTGCCGGCGCAGCCTAGGGTGTTGGCGCCTGGTCCGACCCGCTAGGCACGAGCCGGGCAGACGTCGCGGCGCTTAGGCCGCGAGTGGGAGCGCTTCTTGCTCGCCAGTTACTTGGTTTGCCGTCTTTTTTGCGAGCGTGACGGCGTGCTCGACCTGCAGCAGCGGACCTCGGACTTCTGTCGAAACCCGGCATCCCCAGTGGCTTAATGCTAGCGCATGCGCCGCGCGATCTCACGTGCGTCGTCGCGAGCGCGGATCTTTTCTCGCTTGTCGTAGTCGCGTCGTCCCCGTACTAGGCCAATCTCGACTTTGGCCCACCCCTTCTCGAGATACAGCCGCAGCGGCACGGCGGTATACCCGGCCTGGTTGATGTGGCGCGCGAGCTCGTCGATCTCTGCTCGGTGGAGCAGCAACTTGCGGGGGCGGTCGGGCTCGTGGTTCGCGGCGGCGGCCGGCTTGTAGCGCGCGATGTGCACGTCGCGCAAGAACGCCTCGCCGTCGTGCATGGCGACATAGCCCTCGCGCAGCGAAACCGACCCCGTGCGCAGGCTCTTGATCTCGGTGCCGCGGAGCTCCAGGCCGGCGTCGAACGTGTCGAGCACCACGTAGTCGTAGCGAGCCCGCCGATTGACGGCGAGGGTTCGATTTCGGCTGGGCGGAGCGGTCGCGGCCTGCCGCCGCCGGCGCTTGCGCGCCACGCTAGCCCCTCCCGGACCGCGCGCGCACCAGGCCTCCCGGCCGGTCGGGCGGGGTGTTAGCCGGCCGCCGACGTGCTTCCGGCCGGGACCATGCCTTCAAGCAACTTCTCGAGCGCCATGGTGTGGCTGCACGTCTGCCAAACCATGAAGAACTCGCAGTCACAACTCCACGCACCGTCGGCCAGCC
The DNA here is from genome assembly GCA_965198185.1 of Chloroflexota bacterium. GTDB lineage: Bacteria > Chloroflexota > UBA11872 > UBA11872 > UBA11872 > JAJECS01. The sequence continues at coordinate 439,784 of CBDAOU010000001.1, forward strand.
TGATCACATGATCGTTGTTGTCGCCATCGAACCGCACGGTCAACGCCTCGAAATGGATGCGATGCGGTTCCTGGGCGTACTTGTGGGCTTTCTGGACCTTGCTGATCAGACTCGACTGCACGCGAGACCTCCTTAAGCCGCCCCCTACCAACGAAAAAGCGCCCGGACCTTACCGGGCGCCCAAGGCTCAGCGGCGGCTCGCTGCGTTGGCAGACGCACGCAAGCCAAGCGCTGCTGATGCATGGACCATTATACCGCTGGACGCGTGCGTCGCAGCGGCTACCACCCATACTGCAGGCGCACGGAGAGCCGGTCCGGCAGGCCAACGGCCGCCATGCGGCGCTGGACTTGGGCGACGTCATAGGTGGCGCGCTCGATCTGAAGGGTGCGCGCTTCGGGATCGAACAGGGCGAAGGCCGCGCGCGGATCGCCGTCCCGCGGCTGACCCACGCTGCCGGGATTGACAATCAGGCGGTCGTCGTCAACCACGATTCGCTGCCCGGGCGCCGGGACCTCGGTTGTGAAAGCCTCGCTGCCGGTGGCCCCGCTGCGCCAGCGAAAGACCAAGGGCACGTGGGTGTGCCCCACGAGGCAAATGTCGGTGGCGAAGTAGCCGAAGTTCGCGATCGCGATGCGGGCGTTGGTGATGTACTCCCAGACGGGATCCTGCGGGCTGCCGTGGGCCACCGCGACATCGCCAAAGACTCCCGCAGGTTCGAGCTCGGCCAGAAACTGGCGGTTGACCGGAGTGAGCCCGCCGGCGGTCCACTCGCAGGCGACGCGGGCGTCGGCGTTAAACCGATCCAGGTCGGCCTTGCCGATGGACCCCCAATCGTGATTGCCGACGAGTGACCGCAGAGGCAACTCACGCAGGCGCTCGATGACCTCGTTCGGCGCCGGCCCATAGCCAACCAAATCGCCCAGACACCAGACTTCGTCGACGCTGCCGGCCGCGCGCAGCACGGCGTCGAGAGCCGTGAGGTTGCCATGCACGTCGGCGATGACGAGGATCGTCAGGAGCGCGCTCCGTCGTTCGGTGCGCCCGCGGCGGCGCTGGCGCCATTATGCGCGGGCCTTGCCGGTATGCACGGGACGCGGCACATCGCCGATACTAGTGGCGCTGCCGTCGAGTGCGGCAGCGCGCGTGGAGGTGGAGCCGTGCGGCGCAATTCCGGGCAAGTGCTTATTGGATTGATCGTGATCGCCGTCGGGCTGGCGCTGCTGCTCGACAACCTGGACGTCGGCGGCAGCCCCTGGCGGTTCTTTCCCTTGGTCATCGTCCTGGTCGGCCTTTGGGCGTTGGCGCGCACCGGATTCCGCCAGCCCGCCGGCCCCCTGCTGCTGGTCATGGTGGGCGTGGCCGTGCAACTCTCAATTCTCGACGAAGTGCCGAACGGGGTTCGCTCGGCCATTTGGCCCGTGCTGATCATCCTCGTCGGCCTGCTGCTCATCTTCTGGCGCTCGTCGCGCGGACGCGCCGCCGCCGACGGCGTCGCGAACCACGTCGCCGTCTTCCATGGGGTCCAGGACCGGGTGAACGGGCCGCTCCGCCGGCTTCAGGCCACGGCGGTCTTTGGCAGCGTGGAACTCGACCTGCGCGAGGCCCGCATCGACCACCCGCCGGCGATCATCGACGTCTCGTGCCTCTTCGGTGGCATTGATATCCGTCTGCCGCCGGATGCGGCCTTAGAGAACGACGTGCTGGCGTTGTTCGGCGGCGTCGAGGATCAGCGCCGCGCGACCGGCGCAGATGCGGTCACGATCAACCTACGCGGCACGGCCATTTTCGGCGGGCTGCGGCTGCAGGACTAGTCTCCCTCCGCCCAGCCTAGGCATCGCTCCGAGCCGGAGGCGTGAGGCCACGCGCCTCGACCGCGGCGATGAACTGCGCTCCGCGGTCGAATTCATGCGCGAACAAGCCAAACGACGCGCACGCCGGCGACAGCAGCAGGGCGTCGCCAGGTTCGGCCATGTCGAGCGCGGCAGCGACGGCGGCGTCCATGTCGTCAACCGCTACGGGCGCCAATGAGCGCATCTGGGCACACAGGCGATCGGTGCCAGCGCCCGGAAGCAGCACCACTCCGCGTATTTGACTGTCGCTGTCCAAGCGTTGCGCCAGCGCGCTCAAATCGAGCCGCTTGTCCGACCCACCGGCAATAAGCACCCAAGGTCCCGGAATGGTATCGAGGGCTGCCAGCGTCGCGTCCGGAATGGTGGCCGTGGTGTCGTTGAATACGCGCACGGAGCCGATCGTTCCGAGGAATTCCTGACGCTGCGCCACGCCAGCGAAGCTCGCCACGGCGCGCCGCACCGCCGCCTCCGGTACGCCGAGCTGTTGAGCCGCCAGCGTCGCAGCCGCCAGGTTTGCGCGGTTGTGGGCTCCGCGCAGCACGGCGTCGCTCCAGCCCGGCGGCGCGGCCTCCGGCGGCACCCGCAGGACGCGACCCCCGGCGCGGGCCGCGAACCAATCCCCCCAGCCTGGGCCGGCCGGCAGCACGGCCCAATCGCCCGGTTGCTGGGCGCGCAGCAACTCGGCCTTGGCGGCGGCATAGACCTCCATCGAGTCGTAGCGATTCAAGTGATCGGGAAGCAGATTGGTGACGACGGCGCCCGGCGCACGCACCCCGGCTCCCACCAGGCCCTCGGTCTGCCAACTCGACATCTCGAGCACCACCACCTCGTCGGGCTGGATCTCATTGAGCTGCATCAGCGCGGAGACGCCCATGTTTCCGGCGAGCCGCGTGGGACGCCCGCCGGCGCGCAGCATCGCGTGCAACGCGGCGGCGGTGGTCGTCTTACCGCGAGTGCCGGTGACGGCCACGATCTGCGCCGCGGGGCACCAATGCAAGAACATCGTGAGCTCCATCTCGATGCGCGCGCCGGCCGCCCGGGCCACGGCCAGGGCCGGGGCGTCCAGCGGCACCGCCGGATTGCGCACCACGATCTCGGCCTCGCGAAAGTCCTGGAGGTCGTGCCGTCCGAGGACATAGCGCACGCCCTGCGTCCCGAGTTGCTCGAGGCTGGGGGCAAGCTCGGATGCGTCGCGCAGGTCCGTCACCACCAGCGAGGCGCCATGGCGGCGCAGAAACTGCGCGACCCCCAGTCCCCCGCCGTGGAGACCCAGGCCCATCACCACCACGCGCCGGCCGGCCAGCGCCCGTGGGCTGTCGATCGCTGGCAGCGTTGGCTGGTCGGTCATGGCGCAAGTCCGGCCGGAAGAGACGCAACGCTTGGCGGCCGCGTCGGGCACGGGCTGTCACGACAAACGCTTATGACAAGTGGCATTGCGTCTATCTGAAACACCGGCGAGCAGGTGTGCCGACGGCAGACATCGGTCGAACAGTCTGTTAGGTTTTGATCCTTCATAATTTTCTGTCCGCACCGTTGCAAGCCGAAATCATCGGCGCCTGCACACGTTTCTATAAGGTGAACTATTGACATTCGCGTAGCAAGTCTTACAGTTGGAGCAGCCTACGGCCTCGGCCGTAACGTTGCTGCATTTTCGGGCTTGGGGAGGCTCGCTCGTGGTCCGTCACTCCGACCGCTTCGAATAAGGCGCCGCTGTCGCCCATCCACGCTGGATGGGCGATTGTCTTTATGTGGGCAGTCGGGCAGGGCAGGGTCCACGGGCACATGTTGTCAGGGGGAGGCAGTCGATGGCAGCAGAGTGCGCAAATTTTGGGACCGCCCTCGCATGGTATACGGAGCAGCTCACTCGGCGGCGCCGCCTGCCCGCGCGCGACGTGCGGCGCCAGATCCGGTGGATTGACGATTTCCGGACCTGTCTGCCCCGACGAACCGGTCCCATCGACGTGAGCGTGCGGGACATCGTGCTCTACTTCGCCGACAACTGTGATTCATTCGACGACCCGGTCGAGTGGTTCCACCGCTACAAGGCCATCGAATCGTTCTACGAGGAGATGACGCGCGAGTTCAACCTGCCGTCCAATCAGATCCGCGGCCTCTACGACGAATCCGATCTCGACCCCGAGTCGCTGACGCGCATGCCGACCAGGCCGAGCTTTGCGCCGGTGGATTGGTCGCGTGAGGAGCGGTACGCCTACTAGCGACCGCGGCCCCGCCAAGGGCGTACCATCGCTCCATGGCGCACGAGGCAGCTTCGAGTGAGGCGCCGCTGACCGCAAGCGGCTTCCGCGCACGCAAGGGCGGGGACCCGCTCGTGTGCGTCACCGCGTATGACGCCCCCTTCGCGCGACTAGCCGAGGCGGCGGGGGTCGACGGGATTCTCGTCGGCGACAGCCTCGGGCCCAACGTGCTCGGCCACGCGCGCGAATTACGCGTCACGGTCGATGACATCGTGCACCATGCCGCCGCCGTCACCCGCGCCGTCGCCGGCCCCCTCGTGATCGGCGATCTGCCGTTCATGTCCTACGCGACACTCGACGACGCGCTGCACAATGCCGCACGGCTTGTCCGGAACGGCGGTGTGGCCGCGGTCAAGCTCGAGGGTGGGGTCGAAGTGGCCGCCATCACGGAAGGGTTGACGACCCGTGGCATCCCCGTGATGGCGCACGTGGGCCTGACTCCACAGTCCGTGCTCGCGACCGGCGGTTACCTCGCGCAAGGCGTCAACCGTGAGAGCGCGCAACGCGTGGTGGACGGCGCACGGGCCCAAGAGGCCGCCGGCGCGTTCGCCGTGGTGCTGGAGGCCGTGCCGGTGCGCCTGGCCGCCGTGGTGACCGAGCGGCTGGCAATTCCCACCATCGGCATCGGCGCCGGTCCGAATTGCGACGGCCAGATCCAGGTGCTCCACGATCTCCTGGGGCTCGCCTCCCGACCGCCCCCGCGCCACACACGACGCTATGCCGACCTGGCCGACGCCACGCGCGACGCGCTGGCGCAATACCGCGACGACGTCACGCAGGGCGTCTTCCCGAGCGCCGAGCATGGGTTCAAGATCCGCCGAGGGGTCATTGACCGCCTGTCGTTCGACTAGGTCGGGTCAGCCAGGCAGCAAGATGCCAGCATCGCGCGCGAGCCGGCGCCGCAGAGTGCGTACCCAGGGGCCATAGGACGCAGCGTCGGCCACAACCGCGTTCGAGGTGATGATCATCACCGCCGCGCTGGCCGCGTAGCGCAGGGCGGCGCGCACCACGGCGGCCGGATCAACAACGCCAGCCGACAGCGGGTCGACGTACGCGCCAGTCGTCACGTCGAAGGCTCGCGGCGGGTCGCTCGTGGCCACGGCATCGGCGACGACGGCGCCGTCGTAGCCCGCGTTGTGGGCGATCGTCGCCACCGGAGCCGCCAGCGCGCGCCGCACCACTCGCCAGCCGTCGGCCTCGTCCGGGTGCGCGTCGGACGGCGTGGTCAGGCCGTGCGCGGCGCGGGCCAGCGCCACCCCGCCGCCGGCCACGATTCCCTCGTCCAGGGCCGCGCGGGTCGCGGCCACGGCATCCTCGACCCGCTGCCGTGCCTCCTGGCGCTCGACATCCGTCGGCGCGGCGACGTGAATCTCCGACACCGCGCCGGAGAGGTTTTGAATGCGCTCTTCCAGCTTCTCCCGGTCGAACTGGTTCTTGGCGCGGTCGCGGTAGAGCCACAGCAGCTCCACGCGATCGGCGATGGCCTGCGGTTCGCCCGCGCCTCCCATGACTAATGTTTCAGTGGTGTCGCTGCGGACCCGGGCGGCGCGCCCAAGGACGCTCACCGGCACCGACCCCCATGGGTCTCCCGACTCGTGCGCCACGAGTGAGGCCCCGGTGAAGATCGCCAAGTCCTCGAGCATGGCGCGCTGGCGTTCACCGAACACCGGCGCGCGCACGGCGATTGCCGACATTCGCCCGAGGCGATGGTTTTCGATAAGCGTGGCGAGGACCTCGCCGGCGATGGTCTTCGCGACGACCACCAAGCGCTGACCGCCGCCGGCGACATAGGCCTCCAGAAACGGCAGGATCGGCCCCACGCCCTCAAGCTCACGGTCGGTGACGAGCACGTCGCAGGACTCAAGCTCGGCGCGCACGCGGGTGCTCTCCGTGGCCAGATGGGGCGAGGCCAGCCCGCGCTCCAAGCGCATCCCCTCAACCGTGCGCACTTCGGTGTTGAGGCCACGGCCCAGTTCGATGGTGATCGCCGCCTCCGGCCCATAGCGGTCGAAGACGCCGGCGATGAGCTCGCCGAGGGCCGCGTCGTGTGCGGCGAGACCGGCTACCCACGCCGTCTCTCGAAGCGTGGCGATGGGCCTGGCCTGCTCGCGGACGGCGCGGTCCACTTGCATGACGGCGGCGGCCAGCCCGCGCCGCAGGCGCATGGGGTCCGCGCCTGCCGCCACCAGCCGCTGGGCCTGATGAGTGAGCGCCTGCGTCAGGACGGCGGCTGTGGTCGTGCCGTCCCCGGCGGCGGTGTTGGTGAGGCGGCAGGCCTCCGTGACGATCGCCGCGCCGGTTTGCAGGAATCCGTTGCGGAGCTGGATGTCTCGCGCGACGGACACTCCGTCATGCGTGATCTTTGGGGGGCCAATCTCCCCCCGGTAGGCCACGTTGCGTCCGCTCGGGCCCATGGTGCACTTGACGGCGTTGGCGACGATGTCGACCCCCGCCGTGAGCGCCAACCGGGCCTCGAGGTCATGCAGGACGGCCACGTCGCTCATGACGACGCCGCGCCCTCACTATCCGGAGTCGACGCGCGCGGCTGCGCACACGCACTGTCGTGGGTGTCGAGATCGAATTCCGCCAGCTGCCGCCGCTGCGCGTCCGTGAGTTCGCGCTCGAGCAGCAGATCGGGCCGCCGGTCGAGCGTGCGCCGCAGCGCGTGCGCCCGTCGCCAGGCCGCCACGCGTCCGTGGTCGCCGCTGCGCAGCGTCGCCGGCACGCGTCGACCGTGGAACTCTTCCGGACGGGTGTATTGCGGATACTCCAGCAATCCCGCGGCATGCGACTCGTCGCGCACCGAGTCATCGCACCCCACGACGCCCGGAATCAGCCGCGACGTCGCCTCGATGAGGACCAGCGCCGGCACCTCGCCGCCGGCGACGACGTAGTCGCCAATGCTGACTTCTTCATCGATCACCAGCTCGCGCACGCGGTCGTCGACGCCCTCATAGCGTCCGCAGACGAGAATCAGATGGCCACGGTCGGCCAGGCGCCGCACCGCCGGTTGCGTGAGGGGCGGGGCCTGCGGCGAGAGCAGCACGGTCCAGGAGTCTCCCGTTCGCAGCTCCTCAACCGCGCGCACGATCGGCTCGGGCTTCATGAGCATTCCGGGGCCGCCACCGTAGGCATAGTCGTCAACCTGTCGGTGCGGTGGGTCGGCCCAGCGCCGCAGGTCGTGCACCCGGACGTCGATCAGCCCGCGTTCCCGCGCCTTGCCCAGCAGGCTTGCCGCAAGTACGGGTTTCACCATGTCGGGGAAGATGGTGACCAGGTCAAAGCGCACGGATGTCCTCCGGCCCTCTGCTGAAGTCACGGTCGGTCAAGCGTACGCCGGAAACCGTCCATTGTGACGCGACGCACCTTCCAGGGCCGCCTCTCTCACCGCCGGGCGTCGCTGCTCCTCCGGGCGAGGACGGCCTAGCTAGCTTCCTGGATGTCCAGCGCCAGGCGTCGTCCTTCACTGATGGGCGCCGCCTGCATCACCGCCCGGATGGCGATGGCCACGCGGCCCTGGCGCCCGATCACCCGCCCCATGTCCTGCGGGTCAACGTACAGCTTGTAGACGTGCAAGTGGTGGCGCTGAAAGCGCTCAACGCGAACCTCCTCCGGCACCGTGGCCAGATTCCTGCCGATGAATTCGATCAGCTCGTCCAACGGGACTTACTCGCCGTCGCCGGCCGGCGCGGCGGCCGCGGCCTCGCGCGCAATCGCCAGCAACTTGCGCACGCGCTCGGTCGGTTGGGCGCCTTTGCGGATCCATTCCTCGGTACGAGGCACGTCCAGCACCACGGTGGAAGGCTCGGTGAGGGGGTCGTAGTGGCCCAGCTCGTCGACGCGGCGGCTGTCACGGCCCGAGCGGCGTTCGGCCACAACCACCCGATAGTGCGGGCGGTTTCTTCGACCAAGCCGCGCCAGGCGGATTCGCAACATACGACAGTGCTCCAGACGTCAAGAGGAGGTAGGTTTCGCAGCCCCGAGGCTGCGCCAACCCGCCATTATGCTACACGGCGCCTAGGACTGGGCGGACGACTCCCCATTCTCGGCCGGAGCCTCGCCCTCGTCGGGCGGCTCGCCCTCCGGCGACTCGAAGTCTGGAATCTGGCTCAGGTCCAGCGAGCCGTCCTCATTCGGTCCCACCTCCCATCGCTCCGGCCAGGCCCTGAACAGCGACGCGAACTGGTCTCTGAACAGCAACTGGTCGCCGAGCGCCACGTGGCGGTAGATGACGGCCTGCATGCCCTCGCGCGCCGAGTCTGTCTGCTTAACCTCGCCCGGTTCCAGCTCAGGGTTTGCCACGACCACCGGCGGCGGCGGCTCGACGAGTTCGCCGCGCTGCGAATCAAGTGTGACGTTTCGCCCGATCGGCGCGCCGAAGATCTTGAAGCGCAGGATCTGCTTGAGCGGATCGAGCTCCCGTCGGATCAGCAGGTAGTTGGGGGTGTCGTTCGTCGCCCGCAAGTCCTGTCGCGGCTGCCAGATGGCCGCGTCGAATCCCGGCGGGCTGTCCTCGCCAAGCTCGTAGTACCCGACGCGATAGACATGCTGCCAGCGCTCATCGATCGGCAGCCCGGCCCAAAACAGCGCCCGGAAGAGCGTGGTGGAAACCTGGCAGATGCCGCCGCCCACGCCGGGCTCCGTGCGTGTCGGCGCAATGACGAGCCCTTCCACGAAGCCGTTCGCAACGGTGATCGGGCCGACCGTCTCGTTGACGGAGAACGCCTCGCCCGGCGCGATGATGGCGCCATCGATGAGCCGCGACCCGTGCTCGATGTTGTGGATCCGGTTGTCCGCGGAGCCCCAGAAGATCGACTCGCCGACGGCGATGACGTTGTCGAACTGCAGCTCCTTGGCGGTTAGACGACTGATGTCGGGCTTGACAACGACGATGGGGACGTTGACCGCCGATTCGCCGGTGAAGAACGCAGTCTGCACGCGGGTCCAGAGATTCTCGACGTCGACCTGCCGGCCCGCCTGGCCCGCATCGACCGGGACGACGTCGCCCGCAGCGCCCATGCGGATGCGCGGAAGAACCGGAGCGACACGTAGCCGGTCCGAAACCTGGCCCGCCAGCCGCTCGAACGCCGCGTAGTCCAGCGACACTTCGACTTTCGGATCACTGGCGGACCCGCCTATCGCGACGTCCGCCACCAACGAGTCCCGGGCCACTTTCCAACTCGCCCACGGGGTGTTGATGCCAATGTGCCCGTCGAGCAAGCCCGCGGCGTCGGCCGCGATCGGGTCAAGCTGATCTTCGGCCACGGCGGGCGCGATGACCTCGGCCGTCAAGTCGACCACCAAACGCGTCGGCGGCCGCAGATTGGCGGCCACGCTCTCCGCGTAGCCGGCGGGCGCGAGCTGTCGGCCCTCGCGCGACGGGTCCACGACGAGGCGGCGTCGGCCGGCCTGCTCCTCGACTCGCAGCGTGCTATCCACCGGGTCGAGGTGGACGGAGGCGGCGATGCGATCCAGGTACGCCTGAAACACCGTTGGCTCGAAGTTGACCACCGAATGCCCGTCGAAAGGGCCCGGCCGGGCGGCCGGGCGGCCCAGAACCTGATCGGTCAGCGCCGCATCGCGACTCCAGGCGTAGGCTTCGCGCAGAGGTGTCATGAAGTCCACCGAAATGCCGATCTCGTCGGCGGCCGGCGTCCAGGCGCGTCCGCCAAGCCGCAAGACGATGGGGTTCTCGATGTAGGGACCCCAGCGCGCGCGCGCGCGGGCCACGGCCTCGTCAAACGTCAGGCCAGCGAGGTTTTCCCCGTCAACGACGGCGCCTTGACGAAACTGGCTGGCGAGCTTTGCCTCCCGCACGGCCACGAACGCGGTCCAGCCTGAAGCGGCAGCAGCGGCGGCGGCGATGCCACCGGAAGCGGAAGTGACGAGCATCTGGCGACGGGTCATTGAGCATGTGGGCTCACAGCGCCATGGGTTTTCCAGTATAGGGACGCCACCAGCGTTTGAGGTGAGTTTTGTGACTCGGCCGCCGGCAACGCGCTCGCCTTGTGGTAGGGTGGCGTCCCGCGCCCTGAATGGGCGTCACGGGTTCTTGCGTCTCCTTTCCCAGGGGCAAATGACGCCCCGGCAAGCAGCACTCTCATGGCAAGTCTCATCGACGAGTTCGAGCGCGCCCAGTTGCGGGACGAGGTGCCGGTATTCCGGGTCGGAGACACGGTGCGCGTGCACGTGACCGTGCGCGAAGGTGATAACGAGCGTGTGCAAGTCTTCGAAGGCACGGTTATTCGTCGACGCGGCGGTGGGGTGAATGAGAACTTCACCGTGCGGCGCGTGACGCATGGGCTCGGCGTGGAGCGCACGTTCTTGCTGCACTCGCCGATCGTGCGGGACATCGAAGTGACGCGCCGCGGCAAGGTCCGCCGCGCCAAGCTGTACTATCTCCGCGACCGCGTCGGCCGCGCCGCCCGGGTCAAGGAGCGGCGCGCCTAGCAGCGTTCGAGGGGGTGTGGGGTTCCCACCGCCGCCCAGCCTCGGATCCGCGACCTCCCACACGAGCTTGCGCTGTTGAAGCGCGGGCTGCGGCGCATCGCCGGAGTCGACGAGGCTGGCCGCGGAGCCTGGGCCGGACCGGTGACGGCGGCCGCGGTGATCCTCCCGCGAACCGCCTACGAGGACCGCCGACTGCTCTGGGGCCTCACCGACTCCAAGCAGCTCAGTGCCGCCGATCGCCGCCGCTGGAGCGCCCGCGTGCACGCCACGGCCATCGCCGCCCGCGTGGCCTTCGCCTCCCCACGGCTGATCGACCGCATCGGCATTGCCGCGGCCTCGCGCCTGGCCATGCTGCGAGCGTTGGACGCGCTGCCGGTGGCGCCCGATCACGTGATCGTGGACGCCTTTCCCCTGCCGGCCGACTGCCGCTACGCCGACATGCAGGACGCTATCGTGCGGGCCGACGCCACCTGCCTCGCGGTCGCCGCCGCCTCGGTCTGCGCCAAGGTCGCCCGCGACGACTTGATGCGACGCCTCTGCGTCCGCCACCCGGCCTATGGCTTCGCGCGGCACAAGGGCTACGGCACGGCCGCCCATCGCCAAGCGCTGGCCGCCGAGGGCCCGTCGCCGCTGCACCGCGCCAGTTTTCGCCCGGTGGCCGCGTGCCGGCTGGACGCACCGTTCGCCTAGCCGCGATCCCGCGCCATTGAGAGGCTTCGCCGACTGGGTCGTCGCAAGGTTGCGCTATCTGCGCAACCGCAGCCGTGCCCCCATCGACGACCCGAAGACTCTGGGCCGATGGGGCGAGGACCTCGCCGCGCGCGAGCTGCGCCGCCGCGGCTATCGGGTGCTCGAACGCAACCAGCGCGTCGGCCGGGGTGAGGTGGACCTGGTGGCGCGCCAGGGGTCCACGGTGGTGATTGTCGAGGTGAAGACACGCCGCACCGGCACCTTTGGCGGAGCGCGAGAGGCCATCTCCACCGCTAAGGCACGGCGGCTCGTATCCCTCGGCCATCGCTATGCCCAGACGGCGGGGGCACCCGACTGGCGTATCGACGTGGTGGCCATCGACATCGCGCCGGATGGTGGCTACACGGTCGAGGTCATTGAGAACGCCATCGCCAACTAGCGCCATCACCGTTGGCAGCAGATGCGCATTGGGGCGATTCGCAAATCGCCCTGGCCACCTGGCTACAGTCGTACACGCCTCGTTTACGGCCCAGTCGTTACCATCGCGGCATGGTCCGGGCGACAGTTGCGCGCTGGTGGCGGTTCGGGGCCGTGATCCTGGGCCTGGCGGTCTGGGCGACGGCCTCGCCGGCGCTTGCCCAGGACGCGGACTATGCGGTACCCGGCGGTCACGTCTTCACCCAGGCCGCGGGAGACGCCCCGCCAGGCGCCGGCTACCTCGTCAATGACGCCGACGGCATCCCCTTCTGGACCGTCTTCCAGGATTTGGGCGGTCCGCACGTCGTGGGCTATCCCGTAAGCCAGCGCTTCGAGTGGCTGGGATTCACCGTCCAGGTCATGCAGAAGCTGGTGTTTCAGTGGCATCCGGCGACGTCCCAGGTGATGTTCATCAACATCTTTGACGAGCTCCATCGCGCGGGCTTCGACGACGAGCTGGCTCGGCTGCTGGTTCCGCGGCATCAGACATTCGTCGATGAGGGTCTCACGTGGAACCAGATCATCGGCCGCCGCTGGTCCTTCCTGGACGGCAGCCCTCCGCTGCGCGATGCCTACTTCGGACCCGACGACCCCTTGCGCTGGTTTGGCCTGCCGACCTCTGAAATCGTGCACTACGACGGTATGAGCGCCATCCGCGCGCAGCGGGCCGTGATCCAGCTCTGGCACATCGACACGCCCTGGGCGCGCGCCGGAGAGGTGACGATTGCCAACGGCGGAGATCTGGCCAAGACCCTTGGCTTGTTCCCGGAATCTGCCCTGCAGCCGCGCCGCGAGGGTCCCGAACCCGCCCCGCCAGTCACCGGCGATGCGGTTGTGGACCGCATGAACGAAGTACGCGCCGACCTCGGTCTGCCGCCGCTGACGGCGCACCCGGCGCTGATGCAGGCCGCCCAGGCCCACGCCGACTACTACGTGATCAATCGCAATGACCCCGCTTCCGGCGGCTTGCACACGGAAGTCTCAGGGAAGCCGGGTTTCACCGGAAGCAGCATCGGCGACCGCGCTGAGGCCGCGGGATATCCGCTGGGCTGGGTGGATGAGACCTTCGGCTTCCTGCCGCCCGCGCGCACGCTGGAATGGGCCCTGGGCACGGTCTTCCATCGCTACATGTTCGTGCACCCGTCCGCGGTTCACGTCGGCTATGGCTGGGCCTCGGCCGAGGGCACCCGCGCCGCCGTGTTCAACGTGGGGCTCTCGCCACGCCATACCGCCGACGTTCCGTTGCCGTCCGTAATGCCGCGCAGCGCCGCCGTTGGCGTGCCCCACACCTGGGACGGCGCCGAGTGGCCCGATCCCTCCCCGGGCGTTCCCAGACCGCTGGGGCCGCCCATCACCCTCATCTTCGGGCTCGGCGACCGGGTCGAATGGGGCGCGGCCACCGTGACGCCGGACGGCGGCGCACCCGTCGCGGTCACCCGCTCGGTCAGCGCCTGGCGGCGCGCCCTGGCCCTGATCCCGAACGACCCGCTGGCCCCGAACACCCTCTATCATGTGCAGGTCGTCGGCCAGCGCAACGGCGAGCCGTTTGCCGTTGCGACGCACTTCACTACGGCGTCGTGAGGATCGTGCCCAGCCAAACAATGCCCCGCATCCGCCGTTCCTCTCTCTGATGCAGTTGATTTCCGATCTCGGCCACTGGGTGCTCGACTGGTCCGACACTCCCTGGGGCGCGCTGGCCCTCTTGGTGCTGGCGTTCTGGGAGTCGAGCTTCTTCCCCATTCCGCCCGACGGCCTGATGATCGCGCTGATGGTGGGCAACCTGCCGTTTACCTTTGGCTTTGCCGCGCTTGCCACCGTCGGCTCGCTCACCGGCGCCATGCTCGGCTACTGGATCGGGCGGCGCGGCGGGCGGCCGATTCTGAATCGGCTGTTCGCGCAGGACCGCATCCTCTATGTCGAGCGCCAGTTCAAACGGCGCGACGTCTGGGCCGTCTCCATCGCCGCCTTCACCCCCATCCCCTACAAAGTCTTCGCCATTGGGGCCGGTGCGTTCCGGCTGGACTTCAAGCGCTTTCTGCTCGCTTCGCTGATCGGACGCGCGGGTAGGTTCTTCCTGGTGGGCGGGCTGATCACCCTCTTTGGCGACCCCATCGAGGCCGCGATTGACGAGTACTTCGATGTGCTGGCCCTGGCGTTCATCGTGCTGTTGATTGCGGGGATTGTCGTGCTGCGCCTTGTCACCCGGCAACGCCGCCCGGCCTCCGAACCCGCCGAGTAGCGCCGTGCCGCCCCCGCCTCGCTATCCCGTCGGCGCCGATGCCGTGGTTATAGCGCCGTTTCCCGACGGCGATCGCGTGCTCTTGGTGCGGCGGGGCACCCCGCCGCCGGGTTGGGCCATTCCGGGAGGTTTTGTGGAGCCGCACGAAGATTTGCCCGACGCCGCGCGTCGCGAGCTGCGCGAAGAGACCGGCGTTGCGCTTGACACCCTGGAGCACATCGGCGCCTACGGTCACCCGGACCGCGACCCCCGCGGGCGCATCATCGGGATCGTGTTCGGCGCCCGGCTGGACGCAGCTCCCGCGGTCACCGCCGGGGACGACGCCGCCGACGCGCGGTGGTTTCCGGTGGACCAGCTGCCCGACGAGATCGCCTTCGACCATCGCGACGCGCTGCAGGACGCGATCGCGCGGCTGAGCGGCGACTGCTCCTGCTGCTAGTTGCACCTTCCGCGAGCCTGGGTGACGGTTGCGAGCCTCCGGTCCATGCCCGCCAGCGGTCGGTGCCGATCGGTTCGCCCCTTCGATGAACTCAGGACTGGCTCTGAGATGGTCAAAGGGCGTCTCCTGAGCCTGCCGTAGGGGAGTGGTTCGACCGGCTCACCACGAACGAGGTTGGATTCCCCGCACAGGCACTCTTGTCCAGAAGGCTCGCAGGCCCCATACCTAGCGCCGCGCGGGGATGGCGCCGGCGCCGCCAGAGAAGGCGCTGAGCGTGACCGCCGCCAGACACACCGTGATGACCACGGGATGCCAGCCCAGCGTCTCCAAGGTTGCGGTGTAAACCGCGGCCGCGTGCAGCAGCCCGGCGCTGAGCAAATAGACACCCAAGCGATCGGTCAGCCAGCCCTTGGCGAGCAGACAGGCCGTGCCCAAATGTAGGCCGATCCAGAGCCACTGCTGGACGATCGGAAAGACGAGGTTGCCATCCACCGGGAGCTGCTGGATGGCGGGCGAGAGCGAGGCGTTGGCGCCAAACATGGCAAAGCCGAGGGCCGGGGCGACGGCGGCCGTCGTGACGGCGCGCGGCTCGCGCGTGTAGGTCATGGCAAAGAGCACCAGGAGCATGAGGATGAGCTTGACCATCTCGTTGGCGTAGCCGGCGATCAGGGCTTCGACGACGCCGGTGAGCGGCCGGGCATCGGCAAGGCGGGCCGGGTCGATGTTGCTCGTGATGATGTCCAGTACGGCGATCGTCGGTTCGCCCCGAACCCACACCTGCGCGGCGGCGTAGAGGGCCGCTCCGGCGACGAACCCGAACCACGCCCCGGGGCGGGCCGGCACCAGCGGCGGTCCGAGCCTGGACCAGAAGAGGCCGAAGGCCAGCACGGCCGCCACGGCCACGGGATGGGGCAGGAAGAAATAGGGCGCGAGCGCCGCTTGCTGCTCGCTGAGCCACTCCATGGAGCTAGCTAGCGGGGACGGCGAACCGCCGGGTGCTTGGTACCATGGCGGCGATTGGCGGGTACGGCGGCTGAGCGGTTGCCGTGCCCGCGCGACTGTTTACAACGCAAGCGAACGGGTGCGCCTTTCGCGGGTCGGTGGGTGAGCGGCTAATACCACCGGACTGTAAATCCGGCGCCTTTACGGCTACGTAGGTTCGAATCCTACCCGGCCCACCGCCACCGTGGCGTCGGATACCATGGTGGGCGGCGCGCCCGCAACGCTGGTCCCGTAGTGCAGCGGCCTAGCATATCTCCCTGTCAAGGAGAAGATCGCCGGTTCGAATCCGGTCGGGACCGCCATACCCGCCTGTTGCGGGCCTGCCATGGGCCCATAGCTCAGCGGTCAGAGCAGCCGGCTCATAACCGGCCAGTCCCTGGTTCGAATCCAGGTGGGCCCACCAGACTTGATATGTTCAAGCATAGGCTAAGGTTGGCGCGAAAAATGCTACAGATCTAATCGCCGACACTTGAAGTCTATCCTTGATGTCCCTCACACTCCAAGGTACGTGGACGGGAGTTCGGCGGTGCACTGACCGGCCTGTTGACAGCGTCCATCAGTGCATGTTCGGCGACAAATATCGTTGAGTCTCCATCTGACGGACCGGCGCAGCCAACGTGCGTGCTCACTGATATACCCGCACGGGTGCCTACCCCTAAGTTCACGGATACACCGAATCCCGTGCCCACGCTGGTGCCTGCGGAGTACGACTCCGACGGCGGGCTGATTGACGTCTCCAGCTTGGAGCAGTTGGACGCGCTCCGCTATGATCTCGATGGGAACGGTCTGGCTGACAGTGATTCCAACACTCAAGCCTAGCCGCAGTCCGGCAGTCGCGCTGGCGGAATCCTGCACGGGCTGTACGGGCTACGAATTGGCTCGGTCACTGGACTTCCGACACCCGGACAGCTATGCCTCGGGCGCTATCAATCCTGATGGATATCAGGCAGTGGTTGGGTGCCAATTGCTCCCGATTACGTTTATGGATCCCCTCACGATACTTCCTCCGGATACGACGCTGTGTTCGATGGAAACGGACATACGATCAGCAACCTCTACATCAGACGCATGCTTACAACGGCTGACGAAGCTCAGATTGGGGCAGACGACCGAAAGGCCGTTGGGCTATTCGGGGTTGTCCACGAAACGGGTATAGTACGGCGAATAGGGATGGTCGACGTGGACCTTGAAGTCACAAACTACGAGGATGTCGGCGGGTTGGTTGGGGTGAATGGCGGCCAGATCGCCGGTAGCTACGTTAGGGGAACTATCGCCGGCGTCTCTGGAGTTGGCGGGCTGACTGGGGAGAATTTCGGGGCAATCTTGACTTCATATACCAAAGGTAATGTGTCGGGACGATCAATGGTTGGTGGATTGAGCGGCTACAACGCTGGCGTAATCTTGGCCAGCTACACCAAATCCCAGGTGTCCGGTGGAAGCGAAGTGGGCGCCTTAGTGGGGTATAACCATGGCGAGATTCTGGCCAGCTATGCAGCAAGCCAAACATCAGCCAGCGAGGAGCGAGCCGGCGGCTTGGTAGGGGCCAGTCTGGGTACCGTCGTTGCGAGCTACTGGGATACACAAGTTTCTGGGCAAGAATCTCCTGTCTCTTCAGGCGACACTCTTGGCATTTCCGGCCTGACCACATCTGAGTTACAGCAGCCCACCCAGGCCACCGGTATATATGCCTTATGGCAAGTTGACCTCGATAACGCCGATGGTGACTACAATCTTGATACGGGCAGGGAGGATTTCTGGGACTTCGGCGACAGCATCCACTACCCAGCGCTGAAGGTTGACTTCAATGCAGATGGAGTTGTCACTTGGTGGGAGTTTGGCGACCAGGACCGAGAGCTTCCGTCGCCCCTGCCCTCCCTCTCCACTGAATCGACCCCTACGCCCGCACCCGCTCCGCCATTGCCAACTCCAACCCGCGTCTGGGAGTACGACGGCGATGGCGACGGCCTCATCGAGATTTGTAGTCTGGAGCAGTTGGACGCAATTCGTCATGACCTAGATGGTGACGGGAGAGCAGACGGAGACTCGTCCACCAGTGCAGCCGTCTACGGAGCCGCTTTCCCGAATATCCCAACGGGAGGCCCCTGCAACGGCACTTGCCAAGGCTATGAGCTCGCCCAACCCCTGGACTTTCGCGAGGATGGCCATTATTCATCCGGCGTCGTCAACGGGTCGTGGATAGCAGGCAGCGGGTGGCTTCCCATTGGGTCCGAAGAAACGGCGTTCAGTACTGCTTTCGATGGCAATGGGTACTCCATTTCTGGTCTGTACATCAACCGCCTTACCATTCTGGACGCTCCTCGTGGTCTCGGCCTGTTCGGCGTGACAAGTAGATCAAGCGACATCCGCGATATCAGTCTTGCCGAGGTGCAAGCTACCGGACTCGAGACCATTGGCAGCTTGGTCGGGATCAACGAAGGTCGTATAACCAACAGTCATATCGATGGGAACGTGAGATCTGTGGACTGGACCGCCGGAGGACTGGTTGCATTCAATCACGGGATAATCGTGGCTAGCTCATCACATGCTAGGGTTTCAGGAGGTTGGCAGCACATTGGTGGCCTGGTAGGGATTAATGATGGGACCATCAGGGGAAGCTATGCCACTGGCATTGTGTCCGGCGCCGGTGCCGTGGGCGGTCTGATTGGGTCGAATGGAGGCCAGGTCAGTGCCAGCTATGCCACCGGCGAAGTATCCGCAGGTTGGAACACTGGAGGTCTGGTCGGGTCAAATGGCGGAACAATCATCGCCGCATACGCCACAGGTAGCGTCTGCGGCGACCGGGACAACGGTGGTGACTTGTGGGGTGGAATTCTACTGGCGGCACTATTTCCAATAGCTATGCCACTGGCAGTGTCGCCGGCATCGACGGCGTCGGCGGTTTGGCGGGCACTAATGCTGGCGTGCCCTTCGGCGACTCGGGCCTACCGGGGAAGGTGGTCGCAAGCTATTCCATTGGCATCGTATCTGGCGTAGGGTCCGTCGGCGGATTCGTCGGCGCCAACTATGGGGTTGTCCTCGATAGCCTATGGGATTCAGAGACCTCCATGCAGGCAACAGCGAGCGGCTTTGGCGAAGTGGACGGCGCGCAAAGCGCGTCAACCGCCGATCTGCAATCTCAGGCCGCCGGCGACGGCATCTTCGCCAACTGGAATGATGGCCTATGGGACTTCGGCCACGACGACCAGTACCCTGCGCTGAAGGCTGATATGGACGGCGACGACATCATAACCTGGCAGGAATTTGGCAGGCAGATCCGAGATGTCCCTGACCAAATCCCTCAGGTTGGCTTTGGCGATATCCGGACCGGACTATTCCCATCTCAAGGAGCCCCAGCGCAATGTCATGAGCCAGAATCAGGAATTCGGCCTGATTCAGCATAGTCAGCGTGGCCTTTTCCGCCTGTCCGGGGGTGAGCCATGACACTGCCCAGTTGCACGGCAAGCGCGGAGTGGGGCCCGCAAGTTCTCCCCGAGTGTCCAGGCGATGGCGAGGGCCAAACCCCCGGTCGATTAGTCGCCAACGGGCATATTGTGCGTTGTCCCAACGCCGGTCCTAAAGTCCGGATTCCCGCTCGCCGTTTGCACGGGCACAAGCTCCGCCGGAGTGACGGAGCCGAAATGGCCGCCTGCCCGAAGTGGCAACCTCAAGGCACCAGTCAGATGATGTGTCGATACCGGAGAGGTGACAGTGCGAGAGATCGAGGCCGCGAAGTTCAAGGAGCAGTGTTTGGCGTTGTTGGATCAGCTCGACGCCGACGGCTTGATCGTCACCAAGCGGGGTAAGCCGGTTGCCCGCGTGATTCCTTACGAGAGCGAGGGAGCCGAGATGATCGGCAGCCTGCGGCACAAGATTGAAGTAAAAGGCGACCTCATGACGACCGGGAGGTGGTGCGCACCCTGAGCCGTCTGCATGTGTGGCCGATCGATCTGACGATTGCCCGTGCCTCGACCCGCCTGGACTTCAGCAGCGATCCGGCGGACGAGATCATCGCCGCCACCAGCGTCGTGCATGGCGTCCCCTGCTCACGCGGGACCACGTAGTGCGCAGCTCGAACGATTGTGCCGCTGGCCTCGTAGACGGTACGCCCCAACGCCTGGCGGGCGTTGGATTGGCCTCTTGAGCATGGGCATGTGTCGGCGGCTCCGGAAGTGATGCTGAATGCCAGGCGACCGCGTGATCGACGACCTCGATGCGGGGCGGATCGACACGTCGTGGAGCGATGCCTCAGGCGTGCGCCGGGACAGCGCGAAAAGCCGGTGTAGCTGGAGTCTCGCCACGGAATGATCGTCGAGCGCCGGCGCGTCAGGGTGGCGGCGCCGGCGCAAGCGGTGTACCGGGTGTTCACCGGCATCGGCGGCGCGCGCGCATGGTATTTCGCCGACTGGACCTGGCGACTGCGTGGAGCGTTGGACCGGATGCTGGGCGGCGTTGGTCTGCGCCGAGGGCGCCGCCATCCCGACACCTTGCGCATCGGCAACGCGTTGGAGTTCTGGCGGGTCGAGGACCTGCAAGCCGATCGATCGGTGCGCCTGCGAGCGGAGATGAAGCTTCCGGGACGAGCCTGGCTCCAGTTTGAGGTGCGTGATGCCGAGGACGGCACGAGCCAGCTGGAGCAGACGGCGGCCTTTATTCCGAAGGGCTTGCCAGGCTTGGCGTATTGGTACGGCCTGTATCCCGTTCACGCGTGGATCTTCGGCGGACTGGTCAAGGCGATGGCCCGGCGCACCGAAGGCATGGAAACGGCGGAGGCCGGCGAGCGCCGCCCCTAAATCGTGACCGGCGAGCAACCGCCTCGTTGCGTCGCCAGATTCGCCGCAGGCCCATCATCCAGCCCGCGGACCGTCGTATAGTGCGCCCAGGCTTACCGAGCCCCATTGCGGGGAGCTAGTTCTGGCGGCGGCGACCCCTCGGCATCCTCGCTTCGAGGCGAACGAAAGCCCGCCGCTGCTGGCCTCGCTCGGATACACCCTGCAATTCGGTCTGATCGCTTCCGCCGCCCTGCTGGTCACGCCGGTGATCGTGGCGAATGCCTCGGGCCAAGACGACGCCTACCTCGGGTGGATGGTCTTCGCCACGCTGGTGGTCGTTGGCGTGGCCACGCTGGTGCAGGTGCGCCGGCTGGGGCCGGTCGGCGCGGGAGCGGTGCTTCCGCTGTTCACGGCTGCCTTCTCGATCCCGTTTTGCATCACGGCGCTGCAGGACGGCGGACCGTCAACGTTGATGTGGTTGATCCTCGCCTCGGCGGCGTTCCAACTGGCCATCTCCAGGTGGTTGTTCATTCTGCGGCGCATCGTGACGCCGACGATCAGCGGCACCGTAATGATGATTCTCTCCATCACGTTGGCGTCGGTCGTCTTCGGTCTGCTGGACGATGCGGCCGAAGCCGAACCCGTGGCGGCGCCGTTGACTGCGCTAGTCACGCTGATTGTCGTCGCCGCCCTCACCCTCCGCGGTTCACCCGTCTGGCGCCTGTGGGCGCCGATGATCGGCATCGTGATTGGCTCGGCGGCTGCGGCGGCTTTCGGCATCTACGACTTCGAGCGGGTGGCGGAGGCGAGCTGGGTCGGGCTTCCCAGCGAGGGGCCCCAATTGGGTTTCGACTTCGGCATCCCGTTCTGGACGCTGCTGCCGGCCTTCCTGTTCCTCGGCATGATCATCTCCATTCAGGTGAACGGCGAAGCCATCTCGCTGCAGCGGGTGGCGCGGCGTGAGGACCTGGCGATCAACTTTCGCGAGGTGCAGGGAGCGTTGGCCGGAACCGGTGTGTGCAATGTGCTTGCCGGCGTCGCCGGCTCGGTGCCCAACATCGTCAGTCCGGGCATTGTCTCGTTCACGCAGGTCACCGGCGTTGCCTCCCGCCGGGTGGGTTACTTGATTGGCGGCCTGTTCATCTTGCTGGCGTTCTTCCCCAAGGTCTCGGGTCTGCTGAGTTCGCTGCCCGGCCCCGTGATGGCGGGATATCTGATCCTGGTTACGGGGACGCTGTTCGTGGACGGGGCGCGGACGGCGATCCAGACCGAACAGAACCGGCAGCGGTTGACCATTGCGGGCCTCTCGTTCTGGATCGGCGCGGCGTTTCAGTTCGGGCTGTTCAGCCTGCCGGACCTCGGCACGGTGTGGGGAACGCTGCTCAAGAGCGGCGTCACGACGGGCGGGTTCGCCGTCGTCGCGATGATTCTGTTTCTGGAGCTCACCAGCCATCGCCGCATGCGATTTGAGTCGAGGCTTCACATCGAGGTTCTCCCAGATCTCTCGGCCTTTGTCACCAGGTTCGCCGACCGTCGCGGCTGGGATACGGCCATGAACGACCGCCTGAACGCGGTGGCGGAGGAGACGCTGCTGACGCTGGCGCCGTTGAAGCTCGATCTCGATGACGACGACGATGATGACGATGGACGGCGATTGGTCGTGGTGGCGTCGAGCGAGGGCCCGGTGGCGGACTTGGAGTTCATTGGCGGCGGCAGCGAGGAGAATCTGGAGGATCGAGTGCGCCAGTTGCAGCAGCACGACTCGGAGACCGTGGCGGAGAGCGAGCTCTCGCTCCAGCTGCTGCGGCACTACGCGACGTCCGTGAAGCATCAGCAGTACCACGGCACGGATATCATCACGGTGCGCGTGGATCCGCCCGAGCCGGCATAGCCGACGGCAGCCATCGCCTGTGCCCATTGACGAGCCCTCACTCCGGCTCTCGCCTAGAGGGCGGAGGGCGAGGACCGCGCGGACCCAGATTGGCATGACCAAATGAGCCTGGACCCCGCGGCATCTCCCTGGCCCGGGGTGATCGCGTCCGTAGCCGTTTGCCTGTGGATCGCGGCCATCGGGGCACTACTCGCCTACGCCGTCTTTCGGGATCGGCCGCGTCTGGTCTGGCCGTTCTACGCGCCGATTGTCGGCGTGGCAGTGGTGCTGCTGGTCACCAACCTTGCGGCGTATGTAGCGCCCGGGGCTCCCGCCGCGTGGCTGGGGCTGATTGTTCCGTCGGTGCTGGGGGTGGTCGTCGTGCGGCGCGGCAGCGCGCCAGGGACACGGCCTCGCGGGTCCAAGATTGCGCTGCTGGCGGTGTGTCGCGCTGGCCATCGGCGTGTTTCGCCCTCGCCTATGCGAATCGGACTGCATACCTACCCTTTGACGATCCCGCATGGCACTACGCGCTGGCCCTCCGTCTGGCCCGCGGAGAGTTTCCGCCGGTGACCCCTTACGGCGTCGATGCGGGGATCGGCTACCACTACGGCGCCGACCTGCTCGCGGCCACCATCATCAGCACGACCGGGGCCCTGCCCTGGACGGCTTTCGACGCTGTTTCAGTTCTCCTGATCGTCGGGCTCGTCCTTGGCGTCGCCGGGCTTGCCTATGACGTGGGTGCGCCTCTGCCGCTGGCGCTTGGGCTCGGCGCTGCCATGGGGTTCTTTCCTGGCGCCGTGTTCCTCGGCTACCGCCCAGTATCCTTCGAGGGCCTCCCCTTCCTTGAGGCGACCCCCTTCCCCCAACCAAGCGTTTGCGTGGCTGCATTGGCTGCAGCGGCCGCTGGCCGTTGGTCTCGTGGTTCTCGTCGCCGCCGCCCTTCAGGCGGGCGCGGCACGCCGGCAGGCGCTGCTGCTGGCGGCGGGTCGGCGGGAGCCTTCGCGCTTGGGGACGCCTCGGTGATGATCTTCGCCTGCGCGGCGCTGGGGCTGGTGGGCGCCGTGCGCCTCGTCCGGCTGCGCGGTCCGCGAGCGGCTCGTCTTCGCCGGAGCGCTGCTCACGAGCGCCCTGCTCGTCGCGCTGGCCGGAGGTCCCGTCTCCGATGCGATCTTCGACCGCGGCGGCACCGCGGGGCTGGTGCGCGTGGCCTGGGAGCCAGATGCGGACCATTTCCTGCCATTCCGGCAAGCGGGCTCGGCGCTGGTCACGGTCGGGGTGATTCCGCTCGTCGCAATCGGCGCCCTCGCGGCTTTCCGGCGACGCAGTTGGGGTCTGGGCTTTCTGGCGGCGGCCGGCGCCTTCGGGCTGTTGGAATCTGAGCTGCTGCAGTCGCGGCTCGCTTGGCATGACGGGCGCATCTACTGGCTCGCCGTGGCCGTCGGCGGGCATCGGCGCGCTGGTGGGCCTGGGTGCGCTGGTGGGCGCGCTGCGGGGGCGAGGGCGCCGGCGCTTGGCAGCGGCTGCGGTTGGCCTGCTGGTCTTGCTGCCGACCGGCTTACCCCGGGCAGTCGCAGGCGCGCACGTCGCGCTGCGTGATCTCGAGGTTGTCGATCCAGCGGCGGATGCCTCGGGACATCACTATCGGGATCGCGCCTACTTCGGCGAACTGCTAGAGGCGAATTGGGAGTTCTACGCCTGGCTGGAGCGGAACCTACGAACCGAGGCGCGCCTTCTCACTTCGTTTGAACATGCGCCCGTCAGCGCGTCGGCCGCGGGCGTTGCGTCGCCCACTTCCCACCGCGACTATCAGATGTTCCTCTTCGGATACACCACCTGGGTCTACGAAGACGCCCTGCGGTTCCTGCATCGCGACGACCTAGCCGATCTGGGTGTCACGCACCTACACGTGACGGATCAACTCGAAGCGGACTTTGCGCCGTCGGCGCGGCGCCTGCTGGGCGATCCGCGGCACTTCAGGCTGCTGGCTGAGGTGCCCACGTCCTCCGGCGAGCGGCATCGCGTATTCGAGGTCCAGTCGGGCGCCGGCACAACCGAGGTCGATCCGTCGAGCTACCGCGCCCTGCGCCAGCTGGTGCCGCAGAGCGTACCCGTTGCCACGTTGGGATCGCTGTCGCATGCGCAGCGGTTGATCGTCATGAGCGCGTTCCCAGATCACGAGGTCCTGCAATCCTCGATTCCGCTTCGTTTCGAGCGCGCGACGCGAATTCCACAGGTGGAGACTTTGCGAGAGCTCCCAGCGAGCGGGATGGCCATAACGAGCGAACCCTTGGATCCGATCGCGCTCGCCGTGGCACGCAGCGAGGCGCTGTGGACCGGGCACGCATTGCGGGCTTACGATCTCGCGACGGCGTGGTCACCGCTGTGGCGGATCGGGCGAGACCCAGCCGCGTTGCCTGGGCCGGCACGATCCGTCTGCGAGTCGGCAGGCGGCGAGGTCGATCTGCACTTGCTCGGCGAGCCCGGGACAAAGGTGACGGCCGGCTCGACGGGAACAGTGCTCACCGGGCTGCCGCAAGTCGTTCAACTCGCGGTCCCGGATTGCGGCACGCTCAACCTGAGCGCTGAAGCAGACATCCCACCATTTGCGCAGATGCGCGCACACTTCGCGGGAAGGCGCGTGGACCGGAACGCGCCCATCGCCGGGCTGGGCTTCGACGGCGGCGTTGACGGCGAGCGAGCAATCCTCAACTTCTGGTATCGCAATCCCGAGGACATCTCCTTCACGACGGGCGCCGAGTTCCGCCTCTACGAGGCCAGTCCGCTCGGGGTGGACCTGCGGCCGACCGGCAGCGCGAACCCGCGCACTACCTCGCTGCGCTGGTGGCCCGGTCCCATTGGCCTGAACGCGCCCGAGCAGATTGCCCGTATCGAGTTTGACGCGCGGCGGCTCGAGATCAATGGCGATGCGGGCGGTGGCTCGACGTCCGCTCTCACCCCCGGCAAGACCTATCTGCTGACGCTGAACGTGGCGGGAACGGACTCACGCTACGGCCTGGTGGAAATCCAACACATCGTGCCGCTGGCGCGGGTGGTGGTTGGTGAGACCAGCGTGGCCTACGAGGTGATGTCCGGCATTGTCACCGTCGAGCACCATGTGCCCGGCACTATCTACCAGCGGACAGGCTACGACGGCGGGCTTGCCAGAGACGCAAGTCTCACGCCTTCCTAGGCGGGCCGCCCGCGACGGGTTATTCCCCCGCCTTCGACCTGTCACACCTCGAGAAGAGATGCCCGATGCCCCCTACCCGCCGAAACCATTGCCGCAGTCGGCCAGATTCTGCGTGCGTCCGTCCTGTTCGGCCTGAATGGGTCTGGCGAAGCCGAGCAGGGATCGGACAAGGCGACCGTGGTACCGTGCGAAACTAGCCCCAGCGCCTTAGGCGCGGGGGCGCGGCGGAGTAGCTCAGAGGTAGAGCAGGGGACTCATAAGCCCTTGGCCGCAGGTTCGATTCCTGCCTCCGCTACCAGCCGGCCGAGGTGGTGAAACTGGCAGACACGCAGTCCTCAGGAGGCTGTGAGCAACCGCTCGTGCGGGTTCGAATCCCGCCCTCGGCACCACGATCCGCAATTGCCGGCGCGCCACAACACCGCTGTCGTGGCGGACTCATATGTCGCGGTACCTCGAGACGCCAGCCCACAGATTCCAACTCGGCACGCGTGAATGCTGGCCGCCGCGCCGCCGCCTCACCTCCACAGGCATAGCCACGGTTGCCGAGTACTCTCGCCGCGGTTCAAGTCCCGACTACTCGATCCTCGAGCAGGCCCAGATCGAGATCGAAATAATAATCCAGGATATATCGGAAATGATTGACCGGCGTGATGGAGGGATACAGGCCTTCGTTTCCCCCGTTCGGCAAGTGAAATGCCGACAGAATATAGTATTTGAGAATTCCTGGTTTATCGAGGCCATGATCGGCCGAAATTACGATAATTGGGTCTTGCTCGCTCGATTGTAGAATGCCATCGATCATTCGCAACACCAACGAGTTAATATAGATCACTTGCCCAATATACGGCTCAGGAACACTCGGGTCATGATTGCGTGTGAAGGCAACAGTCGGGGAGTCAGCCTCAATGAAATTGCCGTGCCGATCGAACGTTGACGGACCGTGTGGCTTGTTGACGTGCGCAAATACGAACTTTGGACCGTCTACATCAATAGGATTTGTTAAGAATTCAAACATCTCTAGGGTACGGTGAGATGACCAAAAGCTATAGGGAGTGGTTTTGCCAAGCAAGAAGCGGTGGCCAACGATCGGTTTCAGAATTGTGGTCTTGATAAGCGAACCAATAAAGCGAATTGAAACCACCGATTGACTTGGTGCTCCCTGCGAGCCCACAGATTCGTCCGAGCGATCAGTGGCAAGCACACCGGCTGGTGAAAACGTGACGATGATGTCGGCGAGCGGCGAATCGCTCGTATATCGGAATCCCGATTCAAGATGCACATATGTGTAGCCGAGGTTCTTCAGAATCGCGCCAAGAGCATGGTTCTGAGCGAGATTCACCAAGTCATCTCCCCTTTTCGGGGATAGCCGTCTGATTTCGTCCGCATAGGACATGTTGAGACTTGAAGGTATTGAGGGAACAGAGCTCCGATAGTTACTGACGGCCTCTGATGCGACGTAGAAGCCCCGACGTTCAAGTCCGCGCAGAAAGCCAGTGTTATCGAACTCGCCGAGCCCTTCATTGCGGGTGTATGAATCGAGAATGATGTAGTAGATGTCGGGACGGTCTCCGCTCACTGTCGGCAGGCCCGATGGAAGCAGGTGGGCCGCAAGATCTTCCACCGTTCCGGACTCAGGCGCCGGCGACCGTCCAATCGTTGCCGCAATGCCGCCGGCAAGGCTTGCGACCGGAAAGACAAGCAAGACGGCGGCCGTGAGATTCAGCAATTGCGTCCCACGAGCGGCCAACGCACCAGCCCGTATGGCTATTGCGACCGCCGCTGCGGCGACTACAACCGCACCCGCAAGGAGCACACGTTCGTCCAGGTTTCCATCGAGCGCGCGCTCGACGTGGCCGTACGCAAAGGCGACGACGGTGACGCCGGCCGTGGCGGCGGCGGGCCGGTGCCAATCCTTGAGAAGCAGGCGAAGGCTGACGACACTGCCGGTCACGACCGCCAAGGCAACGGCAAGCGGAAGGACGACCACGATTGGGGCGAAATGCACCGGGTTGCTCGTCAGGAAATGCAGGATCGGAATTGCCGCGGCCGGCCAGGGATACCAGGGCGTGGCCAGCACACGTCCAACCATCGACGGGGCATCGCCGGTGTCCGCATCGCCGCCCGGTCCTCCGAGACGCCTCAGCCGCCTCACCGGTCGCTCGGTGCCAAGCCATGCGGCCATCCCCACGTGGCGCAGCGCCGCCATGACGCGGGGAAGCGAAAGGATTGCCAGCACACTCAGCACGACAGACAGGGCGAGTCGACTCCGCGCGGCTGGTTCACCGATAACCGCGGCGCGCAGCCCGCTGCCGGTCTCGAGCTGCGCAACCGCCAGCGGTCCGCTGCCGGATTCCGGGACTCCGTTCACCATCGCGTTCGCCATCCCGGCCTGCGGGGCAGCCAGTCGATAGATCACGTAGTAGTGTTCGGGCAGCTGCACTCGAAGTTGCAGCAGCAGCCGCTGGCCCTCCGGCACGGCATAGCTGGGAAACGTGAGCGTGCGCGGGACCGGGATATAGCTTGGCGTGGCCTCAATGAACGTTTGCCGCAGCACTTCGCGGGTGGCGGCGTCCACCAGCGAGGCCCGCACGGTCACGTCGTCCCCGTCGGGCTCCGCTGACACCCAGATCTGAAAGCGCCCCAAGATCCCGCTCACGGGACCGAGGTCTTGCTGCACGCCCCATCCCGGCCACGCGATCAGCACATCGTCAGCGGGCTCGCCGCCTGAGACTGACGTAAACGTCACCTGAGGCACGAGGCTCGCCCAGACCCCAAGCGCCGCCAGCGTGATGGCGAGCCAGAGCGACCTAGCGAGCACGGGTCACCAGCAAGAACCGGCAGGCGTGGAAGGCTCGACCTGGCGGGTCGGGCGCGACCGGAGGAGAACGCAGGCCGCCGGAGCCCCCCTCTTGCGCTGGTGGTGAGTCTCGTCCAAAGTGTAGTGGTAATGCGGGCCACCGAAGCCCACGATCATAGCGGGGAGCCGGGGCGTTGAATTCCCATCGGTCGCGTGCGTCGCTTGGCGGCGTGGCCGCCGTCTTGATTGCATTCCAGGTCGTGCGGCTCGCCGGCCGCGGCTATATCGATCCCGGCAGCGGCAGCTTTGCCATCCAGATCATCATCGCGGCGGTTCTGGGCGGGCTTCTTTCGGCGCGGCTGTGGTTTCGGTATGTGTTTGGACGAATCATTGGTTGGTTTCGCCGGTCGACGCCTGAAGCGAGCCCCCCGGCCGAGGAGGCCAGTCGAGACGACGGATGACCGCCGACCCTGAGGCGCGTCTGCCGGGGTCGTTCCGTGATCCGGCAGGCTTCGTGTTTCGACACGGCGGGATCTACTTTCGACAGGTCAACCGGTCCTACGAGTCGACTTTCCGCACGCTGATGGATTCGGGGCTCTACGCGAGCCTCGTCGACGACGGTCTGCTCATTCCCCACGAGACCGTCGACCTGCACCTGGCGCCAGAGCCGGGGGCGGCTGCCGTCGTTCGGCCCGCGCAGTTGAATTTCGTCTCGTATCCGTTTGAGTGGTCGTTTTCGCAGCTCAAGGCCTCCGCGCTTACAACACTGCGGGTGCAGCGCCGCGCGCTGGACCACGGCCTGTCGCTGAAGGACGCCAGCGCGCGCAACATCCAATTGCACGAGGGCCGTCCGACGCTGATCGACACCCTGTCGTTCGAGCGCTATGAGTCAGGCTTTCCGTGGGTGGGCTATCGGCAGTTTTGCCAGCAGTTTTTGGCGCCGTTGGCGGTCATGGCCTACACCGACGCTCGGCTGGGCAGCCTGCTGCAAAGCCATCTGGACGGCTTGCCGCTCGATCTGGCGTCACGGCTGCTGCCCTGGCGCTCGCGGCTGCGGCCCGGCTTGCTGATGCATCTCCACCTCCACAGCCGCGCCCAGGCGCGCGCCGCCGCGGCCAACCGGAAACGCGCCGACCTGGCCGGCCGCATGAGCCGGCGACGGCTTGACGCCTTGCTGGAGAGCCTGGAGTCGACGATAGGCCGGATTTCGTGGGATCCAGCCGACACGCCCTGGGCCGGCTATGGCGACCAGACGAGCTATTCCAGCAGCGCGTTGGCGGACAAGAAGCGCCTGGTGGCCGAGTGCCTCTCGTCGGTCTCGGTGGAATCGGTGTGGGACGTTGGCGGAAACACGGGCGACTTCAGCCGGATTGCCGCGACCGGCGACGTGCCCGTCGTGTCAATCGACAGCGATCCGGGAGCGGTGGATCTGAACTATCGCCGCATGGCCGCCCTTGGCGAACAGGCCCTCATTCCGATCGTGGCGGACATCACCAGCCCCAGCCCGGCGCTTGGATGGGACAACCGCGAGGTGGCGTCACTCACGTCGCGCGGGCCGGCCGGCCTGGTGATGGCGCTGGCCCTGATTCATCACGTGGCGATTGGCAACAACACCGGCTTCGACCGGCTGGCTCGGTTCTTCGCGGCGCTCGGACCGATACTCCTGATCGAGTTCGTGCCGCCCGACGATCCCATGGCGCTTGGTCTGGTGGCGATGCGGAATCACGAATTCCCCTGGTACAACCAGACCGAATTCGAGTCGGAATTCAGCCGCCACTTTGAGATCCAGCGGTCGGACGCGATTGCGGACTCGAAACGCCGGCTCTATTTGATGACCAGGCGCGGCTAGGCCGGCGGCGAGAAGAGGTAGCGGTAGACGGCGCCTTGCCAGAAGTGGTCGGCGACCTCGCCGATGCGGGTGAGGTAGATCTCGATATCGAGCGTCTCGCGGTCTTCGAGCAGGTTGAAGTTCGAGAGCTGCACCGCGGCGGGTTCGTTGGGGCCGCGGTCGTCGACGAGGAGCAGGCTATCGCGCCGCACTGCCAGGCGGTCCTCATCAATCTCGGCGAGGTACAGCGGGTACCGCGGACTGTTGCCGTCGGGAGGCTCCGGGGTGATGTTGGCGAGCCAGTAGAGCTTCCCGTTGCGCTCCGAGCGGATGAAGCGATGCAGGCTGGACGGGGAGTAGAAGCGTGTGCCGTCGTCGTAGCGCAGCTCTTGCAGCGGCGAGATCCGGCGGCCGCCGTCGTCGGAGACGTTGAACCACTTCCTACCCGCGGTCGTCTCGGTGTTGCTGCCGCGAATGACGGTTAGCAGGCGGCCATCACCCAACACGGCTACCTCCGGCTCGAGCACCCCGCGCGAGGAGCGCTCCGTCCCGAGGTACTCGATGTTGGAGGCTTGCCAGACGCTTGACTCAGGCTCGCGGCGCATGACGACCAGGCCGCCGCTGGCGTGCGCGCTCTCTTGCGCGGCGGGATGCGCCACCAGGGGCAGATACGCGGTGCCGTCGGGCGCAAAGGTTATCGACTGCCCGAGATAGGTGCGGTTGGTCGAGCAGAAGTCGGGATCGAACGGATTGTTGGGGTCGAAGTCGGGGCCCTCCTCGTACCGGAGCAGCGTTTCGGGCCCGTCGTCAACCGCGGCGAAGACGTGGTCGTTGCAGGGGTGCCGGTGGGAACCCCACGCATGGGTATAGACCGGCAGGCCGGGCCAAATGCGGCGCATGCGCATTTGATAGCTCCGTCTGTGCGCGCGGTCGATGAAGATGCCGGGCGGATAGGTGACGATGCCGCCGCCATCGAGCTGCTGCACGACGTCGGATACGGTCTCGCGCTCGGTCCAGGTGCGGCCGTTGTCGGGTGAGGTGCGCTGCTCGAACTCGTGGTATTCGTCCGAGGCACCGCTGGTCTGAAAACGTTCGAGGCGGGTGAGGCCGGCGTCGATATAGCAGACCGAGTGCCACTGGGCACGGTCGATGCCGGCAGCAGGCAGATAGCGTTCGCGGGGCAGCATGGTTGGGTTCCGGCGCGTGGCTCTGGAGAGCGTAGCGGGCGGCTACGTCACCTCGCCAGCGAGGCGGACGAATGCAGCCTTCCAGTAGGCGCGCTTGGCCTCGACGTCGTCGCGGTCGGCGAGCTTGGAGTGCTGCACGACGACCTGGCTCTTCGACGGACCCTTCGAGTAGAAGGCCACGTCGACACTAGTTGCGCCATCGACCCAGGTGATGCGGAGCGATTTGTTGGGACGCGCGTGCGGATGTGCGGCAGGTCGTCACCCAGCCAGCGCTGGAGGGTTTCTGCCACCGTCCAGGCCTCGTAGAGCGACTCGGTTGCAACCGGCAGCGTCTTGCTGACGCTCACCTGATAGCCGCGCGGGGTCTGGTGCTCCTCGCGCAGGCCACGGATGCGCTCATAGCCGACGGTGACCTCCTGGCTCCACCAGGCCGGGACGCCGTGGTGGTCACGCAGATAGGCGGCGATGGCCGTGTGGCCGATGGTCATGCCGTCGGCGGCGTCCAGGATGGTGCACCACTCGGCCCAGGTCTTGCCGGTCTTGGCGGCGACGGCCGCGTCGCTGACGGGAGGCTTGGCGATGGGTCAGCCTCGCACTGGGATGGACGCGTGGGGCCGACCGTACGGTTGGGCTTGGCAGGCGTCAATGGTTGCTGCGTGGGTGGGCATTAGCGGGGCGGTTCGCGAATTGCCGGACGTGGACTGGCGTGGGGCGAGGTACCGGGGGCACCGCCCCTACATTTCGAGGTAGACCTAGATCTGGGACTGCATGATGCGGTCGACGAGGTCCATGGTCTTGACGGCGTCGGCAAAACACGTGTCGGGCTGGCGTCCGGCCTTGACGGCGTCGATGAAGTGGCGGTTCTCGGCGAAGAAGCCGAAGCGATAGATCACTTCGGTCCCACCGCCGACCTCGGCGGCGGCGATCGATTCGCCGTCGTCGGCGCCGTCGCGATAGATCGCGGCGCGCCATTGATCGTCTGCAAAGGCCGAGACGCCTTGCCCGTGCATCTCGAAGTAGTGGTCGCGCCGGCCCGATCGACGCGAGGCGGTGAGGATGGCCGCGCAGCCGGTGCTGAACGTGACGAGGGCGTTGTGGTTGTTGACAAACGGCATATCCACGGCGCGGTTGTCGGCGGCGACCGACACGACCTCGCCGCCGGCCATCCAGCGCAGCGTGTCGACGGCGTGGACGATGTCGGACGTGAGGTGCGAGGCCGCGCCGTGGGCGTAGCCGTAGTTGTCGGGCCTGGCCTCGAACTTGTGGAACCCGGCGAGGCACTGGTGCAACGGGCCCCGCTCGGTGATCGCCCCGCGGCAGCGGCGCAGCATTTCGGTGTAGCGACGGTTGAATCCGACCATGGTGAGACGATCGTGACGCTCGGCGTACCAGGCGAGCGCCTCCGTCTGGTAGGTGGTGATGGCGGGCGGCTTTTCCACGAAGACGTGGACGCCCAGCTCCAGCAGGTCTACCACGATGTTTTGGAGATGCTGCGGGGGCATGATCACGTAGACCGCGTCGGGCTTTTCGCGCGCGACGAGCTGGCGATAGTCGGAATAGCGCCCGTCGACGCCGTACTTGTCGGCCGTGGCTTGCAGCCGCTCGGCGTTCAGCTCGGCGATGCCGACGATGTCCACGTCGGGCATGGCGGCAAGCGAGGGGTAGTGGGCGGTGTTGGCCATGCGGCCCGCGCCCACCATTCCGATCCGCACCGTGTCGATGGGCTCAATCCTCGCCGTCGGCCAGACAGCGGCAACGTATCACGAGCCCAAGGCGCGGGCGAGGCCATCTGCTAGAGTCGCTCGCCGCACTCCCAAAGTCGTTGGGGCACCCGCACAGGGGCGACTATGGCCTTCTCGTTTCCCACGAGCGTCAAGCGGCGCACCGACTGCCTGTCAATGATTCTGGTCGAAGACGTCGCCGAGCAGCACATGCTCGCGTGGCGGCAGGAGTTGGGCGAGTTGGATCCCAACAACCCCCTGGTGACGCCGGCCATGCCCTGGGACAGCGGCTCGGTGTTCGCCCACGGCACGTTCGCGCACGACCCCATCGATGGCTTGTGGAAGGCCTGGCATGTGTCCACGCCGCTGACGGCGGGGTATTTCGAGAACTACCGACGCGTGACCTACCTGACGTCGGAAGACGGCGTCGAGTGGACGCGTCCCGAGTTGGACCTGTGCCCGCAGCCCGGATATCCGCGCACCAATATCTTGCTGGACTACGATTCGGGCGGCCCGAGCATGTACAGCTCGGTGATGATCGTCCCGGACGCCGAGCCCGACCGCCGCTACGAGATGTTCGTGATGCGCGATCCGAGCAACACCATCGGTGGGGGGCCGGGCCACATTCGCGGGCTGCCGCCTCCCCCGCCGGGCCAGAAGCAGGCGCGCGGCATGTATCGGTATTTTTCGCCGGACGGCATCAACTGGACGGCGAGCGAAGGCCCGGTCCTCGAAGTGGCGGTGCCCGGAGTCCGGCTGGTGATCCCCTATGAGAACCCCAAGCACACGGCGGACACCACGTATGTCTTCCGCGAGGCCGACGGAACCTACATGGCGACGCACAAGCTGGGAGAGCCCGCGCACCCGGGCGGGCTGGTGGCGTATGACATCTTCGCCGAGGGTCGCCGGGTGATGGCGCGCCGGACGAGCGCGGACGGCTCGGAGTGGAGTCCCTTCGAGACCATCATCCAGCCCGACATCTACGACCCGCACGACGTCCAGATCATGGAGCTCTGCGTCACGCCGGTGCAGAGCGGGTACATCGGCGTGATCGCCATTTACCTCAATCGCACGCAGACGATTGAGCTGCACCTGGGCGGCAGCGCGGACGGCCGAATATGGGACCGGCGCGTGCGCGTACCGGCGGTTCCGACGGGGGCGCTGGGCGACTACGGCGGCGGCATGCTGTGGCCCTCACACCACATGGTCGAGCACAACGGCCGGCACTACATGTATTTCTCGGGCACCGAGGGTTTGCACGGCGACCCGGCAGCCAAGGGTCCGACGATCTGGCCGTTCTTCTCCGCCATCTGCCGCGCCAGCTGGGCCGTCAATCGGTACTGGGCGGCGGTATCGGGTCCCGGCGGCGACGTGGTGGGCACGCTTACAACGCATCCGCTGCCCGTCGGCGGCAAGCAACTGATCCTCAATGCCGCGACATCGACCGTGGCGGAGGGTGAGCTGCACGCGGAGCTGCTGGACCCGGACGGCAACGTCGTCGAGGGCTTCAGCAAGGACGACTTCATCCCCTGGCGCGGCGACTCCACCGCCGCGGCGGCGCGCTGGACCGGCGGCGACGTGTGTCCGCTGGCGCAATGCGCCGTGCGCTTCCATTTGCTCCGTTCCCGCCTCTACGGATACGCCTGGGAGTAGACGCCATGGCCATCGACTCGCGCCGAATCCTGCACCAGTTGGGCCGCGGCGAGCCGGTCGCCGATATTCGCGCCGCCGCCGGGCTGTCGGATGCCCAGTTCGAGGCGTGGTGGAACCAGGAGCTCGAGAGCCGGTTGGCGGCGACCGACGGTCGGATAGCAGGCCCGGTCGGCACGGCGGTCGAGATCCAGCGGGACACCAGCGGCCTGGCGCACATCTTTGCCGAGAAAGAGACCGACCTGTTCGTGGGCTACGGCTACGCCATGGCCCAGGACCGGCTGTTTCAGATGGACTATCTGCGGCGGCGAGCGCTCGGGCGGCTGGCGGAAGTCCTCGGACCCGAGGCGTTCGACTACGACTTGCTGGTGCGGACGGTCGGGCTGCACCGGATCGCGGCGGACGAGACGGCACGCCTGCCGGCCGAGACGGCCGGGCGCTACGAGGCCTTCGCAGCGGGTGTGAACGCGTTCATCGAGGAGTGTGGGGACCGTCTGCCGATCGAGTTCGACCTGCTGGACTACCGGCCGGAACCCTGGCGGCCGCTCGACTCCATCGCACTGCTGGGCGAGTTGCGCTGGTATCTCACGGGACGGTTTCCGGTGATTGCGATACCCGAGCTGGCCAGGCGCGCCCTGGGCGACGGTCCGCTGTACCGCGCCTTCATGACTCCCGAGGCGATCGACGAGACGATCCTGCATCCGGGGGAGTACCCGAGCGCCGGCAGCGGCACGGACCCCATCGAGCCGGCGCTGGGCGGGCTCGATGACTGCACCGGCAGCAACAACTGGGTAATCGGTCCGAGCCGCAGCGTGTCCGGCGGAGGGATGGTGGCCAGCGATCCGCACATCGCCTTCGGCTCGCCCGGCTGCTGGTACCAAGTTCACCTGGTGGGAGGCCGGTTCAACGTGGCGGGCTCCGGATATGCGGGAGCGCCGGGGATCATCTTCGGTCGCAACCTGCGCGTCGCCTGGGGCATCACCAACAACATCAGCTCGCAGCGCGACCTCTACCAGGAACGCACCGACCCGGCGCATCCCGGCGCCTTTCTGTACGACGGCCAATGGGAGCCGGCGCGCGAACGGGTGGAAGCCATCAGCGTGGGCGGCGAGGGCGTGCGCGAGGAGGTCGTGCGGTCGTCGCGCAACGGTCCGATCGTCGATCAGATCTTGCCGGGATTCGCGCAAGGCACCGGGCCGGTTTCGCTGCGATGGGCGGGGGCGCTGCCCTGCGCCTGGCCGACGGCGCTGCTGGAGTCCAACGTGGCCGGTTCCTGCGACGAGCTCGAGGATGCGCTGCGGGGATGGATGTCGCCGACGCTGAGCATGGTGTTGGCGGACGTGGACGGCGGTTTCGGCTACCGGGCGACGGGCCAGGTGCCGCTTCGGTCGCGGGTGGAGCGTGGCTACCGGCGCGGCTGGGACCCGGCCGACGCCTGGCAGGGCATGACTCCGTTCGAGGGCATGCCGAGCGTGCGCGACCCCGAGCGCGGTTGGGTGGCAACGGCGAACAACCTGCCGGCGCCGTCGGACTATCCGTATCCGCTGTCCAACACCTCGCCGAGCGGCTACCGCGCGCGGCGCATCCGGCAGATGATCGAGGCGCGCGAGGCCCACAGCCGCGAGGACATGGCGGCGATGCACTACGACCCGTTGTCGTTGCGGGCGGTGAATTCGGTCGAGGCGCTGACGCGCATCCTCGACGGCGGCGACGCGCGGTTGCAGGCGGCCGCGGCGGCGCTGCGCGCCTGGGACTGCCGCATGGATGCCGATAGCGCAGGGGCCGCGATCTTCGAGGCCTTCAACCAGCAGTGGGACGATGTGGTCGCCTCGGAACGCTTTTCGGCCGACGCGTCGGCCCTGGCCGTGGGCGATCCAGCCGCCTTCGTGGCGGGCGGCATTGGCGCGCTGTCGCTGCGACTGCTGGCCGACGACGACGCGGGGTGGTTCGCCTCGGCGGAGGCGCGCGACACGAAAGTGCGGTCGACGATGGCCCGCACCCTGGACCGGCTCACCGAGCGATTGGGCGACGACATGTCCGCTTGGAGCTGGGGCGGGCTGCATACGGTTGAGTTGCCCCACCTGCTGTCGGACCGCGGCGACTTGGGGCGCTTGCTCGACCGCGGCGGCGAACCCGCCAGCGGGAACGGCTTCGTCGTGTGCAACACGGGGTCCTCACCGGAATTCAAATCGACCGGTGGCGCAAACTATCGACTGATCTCGGACCTGGCGGAGACGCCGGCCCGGCTGTGGTCGCTGGACGCAGCCGGCCCCTCTGGACAGCCGGGAAGCCCGCACTATGCGGACCAGTACGCCGATTGGCTGGCAGGCCGTTATCGCGAGGTTCCCCTGGAACGCGATGCCGTGCGCGCAACGATCAGCCACACGCTGACGTTGCAGCCAAAGGAGTGACGCGATGGACTTGACGCGCGACGTGCCGCGCAGCCCCTACGAGAAGCTCGGCGGGATCGTCTTCCTGCCGCGTAGCATCGACAAAGGGCGCGCGGACCTGGCGGGGACGCTGGGCGAGTACCTGGCCCGGCACGGACGGTCCGGGCGATTGTTCAAGTTTCTGGGCATCTCGGCCAAGGACTTCACCGAAGCGCTGCGCGACCGGCCGACCGACGAGGACGTGTGGGCCTGGGTGGCCGAGCACATGACGCCGCGGACGCCGGAGGCGATTGACGAATTCAACCGGCAGATGTGGGCCGCCGAGCCCGAGGACGGGACCGATCGGTGGACGTGGCGCGGGTTCCGGAAGTATCTGGCGGACTGTGGACAGGCGCACCGCACGGACATCACGCGGCACTTCGACCGCCTGGACCTCGACGAGGGTCGCGACGTGCCTGGGTGGGAGTGCGTACGAGTAGCGAGCGGCTGCCGTCGGATTTGAGACCCAGTCCGGTCGCGTTCCGGGTCGCGGACGGTGTGCACCTGCGTGCGCGACTGGAGGCGGCCCATATTGAACGGCGGGTCGAGGTCGATGCCGCCCGACGGCATGTCCCGCGGAATCGGCAGGTAGTCGCCGAAGAAGATCTGATCCGCATCCGCGCTTCGACGCCTCTCAGAGCGCGCCGCGGCCCCGCAGCATGCACTTTCGGCAGTACAGCCACTGCTTCGCCTCCGTCACTCCAGCGTTGTCTGGTAGGGGCGGTTCGCGAACCGCCCTCGCCGCTTGGTCGGCTCGGCGGAGCAGTACTTGCCCGCGCCGGTACCTCCTGGTGCTAATCCAGGCGAGCCGAGCTGTCGGAAGCGAGTCGGTGTCGCAGCCTTTCCAGGACGCGCTGTCGGCGCTTCTCGTAGAAGCGCTGAAACCCATTGATGTCAGCCGGCACTTCACCCAGATCGTGCAGCTGGCAGTGATTCCGCCTTTCAGAGTCAGACGGGAATTCCGCGTGCAGCCAGTCAGCCGGCGGCATGGCACCTTTGCGCGAGTTCGTTGATCCCTCGAGGAGCTGGAGGTTGGCTAGGCGGTTCATCCGCTCGCGAAACGCGGGGATCATTTCCTCGTTGACGCCGGCCTTCTTCAGGCGCGCCGGTGTCATCAGCGCGCGCGGGAAGACATGGTCGATGTGGAAGCGGTTTGTGGCCACGTCGACGAAATCGTACAGAAGGAACAGGAGGCTATAGGCGTTACCACCGTACGTGGCGTCGGCAAAGTCTTGGAGTTCCTCGTCGACAAAGGTGAGGCTCATGCCAGGTGGCATCGCTTGCTCGATCTCGCGAGCCGGGAAGCCATCGTGACAGGAACTCTCCCGAATGGCTCTGCGGACCGCCACCAGCAAGTTATCGACACCGCCGCTCCAGATCCCGCGCTTTAGCAGCGAGCGAATCAGCCAGTTACGTATCGCCTTGCGGTCCTCCGCACCCATCGCTTGCTGACGGCGGTAGAGGAAGTACGCGATCGGCAGCAGGGCGCTTGCCGATGTCAGGCTCAGTCGGGAATACCCGAACGATGAAACCAATTCCACCGTTTCTGTGATTGTGCTCCTGATTCGATCCCATTGATCCTGAAGGGCGCCGATCTTCGATTTACTGAAATTCTCGACCTTAAATCGGACGCTGCTGCTGTCCCCGAGCATCAGGCAGGCCTTGAGCACAAAGTCGTGGTCGAAAGAGAAGCCACTGCCGACGTTGTTGATTTCGTCAACTAGAGCGTGGATTTCTTTCCGCGCGTCGACCTTGTCCCATTGGGCTACTGCCATGCTGAGAAGCATGTCCGAATAGGAAAGGGGCGTGCCGCCGCTGTTGGTTCGTACAAAGATGTTGAGAACCCGTTCTGGGTCCTGGTCCGGCTCTTCGTAGGCCGAGACGGTGCCATTGCTGTGAACGACGTGGTGAAGCCGGTTGAGGATCTTCTGGGGCTCGCGCGTATCCGCGAGCCCCAGGTCATGGACGACGTCAATCAGGTCTGCGGGATCCTGAACGTCAAGGATGGCTCCCACCCGGTACCAGTGTTCGAGGACGTTACGGCGGTTACGATCGTTGGCCTCCTTCTCCGGGAGCAGGCTGAATTTATACGCGAGCTCGTCTTCGTTCTCCGCCTGGGACGCGAGGAGATTCAAGTAGAGCCGTCGTTCCGGAAAGGCGTCCGGATTGTTCCACCACAGGCGTGGAAGTTTCCATCTCCCGCTGCCGTGGAGTGCGACATTTAGCGCTGTCAAGCGTTGTTGTCCATCGAGCACCGCCGTCAGGCCGGGCACGGTGGACGGCGCCCCGTGGACGGGATTGTGGGGCTTCCGTTGATCGTAGTTCGTGATGAACTGGTAGAAGCTGTAATTCTTGGCAGTCTCAGGATCGACTTGCCAGAACAGGAAGGATCCAATCGGATAGCCGCGCATGAGGCTGTCGAAGAGCCTTTCGATCTGACGCGGCTGCCACACAAACTCCCTTTGAATGGCCGGGAGCAGGTACCGGTTGTTGTGAATGTGGCCGATTGCCTGCTTGATGGTGATCGGCGTCTGGAATGCCACGGATCTGCTCTCCTAGGGATCGAGGGGAAGAATGTGTCCAACCGGCAGCGGGTGAAACCCGCTGCCGTAGGTGAGGTTCCTCAAGTTGGGCTTGAGGGAATCGCCAGTCTGCCACCGGGCCGAGATCGCGGTCCAGCCGGGGCGGGTGCCCATCCGCCTGTATGCCATGTGGCCGGGCGCGGTGGAACCGGCGGCGTCCCCAATCGGAGATCTCAGCCCTACGCTAGACGGATGTCGGCGCGGCAATTCGGCCATGGGCACCGTGGCAGGCGTCGATTGGCGGGCACCCCGCCCGACCGCCGCTCCGCCACCGGCCGCGACCGACTCTCTAGAATCAACGGCACGCGTTCGGAATATGTCCATGCGCATCGCCCTGCTGGCTGATACCTATCCCCCCGCGAACCGGGGCGGGGCGGGGGTGGTGGCGCAGCGCTTGGCGCGCGCCTTCGCCGCACGCGGCCATGAGGTGCTGGTGGTGACCACCTGGCCGCACGGGCCCACGTCGACCACGGATGGACCGGTGCGCGTAGAGCGTCTGCAATCGCAGTATCCGGAGCGATTCCGCAACACGGTGGCCATGATGAACCCCGGAATCCTGGGCGGCGTCCGGCGCTCCCTTGAGGACTTCGAGCCCGACGTGGTGCATGCGCACAACGTGCACCAGCACCTGTCGTTTGCCTCGCTGGAGGTAGCGGCGTCCACGGGCGCGCCGGTGGCATACACCGCGCACGACTTCCTGCTGTTTTGCTGCATCAAGTTCATCTGCAGTGGGGGGCGGGTGGACTTTCGCCAGCGGTGGTTCAACTGCGCCAAGTGCCAGCGCTTTCGCTGGAATCCGGCGCGCAACACGGCGATCCAGCGACAGATGTCGACGCACGTGGATCACATCTTCGTCATCAGCCAGGCGCTGCAGACCGCGCTGCGGGCCAACGGCTACGGCGGCGCGGAGGTGATGCACAACGGCGTGGACGCCGAGTGGTGGGCGCAGGGCGACGGGCCGCGGTTCCGGGCGACGATCGGCCTGGACGATGCGCCGGTCGCGTTGCTGGCGGCCCGCGTGAGCCGCGAAAAGGGGGCCGAAGCCGCGCTGCACGCCCTGGCGAAGGCCCGCGATCCCGAGGTGCGCCTGGTCATCGCCGGCGACAACCCGCGCTACGCACCGAAGCTGCGCGCCCTGGCCCGCGAGTTGGGCGTCGACGACCGGCTGATCCTGCCCGGCTGGTTGGACGCCGACACGCTGCGCGACGCCTACCACGCCGCCAACGTCACGCTGGCGCCGTCGACGTACCCCGACCCGTTCAACCTGACGCTGATCGAATCCATGGCGGCCGGCACGCCGGTTATTGCATCGAGCCTTGGCGCCGGTCCGGAGCTCGTCCCCGACGGCGAGACGGGATTCGCGGTGCATCCGGACGACACCATGGGCCTGGCCGACCGCCTCTCGCTCATTGTTGGGGACTCGGACTATGCCCGCCAGCTTGGCGCGGCGGGCCGAGAGCGCGTGGCGCAGCGTTTCACGCTTGACCGGCAGGTGGAACGGACGCTGGCGCGCTACGAGGCGCTGATCGCCGCCGCATGACGGCAGCGCGCCGGATCGTCCACGTCATCTCGTCGCTCGCCGTGGGAGGGGCGCAGCGTCACCTGCTGCAGCTGCTCGCGGAGCCCGCCGACGGCGTGCAGCAGGACGTGATCTATTTCCGCGACCACGACCTGCGCGCGGACGTCGAACGCCTGGCCGGCCGGGTGCACTATCTGCCCATGCCCGGCGCCTGGGGCTGGACGCGGCTGCCCCAGCTGACCGCCGCCATCATGCGGGGCCGCTACGACGTGGTGCACACGCATCTCCTCCGTGCCGACATGTATGGGGCGCTTGCGGCTCGAATGGCCCGAGTTCGCGGACTGGTGGCGACCAAGCACAACCTGGAAGCGCGACTGGAGCACCCGGTCTGGCGCTGGCTCCACCGGCGCATTGCCGGGATGCCGGACGTCACCATCGGCATCTCGAACGCCGTGCGCGAGTGGGCGGTGACCACGGGCGGCGCGCCGCCGGCGAAGACCCGGGTGGTGCTCTACGGCATTGACGCCGCGCCGTTCGCGGACCTGGATCGAGCGGGCGCGCGCGCCGAGCTTGGCATCGAGGCCGCCACCCGCGTGGTGCTGTGTCCGGCGCGGTTGGACCCCCAGAAGAACCACGGCATGCTGCTGCGCGCCTTCGAGCGCGTGTATAGGGAACTGCCGGACGCGATGCTGCTGCTGGCCGGCGGGCGACAGCTCGGATCGGAGGTCTACGAGCGTGATCTCCATGCCCTGGCCGATCTCATCGACGTCGGCGGCGCGGTGCGCTGGCTGGGGGTCCGGAGCGACATGCCCCGCTTGCTGGCCGCTTGTGACGTGGTGGCGCTGGCGTCGGACTGGGAAGGATTCGGCCTGGCGCTCTTGGAGGCGATGGCCGCCGGCCGTCCGGTGGTGGCCACGGCGGTAGGAGGCGTGCCGGAGGTGGTGCGCGACGGCGAGAGCGGGATCCTGGTTGCGGCAGGCGACACCTCGGCGTTTGCGGAGGCGCTTGCGCGACTGCTGCGCGACGAGACTACGCGTCAGCGAATGGGTACGGCGGCCGCACGCCGGGCTGGCGAGACGTTCTCGCTTGACCGCATGCGGGTCACGACGCAGGCCGTGTACGACGAGGCACTGGGAGCAGGCGCCTGAGATGGCCATCCGCTCCGCGCCGATATACTTCCAGGCAGGCGCGCCGGGGGCGCGCCCTATTGACGTGAAGACACCCGATGTCCAGTAACCGCCCAACCAGCCTTGTGACGGGAGCCTCGGGCTTCATCGGCTCCCACCTCGCGGAGCGCTTGCTCGCCGAGGGGCATCACGTGATCGGCCTGGACGGCTTCACAGACTCGTACGACATTTGGCAGAAGCGGGACAACGAGCGGCGGCTGCTGGCGCACCCGGAATACGAAACCGTCGAGGCGCACCTGATGGATCTGGACCTGCGGCCGCTGACCGACCGGGCGCAGTACATCTTCCACCTCGCGGCGCGGGCCGGGGTGCGCGAGGGGTGGACCGCGTTCAACTACGACCGCTACATGCGTGACAACTGCCTCTCGACGCAACGCTTGGCGGAGGCGGCGCTGGCCTCGGGCGTCGAACTTTTTAGCTTCGCGTCGACGTCATCGATCTATGGGTTCAATCCCAAGCTCCCGACGCCCGAGGATCACGACCTGAATCCGCGCGCGTTCTACGCCATGTCGAAGCTGATGGACGAGCACGTGCTCAATGGGTTCCGGCAACTCTTTGGGCTGCCGGTCGTGATCCTGCGCTACTACACGCTCTTTGGTCCGCGGCAGCGCCCGGACATGCTGGCGCACATCGGCCTGAAGGCCATTGCCGAGGGCCGGCCGATCACGATCTACGGCGACGGCGAGCAGACGCGTGAGCTGACCTACGTGATGGACGCCGTGGAGGCGCAGGCGCGGGTGCTGGACGTGCTGCCGATCGGCGAGGTGTACAACATCGGCAGCGGCCCGACGGTTTCAGTGAACGAATTCATCCGCGAGATGGAAGCCGTGGTGGGCCGCCCGGCGGAGTTGATCTACACCGACGCCAATCCGGCGGATCAGCTCCACAGCCAGGCCGACATCAGCAAGGCTCGGCGTGAGCTGGACTTCAATCCCACCACGACCGTGCGCGAGGGTCTTGAGGCCGAGTACGCGTGGCTGCGTGAATCGGTGCTGGAGAGACACTGACGCCGCCAAGCCGCCCCATCCGCGTGCTCCAGGTGATGGAGGCCACCATTGGGGGCACCAAACGGCATCTGTTCGACCTGACCACGTCGTTGGACCCGGCCGCCGTTGCGGTGGAGGTGGCATGTCCGCCGGTGCGATCCGAGGCTCACGGCGATACGTCCTTCGCGCGGGACCTGCGCGAGGCGGGCGTAGCGGTGCGGCCGATCCCGATGGTGCGGGCGCTAAATCCGTGGGCCGACGCCGCGACGATCGCTCGTCTGGCGCGGCTGGTCCGGAGGGGCAGGTACGACATCGTCCACACGCACAGCACCAAGGCGGGAATCACCGGACGGCTCGCCGCACGTTGGCAGGCCGCCCGCACCGTGCACACCCCGCACGGC
Organism: Chloroflexota bacterium; assembly: GCA_965198185.1. Classification (GTDB taxonomy): domain Bacteria; phylum Chloroflexota; class UBA11872; order UBA11872; family UBA11872; genus JAJECS01. The sequence continues at coordinate 483,306 of CBDAOU010000001.1, forward strand.
TTCTACTACCTGAACTTCGCCAACAAGACGGGACGAACCATGGCGCGCGGGCTCGAGCGCGTTCTGGGCGGTATGGCCGATCGCGTGATTGCGCTGTCCGACGGCGAGCACCGTGAGGCCGTGAAGCTGCTGGGGGCGTCACGCGTGCGGCTGGTGCCCAACGGCTTCGAGCCGTACGAGCCGCTGCCGAAGGCCGGTGCGCGGCGGCGGCTGGGACTGCCGCCGGAAGGACTGGTGGTGGGCACCACCTCGCGCTTCACCGCCCAAAAGGCGCCGATGGACATCGTCGAGGCGTTTCGCGTGATCCATGCGGCGCGGCCCGATACCCGGCTGCTGTGGATCAACGGCGGCGAGCTCCAAACGGTGGTGGAGCAGCGTCTCGCGGACCTCGGCCTATTGCATGCCACGCTGCGACCCGGCTTCGTGCCCGACGCGCGGACACTGCTTGCGGCCATGGACGTCTATCTGCACCTGGCGCGGTGGGAAGGTGTGCCGTACGCGGTGATGGAGGCCATGTGGGCCGGCGTGCCGGTTGTGGGTGCGGAGGCGATTGGGACCAGCGATCTGATTGCGCACGAGCGCACCGGGCTGCTGGTGGACGCCGGCGACGGGGCGGCCGCGGGGCGCGCGGCGCTGCGCTTGTTGACAGAGCCAGCGCTGGCTCGCACCATCGCGCAGGCGGCGGCGTGCGGCATGCGCCGCCGACAGGACCGCCACGGTATGGCCCGCGCCACCGAAGCGGTATACCGCGAACTCGTGCAGACAAACTGACGTGCTAAGTCGAACTCGCGCCGTCGGCGGATTCCTCGGGATCGCCGACGTGCTCTTGACCATGCTGGCGCTGCTGGCGGCCGACGCGCTGCGCCACGCGCTGCCATTCGGCTTTGGACCCGCCGAGCACCTGGACTGGCTGGGCGCCCGCGAGTACATCATCGTGACGGTGATCTGGGCGTTCTTCCTGCGCTTCGCCAAGGTCTATGACCACCGGCGGGTGATGCGCGTGGTGCTTGAAGCGCGCGCGATCATCTTCGCGGTGCTGCTGGCGACGGGCGCGCTCTTCGCGGCCTTCTTCCTGCTCAAGGTCGAGTTTCTCTCCCGATTGCTGTTCGTGTACTTCGTGGTGCTCGATCTGGCGATCCTGATCAATTTCCGCTGGCTGCTCAACCTGGCGCTGCAAACGCGGCATCTCTCCCCCGCCACGCGGCGGCTGGTGCTGATTGCCGGCGCCGGTCCCGTTGGGGACCGCGTGTCGCGACTGATCATCGACCGGCCGTGGTCGGGCTACGAGGTGCTGGGATTCGCCGACGACGACACGCAAAAGCAGGGCACGATACTGAACGGGCGACCGGTGCTGGGACTGGTGGAGGAGCTGCCGACGCTGGTGGAACAGCACGCGCCCGACGACGTGATCATCGCGCTGCCGCTGCACGCGCACAGCCGGCTGCGCGAGTCGGTGCTGGCGCTGGAGCGCGCCGATGTCCGGATCCGCCTGGTGCCTGACGTCTTCGACCTGATGCCCGGTCGAACGATGGCGGAAGACACCTGGGGCATCCCGATGATCAGCGTCCGCGCGCCTGAGATCACCGGCTTTGATCGGGTAGTCAAGCGGGCGTTCGACGTGGCGCTGGGGCTCCTGACGTTGGTGGCGATGGCGCCGGTGATGGCGTTGTCCGCGCTGGCCGTCTGGCTGGAAAGCGGGCGCCCGGTCATCTTTTCCCAGCGCCGAGTGGGGGAGAACGGCCGGCTCTTCACGATGTACAAGTTCCGCACCATGGTCGCGAACGCCGAGGCCCAGATCGAGGCGGCCCGGCAGCACGGCCAACGGATTGAAGACGTCTACAAGCCGGCCAATGACGCCCGCGTCACGCGGGTAGGCCGAATGCTCCGCCGTGCCAGCCTGGATGAGCTGCCCCAGCTTTGGAACGTGCTGCGGGGTGAGATGAGCTTGGTGGGGCCGCGACCCGAGCTGCCCTGGGTGGTGGATCAATACGAATCGTGGCAGCGCCAGCGGCTCTCGGTGCTCCCGGGGATCACCGGCTGGTGGCAGGTCAACGGCCGCGGCGATCTGCCCCTGGTCGAAAACGTGGAGTACGACCTGTTCTACATCCAGAACTACTCGCCGCTGCTGGACATCTCGATCCTCGCGCGCACCCTGTGGGTGGTGGCGCGGGGGCGCGGGGCGTACTAGGTCCGGGCGATCGGGAAGTAGCGTCGTCAGGCCGCACGGCCATGATGACGCGCACCGGCCAGGCGAAGCGGCGCACGCCAGCGTCGGTGTGAGCATCGAAAGCCGCGGCTACCCGCGTCTCCGACATCCGGCGCCATAGCTCGTCGGCCATCGCCGGCGTGCCGCCGGAGCGGGCCACCCACTGGTCGAATTCCAAGGGCGAACGGCACTCGCGGTCGGCGGCAACGGTCAGCCCGGCGGCGCGCAGATAGCGCGGAAACTCCGCGGCTGACAGGTTGCGCACGTGCGACGGGTCGCGGATTGTCTCGATGTCGTGCATTTCAGCCGCCACCCAGGGATCAGCGGGGCTCTGCGTGTCGGCGATGACCACCCGCCCGCGGGGGCGCAGCACGCGGGCCATCTCGCCGATGGCGTCTCTCGGGTCGACAAAGTGATGCAGCGCATGGCGGCACGTGACCACGCCGTAGCTGCCGCCACGCGCCGGAATGCTCCCGGCGGCGGCGCACATCGCCCGCAGCAGCGTCGGGGCGGCCGCTCGCGTATGTCGCAGCATGGGCCGCGACACGTCGAGGACATCCACACGCGCCCCGCGCTCCGCCAGCGCATGCGCCGTGAAGCCGGTGCCGGTGCCCACGTCCAGCACCAAGCAGCCGGGCGAGACGTTGGCCAGCTCGATCACAATTGGCAGACTCGGCCCGGACCGGTGGCACGGGGAGTCGGCATAGTCGGCCACGCGGTCGTCGAAAGCCTGCTGCGTCAGGCGGGCCACTCGTAGGTTTCGAGCGTCTCGGCGATCGAGGCGTCGAGGATTGCCGCCATCTCGTCGATCTCGTCGTCGGTCGAGGTGAGCGGCGGGGCAAAGACCCACACGTGGTCGCCGGCTCGGCCGATGAGGCCGCGGCGACGCGCTTCGGCCCCAACCGCCCGTCCGAACGGACGATCGCTGGGAAAGCTGGCATGGGTGGAGCGGTCGGCGACAAATTCAGCGCCGAGGAGCAGGCCGTGGCCGTCAACGCGCCCGACGACCTCGTAGCGGTCGGCCATGTCTTCCAGGTGCCGGCGCAGGCGCTGGCTCTGGCGCCGGCAGTTGTCGAGGACTTCGCCGCTGGTGATCTGCCGTAGGGCGGCGAGTCCCGCGGCGCAGGCGACGGGGTTGCCGGAATAGGTATGGCCGGCGTTGAAGTGCACGCCGGCGTCCCGCTCGCCGAGAAACGTCTCGGAAATCCTGCCGCGAATGATCGCCGCCGCCAGCGGGGCATAGCCGCCGCTGATGCCCTTGCCGACGGTCATGATGTCGGGATAGGCGCCGTAGACATCCGCGCCGAAAAGCTCACCCAGCCGACCGAAGCCCGTGATGATCTCGTCGAAGATGAGGACCACGTTATGCCGATCGCAGATCTCGCGCAGGATCGCGAAATACTCGAGCGGCGGCACGACAAAGGCTTCGGCGGACATGATCACGGGCTCGGCGATGAAGGCGGCGACGGTCTCGGGGCCTTCGTTGCGAATCACGTCGTCGACGATCTCGGCGCAGAGCACGCCGCACTCGGGATAGGTGAGCTTGAAGGGGCAGTGATAGCAGTCCGGCGGGTGGACCTTCACGAATCCAGCGGGGAGCGGCTCGTACTTGGCCTTGCGCGCCGCCCCGCCGGTCGCGGAGAGGGCGCCCAGGGTCGCCCCGTGGTAGCTGGAATAGCGTGAGATGACCTTGTACTTGCCCGGGTTGCCGGTCTGCTTGTGGTATTGGCGGGCCATCTTCATCGCGGTCTCGTTGGCCTCGGAACCGCCGCTGACGAATTTGACGGTGGTGAACTCCGGCGGGAATACATCGATGAGGCGCTCGGCGAGCTCGATCGCGGGCTGGTTCGTGGCGTAGATGGGCAGGGTCAACGCAACGCGCTCGAGTTGCGCCTGCATGGCCTCGATGATCGGGCGGTTGCCATGGCCGAACTGCATCGCGGCGATGCCGGCGATCCCATCGATGTAGGAACGGCCCCGAACATCCGTGAGCCGTACCCCGGAGCCTTCCACGATGACGAGCGGGTCCTCCATGAAGGCCTGCATCTGATTGAAATCGACCATCAGGTTGGCCAGGCCGGGATGCTGGGAACCGCTTGACGAAGTGTCGGGCTCAGACATGGGAGATAGTTCGTTGTAGGCGTTTCGCAGGCAGCGTACGCGCCGCCCGAACGGTTTGTCGCGTGGGCCGCCGAGTACGCTTGGCGGCGACCGCAGCGAGACGAGCGGAGCCGACATGCCGGACAGCGACCGATTCTTGGATCTGGCGATCGACGTTGGGCGGCTCATCGCGGCGGCCGCCGAGCCGGACGTCGCCGGGTCACGCTGGCGCACGCAGACCTACTTCGGCGAGGACGCCTACGGCACCGATGTGTTCGCGGGCTCCGCCGGCCCGGTGATGCTTCTGGCAGGCCTCCACGCCGTGACGGGTGAAACCCGCTTCCGCGACGTGGCCGAGAGCGGGGCGCTGTGGATCGAGGCGCAGACCCGCCGCTCGCTCACGGACCCGAACCGCGATCCGAGCCTCTATTTCGGCGTAGCGGGCGACGGCATGACGTTCTTGCAGCTCTACGAATGCACGGGACGTGAGCGCTGGCTCGACCTGGCCCGAACACGGGTCAAGGCGCTTCGCGGTCTTGCCTACAAAAGCGAGGATCCGCTCGAAGGGGCGGCGGGCACGGGGACCTTCCTGGTGCGTGTACACCAGGTGACGGGCGATGCCGGCGCGCTGGACCTGGCGGTCGCAGCGGGCGAGTACCTGCTCCAACGCGCGAGCGTCGACGACGGTGGGTGGCACTGGCCCTGGAACCGGCGTTCGGGCAGCTTCGATGGCATTGGCTTCGCGCATGGGACGGCGGGCGTTGCCTGCTTCCTGGCGGAGCTCTCACGTTTTTCGAGCGACCAGCGGCTGCCGGAGGCGGTGCTCGGCGCGGCGCGCTGGATCGACGGACAGGCGGAACCCGGACCGGCGTGGAGGCGCTGGCCCGGCGACGAGCGGCCCGCGGGGGTGCAGTGGTGCCACGGCCCACCGGGAATCGGGCTGCTTGCGGTTCGCGCCTATGCGGCGCTGGGTAACGAGGAACTGAAGGACCTGGCGCTGCGCGCCGCCGAGGCGACCTACGTGGCCGGAGACGTCCGGGCGAACCCCAGCCAGTGCCACGGGCTGGCCGGCAACGCCGAGCTGTTCTTGGAGCTGCGGCGGGCCTTGGGCGACGACCTGTGGCTCGATCGAGCGGTGGAATTCGGCGAGGCGGCGGTGGCATACCGCGAGGAGGGGCCGGACGGCAGCCGCTGGCGAGGTGACGAGCCGGGCAACTACAGCCCCGATTTCATGATGGGGTCGGCCGGTGTCGGGCACTTCTTCCTGCGATTGGCCCGACCGGACGCGGTCGACATGCCCCTGATGGCAGCTCCTATGCGGAATTAGGTGACACTTCGCTTCCTACAGAACGCGCACGGACGAGGCGTACCTCACCTGCACCCTCACCCCAGCCCTCTCCCCCAGGGAGAGGGGGCCGAACCGCGCCCGATTCGCGCAGAAGCGCCCTACGCTGCTCGAATTGACCACGCTGGTGGCGGGCGTGTCGCGGTGACCCGCTGATCATGCGCTAGGCTGCGGCGCCGGATTCCGGGAGCCAACCCCCATGCGAATCACCGACATTCAAACGATGCACTGCGGCGCGCCGGCCGCTCCCGAGGCACGGCTCAACCGGGTGTGGACGTTCGTGCGGATCGAAACCGACAGCGGCATCCACGGCATCGGCGAGTGCAGCCTGTTCAAGGTGAACCAGGCCGTGGCGGAGGTGGTGGAGCGGTTCGGCACGTTTCTGATTGGGCAGGACCCCACCCGCGTCGAGCACTTGTGGCAGCAGATGTATCGCCATCCGTTCTTTCGCGGCGGGCCGATCCTGAACGCGGCGATCAGCGGCATCGACATGGCGCTGTGGGATATCGCGGGCAAGGCCGCCGGGCTGCCGGTGTATCGCATGCTCGGCGGTCCGGTGCGCGATCGGGTCCGCGCCTACGCGCGGGCCGACCTGGCGGGATCGGAGATCGACCAGGTGCTGGAAGCCCAGCGGCTGGGATTCACCGGGTTCAAGATCGCGCCGCCGTACCTCGAGGGCGGCTTCAACGAATTCGCCACGGCCAAGGCTGCGGTGGAGCTGGTGGCGGCCACACGAGCCGCGGTGGGTCCCGAACTCGACCTGATGGTGGATTTTCACGGGCGGCTCTCGCCGGCGGCGGCGGTCCGCTTTCTGGACGGCGTACGCGACCATGGCCTGCTGTTCGCGGAGGAACTGATCCCGCCGGACAACGTGCCGGCCTATGCCCAGGTGACGGCCGCGGTGCCCGAGGTGCCCTGCGCCACCGGTGAGCGGCTGTACACCCGCTGGGGATTCCGCGAGCTGATCGAATCGCGCGCGGTGCACGTGGTCCAGCCGGATATCTGCTACGCGGGGGGCATCTCCGAGCTGCGCCGCATCGCCGCCCACGCCGAAACGCACTACATCTCGATGGCGCCGCACAACCCAAACGGCCCGGTGGCCACGGCGGCGAATATCCACCTGGCGGCGGCGACACCGAACTTCCTGATCCTGGAGCATGCGCGCAAGCCGCCCTACTTCGAGAACGTCTTGCAAGAGCCGCTGGCGTTCGCCGACGGGCACTTCGCGTTGCCGGAGGCTCCGGGTCTTGGTGTTGAGCTGGACGAGGCCTTCATCGCGGCGAACCCGCCGCACGAGCTGTCGTTTGGGTCCGACGAGTACGCCGACGGCGCGGTGGCAGATATCTAGGCCCGGCTCGTGGGTTCGCTTCAGCCGTAGGCGGCTAGGCAGCGGTCGGCGACGGCGCTCCAGGTGAAGTCGCGCAGCACCCGCTCACGGGCTTGCGCGCCGCAGGCCGCGGCATGGCCGGGATCGGACGTGAACGGCAGGAGCGCCGCCCGCAGGGCCGAGGAGTCGCCCGGCGGCACAACGGCGCCGTAGGACGGATCGACGACTTCGGGGAGTCCACCGGCTTGCGAGACGACCACGGCCGTGCCGCAGGCCATCGCTTCGAGCGCGGCCAGCCCCAGCAGCTCGGGAAGATGCTGGTGCCGGCCCCGATAGTCCTCGAACACCGAGGGCATCACCGCCGCACAGGCTCGGCTTAGCGCCCGCACAAGCTGCCGGTCGTCGGCGTCTTCATGGAAGGTTACGGCCCGGCCCTCGGCCTCGCGCCGCAGAAACGCGGCATAGTCGGGGTCGGCAGGCCGTCCATACACCGAGAGGTGGGTGTCGTCGGGCAGCGCGCGGATGGCGTGCTCGACGCCCTTGTGCGGCAGCAGGCGGCCCACAAACACCACCTCGCCGCGCGCCTTGACCGCCGACGGAGCAAACACCTTTGGGTCGACGCCGGCGTGGATGATCGCCGTGCGACGGCCCATGTACGGCAGCGTGTCCAGCACAAACCGGCTCTGTGCCAGGTGGGCGTCGACCCAGCGGCCCAGACGAGCGCGCCGCAGCCACCCCACGCCGCCACCCCCGTGATCCGTGACGACTACGCGCTTCCCGAGCGGACGCGCGAGCAGGGTCGCCAGCGCCGTGAGGCCGGTGCGCGCCTGGTGGCAATGGATGACGTCGGCCCACCAGAGGGCCGGGATGAAGCCCGGCCCGATGGCATCCGTCTCGCGGCCCCGCAATTGCCGCCAGGTGCGGGCCGACTTCGATGGGAAATCCGGCGGCATCGGCAGTTGTGGGCGGTCCGCCGAAGGCGACGAGCCGGGTGGGCACTCGTTCCCGCATGGCGCGCGCGAGTTCGAGGGGAAAGCGCTCGCCCCCGCCAAGGACGGAGATCTTCCCAAACCACGTCGAGGAAAGGTGGAGCACGCGCGGGCGATCCTGCGCGGGCATGCTAGGGCGCCGTTGCGCCGTCGGGCGCTTGGGCCACGATGAGAAATCCGCCGGGATCGTCGACCGGGCGGCGGAAGGGGCGCCAGAGAATGGCGGTCCAGGCGGCAATCCATGCGGCGCGCGGAACCAGCCGGCGCCGGTCCAGCGCCCGAAAGATATCCAGAATGCGGCGGCGGCCCAGACGATGCGTCATGAGCTCGTCCAGTCGCTGCCAGGCGCGTTGCGTGCGAGCCGGAAGGTGGCCGGCAGTGCTGACCATGGTGAGGCCGCAGGCCCCCAGCATTGCGTCCCATTCGTCGAGCGAGTGGTAATGGAAATGGCCGAGCCGGTCGTTCGTCGCCTGCAGCGCGGCCTCACCGCCGGGTCCGCGGCGGATCCGCTCGGCGAAGGCCGGCGCGGGCACGGTGAAGACCAGCCGCCCGCCGGGCGCGAGCGCGCGCGCCGCCTCTCGCACGGCGGCCTGGTCGTCGGGTATGTGCTCCAGCACGCTTTGACTGAAGACGGTGGCATAGGCGCCCGCGGCGAGCGGCGCTCGGGTGGCGTCGGAGCGAATCACGCCGCGGTAGACGCCCAAGGCGCGGGCGGCGCGCGCCTCGCTGGCGAGCAATTCAAGGCCGTCGCGGGGCCAGTGGGCGCGGAGCACGGCTCCAGCGACGGCGCCGCCGCCGCAGCCCAGATCGAGGACGGGCGCGCCGAACGCCGCCTCGCGCAACATCGCAAACTCGGTGGCGCGCCAGAGTGCGATCGCGGGCTGATGCAGGTGCGCCTCGATCGCCATTCGCAAGAGCTCGCGGTTGGAGTGTCCCGCGAGCGCCGTGGGCATCGGCGACGAAGAGCCGGCAGGCATGCTAGGCGGTCGAGTCGCCATGCGATCGGGCGACGAGCTGGGCCATGCGCACTTCGTAGGTGTGATCGCGCAGCACACGCTGGCGGCCCGCCTCCGCGATGCGAGCACGGGCCGCGTCATCGCCCGCGTAGCGATGAAGGATGTCCACCAGGTCGTCGGGACCCTCGTAGACGGCAACCTCGCGCCCGATTTCGAGCAGCTCGCCGAGGCGAGTCATGGCGTCGCAGAGCTGGAAGGCGCCCGCGGCGGGGATTTCAAAGGTGCGCATGTTCACGCCCTCGCGCATCTGGGCGTGGTGGGCGTTGAGCGCGATCTTGGCGCGACGATAGGCGCGCGCCACGGCGGCGGCGGGCAGCAGCGTGAGCCCTTGGTGCCGCTGCCGCGCCGGTGACTCGGCGTCGAGCTTCTCCCACCCGCGGCCCCAAATCGCCACGCGGAGGCCGCTTCGCGCCGCGGCCTCGACCAGTTCGACGCGCAGGCGAGTGGCCGGCAGATGCCCCATGTTGTGCCGTGCGTCGCCCACGAACACCACGTCCCACTCCGCCGGCTCTTCCGGTTCGTCGGGCGTGGGTCCCCAGGTGTCGGGGTCGGCCGCGTGGGTCAAGAACTCCGCCCCCACCCCGTGCCGCGCAAGGTCGGTTGCGTAGGACGGCTCGGCGAGGAAGAACCGGTCGTAGAGATGCGCGGCGGCCATGATGTGGGGAAACCAGGAAGGATCATCCCCACACCACTGGACGACCGGGCCGGAGGTCAGGTCGCGCAGCCGCTCGACGGTTTCCGGCAGCAGCACCTCACCCTTAAGGACCACGGTGAGATCGGGACGCCGGCGGCGGGCGGCGTCGAGCACGCGCAGTTGTCGCGGCGCATGGCCTCGACTACGCGCGCAATGTGAAACCGATGCGGCCCGGCGACCCGGCGGCGCAGGCGTCCCCAGAGACCCACCGGACGCGCCAGATCGCTGCCGTAAAGCACCGAGGCCACCTCGTGCCCTCCGGCCGCCAGCCCCGACGCGCAATAGTCGGTCCACCGGCCCGTGTCCCACTCGGGGCCGATCAGGAGGACGCGCATGCTTGCTCCAGCGACTTCCACACGCGCCGCGCCGTGCGGTCCCAGGTGAAGGCCGCCGCCCGCGCCAGACCTTGTGCCCGCAGGTCCGCGCGCAGCCGGTCGTCACCCGTGACTTGCAGCAGGGCCTCGGCGATGGCGTCGGGATCGCGGGGGTCGACGAGAATTGCCGCATCGCCGGCGGCATGAGACAGCCCGCCCTGGTTCGCGGCAACCACCGGCAGGCCCGACGCCATGGCCTCGAGAACCGGCATGCCGAAGCCCTCATCGATGGCGACGCTTACGAAGGCCGAAGCCCCCGCCAGCAGCAGCGGCAGGTCTTCGGGATCGACGGCGCCCGTCAATTGAATTCCCTCCGTGCTCAGACTCTCGAGTTCTGACGCAACATCCGCATAGCGCCAGCCGGGGACGCCGGCCAGCACGAGCGTGTGCGCGAGACCGCGCCGCCGCGCCAAACCGTAGGCCCGAGCCAAGGTGCCGAGGTTCTTGCGCGGCTGCAGCGTGCCGAGAAACAGCACGTATGGCGTCTCAATGCCGAGACGGCGCAGCGTTGCGGTGACCGAATCCGGGTCGGCGTCCGCCTGAAAGCGACCGGCGTCAACGCCATGCGGCGCGACGTCCACTCGGTCCGTGGGAAAGCCATATATCCGCACGACCTCGTCCCGCACCCATTTGGAAACCGCCAGAACGCGGTCGGCGCGATGGATGTTGGTCGCGGTCCATTGATCGAGATAGGCCCGGGTGGCCGAGTCAAAGAACGCCGCGGCGCCGGGCCGCATGAACGCCACGTCGTGAACCATAGCGACATGGGGCGGCCCGCTGACGAACGGCGGAGGTTCGTGGGCGCTCTGGAAGTACACGTCGGCGGCGCGCCAGGCTCGGGCGAGCGGCACGCGGGCACGGTACCAAGGGTCGCCGCCAAGCGCTTGGGTCAGCAGACGGTTGCCGAACCTGAAGGGCCGCAGCACGCGAACCTTGGCATTCGGTCCATCGAAGCCGGGGGAGCGGGACTGGGCGTCCATGAGCAAGTCCAGCCGGTGAGCGTCCGCCGTGGCCACGAGAGCCCCCGCCAGGCTGCGCATGCTTTCGCCGTGCCCATCGGTGACCATGAGGTTGGCGTTGCGGAGATTGACGGCGGCGCGCATCAGGAGCCTTCGACCGGATCGGGCTCGCGCCGCCGGAAGAGCAGGCCCGCCTCGCGTCTGATGGTCTCGCGATCCATCAGATAGATGAGCCCCGCATAGAGGAGAACGACCACGATGCCGCCCTGGATCAGCAGGACCCAGTCGGTCAGCAGCGGCAGCAGGACCAGGCGTCCGAAGGCGCCCGCCAGCACGGCCGCGGCCAGCGGGCGCACGAGATGCCGCAGCAGTCGGAAGTCAAAGACATCACGCGCCAGCGGCAGCAGCACGAGCGCCGCGGCGAACTGCGTGGCGGCGAGGGTAATCGGGATGGCGAGCACGCCGAAACCGGCGGCGCCAAGGGCAATGGCCAGCCCCCAAGCCGCCGCCGCCCAGACGATGGCGATCATCAGGATTACGCGCGTGCGGCCCAGAGCCGCGAGCATGGGCGTGAGCAAGCCGTTGATGGGCACGAGGACAGCGCTGGCCGCCAGCGCGTAGAGCGCCGGGATCGCCGGTAGCCACTGCTCGCTGTAGATGTAGATGGCGATCTCCGGCGCAAAGGCGATTACCGCCGCAAACGCCGGCAGCGTCACGATGGCATTCCACTTGAGCGTCAGCTCGGCGCCGCGGCGCACGCGGGCCAAGTCGTCCTGCATGCGGGAAAACGTGGGCAGCGTGACCCTGGATACCAGCTGCGTCAGCGTGAGGGGCTGCGAGGCGATCTTATCGGCCCAACTCAGCAAGCCGGTGCCGTCGAGGCCGATTGATCTGGGCGCGAGGAGCGGAATCAGCGAGTCCTTGGCCATCAAGGCGAGACGTGCGCCTTGAAACTGCGCGCCGAACCGGAGGTATCGCCGCAGCCGTCCAGGCCGCCAGGTTGGAATCGGCGCCCACGGGTGCACGACGAGCACGGCCAGGGTCGAGACGATGCTCGCCCCGACATGGGCGATGATCAGGCTCCAGGCCTCGAATGCGCCGATGGCGAACCCGATGCCGGCGCTGAAATACCAGACGGTGCCGGCGATGTCCGCAGCCGCGAGGCGGCCAAACCGCAGGTGACGCTCGAGCAGGGCTGCCGGCACGAGCCGAAATGCCGAGAGCCAGATGGAGATTCCGAAGACGCGAATCATCCACGGATCGGCGTCCACACCGATCCATTCCGTGAGAATGGGCGGGCCGGCGAAGACCACGATGGCGGTGGCAACGGTCACCAGCGCAAGGTGCACGGTGAACACCGCGCGCAAGTCGGACCGGCCGGGATCGTCCTTGCGCTGGATCAGGCTGGGATGCAGCCCGACATCCGTGAACTGCTTGATGATGCCGGCGAGGAAGGCGATCGGCACGACGACGCCGAAGTCGGCCGGCATGAGCAGACGGTAGAGGGCAATGTCGCCGGTGAACGACACGAGCTTCATGCCGCCCTCACGCACGCCAAGGGCGACCACGCCGCGCACGGCGCGCTCGCCCAAGGTTGCGGACGACTCGCTATCGGCCGCGCGATCGGGAGCTTGGGTCGTCACATCAAGATCCTTGCCGGACGGGCCGGTTGAGCGCCTGCTCATAGACGTCGATCAGCCGGGCGGCCGATCGCTCCCAGGTCATGGCCGCCGCGCGGGCCCTGCCGCCCTCACCGAGCTGCCGGCACTCATCGGGGGAGGTTAAGAGCCCGACGAGCGCGGTTTCTAGTTCCGCAGCATCGCCCGGCGGCACCAGCAGGCCGCTTTCGCCGTGCTTCACGATCTCCTCTGCGGGTGAGTCGCGCGTGCTGATCACCGGGGCGCCGCAGGCGCCGGCCTCGAGCAGCACGAGGCCGAAGCCCTCGAAATCCCGTCCAACTGATCGATATGGCATGACGACCACGGACGCGCGGGCATACCAGCGCACCAGCTCGTCGTGGCTCACGGCTCCGGTGAGCGTGACGGCCTCGCCCAGCCCCAGCGCCTCGATGCGGTCACGGAGCCGCACAACGAACGGTGAACGGGAGGCGTACGGCCCAACAATGACAAAGCGCGACCGCGGCAGGCGCGCGTGCACCGCGGCGAAGGCTTCCACGGCCACGTCGAAGCCCTTGCGCGGCTTCGGCTCGCCGACGGCCAGCACGAGGCCCGGCTCGCGCGCCACCTGCGGGTCGGGCGCGGCGAACTCATCCGCCCGCACGGCGAGCGGCACGACGGTGGTGTGCGTGAATCCCGTATCCCGTTGCACCCGCTGCTCGGTATAGCGGCTGATGGCGATCAGGCGCCGCGCGCGGCGCATGGCCCAGCGAAGCATGCGCGATTCCAGCCGGTCGCGGCTGGACGGGACCGAATAGGTGCCGACGAGCGAGACGAAGAGCGGCCGGCGGCCGGCGGCAAGTGCAGCGGCCGGGGCATAGGGCTCGACCATGCAGTGGACGGCGTCCACGCCCCGCAGCGCGCGCCACAGGGGCCGGACGGTGCGCGCGAGCAAGCGCGCGAAATGCGGCGTGCCCTGGCGAAACGAGGGGATCGCGGCGTGGTCGGGATGCGCGCGGAGGTCGGCGGGCATGGCGCCGCCGGGCGTGACCAGGCGCACATCGACGCCCGCCGCGATGAGACCCCGCGCCAGCTCGCCGGCATAGCGGCCCCAGCCGTTGCTCGGGTCCAGTTCGTCGGCCACGATAGCCAGCTTCACCGACGCTGCCTCCAGATGCTCAGGGCCAGCAGCGGGACCAGCAGCCCCGTGGCGACCAGCGACACGATCACGCCCGCCGAAAACGCGGGCGGCTCGAACCGCATGCTGATCTGGTGCGCGCCGCCCGGCAGCGCGAGGCCGCGCGAGACCGCGTTGACGGTCAAGATCTCCGCGGGGCGCCCATTCACCTCGGCGGTCCAGCCGGGATAGGGCGCCTCATTGAGCACGAGCAGACCGGGGGCCGCCAGTTCGACGCTGAGGTCAAGGCGGTCGGCGCCGCGGACGATGGGGCCAACGACGTCCGCTCCGTCGGAGGCTCGCCCAGGCTCGATGCCGGGGTCGCGCGACACAAACGCGTGGTCGGGACGCACCGCAAGCCCTTCAAGCAGGGACGGCGTGTCGTCGACGACGGACCAGTTTCTCGCGATCCAGGCTGAGGGGCGCCAGTTTTCGATCTCGTAGACGTACAGCGGCTGCTCCACGCCGGCCCAGTCGGGCAGCGGGATCGGGCCGGCATGCACTTCGCGCAGCCCCTCAATCGGCAACGGCACGCCCGACGTGATGTACCGGACATTCGCGGCGGCAAGCGCGCCGAGACGCGACTGCAAGATGTCGCGGCGAGCCTCCGCGTCGAGCGAGGCGTCGGTGGCAAAGCCGGACAGGGTGGCGCGTTCGCTGCCCACAAACGCCAAGTACGCCGCCGTGCTGCGCGGCATCAGGTTTTCGTAGCCATCGATCGTTGCGGGTCCGCCGTCCAGCGCCAGATTGGGGGCGCGAGTGGCGGCGAGGAACACCCACTCGAGCAGGTCGCGCTGGTCCCGGGTGAGGCGATCTCCGGTCGCCGTCGAGAGCTCGAACTTTTGGGCGAGCGGGCGATAGGAGAAGAGGCGGCCCCACGGTCATCGGCGGAATGGGTGACCGCGGGCGAGGGACGGCCGAACCACTCGTGGGGCACCGTGGGCACGGCGTGGCCGGGCGCCAGCAGCAGGTCGGCCGCGAGCACGGCGCCGACACCCATTTGCGCGTGAATGCCCCGCAGCGCGCCGCGCCGATAGGCCCAGATCAGCAGCGCGCCGAGAACGGCGGTGACCAGCAGCAGCCGAGGGGTCGGGCCCGCCAGGCTGAAGGCGGATTCGAGCCGCGCGTAGAGCTGGTCGAAGGTGCGGTAGTAGCGTTCGGCGGTGAGAAACCGGCCCTCGGACCCGACGATCACACGGTCGATGTAGTCGTAGCCATAGGGCACGATCAAGAAGGCGAAGCCGGTCAACGTGATCGTGGCGGCCAAGGTGCCCACCGCGATGAGGCCCGCCAGCCAGGTCCAGGCGCGTACGAGCCAGCCAACGGCGCGCGCGGCGGCGAGTTCGGGGCGGGGCAGCAACTCGAATCCGAAGGCGGCGAGAAAGCCCAGCCCGAACGTGGCCACAATCGCGAAACGCGCGGGCTGGCGGAAGAAGCCAAACAGCGGCAGCTTGTGGAGCAACGGGAAGCCAAGGCTGTAAGCGCCCATGGCCAGCACCCAGGCGACGACGACGAGCACGGCGAGGAAGCGCACGACGCGATGCCGGCGCGCGGCCACAAGCGCGAGGACAGCCAGCACGGGCGTGAGGATCCCGAGATAGAGCAACTCTTCGGCGTTGAGCGTCTCGTCGAGCACGCGCGGAATCTCAAACGATGGGTAGAGGTAGCCAAGCACCAGGCTCCAGGGCGGGATCGAGCCTTGCGCCGCGGTGGCGTATTCGAGGCCGCCCGCGCGGCCCGAGAGCTCCGTGGTTTGAATGGTCGGCAGGAAGCGAACGGCGGCCAGGGCGAGGCCCACGACGACGGCCGTGAGCAGCCAGGCCCCGAGGGCAAGGGCGGGCGCCCGCCCGGCCTCGCGCCACGTCCAGGTCAAACGGAACAGGGCGTACATCAGCCACGCCGACACGAAGAGCAGCGCGATCTGCGGGTGCCCGGCCAAGCCCGTGATTCCGGTGATGACGGCGAGGACGACGGTCCAGTGGCGGCGGCCCTGCGCAATGCGTTCGATGGCCACCAGACCGGCGGGCAGGACGAAGAAGATGTCGGCGTAGTTCAGGAAGCGGGACGTGGCGAAGACGAACGGGCTGTAGGCATAGAGGAAGGCGGCGAGAAACGCACCGCGCCGCGACAAGCCCCAGACGCGACCGAGCCCGTAGGCCGAGGCCGCTGCCAGGACCAAGCCCAGGGATGTCTCGATGAAGTAGGCCCGCAGCGGGTCGAACACGCGCAGCAGACCCCAGGTCAGCGGGTAAAACCAGCCGAACTCCGAGAAGGCCACGGGGAATCCGCCGAGGATGCCGTCGGTCCAGAGCGGGATGCGGCCCTCGGCAAGACCCGCCGCCAACAGCTGATAGCGCGGCTGATAGCTCAGGAGCACGTCGAAGTCGAGCCACGGTTCGCCCGCGATCAGGACCCCGCGATAGAAGATCAACAGCGGAGCGAGCAGGCCGATTGCCACCAGCAGCCGATGCCGGTTGGCGCCGGCGCGTTCGAGGCGCTCGGCCGCTCGCCCCAGCAGGGGGCCGGCGCGCGTCAGGCTGGCTGCGGCAGATCGAGGAAATCCACGATCCTGGCCGCGCGTCGATTCCACGTGCAGTCGGCTACCTCGTTCCGAGCCGTGCGCGCCAGGCGTGCGGCGAGCTCATGGTCGCTCAACAGGCGCTCGATGGCGGCGGCAAGCGCTGCATTATCGTCGGGAGGCACGAGCAGGGCGTTGTGCTCATGGCGCAGGACCTCGCGCAGCGACGGCAGATCGCTGGCCACGATGGGAACGCCGGCCGCCATGTACTCGAACATCTTGAGCGGCGAGGTGTGCTCACGCGCGATGATCGTAGCGCCGCTGAAGGGAATCACCGCCACGTCGGCCGCGGCAAGGTAGCGCCGCGCTTCGTCCGGCGCGAGATGGCCCGTGACTCGCACATTGGCCATGGCGCGCGCGCCATGGCGCACACGGTCAAGGTCGGGCGGAACGCCTCCGACGATGGCGACCTGCACGGTCTCGGGCAGCTTCGCGGCGGCCGCGACGAGCGTGTCGACGCCCTTCCAGGCGTAGAGATGGCCCACGTAGCAGACAAGCGGGGCGTCCGGCGGGATATCGAGCGCCTGGCGCGCGGTGGCGCGGGGTTCAAGGTCGAACGCGGCGGCCGGGGCGGCGTCGTGCGCCACGAGGACCCGTGCGGGCGGCAGGCCGCGATCGAGGTACCAGCGGCGTAGCGCCGTGGATATGACCACGATGCGATCGACGCGGCGCACGGCCCACAGATGCAACCGCTGCGACGGCGCCGATCGGGGCAGCGTGTGACCCTCGAAGCAGGTGCGGACGCCCGGGCGCCGGCGAAGCGTTGTGAGCGTCAGCGGGAAGAGATCGCGGCTGTAGATGACCCCTCCGCCGAGGCGGCGCATGAGCACCAGCGCGCTCAGCGTGAAGGTCGCGAGCTGGAGCAGGTGAGCCAGCAGGGGGATGGGTCCGCGGTTGAACGCCGGCCAATCGATGGTGACTCGCTTGATCAGATCGATGCAGGGCAGACCGATCAGCGCGAACGCGGACGTCACGCCGAAGTAGACGAATGGGTTTTCGACGCGCAGCATCGCGTCGGTGTTGGCACGGCGGGCATGGAGCAAGACCACGTCCAGACCTTGCGCCGCGAAGGCTTCGGCCATGTGCATGATCTGCAGCGGGTGGGCTTTCTCGCTGGGAATGCGCGCGTTGGCCAAGAAGATCAGGCGCACGGCTTCCGGCCTCAGATCTCGTAGCGGATCGACGCCGTGACGCCGGCGCCGAGCGGTCCGAAATGCACCTGGTTGTCGGCCACGCTCCAGCTGGTCGGGGCGTCAACCTCGAACCATTCGCTGGCCCGCGGGTAGCGATAGGCAAGGCCCGTGATCGGCTGCGCGACGTTTACGCGATCAACGACCAGCAGACGGTTGCCGTGCCAGCGATAGCGCCGCTCGGTGGGCAGGGCCGGATGCGGCTCGCCGTCCGGTCGCGCCAGCCACGAGGCAATCACGACGCCGTCAGCTTCGGGCGTGACGTCGCCGCCGAGCGCGTGGATCGAGGCGAATCGCCCGGCGGCCGCCCTGGCGGGCGGTCCGAGGAAGCGAAAGAGCATACGGAGGGCATAGCAGCGACGGCCGGCGCGCCAGTGCGTGCGCGCGAGGCGCAGGCGAAACCCCGCGTCAGCATCCAACCCGCCCGATCCCTCATTGGTCGCGGGGGCGAGGAACCATGTGCCTTCGGGCATCCAGGGCTCGCAGACCTGCGACAGCGCATTGGCCCAGCCGCGTTCCGCATCGCCAACATAGACGAGCCCGCCGCCGCCCACCCGACCTCCGACGAGGCCATTCGCCGGCCGCTTGCGGACGCGCAGGATGGCGCAGGCGCGACGGGTCTGGAGGCGTACCACGCCTGAATCGGCGTGGTGAATTGGCGGCGCCGGTTTGGGAGGCGGCGGATTGGTCGGCAGATCGTCAAGCTCGGCGGCCGCATGCGCACGCGCCAGCCAGGCGAGATCGGCGGTGTGGGCAACGCGGCATATTGACGTCGAGCCCGTGGGGCAGGCCTCGACGAGACCATCGGGCCCCAGGGTCTGCGCCGAGCGCGCGGCGACGATTCCGGCCAGCCGCAGCGCCGCCGGCCGACCGTCGGTCGCCAGAGCGTAGGCGTCGTACGGCGCCGAGCCGGCCTCGGCATCCGCGTCCCAGCACCAGCGCCGTCCCTCAAGGGCCAGCGGCTTCACTCCGTCGGGCCGGAGGATATCGATGAGGAAATTCACTCCGCGCTTCAGTTCATCCGCATGAGACTTCCCGTCGCCGAGGCGGGCCAGGGCGAAGCGGGCGAAGGCCAATATTCGGCCGTGGTCGCAGACTGAGAGGTCGGCGACGCCCTCATGTCCGCCAACGACCGCCGGGTCGGTGACATAGGGGAAGGAGCCATCGGGACGCATTTCGCTCAGCGCGCCGGCCACTGCCTCTCGCACGGCGCCGGTCCAGCCGGGCTCGTCGAGCGCCTCGGCGGCGCTTGCCAGGCCCATCGCGCCGCAGAGACGCTCGGCAATCACCGGCGCGCCGGGCGCGGTGGGCAGGAGGTAGCTCGCGGCACAGAGGCGAATCGCCTCCTCGATGCGCTCGCGATCGTAGTGAGACAGGCGGTCGCCAGCCACCTCGAGCAGCGTGGCCAGGGCGTCGACGCATTCGCCGCAGTCGATGAGTTGCGTCGAGATGTGGTGTGGCTGGTGCCGGTTGGGAAAGAACACCCAGGCTCCGCCCGCCGCGTCATCCTGACCGAGCCGCCCGGTGATGGCGCGCGCCGCGCGCACGGCACGGTCGATGTAGCGGTCGTCCGCGTCCGGGGAGGCAAGGGTGCAATTGAGCACGATGGCGCGGGCGGTCTTGCCGGTGTGGTCGACGCCATGCTCGGGGCAGCGGGCGTAGCCGTCGCGGCCGAGGAGTCGCTCGAAGGCGTCGGAGGCCCGCTCGATGGCCCAGCGGGCGCGGGGTGTAAGTCGCGCCGGCTCGCTAGTCACGCTCGCCCACCCTGACGGCGGGCACGGTCCGCGGAAACGGCGGCTCCCGGCGCTCGCGCAGGGCCGCGAACACTTGAACCAGCCGACCCGCGAGGCGACTCGCGGCGTGGTCCTCGACAACCGCCTGCCGGAGCTGCTCAATCGTGGCGGTGCGCAGGCTTGGATGCAGCGCCAGTGTCCGCCGCAGGGCGTCCGCCAACGCTTCCGGCGACGAGGGAACCAGAAAGTCGTTGGCGAACGTGCCAAGCGACGCGCGATAGGCGACGTTATTGGTGATGAGAAGGGTGCCGGCGGCGAGGGCTTCCAATCCGGTCTTATCGAGCGACGTACCGCTGCGCCAGGCGACGAACGCATCGAGGCCGGCGTAGAACTCCGGCATATCAGTGCTGGGCAGACCGCCCAGAAAGATGACGTGCTCGGTGAGCTGCGCCTGGCGCACGAGCTCGTGAATCTCGGCCAGGTAGGCGTGATCCGAGGGATAAAAGGGCTCGCCGGCGACGCGCAGCTCGACGGGCGTGCCGTCGTCGCGGAGCCGTGCGACGGCCTCGATCACCGTGGTCAGGCCCTTCAACGGCGTAATCCGTCCGGCAACGCCGACGATCGGCCGCGCCGGCGGCGCCGGCCGGATGGGCACGGCCGCGAGCTGGGCCGTGTCGATGCCCTGGCCCACGATGAATGCGCCGGGCGATGGCAGCGGGTAGCTCTCCGGAGCCGAGGTGATGGTCGCGCTGGCCAGCCGGACGCCGGCGCGCAGCGTTCGGGTGCGGCCGTGGCTGGCGTACCAGAGCAGGAGGGGGATCCGCCGGGCGATGCACCAGGGGGCGGCGGCGATGGCGTAGGCCGGAACCATGTGTGCGAGCACGCCGTCCACGCGACCACCGCCGATCAACTGCAGGCACCGGGCCAGCAGCAGCGGCCAGCGGGACGCGCGTCCGCGCCCGCGCTCCTTGCCCAGCCCATGCACGGTGACGTTAGGCGGCAAATCCACGGCGCCCGTGGCAGCGGCAATGACGTGCACGTGGTCGACGAGCCCCGCGAGCTCGCGCGCCCAAAGATGGGCGAACCCCAGAATGGAGCTGTCCGTCGAAAGTTCCTGGGTGATCATCAGCAGCCGCAACCCGCGCCCAGCGTCGCTCACGTCAGCGACTCCGATGCCAGGTCGCGGTAGGCCCCGGCGTAGGCGCTGAGAATCTGGTCCCGGGTGAAGGGCTCGGTTGCCCGGCGCGCGGCCGCGCCAGCGCCGGTTAGGGCCTCGCGATCACCAAGCACGCGCGCGATGAGGTCAGCGCCGGCCGACGCGTCCCACGGCAAGAGCCAGCTATTCACGCCGTGGTCAATGATCTCGGGCATGAGGCCAACGGCGGTGCTGAACACCGGAATGCCGCAGGCCATGGCCTCCAGGCACACGCGCGGTCCGCCCTCGCTGCGCGAGGTACACACCAAGGCATCCATCCGCCGATACAAGTCCGCCAATTGGTCGGGGCCGTCGACCCAGCGGACGCGGTCGACCCGGTCTTCAATTCCCGCCGCCGACAACCCGCGCTGCAAGGAATCGGCTTCGGGTCCGCTGCCCACCACGATGAAGCGCGCCTGCGGCGCGCGAGCGCTAACGGTTGCGAAGACATTGAGCAGATAGTCGAGGCCCTTGTTGGCGACCAAGCGTCCCACGAACCCCAACGCGTACGTCCGGGCGCCGTCGCCCGGACTGAACACCGCGCGATCGACATGCGCGGATGGCAGGACCAGGATCTTCTCTCGCGGCACGCCCCAGCGCTCCAGCAGCGCGGGCACCTGCCGGTGGTTGACGACACGAATGGCACGGGCGCGCCCGACGGCGAATCTGGCGTAGACGCGATAGCCGAGCTTGGCCGCCGGCTCCCACCACTGCGCGCGGCGCGGATGAGCCGGGATGTGGTGGATTTCGCTGACATAGGGCAGGTCGAACCGTTGGCTGAGGCGCGCGGCGGCAATACCGTTCGAAAAGATGCCGTAGTCGTGGCTCACGATGAGGTGATATCGCCGTTCGGCGGCCAGGGCGCCCGCGCGGCGGATGAGCCAGCGCGCATGCCAGAGCCGCCCTCCCGACGACGGATGGACGTGCACGCCACAAGGAAGCTTGCGCGGTTGGGCGTTCGGAACGTTGGGCGTCAACACGTCGATTCGGTCGAATTCCTGTGAAAGGCCTTCGAGCGTGTAATAGAACGGTCCCCGCCGCCCCGCCGCTACGTCGCGATCGCCGCTGAACATCAGCAGGCTGGGTTTCATGCGACGGCGCGGGCGGCTCCGGGCCGGCGGTCAATGGCGTCGCGGAGTACGTCGAGCGTCTGGTCGACCAGCCGATCCCAGCGAAAGTGCTCCAGGCCGGTCTGCGCGGCGCGCGCCAGCCCTGCGGCGTACGCCGGGTCGGCGAGCAGGTGGTTCACGGCATGCACGAAGGCGTCCTCATCGCCGAATGGCACCAGTACCGCGGAGTGCCCGTGGCGCAGAATCTCGCGGTTGCCCCCAATGTCGGTCGTCACGATGGGCGTGCCCACGTGGCGAGCCTCCACCAGCGTGTGCGAGAGGCCTTCGTACTGCGTGTTAAGGACGCACACCTGGGACGCTCGCAAGTAGGTGGCGACATGGTCGTGGGGCACGTCGCCGGTGAAGACCACCCGGTCGGCGACCCCAATCTCCCGCGTCAGACGCTCCAGTCGAGTCTGCTCCGGTCCGCCACCGACGATGAGCAGGGTGGCGCCGTGGTCGAACCGCGGCACCATGCGAATCAGCGCGTCGACGTGCTTCCAGGCGTAGAGCCGCGAAACGTTGCATACCACCGGGGCGCGCAGGCCGAGGGTCTGGCGCACAGCCTCAGGCTCGTCGTCGGAACGCGGGGTGCTGGTGAGCGCGTTCTGGATGACCTGGGTCTTGCGGGCGTCGACGCCCCACCCCGCGACCAGCGAACCCACGTAGGCGCTGGGCACGACAACGACACTGGCGAGGCGGCAGTAAAACCGCTGGATGGCTCGAAACACCCGGGTCTTCACACCGTGCGCGGCGCTCTGGAACGGTTCGATGCCCAGCGTGGTCAGTCCGCGGCGGATCGCGGACTCCCACGCCCAATCACCGACGACCTTGAGCACGCGGGGCCGGCCGGCCAGCAGCGCCCCGAGGCTGGCGGGGAGCTCAATGCCGTTGATGTACACGACGTCGGACTGCAGGGCTGCGCGCCAGGTGTGCCACATGACCCGCAGGTAGCGCAGCGGCACCGGCATGCTCCACGACACCCGCACGAGGGGATACGGCACCTGGACCGCGCCCTCGGGATCGTCGGTGCCGGCCACGACACGTACGGCATGGCCGCGCTGATGCAGTGACTCGGCCAGGTGATAGACGTGCGTGGCGGGGCCGCCGACGGCGGGCGGAAATATGTTCGACACCAGCGTCAGACGCATGTTCGCGACGCTAGCACCGACGGTGGGGCACGACAACCAGGCAAACCCAGGAACTCCCGCCCCGCGATCGACTAGCCAGCGTGGCCGTTCGTGCGCCCGTTCTGGAGCACCGGCAGCGGCTCCGTGGTAGCGACCGAGCGAGCGCCGGCGAACATCCGCCAAAGGGGCGTGTCTTCCTGCCACTTGGCGTCGCAACCGGCGCAGAGCGGATAGTCCGTCAGTTGCCCCCCGGTGTGCGCCTCGCGGATGGCCCGATAGGCGTCGCTGTTCCAGACCTCGCGGATCGACTGCGTACTCAGGTCGCCCATGATCTGGTCTTCGGCGAAATCGGCGCAGCAGGACGGCACGCGGCCGTCCCAGTAGACCGCCATGGATTTCCACAGCCAGTTGCAGGGGTAGTAGACCGGGCCGTGGGGGCGCGCGGTGTAGAAGTCGGAATCGGTGAGCGTGCCCGCCCAGCCGTGAGCCCAGAAGGTGTCCCACTCGTCGACGGGCAAGCCGGCGAAGCGATCCGTGAAGTGGGCGGGGACTACCGGGCGCGCGCCGACGCCCAGCGACTTGTCCCAAAGCTGGATCACCTGCATGACGACGTAGGGCTTGGGACCCGGGAGGCGCTTGCGGGCCTCCAGAAAGCGGAGGACACGCACCAGGACGCGATCGAAGGTGGCGCCCTTGCGCATTTGCTCGTAGATCTCGGGTTCGCCGGAATCGAAGCTGATGGTCACTTTGGAGGGCCGCGCCTCCAGGAGATTGGCGATGGCGTCGTCGCGCCACAGCGTGGCGTTGGTGTTGATATGCGCCGCGATCCCAGCACGCTCGCAGATCTCGATCATCTCGTAGATGCCCTGGTGCATGAGGGATTCGCCGCGGAAGAACAGATTGATCTCGCGGGTAAAGTGGCGGGCCTCGTCGATGATCTTGTTGAACAGGTCCATGTCCATGAACCCGTTGGTGGCGTTGGCCCCGACGCTCTGCGGGCACATGGGACAGCGCAGGTTGCAGAAGCTGGTGGGCTCGATGTGCATTTTGAGCGGCCCATAGGGCAACTCGCTGGAGCCGCGCATCCAGTGGTAGGCAAAGCGTGCCAAGCGCGGATGCGCCACCGCCTTGTGGCGGCGGAAATTAAGGACGAGGTCCTTGGCCTGGGTGACCGAGTTCACGTGCCGGCCGGGGCTGAATTGGGCGGAGGAATCGCTTCGTCCCAGAGCATGTTGGGAATGCCGTCTTCAACCTTGTAGGCGTAGCTGCACACGGTGCACAGGAGCGTGTCGCCGACAATGCCCAACACCCCGTCATCACGCGGATGCGCGTCGTTCACACAGCGCAGAATGGCGAGGAAGTCGGCGGGAATCAGATCGGCGTCTGAGGAGTCGGACATCACGTAGCCTCAGTTTGACGCTAGAGCATGAAGTGGAGCGTGTCAAAGGCGAGTAGAACGGCCCCATAGACGCCGACGATGGAGAGACGCCAGCGCACGGCGTGGCGCCCGTCCGGCCAGAGTTGGTGCGTTACCGCGGCAAGCGCGCCGACGGAGATCACTTGCAGTCCGACAAGAACCAGGGCCGCCAGCGCCAGGACGACCGGATAGGCCAGGTAGTACTCGATTAGCGTGGTGGACCAGAAGTCGAGGCCCAGGCCGTTCTCGGGATGTTCCGGGCGCACGCCGATCCCGAAGCGGGACCAGGGCGAGCGCGCCAGAGCATCCTCAAGCAGGTCGGTCCGATCCGGCGCCAAGAGGTTCATGGCATCGGCGCGGAGGAGCCAGGCGTGCGCAAGCAGGGGCGAGAACTGGTGGGCGTAGAGCACGGCGACGAAGTCGCCCTCCGGCTGCTTGGACGACCAGGGCTGGTACTCCGCCCCGCCGTACACCGCGCCGTCCTCCGGGAGGTGCTGCACGACCTGCTGCTGATAGAGGTCGAGGTAGGAGCCGAAGTCCTTGCTCACGCCCATCAGCTGCACGGCCACGCTGGCGAGGAGCAGGACGGTGAATGCAACCCGCGGCAGAACCCGGCGACCCTTGCCGGCCAGCCACTCGACCAGCGGCGCGGCCATGATGACGAGAAACGGCACCGCGGGTAGGAGATAGCGCGGGCCCCAGGCGTTGCCGCCGTACCACACCTCCTTCTTGCTATAGAGCAGCAGGTAGCCGATGGGGATGGCGACGAAGATGAACGAACGCCATCCGTGGCGCCGGATGAACCACGGAATCGCAGGAATCGCCGCGAAGAGCACCGGGTTGTACCAGAGCATGCCTTTGCCCCAACTTGAGATCAGCCCGTGCATCCCAAGCTCAATCGGAAGGCCGAGCCACCCGCGGCTGATGCCCCCCCACAGCTCGTGGACGTATAGCAGCCGCACGTCGAACAGGAAGGCGGCCATCACCAGGCCCACGGGCACGACGGCGATGAAGGGCGCGGCGAACGCGAGCGCCGGCATGAAGCCCTCGCGCCCGGCCTGGCGCCAGCTGCGTGCGGGCTTATGGCTCAGGAAGATCGCCGCCACGAGCAGCGGCAAGACGATGACGGTGACGTACTTGGTGACGGCCGCGGCGAGCGCAACCAGACCCGCAAGCACCAGATAGCGCCGCAGTGGCGTCCGGTTGTAGATCAAGAGCAGCCAGACGCACGTGAGCGCGAGCAGGGTCACCAACGGTTCGGCGAAGTCGACCACGGCGTAGTGCCAGGCCATCGTGGCCAGCGCGTATATGAGACCGATGGCCAGAGCGGTGCCCACGCCATAGTCCAGCCGCCGAACGATGCGGAACACAACGACGGCGCCGAAGGCGGTGATCAGTGCGTTGACGAGCGGTACCCAGATGCGCCGGAAGAAGTCGACCGTCTGCCGCTCGGACCACAACCGGCCAATGCCCGGCCCGTCGACCCACGTGCCGTCAACGAGCCGCGCGGCTACGCCATCGACGTAGAGATTGCCGTCCGGCTGGCGATATTCCAGCCGAGCCGACTCCAGGTCGATGGGCTCGGGAAAGTCCCAGGTCGCGAGGTAGTAGTAGGCCCGCGCGTTGCCGATTTGGCGCCCGGCGGGCGGTGGGCGCTCGTGCTGGATCCGGGCGCGGACATCGCCGCGGTCGTAGGCCCATTCGGCCGTCTCCACGCCGACACGGATCGGCCGAATGACCTCGCTCCCGTCAGTCGCCGTGACGAAGAGCTGTGCGACTTCAAGGCCCTGTGGGAACGCCGCGCTCAGTCCGGTGTGGGTGAGCAGCGCGAGCCGGTCATAGCGTCCGGGTTCGAGTCCAAGGTCGAGGACCCCGGTGCTCTTGGGCTGCGGCATGCCGCCGAGCGGCGCATAGTTGACCAGCAGCATCTCGTGTTCACCGTCATTGATCGGCAGCCGATCACGCTGCGGCGCAATGTGCGCGAACGGCTCGGCGACGGCGACCACGGGAATGAACGCGAGGGGCAAGCCCACACCCCAGCGCGAGAAATTGCCGCCGTGCTCCCGCAAGTACTTGTGCTTGGGGTCGACGACGACGCTCTTGGCCATCTCGAACGCGAAGGTTCCGTCGGCGCTGTAGCCGACGCCGTTGCGGCTCACGCCGGCGGTGAGCAGATAGACGCTGGCGACGAGGAGGAAGAGCGCGAGCGCGGGTCGGCGCACGGCCCAAGCCAGCATGCGCAGTTGCATCAGGCGTGCACCGGCCGGAGGCGCCGCACGTGCCGTTGGCTAAGCGGCGGGTGGAGCCGGGAATCCAAGCTCATCAACTAGTGCATTCAGACGCTCGGTAAAGGCGTCGACGTTGAACCGCTGGCTGGCGGCCTGCGCGGCCTCGGACATGCGGCGGCGCATGTCGGCGTCGCGCACGATGGTCCAAGTGTGCTCACGCAGCTTGCGGGTCGTCGACCAGCGGAAGCCGTCCACCCCGTGGGTGATGATCTCGGGCAGCGCGCCGCGGTCGATTACCACGGGAACCGCGCCACTGGCCATGGCCTCGACCACCGTGATGCCGAAGTGCTCGAACCTGACCGGATTGCGCGACTCGCGCTCCCCATGGCCGGCGGCGTGCCAGTAGACCTGTGCTTCTCCGTAGAGCCGTTGCAGCTCATCAAAGGGTGCGTCGACGTGGAATTCGATGGGGTGCCCGGCGGCGCGGCGCTGCAGGTTGCGGGTGTAGTCGAGGTCAATGTCGCGCTCGCTCTGCTGGCCCGCCAGATGCAACGTCCAGCCGTCAAGGCCCTCGCGCCGCATGCGAATGAACTGGTCGATCATCACCCGATGCTTCTTCTCGTGCGTGCCGCGAAAGAAGCGGCCCACGCCCAGAATAGATTTGCGACGGCGCCCGGGCGCCGCCCACGAGGTGTCAACCGGTGGGAAGAGCAGCGGGCCATCGCGGTCCCAGTAGTAGCGCATCCAGCGCCGGCTGAACTCGGAGATGGGCGCGATGAGATCGTAGGCGTCCAGAAAGTCGAGCGCCCCATAGGTGGGCAGGCCCTCGAGCCGGATGCCCGCTTCCGGCAAGAGACGGCGGAACAGCAGCTCGTAGGCGAGGCGGCGCGGGCTGCGCACGCGCACGTCGGTGACGGCCAATCCCACCTCGCGGTTGTCCGCCTCCCCGAGGGTGTCGGCGGGGTTGAATACCGGCGATTCGAGCGTGAGCTCAAGCGGGCCATTGGCCCCACGCGGGCGGTGAATGCGCAGCGGCCAGCGCTCAAACTCCCCGGGACGCGGCTCGAAGGTGCGCTCGACGAGCAGGTCGCCGTCGACGAGGCACCGGACGGGAAGCGGCTCGTCGCTGCGAAAGTTGCCGGCAATGATCTCGATGTCCGCCGACGTACGGCCGGGCGGGAACGGGATGCGCACGACCGCGCGATCGGTGGTGTACCTGAACCATCCCCGGCCCAGGGGATGCACGTCGTAGAAGCCGTCGAGCCATTCGGGCAGGAGCAGCTGCCGAATCAGAATCTCGCCGACCCTTCGGCGCAGACGCGCGCTCCAGCCGCGATCGATGGGCGACGGGAAGAGCACCAGCATGAGGCTGCGGCGCGCCGCGGACGGCTGCGAGGTCATGAACGACGCGTTGACGAAGAGGTCGAACTGCGAGGTGAACTCCGCGAAGCGATTTGGCGGCAGGGCGGGGATGACCTCGATCCGGACGTTCGACAGGTCGATGTTGAGCGCGGATTCCAGGTCTTCGCGAGCAATGCCGCGATGCGTGACGAGTCGCGTGTCCTCGAACCGTCGGGAAAGCACGGCGGCAGCCATGGCCGCGTGGCGCTCGCCGCCGCCGCGCTGGTGCAGCCAGCGGTTGTAGACGGCGGCTTTCATTCGGGCTCTAAGAACGGCTGCAGCTCGCGCGCGTCCAGCGGCCCCAGACGCCGCTCAATGCGTCGCAGTCGCAGCGTGGTCGGCATCGTGCGCAGGGCCGCGCTCAGCGCCGACGCCCGGGCTCGTCCCCGCGCCAGCGCCTGGGGGTCGCCAACGGTCAGACCGCGGCGAATCTCGCGTCCGCCGTGGATCGCCGCGAGCGCCGCGTGGTGGCCGGCGTAGCCCCAGGGCGCGTTCTTCGCCAGCATGCGCAGCTTGCCGAACTCGACATTGCGGACGAATGACGGCGACCACTCGCGGCTCGATGCCGCATGCGCATGGCGGACGACCGACTCCGGCTCGTACCAGAAGCGCCAGCCGCGGCGGCGCGCGCGCCAGGCAAGGTCCGCGTCCTCGTAGTACATGAATATGCCCGGATCGAGGAAGTCCAGCGATTCGAGCATTGAGCGCCGATAGAGCGCCGCCCCGCCCTTGACGGCGAACACCTCGCGTGGCTCGGCAAAGTCGGGGCCGTTCCACGCTTGCCAGACGTTGCCGTGCGTCACGTAGGTGCCGCGGTCGCGCATGGAGCCGTCGGGCAGCGGCTTGATGCCCGCGTTTTCGATGACGGGGCGAGCGAGCTCGCGGACGGCGCCCTCAGGGACATCGAGTTCGAAGGGCATGCGTTCAGATGTCACGGGCAACGCCGCAAGCTCTTGGCCGCCGACCGTTACCGCGAGCTCGACGTCATCGCGGCCGGGGCCGGCGGCGACATCGAGCGCGAGTCGGACCTTGCCACCGACGGCGGGAACGGCCAGCGTCGCCGAGGCGCCAGTCCAGCGAAAGGTGGCGCCGCGGTGGTCGGTCTCCGGACCGAAAGCTCCGCGGTTGATGACGGCCGGCGCTGCTTCAGAGGCGTGCTCGTACAGCCGCACGCCCAGCTCCCGCTCGTCGCCGTTGCCGGGGACGAAGGTCGGCGCGTGCAGCTCAACGGGCACACGGTCGTGCTGGTACAGGATCTTTGGCGCGGCGCCCCCCGCCACGGGATCGGTGGATAGTCGTTCGACCAGCGGCCGCAGCCAGCCTGGATCAACCTCCGTATCGGGGTTGAGCAGCGCGACGAGTGGGGCGGTCGACTCCCGCATGGCCAAGTTGTTGCCGCGCGAGAAGCCGAGGTTGGCCCCGGCTTCCAGAAGCGCTACCTCCGGAAAGTCACGGTGGAGATTGCACACGGACCCGTCCGTTGAGGCGTTGTCAACGACGGTGACCTCGAAGGTCGGATAGTCGGTCGCGAGGACGGAGCCAAGGCACCGATCAATGAATTCTCCGGGGTTGTAGGTGAGAACGACGACGTGGACGTGGGGCAGGTTGGCGCCGATACCGCCCGCCGACCGCACCGGCTGGCGCGGCGCCTCGGCCGCGACTACGCCTGTCATTCCACGCTGATCGAGCGGACCGCCAGCCCGAGGACGCGGGTGTCGTCTTCGATGCCCACGGCCGCGGGCACGAGCGGTTCGTCAACGACGATTTCGAGCTGCAATGTCGTGGGCTCAGTCACCGGATCCAGTGGCACGATCACGTCCTCGAACTCCATCTGTCGCACGGTGATTGTCGCGACATGCCGCCCATTG
This sequence comes from Chloroflexota bacterium, assembly GCA_965198185.1. Lineage (GTDB taxonomy): Bacteria > Chloroflexota > UBA11872 > UBA11872 > UBA11872 > JAJECS01. The sequence continues at coordinate 512,958 of CBDAOU010000001.1, forward strand.
AGACGAAGCTGGACGCTTGCGCCATCGACGTCGTGAAACGGGCGACACACCGACAGCCGCAGCGTGCCCTGCCCAACGGACTGGGTGACATAGGCCACCGCACGCTCGGTGGTCCAGCGGAGACGGGGCGGCCACTCCTCGGCCGGATGCCAGCCTTCGCCCAGCCAGTCGTCATCGCCCTCGCCAAGCCGGAGCTCACCGGGCGGGTAGCGCCAGATCTGGGACGGCGGCTCGCTGATCATGTCTGGCTGCGCCACCGGGGCATCGCTGCGCTCGAGCGGCGGATGATCCCGCGAGACGCGGGCGCGCCATTGGGCGGGAACAACCACCGCGCCCCGCTGAAAGCCGGCGAACTTGCCCACGAAGAAGGTCAGGGCGTTGTCCCACCGGTGGTAGGGCTGGTGGCGCTGGTGCTCGGGCCAGGCTCGAAGCGAGACGTTGTAGGCCCCAACCCCGAGCGGCACCGGCCCGAGGCGGCAGGTGACGATGGTGCGGCCGGGCGGCACATCCAGCGGGCCGATGGTGGCCTCGGTGCTGGACTCGGAGACCAGCAGGCCGTCGCTGCGGTGCAGGGCGCAGCCCACGATCACGTCGGTGAGGTGCGTCTTGCTCTCCAACTCGGCCGCCACGGTGACCGTGTCACCCGGTAGCGCGGTGTACTGCTCGGGACCGTTCGAACTTTCCCGCAAGACTGCCGCCCGGAATTGCAGAACAGAGGGGCCGCCCGTCTCACGCTGCGCGGTTGACGCATCGCTGGGGGGCAAGCTCCCCTGCATGTGCTGCACATAGTCCTGGATGACCTTGTGCGGATCGCCTTCCTGACGCACCTTGCCGCGGTCGAGCCAGACCACGCGGTCGCAGAAGCGCCGCACCTGGATGGGATCGTGCGAGACGAGCACCATGGTGCGGCGGCGGCGCTTGACGCGGGCCAACGCCGCGTGGCACTTGGCGGCGAAGTGCGCATCGCCCACGGCCAGGACCTCGTCGATCAGGAGGATCTCGGGATCCACGTGAATGGCGATGGCAAACCCGAGCCGCATGAACATGCCGGATGAGTAGTGCTTGACTGGCGTATCGATGAACTGCTCGACCTCGGCAAAGGCCACGATGTCGTCGTACATCGCTTGAATCGTGCGCCGATTCAGGCCGAGGAATGATCCATTGAGGAAGACGTTTTCGCGCCCGGTGAGGTCCGGATGCATGCCGGCCCCGAGCTCGAGCAGCCCGAACACCCGCCCGCGGGCCGTGACCTGACCCTCCGTGGCCTGGATCGTTCCGGCGAGCAGCTTGAGGATGGTGCTCTTGCCCGATCCGTTCGGCCCGACGATGCCGAGCGTCTCACCGGGCGCCACGGCGAGACTCACACCATCGAGGGCCCAGAACTCCTCATGCTCCATGGGGCGACGTCCGAGCATGGCGAGCGCCATGCCTTGAAAGGTGCGGGCCGCCTCATGGCGGATGACAAACCGCTTGCGGACATCGCGGAGCTCGATCGCGGGCAGCTGGTGGTCAGACACGACGCGCTACAGCTCCTCGGCATAGCGGTGGGCGAAACGTCGAAAGACCCACCAGCCGAACCCGAGCGCCACCACAGCCACCACGAGGGTGGCAATGGTGTGGCGAATTGGGAAGGACCCAAACATGATGGCGAAGCGGTAGTCGGTGGTCAGGGTGGCCATGGGGTTGAGCATGAAGACCCAGCGGTGCACGTCGAGCCCGAGAAACGTGAAGTTGGGAACAATCGAAATGGGATAGAAAATGGGTGTGAGGAAAAACCATGCCAGCAAGCCGACCTCGACCAGATGCTCCGTATCGCGAAAGAACACATTGGCCATTGCCAGAATAAGGCTTAATCCCATAACAAGTACAAGCTGCAATAGCATAATCAGCGGTATCATAAGCATCGCGCGACTTGTACCCACACCGAAGAATAGACCGATTGCCCAGAATACAAAGAACGCCAGAATGAAGTTGACAAAACTCGCCAGCACCGCGCTCATCGGCAGCAATTCACGCGGGAAATAGACCTTCTTGATCAGCTGCGCGTTGCTGGTGACGCTTCGCATAGCCGAGGTGAGCGCCTGCTGCGTGAACAGCCAGGGCACGAGCGCCGCCATGAGGAAAAACGGATAGAGATGAATCTCGTCGTACTGCGCCAAGACCTGAAAGACGAGGGTGAAGACGGCCATCATCAGCAGCGGATTGAGCAGCGACCAGGCGAAGCCGAAAATGGATCCGCGATAGCGCACCTTGAGGTCGCGAACGACGAGGTTGCGCAGGAGGTCGGTATAGCCCGCGATCTCTCGGACGGCGCCCCACACGCGGCGCGCCCTGGACGAATCAAGCGAGGCGAAGGCGCGTGCCATACGGTGCTCCACGGGCGTGCTAGGCGGATCGCGGGCGCATCTGACGCCCGGATTGGATCGTGCCCCATGCTACAATCCGCCGATTCTGGGGTTGCCCGAGACACAGGCACCATTGGAGGGGGATGGACGTCACGTGGGTAGGAGGCGACTGCTTTCGCCTCCGCGGCCGTGACGCAACCGTTCTCACCGACCCACACACCAGCGGCATCAGGCAGCGCTCGGCATTGCCCAAGGCCGACCTGGTAACGCGAAGCGACTTGCGCGCCGACAATTGGACCAGCGCGCCAGAGCGACGCACCGATCGCACGCGCACGGCGTACGTAGCCGACGGGCCCGGTGAATATGAGGTTGCCGGCGTGTATGTGCACGGCGTGCCGGCGCCGGCCCAAGCCGAGCAGCGGACCACGCTGTTCACGGTCGATGTCGACGGCGTATCGGTGGGACACATTTCCGAGCTCTCGGCCATTCCAATCGATGCGCTATTGGACGAACTGGGCACGGTTCACGTGCTGCTGATCGGCGTACGCAGTGGCGATGGTTTTCTTGCGCCCGACCAGATCATCAAGACTGTCACGCGCATCGAGCCGAACATCGTGATCCCATATGGCGCGGAGGATGCCGCGGGCGCCGAGGCGGCCTGGCGCCTCGTGGCGCGCGAACTCCACGGCGCGGTCCCCCTCGCTGACAGCAACCTGAACGCCAACCGCCGACAGCTGCCCGATCCCATTGACGTGCGAATGCTCGAACGCAGGAACTGAGGGATTGTGACGCGCGACGGAACGGCGGGCAGCGCGCGGGCGGCGGCGAGGCATCGGTCGCAGCGCCGCTACGTGTTCGTGACGGGCGGGGTTGTCTCGGCCATCGGGAAGGGCGTGACGGCCGCGAGCATTGGGCGAATGATCAAGAGCCGCGGGCTGCACGTGTCGATCATGAAGCTCGACCCCTATATCAACGTCGACCCCGGCACGATGAGCCCGCTCGAACACGGGGAGGTGTTCGTCACAATCGACGGCGCCGAGACCGACCAAGACTTGGGGCACTACGAGCGGTTCGTGGACGAGAGCCTCACCGGGGCCAGCAACCTTACGACTGGCGCGGTCTACGACCGTGTAATCACGCGTGAGCGGCGGGGGGATTTCCTCGGCGGCACGATTCAGGTGATCCCGCACGTCACCGACGAAATCAAGGCGCGAATTCGAGCCGTTGGCGACGGGGAAGACCCCGACGTCGTGATTGTGGAAGTCGGCGGCACGGTGGGCGACATCGAGAACATTCCGTTTCTCGAGGCGCTGCGGCAGTTACGCCGCGAGGTTGGCATGCGCAACGTGCTGTTCGTGCATGTGACGCTGGTGCCACGGCTGGGATCGACGCTGGAACTCAAGACCAAGCCCACCCAACACAGCGTGCGGGAGCTCCGGAGCATCGGTATTCAGCCGGATGTCGTGGTCTGTCGATCGGACGACCGCCTGACGCCGGAACTCGTCGACAAGATTGCCCTGTTCGCCGACGTCGAATCGCGGGCCGTGATTTCGAACCCGGAAGTGGCGTCCATCTACGAGGTTCCGCTGGTGCTGGAGGAGGCCGGGCTGGGCGCGTTTATCACCGAGCACTTTGGCCTCGGCGACTTGACGCCGGAGTTCGATGAGTGGCGCGCCACGGTGGACGCGCTGCTGGAGCCGTCCTTGCCCGAGTTGGAGGTCGCCATCGTCGGCAAGTACATCTCGCTGCCCGATGCCTACCTGAGTGTCCTGGAGGCGGTCCGCCATGCCGGCATTGCCTGGAACGTGCGGCCGGTCATCCGCTGGGTCGATTCGGAGGAACTCGAGGATCGTGATCCGCACGACCTTCTGGCCGGCGTCGGGGGCATCATCGTGCCGGGCGGGTTTGGGCCACGGGGCATCGAGGGCAAGATCATGGCGGCCCACTACGCGCGCACGCAGAAAGTGCCGTATTTGGGGCTTTGTCTGGGGATGCAGGTGGCCGTGATCGAATTCGCGCGGAAAGTGCTGGGCACCGACGACTGCACCAGCATTGAATTCAACCCGGACACGGCGCATCCGGCGATTCACCCCATGCCGGAGTACTATCACGTGGCCAACAAGGGCGGCTCGATGCGACTGGGCGCGTGGCGCTGCGACTTGGTGGCCGGCACGCAGGCGCGCCGGGTGTACGGCGCCGCCAGCATCGAAGAACGGCACCGCCACCGCATGGAAGTCAACAACAACTACCGCGATATCCTGCGCTCGCAGGGCATGACCCTCAGCGGCCTATCGCCGGACGGCGCACTGGTGGAAATCGTGGAATTGGACCACCATCCGTGGTTCGTTGGGTGCCAGTTTCATCCGGAGTTCGCCTCGCGGCCGACGCGTCCGCATCCGTTGTTCTGGGGATTCTTGGAAGCGGCGGTGCGGCACGTCGAGGGGCGGCATCCCGTGTCCGAAACGGTGCCCGAGGTGACCGGCTGAGGGTCGCCGCCGCCCGACCCCGCTAAGACGACCATGCACTGCAGGACCCGGCGCGCGTGGCAATGCGCGCTCCGCCCGCGAGAGGACACCCGATGAGCACCATGGCAGTGATCGGCGCGCAATGGGGCGATGAAGGCAAGGGCAAGATCGTGGACCACCTGGCGGAGGGCGCCGACCTGGTGATCCGGTTCCAGGGCGGCAACAACGCCGGTCACACCATCGTCAACGACTACGGCACGTACGCGCTGCACCTTTTGCCGGCCGGCATCTTCCACGCGGGCACGGTGAACCTGCTCGGGCCGGGCACCGTCGTGAACCCGCCGGCGCTGATTGACGAGATGCAGGAAGTTGGCGAAGCCACCGGCATCTCCTTCGACACGTTCAAGATCGCCGAGCGCGCCCACGTGGTGATGCCCTACCACCTCGCGCTCGACGCCGCCGAGGAGCAGCAGCGCGGCGAGTTGGTTCAAGGCACGACGCTACGCGGCATCGGGCCGGCCTATGCCGATAAGGCCGCTCGATCCGGCGTGCGGGTCGGCGACCTGCTGGACGCCGACTATTTGTCGGCGTGGATTCCGAGCATCCTCGAGCCCAAGAACCGGCTGCTGACCGAGGCCTACGGGCTGGACCCCCTTGACCCCAGCGCCCTCATCGATAAGGCCCTGGCCTGGGGCGAAGCGCTGCGACCCCACGTCGTCGACTCGCTGCCGCTGGTATCCGAGGCGCTGCGCGAACAGCGCAACATCGTGCTCGAAGGCCAGTTGGGCGTGATGCGCGACCTGGATTGGGGTCACTATCCCTACGTGACATCGTCGAGCCCGTCAGCCGCGGGCGCCTGCATCGGCGCCGGGATTCCGCCCAAGGCGCTCGACCAGGTGCTGGGCATCGCCAAGGCATTTACATCGTCGGTCGGCGAGGGTCCGTTTCCCACGGAGCTCACCGACAGCACCGGCAACCGCCTGCGTAACGTCGGCGCCGGGGAATACGGCGCCTCGACGGGCCGACCGCGGCGCTGCGGCTGGTTTGACGCGGTGCCGGTGCGCACGGTGGGCGCTCTGAGCGGGGTCGATGCCCTGGCGCTGACGAAGATCGACGCGCTGGACGGATTCGAGCAACTGCGCGTCTGCGAGGGCTACATGGTCGATGGCCGGCGCGTCGACCTGGCGCCGGACACGCACGTACTGGCCCGCGCGCGGCCAATCTATCGAAACGTGCCCGGATGGCTGTCCTCGACGGCCGGCGTGCGCGACTACGACGCGCTGCCGCCGAACGCGCAACGCTACGTCCGCACCATTGAAGAGGTGACGGGCATTCCCGTGGCGCTGGTCGGCACGGGCCAGCATCGAACGGCCGTGGCGACGCGCGATCCGGCGTTCAGCTTCTCGGGCTGATCCGCGCGGGGCTTCGCGGCGATCCACCCCGGCCGGATTGCTCCCGGTCATCGGCGTGCGGCAGGAGGGCATTCCCAGGCTGCACGCAGCCTGGGCCACCGGGCCGGCGGTGTCTCACTCTCGGCGCCTGCGGTCGAACGTCCTAGATTTCTCGCTCCGCTCGAAATGACACCTTGGGGCGCTCGCCACAAGTGCGGCACGTCGTCGAGCGCCGATTCGGGTGGGGAGCGCGGGCCGGAGAGGCTATACTTCAGGGCCCTTTAATCCGTTCCAGCGAGACGGAAAGCGGCAATCCGTCGGCGTCGTGAGCGTCGAGCGCGGACAGAGGGCCTTCGCGGCCCTTTTTTTGTGCCTCGCGAACGCGGGCCGGGGGACGAAGACGTAGGGAGGTTTTCGTGGCAGCGGCGCAGCGCCGCCTGGTGGTGTCCGCGGCCGACATGGGCCGCGCGATGTCCCGCATTGCCCACGAGATCATCGAACGCAATCGCGGCGCGGCGTCACTCGTCCTCGTTGGCATCCCACGGCCGGGCCCCGTGCTTGCGGAGCGCCTGGCCGGTCTGATCGAAGAGATCGAGGGCCTTCAGGTGCCGACCGGCGCCGTGGATCCCACGATGCATCGCGACGATCTGGACCGCCGGTCAATCGGTCCGCCGGTGCGTCCCAGCCACATTCCGGTCGACGTGACCGATCGCCACGTGGTCTTGGTGGACGACGTGCTTTACACCGGCCGCACGCTGCGGGCGGCGCTGGATGCACTGAACGACTTCGGCCGGCCGCGCACGATTCAATTTGCCGTCATCGTCGACCGCGGCCATCGCGAACTGCCGGTTCGCGCCGACTTCGTCGGCAAGAATCTCCCGACCGCGGATGACGAGCGGGTGACCGTGCGACTGCAGGAACTCGACGGCGAGGATGCGGTGCATATCGAGCGCGTGTCGCGCGGTGCGCAGGAGGCCACCACTGCAGCGTAAGCACCTGTTGGACGTGAGCGACTTCACGCGCGACGAGTTCGCGGAAGTCTTGGACACCGCCGAGCGCATGCACGCGGTGCTGGAGCGGCCCATCCGCCGGGTGCCAACCCTGCGCGGCACCACGATTGCCAACGTGTTCTACGAGCCCAGCACCCGAACCCGAGTGTCGTTCGAGCTGGCGGGCAAGAACCTGAGCGCGGACGTGGTCAACATCGCGGCTTCGGGCAGCAGCGTGGAGAAGGGCGAGTCGCTGATCGACACGTTCCAGACCATTCAGGCGCTTGGCGCGGACATTGTGGTGGTGCGCCACTCACGTGCGGGCGCCCCCGAGCTGGCCTCGCGGCACCTTGACTGCGGCGTGATCAACGCCGGCGACGGCACCCGCGGTCACCCGACGCAGGCGCTGCTGGATCTCTACACCGTGCGGCGCCGGCTGGGCGACGTGGAAGGCCGCAAGATCGTCATCGTGGGAGACATCCTGCACAGCCGGGTGGCGCGATCCGGCATCTGGGCGTTCGCGCGCATGGGGGCCCAGGTGGTCTTGAGCGGACCGCCGTCCCTGCTGCCAGACACCATGGCGGCCCTCACCAACGGCACCGGCGAGGTGCGCATCGAGCATGACCTTGACCGCGCCATCCAGGGCGCCGACGTCGTCATGGCCCTGCGCGTGCAGCGCGAGCGCATGCAGGCCGGTCTGCTCCCCGATCTGCGGGAATATGCCCGTCGGTGGTCGATCACACCCGCGCGGCTGCAGCATGCCCAGCGCCATGCGCTGGTGATGCATCCGGGACCGATGAATCAGGGCGTGGAAATCTCGCCGGCGGTGGCGTACAGCGAGCAGTCCGCGATCGAAGAACAGGTGGCCAACGGCGTGGCGGTGCGCATGGCGGTGCTCTACCTCTTGCTCACCGGGGAGGGACGACGATGAGCGGTTACGCCGGGTCGGGACCGCGCGAGATTCTGCCGGGCCTGACGCAATGGTCGGTGGGTTGGCAGCGGTATTCGCTGGAGTCCTACGCCATCGAGCAGCCGTCCGGGTGCGTGGTGATCGATCCCAGCGACTACCCGCCGCGCGGCATCGGCGCCATCGAGCGCTTTGGGGTGAGTCACATTCTGATCACCAACCACTATCACGAGCGGGCCGCGGCCATCGTGCGCGGACGGTTTGGCGCCAAGCTGTGGGCGCCCGAAGGCGACCTTGCTGAACTGGAGTCGGGTGCTCCCGATCACGTGTACGGCGCCGACACGGAGCTTCCCGCGGGGCTGCAGGCGATCGCGCTGGGCGCGATCACCGATGGCGAGCACGCGCTGCTGTGGCCCGAGAATCGCGGCGTGCTCATCGTCGGCGACGCGCTCGGGACCACGAGCTATTGGACGCATAACGAGGGACAGGTCGGGGCACACCCGCGAGCGCGACCGCCACACGCGCTCCGCGGCCTGCTGGAGCTGCCATTCACTTCGCTGGCCGTGGGGCACGGCGAGCCGATTCTCGACGTTGCCAAGGAGGCCCTGCGCCGGTACCTGAGCGAGGCCCTGGATGGCTGAGAACACACCGCTGGTCATTCGCGGCGGCCGGATTATCGATCCGGCGAACGATGTCGACCGGGTCGGCGACATGCTGATCGACGATGGCCGGCTCGTGAGCGTCGGCGAGGTCGGCGCCCAGCTGCCGCTGGGAGCGCCGCGCGTGATCGACGCCACGGGCCATGTGGTCGCGCCCGGATTCGTGGACGTGCACGCGCATTTGAGGACGCCGGGGTTCGAGTACAAAGAGGACATCGCCAGCGGCACCGCCGCGGCGGCGGCCGGCGGCTTCACCACGGTGTGCGCCATGCCCAATACCGACCCAGTGCTCGACTCGCGGAGCGTCGTCGAGGGATTGCAGGAGCAAATCGAGCGGCATGCCGCGGTGCGCGTGCGGCCATTGGCGGCGATCACCTGCGGCCAGAAGGGCCGTCAACTGGTTGAAATGGTGGACCTGGCCGAGGCTGGCGTGGTCGGCTTCACCGATGACGGCCGGCCGCTGGCCGACACGGCGTTGATGCGGCACGCCTTGGAATATGCGCGTCCGCTGGGGCTTCCCATCGCCAATCACTGCGAGGATCCGGCCTTGACGCTTGGCACCACGATGCACGAGGGCGTGGTGAGCGCCCGGCTCGGACTGCCGGGCACGCCGCGGCAGGCCGAGGAGATCATGCTCGGGCGCGACTTGCTGCTGGCGGAGCTGACCGGCGGGCGGTATCACTGCCTGCACGTGACCTCGGGCGGTTCCGTGGACCTGATTCGGCAGGCAAAGTCGCGCGGGGCCAACGTGACCGCGGAAGTCACGCCGCATCACCTGACGTTGACCTGCGACCTCGTGGCCGGCCGGGATGATCCGGTGAGCGCCACCATGCCGCCATACGACGGCAATACCAAGGTCGCGCCGCCGCTCCGCGAGCAGGCCGACACCGAGCGCCTGCTCGAGGCGCTGCGCGACGGCACCATCGACTGCATCGCCACCGACCACGCACCGCACGCGGTGTACGAGAAGGACATCGAATACGCCGACGCGGCGGTCGGCTTCAGCGCGTTCGAAACGGCGCTGCAGAGCGTGCTGAGCCTGGTGCACGCCGATCAACTGGACCTGGCGTTCGCCATTCGCATGCTGACGAGCGCGCCCGCCCAGGTATACGGCCTGCCCCACGGAACGCTCACGCCCGGCGCCGACGCCGACGTGGTGATCTTCGATCCCGACGAGGAAACGGTCATCGACCCCAGCACGTTCCGCTCGAAGGGGCGCAACACACCGCTGGCGGGCCTCCCCATGCTGGGAGTGGTGCAGCAGACGATCGTGGGCGGATCGGTGGTCTACGACCGTGCGGCGTCTGCTCCAGAGCTGATACATGCGGGCTGAGCCGGCCGCGTTGGCGCTGGCCACGGGCGAGGTGTTCTTCGGCTACGGCTTCGGCAGCAGCGAGCCGGCCGAGGGCGAGGTGGTTTTCAACACCAGCATGACGGGCTATCAGGAAATCACGACCGACGCGTCCTATCGCGGGCAGATCGTGACGCTGACGTATCCGCTGATCAACAACTACGGCGTGAACGCCGATGACGTCGAGTCGCGCCGTCCATGGCTCGCGGGCCTCGTCGTGCGCGAGCTGGCGCCGACGTCCAGCAACTGGCGCGCCTCGGGCGGACTGGGCGATTTTCTCGAGGAGCACGGCATTGCGGGGCTCATGGGCGTTGACACGCGAGCGCTGGTGCGAGTGATCCGCCGCACTGGGCCGGCGCCCAGCCGGCTGGTTCGCGCGCCCCGCGACGTGGCCCGCGGCGCCACGACCTTCCACTGGCTGCGGGGGACGCATCCGGGCGCATCAGCCTGGGCCGAGGGCGAGGTTGAGCGGGCGCGGCGCCTGCCGCCCTATGACGACCAGCCGTTTGTCGCCGAAGTGACCGTCCCCGAGCCGTTCACTGCCACCAGCGCGCCGTGGGCGCCGTGGCCGGAGCCGCGGCGGCGCGACCGGGAGCCGCGGATCGCGCTGCTGGACATTGGCGTGAAGACCAACATCGTGCGCTCGCTCGCGCAACGGGGCGCTCAGGTGCACGTGCTGCCCTACGGCTCCACCCCGAGCGACATCGACGCGCTGCAGCCCGATGGGGTGGTCGTGGGCAACGGACCCGGCGATCCCACCCAGGCCGACCGGGCCGTCGAAACCGTGCGGGCAATGATCGGCCGGTATCCGCTCATGGGCATTTGCCTGGGGCATCAAGTGCTGGGGCTGGCCATCGGCGCCACCACGAGCCGCTTGCCATTCGGCCATCGGGGGGCCAACCACCCGGTGCAGGACCTCACGGATGGGCGGGTGCATATCACCTCGCAGAATCACGGCTTTCAGGTGGATGCGGACTCAATTCCAGCCGAGAGCGGATTCACGGTGAGTCACGTCAACTTGAACGACGGCTCGGTCGAAGGCTTGAGCCACGAACGCCTCCCCGTCTTTTCCATTCAATACCACCCCGAGGCCAGTCCGGGACCCCAGGACAACCAGTACCTCTTCGACCGGTTCCTGGACGCGATCGAAGGCGTGGGCGGTCACGCAGCTTGACGCCAGTGACGGCTCGGAGACCCACTAGTGGCTGACCTCGACAGCGTGCTGGTGATCGGCTCGGGGCCGATCGTGATCGGGCAGGCGGCGGAATTCGACTACGCCGGCACGCAAGCCTGCAAGGCGCTGCGTGAAGAGGGCGTGCGCTCGATTCTGGTCAACTCCAATCCCGCCACGATCATGACGGACGAGGGCATCGCCGATCGGGTGTATATCGAGCCGCTCACCCGCGACGTGCTGGCGCGCGTCATCGAGCGGGAGCGGCCGCAGGGGCTGCTGGCGTCCATGGGCGGACAAACCGGCCTCAACATGGCCGTGGAGCTTGCCGAGGCCGGCATTTTGGAGGCTGGGGGCGTGCGGATCCTGGGCACCCCGCTCGAGGGAATTCAGGACGCGGAAGACCGGGAGCGATTTCGCACGTTGATGCAGCGCATCGGCGAACCCGTGCCCGACAGCCGCACGGTGACTTCGCTGCCTGAAGCCTGGGATTTTGCGCGTTCGTGCGGCTTTCCGCTCGTGGTGCGCCCGGCCTACACGCTGGGTGGCACGGGGGGCGGATTCGCGCGGCATGAGGACGAGTTCGAGGCGGTGGTGAACGCCGGGCTGCAGGCGAGCCCGATCGGGCAAGTCCTCGTGGAGCGCTCGCTGGCCGGCTGGAAGGAGATCGAGTACGAGGTGATGCGCGACGGCGCGAACAACTGCATCACCGTGTGCAACATGGAGAACTTTGACCCGATGGGCGTGCACACGGGCGACTCGATTGTGTTCGCGCCCAGCCAAACCCTCAGCGACAAGGAGTACCAGATGCTCCGGTCGGCGGCGCTGCGCATCATTCGCGCGCTGCGAGTCGAGGGCGGGTGCAACGTGCAGTTTGCGTTGGACCCAGCGTCCTTCGCGTATGCGGTGATCGAGGTGAACCCGCGTGTGAGCCGGTCGTCGGCGCTGGCCTCCAAGGCAACGGGTTACCCGATTGCGCGCATCGCCGCCAAGATCGCCCTGGGCCGCCGGCTCGATGAGCTGCCCAACCCCATCACCCAACGGACCTGCGCCGCGTTCGAGCCCGCGCTTGACTACGTGGTGACGAAGATTCCGCGCTGGCCGTTCGACAAGTTCGCGCACGCCGATCGTCGTCTAGGCACCCAGATGAAGGCGACGGGCGAGGTGATGGCGATCGAGCGGACGATCGAGGCCTGTCTCAACAAGGCCGTTCGCAGCCTAGAGATCGGCGGCCGCACGTTGCTGTGGGAGGACCCGGCGTGGGCCACCGACGTCCAGGCCATCTGGTGGCGCATCGACCACGCGCACGACGAGCGGCTGTGGGCCATCATGGCGGCTTTGCGGCGCGGCGCGGAACCGGAAGAGATCGCGCGGCGCTCGCGCATTGACATTTTCTTCATCGAGAAGCTCGCCGGCATCTACGCGATGGAGCAACGCTTGCTCGACGAGCCGCTGACCGCCGATCTGCTGTGGGACGCCAAGCGGATGGGCTTCTCCGACGAGATGATCGCGGCGCTGGCCGACGACTTGCCGCAGCGGGTGCGGGAGCGGCGCGAGGCCTACGGGATCACCCCGGTCTACAAAATGGTGGATACGTGCGCGGCCGAGTTCGATGCCGTCACGCCGTACTACTGGAGCACCTACGAGCACGAGAACGAGGCGCAGCCGGGGGCCGACTCGCCGGCGGTAGTGATCGGCAGCGGACCGATTCGCATCGGTCAGGGCATCGAGTTCGACTACTGCTCCGTCCACGCAGCGTGGGCCTTGCAGGCGGCGGGACGCGCCAGCGTGATGATCAACTCGAACCCGGAGACCGTGAGCACCGACTTCGACTCGTCAACGCGGCTGTATTTCGAGGCGCTGGACGTCGAAAGCGTGGCCGACGTCCTCGCGAACGAGGGGCGGCACGCCGGGATGCCTCCCGCCATTGCGCAGTTTGGCGGCCAGACGGCGATCAACCTGGCCGAGCCGCTCTACTCACTGGGCCACGAGATCGCGGGCGGCGGCCCGGGAAGCATCGACGAGGCGGAGGATCGGGCCAAGTTCGACCGGTTTCTCGAGCGGCTTGGGCTGCTGCGCCCGCCTGGGGCCACGGTGACCCGCATGCAGGATGCCGTGACCGTGGCGGAGCAGCTGGAATACCCCGTGCTCGTACGCCCGTCATACGTCTTGGGCGGACGGGCGATGGAGATCGTGGACGACCGGCAGGAGCTCGAGCGCTATGTCCGCGAGGTCACACAGCCTTCGCCCGAGCGCCCCGTGCTGATCGACAAATATCTCGAAGGTCGTGAGCTGGAAGTCGACGCGATCTGCGACGGCACGCACACACTGATTCCCGGAATCATGGAGCACATCGAGCGGGCCGGGGTCCACTCCGGCGACAGCTTTGCGGTGTACCCGCCGGTCACGGCGTCAGAGGCGACGCAGCAGGCAATTCTGGAGGCCACGCAGCAGATTTGCGCGGGTCTGGGCGCGCGCGGGCTCGTGAACGTGCAGTACGTGGAGTACGACGGCGACGTCTACGTGCTGGAAGTCAACCCGCGTTCCAGCCGCACAGTGCCGTTCTTGAGCAAGGCGACCGGTATTCCCATGGTGCGCTTGGCGATGCAGACGCTATTCGGAACGTCGCTGGCCGAGCTGGGCTGGGCGCCGGGCCTGGCGCCGGTTCCCCCCTTGGTCGCGGTCAAGGCGCCCGTATTCTCGATGGCCAAGCTTTCGGGTGTGGACACGTATCTGGGGCCGGAGATGAAGAGCACCGGCGAAGTGATGGGCGTCGATCGCGCGTTTCCGCCGGCCCTGCTCAAAGCAATGATCGCGGCCGGCAACGCCCTGCCGCCCGAGGGCGACGTGCTGCTTTCGATCGCCGACCGCGACAAGCCCGCGGCGGAAGACATCATTCGACGCTTGGATGCGCTGGGATATGGGCTCGCCGCCACGGAAGGCACGGCACGCTTCATTCGTGACCTTGGGTTCCGCGCTCGAACGGTGGCCAAAATGCGGGCCGGCACGCCAAACGTGGAGCAGTTCATTCGCTCGGGCAGCAGCGTGCTGGTCGTGAATACGCTTACGGGCCGCCGCCAGGCGCTGCAAGACGGCCATTACCTGCGGCGCGCGGCGGCGGAGACGCGCACGCCCTGCCTCACGACGCTGGAGACGGTGCGCACGCTGCTGGACGCGCTGGGCACGACGCGCGGCGCCTACGACGTGCGCACGATCGACGAATACCGCGGCGCATCGCCCGCGTCCGCGTGAAAGCCCTGCAGGAGACCGCGCGAGTCATCCGCAACGAGCGGATCACCGAGCGTCTGTGGTGGTGCAGTTACGAGTCGCCGGGCATCGCGGCGACGGCGCGCGCCGGACAGTTTGCCCACGCGCTGTGCGGCGACCCTGGGAGCTACGACCCGATGCTGCGGCGCCCGCTGAGCTTCAGCCGCGTGGAGCCCGAGCAGGGTCGCATGGCGTTTCTGATCGACGTCGTGGGTCGCGGCACCGACTGGCTCGTGCGGCAGGACCCGGGAACGGAGATCGACTTGCTCGGCCCGCTGGGCACCTGGTTCGAGTGGCAGCCAGATGCCAAGCGGGCGCTATTCGTCGGCGGGGGAATCGGCCTAGCGCCGTTGCTGGTGATGGCCGACGGCGCCGCGGCCGACGGCGTCGAGTCCACCGTTCTGTGCGGTGCGCGGGATGCGGCGGGCCTAACCCCCAGGGGCTGGATCCCCGAGTCGGCGACCTATCTCACCGCGACCGACGACGGCTCGGAGGGCCACGCCGGCGTGATTACCGACCTGGTCCCCGACTGGTGGGACTGGTCGCAGCAAGTGTATGTGTGCGGACCCACACCAATGCTCGAAGCAATGTCGCATCTCAGCGCCAGCCTGGGAGAACGTCGGGGCAAACGACCCGTCTTCGCATCACTTGAGGCGCGCATGGGCTGCGCCATGGGCGTGTGCTATTCGTGCGTGGTCCGAACAACACATGGTGTGAAGCGCGTGTGCCGGGATGGACCAGTCTTTCGTCAAGACACACTCTCGTGGGAATGGATCCACGACTAGATCACCCCGCAGCACTTCGCTTTGCCAATCGCCCGATCACAGCAAGCTAATGTGCGCGGGATTCACGACGATCTGTCTGCTACTACCGCGATTACGTCTCGGATAGATTCGACTCTGAACCGGAATCTTGCGTTAGATGAGAAATATGTGCCATGATTGTCACGTCCAACGTGGATTGTTCTGTAGGAGTGGAGAATCGAATGAAGCTCAAAGAGGTGGTATCTTCCGGCGACTGGCAGCAGCGGCCACAGCGCTCACGGCGCATCAGCCCTGAGATTCGCGAGATCGTCGACCGTCTGGATAAGACGGCGCGTGGCGAGTGGGTAGTCATCGGCCTTACGGAGCAAGAGAAGAAGCGCCAGCCCACGATTCGCGGCCGGATCCTGTCGGCTGCCGCACAGTCGGGCTTCAAGGTGAAGTTTGAAATGCGGGCGGGCGACCTAGGCGTTCAAAAGGCCTAAGCCAAAGTCGGTGGCCATTGGCCGCCGCAGCTAGACGCGGCGCCAGGTCCGGTTGCGTTTGCGCACACCATCGAGCAGCTCGGCGTCGAATGGTCGAGCTTGCGTGAATCCCTCTGGCTGTGGATTCACGGGTGTGAAGCCTATGGCACGACGCACCTTGGGACTCGTGTAGTAGACGTTGTAGGTCTGCGTGACCAAGGTAGTAAAGGCGTCAGGTTGGGATATCTCAACCGCTCGCAAGACTTCGGGCCGGGCCGCAGGCTCAAGTGCAAGAAACCCGCATGAACCGGCGGCGATATCGATGGCCTGCAACGCGTCACGGACGGGCCGGCGGATCTCCGGGTTATCGGCTAGAACGGCGTCGAGGCGGTGGGCGCCGCCGAACTCGCCGGCTCCGGGCTGCTCGCCATCGGGCGGAATGATCACGTCGAGCACCGCTGCCGCGAGCCGCAACTGGTCGGCGGTGAGGAACCGCGGCTCGGCGCTCATATCGCGATCTCGCGGTGATGGGCGCCGATCCATCTCGCCGTGCGCAAGGCCAAGGCCTGAATGGTGCTGGTGGGGTTGACCGGCGCTCCGGTGACGAAGAGGCTGGCATCGACCACGAATAGATTCGGCACGTCGTGGGCGCGGCCCCAGCGGTCTACCACCGAGGTTTCCGGATCGTCGCCCATGCGAGCCGTTCCCATGAGGTGCCAGCCCGACTCGCGCACACCGGGCAATTCCCGGACCTCATGCGCGCCGCAGGTTTCGAGGATTTCACGCGCCCGCCCAACGACGAAGTCGATCGCGCGCTGCGTGTTTTCGCCGATCGTGTAGCTGATCTTCGGCGCCGGGATGCCATGGCTGTCGGTGAGGGATTCGTCAAGCGTGACCCGGTTGTGAAGCTCCGGCAGGTCTTCGGTCATGGCGGTGATCGACAGCGTGCGACCGAGCCGCTTGCGCATCACGCGATGGTGATCGGCGCCCCAAGGCACGCGGTGCGCCGTGAACCCTCCGAGCGCTGTCGTGAGCGGGCCAAAGTCGTGATGCAACTGCATCTGACATCCACGAACGAAGCCTCGCGACGGATCGGATTCATAGAATTCCTGACAGTGGAGGAGCACGCCGAGCGGACCCTGGTAGCCCTCGAGATGCTCCTCGAACTCGCCGCTAACAAATCCAATCGGATGAAACATGAGGTTGCGGCCAACATAGCCGCTGGCGTTGGCCAGTCCATCGGGAAATAGCGCCGAGGCGGAGCTAAGGAGGAGGCGCGGGGTGCCGACGCCGTTGCACGCCATGACCACCGCGCGCGCGGCCTGATGACGCGCCACGCCGTCCTGGTCGTAGTACACGGCGCCGGACGCGCGGCCACGGGCATCAACCGTGATCTCGCGCACACGGGCGTGCGTGACGAGGCGGGCGCCGTGCGCCAGGGCCTTGGGCCAGTAGGTGACGTGGGCGCTCGACATGGCGCCATTGGGGCACCCCAGGTCGCACGGGCCGCAACGGTTGCAGACGTGACGGCCCTCGCCGTACGGGGCCGTGAGCAGGGCGCCGTCGGCCGGCCACCAATGCCAGCCGAGCTTTTCGAGCCCCTGGATGAAAACATCCGCGGCCTGATCGAGTGCCACCGGCGGAAGCGGCCGCGGGCCGCGCGGGGGATTGGCGGGATCGCCGTTGAGCCCGGCGACGCCGACGTTGAGGTCGTTCTCCTCGTAGAAGGGTTCCAAGTCCTCGTAGGCAATGGGCCAATCGTCGGCGACGCCGTCGAGTGTGCGCACGCGGAAGTCGGAGGGTCGGAATCGCGGGAAATGGCCCGCCCAGTGGATGGTGCTGCCGCCCACGGCGTTGAACATGAGCGGGGTGATGGGCGTGTCGGCATTGTTGAGCGGATAGTCCTCGGGCCGCCCACGCACGTTGGGATCGTTGGCGAAGTCGGTTTGCCGATGCACCTCCCAGTCCGGCAGCTCGTGCGGATAGTCGGTGCGATCCAGCCATCCGCCCTGCTCGAGACAGGTGACCCCGATGCCGGCTCGGGCGAGCGACCAGGCGACGGCCGCCCCGGACGCGCCGGCGCCGATGATGAGGACGTCAGTGGCGTCGAGGTCGTGAGACATAGCGCTGGGGTCGTGGGCGAGACTGCTCATGCTAGCGCGTTGCCGAAGTCGCCCGAGGAGTCTGGATTGCGACTATCCCAGGCTGCACGCAGCCTGGGCCACCGGGCAGCCTGGGCCACCGGGTCTGGCGGCGCGGCCCCGACTACGTCGCGTCGTTGGCGTCAGATTGCGGCGTGGCCGCGCCGCGCCCGCGCCGACCTTCGATGACCTCCATCGCCAGCAGCACCGTCTCATAGGCCTCGCTGGCCCGACGGCCGTCGTCATCGCTGAACTGCGGCGGAAGGCGTTCGAAATCGCCCGCCGCCATCTGTTCGACTTTGCGCTGGAGCCAGGCCCGCAGTCGTTCCCAGCGGTCGGCGGTGTGCGGGTCGGCGTTTGGCTCCACGTGGCTACGCCTGGGCCGACGCGGCGGCCACGCCCGCTTCACGCTCGACCATCTCGCGCGCAATCGCGGTTGCCCCCTCCGTGTCGTCGGGGGCCAGCTCGCCGTCGAGCACCAGATTGAGCAAGTGCTGCTTGATGGGCTTGATCCACGGGCCCGGCGGACGCTGGAATAGCTCCATGAGGGCATGGCCGTCCAGGGGGCTGTCGAGGGCGGTGACGTCCTGTTCGGCCATCAAGCTGTCGCAGCGCGCCCGCAGCTCGGCGACGCGGGCAAGCCCCGTCTCGACGCGCCGCGGTCGATAGCTGGTGATGTCGGCGCGGGAAAGGGCGATCAGGTTGTCAAGGTCCTCGCCGGCTTCGCGGATGTAGCGCCGCACGGCCCCGTCGGTCCACGATGGCTCGTAGCCGTTGGCGCGCATGTGCAGCACCACGATGTGCGAGACGCGGTCGGTCAGCCGGTTGTCAGCCCGCAGCCGCTCCAGGATGGCGCGCGCCATGCGGGCCCCCACCTCGGCGTGGCCGTAGAAATGCACGCGTCCGCGCCGGACGGATTTGGTGGCGGGCTTGCCCACGTCGTGTAGCAGGGCGCCCCAGCGCAATTCCAGCCGGTTGGGCGTCCCGGCGAGGACGCGCATCGTGTGGGCGAAGACGTCCTTGTGCTCGTGGCGCTCGTCCTGAACGGTTGACTGCATGGCGATGAGCTCGGGAATGACAAAGCCCAGCAGCCCAAGCTCCAACAAGGTGGGGATGGCGCGGTGGGGACGGTCCGAGGCCATGATGAGGTGCATCTCGGCGCCGATCCGCTCGGCGCTGATGGTTCCGAGGCCCGTGGCCTGCCGGCGCATGGCGGCGGCCGTGTCGCGATCGATGGTGAAGTCGAGCTGGGCGGCAAAGCGCACGGCGCGCAGCACGCGCAGCGGGTCTTCGCGGAAGCGATCGTCCGGCGTGCCCACGGCCCGAATCACACCGCGGACGATGTCGCCAAGCCCGCCTAGTGGGTCGATGATATGGCCCGTGGCGATGTCCTGCGTGATGGCGTTCACGGTGAAGTCCCGGCGGGAAAGATCGCCCTCGAGCGAGCGGCCGAAGGTCACGCTTGGCTTGCGCGAGCCGGGTTCGTAGGTTTCCGACCGATAGGTGGTGACCTCGACCGGCGTGCCGCCGAACATGGCGCCGATCGTGCCGAAGCGCTCGCCGATGGCATAGATGTGGTCGGCGCCGGCGCGGCGCAGCAGCACCTTGATCTCGGGCGGCCGCGCGTCGGTGGTGAAGTCCAGGTCGGTGGACTCGCGCCCGAGAATGCGGTCGCGCACCGGGCCGCCGACCAGATACAAGGCGAACCCGGCCCGCTGAAATGATTGCGCGAGGCGCCCGATGGGATTATTCACAGGTCTGGGACGATGCTAGGGGCGCTGTCGGAAGCGCGGCAGGCGGCGCAGCGATCGAAGCGCCGTACGCAGCGATTCTACACGCTCCCGAAGCTGTTCCCAGACCTCACGCGGGGTGCCGCGAACGCGCCGCACGCCGACGTCGGCGACGGCGCACAGCAAGCCGACGGTGAGAAACAGCGGCCATCCGAGATGCTGACCGCCCGGCGTGGCGCCAAGGGCGGTGCGAGCAAGCTCGGTCGGCGACTCAACCAGGGCGCCTCCGGTGGCCGCCGCGATGCGGCGCAGCGTGGCCATATCCGGCTCGATGCTGCGGAATTCCGCGCGCGCCGGCACCACAAGCGCCGTCTGGCTGCTCACCACAAGCGTCCCCGGCCGCCCGTTGCTCGATCTGGACCTCGTACACGCCGGGCGGAGGGCTCGCAATGTCGAGCGTGTAGCGCCCGGGCGCGGATTGTTCGGCGGTGAACTCCAGCACCTGACCCTCCGGTGAGACCAGCCGCACGCTCGTGTCGAGCCCGTTCCGGAAGCTGCCGTCCGCCTCAAGCGAGTCGACGGTGATCGTGGTGCGCTCGGCTGAGGCCTCGACGGCCGGATACAGACCTTGTGCGAGCGCCCCGTCCGGAGGCGGCATCACCCAGTCCACGACCTGGCGCAGATAGGCGGCAAACATGGGCCATTGGGACCAATCCGCGGCCCAGTCACCGCCAAGGTCCGATGTCCAGGCCACGGCTCGACCGCGGCCGAATTGCCATTGCGCCAAGATGGGATCGTTGCTGTCGGAGGCCAGCACGACCTCGGCGGTGGGCTTTGCCCGCGTGCGCACGTATCCGGTCAGGCTGGGAAGCGCCTGGCCCTGAAGCTCGCCGGCGAACACCGGGCTGGGGGTCTGGAGTCGCGGCTGAAACTCGCGCTCGACGATTGCGAATTCTCCCGCCAGTTGGGTCTCTTGGGTGAGCACCCGCGGCAGATCGCCTGCCGTGGCGGCAAAGTAGAAGCGGCCATTGCCGAGGCGCGCCACGTCGGACAGCAACTCCTTGTCCGCGTCCGCCCCGATGGCGATGGACGAGACGGTGATATCGCGCCGACGCATCGAGCGGGTCATCGCGTCGAAGTCGCCGCGGTGCGCCTTTCCGTCCGTCAGCAGGATCACGTGCTTGACGGAGGCATCGACCCGTTGCAGTCGCTCGCGGGCGGAATACATGGCGCCGAAAAGGTCGGTCAAGTTGCCGATCTGGATTCGCTGGATGGCATCGATCACGCCTGAGACGTCGGCGACGCTTTCCATGGCGCGGGGCGGGACGATCCATTGCGAGTTTTCGTCGAAGGCAATCACGCCGATGATGTCGCCTTCGTCGAGCAGCTCCACCGCCTCGACGGCCGCCTCGATGGCCAGGTCGATCTTCACTTTGTCATCGGGCGTCTCCCGCGACATGCTCGACGACCGATCGATCAGGAGCACGATGGCCAGGCGCGGATCGGGCCGGGCCTCGGTCGGGTTCGACCACACGGGAAGCACTTCGTCGAGCGGCGTGCCCTCATAGCCGCCGGCCGCGAAACTCTGCGGACCGCCCGCGATCACGAGGCCATAACCGTCGCGCACGTAGTCGCGCAGCGCGGCCATTTGGCTGGGGCTGAGCGACTCGGCGGCGGTGTCGGCCATCACGACGGCGTCGAAGTCACGGAGCGCCGCCGTGTCGACATTCGCCGGGCGGACCGGGGTGATCTCCAGTCCCGACGCCGCGAGCACGCCCGTCACCGATGGCGCCACGGAGTCGCCGACGAGCAGAATCGATCCCGCGGGTTGCACCCAGGTGGCGGCCTCGGCCACGTTGTTAGCCCGCCGCACGTCGGCGTCCTCGAGAAGCTCCGCCCGTAGGCGGTGGAAGCCGTCAGGCAGGCCCGTGAGGTCCGTGATGAAGGTCTGACGCCCGGGGCGAAGCTCCACCGGCGCGTCGCTGAGCAGCGTGTCCGCGCTCCAAAGCCGCAGCCGGGCGGTTGTCAGTCGGCGTGAAACGACAGTGATCTGTGCCTGGGCCGCGGCTCCCTGACGCATGGCGTGGGGCACGTCGAGGCCTTCGATCGCCAAATCCGTGCCGGCTTCACTGGCCACCGGCATTGGGGAAACGGTGATGCCGCGGGCGACGGCCGCATTGATCGCTGCGTTGAGATTGCCGGCCGTCGGGTTGCCGTCGGTGACCAGCACAATCCGGCCCTCGCGATCCGTGGGCACGAGGGCCAAGGCCGTCGAGAGGCCCTGCGCCAAGTCGGTCGCATCGGTCGGCACCGCTGCCGCGAGGGCCGGCGCCTCGTCCAATCGGTCGGGCGAGGCGAGCACCGCGGCGCGGCCGGCGAATTGCACGACGCCGACCGGGGTGTCGGAGCTGAAGGCCCGCGCGAAGTCTTCAACCTGCCTCATGGCAAGGGCCTGGTCGGCCAGCGGCACGCTGGCCGAGGTGTCAATCGCAAAAATGGTGACCGGCGGTCCGCTGCCGCCCCCGGGTCCGGCCAGGGCCAGCACGATGGCCGCGATGGCGAGCGAGCGGAGGATCGCGGCAGTGGTTGTGCGCCGCCGCGAGAGGCGGGCGCGGCTGGCGTGCGTCATCCAGATACTGAGGGGTATGAGCGCCAGGAACGCGAGCAGCCAGATGCGATCGAGCGTCATGGCGCTACCGCAACCCGCGAACGCGGTGGAACCACCACCACTCGGCGATCAGGAAGAACAACGCCAGCCCGGCAAAGATCGGCCACAACTCAACGGATTCCGGCACGCCCGCGGTTGCGCCGGCGGTGGGCGCCGCGGCGCCCGCCATCGGCTGCGATAGGCCGGCGCCAACCTCTCCCTCGGGCGGCGCGACCACCAAGCGTGTCTGCGCCAGCACCTGGCCGTCGCGGTACTGCCGCACGACGTAGGTGCCAATCTCGCCGGCGTCGAGCACCGCGGGGGCGGTGACCAAGAAGTCTGTGCGAGCACCGCTGGGGTGCACCACCTCAAGCGTGTCGGCTTGCGGGTGGGGAATCAATTGCGCCGGCCGGTCGGGCGTGAGGGTCAGATCGTCGCCACGGGGATTGAACGGATCGGACCACTGCAGGACGTTGCTCCAGAACACCGGGTACCAGGGAGCGATGGTTGCGCTCGGGGTTAGAAGGTCGAGCCCGATGAGCACCAGCCGCCGCCGCTCCATGACGCCATGGGCGAGCACGGCGCCGCCATCGACGTCCAGGTCAACGGCAAGTTCCGCCGGCGCCTGATAGCGCCGCGTCTGCGGCAAGGCGATTTCGAGCGGGTCCACGTGCCTGAGAAGCACGCTGTCCCGGGCGACGCGGGGCGCGGACTCCAAGGCCGGAAGCTCTTGCATCCCGAGCGCCTCGGCATCCGGCGGACGCACCAAGACCACCGAGGCGTTGGGAAGGGACTCCGGCAGCCATCCCTGAAACACGTACACGTCGTGGGGGCGCTCGGTGTCGAACTCGGCGGGCGTGCCGGCCGCGGCGGTTACGCGGGCCGAGGCTTGCAGCGCGCGGACGATCGGCTCCGTCTCATCGCCCACAACCAGGACGCGGAGGTTGCGCGGATCGCTCAGCTCCGCGTAGGCGGTGTTGTCGAGCGCCAGGCCGTCGCCGTCCCGCACCACGGTGGCGGTGTAGCCAGGCGCCGCGCCAAGAGCGTCGATGAGCACGGTCTCGCGCGCGCGGGGCTGGATCGTGAGCTGGCGCTCGGCAACGCCGACGCCGGCCGCCTCGATGCGGACCATGACGTCGGCCGCGCGCTTGCCATCGTTGCGGACCACGAGCAAGCCTTGAACGCCCTGCGCCGCTGCGAATTCTCGTCGCACGGCGAACTGCTCCAGGGCAACGTTCGCCGCGTCTCCCGCCACGATGAATGCGGTGACGTCGTCGTAGGCCCTGCCGGGCGGGAGTTCGAATGCGCCGTCGCTGAACAGCGCGACCATGCCGCCGGCAGCGGGCGGCGCCAGGGACAGCGCAATGTCCAGGGTGGCCGGGATCGCGCCCTCGGCGGCAGTTGGCCGAATCGCGTCGATCGCGGCCTCGATCTCGAACCGGTTGGCGCTATGGGTCACCAGGGGCCGCGGCGCGCCTTCGGCGCTGAGCACCGACACGCGAACGTCGGCGGGCAACTCGCGCACGAACGCAATCGCCTGATCCTTCGCGGCTTCGATCCGGGAGCGGCCCACGTCGGCAATCTGCATGGACATGGACGCGTCCACCACCACGGCGACCGGTGGTCCGACGGAGCGCGTGCTCGTGCACTCGGGCCGTGCCAACGCCAGGGCCAGGGCCGCGACGAGGAGCAGTTGGAGGATCAGCAGCAGGTGGCGCTTGAGCCAGTCGAGCCATGATTCATCGCGCTCACGCTGGAGCGTCCGGTGCCACAGAATCAACGACGCCACGGCAATGCGCTGTCGCTTGGGCCGCAACAGATAGAACAGCCCGACCAGCGCCATGAGCGCCAGCCATCCAAATGCCAGCGGGGCGGCCCAGGTCATGCCAGGACGCGATGCGCCCGCAATCGCCGGAGGAGCACGTCCTCGACCGGCCAGTCCGACTCGATGGGGATGTAGCGCGCATGTCGGCGGTGGCAAAAGGCCTGCATGTCGTTGACCCATTCCGCCACGGTGGCCCGAAAGGCCGTCAGCAGCGCCGAGTCGCCGTAGAGCTCAAGGCTGGCGCCGCTTTCCACGTCGACCAGCTCGACGTCTTCGGCAAAGTCCGGCTGCACGCTCTGCCCGTCGAGCACATGAATCACGACGAGCTCGTGGCCTCGCTCAACCAGCATGCCGATGGCTTGGGTGGCGTCGTCGGCGAGCAAGTCAGATATCAGGACGGCCACGCCGTGCGGCCCGCCGCGGGCGGCATGAGCGCGCGCCGACGCTGCCAGGCGGGTGGGGCCGTCGGGGGACGAGGAATCGAGGAAGTCATAGAAGCGGTTCGCCGCCGCGCGGCCCTGCTGGGGTGGGAAGTGATGCTCGGTCTCGCCGCCAATGAGGGTCGCGGCCAGGTAGTCGTGGCTGGTGAGCGCCACCCAGCCGAGCGCCGCGGCCAGACGCCGCGCGACTTCGAACTTGGGCGGCCCGCCGGTCGCCATGGAGGCGCTGGCATCCAGGAACAGGTGGACGACCAGTGTTTCCTCGGATTCGCGAACCTTCACGAATAGCTCGTCGCTGCGGGCGTAGACGTTCCAGTCGATCTGCCGGAAATCGTCGCCAGGCGTGTAGGAGCGGTAGTCGGCGAAATCGATGGACGATCCCGACTTACGGCTGCGGCGTCCGCCCGTGTGGAGATGGCCGTGAGGCCGGGTGGAGACCACGGCGAGCCGCTCGAGCTGGGCGCGCAGCCCGGCCTCCGGAGCGAAGGCCGGTTCGGCCCGCCGGGCCACGGTGTCTCAGCCGCCGTCCGGGCGCGTGGTCATGAGAATCTGGTCCAGCACGCCTTCGCTGGTAACCCCCTGCGCCTCGGCTTCGAAGTTCAAGAGAATGCGGTGGCGCATGGCGGGCTTCACCGCGCGCCGGATGTCATCGAAGCTGACGTTGTAGCGGCCGTCGAGCAGCGCGTAGACCTTGCCGGCAAGCACGAGGGCCTGGGCGGCGCGAGGCGAGGCGCCGTAGCGCACGTACTGGCGCGTCATGGCATGGGCGCGGGTGTCGGACGGGTGCGTGGCCTTGACCAGCGTGACCACATAGGACTCGACGTGCGGCGCGATGGCCACGCGCCGAGCAAACTCGCCCATGTCGACCAGGTCGTGGCCCGTGGCGACCTTGGATACGTCGGGGACCTGGGCGCCCGTGGTGCGCGCGATGATCTCGCCCAGCTCGTCGCCCGAGGGATAGTCCACCACGAGCTTGAACATGAACCGGTCGACTTGAGCCTCTGGCAGCGGATAGGTGCCTTCCATCTCGATTGGGTTCTGGGTCGCCATGACGAAGAAGGGCCGGTCGAGCGCGTGGGACTCACGGCCCACGCTGACCTGGCGCTCTTGCATCGCCTCCAGCAGGGCCGACTGGGTCTTGGGCGTGGCGCGGTTGATCTCATCGGCCAGCACGAGATGGGCAAAGATCGGACCGGGCTCGAAGCGAAAGCCGCGGCGGCCATCGGCAGGCTCGACCAGGACGTTGGTGCCGGTGATATCGGCCGGCATGAGGTCGGGTGTGAATTGGATGCGGCTGAAGCTGAGATCGAGCACTTGGCTGAGGGTCCGCACCAGCTGCGTCTTGCCAAGTCCCGGCACGCCTTCCAACAGCACGTTTTGCCCGGCGATGAGGGCGGTGACGGTGTCGCGGATGACCTCGGTCTGGCCCACGATCACCTGCGAGACCTCGGACATGATGTCGTGCGCGAGCTCGCGGAGGTGCTCGGCGCGGCGTTCGGTTGTCATGGTTGTCATGTTGGCACCCTAGGGCGTGGAGAAGTAGCGGTCGAGCAGACTCTGCCGGTCCGCCGGTAGCGCGCGGCTCATATCGGGGCGACCAACCGCGGTGCCCCGGCTGCCCGCCGACGGCTCGAATTCGCGGGACACGTCGGTGCCCAACTCGAGCACGGGCCGCATGACGGTCTCCTGGCCCTCATCGGTCGGGTCGATGGGCACGGTTTCGAGGCGGCCTTCGGCGTCCAGCCGTTGATTGGCGGCCAGGCCCTCAATGTTCGCGGGCACTTCCTGGCCCTCGGCCGCGGAGCCGCCGAAGCCGCCGCCCTCCCCCGCAGGCTGGTCCATCAATGCCGCGCTACCGTCGCCGGCCATGCCGCCCTGCCCCGGCATCGGGGGGCCGTTCGCGGCGGATTCGCCGGACTGTCCGGCGCCCGCCCCAGTATCGGCGAGCATCTCGGCCAGCTGGGCTTCCAGAGCCGAGAGCTCCTGCTGCATGGCCGCGTTGCCGGCAGCCGACTCCTCGACGGCCTCGAGCATGCTGGCCAGCTCCTCAAAGTTGGAGCGGGCGTCGCTGAGGCGACCGCTCTCCAGGGCATCCGCCAGATCCTGCATCGGCTCCGCCAGGCGCGGGTCCGCGGCAGCGGCGGTGGCTGATTCGCGGAAGCGCTCGCCCAGCTCTTCCCGCTGCGCCGCGCTTAACTCCGACAGCTCAGCGGCGAGGCGGCGGAGCTCCGCCGCGGCGGCGGCGTACTCGCGATTGCCAAGCTCGCGGCCGAGGCGGCGACCCTCGTCAGACAGACGCATATGCTGCGAGGCTTCATGGAGGGCCTGCTCCGCGGGTCCGGCTTCGGGATCGAGCTGGGCACGCAACTCGTCGATCGCCGCTTGCATGCGCTCCATCTCCGCGGCCGTTGCCGGATTGATCGCAGCCGCCGAATCGCCGGGCGCCTCCAGCGCAGACGCCGCGGCGTTTGACTCCTCCGCGCTGCCACGCTCAAAGGGCAGCGGCGGGTTTATCGCGCGCCAAAACGGGGTGAGGGTGAGTAGGGCCACCCACGCCGCCAGGGCGGCGGCCGCCATCGCCAGAACCAGCAGATCGCGCCTGACGACGCCGTACGGCATGGCATGCCCAGGATTCAGGCGGCTCGCGGCGCCGAGCGCGTCGGCGTGCTGCAACTCGCGAACGTCGGGATCGACGTTGCGAAGCTCGGCAATCGCGGTCGAGAGACGCTCCTGCAAACCGGCGCGGCGGTCGTAGGCCAGCGCCACGGCGTGCGGCGCCGGTAGGTGAAGCGCCACGACACCCAGCACGGCCACGCCAGCGAGCGCGAGGGCGATGCCGGCGGGGCCGAGGAGGTCGGGACCGCCAAACCATGCGGCCGGGATGGCGATGATCAGCGTGCCGGCAATAGCCAGGGCGGCCAACCGCGGCGCCAGGGCAAGCGCGCGCGCGCGTTGTCGGCGGCGCGCCAGCTGCAACAGGCGAAGGCCTAGCGCCTTCCGGCCGTAGGCCGTCCCACGGAATCTGGGCCGCGGCAGCAGGAAGCTCGACCATGCGGCTCGGCGAACGCTGGCGTTGATCATCCAGAGTCCGGTCAGTGCGGGGCGCGCGGCGCGCCGCGGATGTCCGGTGCCGCACACGCTGACAACGCGCCCCACCCGAATGGGGCGGGTAGCAGGGAGCCTAGCATCGGCGCACCGCGACCTCCGTGGCATTTCCACTGGATCGTTCGGGCTGTGGATCGTCGACGGCGCGGGCGGCCTTCCATGTTTCCGCCTCGATCAGCAGATCGCGCGCGACGCGCCGTCCGGCGCCGGTGCGGCTGCCGCCCATGGCCGCAATTTCCTCGACGACCGCATCGCGTCCAAGGCGCCGCACGTTGGTGATGATGCCCTCCGCCTGCTCGTGTTTCTCCACCACGAAGTGTGTGTCGCCGAAGGCGGCAACCGATGGCAGGTGGGTCACGCACAAGACCTGATGGGCCTGCGCCAGCCTGGCCAGCTTCTGGCCGACGACGTCACCGCTGCGTCCGCCGACACCGACATCGATCTCGTCGAAGATCAGCGTCGGCGTCTCGTCGACGGCGGCGAGCGCCGACTTGAGCCCGAGCAGGATGCGCGACATCTCGCCACCCGAGGCAACCGCGGCAAGCGGCCGCACCGGCTGACCGCGGTTCACACTGAGGTGCATTTCACCCACGTCGACACCCGCGCGGTCGAAAGCCACCGGCCCCGCGGCTTGGTCGACTACCAAGCCGTCCGAATCGGGCCGCGTGTCCAGCGGAAACTCCACGGCGGCATCGGGCAGGTTGAGGTCCCCCAGCTCGCGGGAGATCACGCTGGACAGCCGCTCGGCGGCGGCCAATCGGCGGGTGCGAAGGTCCCGCGCGGTGTGGGTCAGATCGGTTTCGAGGTCCGCTTGCTCATCGGCAAGCGCGCGCCGCCGGTCGTCGGCGGCGCCCAGCTCGGAAAGCTGGCGACGGGCATCGTCGGCAAACACCAACACGTCGGCCAGCGAGTCGCCGTACTTGCGCTTGAGCGTGTCGAGCAGGTCGAGCCGCGCGTCGATGACCTCCAGCCGGGCGGGGTCGGAGTCGATATCGGCGGCGTAGGCGGCAATGGATTGCGCGGCGTCCGAGATCTGCGCCTGGGCCTCGCCGACCTGGTCCGCCAATGGCTTGATCGAAGGATCGAGGTCGGCGATCTCGGCCAGCGTGGCCATTGCCTCACCCAGGCGGTCCACTGCCGCCCCGGCGTCATCCCCCGTGAGCTGGCGCTCGGAGGCGCCGGCCAGCTCGCGCAGTCGCTGCGCGTTGGCGAGCACCTGACGCTCGGTTCGCAGCGCGTCCTCTTCATCAATCGATAGGCCCGCGCCGTCGATCTCGTTGATTTGAAACGACAGCAGGTCGATCAGACGCGCGGTCTCGCGGGCGTCCCGCCGCAGCTCCGCGTCTTCAGCCTGGATGGCGCGCCAGCGGTCCGCGAGGCGGGCCATCTCCTGGCGCTGCGGCGTATGGCCGCCATAACGGTCGAGGTACTCAAGCTGCCGCGCGGCGCGAAAGAGTGAGTGATGCTCAACCTGCCCGTGGATATCGATCAGCTGCGGCCCCAACTCGGCGAGGGCCCGCACGGGCACGGCGCGCCCGTTGACGCGGGCCACCGAGCGCGCCACGCCCTCGACGACGACCTCGCGCGAGATGAGCAGCGACTCGTCGGGCTCGATGCCGTACGCCTCCAGCGTGGCGGCAAGGGCCGCGCTCCGCGGCGGCGTGAACACGCCGTCCACGTATGCCGCCCGCGCACCGGCGCGCACGTCTTCGGGCCGGGCGCGGCGGCCGAGCAGCAGCGCGATGGCATCGATGAGGATCGACTTGCCGGCGCCGGTCTCGCCGGTAAAGACATTGAACCCCGGCTCCAGGGCAAGCTCGACGGCGTCGATCAAAGCCAGATTCTGCACGCGCAGCCGGAGCAGCACGCGACCCTAGGTTTCCGAATTCGAGGGGCGCGCCAGCTGGCGTGGAACGCGCCAGCGCAACTTCTCGGCCAGCGTGGCGTAGAAGTAGGTGCGCGATTGCATGCGCGCGAACTGGGCGGCGTGTTCGGATGCCCGGCACACCACGCGGTCGCCGGCGTCCAGCATGTATTGGGTCTGGCCGTCGATCGACAGCGTGGCCTCATGGGTGGTGCGCACGCCGATTTCGATGGTGACGTCCCGGCCCACAACGATCGAGTTGGCGGGCGTAAGGAACGGTGCGATGGGCGTGACGACCAACTCGCGAACCTCCGGATGCAAGACCGGCCCTCCGGCGGCCTGGGTATAGCCCGTGGTGCCCGTGGGCGTCGCCACGATCACGCCGTCGGCGGTGTACGTGGTGAGTTCGGCGTCATCGATGCGCACCTCGACTTCGACGACGCGCGCGATGCGTCCGCGACCGACGACCACGTCGCCCGCGGCAATGCCCTGGCCACTGGCCCCGCCGTTGCCGGTGTGGGTCCAGTCGATGAGCAAGCGGGGCTCGATCCAATAGCGGCCGGCGACAAGGTCTGGCAAGCGCGCATCGAGGTCGGCGCCGCTGAATTCAGTTAGAAACCCGATGCGCCCATAGTTGACGCCGGCGCAGGGGACGCCGAACGGCGCCGCGGTGCGGGCGGCGCGCAACACGGTGCCGTCGCCGCCGAAGGTTAGAAGGAGATCGGAGCCGTCGATCGGGCCCGGTTCATCGACGATGTCGAACGACGACGACGCCCAGGCATCGACGCCGAGGTCCCCAAGCCGCCGGCGCACGCGCTCGGCATGGCGGACAGACGCCGCGATATGAGGCTGGTAGAGCAGTCCAACGCGCATGGCAGGGCCCGTCGTCGGCTTTGTCGCATTCTAGTGGGGCGCGGGCCAGGGCGGCGCCAGGTGCACGAACGTCTCGCGATTGCCGCCGACGCCAGGCACCGGACTGGGGCACGCCGCGACCTTAACGTAGCCGGCGCAGGCCAGCCATGATTGAAAGTCGTGCAGGACCGCGTCGCGCTGCTCCTGGCGCTTGACCACGCCATCCGCGGGCACGCACCTGCCGGGCAACTCGAACTGCGGTTTGAGGAGCAGGACCATCCACTGCGCCGCCGGCGCCGCGCGGACCAGGGAGCCGAGCACGTCGCGCAAGCGGATGAACGCGAGGTCGACGACGACCGCGTCAAACGGCGGTTCCATGGTGGTCAGCTCCCTGATGTCGGTGCGTTCGCGCACGTCAACGCGCGGGTCGTCGCGCAGGGTCGGAGCGAGCTGTCCCTGCCCAACGTCAACGGCGACCACGTGTGCCGCGCCGCGTTGGAGCAGCACGTCGGTGAATCCGCCCGTTCCGGCGCCAACGTCGAGCGCGCGGAGGCCGCGCGGGTCCAGGCCGAAGTGGTCGAGGGCGAAGGCCAGCTTGCGCCCGCCGCGTCCCACGTAGAGCGACGCGGCCGGGTCCAGCTCGATTGCGGCGTCCGACGCCACGGCACGTCCCGGTCGCCGGGCCACATGACCATTGAGCCGCACGAAGCCGTCACGGACGTATTGCCGGGCCTGGGCGCGTGTGGGGGCCAGCCCGCGGCGGACGAGCTCGACATCCAGCCGGTGCTTCACCGGCCGCGGCTACGTCTCGAGGGTGCCCTTGGTGCTGGGCACCTGGCCCTCGCGGCGCGGGTCGAGGGCGGTGGCCGCGTCGAGAGCCCGCGCCAGCGCCTTGAAGATGGCTTCGGCCTTGTGGTGGTCGTCGCGCCCGGCGAGCAGACGCACGTGCACTGCTGCGCCGAGGTGGCGAGCGAACGACCCGATGAAGTGCTCGATGAGCGACGCCTCGAGGTCGCCGATCGCGTCCTGCTGGAACTCGGCGTCGAACGACAGATGGTCGCGCCCGGCCAGGTCCACGGCGACGTTCGCGAGCGCCTCGTCCATGGGCACGGTGGCATCGGCCATGCGGGCAATGCCGACGCGGTCGCCGAGGGCGTCATGGAACGCCTTGCCCAGCGTGATGCCGACGTCTTCGGCCGTGTGATGCCCGTCCACGTTGAGGTCGCCGGCAGCCGTGACGTCGAGGTCGAACATGCCGTGCTTGGCGATCTGGGCCAGCATGTGGTCCAAGAACCCGATGCCCGTGGCCCCCTCGAACTGGCCGAGGCCGTCGACATCCACGGTGACCGTGACGTCGGTCTCGTCCGTTGTCCGCTGGACGGAGGCGGTGCGGTCAGCCAACGACGGCGCCCCCCTGTGGTAGTTGCCGCGCCATTGTAGTCACGGACCGGACGTGTCCTGGCGTCGCTCCGCGGCCCGGGCATGGCCTTCCAACCGTTCGGCTCGCGCCATGCGGGCGGCCACGGGCGCCAATCGCTGTGCGTCGGCCGCCCCAAGCTGCACCACGCTCATGGATTTGAGAAACGCGTAGACCCCGCACGGCGACGCGAAGCGCGCCGTGCCTCCAGTGGGCATGACGTGACTGGGACCGGCCACGTAGTCGCCGTGGACCTCGGGCGAGCCGGCGCCGACGAACACGCCGCCGGCGTTGCGAACCCCTTCGAGCATGCGCTGGGGATCAGCCACCAGTAAGCACAAATGTTCAGGCGCGTATTCGTTGGCCAGCGTCACGGCCTCGTCCAGATCCGCCACGACGCCCACGCCGCCGCGGGCGGCGAAACTGTCGGCCGCGACGGCCCGGCGGGGGAGCGACTCCAGCTGACGCTCGATCTCTGCGGCGATCGCGGTGGCGAACTCGGCCGAGTCGGTGAGGGCGATGGGGCTGGCCGGACCGCCGTGCTCGGCCTGGGCGATGAGGTCCGCCGCGACATCCGCCGGATCGGCGGTGGCGTCGGCGATAACCAGGGTTTCAGTTGGCCCCGGCAGCACGCTCACTCCAGCGAGCCCGAACACCTCGCGGGTGGCCAGCACGACCCAGGCGTTTCCCGGCGCGACGACCGCGTCGCAGCGCGGCACCGACGCCGTTCCCACGGCCATGGCGGCGATGGCCTGCGCGCCGGAGACCAGGAACACACGATCGACTTGGGCCACGTGCGCGGCAAGGGCGATCACGGGATCGATGCCGTCGGCCGCGGCGGCCGTGCAGACGACGACTTCGCGCACGCCGGCACGCGCGCGGGGATGGCCGTCATGAGCACCGACGAGGCGAGCGGGCCCGACGCGCCGGGGATGTGAATGCCGGCTCGCTCGACGGGCATCCAGCGCTGCCCCACGCCGCTTGCGTCGTCGAAGAAGTTTGACGGCATCTGGCGCTGGTGGAAGGCACGGATGCGTTTTGCGGCCACCTCGAGGTCAGCCGCAAGGTCGCTCGGCGCCTTGCCGCGCGCGGCTTCAAGCTCCGCCGGGCTAACTTCAAAGCGCGAGGGAATGTGGTCTCCCACCTTGGCGCCGACCTCTCGCAATGCGTCGTCGCCGTCGGCGCGCACGCGCTCGACGACCTTGGCAACGAACTCCCGCGGGCTCAGCGACTCGCCGAAAACCGCCGACGCGCGCCGTCGCGCCGCCTCATCGACGACGGCCAACTCGCCGTGCCTGGCGATCAGCTCCCGCCGCACGGCGTCGGCGCCGTGAACGACACGAATCCTCACGGCTGCCCCGAGCGAGTATTCATCGGTGGACTAGGCGCGACGGCGGGCGATTTGTCGGTCATGGCTATCCAAAATGATGGTGACGGGACCCTCGTTGACCAACTCCACGTCCATGGCGGCGCCGAACTCGCCGCTGTCCACGGAGATGCCCAGCGCCCGCAGCGAATCGCAGAAGTCCTGGACCAAGGGCTCGGCGATCTCCGGCGCGGCCGCACCGGTGAAGCTGGGACGACGTCCCTTGCGGGTTTCGGCGATCAGGGTGAACTGCGACACCACGA
Organism: Chloroflexota bacterium; assembly: GCA_965198185.1. GTDB lineage: Bacteria > Chloroflexota > UBA11872 > UBA11872 > UBA11872 > JAJECS01. Next base: position 546,378 of record CBDAOU010000001.1, read on the forward strand.
GCACGGCGCCGGCCGTGTCCAGCACCGACCGGTTCATGCGCCCGTCGGCGTCCGGCATGACGCGCAGATTGGCAAGCTTCTCGGCCAGATAGCGGACGTCGTCGGGACCATCGCCCTCCGCCGCGCCCACCAAGGCGAGGAATCCGGGTCCGATGGCCGCCACGTCGCGGTCCCCGACGGATACGCGGGCTCGCGAGACTCGTTGGATGACAATGCGCATGGGGACCGCGCCTCAATCGGACGCGGCGCCCTTCGCCGGCTCGGCTTTTGCCTCGGATTTGGCCGCTGCCGGCTCTTTCGCTGGCGCGTCCTTGGTCGCCCCATCCTTGGCCGGCTTTTCCGCCGCGTCCTTCCCGGAGTCGCCGGACTCGGCGGGGGCCTTGCCATCGTCCTTGTACTTGTTCTTTTCGGCGCTGGAGCGGCTGTCGGTGGCGTACCAACCCTTGCCCTTGAAGATGATGCCGGCCGGGTGAATGACCTTGCGCACGCGTCCGCGACACTCTTGACACTGGGTCACCGGCTGGTCGCTGAACTTTTGCACCAACTCGAAATTGTGGCCGCACTCGGTGCATTCGTATTCATAGGTCGGCACGCGGCAACACTCCTTGAAGAAAGACTGGGCCGCCATTCGTTGCCGGGACGAGGCGGCGCAAGCGGGATTATACGAACGCGCCGGTCTGCCCTGACGATGGACCGCATGGCCGTGGGAATGCCGGGGCGATCCGGCTGCGGCTTGCCGGGCGGCCTCGGCCAACGGTCGGGCGAATAGCTGCCTGGCTCAATCGGCGCGTTTCACACCGATCGCGCAGAAGGGCGGGTGCTAGGATTGGGCACCAGCGAAAAGCTGAATCGGGTCGGTATCAATGCGGTGTCCGGAGTGCAGCCATCAGAACACTGAGGGCGCCTGGCTGTGCATCAACTGCGGCGAGAAGCTGCCTCGGCCGGAGACAGCCGAAACCGATCTGAGCCCGGAGACGGCCGCCCCGGACGAGTCCGGGCAGTTCGCGCCCAAGATCAGCGAGAATTTGCGCCGGCTCCGAGAGCAAACCGAGCGAGAGCGAGCCACTTCGGAGCGCCGGCCTCGCAAGACCGCTCCGAGTTCTCCGTCCACCAACCTGCTGGGATTGCCGCTTACGGTCTGGGCCGCCGTGGCAATTCTCCTGATCGTGTTCGTTATCGCCGTTTCGAACCTGCAGTAGGGTCCCGCAGCCCCCTTCTCGAGTTCCTCCGCCGGCGCATTGCCGCCGAGGGTCCGATATCGTTCGCGGACTTCATGGCGTCGGCCCTGTACGACGAGCAACACGGGTTCTACAGCCGCGCGACATCGCGGGCGGGCGACTATTTCACCAGCGTCACGGTGCACCCGCGGCTCTTCGGCAAACTGCTGGCGCGGCATCTCGACGACGTTTGGACGGCGCTCGGACAGCCGAAACCATTCCGCGTGGTGGAGCTTGGCTGCGGCGATGGCACGCTAGCCGGTCAGATTGCAACGGCCGCCAGCGAGCACCGATGGAACGAGCACCTGACGTATATCGGGGTCGAGCGATCGGCGCCCGCGCGGGCGCGTGCCCGGACCCAGGTGCCGACGGCCGCGTTCGTGCTGTCGCTGGACGACATCGACTCCGGGCCGTCGGCGGCGATTCTCAGCAACGAGCTATTCGACGCCCTGCCCGTGCGGCTGCTGCGGCGCGACGGCGGCGACTGGGTCGAGCTGCGGGTGGCCTGGCGTGACAGCGCCATGGCCTTGGAGCCTTTTCCGGCGGATGCCGCAGCCACCGCTTATGCGCGGCGCTATGGCCAAAACGCTCCCGACGGCGGAACCATTGAGGTGCGCAAGGGCGTGGACGACATCTACGCCCACGTCCGTCGCATCGCCCGCCGATGGGTAATGACGAGCATTGACTACGGGGGTCTGGCGTCGGAGGTCCACAGCCCGCGCTTCAGCCAGGGAACGCTGCTGGCCTACCGGCGCCACCGCGCCTCGGAGGACGTGCTGGCGGATCCCGGCTCCGCGGACCTGACGGCGCACGTAAACTTTTCCGAACTTATCGACGCGGGAACGTGCACCGGGGCCACCTCGGCGCCCTTGGGCACCCAGGGAGACTTCCTCACGGCACTGGGGATTGGCGAGCACTTGCCGGCGGTGCAGCGGTGTCCGAACCTCTCGGTTGCGGACTACGCGCGCGAGCGTAACGCCGTTTTTCAGCTCGTTTCCCCGACGGACCTGGGAAGGTTTCGCGTGCTGGTGCAGGCTCGCGACGCAGTGATCGACGGTTTGCGTGGACTGCCGGCGGCCGCAGCCACGCCACAGCCCGCCACCGGGAAGGACGACGGATGACGACACGGACCGAAACGGACCCCCTGGGCGATCTGGAAGTTCCGGCCAGCGCGCTCTACGGCGTGCAGACGCAGCGCGCGGTTGAGAATTTCGACATCAGCGGCATCGGGCCGCATCCGGCATTCGTGTGGGCGACGGTGGTGGTGAAGAAGGCCGCGGCCATTGCCCACCGGCGGACCGGCCGGCTTGAGGCCAGGCTGGCGGACGCGATTGTGCAGGCGGCGGACGAAGTGCTGACGGACGGGCTGCACCAGGACCAGTTCGTGGTGGACGTCTTCCAGGCCGGGGCGGGGACTTCGCACAACATGAACGCGAACGAACTGCTCGCCAACCGCGCCAACGAGCTGCTGGGCGGCGAGCGCGGCGACTACACGCCGGTGCATCCGAACGACCACGTGAACATGGCGCAGTCGACCAACGACATCATTCCCACGGCCATTGCCCTGGCGGCGCTGAAGCTGCTGCAGGACTTGTATGTGTCGCTGGACGGCCTGGCGGACGCCTTTGACGAGAAGGCGCGGGATTGGGACGGGATCGTGAAGTCGGGCCGCACGCATTTGCAGGACGCGACGCCGGTGCGCTTGGGCCAGGAGTTTGGGGCGTACGCGGAGGCCATCCGACGCGATGCGGCGTTCATTCGCGACGCCGAGGCCCAGGTGCAGGAGCTGAGCCTGGGCGGCACGGCCGTCGGCAGCGGGCTGAACGCGGAGCCGGAGTATCAAGTCGAAGTGATCGACGTCATCGGCGAGATCACAGGACTCAACGTGCAACGCGCGGAGAACCTCTTCTACTCGATGCAGAGCATGGCGCGGTTCGCCATGCTGTCGGGGGCGCTGCGCGCGCTGGCGATCGACCTGAGCCGCATCGCCAACGATTTCCGGCTGCTGGCGTCGGGTCCCCGGACGGGCATCTCCGAGTTGCGGCTGCCGGCGCTGCAGCCGGGGTCGTCGATCATGCCCGGCAAGGTGAATCCGGTCATGGCCGAGTGCATGAACATGGTCTGCTTCCACGTGTTTGGCAACGACACGGCCATTCAATGGGCCGCCGAGGCCGGGCAACTCGAGCTGAACGTGATGATGCCGTGCATTGCCTACAACCTGAGCCAGTCCATCGAAGTCTTGACGAATGCGACGCGGGCGTTCGATACCCGCGCCGTTCGGGGCCTGGAAGTGGACGAGCGCATGCTGCGCTTCTGGCTGGAGCGGAACACCATGCTGGCGACCGCTTTGGCGCCGCGGATCGGCTATGCAGCGGCCGCGGAGATTGCCAAGGAGGCGGTGGCGACGGGCGAAGGCGTGCCGGAAGTTGCGGCGCGGCTAACCGACATCCCACCCGTCGAACTGGCCGAGGCGCTGGACCCCACGCCGATGACCGAAGGCGGCGTGCGGGCGGGCGGCGGAGGCGGCTAGCGGCCGGGTCCATGCTGGGCGGAAACCGCCTGCCGGGGACAAGCTGGACCTAAGTTCGAGCGTCACGCGCCGACCGCGACGGGCCGGTGCCCAGGCGATAAGCAGAAATAATCCCAAAAATTGTGGCGGCGAGCGACGCATACCGTGCTACTGTTTGCCAGTTGCACAGGTCCATGTGGGGCCTGCAACGTTGGATTCTTGGCTGCGACCGCGGAGTGTGCGGCGGGCAAAGTTGGCGGATCAGGCGAGCGTCGCATGAGTTCCGCGGAAGGTTTGACTGGATGAATATCTTTGTAGGCAATTTGCCGTTCGGGACGACCGATGACGAGCTTCATGAGCTCTTCGCACGATACGGCGAGATCACCCGAGCCACGGTGATCAAGGACCGCGTGACGGGCAAGTCGCGAGGTTTTGGGTTCGTCGAAATGATGGACGATGAAACGGCTCGCCAGGCGATCGAGGGCCTAAACGGCTCCGACTTGCAAGGCCGCGCCCTGACGGTGAACGAGGCGCGCCCGCGCGAGTCTCGCCCGCGCAGCGGTGGCGGCGGCGGCGGCTACGGCGGCGGTGGTGGCGGCTACGGCGGCGGCGGTGGCGGTGGCGGCTACAGCGGCGGCGGTGGCGGTGGCGGCTACAGCGGCGGCGGAGGCGGACGCTACTAAACGTCCGGCGCCCGGCACGGAAGCATTGCTTCCGTGCTTAGCTCGTCAGAATCGCTCGCAGCCTCGCAGCGACGATGGACAGATCTTCGTCGCTAAGCGTGTTCGTCGCGAACGCGAGTTCCGCGCCTTCAACCCGCGCCCAGATCGGCGGGTGGCTGTCGCTTAGGGCCGCGGCGACGGTCTCGGATGTGTGCGCGCCGCCTGGGTCGAACGTGACCACGGCCCGCCCCAGGTCGGCGTCGGACCGCGCCGTCATGCCCGGGATGCCTTCGAATTGCCCGACGAGAGCGGCGGCGCGCGCGATGCTGGCGGCGCGGACGGCTTCATAGCCGCCGCCGCGCCATTCGCGCAGCGCCTCGATGACGGCGACGGCTTCGGCTCGATCGAGCTTGAAGCCGCGGCCAAAGGCCCTGCCGCCGTGCAACTCGAAGCCGATGAAGCCGTGCATGGCGGCCGCACGGACCAGGTCGCGGCGGCCGCATAGCAGGCCGGTCGAATTCGGTGCGCCAAAGTACTTGGCGCCAAACCCGAAGAGGTCGGCGCCGCTGCTCACCACCTCATTCATGAGTTGCGGTGGGCTGACGTGGCCGGCGGAATCGACAATCACCGGGATGCCGCGCGCGTGCGCCATCTCGACGACGTCCGTCAGCGGAACGCTGCCCCAGCGGGCATCGAATGACGCCACGAAGAACACGGCCGCCGTATCGGCCGTGAGTTCAGCTTCGAACGCCTCAGCCTCGACCACCGCGAGTTGCGCCCCGGCCACGCTTGGCATGCGGGCGTATTCGTTGCGATGCGCCGACTGCATGACGACCTTGCTGGCCATGCCCGTCGTATCGGGGAGCTTGGCAATGCGCTCGGGGTCGTCCCCGGCGATGCACGCCGCGGTGGCGAGGGCCATCGCCGCCGCGCAGCCCGAGGTTGGATAGGCCGCCTCGCAGCCCAGCATCTCGGCGACCTGGTCGCCGACGCGCGTGAGCAGGGCGTCCATATCCACGAACGACGCGTTGGCGCTCTCCATGGCGGCCAGCACGCGCGGGGAGAGCCGCGAGCCGCCGAGCACCGTCTGATTGCCTCGGGCGTTGACGACGCGCTCTAGCCCCAAATCGGCGTAGACGTCGGCTGTCACGGAGTCGTTGGGCGCCATTGCGGCTCGATTCAAGCTGTTCGCCGGCCACCGGCGATGGTAGGCGATTGCATGCCGGCGTGACACCGCGCCGCGAACGGCGGAACATGGGCGGCCGCCGCTGCCGACAGAAAGTTCGGAAAATGCCAGCGCTCTCAGGCGGACGACCGTCGGTGCGGTCGATGGGCGGAATGGTGGCGTCGGCGCACGCGCTGGCTACCGCGGCAGGCGTGCGCATCCTCATGGCCGGCGGGAACGCCTTTGACGCGGCGGTGGCGACGGCCGCAGCGCTGGGCGTGGCGGAGCCGTACATGTCCGGCCTCGCCGGCATGGGCACGGCCTGCTGCTACGTGGCCGAGGAGCATCGGGTGCGCGCGCTCGACTTCGTGCCGCCGGTGCCGCGCCGCCTCACGATTGACGCGCGGCGCGGGGAGGACTTGCTCAACGCCGCCCAGACGGCGGGAACGCCAGGGAACTTGGCCGGCTGGTGGGATTGCTTGAACGCTACGGGAGCAAGCCGCCGGCTGAAGTGCTGCAGCCCGCCATCGAGCTTGCGCGGGAGGGATATCCGCTCTCGCCGTTCGCCATCGAGTTCCTGGAGATCTGCATCGAGCGGCACGCCGCCCAATCTGAGTGGCTGGACGTGTTTACACCCGACCGAGTGGTACCGCCCGCCGGCTCGGTGCTGCGGCAACCCGACCTGGCGGCAACGCTGGAACGCATCGCCGCCGACGGACCGGGCGCGCTGTACGACGGCCCACTGGGCGCGGCGCTGGCGCGGCACGTGCAGTCCCAGGGCGGATGGATCGGCGAGGACGATCTGCGAGACATGCGGCCCCGCTGGGCCGAGCCGCTGGTTGCGCCCTTCACGGGCGCGCTGGTGCATACGCCGCCGCCAACCAGCGAGGGCATCCAGATGCTGCTCACGTTGCGCATCCTGGAGGATGACCTGGCGGCAGACGACGAGCCTGCGTATCTGGATGCGCTGGTGCGGGCGATTCGAGTCGCGGCGACCGCCCGGATCCGACGCACGAATGCGCCGCGCGATGAACTCAATGAGCTGCTCACCGACGACGCGATCGCGCAGATGCGCGCCGAGGCGGCAACCGCCCGCTCAAGCCGCACCAGCTCACGGGGCGAGGCGCACCCGCCGCAGCACACCACCGCCCTGGCGACCGGCGATGCTCAGGGCAATCTGGTGTGCCTGACGCAGAGCCTGGGCGGAAAGTTCGGGTCGGGCCTGGTGGTGCCGGGCACGGGCATCGTCTTGAACAACCTGCTGGAGTGGGGCGACCGGGACCCGACCAGCCCGAACTATCTGTCGGGCGGCAGGCCGCTGTCGCTGCCCATCGCGCCGACGATCGTCACCCGCGGGGGCCAGCCGCGGCTCGCGCTCGGCACGCCGGGGAGCTACACGATCTGCCAGGCGCAGGCGCAAGTGCTGGTGGGCATGCTGGCCTTTGGCCGGGACGTGCAAACGGCGATCGAGGCGCCGCGTCTGCACGCGCACGACGGGGATCTGGTACGGATCGAATCCCGCGCGCGGCCGGCGCTGGTGGAGGCGCTGCGCGCACGCGGCCACCGCATGGAAACAGCCGAGGCATTCGACCAGGCGATGGGCGGCATGCAGGGCGTCGCGCGGGCCGAGGCCGGGTGGCTGGAAGGCGGCGCGGACCCGCGGCGCGAGGGCTACGCCCTGGGCGTGTGACGCCTATCCGTGGTGGTGGGCGGACTCGGCGTAGTGCTCGGCCAAGACGTCGCCGCCGAAGTCGTTGGTGAAATCGCGCCACACCGAATGGACGTGGTTCGCGCCGTCCTGCGTGTTGTCGTATTCGATCAGGAAGGTTGACCCGACAACGGCGTAGTAGTGGCCGTGTCCGGGTTCCTCGGGACCGGCCCAGGCGAAGGTGGCTGCGTCCAACCCGGCGCGCTCGATGTCGCGCCAGGCGTTGGCGGCCAGCTCGCCGGCCGAGCGGTCGACGTAGTGCCGGACGAGCCGCACAAGCTGCTCGCGCTGCGTCTGGGCCATATCGCCCAGGGCAAGGCCGCGCGGCGCCATGCCGGGCTGCACGGCGCGGTAGTTCTTGGTCAGGATGTCATCGGGCGCGTGAGGGTCGACCACGGCGATGCGGCGCTGGTCGGGCGTGAGTTGCATGAGCAATCCGCGCGCGAGGTCCTCCTCCACCGACAGGATGCGCAGGCCTTGTTCGGGTCCGTGGCGCACTTCGGCCGGATTGGCGCCGAAGAAGAGCGGCACGCAGGCCAAATGCGCCTGCGCCACGACGGTGATGTGGGTCAGCAGGTGGTGGCCGCACACGCGCCAAGCCCAGCGCGAATCGCCGGGCCGGCCAAAAACGCTGAGGTGGTAGTCCTCGGGGTCGCGCCGCCACCGCAGGGGAAGGCCCTGCAAGCGCTCCCACTCGTCGAGGATAGTTTCAAGCGCCATGATCTGCTGGGCTTGGCTCCAGCCGCGTGGGCTGAGCCCGGTGGCCACCAGGTCCAATGCCGCCCGCCGCTGGTCCGGCTGCATGGCCTTGAGCGAAAGGCCGCGCCGCGGCACCGGGGTGTAGTGCCAGACAAATCGCTCGTCGCCGACGAACGGGAACATGGCCTCCGCCCGCTGCGGGGCGTCGAGCGCCTCCAGGAAGTCCCGCGCCGCCGCCGTCATCGCCGCCGCCGCCTGAGGCGCGTATGACGTGACGGCCGCCGTGGTCATAGCTCGGCGGCGGGAAGCACCGGACGGCCCTGTCGGACCTCAGCCAGGACGCGCGCCATCTCGATCGCTGCGAGCGCGGCGTCGCCGCCGCGATTGCCGGCGCGCGAGCCACTGCGATCCACGGCCTGCGCCAGCGTCTCGGTGGTCACGACGCCGTAGATCACGGGCGTGCCGGTGTCCAGCGCGGCGCGGGCGATGCCTCGCGCCGACTCCTGGGCCACGTGGTCGTAGTGGGTGGTCTCGCTGCGAATGATGCATCCCAGGCATACCACGACGTCGACGTCGCGGGAGGCGATGAGCTCGCGAGCCGTGATGGGCAGCTCCATGGCCCCGGGCACCCAGACGACGACGACGTCCTCGTCGGCGACGCCATGCCGGCGGAGCTCACGCCGGCAGGCGCGGAGCAAGTGCGACGTGAAGAACTCGTTGAATCGGGCGGCGACGATGCCGACCGACAGCCCGGTGCCGTCGAGCAGCGGCTCGATGACTTCGCCGTCGGTCGTCGACGGGTCTTGATCAGACGCCATGGCCCATTCGCTGTCGTTTGGTGGCAAGGTACCGCTGATTATGCTCCCCCGGCTCGACGGTGAGGGGAATCTGCTCGACCACGTGGAGTCCGTAGGCGCGGAATCCCTCGGTCTTCTTGGGGTTGTTCGTGAGCAAGCGCAACTCGCGCAGGCCAAGGTCGCGCAGGATCTGGGCGCCGACGCCGTAGTCGCGCAGGTCGACGGCGAAGCCGAGATGGCGGTTGGCCTCAACAGTGTCCAGTCCGTCGTCCTGCAGCTGATAGGCGTGCAGCTTGTTGGCCAGCCCGATGCCCCGGCCCTCCTGGCGCATGTAGAGCACGACGCCGCGCCCTTCGGCCTCGATCCGACACGCGGCCGCGGCGAGCTGATCGCCGCAGTCGCAGCGCAGCGAGCCGAAGGCGTCGCCGGTGAGGCACTCGGAATGGACCCGCACAAGCGGCGGGCTTCCGCCGGCGACGGCGCCCTTGACCAGCGCGACGTGGTCTTCGTTCGTCGTCGTGTCGCGAAAGGCGATGGCCCGAAAGGTACCGCCCGCCGTTGGCAGCGCCGCTTCCGCGCCGCGGATCACCACGCGCTCGTTGAGTCGGCGGTAGCGCACGATCTCGCTGATGGCGATCGAGGGGATGCCATGGCCCTCGAGGAGCTTGTGGGCTTCCGCGGGTCGGGCCGCGCGTCCGTCCGGCGTGTGCAGCGCGGTGAGCACCGCCAGCGGCGGCAACTCGGCCAAGCGCGCCAGGTCGATGGCGGCCTCCGTGTGGCCGAAACGCCTTAGCACACCGCCGCTCCGCCCGCGCAGCGGCGCCACATGACCCGGCTTGCGAAACGCCGCGGCGCTGCGCGACGCATCGGCCAGCGCGCGGACGGTGCCCACCACACCCGGCAGCGAGCCGGGCTGCGGCGATTGGTCGACAAGGTCCACGGTGACGGTGAACGCGGCCGAGCGATCACCGGAATTGGACTCCGACTCGATCATGAGCGGGATGCCAAGCGCGTCGAGCCGCTCGGGCGCCGCGGGGATGTGGAGTTGGCCGCTGGTTAGCGCGCGTATTTCGGCCAAAGTCGCCTCGCTGAGGGTTGAACCGGCGGTGACGAGATCCACGTCGGGCGGATCGCGGCCGTCGTCCACGACCGCGACGATCCCGCCTGCGGCAACGTGACGGATTACGGCCTCGATCTCGGTCCCGGTCATTCCTCGTCCTCGATGTCCAGGAGGCCCGACGCTTGGAGTTGCGCACGGCTGAGCGCGGTCTCCCGCGGCATCACGGCCATGGCGCGCTCGACGTACTTGGCCAGCACGTCCACCTCGAGGTTAGCGCGATATCCAACCCCGGCGGAGCCGAGCGTCACCATGGCGCGGGTGTGGGGAATCAGCGCCACGCGGAATTCCTCGGTGGACGCGTCGACCACGGTGAGGCTCACGCCGTCGAGGGCGACAAAGCCCTTGGGCACGACCTGGGCCGCATGCTCGGGCGGCAGGTTGAAGGTCACCAGCTCACTGGCCCCGTCCGGCTGGCGACTGGTGATAGTGCAAGTGCCATCCACGTGTCCCTGCACGATGTGCCCGCCAAAGCGGCCGTTTGCGGGCAGCGAGCGCTCGACGTTCACGACGTCGCCAACGTCAAGATCGCCGAGGTTCGTGCGCCGCAGCGTTTCCGGAACGACCTCGACGGTCATGCGGTCGCCGTCGATCTGCACCGCCGTGAGACACACGCCGTTAACGGCGACGCTGTCCCCGATGGCTACGCCATCGCTAAGCACCGGCGCGGTGACAACCAGGCGGTGCACGGCCCCGCCGGAGTCAACCTCCACCACTTCGCCCAACGCCTCGACGATGCCGGTGAACATGGGTCAGCCGGCCTCGGTCGTGGGCCGGTGCCCATGCACCATGACGTCCGGCCCGAGCTGACGCACGCTGGGCTCGCTGAGCGTCCAGGGCGGGAAGCGACCGGCCTCGGGCGGGGCTTCCAACGCGGGGACGCCGGGGCCCATCAGCCGTGGCGCGATGAATACGACAACCTCGTCGACGAGGTCCGCCGCAAAGAGCGCGCCGAGCAGGCGGGACCCGCCTTCCACCAGCACGTGGGCCAAGCCACGAGCGCCGAGCATTGTCAGCCCGGCCTGCGGGTCGACCCGGCCCTCAGGTCCGGCGGCCACGCGAACGACCTCGGCGCCGGCGCGCTCAAGGCGAGCGCGGTCGGCGGCAGACTCTCGGCTTGTCATCACCAGGGTCGATCCGGATTCGCCGACCAGGCGCGCGTCGGACGCCAGCGAAGCGGCTGAGTCCATGACCACGCGCAGGGGTTGACGTCCGTCGGCCGGCGGCGGCCGCACAGTGAGCCGCGGGTTGTCGATTCGCGCCGTGGCCGAGCCGACGATCACCGCGTCGACACTGTCCCGGAGCCGGTGGGCCTCGGCCCTGGCCTCCGCGCTTGTAATCGCCTCGCCGCCCCGTGGGCCGGCGATCTTGCCGTCAAGGGTCATTGCCCATTTTGCCGTCACGAACGGCCGGCCGCGTGTGACCAGCGTCCTGAATGGCGCGATGAGCCCGTTGGCCTCGCGGTCGAGCAGCCCCGCTTCCGCGGCGATGCCGTTGCCGGCGAGCGCATCGACGCCGCCGCCCGCTACCCGCGGGTTGGGGTCGCGCGTGCCGGCGACAACGCGGGCAATGCCCGCGCGCTGGATGGCCTGCGTGCAGGGCGGGGTCCGACCGACGTGATTGCAGGGCTCGAGCGTCACGACGAGCGTGCCGCCCCGGGCCCGCGCTCCCGCCGCGTCGAGCGCGTTCACCTCGGCGTGCGACCCGCCGGGCGGATCAGTCGCTCCCTCGCCAACCACGCGTTCGCCCTGCAGGACCACGGCGCCCACCGGCGGAAGCGGGCTGGTGCGTCCCCGCACGGCATGCGCCAGGTCGATGGCCCGGCGCATCGCACGCGCCAGAGTCTCCTGGCTCGTCGCCGGCGGCGAATGGGTCAGAGTCATGGGCTTCAGCGATTTCGACTCCAGGTGCAACGACCCGAGAGGACCATGCACCGGGCACGACGCGGAGGCTTCGGGTGGCGAACCAGGCATCGCCCCACAGGCGCTCCGCCTGGTGCCAATGTTTCGGCGCAACTATAGACGGGGCTGAGGGCGATTCTGCGCACGTGCTCGGCCGAGGCTCGTGTGGGACATTGCCGGTACGTCATTTCAGGGCCGAGCGCCACAGCCATGCCAGACCAAGTCCCAGCCACGCAAGCCGCCGCGATATTCGACTTCAACGGCACCCTTGTGACGGGCGAGGTGTGGCAGGCGTTGGAGACATGGATGGGCGGTCGGAGCGCGTGGAAACGCCGCAAGACCCGGATGATCGTGCGCCAGTTGCCGGTCATCCTCGCCAGCAAGCTCGGCCTCGTGAGCGCGGATTTCATGGTGCGGCGCTGGATGCCGGCGGCGTGGACAACCGTGCGCGGCATGGACGAGCGGGAGCTCGCGGCGCTGGTGGCGCATGCCTGGGAGACCATCTTCCGCCCGTCCATGCGTGAGCCGGTGGCGGAGATAGTGCGCCGGCGCAAGGCGGAAGGCCATTGCACCGTGCTGGTGTCCGCCACCTACGAGCCGTTCTTGGAGCCGGTGAAAGAGGCGCTGGGGTTCGACGAGGTGATCGGGACGCGGGTGGACGTTGTCGCGGGCGAGGTGACGGGCCGGGTGATTGGCGACGTGGTGACGGGCGCGGAGAAAGTGCGGCGGGTCATGACGATGGCGCAGGACGCCGATCCGCCCCTCGACCTGGAGCGCAGCGTGGCCTACGCCGACACGGAGCGCGACCTCGACATGCTGCAACTCGTCGGCCACCCGGTGGCGGTGTGGCCGAACGCGCGCCTGGAATTGATCGCTCGGCGCCTGAAGTGGCCGATTGTGCGCGACGCGAGATAGTCAATGACCAAACACCGGGTCCTGGGACTCACCGGCAATATCGGCGCGGGCAAGTCAACCGTGGGCGCGATGCTGCGGGAGCTGGGCGCACGGGTGATCGACTCGGACGCGACCGTGCGAACGCTGCTGGATTCGGATGCGGTGGTGCGGCCGCGGGTGCGAGACGCGTTTCCGGCGGCGCGCGGGCCGCATGGCGGCATCGACCGCGCCGCGCTGGCGCGATTGGTGTTTGCGGATCGCGCGAAGCTCACGCTGCTGCAGGACCTGTTGTATCCGGCCGTTGGCGAGGCGACCGCGACGCTGCTGGCCGAGGCCACGGACGCGCCCGCGACCTTCATCGAGGCCATCAACGTGGTCGAGGGACCGTCCGCCGGTCGCCTGGATAGGCTGTGGATCGTTGAGGCCGAACCTACGTTGCTGGTCGAACGCGTGGCCGCGAGCGGCCGCCTGTCAGCCGCCGAGGTTCAGGCCCGTCTGGCGATGCAGGCCGGCCCGGCGGCAAAAGCCGAGGCGTTTCGGCAACTCCATCCCGAGCGGCCGATCGTGCGTCTCACCAACAACGGCTCGCTGGAGGAGCTACGGACGCAGGTCACCGCCAAATGGCGGGAGCTGCTGGCGGGCTAGTCGCGACCGATCTCGCTGGGGGAGTTGCTGGGCTCGGTTTCCTTGGAGAGGCGGCTACGCCACTTTCCGCGTATGTAGAACAGCGACAGGATTTCCTGCGGCGACAGGCCCTTGTCGGCGAGATCGCGAACCTCGCGGCGGATGCGATCGGATCGTTGGCGGGTGTTCTCCTGCGCCATCCCTCGGAACTCCCACGCCTGGTCGGCGGCATTGCCAGCGCGGCTCGATATTAGAGCGGCGCATCGAGGGCCATCAAGTGCCGGCCCCCACCGTGCGGTGCACATTCGAACCGGGCAACGTCAGCCTAGTCGGACCACCCAAGCACGCGGGTGACGGCGTCTAGGTCGGGGGGCGCCGCTATGGGGTCGTCGGACTCGCGCAGGGCGGTGTCCGGGTCTTTGAGACCGGTACCGGTGAGCACGCACACCACGCGGTCGGCGTCAGCCGGGCCGCCCGCGCATCGTTGCAGCAATCCGGCAACCCCGGCGGCGGAGGCGGGCTCGACGAACACGCCCATCTCCTGGGCAAGGAGGCGATAGGCGTCGGCGATCGCCGACTCGGGCACGGCTTCGATCGAACCGTCGGAGGCATCGCGCGCCGCCGCGGCCTCTTCCCAGTTGGCCGGATTGCCGATGCGAATGGCGGATGCCTGGGTGACCGGCTCGTCGATCGGATGGCCGTGCACGATCGGCGCCGCGCCCTCGGCCTGGAACCCGCGGAGCACCGGAGCCTGTGTCGCCCGCCCGGCCTGGTGGTATTCGACGAACCCGCGCCAGTAGGCGGCGATGTTGCCCGCATTGCCCACGGGCAGATACAGCTCGTCCGGCGCGTCGCCCAGCGCGTCCACGATCTCGAACGCCGCGGTCTTTTGTCCTTCCAGACGATGGGGGTTGACCGAATTGACGAGGACCACGCCGTCGCGATCGGCCAATTGGCGCACGATGGACAGCGCTTGATCGAAGCTGCCGCTCACGGCCACGACCCGCGCGCCAAACATGCGGGTCTGCGCCATCTTGCCGGCGGCGGTGGACCCGCGAGGAACCACGCACACCGTCGTGACGCCGGCGCGGGCCCCGTAGGCGGCGGCCGACGCGGCGGTGTTTCCGGTTGAGGCGCAGATGAGCGCGCGGGCATTGGCCTCGAGCGCTTTGGCCACCGCCACGACCATGCCCCGGTCCTTGAAGGACCCGGTGGGGTTGCAGCCTTCGAGCTTGAGCCAGACTTCGCGGATGCCGGTCTTGGTCTCCAGAACGGGCGCGCGGACGAGCGGGGTGCCGCCTTCGCCAATGGTGAGGTCCGGGGCGGTTTCCGCGAAGGGCAGGAACTCGAGATAGCGTTCGATGACGCCCGCGGGGACGCTCAGCGTCATTCGAGGAGGTCTTCGATGCGGATGACGCTGGCGACTTCGGGCACCACGTCGAGCGCGGCGATGCGCTGGATCGCCGGGCGCCAGTCGGCCTCGCGGGCGTCGTGCGTGAGCAGCACCAACTCGGCGCGCCGGGCGTGAGGGTCGACTTCCTTCTGCAGCACCGAGGCAATGCTGATCGCATGCTCGCCGCAAATGGTCGCGATGCGCGCCAGAACGCCGGGACGGTCCTTGACCCAGAGGCGCAGGTAGTAGCGCGAGACCACCTCTTCCATGGGCAATACGCTCACCGGCCGGTCCAGGAGCACCGGAATGCGGTTGTGCGCCGCTCGTCGGATGTTGTGACCAAGGTCGATGAGGTCGGAGACGATGGCGCTGGACGTGGGCTCGGGTCCGGCGCCGCGGCCCAGGAACATGGCGCGTCCCACAAGGTCGCCCGAGATGCGGACGGCGTTGTAGACACCGTCGACCTGCCCCAACAGAAAGTCACTTTGCACCAGCGCCGGATGGACGCGGGCTTCGATGGTGTCGCCGCGGTGCTTGGCGATGGCCAGCAGCTTGATGCTGTAGCCCAACTCCGCCGCGTAGGTGAAGTCAGCCTGCGAGAGTTGCGCGATGCCTTCCCGAAAGACATCTTCCGGAGCGACGCGGCCTCTGAACGCCAGCGTGGCGAGAATGGCCAGCTTGAAGGCGGTGTCGTGGCCTTCGACGTCGTTGGTCGGATCCGGCTCGGCGTAGCCCAACTGCTGGGCTTCGGCCAATGCGTCGGCGTAGCTTTCGCCGTGCTCGGCCATCTGGGACAGGATGTAGTTGGTGGTGCCGTTGAGAATGGCGTGGACTTCTTCGATCTCGTTGGCGGCCAGGTCCTGCCGGAACGGGCCAATGAGCGGGATGCCGCCGCCGACGCTGGCTTCGAAATAGAGATCGAGTCCTCGGTCTGCGGCAAGCTGCAGCAGATCGACGCCGTGGGCGGCCATGACTTCCTTGTTGGCGGTGACGACGTGCTTGCCGGCTTCGAGGGCGCGGCGCAGGTATTGCTGCGCGGGCTCGACGCCGCCCAGAACTTCAACGATGACGTCGACGTTGGGATCGTCGATGACGGCCGACGCGTCGGTGGTGAGGCGATCGGTGGGGATGGACGCGTCGCGCGGCTTGTGCGGGTCGCGCACGAGCGCGCGCTGGACAGTGATCGGACGGCCCAACTGCCGCTCCAGCATGGCGGCCCGTGCGTGAATGTGGCGCGCGACCGCCGAGCCGACGTTGCCAACGCCGAGGAGGCCGAGTCCTATCCCGCTGGACATTCGTCGCTCACTCTCGCCCGCGGCACCCCAACGGGAGGCGGCAGGGGCAGAATACCCGCCGCGCCCGGCTATGGGCGTTCTATGGGCTCCCTGATGCCCGATTCCCCGGGCGGCGATTGGCGCCATAGGGGGCGAGGCGATGGGCAAAGCGCAGGCCGACGTCGTTGGACGGGTAGTACTGCTCGTCATAACCGGTGAGGACAAAGCCCGCCGCCTGGAGCGTGCGAATGGCGGGGTAGTTGCGGGCCTGGACGGTGGCGCACAGGGCGCGGCGGCCGCCGGCGCGCGTCGCCTCGGTTGCCGCCCGCGCCAGGCGAACGCCATGGCCGCGTCGGCGGGCGTGCTGCCGCACGGCGAGCATCCAGAGCGTGTCAACGGCGCGCGGCGCGTCGGGCACGACCAGCGCAAAGCCCTCGACGACGCCCTGGACCTCCGCCACGAGCAGGGATCCCTGGTCGGGCTGCGGCGGATCAGCCGACCCGCCCCACAGCGGATCGCGCAGCGTGACGCTGCGTGGAAGGCGCACCCGCACGAAACCGGCCATCGGCACGTCGGCCTGCACGCTCGTCTGGAGTTGCCAGACGTGATCGGTCTCGTAGGACACGTCCATGGCCCAACACGCCGCCCAATCGGAGGCCGTGCCGGGCCGCACAACGATGCGTGGGCCGGAATCGCGGGTGCGGGCGGGACGGCGCAACGTGGCGAACTCGGGCGGCAGCGGGGAACGGGCGTTGTCGGCGGCCACGGTCCCCCAGGTCACAACGGCGCAGGCGCGGATGGCTGATGGTACCCCGCGCCGGTCGCCAGGCGTGGCCAGCGGGTTTAGGCGTCGCGCCGATCGCGGAGCTCGGTCGACGAGATGTCGACTGCGACTTCCGAGGCGGGAATGGGCCGGAACATATCGGCGGCCGAGGATGGGACCTGCAGGTCGTCGAGCCGTAGGTGCGCATTGCCGACGCGCCGCTCGGCCACATGAAAGCGGGCGCCGAGCCGGCGCAGCTCGGTCAAGGCTTGGGCGAATCCCTCCGATCCGCCGTAGTAGCGGGGCTCCAGAATGCGGGCGGCGGTATCGGCGCCCACCGCGAACCCGGTGCCGGGCAGCAGCCGGGCTTTTTCGACAAACGTCGGGGCGCGGGTAAGTACTGCCGGCACTCGACCGCGAAACTGAGCGAGCCGCGCATCGAGGTCGGCGGCGGCGAGGGCCGGCTTGTCAACGTTCGTGATGGAGATTTCGTAGGCCGCGTAGCCGTTCGCGCGCCTGCGGGCGGCCTGCAGCAGCGCGGCGTGGCCCTCGTGCAGCGGATTGAACGCCCCGGGCACGACGGCGCCGGGCAACACTCCGCCCGCCCGCACGCATCCGGTGGTATCAACCGTGGCCCAGGGCTGCTCACCGCGCGCGATGACGTCGCATGCGTGGGCCAGCGGAGCCGTTTCGATGCTCACGCGTTCATCCGAATCGAGCGCGAGGTCGACCCCGCCACCGACCATCGCCTCTGCCAGGGTGCGCAGGATGACGAGCTCGGCGATAGCTTCCTCAGCAGCGCGCGGGCGGGTGTTCTTGTGCAGCTGGACCGTCGATTCCCAGGACTGAAAGCCGTCGACGACCGCCACGTGGATCCGATGGGAGCCCTTGCGCTCGCGGTCGGTGACCAGGGCGGCGGTGGCGCCCAGCCCAAGCACCGGCGTATGGGGCGTCTCGCGCAGGCGCAGCGCCCGCCGATAGACAGCCTGGGCGAGCTCGCGGGCGGTTTCCGGCGAGCAGCGCGATGCCGGCGCCGCGCCCAATAGCTCCGTTAGCGCGCGGCGTCCATAGGGCACCTGGGCCTCGAGCACGGTGCGCGACGCGCCGGGACGGGTAAGCAAATGCGAGATGACGCCCGAGCCGCCGCCGGTGACCGCCAGCGCCACCATGGTGCGCGAGGAGCGAATGGCGGCAACGGCCGCCTCCAGCGCGGCGTCCGTGTTAGCCGAGGTCCACGTAGACGCGGCCATCGGCGACGCGAGCGGGGTAGGTCCTCACACGGGCGCGGTCGGGCGCGTGCAGCGAGCGGCCGGTGCAGAGATTGTATTGCCAGCCATGCCAGGGACAGCGGAGCAGGCGCGAGTCCGGGTCCAGGACGATTGGGGCGCCCGCCGCGGCAGCGGTCACTCGATGGCCCAACGTGCCGCTCGATAGGGGCGCACCCTGGTGGGCGCAGGTGTCGCGCATGGCGAAAACCTGGTCATCCCAGCGCACCACGACGATCGCGTGGCGCCCGACTTGCACGCGGCGCGCGCAGCGCTCGCCGAAGTCAGCGAGCGCCCCCACGTCATGCGCGGTCGAAGTCATAGAACGCCGCCGCATTGTCGGCCATGATGCCCTCGCGCATATCGTCCGGAACGATGGACGGAATCGCCCGGTCGGGCGCGTCGAAATCCCAGTGGGGATAGTCGGTGGCGAACATGAGGAAGTCGTCGCGGCCGATCATGTCCATGATCTGCAGCAGGTGGCGCGGGTCGGCTGGCTCCTCCATCGGCTGCGTCGTCGCCCGGAAGTGCTCGCGGATGTATTCGCTGGGGAGCTTCTTGAGCCAGGGAACTTCGTCGCGCAGCCCCCTGTAGTTCTTGTCAAAGCGCCACATCAGCGCCGGCAACCAGGCAAACCCGCCTTCGACCAACGCGACGCGCAGGTCCGGGAAGGTCTCGAAGACGCCTTCGGCGACCAGGCTGAGCACCTGGGCCTCGAAGGCCTGCGGCATGCCCGTGTGGTCCTCGATGTAGTACGACGGCCACCCCGTGGCCGTGATGGGGCCGGGATCGCCGCCAAAGTGAATGCCCAACGGGAGGCCCATGTCGCTGGCCGCGGCGAGGATGGGGCGGTAGCGCCGGCGGCCATAGGGCGCGGTGGCGCGAACGATGAGGAGCACCTGCACGAAGCGCGGGTCCCGACCGGCCCGGCGGATCTCGGCGGCGGCCGCGTCGGGATCTTCCGCGTTGACAACGATCGATCCGCGCCAGCGAGGGTCGTGGTCCAGCCAGCGCGCGGACGTCAACTCGTTCACGGCCCGCGCGATCGCGTTGGAGAAATCGAGGTTGCGCAACGTCGACGAGGCATAGAGCGGGTTGAGGACGGCGGCGTCGATGCCCCAGCCGTCCAGAAGCTGGTCGCGGGCGAAATCCGGGTCGCCGCCGGGCAAGCAGCCGCTCGGAGGGAAGGAATCGCGGCGAGCCGCATATTCATACAGGCGCGGGTAGGCGTTGGTCCCCGGCCCCTTAAATCCCGACTGCTCGATGTAGGCATGCCAGCGCGTCGCCAGGAACGGCAAAAGCTCGTCGATCGAGTTGACGGCGTTGTGGACATCGGCGTCGATGAGATTCAGGCGCGTTTTGGCCTGGGGGGCGGTGCGGGCGTCAGCGGCGGGCAGCGCGGTGGTGACCATGGCGGGCCTCCTTGGCACCGATGGTGAGCGGGGGCGGCGCTGGCGTCAAGACTCGGCCTACGCCAGGCCGTAGATCTCGCCGTATTTGCGCGATAGATGGCCCATGAGCGCGTCGACGCCGATTGGGGCGCCGGTGACGCGTTGCACGAGCTCGGACGCAGTGAAGACGCGGCCGTGGCGGTAAATCGAGTGCCGCAGCCAGTCGTGCAGCGTCGTCAGGTCGCCGCGGCGAATACGCTCGCGCAGGTCCGGCAGCGCACGGCGGGCCGCCGCGAACACCTGGGCGCTGATGAGGTTGCCCAACGTGTAGCCCTGGAAGGCGCCGCCGATGGTCCCGTGGAACCAATGGACGTCCTGCAGCACGCCGTCGCGGTCGTCCGGCGGCTCGACGCCCAAGTCGCTGGAGTAGCGCTCGCGCCAGGTCTCGGGCAGGTCGCGCACCGCCAGCCGTCCGTCGAGCAACTCGAGTTCCAAGTCGAAGCGCAGCATGACGTGCAGGTTGTAGGTGACCTCGTCGGCGTCGGTGCGAATGAGGGACGGCTGCACGTGGTTGATCGCGGGGTAGAACACATCTAGCGGCACTGATCCGAGCTGCTCCGGGAACGCCGTTTGCAAGTGCGCGTACTGCCCCTCCCAGAAGTCCAGGCTGCGTCCCACGAAGTTCTCCCAGAGCCGTGACTGGCTTTCGTGCATGCCGTTGGAGGTGCCGTCGCCCAGCGGCGTTCCCTCGAACACGTGATCGACCCCCAACTCGTAGAGCGCGTGCCCGGCCTCGTGCATGGCGCTGAAGAGGTGTTCGCCAAGGAAGTGCTCGTCGGCCCGGACGGTGATGCGCACGTCGTCGGAGGCAAAGGTGGTCATGAAGGGATGCGCGGTGTCGTCGATGCGGCCGCGGTCGAAGTCGAAGCCCATCAGGTCGACCACACGGCGGGCAAAGGCGCGCTGGGCGCCGATGGGGAAGCGCCGGCGGACGACGGAATCGTCGTTACCACCGGCGGCGGCGATCCGCCGCAGCAGCGGGACCAACCGCGCCCGCAACTCCGCGAATAGCGCCGAGACCTGCGACGCGGTCATGCCCGGGTCTTGGCGGTCGATCAGCGGATCGGCGACGTGCTGCGCGTTGGGCGTGAAGCCCGAGAGCTGCCGGCTGAGGTCGAGCGTGCGCTCGAGCATGGGGCTGGACGGCGGCGAAGTCATTGGCGGGCCGCGCCTTCACCCAGGCCGCATATGAGGCCGCGGCATGTTCCTCGAGGGCAGCGGCGAAGTCGGCTGGGACGTGCACGTCGCGCTGGTAGTCGCGGTCGGGTGACGCGAACCAACGCGGCGTCGGGATGCTCGGGCGGCAAGCTGTCCGCATACGGCTGCAAGTCGTCGAGCAGCGCACCCATGGCGGCGTCGGTGAAGGCCGCATGGGCCAGCCGTTCGAGCGTGGCGATGTGCCGTCCACGGGAAACAGCGCCTTTCGGGGGCATGTAGGTGGTCTGGTCCCAATGGAGCACGGAGGCCGCCGCGCGCAGGTCGCCAACTTCGCGCAGCCGGCGCCGCAGCTCGTCAAGCTTTTGATTCACGAGTGCTCCTGTGGCCGCGGCAGGGGCGGTTCGGACGCATCATGCAACCGGTGAGAAGGCGCGGGCGATGGCGGGCCACGGGTCGTCGACTATGACCTGCGCCGTGAACGGATCGGTGACGCAGATCGAGGTCGCGCCGGCCTTGAGCGCTGCCGTCTCGTCGTCGTCGGTTCCGGGAGCGTCGAAGATTCTGCCGTAGCGCACGCGGACGGTGATGCGCTTGCCGTCGATGATCGGCGCCTCCGTGGGGCGCAGGCCCTCGAACAGGGTGAAACGCGCCGGCCGCGTGAGCCATACCGGCTCGCGGGCCGCGAACCCCTCGGGCGTGTTGATATTGACCAGCAGCGGTTGTCTCAGGACGCCGTGCGCATTGGCCGCCGCGACGAACCGCGCCGTCGCGGCGGCGATGGCCCGCTTGTCCTCGGGCGAGTGCGGTGCGTGGGATACGGCGATGCCGGTGAACCCGCGATCAAGCGCCACGCGCGCCGCGCCCATGGTTCCCGAGCTCACGTAGCCCTGCACGCCGGTGTTCCAGCCGGGATTGATGCCGGACACGATGACGTCCGGCTCGCGGTCGAAGGCGATGGCGCATCCCAGAGCCGCCAGGTTGGCGGGCGAAGCATCCGCCGTGAATCCGGGAACATTTGTGGAGATTCCGTCCGGCGGCCCGGCGCGCTGCAAATGGAATTCTGGCGTCAGCGAGACGGACATGCCGGCGCCGCTGTAGTTGCGATCCGGCGCGTAGACGCGATACCTCGCCCAGGGGCTCCAGGGCTTCCGCCAGCGCCCAGAGACCCCGATCCTGGATGCCGTCGTCGTTCACAACGAGAATTTTCATTTCGCTGGCCCAAAAGTTTGCCCACGCTGCCGGGCGCACAGTAGCCGACCGCTCATGGAACGGTCGCGCGCGCTCGCGACACGCCGCCCTTCGCCACCGGTCCTATGCCGGACTCGTCGCTTCACCGCCAAGCAGTTGGAGGTCGCACAGCCGGCGGTAGTGGTCATTGCGCTCGTAGAGCTCATCATGCCGTCCGGCGTCCTGCACGCGCCCGCCGTCGAGGAAGACGATGCGGTCGGACTGACGGACTGTGGCAAGCCGGTGCGCAATCACGAGCGTCGTGCGCCCCGCGGACGCCCGCTCCAGTCCTTCCTGCACCAGCCACTCGGACTCGGCATCGAGCGACGAGGTGGCTTCATCCAGGATCAATATCCGCGGGTCACCCACGATGGCGCGGGCGATGGCGATGCGCTGTACCTGCCCACCCGACAGTCTCACCCCTCGCTCGCCGATGTTTGTGTCGTAGCCGTCCTCCAGGGCGGTGATGAAGTCATCGGCGTTGGCAAGCACCGCCGCGCGGCGGACATCGTCCGAAGTTACGGTCTCGCGACCGAGCGAAATGTTCTCGGTAACCGATCCATCGAAAAGCGTGGCGTCCTGAAACACCACACCCAGACTCTGTCGCACCGACGCCGCGCTGGCCTGTCGGATGTCCTGCCCGTCAATCTCGATGCGACCGGATTGCGGCTCGTAGAACTTGAGCAACAAGCTGATCAACGTTGACTTGCCCGCACCGCTCGGTCCGACCAAGGCCACCTTTTCGCCGGGGGAAGCGGTAAACGTCGCCTGGTGCAGCACGTCTTCTTCGCCGTAGGAAAACTCGACATCCTGGACCCGTAGCTCGCCCCGTGCCACCGACAACGAATGCCCGGTCGTTTCGTCGACTTCTCGCGGTGTGTCCAGGAACCCGAACACCCGGCGCGTGGTGCCGAGCACGACCTGGATCTGGACGAATTCGTTCAACACGTTGCGCACCGGACCGCCGACCTGCAGGAGGTACTGGCCAGAGGCCACGAGGAAGCCAACCGCGACCGTCCCGGCGACGACCGCGTCCGCCAGAAATGCCCAGATCGCAATCAGCGCCGCCCAGTAGGCCAGGTGCGCCGTGCGGCCCAAACTCCCGAGGAGCGCGACCCGAACGCGGGCGCGCCACAAGCTGCGCGTCTCGGTATCGAGCCGCTCGCCCGCCCACTGCTGCCGGTTGAAGGCCTTCACGTCGCGGGCGCCGCCCACCAGCTCGGTCATCACCGCCGAAAGGCGTCCCATCGCGTCCTGTACTCGCCGACCGGCCGCTTGGGTCCGCCCCCTGACGCGCGTCGCCATCAGCGCATGGATCGGGAGCGTCGCCAGGGTGATGAGTCCCAACCGCCAGTCGATGACGAACATGATGACCAGATATCCGGGCAGCCGCAGCGCATTGGCACAAACCACCGACACCGCGTGCAGGTAGACGGTGGAGATCACGGCCGCGTCGGCCGTGAGATGCGACACGATGTCGCCCGTCCGCCGCCCGCGCAGATCGCCGATGGGAATGCGCTGCGCCTGTTGCAGGACGTCCTGACGCATCCGCGACATCGCGCCCTCGGCCGCCAGGGTGTGAAACCAATGCCCGAACACGGCGGCGAGTCCGAGCGCGACCCCGCAGCCGGCAATCCCAAGTAGGGTGGGAATCAACAGGGCCCGGTCCTGCCGACCAAAGACGTCGTCGATGAGAACGTGCAGCAGCCAGGGCCGCGTGAGCAGCACGGCGGAATTTCCGGCGGTCATGGCTGCCGCCCCGGCGTAGGCGAGACGCTCCCCGCGCAGATACCCCCAGAGTCGCGCGGCGATCGCGCGGTCAGAAATCACTCGCGGCGCGTCCACGCCCGGCGCTGTCGTGATCATTGCCCGCAACCGTTGCGCTGGATCATCCGTCCCGCACCATGGTGGACGGTTGCATCTGCCGGTCGCATAGCTCGCGGTAGAGGCCACAACGCTCGTAAAGCTCATCGTGGCGTCCAACATCCAGCACGCGGCCCTCGTCGAGCACGACGACTTGATCAGCCTGATGCACGGTGGACAGCCGGTGGGCGACGACAATCGTCGTTCGTCCCTCGCGTGCTCGTTCCAAGCCCCGCAACACCAAGTGCTCGGCTTCGGCGTCGAGCGCGGATGTGGCCTCGTCGAGCACCAGGACTCGTGGATCGCCGGCGATGGCGCGCGCGATCGCGATGCGCTGCGCCTGGCCGCCCGAAAGGCGGAGGCCGCGCTCACCGACCTGGGTGTCGAATCCCCCCCGCGTGGCCCCGACAAAGTCGGCCGCAGCGGCAATGTCGGCTGCGTTCGCAACCTCGCGTTGCCCAAGGCCTTCACGCCCGAACCCGATGTTGTCGGCAATGGACCCGTGAAAGAGGACCGGGTCCTGGAAGACGACGCCGATATGCCGTCGTGCCTCCGTCGCACTCGCGGCGCCAATGTCCTGCCCGTCAAGCCGAATCTCACCGGCGCTTGGCTGGAGGAATCGCAACAGCAGGTTTACGACCGTCGACTTTCCAGCACCGCTCGGACCCACGATCGCCGTCGTGGAGCCGCCCGGTACGCGAAACGACACGTCCGTGAGCACTGGCGTACCGGCCATGTACGCCGCGCCGACGCGGCCAAACTCGATGTCGCCGCGGGCAACGGCCAGCGCCTTCCCGTCGCCTGCGTCGTCTTCCGCCGGTGTGTCCAGAAAACCGAAGAGCCGCCGCGCGGCGCCGACGGCGTGCAGCAGGTCGACGTAGGCCATGGTCAGCGGCGTGACCTCGCGGTTGAGCCACGAGAGATAGCTCGCCAGCGCAAGCGCGAAACCGATCGTCACCTCGCCGCCAAAGATCGGCTCCGCCAGCACGAAAAAGATCCCGGCGTAGACGATCCAGAAGATGGTCGTGGTCACCCAGGTCCAGCCGACGACAAACCCCTCGTAGACGCGAGCGTCGCGCAGCGCCCGCAGCAGCTGCTGCAGTCGCGCCAGCGACCACGCCTGGCGATTGAACGCGCGGATGTCGCGCATGCCGGCGATGAGCTCGGTGGCCAGGCCGCCCAACTCGCCGGTCGCGGTCTGGACGCGCTGCGCGGAACGTACGTGGTGCCCCTGGCGGAGCCGCGGGAGCAGCATGTACACGGGAACGAGCACGGCGGCGACCACACCGAATCGCCAGTCAATCACGGCCACGACGATGACGATGCCGAGAACTGAAATGGCGGCGGATAGTCCGTTGCCGTAGGCGCGCTCGTAGGCCTCCGCGATCGCGGACGAGTCGGCGGTGAAGTGGGTCACCGTATCGCCGGTTCGATGCCCGCGAAAGTAGGCGAGCGGCAGGCGCAGCACCTGATCCATGAGCGCTCGACGCAAGACGTTGGCTGCCTGCTCGCCGGCACTCGTGAAGAGATAGTTGGCGGCAACGGCGCCAACCGTCCCCGCGATTGCCAGCGCGCCAAGGGCAATGAGCAGCGGCGGAAGCAGACTCAGGTCGCCGGCGATCGCGACATCGTCAACCAGGGCCTTGATGAGCAGCGGCGCCGGAAGCTCCGCGCCAACCGTCACGAGCGAGGCCAGCACAGCGCCCAACTGCGCCTTCCAATGCGGTCGCAGATAGGCGGCCATGCGGCGAACCGTCCCGAGGACGTTCACGGATGGCTGGCTCATGTGTCCCGCGGACTGCGCTCCATGACCCGTTGCCGGGCCCGGCGATCCGCCGGCCCCGTGGGAGGCCCCGCGAGCGTCAGGTGGCTCTCAGGTGTGCCGTCAGTACAGCTAGCTCGCGGCATCGAAGCCAAGCGAGTCGTGCGCGCGTGACGAAACTACCGGACCAACGGCATCGAGGAATGTGTCCACCGGCATGCCCTTGAGGTCCTCGCCGGTGCGCAGACGCACGGAGACGTGGCCCGCGGCGATGTCGCGGTCACCGGCGATGAGCATGTAGGGCACCTTCTGCAGCTGCGCGTCGCGGATCTTGCGGTTCATGCGCTCGGACCGCTGGTCAAGCTCGGTGCGGAGTCCCGCGGCCCGCAACTGCTCGACCACGCCTTGGCCATAGGCCGCGTGGCGGTCGGCGATGGGGATCACCACGGCTTGCACGGGCGACAGCCAGACCGGAAACGCCCCGGCGAAGTGCTCGATGAGGATGGCCGTGAACCGCTCGATCGATCCCATGATGGCGCGGTGGACCATGACCGGACGCTCGCGGCTGCCGTCGGCGGCCTCGTAGGTGATGTCGAAGCGCTCGGGCAGATTGAAATCGACCTGGATCGTCGTGAGCTGCCAGGTGCGCCCGATGGCGTCGACGAGATGCACGTCGATCTTGGGGCCGTAGAAGGCCGCCTCGCCCGGAACGCGGCGGAACGCGAGGCCGTGGCGGTCCAATGCCTCGACCAGTCCCTGCTCGGCCAGCTCCCACAGCTCGTCGTCCCCGGCGTATTTCTCGCGGTCGTCGTCGGCGCGCACGCTCACGTCGATGGCGTAGTCGGAAAACCCGAACGTGCCGAGAATCATCTGGGTGAGGTCGATGACTCCGCTGACCTCGTCAACGAATTGGTCGCGGCGGCAGAAAATGTGGGCGTCGTCCTGCGTCATGCCGCGCACGCGCAGCGCCCCGTGGAGCGTGCCCGAGCGCTCGTAGCGGTAGACGGACCCAAGCTCGCCCAGCCGCAGCGGCAGGTCGCGGTAGCTGCGCGTGCCCGACGCGTAGATCTGCACGTGAAACGGGCAGTTCATGGGCTTGTTGATGAAGGTCTGGTTTTCCAGCTCCATCTCGGGGAACAGCCCGTCGGCGAAGAACTCCGTGTGCCCGCTCGTCTCCCACAACTCCTTGCGGCCGATGTGGGGCGAGTAGACGAGGTCATAGCCGCGCCGCCGGTGCTCGGCACGCCAGAAGTCTTCCAGCGATTCGCGGACGACCGCACCCTTGGGGTGCCACAGCAGGAGCCCGGCACCGACCAGCGGGCTGAAGGAGAACAAGTCAAGGTCGCGCGCAAGTAGACGGTGGTCGCGCTTCTTGGCCTCTTCGAGACGCTGTAGATGCGCCTTCAGCTCGGCGCGCGTGGCAAAGGCCGTGCCGTAGATGCGCTGCAGCTGCGGCCGCCGCTCGTCCCCGCGCCAGTAGGCGCCGGCGATGGACAGCAATTTGTAGGCGCCGATCTGGCCCGTCGAGGCGACGTGGGGTCCGCGGCAAAGGTCGATGAAGGGTCCCGACGTGTAGGTGCTAAGCGTCTCGTCCGGCGGCAGGTCGTCAATCAGCTCGACCTTGAAGGACTGGCCGTCCTCGCGAAAGTGGTCGAGCAATGCCGAGCGCTCGTGCTCGGCGTACTCGAATGGGTAGTCCGCCGCCACGTGCTTGCGCATGAGCCCTTCGAACTGGGCCAGGTCGTCCGGCGTGAGCGCACGCGGGAGCAGGAAGTCGTAGTAGAAGCCGTCGTCCGTGGGCGGCCCGATGCCGAGCTGCGCATCGGGGAACACGTCGAGCACGGCCGTGGCC
Source organism: Chloroflexota bacterium (assembly GCA_965198185.1). Classification (GTDB taxonomy): domain Bacteria; phylum Chloroflexota; class UBA11872; order UBA11872; family UBA11872; genus JAJECS01. Next base: position 573,679 of record CBDAOU010000001.1, read on the forward strand.
AGCACGTGCGCGGCGGAGTGCCGCATGCGGTAGAGCGTGTCGTTCATTGGTGAGAGCCTTCGTCGGGTGGGCGGCGGGCTGGACCCCGCCGGGAAATCAAAATCGCCCGGCGGTGCCGGGCGAGGCCCCCGCGGCGCGGCGAGTAAGCCGCGGCCCAGCGGGGGCTAGGCAGTGACGCGGGTCTCACGCAGAGGCGTGCAAATGCTTCGACTGCAAATGACCATGGCGGGGATGCTATCACAGCCCCTCGGCCTCCCACTCGAATTCCAACTGGCCGATCACCACGGTGTCGCCGGGCTTGGCGCCGGCGTTGTCGAGGCGGGCGGTGACGCCGCTGCGGTCGAGGCGGCGCTGAAAATAATCGACCGCGTCCTGCGTGTTGAGATTGAGTTGCCGCGCCAGCCGCTCGAGGGCGGGGTCGCGGATGACGTAAGCCCCGTCCTCGCGACGAAACAGTCGCGGGGCGTCGTGGACCGGTTCGGGACGAAGCACCGGCGGGGCCGTCGGCTGCGGACGATCCGGCAGCGGGGCCTCGGCCAGCGCGCCCAGCGCGCGTTGAATCAGCGTCGGAATCCCTTCGCCGGTGGCCGCCGAGACCGCCACCGGCTCGCAGCCGCGCCCGCGGCATTCCGCCGTCAAAGGCGCTCCAGCCGGCGCGCGATTCGGCAAGGTCGATCTTGTTGAAGGCCACGATCTGGGGCCGCGACTCCAACCCGGCGCCGTGGCTCAGCAACTCATGGTCAATGGTATCCAGAGCCTCGATCGGCGGTCGCTCCAAGCCTGAGCCGTCGACGACGTGGATGAGCACGCGCGACCGCCTGGCGTGGCGCAGGAATTGGGCGCCGAGGCCCGCCCCCTCGCTGGCGCCCTCGATCAGTCCTGGGAGATCGGCGACGACCATGTGCGTGTCGCTGGCCACCACGACGCCCAGGACGGGCTGCAGGGTGGTGAATGGGTACGGCGCGACCCTTGGCCGGGCGTCGCTGATACGGGTCAACAGCGAGGATTTGCCCGCATTGGGCGCGCCTACGAGACCCACGTCGGCGATCAGCTCGAGCTCGAGGCGCAGCCAGCGCTCGGCTCCATCGGCGCCGCGAAGCGCCAGGTCGGGCGCCGTAAACCGCGAGGACTTGAAGCGCGTGTTGCCGCGGCCCCCGGGACCGCCGCGGGCGACGACCTCGACCTGGTCGGCATCGATGAGATCGTGCAGCACATGCGACGTCGCATCGGCATACACCACGGTGCCGAGCGGGACATCGATGGTCACGGGTTGGCCATCCCGCCCGTGCCGGCGGCTGGGCTCCCCGGGCGCGCCGTTGCCGGCGACGAAACGATGGCGGTATTGCAGGTGGGTGAGGGCGTGCAGATTCCCGCGTGCCCGGATCAGGACGTGGCCGCCGCGGCCGCCGTCACCGCCGTCCGGTCCGCCAAGCGGCACGTGCTTCTCGCGTCGGAAGCTCGCCGCGCCGTCGCCGCCGCGCCCGGCTCGGACGTGGATGCGGGCCTGGTCGAAGAAATTGACGGTGGGATCGGGCATGGAATCAGCGCGGCTGCGGCGCAGCGCAATTCTGCCCCACGGCGCGCACCTAGGCGCTCGACGTGCCGGGCTAAACTCTGACCACGTCACGCCAAGGGGGATTTCATGCGCATCCTGGCCCTGGCCGCATCGCCCGGCGACGCCGAGATGTGCTGCGGCGGCACGCTGGCCCGGGTGGTGGCAATGCGGGGCGCCGTGGCGATCTGCACCCTGGCGAACGGCAACAGCCTTGGCAGTGAATTGCCGCCGCGGGAGCTGGCCGCCGCGCATCACGCCGAGGCGGAGGCCGCGGCCGAGTCCCTGGGCGCGAAGCTGTTCTGGTTCGGCCACTCGGACTTCAGCGTGGCCAACGACGCGGTGACGCGGATGCAGCTGGTCGAGGTGTTGCGGACGTTTCGGCCGAATGCGCTGCTGACGCCGGTGTCGGTGGACGCGAATCACGACCTGCGCGACGTCTGGCGACTGGCGCTCGACGCGGCGCAACTCGCGGCGACGCCAAGCGCCCACACCGACCAGGAACACCTGGACGGACCGCCCGCGGTGTTCGCCTACCAACCGCGATGGCTTGAAGGCTTCACACCCGACACCTACGTGGACGTGAGCGACACGATCGACGCGAAGCAGGCGGCGATCGCGCAACTCAAGACGCTGGCGCAGTGGTACATGACGCGGCGGAGCGTCGATATCGCGGAGGCTGCCGAGACGGTGTCGGCGTACCGCGGCCTCCAGGCGGGCGTGGACTTTGCCGAGGCCTTTGCCGTGACGCCGATCGCCGGAGGCTCGGCGATCACGCGCATCCTCCCGTAGCGCACCGGGCGTGAACGGGCCGACCCACGGCCGGCAGCCGCTCGAACGCTTGTTTGGCTCGGGCGGCGTCCTGTCGCGATTGCTCCCCGGATACGAGACGCGTGCGTGCCAACTCCAAATGGCCGATTTCGTGGAAGGCGCGCTGGCCGCCGGGCAGCATGCGCTGGTGGAAGCCGGCACCGGGACCGGCAAGTCGTTGGCCTACCTGGCGCCGCTGCTGCGCTCGAAGTCGCAGGCCATCGTGAGCACCGCCACCAAGGCGCTGCAGGATCAGCTCTGGTTCCACGATCTGCCGCTGGCGGTGCGGCTGACGGGCATGTCGCCGACCGTGGCGCGCTTGAAGGGCCGCGCGAACTACCTTTGCCTGCTGTCCCTGGACGCTCAGGCGCGGATGCCGGACGCGGCAATCGTGGGGCACATAGCCGGGGTGCGGGCCTGGGCGGATCGCACGACCAGCGGCGACATGGACGAGTTGGGCGACAGTGCAACGCCGGTGGTGAAGGCGACGTTGACGCGCGGCACCGAAACCTGTGAGGGCCGTTTGTGTCCCTATGTGCGCGAGTGCTGGGCCGAGAAGGCGCGGGCGCAGGCCGCCGACTCCCAGATCATCATCACCAATCACCATCTGGTGCTCGTGGACGCCAAGCTTCGGGCTGTGGGCGACGAGGACGGCAGCGGCATGCCACTGCCGCAGGGAGCGCCGGCGGTTCTGGACGAGGCGCACACGCTGGAGGATGCGGCGACCTCGGTGTTTGCGGCCGAGATCGACGCCGGCCGCACCTCGCGCACGCTCAACACGCGGCGGGTCATTGACGCGGTCGGGCGTGGGCGCGCCGAAACCATTCGGGCGGCGCTGGAGGCGTCCACGGCGGCGTTCGCCCAAGTCGAGCGCATGCTGGGCGCCGGCCGCACGCCGATCAGGGAGGACGTCCCCGCCGGAATCCGGCTGGCAGAGCTGGCGACCGAGCTGGACGCGGCGGTCGGCGAGGTTGCCGACGGCGAGGAGCGCGGCTGGTTGAGCCGCCGGCTGCGGGAGCTGGCGATGGATGCGGACCGCATATTTCGCGTCGGCGATCCGGATTGGGTGCACTACGCGGAGCGGTCGGACGAGCGCGGCATCGTCGCGACGGCCGCGCCGATCGACGTGGCCGAGACTTTCAAGCAGTTGGTGGCGGATCGGCGGCAGGTGATCGGCACGTCGGCGACGCTCACCGTCGGCGGCTCGTTCGCCTATGTGGCCGATCGCCTGGGCCTGGCCGGCGCGGAGGGGATGGTTACGGACCCAGCCTTCGATTTCCGGCGCCAATCTCTCTTGTACCTGCCGCGCGACATTCCGGCGCCGCCCACCGGTGGAGCCGCCTCGGACGCGTACGGCGGCGCTATCGCCTCCCACATCGAGGCGCTGGTACAGGCCTCAGGAGGCGGTGCGTTCTGTCTATTCACCAGCCACCGGGCGCTGCGCGACGCGTGGCGGCGGCTTTCGGGCCGGCTGGACTTTCCCGTACTGCGCCAGGGCCAAGCACCCACGCCGACGCTGCTCGACCAGTTCCGCGCGGCCGGCAATGCCGTGCTCTTCGGCACGCGGTCGTTCTGGGAAGGCGTCGACGTGCCGGGCGAGGCGCTGAGCCTGGTCATCATCACGCGGTTGCCGTTTGCCGTGCCCGACGATCCGGTCATTGCCGCGCGCACCGATCGCCTGCGCGCCGAAGGCCGGAATTGGTTCGGCGAGTTTGCCCTCCCGCGCGCCACGTTGTTGCTCAAGCAAGGCGTGGGGCGGCTGATCCGCTCAAGCCAGGACCGCGGCGTGGTGGCCATCCTCGACCCGAGGCTGACCACCCGCCGCTACGGCGCCGTCGTCCTGGACTCGCTGCCGCCCGCGCAGCGCACCGCGGAGCTTGCGGACGTCTATCGCTTCTTCAGGGCGCGCGGCCGCTAGCTCTCCTCCGAGTCGGCGTCGCCGTCCTCGTCCGCGAGCAGCTCAATGTCGAACACGATGTTCACGGACACGCGGATCGTGAAGTCGCCAGGGGAAACCGGGACGCTTCCGCCGCCGCTGTCGAGCGCGACCGCTCGCTCAACGCGGGCCTGCTGCGGGAAGCCCCCCGAGATCTCGGCGATGTGCCGCGGGCTGCCGACCGTGACGCCCAGGCGCCGGCCAGCTGCTCGGCCTTGGCAACGGCGTTGTCGACGGCGGCGTCGCGCGCCGCCTCTTCCAGCGCCTGCGTGTCTTCGACGCCGAAGCTGATGCCGCGCACGTTGTTGGCGCCCGCCCCCAGCGCCGCGCCCAGCACGTCGCCGGTCATGTCGATGTCCCGCACGCGCACCGTGATCTGGTTGACCACGTGGTAGCGGAATTCACCGGTCGGCCCGTCTTCGTCGTAGATCTGCTCGACCCACATGTTGAAGCTGCGCGTCTGGATGTCGTCCTCGGCGACCTCGAGATCGATCAGCGCCTCGATCACGCTGTCCATGGCGGACGTGTTGTCGTCGATGGCGGCCTTCGGGTCTTCGTCGATCGTCTCGACCCCGAGCTGGATGTCGGCGATATCGGGAGCCGCAGAGGCCGCGCCGTCGCCATTCACCGTAAGGGTGCGCGGCGGCTCCGAGTTGGAAGTCTCGTCTGACTCCGCGCCGACGACGGCAACGCTGCCGATGACGGCGGCCAGCGCCAGGATGGCGATGGCCAGGGTGATGCGTGCCCGATTCAACATCTCCAGCTCCTTCGGTGGAAAACGGCACGGCGCCGTCCTCACGAGAGTACGCCGAACGGTTGGAAAACGTTCCCTCATCGTGGAGAACACAACACAAAGCCATTGCAGCCATTGGCGAGAACGAAAGAAACGCGGAGGGCGAGGGAGCGCCCTGCCGCTAGCGCTTTAGAGCGACGGACCTAGCAGCCGCAGGAACCGCCGCAGCAGCTGGGGCCCGCGTCATACGTGGGCTGCGACTCGCCGCTGCCGGACGAGGAGGCGCCGACCATCGCCAGCGCGTGGTACACGCGGCGGACACGGTTGCTGCGACAGGCGGTGCAGACGACCGGACTCTCGTCGGACATGCTGCGGCGAATATCAAACACGTCGCCGCACTTTTCGCATTCGTAGGTGTAGGCAGGCACGCAAGCCTCCGAGGTCGGACCGCCGGCGCCAGAGTATACGCCGGTCGCGAGTAGCTTCCGGGAGCGTGCCATGATGCCCGCTCGGAGCCACCATGGGTCGCCGTTTCGCCGCAATGGCGGTCGAGGAGAGAGCCATGTCCCTAGACCTGGAGCGGTTCATTCGCGACATCCCGGATTTTCCCAAGCCCGGAATCTTGTTCAAGGACATCACGCCGCTGTTGCGGCATCCCGACGCGCTGCGGGAGGCCATCGACCAGCTGGTGGCGCCCTATACGGCAGCGCCGCCCGACGCACTGGTGGCGGTTGAGGCACGGGGCTTCCTCTTTGCGGCGGCCGCCGCCGTGCAACTGGGCTGCGGGGTGGTGCCGGTGCGCAAGCCGGGGAAGCTGCCCGCCGCGACCCACCAGATCACCTACGAGCTGGAATACGGCTGCGACGCGCTGGAAATCCACCGCGACGCGCTGCAGGCGGGCGATCGCGTGGTGGTGATGGATGATCTGCTGGCGACCGGAGGGACCACGGCGGCGGCGGTGCAACTAGTCCGCGAGCTCGGCGCCGAGGTGGTCGGCAGCGCGTTCCTGATCGAGCTCGACTTCCTCAATGGCCGCGCCCAACTCGACGATCACCCCGTCCACAGCTTGATTCACATCGAGTGATGCTGCCGTCGCCGGCGGAGCTGGCCGGCCGGCTGGAGCCGCTGCTGGATGCTATGGCGGAGCATTTTGGCCCCCAGCGCTGGTGGACCGACACCGAGCCATTCGAAGTGATCGCCGGCGCGCTGCTGGTGCAGAACACGGCGTGGACCGGCGCAGCCAAGGCGATTGAGAATCTTCGAGCAGCCGGCGCGCTGTCGCTCGACGGCATCCTGGGTCTGGACGAAATCAGCTGCCAGGAGCTGGTGCGGCCCAGCGGGTCATTTCGCCAGAAAACGGCCAAGCTACGGGCATTCGCGGCGCACGTGCGGGATGAGCACGACGGCGACCTGGCCCGCATGCTGCGCGTCCCGATAGAACCGCTGCGGCGCGAGCTGCTCGGCATCTGGGGCGTCGGACCGGAGACCGCGGACGCCATCCTCCTCTACGCGGCGCGACAGCCGAGCTTCGTGGTCGACACCTATACGCAGCGAACCCTGGAGCGCCTGGGCGTCATTCCCGGCGGCGCACCGCGGGCAGCCTTGCGCGCGCTGCTACTGGGAGCACTGCCTCAGGATGCCTGGCAGCTCGCCGAGCACCACGGACTGTTCGTGCGGCTGGGCAAGGCGCACTGCCGCACGACACCGGACTGTGCCCCGTGCCCGCTCTTGCTGGGATGCCGCTACGGCAGCGGCGGTTCTGTTGCGGCCCGGACGATCTAGAGAACGGGCAGCGGCTCGGGCTTGGCGGCGTTCAGTTGGCTCAGCTGGGCCGTCGTGTGCTGCGCGGCGTCGAAGTATCCCGACCCGAGGGCATCGTCGGCGCCGGCCGCGGCCGGCGGACGGCCCTGATCGCCGCCCATGCGGATGCGCGCATCGAGCGGGATCTCTCCCAGCAGCGGCACTCCAGCCGTCTGGGCGGCGAGAGCGGCGCCCCCGTGGGCGAAGATCTCGTGCCGCTCCTGGCAGTTTCCGCAAATGAAGTACGACATGTTCTCCACTACACCGAGATTCGGCACGCGCAGCTTCTCGAACATGGCGATACCGCGGCGGACGTCTTGCAGCGCCACTTCCTGCGGAGTGCTGACGATGACGGCGCCGGCCAGGGGAAGAATCTGCGCCAGCGATAGCGGGGCGTCGCCGGTGCCCGGCGGTAGGTCAACGATCAGGTAGTCCAACTGGCCCCAGTCGACGTCCTCGATGAGCTGTCGCAGGGCCTGCGCCACCATGGGGCCGCGCCAGATCATGGCGGTGCCCTCGTCGGCCAGGAACCCCATGGACATGACGGGCACGCCGTAGCCGTAGAGCGGCTGGATCTTGTCGTTGGCGAGGATCGGCCGCCCGGTGACGCCCAGCATGCCCGGCACGTTGGGGCCGTAGATATCGGCGTCGAGGATTCCTACCCGCGCGCCCATGGCGTGCAGCGCGACCGTCAGATTGACCGCGACGGTGGATTTGCCGACGCCGCCCTTGCCGCTGGCCACGGCCACGGTGTTCTTCACACCCTGGAGCGGTTGGCCGGACTGGCCGAAACCGGAGTTCGCGGCGATGTTGCTGGCCCACTCGATATCGACGCTGCCGACCCACGGCAAGCCAGTCAGCCGCTCCCGAATGGCTTCGTCCAGCGTTCGCTTGACCGGTCCGAGCGGTATGGGCAGCACCAGACGCAGGGCGACGGCTCCGTCGGTGACCTGCACGTCACGCGCGATGTTGTACTGGGTAAACGCCGCGCCCAGGAACGGGTCTTCAATCGTGCGCAGCGCCTCGCGCACATCCGCGGCGGGCTGGTCCATAGTGATTCCTGCGTGCCTGAGGTTCGATGACCGGGCGGCTGCCGCAAGGCTAGCGCGGCCGGCACCCGGATGCCCAACAGACCAGCCCGCCGCGCCAAGCGACTTTCCACGCCTACACTGGTGCGGCCAATGACCAGGGTCGAGGGCACTCCAACGCGCGTCACCGTCATCGGTTCGGGGAGCTGGGGCACCACGCTGGCGGCGCTGGTAGCGGACGTTGGCGGTGCGTGCGTGCTCTGGGTCCATGACGCCGGCGAGGCCGACGCGATGGCGCGCCGGCGCGAGAACACGCGCTTCCTGCCCGGGATTCCGCTGCCCGATGCGCTCACCATCACCCACGACGCCGCCGCGGCCCTGGATGGGGCCGAGGTGGTGGTGCTGGCCGTTCCCATGCGGCGGCTGGCGGAAAACCTGGGCCGACTGGAGCGCTGGTTGCCGCCGTCGGCCATTCTGGTCAGCGGGATCAAGGGCTTGGACCCGCCGTCGGGCGCGCGGGTCTCGGAGGCCATGGCCGAGATTGTGGGCGGCAACTTGACGGAGCGGTTCGCTGTGGTTTCGGGCCCCAACTTCGCGCGTGAAATCGCCGCCCGCCAGCCCGCGGCCACCGTCGTCGCATCAGCGGAGCCGGAAGTGGCGCGGACGGTCCAGCGGGCGTTGCGAGCGCCGTGGTTCCGCGCCTATACGAGCGACGACGTGATCGGCGTCGAGGTGGCGGGAGCGCTCAAGAACGTCATCGCAATCGGCGCAGGCATGGCCGACGGGCTGCGCTCTAGCCAGAATGCCAAGGCGGTTTTCATGACGCGGGGGCTCGCCGAGATGACCCGCCTCGGGGTTGCCGCCGGGGCGAATCCCCTGACGTTCAGCGGGCTGGCCGGCGTGGGCGATCTGATTGCGACCTGCAACAGCGCCAAATCCCGCAACCACTACGTGGGCAGCCAGCTGGCGCAAGGACGGTCGCTGGACGACATCACCGCCCAAATGGTGATGGTGGCGGAAGGCGTGGAGGCGGCCCGCGGGGCGCTGCGGCTCGCGCATCGCCTGCAGGTGGAAATGCCCATCGTGGAGCTGATGAACGACGTGCTCTTCGACGGCATGCCGGTGGCCGAGGCCGGCGAACGGCTGATGGCGCGGGAGCCGAGCCACGAGCTGTGGGGGCTCGACGGGAAGGGCTAGTAGCCAACGGCCGCAACTGGCAGGCGCAAGGCCCTCTGATCGCTACACTGCCGAGAGTCCGCGCCGGTGGGTCGCGGCACACTCCGTGAGGCGCGAGAACGTCGCTATGGATCGCGTCTATTTCGCCGACAATCTGTCGATCCTGCCGGACATGCCGTCGGGCAGCATCGACCTCATCTACGTCGATCCGCCGTTCAATACCGGCCGCGCCCAGACGCGCACGCAGCTGCGCACGGTGCGCGACCCGGAAGGCGACCGCACCGGCTTTCAGGGCCGGCGCTACCGCACCGAGCGACTGGGCACGCGCGCCTTCGATGACGCCTTCGAGGATTACCTCGGCTTTCTCGAGCCGCGTTTGCAGGAGGCGCATCGGCTGCTGGCGCCGACCGGTTCGCTCTATCTGCATCTCGACTACCGCGAGGTGCACTACGCCAAGGTGCTGCTGGACGGCATCTTCGGGCGCGCGTGCTTTCTGAACGAGATCATCTGGGCTTACGACTACGGCGGCCGCACCAAGAAGAAGTGGCCCCCGAAGCACGACAACATCCTGGTGTATGCCAAGGACCCGGAGCAGTACTTCTTCAACACGGACGAGGTCGAGCGGATTCCCTATATGGCGCCCGGGCTGGTCGGTCCGGAGAAAGCCGCCCGGGGCAAACTGCCCACCGACACCTGGTGGCACACCATCGTGCCCACCAACGGCAAGGAGCGCACCGGTTATCCGACGCAGAAGCCGGTGGGCATCGCGCGCCGCATCATCCAGGCCTCATGCCCGCCGGGCGGCACGGTGATGGACTTCTTCGCCGGCAGCGGCACGGTGGGCGAGGCGGCCCAGGCGCTCGGTCGGCGGTTCGTGCTGATCGACAACAACCCCGAGGCGCTGGCGGTGATGGCACGGCGCTTCGCGGAGTACGCCGATGTTGCGTTCGTCGGGTTTGACGACTCGCTCTATCGCGACCGGCGGCGGCAGGCGTCGGTCGTGGGCTGAGGGGTGGCATTGGGCGGGCGGTCTGTCCCGGCCCGGCGCATGGCCTCGGGCGTTCCGAAGGCCTTGAATCATCCAAGGGGCGGTTCGCGAACCGCCCCTACATCTGCCAGGCCGAATGGCTCTTGACGTGCCGATGACCTCAGGTCACTCCGAACTTGGTAAGGAATCTGGATGTCTCGACTCAGAGTCCCCCGGCGGCCTCGTGGACGAGGGATCTAGATTCCTCGCTGCGCTCGGAATGACTTGGGGAGGCTCGGACTGACGGCAGGGGGCGTGGCGAGGTGGCTGAGGATGACGGTGAGCGCGACGACGACCCAGAAGGTGGCGGCCAGCTCGGGGAGGTAGAGGCTGCTGTCGACCATGCCGTGCACCAGCGTTGCCAGCATGGTCCCGCCGAGTCCGTAGACGAGCGCCTGGCCTCCCGGCGATGACCGCCGCAGCGCGGCGCGCCAGGTGCGGGCGTAGGCGGCCAGCACCGCGGCCAGGACGACGAGACCGGGGATACCCAGCGTGAGCCAGGTGTCGAGGGCGATGTTGTGGGCGTGCGAGATGTTGGGCTCGGCCCAGGCTTCCGGTCGGATGTAGTCCGGGTAGTGGTAGAGGAAGTTGTCCGGGCCGACGCCGAGGATGGGGTTGTCGGCGAGCATGCGCCAGGCGGAGTCCCAAAGCAGCGGACGGGCCGCCGTGGCGGCGTCCGACGGGCGCAGGAGTCGCGCGAGGTTGTCGCCGCCCGTGGTGACAATCGCCGCCAGCAGCCCGGCAGCCACTAGACCCGCCGCGAGCAGGGGCACTGCGGCGCGCACGCGACGGAGAACGGCACCTGGATTCCGGCTTCCGCCGGAATGACGGATGATGCCGCGCCGCCAGATGGGGATCAGCGCCACGGCGAGGCCGGCCAGTGCGCCGATCCATGCGCCGCGGCTGAACGTGAGCACCAGCACCGCCACCAGCAGCGCCACGGACGCCCATGCGGCGGTGCGGAGACGCGGTCGCGACGCGGCGGCGAGCGCCAGCCCAACCGCCAACGGCAGGGCGCGCTCCAGGATGAGCGCCAGGTTGTTGGGCGAGCCGAACAGGCCGCGCAGCCGCGGCGGTCCGGCGTCGGTGACGACGGCGCCCGTTGGAATGAGCGCCAGCGCGACGACGGCCGACACCAGGGCCCCGAGCACCAATGCGACGCCGAGTCGCGGTGCGTCGGCGCGATGGCGCGCCACGCTGAGCAGGACCAGGAACAGCAGCGCCGGCTCGACGATGACCGTGCGCAGATCGCGCCAGGCGACTCGGGAGAAGTCCGCCGCCACCGTGGCCGCGATGCCCGCGCCGATGACGGCGAGCGCGAGCCAGAGCCACACGCCGTGGTCCGACAGCCAGCGATGGTGGCCGATGGATTCCCGCCTTCGCGGGAATGACGGAGGCGCGGGAAGGCGCGGGAAGGACGGGAAGGGGCGCGGGAAGGACGCGGCTTGCTCTGGCCTGCTCCCACTTGCGCGGAGCCACCCGCCGGGGACCGTCGGCCAGCGGCGCTGCGCCAGCGCGTGCGCGACCCAGGCGATGACCAGCACGACGATGAGCGTCTCGCCCACCGGCCGGTCGTAGATGCCGGTGCGCGCGATGACGCCGACGAAGGGGATCGCGGCGACCGCCACGATGGCCACGTGGCGCGGCCGCGCCAGCGCCAGCGCGCCCAGCGCCGCCGCTAGCACCAGCCGAGCCAGGGTCCAGGCGGACGTGGGCGTGCCGTCGGGCAGCAGGGCGAACATCACGGCCAGGACGCCGGCGGCCACCTCGCCGGCGTGCAGGCCGAGCGGCAGCGGCCGATCCAGATCCTCCATGGACGGAATCCGTGCGACGGCCGCGCGCGCGGCGCGACCGCCGACGGCCCACACGAGCACGGCCAGCGCCAGCGCCCAGGCGCCCGCGATGCCGGCGTAGGGCCAGAGCGGCCGCGAGTTGCCTACCAGAGCGCCGTCGACGATCACCAGCCCCCCCGACGACCGCGAGTCGCGCTCGGCCATGACCGTCAGCTCAAGCACGTGGGGGCCTTGGGTCAGGCCGCGGGCGACGGGGATGCGCGCCAAGCGCTCGACCTCCGGCGCGTAAAGATTCAGGATCGCCTCACCGGCGGCATTGCGCGGCAGGGCGTCGGCCAGGGCGCTGTGGCCGTCGACGCGTACGCGCACCTGTCCCATGTCGGGGCCGCGCCGGGTGAGCAGGCCGACCGAGTCGCCCTGGAATCGCAGCTCCAGCCGCGCCTCGGGCTGACCGGTCTGGCGGTGGAATCCGAGCGACGCCCAGTCGCTCGGCACCCGCGGCCATGGTCCAGCGAAGGTAAAGGCGGCGTGGGTTTCCTGGTGCAGGCCGATGCCGGCCGATGGCGCCGCCGCGTAGGCGCGTTCCAGCGCCAGCAGCGGGTCACGCGGCTGCAGGTCCTTGGTGAGCAGCCCAAAGAACGGCGTCGGGTCGTCGGGGTGGGTGTCGTGCGGCCAGCGCGAGGCCCAGATGATGATGGTGGGCAGCCAGGGCCACTGCTCACGCGCCCGCCGGATGCCGTCCACGGTCCAGGCCGCTTGGTCCGCCGCCGGGTGGTTGCCCCAGATGCCCTGATCGCCCTGCCAGCCGGGGGGCAGCGACATCCAGCCGTACTCGGAGGCCCAGATTGGCGTGCCGGTGTCGCCATGGGCCTGCATGATTTCGCGCCAGAGCACGGCGCGGGGGAAGTTGGTCCGCGCCGCCTCGATTCGCGGGTCGCGCGGGCCGGTGAACAAGCCGTAGGACATGCTGGAGGCCACGTCGAACGCGCCCTTGGCGCCCAGCTGATAGAGCCGGTCCAGGAACAGCAAGTCGCTGAGGTTGTCGGGCCCGGTTTCGATGGTGGGGGCCAGCCCGGCCAACACGATCACGGCGTCGGGATTGGCGGCCCGCACGGCCGCACCGACCTCGCGCAGCATGTCGAGGTAGGCGGCGGGGTCCGGCGGCCGGCCGCCCCATTCGCCGAACAGGTTGGGCTCGTTCCAGATTTGGAAATACTTCACCTGGCCGCGGTAACGCGCGGCCACCGTTGCGGCGAAGTCCGCAAAGTCGGTGAAGTCGGCGGGCGGCATCTGGATCGACGTGTTGTCCTGCGGGTCGAATCCGGGCGTGGCCCAGGCCGGGGGCCGGTCGAGCCGGGCGAGGATCTCGATGCCGAAGTGATTCGCGAGGTTCACGATGCGGTCGTACTTGGCCCAGGCATCGGCCCCGTGAGTGTCGATGTGCTCGCCCTTGACGAGCGGTTCGATCTCCACCCACAGGATCTCTTGCCGAATGATGCCGATGCCCGCGCGGGCCAGGAGCTCGAGTTCGCGCTCGACCTTCGCCGGGTCCGCCTCACGATGGAGGAAGGTATTGGCGCCGATCGCCGGCGCGTCCGCATGGCGCAACTCCGGCAGCTCGGCGACGCCGAAAGTGACTCCTCGCTCAGTGAGGGCAGCCCATCCCAGGAGCCCGGCCGTGACGACGCCAACTAGGCCGAGACCCACGAGGACGAGGGCGACCCGTTTCAATGGCATGCAGCGTGAACTGGAGAAAGCAGTCTCCCCAGCATGCCAGTGTCGGAACGGCTGAGGCGCTCTGTCACCGCGAGAGTTGGCCCTCGGCTTGCCACATTCGGGGCAGGTCGTGGCCGAGCAAGCGCCTGAGGTGGAGTGCCGCAACGCGTCGCGGGCCGCCAAGGAAACTCACGGATCATGCCTGCGCGCACCAGAGCTGTCGACATTGATCCACGCGGAGATTGCGGCTGCGGTGGCGGGGCGCCGTCTTGACAACGCCGGTAATTCGTCTACGCTACAGCCGCCTCTTAGTAGAGGCTAACGATGTTAGGCGTCGAGGCTAACCGCTGATAGCAGGCGGCCGGCGCGGTGCGGATGGGAGAGGGGCAGTGCGAAGAATCGTTCTCGTCGTGGTGGCGGGTCTCATGGCTGGACTGCTGGCGGCTTGCGGCGAAAGCGGGCCGACCACCGAGTTGAAGCAGGAGGTCGTGGCGAACTACGCCAACGGCGTCCACCACCTGTATTCGCAGAGCTTGGGCTCGGCACAGGCGATGGACCGGGCCATTGACCAATTCCTGCAAGAGCCGACAGCGGCGCATCTGGAGGCGGCCAAGCGGTTGTGGCTGATCGCCCGCGACGACTATGGGCCGACCGAGGCGTTCCGTTTCTACGACGGACCCATCGACCATCCAGACACAGGTCCTGAAGGGCTGATCAACGCTTGGCCGCTGGATGAGGCATACATTGACTACGTGGTCGATAGTCCGACCGCCGGCATCGTCAACGACGCGGAAGCGTTTCCGGTCATCAACGCCGATCTGCTGATGTCGCTGAACGAAGAGGGCGGCGAGGCGAACGTGTCGACGGGTTGGCACGCCATCGAATTCCTGCTGTGGGGCCAGGACCTGAGCGTGGCCGGACCGGGTGAACGGCCGATTGAGGACTTCACCACCAACGCGAATGCCGACCGCCGCGCCACGTATTTGGCCGTCGCGTCGGACCTCCTGCTCCAGCACCTGCAGGACATGGCAGATGCCTGGGCGCCCGGCCGCGGTGACAACTACCGCGCGGAGTTCACATCGGTTGCTCCGGACGAGGCTCTGCGACGGATCATCACCGGCATCGGCGAGCTGAGCCGCGGCGAACTCGCCGGCGAGCGCATGACCGTGGCCTACGAGGCACGGTCCCAGGAGGACGAGCACTCCTGCTTCTCCGACAACACCACCGCCGACATCGTGGCGAACGCCGCCGGCATACAGATGGTGTTTCTGGGCAATTTCGGCCAGGTGGCCGGTCCCGGAATCCTGAACCTGATTCAGGCGCAGGACGCGGAGATTGCGGACCAGCTTGCGGCGCAGATCGAGCGCAGCGTGAACCTGACGAAGGCGATTGACGCTCCGTTTGATCAGCACCTGCTTGAGGGCGTATCGGACGCGGAGGCCGGGCGCAAGGCCGTGCTTGACGCGATCGTCGCTCTGGAAGAGCAGACGGACACGATCGTCAGCGCCGCGCAGGCGCTTGGCATCACGATCAGTGTGAGCTAGTGGCGGGCCGTGGTCCGCGGCCTGGCGCGGAGGCTGCAACGGGGCGGCTCGATGCGTGAGGCCGCGGATCACGTGCAGTTGCCGATAGCAGCCGCGGCCGGTTCACCACCGGCCGCGGCCGCGCGATACGCGGGCACGCTGCTGATCCTGGCAGCGCTTGCAACGGCTGTCTCGGTGATTGGACGCGTGTCGGCGGCGGCCGACCATCCCACCGTGGCGGAGACGCTGGCGGCCATCGCCGACCAGCGGGGGTTCTATGGCCTGAGCGGCGGCGGGCGCGTGATGGCGGGGATTGCGCTCGTTGCCGGGGCCTGGTTCCTGTTGCGGACGTGGATCATTCGCACGCGCCTGGGCACGCCGCTGGTTCCAATCCTGCTGGCCGTTGCCGGGACGTGTTGGACGGTGTCGGGCGCGTGCGCGGTCGCCTTGGCGGCAGCCGCGCCCGCAGGGCCGGATGTGGGCGGCACGGCCGCCGAGGCGCTCGACGCTTTGCACTGGATTGCCGGAAAGGCGGGTTTCGTGGCGGCCGGATTGGCCCTGCTCACCGCCGCGCGATATCAGTGGAGGGTCGGCGGACAGCTTCGCCGCATCGCACCCGTCTCGGCCGTCATCGGCTTGGCCATGCAATTCATCTGGATCGATGCCGCGACGGTCATGCACCCGATTGTGGGCACCGGCTTCTTCCTCTGGCTTCTGGTCGTCGGGACCATGCTGGCAACCGGCCGGGTGGAACGGCACTTCACAGCCATGGTCACCGCATCCGCTAACCGCGGCAGGCCGCATGTGGGGTAGGACGGCGTGGGCGGCGCCGCCACATGCGGCCTGGTGCCGGTGACCCCGGGCCAATGCTGCTGGTTGGAGCGCGGCGCGCCCTCGGGCGGCTGACGGCCGTGCTCGTGCTGGGCGGATTGCTCGCCTCCTGCGGTCCCGACCGACCCGGCATTGACCTCGACTTGGTTTTCGACGAGCGGTTGGGCGGGGATACGACGGCGTTTAGCGCCGGCAGCAACGCGTTCGAGCTTTCCGCGCGCAACCTCGCCAATGCGGAGCGGCGCATCTTCGAGGTGGGCGATAGCTTCTTCAGCCAGAATTGGGTGACGGCGCCGGCATCGACCGAAGCGCGCGACGGACTCGGTGCGACGTTCAATGCGCAGTCGTGCTCGTCCTGTCACGACCGCGATGGCCGGGCCAAGCCGCCGGATCACGACGAAGACCCTGAGCGCGGACTGCTGCTGCGGCTCAGCGTTGCAGGGCCCGACGGTCCGATTGACGACTCGGTCTACGGCGGCCAGCTGCAGGACCGCGCCATCATCGGCGTTGCGCCGGAGGGGCAGATCGCCATCCGTTATGAGGTCATCGGCGGCAGCTACCCCGACGGTACGTCGTTCACGCTGCGCCAGCCGGTGTACCTCATCCTGGCCCCGGCCTTCGGCCCGCACGATTCGGCGCTAATGATCTCGCCGCGCATCGCCCCCGCCACCATTGGGATGGGCTTGCTGGAGGCGATTCCACAGGAACGCCTCCTGGAGCTGGCGGATCCAGACGACGCCGACGGTGACGGCATCTCAGGTCGTCCCAACATGGTGTGGGACATCCGGCGCAGCGAAGTCGTGCTGGGCCGGTTCGGCTGGAAGGCGAACGAGCCCACGGTGGAGCAGCAAGCCGCCGCCGCGTTTCTGGGGGATATCGGAATCACATCGACTCTGTTCCCCGAGGAAAACTGTCCGGCGGTGCAGGACGCCTGTGCGGCGGCACCCAACGGTGGCACGCCTGAGATTCCGGACGAACGGCTGGCCCAGGTTGAGTTCTACGTGCAGACTCTGGCCGTACCGGCCATGCGCAACGTTGACGACCCGCGGGTGCGACGGGGAGCGGAGCTGTTCGTCCAGACCGGCTGCGCCGCCTGCCATACGCCCAGGCACGTGACCGGGGACGACCACCCGGTGGAGCCCCTGCGCAACCAGACTATCTTTCCCTTCACGGACTTGCTGCTCCACGACATGGGCGAGGGGCTGGCGGACGGGCGGCCCGACGGCTTGGCCACCGGCCGCGAATGGCGCACGCCGCCGCTGTGGGGCATTGGCCTGGTGGAGGTCGTGAATCGACACACCATGTTCCTGCACGACGGGCGGGCGCGAAGCCTCGAGGAAGCGATTCTCTGGCATGGCGGCGAAGGGCAAGCCGCTCGCGACCAGTTCATGGCCCTGACGCGGGATGAGCGTGACGCATTGCTGCGGTTTCTGAGGTCGCTGTAGTGACGAGGCTGCTGTTGGGGCTCTTGGCGGCGGGCTTGCTGATCCTGTCGGTCGGATGCGGGGAGGGCGGTCCCGACGACTCCGAGGTTTTAGTCAGTCTCACCGACCAGGTGATTGTGCCGACGTACCAGGCGGCGGCTACGGCGGCGCTGGAACTCGAGACGGCGCTCGACGACCTCTGCGCGGCGCCCTCCGACGACACGCTGCATGCCGCGCATCAGGCGTGGCGGGATGCGCGCGGCGCGTGGCTGCGATCGGCGGCGATGTCGTTCGGCCCGGTCATGGACCGACGCTCCGGCGGGCTACTCGACTGGTCGCCAGTCGAGCCGGAGCGGATCGAGCGAATGTTGGCGGAGAACCCGGCGACGACCGAGGAGACGGTGCGAAATACCCTCGCGTCCACGCAGCGCGGCTTTGGGGCGGTTGAGTACGTGTTGTTCGGCGAGGTCGCGCTGTCGCAGTTGTCCGACTCCGCGTCCTCGCGATGCGACTACCTGCGCGCGCTTGGCGGGGTGATCGCGTCCGAAACCGGCGCCATCGTCGAGGAGTGGACGGTGTCGAGGAACGGCGGCCCCGCCTATCAGGCCTTCTTCACCGGGCGGGCATCGAGCTCGATGCTCGCGAGCGCGGCGGTCGCCGAGGTGGTGCGGACGCAGGTCTTCCTCATCCGAACGCTGACGGACTTGCAATTGGCGGCCGCGTTGGGGCTGCGCGCCGACGGTCCCGACCTCGCGGCTATTCCCGGTGGCGCGGGGGGCAACGGACTGGCTGATCTGCGCGCGACGGTCCTGAGCATGCGGGATGTGTATCTGGGAGATGCCGACAACGACGGGCTCGGGGTTTCCCACCTGGTCACCCCGCTGTCGACCGCGGCGGACGAGCGCATGCGAATCCGATTTGCGGGTGCGTTGGCGGCGGTGGACGCCGTGGACGGCCCCTTGCGCGCTGCCGTCGTCGACCGGCCGGCGCAGGTGCGCGCGGTCTACGACCGACTGCTGGAGCTTCGCCGCACGCTCAACACGGAGGTGGTGAGCCTGCTGGGGATCGCGGTCGGTTTCAGCGACACCGACGGCGATAGCATGCGTTAGGTCAAGGGAGCCGTTTTGGCGCTGTCCGGCGCGGGCAGAATCCAGAGCTTGGGCGCGAGGCCCGGCGCAATCCGCGCCAAATTGACGTCGGGGTCGATGAAGCGCACGGGTGGGCGGCCGTTGAACGTCACGAAGACGTCGGCGCGAACCTCCACGTCGCGCCCCTGCTGCTTGAAGTCGTCGGCGATGAAGTGCGCAGTTTCCAGGATCATGTCCGGCTGGTAGGCCATGCGCTCGACCTGGAGGGGCGTCAGGTAGTCCTCGGCATATGCGAGCCACTCCGCGCCGGTGACGGGATCGGTGACGCGAAACTGCGCGTGGCCGGTCTTCTCGGTCAGCATGACCCGCCAGGCAAAGCGGTAGCCCTCTTCGTTGAAGCGGACGTCGCCGGGATAGGCCCAGTGGCGCAGGGGCACGGCCACCTGCATGAGCGCAAACAGGCTCAGGGCAACGGCGGCAGCGCGAGTCGCCCGGCCGCGCGGGGCCGCGATGAGCGGCGCGATCACAGCCGCTGGTGCGGGACGGCGGGGGAGACTGGCCAGCAGCCGGCGGGGCCAGTCGGGTGAAAAGAAGATGAGCGTCCCGAGGATCATCACCCAGGGGAACATGCCGATGGGAAAGAGAACCCAGGTTGCAAGGTGAAACGCGATGACCACGAGGTAGGCGAAGGGACGGCTACGGCGCCACAGCAGCCAGCCCACAATCGTGAGGTCAAACGCGGCCCCGGCCCAACTCATGGCGTAGGCCACCCATGCCTCCCTGAGCAGCGGCCCGACCAGGAACAGATCGCCGTTGTTGTAGAGCCAGATGCGCAGCGGTTGCGCGTGCAGCAGCCAATCGGGATTCAGCTTGGCGATGCCGGAGAACACGTACACGACGCCCAGCTGAGCTCGGAGGGTCCAGATGACCCACCGGGGAATCGTGTCACTGCGCCAGGCGGGATTGCGCCGGGCGTCCAGCGACGCCGTTCGATGCAGGGGCATGAATATCATCAGGAAGCTGACCAGACTCACCCAGTAGTAGTGGTTGAGGTAGGTCGTCTTGTCGATCAGCTCGACATAGGTGAAGAGGACAAAGAAGGCGGCGATGGAGAGGCGGTAGCGGTAGCCGAGCGCC
Source organism: Chloroflexota bacterium (assembly GCA_965198185.1). Lineage (GTDB taxonomy): Bacteria > Chloroflexota > UBA11872 > UBA11872 > UBA11872 > JAJECS01. The sequence goes on from CBDAOU010000001.1 coordinate 593,253, forward strand.
ACGCCGAGGCTGGCCACACCCAGCAGCGCGAAATGGAGGTACATGCCCCAGGCCGGCCAGGGCTGCACCCACTCGAAGCCGACGTACTTGAAGTGACGTTCCGGCTCGATGTAGAGCTCGGCGATCCATGCGTGCGCGGCGAAGCGACAGACGGCGAAGACCCCAAGCAGCCCAAACGTGATTCGAAAGGCTGCGGCCGACGCGGCGCTGACCGGGTGGGAGGCGGCCATTGCGCCCCGGTCGATGCAAGAAGTGATCGAAGCTATCGGCGGCATGCCGGCCTGGGCGTCGGGAGGGAGAGCCTTAGGCGCCAATCCTAGCCGTCGGCGCTGCCACGAGTTCAGGCGCGAGAACGCGCGCGGCCCACGGGACGGGAACCGGCGCTAGAGGTCCGTCTGGCCGGTGGCCGCCCGCTGGACGGCGCGGTAGAGGGGCCGCGGCGTAAAGTCCGGGTCGACCATGCGGAAGTAGTAGGCGGCGGCGTCGGGTCCCAGCGCGGCGAAGGACTGGCGGAAGAACCAGATGCCGAAGACGCCGATCCAGGGCCACTCGCGCAGGCCATAGCGCACGCCGTCGACGGTCCAGGCGGCCTGCTGCGACTCCTCGACGCGGCGCCAGGCGGGCTGCGAGGCTTCGAGGTCGGGCGGCGCGGCGTTCCAGCCGTAGGCGCTGAGCCAGACGGGAGCGTCGCCGCGGCCGTATTCCACCATGAGATTGCGGAGCAACTCGACGCGGCGGAAGTTGAGCACGCGCGGGTCCGCCGGCGTGTTCGGGGGGTACTGCATACCGAAGGCCGCGGCCGCCTGAACATCCAGCGCCTCGGCGGCGCCGTGGTCGTAGATCCGCCGCAGGTACGCGAGGTCGCTAATCGCGCGCGGGTTGTTTTCGAGCGTGGGGGCCAGCTGGGCGCCGGCGACGACGAGCCGGTCATCGGCCGACTTCAGCGCGTCGTAGGCGACCCGCAGCAGCTCGGCATAGCCCGCGGGATCCGGCGCCGCGCCGCCCCAGTTGGCGGACAGGTTGGGCTCGTGCCAGATCTGATAGTGCTGGATGCGGTCTTGAAAGTGCTCGGCGAGGTTGCCCAGAAACGTCGCGAAGTCGGCGAGGTCCACGGGGGGAGCCGTGGGGATGTCGCGGCCAGGCCGGGCCCACTGCGGCGAGCGTTCGATGCGCGCCACGACCGAGATGTCCTGGTCCCGGGCGCGGTCGACGATGTCGTCGAACCGGTCCCAACTGCTCTCACGACGCTGCGGATTGACGAACAGACCCTGGCCGACGGTTTCAACGGCGTCCCAGCCGATGCGCTGGAAGATCCAGCGGACGCCGGCGTCGTGCAGCAGCTCGAGGCTGTGGCGGCGCTTCCAGCCCTCGTTCTCCACATCCAGAAAGACGTTGGCGCCCCAGGGCTCAACGTTGGCCAGGGGCAGCGGACGTGAAGCCGTGCGGCGCACCGGCTCCGCGCCGCAGGCCGCGAGAGCAGCGGCGCCCATGAGACCGGCGGCGCCGCGTACGATTGAGCGACGGTCAAGCGCGCGCGTCATGACTCCGGGTCGAGCCCCAGATGCACGAGACACTCCCGGCTGATCTGGGCGCTGGCGGCGGGGTCGCGCAGCGTGAGGTCCTGATCCACGACGAGCCATCCGTCATATTCACTGTTCCCGAGAATTTCCAGGATGCCTTCCAGGTCCACGTGGCCGCCGCCGAGTTCCGGGAAGCCGCCGAGATTGGCGAAGGCGGGCAGCGTCCCACCCTGCGCCAGATGGCGGTCGCGGAGGTCCGCGTCCACATCTTTGAGGATTACGTAGGCTACCCGCTCGATGCGGTCGCGGATGAAAGCGCGTGGGTCGCTGCCAAGGTAGAACAGATAGCCCACGTCGACGGCGAGCATCAGCGACGTGGGGTCGGTGAGGGACAGCAGCCGATCAAGCTCGGCGCTGGATTCGACGTGGGAGCCGAGCTGATTGCGAAAGACGACCTGGAGCTCAAATTCCTGGTCGCAGATGTCGGCGGCGCGAGCGAGGCCGTCGGCGAGGTGGCCCCACTGATCCGGCTGCAGCTCCTCGGCGGGATCGCCGTGCCCCGCGGCCATCCAGCGTTCCGGCACCGCGTGGGCGGCCGCGACGACATAGGAGGCGTCGAGGTCGGCCAGAAACTCGGCCACGCGCCTGAGGTGATCCAGCTCCACATCGTGGTATTCGGGGGCGAACCAGTTGGCCGTGAAGCGCCCGCCGATCAGCGGCAGGCCGACGTCCGCGACGATGCGCCGGGCCAGCGGCGCGTCGCCGACCAGGTCGTTCGCGCCACCTTCAAGGCCGGCATACCCGGCGTCGCGGGCTTCCTCGGCGACGCTGCGGAACGGCGCAGCGCCCCACATGGTGGCGGCGATGCCTACGCGCATGGCGCTGCGGAGCTAGGCCGGGGCGTCGGATCGAGGCCCGGCACGTCCGCTCAGCCGCTCCCCGGGCAAGGCGGTGAGTCGCTCCCGCCGGGCGGGCGGGGCGGGCGGCGGCGGCGCGGCGGGTTCCGGTTCCGGGACGGGCGGCGGCACCGCGGCGGGTTCCGGTTCCGGGACGGGCGGCTGCACCGCGACGGGTTCCGGTTCCGGGGCGGGCGGCGGCGTTGGCGGTGACGGGCGGGCGGCGGCGTTGGCGGTGACGCGGGCCGCGGCGGGGGCGCGGGACGACGCGGCCGGGGCTCTTCGTCAGGCCGATCGGGCACCCGCGCCCGCGCTGTTTCACCGGGCGCGGCGCGCGGCGGCGTGGGGCGGCGGCGGTCCCGGCGCGAGCGCTCGTGCCGGACGACGTCTGAGAGCAGGTCATCCAGCTCCAGCGTCTCGTCGGCCGCGGCGGCCAGCGGCTGGCTGCGCCCCGCACCGCTTGCCACGACCTGCACCCGCACCCCGCGGCGCTGCACCGCTTCAATGAGCGGCACGAAGTCCGGGTCGGTCGTCACCAGCGTGAGGCGGTCGATGTAGGGGGTAAGGTCGAGCGCGTCGACGGTCATCTCGACGTGAACGCTGGCATAGAGCGTCCCGTCGTCGCGGCGCCGCAGTCGCTTGGTGACGAGCTTGTATCCGGATCGGGACAGGCTGCCGAAGTCCAGGAAGGGGCTGGGCTGCCCCTCATGCTCGGTGCCATAGGCCGTGGCGCGCACCAAGGTGGTGTCTCCCGTGAGCTTGTCGCGCAACTGCTGGAAGTCGATCTGGCCCCCGCCGTTTGCCGCAAGGGCTTGCAGCGAGGACAGGTCGATTAAGACGGCGGATTTGTTGGCTGCGGCCACACCATGCTCCCAGCGCCGGTTTAGTCCTGCCTAGATGATAGTGGACTGGGAGATGCGAGCCACGCGCAGACTACCCGGCGCCGCCTAGGCCGTACCTTGGACCAGATCGTCTGCGTATACCCAGCCGGTGATCCGACCGTCCTGCTTCACCCATAGAAGCCGCGACGCTCCCGCTGCACCTTGGTGAGCACCCTGTCGAGCAACATTTGCGGTTCCAGCACGTCGGCACGCCCAATCTCGTGCGCGATCTCGGCGACGCGCATACCGGTCCGCCGGTCCGCTGGAACGGTGGCGAGGTCGCGCCGCGTGACCCAGGCCGTGATTTCGCCGGAGGCATCGGCGACCGGCCAGCACGGCGGTCGGGCCCGATCGCCGACGATGGCCTGCCACACGTCCTCGACGGACGCATCGTGGGCGAAGGGCGCCTGGGTGAAGGGGCGCGTCACCACACGCACCTTGGCGGTGCTGAGGCGTTGCCGGTGCGACGCGTCCCGATTCGAGGCGCTGGCGGACGCCCACAGGAACCAAGCCACGGCTAACGCCCAAACCCCAGGGAGCGACCCGAAACTGAGGAAGCCCAAGATGCCCATGGGCAGGCTCAAGATCATGCCGGCACGGCTGGCCACCCGGGTGGCCCGGTAGCTATCGCCGGTGGCCTCCGAGATGACCCCGCGAAGTACCCGCCCGCCGTCGAGTGGGTATCCCGGCAGGAGGCTGAACACGGCCAGGAACAGATTGAACTCACCCGCCAACCACAGCCCCACTTGCGGCAATGAGTCATACGGCAGCACCCAGGCAAGCCCTAGACAAACCCCGCCAAGCACGGCGCTGGCGATGGGTCCGGCAATGGCGACGGAAACGTCACCCCCGGCTTCCCGGGGATCGCACATGGGCTCGACCACGTCGCCAAACACGTAAAGCCGGGTCTTTGGCGGCGCGATGTGAAGTCCTCTGGCCACCCACAGATGGGCCAACTCATGCGCCAGGATGCAGCCAAGGATGAGGGCGGCAGCCAGCAGCCCAGCAGCCCAATGGCTCACGTCCGAGAGTCCGCTGGGCCAGATTTCAAAGCCCCCGCTCCAGCTCCGCGGCAGCGTGAAGAACGCGGCCACCACCGCGCTCACGCCGAAAAAAATAGGCCAACTCGCGTCTATGGAGATTTCCGTGCCGCCGATTCGGAAGATCTTCCAGCCGGGGAGTGCGGCTAGGCCCCTTCGGCGCCCTCGTCCGGAAGTGCTCCAGCCCGCCGGCGGGCGGCTAAGTCCCACGGTGCAATCCTGACTCAATGACTCGGGGTGCCGTACGCATGACCGAGTTGCTTGGTCGTAGTGATTCAGGTGCTAACGAAGATGCAGCAGGTCCGCGCTCGTGGCAAGGGCGGTGCCCGTGCCGACTACGCCGAGCGGCGGCTGGAGCGCCGCGGGCGTCCGGCGCGGAGCAGGTCGCCGACGAATACCCAGCCGGCGACCCGGCCTCCGGCGTTCACGACGAAGAAGCCGCGATGGCGACGCTGGGCATCATCGAGCACCTCGTCGAGCGGCGTGTCCGGCTCCAGCACATCGGCCGGGTCGATCTCGCGCGAGACGTCGCTCACGCGCGTGGTGGGTCGAAGGAATGGCGGCACCGCGGCGAGGTCGCGCGTGGCGACCATGGCGAACACGTCGCCGGCGGCGTCGGCCACGGGCCAGACGGGAGGGGCGCTGTCGGCGCTGACGATCGGCTCGACGTCGGCGACGACCGCGTCGTGGGCGAAGGGCGCCTGGGTGAAGGCCCGCGTCACGTCGCGCACGGTCATGGCGCTGAGGCGACGCCGGTGGGCCGCCTCACGCAGCGCCGTGCGCGCGGCCGACCACAGAAACCAGCCAATGAACACCGCCCACAGCGCCTGCACGCCGCTGGCGCGGAACGCGACAAACTGCACGACCCCAAACAGGATGAGGAGCAGACCAAAGCCGGCGCCGGCCATGCTGGCGACGCGCGTGGCCGTATGCATGTTCTGCGTGACACCCCACACGATGGACCGCAGCACGCGGCCGCCGTCCAGCGGGAAGCCCGGCAGCAGGTTGAAGGCGGCCAGAAAGAGATTGATCTCGCCGAGCCACTGCGCGGTCACGCGCGGCACGGTGGCCGCCGGCAGTGCCTGAGCCAGGACCAAGAACAGACCGCCGATGGCGGCGCTGGTGAGCGGGCCGACGATGGCGATGGCGAACTCCTCGCCGGCGGCGCGTGGCTCCTGGGAAATCTCGGCCACGCCGCCGAACACAAACAGCCTGATCCGGGGCACGGCGATGCCGCGGCGCACGGCCACCAGCGCGTGGGCCGCCTCGTGGGCCAGGATCGAGCCGAAGAAGATGGCGCTGGCGAGCAGCCCGCCGGCCCAATAGCTTGCCTGGGGCCCGGAAGGGGGCGGCGCGAGACCCGCCTCGACGGTCGCCTCGAAGAGCCGCGTGGGGATCACGGACACCGAGGTCATCCAGGCGATGATGACAAAGATGATCAACCAGCTTGGGTCCAGCGAGATAGCGGTGTCGCCGATCCGCATGATGGTCCAGCCGCGCGAGCGGGCGGCACGCGCCCCGCGTCCCCGCCGAGGCGAAACCTCGCCCGGTGGCGAGGGGGTGCTAGTTCCCAGCGGTGAGCCCCGGCGTGATGATGAGCGAGGCCACCAGCACGATCACCGCGATCACCGAGATGACGGCCCAGATGCGGGCCACGGTGAACCAGCGGCGCATGCGGCGCCACGGGCGGCGCGAGGTCGCTGACGACCCTCGGCGCGGCCGGCGGCGGCGGCGGCCGCTCATTTCCGGGTGAGTGGGCGTGTCATGGCCCGGCTAGCCTGTGCGCGCGGCTGCACCGGCGCGGGCACGGCCGGCCTTGGCGCCCACGTGCACCGAGGTGAGGGCGGTGATGTCGTGCCAGGCATTGGCGGCCAGGCGCAGCTCTTCGGCAATTGCATCGGCAAACGAGTACACCTCGACACGCACACCGTGCTCGCGCAGGTATTCCACCATCGGCACGTAGTCGCCGTCGCCGGACATGAGCACCACGACGTCCATCGTCGGCAAACGCCGGATCGCGTCCACGACCAGGACCAGGTCGAGGTCGGCCTTGCGGGTGCCGTCGGCAAAGACCTTGATGGGCTTGGTGACGATGTCATAGCCCATGTCCCAGACGGGCGCGACCGAGCGCTGGTGCTCAAGCCGGCCGTTGAAGTCGGCGTAGATCGGGCAATAGGCGCGGGCGTGGACGATGCGGCGGCCTTCGCTGACGTGGGCCAAGAGCTTGGCGAAGTCCACGCGAATCGGGTCGTCCGTGCCTCGATCCGTCAGGTTGGCCGTGTCCAGAAACACGCCCAGACGCAGCTTGGGGCCATAGTCGGACACGCCATTGGAGGTGTGCAGGGCGCCGGCGGCCTGGACCAGGGCCTTGGCCGCGGCGGCCAGATCGCGCTCGGCAGCGCGCGGCGCCGATACGGCGTCCTTCAACTCATCCATCAGGGCGCGCAGGTCGTCTTCCGGGTTTCCCGCGGAGTCGGGCTCGGGCGCGAAGTCTTCGGGGATGGGTGACAGTCGTTTCATGTTGCTTTGGTGACCTTTCGTCGTCGCGGCGACGGTTTCGCTTGGCGTTTCTGGTCGAGCATCTCCTGGAGCTGCTGCTCGATGCCTTGCTGACGCGCTTCCTCGCGCTCCGCGGCCTCGTGGCGCCGCCGCTTGACATCCTTGGCGCCCTTGCTCGCCTCCAGCGCGTCCCAGAGGGCTTCGATGGCGTCGGTGTTGCCGCGGATCTTCAAATTCGATTCAAACGTCACGCCGATCATCTCTTGATCGAAGTCGTTGAGCTTCTTCTCGAGGGCGTCGAGCCTCGTGGTGAGCTGGAAGATGCGGGCGTCCAGGTCCTTGTCGCCGCGTTTGTAGGTGCGCTCGATCTGGACGACCTGCCGCCGCAGCTCGCCGTAGTTTTCGAGCAGACCGTTGAGATTGCGGGCGATGCGGCGATGGTGCGTGAGATGCGACGGCAATTTGCCGTTGGCCTGACCGGCGGGTTCGGCGGCGGGCGTCTCGGCCGCTGCGGCCTCGCCCTCGGCGGGCGCCGGATTGGTGGGTTTGCTACTGCGCGAGCGACGGGCTCGGGATGTGCGTGTTGCCATTGGCGAGAAACTTCTCCATGGATCGAGGATCGAGATTGCGGCCGATGATTTCGAAGCGCGCCGGCGTCGGCCTGAACGTCCGGACTTCCACGCCCCCCATTACAACGTCGACGAGCACCGTGGCGTTGTCCACGGGCACGATGCCCTTGGCGCGAACCACGTCACCGAAGGCGCCGCGGGCGAGAGCGGCGAGCCAGCGGTCCAGGTGGGCGCGCGCCAGCGGCCCGGGCTTGAGCATGGCGCGCTCGAGACCGAGCGTGGAGAGTTCGGGTTGCTCTCCGTGGTCGTGGGCGCCGTTGGCCGCGGCAGGGGCAGCACGCGGCGCGGCGATGGCGGCGAGGACGAGATCGGGATCGATGTCCGCGTAGCTGGTCACGGCCAGGGCGGCGTCGGGATTGAGTTGGCGGGCGGCGTCGCGCGCCGTCTCGATCTGCTCCGGCGTCGCAATGTCGGCCTTGTTGATCGCCAAGACGTCCGCCACGCACATCTGGTCCTCATAGAAGTCGCCGAAGGCCTGGCGGGCGACGGCGTGTCTGGCGGCGTCGACGACCGTCACCACCGAGTCGACCTGGGCGATCTCGCGCACCTCGGCTTGGGCGAACACCTGGTTGAGCATGTACGGCGCGGCCAGACCGGTGGGCTCGACCACCAGCCGCTCCGGCGCCACCTCGCGGCCGATCTGGACGAGTGCGGTCAGCAGGTCGCCGCGAACCTCGCAACAGATGCAGCCTCCGGTGAGTTCGCGGACCTTAACGTTGGCGGTCCGCAGCACGTGCTGATCGATGCCCTCCCGGCCGAACTCGTTGACGAGAATGGCGATGCGGCCCAAGGGCTGAAGGCGCGGGATCAAACGGCGCAGCAGTGTGGTCTTGCCAGCGCCGAGAAATCCGTAGACGAGCGTGACTTTCACTAAAGAACGGGTGCGGATATGCCAACTCGGGAACGCCGCGGTGACCGGTGGTGGGACACATGGATATGCATGAGCAGCCGCTGGCAGCGAGGCGTCAATCCCACACCCCAGTATCGCACGGCAGACAGGCGCCTCGGTGAGGCGCCTCACAGCGCCCTGGCTACAGCTCCTCCATGTCGCGCCAGTCGGCGCCCACGCGCGCGTCCACGACGAGCGGCACGCGCAGTTGATATGCCTGAGTCATGCTCGCCGTCGCGAGCGGAACCACGGCGTCGAGCTCGTCCTGCGGCACCTCCAACACCAACTCGTCGTGGACTTGCAAAAGCATCCGGGACGCCAGGGCGTGGCGCTCCAGCTCCTGGGCCAATTGGATCATGGCGATCTTGATGATGTCGGCCGCGGCGCCCTGGATGGGCATGTTGATGGCCACGCGCTCGGTGGCCGCGCGTTGGTGAAAGGCGCGCGCCTTGAGACCGGGCAGGTAGCGTCGCCGCCCGAGCATGGTCTGGACGTAGCCGCGCGCGTGGGCTTCGGCGATGGTGCGATCCATGTAGGCCTTGACGCCGGGATAGGTCGCGAAATAGGTGTTGATGAACGCCTGCGCCTCCTCGAAGTCCATCTCGGTGCGCTGCGCCAGCCCTTGGGCGCTGATGCCGTAGACGATGCCGAAGTTCGTGGTTTTCGCGAGGCGGCGCATATCGGCGGTCACGTCCGCGATTGCCACGCCGAACAGGCGAGCAGCGGTGGCAGCGTGGATGTCTTGCCCCTCCTCAAACGCGGCGCACATGGCCGCGTCCTCGCTCGCGTGGGCCAGCACGCGCAGCTCGATCTGCGAATAGTCGATGGCGAGCAGCGCGAGGTCGTCGGCGCCGGAGACGAACGCCCGCCGGATCTCGCGTCCGCGCTCGGTGCGGATCGGGATGTTCTGCAGATTCGGGTTGGCCGACGACAGACGTCCCGTGGCGGCCACTGCCTGATTGAAGCTGGTGTGGAGGCGGCCGGTCTCGGGGACGACGAGTTTGGCGAGCGCGTCGGCATAGGTGGACTTGAGCTTGGTGACGGCGCGGTAGTCCAGCACCCGCTGAGCCACCGGATGGGCGTCGACCAAGCCCTCGAGCACGCCGCTGGCCGTGGAGTATCCCGACTTGGTTCTGCGGCCCGCCGGCAGCCCCAGTTTCTCGAACAGCACGGTGCCGAGTTGCTTGGGCGAGTTGATGTTGAACGGCCCGCCGGCGTCGGCGTGGATGGCGGCCGCCAGGGTTTCGATCTCACCTTGCATGGCCTGCGAAAACTCCCGCAGCGCTTCCACGTCGATGGCCACGCCCCGGCTCTCGATCTCAGCCAGCACGGCGGCCAAGGGCATTTCGACGTCCCGCAGGATGTGGGTCAGGTCGTTCGCGTCCAGGTCTTGCTCCAAGCCGGGCGCGAGACGCAGGCACGCGTCGGCGCGCGCGGCCAACGGGTGCGCGATCTCCTCGGGCGTCAACGTCGCCAGTGTGTTCGGCAGCGGGGCGTCCACCATCGGCGGCGTTAGGGTCTCGCCCAGACGGCGGAATGCCAGGTCGTCGATGATTTGCGGGGTGGCGTCGGCGTCCACCAGGTAGGCCGCCAGCAGCAGGTCGAGGTGCACGCCAGCGAGCCCGAGGCCGCAGCCGGCGAGGCCGCGGTGCATCAGCTTGGAGTCGAACACGACCTTGTCGTGGTCGGCAGAGGCTAGCCAGGTCTGAAGCCGGCGCAGGAGGTCTGAGTCGTTCGGGGCGCAGGGAACGTAGGCCGAGGCGCCGTCCCAGGCTACGGCGAGACCGCAGAGCTCGGGGCCTGAACGGGTGTCGCGCAGCAGCGGGAACACGCCCGCGCGTTCGACGGTGAGCAGTCGTTGCCCCAGCTCATCGGCCGCCGGCGCGGTGTCGACGATCCGCGGCGCAACGTCGGCCGACGGCGCCGCGGCATCGGCCTCGGGCTCCGTGGGGCTGAAGGGCAGGCGTTCCAGCAGCGTGCGGAACTGCAGCTCCTGCATCAACGCCGTGGTCGCCGCGGCGTCGGCCTGCCACAGGCGCATCCGGTCGGGATCGAAGGTGACCGGCAGATCGGTGACGATGCGCGCCAACTCGCGCGAGAGTTCCGCCCGGTCCCGCTGGTTCTCAAGCCGCCGCCGGGCGGCCGGTGGCACGTCGTCAAGGTGCGCGTAGATCTCGTCGATATCGGTGAACTGCTGCAGGAGCTTGGCGGCCGTCTTCTCGCCGATGCCGGTGACGCCGGGGATGTTGTCGGAGGCGTCGCCCACCAAGCCTTTGAAGTCCACCACCTGATCCGGCTCAACGCCCCAGCGCTTCCGGACGGCCGGCGCGTCGTAGATCACGGGCTCACCGGTGCGCGGGTTGCTGCTGAGCACGCGCACGCGGGGCGTCACGAGTTGGTAGGCGTCGCGATCCCCGGTGACGAGGAACACCTCGAACCCGGCTTGCTCGGCCTGCACCGCCAGCGTGCCGAGCAGGTCGTCGGCCTCGTAGCCCTCGAGCTCGAACGCCGGAATCCCGAACACATCGATCAGCTCGCGGACGCGGCCAAACTGCACCACGAGGGCCTCGTCGGTCTCGGGACGGCCGGCTTTGTATTCCTCAAACAGGTCGTCGCGAAAGGTCTTGCCCGGGAGATCGAAGGCCGCGGCGGCGTGCGTCGGCGCGAGCAGGTCGACGATGCGCAACAGAATGGTCGTGAAGCCGAAGACGGCGTTGGTGGGCTCGCCGGAGGCGGTGGCGAAGTGCTTGGGCACCGCGTGATAGGCCCGGTGCAGCAGGGACGCTACGTCGAGGACGATCAGGCGCGGGCGTTGCTCGGTCGCCATGGGCGGCAGTGTACGCAGGGCGGTCTGCCGGCGGTCCCTTCCCGACCGGGGACATTACTCGGCGCGGAATAGCTCCAGCGACAGGTGCGAGGCGCGACCGCCGCGGCGTAGGTTCACGATCTCCGCCATGATGGCCAGCGCAATTTCGGCGGGCGTGCGGCTGCCGATGTCCAGGCCGATCGGGGCGTAGACGCGGCGGAACTTGTCGGGGACAACGCCTTCCGCGAGCAAGGTCTGGTGCACGATGTGCACGCGGCGGCGGCTGCCGATCATGCCGATGTAGGGCGCGGGCGTGTCCAGCAGCAGGCGCAGCGACTCCTCGTCGTACCGATGGGCGCGCGTGACCAGCACGACGTAGGTGGCCGGGTCGACACGCAGCTCGGCAAAGAAGTCGTGCAACGGCTGCACCACCACGCGGTCGGCGGTGGGGAAGCGCGCGCGGTTGGCGTAGTCGGCGCGATCGTCGACGACCCAGGCCTCGAACTCCAGCAGGTGTGCGCAGCGGGCCAGCGGCTGGGCGATGTGGCCGGCGCCGGCGATGACGAGCCGCGGCGTGGGGACGATGGGGTCGAAGAAGATTTTGACGTAGGCCGCGGCGCGGCGTGACGAGGCGCTGCCATCGGGCGCATAGGTGTGCGTGACCGGCTCGCCGGTCCGGAGGGCGTCAGCCGCGTCGCGGGCGACGGCCGCGTCGAGTGCCGGGGTGCCGAGCGTGCCCATGAGGCGGTCGTCGGCCTCGTAGCGCAGCGTGAGGCCGAGCTCGACGCCCCGCATGCCGCGCACGCCGGCGACGTAGACAAAAACCTGGGGTGTACGGGAGGCGATGGCGCGCACCGCCGCCTCAGCCGCGTCGTTGGTCATGCCGCCGCCGCGGCTGAGGCCTCCCATGGCTCGATCAGCACGTCGAGCGTGCCGCCGCACACGTCGCCTTCACCGCGCACGTCGTCGACGAGATCGATTTCAATGTTCCGCGCGCGGCCGTCGGCCAGGGTGCGCCGGGCATTGGCCCGCACGTCGGATTCGACGCAACCGCCGCCGACAGTGCCCCAGCTCGATCCGTCCGCGAAGAACAGCATGCGCGCGCCGATGCGCTGCGGGGTCGAGCCGCGGCTGCCGACCACCAGCGCGGCGACGACGCGCTCGCCGCGGCCGGTGCGTTCGAGGATGTGGCTGAAGAACGGCTCCATGGCTCGTAAGTCTAGCCGAGGGCAGTGAGGGGCCGTCCGCGGGGCATTCGGCTTGTCCACGAGCGAACGGAGTCTGGATTCCCGGTGCCCGGTGGCCCAGGCTGCGCGCAGCCTGGGAGATTCAACCGCAGCCAATCCCGCGCTGCACGCAGCGCGGGCCACCGGATGGTGGACATCGCGCGGGCAACATCGAGGGTTGCTTCTACGCGCTGGAGTCTGCAGAGCGTGTGCTAGCGTCGGACGGCTGCCGATTTCACTGTGTGGAAGTCTCTGGCTGGGATCGCGCCCGCGCTGACGGTGAATCTCGCGCCGTCGCATCGCGACGGTCTGGTGTTGCGCTCTCCGGTGCTGACGGCCTCGGGCACCTTCGGGTTCGGGGACGAGTATCGCGACCTGGTCGACCTGAGCCGGCTCGGCGCCATCGTCACGAAGACGGTCACGCCGGAGGCGCGCGAGGGGAACCCGACGCCGCGCACGGTCGAGACGCCCGCCGGCATGCTCAACTCGATCGGCCTGCCGAATCCCGGCGTCGCGGGCGTGGTGCGAGAGAAGGCGCCCATCTGGCGCGAGCTGCCGTGCGCGGTGATCGTGAGCGTGTCCGCGCACGATCCGGCGAGTTGGAGCGCCCTGGCGGGCGCCTTTGACGGCATCCCGAACGTCTGCGCGATCGAGGCGAACCTGTCGTGCCCCAACGTTGCCGGCGGGCTGGACTTTCTCGGCCACGCCGGAGGCCGCGGCGACCACCGTGGCGGCGGTGCGCGCCGGCACCGAGCTGCCGGTGATCGCGAAGCTCTCGCCCAATGCCGGCGATATTCGACCCATCGCCCGGGCGGTGGAGGACGCGGGGGCGCACGCTATCTCGCTGATCAACACAATCCTGGGATTGGTGGTTGACGTGAAGCGGCGGCGGGCGTTTCTTGGAACCGGCAGCGGCGGCGTCTCGGGACCGGCCATTCGTCCGGTGGCCCTGCGCTTTGTCTATGAAGCGCGGCGGGTGGTGGACGTGCCGATCGTGGGCATCGGGGGGATCGCGTCGACGGCGGACGCGCTGCAATTCTTGCTGGCCGGGGCGGCGGCGGTGCAGGTGGGTACGGCCACGTTCCGCGAGCCGCGCGCGGCGGAGACCATCACCGACGGCTTGGCGGCATACGCTCGCGATCACGGCCTGGCCTCGCTGCAAGAGATCGTGGGAGCGGCGCAGGCGACGCCCGCACAGTCAGCGGCTGAAGTGGATCTGGAGGACGTCGCGGTCGGCGAGGGCGTGGTCGCGCCCGACGCGCTGAAGCCGGCCGGCGGCGCGTAGCGGCGCCAGGCCGCCGGAAGCGACGACCTGGTCGCACGGCGCGATGTCGGCGCCGATGAAGCGCTGGGCAAAGTCGCTGTGGATCGTCGCCGCGGCGTCGAGCGCGGTGCCGCCCTCGGGCAAGAGCCAGGCCGTGGCGGCGGCGCGGTTGGCCGTATAGAAGATTTGCAGCCCCGCCGCCTGCATGACGGCGGCTCCGACGCGGTCGGCGGCGGTGCCCGGTAAGCCCAGATCGTCCCGGAAGGCGTCGGCGTCGTCGGGCTCCAGCGACCAGATCTCGGCCTCGGTCTCCCCGGCTACGACGGCACAGGCGGGGAAATCGCCGGTCGCGCGAGCGACGGCGCGCGTGTCGGGGTCGGAGACATTCGCCACCACTGCGCGGGGTTTGGCGGCGAACAGCCCAAACCCCCGCAGCGTGCGCTGGTCGTCGGGCGTCAGCGCCGCCAGATCGAGCGTCGCCGATGCCGCAAGCTGCTCACGCGCGTTGCTTACCAACGCAACGGTGTGTTGCGCCTCGCGCCGTTCGACACGCGGGCCCTGGGTGGCGCGCTCTTGGGCGCGCGCGGCTGCGCGTTCGAGGATCTCAAGGTCCCAGAGCGCGAGCTCGGTTGCCAGATCATCGGCGCTGCTGCGCAGGGCGGTCTCCACGTCAGCCCCTGTCGCCGGGTGTCCGGCGAAGCCGAGGGCGTCGGCGGTTGCCAGATCATCGGTATTGCTGCGCAGGGCGGTCTCCACATCGGCTCCCGTCGCCGGATGCACGACGAACCCCAAGACGTCGGCGGTGCGCAACTCGCCGATCCAGGCCGGGTTGGTATCGGCGCCAAGGCCCAGCCCGTAGCCGGGAAAGTGCCACAGGGTGAGCTGGGCTGGAACCACGGACTGGGACCCCATCACGTCGGCCAGGCGCTGCAACCGCTGGTCGGGCAGCCGCAGGGTGCCAATGCGGCGCGGCAACCGGTCGCGGGACTCGACGACCTGCGAGCCGACGGCGGCGTCGAACACCTGGTCGATGCCGCTGTCCGGGCGGCCGATCAGGACGACGGTGGGCAGCACGGTGTTCCTCCCAACCGACGCAGCCGGAGGCGCGGGTCGTTGGTATAGTAGGCGGGCAGGTGACCGTAGCCTGCTCCTCTGTATCCACGGCCGGGTTGGGCCATGCCATCACCTAAAGAACTCAAACGTCAGCACGCGCGCGCGAAGAACGTGCGGCGCGAGGAATTCAAGCGTGCGCGCAACGCGAGCGTGCGCACGGCGGTGCGGCGGCTGGTCAGGCGCGCGCGAATGGCCATCGACGAGGGCGACGCGACGGCCAGCGAGGCCGTGCGAGTCGCGCAGTCGGCGCTGGACAGCGCGGCGCGGCGCGGCATCATTCCGCGGAACGCGGCGGCGCGCCGGCTCGGGCGGCTGGTGAAGCGTCAGAGCGGGGCGGAAGAAGCCGCCTAGCGCCGACCCGGCGGGGTCGCCAACCGGGCGGTCAGAATCTCGAGTAGCGCGTCTTCCTCGCTGCCGGTTGATTTGAGTGCGCGATCAGTGCGCACCACCTCGCCGTACATGCGCTCGATGAGACGCGGCGAGGTGCGCCGAGCCTGCGCGTGCAGCTCTCGCGCCCGAAAGGGCGGCACGCCCGCGCGGCGCGCCACTTCCCGGACATCGCCGCCTTGGTCCTGCACCGCCTTGGCCGTGGCCAGGCGCCGCATGGCGGTGCCGATATCGGCCAGGATCATCTGCTTGGGCGCCCGCAGTCCCAGCAGGTCGTGAAGCACGCCCAGCGCGCGTCGCGGTTGCTGCGCGGAGACGGCATTGATGTAGTCCCAGCGCCGGTGCTCGCCGATGGTGGCGGAGGCCGCATCGACGTCGTCGACGTTCAGGGTTCCGGTGAATCCCGCGTAGGCGGCGAGCTTGTCGACCTCGCGGGTCAGCAGACCGGCGTCGGGTGTGACGATTTCGACGAGTCGCTCGGCGGCCGCGTCGTCGAGGCGCACTCCCTGACGCTGCGCCAGCCGCCGCGCGAACTGCGCCGCCCGTCGCTCGTCCAGCGGACGCACCTGCCGCACCTGCGCACCGGCGTCTTCAAGCTTGGTGAACGCCTTGACGCGCGAGCCGCTGCGACGATCGCCCAGGTCCAGATAGGCCAGCGCCGCGAGATCGCACGGCGCATCGGAGCCGGCGCCGGCAAACTCGGCCAGCCAGGGCAGGACCTGCTTGTCGCTCGCCACCAGCGCCTGCGCGTTGCTCAGCAGCACCTTGCGGCGCCCGCCGAACATATCGATCGCGCCGCAGGCCTGGGCAAGTACCACGAGCGAGGTCTCGGCGCCGTCGAGGCGCGTGAGCGACAGGTCGTCGCCCTCGGACAGACCGAGCGCGATGCGCGCCTCGTCGTTAATGCGGGGTTCGCGCGCTCCAAGGAACACGTAGAGCATCCGCACGGCCTCCCGCTTCCCCGGTGCTCAAGCCTACGGGCCGATGATCTGCTCCGCGAACCTCGTCCGGTTGCTGTCGATGGGTCGCCTTTCCATTGGACTGTGGCATGGCGATCCCTTCCCGTGGGCGGGCCGGCGTTGCGCTCGGATCGTCCGCAGATAAGTGAATGCTGGATTCCCGCTCCCCGCGGGAATGACGGGCCCGACCTGGCCCACGCTCGAACGTTGACACCGGCACGCGGCGCGCCCATGCTGGCACGCCTAGAGCAATCCGCGGCGGTGATGAACGAGGGGGTATCCGTGGCGACGCAGGCGACGGGCGGCCGCATCGATCAGGAGTTTGTCGACGCCAACCCGGGGTCGAGAGAGCTGTACGCCCGCGCTCGCCAGGTGATCGCCGGCGGCGTGACGCACGACGTGCGCGTTCACTCCCCGTTCCCGGTGATGGTCGAGCGTGCCGAGGGCTCGCGGAAGTGGGACGTCGACGGCAACGAGTACGTCGACTACACCATGGGGCACGGCGCCCTGATTCTCGGCCACGCGCATCCCGTCCCCACCGAGGCCGCCATTGCGCAGCTGAGCCGCGGCACGCACTACGGCGCCAGCCACGAGATCGAGACCGAATGGGCCGAGCAAGTCTGCGCCATGGTGCCGAGCGTGGAGCGTGTGCGCTTCACCGGCTCGGGCACGGAGGCCACGCTGATGGCCATGCGGTTGGCCCGGGCGCACACCGGGCGCGAGCGCGTCGTGAAGTTCCACTACCACTTCCACGGCTGGCACGACTATGCGCACGTGGCCCAATCGGATCCCCTGGACGTGCCCATGTCCGCCGGCATTCCCCAGGCCGTGCAGGACACGGTGACGGGCATTCCGACGGACCTGGACCGGGTGCGGGAGGAGCTGTCCAAGGGCGACGTGGCGGGGTTGATCGTCGAGCCCACGGGCGCGGGCTGGGGCGCGGTGCCCCTCGCGCCGGCGTTCGTCAAGGCCCTGCCGGATCTGTGTCGCGAGCACGGGACGGTTTTCATCCTGGACGAGGTCGTTACCGGCTTCCGGGTGTCACCGGGCGGCTTTCAGGCGCGGTATGACGTAACACCGGACCTGACGACGATGGCGAAGGTTCTAGCCGGTGGGCTGCCGGGCGGATGCGTCGGCGGTCGGGCGGACATCTTGCAGCGGCTGGAGATGCGCGGCGACCCAAGGTGGGACCGCGGCCAGCGCATGGCGCATCCAGGCACCTTCAACGGCAATCCGCTGTCGGCCGCGACAGGCGTCGCCGTGCTGCGGCACATCGCGGACGGCGCCGTGCA
Organism: Chloroflexota bacterium; assembly: GCA_965198185.1. Classification (GTDB taxonomy): domain Bacteria; phylum Chloroflexota; class UBA11872; order UBA11872; family UBA11872; genus JAJECS01. Next base: position 610,654 of record CBDAOU010000001.1, read on the forward strand.
CGCGCAGATCGATGCGACCACGGATCGGCTGCGACGGGAGATTCAGGACGTGTTCGACCGGCACGACCTGGGGGCCATCGCCTACGGCGAGTCCTCCTACTGGCACGTGAGCATGGATGGGACGCCCTCCCGCGGCGGGATGTCCGGCGACGATGGCGCCGCCCTGCGGCGCGCGCTGCATAGCCACGGGGTCCACATCATGACCAGCGGGGGCCTGTTGTCGAGCGCGCATACCGACGAGGACATCGACCGCACGGTCGAGGCTTTCGAGGCCAGCGTGCGCGACCTGGAGGCGGACGGGCTGGTCGGAACCTAGCGGCGACCGGCCCCGGTCACCTCAGTAGGTCACCGCGGTGGGGTCTCCGGGAAAGCCCGCCGACGGCGCGTTGGCCGCTCACACCGACGACTGACGGTGGTTCGTGCATCTCCACTAGCCGGCCACAGTTCCTCATCCGTTTCCGTATGGAATTCATCTCTCCCGGAGCCAGACAAGTCGTGATACTTTCGAGCCGTCACGCGCTGGAGTCCAAAGCGCGTCGCAGGTGCATCATATGGCGGACGACACCATTGCCCTTGAACTTGAGGGCTCGGGCTTTCAACTGGATGACTTGGATGCGATCCAGCATTTCCGCGGCTTGCTGCGCGAGCTGGCGGCGGACGCGGCGGGCGGCGCCACGATCACCTGGGAGCTGCGCCGATTCGGAACCGGCAGCCTTGTCGCGGAGGTCAAGGGAACGGCCGAAGACCAAGACGCCGTGCATCGGGTCGTGGCCGCCTATGACTGCGTGGGGGCTTCCCTAGCCGTCGGCGATCCCGTCCCGTACTCGGAAGCCGTATGCGCGCACGCCGATCGGCTGACCAGCCTGATTGACGGGCGCGTTAAATCGCTCCGCTTTCGGACTGGTGGGCGCGTACGCGAAGTGCGCCATGCAACGACGACCGTGCTTTGGAAGCCGCTCCCACATCTCGATTCGTTTGGCGCCATTGAAGGCGTGGTTGACGCTCTGGCTCGGCGCCGCGGGACGCGGTTCGTGGTGTATCCCGACGACGAACTGCGCGGTGTTCCCTGCTACGTCACCGCCAAACATGAGGCAAGAATGCTGGAAGTCTGGGGAAAGCGTGTTCGGGTCGAAGGTGTTTTGCGGAGAGACGGAGTGACGGAGATGCCCCTGTCCATCCGCGACGTGACTGATATCGAGATCGTCAAGCCGCCGGGTGAAGAATCCGACGATCTGTGGGGCGTCCTTCCTGTAGCCACCCGGAAACCTGAGGAAATCATGCGGGCGGAATGGGATGGCAGCTAGCCGACCGCTTACTGGGACTCGTGCTGTTTCCTGTCCTATCTCAGCGGTGACCCGTCCCGATTGGTGCTGCGAACACTCATGGAGGACGCGAAGGCGGGCGGGGTTTTGCTCGTTACGTCGGCAATCTCCATCGCAGAGGTTGCCTACCTTGCGCCGGAAGAGCGGGGCCGACCTCTCGATCAAGCAACCGAAGCCAACCCGTCCCGATTGGTGCTTGACGCATGTGGCAATCTCCATCGCAGAGGTTGCGGAAGAGCGGGGCCGGTTCAAGATTGAGAGCAGGTTCAGGCGATCCGGCTCGTGGAGACCCATGCTGGAATTGGCAGACGGGCTCGCGACTTGCTGCGTCACGCGTTGGAGCACGGCTGGGAACGAAATCCCCGCGACGCGATTCATCTAGCGTCGGCGCAACATGCCCGTGTGGCAACTGTCCAAACCTATGACTCGAAGTGGGATCGCTATTCACCGCTTATCGGGACGACTGTGGTGCGTCCCGATCTCCTGTACGTGACCCAGGCTCGGCCGGGAACAAGCGCGAGCTAGCGGAGACTCGCCCCGGTCACCTCAGTCGCGGTGGGGTCTCCGGGAAAGCCCGCCGACGGCGCGTTGCGGTTGCCGGGCAGGTCACCGCGGTGGGGTCTCCGGGGCCCGCCGACGGCCCTGGCCAGCCCTGGCCCATGGTCCGGTATTCGTCCGCTTTGCCGCTGAGCCAGAAGAACATCTCCGCCGCGTCCAGGCATTCCCGGAACTGCTGCCGAGGTGTTGTGACCTCGAACGTGTAGTCGGCCAGCGCGAAGTCGAAGTCCGGCTCGATGATCCAGTCGCGGACCGGCGGTGCGGTGCGCCAGTAGTTGTATTTCAGGAGATTGCGAACCCCCTGCGCCGCGGACGCGGACCGCCGGTGCCAGATCGAGTAGACGGTGAGGAAGATCGAGCCGGCGGATGCGGCCGTCTTCACGCTGTGCCGCATGTTGCCGTAGTGCCCCATGAAGCTGGCGTGCTGGAACAGGTAGTGAGAGCCGGGCACCACCTCGGTCGGCCCCATCTCGGGCGTGCACGCCTCGGGGTAGTAGAAGACCTGGAGGTAGTGCAGCGAGGGTCCGTAGCGTGATTGCCCGTCACGATGCCAGTGTTGCGCCGGTTGGGGCATGTGGACGCGATGGTTGCTCATGAGGACGGGCGTGGTGAACCCCGCCCCCAGCAGCGAGCGGATGGCGCCGCCGGCCGCGGGGTTGAGGATGACGTGCTCCATGAACCAGTCCTCGGCCAGGATGCCGGTGGGCTCGAAATAGTTGTCGTTGTCGAGAAACTCCACGGCGCGGCGGTTGACCTCGTCCGGAACCACGCCGTCGAGCAGCAGATAGCCGTTCTTGCAGAAGTCGAGGACCTCGGAGTCCGTCAACGTCGGCTGGATGTGCAAGGTGTCCATCAGGCGCTCCGAATCTTTTCGAGCACGAACTCGGCGCCGTACGCGTAGGTGCGCGACTCGTCGAGCAAGAGGGCGAGGTTGGGAAAGTCGATGATGCGCCAGCCGTCGCGGATGGCTTCCAGACGGTCTGATAGGGCCAGTCGTCGGGATCGTCCGGGCCGTCCGACAGCTCACCGTCACAGACCATGCGCATGCCGATCACCTGGGAATTGAGGTCCGTGCCGGCGGCTTGCAGGTACAGCAGGTCCTGCCGCGCCCGGCTCGCCGCCGCCACCTCGTCCCGAATGGCGGCCAGCGTGGACTCCTGCAACGTTCCGGCGCGCAACTCGGCCATGGCCAGATCGAGCTTGGCTGCGATCGCTTCAAGCGACATCGCGACCTCCACGGGTTCCCGTCGGTCGGATTATCCCCCAAACGGTACCGGTTCCGGAACCTGCGCCGCGGCGGGCACCAGCTCGGCTTCCTTGGCCAGGTCGCCGGCGAGCACGATGGTGACGGTGCCGGCCGTGGCCCACGGCACGTCCACTTTCCAGAGCTGGAATGCGGCGCGCTGACCGCGCACCACGACGACCGAGTCCAGCTCGTGCACGCCCATGGGCAGGCCGTAGCGCCTGATCCAGTCGGGCACGGCGCGGTAGCGCGCCAGGAGCGGCGGGTAGGGCTCCAGAATCGCGAGATGCCGCGCCACGATTTCAGGCCAGGCGAGTCCCCGATCGCCTACCCACTCGCGGCTGAGCGGAATCTGCCGATAGGCGTCGAGCCACGCGTCGAATCCCGCGGCGCTGAGCATGTCGAACACGTTGGCCAGCCGAACCTCGCCCGTCGCCGGATCGCGTTGCAAGAGGCTCGCCTGCGTGGCCTGATAGAGAAATCCGTTCAGCTCAAACCGGCGCGAGGCGGGATGGCCCAGGGCCTCGACACCGCCGAAATTCTTGAAACGCAGTCCAAAACGCGGCGTCGGCGTCGTCGACGATGGCAAACCCGCCCACGCCGCTGCCGGCCTGGGTGTAGAAGCGCCCGCCCGGCACGGCGAAGTCGGGCGCGTCGGCGAACACAATGCGGCTGATCGAACCGGCGTCGGTCACGTACAGCGCGCCGTCAGGACCGGGCGCGACGTCGATCTGACACGGGACGCCGTCCCAGGATTCGACCGCGGTCAACTCGCGATGGGTGGAGTCGGTGGCCTCGAATCGCATGAGCTCGCCGGTATTCCAGGCGCACATGAACAGGCTGCCGAGATGGAAGGCGATGCCCGTGGGCGCGATGGTGTCGCTAAAGCGCCACAGCGGGGCCGTGAACCCGAAGTGGGGATCGTCGCAGATGAACCCGGGCCGCCAGCCGAGGTTGCTCCCGCGCTCGATGCGGTTGACCTCGTCGTCGCAGTGGGGACCGTTTTCCGTGGCGAACATCTCGCCGGTGTCTGGATGGAAGGTGAAGTCGAAGCTGTTGCGCAGGCCCAGCGCCCAGATGCGGTCGTCGTAGCGCAACGCCGGGTCGCCGTCGTCGTAAAACGGGTTGTCGGGCGGCGCGCTCCCATCCGCCTTGTCGATGCGCAGGATCTTGCCCAGCGGCGTGTCGAGCCGCGGCGCCAGGCCCGAGTCGTGGTTCTCGCCGAGCGTGACGTAGAGGTAGCCGTCCGGGCCAAAGTGCAGGTTGCCGCCGTTGTGGAAGGCGGCGCCGGTGGGGTTGGGCTCGTCCAGCAGAATGGTGGGCTCGACGCCGCGGCCGTCGACCTCCCGCAGCCGCACGACGCGATGCCCGGCCGTGTCGGCGCGGGTGTAGTAGACGTAGACGTAGCCGTTGACGGCGAAATCCGGGTCCACGGCGACGCCGATCAAACCGCGCTCGAACAGGTCGTCCACCTCGAACTCGGCGTACGGCTCCTCGCGCAGCTGCCCGTTCTCCACTACGCGCAGGGCCCCGGACTTTTCGGTGTAGAGGAGGCGGCCGTCGGGGGTCCAGGCCAGGGCGACGGGGAAGCTGGCCTCGGCGACCACCGGCTCGACGCGCAGGTGCGCGGGCAGCTCGACCGCCCCTGCCGGCGCCGCGCCGACCAGCGCCGCCACGGCAACCAGCGCCGTGCCAGCAAGCGTCTGGCTGGCGCGCCTGAGCCAGGCACGCGGCATCGACAGCGACTCGGTGGCGACCCAGGGCATCGGGCCGGATGCTAGCACCGGCAGGCCTCGGACGCGGGTGCCGGACAGGGCGGCCGACACCCCAGGGGCGGCGTTGGGCCGTGTGGCATTCTCCGAGCGCTTGCTCGCCAACGAGATTGCCCGTGTCTCGGCGCGTGCTGCGATCGCCGCTTGGTGTTCCCGCAGTCCTCCTGGGCGGAGTGCTGACGGTGTTTTACAGCCTAAGTGCCGTCACCAGGGTTGCCGGCGGCGACTGGGGGCAGTTTCAGACCTTTGGCTACCTGGGCGGGATTCCGCATGCGCCGGGCTATCCGTTGCTCACCGGCAGCATTCACCTCGCGAACCACGTCGCCCTCCTGGCGAGACGCATCGCCCACCGCACGACCGGCATGGCCGATTTTGCCGATCCTGCCCACGTGGCAAATGTCGTCAATGCTTGCTACGCCGTCGCCGCGGGGGTGGCGCTCTTCGTGGTTGCGGCCGCTCTCGCTCGCTCGCGTCTGGCCGGCCTGCTGGCCACGGTCGTATTCACCACCGGATACAGCATTTGGGCACATGCCGCGCAGGCAGGAGCGATGAGCCTGCAGACGCTGATCGTCGTGGTGCTGATTGGCGCGCTCGTCGCGTACGACGAGAAGCCGTCAGTCATGCGCTTGGCCGCGGTGGGGTTCGCGACGGGACTCTCGTTGACCAACCACGGCGTCAGCGTCTTCATGCTGCCCGCCACCGCCGTGTTCGTCGCCAGCCGGCGCTTTCCGGGCATCGCGCGTCCGCGGACGCTGGCAGCGGCCGCGGGGGCCTTCGCCGTTGGGCTGCTCCCGTGGATCTACGTGGTGCGGGGGTTGTTCGTTCCCGTTCCCACCAGATATCCGGACCACATTGCCCGGCTCCGGGTCGACGAGCTCGTCCACATGGTCTTCGGCCGACCGTTCGAGCGTGTGAGCGACGTTCGCACGATAAATACGCCCATTGACGACGGTGGCTTTACATTTCTGAACCAGTGGTCCGTGCTGTCAGACCACGTGCTGCGCGAGTTCGGTTGGGTTTGGCTGGGTTTGGCAGTGCTCGGGTGGGTCGTGCTGGCGCGCCAGCGCGCGCGACTTGCCGCCTGGATCGCCTGGACCGGTCTGACGACGATCTGGTTCATCCTGGCCTCGATGCCGATGTTCGATGGCGTGCGGTACTTCGCGGTGGTCTACGCCCTGCTCGCCGTCTGTTTGGCGGTGGGCGTCGGCTGGCTGCTGCGATGGGTGGAGCCGGCCGTCAAACGCTTCGCACCGTCATACGTGCGTACCGCCGTACTTGCGTCCGGTTTGGTCGTCGTGTTAGCCGCCGGTCTGCGGGTCCAGCAGCAATTCACCGGCGCGGCGCGCAGCCATATCGTGGAGTTGCGCGAAGATGCCGAAAAGCAGGCCACCATCGGCCTCGGCATCATGCGGCGGATGGCGCCCGGCAGCGTCTACATGACGGACTGGACATCTTCCTGGTATTCGCGCTACGCCGCCATCCGAGAGGACGACCGCGGCATTCGCATCCAAACCACGGACTACTGGACGATGGGCTTCGAAGAAGCGGCCGACATCTTGGCGAGCGGTCGACGCCTCTATCTGCAGCGCTCGACGCCGGAATACGAGGCCGCCTACACCGTGGAGCCGCGCTGGGACGTGATCTACGAGGTGCTGCCGGCGGAGACGGCAAAGTCCGGAGCCTGACCCCCAAGGTCCTGACACCGCAGCGACTCATTCTCGGTGCCCCCCGTGGGCATCGGGCCGGATGCAAGCACCGGCGACCCTCTCTCGCCGGCGCCGGACAGGGTGGCTGATCTCGCCGCTGCGGCGCTGTCCCTTATGGCATTCTCCGAGCGCTTGCTCGCCAACGAGATTGCCGGTGTCTCGGCGCGTGCTGCGATCGCCCCTCTTTCTTCCCGCGGTCCTCCTGGGCGGCGTGCTCACGGCGTTCTTCGGTCTCAGCGCCGTCCCCAATGTTGCCGGGGGCGACTGGGGCCAGTTTCAGACCTTCGGCTATCTGGGCGGGATCCCGCATGCACCGGGCTACCCACTGCTGACCGGCAGCATTCACCTCGCGACGCGCATCGCGGGGTTTGCCGAGCCGGCGCACGTGGCAAACGTGGTCAACGCCTGCTTCGCCATCGGGGCCGGGGTGGGGCTCTTTGTGGTGACGGCCGTCCTTGCTGGATCGCGTCTGGCCGGCCTGCTGGCCACGGTGGTGTTCACGACCGGCCACAGCATTTGGGCGCAAGCCACGCAGGCGGGGACGATGAGCCTGCAGACGTTGATCGTCGTCTTGCTCATCGGCGCGCTCGTCGCGTACGACGACCAGCCGTCGGTTGCTCGGCTGGCCGCGGTGGGGTTCGCGACGGGACTCTCGTTTACCAATCACGGCGTCAGCGTCTTCATGCTGCCCGCCACGGCCGCTTTCGTCGCCAGCCGGCGCTTTCCGGGCATCGCGCGTCCACGGACGCTGGCGGCGGGTGCAGGGGGCATCGCCCTTGGGCTGCTCCCCTGGATCTACGTGGTGCGCGGCTTGTTTGTTCCGATGCCCAGAGGCCTTCCCGAAAACCGGGCCTTAATCACTGTCGAGGATCTGGTGCGGTTGGTCTTTGATCGGCCGCTCTCGCTGGTGAGTGGCGTTGGGACGATCACCAGACCTGTCGACACCGGAGGCGTGACGTTCCTGGACAAATGGCCCCTGCTCGCCAACGACATGCTGCGCGAACTGGGTTGGGGGTGGCTGGCGCTGGCCGTGGTGGGGTGGCTGGTGCTGGCGCGCCAGCGCGCGCGCCTGGCCGCCTGGATTGCCTGGACCGGCCTGACAACGATCTGGTTCATCCTGGCCTCGCACCCCATCTTCGACAGCGCGCGGTATTTCGCGGTGGTCTATGTCCTGCTGGCGGTGTGTCTGGCGGTGGCCGCCGCTCGGCTGCTGCGATGGGTCGAGCCGGCTGTCAAGCGCTTCGCGCCGTCATACGCGCGCCACGCCGTGCTTGCCGCCGGGTTGGCGGTCGTGCTTGCCGCCGGCCTGCGGATGCAGCAGCAATTCACCGGACCGGCGCGCGGCAATGTGGTGGAGCTACGTGAGAAATCCGAGGGGCAAGCCACCATCGGTCTGGGCATCATGCGGCAGATGGAGCCCGGCAGCGTCTACATGACGAACTGGACCTCGTCCTGGTACTCGCGCTACGCCGCGATCCGCGAGGGCGACCGCGGCATTCGCATCCAAACGGCGGACTACTGGACGATGGGCTACGAGCAGGCGGCCGACATATTGGCGAGCGGTCGGCATCTCTATCTGCAGCGCTCGACGCCGGAATACGAGGCCGCCTACACCGTGGAGCCGCGCTGGGGCGTGATCTACGAGGTGTTGCCGGCTGTGCCAGGGAAATCCGGGGGCTGACGCGGGACGCTGATGCCAGCCCTGCGCAGCGCCGGCACATGGCGCGCTCGGCTTACGGAGCGTGGTGGTGTGTGGCATGCCGTACAATACGAACGAATACCTAACAGGCTCAGCCCCCACGCGTTGACGATGCGAAGAGGTGGGGTTGATGCAGGCAGCGAATCGACCGTGGGCATGGCCGTGACAGCGCGACAGCCGGCATACATGTCGCCGGAGACGGATTTGGGGCCGCTTCTTCCCGACGAACTCCAGTCGCTGGCGAACCCTCAGACCGACCTGCCACGGATCGCGCGTGACCCCAGGCTCACTGGGCTGATTGGCGACGTTGTTCACAGAGTTCCAACAACGCATCGGCTCTATCTTGGTGACGCCCGTAGGCTCTCATTCCTTGAGCCGAACTCGATTCACCTAGTCGTGACATCTCCGCCCTACTGGGTGTTGAAGGAATATCCGGATCAAGACGGGCAACTGGGGCTCATCGCGGACTACGAGGACTTCCTGGCAAAGCTGGATCGGGTGTGGCAGCACTGCTTCGACGCGCTTGTGCCCGGCGGTCGTCTTGTCTGCGTTGTCGGGGACGTGTGCTTGTCGCGGCGGCAGAACAACGGGCGGCACACCGTGGTTCCGCTCCATTCATCGATTCAGGAACGCTGTCGAGCGATTGGCTTCGATAACCTTGCACCGATCATCTGGCACAAGATTGCGAACGCGGCGTACGAGGTCGAGAACGGCTCGACGTTCTTGGGTAAGCCGTATGAACCGAACGCCGTCATCAAGAACGACATCGAATTCATCCTCATGCAGCGCAAGCCCGGCGGCTATCGGAAACCCTCAATTGCCGCACGAGTTCTCAGCGTTATCTCGACAGAGAATCACAGCCAGTGGTTCCAACAGATATGGACAGGCCTCACCGGCGCGTCCACCAGGCATCATCCGGCTCCGTATCCAGAAGAGCTCGCCAGGCGGCTCATTCGGATGTTTAGCTTTGTCGGAGACACGGTGCTGGACCCCTTCATGGGCACGGGGACCACAAGCGTGGCCGCCGCCGGTGCGGGGCGAAGCAGCGTGGGCGTTGAGATCAACGAGGGCTATTTCGGGATGGCCGAGCGACGGATACGCAACTCCACGACGACGCTGTTTAGCACAGCCCGTGTGGTGGCAGACCGGGACACGGCCACGTAGCTTGAGCGGCCTAGACGTGCGTGTTGCAGATGCGGTGCAGTTTTTCTGGCTGGCTCGACAGCAGCAAGCACACATCCAGGGATCGACTAGCGGGCAGCGTGACCAGGGCGGCCGGACGGCCGTAACAGGCGGCAGCCGGATGGATGGCTTCAGCAACCTTGTGGCCGAACTGCTGGTCGAGGTCGGCGTGCCGGAATTGGCGATCTATCGCAAGAAGAACGTGGGTCTCCCGGGATACTTCCGCCCCACGAAGGAATGGGACCTCCTCGTCATCCTCGAGGGCAATTTGCTTGCGTCGATTGAGTTCAAATCGCAGGTCGGCCCGTCGTTCGGCAACAACTACAACAACCGAACCGAAGAGGCGCTGGGCAGTGCGACTGATCTTTGGACTGCGTACCGAGAGGGCGCATTCAAGCCGTCACCGAGGCCGTGGCTGGGCTACCTGATGCTGCTCGAGGAATCATCGAATTCGACCCGGGCAGTTCGCGCGCGCGAGTCGCATTACCCTGTTTTCAGGCAATTCGAGGATGCTTCGTACGCACGGCGCTATGAACTGCTGTGTGAGCGGTTAGTGCGAGAGCGGCTCTACGATGCGGCGTGCCTGCTGCTCTCCGATCAAGCAGGCGGGGCAAACGGCGCGTACCGCGAGCCGTCAGGCGAGATTTCATTTGCAAATTTCGTCGCATCGCTTACGGCACACGTCGGGGCGCACGTGAGATTCGCCGGCGGCCAGCAAAGCTAGCGCCTCCAAGACTTAGGCGATCTGAGGACCAGGGCTCGTCCACCCAGTGCCGGTGGCCGGAATACGAGGCCGCCTACACCGTGGAGCCGCGCGGGGCGTGATCTGCGAGGTGCTGCCGGCTGTGCCAGGGAAATCCGGGGGCTGACGCTCGACTTGAAGTTGGCGCCTGCGCATACTCGTTTCCGATAGCGTGGCGGACGAGAGGCATCCATGCATCCAGCGACACCGCCGGAGTTGCGTTCGGTGCGGCAGTGGACCGGGCGCTGGATTTGGGTGGAGGGCGAGCGCAAGCCGTTCCATTTCTTCCTCTATGCCCGTCGCTCGTTCGATCTCGCCGAGGCGCCCGCGACGGCTCGGCTGCGGATCACCGCGTCGGATCGCTACGCCCTCTGGGTCAACGGGCGGTACATCGCCCGCGGACCGGCGCGGAGCGACCCGCGACGCAAGAGCTATGACATTCATGACGTCGCAGTGCACCTGCGTCCCGGCGCCAACACCATCGCGGTGCGGGCCTATCACTACGCCACGCCTCGCAATGACGACGGCTGGGCAAGCTGGAGCGGCAACGCCTATGGCGTGGGCGAGCGCGCGGGCCTGTGGGCGCAGCTTGAAACCGAGAACCAGGACGGCGCGACCTCAACCATAGGAACCGACGCTTCGTGGCGCGTGCAACCCGCGAACGCCTGGGACCGGACGATCAAAGTAATCCACTCGCTGGTGGGTCCGCCGGAGGTCTACGACGCCGCCGCCGACCCTCCCGACTGGATACAGCCGGAGTTCGACGACAGCGACTGGGATGCCGCCTGGGAAGTCCCCGCGAGGGACTACGACTGGGTGCTGTTGGAGGCCAGGGAAACGGCGCTGCTGGACGAGCGCGAGGTTTTTCCCGCGCGCGCGTCGGCCACGGGCGAGGTGATCGAGGAGAGCCGGGGGGCCGTCCGCGACCTGCCGGAGCGGCTGGTGCAGGAGGTGCACTTCCCGCTGGAGCACGCCGTGATCGAGAACGCGGACGCCTTGCTGCGGGCCGACGGCGTGACTGAGATGCGGGGCGTGTTCGCGCCCGGTTATGGCATCCGGTCGCCGTTCATCGTGCTGGATTTCGGGCGGCAGCTCTTCGGCTTTCCCCGCGTGCGGCTGACGGCGCCCGCCGGGGCCATTGTCGACATGACCTACGGACAACAGCTCATCAACGACCGCATCCCGCCCGGCGCGCCCTACGGCGACCGCTACCTCGCCCGCGAGGGCCGGCAGGTGTGGGAGCCGGCCGAATACAAGCAGTTTCGCTATCTGCACCTGTGTGTGCGCAGCGCTTACGCCCCGGTTCAGATCGAGTCGGTGTCGGTGGACGACTACGTATATCCGGCGGAGCGGCGCGGCGCGTTCGAGTGCGACGACCCGCTGCTGGGCGCGCTGTGGACGGCCTGTGCCGACACGGCCTACCTCAACTTCGAGGACACGCTGGTGCACGAGGGCTTCCGCGAGCGGGCGATCTTCAACACCGGCGACGGCAGCCACGTGATGCACATGTGCTTCGCCGCCTATGGCGATCTGACGCTCACCGACCGCTTCATGCGGCTGGTGCCGCTGAGCGGCCGCGGCGACGGGATGCTGCAGATGGTGTATCCGCCGGAGAACCCGCAGCGCTACGTGGTGGCCAACTTCCTGTTCCAGTGGAGCATGCGCGTGCGCGAGCACTACCTGCACACGGGGCGGCGCTGGGTGCTGGAAGAGCTGTATCGCAGCGTGCCGCCCCAGATCGACTGGTACGAGCCGCATCGCGACGACGACGGCCTGCTGCGCAATCTGCCGCTGCAGAACACGCTGGACTGGACGGCCAACGACCTGCGCGGCGCCAGCTTCATCACCAACGCGCTGTACGTGGGCGGGCTGGAGGACGCGGCCTGGCTGGCCGATCGGGTGGGGGTGCCGCACGACGCCGAGCGCTGGCGGCGCATCGCCGCCGACGTGCGCGAGACGCTGCGCCGCAGATTTTGGGACGAGGATCGAGGGCTGTTCCACGACAGCGACCAGGCGGTTGGGGCGGACGGCGTCTACAGCGACATTTCGAATGCCTACGCCATCCTCTACGGCATCGCGCCGCCCGAGCGCGCGGCGGCGGTGGCGCGCGCGATCGTGGAGCAATACGACGACCTGGTGCAGGCCACGCCGCTGTTCTTCGGCTACGTGGCCGACGCGATCCTCGGCACGGGGCTGATCGACGAGGGGCTCGACCTGATCCGGCGGCGCTACCGACCCATGCTGGAGTCCACGGACAACCCCATGATCTGGGAGCTGTGGGACCCATTCACCGGTGGGCACCGCATCATCGAGGACGCCGACTACGACCGGCGCGACCAAGAAAACCGCGTGCGGCCCATGTCGACGCGGAGCCTGGCGCATACCGGCGGCATTCTGGTGGGCTACGTGCTCTCGACCCGGGTGTTGGGAATCACGCCGACGGCGCCCGGATTCGCGACCTGCCGCATCGCCCCGCAGCCCGGATCACTGCCGCGCGTGGAAGGAGCGTTTCCGACGCCTCACGGCGACATCGCGGTGTGCTGGCAGCGCACGGCGGATGGTCAATCGCTCGACGTGGACGTTCCGCGGGGCGTCGAGGCCGAGGTCGTGCTCGAACGCGCCGTGGATCGGCGCGAGACGCTGATCTACCGGGAGACCGAGATGCCGCTAGTCGACGCGGAGGCCGTGGCTGGCGCCGGCTTCGTGGTCACGGACGCCGACGTGCGCACGACCGTGCGCACTGGGACGCACGCGTTTCAGCTGCGCGCGGCGGGTAGCCTTCCACTATGACCACACGCCACTTCGGGCTGCGGCTCCCCTTCGCGCTGCTGATGGCGCTGGCCGCCTTTGTCCTCGCAGGCTGCATCCGCGTCGAGTTGACCTTCACCGTGGAGGAGGACGGCTCGGGCACGGTCGGCATGCTGGCGGCGATCGACGAAGCGCTGCTCGCGGCTTCTGACGAATCCGCAGAGGAAATGTTCGGGGAGGTCGACGACCTGCCGCCGGGCGCGGTCGTCGAGGAGTACCGCGAGGACGGATTCGTCGGGCAGCGCATGAGCGTGCCTGTTCCCGACATGGAGCTGGCGGCGGAGTCGCTGGGCGGCGTGGACGACATGACCGATGCCGCGGACTTCGAGTTCGTGCGCGAGGGAGACAGTTGGCGGTTCACGATGAAAATGCCGCCGCTGGGCGAAGAAACTGGCCGGCGAGAACGGAGACTTCGCCGCCGGCATGACGGCTGCATTCGTCAACTCCGCCGAATTCCGGGTGCGCGTCTCGTTGCCCGGCGAGGTTACGGAGCACAACGCCGACCGAGTCGAGAACGGCGTGCTGGTGTGGGAACTTGACTTGATGGGCGGGGAGCGGCGCACGCTCAGCGCCCGCAGCCAGCTGGCGGGCGTTGGGCCGGTCGTCGTGGTCGTCGCGATCGCGGCGGGGGCTGCCGCGGTGGTGCTGGCCGCGGTGGCGGCCCGGTCGGCCATTCGTGCCCGTCGCCGGGCGTAGGCCGCCCAGCGGGACGCACGCGTTCAAGTTATGGGTGGCGAGGTAGCTGGACTTCAGCGATGTGACAGGAGGACATCGCAGTGGGGTCGTTTAGGTAGAAAGGCCTGATACATTCAACTGAAGCAGAGGCTCGCACAGTTCATCGCAGACAGTGCCTTCATCCTTCATGGAAATGGCCCTTGTCCCTGGCACTCGCATCGTGCAGTATAGTCGGCCTATGACGGCACTTGCGGAGACACTACTAGTCTCCTGGCAGCCGCAGAGGTCCACAGGATCTTTGCTAGCTTTGAGAACTAACCGTGCAGTCTGACTACGAAGCACTTCGATCGGATAATGAGTTGGATTATGGCAGAAAGATTGGCAAAATCGGTCGGATGCTGCTGGCGGATCGATATGATGACGAGACGCACTTCATCTTCGAACTACTCCAGAATGCTGAGGATGCGCTGGCAAAGCGGAGAGAATGGAAAGGGCAACGGACTGTCAAGTTTTCCCTATCGCCTGATGCCCTAAGTGTCACCCACTTCGGAAAGCCGTTCGATGAGGATGACGTACGTGGAATCTGTGGCATTGACGAGAGCACCAAAGATCTAACCTCAATCGGTCGCTTCGGGATCGGATTCAAATCTGTCTACGCATTCACAGATAGCCCTGAAATCCACTCGGGCAGTGAGCATTTTGCGATTGATTCGTTCGTCTTGCCAAGGGCGCTCATGGGAAACGACCTGCCACCACAACAAACAGTGATTCGGCTTCCGTTCCAAAGCACCAACCCCAACTCAGTGGATCAGATTCAGGAAGGACTACGGCGTCTCGATCTGCCGACGCTGCTCTTTCTGCGTGAGATCGAAGAGATCGAATGGTCCGTGGTGGACGGACCGTCGGGCCAGTACATGCGTGAAACAAGAAACATCAGCGACACAGCCCGCAAAGTAGCAATAATTGGTACTGACGAGACAACTGACGGTGTCAACGAAGAAGAATGGATCGTCTTCTCCCGGACAGTAGCCAACGACGAAGTCGAGGTCGGTCACGTCGAGCTGGCTTTCGCCATCGAGCCGAGCGTAGACGGCGAAGGATCATCGGTGCGCCCCATTTCGGACTCGCCACTCGTCGTTTTCTTCCCGACGGTCCTGTCGACAAGCCTAGGCTTTTTGGTGCAAGGACCTTATCGCACCACGCCTAGTCGAGACAACGTGCCTGAGCGCGATCCATGGAACCAGTACCTCGTTCAAGAAACGTCCGTTCTGCTGGTTGATGCCCTCCGGGAACTTTGCCAACTGGGCCTGCTAAGAACATCGGTCCTGCAAAGCCTGCCACTAGACACCAATCGCTTTCCGGAAGGCAGTAGGTTTGCGCCATTGTTTTCGGCGGTTCGCGAAGCTCTAATAACGGAGCGGCTGCTTCCTCGCCACACGGAGGGGTATGTCGCTGCACAGGAGGCTATGCTAGCGCGGACCCAAGAGTTGCGCGACCTCCTCGGACCTAAACAGCTAGCCGACCTCTATCGGCTAGATCACGAAATCTTCTGGCTCAGTGAGGATATCACGGTCGATCGGAATCCAGAGATCCGCACATATCTACTTCACGAGCTTGAGATGCAGGAGATCACCCCTGATCGGCTGATCTCTAGGTTGACAAGAGTGTTCCTCGAAGCACAGTCAGACAATTGGATTGAGCGGCTGTATATGTTCTTGAGTGGTCAGACGGCTCTTCAACAAAAACTCGAAGAAATACCTATCGTTCGCCTGGAAGATGGCTCACATGTTGTTGCTTTCAGCGGAGACCAACCGCAGGCATTCCTACCTGTTAACGATCGCACAGACTTCCCCACGGTCCGACGAAGCGTGTGTCAATTGGAAGATGCCTTGGGGTTCCTCGAGTCTCTCGGACTTAGCCCCCCTGACCCAGTGGACGATGTGATTGCACATATCCTCCCTAAGTACGATCGAGAACACCCAGACGTCCCAGAAATAGAATACCGGTCAGACGTTGAGCGAGTACTTGCCGCATTTGACACCGACTCAACGGCGCAACGGGATAGGCTGGTATCGGAATTGCGGGAAGTCGAGTTCATACTGGCCGTAAATGCCGGTGACGGCTCTCGCCATTTCACCCGCCCGCCCGATGCATACCAGGCGACTCGACGACTTAAGGAACTATTCGCTGGCGTATCCGGAGTTCTGATTGTTGATGATTCCAAAGATTACCTCCGCGGCGAGCGCATCCGCGCCCTTCTAGAGGCGGCGGGTAGTTCGCCGTATTTGGATCGCGTTCCAGCAAAGCCTTTGCTCACGCGGGAAGAGAAGACCAACCTTAGGGACGCATCCGGAATCTTGGGCTTTAGTTATGATATTCATGTGAGAGACTATACGCTAAGGGGCGTCGAATCTGTACTTAAAACGATTCCAACTCTAGCTGAGAATGAAGTCGGACCCAGAACCAAGATTCTCTGGGAATCATTGTGTGACGTGGCAGACAGAGGTAGCTGAGGAGTATTCCAAGGTGAATATTGCTGGATGTGGTACGGAAGGAAATATATCGCGTTCGACGCATTCTTCGTTCGCTTGCTTGGTGAAACCAGCTCGGTTTCAGATGATGACCGCGTACTACAGCGGCCCAATGCCGTGATCTTCGAGAGCACGGGATGGAAATCGAATCCGCTTCTCCTCGCGACTATAGAGTTTAAGCCTGCGGTCATTGATGAACTCGCCCGAGAAGCGGGAATCGAGGCCGAAGTCCTTACCCTGCTTACCCAGTACGGCTTGACCAGCGTTGAACAGTTCACATCGCAATTGCTACAAGCCGGTCTCATGGACGAGGATGGTGACACAGAGCACACTTCAAGCATTCACGACACTCAGCGCGGCAGCGTAGATGGTGCGGCTGGGCCAACCTCGCCGGTTGCTGAACTGCACGAGCAGGTAAGTGCTTCCGAACCTGACAGCGACACAAGAACTGATGAAGAGACCAACGCGCCTGTAAACCAGATTGGCGACGAGAGCGTGAATGATGCTGCGGGTGAGGTTAGTGTCGGCCATGAGGAGCCGGAGGATGGTGGAGTGTTAAGCGGCACGAAACAAGCAACGGGCTCGTCGAGAGACGGACGGAAGTTCGTCTCGTACGTGGCTCTAATCTCCTCAGACGAAGGGGCATCGGACCCGGACGATCTGACGCAGCAAGAGCGTATGGACCTTGAGGAAAACGCCATCAAGCTCATCCTCGAGCACGAGCCAAGTCTTAAGCGCACACCGGTGAACAACCCAGGCTTTGACCTTTGGGAACGGGGAATCGACGGGCAGCCCGCCAGGTGGGTAGAGGTCAAATCGATGACGGGAACCCTGCACGACCGACCCGTAGGAATCTCTCGGACTCAATTCGAATGTGCGCAGAAGCATGGGAAGGCGTTCTGGCTCTATATCGTAGAGAACGCAAAGCACCCGGATCAGGCCCGAATAGTGCAAATTCAAGATCCTGTTGGCAAATCGGAGACTTTCACCTTTGATCGTGGTTGGATTGCAGTGGCCGACACTACTAAGGCAGGGGAAAGCTAACGCAATTGTCCGAGAGGATGTTCTCATGGCTACGGCCAGTTGCCGGCTGCAGCACTAGCTCACGTAAGGACGAGCCAGCTTGATCGACCGCCTGCCCAACACCGCTCTGGACGACCCCAGTTCCACTCGTGCGGGTCCCTGTCAACTAGGACTGCGGACATCACATCTAGGCCGGCCTAATCAGCTTCGGTACCCGGCCGTGTGGTGGCGGATGTCGTAGCGGCCGGGGTAGCGCACGGGCAGGTCGCCTGACTCGATCATTTGGATGAGCGGCGAGGCCATGGTCTTGAGCGGCAGGCGCACGAGGCCGCGAGTGCGGGCTGACTCATAGATTGCCATGAGCGCTTCGTGGGTCTTGATGGCGAGGTGGGCGTCGCCGCGGTGCTCGTCGACCTCGCCCGCGGCCCAGGCCGCCAGAGCGTCGATCTCGCGCAGGCGGGCGTCGTCGTAGTAGTCGCCGCCGGCCGGTATGTCGCGGCTGCGTCCGTCGCGGCCCACGATGCGCACGGCGTAGTCGGCGCCACGGCCGTCCTGGGAAACGATGAGCAGGCCGTCGGTGCCCACGATGAGGTGCGTGTGCGCCTCCAGGCCCGGCGCGTCGGGCGTCTCGCTTTCCAGACTCAGACGCATGCCGCCGGCCAGGCCGGCGACCGCGGCGGCCATCTCCTCGCTGGGCCAGCCGCGCTCCCAGCGGTCCGTCTCGCGCTGGACGTTGCCCAGCACCCATTCCACGTCGGGCTCTCCCAGCATGAAGAGCATGCGGTCCAGGGCGTGGGTGAGGTGATTGGTGATGCCGCCGACGGTGCAGCCCACGCGGGCGAAGACGGGCGTGCCGATGTCGCCGGCCGCCACCGCGTCGCGCGCCTGCTCGTAAGCGCGAAGCCAGCGGCCCTGATGCCCGATGGCCAGCTTGACGCCGTGCCTGTCGCAGGTCGCCACCATGGCGCGCGCCTCGCCCAGATTGCCGGCCATGGCCTTCTCGCAAAGGATGGCCGTGGGCGCGTAGCGGCTGGCGGCCAGGATCGTGAGCGGCGCGTGGCTCGCCTGCGGGGTGGCGATGCTGAGCAGGTCGGGGCGGTGCTCGCGCAGCATCGTCTCCATGTCGGTGTAGCGGGCGTCGACGTCGTGCTGATCGGCCAGCTCGTGGCACCGCGACTCGATGGCATCGCAGATCGCCACCAGCTCGACGCGGTCGCTGGCGGCGTAGCCGGCGGCATGCTTGCGTCCGATGCGGGCGCCGACGACGGCGGCGCGCAGCGGTCGGCCCGGATTGGAGGCGCCGGACACGGCTCAGGCCTCCACCGGGGGGTACGTCCCGGCATGGCGGATGTCGTAGGCGCCCGGGTATCGAACCTGCAACTGGCCGTCCTCGATCATCGCCTCGAGCGGCGAGCGACGGGTTGAGAGCGGGAGGGTTACGCGTGAGCGCGTGCGCGCGGACTCGTAGATGGCCATGAGGGCCTCGTGCGACGGCTGGGTGCGCGCGATGGACTGCTCGTGCTCCGGGCCGCCGTCGATCCACTCGGCCAGCCGGTCGACCTGGGCGATCCAGGGATCGATCTCCGGGAACTCCGTCGACGCAAGATCCATCTCGCCGTGGGCGCATGACGTCAGATGCAGGTCGAATGCCTCGCGGCCGTGCACCTGGTGGGTTCTGACGCGTAGTACGCCCTCGTCGCCCGCCAGCACGAAGCCCCAGTTGCCGACGGTGGGATTGGCGTCGATGTCCACGTCGAGCACCAGGCGAGCGCCACCCTCGAAGGCGATGACGCCCCCGCAGAGGTCCTCGACGGGCAGGCCCCGTTCGTAGCGGTCGGTTTCGCGCTGCACCTGGCCCACGGCCCAGTCGACCGCCGGGTCCCCGAGCATGAAGCGGATGAGGTCGACCACGTGGGAGGCCTGGTTCAGCAGGCCGCCTTCCTGGACGCTGACGGTGCCGGCGAGGGGCCGCCCGATGGCGCCCTCGGCGATGAGCCGGCGCGCATGGGCGAACTGGGGGATCTGCCGTCGCATGTGGCTGATGACGAGCTTGACGCCGTGCTCGTCGCAGGCCGCGGTCATGGCCTCGACGCTGCCCATGTCGGGCGCCATGGGCTTCTCGCAAATGATGGCCTTGGGGCGGGCCTCGGCGGCGGCGATCACCATTGGCGCGTGGAGCTGGCAGGGGGTGGCGACGCTGACAATGTCGAGCGTCTCGTGCTCCAGCATGGCCTCGAGGCTGGTATAGCGGTGCGGCACGTCGAAGGTGCGGCCGACCTCGTCCAAGAGCGCGGCGTCGAGATCGGCGATGGCGACGAGATCGGTCGCGTCGCTGCCGGTATATGCGCGTGCGTGCCGGATGCCGACGCCAAGCCCCACGATGCCGGCGCGATACATCGTCATCGCCTCATTCGAAGCCGCCGAGCGGCGGTCACGGGCCGCGGCCGCAGGGTAGCGCAGCGCGCGCCGCTGACCACTGGGCAAGCCGTCGGGGACGCACTGTCCCTGCGTCACGTTGGGGGCCGGCATCGCGCTGGGATGGCGGAAGGACGCGGTACGCGGTCAGGGGAGCTGATGTTTTGAAGGCCAGTCACTTCTGCCTCTGCGAGACGCGTGCAACATACAAGGGCGGGTTTAAAACCCGCCCCTACGCCAAGAATCCAGCGCGCCTCCAGGTTGGATGGGGGCTAGATTGCCGCTTCCGCAACATACAGATGACGAAGGGCTAGGCAGGGGTCTCCCGGTGGGAAATGGACTGAATGCGGGTGGCGTCGGCGACGGCCTCGTGGCGGGCTCGCGGGGCGTGACCGGCAGCGGACCGCTGCTATCCTGCCCCAGGGTGCCAATTATGACGCGCGGCGGATCCACCCTGCTTCAGAGCAGCGGCTCGCCTTCGCCCGTCGGTCAGCCCCAAGGCTTCAAGCACGTGGCGACGCCATCCCCACCGCCGGGCGCTCGGCGCCCGCTCAGCCCGCCGCCGCGCCTAGCCGCCGGTCGCTGTTCACGGCGCGCTATCTTGCGCGCCCTGCCGCTTGCCGTGGCGGCCGGCATCACGGGCTGCGATTTGGGGCCGCCGGTCGCGGATCTGCCGCCGGTGACTCCCCTGCCGGTCGAGTTCGTGAATGTGACGCCGTTTACGCCAACGCCGAGCCCGACGCCTTCCGCGCCCGCGACGCTCGCCGCAGCCGAAGCTACGCCCCTTCCAGCCGGCACGACGATCCGGTTCGCGGGCTGGGGCACTCCCGCCGAACTAGATGCACTGCGCCAGGCGCTGGCGGCCTTCGAGGGTGCCCAACCCGAGGTCGATCTGGACGTACGGCTGGACGAGAATATTGCGGGCGATGGCATGCGCACCGGGCTGGTCGACGGCATTGACGCGGATGTCGTTCGGGTGGCGGCGGACGATGTGTTCGACCTGACCGCCGGCGGCTATCTGGCGCCGCTGGACGACTTCGTGGCGCGCGACCTCGACCTGGACGACCTCGCGCCGGCCGTTACCGCGGCGCGATCGGGCCCCGGCGGGGAGGTGACCGCCCTCAGCATCGGCGCGGCCTATCTCGGAGTGTTCTACAACGAGTCCCACCTGGAGCTCGCCGGGGTCGAGCCGCCGTCGAGTTGGGACGACCCCTGGTCCATCGCCCGGTTCGAGTTCGCCGCGCGGCGGCTAACGGCGGCGGATGAAGACCGGGTGGAGCGGTATGGGCTCGCCGCCGTGCCGTGGTTTACCCGCGCCGCGCTGGCCGACGCCGCCGGGTTGGCCGGCGCGGAGGCGTACTTTGCCTCGGATCAGACCCGCTCGACGATGCACTCCCCGGTGCACGCGCGCACCTTGCGGCGCATGGCGCGCTGGCGCAGCAACTCGAAGGTTGAGATCGGCATCGAGGAGCGTATCGCGGCGCCATTCAACGGCGGGCTGGTGGCGCTGTATATCGACGCCAGCGACTTCGCGCCGCTGGTGCGGCCGTCAATCCCCTGGGGCGTGGCGCCGCTGCCCGCGTGGACGGACGGTTCCCCGCTGACGGAAGGCCTGGAATTCTGCGTGGCGGTGAACGGCGCCAGCGAGGATTTGGAGCCGGCCTGGCGGCTCGCCCAGTCTTTCCTCGAACCCGACGCGCAGCGCGCGTTGGCGCGCAACGATGCCGCCGTGCCATTTCGTCGCTCGGTGCTGCGCGAGCCGGCCTTCCGCGACCCCAACCGGTTGCCCGTTGACCGTGCCGCCTGGAGTGGGGCGGTCGAACATGATCTGCAAACGCCCTCGAATCCCGGATCGAAGGCCTGGCACGTCCTGACGGCGGCGGCGATCGAAGCCGTGCGCCGCGGCGATGTCGAGGTCGAGGCCTATCTTGAACAGGCCGATCAGCTCATCACGCGCCAGCTTGAGGCGCACGAGTGGTCGGTGGCGAAGGACGTCCCGGGCTACCGCCGTCCGCCGTCGCTGGGAAACGTGCTACTGCGCGAGTTCGACGAGCGCCGGGAGCAGGAGCGCGGCCGCACGGCTCCGTAGATTGGGGTGTGGTCAGCTGGTCTCGCAGAACGGCAGGCTGGGGCCGGCAAGATCGTTGTGCTTAACGTTTTGCAGCCCCTCGGGGATGCAGCCCGTGAGCTGGTTGCCCGCAAGCCAGAGCACTCCGAGGTTGGTGAGTTGCCCAAGCTCGGCCGGGATCGCCCCACGCAGTTGGTTGCGCCAGAGCCCCAGCCATTCCAGCTTTGAGAGGCTTCCTAATGCAGGTGGTATTTCCTCAGCCAAGTGGTTCAGACTGAGATCCAACGCCTCCAGCCGAGCGAGGCGGCCCAGTTCGTGCGGGATCGCCCCAGTTAGCTGGTTCTTGTTGAGGTCCATCCATCGGAGTTCGGAGAGGCTTCCCAACTCAGGCGGAATCGCCCCGCTCAGTTGGTTCCCGTACAGCGACAGCACGACCAACTGGGAGAGGCGGCCCAATTCGGGCGGGATCGTCCCACGCAATTGGTTCCCATTGAGCACCAGCACTTCCAGCCGGGCCAGGCGCCCAAGTTCAGGCGGGATTTCTCCGGCCAAATGATTGTCGTGCAGCCTCAGCTCCGTGACTTGGCCAGTCGGGTCGGTGGTGACGCCGTGCCATTCACCGACGGGGGTTGCACTGAGCCAGTTGGCAGTGCTCCTCCAGTTGGGTCCGTCGGTCGCGTCGTAGAGCGCTTTCAGCGCGGCTCGGTCAGCGGCTCGCACGCCCGGAGGCGCTTCGGTCGCTGCCGGGCCTGTGGCGGGGGGAACGCGCCCACTGGCGTCGCAGAATGGCAGACGAAGCGCGCCCAGATCACCGACTGCTGCAATGCCAAACTCCTCGGGGATGCAACCCGTCAGGTGGTTGCCGCCGCCGATTAACAGCACCTCCAAGTTGGTGAGGTTGCGCAACTCGAACGGGATCGCCCCACTTAGGTGGTTGTCATTGAGCATCAACCATGTCAGGCCAGAGAGACGACCCAGCTCGGGCGGGATGTTCCCTCGCAATTGGTTCTCCTGGAGGAAAAGTCGTTCCAGGTTGCGGAGTTGGCCCAGCGTGGGCGGGATTTGTCCGCTGAGGTCGGTCGTGCCGAGCGCCAGCCATTGCAGCCTGGAGAGGCGGCCTAACTCAGGCGGTATTTCTCCACTCAGCTCATTTTGACCGAGCCCGAGCCATGTCAAGCGAGAGAGCTGACCTAGTTCGGGCGGGATCATCCCATGCAGCTCATTGCCTTCGAGGACGAGGTGCACAAGGTTGCTGAGGCGGCCCAACTCCGGTGGGATCGTCCCACCGAGTTGGTTGCCCACAAGCCACAGCACTTCAAGTTTGGCGAGGCGGCCGAGCTCGGGCGGGATTGTGCCGCTGAGCCGGTTCTCAGGCAGCTCCAGCTTGGTGACCCGTCCACGGTCGTCCGTGGTGACACCGTGCCATGCCCCGAGCGGCGCCTCGCTCAGCCAGTTGGCGTTCTTCATCCAGTTTTCCCCGTCGGTCGCGTGGTAAAGCGCCACCAGCGCGGCACGATCCGACGTAGTGGGGGCCGTGGGGGGACGCGTGATCAGCCGGTGCACCTCGTCCTCGGCATGCGTGGGTGTCGGCGTCGGCGTCGCGGCTCGGGTCTGTGTCGGCGTACCTGCCGGCGAGGGCGTCTGGGCCGACATGGAAGTCCTGACAGCCGTGGGGGTAGGTGCAGCTGAAGCGGTCAGCATTGAGGTCGCCTCGGGTGTTGGGGTGGGCGCCTCAGTTGGGCTCGTCGCCGGGGCGTCGCAGGTGGCCGCCCCGAGCGCGAGCAGGAGCATTAGCGCGGCCAGGGCCACGAAACCGATGGGCGGACGCCTCGCCAGATGCTGGGTTCTCACAGGTCCGCCTCCCGCGATGTGGATATCGGCTGCCGGGTACTGCTACTGGATACTACGCGCGGTGCGGTGGATTCGTTCCGTGTCCACGAACACTGGGAGACCGGTGTCGTGTTCGCGACGGCCTGACGCGGCTTACTGTCGCGAACGCTCGATGGTGACGGCGGCTTCGGCGAGGATGGAGCCGGCGATGGCCACGCTGGGCTTGGCGATGCGCACGCGCACGCGGGCCACGCGGGGGAACTCGGCCAGCACGCGCGCGGCGATGCGCTCGCCGAGGGATTCCAGCAGGTTGCGCGGCGGTCCCAGCATCACGTCCTGGGCGACGGCGTAGAGTTCGCTGTAGTTCACGGTATCGCTGACGCCGTCAGACTGCCCGGCGGCTCGCAGGTCGGCGTGCACGTCCATGTCGACCACGAACCGCTGGCCCAGGGTGCGTTCCTCGGCGCGGGCGCCGTGGTAGGCGAAGAAAAGCATGCCGTGCAGGCTGATGACGTCGCCGCTCATGTCTTCCCACCTGTTGAGGGCCCTGCGGAAGTTCCAGGCGGTGGGGGCTGAGGGGATGAACCGC
This sequence comes from Chloroflexota bacterium, assembly GCA_965198185.1. GTDB lineage: Bacteria > Chloroflexota > UBA11872 > UBA11872 > UBA11872 > JAJECS01. The sequence goes on from CBDAOU010000001.1 coordinate 634,817, forward strand.
CGTTTGCGAAGGTGTCCTTGGCAGCGCTTGGATTCCCGCCTTCGCGGGAATGACGGATTTGCACGGATTTCTCCGTCCGCTGGCGCGCGATGTGGTGCAGGACGATGGCGCCGGCGGCGGCTACGTTCAGCGAGCCGATGCCGCTGCGCAGCGGCACGCGCACGATCGCGTCGCACACCTGCCGCACACCCGGCCGCATCCCACGCGCCTCGTTGCCCACGACGATGCAGCATGGCGCGTCGTAGGCCACGGCGTCGAACGGCGTCTCGGCGGCGGCGTCAAGCCCGATGATGTGCACGCCGTCCGACCGCAGGGTCTTGAGCGCCCTTGCGAGGTTGGTGACGGTGACCACGGTCGAGCGCAGGCTGGCGCCGGCGGAGGCGCGGGCCAGCCCGCCGGTGAGCGCCGCGCTGCGACGCTCCGGCACGATCACGCCGGCGCCGCCGCAGGCCTCGAGCGTCCGGATCAGCGAGCCCACGTTGCCGACATCCTCGACCTGATCCGCGGCCAGGATCAGCGGCGGTTGTGCGCGTCCGGCCTGGGGTTGCAGCAGGTCGCGCACCCCGGCACCGGCGGTTGCGTCCAGCGTGGCCACGACGCCCTGGTGGTTGCCGCCGAAGGCCTGCGCGTCCAACTCGGCCGCATCGACAAAGGCCACCGGCACGCCGGCCTCGCCCGCCAACTCGCGCAGCGGCGCCGTGGAGTCGGCGGCGCCGCGGGCGACCAAGAGCCGCTTTAGCCGGTAGCCGGCGGCGAGCGCTTCGCGGACCGGGTGCCGGCCCCAGATGGCTCCGGCTACAGGTCGGTCGGCGTCGTGCGCCGCCAGACCGTGCCGTCCGGGGTGTCTTCCAGGACGACGTCGAGGTCCGCGAGACGGTCGCGGATGCGATCGGCGAGCTCCCATTGCCGCACCTCCCGCACCGCGCTGCGAATCTCGACCAGTAGCTCAATGTACGGCGCGGCGTCCGCGGCGTCGGCCGCGCCTTCCACAACCTCGACGCCCAGGACCGCCAATAGGTCGCGCAGGCATGCCTGAGCCTCGGCGACGGCGCCCGGCGTCGCGCTCGGCGCGGCGCGGTTGATGGACCGGCCAAGCTCGAACAGCGCGCCGATGGCGCGCGGGGCGTTGAAGTCGTCGTCCATGGCCGCCTCGAACTCGCGCTGCGCTTCGCCACGGGCGGCGGCCAGCGTTTCGGCGTCACCCGTTGGATCGCCGCCGCGGGCGCGCAGGATGCCGCGCAGTCGCTCGTAGGCGGCCGCGGACGGCTGCAGGGCTTCCATCGAAAACGCCATCGCCGTGCGGTAGTGCACCGACAGGAAGTAGAGCCGCAGCACGTCCGGCGCCACGACCTCCAGCACGTCGGCCAGGGTGGTGTAGTTGTCGGCCGAGTGGGCCATCTTTTCGCCGTCGGTCTGCAGCAGCCCCGTGTGCAGCCAGTGCTCGCACGAACGGCGATTGCGCCCGCTGCCGGCTTCGGCCTGGGCGATCTCGTTTTCGTGATGCGGAAAGATGAGGTCGGCGCCGCCGCCGTGGATGTCGATCTGCTCGCCGAACGCCGTCTGGATCATGGTGGAGCACTCGATGTGCCAGCCGGGGCGCCCGCGTCCCCAGGGACTATCCCAGCCGATCTCGTCCTCCGGGGCGAGCTTCCACAGCGCGAAATCCCGCGGATCGCGCTTCTCCGGGTCCACCTCCACACGCGCGCCGGCCTCGACGCCCACATCCTCCGTGCGTCCGGACAGTGAGCCGTATTCCGGGAATGCCGGCACCGAGAAGTAGACGCCCTGCGAGGTGGGATAGGCATAGCCGCGGTCGATGAGGTGCTCCACCGCCGCCACGATTTCGGACATGGAACCGGTAACCGTGGGGTACTCGTGGGCATGGCGCACGCGCAGGCGGTCGAGCACTTCGAAGTAGGCCCGCGTCTGCTCCTCGGCGTAGGCGAGCGGGTCCTGTCCGGCGGCCCGCGCGCGGTCGATGATCTTGTCGTCGATGTCGGTGAAGTTCTGGAGGTGCCGCACCTCGTAGCCGCGGTATTCCAGATAGCGCCGGACCACGTCCATGTGGACGAACATGAAGCCGTGACCGACGTGGGGCGGGGCCTTGGGCGTCATGCCGCAGACGTAGAGGCGCACCGGCTCGTCGAGCGGCGCGAAGGGGCGTCGCTCTCCCGTGCGCGTGTCCGAGATGTGTAGCGTCACCGTGGCTGACCGTGGGCGATGCGGCGGCGAATTCTACCGATGGCGCCGCGCCAGCAGGACCACCGCGTGGCAGGCGATGGCGCGGCCCTCGCCCACGGCGTCCAGACCTTCATTGGATGCGGCCTTGACGCTGACGCGATCGGCACCCACGTCGAGGCACTCCGCCACGCGCTGCTCGATGGCGGGCACGTGCCCGGCGAGCTTGGGCCGCTCCAGCAACACGGTGGCGTCCACGTTCACCGGTTCCCAGCCGGCGTCGCGGGCACGGGCGGCAGTCTCGCGCGCGAACCGTGAGCTGTCGGCGCCGCGCCAGGCGGGATCGCTGTCCGGATAGTGCCGGCCGATGTCGCCGGCCTTGAGCGCGCCCAGGACGGCGTCCACGATGGCGTGCAGCAGCACGTCGGCGTCCGAGTGGCCCACGGCGCCGTGCTCGGACGGAACTTTCACACCGCCGATCAGCAGCGGGCGGCCGGCGGCGAGCCGATGGATGTCGTAGCCGTGGCCCACGCGCAGCTCGGGCAGGGGCTCTGACGCCTCCGTGCCGCCTACCAGTAGTCCTCCGTGATCACCTGTGACTCGCGGCCGGTCGTGGGAAAGCCCTGGCCGGCGAGCACCTCTTTCACGTCGCTGATCATGCCCGGATTGCCGCACAGGTAGGCCGCGCTGCCGGCAACCGAGAGCCGCTCACGCACCTGGTCGTGGATCTCGGCGGGCAGGTAGGGGGCCACGCGGCCGATCGCGGGCTCGCCGCAGATCATCCGCAACACGTCGTTCAGCCGCCCGCGGCCCATTGCTTCCTCGTACCCGGGGTCTTGGGTGGGGCGGCTGACGACGGGCACGTAGAGCAACTCGAATCCGGCGTCGGCGGCCAGCGCTTCCAGCTCGGCGCGATAGCCCAGCTGGCTGGCGTAAGACACCCCGTGCAGCACGGTGAGGCGACGCGGCGTGCGGCCGACGCGCTGATAGTCCTGCCAGAAGACGCGGGCCATCGAGACAAATGGGGCGAGCCCCGTGCCGGTGGCGGCGCAGACCAGGTCGTGCTGGGTGGTGCGCGAGGGCACAAAGCGGCCGGCTGGGCGCGGCATATAGAGCACCTCGTCGCCGGGTGCATGGCGCCAGAGCGCGCCGGTGAAGACGCCCTGGCGATTGCTGCCGTCCTCGTCGGCGTCGCGCACCAAGATGACGTAGAACTCAAGCGACTCGCGCTCGGCGGACGTCGACGCGATGGAGAACTGACGCGGGCGCGGGTCGTCCGCCGGTTGGTCCCAGAAGGCGAGCTGGGTGTACTGGCCGGGCTCGAATTCGGCGAATGGCTCGCCGTCGGGGCGATCGATGGTGAAGATCGCGAGATCGGGGTCGTCAAGCAGCTCCCAAGACGCCAGCCGTGCGCGCTCCATACGCTCGCGAATGTCGCGGCGTCGGCGCCTTGGGGTAGCCGCCGGGGCCTGATCCGCGCCAGCCGTCACTGCTGCCCACCGTGTGCGGTCATCGCGTCAGGATAGCCGGGCATGGCCGCCGCGACGCGGGCCTGCGCCGCGCGCAAGTCGGCGGGCCGCGTGATCTTGACGTTGCCGGCGTCGGACTCGAACACGTGCACGGGCACGCCCTCGTGCTCCAGCAGCGCCACGTCGTCGGTGAACGCCGCCAGGCGGTCGCGGTTGCGCCGGTGGGCCCGGAGCAGGGCGTCCAGGCGACCGATTTGGGGGGTCTGGGCCAGCCACACCTGCTCGCGCGGCAGCGTGCGCCCACGCGGCCCGCGGGCGTCACGAGCTTGACGGTGTCGACGGACGGGACGGCGGCCACGGCGGCGCCGTGCGCCCGGGCCGCCTGGACGCCGCGCGCGATGATGTCCGGGGTCACGAAGGGGCGCGCGCCGTCGTGGATGACGGCGAACGCCGCGCCGCCGACGACGAGCGTCTCGAGTCCATGGAGGACCGACTCGGCGCGCGACGCGCCGCCCAGCACCACGCGCGTCACCTTGGTCAGGCGCGCGGCGCGAATGACGTCGGCGATCTGGTCGCGGTTGGCCGCGCTTGCCGTCACCACCACCTGGCGAATCTCAGGCGTTTGCTCGAAGGCGCGCAGGCTCCAGACGATCAGCGGCGCGTCAGCCAGCGGCGCCAGCAGCTTGTCCTCTCCGCCCATGCGGGTCGCGCCGCCAGCGGCGAGCACCACGGCGTCCACGGGGCCCGCGGTCATGGCAGCGCGAGGGCCAGGGCTTCGGCCAGATTTGCCGCCCCGAGGCCCTCGGTCGCGCCGTTGCGTTCGCCGGCGGCCGGCACCAGGCAGCGGGTGAAGCCGAGACGCTCGGCCTCGCGCACGCGCACCGCGGCGGAGGGCACCGAGCGCAACTCGCCGGACAGCCCCAGCTCCCCGATCGCCGCGACCTGCGGCCCGGGCGCCTGGTCGCGCGCGCTGGACGCGATCGCCACGGCCACCGCCAAGTCGACCGCGGGCTCGCGCAGCCGCAAGCCGCCGACCACGTTCACGTAGACATCGTGATTGCCAAGCTGGACCCCGGCGCGGCGGCCCAGCACCGCCAGCAGCATGTGCAGCCGGTTGAGGTCGAATCCCGTGGCGAGGCGCTTCGGCAGGGCATAGGCCGTCGGCGCCGTCAGCGCCTGAATCTCGACGACCAGCGGTCGCGTGCCCTCCAGCGGCACCGCAACCGCCGAGCCCGGCGCGCGGGCGTCCCGTTCGGCGAGGAACAGCGCGGAGGGATTGGGCACCTCGTGCAGTCCGTCGCCGCGCATCTCGAACACGGCCACCTCGAAGGTCGGGCCAAAGCGGTTCTTCACCGACCGCAGCAGCCGCTGGGCGTGAAAGTCGTCGCCTTCCAGATACAGCACCGTGTCCACGATGTGCTCGAGGGTGCGCGGCCCGGCCACCGTGCCTTCCTTGGTGACGTGGCCCACCAGCATCACGGGCGTCTGGGAGGCCTTGGCGAACTGCATGATCTGGAGCGTGGCCTCGCGCACCTGGCTGATGCTGCCGGGCGCCGCCGCCAAGCCCTCGACGCGCACGGTTTGAATTGAGTCGACGACCACGAGGCCGGCGCGCAGTCGCTCGGCTTCGGCCAGCGCGCCGCCGACCTCGGTATCCGGATAGATGTGAATGGCGCTGGACTCGAGGCCCATGCGCCGGGCGCGCATGCGGACCTGCTGGGGCGACTCTTCCGCCGCGGCGTAGAGCACCGGGCGCCGGTCGGTCCCCAGGGCGGCGGCCGCGCGCAGCACGAGGGTGGACTTGCCGATGCCAGGATCGCCGCCGATGAGGATTAGCGCGCCGCCGACCAGGCCGCCGCCCAGCACGCGATCAAACTCGCTCATGCCGGTCGAGCGCCGCACGGCGGCATCGTCCTCGACGGCACCCAGCGGTACGGCGGCAACGGAAGCGGAAGACGACGCCGCGCGCGGCGGGCGGTGCTCGATGATGCTATTCCAGGCGCCGCAGGCGCCGCATTGGCCGCTCCACTGCTGGTGGCGCGCGCCGCAGTCCTCGCAGATGTAGCTGCTGCGCGCCTTAGCCATTTGGGCTAGCGCGAAACGCGCTGGGAAGGGTTGGCGCGCCGACGGCGCGGCGCGCGGGCCCGGTTAGGCGCTGACAGGGGCTCGGGTCGAGATGTCGAGCTCGTCGCCGGCACGGCCCACAATCACTTTCGAGCCGGTGGCAAAGGCGCCGCGGAGCAACTCCTCGGCCAACGGGTCCTCGATGAGATTCTGGATCACACGCCGCAGCGGGCGGGCGCCGAAGTCCGGGTCGTAGCCCTTCTCGGCCAGCAGCGACTTGGCCTCGGGAGTGACCTCCAGCTCCAGCTCGTGCTCGGACAGCTGTAGGCGCACGCGGCTCAACTCAAGGTCCACGATGGACTCGACGTCGGCGCGGGTCAGCGCGTGGAAGACCACGGTGCCGTCGACGCGGTTGAGGAACTCCGGCCGGAACAGCTTCTTGAGCTCGGCCAGCACCTTGGCCCGCATGTTCCGGTAGCGAGCCTCGTCCGCCTGCTCGCCCTCGTCGAAGTGGAACCCGAGCGAGGCGCCGCGTTTGATGTGCTGCGCGCCGACGTTGGAGGTCATGATGATGATGGTGTTGCGGAAGTCCACCGTGCGGCCCTTGGCGTCGGTCAAACGCCCGTCGTCCATGAGCTGGAGCAGGATGTTGAACACCTCGGGGTGGGCCTTTTCGACTTCATCGAGCAGGATCACCGCGTAGGACCGGCGGCGCACGGCCTCGGTGAGCTGGCCGCCTTCCTCGTAGCCGACGTAACCCGGCGGCGCGCCCACGAGGCGCGAGACGGAGTGGCGCTCCATGTATTCCGACATGTCGATGCGGATCAGCGCGTCCTCGCTGCCAAACATGAACTCGGCCAACGCGCGGGCCAGCAGGGTTTTGCCGACGCCGGTGGGGCCGAGGAACATGAAGGCCCCAATGGGCCGCTGCGGGTCCTTGAGCCCGGCACGCGCGCGCCGCACGGCGCCGGCGACGGCGTGGATCGGCTCCTGCTGGCTGACGATGCGGCGCGCGAGCACGTCTTCCATGTGCAGCAGTCGCTCGGATTCCTCCTGGCGAATGCGCGTGACCGGGATTCCCGTCCACATGGCGACGACCTGGCTCACTTCGTCCTCGCCGACGTTGGGCGGGCCCTCTCCCTGCTCGGAGGTCCAGGATGCGCGCGCCTCGTTCAACTCGATGCGCAACTGCTGCTCGTTTTGCCGCAACTCGTTGGCGTCCTCGAAGCGCTGCTCGTTGATGGTGCGCGCCTTGTCGTTGGCGATCTGCTCGAGCTTGGTTTCCAGCTCCCGAACGGCGCGGGGTGGCATGCCGTGGCGAATCTTCACCTTCGCCGCCGCCTCGTCCATCACGTCGATGGCCTTGTCGGGGAGGAATCGGTCGGTCACGTAACGTCCGGCGAGCTCGGCGGCAGCCTTGACCGCGTCGTCCGTGATCCGCACCCGGTGGTGCTCTTCGTAGCGGGGGCGCACGCCGGTCAAGATGTCGATGGTTTCGTCGATCGACGGCTCGCGGACGGTGACCGGCTGGAAACGGCGCTCGAGCGCCGAGTCGCGTTCGACGTACTTGCGGTACTCGTCGAGGGTGGTGGCGCCGATGACCTGCAGCTCGCCGCGGGCGAGCGACGGCTTGAGGATGTTGGCGGCGTCCACCGCGCCTTCGGCCGCGCCGGCGCCAACCACGGTGTGCAGCTCGTCAATGAACAGCGCGCAGTCGCTGGCCGACTTGAGCTCGTCAATGACCTTCTTGAGCCGCTCCTCGAACTCGCCGCGGTATTTGGTGCCGGCCACGAGCGCGCCCATGTCGAGCGTGAGCAACCGCCGGCCGCGGAGCGATTCGGGAACGTCGCCCGCAACGATGCGCTGCGCCAGACCCTCGACGATGGCCGTCTTGCCCACACCGGGGTCGCCGATCAGCGCCGGATTGTTCTTGGTGCGCCGGCTGAGAATCTGGATGACGCGCTCGACTTCGTCGTGCCGCCCGATCACCGGGTCCAGCTTGCCGGCGCGGGCCGCGGCAGTGAGGTCGATGCCCATCTGATCGGCCACGGGCGTCTTCGAGCCGGCCTTTTTTCCTTCGCCGCGGCCGCGCTCGGTCGGGTTTTGGCTGACCAGCTGGACGACCTGCGCCCGCACCTTCTCCAGGTTCACGCCCAGGCTCTCGAGCACGCCGGCGGCGATGCCTTCGCCCTCGCGCACCAGCCCCAGCAACAGGTGCTCGGTGCCGATGTAGTTATGACCGAGCCGCCGCGCTTCCTCGATGGAGAGCTCAATGACCCGCTTGGCGCGGGGAGTGAGACTGATATCGCCGACCACCATGCGCTCACCGCGGCCGATGATGAACTCCACCGCGTTGCGCACTTTGTTCAACTCGACGCCGAGGTTCGTCAGCACCTGCGCGGCGATGCCCTCGCCCTCGCGCACCAGCCCCAGCAGCAAGTGCTCGGTGCCGATGTAGTTGTGGTTGAACCGCGTGGCCTCGTCTTGGGCAAAGACCAAGACCTTCTTCGCCCGCTCGGTGAACTTATTCAGGCGGTCGTTCACCTGACATCCCCTGCAGCGGCCCCGGTGTCAGCCGTGGGCGGTGTCCTTGGCCTCAATTGTCGCACGATAGTCGGCCTCTGGCCCTCGCCGCGGCCGAGTTGGATCGAGCTCTGGCTCATCAACTGCGCGACCTGCGCCCGCACCTCTTCCAGGTTCACACCCAGACTCTCGAGCACCCCGGGGCCGGTTCCCCCGCCCTCGCGCAGGAGCCCCAGCAGCAGGTGCTCGGTGCCGATGTAGTTGTGGCCCAGCCGCCGCGCTTCCTCGATGGAGAACTCGATGACCCGCTTCACGCGGGGCGTCAGCCTGAAATTGCCCACCATCCTGGCCTCGCCGCGGCCGATGACAAACTCCACCGCGTTTCGAACCGTGCGCAACTCAACCCCCTGGTTGGTGAGCACCTGCGCGGCGATGCCCTCGCCCTCGCGCACCAGCCCCAGCAGCAAGTGCTCGGTGCCGATGTAATCGTGGTTGAACCGCGTAGCCTCGTCTTGGGCGAAGACCAAGACCTGCTTGGCGCGCTCGGTGAGTTTATTCAGGCGGTCGTTCACCTGACATCCCCTGCAGCGGCCCCGGTGTCAGCCGTGGGCGGTGTCCAAGCTCCCCATTGTCGCACTCTCGCCGGCGTCGGTTGGTAACGGCGACAACCGAATCCGCCGCCGGCCGGCGTCGATGCTCAGGATTTGGAACTTGCCGAAGTCCCCCTCGCGCATCGAGTCCAGCGCCGCGTCCCCCAGATCGGAGGCGTGGGCCAGTCCTTCGATGCCGTCCGTGAGCCGCACGAAGGCTCCAAACGGCGCCAGCTTGGTCACCTCGCCCTCGACGATTTCGTTCACGCCGTACTTGGACTCCAGCGACTGCCAGGGGTCCTTGGTCGCGCGGCGCAGGCTGAGGGCGATCTTCTTGTCCTCGCGGTCCAGCGAGAGCACGTAGACCTCGATCTCCTGGCCCGGCTTCAGAATCTCCTCCGGGCTTTCGACCCGGCTCCACGAGAGCTCCGAGATGTGGGCCAAGCCGTCGGCGCCGCCCAGGTCGACGAAGGCGCCAAAACTGCAAATGTTGCTCACGATGCCCTGCCGCACCTGGCCGACCTGGAGCTCGTCCAGCAGCACCTCGCGGCGGCGCGAGCGGACCTCGCGCTCAGCCACGCGCTCGGAGAGGATCAGGCGATTGCGGCGACGGTCGAGCTCAATGATCTTGACGTTGATCTTGCGGCCCACCAGTTCCGCCAGCCGCGCGGCCAGCTCGTCCTCGGTCTCGTCGCTGGCCCCGCGCCGCAGGCTGGTGAGCTGCGACAGCGGCACGAAGCCGCGCGGCCCCACGTCCACCAGGACGCCGCCCTTGTTGTATTCGAGGATCGTGGCGTCGATGATCGTGCCGTTCTCGAACAGCTCCTCGGTGGCGCGCCACACCTTTTCCTGCTCGGCGCGGCGGAAGGAGAGCATGGCGCGGCCGTCGCCTTCCGGCTGCACCACGTACACCAGCACGGTCTCGCCAAGCGAATGAACCGGGCGCGGTTCCTCCAGCCGGGTGTCCCACTGCTCGCGCTCGGGCACGAAGCCTTCGGCCTTGAGCCCGATGTCCACGAGAATCTCGTCGGGCTCGATGCCGACCACCACGCCTTCAAGCACGTCGCCGCGGCCGATGCTCGGCAGCTGCGAACTTGCGTCCTCCAGAAGGTCTTCCATGGACTCGAGCACCGGCATCTCATCCGGCGGCATCGTCTCCGCGACGGCGCCGGCGGCCGGCGCTTCGTCGGTTGTGGTCAAGGGCGCACCTCTACTGGTTCGGTATCGAACAACTTTCGCAGCGGACCCGAGTATAGCAACGCCATCCTGGGTTTCTGGTGAAGTCGCGGCCATTTCACTCGCCGCGCAGTGCCGGTGCGGCGTCGCCCCGAACCGTTGCGCCTGGGTCGGTGCGACCCAGGCGCCGGCCCGTTCAGGGCATCTGGAACCCGCCGTCGTAGCTGATGTTCTGCCCGGTGATGTAGTCGGCTTCCTCCGACAGCAGGAACGCGGTCATGGTGGCCACGTCCTCGGGCTGCTCGGCGCGGCCCAGCGGGACCAGCTTGATCATCTCGGCGAACACCTCGCCCTCCTGCCGCCCCTGGCGCGCGCCTTTTTCGCGGTCGATCTTGGCCCACATGTCGGTATCCACGAGCCCGGGGCTGACGGCGTTGACGCGCACCTGATGTGGGCTCAACTCCAAGGCCAGGTTGCGCGTCAGCCCATGAAGCGCGGTCTTGCTGGTGCTGTAGGCGCCCAGCCACTCCGAGGGCCGGCGGGACGATGCGGAGGAAATGATGACGATGCTGCCCCGGTTTCGCGCCGCCATGACCCGCCCCGCGGCTTGGGTAAAGAAGAACGCGCCATCGAGATTGACCGCCATCAACCGGCGCCAGTCCTCGGGAGCCATCTCCAGCAGCGGCCGCACCATCAAGATGCCGGCGTTGGCCACCGCGCCGGTCAGCCCGCCCAGGTCCGCATCCACCTCATTCACCCAGGCCGACACGGCGTCGGGGTCGGTGACGTCCAACGCGTCGCCGCGCGCGCGACCGCCGCCCTGCTCGATCGCGACCGCCACTTCGGCGGCGCTGTCGCCGTTGATGTCGGACACCGCGACGGCCCAGCCCTCCCTGGCCATGCGCAACGCGATCGCTCGACCGATGCCGCGTCCGGCGCCGGTGATGGCAAGTGCCCCCGCCATTTGTTCCCCCTGCGTCTTGTCCGTGGCTCCCGACTCGGCGCCGCCGGCGGCCTGGAACCTCTATATGAACTTCGCCGCGACGATCTCAGTGCGCCATCGTACGCGCCGCGGTGGATCGCCGCGGCGTGACGCGAAGAGCGGCGCGGTCGGCAGTCCCTATGCCGACCCGGTTTCGACAAAGGCCACGCGCGGAAGCAGTTGCTCGTCGAACTCTCCCACCCGCTCTGGTCCCAGCTCTTCGAGCGCCGCCAAAACCCGGGCCGCCACAACCCTCAGCGCCGTCACGTCGACACCCAGGCACACCGGCTCGAACGGCTCCAAGCGCGCCAAGCCGTAGCGCAGCAGGTTGCAGGCGCCGCGATGGTTCCCGCGCGAGAGGTGATAGCACCCGACGCCGACCTGCAAGATTCCGCGGTACAGATCGCGCACGGGTCCGGTTTCGGCGCGCCAGGCATCTTCCAAGACCTCGTGCTGGGCGTAGAAGGCGCGGTGATTGAAGAGCGCCGCCCCTCGGAGCAGCGCCTCGTCCGGCGGCCCCTCGCAGCCGCAGGGCACGGAGTCCTTGTCACGCACGCCGCTCCCCCTCACCTCACTCCGGTTTGTCTCAGGCCGGGCGCCAGACGGGCATCGGCGCACCGGCGTCAGCGCAGAGCCAGAATAGCCAGACGGCATTGGCGCTCCGAGGCGCAGCGCGGGCTTGCGCCGAGCAGGCCCGGCTATACTTCAGAGAAGCTGGAGGGGTGTCCGAGTGGCTTAAGGAGGTGGTCTTGAAAACCACTAGGCGGCTTGCCCGCCTCGTGGGTTCGAATCCCACCCCCTCCGCCAGTCGCCCCGTCCGGCCCGGTCCGATCTTGGAGGAGTCGCATAGTTGGTCTAGTGCGGCCGCCTGCTAAGCGGTTACCGGGGGTGTCCCCCTCGGTCGTGGGTTCGAATCCCACCTCCTCCGCCGGCAGTCTCGCTGCGGCCTAGCGCGCGTGTTTGCCGCGCGGCGGCACCCTCGGTGGATCTGCGCCGCCCCACCGATTTCGACGCGGCTGCTGGCGATCTCCACCGCGCGGTGACGACGCTCTTACCAGCTTGCGGCACCGACGGTTCCCGCATCTCCAGCACTCGCGCAGCCGACGGTGAGGCTGCCTGCGATACTATGCATACTTGTATTCACTGCAGTCGGGGACAGACCTCCTGGCGACCTCGATCCGCCTGGCTCCCGAAACCGAGGAGCGACTTCGCTTCCTCGCCGCTCAAACCGGGCGCTCCAAGGCCTTCTACCTGCGCGAGCTCATCGAAAACGGCATCGATGAGCTTGAGGACTACTACCTGGCCGCCAGTGTGCTCGAGCGCGTGCGCAAGGGGCGGGAGCGCCTGCATCCGGCCGCCGACGTGAAGGCCGACCTTGGCCTGGACGGTTGAGTACACCGAGACGTCGCTAGGGCAACTGCGCAAGCTCGACAAACGCATGGCGCGGCGGGTCATCGAGTACATGGACGAGTTGGTCGCGGTCCTCGATGACCCACGGCGACGCGGCAAGGCATTGACCGGACCCATGGGCGGCTTGTGGCGTTATCGGATAGGGCGGTGCCGCGTAATCTGCGACCTTCAGGATCAGGTGCTGCGCGTACTGGTGCTGCGTGTCGCGAGGCGGGACCGGGCCTACCGCTGACTCGCCAGCGCCGCCTCCCACCAGAGCGTGTCGCCTAGAGCCAATTCTCGACGGCCAGCCCCGGAACCCGCTCGAAGTGCCGCACGTTTCCGGTGACCACTGTCAGGCCCCGCGCGAGCGCGATGGCAGCGATGCGCAGATCGGCGTCGCCCAGGGGCGTGCCGCGCCGCTCCAGCTCGGTCCGCACTTCCCCGTAGCGCCTCGCGGCAGTGGTATCGAACGGAAGGACCGGCAGCTCCGGCAGGAGCCTGGTTTCGATCTGAGTTAGCAAGTCATCGGCCTGGGGACCCCGCCGCCGTGCTCCATAAAGCAACTCTCCCAGCGTGATGCTGGAGGTGAACTGCGACTCCGCCGGCACGGCGGCCAGCTTTGTGATCAGGCTCATCGAGGGGGAACGCTTCAGCAGATTGCTCAGGACGTCGGTATCCAGCAGGTACATCAGTCCTCGAGCGCCACCTCTCGCCCGGTGTCGTGCTCCCGCGCGGCATAGATGTCGTCGACCATCGCCTCGATGTCGCGGTCGTCGATGTTGCCCCAGGCGCCGATCAAGGCCAGAGCGCCACGCGGCCGCGCCACGGCCGCCCGCTCGCTCGCGATCTGTTCCAGGTCGTCCACGCTCACCAGCGCGGCCATGGGCTTGCCGCGGCGTTCGATCACGACGTGTTGTCCCTGGTAGGCAACCGCCGCCATCAGCGACGAAAGCTCGGCTTTTGCCCGCGCCACACTCACCGTTCTGGTCAGGCTTCGCCTCCGGTACTTCGAAATGGCCTGCTCACCGTCATGACCATGATGACATATAGGTCAAAAGTAATGCGCTACGCCTTGTAGCAAGCCGCCAGCTGCCCTGAGCCCTTGTCTTCGGGCGGCGCATGGAGTCTGTCACGGCAAGAGTCGTCGGATACTGAATGGCGGCACGTCGTACACAGGCGCAGTGCTTGGCGGCGCTTCGGGCTATCTGCCAGCCCGCTTGGCAGACTTGATCTGGGTATGGAATTCGGTGTCTGCGCCCGCGAGGCCCGGACGCATCAGGCAATGGATTGTCAGTTTGTCGTCACGGCGCCTCGGCGAGAACAGGTTCGACGTGGATGTCGTGCGACCGCTTCATCGCCTGCGCTAAGTCGTAGGCGGCCTGCAGCTGGTACCAGGTGGCCGCGCCGCCGCCGAAGGCCTTGTCCAGGCGAATCGCCATCTCGGGTGAGATCCCGGAACGACCGTTCACGACGTCCGACAACTGCTTGCGGCTGACGCCGAGCCGCCTTGCTGTCTCCGTGACGCTCAGGTCGAGCGGCTCCAGACAGTCGAACCGCACCGACAGCCCAGGATGCGGCGGATTCTTCATGGGCATGTGTATGTCCTTCTAGTGATAGTCAACGAGATTGACATCGCAGGTGTCCGCCCCGCGAAAGCTGAAGACGAAGCGCCGGGGCGATTGGCCGTTAGACCATCAGCCCTTCCACAGGCACGAGCCGCTTGGCGACCGGGTCGACGCCCATGAACACGCCCTCGAGCGCGAGCGCGCCAAGCAGGGGCAAAGTTCCCTCTTCGTTGAACAGCACCAGCGTGACGACCTCACGCCCCTCGATGCGCACCCACGTCTGGCCAACGTCCATGAGCCGGACCTCGCCCTGCCCAAACTGAAAGCTCTGACGAGTCAGCGGCGCCACGCCCAGTTCACGCAGCACCGACGCCGGGACCGAGGTGATAGATGCGCCGGTGTCCACTAGCGCATCCAGCGTCGTCCAACGCTCGCGTTCCTGGTCACCGATGCCGATCGGAATGCTAAACGTTCCCATGTGTGGATGGTGTCAGACGGCGCACAGGCCGGCAACCCGGCGAAACGCTGTGCCGGCAACCTGGGCGACCGATTAGGGGCTGAACAACGCGGGGAACGCAAGCCGGCTACGCCTTGTAGCATCCTAGCCGCCAGCTGGCCTTGTAGCAGGCCGCCAGCTGCCCTTCTCCCTTGTCCTCAAGCGGCGGATGGTCGTTGTCGCGGCAGAAGTCGTCGGCGATGGGGCAGCGGTCGTAGAAGCGGCAGCGGGGCGCGGGGTCCACGGGCGTCGAGACGCCGCCGGCGATTCTGACCGGGGCGCGGATGACGGTGGGATCGGGGATCGGCACGGCGGAGAGCAGCGCCTTGGTATAGGGGTGCTTGGGGTGCTGGAGCACGGACTCGGTCTCGCCCATTTCCACGATCTTGCCGAGATACATGACCGCGATGCGGGTGCACATATAGCGGGCCACGGCCAGGTCGTGGGTGATGTAGAGATAGCTGATGCCCAGGCGGTCGGCCAGGCCCTGCATCAGTTGCATGACGCCGGTTCGGATCGAGACGTCCAGCATTGACGTGGGCTCGTCGGCGACCACGAAGATCGGCTCGATGACCAACGCCCGCGCAATGGCCGCGCGCTGCCGCTGGCCGCCGGAAAGCTCGTGGGGATACCGGAACAGGTACGCCGCGGGCGGCGTGAGCCCGACCAACTCCAGCATGCGGGACACGCGCTCCAGGCACTCATGCGGTCCGCAGGCGTTCTGGACCTTCAGCGGCTCGGCGACGGTGTCGAAGATCGTGCGGCGCGGGTTGAGCGACTCGTAGGGGTCCTGAAAGATCATCTGCGCCTGGCGTCGAAAGGCCTTCAGATCCGCCCCGGTCAGGGTGGTGAGGTCGGTTGGTGCTCCGCTGCCGTCGTCGAAAAGCACGCGCCCGTCGGTCGGCTCGGCGAGTCGGACCAACAGGCGGCCCGTGGTCGTCTTGCCGCAACCCGACTCGCCGACCAGGCCGAAGCTCTCGCCACGCGCCAGCTCGAACGAAACACCGTCCACGGCGTGCACGAAGCTGCGGCTGCGCTCGAACATGCGGGTGGAGACGGGGAATCGCTTTTGAAGCCCCTCGATCTTGACCAGGGAATTGGTTCCGACGGACGACACCGGTGCGGCGGTGGCCATCAGACCGCCTGGCCGTCGAGGGGATGCCAGCAGGCCGCCCAATGCGTGCCGGAGCGCACCGTCGGCGGCTCTTCCGAGCGGCAGACGTCGGTGGCGTAGGGACAGCGCGGGTGGAAGCGACAGCCGGGCGGCGGCGTGAGCAGGTTGGGAGGCTCGCCGGTCAGCATCCCCAGCTTGTGCTTGGGGCCGGTGACGCTGGGAAAGGCCGACATCAGCGTCTGCGTGTAGGGATGGATGGGGTGGTGAAAGACATCCACCGTCTCGCCCCACTCCACGATCCGGCCCGCGTACATCACGCCCACGACGTGGCTGACCTCGGCGATGACCGCCATGTCGTGCGAGATGTAGATCAGGCTCATGTGCAGCTGCTGCTGGACCTTCCGCAGCTCCTTGAGAATGCGGTCCTGGACGATGACGTCCAGCGCCGTGGTCGGCTCGTCGGCGATCAACAGGTCCGGTTCGCAGGCCAGGGCCATGGCGATGCCGGCGCGCTGTTTCATGCCGCCGCTGTACTCGTGCGGATAGCGCGGGATGAAGCTCGGATCGAGACTCACGAGGTCGAAGAGCTCCCGCACGCGCTCCATGGATACGTCGGGGGTTGACTTGATGTGGACGTCGAGGGCCTCGATGATCTGATCGCCGACCCGGTAGACGGGGTTGAGCGCGTTCATCGCGGCCTGGAACACCATGGCGATGTGATTCCAGCGGTGCGGCCGCATCTCGTCGTCGGAGAGCGGGGCGAGGTCCGTTCCGTTCAGCAGCATCTTGCCCCCGATGAGGCGCGCGTTCTCCGGCAACAGCTTCAACAGGGCCATGGCGATGGACGACTTGCCGCAGCCGGACTCTCCCACCAGGCCGACGGATTCCCCGCGCTGGACGGCGAATGAGACCCCGTCCACGGCGCGCACGTCGCCGGCCCGCGTCGCGTAGTACATGGTGAGGTCCTCGACGGCGAGAACCGGGTCGGGCGTGGCGACGCTATTCGTTGGCGCGGCGGCCGCTGGTTGAGGGTTCGTGTCCACGGTGGTTCGCTAGGTGACTCGAACCGGATGCGGGACGGGTTGATTGAAGAGATAGCCCTTCTCGTTGAAGGGAATCTCGTCCGGTTGCGTGTTGCCCGCCGCGGTCGTCGGCAATGCGTCCGGATCGCCGGGACCCATACATGCCGCCAGCACCGTGAACGCGCCGGCGGCGGAGAGCGCCTGTAGGAAGCGTCGGCGGTTCAGGCCCATCTGCCGCACCGGGTGCCTGCGTCGGGCAGCGTCGCCGGAGCCCCGACCCGGTTCGACAGGTGCTTGGTCCATCGTCATGCGTTTTCCCATATGGCGTTTGCTCATATCCGTCGCAGCCGCGGGTTCACGACTTCGTCCAGCGATCGACCGAGCAGGTAGAACGACGAGCACAAGAGGGTGATGGACAAGCTGGCGGGAAATATGAGCCACCAGTACTCGCCGACTTGCAGCAGGTATCCGGCGGACTCGGTGGTGTGGATCATCAGGCCCCAGCTCATCCGGACGTCCAGCAGTCCCAGGAAGCTGAGCACGGCTTCCGAGAAGATGGCGCTGGTGACGGTGAACATCATGTAGAGGAATGAGAGCGGCAGCAGGTTGGGGACGACGTGGACGAGCAGGATGTGCAGCGTTCCGCCGCCCGCCGCTCTGGCGGCCTCGATGTAGGGCTTGACGACGACGGAAAGCGCTTGGGATTTCAGCACGACGCCGGTGCCGCCGAATCCCGAGAGCAGGCCGATCAGCACGGCCAACTCCAGATGCCCGACCTCGAACAGGGCGCTCAGCACGATGAGGATGCTGATCGCCGGCATCATGATCATGATGTCGGCCAGCCGCATCAGCAGCGTGTCCACCCAGCCGCCGTAGTAAGCGGCGATCGCGCCGACCATCGTGCCTATGCACACGGTCATGAGCGCCGCGAGCAATCCGAGCAGGAACTCCGACCGCGTGCTGAACATGAGCTGGCTCAGGATGTCCCGGCCCAACGGATCGGTGCCGAGCGGGTGGCTCAGGCTTGGCGGCGCGGGCTGGTCGGGCTCGTCAAAGGCGTAGCCCACGATCGGGTCGTAGATGCGCTCGTCCCAGACCGTGTGCATCAGGATTGGATGCGCCGCGGCCAGCAGCAGATAGAAGAGGATGATCGCCAGTCCCAAGACGCCGATGCGCGTGCCGAGAAACAGCGACCAGTTCTGCCCAAGGCTTCGTCCCGCCAGCGCCAGGCGCATCTTCCACAGCGACGGCGCGGCGGCGGCATGCGTGGCTTCCAGGGTCATCGATACCGGACTCTCGGGTCGAGATAGGCGTAGAGGACATCAGCTGCCAGGTGCGCCACGAGCACGAATACGCCCACAAAGACGAAGGCCCCCACCGCCAGCGGGAGGTCTTCGCTGACCGTCGCCGACACCAGCGTTTGCCCCATCCCGGGCCAGGAGAAGACGGACTCGATGATGACGCCGCCGTCGATGGCGAAGGCCAGGCTGAAGACAAAGCTGGTCACCACCGGCAGCAAGGCGTTGCGGGCGACGTGTTTGTCGCGCACGTCCTTTTCCGGCAGTCCCTTGGCGCGGGCCACCATCACGTGATCTTCGCGAATGACCTCCAGCATGCTGTTGCGGGTCAGCAACATGGTTCCGGCAAAGCTGATGAGCGTCAGCGTGGCGATGGGCAGGATCATGTGCTTGACGAGGTCCAGCGCCAGGTAGCCGACGCCCGACGCCAGCCACACGCCGATCACCGCCACGGCAGCGGCGGCGATGCTCCCCGCCTGGATGAGCGGCGCGGCGGTCAGACGCTTATTCCTGGTCGCCAGAAAGATGGCGAACACGACCACCGTCACGCCGGCGACCGTTGCCAGCATGAGATTGAAGATCGAATTCGAGTCCGTCGGCGCATCGCGCCACAACACCGGGTCCAAGAACTTGCCGATGGGCAGCCAGCCGGCCTTGAAGGCGAAGAGCCAGATCATCATGAGCCCGAACCACGGGGTGAATACCGTGTACAGCGAGACGCCGCCGATGGTTGAGGCGTATTCGACCCAGCCGCCGCGGCGCCAGGCGATGATCTTGCCCAGCGCGAATCCGAGATAGAAGGAAATCACGGTTGCCGTCGCGAATAGCACGAGCGTTCGCGGCAGGCGCTCCAGGATCACGTCGCCAACGGTCCTCGGATAAAGGCTGAAGGAGACGCCGAAGTTACCGGTGACCGTGTTCTTGAGATGGACCAGGTATTGCTTCCAGAGCGGCTCGTTGACGCCGAAGAGCTCCTGGAGGCCCGCGCGGGTCTCCGGCGGGAGACTGGGGTCCATGGAGTAGAGGCGGGTGATATCGCCGGGCTGGGCGCTGACGAGAAAGAACACGATGGTCAGGAACACGAAGAGCGTCAGCAGGATTTGCACGGTGCGACGCAGGAGATAGGCAGCCATTCAAATCACCCGTGCGATCGCGATTCGGCCACTCATGCCGGGAATACGCCCATCCAGCCCCGCAATCTCAGCGCGGTCAAACGCTACTTGATCAGCACCAGGTGTTGCAGCCCCTGTTGCTGCGCCATGCCGCCAAGCACCGAGGTGTAGGCGTACTCGACCCGCGACGGTCGGAACACGTCCACCTTCGGCGTCGTGAACAGCGTCACGTAGGGCAGGTCGTCCGCGAGCAGTTCCTGCATCTGATGGATCTTTTCGCGCGCGCCCTCGATGGTGGTCTCGGACAGCAGGGCAAAGGCCAGGGCATCGAATTCGGGGTTGGCGTAGCCGCCCCAGTTGTAGCCGCCCTCCTCGTTCTCGGGCGCGTGGCGGCTGTGGAAGATGTTCTCCAGGTGGTTGGGGAAGATGCTGAAGCCCCAGCCCAGGATCCACATGTCAAGGTCCTCGGCCACCGTCTCGCTGAACAACCGGTCGACGAGGACGTTGAAGCCCACCAACTGCGCCCGAACGGGAATGCCCAAGTCGTTCAGCCAGCGCTCGATCCAGATGGCGAAGGTGGACCGCAGGGGATCGTAGCCGGCGCTGGGCGCTATCAACTCGAGCTTGGGCACCTCAGATCCGTCGGGCATTCGCAGCCCCTTGCCCGGCGTGGACACGAAATCGCCGTCCTCGCTGACCTCCGGCTCCTGCTCATAGGTGAACCCGGCGTCTTTTAACAGCGCCACGGCCTGTGCGATTCGCTCGCCTTGGCTCAGCCCCTGACCGATCTTGGACGTGGCGTCGTTGTGCCAAAACGTGTTCCCTTCGGGGACCATGGCGTACATGGGGATCGCCGCGTCCTGCAGGATGGACCGCGACACAAACTCCTTGTCGATCACAGTCGCCACGGCCTGCCTGAACGCCTTGGAGCTCATCGGGCCCTTGCGCGTGTTGAATCCCAGATAGAACACGCCGTTGTCGAGATTGGTCACGACCTCCAGATCGGGCGCTTGGCGGACGCGGTCCAGGAAGCCCTTCTCAAGCCCCAACGGGTTGAAGAGGAAGTCGATATCGCCCGTGGTCAGGGCGAGGATCGCCGAATCCTGGTTGCCATAGATGCTGAAGATCTCGGTCTCGAAGTGCGGGCCGATCTCGTACTCGAGAACTTTGTCGCCGGTGGCTTCACCGTAGGCGACCTCGGAGTAGCCGAGCCTCTCGTTCGTCTCCATGTACGCGCCGCTCTCGAACTCGCTCACGACGGCGCCCATCTGGAAGTAGCTCGGGACCGTCTCGTTCTCAAAGAAGGCGCCCGGTTCCCATTGGCGGTACGCGAGACCGTTGGAAGTGGGCTCGCCGTCGGGCACGTGCGCGAACAGGGCCTCAATCTGCTGAGCCATTTCGCCGGCCTTCTTGGCCTCCTCGACCACGGGCGCCCAGTAGTGCTCGGGGAGAATTGGCATGAACGCCAAGCCGAACTGCCACACGCTGAGGCCGGGCGTCTGTGGGTTCCCCTCGGCGTCGGTCGCCTTGAAGTAGATCTTCAGTCGATGGCTGTCGACGGCTTCCACCCGGTCGATGAACGCAGAATGAACCAGCTGGGCCCAGTTGCCGCCGAGCTGCAGGTCCATGACGGTGTTGACCGTGAAGACGAAGTCAGCCGCCGTCAGCTCCTCGCCGTCGCTCCAGGTCACGCCCCCTTTGAGCGAGACTTCGGTCGTCCAGAACTCGGCGCCGTCGACGGTCTGCTTTGCCAAGGGCGTCGGGAAACCGTCCGCGGCCACCGGGACCCAGTCGAACCGTTGCGCGGAATAGCCGTAGAGCTGCGTGGCGTAGCCACTGATCACGTATCCGGTCCAGACCGACCCAGCCGGCCCGCCCAGGTAGTTCCAGATATTGCGCGAGATCGGATCCTCGAACAGCCCCATCTTGTAGATGGCCGGTCCGGTGGGGGCCGAGGTTTCGGCCGCCTCCGTGGCCGCCGGAGTCGGGGTGGCCTGGACGATGCGCTCGACCTCCACGATCTTCTCGACCTCGACCGGGACTTCCACAATTTTTTCGACTTCGACGGTGACGGTGACGATCTTCTCGACCGGTGGAGGCTCGGCGGTGTCGCCGCAGGCAAGCGCCGAAGCGGCGACGACAAGACTGCCTACAAGGAATACCAGTGGTGCGCGCATGAGCCTGCCCATGAAAGCCACACCGCCATTGGAGTCTGGGACCGCGTCCCAATAGTACGCAGTGTCGTTCCGGCGTCGCGAGTCGAGGTAGCAAATCTTCCCGTTGCTCGCGTTCCCTCTAGCAGACCGAAACCGGCGCTACCAGAGAATGGGCGCCGGGTATCGGGCGATCGCCGGGTCGGGGATCACAATGGTCGAGTGGTTGAAAAGGAGATCGTGGCCGAGATTGAGGGCTTACAGAGAGTCATCGACGGCGCTCGCGCAGTCATCGACAACTTCCGCCCCCACATCCCCATCGACCCTGAATGGCCGGTGGTAGAGCTGGGCAAAGTCGCACGCCTTATCAACGGACGAGCCTATACGCGGTCTGAGCTACTGAAAGACGGACCAACGCCGGTTCTGCGCGTGGGGAAATTCTTCTCCAACCGGGAATGGTTTTACTCGGACTTGCAGCTCAATGACGATAAATATTGCCGGGCCGGAGATCTATTGTACGCATGGTCAGCCTCATTTGGTCCTAGAATCTGGCACTGTCCAAGAGCAATCTTCCATTATCATATTTGGAAAATCGAAACTACTGAAGATATGAATAAGAAATTTCTCTACTACCTGCTTGATATGGAGTCTGAGAAAATCAAAGCAGATGGTCACGGCATCGCTATGATGCACGCGACCGAATCGGGCATGGAGCGTCGCGGATTGCCTCTTCCCCCTCTTGCCACACAGCAGTCAATCGTTGCGGAACTCGATGAGGAAGAGGGCCTGATCTCCGCCAATCGCAATCTGATCGACCGATTTGAGCGTAAGATCCAAGCCGCCATCGCCCGCGTCTGGGGCGATGGCGCTAGCCGAACAGTCGCGTAAGCCAAGCGACGAATCTCTGACAGAGATCGCCATCCACGTCGAGGTCTCGGGCTCGGATAGCCAGGCCCATTTGCCTAGGATCTTCCCGGGCAGCCAGCCAGGCATACAGCTGTGCCCGCACGGTCTTGCTCGCGGCGAACGGCGGGTTAGGTATCTCGTCGATATACCGCTGCGAAAGCGGCCACACCGGATCGTCCGCCGGGACCATCTGGATCACGAAGTTTTCAAGCTCACCGGCTGAATGGTTGTCAGGCATCACCCAGACTCCGATGCGGGGCCTGTCGCTGGTGCTATTGATGATGGTTCCTGACGCTTCGGGTGAGCTTGGGATGCAAACGTCCTCGTCGGCAAGGCGATCTCTTACGGCGTCCCAGCGAGCCGGGACATTGTGGTTGGCGTCTACGACGATCCCGATCGACTGACGCCCTGGAGCAAGGATGTCCGCGCCAAGATCATCCAGCAGCGTATCAATGCCACCCTTTGGCTCAACGTGAAAGGACGTTGACGGTTCGCAGCGCTCACATATCCGCGCCACGACATGCTTCTCATCCGGACCTTCGACAATGAGCACACGGCTCAGCGACGCTGACCCAGGAAGCGACACAAGCTATCTGACTTCGATACCGCTTCTGGCTGCGGCCTTGAGGTTCAGCTCCGAGTACTCGACCGCGCGGACGGCATCACCGTCCCTCTCGAGTCGCACAAGGGCGGCTTCCACTTCATCGACGTCCTCCGCCGCCTGCGCAAATCCCCTCACACAGTCCCAGCCATGTGTGGTAGCCAACACCTGCACGTTGTTCGCCTGCGCCGTCTTTAGCACCATGGTCCAGAAATCACGCTGAATCGAGTGATGGATGCCGTTTTCCACTTCATCAATTAGCAAGAACCCGTCTTTGCAGTTGGCGAGGGCTAGTGCAACGCCGAATATGCGCATAGCTCCGTCGCCGAGACTTTTCAAGGGAACCGGACTGTGATCGCCTACAATTCTTACAAATGGACGCTGGCTATAACCGCCTATATAACGCCCGTCACTGCTAACCATGGCGATACGTTCAATCTGGTCGCCAAGAGCTGCATTCAAGGCTTGGATCGCTCGCTGCTCGTCATCGGTAAGGACCGCTCTATCCCAGAATCTCGATACAGTATTATTGTCCAAGATATCCGGGCCTAGATATTCATAGACAATCTCATTTGTTCCTGTCATCTCTGGAATGCTTTCTCGAAATCGTTTAAGAGTGATATGCGGGTGGTCAGTTAGCGTAATGCTTCGCTCGCTACCCTGGAATTCAGCGGTCAGAAGATGTCCCATATATTCTCCAAATGCTCCCTCTTTGGCCATTGGCGTGGTAACGCATACTTTGTCGGAGCTTATCGGCCCTACTGAAAAAAAAGTGTCAGGATGGATGGTCCTGCCGTTGAATACAGCCTTCCAATTCAATACTATGATTAGATCGCCGTCATCATCGACGCCCTCTCCGTGCTCTTGTCGGTCATACAATATCTTCGATATGACAGAGTAGTCCCCGCGTGATGCAAAAACCCTTACGGCGTCAAGCAAGGTCGTTTTACCTACGCCATTTTTGCCGGCGAACAGCGTCACGCGACCCAAGCGTCGAATCTCAAGATCGTCGATCCCGCGAAAACCGTTAATCGACAAGCTGGGAAGGTGCAGTGCTTCGGCGGTAGCTAGTATTTTAGACATCGCGCCGCCCCTTCCCTATCGGCGACTTGCGAAATGTGCGTGTGCACTGGCAGCCAAGGGAATTGTAGCCGCCTTTCGGCTAGCCTCTAATCCGCGCCGGAATCGGCCCAACCGCGCGCTGTGCCATCCAGGCGGATACCCTGGCCTTTCAAGATTGGCTGACGGGATTAGGCGCTCGTTCGGCGCCTGGCATTGTGCGAGCGGGCCGCGCGTCAAACCTCCCCCTCCGCCCACGCCCGGATCAGATGGTGCGCGATGGCGAAATTGCCGGGCACGCGTAGCTCGGGATCGGCGCCGGCGAGGGCTCGCAGCACGGTGGCGCGGTCGAACCAGCGCACGGCCTGCATCTCCACGTCGTCGGGGCGCAGGTCAAGCGTGAGCGCGTCGGCGTGGCAGCCGATCATCAGCGACGAGGGAAACGGCCAGGGCTGCGACGAGTGGTAGCGCACCGCGCCCACCTGGATGCCGGCTTCCTCGGCCACTTCGCGCCGCACGGCTTCCTCGATGGACTCTCCCTGGTCCATGAATCCGGCCAGCGCCGAAAACATGCGCTGGCTCGCCAGCCGGCCGCGGGATTGCCCCAGCAGGCAGCGGTCGCCGTCGGCGACCACCACGATCACCACCGGGTCCGTGCGCGGGAAGTGCTCCGCGCCGCAATGCCCGCAGCGGCGCTGCTGGCCGCCGCGCAGCGGCGCGGTGGGCTGGCCGCACCGGCTGCAAAAGCGATGGCGCGCGTGCCAGTCCACGTTCGCGCGCGCCTGCGCCGCGATGCCGGCCTCGGCGGCGGGGAGCAGGACCGCGGCCCCGCGCAGCTCAATAAAGCGCCGCGCGCCGCCTTCGGTCAGGTCGCCGGGATGGTCCGAGACGTCCACGGCAAAGTGCGCCACGCCGTCCCCGAGCCCCAGCAGATAGCGCGGGCCGTCCACCCGCATCTCGACCAGCCAGCGACCCGTCCGCCAGGCCAAGCGCGTGGCGGCGGTTTCGTGCACCAAGACTTCCAGCCGTCGCAGCGGCAGGAAGACGCTGGCCGGGTCCCGCTCGCGCCGCGCGATCCACGCCGGGTCGCGCCGCTCGTGCTCGGCGCGATCCAGCCGGTTTCCGCTGAAGGTGTGTGGACGAGTCACAGGCGGCAACGCATGCTGCTAGCGGTCATTTGTCTCGTGTTGGAGAACGTCATGCCGCGCATCGCTTTTGCCCTGCCGATCAAGCCCGACAAGATTGACGCCTACCGGGAGACTCACGCCAACGTGTGGCCCGAGTTGCTGGCCGAGAATACCGTCGCGGGCCTTCGCAACTACACCATCGTGCTCTTCGGCCATCACGCCATCGGCCTGCTGGAGTGCGACGACTGGGATGCCGCGACGGCGTACCTGGCGAAGTCGGAATCGCAGCTGCGCTGGCAAGAGCTGCACAAGGACATCCTGGACGTGGACATGAGCACGGGCCTGGTGCCGCTGGAGATGCTGGACGAGCTTTTCCACCAGGACTGACGGGGAAGTTCGTCCGGCGTGGCGCTGCGGGATATATCATTCGTGACTGCGCGATTCAGCGCGCCGCCGGTGGCGGGCCCGCGCCCGCGACCCTTTTCCTGACTTCTCAAAGGACCTGCCATGCCTCCGTTGCCGCGACCCAACAGCGCCGCCATGACCGAAGGCCCGGCGCGCGCCCCCGCACGCTCAATGCTCAAGTCCATCGGCTTCGCCGACGAGGACCTGCGACGTCCGATCGTCGGTGTGGCGCACCAGTGGATCGAGACCATGCCGTGCAACTTCAACCACCGCGAGATGGCCGAGCACGTCAAGGCCGGGGTGCGGGCGGCGGGCGGCATGCCGGTGGAATTCAACACCATCTCCGTCTCCGACGGCGTGGCGATGGGCACCGAGGGGATGCGCGCATCGCTGGTGAGCCGCGAGGTCATCGCCGACTCGATCGAGCTGGCGGCGCGGGGCCACTGCATCGACGCGCTGGTGGTGCTCGTCGGCTGCGACAAGACCATTCCGGCGGGCGCGATGGTGCTGGCGCGGCTCAACCTGCCCGGGCTGGCGTTCTACACCGGCAGCATCGCCCCGGGCGTTCACCGCGGCCGCGACGTCACCATTCAAGACGTGTTTGAAGGCGTGGGCTCGCACGCGGCGGGGCGCATCGACGACGCCGAGCTGTTGGCCCTGGAGGACGCCGCCTGTCCCGGCGCCGGGGCCTGCGGGGGGCAGTTCACCGCCAACACCATGGCCACCGCGCTGGAGTTCCTGGGTATAAGCCCGGCGGGCGCCAACGCGGTTCCGGCCACCAACGCGGCCAAGGCGCAGGCGGCGGTTGCCGCCGGCGAGCTGGCCGTCGACCTGCTGCGGCGCGATGTGCGCCCGCGCGAGGTCATCACCCGCGCGTCCATGGAGAACGCCATTGCCTCGCTCGCGGCGACCGGCGGCTCGACCAACGCGGTGCTGCACCTCATGGCCATTGCCCACGAGGCCGGCGTTGCGCTCGAGTTGGAGGACTTCGACCGCATCGCCGAGCGCACGCCGATCATCACCGACCTCAAGCCCACCGGCCGCTACGTGGCATCGGATGTCCATGCGGCCGGTGGCCTGGCCGTCGTCGCCGCCGAGCTGGCGTCGCGCGACTTGCTGCATGCGGACGCGCGCAACGTCGACGGCCGGACCGTGGCGGAGATTGCCGCCGCCGCGCAGCGGTCGGACGCCGCCGGTGACGTGATCACGAGCATCGACGCGCCGGTCAAGGCCAGCGGCGGGATCGCCATTCTGCGCGGCAATCTGGCTCCCGACGGCTGCGTCGCCAAGGTCTCCGGACAGGAGGCGACGCCCTTCAGCGGGCCGGCTCGGGTCTTCGACGGCGAGGCCGCGTGCTACGCGGCTCTTGAGGCTGGTCAGATTGCTCCCGGCGACTTCGTGGTGATTCGCTACGAGGGGCCGGTGGGCGGTCCCGGCATGCGCGAGATGCTGCAGGTGACGGGCGCGCTGCAGGGCGCGGGCCTGGGCGACTCCGTGGCCCTGATGACGGACGGACGGTTTTCGGGCGCCTCCCACGGCCGCATGGTCGGGCACGTGGCGCCCGAGGCCGCCCATGGCGGGGCCATTGCGATCGTGCGCGACGGCGACCGCATCACCCTCGATCCCGTGGGTCGCCGGCTGCAGGTTGCTCTCTCGGACGAGGAAATCGCCGAGCGCCTGGCGGCCTGGAGCCCGCCGCCGGCGCGCTATCCCGGCGGCGTGATGGCCAAATACGCCGCGCAGGTGTCGTCGGCGAGCGCGGGAGCCGTGACCAGCATCTTCACGCCCTAGGAAGGGTCTGTCTTAGGCCCTTGGCTTGACCCCAATCCGTTCGGTGACCCCTTCGACAAGCTCAGGGCGAACGG
This sequence comes from Chloroflexota bacterium, assembly GCA_965198185.1. Taxonomy (GTDB): domain Bacteria; phylum Chloroflexota; class UBA11872; order UBA11872; family UBA11872; genus JAJECS01. Next base: position 661,914 of record CBDAOU010000001.1, read on the forward strand.
ATTGGGGCCCTACGTGCGACGGGTCTCTACTTGCTTAGAGGCCCCCTAGTCGCCCGCCGCCCGGGGGCGGCTGCTACATGGGCGGGTGCAGGGCCATTGCCAGGGACGTCTCGATGTCCCAGACGGCCTGCGAGATGGCCTGGCCGATCAGGTCCAGCTTGCGCACCTGCTCGATGCGCGCGGACGCGAGCGCCAGCTCACGGCTGGACAGCAGCGCCTGGAAGATGCCGCAGGCCTCGGCGAGGCAGACGATGACGATGTCGCGCGGGTCGGGAATCTCGTCGCTGAACAGCACGGCCATGATCCGCAGCTTGACCTCGCGGTCGGCCTTGCCGTCCACGGCCGGGTAGCGCCGCGACTTGAACACCCACAGAAAGCTCTCGTCCCGACGCTCGAGGATGCCTTGATCGACGAGGCGGCCCAGCGCGCGGTCGCGAATCTGGTCGGTGTGTCTAGCGGTCTGGTGGACCCAGTGGGCGGCGTCGTGCGTCTTGTCGGCCTGCGCGATTCTGGCCAGCGTCGGGTCGAGCAGATCGTCGCCGACCGGCGTCGCGTCGACCAGGACGAGCTGCTTGAGGTCGGTGTCGATGCGGTTCTCCAACGCCAGGTCCATGAGCACCGCGCCCGCCAGCGCGCAGCGCAGCGACCAGTCGGAGACGTGGAGGAAGTCCCCGCCCTCGTCATCGAGCATGAGCAGCATGATCTCTTCGGCGAATCTCAGCACCGGCCACGCTCCTTGTCGCGCTTCACGAACCTGGCAAGCCTGCCGCTAGCATATCGCTCCACCCGCGACGGTGTCCGAGTTGGGCTCGGCGGGAAGGAGCGGGACGAGCCCACGCTCGGGTGCCGAACGTTCCGGAGTCGTCGGTCAGGCGACGGCGGGCCCGATCCATAATGTCCGCTGGTGACGATATGGGCGTGGAAGCCGTCCATAGGTGCGGCTGCCGATAATATGGCCGGTGCTGGATCCCTATAAATGCTGCTAGTGATAATAAGGAGCCCAGTTTTCCCCATACATACCCGAAGTGATAGCATGAGGACGGCCCTACCCCCATGTTGCTGGTTCCGAACATATGGAAAAGCCCCGCCGCCGGAGACGCCATGTCCGCAGTTGAGGCAACCAACGCAGCCACCGGTCAGCGCGCCGGGCGCTACGTTACCCAGCCGCAGGGCTATCGAGCGTTTATGCCATTCCCGTTGCCCCCGGAGCCGCCGGTGCGTCTGGAAGCCGAGCTGCAAACCCTGCTCTCCCAAGCGGACCAAGCCCTGGGCCGGCTGGACGGCTCGATCCAAACGCTGCCGGACCCGGACCTCTTCGTGTTCATGTACGTGCGCAAGGAGGCCGTGCTCTCCAGCCAGATCGAGGGCACGCAGAGCTCCCTGCAGGACGTGCTGGCCGCCGAGGCCCGAATCCGCTCGCCGGACCGGCCGCGCGACGTCGACGAGGTCATCAACTACGTGACCGCCATGAGTCACGGCCTGGACCGCTTGCAGACGCTGCCGCTGTCAATTCGCTTGATCCGGGAGATTCATGCCCGGCTGTTGCACGGCGTTCGCGGATCCCGGATGCAGCCGGGCGAGCTGCGCACCAGCCAGAACTGGATCGGTCCTGCCGGATCCACGCTCAATGACGCCATGTTCATCCCCCCGCCGCCGCGGGAGGTGCCGCACGCACTCGGAGCGCTGGAGGGCTTTGTTCACAGCCCCAGTGAGTTGCCGGTGCTGGTCCAGATTGGCCTGATCCACGCTCAGTTCGAGACGATCCATCCGTTTCTTGACGGAAACGGCCGTGTCGGCCGGCTGCTCATCACCTTCCTGCTGTGCCAGCGCGGAATTCTCGGGCAGCCGGTGCTCTACCTCTCGCACTTCTTCCGGCAGTACCGCAGTGAGTACTACGATCGGCTGCAGGCCGTGCGGGACAGCGGCGATTGGGAAGGCTGGCTGGCCTTCTTCCTGCGCGGCGCGGCGGCGGTTAGCGCCGAGGCCGCGCAGACGGTGCGCCGCATCCTCACCCTGCGTGAGGAACATCGAACCCTGGTCACGGAGCGCCTGGGCCGCGCCGCCGCCGACGGCCATCGCGTGCTCGGCCACCTGTACCGGCGGCCGTTCCTCACCGTTGCCCATGTGCCGGCAATCACGGGGACCAACTATCCCGCCGCCAACCGCCTGGTCGCCCGGCTCGTCCGGATCGGGGTGTTGGAGGAGATTACGAGCAGCCGGCGCAACCGCGTGTTCCGCTACGGTCCGTACTTGCGGGTCCTGGAGGGCGGCGAGACGGACGAGTAGCCCGCCCTCGTCTCATTCGCGAGCACCGTCTCCGTCACCAGCACCCGCACGCCCGCCCAGCCCTTGGCCTGAGCGCGGGGTGCCAGCTCAGCGTGCGTCGAGGGTGATGGTCTCGAGAAACACGCCGAGGCTCGTGAGATCCAACTCGTCCCCGTCCTGAGTAATCGCGACCATCCGGCGTGCGTATTCGCCGGGCGGCAGCGGCCCGCCGCTTGTCTCCGAGGCAAGGTCTTCGGGCAGCGGGACGCCGAAACTCAGCGACGGCGGGTCGATTTGGAAGACTTCCGTATAGGTCTGGGCGCCGCCGGCCAGGGTCAAGGAAACTCGGGCGATGGGCTTGTTGAATCGGCAGCCGACCCTGTTGGCGCTGTCAGCCGCTGTGCGCAGCCGGTCGTCGAGTGAGCGCAACACGATGCTCAGGTCGCCTCCGATGTCTGTGCTGTCACACCCGCCGGTCAACTCGACCGCGCCAGGGACGTGCAGGCCGAATTCGTAGGCGACCTCGTTGTAGCGCCGACCGAGGGGAGCGCTGGCGTCCGTGTATTGCCATTGCCCGATGACGCGGATGTGGTAGTCCCCGGGGTCCAGGTCGAGATCGAGCGCGGGATAGTTCGGTCCCAGTTGCAGGAAGTCGACCATCAGGTTCCCGTGCCGGGTGAACACCTGCGCGAATACGTTGTCGGGCCTGGTCTCGGACTCAATCGTGACGGGAATTCGCTTGCCAGGGACGGCCTCGGGGTAGGCATTCACCCCCGACCAGATGTCGTATTCGTGGCAGACGCGACTGGACTCGGTTCCGAGGGGCCAGCAGTAGGAGTGGGGCGAGCCCCAGATCGACCCGCTGGGATGCACCAGCCACATCACCGGCAGCGGAGGGACCGGCCAACTGTCCGGCCACACCCGCGTGGTTGCCGGCATGGCGTCGTCGCGTGCGGCCGGCTGCGCTCCGCCGTCCGGGCCGCACGCGATTGCCGGCAGCGTCACGACGAGGGCCGCCAAGAATCCCTTCAGCGCGCGTGTCATGCGTGCAATCCCAATCCGTTGGGTGCGGGCCACCGGCCGTCCGTTGTGACTGCCGATTGTATGGCGCCCTCCCGCGTGTATGTTGCGGTGTCGGTGGGCCTTGATGGTTGGCGTGCAACATGACGGACATTGCGATCGAGGACTGCCGACCGGGCGATCCATACGACCAAGCGGCGCACGACCTCGCCGAGGCTTTGGGCCAGGCTGAGTACTTCGCGTATGACGCCGAGTGGCACCTGGAAACGCACACGCTGATCTCGGTCGCCTCAGGCTGTTTGGTGGGGTTTCTCCGCTTCGCCGTTCAGGAGATCGGATCCGACTGTGACCGACCCAGCCTTACCCTGCGCGGCAAGCCCATGCGCGAGGCATACGTTCTGGCATTTGGCGTCGCGGAGGATCACCGCCGCCGCGGCGTGGGAACCGCGCTGCAGAATGAGTTGATCGAGAGAGCCACAGCCCTCGGCTGCTTTCAGGTGCGCTCGCGGAGTGCCGGTGAGCGCCTGGCCAATCACGCGCTTAAGGTCTCGCTTGGATTTGGCGTGCATCCCACCAAGGCCACGGATGGCGCCGTGTTCTTCGTGCTGCCCTTGCCGGAGGCGGCGCGATCACGAGACGGGCTTCGAGACTAAGGGCCGCAGTATTTGGGAGCGCCCTGATCGATCCCGAGGAAACCTGTGAGCAAGTAGAGCCCTATGGCGTACATGGACCCCAATCCGTTCGATCACCCCTTCGACTGGCTCAGGGCGAACGGATTGAGGTAGAGCCCACGGCCTTGCTCAGACCTTTCCTAGATTCCGCCCCCAAGCGGCTGCCCAAGGGCGTCGAGCCGGCAGACTTGCTCCAGCAGCCGCATGCTGTGCACCACGTCGTGGATGCTGGTGAGCGGCTCGCGGCCCTCGCGCACGCAGTCCCGGAAATCACGGTGCAGGGCAGCCACCCCATCGTCCAGCTGCCCGTGCGGGTCGCCGGTGAGGCTGGCGGCGTCGAGGATTTCGGGCGCGTCGGCGCCGTCGGCGAAGACCTCGCCATAGGAGGGCGGGCGCAAGTAGGCGCTGATGCCGTTGCCGTGCAGCTCGATCCGGTAGTAACGGCTGCCGGCGTGACCGATGGCCGTGTGCACCGCCAGCGCGCCTGACGTGAACGCGATGACGGACTGGCTGGCGTTCATCCAATCGGTGTAGGCGTTGTCAACGCGGGCGTGCGCCTCGTCCCACTCCCCGCCGCACACCCAGCGGATGAAGTCGACCATGTGGATGTCGCGGTCGTACATCACGTTGATCCGCAGCGACTCCGGCGGCTGCTGCGCGGGGTGCTTGTTCATGCCCGCCAGCACGAAGCGGATGGGGCCGCGGGCCTCCAGGCGTTGCTTGGCGGCGCGGATCAGCGGCGTCCAACGCCGTTGCAGCGCCACGCACGCCAGCCGGTCGTTGCGCCGGGCGGCCGCGGCAATGCGGGCCGCCTCCGTCGAGTTGGCGCCGGGCGGCTTCTCGACCATCACGTGCTTGCCCGCGTCCAGCGCGTCCACGGCGACCTGGCAGACGTGGTAGGGCTGCATGATGGCGTAGACCACGTCGCAGTCGACCTCGTCGAGCATGCGGCGGTAGTCGGTAAATCGCCGCGGGATGTCAAAGGTATCCCCGGCGCGCGCCAGCCGCTCCGGGTCCAGGTCGCAGACGGCCTCGAGGCTGACGTCGTCCGCGTCCGCGAGCTGGGGGTAGTGCGCCCGCGTCGCCCGTCCTCCGGCCCCGATCATGGCGGCCTTGAGCATGGCCCGCTCCCGGTCGCTGTCGTTTACGCGCAGAGTCTAGTATGGACGGCCTCGCGCCCGCGGAATGCAGCCCGTGTCCTATCAGCAGGTCCTAGCCCGGCTGGACCCCGAGGCCATCGCGCGGGACACGCTGGCCTTTGTCCAAGTTCCCAGTGAGACGGGCGCCGAGGGTGCCGGCGGCGAGTACTTTGCCGCGCTGTGCCAGCGCGCCGAGCTCGAAATCGAGATCGACCGATTCATCGCCGACCGGCCCAACGTCTACGCACGCCTTCCGGGGACCGAGCGGGGACGTCCGTTGATGTTGAACGGCCACGTGGACACGATTCCGCGCGGCGACAGCGATCCGCCGGAGCTGCGGGACGGCTGGGTGGTGGGGCGCGGCGCGGAGGACATGAAGGGCGGGCTGGTGGCGATGGTGCACGCGGCGTCGGCGCTGCGGCGCGCCGGAGTGCGGCTCGGCGCGGACCTTTGGCTGACGGGAGTCGTCGGTCACGAAACGCCGGTGGGCAAGAAGGAAGGACCGAAGCGACTGGTGGAGCGCATCCGCGCGGGCGACATCCCGGCGGCGGCGGTGATCATCGCCGAGGGTCCGCACGCCATCTGGACGGCCGGGCTGGGCGCGGCGATGTTCCGCATCACGCTGAGCAGCGCGCGGGGCATCGTGCACACGCTGCACGTGCCCTACGCCGACAACCCGGCGCGCTGGGCGGGCGCGATGCTGGAGGAGTTCGCGGCTTGGGAAGCGCGGTTCGAGGACGAGACGCCGCATCCGCTCTGTGGGCGGCAGCGGGTCGACATCGGCCTGGTCGCGGGCGGCGACTATCCCAACCGTCTGCCGACGCCCCTCACGCTGCGGGGCACGCGGCGCTGGCGGCACGGATTGACGGCGGCGGACATTGAGTCGGAGCTGCGGGACCTCTGCCGGCGCATCGAGGAACGGTCGGGGCTGCAGGCGACGTTTTCGCTGGACGCGCCGCACGAGCCCTTCGAGACGCCCGCGGACCACGCGCTGGTGCGGGCCTTGGAGGCCGCGGCGACGACCGCCACCGGCGCCACGCTGCCACGGATCGGCCTGGGCCTGGTGACCGACGCCAACATCTACGCCAACGACGCGTCGCTGCCGGTGGTCTGCTGCGGCCCCGAGTACGCCACGGCCCACTCCGACAACGAGCGCGTGTCGGTCGAGCGTCTGCACCGAACCGCCGCGCTTTACGCGCTCGCGGCTATGGAGTTCTGCGGCGTCGAGGGCTGACGACACGGGCCTGAAGCCGGGGAGTCGCGGTGCGCGACGAGCGGTGGAAACACGTGGACTACCGCGGCTTTGCGCCGTGGCTCTTCGACCGGGTGGACGACCCGGAAGAGCGCCACGACTTTGCCGCCGACCCGAAGTCGGACGGCTTGACTTAGTGGGAATAAGACGTTGGGCCAAGAGATTATTCCCTTGACCAGTGGTATGCATTGCATTATCCTCCTCTAGCAAGGGAGTAGTCCATTGGTGAGGCGCATGAAATTCAACTTCACCGTGGATGTGCGCGGCATTGATACCGATTCTCTTTTCCGGCGCCTCTACGAGGTCCGCACGCACGGTGGGCAATCCCATGTCTGACCGGCGCTACACGATGGCTAAGCCGTACTGGCGCCAGCTGCTGGACTCGGCGCGTGTCGTGCGAGGTGTCTTGGGGGCGGCGCTCGCCCTGTGGGTCATTCTGCGCATGTTGGGGATTCTCGACGCTTGGGACCTGCTGACACTCACTTTGGTCATCGCCGGTCTCGCCTGGCTGATTGACCTCGGCCCGCGCAACCCGTCCGGGTGGCTTGTGGTCGGCGCCGGCATCCTGGTGCAGGTGAGCCATCGCGGCGCGTTCAGCGGCGGCGTGCAGCTGGGCATTTGGCTGGCCTTCGCGATCGTTGCCTTGGGCGCCCTGTGGCAAAACGGGACCATCCGCACGCGTCGCACGGTGCGCTTGCGAGGGTGGAAAGACAGCCACGTGGATCTCAATTACACCGGGGGCACGCTGCGCGCCAGGGGCGACGTCCGGCGGGGCGAGATTACCTGTCGGCTGTGCGACGTCGTTGTCGATCTGCGGTACGCCGACATCACCCGTCCGCCGGCGATCCTCGATGTGACGTGCGTCGTGGGCCGGCTGGATTTGGTGGTACCGATCTGGTGGCGTGTCGGCCAAAACGTCAACACCACGCTCTCGCGCCTGGTGCTCGAGGCGCGCCTTGCCGGGGAACACGGCAGTCCCAGGTCCGGCTCGTGGATTGGGCGCATGCGGCCGGTCGGAAGCCGTAGGCGCGGCGTCCGCGAGGGCGGAGACCCGGAGCCGGACGCGGGCTTCGTGAACCTGCTGGTGCAAGGGTCGTCGCACCTGGGCCGCATCCGGATTCGCCACACCTGACGACCGGCGTTCGCTAGGACGGGCCACTCATCGATCCTCCGGTTATTCGGAGCGCCAGCGAGGAATCTGCGGCCATCCCGGTGACCTCGATGGCTGCCGGTGGTCTGCTGCGGCCCGGAGTACGCCACGGCCCACTCGGACCATGAGCGCGTGTCGGTCGAGCGCCTACACCGGACCGCCGCGCGGTACGCCCTGGTGGCGATGGAGTCTTGCGGCGTAGAGGGCTAAGGCGAATCCGTCGGCGGCCAATTGCGCGACCTGCTCTCGTGCTCCTTACTGAGCCATCCGAGGTACCGGAAGACACGCCACAGCACCGCCACCAATAGAAAGAACCCCAGCGCCAGCACCACGTACACGGCGATGATCAGGATCTCGAGCGGTCCGAGCGGCATTTCTAACCTCCGCGTCATTGGCCTGGTGGACGCCGCACGCCGTCCAAGCTAGCGCGCCGGCGGGCTCCGTCGCGCGGTCCGACCAAATCGACGCTTTGCTAGGCTCCAAATTGAGGAGTGCTGCATGCAATTCACCGGGCATCTGTCACGGGACGAGCGCAGGTTCAGCACCGGCGCAATGCGCGATTCCTCGAAGGCCGGTCGCACGATCCAATGCGCCCACAAGGGTCGTCCGAATGCCTGACCGGCGCTACACGATGGCTAAGCCGTTCTGGCGCCAGCTGCTGGACTCGCCACGTTTCATGCGAGCGGCCTTTGGCATGTCCGTGTTCTTTTGGATCATCCTGCGCATCACCGGGGTCCTCGATATCTGGGACCTGCTGACGATGATGCTGGTGCTCTTTGGTCTCACCTGGATGAATGACCTCGGTCTACTCAATCCGGTCGGATGGCTTGCGGTTGGCGCCGGAATCCTGGTGCAGGTGAGCCATCTTGGCGAGTTCAGCGGCAGCGTGCAGCTGGGCATTTGGCTGGCCTTCGCGATTGTTGCCTTGGGCGCCCTGTGGCAAAACGGGACCATCCGCACGCGTCGGACGGTGCGCTTGCGGGGGTGGAAAGACAGCCACGTGGATCTCACCTACACCGGGGGCACGCTGCGCGCCAAGGGCGACGTCCGGCGGGGCGAGATCACCTGCCGGCTGTGCGACGTCGTTGTCGATCTGCGCTACGTCGACATCACGCGTCCGCCGGCAATCCTCGACGTGACGTGCGTCGCGGGTCGGCTGGATTTGGTCGTCCCGATATGGTGGCGCGTCGGCCAAAACGTGAACACCACGCTCTCGCGCTTGGTGCTCGAGGCGCGCCTCGCCGGGGAACACGGCAGCCCCAGCCCGCGCACGTGGTTTGCGCCGATTCGGCCGGGCGGCAGCGGTAGACCCGGCGTCAGTCAAGGCGGCGATCCGGAGCCGGACGCGGGCTTTGTGAACCTCTTGGTGCAGGGGTCGTCACACCTGGGCAGGGTGCGGATTCGCCACGCCTGACGACGGGCGGTCGCTACGACGCGTCCACCCGTCCACTTCCGGTCATTCCGAGCGCCAGCGAGGAATCTGCGGCCGTCGCGGTGACCTCGGCGGCAGCCGGTGACTCATCCCTGCGCCTCGGGTCGAACGTCTGAGATTCCTCGCGATGCTCGGTATGACAACCGGGGCAATCGGAACGCGAGCGAAGGGACCGAGTTCCCAGGCTGCACGCAGCCCGGGCCACCGGGAAGCGTGGGCCACCGGCCGAGGCTCGAAGTTGAGATAGGAAGCGATTAGCCTTCGGGCGCGATGAGGATCTCGTTGCGGGCGCGGAGGGCCAGCGTCTCGTTGTAGAGCGTGGGCGGTCGGCGTGGCAACGGCGGCGCGGTGGGCGTTTTGGATGGATCGCGGAGCGCCCGGCGGTCCCGCCCCCGCACTTCCCACCACCAGTGCTCAGTTGCCAGCGGCTCGACCTCCCGGCGGAGAATGAACTCCGCGCGGTCCCAGGCGCTGAAGGCCGCGTGGGCCAGAAAGACCCGCGACACCATGGCGCCGTCCCACTCTTCGAGATCGGGCAGCGCCAGCGGCCCCGTGTCGACTTGAAACTGGCCCTTCGTCCGCTCGATGTTGATCGTGCGAATCGGGTATTCCAGCGTGACGGTCAGCCCCCGCGCGCCGTCGTGGTAGGTCGTGCGGGCGTTCAAGCGTTGCCCAGCCCGCACCGCGCGCATCACCTCGCGGGTGTCGCGTGTCGGCTTCGAGCCTGAAACCACGTGGGTCGTGAAATGCGTGCCGGCGAAGCGGCCGGCGTGAGGCGTGGGGGCGGTCGGCTCGCGCTCCGCAGACGGGCGCGTGGCGATGGGGATGCCGTGCGTGCGGCTGAGCACCACCCGGAACTCCTGGCTGGGGACCTGGAACAGGTTGCGGTCGGCGATGGTGTACTCGGCAAGACAGGGTTGCAGCAGGAAGATTTCAAGCGGCGGCGCGTCATCCTCGCCGCGGATCGTGCACACGGCGTCGTAGCCGATGCGCACGTGATAAGCGTCGCCCGGCTGGCCCACGAAGCCGCCGGGGTACTTGTAGACCGGGTCCGGCCGGTGGGGCAGGTGGTCCCAGGTGAAATGCGAGCGCGCGAAGTCGATCATTGGCGCACCGATTCAGAGGCCCGCAGGATGGTGTTGACCGCCGCCAATTCCCAGGTTTCGTAGTAGCCGGACGCGCGCGGGCGGGGCCGTTCGGGTTCGACTCCCGGCACGTGCCGCTCGTACCGATCACGCCCGCGCACGGCGGCCGCCCAGGCCAGGTCGTGCTCGGCCACCTCGATGCTCCGCCGCAGGATGAACTCCACGTGATCGTCGGCGGCGAAGGCCGCGTGGGCCAGGAAGACCCGATCGACTCCAGCGCCATCCCAAGTGGTCAGGTCTGGGAGCGCCACCGCGCCGGTGCACACCTGATAGCGGCCGCCGCCGGCGTGCAGGTTGATGAGCTTTATCGGGTATTCGACGGTCACCGCGAGGCCCTGCACGTTATCTCGGTAGGTGGATCGGGCGTTGAGGCGGTCGCCCGCCAGGGAGGACGCGACGATCGCGTCGTCGGTCACGAGCGCCGCGGCATCGAGCGTGCGCACGTCGATGGCGACTCCGCGAACCGCGCCGCCGATGGGCTGCCGCCGCGTGCCCTCGTCATGCCAGCTGGGCTCGGCGGCGATGGGGACCGTGAACGCGTCGCTGACGGCGGCGCGGAACTCGCCGTTGGGCACCTGAAACAGGTTGTCGTCGGCGATGATGAACTCGGAGCGGCAGGGCGCGGTGAGATAGATCGTGCACGCGGTACCCCGCGCCTCATCGACGATCTCGCAGCCGGCGTCGATCTGGAGTCGGCTGGTGGTGGCCTCGCCCGGCTCGCCGACAAAACCGCCCGGATAGGCATAGACCGGGTCGGGCTCGGCCCACTCGATCGTCCAGGTGATGAAGGATCGGTTGAAGTCGATCATGGATCAGCCGGCGGAGCCTGGCGCATCCCCCACGGTGGACCTCTCCCTGCCACGGCGCCCGGGCTGGTGAGGATAGCCCGGCGGCGGCGGGATCGACTATCCATCGGCGCACGCCGTAGCTGTCCGGTCCCGGATCGCGCCACGAGCGGGATGTCCGCGAACGTATCGATCTCGAAGCTCCTCCGGTGCCTTATTGCTTGACGAACGCGGCGGGGAGTCCACCACCCGAGGTTCCCTTCGTAGGGATGCGCTGCCAAGCAGCAGCGCGTGAGTGGGGTGGAATCCGCTGCGAACTGGAAGCCCGAGATCGTGTTTGACAAGTTACCGCTCGAACATTCGCAGGCCATAATAGACACCAAGAACTCAAGTGTTCATAGGCGGTGGACTTGAAGCTGGTTCGAAGTGGAGTGTGATCTTTCTCGCATGTGGTATCGCGACCTACGTCCACGGTTCAAGCCACGTTTTCGGTCGGCCTATATGCCCCCGTGTGCGGTCCTTCTTCGTTGTCTCGCACTCCCGCAAAGTGGTAGCATGGTAGATATCGGGGAGTGCCGTGAGAGGGGGGCGTATGCGTGACGCGGAGACCACGGTGCCTATCCAAAGAAGGAGGACCGCCATGCCCCCACGGCGCCCACGTGAAGAGGCGGTCCGCCTCGGCAAGGAGAAATACCACCGGGACATCCTGCCTCAGGTCGAGGCTGACCACTTTGGAGAGTACGTCGCCATCGACATTGAGACCGGGGACTGGGCCGTTGCCGACACGACCCGCGTTGCGGTGGAGCGGCTGCGAGCGCGGCGGCCCGATGCTGTCGATGTCTTGTGTGAGCGCGTCGGATACCGGGCGTTGCGCAGCTTCGGGGCCGGGTCCCTGCGGAAGACCGGGTGATCGAGGGGGTTGTGAATGCCGCCCGTGAAGCAGTGGTTCCCCTACACCTACAGGGGCCAGAGGGGCGGACCCGGGAGATCGAGGCCGTGGTCGACACCGGCTACAGCGGTTTCTTGACGCTGCCAACTGCGTTGGTGGACGAGATAGGGTTGCCGTTCGCTTACATTGGCCAGGCGCTTCTGGCCAACGACGCTGCGGTCGATTTCGACGTTCACTACGTCACCGTGCTCTGGGACGGCCAACCGAGAGACATCGAGGCCGACGCGACGGGCAGCACCCCTCTCGTGGGCATGCTGCTCCTAGACAGGCATGACCTGAGCATCCAGGTTCGGGACGGCGGGCGAGTCCTCATTCAGGCTACGGCATAGATAATGAATATCGCATGGCTGATGGGATGAGCGAACGGCTGGACATTGCCTACTACTATCCCGCGCCCTTTTGGGGCATGGGCGAAGGCAGCTGGATAGAGTCGCTGCTCCTGTTCTTCGATAAGGTCTCCATCCTGCTGCCGGGCTATATATACGGGCGACATCATTCCGCCGACCCCGTGTTGGCCGAGCCGCTGGAAGACTAAGGTTTGCTGGAGGTGCTCGAACCCAACAAGTGGATAGACCAGGACATGACGAAGAAGCTGGTAGAGACTGTCAGCGACCTGCTTGCTAACGGTGTGTTCGACAACCTTCCCGGAGAAGTCTATTTCCACGAATTGTCTCAGTCCCGCATGGGCTACGGGGCCGATGTTGATCTGGCTGAGTCGCTGATATCGAGACTTCGGGCGAAGGGGCTTGCGAAACCGAGCGAGGATGGCGTCTCGATACCCCTCCACCCGACCGTACGCACGACCATCCTCGTCATCCTCGCCCAACTTGCGCGCTCGGCAGGCAACAAACATAACCTGTCCGTCCACCCTGCTACCCAAGACGGACGCGCCCTCAAAGACCTCATTGATACCTTATCGAACGAGCGGATGCCTTCCCGCGGCAATGTAGTTGCCCTTGACCTCGAACCCGTCAGCTTCAACCTGGACCCAGTGCCTCTTGACGAACTCCTACAATTCCGAGCCGAGCACCATGAGGCGCACCGGGTTTATATGCGTAACCTGCGAGGGTTCATGATGGAGCTTTCCGACATCGATAGCCTGGAGGATAGAGCGGCCCTTCTCCTACAGCGACGCCAGGAAATCTCCGACGCTGCTCACGAACTCCAACGCTCTACTCGAATAGCACTGGGAGTAAACCTTGCCTCATGGTCCCTGGGAATCGCTGGCAGCGCATGGTCGGCTACGACTGGCGACCCGCTCGGAGCCGTGCTTGCGACGTTGGGGCTAGGCTCAAGCATCGTCGGCTTGGTGGCCACGTCCTCGAACAAGGTCACCGCTTACTCCTATCTGTTTCACGTGCAACGCACCTTTGCGGGGTAACCACACGCAGTTCCGTCCTGCCGACGATCCAATGAAACGGTCCCACGGCGGTTCCGGGAGTACCCTAGGCCCCATGCCGCACTTCCAAAACCCGGCATGAGCAGCCTCACCGGCGCGGTGTGGGACATCCGCCGCCGCGCGCCGAAGGAGCTCTTTGCGCGGCTGGGGGACGTTCCGCCGCTGGCGGTGCAACTGCTGCACAACCGGGGCTACGGCGACGAGGCGGCGATCCGCGAGTTCCTGGACGGCCCGCTGCCGCCGCACGATCCCTACCTGCTCGACGGCATGGACGCGGCGGTGACGCGCGTGGCGCAGGCGCTCGCGCAGGGCGAGCGCGTCTACGTGTACGGCGACTATGACGTGGATGGCGTCACCGGCACGGCGCTGCTGCTGGAGACCTTCGAAATGCTGGGCGCCGCCGCCACGCCCTACATTCCCGAGCGGCTGACCGAGGGCTACGGCCTCAACCACGACGCGATCGACGCGATTGGCGCTCAGGGCCCCGGGCTCATGGTGACGGTGGACTGCGGGATCGGCAGCGCGGATGTGATTGCGCGCGCGCGAGCGCACGGGATCGACACGATCGTGACGGATCACCATATCGGCGACGGCGCTGACAGCGGCGCGGTGGCGGTGCTGAACCCCAACCAGCCGGGCGGCGCGTATCCGTTTCCGGGGCTCTCCGGCGTGGGCGTGGCCTACAAGCTGGTGCAGGCGCTGGCGGAGGAGATGCCGGAGCGCCTGCCGTATCCCGAGGAGTTTCTCGACCTCGTGGCCCTGGGCACCGTCGCGGACATGGCCCCGATCCGGGACGAGAACCGCACGTTCGTGGCCGAGGGTCTGGAAGCGCTTCGCAAAACCCAGCGCCGAGGTCTGCACGCGCTGGGTGAGGTTGCCCGTCGTCCCGTTTCACGCATCGACGCCGCCGACATTGCCTTTGGCTATGCGCCGCGACTCAATGCCGCCGGCCGGCTGGCGCGCGCCGATCTGGCGCTGCAATTGCTGCAAGCTCGCCAGTCAGTCGAGGCCGAATCGGTGGCCCACGAGCTGGACAACCTCAACATCGAGCGCCGCCGCCTGACGCAGCTGGTGATGGACGCGGCCGCGGCGCAGATCGACCCGGCCGAGCCCTTGGTCTTTGCCATCGGCGAGGAGTTTCCGCTGGGCGTCGTCGGGTTGGCGGCGGGCCGGCTGGTGGAGCAGACGGGGCTGCCCGCGTTCGTGGGGGCGCATGTGAACGGTGTCGTGCGCGGATCGGCGCGGGCGCCGGAGGGCGTTGGCCTAGCCGACGTGCTTGGCACGCAGGCGGAGGTACTTGATGCCTGGGGCGGGCACACCCAGGCGGCCGGGTTCACCGTGCGGCCCGAGCGCGTGGATGAGCTGCGCGATGGCCTGGCACGAGAGTTGGAGCGCGCCGGCGTGAAGGCGCCGGCCGAGCCGCGCTTGGACGCCGACTGCCGTGTCTATCCACGCACGGTGACCTGGGAGACCTACGAAATGACGCAGCAACTCGGGCCGTTCGGCGAGGCGCATGCCGAACCGCGGTTCGTGGTGGAGAATATTGCTATCGACGAGACGCGCGTCGTCGGCTCGACGCATCTGGCGCTGCGCTTCGCGGAACTGGGCGCCGATGTGGAGGGGATCTGGTTCGGGCAGGCGGACTTGCGCGCTGCGCTGCCGCCGGGTCGGCGCTGCGACGCCGCGTTTCGTCTAAATCTGCGCACGTTCAACGGCGAAACGCGGTTGCAAATGCTGATCGACGACATCCGCCACACGGCGGCCTAGCGGAGGCGTCGCATGCCGGTCTCCGTGACGGCCACGCTGGCGCCGATGGTGAGCGCGGACACGCCCGCGCTGGCGGTCGATGAGTTGCTGGAGCGGGTGGCGGCCTATACGTCCGCCGACGATCAACCGGAGGTCAGCGACCTCGTGCGCCGGGCGTACGACGCCGCCGAGCGGGCGCATGCGCCGCAGAAGCGGTTGTCCGGCGAGCCGTACATCCAGCACGTGCTGGCGGTGGCCATGCTGCTGGCCGATTTGCACCTCGACTCCGACACGGTCGCCGCCGGTCTGCTGCACGACGCCGTCGAGGACACCAGCCTGAGCCTGGACGGGATCCGGCGGCAGTTCGGGAGCGCGGTGGCGGACATGGTCGACGGGGTGACCAAACTGGAGCGCGTCACCGTCGCCAGCCTGGACGAGCAACAGGCACAGAACCTGCGCAAGGTGCTGCTGGCGATGGCGCGCGACGTGCGGGTTGTGCTCATCAAGCTCGCCGACCGGCTGCACAACGTGCGCACGGCCTGGGTGTATTCGGCTGAGAAACGCGCCCGGTACGGGCAGGAAACGCTCGAGATCTTCGCGCCGCTGGCCGGGCGGCTCGGCATTGAGGAATGGCGCTGGCAGCTCGAGGACTATGCCCTCAAGCTGTTGGACCCCGATCGCTACCGCGATCTGGCCCGCTGGCTGCTCGCCGAGCGGCGCGCGCGCGAAGCCGCCATCGCCGAGGTGCAGGAACAGCTGCGACGCGGGCTCGACGAGGCGGGCATCGACGCGCAAATCCAAAGCCGGGTCAAGCACATCTACAGCATCGAGCGGAAGATCCGGCGCAAGGGGGCCGACCGCGAGTCGATCTACGACATTCTGGCGATCCGCGTCATCGTGCACTCCCAGCAGGACTGCTACGGCGCGCTGGGCGTGGTGCACGGCGCCTGGCGCCACATTCCGGTCGAGTTCGACGACTACATCTCGGCGCCCAAGGAGAACGGCTACCAGTCGCTGCATACCGCGGTGCTGGGGCCTGACGGGAAGCCGCTGGAAGTGCAGATCCGCACGCGCGATATGCATCAGAACGCGGAATACGGCGTGGCGGCGCACTGGCGCTATAAGGAGGGCGGCCCGCTGGGACCGGAGGCCTTCCTGGACAAGCTGGCCTGGATCCGGCAGATCCTCAGCTGGCAGGAAGACGGCGACTCGGCGGGGTCCTTCGTGGATGCCGTCAAGACCGACTTCTTCAGCGACACCGTGTTCGTGTTCACGCCCAAGGGCGAGGTCAAGGACTTCCCCATCGGCAGCACGCCGCTGGACTTCGCCTATCGCATCCACAGCGACGTGGGCCACTCCTGCATCGGGGCCAAGGTCAACCGCCGCCTGGTGCCGCTGGACCACGAGCTGGAGAACGGCGACGTGGTGGAGGTTCTGACGAGCACGAGCAGCAAGGGACCAAGCCGGGCGTGGCTCTCGCTGGTGCGCACGGCGCATGCGCGCGACAAGATCCGCCGCTGGTTCAAACAGCACGAGAAGGCCGAGAACGTCGTCTCGGGCCGCGCATTGCTCGACCGGGAATTGCGGCGCGTGGGCCAGGGCGGCGTCGCGAACGTGCCCGAGGCCGACCTGAAGGCGATCGCGACCGCGCTGGGCTACCTGGATGTCGAGAGCTTGCTGGCCGGCGTCGGCTACGGCGCCACGACGGTGCACCAGGTGGTCACGCGGCTGCGGCTCACCCCAGAGGTGGCGGAGCCGGAGGTGCCGGAAACGCTGGAGCCGGACGAGCGGCGCGACGTGCAGCCGCTGGTCAACGTGCTCGGCGCCGGCAACCTGCTCACGCGCGTCGCGGCCTGCTGCCATCCGCTGCCGGGGGACGACATCGTGGGGTTCATCACCCGCGGTCACGGGGTCAGCATCCATCGACGCAACTGCGCCAACGTGCACAACGTGTCCGAACCCGAGCGCCTGGTGCCGGTGTCATGGGCCGACCGATTGGTTGAGACCGACTCCGACCTGCCCGTCCGTCTGGCCGGCTGCTGCACCCCGAGACCCGGCGGACACATCGAGGGCGTGGCGACGAACGGCGCGATTGAGGTGCACCGGCGCAGCTGCCGCGCGCTGGCCGGCGAGGCCGACGCGCGCGTGCCGGTGCGTTGGATCGAGGACGATACCCAGAGCCTGCCGGTCAGCATCCGCGTGGTGGCGCACGACCGCGAAGGGCTGACGCACGACGTCACCGGAATCATTCGGGAAGAAGGGCTCAACATCGCCACCATGTCGGTGCGAACGAACCGGCGGCAGGAGGCCACGTTCCGGCTCACCGTGGCGCTGCGCAGCGTGGCGCAACTGGCCCGACTGCTGCGGCGCATCGAGACCGTTCGGGGTGTCGTTGCCGTCTCACGTGAGGGTGCGCGGGCGCGGCAATAGCAGGGGCTGGCAGGCCCCGAAGCTAACCGGACACGGGGCCGGTTGCGCGGTGCCATGTCCACCGTGACGCTGTAAGCGGGCGTCGAGGCGCGCGCGGGGTACCGTGAGCCGAGTCCGGCGAGCGACGCACCACACCATTGGAGAAGTCATGGCGAATCAATTGGCGACCGCGACGTTGGGACGAACGGGTCTGGAAGTGACGCGACTGGGTTACGGCGCCATGGAGGTTCGCGGCGGGCCGCGAGGGCGTGCCACCACCGATGCCGAGGCGGAGGCCATCCTCGCGGCGGTGCTCGACGCCGGGATCACCTATATCGACACCTCCAACGACTACGGGCTGAGCGAGGAGCTGATCGGCCGGTACATCTCCGACCGGCGGGACGAGTATTTCCTGGCCACCAAGTGCGGCTGCGTGGGGCCCGCCGGCGGTCAGCACGTTTGGACGCGTGAAAACTTGATGCGCGGGCTGGAGCAGAGTTTGGAGCTGCTGCGAACCGACTACGTCGACGTGATGCAGCTACACGGCGCATCCATTGAGGAATCGGAGCGCGAGGGCGTGGTGGACACGCTGAACGAGATGCGCGAGCAGGGAAAGGTGCGGCACATCGCCACCTCGACCTCGGTGCCGAACCTGCCGACATTCATCGAGTGGGGGGCGTTCGATCTCTTTCAGATCCCCTATTCGGCGCTGAACCGCGAGCACGAGGAGTGGATCAGCAAATCGGCTCAGGCGGGGATCGGGACCGTGATCCGCGGGGGCGTGCAGAAGGGCGAGCCCGGCGAAGGTGGCGGCCGGGCCGATGCCTGGGTCAAGTTCGAGCAGGCCAATCTCGACGAGCTGCGCGCCGAGGGCGAGAGCCGCACGGCCTTCATATTGCGGTACACGCTGAGTCACCCGGACGTGCACACGATCATCGTGGGAACGAAGAACCCGGCTCACCTGCGGGAGAACCTGGCAACGGAGCAGCGCGGTCCGTTGGCCGCGGAAGTCTACGCCGAGGCCAAGCGCCGGCTGGACGCCGTCGGCGAGACGCCAGAGAGCGCGGGGTAGCTAGCGTCGGACGCGGCGGTGCGGCTATGTCGGCGGCCCCTCAATCAGGGCGGATGGTGCGTCACGGCGCGGGTACCGGAGTGGCCGCGAGAACGTGATTCACAGACCCGATCCGTCGTGTGTGGGCAATGAGCCGGGGGGAACTGCACGCGCGGTCCCGGCGATTGTGTCGACTGTTGCTGACCGGCTTGGGGAAGCCCCACGCTGCACGCAGCGCGGGCCACCGAAGCTCGGATCGGGCCGTCTGGCGCGCTCCGTCTCCGCGTACACCGCTTTGACCCAAGCGCCTTACTGAAATAGCCTATTCGGTAAGGTAGACCCTCAGGAGGCGACTGTGCGGGTCAAGATCACGTCCAAGCGCCAGGTCACCTTTCCCGCACATGTGCTGGATGCCCTGGGTCTGCAGCCGGGCGACCGGCTCGACCTTGAGGAAGGGCCGGACGGCTTCTTGCTGCGCCCCGTGCGAGTCGATTCGACCCGCCTCGCACCGCTGCGCGACAAGCTCCAACGCGGGATTGGCGCCTTCGATCTTGAGAAGTTCCGGGAGCAACGCCATGACCCAGCGCTTCGGGATTGACACGTCGGTCCTCGTGCGTTTGCTGACGGGAGAGCCGGAGGCCGAATTCGATCGTTGCGCTGCCAGACTGAGGGCGCAGGTCGAGGACGACGGTGCAGAGATATTCGCCTCGAACCAGGTCATTGGCGAGACGTACATCGCCGTTCAGCATCACTACGGGGTTTCGAAGCGGGACGCGCGCGCGGCGCTGCTCGACGTGTTGGGCAGCGGTCTGGTCGCTCCCCTCAATGGGTATTCGGCGCTGGCGACCATTGGATCGTCGTCGGGTGCGGGCCTGCTTGACCGGCTCATTGCGGACGACTATGCGCGCGCCGGACTTACGACGCTGACCCTTGACGCAAAAATGGCCTCGCTACCCGGCGCCGATCGACTATGAAGAGGCGGCCTTAGGCGACACGTCCTCGCCGTGCAGCCAGCGGAGGCCGCCCGGCCAGCCGCGCGCGGACTGCTCCAGGATCGAGCGGATGTAGGCGTTGAGCGCGCTGACCGTGAAGTCGTACCTTTCGGCTTCCCACACGAAGTAGTTCACGATGGCGACGCCCAGGAACTGCGCCGCCGAGCTGTATCCACCGTGGGGCCGGCGGTGGGCGGCAATGAGGTGCGGGGCGCGCTGGAGATCCCAGGCCGACGCCGGCGCGCCGTCTTGGTGGCGGTAGACGACCCCGTGCACGACGTCGACACAGCCCCAGCGTCCCTGGCGAAGCACTTCGACGATGGCATGACCGCTGTAGGCCGCCGTCGTGTTGAAAAGATCAACCAACCTGGCCGGCAAGCCCGGCGACTTGGCACAGCACGCAGCCAACGCGGGCCAGGTCGGTGCACCAGTCGGTGCCGCGTTCGACGATGGCCTCCTCGGTGCCTCCCAGCCTGAGATCGTCGAGGCTGATCGTCGGCGGCCTGCGCGATGGCCGCGCACCAGCGGGCGATGCCGTCGACATCTCGTCCGGGGTTGTGGCGCCGGCGGTCGCCTCGCCCAGGAAGCGCTCCAGCTCAGGCCGTGATCCGTGGCGATAGCGCAGCGTCGTGGGCGTGTAGGACGTATAGAGATAGTCGGCGGTCGCCGTGCCAAGCCGGATCATGCGCTGGGAGAGGACACGGTCGACCGATCCCGGGGCATGGGCGTCGCCGGCCAGCATGATCTGGTAGGCCGGCCCGAACTGGTCTTCGCCGACGTACTCGGCGATCTCAGGTGGAGTGTTGGGCACGGGCATGTGTCGAGATCCCGCGGCACCGGTCCGCTACCCGGCCAAGCGCCCCTGGAGTTGGGCACCCGAGCGCCCATCTGGTGAGTTGCCAAGACCCTTCATCGGACCGATGCCAGCCTGGGGCAACGGATTGGCGAGCAAGTCTATGCCGCGCTTAGGACGAGTGTCCGGCCTCGTAGGCTCAGTGCAGCCCACGAGCTAGGTTGCGGACTCAGGCGGCGTCAGGCACGACGCGCCATAGTCGCCCGGTGGGACCCGGGTTTACGCCTTGCGGGATATCGGCGCTGAATTCCAAGAAATACAACCCGTCCGCCAGATAGGCCACTCCAGTAATGGGCGCCAAGCCGTGGCCGACATACTTCACGAACGTCATCGGACGTCCCGCCACGGCACCGGTGGCGTCCAGCTTGATTTCCCAGATCTCCTTGCGTGGTCGATGGTCCCTCTGACGAAGCTATGCGGCTCCGGCCCGAACGCGCCCACGTAGAGATTGCCCTGACGGTCCGCCGCAAACGGCCCGCCAACGGCAAATGCAACGCCCACGGGTGCGATGGCCGGGCTGAAGAACCACAGCCCGCGCTGCAGGAGGCTGCTATCGGTCCCGGCGTAGCCATAGTTTTGCCCCGCCTCCAGGCGCAGCAGGCGATCAACGTCATAGCCGTTCTCTGCCGTATAGATCGCGTCGTCGCCAGGACGCTGAGCCAGGGCGACGAAGTTGCGCAACCCCTTGGCCCACTGATAGGACACCGGCGCTTCAGGTTGTGCGGGGTCAAAGCGGGGATTGTCGGCAGGCGCGCTGCCATCCCGATTCAGCCGGAGCACCTTGCCGCCAAAGTAGGCGTCGTCCAGCCCCCGCGTGAGTGTGCAACCGCCCCGTTGCCGACCGCCACGTAGAGCTGGCCATCGACCGTCCGAAGACCCGCAGCCCCTGAATCTGCGTGCGGAGGGTTCCGTCGCTTCGCCCTCCATGCGCAACACGTCCACGGCGCGCGCCGCCGTTGCGGCCGCGTGTCGTGCGACTCTCCAAGCGCACCCGATCTTGTTATAAAGCGATGGATCTCCGTCGCGGTAGGTCATCGATCATAGACGTCGACCTGGCTCGTGGATCGACCGCAATCAATAGATTCCCGGTTTCACCCTCGAACTCCGTGACCGGCGCCGAGGGCTGCTCGTTGAGGATGTTCGTCGCATAGGTCCACACCGAGCCATCCCTTCCAAGCGCCTTGACCGACCCGGCGAGTTCGGTGACGTACGCCACGGGGGCGTCCGGGGCGTCGGTTGGCAATGGCACCGGCGCCAGCAGCACCGGCAGTGTGAACCCGCCCGCCACCAACTCGACCCGAAATTCCTCACGCACCCTCCATGGCACCGCCGGCTGGCGGGCCTGTGCGTGCAAAAACAGCTTGGGTTCCGTGTCAGCCCGGTCCAGCGGCGTGTCGTCCGGCTCAAAGTGGAAAGCCCCCCTGGCCGTCGGCGCGGCGATCAGCACCGCGCCGGGGTCAAGCTTCAGCCAGGGCAACCACGCGAACCGCCGCACCCCCGTCGCATCCAAGAAGGACAGTTCCGATGCCGGGGTCTCGAGCCCATCCGGGCCCGCCTCAAACTTGAAGAACACGCTCGCGTAGCGCTCGGCTGGTTCGAAGTCGCGCATCACGTTGCCCGTGGCCGTGCCGGTGATCTCCTGCAGTCCGCCGACCGGGCTGGTGATCTGCAGCGTGGCGCCGGCGGTCAGCGCGACGGGCGTGCCGTCGTCATGCCTGCGCCAGCGGACTATGCGGCTGAATGTCACCCGTGTCCGCATCGGCTTGGTGATCGGAACTTGTCTTGCTCGACGTCCACGGCCATCCACAGATCCGACCACGCCTTCACTCGCTGAGCGGATCGCCGCTGGAATCGCGGTGGCGCGCACGGATGGCGTAGGCCGTCTTGTGCCTCAGGCCCATCCGCCCCGCCAGCGGACCCTGGAAGACACCGCGTTCAAGCGTCGCCTGGTCGAGAGGACCCGTTGTCACTATGGCCGTCCACACCCGCGTATGGCGGTGCAACTCCCAGATCCCAAACTCCGTCGCCGTGTGGCGGTCGCCCGGGTCTGCGTCGACGAACGGCTCCGTCTGCAGCGTGACGAATACGGGGGAGAGCCCGTCGCGCAGGAGCACAGTCGCCGGCTCAATCAGGGGAGGCGCCTGCGGCGGCGTGTTGCCGCTGGCCGCCGGCGTGAGCACCGGCGCCACCCGCGGCGTCGGTGCCGGCAATTCCGCGGCGGTCACAGCGGTCGCGTCCTCTGGCGCCAGCAAGGTGTCGTCGGCCAAATCAATCGTGAGGTTTACGTCGCCGTCCAACACACCGCGCTGGTTGAGGATGAAGGCGGTGATTTGCAGATACTCGGGGTTAATGAGGCCCCCGGGACCCACACCTCCGGCGGGCATACGATTGCGGATGTAGTCGTAGAGGTCGAGTGCCGTGGCATAGCGCTCGGTGCAGCTGCAGGTCCAGCGAGCGTCGGGACGGTGCCTCGGCCAGGTCGTCCCCATGACCACGGCGCAGTGCTCCGCGTACGGATCAATGTCCGCATCTCGACTTCGATTCAGGAGTCGCCGCGGCCGTCGATTCAGCTGGTGCTTCGACGGTCGCGCCAGGCGTCGGCCCAGCCGTCGGGGCCGTCTCCAACGGCGATGCCGACTCGCTGCTCGGGCCTTCCAGTGCCAGCACGAGCAGCAGCGCCGCAAGCCCGAACGCCGCCACCGCGATGCCCGGCGATGCGCGGGCCAGCGTCTCCCGGCTCATGGGCGTCCTCTGGTCATGCCCGGCACCCCGAGGTTTCGGCGCTCGCCATGTCACCCCACCTAACTGTTCGCCACTGGCGTCGCTCTAGCCCCGATCCGGGGCATGATGCCAGCCCACCCAGCTCCCGTCGCAGTCCGCGCATCGCCGGACAGCCGGAACCGGACTTTTCAAGGGCGGGGCGTTGCTGAGGTCCCGCACGTCGCTGGCAACGAATTGTCCCGAGGAGTGTCTGATCTTTCGGCCTGATCGACGTTGTCGTCAGGGCGTCGCGGACGAGGCTGCGCATCTGCAACGCGATGCATGGTAGGCAGGCGCGACGGCGTACGCTGTCAACGCCCGGTGGGAGTGGTCCATCATGCCTGGCCGGATTCTTCGAGCCGCGAGTCGCCCCATGGCAGCCATCCCTGGATCGCGCCACCGACCCGGTGGTCGCGCGCACCTGACTCACCCGCGCTTGCGGCTGAACGCCCCGTCCCGGCCATGAGCGCCGTCGTCACCGACACCCGCCGTACGCCCGGGGTCAGGGTTCAGCCGGTGCCCATCGAGGCGGTGCGGGTTGGGTCCGGGTTCTGGCGCGGCTGGCTTGACCGGCTCTACGACGTCACGCTGCCTTCGCAGCACGCGCAGTGCGAAGCCACCGGCCGCCTCGACAACATCCGGCGCGTCTCGGGCCGCGTGGATGCGCCGTTTCGGGGGCGCTACTACGACGAGTCCGACGTCTACAAGTGGCTCGAGGCCGCCAGCTGGGCGCTGGCGGGGCGCGAGGATCGGCGGCTGCGGGCGCTGGTGGACGCGCTGGTCGATGACATTGCCGCCGCGCAGCAGCCGGACGGCTATCTCCATACCTATTTCGCGCTGGAGCGGGCCGACGAGCGCTACACCGACCTCATCAACAAGCACGAGCTGTACTGCGCCGGGCACCTGATCCAGGCGGGCATCGCCCACCGCCGTGCGACGGGTACGGAGGCGCTGCTGGACGTGGCGGTGCGGCTGGCCGATCACATCTGCGTCGAGTTCGGCCCCGAGGCCCGCGAAACGGCGGACGGGCATCCCGAGATCGAGCTGGCGCTGGTCGAGCTGGCGCGCGAAACCGGCGAGCGCGTCTACGCCGAGCGCGCTCGGTTCTTCTTGGACCAGCGGGGACGGCAGCCGCCGCGGCTGGGCGGATACCGCTATCTCCAGGACCACGAGCCGGCGGCCGAGCAACAGGAGATTGCGGGGCATGCGGTGCGGGCGGTCTACCTGGCGTGCGGCCTGGCCGACGCCGGCCTGGAACTCGAGGACCGCGCGCTGTGGGCGGCGTCCGAGCGGCTCTGGCGCAGCGCCTACGAGTCCAAGGTCTTCGTCACCGGCGGCCTGGGGGCGCACTACGCCGGCGAGTCGTTCGGCTCCGCGTTCGACCTCCCGAATCGCAACTCCTACGCCGAGTCGTGCGCGGCCGTGGCGGGGGTGATGTGGAACTGGCGCCTCCTCGCCGGCACGGGCGAGGCGCGCTACGCCGACTGGATGGAGACCACGCTCTACAACGGCATGCTGGCGGGGCTGTCGCTGGACGGCGAGCACTACTTCTATCCCAACCCGCTCAGCGCGGCGGTGGGGCACGCCCGGGTGGCGTGGTTCGACTGCGCCTGCTGTCCGCCCAACCTGGCGCGCCTGCTCGCCAGCCTGCCCGGCTACCTCTACGGCGTGTCCGAGCGGGCGCTGTGGGTGCATCACTTCGCGGCGGGTCGGGTGGATGCGGACGTGCCGGGCGCGGGTCGTCTGTCGCTGGAGGTGGACACGGACTACCCATGGTCGGGCAATGTCCAGTTCTCCGTGCGCCAGGCGCCGGGCGGTCCGGTGGAACTGCGGCTGCGCGTGCCAGGTTGGTGTGACGGCGCCGGCCTTGAGCTGGTCCCAGCCGACCCCGCCGAGTCCGCCGCCGACCTCAACCGTCATTCCGGCGAAGGCCGGAATCCACCGAATATGTCCCCCGCGCCGACATCCGATGTCCGCTCCCTGGCCGCCGGCGACTACGCCACGCTGCGCCGCGTGTGGGCGACCGGCGACCAGGTCACCCTGCGGCTGCCCATGCCGCCGCGCCGCTTGGTCAGCGACCCGCGGGTGACGGCCAACGTCGGCCGCGTGGCCCTGGCCCGTGGACCGCTGATCTACTGCGTCGAATCCCACGACCGCCCGGGACTGGAGCAGGACGCCTTCGCGCTGCCCGACGACGCAGCGGTCACCCCAGGATCCGCCGACGACCGTCTGCCGGGAATGACGCTGCTGGACACGACGGTCGTCCCGCTGCCCGGAACGCCCCGGCGCGGCGCGCTCTATCAATCGGCTACGGGCGACGCCCAAGCGGCCGATGCTCCCACGGACCCGGTGGCCATCCGCGCCATTCCCTACTTCGCCTGGGCCAATCGAGGGCCGGGCACGATGGACGTGTGGCTGCGCCGGCAGGAGGCGGTTTCCGCTTAGGGACCGGCCGCGGCGTCTGGACGGCAGCACCGAGGGACTGGTATTTCACGTGATCCCTTGGGCCGGAGGTCTGCCGCCAGCAGCAGCGCCATGCCCATGGCCGCCAGCGCGCCAGTGAGGGTTTGATAGGCCGCGCCGGCGGAATCGCCGTGGAGGTCGAAGGGGGCGTACCAGGCGAACAGCTCGCGGCGGAAGCTCAGGTAATCCAAGTCGCCGCGGGGCAGGTCGAGGGGATGGGCCCAGAGTTGGGGCGCGTTGACGTAGATATCAGCGGGCAGGAGACTGCCGCCCCGGTCGTGCGCGTAGGCCTCGGGTGTGCCGAGCACATAGAGGCTGCCGGCGGTCAGATAGACAACTAGGGCGAGCCCGGCCGCGGCGGCGATGGTGCGCGCGGCCGCGCCCCGTTGCGCCGCCAGAGCACCCAGCGCCGTCGCGCCAAGCGCGGCCAGCACCGCCATGATCGGAGCCGGATAGGCGATGTGGCGCACGAACTCCTGGGCGTCGTGGGGGCGAACGGTGTAGGAGTCGATGCCGAGGGTCACGACCACGTTGACGCCCGCCGCCAGCGGCAACACGGCAAAGGCCCAGTGGCGGCGGGTGCCCGCAACGGCGCCGATCGCGGCGAGAGCGAGGAGGACGGCGATGAGGAGGGGGAAGCGAACGTCTTCAAGGAGTACATCACGGGAGATCTCATGCCAGGTCGTGCCGCCCACGAGGCCGGCATGGTCGGCAATCCTGTTGAGGGCGAACTCGCGCGCGGCAGTGGGCCACGGGCGGCCGAGTTGCACCTGACTAAATAGCGCCAGCGGAGTCAGCAGGGCGGCCGCCATCAGCGCGCCGGCAACGGTCCAGCGCGAGCGGATGCCGACGAGTGCGCCGAGAACGAGCAGGCCGCCATAGAGCAGGCCCTCGGGCCGGGTACCGGCGAGCACGGCTGCGAGCACACCGAGCACCGGCAGGGATGCCCGCGGGTGGGGGGTCCGCAGCACGTGTGCGAATACCCACACCGCGCCCGCCAGCCAGGCGATGAACACCGGATCGGGCTCGGCGGAGCCCAGGCTTGCAATTTGGACCGGTGGCAGCAGCACCAACCCGACGGCGGCGGCGAAGGCCGCGGCACGCGCGGCGCCGGCGGCCAGCGCAGCGCGATAGATCAGCCACGGCAGCAACACGTTGGCCAGGAAGAGGGGGGCCAAGGCCGCAGGATAGGTGTAGCCCAGGACCGTGAAGGCCGCCAGCTGCAGCAGCGGCAGGCCGGGCAGGCTGAGCCAGTCTCCCCAGATGGGATAGCGTGCCTGGCCCAGGGCGTAGGCCGTGCTCCAGAAGTGGCCGAGGTCATCCATGGTCACGGCGATATAGGACGCGGCCTGCAGGCCGCCGATCAGCAGCAGCGACAGCGTGGCCGCGGGCGCTGCCAGGCGTCGCAGGGTCAGGCGCCAGCCCTCCCAAAGCCGGCTGGGTGCGGCGCGCTCGCCCCACCAGACGGTGGCAGCGGTCAGCGCCAGCCCAACGGCGAGCGTCACCGCCAGCACCTGTGCGCCGGCGGAGGTGGCCAGCTCGTGCCGGGGCGCCGCCGGGACGGCGGTGATGACCGCCATGACCCACGCGGCGGCGAAGGGCAGCGTCCGCCAGGCCACTCCTTGCGACGTGCGCGCCGCCGGCTGCGGGGGCAGCCGTGCCAATCCTCCGGTCACCGCCGCCCCGAGCACCCAGCCGATCAGCGCCCACGGTGGCTCGAAACTGGAAGAATCAACCACGGCCACTTGCAGCAACGCCGCAATCGCCACGCCGGCGGCCCCGCCGTAGGCCAGATCAACGCTCGCGCTGGAACCGCCGGCCCGCTGAGCGGTCAGCACAATGCTCAGCGGCAGCACGGCGACCAGCACCCAGTTCAGCGCGCTCAGCTTCATCATCAGATGGACTAGGTCCGGGCTGAAATGCATCGCGGCGGCGACGCCGATCAGAGGCAGGGCGAACAGAGGGGTGACGGCGGGCGACCGGCGCCAAGCGACGACGGCGGCCAGCGCCGCCAGCACCGCGCCGGTCGCCAACACGTCCCAGGACGCGCGGAGGCCGGCCCCGATCGGCCCGCCCACGAGGAGCGCGCCGAGCAGGCCGTGCCCGGCGGCACTGAGCACGACGAGGCTTGCGGCTACCGGCGGCCTCCAGGTACGCCGCGTGAGGTTCTGGGTGATTCCGAAGTGGGCGTCGCCGTCAGGAGCGCTTGGGATCGCTTCGCCTGGTGAAGCGGACAAGCTAGTCGCTGTCGCGCGCGACGCGGCCGCCGCGCAGGTTCACGATCTCCGCCATGATGGCCAGCGCGATCTCGGCCGGTGTGCGGCGGCCGGAATCCAGGCCGATCGGGGCGTAGACGCGGCGGAACTTGTCGGGCGACGACCCGCGTTCAGCGGTCGCATCGGCGGCGCGCAGCCTTGCGACAGTCAGTCGGGGGCGGCGCCGAGGAACGCGATGAAGGCCAGATGCACGCCACTGATGATGAGCGCCTGGGCCAGGGCGGCGAGTTGGGCGCCGGCCGTGGAGGCGGCGCCGCCAACCCACTGGACGAAGATGAACACGTCGATGCCGACCCCGCCGAGAACCGCGAGGGTGGCCAGCGCCAGGGCGGTTTCCAGGTGCACAAGCGGATAGATGCGCGCCAGCCAGCGCGAGGGCCGCGCCAAGCCGGTCTGGACCAGACGGCGGTGCGCCACCAGACCGAAGGCGAGGCCGCTGACGCCCAACACCCAGAAGATCGGCCCGGCGAACACAGGTTGCCACCGCAGGCCGCCGATGTCCGCGCTCGAGGCGGTGAAGCCGAGCACGAAGGTCAGGCTGCCCAGCGTGAGGAGGATCGCGCTGGGCAGCACGTACAGCAACGCGGGCGTCAGCAGCAGGATCAGTCGCAGATGGCGCCAACCGTCGCGCAGAGTCCGCAGCTTGCTCTCCCCCTCGCGGGGACCATAGGACGTCGGGATTTCGGCGATGCGCAGACCTTGGATGGCAGCCTTGGCGATCATCTCGGAGGCCAGCTCCATACCGCTGGACCGCAGACGCAGCCGGTCGATGGCTGGGCGGGTCAACGCGCGGAGGCCGCTTTGGCTGTCGCGAATGTGGACACCGTAGGTGCGCCGCAACACCCAACTGATGAGCGGGGTGCCAATGCGACGATGCAGCCAGGGCATGGCGCCCGGCTGCACGCCGGCCAGGCGATTGCCTAGGGCCAGGTCGAAGCCGTCCTACAGCGGCGTCACGAGCGCCGCCAGGCTCGCAAGGTCGTAGGTGTCGTCCGCATCCGCCATCACAATGAACCGGCCGCGAGCCTCCGTAAAGCCGCGCCGCAACGCCGCGCCATAGCCGGGGCAGGCTTCGCGCACCACTCGTGCCCCCGCCGCTTCGGCGAGCGCCGCTGAGTCGTCCGTCGAGCCGTTGTCGACGACCAGCACCTCCCCAGGCAACCCCGTGCGCGCGACGCCCAGATGCGCTGCCCGCACGGACGCGGCCACCGTCTGGGCTTCATTCAGGCAGGGAAGGATGACCGAGATCGCTGGGGCAAGGGTGTCGACCGTGACCTTCTGGCGAGGCGACGAGGGCATTGGGGGCACGTCTGTGAGTTCCGCACCGTGCGGCTACCTGAGGTGCCCCGATGGTAGTGGATTGCTGAGCCCGCAGCGCAAGCGGCGTCTGGCTATGACAGCCGGCGGCGCGCGGTGGCATGCTGCGGCGGATGTCGCTGTCCAGTCCCCCGCACGTCTGCTTCGTTGTTCCCACCTACAACGAGGCAGCCAACATCACACCGCTGCTGGAGCGGGTGACCGGGCTGTACCCCAGCGGCGACACGGCGGTTCTGATTGTGGACGACCGCAGCCCCGACGGCACGGGGGACTTGGTGCGGGCCTTCGCTACCGGCGATCGGCGCGTGCATCTGCTTGAGGGTCCCCGGTGCGGCCTGGGCCGCGCCTACGTGCGCGGCATCCGGCACGCCCTTGATGAGCTGGGGGCCGAGGTGATCGTGCAGATGGACGCCGATTTCTCGCATGATCCCGCCGACGCGCGCCGGCTGCTGGATCGTCTCGGTGCCGGTGCCGACGTGGTGATCGGGAGCCGCTATGTCGCCGGCGGCGGCATCGACAACCGCTGGAGCCTGCGCCGCCGGCTGCTGTCGGGATGGGGCAACCAACTGACGCGCTGGGTCGCGGGCTTGCGACGCGTGCGGGACTGTACGGCGGGATTCAAGGCCATCAGCGCCAACGCGCTGCGCGCAGCCGACATCGACGGCATCACGGCGCGGGGGCAGGCCTTCCAGGTCGTGTTGCTGCACCGCCTGACCCGTGGCGGCGCGCGCGTCGTGGAGGAGCCAATCTTCTTCCGCGAGCGCGATCGCGGGCGGACCAAGCTGGGCTGGCGGGACATCGTGGAGTGTCTGCTCGTCATATGGCGGCTGCGACTCACCGACCTTCTCCGGTCGCGCCAGACGTGAGCGACGCGCTCAGTAGCTAGCACCCCGCAGGGTGAGCGCGCATTGCCATGGAGGCCCGTTGGTTTACTGATCAGTTGTTGACGTTACATTTGTAACGATCTAGGATTAGGGCTGTAGCACGCAGGCGCCTGCCTCGCTCGGCGCGCCAATGACACCAGGAGGCCCTCTTGCCCGAGTCCCGTCCCGACGCGTTGCCCCCACCGTCCGAGTCCTATGTGCAAGAGCTGGAGCAGCATCTGCTCACCGAGTTCGGCGGCCGCAACGCGCGCATTGAGCGCTTGCGACGGCTGCGGTTCATGGAGGAGCCGGTCGACATTCCGGCGGCCTATCGGGCCACGACGCGCGAGGTGCGGACGCCGCTGGCCCGGGAGCAGCTCAAGCGGGTCGTGGGCAGCCTGACCGCCAACCACCCGACCATCAGCGTGCCGCCGGCCGATCAGACGTCGGAGAGCCGAGCCAACGCCTCGCGTCGCGAGCGTTGGACGGCCGCCGCCCTGCGGCGCATGAAGAACGACGCCGAGCGCGACATCTTCGGCATGTTCGTGGACGCGCTGGTGGCCGACGGCACAGGGGTGATGAAGCTGGTCTACGTCCCCGAGCGCTGGGCGGGGTATCCGAGCCGCGGCGACGCCGGGCCGGAGACCGACGCCGCGTTCAACGAGCGGTCGACTCGCTTCAAGCGCGCCGCGCCGTTCCCGCTGGCGTGGCGCGACGTGGACGTGCTGACCTTCTATCCCCTGATCGGCGACGACGGGATCGAGGCCTGCCTGGAGATCGCCGAGCGGCCCAAGTGGCTCATGATGCGGCGCTACGGCCTCGTCGAGGACCGACGCACCGGTCGCCTGGCGCCCGCGGGCCGCGCGTCGGCGGCGGAGGGTCCGGCAGCCGCCGGCGGCACCGTGCGCGTGGTCGAATACTGGGACCGCGAGCATTTCGCCTACCTGGTGGACGGCCATCTGGTGCGGCGCGGCCGCCACGCCTACGGCGCGGTGCCTTATGTGATGGCGCACGGCAACCAGTCGCCCAGCCGCGACCCGGCCAAGGCCGGCGAGTCGATGCTGGCGTCGGTCGAATACCTGGTGCCGCTGCTCGACCGGCTGCTGACCATGAAGCAGAACGCGGTGCACCTCTACGCCTACCCGACGCCCAAGCTCACCGGCTTTGCGGGCGGCGACGGCGCCCTCGGCGAGGACGGCCGCCCGCCGCCGATCGAGTTCCGGCCGGGCGAGATTCTGCCGTTGTTCCCCGGTGAGGATCTGAGCTTGCTGCAGTGGTCGGGCACGCCACCCGATCTGGACGAGCTCATCGCCCTTACGCGCTCGATGATCGATCAGGCCGGCGTACCCACGGTGCTCTTCGGCATCGCGCCCGGCGGCAACACGAGCGGGTACTACCTGAACCAGCTGATCAACGCGGCGCGCTTGTCGTTCAACCAGATCACGCGGCACGCCGAGCAGGCGCTGGAGCGCATCGTGCAGCTGGCCTGGCGTCTGGTCGAACACCGGGTGCGCGAAACGGTGTATGTCTACGGCGACGACGACGCCGCGTGGCTGGGCCTGTCGCCGCGCGACATCAGCGGCTACTACGCCGTGCGCGCCAAGCTGGAGGCCCTGGCCCCGGCGGATGAGATCGCCCAAGGCACCTATGCCGCGAACCTGGTGGCGGCCAAGCTGGCGTCCCGGCGCTGGGCCATGCAGGAGAAGCTGGGCATCGCCAACGCGGCGGAGATGCAGGCGGAGATCATGCGCGAGGAGATGCTTGACGATCCGGAGGTCCGGCGCGCCCTATGGCGCCGCGAGGGCGCCGTATCCGCGGCGGCTGACGCCGACCGCGCGGCCCCGGCGGACGGATCGTGACGGCGGCAAAGCGACGGCCGTCGCCCCACGAGCTTCCCGCGCGATTTCGCACGCTGGCCGAGGAGCACACGGACGAGATCTGTGCGGCTGTCATCGACCGCGCGCGCAAGGGCGAGCGCTGGGCGACCGAGCTGGTGATGCAATACGCCTTCGACCGCTCAGCCGCAGCCTCCGAGGACGCGCTCGTGACTCTGCTGGAGGACATCCGCGCCCGCCTTGCGCACAGCGCGTGAGGCGCTGTGGCGGCGCGTGGGCTACGCGCCGAGCCCCGAGCAGCGGCGGGCGCATGACTCGCCCGCGCGCATTCGCCTGATCGCCGGCGGGGAACGTGCCGGCAAGAGCCGCAGCGCCGCCATGGAGCTGTTCGGCCGCTGCCTTGAAGGCCGGCTCTACTGGCTGGTCGGCCCGGACTATGAGCTCTGCCGGCCCGAGTTCCGTTATTTGGCGGAGGCGTTTGGGGCCATCGGCGCCGTCGAGAGCCTGAGCTTCCCGTCGTCGGAGCAGTGTCGCCTGACGTTGCGCACCGGGGCGCGGATCGTGACCAAGTCGGCCCGCGATCCGGCGCGGCTGGCCGGCGAGGCGCCCGACGGAATTCTGGGCTGCGAGGCAGCCCAGTTGCCCTATGAGGTCTACCTGCGCCTGAGAGGCCGCGTGGCGGAGCGCCGCGGCTGGCTCTGGCTGAGCGGCACGTTCGAGGGCTCGCGCGGCTGGTACGCGGACCACTTCAGCGCCTGGCAGGTGGTGAACGCCGACGGCGCGGCGGCGTTCTCGATTCCGACCTGGTCCAACCGCACACTGTTTCCGGGCGGGCGCGCCGACGCCGAGATCGAGGCGCTCGAAGCGACCTATCCAGCGTCGGTGTTTCGGGAACGATTCGGCGGCGTGCCCTGCCCGCCCGCGACCCTGGTGTTTCCTGAATTCGAGCCGGCGCGCCACGTGGCCGCCGTCGATCCGGCTGCCGTCGAGACCGTGGAGCTCGCGATCGACCCGGGATATGCCGGCGCCTATGCCGTGCTCGCGGTGACCGAGGCCGCCGGCGAAGTGCGGGTGATCGACGAGGTCTACCACCGCCGCATGGTGGCCGCGGAGATCATCGCGGAATGCCGGCGACGCTGGTGGTGGCCGCGGGTGAGCGGCGGGGTGATCGACGTCGCCGGTCGCCAGCACCACGCCAGCGCCAGCCAGGTCGAAATCTGGCAGGCCCTAGCTGGGCTGCGCCTGCGGTCCCGCCCGGTGCGGGTCCAGGACGGCATCGATCGCCTGCGCACCTTCCTCCGCGACCCGGCCAGCGGGGAGCCGCGACTCACCCTGGCGCCGGCCTGCCGCGCGCTCATGCAGGAATTTGGAAGCTATCGCTACCACGAGATGCGGGACGACCGCCCAATCTCGGAGCTGCCCATCGACCGCGATAACCATGCCATCAAGGCGCTGGCCTACTGGCTCTATGACCGCTTTGGGCCCGTTGCACGGCCGGCGCGGGCGTACCGGTCGTTCGCTCTGGTGGGCTAACGGTCGCTATCGACGCGACGACCGCCGCGTCGATAGCCCTTGCTACCATTCAACGCCGGGGTGCGCCGCAGCGAGGGTCGGGATGGCGAAGAACCCGCGTCAGCCGAACGAGCTCTCGCTGAAGCTCGAATGGTCGGGATTCGAGGACCAGCCGGTGCACTTCGTGAACCGGTTTGCCGTCCAGCACGACGCGCAGGCGAACGAGTTCTATCTCAACGTCGGCGCCGTGTCGCCGCCACTGATCATGGGGTCCGACGCGGACCGTATCGCCACAGCCGCCAAGCTGCAGGAGCGCGGCACGATTCCGGTGCATCCGGTGGCCCGCCTGGCACTGACCCCGGAGCGCGTCCTTGAGTTGATCAAGGCGTTGCAGACGAATTACCGGAACTATCAAGAGGCCTTGGCGCGCCGCCAAGCAGACGCCGACGCCGGCGACTGACCCTGATCGGACAGCCGGACCGCGGAGTGGACTGCTTATGGGACGCTGTCGCGACGTTCGTTTCACGATGCGAGCGATCGGGATCGAGGGTCGGCGCCGAGCCGCTGGCGCGCGGCGAGCAAGCCCGGAGATACTCGCAGGCACTGCTTGGTTCAAACGCGGTGATCGATGTTGGGGCCTCAGGCAAGAGCCGTTACGGGTGTCGTATTCGCCAGGCAGCGGATGGCGAGCTTGGCGTCGCGCCGGTGGTTTCTGCCGATCGGCTCGGTGGTGAAGGACGGCGTCCTGGAAAGCAACGCCTGGAGCCTCGATGTGGCTCGCGCCGCGGTGCTGACGCTGCTGGCGGGCCTGATCTATCTGCTTTCGTCCGGAGCCCACGCGTACAGCGTCGACGAGATCACCAACTACGCATCGGCCCGAGCGCTGGTGGAAACGGGCAGCCCGGACCTGTCAGGCGAGCAACCGTTTCCCCGCGAACAGTTGCTGACGCTGCGGCACCCGTCCATGGACAGGGTGACCGGACGCTATGGCCTGCTCTCGTGGGTGGGGATGGCACCGGCCTACCTCGTGGCTCGCTGGACCGATTCAATGCCGCCGCCGCCGTCGCCGACGTTTCCCCAACCGAGCGCGGTGCGGCCGGTGGCCGCGCTCCTCTACGCGCCGGCGATCGCTGCGCTCCTGGTGGGCGCAACCTATCTGCTTGGGCGCAACCTTGGCCTGCGACCCCGCAACGCTGCCGCGGCGGCGCTGGTGCTGGCGTTTGCCAGTCCTCTCTGGGTGTACGCGCAGGGCCTGGCCAACATCCCGCTCGCCGCGCTGTTCAGTGTGCTGGCGTTCGTCGCGGTCACCGGATCGCGCTCGGGCTCGGGCGCATGGGCGGTGGCCGGCGGGCTCGCCGGTCTTGCCGCGCTCACGCGGACCGAATTCGTGGTCCTTGCGCCTGCGGTCGGCGCGTTGAGCGTGTTCCGCGGTGAGCGACTTTCGCGGGCCGGGCTCACCCGCGGGCTGGCGTTTGCGGTGGCATGGGCCGTCGTGGTCGTCCCGGGCATCGGGCTGTGGAACCTGTACCGAACGGGGGACTTCTTCGACGTCGGCTACCGGTCGGCCTCAATCCTCTGGCAAACGGACCGGGCCCATATCGGAATCTTCGGGGTGCTGGCCAGTCCGAGCTTTGGGCTGATGGTTTTCATGCCCGTCGCCGCAATCGGCCTGTGGGGGATGCTCGGCGCGACGTCCCGCCGGCCGATCTGGCTGACCATGCTGGCGCTGATTGTTCTCGCGGTTATCGGCTACGGGTCGTTTGACGACTGGTCCGGTGGGGTCTCCTGGGGACCTCGATACCTGACGGCCGTCACGCCGTTCTTGGCGCTAGGCATCGGCCTGGCTATGCAGGCGCCGTCAACGACCCTGGGTATGCGCCTTGTCACGCTGGGGCTGGCGGCGTGGTCGACCGGAGTTTCGGTGCTGGGCGTGCTCTTCGACTACCAATCGGGCTGGCGAAATCTCTGGGAGCACACGTCGCGTCTTGAACAGATCGAGTGGAATCCCCATTTCTCGTTGATCGGCGCCCACCTGCGGCTGGCCCGCCAGTGGGTCGACGGACTGATCGGCCCCGATCTGTTCGTGGTGCACCGGCTCGGCGCCTGGACGATCGCCGTGCTAGCAGTGGGGCTGGTGGTGGTTCTGGGCCTAGCCGTGGCCATTGAGACCCGCAGCGTTGTGCTCGGCGGGCGGCACCGTAAGGACGCGCTAGCGGGACCGACGACGGATGTTCACGCTGGCTGATGCGTTGGGGACCGAGCAGAGATGGGCGGCCGCGGGCGGACGCTTGCCACGAGGAGGACTGGAATGAGGGTGATCATGGTCAGTGCGATGACTAGGTCCGCCGCCAGCAACCACCAACGCGGATCGGTGGTGAGAAGCCGCCATATCGCGGCCAGCTTGCTCAGGGTTGGCTCGGGCGCGCTGTAGGCCACGAATTCCAGGTTCTGGTCCGGCCACGCCAACGCGCCGTTGATCCAGAGCCGGCCATCCGCATAGCGATCACCTTTCGTCGCGCCAACGCCAAGCTCGGCGCCGGTCTGGACATCGGCCGTTACCTGTAGGGCCAGCAGCTGGCCCTCGGCGGCGCTGACTGGCGGCAGAAGCTCAATGTCTTTCCAGCGCGGGCAGTCACCAGCCGGGACCTCGACGGACCCTTCAGCATGAGTGCGGTCTGGCGCTTCGAGGGGGGTGACGCGAACCGCGACCGTCGCGGGACCGCCCCGCTCGCAATTTGACAGAAGGAGCCTGATGCTCTGCACGGGCGTGGCGGGCATGCGGAGCTCCTGAACCACAGCTTCGTGCCGCTGGAGGCTCAACCCAAAGGCGCCCGAGCGCATGTTTGGGGCCAGCGCCTCCGCCAACGGCGCACGGAAGAGGAAACCCACCGCAAGGCCGCCAAGCACGGCCAGCGCCGCGATCGACGCGACGAGCGACCGGTGCCAGCGGCCGCCGAAGAGGGGATAGGGCGGCAGACGTCCCTCTCGCAACACGATGACCGCGCTCAGTCCAATCAGCAGCGTTCCGCTGTACTCCAGGGTCTCTTCGACCACGAAAGCCAACGCCAACGCTCGCCCGCCGAACAGCCACTGATCAAGCGCATCCTGCACGAGCGCCAACACCCAGCAGGCGATCCCGAGCGTCAGCGGCGCGCGGGTCGCCGGCCCGCCCAGCCCGTTGCGGACGAAGATCCACATCGCCAGCACAAACGCGACGACCAGCGGACTCACCAGGACCTGCCACGACAGGCCCAGGCGTTCGGCGTGCCCGACGACCGAGATAGGACCAGCCCTCTTGAAGTCAAAGAGCTCTCCATAGGTCAACGCCGCCGCCGTCAGCGCCAGCGCGGCCCAGCCCCCAACGGCAATCCAGCCGGCCGAGCGGCGGCGGCTGATCACGGCCGCGGCGAGCGCAAGCACCGTCACGCATGCCAAAGTGGCGGCGGCCACCGAGTTCGCAATCGTGCCTTCGCTGTTGGCGTCGAGCCGGCCCAGGGTGGCGTCCCAGGGCGGGAGCAGCGCCGGGAATGCCAGGCTGAAAAGATGGGTCCCGACGTAGCCGCCCCACCAGAAGGCCACCACGCCCAGCAGCAGCAGCCGTGCAGTGCAACCCACCAGCCGCCAGGCAGAGCCTCGGGTCATCGGGCGGTTGGTCGGCTCATGTCAGGCGGCACTGGCGCGTCTTGGGCGCTCGGGCGGATGGCACGCACTGCTGAGCCTACAGCGGGCGGCGCACCGAAGCCGGCGAGACGACGCCACCCGCCGCTCCATCTCGGCGGAGCCAAGCGCTGAGATGGAAGCGAGAACTGCCCATGAGCCCTGTGGACGTGCCCCATCGGATCCGGCCACGGCTATTCACGCTGGCTGATGCGTTGAGGAACGAGCAGCGATGGGCCGCAACGGGCGGAGGCTCACCACGAGGAGGACTGGAATAAAGATGATCATGGTCAGCGCGACGGCGGCGTCCGCCGCCAGCAGCAGCCAGCGCGGATCGGTGGTGAGAAGCCGCCATATCGCGACCAGCTTGCTCAGGGTCGGCTCGGGCGCGCTGTAGGCGACAAACTCCAGGTTCTGATCCGGCCAGGCCAACGCGCCGTTGACCCAGAGCCGGCCATCCGCATAGCGATCGCCTTTCGTCGCGCCAACGCGAAGCTCGGCGCCGGGCTCAACGTCAGCCGCTACCTGCAGGGCCAGCAGCCGGCCCTCGGCGGCGGTGAGTGGCGGCAGGAGCTCAATGTCTTTCCAGCGCGGGCAGTCACCTACGGGGACCTGGACCGACCCCTCGGCAAGGACACGGTCGGGCGCCTCGAGGGGGGTGACGCGAACTGCGATCGTTCCCGAACGACCGGTTGGCTGACAATTCGACAGGAGCAGCCCAACGCTCCGCACCGGTGTGGCGGGCATGCGGAATTCCTGGACCACGGCTTCCTGCCGGCTGAGGCTTACGCTGAAGGCGCCCGCGCGCGTGTAGGGCGCCAGCGCCTCCACCAACGGCGCGCGGAAGAGGAAACCCACCGCAAGGCCGCCAAGCACGGCCAGCGCCGCGATCGACCCAACGAGCGACCGGCGCCAGCGGCCGCCGAATAGGGGATACGGCGGCGGATGGCCCTCTCGCAACACGATGGCCGCGCTCAGCCCAATCAGCAGGGTTCCGCTGAACTCCGCGGTTTCTTCGAGCACATACCCCAGCGCCACCGCTCCACCGGTGGGCATCCACCGCCCGATCGCCTCCTGCGCGAGCGCAAACACCCAGCAAGCGACTCCGAGCGTCAGCGGCGCGCGGGCAGGCGGCACGTCTAGACCCTTGCGGATGAAGATCCACATCGCCAGCACGAATACGACGACCAGCGGACTCACCAGAACGGGCCATGGAAGCCCCACGCGTCCCGCCTGCTCGAAGAGAGAGATCGGACCCCGCTCTTTGAACTCGGCAAGCTCCTCGAAGGTCAAGGCCGCCGTCGTCAGGGCCACCGCAGCCCAACCGCCAACGGCAATCCAACCGG
This sequence comes from Chloroflexota bacterium, assembly GCA_965198185.1. Taxonomy (GTDB): domain Bacteria; phylum Chloroflexota; class UBA11872; order UBA11872; family UBA11872; genus JAJECS01. The sequence continues at coordinate 700,201 of CBDAOU010000001.1, forward strand.
CCGAGCGGCGGCGGTTGACGACGGCCGCGGCGACCGCGAGCAGCGTCACGCACGCAAAGGTCGCGGCGGACACCGTGTTCGCAATCGTGCCTTCGTTGTCCGCATCCAACCGGCCCAGGGTGGGGTCCCAGGGCGGGAGCAGTGCCGGGAACGCCAGACTGAACAGGTGGGTCGCGACATATCCGCCCCACCAGAAGACCACTACGCCCAGCAGCAGCAGCCATACGGTCCAGCCCGCCAGCCGCAGGGCCCGATTCTGGGCGATGGGGGCGAGTCGGCGGGTCATATCAAGTGGCACTGCCGCGTCGTCGGTGCTCGTGCAGATGGCATCGACCGCTGAGGGTACAGCGAGCAGTCTCATGGCGTCCGGTGCCAGCGCGCTGAGCGTCGCCCTGCGCTACACCGCGGCACGAGGGTACTTAGCCGCCCTCCTTGGGTGCCACCCGTTCGGCTGCGCGTTGCAGCTTCGCCTGTACGTCCGGATGCAGCGCATAGCGCGTGTTGCGTCCCTTGCCCGTCCGCACGGCCGCGCCGCACTCGACCATGTGCGTCAGGTCCGCGTAGGCCGAGGATGCGGACGCGCCGATCAGGCGCGCGTACATGGAGCTGGACACGGAGCCCGTGTCGATGATGTAGGTCAGGCCCAGCGTCTGCCGCTCGTTCAGACGTGTGCCGAACTCGTCCCGCCACGCGTCCTGACGCCCCTTGAAAGCCACGACGAACTCGTCGAGCTTCGTGGCGGCCGTGCTCAGGGCGTCGGTGTGGAACCCGGCGAATGGCGTCCCATCGACCGCCGCTTGGAAGTCCAGACCGTGCGTGTCGCGAAGTGCCTGGTAGTAGCGATCGCGGTCGCGCCAGATCACCACATTCAGCGCCAACATGCCCTCGGCCGACCATCCCGCCTGGTGCAGGATCATGTCGGCGAGGAGACGGGCCGTCCGGCCGTTCCCCTCCTCGAACGGGTGGATCGAGACCAGGCCAGCGTGCGCCAGCGCCGCGATGATCGGCGGGGGGTAGCTTTCCTCGGCCGTCCATTGCTGGATGTGGGTCACCAATTCGTCCATCAGGTCCGGGACCCAAGTCGGTGGCGGCGGGCGGTAGCGAATCTCGCGCGACTCCGCGTCCACGATCAGGCTGGGTCCCGTGCGGTACTGCCCACGGCGCCCTGACATCTCATCCGGCAAGCCCTTGAGGATCAGCGAGTTCATGGCGCGCAGCAGTCCCTGGTCGATCCCCACCGTGGCGTCCGCCGCCAGTTGCTCCATCAGCCCATACGCGTCCAGCAGGTTCGTCAGCTCGCGCTCCTCGGGACGGACCGGATCGGCCTCGCCCGAAAACACGACCCGGGCCTCTTCGTAGCCGAGGGGGTTGCCCTCCACCTTCGCCGAGGCGAGCGTGCTCAAGTAGCGCGCGCGCTCGCGGAAATAGGGCTCGAAGCCGCCAGGGATCAGGGTGCGGACCTCGTAGAGTCGCCGGAACAGAGAATCGGTGTCGATATCGCCGACATCCGCGGCTAACGTAAGTTCCATGCCTATCGCCAATAGACTAGTCCCTTGCGATACGAGCATAATGCGATGAACCCCACTGGTCAAGGGAATAATCCCTTGGACCAACGTGATATTCCCTTAGACTAAGCCGCCCAATCACGGGCCCGCCGCAGCCGGATGTCTACCAAAACTGCTTCGGCGCGCGGGTGAAGTTGATCTGGGCGCCGGCGGCGCGGACGTCGGCCTCGCCGCCGCTGCGCTCCACCAGCCGGCGCTGGGCCGCCTTGGCCTCGGCCTCGATTGCCTCGGGATCGACGATCGTACGCAACCGCGCCTCGAACCGCCGCAGTTGAGCGGCGTATGCCGGATCGTCCGCGAGGTCGCGGCGTTCCTCCGGGTCGTTCACCAGGTCGAAAAGCTGCGGCGCGAAGCCGTGGTAGTGCACATATTTCCAGCGCTCGTCGCGCAGCATGAACGCGCCCGACACCGAACCGCTCGCGTGATACTCGGCGAAGGTCGTGCGCGACGCTGGACCTTCGCCGCGCACTAACGGCCAGAGCGACGTGCCGGGCAGATCCGCGTCGGCGGATTCCAGCGGCACGCCGACGCCCTCGCAAATCGTAGGAAAGGCGTCGACCAGCGAGACGCTCACGTCGCGCACCGCGCCCGTTGGCACGTCGGGTCCGGCCAGGATCAGCGGCACGGCCACGGCGCTGTCGTACATCACGCTCTTGCCCCAAAGCCCGTAGTCGCCCAGCGTCTCGCCGTGGTCGCTGGTGTAGATGACGCGCGTTCGATCGGCCAGCCCGCACGCGTCCAGCGCGCCCAACACGCGCCCGATCTGCCGGTCCAGGAAGGTGCACATGCCCAGGTAGGCGGCGATCGCGCGGCGCGTGGGCTCCTCGCCGGGGAACTCCTCGCGGGTTTGCACCCGCGCCTCGCGGAAGGCCGACACGTGCGGGTGGTCGGGCCAGTCGTCGGGCTGCCACTGGATCGGCAGCGGCACCTCGTCCAGCGGGTAGTGCGCAAAATCGGCCGGGGGCGCGATCAGCGGAAAGTGTGGCAGCGTGAAGGAGACGAAAAGACACCACGGCTCGGTGTGCTGCGTGGCCTCATCCCGCAGCCAGGCGCAGGCCTCGTTGCCGATTGCGGCGTCATAGCGCAGATACTCCGAGTCGCCCGGGCCGGCCGTATGGATGTTCTCCAACTGGTGACGCGCGGGCGGGATGTCCCAGCGGATCGAGCCGAACACGTCGCCGCGCTCATACATCACGTGCATGGGAATGCGCTGGTCCGGCAGGCCGATATCGTCGCGCGTGTTGCGGTAGTGCAGCTTGCCGACGGTGGTGGCCTGGCGGCCACGAGCCACCAGGCGGTGGCCCCAGCTGGGCGCGGCGTGGCCGGTGTAGGGCATGGCGTTATCCCAGGCGCCAACCTGGTGGCCGATAGCGCCCGGTGAGGAAGCTCGCCCGCGACGGCACGCAGATGGGGATGTTGCAGGAGGCGTTGGTGAAGCGCGTGCCGCGGGCCGCCAGGGCGTCGAGGTGCGGCGTCTGCACCAGCGGATGCCCGGCGCAGCCCAACACCCGCGCGTTGTGCTCGTCGGACATGATGACGAGCAGGTTCAGCGGTTGCATCGGTGCTCGACAGACCCGCTGGCTAGCGGCCTGCCCAGGCTCGGCCACCCGCGAGAAGCCGGACCGCTAGATCCAAGACGTGCACGACTACGGACGGCCGTCGTCGCGCAGCTTCCGCAGTGTTGCCTCACTGAGATCGAGCGATCTGACAGCCACATGCCGGCGGCGAATCCGCTCCAGCAACGCCGCCACGTCACCGGCCCCAGGGCGGACGGCAACTGTCGAGCGCGCCGCGATTTCTCCGATCAGGTTGCGACACTTGCGTGCCGCCGTCTTCAGCTTGTCGTGCACCTTGCCGGGAATCCTCACGCAGCGTCGCTTGCCGCATGGCGGCTCAGTCGTCATCCATATCGGAACGGCATCATATCGGCATCTCTCGCCGGCCGCGTTGCCGGGACGACCGACGTCCTCGGGCCGATGACACGCGCCCTTGCTCGCGGCCGCCTCGGGTAGGGACGGTTCGCGAACCGTCCTTCCGGGCTCGTTACACGCATTCCCACGCTGCGCGCAGCGTGGGCCACCGGACCGTGCGCCACCGGTACGAGCTCGCGCACTGGGTCCACCGCAGTATGTACTCCACTTGCATACGTTACTAAAGTAATGTAGAGTTCCTCATGTAAGCACGCACGGGGATTCGCCCAGGGGCTCCGGACCCGGAGCCGCGCGGGTGGGTCCCGTGGGTGTGCGCCACGGTCGACGCCCGGTGCGGCCGGGCCGGCCCGCAGGCGGCGGACGCGCCTCAGAAGGCGGATGGACGCCCGTGCGGACCGGCGCCGGCGCGCCGGCGTCCCGATCGACGGGCGCCGCATGCTTCCGCGCGGCTGGAAGGCGGCGGGCTGGCGGCATCGCCGGCAGGAGTCCGGTCCGGTGCCCCGGCCCCCGCCTTCGGGACGCCCCGCTTCGTCGGGGTTGTCTCCCGCACCCGCGCGGCGAGCCTTCATCACTCCCACGACGCCCGCTTGGGGCGTGAAAGGAGAGTCCATGGCGATTACGACGGGCGCCTCGATTGGGGACGTCGTCGACACGGTGATCGCCGAAGCGCGCCGGACCCAGATGCATCGCACGGTGATGGAGCCGCTGGTGCGCACCTACCGCGTGAGCCGCGGCGCCGGCGACACGCTCGAGATTCCGAAGTTCGGCACCGTCGCGGCGGGCGCCCTCACCGAGGGCGTGGACATGACGAACCCGCAAACGCTGGCGACCACCAAGGTCACGATCACGCCGGCCGAGGTTGGCGCGCAGATCGTGATTACCGACCGGGCGCTGCGCACGGCGCGGGAGGACATGGCGCGCGCCGCTGGCCGCGTGCTCGGCGACGCCGTGGCCAAGAAGCTCGACGCGGACCTGCTGGGTCTCCTCGACGGCTTCGGCACGTCGTTGGGCGGAGCCGGCGAGTCCATCACCATGGGGCACTTGCGCGCCGCGGTGTCGCGGCTGCACGGGGCCGCCGAGCCGGCGCCCATGCCCTACTACGCGGTGCTGCATCCCTACCAGGCGCATGACCTGGCGGCGGACCTCGCGCCCGTCGGCACCTATCCGGTGCCCAGCGGCATTTCGCAGACGGTGCTCGAAAACCACTGGGTCGGGCGGGCCTTTGGGGTCGATCTGTTCCAAGCCGGCAATTTGTCGGTGGATGCCGACGACGACGCCAAGGGCGGCGTGTTCTCGCGCGAGGCGCTGGCCCTGGTGATCTTCAAGGACTGGGCCGTGGAGCGTGAGCGCGACGCCTCGCTGCGCGCCTGGGAGCTCAACGTCGTGGCCGATTACGGCTATGCCGAGTACCAGGACGCTTGGGGCGTGGAGATGTACTTCGACGCCGCGGCGCCCACCAGCTAGGCGACGGGAGCCGCGGCCGAGATCGCATGCAACGAATTCGGCGCGGTGTCTGGGGGCGGTTCGCGAGCCGCCCCGACCCGGCGGGCCCGATCCCGCCGCGGTCCGCAACGGGGGCGGCCGCTACGGCCGCCCCCACCGGGCGGCAAGGCATGACAACGACCGGCGCTGGACGGCGCCGGAGATGAAGGGACGTGTGAATGTCTGGTCCGATCATCTGGATTCCACGAGAGCGTCGGGCGCGGCTGGTGCACCGGTTTCGAGGCGCGACGCCGCAGTCGCCGGTGGTGGTGGTGACCCCCGACGCGAGCGAGGCCGCCGAAGCGGCCGAGGCGGTGCTCGAACGGCAGCGGCGGCGCCTGGCGGACCGCGGCAGCGCCTTCAGCGAGCGACTCGACGCGCAGCGGCCGCAATGGCGCGACGCCTGATGGGCGGGTATTCGTGAGCGTCACGCGAGCGGCGCTGCGGCAGGCCGTTGCCGCGCGGATGATGCGCACGGCTGTGGGCCGGGCTGCCGGCGGGTCCACGGTGGCGCTGGCCGACCCGGACCAGCTTCAGGATGCCGGAGCCGCCGACGAACTGTGGACCGGCAGCTGGCTGCACATCACCGCGGGCGCCAACGCCGGCGCGGTGCGGCGCGTGACGGCCTACGACCCAGCGTCGGGGTCGGTGACGGTGAATCGACCCTTTGCGAATTCCATCGACGGGACTTCGGAGTACGAACTGCTGCGTCTGCTTTCGCCGGCGGAGCTGCACCAGGCCATCGATGACACGCTGGCGCGCTGCTGGCACCGGACGCTGAGCCCACTCACGTTGGTCGCCGACGGCGACATGGAGGCTGCGGGCACCGCGGTCTGGGAGGCCATCGGCGCCGCGGTGCGCAAGGTGGACGGCGGCCAGAGCCTCGCGGCGGGCGCCCGAGCGCTCGCGGTGGCCAACCGTGCCCCGCATGGGCACGCGCGTTCGGCGCCGGTGCCGGTCGCCGAAGGCCAGCAACTTTCGCTCGAGGCCGCCGTGGCGGCCGGCGCCGGGACCGCTGAGTGCGCGGTCCATAGCGTTGCGACGGACGCCGTGCTGGCGTCCACCACCACCGCGGGCCCTGGCTGGCAGGTTGTGCGGTTGCGCACCACGGTTCCCGCTGGGTGCTCGGCGGTCCAGGTCCGGCTGGGCGGGGTGGAGGCGGACGCCGCGACCACCTGGGACCGCGTGGCGCTGGCCACGCATGACCAGCGGCAGTTCCCCCTGCCGTCCTGGGTCACCCGGCAGCAGCAGGTCGTGGAGGTGTGGGAGCAACGCGGCGGCCCGCCGCGCGGCGAGCACCTGCGCGCGGTGGACTGGTGGCGGCTCACGCGCAGTCCGGTCGGGCACGGCTCGCCGTTTCGGCTCGAGGTTGGGCAAGCGCTCGGCGGCATGCTCGTCGTCGAGGCCCTGCGTCCCTACGACGCCCTGGCCACCGACCAGAGCATCACGGATGTCCCGTCGGACTGGGTGGTGGCGGGGGCGCTGGCGCACGCCTATCGGCGCTTGCGCCGGGATGCCCCGGCGGCCGACGTGGAGCGCTACGCCGCGCTGCAGCAGGAGGCCGCGCACGAGTTTCAGCGGCTCTCGCGGATCTACCAGCCTCGGGCCGTGCGCCGGGTCCAACTTGGGGAGCGGCTGTAGATGCCCGGATCACGGCGATCTCCCTTCCCCTATGACTGCGTGCTGCATGGGACGGGTCTGATGCTGGCCGACGACGGCGGGTTGGCGTGGCGCGAGCGTCGCTTGGAATCCCTGCCGCCGCCGATCTCGGCACCGGCCCGCGCCTACGCCCAGTTTCCGCCCGAGCATGAGGCCGCCTGGACCACCGGCGACCTGACGGGCGGGTACGGCGCGAGCACCGCGCCCACGGAGGGCGGGCGGCAATACGCCCACGGCTTTGTCGACGCGCGCTTTCCCGGCCAGATCACGCTTCCACCTGCCGTGACCGTGACGCACACCGGTGCGAGCGGCACGGTGGGCGGACACTTCGAGCTCAACGGCGTCCACTACGCGCTGATCGGATCGGCGGTCTACCAGTCGACCGACGGCGATCGCTGGACGCTCGCGCACCGCTTCGAGGCTGGCGTCGAAGCCCGCTCGGCGGCCGTGTTCCAGGGCGTGGCGGCAGCGCCCCACGCGTTCGTGGCGGTCGGCGGTGGGGCCGGTGACGGTCCGTATTGGACGTTCGACGGGGACGCCTGGACGTCGCATCCGGGTGAGTTGACCGCGCCCGCCACCGTGCTGGCGACGGCCGACGGCGGCTTGACCTACACCGACCAGACGGCGTCGGCCGAGGTTCGCCTGAGCGGCACGGCCGACAGCGGCGCTTGGCTGCTGGTGGGGGCCGACACGCCGTTCGTGGGCCTGTGGCTGGACCCGCGCCACAACATCAACCGGCGAGCCGCGGCGCTAACCGCCGAGTTCTGGACGGGCACCGCGTGGGGGTCCGTGAGCGATTTGTTCGACAGCACAAGTGTCGATTCCGCGACGCTGGCGCGCGCCGGCGAGGCCGTATTCGCGGATCCGTCGTCGTGGCGTCCGTCGCGTGCTGCGGGCATCCAAGCCTTCTGGCTGCGGGTGTCGGTGACCGCCGCGCTGGATTCCGGTGCGCGGCTGCACACCATCGACGTGCGCCAGCCGCGCAAGGCCGACGGGTTCCTGGTGGTTGGGCGTGAGCTGCTGCGGTCGTCGTCCGAGGGCGGCACGCCGCGGCTTTCGCGCTCGGCGGACGGCGGACCCGCCGCGACGTGGGCGCCGGGCGTGCGCATCGGCGACAGCGCTCAGCCGGTAACGAACCTCCTGTCGCTGGGCGACACGCCCTACGCGGTCACGACCGACGGGCTGTTTCGCGTTGGACCATCCGGTGAGGCCTCACTCGAAGAGCCGTGGCGACGTCCGGCGGGGCCGCGCGGTCCGGACAACGGCCGGGGCGCCGCCGTGTGGCGCGGGGCCCTTTGGCTGCCGCTGGCGGACGGCCTCAGTCGATTCGCTCCCGGCACGCTCGCGCCGGTTGGCCCCGAGACGCTGGTGGACAACGACTCGCCGGTGCGCGGCCGCATCACGGCCTGCGCGGGCGACGCGTACTTCTTGTACGCCGCACTGCGCAGCGACCAGGGCATCACGTACCTGATGTGCTACGACGCCGAGCGCGGCGCCTGGCATCCGCTGGCAGACCTGGGCGGGCGCGAATGCCGCTACATGTGGGTCTCGGATCTTCCCGGGCGGAACCCGCGGCTGCACTTCGGGCTGGACGGCGACATCGGCACGATCATCCTGCCACGGCACACTGCCAATCCGCTGCACGACGCGCAATGCCGCTTCGCCGCGTCGGGCGACCTGCGGCTGGGGCGCTTCCACGGCAGCCCCGCGGCCCGGCGCACCGCGTTCCTGGGACTGGGGCTCGACGGCGCGCGGCTGGGTCCGCAGGCCTATGTCGACGCCGCCTATCGGCTCGACGGCGCCGGCGCATATGAGCCGCTGGGTCGCTTCGCCACCGCCTCCGGCCAGCGGGTGGATTTCGGCTCCGCGGTGGCCGGCGCGTCGATCGACCTGCGTCTGCGTCTCACGTCGCAGAGCGACCGCGAAACGCCGGTGATTCGGGCGGTCACGCTGGCCTACGCGGCGCGCACCGGCTTCCGGCGGGTGTTCGACTTCCATGTGCGGCTCGCCGACCAGCTCCCGCTGCGGGATGGCGGCCGGGACCGCAAGACCGCGCGTGACATCAAGCGCGCGCTCATGGCCGCGGCGGCCTCGGAGCTCCCGGTCGTGCTCGCCACCCCCGACGGCGAGGCGCTGGAAGTGCTGGTGCGCGAGGCCGAGGTCCGCGCGGCGGGCCGACCATTGACGTGGGCCATGCACATCTCCGCGACGGAATACCGGCCGACCGCCGCCCATGGCCGGCACCGCCGACTCGCCGCTTACCGCCACGACCACCTGGCGGCCTATACCCACGGCCAAACCGCCACGCTCTAAGGAGGACGGATGCCAACGACGACGCTAAATCTCAATCTCACCAAGCCGCTGCCCACGGAGCGGTATGACGTTGGGGTCGTCAACGCCAACACGGATGCGGTCGACGCGGTCTTTGACGCCGCCGCCGGGCATCGGCATGACGGCACGACGGGCCAAGGCCCGCCGCTGGCCACCGATGCAATCGCCGATGCGGCCGTCACGCGGCCCAAGCTGGCTCCGGGCGCGGTTGTCACGGACAGCCTCGCCGACACGGCGGTGACGGCAGACAAGCTGGCCGACGCTGCCGTGACGGCGGCGAAGCTGGCGCCCAACGTCGGCGGCGTCGCGCTGACCAACGTCCAGGACGGCGCCGGACGGAACGACGCGAACGTGTCGACCCATCGCGCCGAGGTGGGCTGGGGCTATGTCTCCGCTGCTGGCGGCGGCAATCGCCGGACCAAGACCGTGACGTTCGCGCAGGCGTTCGCGTCAGCCCCCATCGTGTTTGTAACGGGGCTTGGGGCGGTTTCTGGTAGCGGCGCCGAGCCGAGCGACGACCCCATCGCCGTGTTCGGCGGCCAACGCCGGGAACCCCGCTGGTTCGCGACAGATATCAGCACCACCGGGTTTACGGCTGAAGCGAACATCGCCTCCGCTGCGAACAACTCGTGGAACGGCTTTGCGTGGCTCGCCATCGGGGCGGGGGCCTGATGCCCGACACCGCGCCGCTTCTGGGTGTGCACTTCTGGAATCCGGCGCGGACGCCGGGCTATCCCGTACCGACGCTTTTCGTGGAGCACGTGTATACCCACCCCACGGGCGACCGGCGGCGGCATTGGCAGGAAATGGCCGATCGCTGTCGAGTGCTGCGCGACGCCGGCCATCGTGTGCTGCTCAAGGTCAAGTATCGCGTCGGAGTCGATCAGCCAAGGACCGACGAGGAGTTGGACGCATTTCTCCACGGGCTGGAGGAACTGGCGCCACACTTTGGCGGCATCGACGTGACGATTGGCAACGAACCCAACTGGCGGCGCTCCGAGGGCGATGACCCCAGCGTGAGTCCCGCCTGGATGGCCCGGGTGTTCAACGGCGCCGGCACCGAGACCGGCAATCCCTGGAACGCCTTGCAGGTGTGGCAGACACACGCCGCGTCCCGCTGCCGCTTCTTCGTCACGCCGACGGGGCCGTTCGCGCCGCGCGGCGGGCGGCCCATCGCCGAGGTCGAGCAGTCGCCGTGGGCGCGCTATAGCGCCGAGCTCTGGGAGCGGTGCCGGGACGCCGCGCGGGATACGTGGTCGCGGCGCTTCCAGGGCGTGGCGCTGCACGCCTACGCGCGCACGGGACCCGATGGCGGGGCCCACGGCGGACGGCACGAACCGTGGCGCGATCCACGCGACCGGCTGGGGCGGCGCTGGGGATCCAACGTCTTGGAGACCTGGGACGAAGCCCTGCGCGCCGTCGGGCTGGCGCGCCAGCCCGTGATCGTCGCGGAGTACAACGCGCGCACCGACGCGCCCTCCTCCGCGGCCTATCCCGCGGGCCTGCTGCCCAACGCCTTCGCCTACGCCTGCGCGGTGTTCGGGCGGCGCCTGGAGGGCCTGGCCTGGTTCGTGGATGCCAACGGCGACGGCCATTGGCGCGAGGAAGCCCTGGCCGACGGCCGGGGGCGGATGGCCGAGGCCGACGCCGACTTTCGGCGGGTGTGGGCGTGACGAGCGGCGGACGATTGAGTCCCAACGGCAATGGCCGGCTGCTGGCCCGCATCGATGAGCGCACGGCATCGATCCTGCGCGAGGTGGCGCAGCTGCGGTCGGACCTGGCGGTGCACAAGGCCGAGGCGCGCGCGACCTACGTGACGCGGGCGGAGTTTCGGCCCATCCGCAGCGTGATCTACGGGCTGGTGGGCTTGACCCTGACCAGCGTGGGCGGCGGCGTGCTGGCCCTGGTGCTGCGATGACCGGGAACCGGACCTAATGGCCTATCTGCCGCCGCTCGACGGCACCATCCGCGTGACCTCGGTGTTCGATCTGGACCGCGGAAGCTACCGCCACGGCGGTCTCGACGTGGCGCTGCAACGCACGTCGGTGCATCGCCGACCGGTCAAGGCGCCGGCGCCGGGGACGATTGCCGCGGTCTGGACGACGGACCGCCCGAGCTCGCGGGCGCCGTCGATGCGGGACGGGTTTCCCTATGGCAACGCCGTGGCGCTGCGCGATGACGCGGGCGTGCTATGGCGCTTGCTGCACTTCGACGAGCCGCCAATCGTCCGTGTGGGTGAGCGCGTGGCGGCCGGCCAAACGCTTGGGCTGTGCGACTCGACGGGGAACAGCACGGGGCACCACGTGCACCTGGACGCGTCGCCCCAGGGCGTCGTCGACCCAACGACCTTTCGCGTGCGCGGGGCGCGGGTCGACCCGCTGCGCCTGTATGCGGATACGTACGCGCGGGAGGTGGGCTATGACCCGGCGGTGCTCCGGCGGCAGATCGCCGTGGCGAGCGGCTGGAATCCGCTGGCGGTTGGCCGCACAGGGACCGAGGGCCTGGCGCAGATCGACCCACGCCGGCATCCGTCGATGCGCGGGCGCACGTTCGATCCGTTCGCGGCGCTGGACTACGTGACGCGGCTGATGGCGGGGCATCTGGATAACCGCGGCGGCGACTACCGCGAGGCGCTGGCGGACTTCCACGGCGGCGGCGGCTCGACTGGCGACGCGCGGGATCGGGGCTACCGGTACGCCGACACGATCTTGGAGGGCCTTGATATGGCAAGCACAGCGGAGCTTGAGGCACTGCGCCGCGACCGCGACGCCAACCACAGCCGCAAGCTGGCGGCGCTGGGGCATCTCGGCGAGGTGATTCAGGCAGCGCGTCGGGCCGGTGAAGCCGCGTTCCGACCGCAGGACTGGCGACGCGTCATGACCGCCGAGCGGTTCTATCACGACCCCATGGCGCGTCCGGACCAGTCTCGCCGACCGGGGTAGAGCAATTGAGAACGCCCACCCGCCGCGGAGTTTCGGCGGGCGGGCCGGTTGAGGCATGTCCCCGCACCTCTTGCGGGGCAAGTGATGGAGGCAGTTGGATGAAGGGACAAGCAATGACGACGACCTACAGCGTGAAGCTGGGTGTACTGCGGCGCTTCGTGCGCGTCGTGGGCGCCGCGTTGGTGGCGGGCGGCGTGCCCGGAGCGGTGGCCGCCGTCCAAAGCCCCGAGATCTTCGAACTCGGGACGCAGCTGCTCGGCGCGGGCGGCGTGGCCGTGGCCGCCGGCGCGCTGGCCGCCCTGGACAAGGCCGTGCGCAGTCGGCACGGGTCCTGGTTGGGGGTACTCCGGACCGGCTAGCGCAGCGGCCGACGAAATCGACGATGGCGGGCGCGATGCGGCAATCAACATGGGGCTGCGCCCTCTCTGCACGCCGTGCGCGCTCGCCATCGCCCGATGTTGAGTGAATCGGGGTCCTGCCCATGACACCTCGGCGATCTGTTAGGGTGCATACAGGCGCCACAATCGGCGCATTTGGGATTCACCCGGCGGCGGACTACCCCCTCGTACAACTCCTGTCCGTTTGTCTCTTCGCCCCGCGCTGAATCGCCGTTCTCACCCTGCATCGCCCATGGAGTTCATGTCTGTATGTCTTTTGAATCTCGACCGACCAGGTCACGTCGTCCCCGCCGTTCAGGCGGCCATCCGGCCGTCTGCGCTGACTGCGAGACGTCGACCACCGTCCCATTCCGACCACGGCCGGACCGGCCTGTGTACTGTCCACCGTGCTTCACCGCTCGGCGCAACGGCTCTTCCGCCGCGCCAAGGGCGCGTGATTCGGAGCCGCGCCCAACGAGTGCTCCCTCAGCTGCCGACGCTCCCGACGTCTCATCGGCGTTTCCAGGGATTGCCCTAAGCGCGGCCAGCCGAGCCGCCCTCACGCGCATGGGCATCTCGGCGCCCACACCCATTCAGGAAGAGACCATCCCGCAGTTCCTGACGGGGTGTGACTTGATCGGGCAGGCGCGCACCGGGTCCGGGAAGACCCTGGCCTTCGCGGTGCCCATTGCCGAACGCTGCGACCCGTCGGTCCGCCGGGTCCAGGCCCTCGTGCTCGTGCCCACGCGCGAGCTGGCCATACAGGTGGCTGGCGTCGTTGAGGCCTTGGCCTCGCCACAGGGGCTGCGCGTCACATTGCTTTACGGCGGCCGGTCGTTGCGGCCGGAATACACGGCACTGAAACGCGGCGCCCAGATCATCATTGGCACGCCGGGCCGCACGCTTGACCACCTCCGGCAGGGCACGCTCGATCTGCGAGGCGTGCGGGTCCTGGTCTTGGATGAAGCGGATGAAATGTTGGATATGGGGTTCGCCCGTGACGTTGAGGCCATCCTCGGCCGGACGCCTGCCAGCCGCCAGACCGTACTTTTCTCGGCGACGATGCCCGGGTGGGTGGCGAAGACGGCCACTAAGCACTTGCGCAATCCGGTGACGGTTCAGGTGGACGCGAATTTGCATGCGCCGCCCAGCGTCGAGCACCTGATCTACTCCATCAAAAAGCACGACAAATTGGGCGCGCTCCAGACCCTGCTCGATGATCGCAATGATGCGCCGGTCATCGTTTTTGGACGGACCAAGCATGGTGTGAAGAAGCTGGCCAAACAGCTCGCGGCGTTGGGCTATCCCGCCGGCGCGCTGCAAGGCAATCTCAGTCAACGCGCACGCGAGCGCATGATGGCGGACTTCCGGTCTGGCACCACGCCGGTGCTTGTGGCAACGAACGTTGCCGCCCGAGGGTTGGACATCCAAGGTATTGACCAGGTCATCAACTTTGACCTGCCGGAATCCGGGAAACTCTTCACCCACAGGGTCGGACGAACCGGTCGCATGGGCCGCTCCGGCGAGGCCGTGACCTTCGTCACACCAGATGAGGAACAGAAGTGGCGGGAGATTGTGCGGGGACTCGGCCGCCGCTTTATCCGTAAACCTTGGAAAGCCGACCGAGCGATCACGCAAGGTCCAGATCGGCCGCCACAGGGGCCGCAGCGGTCGTCCCGCCTCCGCGGAATGCCACGGCACCGCCCAGCCTTTTCCGCCGCCAACGCTTCAGCCATCTCCACCTAGGCACCGGGCCCGAACAACCTCGGCCACATTCGTGGCCGGCGATTCGAACCGCGGCGGGGGACCCTCGCGTGGGGCGGGTCGCGAACCGCCCTTCCCCGGGATCGCGGCGAGGGGGGCGTGGCCGCCGGCGCGCTGGCCGCCCTGCACAAGGCCGTGCGCGCGGTTCGGGTCGTGGCTCGGGGTCGTCCGGGTCGGCTAACGCTACGGACGGTGCTCCGCAGCGCATAGGTCAGGCGAGTTGCGCTGGCAATCGGACCGCGAGGACCGCCAGGGTGACGCCGAGGATGCAAGCCGTGACGAGGGCGCTTGTGAGGACCGAGGGCCAGACGAAACGTTGCCAGAATCGCGGCCGGCGTCCCGACAGCCCGGACCACGTGACCACGACCAGGAGCACCCACAGGAATATGTGGAGAATCACTTCGCCGATGAGTCCCCAGTACCGTGGGTCCTGTGGATAGAGTCCATCGATGAATCGACCGGTCCAGGCCGTCCGCATGGCCAAGTCGTCGGCGAAGGGAGTCGCCGAGCCGCTGACCAACGCGGGACCTTCGGGGATCGCGTCTCCGCTGGTCAGGCCAAGGTATACGAATGGTTTTGGGCCACTGAGGACGCCGACGGTTAGGTGATAGACCTTCCCGCTGCTGTCCGGGATGGGTACGAAGTCAAAGGACACCGTGTCATTGCGGTACCGAGCGCCGTCGACTTGGGCCCGGCTCTCGCGGATGGGGCGTTCCGAGCCTTCGGGTGTCAGACGGGCGAAGATCTCAGCCGGCGCACCCGGCGGACCGCCGTGGACATAGGCCCACACGTCGATGCGCCTGAAGTTGTCCTGGCGTGCCCGGAACCGCTGCTCGACCGCTGTGAGGGGGCCCGTATACGACCACGGGGCGACCGTTTCCCAACCGTCGCCTTTGTGGAGGCGGTGGGTCAACAGCGGCACGGTGATGATCGCCAGAAGTCCGACTGCCATCCCAAGCGCAGCTAGCTGACGGCGCCGGCTCCCTGGGGCGATGGGGAGAGCGTCTGGCCGCGCCGCCAACATCTCGAGAAACATGGCCCCAAGGGCTGCGGCGGCCAACACCTCCGCGCCTTCCTCGAATGCCAGCGGCAGCCCCACCGGCAGCCCGCCCGGCACCCCCACCGGCACCTGCGGGAATCCCAGCCAATTGACAAGGAGGGGATAGATCAGCATGTCGTCGATCGCGTCCTGGATCAACGAACCGAGCGATAGCGCAGCCACCAGCGCCACGAGCAGCGCGCGCGCCGGGTGGCCGCGCACGGCGGCCCAAAGGACCCAGCCGCTCAACGCTGCCAGCAATACGGCAACCGGCGCCGCCACGAGCATCCAGCGGAACTGATCCGGTAGCTCCATGAGCCCCAGGGCCGGTCCGACGATCGATTTAGCGTCCACCCGCCAGTGGAGTTCCTCGATCGCAACCAGCGCTATGAGGAATCCCGCGCTCAGCCAGCCGATGACCCAGAGCCACCGCGGGCCGCTGCGGGGAGAGGGCGGCCTGAGCGCTTGCGCCGCCGCCAACGCGGCTACCACGCAGAACAGCACTCCCGAATACCGATCAGCCGTGCCGAGCTCGTGGCCGGCGTCAAGATGTCGAAACCAGTCGACGGGCAGCAGCCAGCCCCAGCCGATCCGATAGAGCAAATACATCAGCACCAGCGCGAGATGGAAGGCCAGAAGGCCCGCCAACACCCGGGCGCGGGTACGCGGGCTGATCGCGGGCAATGCCCGAGTTAAACGCCTTGCGACCGCGGGAAGGTTCGACATCCCGGCCATCATGGCGAGCCGCCCGGCGCGTCGACGATGGTGGGGGCGATGCGGCGCAGGTCGTCCCACGTGACGGCGCCGGCGCGGAGGATGCGCGGGCGGTCGCCGGTGAGGTCGACGATGGTGGAAGCCGTGCCGCCAACCGGTCCGCCGTCGAGCAGCGTGTCCACCGTTTCGCCAAGCGCCTTGCGGGCCACGGCGGCGGTGGTCGGCGGTGGATCCCCGTGCCGGTTGGCGCTGGTGCCGGTGATTGGAGCGCCCGCGCGCCGGCAGACCTCGCGCGTGGCCGCCATGCCGGGCACGCGCACCGCAACCGTGCCGCGCGCGTCGGTGATGTGCGGGTCGATCTCGGGCCGGGCTGGGATCACCAGGGTCACGCCGCCCGGCCAGAAGGCGGCGCCAAGCTCTTCCAGATAGGGGGCAGCGGCGCCAACCACCGCCACCTGCTCGGATGAGGCCAGGAGCACGGGCATGCCCGTACCCAGCGCACGGCCCTTGATAGCGGCCACGCGCGCGACCGCTTCAGGGTTGGTGATGCTGGCCGCCAGGCCGTAGAGCGTGTCGGTGGGGATCACCGCGACACCGCCGCCGGCGATGACGCGGGCGCAGCGGTCGATGGCCGCGTCGGTGGGTTGCGCGGATCGGCTCACGCGCCGGTGTCCTCACCCAGCACGAACCGCTCGATGGCCAGCGCCGCGCCGTCGTCGGCATAGGTGCCCGTGACCCAGTCGGCGGCGGCGCGCACGCGCGGATCGCCGTCACCCATGGCGACGCCGACGCCGGCCGCGGTGACGAGATCGAGGTCGTTGAGGTTGTCGCCGATCGCCATCGTCGCTTCCGGGGGAACGTCCAGGGCCTGCGCGAGCCGGTGCAACGCCTGGCCCTTGCCGACGTCCTGCCCAATCGCCTCCGCAAAGCGCGGGTGCGAGCGGGTGATGGCGAGCACGGAGCCGAACCGCGCGTCGAGTTCATTCACGATCGCCGGCACGTCAGCCTCGTCGGTCACGATGACGAGCTTGGTGGTGCCCTGGTGGACCGCAACGCCAAGGTCGGGAATCAGCCGGATCGGCACGTCGGACGTCTCGGCGTAGAAGCGCCCTTCAGGGGTGGCCGCCTCCATGTAGAGCTCGTCGTCGACATAGGCGTTGATGTGCCAGCCGCGAGCCTTGGCGAAGGCCACGACGGCAAGCCCGGGTTCTACGGGCATCGTGGTCGCGTGCAGTGTTTTGCCGGTGACGGGGTCGCGCACCAGCGCTCCCTGGTAGCAAATGATCGGCGCGGTGATATCGAGCTGCTTCGCGAAGCGGCGCGCCGAGCGAAACATGCGTCCGGTGGCGATGGTGACCGCGGTGCCCTGCGCTTGGGCGCGGCGTATGGCCGTCCGCACCCGCGGGGTGACGCCGCGCTCGCCGCTGACGATGGTGCCGTCCAGGTCCAGCGCAAGCAGCCGGATCGCGGGGCCAGCGTTCTGAGGAACAGGGGGCGGGAATCGGCTCACGAAGGGACACGCCGCAGGTTTGATGTCACGGGATAGTACGCGTCCGTGAGAGACGTGTGCCGGTCCAGTAGGTGGCCTCCCGTGCCAGAGACCCGAGATGCCCCAAGTGGACGCTGGCCGGTCAGTAGTGGGTAGGTCATACTGATGAGTACCGGGGTGTTGGCAGGGTCCCAGGATCGGGCGCGGCGCATGGCGCAGGCGTCTCCACTGACGGCAATGCCAATCGCCATCCGTGCTCGTGAGTGAGGCCAAGGATGTCGCAGCTGCGCCCGCGTGATTGGTGGCGTCGGCTGCGCGTTGCGCTTGCGGTGTTTGCCATCGCCGCCGCGGCCGCCCTAGCCGTCGGGCCATCAGCAGGCGCACTCGACTGCGAGGGCATCGCGCTCGACGACGGCTGCCTCTTTACCATCACCGGTGGGGACACGCCGGATCCGGACGACGGCTATGCCGTGACCAATGGCGATGGCGTACCGCTGTGGGACTTCGTCCTTGAGCGCGACCTCCAGGCCGTCGGCTATCCCATCAGCCAGCGCTGGGTCTACGGCCCCTTCACCCTCCAGGCTTTCCAGAAGGTCATCCTGCAATGGGACTCCGGCAAGCGTCGCATGAACTACTACAACACCCTCGACGCGCTGGCCAACCGCTACCCCGGCGTCGCGCTGCCCAACGTGCCGCCCCACCAGGTGCTGGAAGCGGACTGGGGCGCAGACTTCGCCACCGTCACGCAGAACCACCTGGCGCTGTTGGAGCAGAACGCGGCGATCAAGGAGCGGTTCCTCAGCGAGCCCGACTGGCTCAATCTCTACGGGCTGCCGATCAACTACGAGGAGCGGGAGGTCGATGGCCACCCCCAGGGCCTGCAGCTCCTGCGGACGCAGCGGACGGTATTTGTGATCTGGAACGTGCCCGCGCCGGGAACCACCGTGGGGCGGGTGAACCTGCAGAACGTGCCGGACAAGGTGAAGCGGCTGAGCAACGTGATCATTCCGGACGCGGCAAAGACCCCCGTCACGGAAGACGAGCTGGCGGGGTTGCCGTTGTTCACGCTGCCGGCGCCGGGGCCAGTCTCGGACCGGACGGTGCTGGCCACGCTGTATCAGGTGACCGATGGCTCGAACTGGAAGAACGACTTCAACTGGCTGAGCCCCTACCCGCTCGACACTTGGCACGGCGTCACCACGGACCCGTCCGGGCGGGTCACGGAGCTGCGGCTTGCCGACAACCGGTTGCGCGGGGTGATCCCGGTCCAGCTGGAGAGCCTGGCCAACCTCAAATTGTTGGACCTCAGCGACAACCACCTGCGGGGAACAATTCCGCGCGAATTGAGCCGCCTTGGCGACCTGAAACGGCTGCGGCTCTCCGAGAATCAACTGTGGGGGAGCATTCCCCCCGAGCTGGGCCGCCTCGCCAACCTGGAGACATTGGCCCTCCACAGCAACCGGCTGCAAGGCGCGATCCCGCCCGCATTGGGCCGCCTCGCCAACCTGACGTTCCTGTGGCTCGGCAACAACCGGCTGGGCGGCGAACTACCGGCTGAGCTGGGAAGTCTCGCCAACCTGGAAGCCCTATTGCTTGCCGACAACCAGTTGCAGGGAACGATCCCACCCGCGCTGGGGGATCTCCCGAACCTCAAGTGGCTGGGGCTCGCTGACAACCAGTTGCAGGGACCGATTCCGCCGGAGCTTGGCGGCCTCACGAACCTGCAGTGGCTGTCGCTCACTCGCAACCAGCTCGGCGGGACGATTCCCCCCGAGCTGGGAGGTCTCGCCAACCTGCAGATCTTGGCGCTCGGCGGCAACCGGTTGAGCGGCGCGATCCCGGCCGAGCTGGGCCGCCTCGCCGAGTTGTCCGAACTGGCGCTCAACGACAACCAGTTGCAGGGGGCGATCCCGCCCGACCTGGGAAGCCCCCCTTATCTGCGGCGGCTGAGGTTGCAGGACAACCAGTTGAGCGGTGAGATTCCGCCGGAGTTCGCCAGGCTGAAGAACCTCATCGTGCTGGACCTGGAGAATAACCAGTTGAGCGGCGAAGTCCCGCGGGTGGTGTTGCGCCTGCCGAATATCACCGTGCTCAGGCTCGGGGATAACCGGTTTGCCGGTGAGGTCCCGCCGGAGCTGGCGCGTCTCACCAGGTTGACCGTGCTGGCGCTCGGCGGCAACCGGTTGAGCGGCGCGATCCCGGCCGAGTTGGGCCGCCTGGCCAACCTGACCGAGCTGGCGCTCCAGGACAACCAACTCACCGGAACGATCCCCGCCGAGTTGGGGAACCTCGCCAACCTGGAATGGCTGGGCCTCCACGACAACCAGCTCAGCGGCGCGATTCCGCCGGCGCTGGGCAACCTCGCCTACCTGGAGTTTCTGGGTCTGCGAAACAACCAGCTGACCGGGAATATCCCACCCGAGCTGGGCCGTCTGGAGTACCTGGAAGAGATTCGGCTCGCGGGAAGCAACCAACTCACGGGGTGCGTCCCCGAGGGGTTGCGCGATGTCGAGGACCATGACCTCGATTCGGTCGGGCTGCCGTTCTGCGAGGACGGTTGACGCTCACGCCTCCGGTTAAGCCTCGCGCCAAGCGCCGCTCCAGCGTTCGGTTGATCAGGGATTAGGTAACAGACGGGTCCGCGCGGCGCGCACCCACAGCGCGACGCCGATCGGCGCTTCTCGGAGTAACCCGCCCAACGGTCCGCGCCGCTCTGGGAGCAGCTAGATTAATCGAGGCGTATAATGGGTTCGCGGCCCATCAAGGCGCTCTGCGCCGCCGAGCCCCAGCGTCGCGGCGATGGCGGAGCTTGGGCTCTGGCTTGAGGATTGATCCGGCATGCGCTCGCGACGTTGGTTAACTCTCGGCATCGGCGTCAAGCGCTACATCCTCCTCATCTTCGCGGGCACGGTCATCCTGGCGCTGGCGCTGGCCATGTTTCTGGCCTACGTCTACCGCACCATCGACGTGCCCGGGCCTGCCGGCTCGGTGGTCTATTTCATGACCCTGCAGTTCATCGAGCACCCGTTCCGCTCACTGGTCGTGGGCGGCTTGGGGCTGACGGGGGTGGTCGCCGGCGCGTTCCTGCTTGGGCGCACGGTGCTGTCGGTGGTCGTGAGCCCCGACGACAACATCGCCGAGACGCTCTACCAGAGCCGCCGGCTGCAGCGCGGACCGCGCATAGTGGCCATCGGTGGCGGCACCGGCCTGGGCGTGCTGCTGCGGGGGCTCAAGGAGCACACCAACAACATCACCGCCGTGGTGACGGTGGCGGACGACGGCGGCAGCTCGGGGCGGCTGCGGGACGAGTTTGGCCTGGCCCCGCCCGGCGACGTGCGCCAGTGCCTGGCGGCGCTGGCCGATTCCGAATCGCTGATGAACGAGGTGATGAACTATCGCTTCAGTCGCGGCGGCGGGCTCCAGGGACACAGCTTGGGCAATCTGCTGATCGCCGCGACCACCGAGCTCAAGGACGGCAATTTCGAGCAGGGCGTGCGCGCGCTGAGCGACGTGCTGCGGGTGCGCGGGCGCATCCTGCCGTCCACCCACTCGGACATCCGGCTGGCCGGTGAGCTGGCGGACGGGCGAATCGTGCGCGGCGAGTCAAAGCTGCGGTCGTCCGGCCAGCCGATCTCCCGGGTCTTCATCGAGCCGCGGCACGTGGCGGCCAATGCGGCAGCCGTTCAGGAAATCCTGGCGGCGGACATGATCGTGCTGGGTCCGGGCAGCGTGTTCACCAGCGTGATTCCGAATCTGCTCGTTGGGCGCTTGGCCACCGCGATCCGCGCCTCGCGCGCCGTGAAGGTCTATGTGTGCAACGTCGCCACCGAGCTGGGCGAAACCGACGACTTCGGTCCCGCGGAGCACGTCTACTGCTGCACCCGGCACGTCGGGCCGGATCTCTTCCAATACATGCTGGGCAATAGCAACACGCTGGTGGAGCTACCCGAGGGCAGCGACACCCGGCTCGTCACCTGCGACCCGGCCACCCAGGTCGAGTTGCTGGACGCGGGGGTGCAGGCGGTGCTGGCCGACGTGGTGGATCCGGCGGCACCCCATCACCACGAGCCGCATGCGCTGGCGGCGGCGCTGATGGACCTCTACGAACAAGCGTCGCAGAACACGGGGTCGCTGGTCGCCCTGGCGGAGACGCGCTAGAACCCGTCATGCCGGCCTTGAGCCGGCATCCAGGTCCGGGTTGGCGTTCCTCGCGTGGGCTCGATTCACGAAAGGTCATTCCGAACGCAGTGAGGAATCTAGAACCCTCGTGCACAGCCCCTGCCCCTTAGATTCCTCGCTCTGCTCGGAATGACAAGAAAGTGGCGCGAGACGCTGACCGGGTGCGACGGTGGCCCGCGCTGCGTGCAGCGTGGGACCGGCCGCGGGCGCATCTCCCAGGCTGCGCGCAGCCTGGGCCACCGGGCAGCGCTGGTCGCCCTGGCGGAGACGCGCTAGGCGGTTCGGCGCGCGGTGAAAGCCGCGAGCGCGCCCAGGGCCTCGGCCCCCCAGGCGCTGAGCGGCAGGGCCGCGAGACGCTCGCGAGTCAAGTCGTGATAGCGCTGCGTCAGCGACTCGGCGTAGGCGTGCGAGCCGGACCGCTCGAGCAGCGCCACGATCTCCGCCGTGTCGGGCGGCGTGTCCGGGTCGGCGAGGGCGGTTCGGAGCCGTAGCCGGTCTGCCGGGGCGCCGGCCGTCATTGCGTGCACGATGGGCAAGGTCTTCTTGCGTTTCTGGATGTCGCTCTCCACGGACTTGCCGGTGGCGTCCGGGTCGCCCCAGATGCCCAAAATGTCGTCGCGGATCTGAAAGGCGGCGCCCAGCGCCGCGCCGGCGGCGCGCACCCCGGCGCGGACGGCGGGGTCGTTGCCGGCGAACACGGCCCCCAGCTCCATCGACGTGGCCATCAGGGCGGCGGTCTTGAGGTCGATCATGCGCAGATAGGCGTCGACCGTGACCTCGTCCTCGTCCTCGTAGGCCATGTCCAGATACTGGCCCTCGGTCATCCGCCGGCAGCCCAGGGTCAGCACCTCCACGGCGTCGCGCACGGCGCGAGCGTCGTCGGCTTCCCCGGCCCGCAGGACGCTGAGCGTGGCGAGCACGTGCATGAAGTCGCCGGCGTCGATGGCCTTGGGCTGCCCCCAGACCGCCCACACGGTGGGGCGGTGGCGCCGCAGCAAGTCGTTGTCCATCACGTCGTCGTGCACCAGCGAAAAGTTGTGCAACAGCTCCACACCGGCCGCAGCGGGCAGCGCCGCCTCGATATCGCCGCCAAGGGCCTCGCAGGTCAGCAGACAAAGGGTCGGGCGCAGCGCCTTGCCGCGGTTGGCATGCACCGGGTTGCCGTCCGCGTCGACCCAGCCGAGCTGATAGCGCGCCATGGTGGCCAGCGGCGAGTCCAAGCCGTCGAAGGCCGCGCGCAGGGCGGCGTCAACGCCGGCCCGGTAGCGCTCGAACAGCTCGGCCGGCGCCGCGGCGCTCGTGGTCATGGAAGGCCCAGGTGAAGGCGAGACGGTGGAGCGATCGTGCCGCGCGCGGCCGGCGCAGGCAAACGGGATCCGAGCGCGACCCGTCGGGCCGCTTCGCGATACGCTCCGACCGGCAGTGACGACAGTCGCCCCCCATCTGGCGCTCATGAACATTCACGGATCGACGGCCCTGGTGACCGGGGCGACGAGCGGCATCGGCCGCGCGACGGCCATTGCCCTGGCGCGGGCGGGCGCGCGCGTGATCGTGACCGGACGCAATACCCAGGCGCTCGCCGCCATCCGCGACGAAACCGACGGGACGGCGGTGCCGGCGGACCTGGCGAACCCAGCCGACATCGAGCGGCTGGCCGCGACGGCGTTGCTTGGACCCGCGCCGGTCGAGATTCTGGTCAACAACGCCGGCATCGGCTGGGAAGGGCCGTTCGCCGCGATGCCCGCCGAGAAGATCGACGACCTGGTGGCGGTGAACCTGCTGGGCGCGGCGCGGCTGACGCGGGCGTTGCTGCCGACCATGCTCGAACGCCGGCGCGGCCACATCGTGAACGTGGCCTCGATCGCGGGGCACGTGGGCGTGCGCGACGAGGCGCTCTACGCCGCCACCAAGGCGGCCCTGCTGACGTTTAGCGAGGGCCTGCGCTACGAAGTGCAGGCCTCGGCGTGCGGGTGACGACGGTTTCACCTGGCGTGGTGGACACGGACTTCTTCACGCGGCGCGGCAGCCCGTTTCGCCGCCGCCGACCGCGGCCGATCCCGCCGGAGCGCGTGGCGTGGACCATCGTGCGCGCCATCGAGCGCAACCGCGACGAGATCGTGGTGCCCGGCTGGCTGCGCCTCCCCATCTGGCTGCACGGGGTGTGGCCCGGGCTCTACCGGGCGCTGGCGGGGCGGTTTGGGTAGGGCCGGGGCGTTACCGGCGAGTACGATATGGCTCTAAGCTTGATTCCTTGATGTATGGAGATTTGATCGCATGAGCGCCGTGCGGGATGTCTTGCCCAACATTCGCGAGCGCATCGCGCGCTATACGGGACATGGGCATCAATGAAATGAGTACCAGAGCGGCCCTGATTAATCCCATGCTCAAGGCCCTGGGCTGGGACAACGAAGACCTGGATCAAGTCCAGCAGGAATACCGCTTCCAATCCTCCGATAACCCGGTTGACTATGCGCTCATGGAGGGCGGTAAGCCGAGCCTCTTCGTTGAGGCCAAGGCGCTCGGCAAGGACCTGGGCGACCAGAAATGGGCCAGCCAGATCATGGGCTACGCCATCGTGGCAGGCGTGGAATGGGTGGTGCTGACCGACGGCAACGAGTACCGCATCTACAACACGCACGCGCCCGTTCCGGTCGCGGAGAAGCTCTTTCACTCAGTGCGGGTGACCGATGAAGACGCCAGCGTCGGTGAGATTCTCGATCTGCTATCCCGCGGCGGACAGCCGAAGGACCGGCTGAAGGCGCAGTGGCACGCGCACTTCGTGGATCGGCAGGTGCACATACTGCCCTGAACGGCTGTTCGGCCCGGAGCCGGACGAGTCCTTCGTGAGCTTGTTGAAAGGGGTCACGGCCGATCTCACGGGACGAGGATGTCGCTGCAAGCCTGCGCCGGGTTCCGGCGCACAGTTTCGTGTTTCCCTTGGTGCACGCAGCGCGCCTGAGACACCGCCGCCGACCGCCACCACCGCCGCCGCCACCGCCGCCCCCTCCAGGAACGTGCCACAACTACAGGGCAGCCTCTATTGAGCCTAATCCGGGCTGGGATCATTCAGCCGCCGCTCGATTTGCACACGACGTACATATCGCGGACAGATTACCGCTCTTGTCGAATCGCCGACGGCAGCGTCACGTTTCGGGGCAAGAGCTTTCCTCGCTTGTCAGCGGCGGCTGCTGCAGCGCGGAGATCGCGGTGAGCGTTACGCAGGAACGCCCGCTTCCCAACAAACGGCTGGACCTTCTGGAAGTTCACCGACGCCGACGGTCAGGTCAAGCCGATCGATGTCTTGCGCCAGCAGTATCTGGCCGGACGCGAATCTGATGCGTCCTGAGCGGCAGCGCCGAATGCTCGAATCGCGTATCACGACCAAGGGACAGACCACCTTGCCCAAGGCGGTGCGGGAGGCCTTGGGGTGCGGCCTGGCGACCGCGTGCGCTACATCGTTCTGGACGGCGAGGTGCGCATCCGCGCCGTGCGCCCGATTCAACGGCTCTTCGGCGTGCTCGCCCATGATGGTCCGCCGGCGACCCTGGACGACATGCAGCGGGCCATCGCCGAGGGAGCGGCGGTAGGCCCGGGGACTGACGCTTGACGGACTTTCGGCCACGACCTGACGATCGGA
Organism: Chloroflexota bacterium; assembly: GCA_965198185.1. Taxonomy (GTDB): domain Bacteria; phylum Chloroflexota; class UBA11872; order UBA11872; family UBA11872; genus JAJECS01. The sequence goes on from CBDAOU010000001.1 coordinate 725,310, forward strand.
GACCACCGCCATGGACCTCACGCGTGACGTGCCGCGCAGCCCCTATGCCTCGCTTGGCGGCATCGTGTTCTTGCCGCGCGCCATCGACAAGGCCCGCGCCGACGCGGCCGGCACCCTGGGCGAATACATGTCGCGGCGCGGGTTTTCGGTGGATCTGTTCGAGTTTCTCGGCATCGACGTCGACGGCTTTCACGCAGCGGTGCCGCGAACGCCACCGACGCCGAGATGCTGGCGTGGGTCCAGGCCAACATGACCGCGCGGTCGCCCGACGAGATCGCCGCCTGGAACGCCATGATGATGACTCGTGGGCCGGCGACGCCGGAGATGGAGGCGTGGTACCGCGAGTTCCTGGCGAACATCGGCCAGGGCCATCGCACCGACCTCACGCGGCACTTCGACCGGCTGGACCTGGACGAGGGCCGCGAGGTGCCGCTGGGCGGCCGCCGCTAGACGGTGTCGCGCAGCGCTTGCCGAAGGTCCAAGCAGCCTGGCAAGCTCGCGGATAGTGGACGTGCAGCGACGGGGCTTCTTGCGCCCCCCACGACTACTATCGTGAAGGAGCGAACATGGCAGAAGCAAAGGGCTTGACTTGGGTCGTCGTCGATTCCGTTGCGATGGGACGAAACAGCGCGGCCCTTGGTCTCGTTGCGGCAGGTATTTTCAATGGCGTTGGTCTGGCTGCGTTAAGCTTCATAAATGCGATGGGTCTCGTGACGTTCGGCGTGGTGAACTCGATGGGTTTTGTCACCATCGGTGGCGTGAATTCAATTGGTCTCGTTGCCATCGGCGGAGTGAATTCGGTGGGCATCATCGCCATCGGCGGGGTGAGTGCGACAGGAATTGTTGCCATCGGTGGGATGAATTCAAACAGCATTGCAACGATGGTGGCTTGACCGGCAACATCGAAGACGCTGTCTCAGCAAACAATTCGCGGCGCTGCTCTACGTAACTCCCGGCTATTCGCAGTTAAGCACCCGCGATATCCGCGGTGATCAGATCGGATGGATGCGCCCGACACCGGTCTCCTAGGAGGAGTCGGGCTGGGCGGGACTGGCCGCGGTTGCTGAGGTTCGCCCGGAGCCGTACGTCCTACTGATCCACCACCGAGCCGTCCGCGTGCAGCCGCGTGTGGACCTCGCGCGGCAGGTAGGGCACCTTGGCGCGCGCGTCGGGCTTCAGCTCCACGCCGATGCCCGGCCGGTCCGGAATCAGCAGATAACCGTGGCCGTCGTGCTCGGCGATGCCCGTCACCATGTCCCGCTTGGGGAACTCGTCCTCGCCGCTGGGATATTCCACCAGGGCCAGGTTGGGAATGCAGGCCGCGACCTGCAATGACGCCGCCGTGCACACGGGGCTCAGCGGGTTGTGCGGCACCACGCCCACGTGCTGCGCCTCCGCCAGCGCGGCGATCTTCTTCATGGCGGTGATCCCGCCCACCACGCACACGTCCGGCCGCACGTAGCGGGCCGCGTTGCGTCGCAGCAGCATGTCGAACTCCCAGAGCGACGTGAGCCGCTCGCCGGTGGCGATGGGCACCGCGGTGTTGGCCGCCACATAGGCCATCTCGTCGAGGTTGTCGGGCATCACCGGGTCTTCGAAGAAGAACGGGTGGAACGGCTCGATGCCGCGTCCCAGCTGCACCGCCTCCGCCGGCGTCATGCGGCGGTGGATCTCGATGCACAGGTCCACCTCGTCGCCGACCAGCTCGCGGTACTGCCGCACGGCCTCGATGGCGTTGCCGATCTTGCGCGCGTGGGTTTCGAAATAGGGCCGGTCGTGCGGCTCGTCGAGGAAGGGCGTGAGGTGCCCGACGGCAGTGAATCCGGCGTCACGGGCATCCGCGATGCCGCGCAGCAGCTTCTCGCGGGTATCGCCGAAGACATGCGCGTATACCCGGGCGCGGTCGCGGACCTTCCCCCCGAGCAACTGATAGACCGGCGCGTCGAAATGCTTGCCGGCAATGTCCCAGAGGGCGATGTCGATGGCGCTGATGGCCGCCATGACCGCCGACCCGCGGAAGGCGCTCCAGCGGTAGAGGTATTGCCAGTGGTGCTCGATCCGCAGCGGGTCCTTGCCCACGAGGTAGCGGGCGAACTTCTCGATCGCCGCCTCTGACGCTTCCAGAAAGCCCCAGGCGCCGGCCTCGCCCAGACCCGTGAGCCCGGTGTCGGTCTCAATCTCGACCAGCAAGTACTGATCGAGCCGGATGGATTCGACGCGGCGGATGCGCATTGCGGTCACCGTGGCGGCCGCGGTCGACTACCCGCTGCGCGGCTTGGGCAGGTAGCGCGAGATGGCGCCCGCCAGATTGGCCAGCGGCATGCGCTGCAACCAGACCTTGCCCGGACCGGTGACGGTGGCCAGAAACAGCCCCTCGCCGCCGAACAGCATGTTGGTGACGCCCTTCACCCGCGCAATGTCGTAGTTGACGCTCGGCTCGAACATGGCCAGGTGCCCGGGGTCCACCTTCAGCGTTTGCCCCGAGGCCAGGTCGTACTCCTGCACCTCGCCACCGATCGCCGCGAACATCGTGCCCGGCCCGGTGAACTTCTGCAGGATGAAGCCCTCACCGCCGAACAGGCCGGCGCCGAGCTTGCGGTTGAACGAGATCTCGAAGGTCACCGACTCCTCCGCGACGAGAAAGGCGTCCTTCTGGGCCATGACCGACTCGCCGGCGCTCAAGTTCAAGGCGATGATGTTTCCCGGCGCTTCCGGAACGAACGCCACCATGTCCCCGCCAGACTGGCTGGTGAACCTGGTGACGAAGGCCCCCTCGCCCGAGATCATGCGGCCGAACATGCCGCCAAGACCGCCGGAGCCGCCGGTGCTCATCTCGACGCCTTCGTCCATCCAGGCCATGGCGCCGGACTCGGTGAACACCGTTTCCCCCGGCCCCAGCTGAACCTCAAGATGCGGCGTGATCGTGCCCTTGATCTGATATTGCATGGCGGCCTCCTTGAGCCGGCGGGACGTAGTCGCATTGTAGGGGCCGTGGGCAAGGTCCTTTTGTCGGTTGGAGCACGGTGGGAGTCATCAATGGGAGACAGGCCCGGTGGCCCGGACTGCGCGCAGCCCGGGATTCCCACGCGCCCGCGCACCACGCCCAACACATCCTGAGCGGTCTCGCCTCACCGCGAGCGCTTGCTTTCTGTCATTTCGAGCGCAGCGAGAAATCTCAGATGCTCCATTCCGGCCGCGAGGTCGAGCGCTCTAGATTCCTCACGATGTTCGGAATGACCGGTGGACTGGGACGAGTCGCCGGGGATATACGTCGGCTCACCCGACGCCCGGCGCGGTGCGATACTGCCCCGCATGAGCCTTAGCTCTGCGTCGGGCGGTGTTCGCCGGGCGCCTCTGATTGCGGACGTGCGATGACGCGGACCGGCGACGGCAACGCCAGCGATCCGGCGAGCCCCAGGCCCCCGGAGCCGGATGCGCACGACCTCGGTCCGCCCGACGACGAGCCGCCGCCCCAGCGGCCGCCCCGCCCGGCGCTGTTTGGCGGCGACATGCCGCTCATCATGCGTCGCGTCGGCGCTTGGCTGATCGATTTCACCATCGCCTTCTTCGTGGTCTTCGTGGCGGCGTCCATCGCCGGCGTTGTGCCCGGTCCGGAGGCCGCGACCGAAACCGATCAGACGGGTCTGGTGGTCTGGCTGGTCGCGGTGCCGTTCGTCTATCGCTGGGCCATGCAATCCGCCCTGGGATACACAGTGGGCAAGCTGGGTATGGGCCTGCGCCTGGTGGACCGCGACGGCCAGCCGCCGGGACCCATGGCGGTGCTCAACCGCGAGGCCGTGCAGCTGGTGCTCCTCTACGCCTGGCAGGTCGTGCCCCAGTCGGCGGTGGATGCGGTGCCGTTCGTGACGACACTGCTCATCCTCGGTCCCCTTGGCGACGTCTACACGATGTTCCGCCGCCGGGATACCCGCGCGTTGCACGATGTGCCGGCCGGCACGCAGGTCATCCGCGTCGCGCGGGCCAGCGCCTACGGCGACTCCCGCGACGAGCCGCGGCGATTCTTGTGAGCCGCACGCCGTTGCGCCTGACTTGCGACAGGAGTCCCGCTTGGCGCGCCTGATCGTCCTCAGCTGCGGCGTTCCCACACCGATGCCGGGGCGCTGGGGCACGGCCTTCGCCCTGCAAGTAGGCGAGGAGTCGCTGCTGGTCGATTGCGGACCGTCGGCCACCCTCAAGCTCTATCAAGCCGGCCTGCGGGCCACCGATATCAGCCGGGTGTTCTTCACGCACCTGCACTCGGACCACATGGCCGACTTTCCTTGCTTCCTCATGACCCGGTTCGACATGTCGATTGGGAGCGAGCCGCCGCTGCACGTCTATGGACCGCCGCCGACCGCGGACTTTGCCCGCAAGCTCATGGGGCCGGATGAGGGCGTGCTCTGGCTCGACGTGGTCGCGCGCACCAATCACCCCATGAGCATCGGGGCCTACCACAGCCGGGGAGGCGCCGGCGACCGCCCGCCGCCGCAGATGCAGGCGCACGACATCGAGCCGGGACCGGTCGCCAGCGGGGACGGCTGGTCCGTTTCGGCGGCGGCGGTGCGCCACGCGCAGCCCTATCTCACCTGCCTGGGATTCCGGTTCGAGACGGACGACGGGGTGATCGTGTTCAGCGGCGACACGCGCCCCTGCGACGAGGTGATCGAGCTGGCTCGCGGCGCGGACCTGCTGGTCATGGAAGCCGTGGCCCTGGCGGGACGGCAGTGGGAAGGGTCCCTCACGGCCGAGTCCGACACCGCGGGCTGCGCCACGGTTGCCGCCGCTGCCGGGGTCAAGCGCTTGCTCGTGAATCACCAACCGCCCTGGCTGGACGAGCCACAGGCCCGCAGCCAGGCGATCAAGGAGATTTGCCAGATCTACGACGGGCCGGTGCTCTGGGGTGAAGAGCTGTTGGAGGTGCAGATTGGGGACGAAACACATGGCGGGTGAAATGAGCGACGACTGGCGTTCGCTGTCGCCGGTCTCAGGCGAGCCTTGGGCGTTCACCACCGCGCCCTGGATCGAAGAGGAGCCCGGCGTGGTGACCAGTCCGCCGCAGCCGGCGGACGACAGCCTGGCGATATCCACGGCGGCGGCCTACCGCGACTTCGAGGCGGAGTTCGACTTCCGCTGGGAAATCCAGGGCTCGGACAGCGGCTTCGTCTTTCGCGCGCGCCACGCGCGGCACTACTACTTGGTGCACTTTCCCTGCACCGGGCAGCAGTTCCGCGGCGGCAACTTCTGGGCCGCCATATCCAAGGTGGATGCCTCGGGCTGGGCGCGCGTGCTGCGCACCGAGATCGTGCCGGGCATCCCCAGCGAGATCGGCCTGTGGCACACCGTCAAGCTCCAGGTGCAAGGGCCCGAGATTCGCCTCTGGGTCGATGGCCGCCCGTTCCCGGTCGTCATCGACGACTCCTATGACGAGCCGGGATACGTCGGTCTCGAGACTTACAACGGTCGGGACCCGGACGAGGTAAAGGAGTATTTCGGCGACGCGCGCCCGCGCGTGGGCTCGGGCAACAGCTTCCGCAACGTCCGCATTCGCGGTGAGCCTTTGGCCGCGCCGCCGTGGGACGCAACCGTCGCGCCCGGACCCCGCCTGCAGCACCCACTTGCCGACACCGCACATGGCGCCTATCAGTACGTCTCGAGTCTGGTGCGCTTGGCCTCGGGCGAGGTGCTCCTGACGCTGGTGGCTTCCGACGCGCACACCACCGGCACACGGTCCGTCCTTCTGCTGCGCTCGCACGACGCCGGGCGCACCTGGTCGACACCCAAGGTGCTGCCGAACACATTGCACGGCGCCGCGCTGCACCCACTCGACGGCGACCACGTCGTGGCGTTCCTGATGCAGCACGACCCGCCCTTCGACCTTTCGATCGTTGAGTCGACAGACGCCGGCCGCACCTGGAGCGAGCCTTCAGGCATCGGGCGCGTGACGTTCGATGATGAGCTAGATGTCGCGCATGCGTACTTGTCGAAGGTCGTCCCGCTGCGCGACGGCACCCTGCTGCGCTTCGGCTACAGCGTGGCCGCGGGACCCAGCATGCACGGCGGCGTGACCCGCGACGGCTGGCGCTACGTCGGCGCCCCCACTCCGGGATCGTTCAGCTACTGCGTGCGGTCCACCGATGGCGGGCGCACCTGGTCGCCGCCGATCCGCGTGGACGGCCCCAACCCGCGCCCGGGCATGCTGGTGAACGCCCGCGAGACGGCCTCGGAAACCTCGGCCTGCGAGGTGGCGCCCAACCGCATTCTGGCGCTGATTCGCCCGGAGACCTCACCGTGGATGTGGGAATGCTGGTCGACCGACGGCGGCCGCACCTGGGCGCCTGCCGCGCGTGGACAATTCCCGATGTATGCCTGCACCGACGCCATCACCGCCACGGCGCAGGGAGCGGTGGTCGTCGCGGGGCGACATCCGGGGATCGGCGCGCAGCTGAGCCAGGACGGCGGCATGAGCTGGCAGGCCACCCGCATCGACACGCCCTTCTACGCCAACGGCTCCACGCTGGAGGTCGAGCCTGACGTGGTGCTCTACGTCTACGACGGCAAGTACTCCGACGCCCGCGTGCGCGCCCAGCGTCTGCGCGTGACCCCCGGCGGCCTCGAGCCCGCCGACGCCTAGAGCCCGACCACGACGCCTTCCGCCGCCGAGCGATAGGCCGCGTCGATCACCCGCTGAACCTCAAGCCCGACTTCTCCCGTGAGCACCTGCCGGTCGGGGCGTTCCACCCCGGCGGCAAAGTCCTCGATAAGCGGCAGGTCGTGCAGCTCCGGCGCGGGGTGCGTCTCCCGTCGCCGCTGCCCATGCTGCGTCACGAAGCACTCGTCGCCGCGCGCGTAGGGCACGTTGACGTAGCCCTTGGTGCACCACACCTCGTAGTCACCGCGCGCTGGATCGATGCCCCAGATCGACGACAGCGTGGCCTGCACACCAGAGTCGTAGTTCACGATCAGCGACAAAACGTCTTCCACGTCGCCGGCAACTTGCCGCCGGTCGCTGAAGGACGCCACCTGCCGCGCGGGACCGGCCAGCGAGGAGAACGTCTGCAAGCGGTGGCTGCCCAGGTCCATCAGCGGGCCGCCGCCGCCCACGGCGCGGACGAGTCGCCAGGCCTTGGGCTCGTCCGGCGCGGGGTTGTACGACGATGAGGCGTTGCCGTGCAGCGCCGTCAACTCGCCCAGCTCGCCCGAAGCCACCAGGTCGCGCACGAGGGCATTGACCGGAATGAACTGGTGGTAGTAGGCCACGCCCAACCGCGCGCCGCGTTGCTCGGCGCGCTCCACCATGGCCCGCGCCTCGGCTGCCGAGGCGGCCATGGGCTTCTCGACTAGGACGTGCAGCCCGCGGTCCAGCGCCGCCAGCGCCTGCGCGGCGTGCAAGTGCACCGGCGTCGCCACGTAGACCGCGTCCAGCGGGGCCTGCCGCAGCATCTCGTCGTAGTCGGTGAACGCCCGCGGCACGTCGAACGCTAGCCGGTGGCGTTCCAGCGCGACCGGATCGCGGCGGCAGATCGCCGCCAACTCGCTGGAGGCATGCGCGCGGATGGCCGGGGCCACGGCCTTCGCCGCGATGTCTCCAAAGCCGACGATCCCCCAGCGCAGCATCAGCCGCTCCGGCTCAGGTCGTGCCCCGCGCCCCTATTTGTCATCCCGAGCGCCCCATTTGTCATCCCGAGCGCGCCCAATTGTCATCCCGAGCGCAGCGAGGGATCTCAGACGCATGACCCCGACGCCATCATGAACGGAAACCCAAGAGTGTCCTGCCACGTCCGCGCTATCCCAGCCGACCGCTTGCCACCGCCGCGCCGAACTAACCCCCGGCCGCGCGCCACATCCGCAGGCCGGCGGGGCCGACCACCAGCACGAACAGCGGATCGATGAAGGCCCACAGCGTGCCGTTGGCCTGGTCGCTGAACACGCCGAACCAGTTCCAGAAGTACCAGAGGAACAGCCCCAGCGCGGCGTAGAAGACGATGTTCACTTCGAGCGAGGTTCGCGTGTCCGCCTCGTCGGCGTCCATGCGCCGCTTGCGCATGAAGCTTCCGACCAGGACGATCACCGCGCTCACGGCCATGAACCAGTTCATGACTTCCCAAGCGGTGAACGGCGCATCGCCGCCCGGGTGATACAGCGGCGTGATGATGAAGTGCACACCCACGCCCACGGCTACGAGAACCTGATAGGCCGCGACGATCCGCAACGCGATATTTGCTGGCACCGCCATCCTCCCAGCTCAGCACGATTGCCCGGCGCCCGCTGCCAACGGATACGGGCCGATGCCGTGGCTTGCTGCTGCGGCGCCAATGTAGTGGATGACACCCGCCCTGTCTTGCCGCATATCCGTGGCGCCACAGACTCGGGTAGGGGCGGTTCGCGAACCGCGCTTCCGAGCTCTCCCGCGGACGAACCGATGGACCGCTTAGCGGACCCCTTGGAACAGCGCCGTCAGCTGGGTCGCCCCGAGCGCCCCCGCTACGCGCAGCGCCACCGTGCCGTCGGCGCTGATGAACACCCAGGTCGGAAAGGCGGTGAGGCCAAAGGCGCGCAGCACCGTGTCGTTCGTGTCCGCCAGCACGGGCGAGGTCCACCTCTCGCGCTCGAGCCACGCGTCGGGCGGGTAGTTCGACCGGCTCTCGTCGATCGCGGTGGCCACGGCATAGAGGTCCACGCTCGCGGGCTTGCCGCCGCCATCGACCCAGGCCTGGACGTCGGGAACCTCCTTCTGGCAGTGGGGACACCAGTGCGCCAGGAAGACGACCGCCTTCAGCCGCCCATCGTTGACGATGGCGACGGCGTTGCCGTCAAAGTCGGTGCCGCGTACCTCCGGGGCGAGCCGCCCGATCGCACCGTCTGGCCCGGCTGGCGCATGGCTGGGCAACGCCTCGCCCGAGATTTCGGGGTCCCGCACGGTCGGGGCGTCCGCGCCGTTGTCGGCTTCGCCACAGGCGATCGTCAGGACCATGAGGCCGACCGCGAGCGCCAGACCTGCTGTGACTGCGATCCCGCGGATCCGAATTGTCATGGCGGCGCGCTCCGATCCCCAGTCCACTAGTGCAATGGTAGGCCAAGGGCGTCAACGACCGTTCCGAAACGCGGACACCCTCCGCGTGGGGGCGGCACGCGGAGTCTCGGGGTCGCGCGGCCCTGTGGAGAGTCCACCGTGTTCGTCGTTGGGGCGACGGTAGTCTAGGGCGCGCCGGGACTAGTGGCGCCGTGCCCGAAGGTTGGAGATCGTCAGCGATGACACGATGGCTATAGCCAGGCGTGTGGATGACGTGGTGCACCGGTCGGCTCGGCTGAGCTGATGCACCCATACCAAGCGGCGGCGCGAACCCTCTGGTCAACAACGTGGTCCTGGCTGCAGCGCCCGCAATCTCGGGCACGGCTGCTAGCAGCATTCGTGGTGGTGCATCTGGCGCTTACCGTGCCGTTGGCCATTCTCGTGGCCGGTTGGGACTGGTTCGACTGGTTTCGACAGCTCAACCTGGACGGCGAGGGGACGGCAGCGAATCTCTATTCGGGAATCCTGTGGGGAGCCGTCGCCGCTCTGGCCGCCGGGCAACTGTGCTGGCCGGAAACTCCCGCGAGAACCCCACGATGGCTGTGGGTGCTCGGCTGGCTCAGTGCGGCGCTGTTCGCCGCGCTCGTCGCGTTCGAGGAGATCGCGGACGTTAAGGATGCGCTCGGGAAGTGGGGGGCGCTCTATCCATATCTCGAGGCGCTGAGCCTTGGGGACCTGCCGGGCAACGTCCGCTGGGCGGCCGTGGTTGCGGTACCAATCGCTCCGCTGGCGGCGGCAGCGGCGTGGGTCGCGTATGTCTCGCTGCGGCGTCACCCGGCGCTGGCGCTGCTCACCGTGCTGGCACTGGCGCTTGGAGCGGGCGCGGCCCTCCGCGACGGCTTCGCCGAACTCTATGGCACGACGGCCGCCTGGGAAGTGTTCATCGAGGACGGCTCAGAGCTCATGGCCGGCGCGATCCTGGCCGTGGTCCTCGTCGCGAGGCCGGCGGCAGTGCGCGGCTCGGGCGACGAGACCCACGAGCATCGCCGACGGCCGGGAGTTCGGTGGGCTGCGCTTGGGGTGGCGCTAGCCCTGCTGGGGGCGAGCATTCCCGCGCTGCTCGCGGAATACGAATGGGAAGTAGCCAGCACCGCGCGCCCGCTCTTCTACGCCGGCCCGGTCTCGCAGCTGGAACAGCCGTTTCAGACGCAGCTCGACCAGCTGACGCGGGTGAAAGTGTGGGCATTCGCCGACGGCATTGAGGGCGGCGCGGATGAGGCAACGGCGCAGGTCCTCGCGCGACTGACGCCGATGGGAGCGGATGCCCCGGTCTATGAGGCCCAGGCCGCGGTGGGGCACGACCCCTCCCGTCCCAACACCGTCGATCTTGAATTCGCCCCGATTCCGGACAGCGGTGGGCAGCGATTCGTCCTGACCATCCGTGCGCTGAGTGAGACGCAGCCATACTTGTTCCTTGGCCTCACGGGCCACCGCGCGCTGCCCCATGGCGTCGTCCTTGTCAACGGGGTGGCGCACGAACGCCATCTCGCCATGAGCACCCATGCCATCGCCAGGGGCGACGGCGTGATCCACGACCTGCTCACGCGTGACCGTCGCAGATTGCCGCTGATTGGCGATGTCGTCGCGACGGTGTTCCTGTGGGTGTTTGCCACCGTGGTCGCGTGGCGTGGATTGACGGGCTCCACCCATCAATTCTGGCGCGGCTACGTGTGGCCGGCGGTCCGACAAAGCTTGATCATCACCGCCGGCCTCGCCGTGATCGCCATCGTCTTGCTGCAGGTGTTGTCAGCCACGCCGCGTGCCTGACCCAGGGCCGCATCACGGCTTGATTGATGGTTCGCCCATGCGCGGCACCGACGACCCGGCCGCACAGCCTCTGAGGTCCGGTCGTCGCCCACTGGGCGCTGGCCCCGTCTCGTTGACCGCACCGGCGCGGAGCCGCCGCGCAGGCGCACGCGTTCCGGCAGCCCCGCCCGGACTCGAACCGGGGCACGTGGTTTAGGAAACCACCGCTCTATCCACTGAGCTACGGGGCCGGGAGATCGCCTATAAGGGTAGATGCCCGCCAGTCAACTTGCGGAGCGGCTGGGGCCGGCAAGTCCGCCAGATGGTCGCGCAGCGCCCACGGCGCCTTACCAACGCGACCCGTCATCCGGGGCGGAGTCTTTCGTGTGGTCGGTGCTTGGCGATCGGCCGTCACCGCGGCGGTCGTGTGGCCGAGCACTCACCTGACGACCCGCATCGGCACGCCCATTGCCGGCATAGGTGAGGCCGCGCCGTTCCGGCTCCCCAGAGTCGGTGTGCTCACGGATCACCGGCAAGAAGAGGTCGGTGAACTCGTCCAGCTTGACCCTGCCGACGCCGGATATGCGCGCAAAGCTCTCGCGGTCTCGCGGGAAAAAGTGTGCCATTTCCTGCAACGCGCGGTCGCCGAAGATCATGTAGGGCGGGACGCCCCTGGATCTGGCTAACTGGTGCCGCAGGTCGCGCAGGCGGTCGAATAGCTCACGGTCGAAGTCGAGTTGGCTGCGGCTCGATCGAGAGTCGCGCTCGACGGATCGGGGTTCGCGCTCGTCGCGCTTGATGCGGCTGAGGATCAGCGTCTCGCGCCGGCGCAGGAAGTCGTGGCCGGCGGGCGTCACCGAGACGGTCGCGAACTTGTCGGGGCTCCGCTGTAGCAGCCCCTCGTCTTCCAGCAACCCCACGATCTCCTTGAGCGCATCGCGGCTGTTGCCGCGGGCAATGCCGTGGACCGATAGCTGGTCATGGCCCAAGTCCAGCACCCGCCTGGCGCGCGAGCCCAGCAGGACGTTGATGACGTGGCCCGCGCCAAACCGCTCGCCGGTGCGAATGACCGCGGAGAGGACCTTTTGGGCAATCTCGGTCGCGTCGAACGCCTCGCGCTCGGCCAGACACACGTCGCAGCCGCCGCAATCCGGCCGCTCGTAGGTCTCGCCGAAATACTGCAGCACGAACGCCCGGCGGCAGGACCGCACCTCGCCGTAGGCGATCATCTGGTTCAGCTTGTGGTCGGCCCGCTCGCGCTCGGCGGGATCCTCGATCTCGTTGATGAAATACGCAAGCTTGGCCCGGTCGCCGGCGGAAAAGTAGAGCACGCACTCGCTGGGCAAACCGTCGCGGCCGGCCCGCCCGGTCTCCTGGTAGTAGCCCTCCAGGGTCTTGGGCAGGTCGTAGTGCACGATGAGCCGCACGTCGGGCTTGTCGATGCCCATGCCAAAGGCAATGGTCGCGACGATCACCGGCGCCTCGTCCCGAATGAACCGCTCCTGCGTGTCCCGGCGGACCGTGCGGTCCAAGCCGGCGTGGTATGGCCGCGCCGGGATGCCTTCCCGCGACAGGTCGGAAGCCAGCGCCTCGGTTCCGTCGCGCGAGAGGCAGTAGACGATGGCCGGCGCGTTCGCGTGCTTGCGCAGCAGCGCCACCAGTCCGTCGAAGGCGCGGCGCTTGGGGCGGACGATATAGGTAAGGTTCTCGCGGTTGAAGCTGGAGACGTACCGCCGTGCCCGCGGCATCCCCAGCTGCTCGACGATGTCGTCGCGAACTCTGGCCGTGGCGGTGGCCGTGAGGGCGATGACCGTAGCGCTCGAAAGCGTGTCGCGCAGCGTGCGCAGGTTGCGGTAGTCCGGGCGGAAGTCATGCCCCCACTCGGAGATGCAGTGGGCCTCGTCGATGGCGACCAGGCCGACGTTGACGGAGCTGAGGAATTCGCGAAAGCCCGGGACGGCCAGGCGCTCCGGGGCAACGTAGAGCAGCTTGAGCCGGCCCGCCCGTGCCGCCGCCAGAGTGTCGCGCACCTCGTGCGCCGGCACCGAGCTGTTGACAAACGCCGCCGCGACGCCGTTGGCCTGCAAGGCGTCCACCTGGTCCTTCATTAGCGCGATCAGCGGTGAGATCACCAGCGTCAGCCCGTCCAGACACAGCGCCGGCAGCTGATAGCAGAGTGACTTGCCTCCACCCGTGGGCATCAACACCAGCGAGTCCCGCCCCGCCAGCACTTCGCCAATAATCTCAGCCTGCAACGGACGAAACTCGTCATAGCCAAAGCGAGCCTTGAGAATTTGACGGATGTCGGCCTCACGCATCACGAGATCCGACCTGCCCTCCCGGGCTCGTGGGCAGTTGACGTCATGCCTGAGGCTTCGCAGTGCCTCCACCGCTGGGGCGCCCCGACGAGCGCCGGCAGAGGATTGGGAGCGTGATCTGTGGGTTCGATATCAGCGAAAGCCTCAGCCACGCCATGGAATCGGCACGGATCTAGTGCCTGACGCTGCGCGGCAGTGTGTCACGCGGGAGCTCGGCGACGGTTGATTGTGTAAGGTGCGCAGCGGACGAAGTCGTCCGAAAGACAACAGACTAGAATGATGGGACGGGCGATGACCTGGCGGGAAGGAGCAGGCTGAGTGTCTGAAAGGGCGCGATCGCTGATTCTGTTTGCCCGTCCGTCGGCTTTGTGCGGTGCGGCCAGCATCATCGACTTCGGCGGAACCCTTGTGCGATACGTCGAATCCAACTCCGGCGGCCAGGCGGACTCGCTTGCCTTGTGGTCCGACTGGCTCGCCGTCGGCGACGATATGTGGCATGCGGTTCGGACGTTTGACGCAGAGCACGGAGCAAAACCCCGATGGCCGGCAACGAAGCTTGAAAACACGGAAGCGGAGCCTCAGAAGGCGACGCAGCTTCCGCTGACGATCTAGAGCAGAGAAGCCCTGAGCCGGGCGATGAAATAGGCCAAAGCCGTTCTGTCGGATTGGTTGCGCAGATCGTCAGGTCGGAGCACGCGCTCTTTCAGGGACCTTTGCCGCCGCCTGAAGTCTTGGCCGAATATGAAGCGACGCTGCCGGGCGCCGCTGATCGGATCGTGGCAATGGCTGAGCGTCAGGCGCTCCATCGTCAAGCGCTTGAGACGACGGTGGTCGCCGGTGACAGTCGAAGGCACATCATCGGGCTATTCGCGGGCGCCGTTGTCACGATGTCGGCTCTTGCCTTGGCCGGCGTGCTGGCCTTCTTTGGCCATAGTGGTGTCAGCGCGCTCACCGCGCTCGCACCTATCGCCACACTGGCAGGCGTCTTCGTGTATGGGGATCGGAGCCGTCGGCGAGAGCGAGAACGCCGGCTGGAAGAAACGCTCGCCCCGACGCCAGCAGACCCCGAGGCCAGCGAGGACCGAAACAGCTCGTAGCTGTCCCGCTCACCATTTCTAACGATGGCGTAATTCTCCCTCTCGTGCAGTGGGGTCTCATGGCGGCTGTCGCATATGCAGGGATGGCTGTCAGCGCCAGCTGCTTGCAGTTCAATGGCCCCCATTCAGTCCCTGGTGCGGACGTATCGTGAAATTGTTTTCTACCAAACGACGTGTGGGCATATTCATAACTACTTAGAGTTGTATATAATACGACTGACCGTCGGAGTGAATAGACCTATTCGACATGCTTTTCCACATGCCGCCGCTTGACGAGCAGGAAGCGGATGTCTGCGCTCGCGTGGACGAGCTGCGCCTGGCGCTGCGCGGCCAGGTTTCCGAGCAGCGGCGCTGGACCGGACTGCTGCGGCGGGTGGCGTCCGCCCGGGCGATCCAAGGCTCCAACAGCATCGAAGGGCTGGACGTAACGCTGGACGACGCCGTGGCGGCCGTGGGCGGCGGGGAGCCGCTGGACGCGCCCGAGGACGTGTGGGCGGCGATCCAGGGCTACCGCGAGGCCATGACGTTCGTCTCGCAGCTCGCGGACGATCCGCACTTTGCCTACGACGCGTCGCTGATCCGCAGCCTGCATTTCATGATGATGCAGTACGACCTGAGCCTGCGACCGGGTCGCTGGCGGAGTGGTCCCATCTACGTTCGCGACGAGCGAACCAGCGTCGTCGTGTACGACGGGCCCGACGCCATTGAGGTTCCCGGACTCATGGAGGCGCTCGTCGCGGATCTGCGCGGGCAAGACGCTGCCGTGCCGGCGGTCATCCGCGGCGCGATGGCGCATCTCAACCTGGTCATGATCCACCCATTCCGCGACGGCAACGGGCGAATGGCGCGGGTGCTCCAGACGCTGGTGCTTACGCGCGAGGGGCTGTTGGATCCGGCGTTCGCGAGCATCGAGGAGTACCTGGGCCGGAACACGGCGGCGTACTACGCGGTGCTGGCCGAGGTCGGTGGGGGCGCCTGGCAGCCGCAGCGCGATGCCCGCCTCTGGGTCCGCTTCGCGCTGACCGCGCACTACCGTCAGGCGCGGACGCTGCTGCGCCGGGCCGACGAGGCGGAACGCCGGTCGGACGCGCTGGGGCTGGAGATAGCGCGTCGTCGGTTACCCGAACGGTGTTTTGGCGCCTCTGGGACGCCTCCCTGGGTTTCCGCGTTCGCAACGCCACCTACCGGGAGTTCGCCGACGTGAGCCTCGTGGTCGCGGGTCGCGACCTCAAGGCGCTGAGCGATGCGGGGCTGCTGGTGGCTCGGGGACAAGCGCGTGGGCGGTACTACATGGCCTCGCAGGCGCTGCTAGCGCTGGAGGCGTCGATCCGCCGCGATCGGACGCCGATCCCCGACCCGTTTCGGGAGGACTTGCACTAGGATCGCTTAGGCCAGAAGTCTCAGAGCCCGGCGTCGAGTCGCAACTGCTGTTGGTTCGTGGGATCCCTAGACCAGCCTAGCGAAGCGGCTTTCGGACGGTGTAGGGTAGCCTTCCGGGTGTTTGGCGAACGGTCCACGATGGGGACTGTCATGACGGACGAAGATCAGCCACAAAGCGCGGGCGCCGTAAGCGACGAAGAGTTGGGGATCGCATTTGCTGGTCCGGCTCATGCGGCTGATCGGTTTTTCGTCTCCCTGCGACCGGCCGGCGTTCGGATCGCGTTTTGCGAGCAGCCGTCACCAAATGCACCGCCCAGATTCAGGTCCGCTGTGATGCTCTCGTATCCCGACGGTATTGCGTTTTACCGGCTTCTGCAGCGCATGTTGCGAGAACCCGAGTCAATTCTCAAAGGAGCGGAAGCAGGTGCTCCGGAGGATTCAGAATCACACCATGACTGAAGCTGCAGACTTGGATCAGGCGCATCAAGCATCTGGTTCGCATGCAACTTGGTCGACCAAAGCCGTAGGACTGCCGAGCTTCAAATGGCGGACCGAAGACGAAACAATTGAGGATGCTCCAGCTCACTACTCTTGGTCTCAATCATTCGTCAAGTATCTCAGTCAGATTGCAAATCGTTCGTCTGATACGGCTGAAATTCGCTACTTAAATCTCCCGTCCGAGGCTCTCCTACTGCTTCAATATGGCTCTCACGCAGCTTTCGATCTAGAAATTAAACCCGAAACTTTTGTCAACGCCCCTGAGTTGAGAGATGCTTTGCAAGACCTTAGAGAGGTTCGGCGGGAGGCTGCCGACGAAGGCATTCCTGAGCCATCCGCTACTGCAATGGAGAATGCCGAACATTTGCTAAAAGGACTGTATAGTATTTCCCGCCGGCGCTTTGAAGTCTATCCTACACCGGACGCTGAGATCGCCATCTATGCTCCAGGTGGATACAAGCGCTCGGTCCTAGTGTTCTGTGAATCTGAAGGCGGGGTGCTGTGCATGGTGAACATGAACGGTGAACATCGTCGTGCTCGCTACGAGTCGGCGCGAACACTGCCTGACGGTTTCGTGTGGGAGGCCCTCACCGAACTGGACCAGGTTGCCTCACAGCCCCGTTGAGGATACGTAGCGCAATTGCTCCGGAGGAGGAGCTTGGGCGGGGAGTCTTTTCTCGCAGGCATGCAGCTCGTGCACGACGATCCGGCGTTCATCCGCGTGTTTTCCAGGAGAAGTTGGGTCGCCTCAATATTTCTGTCGACCGGCTGAGTATCGCCCCGATGGCAAAAGTAAGGGCCGTTGCGGATGCTATAGCGCATGTGCGCGATGCCAGATTCTATGGTTGGGCAGTGATCACGGCAGACGACGCCTCCGACAGCGGGAGGCGGGTTTCCGGTAGTCCGCAGGTAGGAAACCCCTATCACGCGGACATTGAACTTCCAGAGTTGGCGAGAGACGATCCGGAAGAGCAGAAGCGGCATGCCCAGGAGCTTGCCGACGCCTCACTTTGGCGAGCAGTTGAAGTGCAAGGATCCTAGTCGCGACCATCCGGCGACATGCGTCGCAAGGGGTCAATCTCTAAGACTGGTGGGAATCGCCGCTAGACGCCCGGCAGCGGCTTGCGGTTGTCGAAGCCTTCGTCGGTGTTGTGCCAGTAGGCGATGTCTTCCTCGCCCAGGCGCCAGCAGAGGTAGCAGTCCTCGCCGTCGAGCTCGGAGAGGAAGTCGATCAGCCCGGTGGCGGGGTCTCGCAGCAGGATGTCGCGGGCACGCAGCCAGGCCACCAGCGGCTGCACGTCCCAGAGCCCGGCGATGAGCCGCTGATGGGCCAGGCTCACGTCCACCGCGCCGGCGTCGGATTCCTGGACGCGCTCGAAGGCCTGGCGGTCGGGTTCGGCCTCTAGCCAGATGCGCCGCAGCCGCGCCAGCACCGGCCGCGCCTCGACCAGCAGCTCGTTGGCCTCGCTCAGCGTGTACCGGCGAAGCTCCGGCTCTTCGGGCTCGTCGCCCTGTGGCAGTTCAGGCTCTTCATGCATGGTCGGGCGCAGTATGGCGCAGCGGCCACATGGTGCGCTGCCGTTCGATGTCCTCGGTCGGATACCAGCGCGACCGGATATTGCCGGCCAGATACAGCGACCCCGCCACGAGAACGTTCCCGCCTGGCGGACAGATCGCCAGCGCGCGGTCCAGGGCGCGCAGCGGATCGGGCTCGGCGGCGGCGGGCGGCGACCCGGCGTGGCTGCCGGCCTGGGCGGCGACCGCGGCGGGCGTGGGCGGCTTGCCCAGCACCTGGGGCTCGGTGGCAATCCACGACTTGACCGTCGGCCAAAGCGGCGCCAGGACGGCAGCCGGCGACCGATAGCCCACCGTGCCCGCCACGAGCACGCCGGCGCCTTCCGGGCATTCGCGCCGCCACAGCGCCGCCAGGGCGCGGGCCTTGTCGGGATTGTGGGCGCCGTCGAGGATGACCGCGGGCCCGCTCGTGCACGGCATGCGTTCATACCGTCCGGGCAGGGCGGCCGCGCGTGCGGCCTCGTGCGCCGCGCGGTCGATGCGAGCGAAGCGTGCCGCCGCGAGCGCGTCGAGCGCCGCGTCGGCCAGGCAATTGTTCGTTGCGCGGAAGTCGCCGGGGGTCGTGGTCTGGGCTTCGATCAGGGGCGCCCCGGCGCGCTGCAACTCGTCAGTGACCACCGCCCGCGCCGGTGCCGGCATCTCGCCGATGACCGTGGGCACTCCCGGTCGCGCGATGCCGGCCTTGTGCCAGGCGATGTCCGCCAGCGACGGGCCCAGGCTCTTCTCGTGGTCCATGCCGACGGTCGTGATCACGTTGAGGATCGGCTCGGCGACGTTGGTCAGATCGAATCGCCCGCCCGCGCCGACCTCAAGGACCAGGGCGTCCACGTCGGCGCGGCGGAAGTACTCGAACGTCAGCGCCACCCAGACCATGCCGTAGGTCGGCGGTTGCCGCGGATCGGCGCGCTCGACCGTCGGCCGGACCCACGCCACCAGGTCGGCCAGCTCGCCGGGCCGGGCCAGGTGACCGTCGAGCCAGAACTTCTCCAGCGGCGTCTGCAGATACGGCGTGACGTGCAGGCCGGTCGCATGGCCGGCAGCTCGGAGTCCCTCGGCGATCTTGACGGCCACCGAGCCCTTGCCCGACGTGCCCGCCACCAGCACCACGGGTAAGTCGGCTTGGGGGTTACCCAGCGTGTCCATGAAGCGCCGCATGCGCGCCAGACGCTCGCGGCCGCGCTGACGTTGCTCATCTGGCGCGCGAGGCTGCGCAGGGCCGGCGGGGCCGCGGATCAGGCCGTTGATGTAGGCGGCGGCCGCTCGGCCGGCGGCGATCTCCGCGTCGGTTATCGGAAGGCCCTCGCGGGTGTCTCGGCCGGCAGGCATGCGCGCCGCGTTGCCACCGCTACCGGCGGCTGGATTCGTCCTTGGCGGCGCTGATCCAGAAGTCGATTAGCAGGTGCTCCGCCTGGGCGCGCCGGTCGGTGGCGTCGCGCAGCGCCTGCAGGTCGATGCCCTGCGGCGTGGCGGCCCCGTCACGCAGCAGGTTGCCGACGGCCATAGACGCGCGATTCCAGCTCGCCATCAGGCTGCGCAACTCGCGGGCTTGCTGTTCCGTCAGTGCCATTCGGCCTCCCCAGACGCCACGCTAGCACCACGCGTTGCCGCCCAGTCGACGGGGCCTCCATCGCCGGCCGTCACGGGGATGGGTGCTAAACTCACCCGCCATTTTCCAGGTGAACGGACGCGCCGCCGCGCGCCCTTGCGACATGGCCATTCACCACACCGAGCTCGAGACGCCGCCCGGCCGCGATCCGCTGCCGGAGGCCGAGCGACCCAAGCTCGACACGCTGCGGGAACAGTTGCAGCCGCTCAAGGATCTGCCCGGTTCGACCATCGAGGCGCTCTACGCCGCCCAGGACCTGTTCTCCTACGTGCCGCCCGAGGCCATCACCGTGATCGCCGAGGAGCTGAAGATTCCCGAGAGCCAGGTCTTCGGCGTGGTGACCTTCTACACCATGTTTTCCCTGGAGCCGCAGCCGCCCTACGTGCTGCGGGTGTGCCGCGACTTGAGCTGTCATCTGGCCGGCGCGCCCAAGCTGATCGGCGCGCTGGAAGACGCGCTGGGCGCGCCGCGCGGGCACACCAGCCCCGACGGCCAGTTCACCGTGGAAGTGGTCTCGTGCCTGGGGCTGTGCGACAAGCAGCCGGCCATGCTGGTCAATCTGGACCAGCACGGACCGGTGAAGCCCGACGACGTCCCCGGCTTGCTGGACGGCATTCGGAACGGCGCGGGCTGATGGAGCTGGTCGTCACGCGCAACTTCGGCCGCCCAGAGTCCTGGACGCTGGCCAGCTACCGCGAGGCGGGGGGCTACGAGGCGCTTGAGCGCGTGCTGAAGGAGATGACTCCAGAGGACGTGAGCGACCTGATCAAAGCGTCGAATCTCTCCGGACGCGGCGGCGCGTTCTTCCCCACCGGCCTCAAGTGGGAATTTGTCCGCAAGGACCCCAAGACGCCGCGCTACGTGGTGGTGAACGCCGACGAGAGCGAGCCGGGCACCTACGTGAACCGCCTGTCCCTCGAGCTGGACCCGCACATGACGATCGAGGGCATGATCATCGCCGCCTACGCCGCGCAACGCCGAGCGCGGCTATTTCTACATCCGCGGCGAATACGGCCTGTCACACGAGCGAGTGAAAGCCGCCATGCGTGAGGCCTACGAGGCGGGCTATCTCGGGCAGGGCATCTGCGGCCGGGACGACTTCAACCTGGAGGTCGAGTTCCGGCGCGGCGCCGGCGCCTACATCGTGGGCGAGGAAACGGCGCTGTTCAATTCCCTCGAAGGCAAGCGCGGCAATCCCCGCTTCAAGCCGCCGTTCCCGACCAACTTTGGCGTGTGGGGGCTGCCAACGGCCATCAACAACGTCGAAACGCTGGCCGCCGCGCCGGCCATCGTGATGAACGGCGCCGAGTGGTTTCAGAACCTCGGCATCGGCGACGCGGCCGGCACCAAAATGTATTGCCTCTCGGGCAACGTGGTGAACCCCATTTGCGTGGAGCTGCCGCTGGGCGTCACGGCCCGCGAGGTGATCATGGAGCATGGCGGCGGGGTGCCCGCGGGACGGGCCTTGAAGGGTTTCAAGCCCGGCGGAGCGTCCTCGGCGCCGCTGACCCCGGCCGAGATCGACGCGCCGCTCGAGCCCAAGTCCATGGCCGACCTGGGCACGATCATGGGTACCGGCGGCGTGGTCGTGTTCGACGAGACGGCCTGCATGGTCGACGCGGCCTACCGCGACGCGCTGTTCTTCGAGGACGAGAGCTGCGGCTTCTGCATCCCCTGCCGGGAGGGCACGCCCAATCTGGTCCAGATCTGCGAGCGCATCATGCACGGCCAGGGCACGATGGACGACCTTGACCTGCTGGAGGAGCTGGGCGCCAGCATGATGGCGTCGTTCTGCGGGCTGGGGCACTTCGCGCACCAGCCGGTGCGCGGCGCGGCCAGCCGGTTCCGCGACGAGTTTGAGGCACACATCCGCGACCATCACTGCGCCGCGGGCACCTGCCCCATCGCAAACGGCAACGGCCGCGCGGGCTAAGCGCTTAGGCGTCGGTCGCGCGGAACGGGCACCGGTCTCGATAGTCACAGCCGGCACAGTGCGGCCCGGGCGTGGCCGTGAAGTTTCCGGCGTCGACCCGATCGGCCGTCGCCGCATACCTCCCCAGCAACGCGTCGCTGTAGTCGGAGTCCGGCGTGATTGAGATGCCGGCGTTGTCGGTCAGGAAATAGGCGTCGAGACGCTCGGCGCGCCGTTGGTGCACCTCTTCCAGCCCCAGGGCGTAGGTGTGCAGCTGCGCGCGTAGGCGATCCGGCAGCCGTTCGGGACGGCGGCCGCTCTTGTAGTCGATGATCGCCGCGCCTGACGGCGTCTCATCCACCCGATCGATCACGCCCTCGATCGAGTAGCCGGCCTGCGGGCCCGGACGAAAGCGGAAGCGCGACTCCAGCAGGACCGGCTGGCCGAGGCTGTGGTGGTTGGCCGACCAGTAGCCGTCGAGCAGCGTTTGGCCGTCCCGCCAAATGTCCGGGAAACGTTCCTGGTCCAGCCGCGGCGCGTCGTTCCAGTAGTCGGCATGCAGACGGTCGAGGACTGTCTTGTCGACCCGCTGGCGATCTTGCAGCCGCTCGAAGAGCCGGTGCAGCACCGCGTGCACGATCGCGCCCACGACGATCCGGGGAATGAAGGGCGTGGGCACGCGCTCGACGTAGCGGTAGCGATAGGCCGTGGGGCAGAACTCGAATAGGGACAGCTTGGTGAAGCTGAGCCGGGTCACGCGCCGCTTGATCGTCACGGCCCCTTAGAGGGCGGTTCGCGAACCGCCCCTACCAGACCTCAATCTCGGTCCGGCACGGCCTGGCTAGCGGCCCAGAATCCAGCGGACGTCCTCGCTCAGCATCTCCTCGTTCCACAAGGGGCTGAACGTGAGATCGAGATCCATGCTGCGCACGCCGGGCACGCCCTCCACCACCTGCTTCACCTGCTGCAGGATTTGCGGCCCGGCCGGGCATCCGGGCGTCGTCAGGGTCATGGTCACCGACACGTCGTGGGCATCGGCGTCAGACTCCGCGGGGGCCAGCTCGATCTCGTAGATCAGCCCCAGGTCCACGATGTTGATGCCGATCTCAGGGTCGATCACCTCGCGCAGGGAGTCGCGAATCGTCTCTTCCGCCAAGGGTGCGCTCATAGTCGCCTCCAGCGAGATGCCTCTCATGCGCAAGCATCGCAGCCCTCGCACGCCCAAACAAGACGCCGCCTAGGCGCGCTCGTACCCCGGCAAGATCTCCGTGCCCGGATAGCCGACGGCATCGCCCGCCGCGATCTCTGCCACGTGGTCCCAGAGCACCGCATGCGGCGTGGCGTGCCACGCGCGGCGCGGCGCGTCCCAGGCGATCTCGGTCCAATGGGCTTGGTTGTAGGCGTTGGCCTCGTACATCAGGCCAACGCTGCCCGCCCGCAGCACCCGCGTTGGCCCCACCTGGAGATCCATGGGGGCATGGATATGTCCCACGACCAGCAGCGCCGGCCGGGGCGTCCCGATCAAGCGGTCGAGTTCCGCCGGGTCGGTATCGGCCCAGATGAAGTCGTCCAGATTGATGCCGTTGGCGTGGCTGATGACCAGCAGCGGTCCACCATCGATGTCCAGCTCCAGCCGACGCGGCAGCGCCGCCGCGCGCGCGATGATCTCGCCCGGCAGCGCCTCCATCGTCCAATCGAAGACCTCCAGGATGCGGTCGCGCCACCGGCCGCCGGCGGGCGCCGGTGGAAACTCTCCGGTCCCGAGATCGCGCTCGGTGTTGCCGCAAAGGCAGTAGGCGCCGATCCGCTCGAGCTCCTGCCACGTTTCGAGCGGCCGCGGCCCCCCGAAGATCTGATCGCCATTGGAGACAACCAGGTCGAAGGGCCCGTGAGCGTCGATGTCGCGGAGCACCGCGCGCAGCGCGGTGAGGTTGGCGTGGACATCGGCAAAAGCGGCAATGTGCATGAGGCGCGTTGAGCGGGGAATCGCGGCGCGCGAAGACGCAGCGGCCGGCCTCCCTCGCCGGCGAATGTACCGCACGGGGGCCACGGACCGGGTCTTGAGCCAATTCGATTCCGCATTTCCCGCAGAAGCTGGAACCTCGCGCTATCTCGCATGCGGACACGGCGCGAGTGCGGCGCGTCCACCTGCGGCGACATGCAACGGCCCTGCGCCGGGGGCTTGGCGGCGCCTACGGTTGCTCGTCATTGGGGCTTGGGCAATGCTTGCCCGCGTCCACGCGTTGGGAAAGTCCGCGGACATTGCGCGGCGAGGCGCGCCGCGCCGCCGCCTCCCTCGGAGGCATGGCCCATGACCATCCGTCCCGCCGCGCTTGGGCTCCTGCTCGCGTTCGGGCTCATGGCGGCCGCGTGCGACGCGCCCGCCGACGCGCCTGCGACCGCGGATCCGGCACTGACGACGGCCCCGGCCCAGCCGTCCAGGCCTACGCCGACAGCCGACCCAACCCCGCAGCCAACGGCCATGCGACCGCAACGCCTGCGGTCTCGCCCTCTCCCACCGCGCCGCCCACCCAGCCCGGACGAAGGTTGCACCGACCGCATCGTCCACGTCCGCTGCCAACCCGGACCGGGAGGTGCTCGTCGCGCTTTACTACGCGACCGATGGACCGAACTGGACGAACAACACCAACTGGCTGACCGAGGCGTCGCTCAATGGCACGGCGTCTTCACGGATGCCGCCGGCGGGTCACGCACCCTGACAGGCTCACCGGGCTGCCGCCTGACCTGGGGAATCTTTCCAACCTGAGCGGCTCGTTCTCGGCGGCAATGATCTGGATGGACCGATCCCGCCGGAGCTGGGCCGCCTCGACAATCTGCAAATTCTCGACCTCAAGTCCAACCGGCTCGTTGGAAGCATTCCACCGGAGTTGGGCAGTCTCGCCAACCTGAGGTTTCTGACCAATCGGCTGACTGGACCGATCCCACCGGAACTGGGCCGTCTGGCCAATCTGGAAGTGCTGCAACTCACGTTCAACCAACTGGACGGAAGCTGATCCCGCCGGAGTTGGGCCGCCTCGGCAGGCTGGCACTGGATTTCCAGGGCAATCAGATCAGCGGGGCGATCCCACCGGAGCTGGGCCAACTTCACCAGCGATGGTCTCTGAGCACAACAGTCTCAGTGGGCGCAATCCCGCCGGAGTTAGGGCCGTCTTGCCAAGCCTGGGATCGTTGTGGCTGAGCGCCAACCAGCTCAGTGGGCCAATTCCGCCCGAGCTGGGAGGCCTTGCCAGGCTGACGTGGCTGCGGCTGAGTCACAACCAGTTGAGTGGGCCGATCCCTCCCTCGCTGGGCAGCCTGGCCAATTTGAACAAACTGCAGCTCGAGGGGAACCAGCTCAGCGGGGAGATCCCGCGCGAGTTGGGCAGCCTCAGCTCACGGAGCTGTTCATTGCTGGCGGGAACCAACTGACCCGCCCGTCGGAGTGGCGAGCTATACCGGAAAGCGACGTTGCCGAGCTCGGGCTAGCGCCGTGCGCGGACAGCGAGGGCTCGAGCGCGACACCGACCGCGACATCGGCATCCACCGCCCTCGCGGATCGGGAGGGCTCGTCGCGCCTACCACGCAACCGACGGACTGAACTGGAGAAACAACCGCGACTGGCTGAGTGAGGATCTCCGTGAATGGAATTGGGCGTCACCACCCACGCCTCACGGAATTGTGGCTCACGCACAACCAGCTCAGCGGTGAGATCCCGCCCGAGCTGGGCCGCCTCACTCGATCTGGAAACGTTGGTTGCCAACGACAACCAGTTGACTGGGCCGATCCCGGCCGAGCGAACTGGGCAAGCTCTCCCGCTTGGAAACGCTCGTTGTCCGCCCGATTGGGTTGGGCGATTGGGCGAACTGGGCGATCCTGGCCCGGCTGCGATTGCTGGTCGATCAAGCGATCCCGGCCGAGCTGGCAACTTTCCCAGCTGGAAGAGTTGGGTCTGAGTCGGAACCCTCGCGGCGAACTCCCGCCCGCGTTGCGGCGCTCGCCAACCTGACCGGTTGCACTCAACCCAATCAGTTGACCGGGCCGATTCCGGCTGAGCTGGAGCTGACGGGTGGACCTCTCGGGGGCGGCAACCAACTCTCGGGCTGCCGTTCCTGCGGGGATGGCGCCAGCTCGAACTTTGGCGAGCTGGACCTGCATTTTGCGGTGTCCCGGGAGCCCAGCGGCGACCGGGAGGTGCTAGTCGCGCTGTTACCACGCACCGATGGTCCCTGGACGAACCACACCAACTGGCTGAGCGAGGCGCCCTCAGCGAATGGCGCGGCGCTGTGGACCCCGCGGTCGGGTTTGGGAGGAGACGCGTGTCGCTCAAAGGGAGCCTGCCGTCGGCGTTGGGAAGCCTCGGAAGATTGGAGTGGCTGAGCCGAAATCTTTTGACGGGAGGCATACCGGGCCGTGGGAGGCCCGGCCAATGACCGTCCGCGCCTTCCGCCGCAGTCGTGCTCGCATTCGCGCTCATGGAATCGGCTGAGCGGTGCGATCCCGCCCGAGCGGGCGATCTCGCCTGTGCACTCGGCGGAACCAGTTAAGTGGGGAAATACCGCCCGAGCTGAGGCGCCTGGTGCAGCTGCTGGAGGGTAACGCTCAGTGGCGATCCGCACGAGCTGGGCCGCTCAGCAACCTGCGATACTGTGCTCGCGGTAACGAGCTGCACGGTCGCGATCCCGCCGAGCTGGGGCGCCTCCCAAGCCCCGACGCCGACAACCGGCTTGATGGGGAGATCCCGAGAGTTGGGCAGCCTCACCAACTCGTGAGCTTTGGCCCACGCAATCAACTGACGCATTCCGGAGGCGTTGAACGGGTGACCCGACACGTGCTGGTCGCGCTGGGGCTACGACGCCAGCTGGGCGGGCCGTTCCGCGAACGTGGGAGGCCCTGCCAATGACCATCCTGCCGGCTGAGCGACGCTTGCCGCTCGACGACGTGCGACGGCCTCGGCACGGCCGAGGAGGGACCCAGCGCGTGACACAGCCTTTCGCTCACGGTCACGCTCAGCAATCGGTTGACCGCCGTGAGCTCGCCCCAACCGGCGGACTTCGCTGGGCGACCTCGCCAACTTGCCTACGCCCGCCGGAGGGCTGTCACCAACCCCGACGGCTCCCACACCCCACAGCGGACAACCGAAGCGCCCACGCCCACTCCGTGGGTGACCAATGCTGGTCCGGCTGAGCTGACGGCCGCCTCCCACGGTGGACCGACCACTGGACCAACCACCTTGTTTCTGAGCGACGCGCCGCTTGCCACGGGAACCAACTGAGGGCCGCGAGACAATCCCGCTCACGACAAGCTGACCGGTGAGCTACCGGCGTGGGCAACCTCGCCAACCTCGGAGGGATGTGGCTCCACGAGAACCAACTCAGCGGGACAATCCCGGCTGAGCTGGGCCGCCTCACCTTCCTCGTCGCTGATCCTTGGCAGGCAACCAGCTGAGCGGAGAAATCCCGCCCGAGCTGGGTGATCTCGGCAACCTGCTTTTCCCTAGGGATCTACGAGAATCAATTGAGCGGGACGATTCCGCCCGACCTGGGCCGCCTCACCTTCCTGCGCTCGCTGTCCTCGCGCGGCAACCAACTGAGCGGTGAGATTCCGCCCGAGCTGGGCAACCTCGTCAACCTGGAAGAACTACGGCTCTACGACAATCAACTGAGTGGGAGCATCCCGCCCGAGCTGGGCGGTCTCGCCAACCTGCAAGGGCTTGTTCTCGCGGGGAACCAACTGAGCGGAGAGATTCCGTCCGAAGTGGGCAACCTCGCCAACCTGGAGAGGCTGTGGCTCTCCGACAATCAACTGAGTGGGAGCATCCCGCCCGAGCTGGGCGGTCTCGCCAACTTGGTAATCCTGTGGCTCCCCGACAACCAGCTCAGCGGAGAGATACCGCCCGCGCTCGGACGCCTCACCCATCTGGATGCGCTGGGACTCAACGGGAACCAATTGGTCGGGGCAATCCCGGCCGAACTGGGCAGCCTTTCCAAGTTGGCAATGCTGTTGCTCCACGAGAACCAGCTGAGCGGGACGATCCCCCCCGACTTGGGCAATCTCGCCAACCTGTTCGAGTTGCGGCTCGGCGGCAGCAACCAACTGACGGGCTGCATTCCCAAGGCCTTGGAAGATGTTCCCACCAATGACCTCGACCAACTCCGTCTGCCGTTCTGCGCGCCAGCCGAACCGTGAGCGTCGCGGGCCGCCCACGCGCTCAGGACAGAGCCCACCTGGGCAAGCGCCCGGCGGTAGGCCGACGGGGGTGGTCGCGAAGCTCCGGCCAGACAGTCGGGTCGTGCTACCCTCAAACGTCGCGGCGTGTGGCGCCGCGGTTTTCTTGTCCTATGCCAAAACTCAAAACACGAAAAGCCGCCGTTAAGCGGCTGCGCCGCACCGCCAATGGGAAGGTGACGTGCGCCAAGAGCACGGCGCAGACGCTGCGGCGCAAGAAGAGCCGCCGCGCGCGGCGCGCCAAGGGCCACGAGCAGCCCATCACGGGCGGACAGCTCAAGCAGGCCAAACGCCTGCTGGCCGGATAGGGCGGATCGCCAATGGCGCGAGTCAAGCGCAGCGTCGCCAGCCGCAAACGCCGTCGCGGCATCCTCAAGGCCGTGCGCGGCCACCGCGGCGCGCGCAGCCGTCAGCTCAAGGCCGCCCACGAAGATCTGATGCACGCCGGGCATTACGCCTACGCCCACCGGCGCACGCGGCGCCGCGACATGCGGCGCGGCTGGATCCTGCGCATCAACGCGCGCGCTCGCACGCTGGGCATGACCTACAGCCAGTTCATGCACGGCTTGCGGCAGGCCAACATCGACCTCGACCGCAAGGTGCTGGCGGACCTGGCCCTCAACGAGCCCGAGGCCTTTGAGGATCTGGTGAAGGCGGCGCGAGCCGCCGCCTAGGCGCGGTGGGGCCGTGGCTCCAGCGCCGCTCATCCGCAGTGCCCGCAACCCGACGGCCGCCTATATCCGTTCGCTCCAGCAAAGCGGCGTGCGCCGCCGTGTCGGCCATACCGTCGTCGAGGGGCCGAAGCTCGTGGCCGAGGCGCTGCGCGCCGGTGTAGTCGACTCGGTGCTGTGCGTGGAGGACCCCTCCCCGGCCGCAGGGGCCCTCGCGGACGACGCCACGGCACAGGGCCTGACGGTGCGCCGCTGCACTGACCAAGTGTTCAACGCCGTTTCCGACACGGAGACGCCGCAAGGGGTTTTGGCCGTGATCACCACGCCGGAACCGCCGTCGCTTCCCGGCCCCGCGTTGCTTTTGATCCTGGACGGCGTGCAAGACCCGGGCAACGTGGGCGCCATGGTCCGCAGCGCGGCCGCCGCAGGGGCCACGAACGTGATCTGCGCCCCCGGCACGGCGGATGCCTCCAGCCCCAAGGCCATGCGGGCGGGCGCCGGCGGTCAGTTTCGCGTCCCCATCCGCAAGGTGGCTGAACCGGCGGACCTTGAGTCGTTAGCCGGCGGCGTCAATCTCTATGCGGCGAGCGCCGCTGCCGACCTGGCCTATCACGACATCGACTGGACGGGTCCCACCGGCCTCATCGTCGGCGCCGAGTCCGCCGGCGTTTCGCCCGCCTGGCGCGCCGCGAGCCGCGCAGCGGTCCGCGTGCCGATGCAAGGCGAGGTCGAATCGCTCAACGCGGCCGCCGCGGCCGCCGTTATCCTGTTCGAGGCCGCGCGGCAGCGCGCGGCCGGTTCCACGAACTAGGTTCCTGGTGCGCGAGCGAATTGACGAGTTGCTGGCCGCGGCGCGGGCCGAGCTGGCGCAGACCGCCTCCGACGCGGCGCTCGAAGCGTGGCGCGTGGCGCATCTCGGGCGGCGCAGCGCGCTCACCGGCATCCTGCGGTCGATCCGTGAGTTGCCCGCGGAAGAGCGCCGCGCCGCCGGCCAAGCCGCCAACGCCGCGCGTCAAGACTTGGAAGAGGCGCTTGCCGCCCACCGCGAGAGCCTGAGCCGGCGCGCCGATGGGTCCGGCGCCGACGTCACCATGCCCGGCTATCCCGTGCGCCTGGGCCGCTTACACCCCCTGACGCGCACGCTGCGCGAGATCCGCGCGGTGTTGGCGCCGCTGGGATTCCGCGCCGTCAGCGGACCCGAGGTCGAGTGGGACCGCTACAACTTCGAGCTGCTCAACATTCCCGCCGACCATCCGGCGCGCGACATGTGGGACACGTTTCATCTCCAGCAGCAAGCACGCCCCGGCGATCTGCTGCTGCGGACGCACACCTCGCCGGTGCAGGCACGCGTGATGGAGCAGGTGCGCCCGCCGGTGCGCGTGATCGTGCCCGGCAAGGTCTATCGCTACGAGAACCGCGACGCCTCGCACGAGTCCGAGTTCATGCAGGTCGAGGGTCTGGCCATCGACGAGCACATCACCATGGCCGACCTGCGCGGCACGCTGACCCACTTCGTGCGGGCGATGTTCGGCCCGGATCGCGACCTGCGAATTCGCGCCAGCTATTTCCCCTTCACCGAGCCCAGCGCCGAGGCCGAGATGTCGTGCCATGCCTGTGACGGCGGCGGCTGCTCCGTCTGCGGGGGCAGCGGCTGGATCGAGATCCTGGGCGCCGGCATGGTGCACCCCACCGTGCTGGCCAACGTGGGCTACGACCCCGACGTGTATCAGGGCTTCGCCTTCGGCATGGGCGTGGAGCGGATCGCCATGCTGAAGTACGGCGTCACCGACATCCGCAGCTTCTACCGCAACGACCTGCGGTTTCTCCGGCAGTTCCGCTAGCTCATGCGCGTTCCCTTCGAGTGGCTGCGAGAGCTGGCGGGCGTCAGTGCGCCGGTGGACGAGGTCGCGCGGCGGCTGACCGACGCGGGATTCGAGGTCGCCGAGATTCACCGCGCCGGCGAGCACTGGGACCGCGTGGTGGTGGGCGAAGTCGTGCGCATCGACCCGCATCCCAACGCCGACCGGCTCAACCTGCCGACGGTGACCACGGGCGCGGAAGAACTCCAGGTCGTGTGCGGCGCGTGGAACTTCGCCGTGGGCGACAAGATCGCCTTCGCGCACGAGAGCGCCCGGCTATGGGACGCCTATTCGGACGAGCCGCGGCTCAAGGAGCTGAAGCCGACCAAGATTCGCGGTGTCGTCTCGCGCGGCATGTTGTGCTCCAACCGCGAGTTGGGACTGAGCGACGACCACGAGGGCATCCTGATTCTGGATCCCGACGCGCCGGTGGGGCGGCCGCTCACCGAGGTCCTCGGCGACGAGGTGATCGAGTTCGAGCTCAAGGCCAACCGCCCGGACGCCCTATCCGTGCTGGGCATCGCGCGCGAGGCCGCCGCGCTCTTTGGCACTCAGGTCCGCTCGCCCATCCCCGCTGTTCGGGAAGGCGACGGCGAGCGGTGGCCGTCCGTCGAGCTGCAGATCGAGGACCCGGCGCTCTGTGCCCGCTATTCGGCGGCGTTCGTCCGTGACGTCCAGGTGGCCGAGTCGCCGGCCTGGCTGCGCAAGCGGCTGGAGTTGGCGGGGATGCGGCCGATCAACACGATCGTGGACGTGACGAACTACGTGATGCTGGAGTTGGGCCAGCCGCTGCACGCGTTCGACTGGGAGACAATTCGCGGCGGCTTGATCGGCGTGCGCACGGCCCGGCCCGGCGAACGGCTGGTGACGCTGGACGGCCAGGATCGCGAGTTGACCGGCGAGACGCTCTGCATCGTGGACGCCGAGGGCCCGGTGGCGCTGGCGGGCGTGATGGGCGGGCTGGCCACCGAGGTCACCGACGCCACGTCAACCGTGCTGCTGGAATCGGCCACGTTCGATCCCGTGAGCATTCGCCGCACCGCGCACCGGCTGGCGCTGCGCAGCGAGGCCTCGCGCCGCTTCGAGAAGAACCTGCCCCCCGAGCTCACCGAGCCGGCGCTGCGACGCTGTGTGCAGCTCATCGAAGCCATCGGCGCCGGGCGCGGCGAGTTCCTGTCGGCCGACGCCTACCCGGCGCCCAGCCAGCCCGAGCCGGTGTCACTCCGGTTCGACCGCATCGAACGCCTGATGGGCCTGGCCTACGAACGCGCCGAGGTGCGGCGCGCCCTTGAGGCGCTGGCCTTCACCGTGACCGATACCGACGACCTGTTGCACGTGCAACCGCCCTTCTGGCGCCGCGACGTGACCTCGCCCGCCGACGTGGTGGAAGAGGTGGCGCGCCTGCTCGGCTACGACCGAATCCCGAACACGCTGCCCACCGGCGGCGTCACGGACGTGGTGCCCGGCGAGCTTGACCCGCGCGACGACGAGCTGCGCGACGTGATGGTCGGGCTGGGGTTCAGCGAGTGCGTGACCTACGCGCTCACCAGCGAGGCCCGCCTGGCGCGGCTGGTGTCGCCCGACCTGCTGGACGCCGATCCCGAAACGCCGCTTGGCGACGCCGAAACCTGGGAGATGATTCACCGCTCGGCGATGAACGACGCCGGGCGCGCGCTCACCGAGCGCCTGCTGCCGCTGCAACGTTCGCCGCTGCAGATCCGCAATCCGCTCTCGTCCGACGAGTCGACGCTGCGTCTGACGGGCCTGTCAACGATGCTGGAGACGCTGCGCGCGAATCGCCGTCACACCGACCGCGACCTGCTGCTCTTCGAGTGCCAGCCGACGTTCCTGCCGCGCGAGGACGACCTGCCGGACGAGCCGCTGCTGCTCACGGCCGTGATCGGCGAGCGCGTGAGCGCCGGGCGCTGGGACGAGACGACGGTCGTCGAGCTTCCGTTCGTCCGCGGCATCGTCGACGAAGTGCTGGCGCGTTCCGGCGTTGACCTTTCCACGATCAGCCACGACGAGGTCGAGCACCCGACGTTCGCGGTGGGTCAGGCGGCGGGAGTGATGCAAGGCGGCCGGACGCTCGCCGCCTACGGCGCGATCGAGCCCGAGGTGGCCGCCGCCTACGATCTGGACGAGCGCGCCTGGACGCTTCTCGTGGACGTGGGCGCGCTGCGCGACGCCTCAGCCGGCCCGCCGACCTTCACGGCGTGGTCGGAGTATCCCGCCGCGCTGCGCGATCTGGCCGTCGTCGTGGACGAGAGCGTGGCCCAAGCCGAGGTGCTGGAAACCATCCAGCGCGCCGGGCGTCCGCTGCTGGCCTCGGTGCGCATGTTCGACGAATACCGCGGCGAGCAGATCGCGGCCGGCAAGCGCAGCCTGGCCTACGCGCTCAGCTACGCCGCCCCGGACCGCACGCTCACGGACAAGCAGGCGGACAAGGCGCACAACCGCGTGGTTCGCGCCCTCCAGCATCGGCTGGGCGCGGAGTTACGGGGCTAAACAGCCCGTAACGCAATTCGCGGCTAGAGCGGGTAACCCTCGATCCTCACATTCGTGAAGGTGACGCTGCCGCCTTCGCCCCAGTTTCTGCATTCCAAACTGACGAGCGCCTCGCTGCCGTAGGGCAGGTCCTGTTCCACCCACACCGTCACGCCGTCTATCGAAAGGCCGACCCAGCCGTCGCTGTAGGTGAAGCGAATAGTGAATGGTCGTCCGTAGTCGACGGCAGCAATCTGTCCCCATGGCGACGTTGTCACAATGGTATTGGTTTCGTTGGAAAACCGGTCCCACGTCATGGCGAAGCTATCGGTTTCGGGGACGCTTTGTCTGCCGTGTTTGCCGATGGTAATTCGGTCGTGGCTCTCCCAGTCCTCATCGTAGGCGTTGCGTAGATTGATATCGAAGATTGGAACTTTATTGCCTGGGTTTTCAACGAGTATGACTGTTGCCTGTAGTGTTAGCTCACGGCCAAAGGCGAACGCAGGCGTCATCCCGGTTACGTAGCTGTCATGACACTCAATGTGGGCGCGACTGAACAGCAGAACGGGACCGGTCGATTGAACGACAGGCACGCCGCCGCCATCAACGGTGTCAATCCAGGCGTCGATCACCGGCCGCGCGCGCTCGCTCGGAATCAGGAAGTTCGTGTTCTGCAGCTCACTCAGGGACCCGACCGTGATCCCGACCACGAGTCCATCGAGCGTCGCGACCGGCCCGCCGCTGTTGCCCGGATTGAGCGCGGCGTCGGTTTGCAGGTAGTTCCCGCCGGGAAGATCGATACGGTTCGACAGCAGGCCCGTGGTGACGGTGGGATTGACGGCGCAGGTCGGTCCCTCGCTCGTGAGTGTCGCGCCGTAGCCCATGGCCACAAGCTGCGACCCAAGCGGCACGCTTGCCGAGGTGCCCCAAGTGACCGGCACCGAGTGGGTCAGGCCGTCGATGGCCAGCAGCGCCAGGTCGACGTCGGCATTGACAGCCACCACGGAAGCCGCGGCCTGATGCTGGGTGACGGTCGTGATGGTGATCCACTGGGCGCCCTCAACCACATGCCAGTTGGTGACGGCGTAGCCGTCGTCCGTGACAAAGAACCCCGAGCCGCAGCCCCGGTCGGTCTCGATCCGCAACAGCGACGGTTGCAGGCGCTGCACGGTGTCCGACACGCTCCCGACCGCCGCGTCCGTGGCACGCGCCTCCAGCAAGTGCAGGCGCGCCTGATCGCCGACGTTGAAGGGGGGCTTTGACGTGAACGCCCGAGATTGCTCCCAGGTGTTGCCGGGGTACTTGCGGTTGCGCAGCGTGTCGCCCAGCAAGCGAAGTTTGACCGGCGCCACGGCGGACTCCGGATGAAACTCCAAGACGGCCGCTTGAAAGTACTGCCGAATGCGGCTGTCCACGGTCCGGCCGGGATCGTGCAGCATGGCTCGGTGATCGTTGTCGCGCCGCGCGTCCGTCTTGGGATAGCCGAAGGAATCCACGCCACCCAGCCGGTGGAAGAAGTCCGCGAATCCAATCGAGACGCCCTCCACCGACAGGTTCGCCACCTTGTGGCCCCACGGACCCAAGACTTCGCCCGGATGCGGATTGGTGAAGCCCGGCTCCACGCCCTGGTCAACTGAGCCGCCAAGCCCGCCGCCCAGATGGTCCCAGGCCAAGCGGCGCTGAAAGGTGTGCCGACCGCCCCGCGGCGGCGGCTGCCAGTCGACCACGCCGCGCTGGTAGTACTGCGTCAGCGTGCCTCGGGTCTCCTCGAAGATCTCGGACGTGGGGAAGCCCCAGCGCTCGACGCCGCCGGTCCGGTCGAAGTTGGCCAGGAAATTGGCCTCATAGGAGGCCCCGTTGGTGAAGGTGCCGGCCATGTCCAGGACGTTGTGCTGCAGCTCGGCGTAGTAGCGCACCGCCGTCACCTGCGCCGTGGCCGTGAGGCCGAATCCCAGCTCACGCGCGGTGACGGGAGACGCGGCAATTGCCGCCGCCAAAAGCAAGGCGACGGCCACGGCGAAGGGTCGAATGGGGCGCAGGGGAACCGTCTCAGTCTTGGGAACGCTTGCCGACTCTGCCGATCGGCTCACCCAGCGTACATGCGCCTATGACTCAATAACTAGGGTAACGACGCAGTGGGATGCCTTTTTTCTCGATGCGTCATGACTACGCTCGCAATGGCCGTGAAGTGCTTGACGGCCAGGTCTCACGGCTAAGAGACCGTTCCGCCGTCGACGCGCGGCCTATTCGGACCGCACGCTTGCGAACGATTCGCAAGACCGTCTGGTCCGCGTCACGCAGGGCCGGTTGGGCGCGGAGTTGCGGGGCCAAGCGGCCCGCGCGCTTGGTTTCAGGCGTAAGGACCGAGGAAGCGCTCGCCGTCGAAGTGGATCAAATGTGAAGGCGCATCCGCGCACCAGACTTCGGTTTCCCAAGCAATCTCGGACAAGTAGCGCGTCATCACCGATCTCGACGGAAACGCCGTCACGTACACAAGCCCGGCTGTTGAGGCGGCGAACAGGTCAGCTAGTTCCTCGTGGCGCTTTCCATCCATTGGACCGTGACTCGTCACGCATTCGACCAGCAGCAACCATCTCCGCTCCTGCTCGTACAGCACGACGTCGGGCATTTTGCCGTGACTGCCGATCGCTACGCCGAGATTGGCCAGCGTTTCCTGATCGAAGTAAGCCCACTTCTCGCCGGTATCACCTGCATAGACCAGGGTCCCATCGGGCACGAATCGCGGCGCAAACTCTTCGATGACATCTTTGATGAGCTCGCTATGCTCACCTGGACTTAGATTGATAGTCTCGCCAGCCGGAAGTTTGACCGGCTGCATTTGCATCTCGCGCTCCCTGGCGTATTGGTCAGCGAGCGCCGGATGGGCGCGCAGATAGGCCGCGAGATTCTCAGTCCACGCTGCCGTTCCGATACTGCGCATTAACGCAAGCGTGTCCGGCTCTATCTGGTAGACCGCCTTAGGGCTGTTCACAGCACGCTTGGGATTGTCCGGGTTATACAGCGTAATGCCAGCACTGACGAACTGGTGGATCGAATGACGCCGGAAAGTCTCCCGCGTATTCGGTGCATACTGCCGGCCATAGTGTTCGCTGGCGAACTCCATCATCGGGGTGATTCCAACGAGCGGGCTCTGAGCATCTACCCAGGGCGTTGCGGGCGTCAGATTGAGCAACGCCAGCAGGCAGAGCGCTGACCTTTCGTTCTGCTGTGCGCGGGGCATCCCGAGGCTCTTGAGAACCTCGATAGCCTCAGCAATGTGACTATCTTCCGCCATGCAACGTCACTATCTGCTCATCAATTTGCTCTTGCGTGGGGTGGCTGGACGCCTGCGCCCACTGGCCTAGCCTCTGCATCGTCGGCAATGCTGGATAGCGCAGAGATCTCAAGTCCGTCGCATTCACCTGCGTGTGTCCGCTGAACCGGCGGAAGTATCCGTCGACTGCCGTTGAGTTCAGAAATGTGGACAAGCCGTAGGCGGTGTCCGGCTCAAGACCACGCCTGCCGCAATGGAACACGTTTAGGTGGTTCTCGAAGCCGATAGCAGCCGCTTTGAAGAGGCTCGGGTCGACGACGTGCGCCACAACCCGACGGTGCTCTTCCTTGGACGAAAACCTACGTACAACCGTGTAGAAGCCACTGGGATACTGCCATTTCTTCGTCGCGAGACAGTCCAATAGGGCATTTGGCTTCTTGGATCGCCTCGGCCACGTTAGATCGCCACCGGTAAAGTGCGACGGGTACAGGAGAGGGACAGCATCGGGCCCGGGACGTTCGCGCAAAAATTCCTTCAAGCGAAAATCAACAACCGGGCCTGTAGAGACGGCAAGTCCGAGCTCGTCGAGCGACCGCTCGGCCAGGGCCACATCGTCTAGGCCGCCATGCGTGGGCGCCGTCGGCACGTGAATGAACTGCTCCGCGTCACCGTTGTGAACGATCTCGGCGAACGGATACACATTCGACTGAAGATCGGTAAATCCCGTATCGCTGGACGTACTAACTGTGACAGGCCCCTGCGGCTTTCCGCGCACTAGCTTGACTATGACGTTCTCCTGCAGAACGTTGTCGTTGCTGAATGCGCTCGTCCGGCTGTGAAACAAGTGGATTCGGTCCAGGGCCGCGCGGGCGAGTGTCCACTCGCGGAACGGCCTGTAGTACGGCCCGTTGCAGAAGCTGCGGGGAATGATCGCCACAACCTCGCCGCCTTGATCCATGAGCTCGATTGCCAAGCCGACGAACGCGGTGTAGAGGTTGACGGTTTCCAGACCCAC
The DNA here is from genome assembly GCA_965198185.1 of Chloroflexota bacterium. Classification (GTDB taxonomy): domain Bacteria; phylum Chloroflexota; class UBA11872; order UBA11872; family UBA11872; genus JAJECS01. The sequence continues at coordinate 762,043 of CBDAOU010000001.1, forward strand.
CAACCGCAGCAACCCACGATGCGCTGAGTCGCTGTTGATCTTCCGATAGGGCGGATTCAGGATTGCGTGCGTGAATCCCTGCCCATTCTTGCCAGATCTGATGCTGTCCACGGCGTCCCGAATGAAATCTCGCTCAACGACTTTCGCTTCAAGATCGCTACGTCTGTAGTGCGCCAGCGTGTCCCGCAGTTTTGGCGTGATCGTCTCGTCGATTTCGTAGCCAGTGACACTCACTCCTTGTGAACCCCAACGGTCGAGAAACGCGGCGGTCAGCGACCCCGCGCCGGCACCCGCGTCGAGCAGCCGAGCCGTGCCACGAACCGGCGAAAACAGCGACGCCATGAACCGCGCTAGGTGTGCTGGTGTCATGAATTGCCCCAACTCGGCCTTCTGGTCGGGCTTCAGCGGGGCATCCGTCGTTTGGGAGACCTGCCCGACCTCAAGTCGCAATTGCTCGAAGCTCAATGGCCGCTCCGTTCCAAGCGGTCTCGCATCCATACCGACTGGATCATTAGCCTCCCTTGCCCTGACGTCGAACAGGCGCAACACCCTTCACGATGGCCGCGGCCGGTTTCGTCACCACGGACGCGGGGTCGCGGGGCCGGGGGCTACTCCTCGAACGCGACGTTGGCGGCGTGGACCTCGTCGGCGCAGGCGCGGTCGATGGGGACTGGGGTTGGCGAGCTGTTCTTGGCGATGTAGCCCTTGTCGGCCAGCCAGGCCTCGACCTCTTCGCCGCTGACGTCGGCCAGCATGCGGTCGTCAACCACCACGCACGGTGAGAGCGGCTGACCGCTCTTGATCACCATCTCCTGGTAGTTCACCGGGCTGTTGATGATGTCCTTGTCCTCGTAGGCCAGGTCGTACTTGCTGAGCACGGCGCGGACGCCGGCACTCCAGCCGCATACGGGCTTCAGATACGCCACGATCGCCGGCGTGGACTGCATTGCCATAGGTTGTCTCCCAGGAGAATCCCGGCGGGCCGGGAAGGTCGTCTCCCAATTCTGTCAGATCGCGCACGCCATCGGTAATGCCGGCGCCCCGCGTCCTGCCGCGCGGCGGCCGTGGGTCATACTGGTTCCTTCCGAAAGGGGGCTCACCCATGGCAAAGCTGAACCTCGGCGACACGTTTCCGGCGCTCGAGGGCGTGCTGGCCGACGGCACGCCGTTCCGAATCCCCGAGGACCTTGGGGACCGGCGCACGGCCTTGCTGTTCTACCGCGGCCACTGGTGATCGCACTGTCGCCGGCAGTTGGCCGGCTACAACTTCGTGCTCGACACGCTCGACGCGATCGGGGTGGACGTGGTGGGCCTCTCCGTCGACCCGCGTGAGGATTGCGCGGAGCTGACGGAGCGCCTGGGGCTCGAGTTCCCGCTGGTGGGCGAGCTGGCCTATCCCGAAGCCCTCGACGCCGTGGGCGCCTATCGCTTCGAGCGGCGCGGCGCCTTCCAGGCCACGGCCTTCGTGCTGGACGCGGACCGGTGCGTCGAGGCGGCCGTGTACTCGGCCACGAACGTCGGACGCCTCACGCCCGAAGAAGTGATGCGCGCCTTCGGCTGACCCTCCGTCAGCCCGCCAGGTGCGGGTTCACCGCGGCCCAGTCGGCGACCGGCGGGATGAGGCCCATGCCGATCGTCTCGTCGCGCAGGTGGTGCAGGTGCGCGTAGGCCGCGTCGAGCTCCGCCCGTTCGTCAGCGTCGCCCTCGGGTAGGCGCCAAGCGACCCCGCCCGGACCAAGCGTGGTTGGCATGGCCATCATCACGTTGGTGTAGGGCTCGCCCGTCACGAACGCGCCGCAGGGCCACTCGAAGGGCTCGCCGCCGCAGGCCGCCCGCACCATCATCGCGGTGAGGTGCGCCGGCGACTGGAACGACGAGCGCCCCCGCAGCTTGATGACGCGCGCGCCGCCGCCGAGCACGTGCTGGCGGATTGCCTGCCAGCCCTCGGCGCTCAGCCCCACGCCGTTGGCCCGGGCGCCGCCGCTCACGATGTCGTTGAGCGGCACGCCGTCGATCTGGATCGCGCCCTTGTAGAGCGCCATCTCCTGGCCGTGTCCGCCGTAGGTGCGGCAACCGTGGACGAGGTGCTGCGGCACGCCGAAGTGCTGCGCCAGGCGCGTCTGCAGCGGGTGCTGTCCAGGGCCGCCAGCGTGGTCACGCGCTGGGGCGGCAGCCCCGAGTGCACCAGCGTCACCAGCCCGGTGATGTCGGCCGGATTGAACACGATGACCACCAGCTTGGCCTCGGGTGCGTGGTCGTTGAGGTCCCGGCCCAGTTGCGCCGCGATTTCCGCGTTGCCGCGCAGCAGGTCCTCGCGCGTCATGCCTTCGCGGCGCGGCGCCCCGCCGGAGCTGAGCACATAGGTCGCGCCGTCCAGCGCCTCGCCCGCGTCGGTCGTCCAGGTGACCTGGGCGTCGGGAAAGGCGCAGTGGTAGATCTCCTCCGCCGCGCCCTCCAGGCCCGGCCCGTAGGGGTCGTACATGGCGACGGTGTTGGCCGTGCCGGTCGACAGCAGCGCCTGGACGAGATTGGATCCCACGGCGCCCGCCGCGCCCATCACCGCGACCTTGTCGGTGGTGAGGTAGTTCACGGCGCCCGCCGCGCCCACTAGGCCCGCACCGCGGCGAGTTGCTCAACCAGCGCGGCCTGCAAGATGCGGTAGTCGCTCGAGTAGTCGATCATCGTGAAACCCTGCGCGATGAGCTGGCGGGCCCGGTCCACGTTGGGAGCCGGCAGGCCGGCCGGCTTGCCGGCGGCCTGCGCCCCCGCCAGGATCCTGGCGATGGCGTCCGCGTGATCGGCATTGGTGAACATGTCGGCGCTGGTGAGCCCCATGGACAGCGCCAGGTCGGACGGCCCGATGTAGGCCACGTCCATGCCGTCGACCTCCATGATCGCCTGGGTGTTGTCCACGCCTTCCAGATCCTCGATCTGGGGGCAGATGATCAGGTTGTCGTTGGCCTGCGCGGTCCAGGCGCGGTCGATGGTGGCGCGCGAGGTGCCGGACGAGCGGTGTCCACGGGGCGGATATCGCACGGCTTCGGCGATGGCCTCGGCCTGCTCGACCGTGCTCACGTGCGGCACCACCAGCCCCATCGCGCCGGCGTCCAGAATCTGCCCAAAGGACGACGGGTCGTTGGTCCAGGGCCGCACCAGCGGTACGCACGCCTGCGATTCAATCGCCCGGAGTCCTTCCGTGATCATCCCCAGGTCCCAGGGCGCGTGCTCGGCGTCGATCACCAGCCACTCGCAGCCGCCCACCGCCATCACCTCGGCGGCCAGGGGCGACGCCAGGTTGAGCCACGAGCCAATGGACACTTCGCCTTGGCGCAGCTTGGCCAAGACCGGATTCGGAAATCTCACGAACGTCCTCCGTTTCGCACGGACTTGCTGGCCCGATTGTGACGCACGGCGCAGCATCCGTGGAACACGTGTACAAACCTCGACCGCCTAGGTCCAGGAACGCCTCAAGATCGATGAACGCATCGCTCGCCGCTTCGCGCCCGACCAGACCAACCAGGCCTTCGACGCCCTCACCAACGGCGAGGCCAACCGCAGCCTGCTCATCAACGGCAGCTAACGCCCCTGGACCTCAGCCCGAAAGGCACGCCATCACTGGGTCGTAGTCGGGCAGCTCCACCACCTCTGGCGCGGTCTCGATATGCGCGACCTTGCCATCCCCGTCGACGACGACGACCACGCGGTTCGCCATGTTCATCCCCTCCAGCAGCACGCCGTACGCGCTCGCTGTGGCCCCGATCGGGTTGAAGTCGCTCAGCACCGGATAGCTCACGCCCGCCTGCTCGGCCCAGGCCTTCAACGTCCAGGTGTTGTCCGTCGAGATCGCCACCGTCACCGTCCCCGCGAGCCCGCCCAGCTTCTCCTCGATGATCGGGAGCTGGTCGCTGCACACCGGCGAGAACGCCGCCGGCACGAAGTTGATCACCACCGTCGCCCCGCGATGGTCGCTCAGCTTGAACGGCTCCCCGTCCCTGGGGGCCGTCGGAAGCTCAAAGTCCGGGGCCTCGTCGCCCACCTTCAAAGTCACCGTTTCAGACATTGCGCGCCTCCCGCCGAAGTTGTCGCTGCGATCGTAAGGGCGACCGCCCCCGCCCACAAGACGGGGGCTTTTCTCCCCCGACGAAAGAGCGCCCTAGCGCCATCGTCCAGGCCGGCTATCGATAGGCCGACGCCTGCATGCCGAACCAGGTGGCGTAGGTTCCGCCGCGGGCCAGCAGCTCCTCGTGGGTGCCGTGCTCGGACACCCGGCCGTCCTCGATGACGTAGATGCGGTCGGCCATGCGCACCGTCGAGAACCGGTGCGAGATCAGCACCGCCATGTGGTCCGAGGTCAGCTCGCGGAAACGCTGGAAGACCTCGTACTCGGTGCGCGCGTCGAGCGACGCGGTGGGCTCGTCAAGGATCAGCAGTTGGGCGTCGCGCATGTAGCCGCGCGCCAATGCGATCTTCTGCCACTCGCCGCCCGAGAGCTCGGTGCCGTCGCCCCACCAGCGCCCCAGCGTGGTGTCGTAGGTGTCGGGCAGTCCCTCGATGGTCTCCGCCGCGCCGCTGCGTTGCGCCGCCGACTCCACCAGCGAACGCACGTCCTTGAGCGGCAGGTTGCCGTAGCCGATGTTGTCGCCCGCCGTGGCGTGAAACTGCACGAAGTCCTGAAACGTCACGCCGATCTGGCTGCGCACGCTGGCGACGTCGTACTCGCGCAGGTCCACGCCGTCCAGCGTGACCCGCCCCTGCGACGGATCGTAGAGGCGGGTGAGCAGCTTGACGATGGTTGTCTTGCCCGCGCCGTTGGCGCCGACCAGGGCGATGGTCTCGCCGCGGTCGATCTTGAGGTCGATGCCGCGCAGCACCGGCTCGCGCACGCCCGGGTAGGTGAAGTGCACGTCGTGAAACGCCATTCCCTCGCGAATCGGGCGCGGCACCGGTCGCCGCCCTGGATCGGGCCTGATGGTCGGCTCGAAGGCCAGGAAGTCGAAGAGGTTGGTGAGAAAGAGGTTGGCCTCGTACATCGAGTTCACGCCAGCGAAGATCCGCCGCAGACGCTCCTGGGTCAGCACCAGCGCCTGGTGGTAGAGCGTCAGATCGCCCAGCGTCAGGCGGCCCGCGATGGTCGCCAGCGCCACGAAGATGTACAGCCCGGACGCCGTGCCCGCCGAGACGATGCCCAGCGCGAAGGTGACGCTCTCGCGCGACAGCGTGAGCTTGCGGTTCTCGCGGTAGAAGCGGGCGAAGGTGCGGCGGTACTGGTCCAGCAGGTGGCCGCCCAGGTCGAAGAGCCGGACCTCCTTGACCGTCTCGTCCGAGGTCATCACGTAGCCCAGGTACCAGAGCCGGCGGGCATCGGGCGCGCGCCGCCAATTCATCCGGTAGCGCGCCCGGGCGAACCACATGTCCGCGCCCAGGTAGGGAATGGACGTGACCGCCACGACCAGCAGAATCCACCACGCCAGCGCCACCAGCAGCGCCGCCACCGACACGAGTTGGATGAAACTACCGGCCAGCGAAAAGACGTTGGTGACCAGTCCGGTCGGGCGCATGTTGGCCTCGCGGCGGGCGCGCTCCAGCATGTCGTAGAACGTCGAGTCCTCGAAGTAGGTCAGGTCCAGTGACTCAGCCTTCTCCAGGATCATGAGGTTGATCCGGTTCGAGAAGCGGTCGCCCAGCATGGCCTGCAGCGCGTTGCCCCCGTGATCCAGCGCCGTGGCCACCAGGGCGAGGGCCAACTGCAGCACCACCAACGTGACCACGCGGTTGACCGATTCGCCGGACCCCCCAACGGCGATGGCCTCGACGACCGCGTCGATCACCAGCTTCGTGAGCCAGATCGTCGCCGCCGGAATCAGCGCGCGCACCACGGTCACGGCGGCCACGCCCGCGGTGAGGCCGGGACTGGTCTGCCACACCATGGCCATCACGCGCGGCGTATAGGCGAAGGTGGCGCCCAGGGCGCGCGCGAATTCGCGTGGGCTGAAGGAGCCCCGCCCCGACGAACGCCCGTGCGCGAAATCCATGAAGGCGATGAGATCCGGGAATCAGCCTGGACTAGAGGCTAGCAGCGCCGCGGTGCGACGCGAAGCCGTTCGCCCATACCTGACCGCCGATGGCGCCAGAGCAATCGGTCGGCAGCGGCGCCCATCTGTTCTACCTCGGAAAACTGTGGGATCTGCCGTCCAAATCCATGGTGACCGGTACCCGTTGCGTTACATTTCGTGGCGCAGCGGGAGACTGAGTTGGCCCCATTTACACCCTAGTCGGAAGGTTGCGGGCACTCGTCTCTGGGGCGCCTGCGATGTCGGGGGATCACCGCTCCGAGGGCGTCACGCGCTATGCCACGTGGGCCGCGCGGATGGTTGTGCTGGCGGCTTTCTTCGATCTGTTCATGCAGTTTCCGATCATGGCGCCGCACGCCCGGGATCTCGGCGCGTCGGCCACGCTGGTTGGCGTCATTGTCGCCGCCTACTCGGTCACGAATCTCTTTGGCAACTTGGGCGCCGGGTTCGTCCTCGACCGATGGGGCCGCCGCCGCCCCATGATCCTTGGCTTGGCGATTACGGCGCTCGCCGTCCTCAGCTACGCATTTGTCCGCTCGCCGGAGCAGCTCCTCGCGGTGCGCGCCATCCATGGAATCGGTGCCGCCGCGCTCACGCCGGGGGCCTTCGCCATCATCGGAGACCGCGCCGCGACCGAGCAGCGAGGCCGGGCGATGGCCCTGGCAGGCGCGATGATCGCGGTCCCGGCCATGATCGGGCCGCCGGCAGCCGGGCTGCTTCGCGACGCGTGGAGCGTCAATGTCGTGTTCCTGGCCGACGCCGCGTTCATGATTGTCACCCTCATCGTCTTCGTGACGACCACGCGCGAGACCTGGCGCCCGTCGGATTCTCGCACCGTCGAGCGCGGCGCCGAGTCGCTTCCCGCCCTGTGGCGCAGCCGCCTGTTGTGGTCGGCGTATGCCGCGCAGTTCGCCATCACCGTCGGCGTTGGCGTGCTCGTGACACACCTGCCGCTCGTGCTGGAAGACCAGGGAGAAACAGCCGCGCGGTCCGGCGTCAGCTTCGCCGTCTATGCCCTGGTGTCGATGCTTGTGATGGCCAGTCCGGTTGGCGGCGCCAGCGACCGCATTGGACGCTTCATCCCGTTGCTTGTCGGCCTAGTCGGCGTTGCCGCCGGACTGGCCGTCGTCGGATTGTCCGCCGGCTACGGCGGGATTGTCATTGGAATGGCCGTCTTCGGCCTCGGCTACGGGCTCGTGTTTCCAGCGGCCACGGCATTGGTCGCCGAGGCCACGGGCGCCAGGCGCCGCGGGACGGTCTTTGGGGTCTTCTACGCGGTGTATTCGCTGGGGGTCGCCGTGGGCGCAGCCGGCAGCGGACGGCTGGCCGGGGTGTTCGAGCATCTGATCGACCTGCCGTTCTTCACGGCAGCCGTCGTCGCCCTGGTGGCGCTTCCCATCGTCGTGACGCTCAAGTATGCGACGAGATCGAGGTAGCGAATCCGCATACGAGAGTCACCCGCGCGAACCGGCGCGCTTCGCTTGGCGGGCCCAGGACCAAGCTGCGCGGTTCGCCGGCGGTGGCCGGGTGGCCCTGGGGTAGGGACAACGGCGCGTCGCGCCGCCCTGTCGAGGGCGGTTCTCCGCTCCCGAGAGTGGCGGTTCTCCGCCCGGCCTAGCGCCTAGGCATGCCAGGGCAGCATCGGCTCGACGGCCAGGACCAGGAATACCAGCGCCAGGTAGAGCAGGGAGTACTTATAGGCTGCCAGCGCTTGCTGTGAGCGCGCACCGTCGCGCAGGGGCCAGGAGGCGCGCAGCCAGTAGGCGCCAAGCAGCGTCGCCGCCAGGGCAAACGTCAGTCCGCCGTAGCCGGCGGCCAGCGGCAGCCAGGCCAGGGCCGTAAGCAGCAGGATGTACAGCATGATCTGCACGGCGGTATCGCGTGGACTCGCGACGGCCCCCAGCATCGGAACCTTGGCCGCGGTGTAGTCATCGCGCAGCACCAGCGACAGCGTCCAGAAGTGCGGCGGCGTCCAGAAGAACACGAAGGCGAACATGTAAAGACCCAGAGCGTCGACGTGGCCTGTAACGGCGGTTGCGCCTATCAGTGGCGGAAATGCGCCGGCGGCGCCGCCGATCACGATGTTGTTCCACGAACGGCGCTTCAGCACGACGGTGTAGACGAGCACGTAGACCGCGGCCGCCGCGAGCATCAGCAGCGCGGCGAGGAGGTTGGTGGTAACCGCGAGCACCACGACGGCAATCGTCACCAGCACCAGACCGGCAATGACGGCCGCGGTGGCGCCGACCTGACGCGAGGCCACCGCGCGTTCGCGCGTGCGCCGCATCTTGGCGTCGATGTCAGGTTCCAGACCCTGGTTGATGACGTTGGCCCCGGCGGCGGCCACGCCGCCGGCGAGGACGACAGCCAGCAGCACCGCGGGCTCGGGGCTTCCGGCGGCGGCCTTCCACACCCCGGCTGCCGCGGTGAAGACGAGCAGCAGGATGATGCGGGGCTTGGTTAGCAGGAAGAGTTGGCGAGCCAGGGTGGGCATCAGCGCCGCCGCGGGTGCAGCGCCAGGCCGAAATGGATCACCACGACCCACCAGAGCAGGGTGGCGAGCGCCAGATGCAGCACGCGCAGTTCCGGACGCAGGCCGATGGCGATGGCCGTGACGCCGACGGCAAACTGCGCGGCTGAGACAAGGCCCGCGGCCAGGCTCAAGTTGAAAGGAAGACTGATTCCCCCGCGCCGCCAGACCTGCCAGGCCGTGAAGAAAAACGTGAGCAGGAGCGCCGAGGCCGCGATCCGATGCAGCATGTGCAGAGTCAGGTCCTCGGCGCCCACGCTGCCGTCGCAGAGCGGCAGCGTGGGGCAGCCGGCGCTGGAGTTGGTGCCTACGATCGAGCCGCCCACCAGCACCACGAAGGCGGTCGCGACCAGCAGCGCCCGCGTGCGCCGCACGCCGGGCAGCGCCGCGCGGGATAGGCCCAGTGCCTGGAGCGCGCCGATGGTCAGCAGGGCCAGGGTCAGCAGGGAGAAGGTGAGATGAGCCAGCCGAACCATGCCGTGCAGCTCGGTGAGCACGGTGGCGCCGCCCAGCCCGGCTTGGGCGACGATGGCCGCCAGCGCCCCGAGGAGCAGGCGGTTGGTCTGTGGGTTCACGGCCCGAGCCCTGAAGGCGAACCACGCGGCCACGGCAGTGGCGAGCATGGTGACGCCGGCGTAGACGCGATGACCGAACTCGATGGCGGTGGCGCCCTCCAGCTCGGGAACGATCACGCCCTCGCACAGCGGCCAGTCGGGACAGCCCAATCCCGCCCCGGACACGCGCACCCACGCGCCGTAGGTGATGAGGCCGACGGTCAGCACCGCCGCGGCGAAGGCCCATTGACCGGCGCGGCGCGCATGAATCGCGAGCGGATTCCCGGATGCGTTCAAGGCGTCGCTAGGCTTCTACCCGGCTGGGAACGACAGCACGGCCAGCGCCGCCAGCAGCAGCGCCGGTAGCAGGGTCCAGATGATCTCCGCCGGCCGACTGCCCACGACGCCGCGCGCCGCCGTGGAATTCACACGCATGCGCAACGCGGTGACGACAACGGCGGCCTCGACGACGGCCAGGATTCCGACGACGAGCCAAAAGCCTGGGGTGTGCATCAGGGCAAGGGTAGCGAGCCGGTACCGGTCGTGGCGGCCGATAACCGCAAGGGCCGCGGGGCACGGTACAAGCGGGAGCGCCGCAGGTCGAGGGTCGGATCGCCGCCGTTCACCATGAGGGCACGCCGTCTACTTGACGAGGCGGGTTTCTGGGTAGAACGCGGCCCATGCGAACCAGAGGTGATTGGCGTGGACGACCGGCGGCAGTTGTATGCCCTCCAGCGCTCCCGCCACCGCCTCGCCGGCGATCGACCAGGTGGAGCCGGTCTCGCGGTCGGTGAAGGCCCCGTCCCCAGGCTCGAAGGTCAGGGTGCGGCCGGCGACCTCGCGGCCAAACGCCACCCCCGACCCCACGGCCTTGCCTTCGGCGATGGAGCGGGCGTCCAGCGCGCTGGCGGTCTCCGGCGACCAGAACACGACGACCGGCACACTGCCCACCACGTCGTTGACGACCCCAACCGATTGCAAGTGGGTGAAGGCGTAGGCCGCGGCCTCGCCGCCGAGGTCTATGGCCACGACTCGTTCCCCCGACCGCAGCCGGTCATCCACGCGCCCTCGGAACAGAAACGGGCTGCCGCGGGCCGCGTCGTAGCCGGGATACGGATTGCGCCCGTAGTCGCGGCGGATACCCGTGTCGCGCCCCAGCACCACCCCGTTGGGGAACGACGCCTTGAACTCCGCATACCCGATGAGCTGCGCGGGCAGGGGGTCAAGAAAATATCCGGCGAGGTCGCCCACGATGGCCTCGCCGGTGAGCTGCTGCCACCAGGTCTCGGTGAGGTCGTCCCACATGATCAGGTCGCTGTTGCGCAGATTGCCCGACACGCCGAAGCGCATGGTGGCCCCGAGCACGTCGCGGTCGAACACCAACGACGAGTTGCACAGCGGGCAAAACGTCACGGCCACGGGGCGGCCGCCGACCACGTCGTTCGCGATCTCGTGCCAGGTCAGGATCTGGAGCGGATAGGCGCGAACGTCTCCGTCGTTGGCGTAGGCCACCACCGGCTCGCGGTCATTGAGCCAGTCGTCCGCCTCTGACGCGGTGACGAACGTGGGCGCGTCGATCGGCGGGATGCCGTCGCGCGGCACCCCGCCGGAAAGAATGTCCCCGTAGGACACCACGCTGAGGTCGAAGTTCGTCTTCCAGCCGCTGCTCCGCCAGTTTTCGATTCGCCCCAGGTCACGCGGCTCCGGCGCGATCAGGCGCGGCTCGCGTCGAGCGACGACGCTCCCCGGCAGGGTGATGGCCCCGCCGGCCAGGACGACGTCGGCCGCCTGAACCGGCGTGGCCGTGGGCGACGGCGCAGCAGTGGGCGCTGGGGTCGTCGGTGCGGGAGTGTCGGGCGCCGCGATCGTCGCTGCGGGCGTGGCCGGTGGCGGCGTGCTCGGCGGCGCGGTGGTGGGCGCTGGGGTCGGCGGCGGTGATGGAACCGGTGTAGCGGCTGCGACCGGCGTTGACGCCGGCGCCGGCGTAGTCGGACTTGCGGACGGCGTGGACGTGTCCTCGGTGGTGGTGGACGACTCACCGCAGGCGGTCAGCAGCGCCGTCGCGCCGCCGCCGAGGGCGATAGCGGCAGCGCCGCTCAGCAGCCGGCGGCGGGTGAGTTCCGGGGGTCTTTTCATATGGCGATCATGGATCGTGGCGGCGACTGTCCGGTTCTCTCGACCCTACGTCAGCGTTGGCGTGACGGTCGGGAAGTTACCGGACATAGCGTTAGGCCGACGCGTTCGCGATTAGCTCGACCCCGCGCGCAGCGCCCAGCATGCGCAGCGGCGTCTCGATGGCGAGATCCAGCGTCATCATGCGGCGCGGGCAGGTCGCGCAGGCGCCGGTGAGTTCCAGCCGCACGTAGCCGTCCGGCGTGGCGCCCAGGTACCTAAGCCCGCCGCCGTCGACTGCCATCTGCGTGGCCGCCTGCGCCAGCACCTGCGCCACCGCTGCCGCCGCGACGCTCACCACGCGCGCGCCTCGGCGGCGTGAAAGATGTCCACCCCGCCTCGCAGCGAGCCGTCCGGCGCTGCAAGGATCGCCACTGGGCTGGCGAACGCCGATTGCTCCGGATGGGGCGGCGTCTGCACCTCCCAGCCGCGCGCCCGCAGGTTCTCGATCGCCGCGTCGCCCAGCCGGGCGTCAGCGGTGACCCACGGCGTGCTCGCATCGACGCGCGGTGCGTCGATGGCTTCCTGCGCGCTCATCCGGTGATCGACGACGTGGGAAATCAGCTGCGAGACGCAGTTGGTGATGCGGCGGCCGCCGGACGCGCCCACGGCCAGCAGCGGGCGACCGCCCCGCGTGACGATGGCGGGCGTCATGTTGTTGAGGCCGAAGGAGCGCGGCCGCAGCGAGTTGGGGCGCCCCGGTCGCGGGTCGAACCACCACATGCCGTCGTTCCAGCAGATGCCGGTGCCGCGGGGCACGATCTCCGAGCCCCAGGCCCCGCCCAGGGTGTTGGTCAGCGACACGAAGGTGCCGTCGCCGTCCGCGGTGCACAGGTGCGTGGTGGAGGAGTCGCCTTTCTGGCGCTCGAGCTCGCGGTCGGACGCCATGTACGCCCAGGGATCGCCCGCGCCGCCGGTCGTTGAAGCACGTTGCGGGTCGATCAGTGCGGCCTGCGCCCGCGCGTGCTCTTTTCCGACCAACTCCGCCCACGGCGCGTCGACCCTAGCCGGATCGCCCATGTGGACGAACCGATCGACCTGGGCCAGCCGCGATGCCCAGGCAAAGGCGTGCAGGCGGTCGGGATCGGTCTGGCTCCCGGTTCCGTCGTACGCCTGCTCGAAGATGTTGAGCGTGCCGATGGTCTGCGGCCCCGCGCCGCCAGGGCCGGGCGTGATGACGGAGGTGTCGCGATATGCCATTTCAAGTGGCTCCATCGCCCAGGCGCGGTACTGCGCCAGGTCGTCGCGGCGCAGCGCGCCGCCGTTGGCCACGCAGTCGTCCGCGATGGCCTTGGACAGGTCGCCCCGATAGAAGGCGTCCGGCCCGTCCCGCGCCACGGTGTCCAGGCTGTCGGCCAATTCCGGCTGCACCAGCAGCGGCGTTTCTCCCACGTCGGCGCGCGGCGGCCCGCCGTCCGCGTAGTAGACGCGCCCCAGCTCGGCGTGGCGCTGCCCGGCGGCCGTGTGGCGGCCCATCTGCAGCAGGTCGAACCACGTCAGCCGCGACCCTCGACGCGCCAGCTCCACCGCCGGCTCAATCAGCGTGCGCCACGGCAGCCGCCCGTGACGCTCGTGCAGCAGCGCCAATCCCGCGACCGCGCCTGGAATCGACATCGCCGACCAGCCGATCAGGTTCGCGTCGTCCACCACCCCCGGCCAGAGAAAGGCGCCGACGGCCTCCCGGCCGTCCAGCGGGTAGCGGTCGGGCGTGGCCAGGGCGGGCGACTGCATGGGAAAGGCCACCACGTCGGCGCCCGCCGGTCCGGCCACCACGGCATACCCCCCGCCGCCGATGCCGCTCGACCACGGCTCGGCCACGCCGACGGCAAAGGCAGCCGCAACCGCCGCGTCCACCGCGTTGCCCCCGGCTTTGAGGGTTTCCAGGCCAACCGCGCTGGCCTCGGGATGCTTGGTGGCGACCAGGCCGCGCGACCCTTCCACCTCGGATTTGTGGATCGAGACCTGCGTGCGGGTGGGATCCATCATGCAACCACGGATTCCGCGAAGAGCGCGCTCACCGATTCACCGGTATGGATGCGCCGAATCGCCTCGGCCAGCAGGGGAGCAACCGAAAGCACGCGAATCTTGCCCAGGGGACGGCCCGGCTCCAGCGGAATGCTATCGGTCACCACCATCTCTTCAAGCGGCGACGCCTCCACCATTTCGTAGGCCTCTTCCGTAAAGACCGGGTGGACGCAGGCGGCGTAGACGGCCCGCGGCGATTGCTTCACGATTTCGCGCAGGCCCTCGCGTATGGACTGCCCGGTTACCACCTCGTCCTCCACGTAGAGCACCGTTCGTCCGCCCACGTCGCCGACCAGCCCGCGAACCATGACCTCGGCGGTGAGGGGGTCGCGAAACTTGTCCAGCACGGCCAGCGGCGCTCGCAGGCGGCGCGCGCACTCGCTGGCGGTCTTGATGCGGCCGGTATCGCCCACCACCACCAGATCGTCGAATCCCAGGTCTTCAAAGTAGCGCGTGAGCAGCGGCATTCCGGTCAAGTGGTCGCTGGGGATGCTGAAGAATCCGCCGATCTGTTCGGCGTGCAGGTCCAGCGTGAGCACACGGTTGGCGCCGGCCGTTGCCAGCAGGTCGGCGACGAGGCGCGCCGTGATCGCCACCCGCGGCTGATCCTTCTTGTCAGACCGCATATAGGGAAAATACGGCACAACGGCCGTCACGCGCGCGGCCGAGGCGCGGCGCAACGCATCGATGGTGATGAAGAGCTCCATCACGGACTGGTTGACCGGCCGGCCCGAGGTCTGGACCACGAATACGTCCCCCTCGCGCACGTTTTCCAGCACGCGGACAAAGGTGTTGTCGTTGCCGTACTCAAAGGTCTCCATGGCGCCGGGCTCGCAGCCCAACTCGCGGCAGATTCCCTCGGTCAACTCGGGGTGCCCGCGGCAACCAAAAACCATCAGCCCGTTACCGTGCACGCTCAAACGCCTCCCATGGAGAGCCACCGGTCAGCGGATGGGGTCGTAGCACACGGTGACCGGAACGGGGCTGTGGCGCAGCACGTGCGTCGCCGTGAATCCCAGATCGCACTCGTGCTGACCCAGGAAGCGGTGCGCGCCGACCACGATGGACGCCGCATCGTGGCGCAGCGCTGCCGCGATGATTGCCGTGCTCGCGGCCCGCGCCTGACACACCTCGGATTCCACCTTCACCCGTCGATCGCCCACGTGCTTCTCGGCCGCCGCCAGGATGGCCTCGGCCCGCACCAACGCTTGTTCGTCTGACGTTTCCAGCGGTCGCTGATGGCCGACCTCGATCACGTTTAGCAGCAGCAGGGGCCGTCGGTGCCGTCGTGCCAGCAGCGACGCGGTGCTGGTGACGACCTCGTCCATATGCCCACCGTTGACAGCCGCCGCAACCGGTCCCTGGCCGTCTCCGTCCACGATGGCCACCGCCGCCTAGCTGGCGGCCGCCGCCACCGCCTCGTCCTCGGCGGCCGGGCCCAGCGTCGCCGCCCGCACCGCTTGATCGACATTTGCCGCCAAGTCCGCGTTCTCGCGCAGGAACGTCTTGGCGTTCTCGCGTCCCATGCCGAGCCGCGTGCCGTCGTAGGAGTAGTGGGCGCCGCTCTTGGTCAGGATCCCCTGGTCGACGCCGAGGTCCAGCAGGTCGCCCTCGCGGGAGATGCCCGTGCCGTACATCATGTCGAACTCCGCCGTGCGGAACGGCGGCGCGACCTTGTTCTTCACCACGCGCACCCGCGTGCGAGCGCCCACGCTTTCGGTGCCGACCTTGATGGCCCCGATGCGCCGAATGTCGAGCCGCACCGAGGCGTAGAACTTCAGCGCGCGCCCGCCGGGCGTGGTCTCCGGGTTGCCGAACATCACGCCGATCTTCTCGCGCAGCTGGTTGATGAAGATGACGATGGTGCGCGAGCGACTGATGTTCGCCGTGAGCTTGCGCATGGCCTGCGACATGAGCCGCGCCTGCAAGCCCACCTGCATGTCGCCCATGTCGCCCTCGATCTCGGCCCGCGGCACCAGGGCGGCCACCGAGTCCACCACGATGATGTCCACTGCATTGCTGCGCACGAAGACGTCCGTGATCTCCAGCGCCTCTTCGCCCGTGTTCGGCTGCGAGACGATCAGATCGGCGATGTTGACGCCGAGCTTTTCGGCGTAGGCCGGGTCCAGCGCGTGCTCCACGTCCGTGAACACCGCCGTGCCTCCCGCGCGCTGCACTTCGGCCACCACGTGCAGCGCCAGCGTGGTCTTGCCCGAGCTCTCCGGGCCGAAGATCTCGACCACGCGGCCCCGCGGCAGCCCGCCCACGCCCAGGGCGAGATCGATGCTCAGCGAGCCGGTGGAGACGACCGGAATCGGCTCGCGGGCCTGGTCGTTCATGCGCATGACCGAGCCGGCGCCGAACTTGCGCTCGATCTGCGCGATGGCCGAATCGATGGCGCCCGAGCGCTCGTCAGACATGGGTTTCCTCTCCGCGCACCAGGCGCCCACCGCGCCGCGTCATGGTAACCGAGGGGCCGCGCCCAAGCATCCGACGACGACGCCGGTTGCCGTCACCGTGGCGGCGGGCTAGCTTGCAGCACGGCTCCAATCCGAGGCCCTCGCGATGCTTCCGACGACGATGACCGCCGCCGTGCTCCACGGACCCGGCGACTTGCGTATCGAGACCCGCCCCGTCCCCGCCGTCGAGCCCAACGACGTGGCCGTGGACGTGGCGTTTTGCGGCATCTGCGGCACGGACCTGCACTACTGGGACGGCTGGACCTTCGACGCCTGGCTGCCCAACTACGACCAGCCCTGGGTGCCGGGCCACGAGTTCACGGGCACGGTGGTGGCGGTCGGCAGCGCGGTGCCGAGCCTAAAGGTGGGCGACCGCGTGGTGGTCGAGCCGCGGACGCCCTGCCAGACGTGTGCGCCCTGCCGCAAGGGCCTGTTGAACTTCTGCACCAGCATGCGCGGCATGCGCGGCAGCGGGGCCTGGGCCGAGTACACCGTCGTGGACCACCGCAACGTCGTGCGGTTCCCCGACCACCTGGACCCGCAACTGGTCAGCCTCACGGAGCCCCTAGGCTGCGTGCTGCGCGGGTTCGACCGCATCGACATCGCCGCCGGCGACTTCGTGTTCGTGGCCGGGGCCGGGCCGATCGGCCTGCTGGCCATGCAGATGGCCAAGCACAGTGGGGCCGCCCGTGTGCTGGTCAGCGAGCCCCATCCTTCGCGCCGCGATCTGGTGGCGGAGCTGGGCGCCGACGCCATCCTGGACCCGACCACCGACGACGTGCCCGCGGCGGTGCGCGCCGCCACGCGCGGTCTCGGCGCCGACGTCTGCATCGAGGCCGCCGGCGCCAATCCGGCCTTTCAGGCCTGCATCGACTCGGTGCGCGACAGCGGCACGATTCTGGTGCTGAGCCTGGCAAACCCGGATGCGACCTTCGACCTCAAGCCCTACGACCTGTTCTCGCACGAGCTGCGCATCGTGGGCAGCAACACCCGCCTCAACACCTTCCAGCGCGCCCTGGACCTCGTGCCGCTGCTGGACCTGGAGCCCATCGTGACCGAGGTACTGCCGCTAACCGAGGCGGTCAATGGCGTGCGCCGCGCCAAGGCCGGCGAAGGCGGCAAGATCGTGCTGGACTGCCGCGGAGGCTAGCCTTTGTTCCCGGCCACGTCGTTGACCGCGCGTAGGTCGCACTAGGCCGATGGAGCGGCTAGGCGGACCTCGACTGAATCGCGCCGGCCTAATTGCCGCCCTGGCGCTGCTCCCGCTCACACCGCTCGTGACCGTCGGTGGTCTACCGGCTCACCTTCGGCACTGGCATGCCGTCATCCACGGGGAATGGGGGCGACCTGAATCCCTACATAGTCATATGGACCGCCATGCTCGTGGGGTTTGCCGTGGCTCTGGTCCCACCAGGACTGATTCTGATGCGAAGACCCGACGCTGACGCTACCTGGGCGCTGGGGATGATGACCATTGCAGTGGGCCTCATCGGGGTGGCCTATGCCGCCGCCTGGCTTGTCGTGCATTCGCCCGACATCTCACCTCGCTGGATTCGTATGCTTCCAGCCCTGAGCATCGTGCCGACGGCAGCGGGAATCCTTTTGATGCGCAAGCGAGGGATTTCCGCCGTAGAGGCGATGGGCATTCTGGCCATCGCGCTCGGTGTCGTTGGCGCTATCGACTACTTTCCACAGATTCCTTCCCCATTAACAGGAGAAGCGCCATTGTGGCTGTTTGTCGGACGGTTCTCTCAGGCAATAGCCCTGGGCATAGTGCCGGCGGCAGTGGGAATCCGGTTGCTGCGCAAGAGAGAAATCTCCGCCGTACAGGCATTGGGCAATCTGGCCATGGCGCTCGGCGTCATTGGGGCTGTCTACTACTTTCCCTCGACTTTCTTCCTACTGGCACCAGACGCGCAAATGCTAGAGGTGTCATTGGCACAGCTTGTCTCGTTTCTCACCAAGGCTATATCGCTGAGTATCGCGCCGCTAATCGTTGGCGCAGTGTTGATGCGAAACAATGATATTTCCACGGTAAAGATGCTCGGCATACTAGTCATCATGTCAGGTGTCGTCTGGTCTATCCATAAGTCTGGTTGGTCCATCGCAACACTTATGCGTCTAGATGAATGGGAATCCCTCATGAAGACGGATGAATCGTACGCCTGATTTGTCGTAAGAGCAGTTGTGGAATTTGCAACGGTCGCGGCCTTGGCTGCGGGATCGACAGCTCGCCGGGATACTGATGGTCCGAAGGGACGATCTGTCCGTCGTCTCGGCGTCGGGATTGATAGCTATCGTGGCTGGCATCATTGGGGCGGTATATGTCGTATCTATACTGGCATCTATCTTGCTATTAGATCTATTGAATCTGTGGGTGATTGCCTACGAATATAGTATTGATAGTTTAATCTTTACCTTAGTGCCATTGATCGTCGCGGTTAGCGTGGTTCCTGTGAGCGCCGGCATCATCCAGATGCGAAAAACGCATGCTTCCGGAATCTGGGCGCTCGGCCACACGGCCGTTGTGTGCGGCGTCGTCGGGACGACGTACAGCGCAGTGCAGCTGTTCGCCTTGGGCCCTCCGCCTTATAGGGACATTGTCGGGATAGTTCTGCCGTGGACGGCCTGGCTGCCCTGAAGACCGCTCTGCCTACAATGCGCCCCCACCCGTAGGAGCGAGAAAAGACCCGCGCATGTCATTTGAACAACGCTTGACCGAGCTGGGAATCGTGCTGCCCGACGCGCCGCGGCCCATGGCCAGCTATGTCCCGGCCGTGCGCAGCGGCTCGCAGCTCTGGATTGCGGGACAGCCCCCGGGGCCCGACTGGGGCGGCGGGCAGATTGGCCGCGAATACACGGTCGAGCAGGGCGCCGCCGCGGCCCGTGCCGCCGGGCTGAACATCCTGGCCCAGGTGCGGCAGGCCGCCGGCTCGCTGGACCGGGTGCGTCAGGTCATCAAGGTCGTCGGGTTCGTGAACGTGGCGCCGGGGATGGATCAGGCCCATCGGGTGGTCAACGGCTGCTCGGACCTCATGGTGGAAGTCTTCGGCGACGCGGGTCGCCATGCGCGTTCCGCCGTGGGCACGAGCACGCTGCCCATGAACATCCCGGTGGAGATCGAAGCCGTGTTCGAACTCGACGCCTAGCGTCCGGTCGAGTCCCTTAAGCAGGAACGGCCCGCCATCTAGCGGGCCGCTTCTGCGTCTCCGAACGTCAGCCCCGCAGCCGGCGGCCGCGGGCGCAGGCTCACGCTAGCTCGCGCGCACCTTCTCCGTTCGGGGACTATTCGGACTGGCATCACCCATACGGACCACCCCCTTCGCGTTTCGGGATTTCCGGCCGGCAGCCGGTGCCCGTTATGCCGTGAGTGTACGTCACGGGGCGGCGTGCGGTCGCACGGTGATCTCGCGCCGTCACTTCCCGATGCAGAACTTGGCGAAGATGGCGTCGAGCAGGTCTTCGGTGGCCGACTCGCCCGTGACCTCGCCCAGCGCCAGCACCGCGCCGCGCAGTCCGATGGCGATGAAATCCGCCGGCAACCCGCAGACGGCCGCCTCACGCGCGCCGGCCAACTCCTCCCGCGCGCGCTCCAGCGCCTGCTTGTGGCGCAGGCTGGCCACGGTGCCCAGGTCAGGGTTGGGCGCGCTGTCGCCGATCAGCGTCCGCAACGCCGCGCGCACACCGGAAACATCTCCTGTCAGCGCGCTGGTATGGCACACCGGCGCGCCGATGAGATCGGCGGCGTCCGTGGTGCTGATTGCGGGCGCCAGATCGCTCTTGTTGACGATGACGATGGCGCGCTTCCCCGCCGCGCCCACCTGCCGCGCCGCGTCCCGGTCGGCATCTGAAAGCGCGCGGGCTCCATCGAGCACCAGGGCCGCCACGTCGGCCGCGGCCAGCGCCGCGCCGCTGCGGTCAACGCCGATGCGCTCCACCGGATCGTCGGTCGCGCGCAGGCCGGCCGTATCGCTGAGCCGCACCGGAATCCCGTCCAGGTTGAAGGACTCCTCCACCACGTCCCGGGTGGTGCCCGGGACCTCGGTGACGATGGCGCGCTCGGTGGCGAGCAGGGCGTTCATTAGCGACGACTTGCCCACGTTCGGGCTGCCGACGAGCACCACGCGGAACCCGTGCCGCTGCAACAGGCCGCGGTCGGCGCCGGCCAGGATCGCCCGCAGCGATTCGTCGATCGCCTCCAGCGTGCGCCGCATGTCGTCGCGGGGGACCGCCGGCACGTCCTCTTCGGCAAAGTCGATTTCGGCCTCGAGCCGCGCCATCAGGTCCAGGCAGGCGCGCCGCAGGTCACCGACGGAGGTGGAAAGGCGACCGGCTAGCTGATCGGCGGCGGCGGCCAGCGCCTCGGCCGTCGGCGCCGCCACCAGGTCGGCCACAGCCTCAGCCTGCGCCAGGTCCACGCGTCCGTTGAGAAACGCGCGCAGGGTGAACTCCCCCGGCTCGGCGGGACTGGCCCCGGCCCGGAGCACCGCGTCGAGCACGCGGGTCGTCACCAGCACCCCGCCGTGGCCCTGGAGCTCGATGACGTCCTCGCCGGTATAGGAGTTCGGCCCCGGCATGTAGAGCAGCAGGCCGTCGTCGATCACCGCGTGCGGCGGGGCCGGGTCGATCACGTCCACGCGATGGGCAAAGCGGGGACGCGGGCGCTCGATGCTCTCGTGAAACCGCACGACCCGCTCGGCCACCCCGCGAGCCTCGGGTCCGCTGATGCGCACGATGCCGATGCCGCCCGGCCCCGGCGGCGTGGCGATGGCGGCGATCGTGTCGGTCAGCGCGCGCGTCATCGCAGCCAGCCGTTCCTGCTCCTGCGTTTAGCCCTCAGGCCGGCGCGGCTGCCAGGCTCGGCGCCGTCGGCTCGGCCGCGGCCAGCGCGCGGGCGTACTCGCGTTGCAGCAGCCGCTTGCTGACATGGATGCCGATGTGGTCCCAGGGCAGCGCCTCGTCGGGATCGCGGTGACGGTAGATCAGCTCGTCGAGGTCCACGCCGGCATCCGCCACGGCGGCAAACCACGCCTTGGGCCTGAAGTGCTCCATCCAGCCGTCGAAGCGGCAGCCGCGATCCCAGGCGCGGCGAATCACGCGCCCCACGCGACGGTCCCCCAGCGCCAGCATGGCCTCGACCTGGCTCTCCTCGGTGTCGTGCCACATCAGGTGCACGTTGCGGTCGCGCACGATCTCGAAGCAGGCCCGCTGCTTGGCGCGGATCGCCTCCGGACGGTCCTGCGGATGCCACTGGAACGGCGTGAACGGCTTGGGGATGAAGGTCGACACCGTGACGTTCACCTTCGCCTTGGCCCCATGGTGCCGCCGACCCACGGCCATCACGCGGTTGGCCAGGTGCGCGATCGCGCGCGCGTCGTCCAGCGTCTCGGTGGGCTGACCGATCATGAAGTAGAGCTTGATCGTGCGGAAGCCCTGCCCAAACGCCATCTCGCAGGTGTCCAGCAGCTCCTCGTCCGTGATCTCCTTGTTGATGACCTGGCGCATGCGCGGGGTCGCCGCCTCGGGCGCGAACGTCAGGCTGCCGCCGCGCTTTCCGCCGCGCTGCAGCGCCCGCGCGATGTCGACGTTGAAGCTCTCGACACGGGTGGACGGAATGCTCACCTGCAGATAGTCGGGCGTCGCGTCCTGCACCTCGCCGATCAGGGCGTCCAGGCCGTCGTAGTCCACGGCGTTGAGCGAGAGCAGCGACACGTCGCTCTGCCCCGTCGCCGCCAGGCATTGATCGATGGCCGTCGCCACGCCCTCCGCCGAGCGCCGGCGCACGGGCCGGTAGATATAGCCCGCCTGGCAGAAACGGCAGGCGCGCGCGCAGCCGCGGTCGAGCTCAACGGCGACGCGGTCGTGCACCACCTCGGTCAGCGGCACGACCGGGCGGGACGGCGCGGGCACGGCGTCCAGGTCCACGAACTGCCGCTCGATCTGCGCCGGCGCGTCCGGATGCAATCGCTCGTAGCCGACGAAGCGTTGGCCCGCAAAGCGGGGCCGGTAGAGCGACGGCACGTAGATGCCCGGAACCTCCGTGGCGCAGTGGATCAGGAACGCGCGGCGCCAATCGGGGCGGTCGTGGTCGAAGGCGGACAGGGCGTCAAGCAGGCGCGGCAGCAACTCCTCGCCTTCGCCGATGGCGATCAGGTCGAAGAAGTCCGCCATCGGCTCGGGGTTCATCAGCGCCGAGCCGCCGCCCAGGATCAGCGGATCACCGGGACCGCGCTCGTGGCTCTCCAGCGGGATGTCCGCCAGATCGAGCATCTCGAGCACGTTCGTATTCCCGCTCTCGTAGCTGAGCGAGAACCCCAGCATGTCGAACTCGGCCAGCGGTCGCCGCGACTCCCAGCCGAACAGCGGCAAGCCCGCCTCGCGCATCAGGTCCGCCATATCGGGAAACGGCGTGAAGGCGCGATCGCAGAGGTGGGGCGTAAGGTCGTTGACCTGCTCGTAGAGCAGCCCCATGGCGAGGTTCGACATCCCGATCTCGTACGCGTCGGGGAAGCAGAGCGCGAATCTGACCGCAGCCTCGTCCCAGGGTTTGCGTCGGGCGTTCATCTCGCCGCCCGTGTATTGCGCGGGCTTGGCGACGCGATCGAGAAGAGGCGCGATGTCGACGACGGGGTTCATATGACGATGGGCAATGGCTGCCGACACCTGGTCCGGCACCTTAGCATGCGCCCACCTCCACCCGGTCCGGTCCCCTCTCCCTGAGGGGAGGGAGGGTGAGGGCCAGGGCAAATCGCCCCCAACCGCAACGACCGCGCCCGCTACACTGCGCCGCCAGGAGGAACCGACGCCATGCCCGACCTCGTGCTGCGCGCCGCCACGCTTATCGACGGCACCGGCGCCGAGCCGCAGCGGCCCGGCGAGGTGACCATTCGCGACGGACGGATCGCCTCCGTGGGCGCGCCCGGCAGAACGGACCCTGCCGACGCCGAGATCGTGGACTACGGCGACGCCACGCTTCTCCCAGGCCTCATCGACGCCCACGTGCACCTGCAATTCACCGCCGGGCCGGACCACCCGATCACCCGCGGCATCCACATGCGCGCCAGCGACGCCGAGCGCATCGCCACCGCCATCGGCAACGCCCAGCGCGGCCTGGCGACGGGCGTGACCACCATGCGCGATACCGGCGGCTACCTGACGCTCAACATGGACGTGCGCGACGCCATCAACGACGGCCACGTCATCGGCCCGCGCCTGCTCGTGTGCGGCGCCCCCATCACGACCACCGCCGGTCACCTGCACTGGTGCGGCCTGCGCGCGGACACCCGCGACGAGGTCGTCGAGGCCGTGCGCACGATGGTCGAGGCCGGGGCGGACTTCGTGAAGGTGATGGCGACCGGCGGCATGATGACGCCCGGCACCTCACCCGGCATGACGCAGTATTCAGAATCCGAGTTGCGCGCGCTCGTGGACGACGCCCACCGGCTGCGCAAGCAGGTGGCGGCCCACGTGCTGGGCACCACGGGCTGCGTCCTGGCCATCGACGCCGGCGTGGACACCCTGGAGCATTGCTCGTGGCTCGATGAATCCGGCGAGCTCGGGACCTTGCGCTTCGACGCCGAGGCGGCCGCCCGCGTGTCGCCGGCGACGCAATCGGTGCACATGACGGTCGGCGCGGGCAGCCGCGAGGTGGTGCGCGGACTGGCCCACCTGGACGAGCTGTCCGCGGCGGGCCGCGAGGAGCTGCACACGCGCGGCGTCAACCACCGCGCCATGCGCGCCAGCGGCACGCCGCTGGTCGTCTCGAGCGACGCCGGCGTGATGACCACCGCGCACGACGAGTTCGCGCTCACCGTCATCGCCGCCGCGGTCGTGCTCGACCTCTCGCCGGCGGAGGCGATCAACCTCACCACCTACGCCCCCGCGAGCACCATCGGCCTGGGCCAGGTCACCGGCGCGCTCAAGCCGGGACTGGCCGCCGACGTGCTGGTGGTCGAGGACGACGTGGGCGAGAACATCTGCTGCGTGGCGACCCGATCGCCGTCTACCTCGGCGGACGCGAGGTCGCCCGCGACCGGCGGCTCCTGGCAGCCTGACCCAGGGCCCGCACCTACACGCGCGGCTCCGAGTCTTGTAGGGGCGGGTCTGAGACCCGCCCGGTCCGGTCCCGCGGCTACCGATACCCGACGTGGATCTCCAACTTCTCCAACGTGAGCCGCTCGGCGTTCGCCTCGGCGGGTTGACCCACACGCCGACCAGGTTCTCCCCATGCGCCAGGAACGCCGGCTTGGCCTCGAAGACCAGCCAGCCGTCCTCGACCGTCGGCGGCGGCAGCAGGATGTTGTTGATCCGCAACTCGATGCGCTCGACCACGTCCAAGCGCGGCGGGCGGTTGTAGAGGTCGCGGTACTTCGTCGCCAGCAGCACCGCATCGAGCCGGTCGCCGTGTGACGCATCCTCGTCGGACAGCACCGCGCGCACGGTGATCGCCCGCACGGCCTCGGCCTCCGCGTTCACGTCGTCGCCCACCCACACGCGCACGAACGTGTCCACCTTGCCGTCGCGGTAGTCGCTCGACTGTTTGGGCGGCCCGGGCCAGTCCTCCTTGGGCTGCGGCGTGCCCGTGGGAATGTTCGGCAGCAGCGCCGGCAGCGGCGCCAGCAGGTTGGTGTTGAGCGACATCGCCCGCGGCGTGCTCCAGTCCTCCGGCGGCGGGATCATGAAGTGCCCGCCGCCGCGCCGCTCGGCGAAGAACACCTTGTCGGTGCGGCGCAGCGTTTCCAACGTGCCCAGCTCGCGCTGCGCGCGCATGCACCCGCCCCAGTAGTCGGTCTCCATCAGCTCGTTGTAGGTGCCGGCGCGCCGGGCCGATTCCGGCGTGCGGTCGGGATAGTTGAAGGTGCACACGCCGTCCGCGCCCTGGTGCAGCCAGTTGGCCGCCGCGCCGCGCTGCACCGGCAGCGAGGGGTGGAAATAGCCGTCGCTGGAATGGTGCGCGTCGATGCACGGATACAGCTTCACGGGATGGCCCGCGGTCAGGCGGCGGAAGTCGCGCACGTCCACGTCGAACGTGCGGCAGCCGAGGATGAGGATGTCCACCAGGCCCTCGCGCACCCAGGTCTCGATGTCGATGCCGGTGCGTGGCAGCTCACCACGTCGGGCGGGATCTGCACGCTCAGCAGATAGGGCCGCCCGCGCACCCGCTCACGCTCCAGCAGCACCGCGCGCAGCGTGCGCATCAGGTCGTTGAGGTGCTCGCGCAGCTCCCACTGCTGCCCCGCCGGCAACAGCACGTCCAGGCGCGCGAAATCGAGGTTGATGCCGTCGTGGTCGAAGCGCCAGGCCACCTCGCGCACGATCTCGGTGACGTAGTCCCGCACCCCCGGCACGGCGTAGTTCATGAAGCCGCTCTCGACGTGGCCGTAGGGCCACATCAGCCACTCGGGATGCGCCGCCTTCATCGGAATCGTCATGGGCACGACCTTGGTCCCGTCCCAGCCGACGTCGTAGCCGTTCATGGCGAGCTGGTAGAAGGACTCGATGCCGCGGCGCTGCGCCTGCTCCAGGGCCAGCGACGGAATCTCGACGCCCGCTTCGACCCAGTTCTTGATCCAGTCCCCGACCGGACGCACGTCGCTCTTGAACGAGGCCTCCACGCCGCCCTCGGACCACCAGATGATCGTGTCGATCTGGGTGCCGGGCATGTCTTGCAGGCTCAGCTGGGCGTCCCACCACTTGGCCAGCTGCTCCGGCGGAGGCGGCTCGCCCACGAACTCCTTGGGATCGCCGGTGATGTCATAGCGCACCACAATCCGCCGCCGCCGCTCCACCGCGGCCAAATGCTCGGCCGAGAGCTCGAATGGCTGCATGGGGTGTCGTCTTTCCCTGGCTTACCGCCGCGCCGGCACTATAGGCCGCCCTGTGTCACTCCGAGCGAAGCGAGGAGTCTAGGACGCTCGTCCCCGACGCCGCGGATGAGGTACCGGCGGCCCGGGCTTGAATTCCGGCTCAAGTCCGGTATGAGGGCCGTAGAGCCGCCCACGGTGGGTGCGCACCACGGGGTTCTCAACCTTGGGGCCGAGAGTTTTTTTACGTGTTCGGGGTTTAACTTCGACCCCGCATCAATGCCCGGCCCGGCGGCTCCGGCTTCATCCTGGGATAACCCAAACTCTCATGCCCGGCACAGCTGCCTTGCTAGCGACGCCCACGACCCGTCACCTCTCCACAACCACCAGCTGCCATCGGACTTTGCTCGATCATCTACTATGTACGCCGCTATCGGTACAAGGTGCCAAAGGCGCCCCGCTCCAACGCGGATGTGAGGAAATCATGGATCTCATCGACCATCTCCGCTCGATCGCCGCTCGCGTCGACAATCTCCTCGACCACACGCAAACCGAGGAGGCGACCAAGACCGCCTTCGTGCTCCCGTTCATCAATGCGTTGGGCTATAACGTGTTCGACCCAACAGAGGTCATCCCCGAGTACACGGCTGATGTTGGTACCAAGAAAGGCGAGCGGGTCGACTACGCCATCATGAAGGATGGCAGACCCATCATGGTGTTCGAGTGCAAGCACGTCGCCTCCGAATTGACGGAAGAGAACGCCTCCCAGCTCTATCGGTATTTCACGACGACTGATACTAGGGGTGTTCTCACAAACGGGGTCGTCTATCGCTTCTACTCCGACCTCGACGAGCCAAATCGAATGGACGAACGACCGTTCTTTGAGTTCAATATACTAAATTTTACACCGCACACCGTCGACGAGCTCAAGCGTTTCACCAAGCAGTCATTCGATCTAGCCGGCACTATCGAAGCAGCCACCGACTTGAAGTATACGAAGGAGATCAAGCGGGTCTTGGCAGATCAAACCCGCCGACCGTATAACGACTTTGTTTTGTTTATTATTTCCCAAGTCTACAAGGGGCGCCGCACGAAAGCCATCCGCGAGCAATTTGCCGACCTTACGAAGCGCGCGTTTGACCAGTTCATCAACGACCGCATCAACGACCGGCTGAAGTCCGCCCTCGAACGGGAGGAGTCGTCGGACTCCGCGCCTGTCGAAGCGACCACCGACGAGGAGCCGCCCGCCGTGACCGAGGATGACAGCGGGATTGTCACGACAATCGAAGAGATTGAGGGATATAACGTTGTCAAGGCTATTCTCAGAGATATGGTGGACGCCAAGCGCATCGTCATGCGCGATCAAAAGTCGTTCTGTGCCGTGCTACTAGACGACAATAATCGCAAGAATATCTGTCGCCTTTGGTTCAACTCAGAGGAGAAACAGGTCGGCATCATTGATGCATCCGGCCAGCGGGTCAGACGCTCCGTCGGCACGATCGATGACATTTTCAGCCTCAGCGAGCATCTGCGGGAACGGCTCAGCGCCTTGCTGGCTGCGGACCGATAGCGCAATGCGTAAAGGGTGAACGGTGGCGCAGCGCCATCCGGTTGCGTTTGGGTGCGCCTCCAGCGGCGAGAGTGGGCGGCTCGCTGGGCCCTTGTCTAGGGAGGAAGCCGGCTAGGTAACGGTTGCGTGCTGGCCGCGATGATGCGGGCTTGCGGCCAGCGCGGACGGCTCAGGCATCCGTCGGGATGGCTGCACCCCGTACGCGCGGGCGAGATTGGCGATCTCCGTCACCGTCTGGGCGTAGACACGCTGGCGGTCAGCTTCGGTCTGGACCGGCAGCATGTTGCCAACCATGCTGACGATCAGGTTATTGAAGGTGTTGATCATGGTCAGCCAACGGCGGCCGGCGTTCATCATGTGGGCGTGATCGGTCGGGTCTGGACCCCAGCCCTTGTCCGGATCAGCCACCAATCGATCAACAATCGGCGTAACCGGGTCCGGGACAAAATCTTTCGCCACCGAGCCCGCCACCCGCAGGAGCTGGACAGCCGCGATCGCCGCATAGTTTGGGCTATCCAACTTCCAATTGTTTACCAGAAAGTCGACGGCTCGCTGCGCCTCCACCGGGCATGTGGCGATGTGCTCCGCAGCCGTGGCTTCGAGTGTCTCGTCGGATTGCTCAGGTGCCGAGATCTGAACGGCCAGCATCTTGTCAATCATCACGTTTAGCTCGGGCGGCAGCTTCGTCATGGCGCCGGCTGCTCACGCGACGTTGCCAATCCATGCGGACCTTGGAGCTGAAGGGCCTCCCGCTCGACCATGGTGAGGCGCACATCAAACTCTCCGATGCGCTGTTCCATGGCGTTCGTCCGGCCAGAGAGTCGTTGTTCGACCGTATCCATCTGCTCGAACAGCCGCCGAAGCTCAGTACGCATCTCGCCACGGACATTGTGGATTTCACCGCGCAGGTCCCGCATCTCACCGCGCAGGTCGCGGATGTCGCCGCGCAGGTCGCGCCAGATCCCCAGCACAATGACCAACAAGGTGCCGCCCACGCCGAGAATCCCAATCAGTTCAGGGGTCAATATCCCGGTCCTCAAGTTGCGCGGGGGCTTGCCGTGTCCCACTGCACCTTAGCGCAGGCAGCGTGTCAAGCCTCTCCCTCGGTGATTGGTTCATTCACCGGATGCCGACGACTGGCCGCATGGTGGCCCACACTACGGCCTTCGCCGTGTCGCACGTTGTTGAAGCGTCGTGGCAACCTCGGGACGCGCCGGGCGGTCGGAAACCTTGACCCGCCCACAATCGCCAGAGACACTCACCCCTGAAGACGCATCGGCGTTGACGGAGACACGTCGCGGCGATCGGACCGCCGAGCGAGCCCGGGTGGGTGTGAGCCGGGTGCGGAGCCGCCGCCGTTGGCATCCCTCCCGAGCTGCCGGCCGAACGCTCGCGCAGGCGAGCTAGTAGACCCGGTCGGGGTAGCGCCCCGTTAGCGGCGCGGTCGTCCGCCACGGCGGGCGGCGATTGAGTGGTCCGGCGTTGGCCGGACAATCGCGGGTGGCACCGCGGGTGACGAGCCCGTCCCGGAAGGGACGGGTTTTTTGTTGCGGCGCCGCACGTGGTAAGGAGCACGACAGGACGGCGGGTGAGGATGGCAACCGAGGAGCTCTACACCACCGACAGCTATCTGCGGACCTTCGAGGCCGTGGTCCAGCGGGCCGGCCCGGACGGCGTGGTGCTTGACCGCAGCGCCTTCTATCCGCGCGGCGGCGGGCAGCCCGGCGACACCGGCGAGCTGCGCGCCGGAACCGAGGTCTGGCCGGTGACCCGCGTGCAGCGCCGCGCCGGCGAGATCGCCCACGCGGTCGAAGGCGAGCCGCCCGCGCCCGGCACGCAGGTGCAGGGCAGCCTGGACTGGGAGCGGCGCTTCCGCTTCATGCGGCTGCACACGGCGCTGCATGCACTGTCGGGCATCGTGTGGACCGGCTGGAACGCCGACGTTACGGGCAGCAACATCGCCGACGACGGCGACCGCGCGCGCATGGACTTCGCCCTGGAGGGCATCCGCATCAACGAGATCAAGCAGGACATCGAGGACCAGCTCAACGCGGCGCTCGCCGACGGGCGCGAGGTCAAGGTCTACTCGCTGCCCCGCGAGGAGGCCTTCGCGCTGCCGGACCTGATCCGCACCCACGTGAACCTGGTCCCCGAGCACATCCGCGAGATTCGCATCGTGGAGATCGTGGACCTCGACCGCCAGGCGGACGGCGGCACCCACGTGGCCAACACCGCGGAGATCGGGCCGGTGCGCATCGTCAACGCGGTCAACAAGGGGCGCATCAACCGGCGTCTCGAAATCGCCCTGGCGGACTGACGGCATGTCCCGACTCAGCCTGGATTCCCGCCCGCGAATCGCGTTAGATTGCCTTCGCGGGAATGACGGATGCGGCGGGATCGAGATCGGACGCGGGGATGACATCGGCGCCGTCCCCGCCTCGCCCTTCCAGCCGCTGCCGGACGAGCTGGATTTCCCGTCCATGGAGCGCCGCATCCTGGACTTCTGGGCGGAGCAGGGCGCGTTCGAGCAGCTGCGCGCCAAGAACGCCGACGGCCCGCGCTGGTCCTTCATCGACGGCCCGATCACGGCCAACAACCCCATGGGCGTGCATCACGCCTGGGGCCGCACCTACAAGGACGTCTACCAGCGCTACCGCGCCATGCGCGGCTACCACCAGCGCTACCAGAACGGTTTCGACTGCCAGGGACTATGGCTCGAGGTCGAGGTTGAGAAAGAGCTCGGCTTCGAGACCAAGCGCGACATCGAGGCCTTCGGGCTGGAGGCCTTTGCCGACGCCTGCCGCGAGCGCGTCGATACCTATTCCGCGATCCAGACGGCGCAGTCCGCGCGCCTGGGCCAGTGGATGGACTGGGACGACTCCTACTACACCCACTCCGACAGCAACATCGAGCACATCTGGAGCTTTCTGCGGCGCTGTCACGAGCGCGGCTGGATCGAGGTGGCCCAGCGCGCCATGCCCTGGTGCGCGCGCTGCGGCACGGCGCTCTCGCAGCACGAGTTGATCGACACCTACCAGGAGATCACGCACGACGCGCTGTACGTGCGGCTGCCGCTGCACGGACGCGACAACGCCTGGCTGCTGGTCTGGACCACCACGCCCTGGACCCTGGCCGCCAACGTCGCCGCCGCCGTCGATCCCGAGCTGACCTACGTCGAGGTCGAGATGGCGGACGGCGAACGCTACTTCCTCGCCGAAGCCACGCTGCAAGAGGCCCTCGGCGACGACGCGCACGAGGTCGTCGGCAGGGTCAAGGGCGCCGAAATGCTCGGCTGGACCTACGGCGGGCCGTTCGATCAGCTGCCCGCCGTCGCCGGCACCGAGCACCGCGTCATTCCCTGGAAGGACGTGGGCGCCGACGAGGGCACCGGCATCGTGCACATCGCCCCCGGCGCCGGTGAGGACGACTTTCGCCTCAGCCAGGAGCTTGACCTGCCGGTGCTCGTCCCCATCGACGAAAACGGCGTCTACGTGGACGGCTACGACTGGCTCACCGGGCGCGACGCGCGCCAGGTCGCGGACGACGTCATCGCCGACCTGCGCGGGCGCGGGCTGCTCTACCGGGCGCACCGCTTCGAGCATCGCTATCCCCACTGCTGGCGCTGCCAGGAGGAGCTGGTCTTCCGGGTGGACGACGAGTGGTTCATCCGCGCCGACGAGGTGCGTCAGCCGATGCTGGACGCCGCCGCCACGGTGCACTGGGTGCCCGAATACGCCGGCGCGCGCATGGCCGACTGGCTGCGCAACATGGGCGACTGGAACATCTCGCGGCGGCGCTATTGGGGCCTGCCGCTGCCGTTCTATCCCTGCCGGGCGTGCGGCCACCTCACCGTCATCGGTTCCAAGGCCCACCTGGAGGAGCGGGCGGTTTCCGGCCTGGACCAGCTGCGCGAGCTGCACCGCCCCTGGATCGACGACGTGATCATTCGCTGCGAGGGCTGTCAGGCGCCCGTGCGCCGCATCGACGCGGTCGGCGACGCCTGGCTCGACGCCGGCATCGTGCCGTTCTCCACGCTGGGCTACCTGGAGGGCAGCGAGGAGTTCCAGCGCTGGTATCCCGCCGACTTCATCACCGAGATGCGCGAGCAGATCCGGCTGTGGTTCTACTCCATGCTCTTCATGAGCGTCACGCTGGAGGACCGCTCGCCCTATCAATCCGTCTTCGTCTACGAAAAGCTGAACGACGAGACCGGCCGCGCCATGCACAAGAGCTGGGGCAACGCCATCGAGTTCGGCGAGGCCGCCGAGCGCATGGGCGCGGACGTCATGCGCTGGCTCTACGCCGGCCAGAACCCGCTCTACAACATCAACTTCGGCTACGGCCCGGCGGGCGAGGTCAAGCGGCGCATGCTCACGCTGTGGAACGTCTACGCGTTCTTCGTCACCTACGCCCGCCTGGACGAATTCGACCCGACGCAGCCTCAGGTGCCGCTCGCCGACCGCCCGGACCTGGACCGCTGGGTGCTGTCGCAGCTGCAGTCGCTGATCGACACCATGACCGACGCCCTGCACACCTTCCACGTGCACCACGGTGTGCGGGCCGCGCGGCGGTTCATCGAGGACGTTTCGACCTGGTACGTGCGGCGCGGGCGGCGGCGCTATTGGAAGTCCGAAGGCGACCTCGACAAGCGCGCCGCCTACCAGACGCTATACGAGGTGCTCACCACGCTGGTGCGTTTGCTGGCGCCGGTGATGCCCTTCTGGACCGAGGACATCTATCAGAACCTGGTGCGCGGCGTGGACGCGAGTGCGCCGGTGAGCGTGCATCTGACCGACTGGCCGCAGGGCCGCGACGACCGGCGCGATCCCGGCTGGACGCCGCCATGGACGAGGTGCAGCGGGTGGTGCGCGCCGGGCGGGCCGCGCGCAACGCCGCCAACGTAAAGCTGCGCCAGCCGCTGCGGTCGGCGCTGGTCCAAGTCCCCGACGACGCGGCCTGGGACGCGGTGGAGGCGCTCAAGCCGCATGTCCTCGACGAGTTGAACGTCAAGATGCTCGAGCGCATGGCATCCGAGCATGAGCTGGTCGAGTTCCAAATCCAGCCCAACTACCGGCGCCTGGGTCCGCGCTTCGGCCCGCGCGTCAAGCAGTTCGCCGCCGCCCTGGCCGCCCAAGATGCGGCGAAGGCCGTGCGTATGCTCGATGAACATGGTCACCTGACGGTCAACGTGGACGGCATCGTCGAACTCCTCGCTCCGGACGACCTGAACGTGCGCCGCACGCCGCGCGAGGGCTTTGGCGTGGCCGAGCAGGACGGGGTCATCGTGGAGTCGCGACGGACGTCGACGACGAGCTGGTCCGCGAGGGCCTGGCCCGCGAGCTGGTCCACGCCACCCAGGGCCTGCGCCGCGACGCCGGCCTTGAGGTTTCCGACCGAGTTCACCTCTGGATCGACGGCGACGTGGCTCAGACCCTTACGGAGCATCAGGCCTGGATCGCCGGCGAGGTGCTGGCAGTAACGTCAACGATGCCGAGCACACGCAATGGCATCCGATCCGCATGAGCTGGTCGAGTTCCAAATCCAGCCCAACTACCGGCGCCCTGTCACCCCTGGGCCTCCCACTTCCGCGCTTCGGCCCGCGCGTCAAGCGCGGCCACACTGCCCGGTGGCAAGCGGCGCCGCTGCCCGGGCCGCAGCGCCACCTGCCAGCCGGTGCTCCGGGCGTCGCGCCACGCCCTGGCCGCCCGGCACCTGCGTCACGTCCGACGTGCGCCGCGTCGCGCCACGCGGTGCCGCATCCACCCCGATGTGCGCCTTCATCCCGAAGCTGGCCGATGAACATGTCCCGCTGCTGGGCGCCTGACGCGTCGATGATGGTCGCGTGGCAGCCGCACGCCCTGTGCCGCCGTCGAACTCCTCTGTTCCAGCAGGCAGGATCGTCGTCCGGACGCACCTGAAGCGCTGGTGCGCGCGTCCTCCACGCCGGGTCGCGAGGTTGGGCTTTGAATCCGCGTGGCCGAGCAGGACGGGGTCATCGTGGCCGTCCGCGACGGTCCATCCGTCGACGACGAGCTGGTCCGCGAGGGCCTGGCCCGCGATTGAGCTGGTCAGTGACTCTCGCGGCCACCCAGCCGGGAGGGGCCTGCAGTAGCCGCGCTCCGCTCCGCATTTCCACCATGCCCGGTTGCCACATAGTCATCCACCGCGACCAGATGCCTTCATCGCCATAGGCGGACCCAGCCTAGGTGACATGCGCGGTCTTCCAATCAGGTTCACCTCTGAAACACTCTCCCCGAGTCGACCGAATATCTCGGCGGATACCGACCAGCATAGTGATTCTCAAAATTCACTCAGATTGCCTCGTTGCACCCGGAGCACCCAGGCCTAGCCGCTTTCATGGCGCTCCGACCTTGAAAACACCCCCAAACAGCAAGCCTTGCGTCCGGGCTTGAAGTTCGAATATATAGGGTCGATTAAAATAGTCTTCTTCTTACGAAATTCCTGCCACCCGATCCAATTCGACCGGGTTCAACCATGCGTCAGCGGCTCTTCGACGCCATTCCACCCGAAATGCACTTTGTAGTCGGCCAATGGCCCAGATATCCGGATTGGCGGAACCGAATCTCGCTTGAGCGTCGGTCATGCACTCACTCCCCAATGCGTCACGGGGTCTTCCGGCAGGCTATACGCCCGCACACGCGGTTCACGCGCAGTATGACGACCCGCGCAGCCGCGCGCCCCGGCCCGACTAGCTCTCCTCCTGCGCCGCCACCTCGACCTGACCGTCGCGCACGCGCACGACATAGGACTCGATGCGTCGGCCCAGCGGCGGCGTGATGAGCCAGCCGTCCGTCACGTCGTAGGTCCAGCCGTGGAGGGGGCAGGTGAGCTGGCAGCCCACCAGGTAGCCCGCGGCCAGCGGTCCGCCCGCGTGCTCACATACGCCCAGGATGGCGTGGTATTCCCCGTCGACGTTGGCGATCACCACCTCCGCCCTCTCGACCATCACGGCGACGATGCCGCCGGGCGGCGGCAGGATGCTCTCGGGCCCAACCGCGTGAAACTTCATCCCTACTCTTGCCGCAGCTACGCCAGATTGCGCCGCAGCACCGTCACGTCGACGGCGCGGTCGCCGCAATGCACGTGACCCGACAGCGTCGACTCGACCGTGAAGCCCACCGCCGCCAGCGCGGCGCCGCGGCTGTCGCCTGAGGCATAGGCGCGCACGGTGCCCACCCCGGCCTCGCGGCCTTCCGCCAGCACCGCGCCCAGAAACGACGACAGCTCCCCGTGGTAGGCCGGATGGCACAGCACCTCAAGGGTCGCGCTACCGTCCAGCGGCGCGGCCGTCGCGGTGAACAGACCGGCGGCGGCCACGATGCGGTCGCGGCGCGTCACCAGGACCTTGAGCCGGTTCGCCGGGTGCGTCTCCCGTCGCAGCATGGAGCTGACGAACGGCCGCAGGCACGATCCCGACTGCACCTCCGGCGGGTCGTAGAAGATGGCCTCGGTGAAGTCCCGGATGAGCCAGTCCCGCGGCTCCGGCGACAGCATCAGCGCGGGGTAGCCGCCGATGTCGCCGAATCCCGCGTCACGCGCCAGCGGCGCCGAGCCGTCATGCGCGAAGTAGTCGTCGTCGAATGTCTCCGGGTCGACGCCGGGCCGCAGCGCGCGCATGGCGATGCCGTTGTAGCGCCGGTAGCCGTGTTTCTCGTAGACGTGGGCCGCGTCCGGCGCCACCGTGCCCAGGTAGATCGCTTGTCCGCCGTCCTCCCAGAAGCGCTCGACCGAGAGCTGCGTGAGGGTTTGGGCCACGCCCTTACCTCGGTGGGCGGGGTCCGTGCGCACGAAGCCGTAGCCGCCCACCTCGCGCGTGTTGCTGCTGGTGCCGTGCCACACCGTGCCGACGATCTCGCCGTCGATGCGTCCGACG
The DNA here is from genome assembly GCA_965198185.1 of Chloroflexota bacterium. Classification (GTDB taxonomy): domain Bacteria; phylum Chloroflexota; class UBA11872; order UBA11872; family UBA11872; genus JAJECS01. The sequence goes on from CBDAOU010000001.1 coordinate 797,121, forward strand.
ATCAGGTAGTCGTGCAGGGAGTCGTCGGTCGCGCCGCGGAGGGCACGCGCTACGAGTTCGTTCTCACCCGGCGACGTCCACGGGTCGAAGGGCTGAACGATGAACCACCACAACTCGCGATTCGCGGCGGTGTCGCCGCGTCCCTCGCCGGGACCGAGCGTGGTGACGTCGAGCCGCTCGCCCGTCTTGAGGGTGTGCGTGGATTCCATGCTGGCGGCGCGCGCGGCCTCTATCCCACCGAGTGCGATGCCACAATAGCGCCTTTACAGGCCAGCAACTGGAGGGGCGCATGTCCATCGAGGGTCGGGCGGCAGTTATCACCGGCGGCGGGACAGGGGTGGGTCGCGCCACCGCGCTCGGCCTGGCTCGGCTGGGCGTAAGCGTTGCCGTCAACTACTCGCGCTCCGCCGACGAGGCCGCCGCCACCGCGCGCGACTGCGAGGCCGAGGGGGTCGAGGCGGTGGCGCTGCAGGCCGACGTGGCGTCAAATGCCTCCGTCGTCGCCATGGTCGAACAGGCGGCGGCGGCGCTGGGCCGTGTGGACTACCTGGTGAACAGCGCCGGCACGACGGTGTTCGTGGCGCACCCAGATCTCGACGGGCTCACCGAGGCGGCGTGGCAGCGTGTGATGGGCGTGAATCTGTTCGGTGCGTTCTACGCCACCCGCGCCTGCGTGCCGCACATGCGCGCGGCCGGCGCGGGCGCCGTGGTCAATGTGTCATCGGTGGCGGGCATCACCGGCGCGGGCAGCTCGATTCCCTACGCCGCGTCCAAGGGCGCGCTCAACACCATGACCAGGTCGCTGGCGCGCGCGCTGGCGCCCGAGGTGCGCGTCAACACCGTGGCGCCGGGGATCATCGACACGCGCTGGGTCGACGACCGGCGCGAGTTCCTGGACGCCGCGGTGGAGTTGACGCCGTTGCGGCGGGCGGCCGTCGCCGAGGACGTGGCCGAGTCGGTGATCTTTCTGCTGCAATCGACCTTCACCACCGGCGAGGTGCTCGTGATCGACGGCGGGATCTCGCTCTAGCCGCCGCGCCCCGCAATGGAAACGAGCGCTCCGGCCGGAGCCGGAGCGCTCGTGGATCACCGCGATTCGAGTGCTACGCCGCGATCGACGTCACACCCTCCGGCACGTGACCCGTGCCGTGGCATTGGGAGCATGAGCGCCAGAACGTCGCGCTGGCGTAACTGGCGCGCGCAAGCGGACGTCCGCCTCCGTCGTAGCGGCGAAATCCACGGCCAACGCAACGCTGGCAAAGCTGTTCACCCGAGCGGGCAGAGATGGTCGCTCGTGGACCAACGTAGTGGGTCATGCGTTCCCCCTTCCTCGCGGGAATGCCCCAGGTCAACATTGACCTGGCTGCGCGCGCACAGAGCGCGCTGACACATGGTAGCGCGCCTTGCCGCAGGGTCAAAGCCTCTTGTCTCCCAGGTAGTGAATCACACCCCGGCCTGGGGCCGGACCGTCCGCCCTCAACCAAAGGCGTCTCGGCTACGGACAGCCCGGGAATAAGGCGTTCCGGAACCAGCGCGGAGCTACAAGCCCACGACGGCGGCCGCGTGATGGTTCCCTTGGCGTCCGAAAGCGCGGCGGGGAACTGGCACTGCGGCAGGAACGCTCGATCTAGGAGCTGGTAGCTGGTGGCGGCATCTTCCAAATGACGGCTCGCCATTTCCTTGGGGTCGACGATGTGCACCGGGAAACTGAAATCCCGCCGCACCATCTGGATCGCTCCGGCGAAGTCGGAATCGCCCGTGATGACGAACGCGGCATGGCCATCACGCTTGGCCGCGTCGCGCGTCAGGTAGGCAGCCAGATTCGCATCGGAGCCCTTCTCCTCAGTCCGGATGACCTTGACGAGTGACCGTTTGCCAGGCTGCGGACTGGCGAGAGGCATCCGCACGGTATTCGACGCATAGTGTCCCAGGTGGACTTCCGACTCCGGGATGGTCTGCAAAGCGCGAAGGTATATCTGCTGTCGGAGCCGCTTCTGTGGATCAACTTTCCCGCTACGGATTAGCGCCGTGAAGTAGCGGATACGGTGGAGCGTGAACGCTGAGCCGAGGAGTCGCAGGGAGAGCGCTCGTAGATCCAACCACCGATGGGGCGTGCCCTTAAGAGCTCGGTAGTAGAGATTGAACGCGTCGACATAGACGTTGGCGTGCATGGATGGAAAAAAGAGAGGCCACCCGCAGGCAGCCTCTATCCCAGCCGCCGAAGAGACTGGGGGAGTTGCCTATATGTTGGCCTGACGGCAGGCTACTGTCAACAGTATATCATATGTGTCAACAAAAATCGACATTATCGGCATTCACCTGGCCTAGGGCGGATTTCTCTACAAGGCCTATCCAATAGTCTGCCCCTACGGCTGCTAGCGAAGGACGGCTCCGCGGCCCGCGACCGCTCCTCCCCGATGCGGGCAGCCCGCGCACCCGTTGCCTGACGCTGTCCGACGTGGAGGCGTTCGCTAGAGCGCGAGCGCTCCGCGCTTGTGCTCGCTGGCCACGGCGCGGCCGCTGGTGGTGAACGATTGCCCGCAACCGCAGGCGCTCTGTGCGTTGGGATTGAGCAGCTTGAAGCCGCCGTCGATCAGCGCGTCGCTGTAGTCGAGCGTCGAGCCTCGCAGCAGGCCGACGCTGGTGGCGTCGACGATGACCGTGATGCCGTGCGCGTCAATGGACATGTCGCCGTCGCGGGGACCGGGCTCGATCCCCATGGCGTAGCGGAAGTCGCCGCAGCCCGAATCGGGCACCACCCGGACCCGCAGCACGGCGGCGGGCTTCTTGCGCTTGGCGCGCATGCGATTGAACTGCGCGGCCGCCGACTCGGTGATCGCCAGCACCGGCGCCGCTGCCGCCATCGGTAGCGCGTCAGTCATCCCGTGCCCCTTCGAGCAATGTGCTGCAGCCGAAGTCTACGCCATCGACACGGCGGCGGTGGCATCGGATGTGCGCCGCAGGTGTGTGATCGCCTCGGCAATGATCGCCACCGCCTGGCGCATCTGCGGGACCGAATTCGATCGTCCCGTCGTGAGCCGCAGGCTGCTCCGCGCGATGTCCGCCGGGATGCCCATGGCCAGCAGCACATGGGAAGGCTCCAGCGACGCCGAGGTGCAGGCGGAGCCGCTCGAGGCCGCGATCCCCGCCGCGTCCAGCCGCAGCAGCAGCGCCTCGTTGTCCACCCCCTCCACCACGAAGCTGGCGGAGTTCGGCAAGCGGCGTTCCGTCGGCCCCGTCAGGCGCACCTGCGACATTTCCGTCAGGTCTTCGATGAGAGTGGCCGTCAGTCGGGCGTTCGCGGCGTTGCTGGACGCGCGCTCGGCATCCGCCCGGGTCAGCGCCGCCGCAAAGCCCACGGCCCCGGCCACGTTCTCGGTTCCAGCGCGGCGGTTCCGCTCCTGGGAGCCCCCGACGATCTGCGGCGCCAGCCGCAGCCCGCGGCGCACGTACAGAGCGCCCACGCCCTTGGGTCCATACACCTTGTGCGCCGCCAGCGAGAGCAGGTCGACGCCCAGCTCCGGCGTGGCCAGGCTCAGGCTGCCGGCGGCCTGCACGGCGTCGGTGTGCACCAGGGCCGGGTGGTTCGCCAGCGCGGCGGCGATCTCGGCCACGGGCTGCACCGTGCCCACCTCGTTGTTCGCGTACATCGCCGAAACCAGCGCCGTGTCCTCACGCACCGCCCCGAGCACGTCGTCGGGATCGACGCGTCCATCACTGTCCACCGGCACGTAGGTGGCTTTGAATCCATGCCGCTGCTCAAGCTGCTGCACCGTGTGCAGCACCGCGTGGTGCTCGACGGCGCTCGTCACCAGGTGGCGCCGCCCCTCCTCGTGCGCGCGCCAGGCCACGCCGCGAATCGCGAGATTGGCGGCCTCGCTGCCGCTGCCGGTGAATATGACCTCCACCGGATCGCAGGCCAGCACGGCGGCCACGCCCTCACGGGCGTCGTCAAGCGCGTCGCGCGCCTCGCGACCTTCCAGATACAAGCTGCTGGCATTCCCCGCGTGCGCCGATAGGTAGGGGAGCATGGCGGCAATGACGTCGGGATCGACCGGCGTCGTCGCCGCGTGGTCGAGATAGATGCGCCCGGCGCCGTCTACGCCGCGGCGGCCGTCCTCATCGGCGGATGGCATAGCAGCATGCCTGGTCGCCCCTTGGCGAGACCACCAACTGCTCGACGTCGGCCTGCACCAGCTTGCGGATGAATTGCAGCTCTGACTCGCAGGCGGCGCCGCAGCCCTCGGCCACGCGCGAGACCGGACAGTTGTGCTCGCGCAGGCGGTAGCCGTCGTCCGTGGCCTCGAGCTCAACCATATAGCCGCACTCATCCAGGATCCGCGCCACCTCGCGCACGCGGAGATCGAACGGCAAGCCGCGAACGCGGGGGATGTACTTGTCGAGCTGTCGTCGTTCGTGCCGTTCCAGGACGGCGCGCAGCAGGGACTCGCCGCCCAACTCCAGCACGGCGTCCACCATGCAGGACGCCAGGTCGTCGTAGGTCCGCTCGAAGGACTCGTGGCCCTTCGTCGTCAGGTGATAGCGATAGCGGGGTCGGCCCGGCCGCCCGCGCACGGGATTCGCCGTGACCAGGCCGTCGGCCGTGAGGCTCTCCAGATGCGGTCGGACGGCGGACGTGCCAGTCCCCACGCGGTCGGCGATATCGGGCGCGAACATGGCCCCGCCGACTTTGAGTGCCCGCAAAATTTCGTCGCGGGGGCTCACCGTGCGCAAATGGCAGGCCCCAGGGTGATGCCGTCAATCGAAGCTAGCACCGCCGCCGGGGGGCAAACAACCGAACTTCGCGCCTCAAAGGTGAGAATTTGCACAGTTAGTGCAGAATTATCTGTAAAAACGTGTAGAATTCCCTGGTCAAACGACCGGTGCCCGCGCACCTGCGGACACTTGATGCGAACCGAGGAAACTCCGGTGGCACTCGCGACTGATGTGTTGAGCTCTCCGGCGCCGAACGCCTGGGAAGACGCGCTCTCCCAGCTTGAGCCGCGCGACAGCACGGCCGGCAATGCGACATCGTCGGGTGCCGAGGCGGGTTGGGCGTCCGAGCCGAGCCCGGTTCCCCAACCCAGCGGCGGCGAATCCGCCGAGGACACGCTGCGTCTCTATCTCAACGAGATCAACCGCGTGCCGCTGCTCACGGCGGCCGAAGAGGTCGCGCTGGCGAAGCGCGTCGAGGCCGGCGACAAGGCAGCCCGCACGCACCTGACCCGAGCGAACCTGCGCCTCGTCGTCAACGTGGCCAAGCGCTATGCCACCGGCGGCCTGCCGCTGCTCGACTTGATTCAAGAGGGCAATTTGGGCCTCATGCAGGCCGTCGAGCGCTTCGACTGGCGCCGCGGCTTCAAATTCAGCACCTATGCCACCTGGTGGATTCGGCAGGCGATCACGCGCTCGCTGTCCAACGATTCCCGCACGGTGCGGCTGCCCGTCCACGTCGTCGAGACGCTGCGCAAGATCCGCCGCATCGCGCCGGACCTGGCCACGCAGCTGGAGCGTAACCCCACGGCCGACGAACTGGGCGAGGTGCTGAAGCTCGATCCCACCCGGATCGTCGAGATCGTGCGCGCCGGTCGCTCGCTCATGTCGCTGGAGCAGCCCGTGGGCGAAGACGGCGAAGAGCCGCTGTCGGACTTCGTGGAGGACCCGGAGCCCGAGGCGCCCGACGCTCGGCTGCTCGTGGAATCGCTCAGCGACGACGTCGACCGCGCCCTCGCCATCCTGCCCGATCGCGAGCGCACCATCCTGACGCTGCGCTTCGGTCTGGACGGCAACGAGCCCTGGACGCTCGACGACATCGGCACGCACTTCGGGCTCACGCGCGAGCGCATCCGCCAACTGCAAGTGGAGGCGCTGCGCAAGCTCCAGCGGTCACAGGCAGCCCGCCCGCTGCGCGAGTACCTGGCGAGCTAGACGACCTCTGCCAGGACCGTTTCCCGGAGAAGCGGCTAATCTACGCCGATCTCACGGCTGGTGGGCGAGCATATCCGCGGCGGTCAGGGAATTGACAGTTTCGTATGCTTGACATAGTCTCTCGCCCCCGTGGCCGGTTCAGCGGGAATGTCCCTCGGAGTGTGAGGGGAGGGTCAATGGCCAAGCTGTCCCAGGAGATTGCCGCCTACGAGCGCATGCGAGATGTACTCGAAGCCGATCACTTCGGCCAGTGGGTCATTATTCATGATGAAGCGGTGTTCGGAACGTATGACGACTTCCAGGAGGCAGCTGATATCGCCGTGCGAAACTTTGGGCGCGGACCGTTTTTGCTTCGCCGGATTGGTGAACCGCCGCTAACGCTGCCGGCGTCGGTTCTCTATCACCCGGTCAATGCCGACAGCTAGTTGCGGATTTCCTAGTCGTCCAGATTTTCTTCTCGGTTCCGGACCGACGCTCGGTGTTCAGATTGGTTTCGACGCATCCTTCCGCCCTGGCGGACCGTCACCGTCTCTGGAATCCTCGGTGTATTTGGCCCTGGTTGATACAGGAGCGGTTGAGAGCTGTATCGACTCTGGGCTCGCTCTCCAGTTGGGACTGCCAATTGTTGACCGTAGGCTGATGAGCGGCGCTGGCGGGCCTAGCGAATTCAATGTGCATGTCGCACAAATCCATGTACCAATGCTGCCGTTCACTGTATATGGCCGGTTTGCGGGAGTTCATCTTTCGGCTGGCGGACAACCCCACCAGGCACTTCTCGGCCGTACGTTCCTGCAACACTTTCTGTTGAGTTACGACGGCCGCACAGGTGAAGTGACGGTGAGCAATGACTAGGGAGTGCGACGATAGGTCCACAAGGTGAAACACGCCGCAATCTCGGGTGCCCGCCGGACGCGACAGATTCCGGGTAGCGCATACGCCTGGTCTAGATGTCGTACGTTGGCGGCCTCTGTGCCGCGCCCCTCAGGCGCTTGGGCATGTGATTCCCTAAGGTTTGAGCCTGCCCAGTACGCGATACGGGATGGGGTCAGCGCCGAACTCCCCAGGCTGCCGGCGGCCTGGGCCACCGAGCCAGCGGCTCATCCCCGCGCCCGGGATCGAGCGTCCAGATTTCTCGCTCCGCTCGAAATGACAATTGAGAGGGCGTCGGCTCAGTTGATCTCCAGCATGCGCTCGATCGCCCGGCGGGCGCGCGCGCGCACGCTTGGCTCCACGGCTCGATCTGGTAGCGCGCGCGCGCACGCTTGGCTTCTCGTTCTCGCAGCGACGCCAGCACTTCCTCGAGCGTGATCTCGTTCATGTGCGGGCAGCGCACGGAGCAGAGCCGGACCATCTCCTTGTCGTGCGCCTCGGCGGCGATGTTGTCGCCCATGCTGCATTCGGTCAGCAACAGATAGCGGGGCGCATCGGTCTCGACGACGTAGCGGGACATGGCGCCCGTCGATCCCGAAAAGTCGGAAGCCGCGACGACCTCCGGGCTGCACTCCGGGTGCGCCAGCACCACCACGTCCGGAAACTGCGCCCGCACGTCGCGGATGTCCTGCACCGTGAACTGCTCGTGAACCTCGCACCGTCCGTGCCAGCCCACGATCTCGTACCGCAATCCCTGGGACTCGTCTGCCGCGCGGCGCTCCTGGGACACCGGCTGCGCGCTGGGAAACACGATCCGCTTGGACGTGGACGCGGCCACGTTGCGAGCCAGGTACTCGTCGGGGAGAAAGATCACCTGCTCCGCGTCCAGCGACTCCACCACCTGCGCCGCGTTGCTGGAGGTGCAGCAGACGTCCGACTCCGCCTTCACGTCGGCGTAGGTGTTCACGTAGGTCACCACCGGCGTGCCTGGATAGCGACGGCGGAGCTCGCGCACGTCCGCCGCCGTGATGGAGGCCGCCAGCGAGCATCCGGCGCGCTGGGCCGGGAGCAGCACCGTGCGTTCGGGATTGAGGATCTTGGCCGTCTCGGCCATGAACCGGACGCCGCAAAAGACGATCGGGTCCGCCTCGGTGGTGGCCGCGATGCGGCTGAGCTCCAGCGAGTCCCCGGTGTAATCGCACACCGAGTGGAACAGCGCCGGCTCCATGTAATTGTGACCCAGGATCACGGCGCCGCGCTCCCGCTTGAGTCGATTGATGCGGTAGGCCAGCTCGGCCTTGATCGCCAGCTCCGGCTCGGGCACCACGTCGGCCAGCTTGGACCGAAGGTCGCGGTAGGTGTCCTCGATGGAGGGAGTTTCGACAGTCATGGCATTTGCAGCCGCGCCCGCTGCGGCGGATCCGCCGGCTGGGACTGATCGCCAGCGTCGCACGGGCGTTCGGACGATGGGCTCTGCCGAGCCGAAGTGGTTAGAGATTCTCGCACGCGGCGCGCCGAGATACGAAATCGCGCTAGTCGAACAAATCGAGCAGGGCCAGGTAGCTCGCGTCCAGCCGGCGCGTGCGCCCCGCCACGTCGGCCAAGGGCACCGGGACGATGCGGTTGCGCTGCAGGGCGGTGAGCACGCCGTGGGCGCCGGCCGCCAGGCAATCGACCGCCGCAACCCCGCAGCGCGTGCCCAGGACACGGTCGAACGGCGTCGGCGGTCCCCCGCGCTGCGTATAGCCCAGGACAACCGCGGGGACGCTGCGGCCCAAGGCGCGTTCCAGGGCACCGGCCGCCGCGTATCCCAAGCCGCGCGCCGAAAGCTGCACGTGGCCGAACTCGTCCGAGGCATGGACCTCCGCCGAGTCGACCTCCAGGTCCACGATCTCGGCGCCCTCGGCCATGACGATCACGCTGAAGAGCAAGCCGCGGGCCGCGCGACGTTCCACGTGCGACACCAGGGTCGCGAGCTCGATAGGTCGCTCCGGCACCGCGATGTAGTCGGCCCTGCCGGCCAACCCGCCTTCCGCTGCGAGCCAGCCGACGTCCCGACCCATCGTCTCCAACACGACCACCCGTCGATGGGAAACAGCCGTCGTGCGCACGCGCCCCACGGCGTTGGACACGGTGGTGACCGCCGTGTCGAAGCCGATGCAGATGTCGGTCTCCGGGACGTCGTTGTCGATGGTCTTGGGAATACCCACGACGGCGTCGCCTTCGGCGGCCATGCCTCCGGCGACCGATAGCGTGTCGTCCCCGCCGATGACCACCAGCCCGTGCAGCTGGCAGTCGTCAAACACCGCGCGGGCCTTCGCGAACGACTCCGGATCGCGCAGCGGGTTCGTGCGCGACGAGCCGAGCATGGTGCCGCCCTCGTCGAGGATTGGGTCCGTGGCCTCGATCGTCAGCGGCTCGGCCTCGCGGTCGAGCACCCCGGCCCAGCCGTCGCGGAAGCCGAGCACGGTCCAGCCCTGGCGGTCCGCTTGGCGCACCACACCCCGTATCGCCGCGTTCAGACCCGAACAGTCGCCGCCGCCGGTGAGGACGCCGATTTGCATAGCGCGCCGCCTGGCCCCAGGCCCCGTCTCCAGAGTGCCGCCCCAGAGTACCGCCGCCGCGCGCCCGTATGGTGCGAATCGATACCATGACCCCGTGACGGACAGCCCCAAGCATTCGAGGTGCCGTGGATACGCTTACGGCGCTGCGCGATCGCCGCAGCATCAACGCCCTGACGGCGGACGTGCCGTCGCAGGCCACCATCCAACAGCTGTTGGACGTGGCCGTCTGGGCGCCCAACCATCGCATGACCGAACCCTGGCGCTTCCACGTCCTCGCCGGGGAGGCGCGCCGGACGGTCGGCGAGGCCATCAGCGACGGCCTGCGCGCCGAGCTCGACGCCAGCGACCCGGTGGCCGCCGGCGAGATCAAGGGCGCCCGCGCCAAGCTCAGGCGCGCCCCCGTCGTGATCGTCGTCAGTCACCCGCGCTCCGACGACCCGGTGATGGACCTGGAGGACTACGCCGCCTGTTGCTGCGCGGTGCAGAACATGCTGCTGGCGGCCCACGCCGAGGGCCTGGCGGCCAAGTGGCGCACCGGCGCCATGTGCGAATTCGTCGCCACGCGGAAGGCGCTTGGCCTCGGCGACACCGACCGCCTCGTCGGATTCATCTATCTGGGCTATCCGTCGCCCAACGCGCCCCCCGACACGCGGGAGCGGACGACGCCCGAGGTCGCCTGGCTCGGCTGGGAGGACACGGGTGGCTGACGCCACGGAGCTGTGGCAGTGCACCCTGGTCGAGATCGGCGAGCGCATAGCTAGTGGCGAGGTCAGCCCGGTTGAGGTGACCCGTGCCTGCCTGGCGCGCACCGAGCGGCTGGGCCCGGCGCTCAACGCGACGACCACGATCCTCGGCGATCAGGCGCTGGCGGCCGCGCGGCAGGCGGAACGCGAGATCGTCGGCGGGACGCACCGTGGGCCATTGCACGGCGTCCCGATCGGCATCAAGGACCTGGCCGACGTGGCCGGCGTTCCAACAACGGTGGGGTCGCACGTCTTCCACGGCCATGTCGCCGAGCGGGACAGCACGCTGGTCCGCCAACTCAAGCGGGCCGGCGCGGTCATCCTTGCCAAGATGAACTGCGACGAGATGGCCCTGCACCCAACCGGCGCGATCTCTCAATTTGGACCCGGCCTCAACCCGTGGAACACATCGCGAGCCAGCGGCGGCTCGAGCAGCGGGTCCGGCATCGCGGTCGCGGCGGGCATGATGTTCGGCGCGCTCGGATCGGACACCGGCGGCTCCATTCGCATTCCGGCGTCCGCCTGCGGCGTGGTCGGCATCAAACCCACCTACGGCCGCGTCAGCCTCGACGGCGTGCGGCTGCTGGCGCCGACCTTCGACACGCCGGGGCCCATGGCCCGCACCACGCTGGACGCGGCGCTGATGCTGCGCGCCATGGTGGACCCGGACGATGAGGCGAGCATCCGCGAGGCGAACCGGCTCACCCACCTCGTTCCCGACGCGGACGCCGGCCTCGACGGCCTGCGCATCGGCGTGCCGTCGAGCTATTTCTTCGAGGAAATCGACCCCGAGATCGAGCGCCTGGTGCGCGGCGCCATCGACGCGCTGGCCCGGCTTGGCGCCGAGTTGGTAGCAGTCGAGCTGTCGTCCCTACCAATGGTGATTGAGTCCCATTGGGGCATCATGATTCTCGAATCCCACGCCTCGATCTCGGCGGCCACGGGCGGCGACCTGACCCGGGTCGGCGAAGCCGTGCGTGAGCGGCTGGCGGCCGGCCTGGAGGTCCTGCAGCTGGACCCCCGAGACTCCCCGACGACACTCGGACGCCTGCGGGCCATGCGCGACGACGCGCTGGCGGACTACCGGCGCGCCACCAGCCAGGTGGACGCCCTCGTCACGCCTGCCCTCCCGCGCTCACCCGTGCCCATCGCCGAGGCGCTCACCGACTTCACCTGGATGGGTCGCTATACGCGGTGCTTCAACGGCACGCACGAGCCGGTCGTTTGCCTTCCCTGCGGCCGGGGCTCCGACGGCATGCCCGTGGGAATGCAAATCGTCGCCCCCAAATACCGCGAGCGGACGGCCGTGCGCATCGCGCTGGCCTACGAGCGCGGCGGCGAGGCGCCCCCGCGCGAATGGCCGCCCGAGCCCGACCTGCCGGTGAGCTAGTCCTTGGCCGCGGTGCGGACGGCCGTGCCGTAGGCCAGCAGCTCGGCCACGCCCTGCATCACGTCGGCCGCGTTGTAGCGCACGCCCACGACGGCGTCGGCGCCCAGCGACTCGGCGTGGGCGACCATTCGCTCGACCGCCTCCCGCCGGGCCTGCGCCAGCAGCTCCGCATACTCGCGCACCTCGCCGCCCTTGATGCTGCGGAGCCCGGCCATGATGTCGCGGCCGATGCCGCGCGCCCGCACGCTGTTCCCCTGCACGATCCCCAGCGTCTCGGTGATCTCCCGGCCCGAAATCTCAAACGTGGTCACCACGATCATTCCGTCACCTCCGATGCGTTCCGGTCGGAACCTGATTCCAGCACATTGAGCGTCCGCAGCACGTCGTCCCACCCCAATTCGGCAGCCCGTGCCACGATCTCCGAGCGCTGGGGCAGGCCGTGCAGCGGTCCCGGTCGCTCGACTTTGAGCCCGGCGACCAATGTGCCCATGCGTGCGCAGGTCGCTACGCCCGCGCCCGCGAGGCGCGCCGCCAGAAACCCGCCGACAAACGCGTCGCCGGCGCCTTGGGGTCCCTGAATGCGCCGTGCCACGTGCGGCAGCCGCACGGTTTCGTCGGCCGTGGCCGCGAGCGCACCGTTTTCCGCCATGGTGATCGCCGCGGTCTCCGCCCCGCGGTCCAGGAAATACCGCGCCGCGTCCTCGGGGTCCCGGAGGCCCATCACGGCCAGCGACTCGTCCGGGGCGCCGCAAAACACCAGGTGGGCGTACCGCAGCACCTCGTGCATGGCCGCCGCCGCGTCTTCCCCCGACCAGAGTTGCGGGCGGAAGTTGATATCCAGCGAAACCAGGATCCCGCGGTCCCGCGCGCGCTGCGCCAGATGCCGTGTCGCGGCGCGCGACGAGGCCGAGATGGCCTGCGAGATGCCGCTCAAATGCACCAGCCGCACGCCGTCCAGGTCCACCCGGTCCACGTCCGCGGGCGCGATGGTCGACGCCGCGCTGCCCTTCCGCCAGTACCAGATCTGATAGCTGGCGTCGGTCGCGTGCTCGGCGACATAGAGGCCGGTCGGCCCGCCGCCACGCGTGACGTAGCGCAGGTCAACCCCGAGGCTGGACCAGTCCTCGAGCAGGTAGTCGCCAAACGGATCGTCGCCGACCTTGGTCATAATCGCGCACGGCAGGCCCAGCCGGCCCAGCGCGACGGCCACGTTGAGCACGTCGCCGGAGTTCGATCGCTTGATCGTTTCCACGCGCGCCAGCGGCTTGGGGCCGGCAAGCTCGACCATCACCTCGCCGGCCGCGACCACCGCCGGCCCTTCCAACTTGTTCATCCAAGCGGGCCGGGCTGCATGTCCGCCACGGCCCGGGGCATGCGGCAAATGACGCAAGGGCTTCGCCAAAGCCCCCCTTCGCGGGAATTCAGGTCAGGACGCCCGCGCACGGGCACGCCGCTGCGGCAGGTGCAGCGGTTGGTTGATCGCCGCCCACGCCCCCTCGGCCGTGGCTTCGGGGAAGGTCGGATGCGCGTGAATCGTCTCGCGCAGATCGCTCAGCGTGGCCTCGAGCTGCAGCGCCAGCGCGCCCTCGGCGATGATGTCGCTGGCGCCCGGTCCGATCACGTGCATCCCCAGCAGCCGCTGATGCGCGGCGTCCGCCACCAGCTTCACAAAGCCGTCGGTGTCGCCGAAGGCCCGGGCGCGGCCCAGCGCCTGGAAGGGAAATCGCCCCACCATCACCTCGCCGTGCTGCTCGCGCGCGTCGGCCTCGGTGAGCCCCACGCTGGCAATCTCGGGATGGGTGAAGGTGCACGCCGGAACGACGTCATCGTGATAGACCGCCGAGCCGCCCACCACGTTCTCCGCCGCAACCACGCCCTGGTGCGAGGCCACGTGCGCCAGCAGCCGCTGCCCCGTCACGTCGCCGATGGCGTAGACGTCGGGCCGGTTGGTGCGCATGGCGCTGTCCACGGGAATGCCCTGCGCGCTGTGCGTCACGCCCAGCCGATCGAGCCCAAGGTTCAGCGCATTGGCCCGGCGTCCGGTAGCCATGAGCACGTGCGTGGCGTCCACCTCGAACGTCTCGTCATCTCTCGCCAGACTCACGCGCAGCCCGCCCTCGCGCTCGGCGATGGACTCGATGCGCGTGCCGTCGCGCACGGCTACGCCCTGCTGCACCAGAATCTTGCGCAGGGCCGCGCTCACGTCGGCGTCTTCGTTGGGGACCACCGTGGGGAGCATCTCGACCAGCGTGACCTCGCTCCCCAGCAGGGCGAACAGCGTGGCCCACTCGACGCCCACGGCGCCGGCGCCCGCCACGACGATCTGCTCGGGCGGCTCTTCCAGCTCGAACGCCCCGTCGCTGTCGATCACCCCCGGAAGGTCTGTGCCCGGAACCGGCGGCATCACCGATGACGAGCCGCTGGCGATGATCACCTTGGGCGCCATCACCAGATCGCCGCTCTCGCCCATATCCACCTCGACCACGCCGGCGCCCGCCAGTGTTCCGTAGCCGCGCACGACCGTGACCCCGGCCGCGTCCAACAGGCCGCCCACCCCGCGCACCAGCTGGCGCACGATGCGGTCCTTGCGCGCGCGCATGGCCGGATAGTCGGCTTCAACGCCCGACACGTTCACGCCGAACGCGCCCGCGTGGAGCGCGAGCTGGTAGACCTCGGCGCTGCGGAGCAGGGCTTTCGACGGAATGCAGCCCCGCAGCAGGCACACGCCGCCCACCTCTTCGGCCTCGACCAGCGCGACCTTGGCCCCGAGCGCGGCGGCTCGCAGGGCCGCCACATAGCCGCCCGGACCGCCGCCGAGCACGCACACATCCGCCGTTACCGGCATGGCATCGTCAGGGTTGCCGGAGCGGACGGCATTGTAGATGGCGGGCGCGCTGGATCAGGCCGCATCGGCGAAGGCCTCGCAAATCCCGCGATAGAGGCCAACGGCCGCCTCAAGCTCGGCCAACTCGATCCATTCATTGTTCGTGTGCGCCTGCGCAATGTCCCCCGGCCCCAGCACGACGGCGGGCAGCCCGCCGATGGACGCCAGCATCGAGGCGTCGGTGGCATACGCCACGGCGGCCAGGGTAGGGTCGCAACCGGCCCGCTCCAGCGCGCGCACGGTGGCGCGCACCACTGGTTCGTCGGCGTCGGTCTCCATCGGCGGCACGTGGACATAGGGCGCCTCGCGCTCGACGCGGAGTCCGGCGTCCGCCTCGCGAAGCTGGTCCAGCGCACGGTCCACCTCGGCGAGGACGGCAGCGGGATCCTCACCGGGCAGCAGCCGCCGGTCGCAGTCGATCTGGCAGGCGTCCGGCACCACGTTCACCGCCTCGCCGCCCTCGATCACGCCGACGCTCCAGGTCGCCCGCCCGAGGCGCGGATGCATCGACCGCGCCAGACCCGGCTCGATGCCCGCGCGCAGCGCGCCGATCACCGTCTGCATGTCGAATATGGCGTTGCGGCCGCGCTCCGGCGTCGCGCTGTGCGCCGCCACGCCGGCGGTGCGCACGCGCCAGCGCAGCACGCCCTTGTGGGCCACGATGGGCTGCAGGTTGGTCGGCTCGCCCACGATCACCGCGTCCACGGCGGGCCGGCGCTCGGCCAGCGCCCGCGACCCGCGCATGGTGATCTCTTCGTCCATGGACCCCGCGAGCCAGACATTGACCGGAAACGCCGGGTCCGCGGCGGCGCTTTCGAGGACGCTCAGCATGGCGGCCAGCGAGCCCTTCGGATCGGCCGAGCCCCGCCCGTAGAGCCGCCCGCTCTCAACGCGCGGATTCAGGGCGTCGGGCATCGGCGCCAGGCCAACCGTGTCCAGGTGACACTCGAACATCAGCGTACGCGGGCGCCCACGGTCGATTTGGGCCAGCACATTGGGGCGGCCCGGCTCGACCTCGTGCAACTCGACTTCGGCGCCCATGGCGCGGGCGGACTCGGCCACGTAGTCCGCCATCGCCTGCTCGCCGGGTCCTCCGGCAAGGCTGGCGTTGACGCTGTTGATCGCCACCAGATCGGCCAGGCGGTCTACCAGGGCGGACATGGGCGCTGATCTCAGTTCGGAGGGAGCGCCGCAGTATAGGCGCGGCTGCCGGTCGTCCAGTTCCCACGATCTGATGTAGGGGCGGTTCGCGAACCGCCCTCCCCCAGTGACCACGGACTCGCGGAGGCCGCGCACCCACCCGCGACATTTCAAGCGCATCCCATCGACCGCCAAGCGCAAGCGAGGAGTCTCAGACATTCGACCGCGGCCGCACCGGCGGTCCCGGGTCCACCAAGCCTCGGCGGCTATTGATCAGGGTCTGGCGGGCCGTAGTACCACTCGTTGATTATCTGCGAGGCCTCGGCCCCCACTGTCGGATCGGAGGCGCTGTTCACAAAACCGGCCCGCAGGAAGCATAGGCTCCTCTCTGGACCCGTGCATTCCGGTTCCGACGGGTCACTATCCAGCGTGCGGTACCGCTCCTCCGAACTTCTGAAATCCGACGTATCCGCATTCAACCTCAGAAACAGCTCCCCAAACCCTCGCCGGAACTCCACATCCCCCAAGGCGTTGTAAAGGTCGTAGAAGAGCACGAATCCCATACGGTAGTGGCAGATCGATCTCTCACTAATAATCCCAGGCGTTTGTTGTTCGAGTTCAGATAGGTTGCGCGCGGAGAGGCAAGAGTCGACTCCGATATTGAAAGTCCATTGGGGCGGGCCCTTGTTCTCCGCAATCCACTCTAGAAACTCAGCGCCACCCTCCTGCATCCATCGCGGGGCAAACGGCCAGTAGATATGCGCGGCCTCGTGAGCGATCACGTCGGCAACATCACTATACGACTCAGCATTAATAGCTATAAATCCCCCTGCCAGAGCTCTTGTTCGGCCGACATCCGCGACCAGCAGAGATACATAGTTAACGGGGAACGACACTGCCATAAACTCTTCGTGGCTTTCCACCGCACTCTCCAGCAAGTCCATGATGTTCGACGGGCTATCCGTTGTGCGGACCACGGCCAAGACCACCTCGCCGGCATGCGAAAGTGTGACCGCCCGCTCCTCGACAACGACCTGCGCAGGATCCAGCAGGGTGGACAAGAGCGCCTGACGCTGCGCTGGACCAGCATTTGCACCTTGGAGCAATGCCGCGACTAACGATGCCTCATCATCCGCGATACCGCCCGACAGCGTCGAGTGCGACAGCACTTGGTTCAAGTAGCTTCGGCGGTGTTGGTCACTGAAGAATTTCAACCAGCTCATCGCTGCTGCATCGGATGCAGCAAAACCTCCGAGAAAGGGCATTCCCGCGATACTCACGGCCAGGGATTGGTCTTTATCCCCGATGTATATGAAGTCATAAATTACGTTAAGCTCGTCCGTGCTGACGCCATCCGACAGCCAGGACTTACCGACAACTGCATCGAACACGCTCGAGGATTCCACCGCCAGCCTCTGGAGCGCCAGTACAGGATCTATTTCAGATGAGGCAATGCCATCGTCAATCCAGGACAGAGCCTTTAGAGTCATCGCCGCGCCCGAGTCGCGCAGATCAAGATACTCCAGTGCCACCACCGCTACCTGCCCATCCACGATCCCGCCCTGCAGCGCCGACCGAGCCAGAAGACTTCGCAATTCATCCCTAAACGCAGCAGCATAGAGAATATCGACTATGAACAAGTCGCCTTTGCCGATAGTTTCGAGAAATGGCATATTCAATATCTGCGAGGATGCCTGTCTATCTTCGGAGGTTATCTCCGACATCATTTTGTATACGATCAGGTGCTCGCGCCGATCTAGGCCGTCCTCAAACCACGGCCGGCCTAGCAGCGTCGTGAAATGGTCGCGGTAGCCTCGC
Organism: Chloroflexota bacterium; assembly: GCA_965198185.1. GTDB lineage: Bacteria > Chloroflexota > UBA11872 > UBA11872 > UBA11872 > JAJECS01. The sequence continues at coordinate 814,458 of CBDAOU010000001.1, forward strand.
AGCTGCCATTCCATCATGTCCATAAGCAACTCGGCTTCGCTATCGACTCCTGCTGGATTGCCATCTTCATCGAGCGGTGGTGGAGCTATTCCGTCCTGAATCCAAGGCAGCGCTTCTATCACTCCGGCTGCCTCCGGATACCTCTGCTTGAGATGGATCAACGGCAAGGAGGTTCGCTGGTCTTCCGTGAGGCCCCCTGCCAATGCCAAATGCGAGACCGTCGATTCCAGCTCATCCGGGGCGTACCAGATAATCGTGACTAACGTCTGCAAGGGTAAGAGATCGAGTCCGTCGAGAGTGTGGAGAAACGGCATGGTTGAAACTGTTGCCGCTGCCGTCGGGTAGTCTTGAGCTATGCGAACAATATGCCAAATAAAATATTCCACCGTGCGTGTCGGCACTCGGTCCACGCTATATACGGACGTTGTGTGGATTCCGGGATGCCGCACAAGAGCCCAAAAGGCCGTCGGGGATAGCGTGGCCAGCTCTCGGAGCCTCCTGACCAGACCTGGCTCATCACGGGAGAGGCCGTCTTGCACCCACGCAATTTCGCCTATCGCTTCGTTAACGACACTCACAGGTATCAGCATAGGCGCGGCGTCGGTATCGGCGTTGGCGCGGGCGTGGGTGCAGGGCGTGGGCCTCGGCGCGGGCGTCGGCGCGGGCGTGGGCCTCGGCGCAGGCGGGGCGCGGGCGTGGGCGCGGGCGTCGGCGCGGGCGTGGGCGCAGGCGTCGGCGCGGGCGTGGGCGCAGGCGTCGGCGCGGGCGTCGGCGCGGAAGGTACGGCCGGCGGCAGCTCCGCACGTTGGAGACCAGCCACCGATATGCCGTAGCGCGCCTCCCAGGTGGCGACGTCCAGCACGAAGTTCCCGTAGTTGGTCTCGTTGATGCCAAAAAGCTCCACGTCGGCAATGGACTGGATGTGGAGCAGGCGCGGCTGCGGCCATTCGGTCTCCCACTTGACCAGATAGATCGGATCGCCGTCTTTCAGCAGCCCGGCCGACAGCCATGGATCACCCACCGACAGCTCGCGCAACCCCGCCAGGCTGACCTCGGTGCGGGCGCTCCAGTTGATATGCCTGCCGCCCAGGGCGCGGGTATCGCCGCCCCAGTGCAGGACGCCCTGCTCGTCGGCGATCCAAAGATGCGGCGTACCCTCCAGCGCCACGACGGCACCGGGCACGAAGACCTGTTGCGCCTGCGCCACCGGCAGCGCCATGCAGGCGGCGACCGTGATTGCCAGCACGACGAGGCTCCTGCGCCAGGACCATGGCTTCCGCATGCCAATCTCTTTCGCGGTTCGGCCTCCGAGAGCCGAGCGACGCCCTGGCAACGCTCTAAGAAAGCTCTGAATATCCGGGTGCCAGAGCTCCGGGGCTGTGGCAGGGCGCCTGGGGGTGTCGGGTGGACGGCGTTTCGGGGCTGGGGCCGCCGTCAAGTGGCGGTCCAGGCCGCGTTCACGCATGCGGGACCTTTACCGTTCGGCCAGGATCAACTCGGCCCATTGCCGGTAGTGGATCACTGTCACCTGCTACCGGTACCGGTAGCGGTAGCAGGTAGGATCACTATGCCCCGATGTGCGGCACGGTGTCTAGTCGGTGCGGGAGCGGTGCAATAGGGCAGCCAAGGGGGGTGCTTCTACACTGGTCGTCTCAAGCGGCAGGGGTCGGATTCCCGCTTCCGCGGGAATGACGGAGCCAAAGTGACCCACGTCCCGCGACTGATATACCAGACAAACACCGAACGCCCTGCTACACTTCGCGGCATGGCCCTCATCCCACCGCCGCAAAGACACACACCGGCGGCGCATGGACCTCTCGACCCCACGCGCCGCACCGGATGTCCGCCCCCGCCAGCGGGCGCCTCCCGTCATGCGCCGGCCCGCGCCGATCTGTCCCGACTGCACCGCGCCGCTGCGAGCGCAGGGCCTGTGCCTCGTCTGCCCGGCCTGCGGCTTCGGCGCCTGCGGCTAGACGGTCCGCTCCGGGGAACCTCGAATTGCGTGCCTTCCGCCCTCGTAGGGGCGACGCATGCGTCGCCCCTACGCTCCAGGAAATCTCGAACTGCGTTTCTTCCCCTTTGAAGGGGACCGGTGCGAATGGGGAAAAGCGGTCGATGGCCCAGGTAGGTCTACCGGTGCCTACGCGCCGGGATGGGTCTCCGGCTCGACCCGCGCGACGTGCCGCGCGAGATAGGCCCCGCCCGCGACCCCCAGCATGCTGCTCGGACCCGTGGCCGCGCCCACCGCCGCCCCAATCCCGGTCGCCATGACGACCACCGCCGCGAGATTGTCGACCGTCACCGTCATGAACATATCCGACACCAGCGGCTCGGAGAATCGCAGCAGGAACGTTTCGCCCGCGCCGAGAATCTGCGCGAAGGACGCCAGCACCAGGCCCAGCGCCGCGATTCCCAGCAGGGCGGCAGCCGCGGCGCTCGCCATGATGACGACGCCGAACAAGGTGCGGAGCACCAGGCCGGGCCGCGCCCAGCACGCGGCCCGCACCCGCCCGTACGCCTCGAACGGGCCGGCGCCGCGCATGACGTGGGGCACCACCAGCCATTGCAAGGCGCCGATGGGGACGATGACCAGCACGTTCATGACGAAGATCAGCATGTAGACCAGCGCGATCAGCGCCAACGGCCGCGCGGGAAGCTCGCCCAGAGGCCCGCGCGCGCCCATCTGCGTGAGGACGAACACGCCCACCTGCGCCGCGAGCAGCACCCCGACGACCAGCGCGGCGGGAATCGCCGCCGCCACAAGCGGCACGGCGCGATTCAAGGCCACTCGTAGCCCCGCAGCCAACTGCGTGCCCCGCTCGCTGGCCGACACCGCCACGGCGCCCGCGGCGATGGACCAGGTGACGACGATGAGCGCTGCCGCGATGACGATGAACGGAATCGCCGCCGGCGAGCGAACATAGGCCAGCGCGGCGGCGCTGCCGCCGAGCGCACCGACCGCCGCCCCTGCCGACAGCCCCAGACCGAGCACGCCGGGACGAGCGCCAACCGCAAAGGCCGCGGCAATGGGGGCCAGCAGGCCGTCCGTCGCTCCGGCCGCGTCGCGCGTCCCGGTGGTGTCTGTGGATGTCATGCGGCCAACGCCGGCAGTGTATCTCTCCGGCTCGCGGGGCTTATGCTCATATTGCCGGTGAAACGCAGCGGGGGACGGGACCGTGACGACTGATTCAAACGCGGGCAATGGGCGCCGTGCCGTAGTGGTCGGCGCCGGGCGCATGGGTCATGGGATCGCGCTCGAGCTGGCGCGCGGCGGCTTCGGAGTGTCGCTGTACGATGCCGCCCCCGGCCGCGCCGAGGCGGCGATTGCCGAGGCTCGGCAGGACGCCCAGGATCTGGTGCGCGCCGGAGTGATCACTGACGACGACGTGGACGTCGTCGTGGGACGGCTGCGCCCTGCCGAGACCCTTGCCGACGCAGCCGCCGGCGCCGACTTCGCGGCCGAGGCCGTGGCCGAGAACCTGGCGATCAAGCAGGCCGTCTTCGCCGAGCTCGACCGGCACTGCCCTCCGCCCGCGATCCTGACCAGCAATACATCGAGCATTGCCGTGACCGACATCGCCAAGGGCTGCACCCATCCCGAGCGCGTGGCCCTGGCGCACTGGATGCTCCCGCCGCACCTGATCCCGACCGTCGAAATCGCTCCCGGTGCATCGACCGACGCGGACACGATCAACGGCCTGCGTGAGCTGCTCGAATCGCTCGACAAGTGGCCGGTGCTCATCCGCAAGGAGCTGCCGGGCTACCTGATGAACCGCCTCCAATTCGCCCTCGCGCGCGAGGCGCTGAGCCTCATCCACAAGGGCGTGACCACCGCCGACGAGATCGACCAGCTGATGAAAGGCGTGCTGGCGCGGCGCATCCCGGTGCTCGGCATCATGCGCCAGGCCGACATGGCCGGGTTGGACGTATATCGCCAGATCTTCACCTACCTGGGTCCGGATCTCGATGCCAGCGCCGAGCCGCCCGCCTTGCTGGAGGAGGCCGTGGCCGCCGGCCACACGGGCGCGCGCGAGGGCCAGGGGCTCTTCACCTGGGAGCCCGGCGAGTTCGAGCGCTACGTCGCCGCCCGCAATGAGGCGCTAATCCAGGCGCTTCGGAAGGACCGCGCCGGCTGAAACATCATCCGCCTCGCTCTTCACGGGGAGGGCTGGGGTGAGGGTCCGGGATGGGGCAGCCACGGCCTGCCCGACGTAGCGCCGCCCGATCGCATAGGCCGCGGCCGACTCGCTGGCCATGCTCACCGTGCGCGCCATGGCCCCCACCCAGGCGCCGGCAAGCGCGGCAGCGGGCGCGACGATGAACAGCAGGACGGCCATAAGCACCAGCCGCCCGATGGCGGCTGCCGCCACCAACGACGTGCGGCGCTGGTGCATGGTGAGGCCGGAGTAGAACTGCCGCAGCCCCATCACCGCGGGCACCACGACGAATATCTGCAACGCCGGCAGCGCCGCTGCGGCCACGTGGGGAGGCGCGCCGATTACCCCTTCGAGCGCAAACCGTCCCACGGGAGTAAAGGCGATCAGCGCCATCAACGCGGTCAGACCAATCGAAACGGCGACGACGAAGGCGCGCACCCGCGCATGGTTGCCGGGGTCTTGCGCCATTACCAGGACCACCTGCCGCAGCGTGGCCAGCGCCGCCATGCTCACCATGATGAGGCTCATCGCCACCCGCAGGGCCGCCACGGCCGTCTCCGGCTCGGCCAGCCGCAGCAGCCCAGCGTTGGTGAGCGGCAGACCCGCCGCCAGCGAAAACTGCGTGGCGATCAGCGGCAGCACAAACCAGGTCACCTGGCGCGCGTCGAGTGGCTGCTGGCCGCCCGGGTCTTCGCCGTAGGGCGCGCGGCGCAAGGCGCGGTGGGCCAGCCAGCCGAGCACTACGGCCTCCACCGCGGCGACCGCGAGCCAGACAAGCGCGCCGGCCGTGCTCGCCGCCACCGGCACGTTGGGGATGACGCCCAGCGCCAGGACGGCCAGCAAGGCGACGCTGACCGCCGGCGCCACCCACACCACCCGCGTCTGCCGCAGATGCGCCAGCTGCGCCACGTAGAACAGCCGCGCCAGGTTGAAGATGGGCACCAGCGCGGCGAACTGCATCATCTGCACCACCCGCGGCGTCAGCGCCGGGGGCGTGCCCATCAGCTGCTCGAAGAACCACGGCCCGCTGGCCGGCAGCGCCGTCACCAGCGTCAGCCCCACGATGCCCAGGGTGTAAACCGCCGTATAGCGGCGCATGAAGTAGTAGGACCGGCGCCCGCGCACCAGCACCAGATAGGCGCTCTGCACCGCGATGCCCGCCGCGCCCAGAATCTGCACCACGCCGCTGACGACGCCAAAGGCCGCCAGCGACGCCGCCGGCTCGAGCCCGCGCGCGATGCCCGCGTCGAGCAGCGGGTGCCGCACCTGCTGCAGCACCTGCGACGCCGCCAGCGGCAGAAAGAACGCCCACATCACGCCATAGGTCACGGCTTTGACGGACACAGGGCGCATGGGCGCGGCGATCCCGGAGCTTCAGGGAGGCGGCCCGATTATGACCGGCGCGCCAGCGGGAAGCTCACAGCCGACCAACCGTTCCTCGACGGGCGGCGCAAGGCTCCGGCGCCGTCCATGCGCCTCCATCCCGGGAAGCGCTCCGGTTCGCCCTGCTATCTTGCCCTCGTCCGCTTACCTCACGGGGAATGCGGCAAGCACCGGGAGCCATGCCGCCAGAAAGTTCCTCGTATGCCCCGCCCGACTGTCCTGCTCCTCGCGATCACCGCTCTCGCCCTCGCAAGCACTGGATGCGCCTCGCCGGACAGCCTGCCGCCCCCCGACGCGGCGGCAGTGGGCGCTGCCGCTGCCGCAACCGGCTCGGCCTCGCCGCCCACGCCCACCCCATTCCCGGCGCCCCTGCCCACGCGAGAACCATCCCCGACACCCACGCCGACGCCAACGCAAGAGCCAACCCCGACGCCGGGACCCCGACGCCGACGCCAACGCCCACGCAGGAACCAGCGCCGACGCCAACGCAAGAGCCAACCCCGACGCCAGGACCGCCGACGCCGACGCCAACGCCCACGCAGGAACCAGCGCCGACGCCAACGCAAGAGCCAACCCCGACGCCGGAACCGCCGACGCCCGCGCAAATCTTCGCCAAGGTCTCCCCGGCGATCGCGTTCGTGGAAACGGCGCTTAGCACAGGCAGCGGCGTATTGGTGGAAGGCGGCTACGTGGTGACGAGTGCGCATGTGGTCTGGCCCTACAACTCCGTGCGCGTGGTGTTTCCCGATGGGTCAGAATTCAAGGACGCGCCGGTCAAAGGCTGGGATTTGCTGGCCGATGTGGCGGTCATCGGCCCCATGGACGCCTCCGTCAGCGCCTTGACGCTGGCGGATGGCGAGGGGCTGGCCATCGGCGTTGACATGTTCTTGATCGGCTACCCCGGAGAGGTGGAGGCCTTTCCACAGCCGACGCTGGTGCGCGGGCTACTCTCCCGCCTGCGCGAATGGAAGCCGGGCACCCTCACCTTCTTCCAGACCGACGCCACGATTGCCGGCGGTCAGAGCGGCGGAGCGCTCGTTTCAGCTACAGGCGAGGTCATCGGCATCAGCGGCTTCGGCTTCACCGAGGGAGATTTCGGCCTGGTCGCATCAGCCGGGGACATTCTGCCGCTCGTGCGAGACCTAATCGCCGGCGAGGCCCCCTCGGGGCTCGGCGAACGGCGGGTGCCTTTGGCAGGGGGAAAGGTCCGTCACCAGTTCCAGCTGGCGAACTTTTGGGACGAGCGGGCCTACGTCATCAGCGAGCCGCTGGGGACCAACGTCGAGTTCCGGCTCACCGGCATCAACGATGGCGGGATCACGGTCTACGACGCCACCGGCGGACAGTTGCTCTTGGTTGACGACGCATTCACTGGGGCCGAGGCTGGGTCACTCACCATCGAATACGACGAGCCTCACTTCGTCGTTGCGTGGCAACTATCGGAGAATTCCGGCAGCTTTACGCTGACAAGCAACCGACCGCTGATACCGCTCCACGACCAGGATGACGGCCGAGAACTTCGCGTGGGGGAGTCCGTCCTCGCCAACATCGACTATCCCGGTGACCTCGATTACTTCGTCATCCGGCTCGCGAGAGGCGAGACGGTTACGATCACGGCGCAGTCGGCCCTAGCGGACACGTTTCTCAGCATCGACTACCTGGGCGCGTCCGGCGCGCAGGTCATCGTCGACGACGATAGCGGGGGCGGCTTATTCGGGCTCGATGCGGCAGTCGTCTATCGAGCGGCTCGCGCGGGGAGCTACTTCGTGATCGTGGAGGATGTGACCGGTGCGGCCCCCGGTGGATACGTGCTTGCGGTCAGCCGTGCCGGCGCGGATGCCGCGCTGACCAGGACTACGCTGGAAACGCTGTCGACCGACACGCCCTGATCATTCCCCCGCGACGAGGCGCCGATGCCCGCAGTCCGCGACCTGCCCGCCGCCGTGTTCTTCGACACTCACGGCACGCTCATCTCCTGGGCGCCCGAGCGCCCCACGGCACAGGTCATAGCGGAGAGGCTGTGGGCCGCGGAACCGACGGCGCTGCGCCGCGACCGACCTGATTCAGGCGGTTGATGCGATCCTCAGACCCGCGTGGGCTCGCCTGCCACTCGCCTGATCGCACCCACCGGCAGGCGGCATGAGCGCTTCGTGACCCGAATGAGCGCCTGCGTATACTCGCAGCGTCGGGCCGGGCATCGACGCCCATCGCCCCGGCGGGTCGCGCGACCCGCCCGAGGCCATCGCGAACCAGCGCGCCACGGCCACCACACCCACAGGACGAACCGCATGACCGCATCCACCAACGGCGCCCAGGCGCCAATTCCCACCCGCGAGGAGCTCGCCGCGCGCCACGCGCGCATCGAGGCCGCCGTGCGCGAGATTCTCACCGCCGTGGGCGAGGATCCGAACCGCGACGGCCTGCGCGACACGCCGGCACGGGTGGCGCGGATGTATGACGAGCTGCTCAACGGCCACCTCACCGACCCCGACGAGCATCTGGAAGTCACCTTCGACCACGCGCACGACGAGATGGTCGTGGTGCGCGACATCCAGTTCCAGTCACTCTGCGAGCACCACCTGCTGCCGTTCTTCGGCACGGTGGCCGTCGGGTATCTGCCCAACGAGCGCATCGTCGGCCTCAGCAAACTGGCGCGCGTGGTAGAGCACTTCGCCCGGCGCCTGCAGGTGCAGGAGCGGTTTAGCTGCCAGATCGCTGACGCCATCGAGCGCGCGCTCGATACGGGCGGCGTGGCGGTGATGGTCGAGGCCGAGCACCTCTGCATGACCATGCGGGGCGTGCGCAAACCCGGCAGCCGCATGGTGACCACCGTGACCCGCGGCGCGTTCCGCGACAATCCCGCCACGCGCGCCGAGTTTCTGCACGCCGTCGGCAAGCCCGCCTGAGGCGGGGGGCGGGGGGCAGAAGGTCACTTCGAGTCCGTCATTCCCGCGAAGCATGTCCCCGCGCAGGCGGGGAGCGGGAATCCATCCCCGTAAGTCAAGCGACGAATCGAGGGTGCCCGCCGGTGCTGGGTCACCATGCGGTGCGCAGACGTCAAAGTCGCCCACTACCCGGTCGTAGTTACTTTGACTTGACGGTCCGGCTCGGGAAGGCTTCCGCGGGTTGCCCAGCGTGGTTGCGTCAGCGACCGTCATGGGGCTACTAGGGGAACCAATTCAAATCGGGCTTGAGATCAAGAGCGCGAGGCAGCTCGGATCTATTGGTTCGGCGGTCACACTTGGAGTAGTGCTGGCCCTAGCAGGGCTTGTGTTCTCTGCTGCGCCCGCCCACGCCGACTCGCATCCAGACTTGGTTGTGGTCGGGGTAGCTGTGACCGACAGCAGCCCGGAGACCGGCGAGAAGTTCCGGCTGGGCATGACGGTGACGAACGACGGCGACGGTGAGTCGGCCGCAACATCGCTGAAGTACAAACGCTCGACGGACTCGACAATCTCGACATCGGACACGACGATTGGCACGGAGTCGATTCGGGCCCTAGTCCCTCCGCAGGGCAACTTCGAATCGATTCGTCTGACGGCACCGTCGTCACCTGGCACGTACTACTACGGAGGGTGCGTGGACGCGGTGGCGGGTGAGACCAATACCAGCAACAACTGTTCGTCGTCCGTGAAGGTCACCGTGTCGCGGCCTCCGCCTCCACCTCCTCCCCCATCCGACGACACCTCCGATTCATCCGAAACTTCCGGCTCATCCGGAACCTCCCGCTCATCCGAAACCTCCAGCCCGCCGGAATCTCCAGCACCTGCGGCTCCAGTCAGCGTGATCGGTATGACGACTGCCGCCACGGCCACGGAGCTGCCTAATGACCGCCTCCTGATCCAGCGGCATGACGTGCCGGACGCGTCATTCGAACTTGCGGTCGGATCGATCTCGGCCGACGGCATGACCGTGGTCCTGGCGGGAGTGATCCGCGACGCGACCCTGGGCCAGACGTACCTCGTGGTCCGGCGCGAATCGGATGGTCGCATCGTGCGGCGCTGGGTGCCGCCCTCTAGCCCGCTCGTCTACCACATCCCCTGGGCCGTGGTGAACACGCAGTACACCGTCCCCATCGGCGTGATCGGGGCCATTCCGCTCGACGATCAGTTCCCGGAGCCCAACCTGCTGGTGCGGCGCTTTGACGGCGGCGACGACCGCATCTTCGGCTACGACGCGGCGATCGGGCAGTGGCGGCACGTGCCCAACATCCCCACGTTCCAAGCCCTTGGCTTCTACTGGTGCGATGTCACCGCTGCCGATGCCGACTTCTTTACCCGTATTACGCCGGGACCGCCGTATCCGGCAAGCCAGACACCGGCCCAGGATGACTATCCCGACTGCCTGACCAGCTAGCCGGCTGCGTTCGCAAGTAGGGCGCCCACGACGGGATCGAGAGCGATGGCGGCTGCTGGTCCTGCATGACTATCGACGGGACCGCTAGCGCTAACTCTGCGTGTCCCGCCCGCTGGGCTAGTGGACGTCCGTCAGACCCGCGCGGGGAATCCATCACCCCACAAAGTCAAAGTAGGACACTACCCAGGCGGGCTTTTACTGGCACGTAGTCCGAGTTTCGTGTAGTATCGGTAGAGCAGCGCAGCTTGCGTTGCTGGTTTCGTGGCTTTGGTCGCGCATTGCAGAGTTGGTGCGCGCGCCAAGATCGCCAAAGGTGGCGTCATGCGAGACATACGCGTCGAGATGGGGCGCTGGCAAATTGACAGGGCGCGCCCCGCGGCGTGACGGTCAAGTCGGCGTCGCGGGGCAGCAGGTCGCGCCGGGCCCGGACACAAGCTTCCAACAGCTGAGACCCCGTCTCCGCCAAGCCGCTTACAAGCGCTTCGAGAAGCCGCATCCGCCGGACGACCGGGCGCGATAACGGACACGTATTGCGCTGCGGGCTCGCATCGAACGATGCGAGCCCGCGTCTTTGTCACACGGCCGGGCAATCGCCCGACACAGCGCCTCGCCACCCGTTCCCGGAAGCGTTCGGCTAGCCCGACAGCCGGTCGTAGACCTTCGGATTCACCGTCCGCTCGCATCGACCGCTCTGCAGAAACTCCCGCAGATTGCGCACGGCGCGGTCGCCCATGCGAAACATCGACTCATGGCTATGCGACCCGAAATGCGGCGTCAGAATCGTGCGCGGCGTATCGAAGAACGGATGGTCCTCCGGCGGCGGCTCGACGGCGAACACGTCCGAGCCAAGGCCGCCCAAGCGCCCGTCGTGCAGCGCCTCGACCACGGCCGCCTCGTCCACCAGGCGACCGCGGGAGCTGTTGATCAGGAAGGCGCCGGGCTTCATCAGTCCAAGCTCCTCGCGCCCGATGATCTCCATCGTCTCCTCGGTCACTGGCGTATGCAGCGTCACGAAGTCCGACTGGCGCAGCAGCTCGGAGAGTGAGACGAACTCGCCCTCGATGCCGGCGGCAGGCAGCCGCGCCGGGTCGGGATTGGCCGTGTGCACCAAGACGCGCATGCCGAAGCCGTGCTGGCAGATCGTCGCCACGCGGCGTCCGATGTCCCCGAATCCCACGATGCCCACCGTCTTGCCCGCCAGGTCGTTGCCGAGCAGCACGATGCGCTTGGCAAAGCCTTCGGTGCGCACCGACGCATCCGCGTCGAAGATACGGCGAGCGAGCGTCCACATCATGCCCACGGCGTATTCGGCCACCGTCGGCGACATTTCGCCGGGACCGTTGAGCACGGCGACGCCGGCATCCGTGGCGGCGTCCAAGTCGATGCTGTCCACCCCGGTGCCCACGCGCGAAATGCAGCGCAGCGTGCCGGCGTTGGCTTCGAGCAGTTCGCGCGGCCACGGCTCGGTGCCCGCGATCACGCCCACGCAGCCGACGGCCGCCGCCTTGAGCTCCGCGCCGTCGGCGAATGGCTCCTGGCGCACCTTGTAGTCGCGCTCAAGATCGGCCTGCGGCCCCGGGGGCATGGGGAAGGTTTGCAGAATCAGGGTCATCTCTGCCTCGCTGGGCCGGTTCTACGGGTGCGAGATTACGATCTTTTGCAGCACCTCGAAGTGCTCCAGGGCGATGCCCGTGCCGCGGACGGTGCATAGCAGGGGCGTTTCCGCCACGTGCACGGCCACGCCGGTTTCGCGCGCCACCAGCTTGTCCAGGTTGCGCAGCAGCGCCGTGCCCCCGGTCATCACCAGTCCCTTGTCGATGATGTCGGCCGCCAGCTCCGGCGGGGTCGCCTCGAGCACGCTGCGAACGCCGCGGATGATCTGGTCGACGGGTTCGGCGATGGCCTCGGTGATCTCGTCGGAGGTGATCGTGACGGTGCGCGGCAAGCCCTGCATCTGGTCGCGCCCCCGCACCTCCATGGTCTCGGCCGGCTCGAGCACGATGGCGCTGCCGATGCGCATCTTGATCGCCTCGGCCGTGCGGTCGCCCGTCATGAGGTTGTATTTGCGCTTGATATAGGTGCGAACGGCCTCGTCCAGGCGATTGCCGCCGACGCGCAGCGATCCTGAGCAGCCGGCCACAATGTCGTTGAGCGAGATGACGGCAATCTCGGTCGTTCCCCCGCCGAGGTTCACCACCATGCTTCCCGAAGCCTGGGAGATGGGAACGTTGGCGCCGATCGCTGCCGCCAGCGGCTCCGGGATCAGGTGTACGCGTTTGGCCCCAGCGGAAATGCCCGCGTCCATCACCGCCCGTTGCTCCACCGTGGTCACGCCCGTGGGCACCGCCACCATGACCTCGGGACGGAAGAGCCGGTGGCGCCCCGCCGCGCGCTCGATGAAGTAGCGCAGCATGGCCGCGGTGATCAGGTAGTCGGCAATCACGCCATCCTGCAGCGGGCGCATGACGCGCAGGCTGCCGGGCGTGCGTCCCACCATCTCGCGCGCCGCGTGCCCGATGGCCTCGATGCGACGGTCTTGCACCGAAAGGGCCACCACCGACGGCTCGTCGATGATCACGCCCTCGCCGACGAGGTAGACCAGCACGTTGGCGGTGCCGAGGTCGACCCCAAGCCGCTGCGAGCCTAGGGATCGGAACATTTAGCCAACCGTCGCCGTGGCCGCCGGGCGGGGGCGGCGCTCCACCGTGATATCGGCGCCAAGGTCCCGCAAGTCGCCGGGGAGGTCTTGATAGCCGCGCTGGATGATCTCCACGTCGTCGAGCACCGTCGTCCCGCGCGCCACCAGCCCCGCCAGCAGCAGCGCCGCCCCGGCCCGGATGTCGGGCCATAGCTGCATCTCGCAGGCCGTCAGCGGCGTCGGGCCGCGGATGCGCGCCGTCGGGCCGTCCACCGACACGTCGGCGCCCATGCGCCGGAGTTGCTCCACATAGCCCAGGTTGCCGTCGTAGACGCGCTCGATGATGGAGCTCTCGCCGTGGGCCTGGGTCATCAGCGTGCCCATGGCCGCCTGCACGTCGGTGGGGAATCCCGGAAACTGAATGCACTGGATGGCGGTGGCGCTGAGCATCGGGCTGCCCGTGACCCGCACCGAGCGGTTCGTCTCCTGCAGCGCCACCCCCATGGCCGCGAGCTTGACGAGGACCGGCTGCAGGTGGTCGGGACGCACATTCAGCAATTCCACGTCGCCGGTGCTGATCGCGGCCGCCACCGCCATCGTGCTGCCCACGATGCGGTCGGGGATCGCGCGCGCCACCGTGCCGAAGAGCCGCGACTGGCCCTGCACGCCGATGGTGCTCGTGCCTTCGCCGTGAATCTCGGCGCCCATGCTGCGCAGGAAGTGGACCAGCGCGATCACCTCAGGCTCGCGCGAGGCATGCACGATGGTCGTGTACCCGCTGGCCAGGGTGGCCGCCATCAGCAGGTTCTGCGTGCCGGTGTGGCTCGGGTAGTCCAGGTAGACCTGGCCTCCGACCAGCGGGTCGGCTTCCGCGTGGTAGACGCCGCCGCCCAGCGCTATGGAAGCCCCCATCACCTCGAAGCCCTCGATGTCCACGCTCACCGGCCGCGTCCCGAGCTGGCAGCCGCCCGGCGCGTGGCAGTCCACGCGTCCGAAGCGCGAGAGCAGCGGCCCGGTGACCTGGAATGAGGCGCGCATGGCGCGCACCAGCTGCGGATCGGGGCGGGTCGAGTGCACGCTGGCCGCGGTGATAGCGACCGACCGGCGCTCGCTGTCGAGCTCCACCCGCGCCCCAAGCCCGCGCAGCAGCTCGGCCATCACCATGATGTCGGTGATGAGCGGGATGTCCTCGATGACGCACGTCTCGTCCGTCAGCAGGCACGCGGCCATCATGGGCAGCACCGCGTTCTTGGCGCCGGGCACGCGATAGGCGCCCTGCAGCGAGCGGCCGCCGGTAATCGCGACCCGCGTGACCGGCGTGGTCGTCGTGGCGCCGGCCAGGGCTGCGGCCACGGGGCCGGCCTAGCCGCGCCCTGCCCGGTGCGCGGTGCGGAGGCGCGCCAGCGCCCGCAGCAGGGACAGCCGCGCCCTGATCACCGACGCGTCGTCACCGCCCGTGCGCGCTTCGTCCAGCTCGCGGATCGCGTCCGCACGGGCGCGCTCCGCCCGCTCCACGTCGATCTCGTCGGACCGCTCCGAGCCGTCCGCGAGCACCGTCACCGTGTCGCGCATCACTTGAAGAAATCCACCGAGGATGGTGAGCAAGCGCTCATCGCCGCCGCTGCGATAGCGCAGCGTGCCGGCCTGCAATTGGGTCACCAGCGGGGCGTGCCGCGGCAGCACCCCGAACTCGCCGTCGATTCCGGGCGCAACGACTATTTCGACATCGTCCTCGCGCAGAACTTCCCGCTCCGGCGAGACGACGGTGAGCGTCAACCCAGCCATCTACGCCTCCTCGTCGAGAATATCAGAGCGCCCTCGCGCGGCCTGTGGCGTCGTGACTAGCCCTCGGCGTCGAGCTGCTCGGCCTTCGCCACGGCCTCTTCGATCGTGCCCACCATATAGAACGCCTGCTCGGGCAGTTCGTCATGCTCGCCCGCGAGAATTTCCTCGAACCCGCGGATGGTCTCCTCGACCGGCACGATCACGCCCGGCTGCCCGGTGAAGGCCTCCGCGACGTTCATGGGCTGGGAGAAGAAGCGCTCGATCTTGCGCGCGCGCACCACCGTCAGGCGGTCCTCCTCCGAGAGCTCCTCGATCCCCAGGATCGCAATGATGTCCTGCAGGTCCTTGAACCGCTGCAGCACCAGCTGCGCGCCGCGCGCCACGTCGTAGTGGCGCTCGCCCACGATGCGCGGATCGAGAATCTTTGAGGTGCTCGTCAGCGGGTCCACCGCCGGGTAGATGCCCCGCTCCACGATCGAGCGCTCCAGCCGGATCGTGGCGTCGAGGTGGGCGAACGTCGTCACGGGCGCCGGGTCGGTGTAGTCGTCCGCCGGCACGTAGATCGCCTCGAGCGACGTGATCGAGCCCTTGGTTGTCGAGGTGATGCGTTCCTGCAGCTCGCCCATCTCGGTGCCCAGCGACGGCTGATAGCCCACCGCCGAGGGCATGCGCCCCAGCAAGGCCGACACCTCGGAGCCCGCCTGGGTGAAGCGAAAGATGTTGTCGATGAAGAGCAGCAGGTCGCGCCCTTCCTCGTCGCGGAAGTACTCCGCCAGCGCCAGGCCGGCCAGCCCAACCCGCAAGCGCGCGCCGGGCGACTCGTTCATCTGTCCGAACACCATGCAGGCGTTGCCGATGACGCCGGCCTCGGTCATCTCTCGGATGAGCTGGGTGCCCTCGCGCGTGCGCTCGCCCACGCCGCAGAACACGGAGTAGCCCCCGTACTGCACGGCGATGTTGTTGATCATCTCCATGATGATCACCGTCTTGCCCACGCCCGCGCCGCCGAACACGCCGGTCTTGCCGCCGCGAGTAAAGGGCGCGATGAGGTCGATGACCTTCAGCCCCGTGGCGAACACCTCCGCCTGCGTCGTCTGCTCGATCAGCGGCGGCGGCGCGCGGTGAATGGGATACCGCGTCTCGGTGACGACCTCGCCCTTGCCGTCGATGGGCTCGCCGGTGACGTCGAATACGCGTCCCAGCGTGGGCGCGCCCACGGGCACCGAAATCGGTCCGCCCAGGTCGACCACCGACAGCCCGCGGCTCAGCCCTTCGGTCGGGCGCATGGAGACGCACCGCACCCGACCGTCGCCGACGTGCTGCTCGACCTCGAGCACCACCCGGTCGTCGCGGTCGGGAGCCTCGACTTCCAACGCGTTGTAGAGCGCCGGCAGCTCGCCGGCCGGGAACTCGACGTCAATGACCGCCCCGATGATTTGTGCGATGCGTCCGCTCGCCATTCCCAATCCTTCCCTCACGCCCGCTGTGCCAGCGCGTTGGCGCCGGAGGCGATGTCGATGATCTCGCTCGTGATCTTGGCTTGCCGCAGTTTGTTGTAGGTGAGCCCCAAGGCGTCGATGAGCTCGCTGGCGTTTTCCGTGGCCGCGCGCATCGCCACCATGCGTGCGCTGTGCTCGCTGGCGGTGAGCTCGAGCAGCGTCTCGTAGAGCACCGTCTCGATGTAGCGCGGCACCAGCGCCTCGAGCACCGACGCCGGGTCGGGCTCGAAGATCACGTCGGCGTCGCGCGGGTCGGACTCCTGCGGCAGCACGACGGGCAGCAGGCGCAGCGACTTCGGCCGCTGCGTCAGCGTGTTCACGAACTCCGGGTACACGAGTTGCACCTCATCAAAGTCGCCTGCCAGATAGCCGTCCATGACGAGCCGGGCAATGGGCGTGATGTCGGCCGCCGTCGGCCGGTCCGAAATGTCGGTGAAGGCCGCGATCATGGGAACGAGCCGCGCCAGCGCGGTGCGCCCGCGCCGGCCGATGACGACCACCGACACCTCGGCGCCGGCGCGCGACGCCTCAATGTCTTCCATCGTGCGTCGGACGACGTTGGTGTTGAGCGCGCCGCACAGCCCGCGGTTCGTCGTCATCACCACGTAGGCCGAGTGCTCCACGGGCCGCGCCCGGAGCATCGGCGGCAGCAGGTCGTCGCCGGTGGCCGCCACGAGCTGCTGCATCAGCCCGAGCACCTCTTGTGCATAGGGCCGCGCGGCGTCCGCCGCGTCTTGCGCGCGGCGCATGCGCGAGGCCGCCACGAGCTGCATGGCCCGCGTGATCTGCCGCGTGTTCTCGACGCTGCGGATGCGGCGCCGCAGCTCAAGCGGGTTGGCCATCGCCTAGCTGCCGGCCATGGCGGCGCGGCCCGAGAACGTGTTGGTCGTGAAGTCGGCGATCGCCGCGTTCAGCGCGGCCTCGTCGTCGTCACTCAACTCGCGCGACTCGCGAATGCGGTCCAACATCTCGGCCTGCCCCGAGCGCAAGAAGTCGAGCAGCTCCTGCTCGAACGCGGCGACCTGGTCGGTCGGCACGGCGTCCACCGCGCCGGAGGTGCCGGCGTGGATGATGCAGACCTGCTCCTCGATCGGCGCCGGGGCGAACTGCAGCTGCTTGAGCAGCTCGGTCAGGCGCGCTCCGCGTTCAAGCTGGTTGCGGGTGGCGCGGTCCAGGTCCGACGCGAACTGCGCGAACGCCGCAACCTCGCGGTACTGCGCCAAGCCCAGCCGCAACTGCCCCGCCACTTGCTTCATGGCGCGGATCTGCGCGTCGCCGCCCACCCGCGACACCGAAAGCCCGGCGTTGATGGCCGGCCGGATTCCGCCGTTGAACAGGTCCGCTTCCAGGTAGATCTGCCCGTCGGTGATCGAAATGACGTTGGTGGGGATATAGGTGCTCACGTCCCCTTCCTGCGTCTCGATGATCGGCAGCGCCGTCAGCGAGCCGCCGCCCTGGTCGTCGTGCATGCGGGCCGACCGCTCCAATAGCCGCGAGTGCAGGTAGAACACGTCACCCGGGTACGCCTCGCGTCCCGGCGGACGCCGCAGCACCAGCGACACCTGCCGATAGGCCCAGGCGTGCTTGGTGAGGTCGTCGAAGATCAGCAACGCATCCTCGCCGCGATCGCGGAAATACTCGCCCATCGTGCAGGCGGCAAACGGCGCGATGTACTGCTGCGCGGCTGGCTGGCTGGCGGTGGCGGCCACGACGATGGTGTGTTCCAGCGCCCCGTATTCCTGTAGCAGGGCCACCACCTGCGCCACGGCGCTTTCCTTCTGGCCGATGGCGCAGTAGATGCATTTCAGGTCGCCGCCGCGCTGGTTGATGATCGTGTCCAGGGCGATGGCGGTCTTGCCGATCTGGCGGTCGCCAATGATGAGCTCGCGCTGGCCGCGACCGATCGGAATCATGGCGTCAATGGCCTTGATGCCCGTCTGCACCGGCGTGTCCACGTCCTGGCGCAGCGCCACGCCGGGGGCGACCTTTTCAATCACGTCCGTCCCGCTGGCGGTGATCGGCCCCTTGCCGTCCACCGGTTCTCCCAGCGCGTTGACCACGCGCCCCAGCATCTCCGGCCCTACGGGCACCTCGGCCACGCGGCCGGTGGTGCGCACCTCGTCGCCTTCCTCGATCGTCAGGTAGTCGCCGAGGATCACCACGCCCACGGTGTCCTCTTCCAGGTTGAGGGCCATGCCCATCACGCCGTCGGGGAACTCGAGCAGCTCGCCCGCCAGACACTCGGAGATGCCCGTGACCTGCGCGACGCCGTCGGCGACCTCGAGCACGCTGCCCACGTTGGCCTGCTGGGCGCTGGCCTGAAATCCCTCGATCTCTCGCCGCAGGGCGTCAGCTATTTCTTCCGGGCTGATAGACATTCGCGTTCCTCGCGCTTAGCGCAACGCCCGGCCCAGCGACTGCAGCCGGGCGCGCACGCTCAAATCCAATACATTGTCGCCGCGTTGCACCACGAAGCCGCCCAACAGGGCGGGGTCGGTCGCGCTGGTGAGGTGCAGCCGCCGGCCCGGCTGGGCCAGCCGCTGGCGCAACTCCTCCGTCTCGGTCTCCTGCAACGGCGCGGCCGTCGTCACGTGCACGCGGTCCAGGCGGCGCTCGCGGTCGGCGATGCGCAAGAACCCGCGCTCGATCTCCGTCAGCACGTCAACGTCCCGGCTCGTCACCAGCACGTGCAGCAGGCCGAGGCCGTTCACGCTCACGCCTGGCCGGGCCACGCGGTCCACCAGGTCGAGTCGCTCCGCCAACGGAATCGCCGCGTTCTCCAGAAACGCCCGCACGCTGTCGTCGTCCACGATGGCGCGCAGCACCCGCAGGTCCTGCTCCCAGGCGTCCCAGGAGTCGTCGCGCTGCGCCGCGGCGGTCACCACGTGCACGTAGGTGCGGGCACGGCGCCGGCGCGCGGCTGCGCCTTGCCTCACTTCGCGCCCCCGTCAACGTCCGCCAGGGCTTCCTGCACTAGGCGGCGGTGCTCCGGGTCGTCGATGGAGCGATCCAGCACGCGGGCCGTGGCGCCAAGCACCAGCTCCGCCGTCTCGCGGCGGAGCTCCTCGCGGACCTGCGCCCGCGATCGGTCGATCTCCGCGCGGGCGTCGTTACGCAGCCGCTCCGACTCCTCGCGCGCCCGTTCGACCTCCCGCGTGTGCAGCGCCTCGGCACTGCGGGCGGCTTCGTCACGAATGCGCTGCGCCTCCGCCTGCGCGCCGGCCAACTCGGACTGAAACTCCTGCCGCTCGCGCTCGACCTGCTCGCGCAGCGATTCCGCCTCTTGCAGGCTGTCGCTGATCCGCTCGCGGCGCCGCCGCAGCATGTCGGTGATGGGCCCGAACAGCAGGCGGCGCATCAGATACAGAAAGATCACGAAGCTCACCAGCTGGAAGAGGATGTTCCAGCCGCTGATCCCCAGTGAGTTGATTAACCCGTCCATCAGCGTCGCCTCCGCTTACGGTTGGAGCGGTCGCCGCCCTAGCCGAACGCCAACAGGATGCCGATGATGAACGCGTAGATGCCGATGGCCTCGGCCAAGCCGAGACCCACGATCATCGTATTGCGGATGTCGCCGGCGGCCTCTGGATTACGGCCGATGGCGTTCATGGCCGCCTGCACCCCGAGACCGATTCCCAGGCCCGGCCCAATGGCGCCGATGCCGATTGCCAACCCGGCGCCCAATGGTGCCAGGTTTGCAGCTTCTTCCATGCGTCCAACCCCTCCTCGTGGCGTCTAGTGCGCCTCGTGAGCCGACTCAGCCACGGCCTGTCCCGCGAACACCATGCTGAGCACGAAAAAGATTACGGCCTGAATGAGCCCGAACAGTATCTCAAGCACCAGGAACACTACCCCGATGAGGGGAATGTGTCCCAGGGCGAACCCCGCCAGCACCGGCCCGTTGAGCACGACCTCCCCGGCAAACAGATTGCCGAAAAGCCGGAAGGACAGCGAAATGACGACGAACAGCTCAATGATGATAAACACCGGCGCCAGCAACGGGACTTGCGCCATGGCCTTGATGTGCCCCAACGGCCCATGCGCCGTGATCCCCGAGATGTGGATGACGAGGAACGCCACCAGCGCCAGCGCGAGCGTCATATTGATGTCGGCGGTGGCCGGTCGGAAGATCGGCGCGGCGATGAGCTCCCCCTTGTGCTCGACTCGCAGCCAGATCGTGCCGATGCCCGGCAAGAGGCTGAACCAGTTGGCGACGGCGATGAAGATGAAGAACGTGGCCCCGATGGGCAACAGGTGCCGCGCGTAGCGGGCGCCGACCATCGACTGCACGAGGTCGTCGAGGAACTCGACCACGGCCTCGGCCAGGTTTTGCAGCCCCCGGGGCACCAGCGCCGCTTCCGGGTCCTGGCGGATTCGCCGCGCTGCCAGCCAGGCGATGACCAGCAGCACGGCCATGGTGATGAACATCATCAGCATGGAGTTGGTGAAGGTGAACGGCCCGAAATGGCCCAGCGGCTCGGCTGCGGCGCTGATGTGGGGGGAGACGTCGGCGGCGTCTTCGGCGAACCGGATGTCCGCAACCGGGGGTGGATTAACGCCGGCCATGCGCTAGCCGTTCCCGCGCGACAACGCGGTCACAATCCGGTAGAAGGCGTAGGCCGAGCCGACGAGACCGAGCATCAATCCCACAAGCAAAAAGAGCGGGCTGAGGTCCAACCGCTCATCGAGCCACCGACCCCCGAGGATGCCGACGATGAACATTGCCCCGACCAGCGAGCCAAACTGAAGCGCCAACGCCGCCGCGCGCAGCACGCCCATCGCGACTCAGTCCGATCCGAGGACTTTGTGAAAACATTCACACCCTCGCGAGCCGGGCAAGTCTAGCAGAGGCGACCTCCCCCAACAACGCTCGCCACGCGCCCCTTGCCGCGGCCGCCGGGCGTGCCTAAAGTGCACCCAGCGACCCACCCCGAACCCTCTGAGGACGACCGGCAATGATTGAGCGTCCGAGTTCCTGGCGGGTGTCACGCACCGGGCTCGCGGTGCTGCTGACCCTGGCCACGTTGAGTCTCGTGCTGGGCACCTGGCTCTACTCCATCGTCGGGTAGAGCTACACCCCAATCCGGGCGGCGGGCCCTCCGGCCCTGCCGTCAGTCCGCCGGCGGCCGCACCTGCTTGGCCTTGACTAGCAAGCGTCGAGCGGTCCGTGAAGTCTCGATCACCGGAGCACGGCCGCGGCGTAGAACTCCGGCCGTCGCCAGCCAGGCTCACGGCCCGAACAGCGGCAGTCCCGGAATCCCAATCTTGGCCCGGTACAGAGCCCCTTCGCGGCAGGTGATGAACAGCTCGTCGTTCTCCGGCCCGCCGAAGCAGCAGTTCGCCGGCTTCTCATGCCCCACGGGAATGTCCAGGTCGATTTCGCCTTCCGGGGTCACCCGCCGCACGCGGTACGCGCCGTATACCGCCACGTAGAGATTGCCCTCGACGTCCAGGCACATGCCGTCCGGCGCCCACCAATTGTCCTGGCCCTGGCGCAGGTCCGCCAGCACGCCGCGATTGGCCAGCGTGCCGTCGGCGCGGATGTCGTGCGTCACCGCCTCGCCGGTGTGCGAATCGGCCAGATAGAGCACCGAGCCGCCGGCGTTCACGTTTACGCCGTTGGGCCATGGCACCTCCGCCGCCAACTGCAAGTCGCCGCCCGGACCCAGCCGGTAGACGCGGCCCGGCGGCGGGTCCTGGGCGAAATGGCCCTCGGGCGCCGTGAAATAGATCGCACCCGAGGAATGAAAGGTCAAATCGTTGGGCGAGCCCAGCGGGCCGCCCTCGAACTCGTCGACGACGGTGAACACCTGCCCCGACGGCGTGACGCGGGCGATGCGGCACCCGAAGAGGTCGGTGACATAGCAGTCGCCGTTCCAGTGCACCGCCGTCCCATTGGGCGCCGCCAGCCGCACGAACGGCTCGCAGCCGCCGTGGCGCGACACCCGCCACAGCGTGTGCTCGCGGCTGTCGGCCACATAGAGCCGCCCTTCGGCATCCATCGACGGGCCCTCGGCCGACAGCAGCCGGTCGACCCACAGCTCCACCGGCCCCTGAAATTCCGCCGCCATCAGCCTCGCCCCCGTGCGCCGCGCCCCGTCCGCGAGCATGCCCCGCGCCCGCAGCCGCGGCAACCGGCCCCGGAGACGGCGGTCGGTGTAGGGGCGCCCCTGGTGGGCGCCCGCCTCCTCTGCCACGGATGACGGCAAACCGTGTAAACCCTGTCTCCGGTCTGCACACACGGTGGGGAGAGGGGTTCAGCCGCAGACGCGTCGCTGAATCGTCCCGGGCCGGCGACCTGCCGAGGGCGCAGTTATGCCGTGGACTGAATCAGCGCGCGCAGATAGCCCAGGCACCAGGCGCGCGCCAGGTCGTGGTCCGGGGTGTCGCCCAGAACGCCGGGGTAGTGATCGGGCATCACGTAGCCGTCGAATCCCGCCTCGTGCAACAGGCGCATGTGCTCGGCGGCGTCGAAATCGCCCTCATCGGGAAAGACTTCGTGGAAGCGCGGCACGGTGCCGTGCACGTTGCGGAAGTGGATGGCGAAGAGCTTGCCCTGGGCGCCGAAGCGGCGCAGCGCGCCAGTCATGTCGCCGCCGGACTCCTGCAGGGTGCCCATGCAGAAGAGCAGGCCCACGCCCGGATCGGCATAGCGGTCGAGCAGGCGCTCGAGCCCGGCGGGGTCGGCGAACGGCTGGGCCACGCCGCGGTAGACGGGCAGCGGCGGATCGTTGGGGTGGAAGCCGAGGCGCACGCCGGCGGCGCGGGCCGCGGGCAGGACGGCGTCCATGAAGCGGTCCAGGCGGCGCCAGACTTCCTGCTCCGTGACGCGTGGGCCGCTGGCGCCGTTACCGCCCCAGGTGACGAGATCGCCGGCGTCGAGTCGGGCGGCGTCGAAGGTGCGCAGCACCGCGCCGGCGCGGCCCAGGGGCTCGTCGCGATAGCCGCGCCAGTCGTGCTGCGCCTCGTCGGCGTGGGCAATGGCGAAGCCGCAGGTCAGCAGGTCGACGCCGTGGTCGCCCAGCAGGCGGATGGTTTCGCATAGGGCCTCAAGCTCACCGGCGGCGCGCTCGGCGTCGCCCTGCAGGACGCCGGGAATCAGCGGCCGGCTGAGCTCCATGCCACCCAGCGCCAGGTCGAAGTCGGCAAAGCGCCGCAGCAGCGCGCGAAAGCCGTCCCGGTCCACATGGCCGCCGTTGGCCTCCGCTCCAGGAAACCTGATCCAGCGCAACGTGCCGCCCTCGACCCCCAGCTGCCGCACGAGCTGCAGATGCTCGCGGGAGGTGGAGGCGTAGCGGAGGCCGAGTTTGATCATGGGGTCCGCGTAGTGAGGGCGCACAGTGCAATGGGCTTGCTTGGCTTGGCGAGGGCGGGTCTCGTGAGGTTCGTATTCATCTGGTGCGCGGGTCAGCCTCGGTCCGGTACGCCTCTACTAGGTCGGGCGTTTCCTCAGGGCCGATGCTCAGGGCCCTGGCACGCTGCTCCCCGTACCGGAATAGCTCGCGCCACTCCTTTTCTTGCACCTGGCGGAGCCGCGATTCCCGCGCGACCTCGCCGCTCGACCGCCTCTTTCGCTTCATTGGCTCGTCTAACCCGGCCGGTGCGCTTCGGCCTCTTCGCCTCGCAGCGCGGCCAGGGCTTTCTGATAAGCCCGCTGCGCCAGGAAGTGGCGCAGCCGTGCGGGGACCGTGCGGTCCAGGTTTGCCGTGAGCCGGTCCACCTCGGCCAGGGCGGAGGCGACCTCGGGGCCGCGGCCTTGGCCGATGGCCTCGAGCAGGCTCTCGAGCGCCGCCTCCAAATCCGCCGCGCCGTCCCAGTCGTTGGTTGTCATGCCGTCGCCTCGCAAAAGCTGGATTCCGGCTTTCGCCGGAATGACAAGACGGTGTGTTCCGTGCCCGCTAGCCCGCGAGCGACGCGTCGAGGGTGATCTCGATGTTGCCGCGCAGCGCGTTGGAGATCGGGCAGCCCTGCTCGCCTTGGCCGGCCAGGTCGGCGAAGCCGTCCGCGTCGAGGCCGTCCACCGTGCCCTGCACGGTCAGCGCGCTTGACGCCACCATCATGCCGCCGCCCGGCTTGGGGGCGAACGTCACGACCGCCGAGACCTCGAGCTGTGTGGGCGGGTGTCCCGCCTCGGTGAGCGTGTGCGACAGCGCCATGGCGTAGCAGCTGGCGTGCGCCGCGGCGATCAGCTCCTCGGGGCTGGTCTTGCCCTCTGGCTCCTCGGTGCGCGCGGCCCAGGTGACGCCCTGAGTCGCAAAGGCGCCGCTGCCGACCGAGAACTCCCCGTTGCCCTCGAAGAGACTCCCGTTCCACACCACGTCCGCCCGGCGAGTGATATCAGCCATGGTTTTTCCTTTCGCAACCTCAGGGTCCCCGCTGGGCGGGGTCGCGGCCATTGTGCGAACGCGCCCATGGCCGGGCAAATCACGCCTTACCATCAGGCGCTACGCTTGCCCCGGCCAGCGTCGCGGCCCGATCCGCACAGACCCGGAGCGCTTCCGATGCCGCAGCTCACCGGTGGGCAAGCTGTCGTCGCCGGGTTGCGCCGCGCCGGGATCACCACGCTCTTCGGCATCCCGGGCGTGCACAACGGCGGGCTCTACGACGCCCTGCTGGACGCCCCCGACCTGCGGCTGGTGATTACGCGCCACGAGCAGGGGGCGGCGTTCATGGCCGACGGCTACGCGCGCGCCTCGGGGCGCACCGCGTGCGTGGTCACGATCACCGGGCCGGGCATCACCAACGCCTCCACCGGGCTGGCCGAGGCCTACGGCGAGTCATCGCCGGTGTTGCATATCGCCACGGCCCTGGGCGTGCGGTCGGAGCCGGCGGACACCGGCGAGCTGCACGAGCTGCGCGATCAATCGGGTCTGCTGCGGGCGCTGGTGGCCCATCACGACATCGTCGAGACCGTTGGTGAGATCCCTCACGCGATCCGCCGGGGCCTGCGGGCCATGGGCGACGCCCGGCCCGGCCCCGTGAGCATCGAGATCCCGCTGGATCTGCTCACCGACACCGACGACGTGTCGCTGCCCGAGCCGCTGCAGGACACCCCGCGCCCGCCGTCAGCGGAGGCCGTGGACCAGGCCGCCGCGTTGCTCGCGGACGCCGACGCGCCCCTGCTCTTCCTGGGCAGCGGCGCCATGGACGCGGGCCCCGAGGCCGCCGCCCTCGCCGAGCGCCTGGGCGCTCCGGTCCTGACGGCGCAAACCGGCAAGGGCGCCATCCCGGAGTCCCATCCGCTTTCGCTGGGCTGCAAGAACCGCCGCGACGACAGCCTTTACGACTTTCTCCGCACGCGAGACGCGGTCCTGGTCGTCGGCTGCCGCCTCGGGGCGCGCATGACCGAGGACGGGCGCATGCCACTGCCGGACACGGTGATCCAGATCGACCGCGACGCCGACGCGCTGGGGCACTTGCACCCCGTCACCGCGGCGCTGCACGCCGACGCGGCCACGGCGCTGAGCGAGCTGCTCGAAGCGCTGCCCGACGAGCCGCGGTCGGACGACGCAGGCCTCGCAGCCCGCCTCGACGACCTGCGCCGGTTGCCGCAAGACGCGCTGGACGATCCCCGCTCCGCGGCCATCCTCGGCGCGCTGCGGGACGTGCTGCCCGCCGACGCGGTGCTGGCCAACGACATGACCCTCACCAGCTACCACGCGGCCACGCTCTTTCCCGTCGACGTGCCGCGCGCCTACATGTTTCCGATCTACTTCGGGACGCTCGGCTTCAGCCTGCCCGCCGCGATTGGCGCCCAGATCGCCTGTCCCGACCGCCCGGTGGTTTCCCTCAGCGGCGACGGCGGCTTTCTGTTCACGTCGGAAGAGCTGAATACCGCCATGCGCGAGTCCCTACCGGTGGTGGCCGTGGTGTTCAACGACCAGTCCTACGGCGCCATCGACGGGCACTTCCGCAATATTTTCGGCGGCCGCAGCGTGGACGTGCGGCTGCACAACCCCGACTTCGTGGCCCTGGGCCGCGCCTACGGCGCCGACGCCGAGGCCGTGAACCGGCCCGACGCGCTGGCGCGGGCGGTCACCCGCGCCCTGGGGCGATCGGGGCCCACGCTGATCGAATACCGGCTCGACCCCGTCTCCCCATGACCGCCGGTGCCCGTGTCATGCGCGATTTCACGTTGGGTGGGGGGTGGATTCCCGCTTCCGGAGACCTTTGCGTAACCCTTCCGTCATTCCCGCGAAGGCGGGAATCTAGCGGCCGCTCAACCTGTTCACCCATGCGTAGGGGCGACGCATGCGTCGCCCCTACCTCTTTATTCAAAGGTCTCCTTCCGTGGGTGTGACCAAGGAGCCCACCAAGGCCTCCACACGCAGCTCGCGGTGTTCCACCCGGCATCCAGGCCGCCCAAGGTCGCGCAGGGGCGGGTTTGAAACCCGCCCCTACCAACTCCGCTGCCATCAGCCCGGCTGTACGGCCCCCTCTCCAACGCCGCGTGATCGTTAGCACGCCTCGCGCTCGTTTATGGCTGCGGCGCGCCGCCCAAGTCACTGGCCTGGTGGCCGTTTTCACGATCGCGGTGCTGGCCGTCGTCTACAGCAGCGAGGTGCAGGAGCGCTTCGCGGGGCTCGCTTCGCGGGGTATCTGGCGGTGTTCGTCATCACCATCGTTGCCGCGGCCACCGTCATCCTGCCGGCCCCCGGCGCCGTGAGCGTGGCCGCCTTCGGCGCCGTGCTCAATCCGTGGCTCGTGGGTCTGGTGGCCGCTACCGGCCAGACCATCGGCGAGCTCTCCGGCTACTACATCGGCTGGAGCGGGCGCGGAGTGGTGCAGAACGTGCGCGGCTACTCCGCAATCAAGCGCTGGATGGACCGGCACGGCGTGGCGACGCTGTTCGTGCTGGCGATGATCCCCAACCCGCTGTTCGACGTGGCGGGAATGATCGCGGGCGCCAGCCGCTTCGGCGTGGTCAAGTTCATCGCCGCCTCGTGGCCGGGGCGCGCCATCAAGAACATCGGCTTCGCATTCGCCGGGGCCCTGGGCATCGAACTCCTGGGAATCCTCGGCGCTTAGGCGGTCCTCAGGCTCCGGGCGCCTCCGCGGCAGCGTCCGACTCGCCATCATCGTCGTCAGCAGAAACGCGGCGTCTCAGCTCGTCGTAGGCGAAGAGGCCGATGGCCGCCAGGAACAGCAGCAGCACCAGAAACCCAATGCCCGCCAGCAGGCCCGTGATCACTCGCATTGTCAACCACCATTCCTCGCGGCGGATCGCGTCTCCCTCAGTATATCGCCGCCCTACGGCCACGCCGCTCCGCTGCCCGTGCGGGAGGCACGCGGTCGTACTGCGCATCATTTCCTCCAGACATTCCCAATTTGGTCGCAGCCGTACCGGAACGTCCACGACTGATGGGGCTTGGCCACGTGCGTTCCGGGTGCCACCAGATGGCTTCCGCGGGCCTCTCCGTCACTCAGGTATCCGTCGCGTATCCGGGGCGATTCGCCGTGTCCTGTCCTGTGCTGCCCTCCTGTTCCATACTTTAGTAACGCATCGGCGCCCAGAGTGGCGGCACGGTCCAGCGGGCCTTATGTTCCCCGCGCAGCGTGCGGCACGGCCGCGAGCGGTCCGCCACTCCCGTTCACGGGCGCGCTCCGACCCGGTGCCCGACGGACTTACAAACCGCTCGGGAAAGTGGCGGCGAGGCTGCGCGGGCAGTCCTTTCGTACCGCCCAACACCCCCCTCTTGTACCGCCTAAGAATCACTTCTGCGCCGTGCCTTAAGAATCCTCGTCGTCACTTTCGGTATTTTCGGCGCTAACAGGTTTGGAGGGCTGTTGCGGCCACCCACCGTGACGGCTACTCTATAGCCTCCCGTCGCCCCCAGGAGCCAGCCCGCCGGTGGCCGAAGTCCTCCCCAATCGAACATGGGAAGCCGCGCTCGGCGTGCTGCAGCTTGAGGTTCCGAAGGCCGAGTATCTCGCCTGGTTTCAGGGTGCCCGCCTGGTGGAGGCGAGCGATGGCGAGTTCGTGGTGGGCGTGCCCACCGTCTTCGCCAAGGAGATCGTCGATCGTCGCTACCGTGACGTGGTCACTCGCGCCGCGTCGAAAGCTTCCGGTCGTGACGTGTCCGTTACTATTGTTGTAAGCCCCGCCGCGACTCGCGTCACGCCGCCGGCACTTGGCGATCGCAAGCCCACCCCGTCCGCGCCGAGCCCGTCGGTCGGCCTGCACCCACGGCTCACCTTCGAGCGCTTTGTCGTCGGCACCTCAAACCGCCTCGCCCACGCCGCGGCCTTGCGCGTGTGCGAGGCGCCGGGCCACGCCTACAACCCGCTCTTCCTCTATAGCGGGGTCGGCCTCGGCAAGACCCATCTGCTGCATGCCATCGGTCACGCCATCGTGGCCCGCGATCCTGATGCCCGCGTGCTCTACGTCCCCTGCGAGACGTTTACCAACGACCTGCTGCATTCGATCCGCACCGAGGACCGGGGCGCCCGCGCGCGCCGCTTTCGCGAGCGCTACCGCTCGGTCGACGTCCTGCTTATCGACGACGTGGAGTTCCTGTCGCGCACCGAGACCTCGCAAGAGGAGGTCTTCCATACGTTCAACGCCCTGTATGCCCGCGGACGCCAGATTGTGCTCAGCAGCGACCAGCCGCCGTCCGAGATTCCCCGCCTGTTTGCGCGGCTGCGCAGCCGCTTCGAGTCCGGTCTGGTCGCCGACCTGCAGGCGCCGGATCTCGATCTGCGACGGGCAATTCTCGAGACCATCGCCGCCAGCGAAGGCACCACGCTACCGTCCGAAGTGGCGGACTTCCTGGCGCAGCGGGTGCGGCGCAACATGCGCGAGCTCGAAGGCGCCCTTCGCCGCACGCTGATCTACGCCGAGCTGAGCGGGTTGCCGCTCACGCCCGATACGGCGGCTCGCGCCCTCGACGGACTGGGCGCCGCCTCGCATCCGCGTCCCGTCGCCGCGCGCCACGTGCTCGACTGTACCGGCGCCCATTTCTCGATGTCCCTCGACGATCTCACCGGCTCGCGGCGCGACGCGCCCACCGCCCACGCGCGGCAGGTGGCGATGTATCTCCTGCGCAACGACTCTTCGCTCTCGCTCCCCGAAATCGGCCGCAACCTTGGCGGCCGGGACCACACCACCGCTCTCCACGGCTGCCGCAAGATCGAGCGACTCATCCAGCTCGACGACCGTCTCAAGAACGACATCGAGACCATCCGCGCCCAGCTCGCCGACATCGCCTAGCCTATCGGCAGCCTCCGAGCGCCGTGGGGCGCCTCCGCGAAAACTCCCCACTTGTCTGCTTGGCGCAATTCTTGCTTGCGGCGCTCCATATCGTCGGTGGGGGATTCTGGCCTTCCATTCACCACCTTGGTTGTGGACAACCCGGCATAATCTGTGGATATCCTGCCTTCGTTGTTGATATTTCCACCTGGGATCGCACATTCGACAGCGTCGCGCGACGCTCTCCACGGACTCCCACAGCACATTCCCCCACGGGTCACGGCACTCCACACCGCGGCTTCTTCAAGTAACCGAGCCCCGAGTCGCCGCTGTCCACGGTTTCCCCGTTCCTACGACTATTTCTTCGAGACTTGTTATAGATCAAAGATCTAATAGCGGAAGACGGTTGTGGATTGACAGCCAGCATCTATGCGGTCGCCAACCAAAAGGGCGGGGTGGGTAAGACCACCACCGCCGTCAATCTGGCCGCGGCGCTTGCCGAGCGGGAGCACCGCGTGCTGCTCATCGACTTTGACGCGCAGGGCAGCACGAGCCGACTGCTTGCCGAAGAGCCGGCGTCGTCGACGATTCTCGACGTTCTGACCGAGGCGGATCCCGTTGCAAGCGCGACGGTGTCGACAGGCCGCCGCGGCCTGATGTTGATGCCCGGGGACCGGCGCATGGCGGAATATGCTCTTGCTGACGGGACCGTGTTGCGGCGTTCCCTGGCGGGGGCGATTCATGCCTACGCGTACATCATCATCGACTGTCCGCCATCCCTGGAAGGGGCCACGTTGCTTGCGCTGCTGACGTGTGACGAGGTGATCGTGCCGGTGCAGTGCGAGTACCTGGCGTTGGAGGGCCTGGCCAGTCTGATGGAGGCGGTGGACGGCGTGCGGCAGCTGCGCGCCGAGGGACCCCGGTTGCGCTATCTGCTGACAATGTTCGACCGTCGCAATAACCTGGCGTGGGATGTGGCGCGCGAGGTGCGGGGGCATTTTGGCGAGCAGGTGGCGCGGACGATGATCCCGCGGAGCGTGCGGCTGGCCGAGTCGCCCGGGTTCCGCCGCACGATCTTCGAGCACGACCCGAAGGGTGCGGCCGCGGGGGCCTATCGGGCCTTCGCGGTCGAGGTTGAGCAGCATGGCGTCTAGGCGGGCGCTGGGGCGCGGGCTGGAAAACGTGTTTGCCGACACGCTGGGGTCGCGGCGCTCGCTCTCGCTGACAAGCATCGAGCCGAACCCGCGACAGCCGCGGCAAGGAATCGGCGACGCTGAACTTGAGGGGCTCGCGGCATCGATCCGTCGCCACGGCGTGCTACAGCCGATCATGGTCAGCGCTCGGACGGATCATCCCGGCCGCTACTACCTGGTGGCCGGCGAACGACGATGGCGGGCCGCGAGGCTGGCGGGGCTTGAGGAAGTGCCGGCCTCGATCGTGACGGTGGATGATCGCCAGCAGCTGGAACTGGCGCTCGTCGAGAACCTGCAACGGGCGGACCTAAATCCGTTGGATCGCAGTCATGCGTACCGGGTGCTGATGGAAGAATTCGGCGTGACCCAAGAAGGCGTGGCGGAGGCGCTGGGAGTGAGCCGCTCGTCCGTGGCCAACGCCCTGCGGCTGCTCAATCTCGACGAGGCGTCACTGAGTGCGTTGCGGGCGGGGGAGATCACCGAGGGCCATGCGCGGGCGCTGCTGAGCGTGACCGATCGGGGTGCGCGCGCGCGGCTTGTGGCGGCAATCCGGGAACGAGGGCTGTCGGTGCGGGATGCCGAGCGGTGGGCACTCAGCCCAGAAGGTGAAGCCCGGGAGCAGCCGTCGCGTCGGCGATCGACGGAGACCGAGGCGTGGAGCCGTGAAGTTGGGAGCGTGCTTGAACGGATTCAGCGCAGCCTGGGCACGCGGGTGCGGCTGCGCGGCGGCGAAACGCGGGGTCGAATCGAGCTCGAGTACTACAGTGAAGAAGAGTTGGCGCAGCTCATCGATCGGCTGACGGCGGTCTAGAATGTTTCACGTGAAACATTCCGTGGCGCCTCCGAACGTTGGGCCGTCCGCAGCACCTGTAGCGGGCTGCGAGTAGCTGCCGTGGCCTCACGACGACGATCAACGCGACGCCGCCGGCGCGACCCGGTGCGGCGGATCCCTGAGACCGTAGTCCCGATTGCGGCCGACGAGGTGCGCACAGAGGCAGTCGCGCGACCGCGGCGCGGTGAAAAGACCGAACTCCCGGGGCTCCCATTCCTGCGGCGGGACCTGGCGGCCGGCCTGTCGATCTTGGCCGTGCTGATCGTTGGACTGGTCGTTGCGTCGCTGGTGATCTAACGAGCCGCCGCCCCAGATCAGACGACCGGGCGGGCAGGTTGCAATCCCGCCCCTTGTATGTTGCAAGTCCCCTCGGATCGTCCGAGGGAAGCAACGGGACAGACCGTCCGCCCCTGGGCAAGAGACCGTTCGGTAGCGTGGTCGTCCCGGCCCGTGGCGCTGGTCCAGAGCCCGTACCGTTGCCAGGGCCGCCGTGGCGAGCCCGCATCAGGCTGGGGTGAGGCCGGCGCCGCCTCGGAGGGTACCGAAATGCCCCACCGTACTCCTGGACGTCGCCCGCGATCATCTGGCTCGCGCGCTACCCCCGCGGACGCCTGGCGGATCCCCAACACCCCCGCAGGGCATGCCGCGCTGGTGCGCCGCGCGCAGGCGCTGCAGCCCACCCGGATCGTGTTGGAAGCCAGTGGCGGCTACGAGCAGGCGGTCGACGCGGCGCTGATCGCCGCGGGGCTGCCGGCGGTGGTGGTCAATCCGCGGCAGGTGCGCGACTTCGCCCGCAGCCGCAACATTTTGGCCAAGACCGATCGGCTCGACGCCTGGGTGCTGGCCCGCTTCGCGGCCGAGGTCCAGCCCCCGGTGCGCCCGCGCCCAGATGTGGCCACCCGCCACTTGCACGCCCTGATCCTCGCCGGCGCCACTCCTGACCATGCGCGTGGCCGAGCAGCAACGGCGCCCCCAATCCACGCCAACATCGATGCCCACCTCGCCTGGCTGACCGACTGCCTGGCCGACCTCGACGCGACTCGCCGCCGCCATCCAGGCCGAGCCGCGGCTGCGCGCGCGGGCCGCCTGGCTGCAGAGCATCCCCGGCATCGGGCCGGTCGCTGCCACACCCTGCTGGCGGAACTGCCCGAGCTCGGCACGCTCAACCAGAAACAGATCGCCGCGTCGGCGTCGGTTCAATGACAGCGGCGCCTGGCGCGGGCGCCGCTCGGTCTGGGGTGGCCGCGCGTCGGTCCGCGCCGCGCTCTATATGGCCGCGCTTGCCGCCAGCCGGGCCAACCCCAGCCTCCGCGCCACCAGCGCCTCGTCGCGGCCGCAAGCCCAAGCTCGTGGCCCTCACCGCCTGCATGCGCAAGCTCCTCGTGCTCTGCAATGCCCTCTGCAAACAGCAGGCCATGTGGGACCCCACTATGGGCTAAGACTTGACGGCCAAACACCGTTGCTACCCGCGGCCGATGAACGGCTGCTGCAATGGCAGCACCGTGGCTTCGAGCAGTTGCACGTGCGGCGGCAGCGCCGCCATGGTGACCGCGACCTCGGCCACCGACTCCACGCCCATCATCGGCTCGCGGTTCTCCTCGGAGTCGATCTCGTCCCGCCGCTCCACGCGCGTGTTGCCCGGGTTGATGCAGCAGGCCGAGATGCCGTGAGCGCGCCCCTCGAGCGACGTGACCTGGGTGAGCCCCCATAGGCCGAACTTGCTGGCGCTGTAGGAGGCTGACTCAGGCCGCACCCGCTGCGCCGAGATGCTGGCGATGTTGATGATGCGGCCGCGGCCCTGGGAGCGCATCAGGCGCATGGCCGCCCGCGTGCACAGAAATGCGCCGGTGAGATTGGTCCCGATGACCGTCTCCCAGGCCGCGAGCTCCTGCTCGTGCAGCGGCGCCGGCAGGGAGAGGCCGGCGTTGTTGACCAAAACGTCCAGCTGCTCGAACCGGGACGCGGCCTCGGCGAAGACGCGCTCGACGTCCGCTTCGACCTGCACGTCGGCCGGCACGCCCACCACCACGCCGCCGTGGGCCTCCAGTTCGGTCACGGTCGCAGCGAGCAGCTCCGCGTCGCGTGCAGTCACCAGCACATCTGCGCCGGCCATGGCGAACGCGCGCGCGATGCCCTTGCCGATGCCGCGGTTCCCTCCGGTAACGATCGCCGTCTGGCCCGTCAGCGCGCCTTGTGCCTCAGCCATCATTCCCGCGCCTCTCCTGGTAAAGCCGTGATTCCCAAACGCGCCATCAGCATCGCATCGTCCGCCGAAGCGGGCCCTGTCAACCACAGGCAGCCACCGCGAGCCCGATCACGCGTGATCCGCAGCCATCGCGGCGAGGCGCTGAATGGCCGTCGGCGCCGGGCACCGATCCAGGCGCTGGCGGATGGCCTGGGCGCATTGGTCCGGGCGCATGACCGAGGTGTCGACCTCGAGGTCATAGATGCCCGGCCTGTGGACTTCCCGTTGCCAGCGTTCCGCGCCGGATTCGGCGAAGCCCTTTGGCAGGCTTTCGCCCCACCCCGTCGCGCGCCGCCGCTCCAGGATGATCGGCAAGGGACAGCGCACGCCGACCAGGAGGGCGGGTAGGCCGCGCAGCCGCCGGGCGCAGTCGGCCAGGATGCCGCGTGGGACGGAGAAATCGTCGTGGTGGCCGAAGTCGGCAACGACGTTCACCCCCAGCCGGCTGTGGGCGGCGATGGACTCGTAGAGCGCGGCATAGAAGGCGACCACCAGCGGCTCGAGGGCCGGGCGCCCGCCCCCGCGGGGCGCAGCCCGATCCCGGGCGCATAGCGCCGGGGCATGACGCTGGACATATGAGCGTCCGCGCCCAGGTTCACCCAGGGGCCGTCGAAGGTCTCTTGAATCACGGCGGCAATGCTGGACTTCCCCGCCCGCGGGACGCCGTTGAGGATGACGATCTATCCCGGAGAAGGTCGCTCAGCCACCGTCACCCCGGCCACACGCAGCGGAAACCGACGTTTCCCGCCGAGCTGTCGGGCGTGTTGGCGCTGCGCGCGGCGACGCGATAGCGGTTGCAGTAAGAGCGGTGGCACAGGTACGAGCCGCCGCGCAGCACTCGCGCGGTGCCGCCGCCCGGCCCTTCGGGATTGACCCGGGGACCTTGGACGTGAAACGTCGGGTGAAACCAGTCGCTGCACCATTCCCACACGTTGCCCGCCGTATTGAACAGGCCGTAGCGGTTCGGCGTGTAGGCATCAACCGGCGCGGTGCCGAGATATCCGTCGTCGAGCGTGTTGCGCTCCGGAAACTCGCCCTGCCAGATGTTGCAGCGGTGATTGCGGCGGGGCGTGAGCGAGTCGCCCCAGGGATAGCGTCGCTGCACCAGCCCGCCGCGCGCCGCGTACTCCCACTCGGCCTCCGTGGGAAGGCGGGCGCCCGCCCAGGCGGCGAAGGCTACGGCGTCGCTCCACGACACGTGCACCACCGGATGGTCGCCCCGTCCCTCAAGCGTGCTCCCCGGCCCTTCGGGGTATCGCCAAATGGCGCCGGTGACGGGAACCCACCAGGGCGTGGCCTCGGGGCGCTGCGGGTGCCGCCGCCGGACATCCTCGGGCACGAGCAGATGGAACACGAAGGACCAGCCGAAGCGCTCGGCCTCGGTGGTGTACCGCGTCGCGTCGACAAAGGCGGCGAACTGGGCGTTGCTCACGGCGCAGGCGCCCACGCGGAACGCGCCCACCGAGACCCGCCGCACGGGGCCCTCGCCGTCCTCCGGGAAGCCCGGGCGGTCGGTGGTGCCCATCAGAAATGACCCGCCGGGCAGGCGCACGGCGTCATTCGCCAGCGCGGCGCCGGAATCCCCCTCATCCCCGTAGCGCGTACGGGGCAAGCTCTCGCCTTCTCCCACCAGGGGAGAAGGAACCGGACCTGCCCCCAGCCGCGCTGCTCGCTCTCCGGCCCCCAGTTCACGGTCGCTCGCTGCTGGCCCCCTCGGCCTTTGCGACGCGTCGGATCCCATCTCCCCGCCTCGGAGTTGGCCTGGATTCCCGCCCCGGATCGAGTCCGGGGCAGGCTCTTCGCGGGAATGACGTGGCGATGCCGGCCCGATCGGGTCCGACTCCCTCTCCCCTCGTGGGAGAGGGTTGGGGTGAGGGGGAGGCGCCTGCGGCTGGTGGCGCCGCATGGCTCCTATGGGCCGCGGGGCGCAGCAGGGGGGCGACGGCGGGGGCTGGTCGCCGGTCATCGAGGCGGCCGGCAGCGGTGCGCGACCAAAAGGCCCGAAGCGCGGCTTATTCGGCGCAATCGGACCCCGGCGATGGATCCGCCGGCCCGACCACGCTCAGGACCACGGGGTCCGCCGCGTCGCCGAAGGCCACGCGCAGCACGTCGGCGTCGAACTGCAGGTCTACAAAGGACAAGTGCCGACGCAACTGGGCCTCGCCGTCCGGCTGTGCGGCGGCTGCGGCCAGCGCCTCGATGGCGTCCGCGGCGCCGATCTCCGGCAACGCGCCGGGCAGCGGGTCATCGTCGGTCCCGGCCTGGGCCAGGTGCACCACCAGCTGCGCCACCTCGGAGCCCACCCGATCCGCCAGCGCCGCGAGCAGAAAGGCCGGCGTAACCGTGTCCAGGGCGGAGGCAATGGCCATCACGTGCGCCATGCGCGGCGGGCGGCGCTCGCCCTTCTCAATATGGCTCAGGAAGGAGTGGGAGAGCCCGCACCGCGCCGCCAGCTCCCGGTAGGAAAGCCCGCGCGCCATGCGGGCGCGGCGCAATGCGTCAGGGAACCGCAGCCCTGCCTCGGCGCCTGCCATGGCGGCAGTGTACGCGAATGGTTGACAGCCGGGCAGGCACGCCGTACTCTTTGCGTGTACACACACCAGGTGCGGCGGCGGGCCGGTCCAAGACCCGATGACCTCCCGACGCTGCTCGCGAAGGAGATTGCGTGCTCGACGTGCAGATTGACGGTGCGGCGGCCGTCGTCACCGCCCAGTCGGAAGGACACGCCGACAAGGCCCGCTATGCCGTACCCACGGCGGCGCTGCGGGCCGTGATGTCGCAGACGCGCGCGGGGCTGCGACTCGAAGCATTCGAGCGCTTCGAGCACGCCTGGGTGAGCCAGGTGATGGGCGCCGTCACCGACGCCCGGCTGGCGCCGGGCATCCGTCGCTACATCAGCCAGGCATTCGACGACGAGGCGCTGGCGCGTGGCCTATTGCTGCAAGGGCACTGGCACTGCCCCCGCTGCGGCTCCCCGGGCAGTCAATGGTCCGCCGGCTGTCTCGCTGCCGCCTGCCCGCACCCCGCGCCGACCAGCGACGCGCAGTGGGACCACTGCCGGGTTGCCACGGAAGACGAGCTGCTCACCCTGATGGTCAGCGAGGGCTATCAGCGCGCCGGACGGCTGGCGTCGGGCGCCGAGGTCGAGGCCCTGGATGCGGAGTGGCAATCCCTGCTCCGGGGAGCGCCGCCGGCGCTGGCCGACGAGCTGTCCCGCTGGGCGGCGCGCCTGCACGAGGCCTACGCCGCGCGGACGACCGACGCGCTCATGTTCGCGGCGCGACTGGGACACGCCATCACCGGTACTGAAGAACTCGACCCGGAGCGTCAGCTCACCGCCGCCCTGTCCGCCGCGGGCTATGCCGTTCCCGCGGAAGCCGTTGCCTAAAGGAGATTCCATGACCGATCACGCCGCTGAACCAACCGCCGCCGCACCCGAGGAGACCACCGGGGAGGCGCCGCCGGACTTCGAGGTCGCGGTCGACCGCGAGGTCGCCGCCCGCGTCGACGCGATCGAGCGCCGCTGGCAGTCGAAGAAGGACCGCGAGGTCCACCGCGAGCGCCTGCGCTCCCAGACGGCCACCGCAACGCTGGACGACGAAGTCTCGGCCTGGGTGGAGGAGGCGGACCCAGCGGAGGTCGGGCGCTGGCTCAAGGACAAGCTCGGGGCGTCGCCTGACGACCCGCCACCGGCCACGACCGACGCCGGATCGCCAGACGAGTACGTCGAGGGGCCGGCGGATGCCCAGGCGCAGGCCGCGGCGCGGCAGCAGTTGGCCGAGGCTCGCGCGGCGGAGCCCAGCCCCGACCTCGCGCCCTCGATGGCCGCGCCGGTGGACGCCTTCCAGTCCATCGAGGCTCGGTTCGCCCGCGGGGAGATTGGCCTGGACGCCTATGAAGCGGCCCGGAAGCGGCGGGGCCTGGACTAGCGCCAGCGTCGAGGTCTCCTATTCCGGCGTTGACCAGCATCCGGGTCGGCGCCCCCCTGCCCGCCATTCCGGCGGTGCGGATCCACCCGCCCTGCCCGCCGTACCCAACTCCACAGCCCGGCGCTGGGTAGTGGGCACTTTGCCTTGGAGGAGGTCGTGGGGGCCGTTCGGCATGGAAGCACCCGCCGGAGCCGGGCCGGTGGGTGCTGAAGTGCCCCGTGGTGAGGAAGAGCACCAAACGTTTGACGAACACGGCCTATGCTGTGGTAGACAGCCGCTGTCAGCCATGCACCGTGCACCGTGGCAAGCAGACTGGGAGCCGAGTTGGCCAAATACATCACCGTGAACACCACCAGCGTTCGGAATGACGATGGCAGCTTCACGATTAGCTTCGTCGAGTTGCCCATCACGACCGAAGGGGACACCTTTGAGGAAGCCCAGGACAACGCCCTTGAGGCCATGGCGGCGTTCATGACCGCCCTTCTTGAGAACGAACTCCTGGAGATGATGCTGAATCAGTGCGGAGTGGACATCCACGATGGCGAGCCGCCAACTGAATGGGTGCCCCCGAAGGTGAGGACAGGCATTGGGGCTCTCCTGGCTGGTCATCATCATGCGTTGCCCGTGTATGCCTAGCCGTCTGCCAAGCACCCACTCTCGAGACTTGGAAAGGGTCTTGAGGACCGTCTTTGGGTTCAGGCCGACAGAAAACCAGCGGGGCAGCCATCAGGTATGGCTCAAAACGTGCGCGGATGGCACGATGCTTGCGCCCACCCTCCTGCGCAACAGAGAATACCGACCGAACACGCTTAGAGGGCTTCTTGGCGACGCCAGCATTTCCGTGCAGTCATTCACGGCCGCGTACCACAAGCTGCGGCGGGGACATCAATTGTCGCCCGAAACACTATCGACACACCCAGAGACCGCCAGCCAGCATTAGCGCAAGTAACGTGAGGGTGTCAGTGCTCAAAATGCCCGCGCACGCGCCTGGATTGTGGTCCAACCGGCCCGCCATGGCACGATGGCGGAAGGGGTACTGCGATGATGCAGCGTCGAGAGCCGCACACCGGTCCGCCTGACTTCAGCGAATTGGCGCATAGCCTCGTTGAACGCATGACGGGCGAGGCGGAAGTCGAAGACCACGCACCAGAGTCGCCGAAGGCCGTGGCTGGCCGCAAGGGCGGCGAGGCGAGGGCAGCGGGCCTGAGTGCGGCAGAGCGGTCCGCCATAGCGGCGAAGGGCGGCGAGGCCCGCTGGGCTGAGGTCTCGGACCGATAGCGATGGGTTCCTCATCGGATGACTGATAGATCTCTCCCTGATCTGCCTGCTGCTGCCCAGGCCTACCGCCAGCAGAACCCAGACCGCGCGCTCATCGTCTTCAATGGTCCAATATCCGATGAGTCGGTCGATTTGGCTGTTGAGGCCCTTCTTGCGAGCAAAACGCCGAAGGTCAAGAAGCTAAGCCTCTTCTTGACTACCTGGGGCGGCGATCCACATGCGGCATACCGGCTGAGTCGATTCGCGTCTGAGTTGTTCGACGATGTTCGATTGTTGTTGGCGGGAGACTGCAAGAGTGCGGGCACCCTCGTCGCAGTTGGTGCCAACCAGATTGGCTTTGGCAGATTCGGAGAACTGGGCCCGTTGGACGTTCAGATGACCAAACCCGACGAGATTTTCCTCCAGCACTCGGGTTTGGATGTCTTGCAAGCCATCGCTCAGGTGACGACTGGCGCCTACTCCGCGTTCCAGGACTACTTCCTCCGGCTCGCCCGTGGAGGGCTTTCAGCTCGCACTGCCGCGGAGATCGCGGCCAACCTTGCCGCCAAGCTCTACGAGCCTGTTGCCGCACAGATTGACCCTGTACGGCTAGGCGAAGCCGACCGTGCGATTAGGATTGCAGACGAGTATGGTCGTCGGCTTGATGCTGGAAATCTGAAACCTGGAGCACTCAACATACTGATTCACAGCTACCCCACGCACGGCTTCGTGATCGACCGCAACGAGGCCAACCAACTCTTTCACCGGGTAACGGATCTGACGAAGGAAGAAACTGCAATTGCTGATGCATTCGGTGTACGGGTACGCTCTCCAGCCCCTGACCCGTTCGTGCTTGACGTGCTTGGGACGTATCCTTCAAAGGAGAGCAAGGGAGTGGACCAATCCGATGAGAGTGTCAACGGCGACCGAGGAAGTGTTGCGGAGGCTGATTCAGGAAAGTCAGGAGATCGCGAGCCAGCGACGCAAAGCGGCGATGCGGAATCCGACGGATACGCGACCCAAGCGGACACTGGTGGAGATCATTCAGACCAAGCCGTCTGATCCCGAAGAGCCAGCTAGCAACAGCTAGGCAAACCCGCTCGGTGGAATTCCGCACCATAGCGCCTGATAACCCATAGCGTTCTAGGCATAATATACGCATTAGCTTAGCAACGGTTGATGCCCGATGCGTCGCCTCAGCCGCGAGCAACGCGCACAGATTCTGGCTCTCCAAGTTGAGGGCAATTCGATCCGGTCCACGTGTCGGCTCACGGGCCGGTCGAAGATCACGGTCACGCGGCTGATCGTCGAGGCCGGGCAAGCGTGCGCCGCTGCCCATGGTGAGCTGGTACACGATCTAGGCTGCCAGCGCGTCCAGGTGGACGAGCGTTGGGCCTTCGTCGGCATGAAGGCGCGGAACGTGCCGGCCGAGCAGCGCGGCGAGTTCGGCATCGGCGAAGTGTGGACCTTCACGGCGATTCACCCAGACACGAAGCTGATCCCGACGTGGCTGATCGGGCGGCGGGACGTGACGACGGCGCGGGAGTTTCTCGTGGACCTTGGTCGGCGCATCCGCGGCCGCTTTCAGCTCACCAGTGACGCGGCCAGCTTCTATCGCGAGGCCGCGGCGGCGGCGTTCGGCCCCACCATCGACTACGCGCAGCTTCAGAAGCTGTATGGCACGGCCCCGGACGGTCAGACCCGATACAGCCCGCCGGTATGCGTCGGCACACGGCAGGACGTGATCCAGGGCGCCGGACCTAGAGCACGTCTCGACCTCGCACGTCGAGCGCATGAACCTGAACATCCGCATGGGCATGCGCCGATTCACGCGGCTCACGAATGCCTTCAGCAAGAAGGCCTACAACCTGAGTTGCGCGGTCGCGCTGTACGTCTTCCACTACAACTACGCGCGGCCCCACACGACGCTCACGCGGCGCGCGAACGGCAAGCCCACGACCCCAGCCATGGCCGCCGGTCTCGCTGATCGCCCGTGGACGATGGCGGATATCGTAAAATTGATCGAGGCCCGCGAGGAATCTGCCAAGGACATCGGGCGCCGCGTTTACGGCTCCGAGGCAAAGTGACCCACGCCCTGGCACTGGGCCCGATGGGCGCGCTGGCTATACTCGCGGGCTGTTGCCAGATTTGCCGTTCCCATGGCTGTCCCACCGGTTATCGAATGGCGCGAGGGCGCCGTGCGCATCCTGGATCAGCGGCGCCTGCCGGATGCGGTCGAGGTGCTGCACTGCACCCAGGTGCCGCAGGTCATGGAGGCCATCCGCACGCTGGCTATTCGCGGCGCGCCGGCACTGGGCCTGGCGGGGGCCTATGGCGTAGCCCTGGGGGCGCATTGCTACGCGGCCGAGACTGACGGACCGTTCGCGGGCCACCTCGATCGCGTGGTTGACGACATCGCCGGCACGCGCCCGACGGCGGTCAATCTGGCCTGGGCCGCCCGCATCGTCCGCGCGGCGGCGGAGCCCCACGCTGACGACCCCGTAGCGGGAGCGCAGGCGGTGCTGGAGCAGGCGCGCGCGCTGGCGGCCGACAACGACCGCCGTCACCTCCAACTGGCAGCCCACGGCGCCGGCCTCATCGCGCCCGGCGCGCAGGTGCTGCACCACTGCAACACCGGCCCACTGGCGACCGGCGCCGGGTTCGGCTCGGCCCTGGGCGTGATCCAGGCCGCCCATGGCCAAGGG
This sequence comes from Chloroflexota bacterium, assembly GCA_965198185.1. Lineage (GTDB taxonomy): Bacteria > Chloroflexota > UBA11872 > UBA11872 > UBA11872 > JAJECS01. The sequence goes on from CBDAOU010000001.1 coordinate 855,626, forward strand.
AAGGTCTCGGTGTGGGTGAACGAGACCCGCCCCCTGCTGCAGGGCGCCCGCCTGACGACCTGGGAGCTGGAGCAGTGGGGCATTCCCTACACCCTCATCACGGACGGCATGGCGGGCCACTTCATGCAGCGGGGCGTTGTTGACGCGGTGCTCGTGGGCGCCGACCGCATTGCGGCGAACGGCGACGTGGCCAACAAGATCGGCACCTACACCATGGCGCAGCTTGCCCGCGCGCACGGACTGCCGTTCATCGTCGCCGCTCCGATTTCCACCATTGACTTCGACACGGCGACGGGAGACGACATTCCCATCGAGGAGCGCGGGCCGGGCGAGGTGCGGGGACACGGCGCGGCGCGTTGGGCGCCGGGCGACGCGCCGGTGGCCAATCCGGCCTTCGATGTCACGCCGAACAAGCTGGTGAGCGCCATCGTCAGCGAGCGCGGCATCGCGCGCGCTCCGTTCACGCAAACGCTGGCCGCCTGGCGGGCGCCCGTCGAGGCGGCCGCGTAGTGTCCAGCGCGGGCGTTGCCGGCGCACGGGCACGCGTGGGCGTCATCGGCGGCAGCGGCTTCTATCAGATGCCCGGCCTCGAGGAGCGCCGCGAGGTTGAGATCGACACCCCCTTCGGCGCTCCCAGCGACCGGCTCGTCGTGGGCGTGCTCGACGGCGTCGAGGTCGCCTTCCTCCCGCGGCACGGTCGCGGCCACCGCATCTCGCCCAGCGCCCTGAACGTGCGCGCCAACATCTGGGCGCTGAAGGCCCTGGGCGTCGAGTGGATGCTGGCCGTGAGCGCCGTCGGCAGCATGCGCGAGCACATCCCGCCGCTTGACGTCGTGATACCCGATCAGCTCATCGACCGCACCCGCGCTCGCCCCTCAACATTCTTCGATGAGCCGGGGCTGGTCGTGCACGTGGGCATGGCCGATCCGCTGTGCCCGCATGTACGGAGCGCCCTCGCCGAGGCGGTGGGGGCCGCCGGCGGCAATGTCCATCGCGGCGGCGCCTATGTCTGCATCGAGGGGCCGCAGTTCTCGACCCGCGCCGAGTCCGAGCTGTATCGGTCGTGGGGCGTGGACGTGATCGGCATGACCGCGTTGCCCGAGGCCCGGCTGGCCCGCGAGGCCGAACTCTGCTATGGCGTCATGGCGATGGTCACCGACTACGACGTCTGGCATGAGAGCGAAGAGGCGGTCACAGCCGCCATGGTGGTACGCAACCTCACCGCCAACGCCGCGCTGGCGCTGCGCGCCGTTCGGGACGCGATTCCCCAGGTCGTGCGGCAGCCGCGCGACTGCGAGTGCGGCTCGGCCCTCGCCGCGGGCATCATCACCGCACCGGAGGCCATCGACCCCCAGGTGCGGGAGCGGGTGGCGCTGCTGGTCGACCGCTATCTGGACGAGCCGAGCCCGTCGTGAGTGTCGTCATCGTCGGGACCGTCGGCATCGACGACATCGCCACGCCGACCGGACAGGTCACGCAGGTTCTGGGCGGGTCGGGCACCTATGCCGCCCTGGCGGCGCGGCTCTTCGCGCCGACCGCGCTGGTCAGCGTCGTGGGCACGGACTTCCCGTCGGCTCATCGGCAAATCCTGGAAGACCGCGGCATTGACCTTGCCGGCTTCGACGTGGTGGAGGGCCAGACCTTTCGTTGGGGCGGGCGCTATCACGACGACCTGAACACCCGCGACACCGAGTTCGTGGAGCTCAACGTCGTGACCGACTTCACCCCGCGCATACCGGCGACCAACGCGGACTACGTCTTCGTGGGGAACATCGAGCCGGGGATACAGATGCGCGTCATGGACCAGATTGACTCCGGCGCGTTCGTGGCCACGGACTCGATGGACCATTGGATCCGCGGCCACTCTTCGGAGCTCGCCGAGGTGTTCCGCCGCAGCGCGCTGGTCGTCCTCAACGACCAGGAAGCGCGAATGTTCAGCGGCGAGCTCCGGATACCCCGGGCGGTTGGCCCCATTTTGGCGCTCGGCCCCCAGGCCGTCGCGGTCAAGATGGGCGAATACGGCGCGGTGCTGGCGCAGGGCGGCGAGTGGTTCTTCGCGCCGGGCTATCCCTTGCCCGAGGTTGTGGATCCGACGGGCGCCGGCGACGCTTTTGCCGGCGCCATGCTCGGCAGCCTGGCCGAGGCGGACGCGCTCGGCGGCGCCGACCTGCGGCGCGCAATCGTTTATGGCAGCGTCGCGGCGTCGTTTACAGTTGAGGCGTTCGGCGTCGAGCGCCTGGCCGCGGTTACGCGCGAGGACGTTGAGGCCCGTTACGCCGAGTTCAAGGAGCTCGTTGCGTTTTAGGCGCCGCACGGTGCCCCGACTCGCGCCACAAGGAGACGTTCATGGCCGCAACGCATAGCACATTCGAGATCGCCGACGCCGGGCTTGCCGGGCTTGGCGTTCGCCGCGTCGAGTGGGCGGAGCAGTCGATGCCGGTGCTGGCGAGCATTCAAGAGCGGTTCGCGCGCGAGCGGCCCCTCGACGGGCTGCGCATTGGCGCCTGTCTGCATGTCACCACCGAGACCGCCAACCTGATGCGCACGCTACAGGCCGGCGGCGCGGAGGTCGCTCTTTGCGCGTCAAATCCGCTGAGCACCCAAGACGACGTCGCGGCAGCGCTGGTGCATGAGTACGGCGCCGCCACCTACGCCATCAACGGCGAGGATTCCGAGATCTACTACGACCACATCGAGTCGGTGCTAAACACGCGCCCGCATCTGACCACCGACGACGGCGCCGACCTGGTCTCGACCGTGCACACGAGCCGCACCGATGTCATGGACGGCGTGATGGGCGGGACCGAGGAGACCACCACCGGCGTCATTCGCCTGCGGGCCATGGCCGCGGAGGGCGTGCTGAAGTACCCCATCGTGGCGGTGAATGAGGCCATGACCAAGCACATGTTCGACAACCGCTACGGCACCGGGCAGTCCACGCTGGACGGCGTGATTCGCGCCACCAACATCCTGCTGGCCGGACGCAACGTCGTGGTGGGCGGCTACGGCTGGTGCGGGCGCGGCCTGGCCAGCCGCGCGTCCGGCATGGGCGCCCACGTGATCGTCACCGAGGTCGACCCCGTTCGCGCGCTGGAAGCCGTGATGGACGGCTACCGCGTCATGCCCATGCAGGAGGCGGCGGCCGAAGGGCATTTGTTTGTGACCGTGACCGGCGACAAGCACGTCATCGACCAGCCACACTTCGAGGCCATGCGAGACGGGGCAATCCTGGCAAACTCGGGGCATTTCGATGTCGAGATCAACATCGAGGCGCTGGAGGACATGGCCGTGCAAGTCAATCAAGCGCGGCCCTACGTTGATGAGTACCGCATGGCCGACGGTCGCCGCATCTTCCTGCTGGCCCAGGGCCGGCTCATCAATCTGGCGGCCGCCGAGGGTCACCCGGCCAGCGTCATGGACATGAGCTTTGCCAATCAGGCGCTGGCGCTCGAATATCTGGCGGCCAACGCCGGGGACCTGACGCCTGACGTGTACGACGTATCCGGAGAGATCGACCAGCGGATCGCCGCGCTCAAGCTGGAGGCGATGGGCGTGACCATCGATACGCTGACTGACGAGCAGGCCGCTTACCTGGCCGGCTGGCAGGAAGGGACCTAACCGATCCGCCCGCGGCCGCGCCCGGCGACGACAACCGGCAATTGGGGGAGACCATTTTGAGCAGCACGTTCATGCAGGCGCCACGCCTGTTGTTTACCTCGGAGTCGGTGACCGAGGGCCATCCGGACAAGCTCTGCGACCAGATCTCCGACGCCATCCTCGACGCCTTCCTGGGCGCCGACCCCGAGAGCCGGGTGGCGTGCGAAGCCGCCACCACCACCGGCTTGGTGCTGGTGCTCGGGGAGATCACCTCGAAGGCGTCCTACGTCGACGTGCCCCGCATCGTCCGCGACACCGTGTGCGGGATCGGCTACAGCACGTCCGAGGTCGGATTCGACGGCGAGACCTGCGGCGTGGTGGTGTCCCTCAACGAGCAGTCGGCCGACATCAAGATGGGCGTTGACGAAGCGCTTGAGGTCCGAGCCATGGACGGCGACCACGACGATGTCGAAGGCTTGGGCGCGGGCGATCAGGGGATGATGTACGGCTTCGCCTGCGACGAGACGCCGGAGCTGATGCCGGCGCCGATTGCGCTGGCGCATCGCGCCGCGCGGCGGCTGGCCCAGGTCCGCAAGGACGGCACGCTGGCCTGGCTGCGTCCGGACGGCAAGTCGCAGGTCACCGTGGAATACCGCCACGGGCGTCCCGCACGCGTCGACAGCGTCGTCATCGCCGCGCAGCACGATCCCGAGATAGAAAACGACGCCATCGTGAGCGCTATCGAGGAATCCGTCGTCCGCCAGGCGATTCCCTCCGACCTGCTCGACTCCGGCACTCGCATCATCGTCAACGCCACGGGGCGGTTCGTGGTGGGCGGACCCACCGGCGACGCCGGCCTCACCGGGCGCAAGATCATCGTTGACACCTACGGCGGCATGGCGCGCCACGGCGGCGGCGCCTTTTCCGGCAAGGACCCCACGAAGGTCGACCGCTCGGCCAATTACGCGCTGCGCTGGATCGCCAAGAACGTCGTCGCCGCCGGGCTGGCGTCGCGCTTCGAGGTGCAGGCGGCCTACGTGATCGGCAAGGCCGAGCCCCTGTCGCTCAACATCGAGACCTACGGCACCGGCACGGTGCCCGACGAGCGCATCGAGGCCGCCGTTCGCGACATCTTCGACCTGCGGCCGGGCGCGATCATTCGCGACCTCGACCTGCGCCGCCCGCTCTACCGTCAGGTCGCCGCCTACGGCCACTTCGGCCGAGACGACCTTGACGACATTCCCTGGGAGCAGACCAACCGTACCGCCGAGCTGGCCCGCCAGGCCGGAGTGGAGGCCAAGGCCGGGTAACAGCCGCATCAGTCGCGGGGTACAGTGCGGCGCGGCCCGACTCCGTGCCGGTGAGGTGTGAGTGGTGCCCGACTTCTTCGCGCAGCCCATCCTGAATTCCCCATATGCCTATCCGGGGGAGCACTGGGAGCTCGACGAGGACGGGCAGCCGACGAACCAGATCATTTCAGGTCGCCGGGCCGCCAAGTTCGTCACGCCGGTCCCGGCCCCGCGCAAGCGCACGGCCCAGCGCCAGATGGTCATCGACGAAGGCCAGGGCCTGTCCAGCGAGCAGCAGCAATACGACCCGATGCCCATCATCGCCAGTCTGCGGCAGCGGGTGGACGCCTGGCGCCTGATTCCCGACCCCAATGACTGGCACGTCACACCCGAAACCGCTCGTCTCTTGCAGCACTGGCGTCACCACCAATTCAGCGAGTTCCGGCCCTTCTTCTGTCAGGTTGAGGCGATGGAGACGCTGATCTGGCTCACCGAGGTCGCGCCAAAGCGCGGCCGTGACGGACGGAGGTTCCTGGACCACCTGGCCGGCGCGAACGAGCAGGCCAATCCCGGCCTGTCGAGGCTGGCGCTCAAGCTGGCCACCGGCGCGGGCAAGACAACCGTGATGGCGATGCTGATCGCCTGGCAGACCCTCAACGCCGTCCGCCGGCCCAACAGCCGCAACTTCACCCGCGGGTTCCTGGTGGTCACGCCGGGCCTCACCATCCGCGACCGGCTGCGGGTGCTCCAGCCGCACGACCCGGACAGCTACTACAAGGACCGCGAGCTCGTCCCGTCGGACATGCTGGCCGACCTTTCCAAAGCCAGGATCGTCATCACCAACTTCCACGCCTTCAAGCAGCGAGAAACCCTCGACATCTCAAAGGGCGGGCGCGATCTGCTTCGGGGACGCACGGGGCCCGAGATCCAGACGACCGAAACCGACGGCCAGATGCTCCAGCGGGTCATGCCGGAGCTGATGGGCATGCGCCGCATCCTGGCCATCAACGACGAGGCGCACCACTGCTACCGGCGGCGGCCCGAGGAGGCCGACGAGGAAGGCAAGCTCGTCGGCGACGACCTCAGCGAGGCCAAGCGAAACGACGAAGCCGCGCGGATGTGGATCTCCGGGCTTGAGGCCGTTGACGCCAGGCTGGGCCTGCGGCGCGTGGTCGACCTCTCCGCCACGCCGTTCTTCCTGCGCGGCTCCGGCTACGCCGAAGGCACGCTCTTTCCCTGGACGATGAGCGACTTCTCGCTCATGGACGCCATCGAGTGCGGCATCGTCAAGCTGCCGCGCGTGCCGGTCGCCGACAACGTGCCGAACGCCCAGATGCCCGTCCTGCGGGAGCTCTGGAAGCACATCGGCAAGCGCATGCCCAAGGGCAACCGCCGAACGGTGAAAAACCTCGATTTTCTCAGCCTGCCCATCGAGCTCACCAACGCGCTGGAGGCGCTGTACGGCCACTACGCCAAGACGTTCGACCTATGGCAAGGGGCAAATATCCCGGTTCCACCCTGCTTCATCATCGTGTGCAACAACACCGCCACGTCCAAGCTCGTCTACGACTATGTCTCGGGCTTCCAGCAGGAGCAGGCCGACGGTCCGGACGTCTTCCGCAACGGACACCTTGAGCTCTTTCGCAACTTCGATGAGCACGGGCAGCGCCTGGCTCGTCCCCGCACGCTGCTGATCGACAGCGAGCAGCTCGAATCCGGCGACGCGTTGGATGCCAACTTCCGCAAGATGGCGGTCGCCGAGATCGACCGTTTCCGACGTGACATCGTCGATCGCACCGGCGACCGCAGCCAGGCCGATCACCTGACCGACCAGGACCTGCTGCGCGAGGTCATGAACACCGTGGGCAAGCCGGAACAACTGGGCGGGGACATCCGCTGCGTGGTTTCCGTGTCCATGCTCACCGAGGGCTGGGACGCCAACACCGTCACGCACGTGCTGGGCGTGCGCGCGTTTGGCACCCAACTGCTCTGCGAGCAGGCGGTGGGGCGCGCGCTGCGCCGGCAGTCCTACGATCTCAACGAGCAGGGGCTGCTCGACCCTGAGTACGCCGACGTGCTGGGCATCCCCTTCGACTTCACCGCCAAGCCGGTCGTCATCACGCCGCCGCCGCCGCGGGAAACGGTGCAGGTCCAGGCCATTTCACCCGAGCGCGACGCCTGCGAGATTCGCTTTCCCCGCGTGCTGGGCTACCGCATCGAGCTTCCCAAGGAACGCCTGAGCGCCACGTTCACCGCGGACTCAACGCTCACTTTGGATCCCGAGCTGGTCGGCCCCACGGAAACCCGCAACCAGGGACTCATCGGCGAGGGCGTGGACCTAACCGTGGAGCACCTCGGGAGCCTTCGCCGTGCGGCGCTGGAATACCACCTCACCTGGCGGCTGCTCGAAACGAGGTGGCGCGATCCGGGCGAGGCGCCCAAGCTGCATCTCTTCGGGCAACTGCGGCAGATCACGCGCCGCTGGCTGGACGAGCACCTGGTGTGCCGGGGCAAGACCTATCCCGGCCAGCTCATGCACCGTGAGCTTGCCGACAGGGCTTGCGAGAAGATCACGGCGGGCATCGTGCAGAAGTTCGCCGACCAGGAACCGGTCAAGGCCATCCTCGATCCCTACAACCCCGCCGGCTCGACCCGCCACGTCAGGTTCACCACCTCCAAGCCGATCCGCTGGCGCACCGACTTTCGGTTCTGCCACGTCAACTGGGCCGTCTGCGACAGCGACTGGGAGGCCGAGTTCTGCCGCGTGGTGGAAAAGCACCCGCGCGTGCGCGCCTACGTGAAGAACCAGGGCCTTGGACTAGAGGCGCCCTACCGCATGGGTGGCGTCAGCCGCCGCTATGTCCCGGACTTCATCCTGCTGGTTGACGACGGACAGGTGGACGAGCAGGGCGAGCTTGACCCACTGCATCTGGTCGTGGAGATCAAGGGCTTCCGGGGCGAGGACGCCAAAGTGAAGAAGTCGACCATGCAGGCCTACTGGATTCCCGGCGTCAACCGCCTGGGCAGCTTCGGACGTTGGGCATTTGCCGAGTTCACCGACGTCTACGCACTCGGGGACGATCTGGAATCCGAGATCACGGCGCTCCTGAATGAGGTGATCGCACAAGCCGCCGGTCCGAGCGGCAGCGCGACGGTTGGGACAGGCGCTGGTACTGGTGGATAACACGAGATATAATTCCAGCATCAGCCCCTTGGCAGTACGCCTTGCTCCCGCGCTGCGCTCGTCGCAGCGTCGGCGATCACGAGCGAGGCCGATCCCTCGGGGCTTCTATTTTGCGCGCGCGCATCCGTCACGCAACCGCTCCCGATGAGTAGAGCGGCGATTCTCATTGACGGCGGGTACTTTCTGAAGCGATTGCCCAGCGTTCGACCCGACATTGATGCATCCAGTCCAATAGCCGTCGCGGACTCAATTCACACCCTCGTTCACAGCCATCTGAATCAGATCAATCAGATCTATGGATTTCACGATCATATGCAGCTTCTGTACCGCACCTTCTATTACGACGCACTTCCTCACGCAGGGAAGGCGCAAACCCCCATAAGGAACCGTCCCGTCGACCATGCCAAATCGGAAACAGCACTGTTTCGTGTGAAGCTCTTTGAAGAATTACGCAGGCGTCCATACGTCGCCGTAAGGTTGGGAAACGTCCGACTGTCGGGCAATCCCTCCTGGACCCTAAAACCTAACCCACAGAAACGCCTCATTGACGGCACACTGCAAGCCGCGGACCTCGACGACAGCCATTTTGTACCCGCCTTCCGACAAAAAGGCGTGGACATGAGGATTGGTATAGATATCGCGTCAATCACGCTAAAACGACACGCAGACGTTATTGTTCTCGTGGCAGGCGACTCGGATTTCGTCCCAGCAATAAAATTTGCGCGGCGAGAAGGCGTGCAACTTATCCTCGACCCGCTGTGGCAGACCATTCCAGACGATCTCAGCGAGCACATCGACGCATTGAGAAGCGGCTTCCCCAGGCCGTTGTCGAGGCGCGTTTCCGAGGGCAATGAAAGCGCGAATCCACATGGCGCGTAGGCGAAGACCGAAGCAACCGCTCAAGGTTGAGTCGCTGACGCACGAGGCGGCCGGGCGGCCGAACATTCCCAGCGCCGAGCACCAGCCGCTGCTGAAGGACGACGAGCGGCATCCGATCGAGGCGGCGTTCGAGCGCCGCAACCCGGACCTGGATCCGCAGTTGGTCTGGCGGGGCAAGGACGTAGCCGACTGGTCCGACCTGGTGACGCAGGCGCCGCCGCTCTACATCCAGGAGAAGGTGTCGCCCAAGGCGCTGATCGACGACCTGCGGAAGATTGGCCGTCGCGAGGGAGCGCAGCTGGACTTCTTCGCCGACTTCAACGGGCTGCCGGAGGGCGCCGACCGCACCGACTTCTACCAGCACCAGGCCAACTGGTCGAACCGCATGATCCTGGGCGACAGCTTGCAGGTGATGGCCTCGCTGGCCGAGCGCGAGGGGCTGCGCGGCCAGGTGCAGTGCATCTACATCGACCCGCCCTACGGCATCAAGTTCAACTCCAACTTCCAGTGGTCCACCACCAGCCGCGACGTGCGCGACGGCAACGCGGCGCACATCACCCGCGAGCCGGAGCAGGTCAAGGCCTTCCGCGACACCTGGCGCGACGGGATCCACTCCTACCTTACCTACCTGCGTGACCGGCTCACCGTGGCGCGCGATCTGCTTGCGGAATCCGGCTCCATCTTCGTGCAGATCGGAGATGAGAACGTGCACCGAGTCCGGTCGTTGATGGATGAGGTATTTGGAAGAGAAATTTTGTCAGTTTGATCTCGATTCAGACGACGACTGGGTTTCAAGCCGAATACCTAGATCGAATATGTCAGACTTTGTCCTTTGGTATGCAAAAGACAGGGACGCCGGCAAGTCACGAAACCCCTTCTACCGCAAGGATTTTAGAGTTGGCGAAGGAAATGCCCGCTGGTTGATGTTTGAAGACTTCACTTCGCGCGGAGTTTGAGCTTCTGAGAGAAAGCTAAGTCTGTCACCCCACAGGGTGCCAGACCGTACGCTCCATGACAACATTATCTCTCAGGGACGGGCACTTGAAACGCAACAGTTTATTTTCCATGGCAGAAGTGCTACGACCCGTGGGACAAGAACTCACACTGGAAGGCAAATTACCCGATTGGTATGGATCGCGTTGGTACGAGCGGGGCGAATCCACACAGCACAAAACTATCCGTTATGTTCGTTACCTACAGACTTTGAAGCCGCCGTCCACGGGAACATTTGGACTGATACAGGTACGGGCAATTTCACTGATGACAAGACATATGTAGTTCAAACGAACTCCAAGGTTGTTGAACGCTGTCTCCTCATGGCCACCGACCCCGGCGACCTGGTGCTCGACCCCACCTGCGGCTCCGGCACCAGCGCCTACGTGGCCGAGCAGTGGGGCCGCCGCTGGATCACGATTGATACCTCTCGCGTGGCCCTGGCGCTGGCCCGCGCCCGCATCATGGGCGCCCGCTATCCCTGGTACTGCTGGCCGACAGCCCGGATGGCCGAAGCAAGGAAGCGGAGCTCAGCGGTCGTGACCTCTCCCTGACACCGACCACGAACCAGCGTCCGCTACCCACGAGGACATCCGCCAGGGATTCGTCTACCAGCGCGTGCCCCACATCACGCTCAGGGACATTGCCAACAACGCCGAGATCGACGTGATCTGGGAGCAGCTGCAGCCGGCGGTAGAAGTCGCGCTGGCCGACCTGAACCAGGCGCTGCGCGGGCATCCAACGCCCTACGCCGCGCCCACCGGCGGTCGCGAGAGGGCGACCTGATCGACTTCGGCGCCCCCGACGGCACCACAGTCACCCTGCCCTCCGGCGAGTCCGCGCCGGCCAACGGCCTGCTGGAGTGGGAGGTCCCGCGCGAGCCGCCCGACGACTGGCCCGCGGCCGCCCGCGAGCCGCTGGAGCATTCTGGAGGCCCGCATCGCCCGCCAGCAGGCCATCGACGCCTCCATCGCGGCCAAGGCCGAGTTCGAGTATCTCTTCGACAAGCCCTACGAGGACAAGCGCACGGTGCGCGTGGCCGGGCCCTTCACCGTCGAGAGCCTGTCGCCGCACCGCATGCTGGGCGTGGACGAGCACGGCGAGCTGATCGACCGGGCGTCGGAAACGCCGGGGCACTACGGCGAGCCGCAGGACTTCGCCGCGATCATGCTTGACCAGCTGCGCACGGCGGGCGTGCAGCAGGCCCACAAGCAGGACCGGATCAGCTTCGACTCGCTGATTCCCTGGCCCGGCCGCCACGTGTGCGCCGAGGGGCGCTACCAGGAAGGCGGCGAGGCGGGGCCGCAACGGCGCGCCGGCGTCTTCATCGGCCCCGAGTTCGGCACGGTGCAGCGCCAGGACCTGGTAGAGGCCGCGCGAGGCCGCCGAAGCGGGCTTCGACCTGCTGATCGCCTGCGCCTTCAACTACGAGGCCCACGCCACCGAGTTCGACAAGCTGGGCGCGTATCCCGGTCCTCAAGGCCCGCATGAACGCCGACCTGCACATGGCCGGCGAGCTGAAGAACACCGGCCAGGGCAACCTGTTCGTGATCTTCGGCGAGCCGGATATTGTAGTGGCTAGTGGTCAGTGGCTAGTGGCTAGAAATGGCAGGATGATCGCAAGCTATGGGCACACTAAAGAGCTATCAGGACTTGGAGGTCTGGAGGAAATCAATCGAGTTGGCGGAGATGGTCTATCGAGTCTCTGCGAGCTTTCCTCCGGACGAGAGGTTTGGAATGACGAGCCAGTTGCGGCGGGCGGTGGTATCCGTCGCGTCGAACATCGCGGAGGGAGCGGAGCGTCACGGGACGCGGGAGTTTCTGCACTTCCTGGGGATAGCCAGCGGGTCATTGGCGGAGACGGAGACATTCCTGATTCTGGCGCAACGCCTGGGGCTGACTACGGCGGAAGAGACGACGCCGCTGGAAGCTCAGGCGGCGGACGTTGGGCGAATGCTCAACGGGCTCAAACGCTCGCTGCGCTCCAGGGTCTGACCAGCGCGGACTTCCCGCTCTCACTGACCACTGACCACTGGACCCAGGTCACTGTCCGCGGCGTTGACGTGTTCGATCCCAGCACCGGCGAGGTGCGCAGCGACGACACGGACGGCATCGCCTGCTGGTTCATCGACACCGACTACGACTCGGAGAGCTTCTTCGTGCGCCACGCCTATTTCCTGGGTGCGAACGATCCCTACAAGGCACTCAAGACCACGCTGAAGGCTGAGATCGACGCCGACGCTTGGGCGACGCTGCGCAGCGACACCTCACGCCCATTCCCGCGGCCGGCGTCAGGCCGCATCGCGGTGAAGGTGATCAACCACCTGGGCGACGAGGTATTGAAGGTGTTTCGGGTCGATTGACGGAGCCGCGCGCCGCGCTCCGATGTTTCACGTGAAACATTCCCCGCCGGGCGGCGGCGATAGACGATGCCTATACTTGTGACGGTGTCACCAGGCGGGCGAGCGATAGACGACCAGGGCAAACGAGCCGCCGCGAGTCAGACGCCGGGGCCTCGAACGGGGCGACCGGCGGGCGTGGGCACCCGGATGCGCCTGGGCGGAACCCTGCTGCTGGCGGTGGTGCTCGCCCTCGGAGTCGTCGGTCCGGTCGGATTGCTGGCGCAGACGGCGTCGGGGTTCGACGCCGTGCGGGTCGTCAGCTCGGCGCGGGTGACGGATGACGCGAACGCGTCACTGAGCCACAACATCCCCCGGCTCGAGGTGACGATCGGCGGGCAAACGCTGACCGCCGACTTTGCGGCGTTCTACGAATCCAGCGGCGGCTTGACGCGCTGGGGCCTGCCGACCTCCGAGGTGCTCCAGGAGGAGACCGGTGCGCTCACGCAGTACTACCAGCGGGGCGTGGTGGACTTTCATCCGCGGCCCGACCTTGGGGGCATCTATGTGATGGAGCGGCGGCTGGCCTGGGACTACTTCGGCGGCGGCGTCGCCGGAAGCCAGGATCTGGGCGTCGAGCCGGGGACCAGCAACAACAACTCGGGCGAGGAGCACGGGCCGTGGGGGCACAAGGTCTCCAACTTCTCGGTGGGCGGCGTGCGGACGGGATTCCTGGACTTCTTCCGGACGTATGGCGGCGTCGACGCCTTCGGCTTTCCCAAGACGGAGGCGCGGGTCGATACCAACAGGACCGGGACGCTGCACATTCCCGCGGCCACGCCCGGCTTTGTCCGACAGTATTTCCAGGCGGCGGTTTTCGAGCATCACCCAGGAGAGGGCGTGCGGCTGCGGCTCCTGGGCGACGACTTGCGCAACCGCCTCTATCCGAATGACGCCTGGCAGCAGATCGCGGCATTCAACGCGGCGGCGGCGCTGACCGACGGACAGACCTACGCGGTGGAAATCGTTGACACGGTCCCGGCGCCGGCGGCAACGCCGACCGCGGGGGCAGTCACGCCGGCCGCCACGCCCATGGCGACCACACCGAGTCTCACCAGCGAGCTGGTGGTTGTGGGCACCACGGACAAGGGCCTCGCGGTCTATGACGGCACGTGGCACAGCATCGAGGCCGAGGGCACGGACCTGGTGGACGACCGAATCCAAGCGCTGCACGTGGACGGCGACGGCCAGATTTGGGTGGGCACGCCGGTCGGGGCCAGCCGGATCGGGCGCGACGGTTTCGGGGAAGTCTTCACCGTGGAAACCACGGACCGGGGCCTGGGATCCAACAACGTGCACGCCATTGCCGGGCGCCGCGCGAGCAATGTGCTTTACCTGGGGCATCCGGACCAAGGCGTGAGCGTCTTGGACGGCTCGCAGTGGGACCGGTTGCGGCCGGACAACTCGGAGATGCCGGACCTTGACGTGCGCGACATCTTCGTTGTGGACGAGAGCCTCGGGCGGGTGTGGTTCGCGACCCGCCAAGGCGCGGCCCTCTACGATCAGCAGACGGATACCTGGCCCCGCTTCATCACCCGCGCCATGATTCCCGAGGTGATCCGCGACAACATCACCGCGGTGACCGTCGATACACAAGGGCGCCTCTGGCTCGGATTGCTCAATGAAGGCGTGGTGTACTCGGCGAATCTCGTGACGTGGAACCAGGTGGGGACGACCGAGGGGCTCGGGAGCGACGAAGTTCGGGATCTGCTTGCCGCATCCAACGGCGATGTGTGGATCGCAACGGCGAACGGCGTGAGCCGTGTCATCGGAGCGGCGGTCAGCACGTATACGACGGGCAATTCCGCGCTGCCCGGCGATGGCGTCCACGCCCTGGCGGAAACGGCCGACGGACGCGTGTGGGTCGCGACGGACGGCGGGGTGGGGGTGTTCGACGGTCAACGCTGGACGGCGTTCAACATGACCTCCGGGCTGGCCAGCAACGCCACGACGACGATCGCGGTGGTGCCGGCGGCGCCTACGACCCCAGGCCAGAGCGGACAGACGCAAAGCGGTCTCCGCTAGCGGGCCACCGTGGTGGTGATGCGAAGCGGCAATGTGCTGCTTGTCAGCGACCAGAACGGCGTATTCGGTTTGCCTGGCGGCGGCGTCGAGCCCGGGGAGCGGCCAATGGATGCGGCCGTCCGGGAGCTGCGCGAGGAAACAGGCCTGGTGGCGACCCAGGCGGAGTATCAGTTCTCATGGGACAGCGCCGCGAATCGGCACCTCGTCTTTCTCGTCGAGGCGGACGGAGAAGTTGAGACTGGGGCCGAGATCAGCGGCTTCCAGTGGTGGGATCGGCAGGAGCCCGTGTCGACCCATGCGCATGGTGAGCCGGTACTCGAGCGGCTGAGCTAGCGGCCCAGCCGCGACGCCTATCGAACAGTCTGCCGTAGATCTCAGCCGGCTGAAGCGAGGCGCCCGACGGTGACTCGGCTCAGTCGAACGGACCACCGGGGTGTGAGAGGCGGCGGACGGGCGGCGCGAGTGCCCCCGTCGCGCAACGCCTTGCCCGCGGTCGAGATTCGGTGCCCAAGACTCCGCGTACCACTCGGAATGAGGGAGACGGCGCGCGGGATGCCCGCGGGCTCTAGCTGTGGCGGGGCTGGTCCTGGCGGCTCTGCCGGTCGCGCAGGCGAGCCAGGCGCACAAACTCAAGCGTCATGCGGCGCGACTCGGCCGAGAGCACCAGGTCGTCGGCGAGATAGTGGCTGAGGCTGACCTCGAACAGGAGGTCGTCGACCTGCGGCTCGCTCATGCCGTAGCCCTCGCGGAGCACGGCGACCACGTCGGGCGTGCCCGTCGGGCGCTTGCCGGTCTCCAGGGCGCTGATCTGCGCCGGCCGCACGCCGGCGCGGCGCGCCGCCTCGCGGGCGGTCAGCCCTTGAGCGCGACGATAGTCACGCAGGCGTTCGGCAAGTAACGCCGCATCCACATTGAGGGTGCCGTCGACGGCGTCGATGCTGCCCGGGCTGAGCGATGCGCTGACGGTTTGCGAGATCGTGCGAATGGCGGACTCGGCGACGCGGGTAATGGACTCTTCCGCGAGGTGGCGCCGGGTTCGGGCCAGATCCTCGGGTACGTAGCCTGCAAGCACCAAGAGTTCGCGGGGGTCGACGTCCAGCCCGCCGGCAATGGTCACCAGCGTGGCGACGGTGGGGCTCTTGTAGTCGCCGCTCTCAAGCCGCGAAAGATATGAAGGCGCGAGCCCGCAGCGCGCAGCGAGCTCAGCCTTTGACATCCGTCGCTGCTCGCGGAGCTGACGAACGGCTTCAGCGATTCCCATGTGGGAAGGGCAATATATCTAGCACCAGCCAGCGCGCCAAGTCACCATAGTAACGATTCTACCACAGGAGGCAAGCGCGGCGTCTCCGGCATCGGCATTCGCCGCGCGCAGCAGCACACCCGGGCGCCGGGCGGCGATTCGTCAGCAGCCGCGAGCCGCGGCCAGGGTAGCGAACCACGGCCAAGTGGGCCGCGGCCGACGGGGCTACCTGGCTGCGATGGGACCAATCACGTGGAGAGAATCCTGGAGACCAGGGCACCCGTTACCTCGCGCAGCGTGGCCACTTCATGGCGTGCGACGGCACTGCGACGATCCGTCCGCCCGTCGCGGTTGACCCAGATGGTGGCAATGCCGCAGTCGCTGGCGCCAATGACGTCGTTCTGGATGCTGTCGCCCACGAAGACGCAATCGGATGCAGCCACGCCCAGCGTGTGCAACACATGGCCAAAGAATGCCGGCGATGGTTTGCCGTGGCCGAAGTCGCTTGAGACGAAGATCCGCTCCGGCAGTCCGGCAAAGCCGCCGCCGGCGAGCTTTCGCATCTGGTTGTCCAGAATTCCATTTGTAACGACGGCAAGACGGCACTGCCGCGATAGCCGTTGCAGGCAGGGCAGGGCGTCGGGAAACGTCTCATAGGTCTTGGCGCGAAGGGCCGGAAACGCATCGGCCAGCTGCTGGGCGAGTGGCCGGTCCTGAATGTCGAACCGCTCCAGCGCGGCTTGCCACGAGCGGAGCCGGTAGTCCGCTCGGCACGACCGCAAGTAGTCGAGCTCGGGGGCATCGCCGGGAAACTCCGACCACAGGGCCTCCCACGAGCTGATGCCCACTCGCTGGCAGAACGCGTGTACGGGCGTCGCATGCCAGAGCGTGCGAGCCTCTTCGCGCAGCGCTACCGCAAGGGCGGATGCATCGACCCCGTAGCCTGCGGAGGCTGCACGCGCCGTGTCCACGATGCAGCGCATGGCCACGGGCTCTTCCGGCATGAGGGTTTCGTCGAGATCGAACAAGACCGTGGGGGTGTGAGGCCCGTTCGGGCGATGGCGCGCGTCTTCTGGTGGCACGAATCAAGCTCGGTGCGTGTTGTCAGGATACGGCGGCAGTCGAGCGAGACCAGCGACCCGTTTCGGCGATGCGCACGCACTCGGGCAGCGGGGCCAGGATCACCTCGCACTGCAGCAGGTTGGGGGCGTAGGAACCGGTCTTGACGGCTGGGGTGGCCATCCGCTTGTTCTCGCGCCAGAGCGCGTTGCTGGGGCAGCTGTCGGTCATGACCCGGCCGCCGGCGTCCTCAATCTCCTGGGCGTAGCCGAGGCGGCGCGCCTGCGCCTCGATGGCGTAGGACATGGACACCAGCAGGGTCACGCCCTCGCGCACCTGCTTGCCGCGCAGCTCCTTGGCCAGCTCGACCACTTCCTGCAGGGTCGCGTGGGGACAGCCGAAGTAGACCAGGTCGACCTCGTCGTCGGTGGCCGTGGTGAGGCTGTCGTAGACCGCGGCCAACTCGTCCGGGCCGAAGGTCAGCGTCTCGTCGGGCTCGCGGCCCTTTAGCGCGGCGTCGAGCGTGGGCGCCTCGGGGGTGACGCCGGCAATGTGCAGCATCGGCGCGCCGCCGGACGTGGCCAGCGCCGCGCACAGTTGTCGGGCCGACTCGATCCGCGGCGCCGGCAGGCCGGTGAACGCCGGAATGCGGAGCCCGCCGGCCTTGCCGGCGAAATAGCCCAGGCAGCCCCAGTCGGCGTCCGAGGTGAGGTCGACGTCGACCTCGATGACGAAATCCGCGCGGCGGTTTTCGGTTCGCAGCACGCCGAACTCGGGCACGAGGCCCGTGGCCATGGCGGCGGCCGCGCTCTCGTTGCCGTTGCGGGTGGTGCGGGCGGCGAGAAACGAGTTCACGAACACGACGGCGTGCGACTCGGTCCAGGCGCAAACCTGGCCGCTGAGCGGCACGTTGCCCACCAGGTAGGGCGCGCAGGTCCAGGTCATCGAGACCCCGGCCTTCCGCCCGAGGTCCAGCAGTTCGCGCTGGGCCGGAACCTGCCGCAGGTCGGGCTGGAACTGATCCAGGCGCTCAAGGTCCATGAAGCTGGCGTGGGCCGTGGCGGTGACCCCGACGTCGTCGACGAGACAGCCCTTGGTGTAGTTGATGTAGCCCTCGATGAGCTCGAAGGGCAGCTCGCCGAGCGTGCGGTTGGGCACGAACAAACCGCCCGGCAGCACGTTGTCCACTTCGATGAGACGCTCGGCGCCGACGGCCTCGCCCCACTCGACGAGGAGGCGCAGGTGCTCGGCGCGCGAGTCTCCGCGGGCGCCGTCCAGCATGGCCTGTTGCTCGGGAGTCAGATCGATGGCCGTGCGCGCCGGCGCGGTCGAGACTGCCTCGCACCGCGGCGCCGCGGGCCGGTCGGTGGTCACCTCGACGACGCCGCGGTCGGCGTCCACACGCACGATGTCGCCGGTTTGCATCGCCACGAATGGATCCACGTCCAGATCGGTCACCAACGGCAGGCCGAGCGCGACGCAGGCCAGCGTGCTCAACTCGTCGAGCTCGGTGTTGATGAACGCCAGCGGCGCGTGGCCGGCCATCTTGGCCAATCGCAGCATGAGCGAGGTGCCCGAGCTGCCCTTGGTGGAGCGGAAGACGAGCACCTTGCCGGCGATGCTGACGCCCTCGAAGGGGTTGCCAACCTCGACGATCTCGCCCGACGCCGGATCGAAGCCGCCCCAAAACGAAATGCGCGTGTCGGCCACCAGCGCCGGACCCGCGGCCACGCCGCCCACGATCTGGCGGCAGCTATAGGTGTGCGTCGGCATGGGGCGGCTCCCGGCAGCGGGGCGAACTGGTTCCGGCGCAGCATTATCGGACATGTGGTGTAGACGCGCTCTGGGCGTGGGGAACGCCGAGAGGCTGCACGCACGGGCGCGAAGTGCTTTTTGGGAGCGCGACAGCACGGCTTGAGACGCGCCAGGCCACCTGCGAGGATGGCAAGGGTCGCTTGTCGCTAGGTCGGCAAGCGGGAAACGACCGCTTTCCGGTGGCCGGCCGACCGTCGGCCTGAAGTGGAGTGCAACGCAGTGGTCGGCGATGGTGACGGAGATGCCTGAGCAAGAAGACGATCAGGCAAGACGCGAGGAGAGGCCCTATGCCAGTGCCACGGGGGAAGGCGCTGGTGAGGGCGTCGCTGAAGCACGGGAAAGCGCAATCACGATCGAGCAGTACGAAGGAGCCAATACTTGGGGCGACCTCAAAGGGATCAGCGTCAGAAAGCTGGCCGAAGGTTTGGTGCGCATCGAGCAGAGAGGCGCCGTGATCGAAGAGCGCATGGCTACCAAGGAAGACCTGAGAGGCATGACGACCAAGCAGGACCTGGCGGCCACCAAGCAGGACCTCGAAAAGGCGATCGTGAACATTGAAGACCGCATGGTGACCAGCCAGGACCTTGAGGGGATGGTTACGAAGCAGGATCTCAATGACGCGATGATGTCGATTCTCAGATGGAACGTCACCCTCATCTTGGCGGGCATCGCCATCATGGCCGGCGTGACGATTGGGATTCTTCAGGTCGTCATAGCGAATCTCCCTCAGTAGATTCGCTTTGGAGCGCCCCATACGCGGGGGTGTCTGGGTTTCAGGTGGAAGCGTTGGGCGGCTGCCAGCGGGCCTTCGCCGCGGGCCAGTCATCGTCCAGGATGGTCATGAAGGCGATGTCGGCCCAGCGGCCGTCGATCTTCATGTGACGGCGAAGGACGCCGTCGAGGCGGAAGCCGGCCTTCTCGTAGGCGCGCACGGCGCGGCGGTTGGACGGCTCGGGGTCGATCGTGACCCGTTTGAGGCCCTTGGTCTCGAAGAGATATTGCAGCAGGGTGCGCAGGGCCTCGGTACCCAGGCCGTGGTCGCGGGCGTCGGGTTCGCCGATGAAGATGTCGATGCCGGCCGACCACGGCGCGCTGGGGCGGTCCTGGAAATACTCGATCCCGCCGATTGGGCGGCCGCGATATTCAATGATGAACGTCCAGCCGGGCAGGCTGGCGGATTCGGCGGCGGCGCCCTCCGATTCAGCGAGGTCGCTTGGCTGACGGCCGAAGTACGCCGCCACCTCGGGTTCGCTGAGCCAGCGGGCGAGTGCGGCTGAATCGTCGGGCGTGATCGGACGCAACCGCAGCTGAGGGCCCTGGATCGGTTCGTGGTCGGTGGGTTCGGGAAGCGGCATCACGGCGCGGGGAATGGCTCAACTGGAACATCATCGGATATGAAGAGTCGGCGTACGCCCCCTCTCGCTCAAGGCTGTTCCCAGAGTGACGACGCGGTCGCGCTTGACGAGCGCCGCAGGGGCCTAGCTGCCGTGCCGACGCCAGGGGCTACAGTTGGGGCGCTGCTAGACTGCGAGCCCGCCGGTGCGGCGTCGACGCCCCGGCGTGAGCAGGTGCCATGACCGCCTTCTGGCTCGTCTTGATGGGATACCTGGTCGGATCCATTCCGATCGCGTATCTGGCTGCCCGCCTGCGCGGTCACGATCTGCTCGACGAGGGGGCTGGGGGCGTCAGCGGCTCCGCCGCCATCGAGCGGCTGGGACCAGTGCCCGGCGCGGCGGCTGGGTTTCTGGACGCGCTCAAACCGGTGCTAGTGGTCGCCGTCGCGCAGCGATTCGAGTCCTATGAGGTGTCCGCGGTCGCGGGCGTGGCGGCCGTCGGTGGACATATCTGGCCGATCACGCTGCGGTGGCGCGGGGGTCGGGGCATTGGACCGGCCGGAGCGCTGCTGGCGGCGCTGGGCGCCTGGCAGATGTGCCTGGCATTTGCCGGGCTTGCGCTGGGGCGGGCGCTGATGCGTGATTCGGCGCCAGGCGCCCTCGTGGGGTTCTTTGCCACGGCGGTTCTGCTGAGCTTGACGGGTCAGTCGTTGACCATCGGCGTCACAGCGTGGGTAGTGGTGGGCGTGGTGGTCCTGGGCCGCCTGGTCGGATATCGCAAGTTGCGGACCGAAGAGGACGTGGGCTTGGCCCGGCTAATGGCACGCCGCCTTATCTTGGACCGTGACGAGCGCTGATTTTCGGCGACCGGTTGCGGTCGTCACCGATTCCAGCGCCTGCCTGCCGCCCGATGAGGTCGAGCGGCTGCGCATTGGTGTGGCGCCCATGGTCCTGGTCTGGCACGGCCAGGCGCTTCGCGACGGGATCGACATTTCGCAGGCGGAGTTTTGGCAGCGCTTGACGACCGACCCTGAGCTGCCCACGACCAGCACCATGGCGCCGGGCGAGTACGAGGCGGTGTTGGAGTCCGCGGCGGAATGGGCCCGAGCGGCCGTGTGCGTGTGCCTGCCGCGACCGATCTCGACGATGGCCGACGCGGCCCACATTGCGGCGCGAAGCATCGCGCCGCGGCTTCCGGTGCACATCGTCGAAGCCGGCGGCGCGGGCATGGCGGCGGGGTTTCCCGCGTTGCTGGCCGCGCGCGCTGCGGCCGGCGGCGCCGCGGCAGCCGAGGTCGTGAAGACGGCCGAGCGGGCGGCGGCGCACAGCGCGATCGTCGCGGTGCTCGATTCGCTGGCCTACGTCGCCCGCGGCGGACGGGTCCCCGGGATTGTGGCGCGCATTGCCGATGCCCTGCCGTCGACGTTTGTGTTGCGGTTCGGCAGCGGCAACATCGGCGTGCGCGCGCGCTTCGGCTCGCGCGCGCGGTCGGTGCGGAGCCTGATTCACCACGTGGCGAGAGAGGCGCGGGGCGCCACGTATGTCGGCATCACGGTGCACCACGGCTCGGACGAAGCCGAGGCGCACGAGCTGGCCGCGCATGTGCGCCGCGACATTCGGCCCGACGACCTCTTTGTGACTGGCTTCACGCCGGTGATGGGCGCCCACGTCGGACCGGGGCTGATCGGCCTGGCTTACTGCACGCTCCCGGCCTGAGGGCCGGGCGGTCCGGACGAACGCGCTAGAGCGAGCTGCCGGCGCCGGCGATGAATAGGCCCGCGTCGTCGGGCCCCGCGTCCACGATGTCGTCCAGCGTCGGAGTGTCGCGCTTGGGCAACGTCACGTCCTCGATATCCAACAGGGCGTCGATGAGGTTGATGGCGAACCACGCGTCGTGCGCATCCATCGTGAACGCCTCGGGCACCGCCCGGGCCGTGTCCCGCATGATCCCCAGCCCATCCGCGTAAGGCTCGAACGAGACGATCCGGTCCAGCCGGACCCGAAAGCTCTTGTCCCCGCCGTTGAAATAGATGTGTTTGGTGGTGATTCCCAGAATTCCGTGGTCGGTGCGCTCCATTTCGGTTTTCTCGATGGCGCGGCCCCGAAAGGCGCCTGGGCGCACGTAGACACCCTTGGCCACGCGGACGCTCACGCCCATGGACTGCCCGCGGAACTCGCGGCGCTTCACCTGCCGCAGGTATGCGACGTCGTCGAACACCCAGATCAACGCCTCGCTCTTCATCAAATTGAAAGGCAGTCGGCCGAACTCCGCCCGCGCCGCGCGGCGGTCGTAGCGCGGGATCACGCCGTGCTCCCCGATGACGTTGAGCAGCGCCAGCTTGCGGAAGAGCTCATAGTGGCCCCGGAGATCGAGCTGGCGGGGACTGAGGCTGAACTGGTCGCGATAGCGGCTCAGGCCGCGACGCTCGCCGCCGGTCAGCACGTGGTCCTGCATGGCCGCTTCGACAGCGTCGCCCCAGCACTCCGCCATCGTGTCCGCCAGCGCGGCGTCCGACATCGCGATGAAGCCCGCCGCCGCGGTCTCGCGAATCTTGGCGGGCAGCGCGTCCAGGTCGTCGCCGCGCAGCGCCGCGTCGATGCACAGGTCTCGGATGGCTGCCTGGGCGTGGGCGTGCCGCTTGGCGCAGGCGCCGTGCTGCCGGCGCAAGAAGCCCGCCGGCTCGCCGCAGTACCGACAATCGCCCATGTGTCGGTCTCCGATTGCTCGCGCGGGTGCACGGGTCCTCTGGACCCTCAGTATGCTACGCCGCCGGACGATCTCCCGACCGCGCGGCGGTGCGTACACTCGACCGCACCGCACATGCACCGGGAGCCGGGTCGCTGGAGTCGAAGCTGCGGGAGCAGCTGCTGGAGATCGGGCGCGCGGGCATTGCCGCCGTGGATCCAGCGGCTGCGGTGAAGGCCATCGTGCGCGCCGATGCCGCGGCGCTCCATGTCGCCGACGCGGCGCTGCCGTGGTCGGAGATCGACCGCGTCGTGGTCCTGGGCGCGGGCAAGGCGAGTGCCAGGATGGCCGGTGCCCTTGAAGAGCAACTGGGCGACCGCGTCAGCGGCGGGCTGGTGATCGTGAAAGACGGCCACGGGACGCCAACCGCACGAGTAGAAATCGTGGAAGCGTCCCATCCCTACCCCGACGCACGGGGCGAATGTGCCGCGCGCCGGTTGTTGAACATGGCGCGGCAGGCCGGACCGCGAGACGTGCTGCTCTGCTGCATCTCGGGGGGAGGATCGTGCCTCACGCCGGCGGTGGCGCCGGGAGTGGCGCTCGAGGCCTTGCAGGAACTCACGGACCAGTTGCTGCGCAGTGGCGCCACGATCAATGCCATCAACGCCGTGCGCAAGCATCTGTCGGTGATTCACGGCGGGCGGCTGGCGGCGGCGGCGCATCCGGCGCGCGTGCTGGCGCTGATCGTCAGCGATGTCGTGGACAATCCGCTGGACGTGATTGCCTCGGGGCCAACCGTGCCAGACCCCACGACCTATGCCGGCGCGCTGCGCGCGCTCGACGACCATGGTCTGCGCGACACCGCGCCCGTGGCGATCCGCGAGCATCTTCAGCGCGGCGCGGCGGGAAACGAAGCGGAGAGTCCCAAGCCCGGCGACCCGCGGCTCGCCGACGTGCGCAACGCGATCATCGCCGACAATGCGCAGGCAGCGGGCGCCGTGGTGCGGGCGGCCCGCGCGCGCGGCTTTGAGGCGCTGCACGTGACGTCGGCGGTGGAGGGCGAGGCCCGGGAATTCGCGCTGGCTCTGGCGGGTACGGCGCGGGACATCGCCCGCCACGAGCGGCCGGTGGGGCGGCCGGGATGCGTGATCTTCGGCGGCGAGACCACGGTGACCGTGCGCGGCGCGGGCACGGGCGGCCGGAATCAGGAGATGGCCCTGGCGGCCGCCATCGCCCTGGAGGGAACGACGGACGCGGCGGTGATGGCCCTGGCGACCGACGGAACCGACGGCCCAACCGGCGCCGCCGGCGGGTTGGTTGACGGCGGGACGGTGGCACGCGCCCGCGCCGCGGGAGTGGACGCCGCCCGCGCCCTTTCCGAAAACGATTCGCACGCCTTCTTGGCCGCAGCCGGCGACCTGATTGAGACCGGGCCCACGCACACCAATGTCAACGATCTCTACGTCGCGGTTGGCTGGTAGCTGATGTCGCAAGCACCCGCCGCTGCCGCCCGACGTCGAATGGGTCAAGGTCGCCGGCCCGGACGCGCTGGCGCCGCTCGACCGGCACTGGATCCGCTACCTGCGGGTGGTGCTGCTGGCGGCGGCCGTGCTGATCGCCTGGCGCATCCTGGCGTGGCAGGAAGACACCTACGAACGCGCCGCCGCGGCGGCGCCACCAGCGGAGACGATGGTCACGGCGCCGCCCATACCCGAGACTCCGGTACCGACGGCGACCGTGCCGGTGGTGGTGATCTCGCCCACGCCCACGCCGACCGTTGCACCCACGCCCACGCCGACCGCACCGCCCACGCCGACGCCCAAGACGCACACTGTCCGGCCGGGCGACTACGCTGTCGGTGATCGCCGGCTTCTACGGCGTGAGCATGGATGCGATTCTGAGCCTCAACAACATCCCCGACCCCAACAACCTGCAGATCGGGCAGGTGCTCATCCTGCCGCCGGAGGCGGAAGTGCCCGCCCAGACCGAGCTCCCGGCGACGTACATCGTGAGGCCCGGCGAAACGCTGAGCGACATTGCCGTGAAGCTGGGCGTGACGATCGACGAGCTGGTGGCCGCCAACGACATCCCCGACCCCGACAACATCATTGCCGGGCAGGTGTTGAATGTGCCGGGCGGCGGGTCGTGATCCGGGTAGGATTGTTGCGCGCGGCGGGCGCCCGTAGACTGGCGGGGCTCGCTGAATGACGGCGACGTCAACTCTGGCGTCGAAGTTTCACGCTTTACCCACCGAATGTTGAACGTCCGCAACCACGCCTGCCGGACGGGGCCTTGAGAAAGAGGAGACAGACGTAGATGGCAGCAACAAGCGACGAAGCGCCACGCGTCAACGAATGGCAGCGCGTCGGCGGCCGCGCCGGCGGCACGATCACGGCCATCGCCGGCGCCGATCAGGCCGAGGGGGCGCGGCGGCTCTTTGCCGGCACCATGTCCGGGGTCTACGTGTCGGACGACGGCGGCGACTCCTGGCGGATTTCCAATCGCAACCTCACCAGCCCCTATGTGCAAGCGCTCGTCGCCTCGCCGGCCGTCAGCGAGGACGGCACCGTCTTCCTGGGAGTGGTTGGCGGGGGCGCCTTCAAGTCGTTCGACCGCGGCGACACGTGGAACCAGCTGGCCTTCTGGAGCACCATGCCCAACGTGGTGGGCATCGGGCTGTCGCCGGCCTACGCCACGGACCGCATGGCCTTCCTCGGCAGCGACGCCGACGGCGTGTTCCGCTCGACAAACGGCGGGCGGAGTTGGAACCCGTCGAGCAGCGGGCTGACCGGACTATCGGTGCAGGCCGTCGCGGTCTCGCCAAACTTCACCAACGATCAGACGATCTATGCGGGCATCGTGGACGGGGGGCTGTGCCGCTCGACCGACGCCGGGCGGACCTGGACGCAGCTGGGCAAGTCCACCGTCGGCCAGGCCACGGTGCAGGCCGTGGCGCTGTCGCCCGCGTTCAAGGACGCCCGGGTGGTGGTGATCGGCACCGAGGAGCATGGCCTCTGGCGCTCAACCGATGGCGGGCGCCGCTGGACCGCCATCGAGGACCTGCCGTCGCAGTCGATCAACGCCGTCGCCATGTCCCCGAGCTTCGGCGAGGATCAGCTCGTCGTGGCCGGCACGGGCGATGCCGGCGTGCTGGTGAGCGCCGACGGCGGGGAGACCTGGTCGACGCACACGGTCGGCGACGAGGTGGGCGCCGTGATCAGCGTGTCGGTGATGGCCGATGGCGGCACGACGACCATTTGGGCTGGCACCTACGAGACGGGCCTCTATCGATCCACGGACCTCGGCGAGACCTGGGAGGCGGCCAACAACGGCATCACCAGTCAGAACTGGGTCACGCTGGGCCTCAGCCCGGCTCTCGCCCGCGACGGAACCATGTTCGCCGGGGGAACCGGCACGGGAGTGTTCCGGTCGAATGACGGCGGCGAGTCGTGGGCCCCGGTCACCGAGGACTACGCGGAAGCCGACGTCACGGGCTTTGCGATATCGCCGAACTACCAGCGCGACCGCATTGTGTTCGCCGCGACCAGCGTTGGGCTGCTGCGCACCACGACTGGCGGCGACGACTGGCTCGAACTGGACCGTGGCATCGACACCGACGAGATTCGCGCCGTGGGCGTGTCCTCGACCTATGCCCGCGATCGCACCGTCTTCGCGGGCGGCCCGCTGGGTCTCGGCTACAAGAGCACGGACAACGGCAATTCGTGGACGCAGATCGACTACGAGTTTGACGGCGAGACCATCGCGGCCATCGCCACGGGGCCCGACTTTGCCAATGACCAGACGCTGTTCGTCGGCACCCTGGGCGAGCGCACGGCGGCGGTGCACCTGAGCACCGACGGTGGGGCGACCTTCGAGCGGTTCGTGGACCATGACTCCGCGGCGCCGTGGATTGCCCTGGGAATCCCGGCCTCCTACACGCCGGACGATCGCTGGTGGATGTTCGCCACGGCCGGCCAGGTCTTCAAGCCGGCAGAGCGCTTTTCGGATATCTGGAGCGGCACCCATCCGGCGAGCCGGCGCTCGGCCGTGCTGGCGGTGGTGCCGGCGCCGGTGCCCGGCGACGAACGGGTGTTCGCCGCCACCAGCGCCGGGGTGTACCGCAGCGCGACGGGCGGCGCGTCGTGGGAGCCGATCAATGCCGGCCTCAGCAATCTGGCGGTGCTTACGGTCGTCGCGTCACCCGATTTCGCAACCGACCAGGCGGTCTACGCCATGGCGCTGGGCGGCGAGATCTGGCGCTGGGTCGACGATCCGCCGGAGACGGAAGCCGAAGAAGACGCGGACGCGGCAGCCGAGGAGGAGTAAGCGGCGCGCCCGGGCGGGCGGGGTCGGTGTGTCCTAGATTCCTCGCTGCGCTTGGAGTATCTGTGTTGGCGGGCCGCGCAATCCGCTCGTAGTGGGCCTGTCGAACCACGAATGACCCTTCGACTGGCTCAGAGCGAACGGCTTTCCGGCAATGACAGGCTTGGGTGGGTTCGCGCGGACCCGGTTGCGGACCGATCTTCCAGGCTGCCGGCCGCCGGGGATCCGTGCCGCACGTACGAGTCGGGCTTGACACATTCGTCCGGTGAGCGTACGATCAAGCAACATGACGGTCTATGGCATGGACGGACAGATGATGACTGAAGTTGCTGAGCAGGCGGGGCCGGCGGTGCGTGAGCACATGGCGAAGGCGGAGCCCGACGCCCTCGCGCAGACCGCGCGGCAACTCCTGGTGCTTGGCCGGCGCATGGGGCGCATCGCCCTGCGGCTGGCCGCCGCCCATGCCGATGAGCTGGAACTCACCATGCCGCAGTACCAGGCGCTGCGGGCCCTGCGCCACCGTAGTTGCCGCATGAGCGATCTCGGCGGCCGGCTGATGGTGAGCAAGCAATGGGCCTCCCAGAGCGTCGACTCGCTGGTCCGCGCGGGCCTGGCGACGCGGCAAGAGGACCCGGACGACCGCCGCCACGCCGTGGTGAGCGCCACGCCGCAGGGGCGGGAGCGCTTAGAGAGCCACGAGCAGGCCCTCGCCACACTGTTGGCCGGGGCGTTGGAGGGGATGCCCGCGGAGGCGCTGGCGCGTCTCGATGGGGCTTTGAGCGAAGTAAACGCGCACCTGGTCCGGCGGCGCGACGAGGGTTATTTCCGCTCGCTGCGGCAGGCGGGCAAGCGTGAATCTGGAGACAAGACATGACGCAAGGACCCCCCTCACCCCCGGATCAAGTCCGGGGCAGGCTCCAACCCTCTCCCACAGGGGGGAGAGGGGGCGGCCCCGCCGGGCGGGACGGCTCGCCGGGATTCTCGCCCGGCGACGGACGAGGACGCGGAGGCCAACGCGGCGGCGGTCCCATGGACCCACCCGGCGGCCAGCCGCCTATGGGCGGACCGGGCGGGATGCGTACCGAACCGCGAATGGCGCTGGGGTCGAGCCAGCAGGTCTTGCGACGTCTGGCCGCCTACGCCTTGCCGCATTGGCGGCTGGCGGCGGCGACGCTCTTCGTCACCCTGGTGGCGACGGCGGCGGAACTGGCGATCCCGTGGCTGCTGAAGGATGTGGTCGACCGCGGGCTGAAGGAGGGGTCGATCGCGGTGCTGATCGTGCTGGCGGCGCTGGTGGTGGCGCTGACGGCCGTGAAGGGCACGGCGCAGTTCGGGCGTCAGTTTGCGTCCGAGTGGCTGGGCCAGCGGGTCGTGTTCACGATGCGGAATCAGCTCTATCGACACGTGCAGAGCCTCTCGTTTGGCTATCACGACCGTGCGCGCACCGGCGAGTTGATGTCACGGACGACGAGTGACGTCGAGCGGGTGCGCCGCTTCGTGTCGATGGGCGTGTTCCAACTCGTGCAAATCTTGCTGCTCCTCGTGGGCGCGGCAGTGATGATGCTGCTGACGGATTGGCTGCTGGCGCTGCTGGCGCTGCTGACCGTGCCGCTGATGGCGGTGCTGG
The DNA here is from genome assembly GCA_965198185.1 of Chloroflexota bacterium. Lineage (GTDB taxonomy): Bacteria > Chloroflexota > UBA11872 > UBA11872 > UBA11872 > JAJECS01. The sequence continues at coordinate 884,076 of CBDAOU010000001.1, forward strand.
CGGTGACGTTCGCGCACCGCATTCGCCCATTGTTCCAGGCGGTGCAGGAGGCCTGGGCCGACCTGAACGCGACGGTGCAAGAGAACCTGGCGGGCGCGCGCGTGGTGCGGGCCTTCGCGCAGGAAGAGATGCAGCGGGCGCGCTTCGAGCCGGTGAACAAGGAGGTCACCGACCGCAACGTGGAGGTCATGCGGCTCTTCGCCATGCGCATGCCGCTCTTCACGGCCGTGCTGGGGCTGGGGCAGGTGGCGGTGCTGTGGTACGGCGGCTGGAAGGTCATCGAGGGCCAGGCGACGATCGGTGCGCTGGTGGCGTTCAACTTCTATCTGCTCATTCTGATGATGCCGGTGCGCATGCTCGGCATGACCATCAACAGCTTTGCGCGCGCGGTGGCCTCGGGCACGCGCATCTTCGAGGTGTTGGACGAGCACTCGGAGGTCCAGGAGGCGGCTGACGCGGTGGCGCTGGACGACGTGCGCGGCGAGCTGCGGTTCGAGGGCGTGGCGTTCGAATACGAAGGCCAGCGCGTGCTCGAGGACCTGACGTTTCACGTGCGCCCCGGCGAGGCGCTGGGCATCGTGGGCGGCACGGGCTCGGGCAAAAGCACGATCATCAATCTCTTGCCGCGCTTCTACGACCCCTCGTCCGGTCGGGTGCTGGTGGACGACCTGGACGTGCGGAAGGTGCGTATGGCGTCGCTGCGGGCGCAGATCGGCATCGTGCACCAAGAGCCCTTCGTCTTCGCGACGAGCATCCGGGAGAACATTGCCTACGGACGGCCCGGCGCGACCGACGAGCAGGTCGAGGCCGCGGCCCGCGCCGCACAGATTCACGACTTCATCGCGGGCCTGCCGCGGGGCTATGCGACGCCGGTGGGCGAGCGCGGCGTGACGCTCTCGGGCGGCCAGAAGCAACGGATTGCGATTGCGCGGGCGCTGCTGCTAGACCCGCGCATTCTGGTGCTGGACGAGTCGACGTCGAGCGTGGACACGTGGACGGAGCGGGCCATCCAGGAGGCGCTGAGCGAGGCGCAGCGGGACCGCACGACGCTGATCATCAGCCAGCGAATTCGCAGCGTGCGTGACGCGGCCGAGATCATCGTGCTGGAGCAGGGGCGCATCGTGCAGCGCGGGCGGCATGAGGCGTTGGTGGAGCAGGAAGGGCTCTACCGCGACATGTGGCTGACGCAGGAGGCGGAGGCGGAGCAGCTGCGCGAGGAGTCGGCACGAGTTGGCGCGCCGGGAGGGGCAGTCTAATGGGCATGGCCGGACGCATGATGCTGGGCGGCATGGGCGAGGATGCCCGCGCCTACGACCACCGGATCGCGCGGCGGCTGCTGGCCTATCTGCGGCCGCACCGGCGGCAGCTGGCGGTGGTGCTGGTGCTGGTGGTGCTGGCGGCGGGAGCGGCGAACGCGGGTCCGCTGCTGCTGAAGATCGGCATTGACGACGCGATCTGCGGCGGGGTGCAGCCAGAGGTGCAGCAAGAGGCGCAGCCAGGGGCGCAGTTCTGCGACACGACGCAGGGCAACGGCGAGCTGCTGGCCGTGGTGGGGCTGGTGTACATCGCGACGCTCGGGCTGATGTGGGGGCTCAACTACTTCCAGGTGCTGCTCACGGCGGCCATCGGGCAGGCGAGCTTGTGGCAGCTGCGCAACGACATGTTCGCCAAGCTGCAGCGGCTGTCGATCTCCTATTTCGGCCGGCATCCGCTGGGGGCGGTGATGTCTCGCATCACCAACGACGTGGACGTGATCAGCGAGTTCGTGACGCTCGGGGTGACGTCGCTGGTGGGCGATGTGGCGATGCTGCTGATCATCGTGGGAATGATGTTTGGGCTGGATTGGCGGCTGGCGCTGGTGAGCCTGGCGGTGCTGCCGCTGATGTGGCTGGCGAGCCGGTTCTTCAGCCGCTGGGCGCGGGCGGCGTTCCGCCAGGTGCGCTCGACCGTGGGCAACGTGTACGGCGACTTGCAGGAGAGCATCGACGGGGTGCGCACGGCGCAGTCGTTCGTGCGCGAGGACCGCAACGCGGCGGCGTTCGAGCGAACCAATCGGCGGAACGTGGACGCGAGCGTGCGCGCCGGGGCCATCGTGTCCGCCTTCATCCCCGTCGTCGACACGATATCGGCGCTGGCGACGGCCCTGGTGATCGTGGTGGGCGGGATGTTCGTGATCAACGGCGAGATGCAGATCGGGGCGTTGGTGGCCTTCATCGCGCTGATCGCGCGGTTCTTTGGGCCCATCCAGCAGCTCTCGCGCTTCTACAACCAGCTGCAGTCAACCATGGCGGCGGGCGAGAAGATCTTCGAGTTGATCGACGAGCCGCTGGAGGTGGAGGACCGGCCGGACGCCGGCGCGCTGCCGCGAATAGAGGGCCGCGTCGAGTTCGACGGGGTGACGTTTGGCTACAACGGCACGGACGTGCTGCACGACATCTCGTTCGCCGCCGCGGCCGGGCAGCGCGTGGCCCTGGTGGGCCCGACGGGGGCCGGCAAGACGACGACGGTGAACCTGCTGGCGCGCTTCTTCGAGCCGGGCCGGGGCGAGATCCGCATCGACGGTGTGCCGCTGGACACGGTTACGCAGGACTCGCTGCGGGGTCAGATGGGGATCGTGCCGCAGGACAGCTATCTTTTTTCCGGCACGATTCGCGAGAACATCGCGTTCGCGCGGCCCTACGCCACCGACGAAGAGATCAAGCAGGCGGCGGAGGCCGTGGGGGCGCACGAGTTCATCGAACGGCTGACCGACGGCTACGACACGGACGTGCGCGAGCGCGGGGCGCGGCTCTCGGTGGGGCAACGGCAGCTCATCTGCTTCGCGCGAGCGCTGCTGGCGGACCCGCGCCTGCTGATCCTGGACGAGGCCACGTCAAGCGTGGACGCGCATACCGAGCGGATCATCGAGCGAGGACTCGACCGCCTGATGGCGGGGCGCACGTCGTTCGTCATCGCGCACCGCCTCGCCACGGTGCGGGGGGCGGACCTGATTCTGGTGTTCCACGACGGGCAAATCGTGGAGCGCGGCGCCCACGACGAGCTGCTGGAAGCCGGCGGGCTCTACTACCAGCTCTACACCACCGGCTTCCCCGGCGACGAATCGGCGGAGACCATGGCGACGGAGACCACGGTTCTCAACCGACGGATGTGGATGTAGGAGGCGCGGCAGGAGTGACGACGCCGGCGGATGACGTGCGCCTGCGCGCGGCCACGGTGGCGGACGCCGCGACGATCGCGGAAGTCCACGTGTGCGCCTGGCAGGCCGCGTTTCGCGGGATCGTTCCGGACGAACGCCTCGACGCGTTGCGGGTCGAGCAGCGAGCCGACCGCTTTCGCGAGCATCTGGCGCCGGCGGAGTCCGCCGGCCAACGGTTCATCATCGCGGTGTGCAATCGCGCGGTGATCGGATTCGTGGGATTTGGCACCACGCGCGACGAGGACCAGGACGCGGCCCGCGTGGGCGAGGTGCGGGGGCTCTACGTACATCCGGCGCATTGGCGGCGAGGCGCCGGCCGGCGGTTGCTGCACGCCGCCGTCGAGGGACTGACCGCCGACGGCTACGACACCGCGACGCTCTGGACTCTGGCGGAAAGCGAGGCGTCGCGAGCGTTCTACGAGGCGCAGGGATGGTGTACCGACGGGGTCGTCATTGGGTGGGAAGACTGGGACGGCGTGCCGCTCGTGCGCTATCGCATGAAGTTGCCAGCGGTTGATACGGGAACAGAGCCCGGTACCTAGCAGCCCAGTCCGACGATGCTCAGCCCGGGACGGGTGCGGCCACGCGGCTACACACTAGGCTGCCGCTTCTTTGTCCTTCGGTGTCCGACGGCCGTTCATGCCCGCGAATAGTCCTTCGATCACACCTTCGATCCGCGCCACGCGCTCGCTCAGCGTGTCGATCCGGGCCTCGAGGGCCTCGAAACGAGCCTCGAAACGGTCTTCGAGCCGGTCGATCCGACCGCCCAGATGCCGCCAGAGCGTTAGGGCCAGCGCGGCTTGCGCCGCACCCACGCTCAAAATCCCAATTAACTCCGGCGTCATGAGGAACCTTTCGGCAAGCTGCCAGCGGCACGTGGCCTCTGACGGCAGCCCGAGGAATCCGAGTATATCGTCACAGCCAGGCTGCCACGTCTCCGGTCCTTCACGACGCGGCCGCCGCCGGCGCGGGGATGTCGATCTCGATCGTGATGCCGTCGGGATCGCGCAGGTAGAGAGTCCCGCTGCCTTCAAACTCGCCGGCCGTCTGCCGGACGGGCGCGTCGCGGTGGAACGACGCACCGAGCTCCTTCAGCCGCGCGACGGCCGCGTCCCAGTCGTCCACGGTGAGGCACAGGTGCGCGTTGCCGGCGTTGTAGGTCTCAAGATCGACGCGGCCCGGCGGCGGCTCGAAGTAGCGCAGCAACTCCAGCTCGACCTCGGTGCCCGGCAAACGGAACAGCGCGATCTCAAGGCTGCAGTCGGGGTAGCCGATGATCTCGCTGATGTAGGGCTCGGCGTAACGGCGGCGGAAATGGGGGCCCTGGCCGAGCAGGGCGCTGTAGAACGCGACGGAGCGGTCCAAGTCCGCCACGGTGAATCCCACGTGGGCCACGCTGCTGACTGCCATGCGAGCTGCCTCCTTCTCCAACTAGCCGCTGGGGTTCCGATAGCGCACGTGCGCTTCGAGCTTCTCGATTTGCACGGGCTGCGGTCCGGGCGTGCCGCGGGAGAGCCGTACCCCCACGAGATTCTCCCCCACCGCAAACTGCTCCGGCCGGGCCGGATAGACCAGCCAGCCGTCCTGAACGGTTGGTGGGCCTAGCCGAAGGTTGTTAAGGCGGACCTCCACACGATTGGCGATGGCGCGGGCGGGGGGATCGTTCATCAAGCTGCGGTCGGGGTGACCGATTTGGGCGATCTCCACGGGGTCGAGACGCTCGTCGTCGGGTAGCGCACTGGCGGACGGGTCGGAGAGCAGCACGCGTACGTCCACGCCGGCCAGGTGCTCGGCCTCGCCCGCCAGATCGTCCGCCACGTTGAGCGTCAGCAAGGTGTCGGCGGCGCCGTCCCAGGCCAGCGGGGCGGGAAGTGGGGCGAACATGTTGCTGTTGAAATACATGTTGCGCGGCGTGTACCAGGCTTCGGGGTTGGGGATGACGATGGGGCCGTGGCCGCCGCCGCGCCGTTGGACGACGAAGGTCTTGTCCTTGCGGTGGAAGCCGTCGGGTTCGGCGAGTTCGATGTAGGCCGTGCGCTGCGCCTCCGCCGCCGGCCAGTTCAGGGCCTTCAGCCCAATGCGCTCGGCCGACTCCAGCGAGCTGTGCTCCCAGTTGAAGGTCTGCACGCCGTCGGCGCCCTGGTGGAACCAGTTGGCGAACACGCCGCGGAACACCTCGACCGGCGGCCACATGTAGCCGTCCGAGGAGTGATGGTCGTCGATGGCCGGGTAGAGCTTGATGGGCGTCCCGGCCGTGATGCGGCGGAACGCGGCGATATCCACGTCGAACGAGCGGCAGCCGATGACCATGAGGTCGACCAGCAGCTCGCGCGCCCAGGTTTCGATGTCGATGCCGTCGAAGTGGCAGCCCATGAGGTTCTCGGGCACGCGCACGGCCAGCAGCAGCGGGCGGCCGCGGGCTTCGGCGACGTCGAGGGTCATGCGGCGCACCTTGCGCATGAAGGCCGTCAGCCGGTCCCGCAGCTCCCACTGCCGTCCCCAGGGCAGCACCAGCGGAATGCGGGCGAAATCGAGCGTGATGCCGTCGTAGTCGTAGTCCTCGGCGACCTCGCGCAGGATGCCGAGCTTGTAGTCGTGGACCTCGTCGAAGGCGAAGTTCCAATACCCGTTGGCGTTCCAGGTGTTTATGAGCAGCTCCGGGTGCTGCTCTTTCATGGGAATCGGGCTCACGGGACCGAGGTCGTTGTCGGAGCCGTTGATGCGGTAGAGATAGAAGTTCTCGAGCCCGCGATCCTGGGATGCCTCCAGGAACGTGCGCATGATGTTGATGCCGTCGTCCGCCCAGCGGCGGAAGCCGGGAGCGTCGATCAGGACCTGGGTGCGGCTGGGAAAGGGCGCCTGATGCCCCTCGTTCCAGTCCCACCACATGCTGTCGAGGCGCAGGGCGGGGTCGTCGGCCCACTCGAACTTGAAGGCCAGCAGGTCGTCAATGTCCTTGATGGGGAAGTTGGCGCCGTCGCCCATGATCACGTCGAAGTGGACGACGATGCGCCGTGGCCGCTCGATGGCGGCCAGGTGATCGGCGGAGAGCTCGACGGGCGCCTCGCCCGGCGAAGTCAGCGGCTCAGCCATGCGGCCCCCTCACACGGAGCGAAGCCCCCTCACGGTGCGCCGCCGGCGTCCGCGCGTCAACCGCTGAGGCGCCATCGGATATCCTGGCATCCAGGCGGGAGGCGTGGCGCGCGCAGCGGCACGCCTGGGACCTTCCCGTGCGCCGAGCGGGATCGATCGGCCGGAGGCGACGATGCGAGAGGGCTATTTCCACCGCGTGCAACGCGAGACAGACACCAGGGTTTGGGTCAACAACCCCACCGCGTTTGATCTGTGCGCGTCGGTAGGCGCCGGGGCGGTTTCGGGGACCACGAATCCGACCTACGGCTCGGTCCTGCTCAAGCGCGAGCCGGAGTACGTCAAGCCGATCATCGACGAGGTGTCGGCCGTCGAGTCCGACCCCTATCGGGCCGCCGACGAGATATATCAGCGCATCTCGCGGCGGTTCATGGAAGGCTTCCTGCCGCAGTGGGAGTCCAGCGGCGGCGCTTGGGGCTTCGTGACCATGCAGGACGATCCCCGCCTCGACGAGGACCCCGGCCTGATCGTGGACGCCGCGCTGCGGCACCGCGAGGTGGCGCCGAACTATCTCGCCAAGATCCCGGTCATCGAGTCGGGCATGGAGGCCATGCGGCGGCTGGTGGGCCTCAACATCCCCATGTGCGCCACGGAGTGCTTCGCCGTGTCGCAGGCCGTGGCGATGTGCGAGACCTACGAGCAGGCCGCGGACGCCACCGGCAACACGCCGCCGTTCTTCATCACGCACATCACCGGCGTCCTCGACGACGACCTGCACGACTGGGTCGCGGAGAACGAGGTCGACGTCGCGCCGGAGCTGTTGCGCATGGCCGGCTCGATCGTGGCGCGCAAGCAGTACCGGGTGATCAAGGAGCGCGGCTTCCGCACGATCTTCCTCGGCGGCGGCGTGCGCGGCACGCATCACTACACCGAGTTCGTGGGCGGCGACGCGCACGTGACGATGAACTGGGCCACCTTCGACGACTTGATCGAAGAGGACGGGCCGGTTGTCGACCGCATCCACGCGACCGACGATCCCGCCGACATCGCGGAACTGCGGGCGAAGATTCCGCGCTTCCGCACGGCTTACGACGACGACGGCCTGACGACGGCGGAGTTCACCGAGTACCCGGCGCTGGTGCGGTTCCGCAACTACTTCATCGACGGCTGCGAGCACCTGGACGGTGAGATCGCCAAGCGTCACGCCGCCGCGGTGGTGGCGTAGGGGGCGGCGTGCGGGCGGTGAAGATATCCCCCTCAGCTAACCCTCTCCCGCGGTCCGGGCGCCCACGAGGGACGCCCCTACACGGATGGCATGTGGGGGCCGGCGAGGATCAGCCGGCGGGCGGCATCCGAGGATGCGCAGGGTGACCGCCAGGGCGTCGTCGAGCCATGACTCAAGGTCGCGGCGCAGCTGCTCGCCGGCGTCGGCTTCGGTGAAAGGTGAACTCCGAGTCGATACAGTGCACGAGTTCGCGATCCACGTGATGCTGGTCGGATCGTCATCGTCGGCGAGGACCGATGAACGCTTCTGCGAACGCGGAAACTGCCATGATCCCGGAACAGGATAAGCCATAATGATGCAGTGAGACGACCATTGAGCAGCGTCGGTCTTCGTCTAACGTAAGGTCTGATCTGATCCAGTACTTGTTCTCTGATTATTGGCCCAATAGTCGAGCCTGCGCGCGGTTTGCACGATTTGGTGTTGCCACCAGTGCCCACGGTCATCGTGGGCGCCGCCGGAATCGACGCGCCAGAGAAGGGCACGCGCAGCGCATCGAATTCGTTTTCGCCTCGCCGAGTCGGGTCTCGATGGCGGCGGTCATCTGCGGGAGCAGGTCTTCGGCGACTTGGTTGACCTGGCGGCGCTGCTCGAGGACTTCGGCCCGATGGCGCTGCCGCCGCGCGGCGACGAGGGCGGCGACATCGCGGTGCGAGGCGGCTCGGCGGCGGGCATCTGCTCGCGGCCGCCTTGGCGGCGTCGGACACGGCGCCACAGGTCCTCACGCAAGCGCTGGCTCATCAGCTTGATGAACGGTTCGAGTTGCCCGGCGTCGGCCTGCTGGAGGGCGTCAATGTAGGTACACCTGGTCGGTCCTCGCGGCGGATGTGCAGAGGGAAGTAGCCGCCTTGATGAGCACCATGGACGCCAGGAGCCGAGCGACGCGTCCGTTGCCGTCCTGGAAGGGATGGATCTGGACGAAGCGATGGTGCAGCCAGGCGGCCTTGACGACCGCATGCTGTTCGTCGATCTCGCCAACAGGCGGACAACTCGTCCATTTGCGAGGCCACCTGCTCCACCGGCGCGTATTCGTGGATTCCACCCCCGATGTAGTAGGATTTTGGCTGCTGCTTGTAGACGCCGTGCTCCAGCAACTTCAGTTCAACTTCACTTCCAAACTGATCGACGGCCGTGGAAGTCTTTGCGAGGCTCGTGACTAGTGCGTGGAGCTGGCGGATATAGGCGCTAGTAAGATCGCGTTGGGTTTCACCGATGTAGTCCATGATGAAGTCCAGACCACGGAGATGGTCACGCAGCATGCTGAGCGTCGAATCAGGGACCGATTCGCCAGCGCGGTCGATGGTGTCCCGTGCAAACCCGTGCGTCACAAGGGTCTGCGTGAGGCCGCGGTCGAGCTCGTAGAGGCCCTCGATGATGCCAGTCTCCACGATCGCTATCGCTGTCACGCTTTTCGACTTCGGTCAAGTTCTCCGATCCCCAAATCCTATGCGTGTTCGAGCCGTGTAAGGCTTTGTATGATCCTGGATTTATCTGCGGATGGTATCGAGACGTGCGCAGCATTTACCCGTACCTCGGACCTCGTGGTCGGCGACAGGCCTAAGGGCGTGATGGGCGCCAGGAAGACTCTCTGCATGGGCTTGTCGCGGCCGTTGACGCGGCGGGCGGAGTGGGCTCAATAGTGTAGCGACCATGCATTCGTGACGAACGGAAGGCGTGCAAGCGCATGACCACTGACGAGCACGCGGGCAACCCATTCGCGGTCGAGGGTCGCTGGTATCGCGGCAACCTGCACACGCATTCCACGAACTCCGACGGGCGGAAGTCCCCCGAAGATGCCGTGAACTGGTACCGCGACACGGCTACGACTTCATGGCCCTCACCGACCACCGGGTGCTGAGCGACACTTCGGCGCTGACCACCGACGACTTCATCACCATCCCGGGCATGGAGATGCACGGTCCCGATCCGTGGTTGGGCATCAACTACCACATTGTCGGGCTGGGGATGCACAGCTTCGAGCGGTCCGACGACACGTGGGGCCCGCAGGAGGCCATCGACCGCATCAACGCCGACGGGGGGCTGGCGATCCTGGGGCATCCCTACTGGCTCGGGCAGACCGCCGCCGACATGAGCGAGCTGGAAGGCTTCGTGGGGATGGAGGTCTTCAACTCCATCTGCGACCGCGACCGGGCCAAGGGCATTTCGTCGGTCCATTGGGACGACTACGGCGACACGCTGGGCATCACCTGGGGCTTTGCCACCGACGATACGCACTGGTTTCTCAATGAGGAGGGCCGGGGCTGGGTGATGGTGCGCACCACCGACTTCAGCCAACGCGGCTTGCTCGAGGCCATGCGCGCGGGGCACTTCTACGCCTCGACGGGTCCGGAGCTGCACGACGTGCAGATCAGCGCCACCCACGTGCGGGTGCGCTGCTCGCCGGCACGCCGCGTGACCTTGATTACCGCGCGGGCGGGCGGAACCAGCCGGCATGCGGACGGCGGCGACCTTCTCACCGAGGCCACCTTCGAGCGGCGAGAATCACCGGCCTACCCCGAGCGCTATATCCGCGTGGAGGTCGAGGACACCGAGGGGCGCGTCGCCTGGTCGAATCCGCGTCCGGCCTGAGGCGCGGATGGCCTCCGAAGCCCTGATGGAGAAGGCCAAAGCCGCATGAAGCTCTTCCTGAAGATCGCGTTGTTCACCCTGGTCGTGCCGGGCGCGGTTGCGGTGCTCGTGCCGCTCCTGCTCGGGGGTGACCGGACAGTCGCCGGCGGGGCATGGCTCGGGCTGGCCGTGTGTCTCTTCGCGCTGGGAGTTGCGCTCTATGTGCGCGCCGTGTGGGACTTCGCGGTGCTCGGAAAGGGAACTCCCGCCCCAATCGACGCGCCAAAGCGGCTTGTGGTCCGAGGGATCTACCGCTACTCGCGCAACCCCCTGTACATCGCGATGCTGACGCTGATCGCCGGGTGGGCCGCCCTCTTCGGAACGGCAGTGCTTCTCGCGTATGCCGCGGGTCTGTTCGTCCTGTACTCGCTGTTCATCCGCTTCCACGAAGAGCCGCGCCTCGCGCGCGAGTTCGGCGAGGAATATGCGGCGTACACGCAACAGGTCGGCCGCTGGCTGCCCCGGCTGCCGCGAGGGAACGTCAACTAAGAGGCTGCGGCGCTGCGGGCGATGGCGATGAAGTCCGCCGCCTTGAGGCTGGCGCCGCCCACCAGCGCCCCGTCCACACCCTCCTGTGCCAGAAGGTCGCGCGCGTTGGCCGGTGACACGCTGCCGCCGTAGAGCACGCGCGTGCGCTGCGCCGCCGCGGCGTCCAGCGCCTGGCCCAGCGCCTCGCGGGCCCAGCCGATGGCTTCCGCGGCCTGCGCAGGGGATGCCGTGCGCCCCGTGCCGATGGCCCAGACAGGCTCGTAGGCCAGCACCAGCGGCTCGGTCGCGGCCGGATCGATCCCATCGAGGGCGGCCCGCACTTGCGCCGTAATGGTCTCCCGCGCCCCGCCGGCGTCGCGCACGGACTCGGTCTCGCCCACGCAGACAATCGGGATGAGGCCGCCGGCGAGGGCTGCCCGTAGCTTGCGGTTCACCATCTCGTCGGTTTCGCCAAAGTCGGCGCGCCGCTCCGAGTGGCCCACGATCACCACCTCCGCCACGCCGGCCAGCATCGGGGCAGAGATCTCGCCGGTGAACGCCCCGGCGTCGGCCCAGTGCATGTTCTGCGCGCCCACCCGCACCTGCGTGCCGACCACGGCTCGCGCGACGTCGGTCACGGCGATGGCGGGCGGGCAGAGCACCAGATCGACCCCGTCCGGCGGACCCGCGCGGATGATGGCGCGGGCCAACTCGACGGCCGACTGCGGCGTCGTGTGCATCTTCCAGTTGCCGGCCACGAGCGGTCGGCGCCGGTCGGGCGTCACTACCGGTCGATCCGGTTGGCGCCCTGCTCGGCCACCAGGTTGCAGGCTTGGAGGTAGTGGTCGATGGACTCCCCGCAGTCGGCCCAATACCCCTCCAGCAGGTCATGGGTCATCTCGCCCCGCGCGAGGTAGGCGTTGTTGAGGTCAGTGACTTCGAGCTCACCGCGGGCCGATCGGTCGAGCTGGCGCACCAGGTCAAAGGCGTTCTCGTCGTAAAAGTAGATGCCCGTCACCGCCAGATTCGACGGCGGATCCTCGGGCTTCTCGATGAACTGCACGATGCGCTCGCCGTCGAGCTCCACCACGCCGTAGGCCTGGGGATTCTGGACCTCGGTGAGCAGCACCTTGGCCCCGGACGGCTGGGCCTCGAACCGGCGCGCGGCTTCGACGATGTTGCCGCCGATGATGTTGTCGCCCAGGATGACCAGCATGCGGTCGCGGCCCACGAACGGCTCGGCGAGTCCGATGGCTTCCGCAATGCCGCCGGCGCCCTCCTGGTAGGTGTAGCCCAGGTTGTCGATGCCGAATTCGCGGCCGTTGCCCAGGAGCTGCAGGAAGTCCCCGGCGCTCGAGCCGCTGGTCACGATCAAAATCTCGGTGACCCCGGCGTTTACCAGCGTCTCGATGGGGTAGTAGATCATCGGCTTGTCGTAGACGGGCAGCAGCTGCTTATTCGTCACGCGCGTCAGGGGATCGAGGCGCGATCCGGTGCCGCCGGCCAGGATGACGCCCTTCATGCGACGCGCTCCGTGCCGCCGTCGCTCGCGAGCACCGCGGCGGCGAATTCCTCTGGATCGAACACCGCAAAATCCTCCGGCCGCTCGCCGGTCCCGATGAACTTGATCGGCACGCCGAGCGCGCGGGTCACGGCGAACGCCACGCCGCCTTTGGCCGAGCTATCGAGTTTGGAGACGATCACGCCGGTCACTTCCACTGCGTCGCGAAACGCCTGAGCTTGGCGCAGGCCGTTTTGCCCGGTCAAGGCGTCCAGCACCAGCAGCACCTCATGCGGCGCGCCGGGCACCTGCCGCGCGGCGACGCGGCGCACCTTGGTCAGCTCGTTCATCAGGTTGAGATTCGTGTGCTGGCGACCCGCGGTGTCGGCGATGACGTAGTCCACGCTACGCGCCTTGGCCGCGTCCAGGGCGTCGTAGACCACCGCCCCCGGATCGCTGCCCGGCTGATGCGCCACCACCGGGGCCTCGATGCGGTCGCCCCAGATGCGGAGTTGGTCGATGGCCCCGGCGCGGTAGGTGTCGGCCGCCGCCAGCAGCACGGAATACCCGTGGCTCTTGAGCAGCGTCGCCAGCTTGGCGATGGAGGTCGTCTTGCCCGCGCCGTTCACCCCCACCACCAGCACGACCTGCGGCGGCTCGCCGGCGGCGAACGCGCGCTCGGCGCTGCCCAATTCGGCGGTCAGGCGTTCGCTCAGCAGCGCCCGGGCGGCCTCGGGCTCCTTGATTCCTGCCTCTTGCACGGCCTCTCGCAGCCCTTCGACGAGCTCCAGCGACAGCTCGGGGCCGAGATCGGCCTGGATCAGCAGCTCCTCGAGGTCCTCCCAGTCGCCGTCGGCCAGGCCGCCGCGGTCGAACCAACGCCGCAGACCGCCGCCGAAGCGGCGGCGCGTGGGCGCCGCGCCCGCATCCACGGACGCATGCTTCGATCGGCGCAGCCGTCCCAGCCGCATCCCTAGTTCCCGGCGTGCGCGCTGGCCGCGCGTCGTGCGACGATGAAACCGTACGTACGAGCCGTGAGCCCAGCCAACGGGAGTGCAACATGTCGCATGGCGCCCGAGTCTCCATCGAATACTGCAGCCAATGAAACTATCTCCCCAGAGCCGTCCGTGCGACGGAGGAGATTTTGACCGAGTTCGCGAAGGACGTGGCGGAGTGGACGCTGATCCCCTCCGGCGGTGGCGTGTTCGAGGTGATGGTTAACGACCAACTGGTGTTCTCCAAGCGCGCGTTGAAGCGACACGCCAAGCCCAGTGAGCTTTACCCGCTGGTCAGCGAGGCGCTCGCGGGCTGACACCCGTCGACACGGCGACCGGTCCGTCACTCCGTGGCGTAGGCCGTGTCCAGGAACTCGGCGAGGTGCAGGACCTCGAGATCGAGGCCGCGTCGCCGCGCGCCGGTGCGCAGGTGCAGGATGCAACCGGGGTTGCCCGACACGATGGTGCGGGCGCCGGTGGCCGCGATAGTGTCGAGCTTTTCGTCCAGGATCTGTAGCGACACCTCGGTGTCGGTGGCGCTGTAGAGGCCCGCGGCGCCGCAGCAGACCGTGGGGTTGGCCGTCTCGACCAGCGTGACGCCCGGAATGCCACCGATCAGGTCGCGGGGCTGCTGCGTGATGCCCTGGGCATGCACCAGGTGGCACGCGTCCTGGTAGATCACCTCGCGCTCGACCGCGCCACCGCCGCCGGGCGCCTCGATCTCCGCCAGGAACTCCGAGAAGTCCCGGACCTTGGCGACAAACGCCCGCGCCCGATCGCGGTAGCCGGGATCGTCCGCGAGCAGGTGGCCGTATTCCTTCAAGGTCGAGCCACAGCCGGCGGAATTGACGACGATGGCGTCGTAGGTGTCCGCCTCGAAGGCGTCGATGTTGCGGCGGGCCAGGCCGCGCGCCGTCGCGCGCGCGCCCCCGTGCACGTGCAGCGCGCCGCAGCATTGCTGGTGCTCCGGGATATGAACGTCGCAGCCGGCGCGCGCCAGCACCCGCAGCGAGGCGCGGTGCGCCTCGGCGAGCGACAGCGACATGATGCAGCCGGTGAGAAAGGCCACCCGGTGACGGCGCTCGCCCTCGGCGGGCACGAAGCGCACATCGCTGGCCTGTAGGAATCGCGCGGACATCGGCGGCGACATCTCGTCGAGCCGTGCCAGCGGCGGCGCCAGCGCCTGCAGCACCCGGCTGCGGCGCACCAGCCACTGCAGGCCGCTGCGCTGGTACAGCCGCAAGCCCTGCCCCAGCAGTCGCAGCGCCCGCGGTCGGGTGAAGACGTGCCGCAGCACCAGGTCGGCGATGCGGCGCGCCCGCGGCAGCAGCCCGGCCTGCACCGTCTGCGCCCGCACATCCTCGATGATCTCGCCGTATTTGACGCCCGAGGGACAGGCCGTCTCACAGGCGCGGCAGTCCAGACAGCGGAAGGTGTGCTTCAGAAAGGTCGGGCTGGTGAGAGACATGTGGCCGTCGGACACGGCCTTCGTGAGCTGAATGCGCCCGCGCGGCGAGTCCATCTCCAGCCGCAGCACGCGGTAGGTGGGGCACTCGTTGAGGCACAGGCCGCAGTGCACGCAGGTGGCGATGGTGGCGGGATCGGGCGCGTCGTGCTCGCTAAAGCCGACCCGCGGCGCGGCCACGCTCATGCGGCATCTGAAAGAAAGCGCCCGGGGTTGAGCGTGCGATTGGGATCGAAGGCCGTCCGCAGCGCGCCCGCGAGCGCATGCGCCGCGTTGGACGGGTCCGTGCCCCAGACGTCAAGGCAGCGCTTGACGTCTGGGGGAGCTGCCTCGACGACGACAGGCGCGGAAAACATCTCGGCGGCGCCGCGCAAGTCGTTCACCGCGCGGCGGACCGCGTCGGCGTCGCCGCCCGTCCAGCGCACCCGACCTACGCCGCTCACGGCGTGCGCCTCCGCACGCCACTCCAGACCGTGCTCCGCGGCGATTTCGGCCGCCGACCCGAGCAGCGACGGAAGCTGCGATGAGAGGGCGCTCATGCGGCACACGGTATACGGCGAGCCGTCTTGGGGCGGTTCCGCCACGCTCACCGCATCGCGCCAGAAGTCGCGCTGAGCCAGGCCCTCCAGGATGTTGGGGGCGGCGCCATTCGAGGCGAGCGCCTCGTGGACCATGGCCAGTTGCGCGGCCACTCCGGCCTCCGTGCCGGCGAAGCGCACCGCCAGCAACCAGGGCCGGTCCGGCACGTCGGCGGTGACGACGAGGCGGCGATCCACGAGGTCGACCGCCGTGGGCGCCACCGGCAAGCTCACGATCGCCCCAACGGCGCCCCCCGCGGCGAGCGCCGACGCGTAGCCATGGACCGCCGTGCGCTCATTCGTCGGCAACGGCGCCACCTTGAGGTTCACGCGGGTAATCAGGCCCAGCGTGCCCAGCGCGCCGATGTGGCCCTTGTGC
The DNA here is from genome assembly GCA_965198185.1 of Chloroflexota bacterium. Lineage (GTDB taxonomy): Bacteria > Chloroflexota > UBA11872 > UBA11872 > UBA11872 > JAJECS01. The sequence continues at coordinate 899,658 of CBDAOU010000001.1, forward strand.
AGGTCATAGCCGGTGACGTTCTTGACCACCATGCCGCCGGATTTGGTGATGGTGCCGTCGGGTCCCGCCGTCTCCGCGCCGATCACCAGGTCGCGGAACGAGCCGGAGGCCACCCGGCGCGGGCCGGACGTGTTGGTGGCCATGAGGCCGCCCAGCGTGGCGGATGCCGCGAATGGCGGGTCGAGGGGCAAATGCTGCCCCTCCTCGCCTAAGCGCGCCTGCAAGGCCGCCAGGGTGATACCGGCTTGGACGCCAAGCGTCAGGTCGGCAGGCGTATAGGCCACGATTGCATCGAGCGCGGTGGTGTCGAGCACCACGTCCACGCGTTCGGGAATGTTTCCCAGGGCCATCTGCGAGCCGCCGCCGCGCGGCACCACCGCGGCGCCGAGTTCGTCGCAGCGGGCGACCACGGCGGCTGCCTCGTCCGGATGCGCCGGCCGGACAACCACGGACGGCTCAACCCCGTCCACAGCCAACCCTCCGAGGCCGCTGGTGTGGATGCGGCTGGCCGGCATGTCCCGCGCCAGCGCCGCCGCAATTTCCGCAGCCGTCAGCGCGACCGGCGCCTCAGCTTCAAGTGCCATGATTGGCAGTATGGAGCGCGGCCATGACCGGAACAACCGCCGGGGCGCGGTGTGATCGTCGCGCGCACCCGGGCCGAGTTGGCGGCGGCGCGCGCCCGGCTGCCCGATCCCGTCGGCGCCGTGCTCACGATGGGCGGCCTGCACGACGGCCATTCCGCCCTGCTGCGCGCCGCGCGCCGCGAATGCGCGTCGGTCGTGGCCACGCTCTTCGTGAATCCGAGCCAATTCGAGACCGAGCAGGGCGCCGCGACCTACCCCGGCGACGAGGCCGCCGATCTGCGGCGGTTTGCCGCCGAGGGCGTGGACGTGGCATTCGTTCCACCGGCCCATGAGATCTACCGGCCGGGGTTTGCCACCCAGGTTTGCCTACCGGCCCTCAGCGCCGTGCTCGAAGGCGCCAGCCGGCCGGGGCACTTCGACGGCGTCGCCACCGTGGTCGCTCTGCTGCTCAACCTCACGCGCCCTGAGCGCACCTACTTCGGACAGAAGGATTGGCAACAAACGCGTGTGGTGCGGCAGATGGTGGATGATCTCGCGCTCGGCGTGGATGTGCGCGTGGTCGGCACCGTGCGCGACGACGCGGGCCTGGCGCTGGGCACGCGCAACGTGCGGCTGACGGCCGCGGCACGCCGGGCGGCTCGGGTGCTCCACCGCGCGATGACGGCCGGCGCCGGAGCCTGGCAAGGCGGTGAGCGGCAGGCGGCGCGTCTGGAGCAGGCGATGCTTCGGGAGTTGGACACCGAGCCGAGCGTGAACGTCGATTACGCGGTCGCGCGCGACCCCCGCACGCTGGAGGAGCTGACTTCCGAGGCCGGCGCCGTGGTGCTGCTCGTGGCTGCGTGGGTCGAAGGCGTGCGCCTGATCGACAACCTGGTCTTGGGTGACGGTCTCGTCGACGTCGATCCCGCGCCGCTGCTGGCCGTCGCTGCGCGCGCCACGGGCGGTGATCTTCCGGCCCCGGCGTGACGACCGAAGCCGAGGCGCCGCTGGCGGCGACGGTGGGCACGGCGGGACACGTCGATCACGGCAAGTCGACCCTGGTGCACGCACTGACCGGCATCGATCCGGATCGTCTCGCCGAAGAGAAGGCGCGGGGCATGACCATCGACCTGGGTTTCGCCTGGCTCACGCTGCCCAGCGGGCGCTCCGTGAGCTTGGTGGACGTGCCGGGGCATGAGCGATTCATTCACAACATGCTGGCCGGCGTGGGCGGGATCGACGCCTGTCTGTTCGTGGTGGCCGCCGACGAGGGCGTGATGCCGCAGACGCGCGAGCACCTCGACATCGTGACGCTGCTGGGCATCGACCGCGGCGTGGTCGCGCTCGCCAAGACGGACCTCGTGGACGAGGAGTGGCTGGACCTCGTCGAACAGGAGGTCCGCGAGGCCCTGGCGGCCAGCTCGCTGGCGGGCGCGCCCATCGTCCCCGTCTCGGCGCGGGACGGCCATGGGCTGGGCGCCCTCCTGGATACGCTGGACGAGACCCTGGCGCGGCAGCGATCCAGGCCGCAGACGGGCGGACCGCGACTGCCGGTGGACCGGGCCTTCACCCAACGCGGCTTTGGCACCGTGGTGACCGGCACGTTGGGGGGCGGGCCGCTGGACGTGGGGAACGTCGTCCACCTCTATCCAGGCGGGACTCGGTCGCGCGTGCGGGGCTTGCAGACGCATCGCGCGGCGGCGCAGCGCGCCTGGCCGGGACGGCGCGTGGCGGTGAATCTCGGCGGCGTCGCGCCCGCGGACATCCCGCGCGGCACGGTTGTGGCCGCGCCGGGCGCCGTCACCGAGACGCGCCGGGTGGACGCGACGCTGCGTCTGCTGCCGTCGGCGCCCCGTGCGCTAAAGCCGGGCGAGCGCGTCTCGTGGCATTCGGGCACCGCCGAGGTGGTCGCGGCCGTGCGCTATCTGGAGACCGATCCCGTGCAGCCGGGCGCTTCCGGCTGGGTCCAGTGGCGGCTTGGCGAGGCGGTCGCCATTCGCAAGGGCGATCCCTATGTGATCCGGCGGCTCTCGCCGCCCATGACCATCGGCGGCGGTGAGATCGTGCGCGCGGCGGCCCGCCACGTGCCACGCGGCCACCCTGAGGCGCTCGAGGCCCTGGAACGCGCGCGGCGCGCCGCGCCGGCCGAGCTGGTCGCGGCTGCGGTGGAGGCCGCCGGACCCCTGACACCGGCCGAGATCGCCCGCCGCACGGAGTTGAGCCTGGAAGACGTGACGGCAAGCGTGGATCGAGCCGAAAGCGAAGGCGGGCTCAGCGTCATCGGCGGCTACGTGGCTTCGACCGCCGCCGTCGAAGCCCTTTTGGAGCGCATTCGCGCGCTTCTGGCGCCGCGTGACGGGCAGCCAGGTGCTGCCGCCGGCCTGTCGCGGGCCGCGCTGCCCCAGCAACTGAGAGCCCCCGCGCCCCTCGTCGCCGCGCTGCTCGAAGGCCTGGCGGCCGACGGGGAACTCGTCCTTGAGGGTGGGCGGGTCCTCCCACCGGGACACACAGCGCCGCCGCACGGACCGGAAGCTGCCCGTCTATTGGCCGCGCTCGATCAGGGTGGCTTCGCACCGCCCGATCTGCCCGCGCTGGCGCGCGCGCAGGGCGCGCCAGCAGGTCTCCTGGATGCCCTGACCGCTGCGGGAGACCTGGTGCGCATCACCCCGACGTTTGGCCTGACCCGGGCGGGCTATGCGCGCTGGCGGCAGGCCATTGGGGAGGCCTTCGCCGCAAGTGAGCAGGTAACGGTGAGCCAACTTCGCGACCAGCTGGGCACCAGCCGCAAATACGTCCTGGCCTTCCTGGAGCATCTAGACGCCCGCGCCGTCACCCGGCGCGTCGGCGAAGCTCGCATCCTGCTGGACCGCACCTGGCTGCCGGAGTAGGAGCCACCGGGCCGAAGGGTCCCGTTTGTCGGTCGCGGCTCAGGCCTCCGGCAGCGCCGCCACGCCTGGCAGCTCGCCGCCTTCGATGAGCTCGAGCGTGGCCCCACCGCCGGTGCTCAAATGGGCGAAGTCCCCCGCGCGGCCTGACGCCTGAGCGGCCGCGACCGCGTCGCCGCCCGCCACGACCACCTCGGCGGGTAAATCGGCGAGAAGCCGCGCCAGGCCCAGCGTCCCGCCGGCGAACGGCGCCAGCTCGTACACGCCGACCGGCCCGTTCCACAGGACGGTCCGTGCGCCCGCCAGCGCCTCGGCGTAGGCCGCCAGAGAAGCGCGACCGATATCCAGGATCATCGCCTCGGGCGGCACCGCGTCCAGCGACACAGTGCTCGGTGAAGCATCGGCGGCGGCCTCGGTCGCCACGACCGCGTCAACCGGCAGCACCAGCCGGCAGCCGGCCGCGGCGGCGGCCGTGCGAACGCGGGCAACTACGTCGGCGGCGCTCTCCGCCCGCGACCGTCCAATGGCAACGCCGTCCGCCGCCAGGAACGTGTTGGCCATCGCTCCCCCCAGGATCAGCAGGTCCGCCGTGGCCGCCAGCCGTTCGAGCAGCGCAATTTTGTCGCTGATCTTGGCGCCGCCCACGATGGCCGCAAACGGACGCGGTGGGCCGTGCACGATGGGGTCCAGCGCCCGCAGCTCGGCCAGCATCAGGTGCCCGGCGGCGGCGGGCAGAACCTGGGCCAGCCCGGTGGTGCTGGCGTGCGCCCGGTGCGCCGTGCCGAACGCGTCGTTGACGTAGCAGTCGGCCAACCGCGCCAGCGCGCGCACGTGGTCCGGGTCGTTGGCCTCCTCGCCGGGATGGAAGCGCACGTTCTCCAACAGCACCACCTCCCCGTCGGCGAGCTCGCGCGTCATCTGTTCGATCTCGGGACCCACGCTGTCGGGAGCCAGCGGCACCGAAACGCCCAGGCGCCGCGCTAGGTGCTCCGCGACCGGCGCCAGCGAAAGCTCCGGGCGCGCGGTTCCTCGCGGTCGACCAAGGTGCGAGGCCAGCACCACCCGCGCGCCGCGGTCGCGCAGGTCACGAATGGTTGGCAGCGAGGCTCGAATGCGCGAGTCGTCGCGAACCGCATTTCCGTCGAGCGGCACGTTGAAGTCGGCGCGGACGAAGACGCGCCGGCCGCCGACGTCAAGGTCAGCCAGACCGCGCTTCATGCGGCGGACCGATCGGCGACGGACGCCACTAGGCGATTGGGCTAGACGGCGGCCGCCGCTGGCGTCCCGGCGGCAACCAGCGCCGCTGCGTCGGCCACGCGGCAGGCATAGCCCCACTCGTTGTCGTACCACGCGGCGACCTTGACCAGGTCGTCGCCGATGACCATGGTGCTGTCGGCCTCGACGATCGACGAGTGCGGGTCGCCGCGCAGGTCCACCGACACCAGCGGGTCGTCATTGATGGCCATGATGCCCTGCAGCCGTCCGGCGGCCGCTTCGCGCAGCGCGTCATCGACATCCGCCTCGCTCGCCGAACGCTCCAGGTGCGCCACGAACTCGACAATGGACACCGTGGGCACCGGCACGCGGTAGGCCGCGCCGTGCATGCGGCCGTCGAGCTCGGGGATCACCTGCCCGATGGCCTTGGCGGCTCCGGTCGAGGTGGGACGATGCTCATCGCCGCCGAGCGGGCCTCGCGAATGTCCCCTGCGGGGCCGTCAACCAGCGCTTGGGACGCGGTGTAGGCATGCACCGTGGACATCAGGCCCTTGCGCACCCCAAAGGCGCGGTGCAGCGTGTCCAGCGGCGGCGCCAGGCCGTTGGTGGTGCACGAGGCGTTGCTCACGACGCGATGGGCGGCGGGGTCGTAGCGGTCGTGGTTGACCCCCATGACGATGGTCAGGTCGGCACCCTGGGCGGGCGCCGTGATCAGCACCCGCTCGGCCCCAGCGTCCAGATGCAGCGCGGCGCGCTCGCGCTCGGTGCCCACGCCCGTGGCCTCGATGACGAGTTGCACGCCCAGATCGCCCCACGGCAGCCGGTCCCACTCGCGCTGGGCGGTGGTCGGAATCCGGTGCCCGTTGACGACGAGGTCCGTGCCGTCCACGGCCACCTCTCCTGGAAAGCGGCCATAGTTACTGTCGTAGCGCAGCAGGTGGGCCAGCGTCTCGAGGTCCACCAGCTCATTGATCCCCACGACCTCGGCCTGCGGCTGCCGCTCCAGCAGCGCGCGGAACGCTTGACGGCCGATCCGCCCGAACCCGTTGATGGCAATGCGCACGTCATGCCCTCCCGCGCAGCGCCCGATCGCGCGTCGAGTATAGGTCCGGCGGGGCGGTAGACGCTCACGCCGGATCACTCCCGGCTGCCCCGTGCCGGCCGCGCGTAGAATTGCGTCCCGGGCACAGTTCAGCATCCAGGCCGCGCCGCACGTGCCGGGCGCGGCGGGCGGAGCCGCCATGTCAAGTGTCAATGCCGCCCCTCAGCCCGCGCCCCCGATCCCGGCCGCCGTGCCGGGTCGGGACGCCGTGATGGCGCGCGCCTCCGGCGAGAACTTTCCCGTTGCCCTTTGGCTGCTGCCAGAGGGCGTGCGGCGCCATCTGCTCGCCATCTACGGATTCGCCCGGCTGGTGGACGAGTTGGGCGACGCGGCCGAGGGCGATCGGTTGGCCCTGCTGGATTGGCTGGACGACGAGGTGTCGGCCATCTACGCCGAGCGGGTGCCGGCGCATCCGATCATGCGTCGACTGGTCGCCACCGTCCGCGCCGCCGACATCCCCGACGAGCCTTTCCGCCGCCTCATCCGGGCCAACCGCCAGGACCAAACCGTCCATGCCTACGAAACGGTCGAGGAGCTCGCCGGCTACTGCGAGCTTTCGGCCAATCCCGTGGGCCGCCTCGTCCTCCATGTCTTCGACGCGGCCACGCCCGAGCGCGTCTGGCTGTCGGACCAGATCTGCACCGGCTTGCAACTTGTCGAGCACTGGCAGGACATCGCCGAGGACTACGCCAACGGCCGCGTCTACGTGCCGCGCGAGGACCTGGAGCGCTTCGACTGCCGACCCGAGGACTTTGGGTTGGCCGTGGCCACGCCCGAGTTCCGACAGCTGATGGCGTTCGAGGTCGACCGCGCCGAGGCATACCTGGACCGCGGCGCGCCGTTGACCCGGCTGGTGCCCGGCACCTTTGGCTTGGCCATCGCGGCCTTTACCGAAGGCGGGCGGGCCGCCCTGCAGGCGATCCGCGACGCCGACTACGACGTGCTCGGCCGCGCCCCGCGCCCGACGCTGCGCCACAAGGCGCGCGCGGTGCGCGCCGTCGCGCGCCTCTGGATGAGCTGGTAGGCCGTGGAGGTCCACGCCGCCTACGACGTCTGCGAGCAGATCACGCGCACGCGCGCCGCGAACTTCCACTACGGCATTCGTCTCCTGCCGCCGCCCAAGCGACGCGCGCTCAGCGCCGTCTACGCCTTCGCGCGACAGATCGACGACATCGGCGACGGCGGCCTGCCGCCGCCGGCCAAGGCGGCCGCGCTCGCAGCGGCGCGCCAGCGGCTTGAGCCCGCTGGCAACGGCGCCCCGGACCCGGTCATCACGGCGCTGCGCCACGCCTCCAGCCGCTTCCCGATTCCGCAGGCCGCGTTCGGGGACCTCATCGACGGCGTGGAGATGGACGTGCGCGGCGAAACCTACGAGACCTTCGACGACCTGGTGGTCTACTGCCGCCGGGTCGCCGGCAGCATCGGGCGGCTCTCCCTGGGCGTGTTTGAGTCACGTGACATGGCGCGCGCGGAGCCGCTGGCCGACGAGTTGGGCGTCGCGCTGCAACTGACCAACATCCTGCGCGACGTGCGGGAGGACCTGGCCCAGGGCCGCGTCTACCTGCCGCGTGAGGACCTGAAGGCATTCGCGTGCGAGCTGCGCCCGCCGCTCACGCCGACGCCGGCATTCGCCGCGCTCATGCGATTTCAGGCCCAGCGCGCCGCGCGGCAGTTCGACGTGGGCCTGCAGTTGCTGCCGTTGCTGGATTGGCGCAGCACGGCTTGCGCCGCCGCCATGGCCGGCATCTACCGGCAGGTGCTGCGGCGCATCGAGCAGGACCCGGCCGCCGTGACCCGCGGGCGGATATCGCTGTCCACCGGGACTAAGGTGCGCGTCGCGCTGTGGAGCTTGCTTCGCGGATGAGCCGCCACGTCGTCGTGATCGGCGGCGGACTTGCGGGATGTGCGGCGGCGCTGACCTGCGCCGACGCCGGGGCGCGCGTGACGCTGCTCGAGGCGCGCCGGCGCCTGGGCGGCGCCACCTATTCGTTCCAGCGCGACGGACTGTGGCTCGACAACGGGCAGCACGTGCACCTGCGCTGCTGTACGGCCTACCGTGCCTTCATCGAGCGCATCGGCGCCGCGGGCATGGTCACCATGCAGCGCCGCCTGGCAATCCCGGTGATCCATCCGGGGCGCGGCGTGGCCTGGATCAAGCGCGGCGGTTTGCCGGCCCCACTGCACCTTGCCCGCAGCCTGGGAACGTACCGGCATCTCTCGCTCGTCGAGCGCTTGCAGCTGGCGCGCGCCTTGGTTGGGCTGATGCGCCTCGATCTGCGGGACGCTTCGCTCGACGACCAGACTTTCGGGCGCTGGCTGCGTCGCCGCGGCCAGTCGGACGGCGCCGTCGAGGCGCTGTGGGACCTGATCGTGCTGCCGACGGTGAACCTGCCGTCGGCAGAGGCCTCGCTGAGCCTTGCGGCCATGGTCTTCAAGGTGGGTCTGCTGAGTGATCGGTCGGCGGCCGACATGGGCTACACCACCACCACCCTGGGCCGCGCGCACGGCGACCAGGGGTTGCGTGCCCTGCGGGCGGCGGGCGTGGACGTGCAACTCGGGGTTGCCGTCTCGGAGGTGTGCGTCGAGCCGGGAGGCGAGTTGCGCGTGCGGCGGCAGGGCGACGACCTGGCCGCCGACACCGTGGTGCTGGCAGTGCCCCACCCGCAGGCGGCGCGCCTCGTGCCGTCGGCCGCCGATCCGGACGCGGCGCGCTTCGCCGACTTGGGGGCCGTGCCGATCGTGAACTTGCACGTGATCTACGACCGGCCGGTGATGCCCTATCCATTCGCGGCCGGCGTGGGCACGCCCGTGCAGTGGGTGTTCGACCGCACCGAGGCCGCCGGGCTCTCCGAGGGCCAGGCGCTGGCCGTCTCGCTTTCGGGTGCCGTCGACTTCGCGCAAGTCCCCACCGAGACCTTGCGCGAGCAGTTCGTCGCCGAGCTGGCGCGCGTGTTCCCTTGCGCGCGCGAGGCGCAGGTGCGCGGCTTCTACGTCACCCGCGAGCACCAGGCCACCTTCCGGCAGGCCCCGGGCAGCCTGGCGCGGCGACCGGGACCCCGAACTCGCCTTCCCAACGTGTATTTGGCCGGCGCGTGGACCGACACCGGTTGGCCCGCCACCATGGAGGGCGCCGTGCGCAGCGGCAACCGCGCCGGGGAACTGGCGTTCAGGGCGCTGGGCCTGTCGTCGCCGGTCGCGGCGTAACCCGCACCCACCCGGAGGCAGGCGCCGCACGTTGATATATTCGGCGAGCGGCGGAGTCTCCGCTACGACAAGGAGCGGTGTCGTTTCGTGATTAGACGTGTCCCGGACGCCGCGTCCAGCTCCCGCCCTGGCCCCACGCACGCGGCGGAGCCCAGCGACGCTCGCGAGCAGGCGCGCGCCGCGCTGGAGCGTGCCTCCAACCGGCTGCTCGGAGAGCAAGACGCTCAGGGCGTTTGGCGGGGCGAGCTTGGCACCAACGTGACCATCGAGGCCGAGGACCTGTTCCTGCGCGAGTTTCTGGAAATCCTCGAGCCCGAAGTCTTGCGCGCGACCGCGGCCTGGATCCGGCAGCGGCAGCGGGACGACGGCACCTGGGCCAACTTCCACGAGGGTCCCGGCGACCTCTCGACCACGGTCGAGGCATATGTGGCCCTGCGCTTGGCGGGCGACGCCCCCGACGCCGATCACATGCAGCGGGCCGCCGCCTGGATCGTAGACCAGGGCGGGCTCGAGGCCACCCGCGTCTTCACCCGCATGTGGCTGGCGCTGCACGGCTGGTGGGATTGGGATCAGCTGCCGGCCATTCCGCCCGAGATGATCTTCCTGCCCAGCTGGGTGCCCATGAACATCTACGACTTTGGCTGCTGGGCCCGGCAGACGATCGTGGCGCTCAGCATCGTGCGCGCCTACCGCCCGGTCAAGCCCGCGAAATTCAGCATCGACGAGCTGCGAACAGGCGTGACTCCGCGGACCAGCGCCTCGCTGCGCACGTGGCAAGGGTGGTTCACCTGGATTGACCGAGCGCTGCGGCTCTATGAGCGGCGGCCGCTCGGCTGGCTCCGCGACGCCGCCCTGCACCGCGCGGAATCGTGGGTCATGCGGCGGCAAGAGGCCGACGGCTCCTGGGGCGGCATCCAGCCCCCGTGGGTCTACTCCATCATCGCCCTGCGCCTGCGCGGCTATGGCATGACCCAGCCCGTCATCAAGCACGCGCTGGAGGGCCTCGAGCGGTTCACGATTTGGGACGGCGGCGTGCGTCGCCTCGAGGCCTGTCAGTCGCCCGTCTGGGATACGGCGCTGGCGCTGGTGGCGCTGGCCGATGCGGGCGTGCCGTCCGACGCCCCGGCCCTACAGCGCGCCGGGGCCTGGCTGGTCGGCGAAGAAGTGTCCCAGAAAGGCGACTGGGCGGTGCGCCGCCCCTATCTCCACCCCGGCGGCTGGGCGTTCGAGTACGAGAACCGCAACTACCCGGACGTCGACGACACCGCCGAGGTCATCCTGGCCCTGCGCCGCGTCGATGTGCCCGCGGTCAAGGGCGCGATCGACCGCGGCGTCGCCTGGACGCTGGGCATGCAATGCGTCGACGGCGGCTGGGCGGCCTTCGATGCCGACAACACCCGCACGCTGTGCCGCGCGCCGGCCTTCTGCGACTTCGGCGAGGTCATCGACCCGCCCAGCGCCGACGTGACGGCCCATGCGATCGAGATGCTGGCCCTCGAAGGCAAGTCCTACAACGCGCGGGTCCAGCGGGGCATCGCGTGGCTGCGGGCCGAGCAGGAGCCTGACGGCTCATGGTTTGGACGCTGGGGCGCCAACTACATCTACGGCACCGGCGCGGCGGTGCCGGCGCTGATCGCCGCGGGCGTCTCGCCCGACGATCCGGCCATCCGGCGCGCCGTGCATTGGCTGGCCGCGCGCCAGAACCCCGATGGCGGCTGGGGTGAAGACCTGCGGTCCTACGACGACCCCGCGGCCTGGTCCGGCCGGGGCGCCAGCACCGCCTCGCAGACCGCGTGGGCCCTGCTCGCGCTCGTGGCGGCCGGCGACGACGGGTCCGTGACGCGCCGCGGCGTCGCCTACCTGGTCGACACCCAGCGCGAAGACGGCTCCTGGGACGAGCCCCTATATACGGGCACCGGCTTCCCAGGCGCCTTCTACATCAACTATCACCTCTACCGACTGATCTTCCCGGTCACGGCTCTCGGCCGCTACGTGAACGGGTGGCACGCTGGACGGCACACGCGCTTCGCGCTGGACGGCGCGCATGGAACGTCGTAGCTTTCACGTGCTGACCCTGGGACACGAGGCGTAGGCATGGGCGTACCCCTGCGACAAACGATCACCGTTGCGCGCTATTTGATGGCGCAGCGGCTACGGCGGCGCGAAAAGTTTCCGCTGATCGTCGAGCTCGAGCCGCTGTATGCCTGCAATCTGGCCTGCGCCGGCTGCGGCAAGATCCAGCATCCGGTGGAAACGCTGCGCAAGCGCATGCCCGTCGAGCAGGCCGTGACCGCCGTCGAGGAATGCGGCGCGCCCATGGTCTCCATCGCCGGCGGCGAGCCGCTGGTGCATCCGGAGATTCACAAGATCGCCGACGAGCTCGTGCGGCGGCGGAAGTTCGTTTATCTCTGCACCAATGCCCTGCTGCTCGAGCGCAAGCTCTCGCTCTTCACCCCGTCGCCCTACTTCGCCTTCGCCATCCACATCGACGGCTTGCGCGAGCGGCACGACGAGTCGGTGTGTCAGGACGGCGTGTTCGACAAGGCGGTGGAAGCCATCAAGGCGGCCAAACACGCCGGCTTTCGCGTCACCACCAACACCACCTTCTTCACCCACGACACGCCCGACAACGTGCGCGCAGTCCTCGACTTCCTCAACGACGAGCTGGAAGTGGACCACATGATGATCTCCCCCGGCTATGCCTATGAGAAGGCGCCCGACCAGGAGCACTTCCTGCCGGTGGAGCAGACGCAGCGGCTCTTCCGCGAAGCGTTTCGCGGCGGCGGGCGCAAGCGCTGGCGGCTCAATCACAGCCCCCTCTTCCTCGATTTCTTGGAAGGCAAGGTCGACTACGACTGCACCGCCTGGGGCATTCCCAGCTACTCCATCTTTGGCTGGCAGCGTCCCTGTTACCTGATGGCGGACGGCTACGTCGCCACCTATAAGGAACTAATTGAGACCACGGATTGGGATTCGTACGGCCGGGGCCGCGACCCGCGCTGCGACAACTGCATGGCCCACTGCGGCTATGAGCCAACCGCCGTGGCCGCCACGGCCGGCTCCCTGCGCGAATCCCTCAGAGCCTTCGGCTCGGCGCTGAACTAGCCCGCCGCGCCCAACCTGTCAGTCCGAGCGAAGCACCCTGTCATTCCGAGCGCAGCGAGGAATCTAGAACTCTCGATCTCCGCCGCGGGACCGGGCTCTCCGCCGTTTGGATTCGGACGACACCACCGCACAGCTGCTCCCAAACGCAAGAACCCTAGGCTGTCGGCCCACCTCCAGAACCCTGCTGCGGCGGCGCCCCACCGGCCTGTCCCGGCCCTTGCCGAAACACGAGCCACGAAACGCTCGTCGAGATAGCCGCGGTGATGAGCGCTCCCAGCAGCGCCCAGCCAAAGCTCTCGACGTAAATCGGCGGGATGATCTGCCCGGCCAGCCAGAACATGAACGCCCCTACCAGGAAGTGTCCCAACCCCAGCGTCGCCACCATGAAGCAACAGGTGAGCGGAAGCGTGGCCAGGTACATCAGCGGACGCACATAGACGTTCAACGCCGCCAGCACCGCGGAGAAGGCTGCCGCCGTCGCCCAATACGACAGCGAGCCGGTCTCCGGCAGCCGGACATAGGGGTCCAGCAGCAGCGCCGTGAGCAACACGCCCAGAAAGGCGCCGGCCCAGTGCACCGCGAACTGGTGAACCGTGCGCTCGAAGCTCCAGCGCACCCGCTCCGGCGGCCTGGCGTCTACGTTGCCGCCACCGACGCGTCAGCGACCTTGACCAGCACCTTGCCGATATTTGCGCCCGTGAACAGGCGCAGGAAGGCCGCCGGGGCGTTTTCCAGCCCCTCGACGATGTCCTCGCGGTACTTCAGGCGTCCCTCCTCGATCCAGCCCGCCAGCTCCCGCAAGGCCGGGTCTTGGCGGTCGAAGTAGTCGTTGGCGAAAAAGCCCTCCATGCGGGCGCAGGCAAGGGCCAGCGGGACCGAATGGCGCGGCGCCACCTCAGGCTCCTCGAGGTTGTACTGCGAAATGAAGCCGCACAGCACGATGCGGGCGTACATGCGCAAGTGCTGCAGAACCGCGTCCAGAACGCGACCGCCCACGTTGTCGAAATACACGTCCACGCCGTCCGGACAAGTGCGCTTGAGCGCGGTGGCCAGGTCGTCGGTGCGGTAGTTGATCGCCGCGTCGAAGCCAAGGTCCTGCGTCAGGTGGCGGCACTTGGCCTCGGTACCGGCAATGCCCACCACGCGACATCCCTTGATGGCGGCGATCTGGCCAACGGCTGAGCCAACCGCCCCGGCGGCGCCCGACACGAGCACGGTCTCGCCGGGGCGCGGCCGGCCAACCTCGAGCAGTCCGAAATAGGCCGTGAGCCCGGGCATTCCCAGAATGCCGACACCGGTTTGGATAGGGGCGATCGCCGGATCGATGACGCGCAGTTGGTCAGCCGCCAAAGTTCCGTAGGCCTGCCACCCGATGCGCCCCACCACGATCTGCCCGACGGCCACCGCCGGAGACGCCGTCGCCGCCACCTCGCCTACGACCTCGGCGGTCACGACTTCGCCGACATTGGTCCGTGCCCCGCGAATGGCCCAGCGCATGTAGGGGTCCACCGAGAGCCAGAGCGTGCGCACCAGCGCCTCGCCGTCGCCCGGCTCGGGAATGGGGGTCGTCTCCAGCCGAAAGCTCTCGGCCGTGGGTATGCCATAGGGCCGGCTGGCGAGGACGAAACGCCGATTCACGGGCTCAGTCATGGGGTTCTCCACGCAGCGCGGGCGTGCCATGGTACCCACGAGTTATCTGCCAAGTGCATACAATCTGCACGAGCGCTGCACGGAGCGCTCAATTGGCTCCTGCGAGTATCCAATGGGCTGGTGCGAATAGCGCATCCAGGGAGGACCATTGTGAGCGGATCGCTTCGCGTGGCGAACGCTAGCCCCGCGAAAGACCGAGGCAGGCCGGCCCACGGCCGGCTGCTGCTGCGTGACGCCCGGCCGGAGGACCGGCGCTCGGCCGCGGCGCTGCTGCGTGAGGCGTTGACCCCGGAGCTTGCGGCTTCCACCTCCATGCGGTATTCGGCCTGGGCGCTGCCGGCGCCTCACCGTACTTCGAGCGGCTGTTTCAGCACCAGGACACCCTATGGAGCTATGACATCACCACGCTGGCCGAGATTGACGGCGAGGTCGTGGGCTTGGTTTCCCACGCACCCTGGACGGTGCTTGCCCAGCGGCGTCGAGCCACTCTGTGGGGCTATTGGCGCGCCTATGGGCTTTGGGGGCTGCTGAAGCTGATCCCGCGTATCCGCGCCCTGATGCGCGCCAGTCCCGCGGTCCCGCCGGACCATTGGTTCATTCCTAGTCTGGCGGTTGCGCCGAAGCACCGGGGCAATGGCGTGGCCCACGCCTTGCTCCAAACGGTGTACCGGCATGCCGAGACGCACGCGCCGGCGTGCAGCCTCTACGTGCCGACGAGCAACGCGACCGCACGTGACTTCTACGACCGCGCGGGCTACGTGGAGCGTGAGGGTTCGGCTTCAGAGGCGCTCCAGCGCCTCGCCGGCGTGGACGGGCGCGTCCGCTTCGAACGGCGCCTGGCCGGCGGCCGACCCGCGTAGCGACGCCCCGGCCAGCCCTGCCGGTCGTCCCGCCCGCCGGGCGGTTCGGCGCGACTAGCGCCCCTGCGTCGAAGGGCGCCGGACCATCTTCATGTAGCGGTCGCCCGGCTGGAGTTCGTCCAGCATTTGCGCCAGCCGGCGCCGCTTGGTCGGCTCGCGCGTGGCCCGATCGATCCAGCCCAGGTAGTCGTTGCGCTGATACGGCGGCCGCTTGTGGTAGGCCTCCATGAGCCCGCATTCGAGCAGCGCGCGCGCCACGAACGCCGGCATAGGGTTCAAGGCTCGCTTCAGCGACGACGGCGGCACGGGCGGTACACGAGGTGATCCGAACCGGCTCATCGTAGGAGGCGCGCCGTCGGACGCGCTCAATCGCTGATGCCTTTGCGGAGTCGCGGGGAGCGCCTGCCTCCTGGAATCACAAGAAAAAGAGTAGTTCCATACGGCCGTTCCGGCCTGTAAGATGACCGTCCCTATTGTCACGGTTGACCCGAATGACGCTCGCTCGCCTACCCGGCGCTGGCGACCCTCATCAGCCGCTCAAGCTGCCGCGGCGGCAGGTATTCCAGCTTGGCGCTGGGGCCATGCTTGGCAGCGCGCTCAACGTGGGGCCGGCGAAGTTGGTGTCCCAGCAGCGCGGGCCGTGGCTGGTCTTCGTGTCGGACCATCGCGCCGATCGTGGCTTTGTCGTCGCAGACGATCGCCAAGCCCAGTTCGCGTCGACCTACACCTCGCTTGGCGGCAGCGCCGTCGCGGGCGCGGCCATCAGCACGAGGTTTCGGGATGGGCCAAGCGGTTCGCTCTGCCAGGCATTCGGGCGTGTCGTGCTGCACGTGTCGCCGGTCACGCGGTCCGTCCGGCCGGCGCCGCTGCTCAAGCTGGCGAGCCAGCGTGGCTTCGACGATCTCCTCGAATCAGAGCACGGGATCCCCGCGGCGTTGAACGGCCGCGCGACCGCGAATTTGGGGGTAAGCGGCGAGTTTGCGGCCGCCTACGACGCCTTGGGCAACTGGCCCGTCCTGGGCGCGCCGGCGACGCCGCCGGTGCGCGGGCACGGTGTGACGCTGCAACGATTCGACAACGCCGTAATCACCCTGCCGGAGGGCGGTGGGCCCGAGAACGCCGAGTTGGTCCCCGTGCCGCGCTATCTGCAGGCGACGGACTACTTTCCCAAGACCCCGTTCGTGCCACGCGCGCTGCCGGTATATCCGATGGAGGCGCCGCCGGTGATCCGTCACGGCGACCCCACGCAGCCGTACGTATTCATCACCGTTGACGACTGCTGGGATCCGGAATTGACCGGCCGGGCCCTTGACATTGCGCGGGACGAGCGCATCAAGATCACCCTCTTTCCTGTCGGCGCGGAGCTGCAGAAGAGCCCGGCGCTCTGGCGCCGCGCCATCATCGAGGGGCATTCAATCGAGAACCACACCCAATGGCACCTGCCGCTGCCGGAAATGAGCGATGCCCGCATTCGCTGGGAGCTCAACGAGGCGGGCCGTCAGCTCAATGCCGCGTTGGGCTATGAATACCGCAGCGGTTCATGCGGCCGCCGCTGGGCGCGGGCATCCCGCACGCGCAGCGGCGATTGGCGCGGCTCTCGCAGGCCGCGGGGCTCCACATCGCCATGTGGTCGGCCGATTCCAAGGGCTGGCTCCGTCCGTGGGACACGAGTGTCCGGGCCCAGGATTTTGTCCTCGGCAACCTGTCCGACCATTTCACGCCTGGGGCGATCTTGCTCATGCACGCCCTGAAGAGTGACCTGGCCGCCCTGCCGCGCCTGGCGCGCGAAATCCACGGCGCCGGTCTCCAGAGCGTGAATCTCCGTGACCAATTGCATCTCCCCGGCCAAGAGATCCGGAACGGCGATCCGTTGTCGACGTGTCCGGAGTCGCTTCCCGATGTGGCGGATTGGTGCTAGCGCGGCAGCGCGCCCAGGTGGAATCGCCGACGAACTAACGTCAAGCACGGGCATCCGGGCCGTCAATCGTCGCCGGCGCGAAACCTCCGCAGGCGCAGCGAGTTCCCCACCACCGAAAGCGACTCCAAGGCCATTGCACCCGCGGCCAGCATGGGGTCGAGTTGCACGCCCAGCACGGGAAAGAACACGCCGGCGGCTATCGGAATGAGCAGGATGTTGTAGCCAAACGCCCATGCCAGGTTTTGCTTGATCGTGCGCACGGTGCGACGGCTCAGGTGGATGGCCGTGAGCACGCCGCGAAGGTCGCTGCGCACCAGCGTGATGTCCCCGGCCGCCTTGGCGATGTCGGCGCCGGCCCCCATGGCAATGCCCAGATCCGCTTGGGCCAGCGCGGGCGCGTCGTTGATGCCGTCGCCCGCCATCACCACGGCGGCGCCATGCGCTTGCAGCTCGCGCACAACCGCCGCCTTGTCGTCGGGTCGCACTCGGGCGCGGACCTCGTCGATCCCAACCGCCCGCGCCACGGCCCGCGCCGTCTCCGGTCGATCCCCCGTGAGCATCACCACGCGCAGCCCCAGGCGGCGCAGCGCGGCAACCGTGTCGGCCGCCTCGGGCCGCACCGTGTCGGCCACCGCCAGTACGCCGGCAAGCTGCCCGTCGATCGCCGCGTACAGCGGGGTGCGACCCTGCGCGGCCAGCGCCGTGGCCGCGGCCTCATCGGCGCCCAGCGGCACGCCGGCCTGCATCAGCAGTTCCGCCGTGCCGACGATCACCGCCCGCTCCTCCACGACGGCCTGCACCCCGCCGCCCGTAACCGAGTGAAACTCCGTGGCCCGTGGGATCGCGACGCCCCGTGCCTGCGCGCCCCGCACGATGGCGCGGCCGAGTGGATGCTCCGAGTCCGCCTCGGCGGCCGCCGCCAGCCGCAGCAACTCGGACCCCGGCTGCCCGTGGCGCGGCAGCAGGTCGACCAGCTCCGGCTCCCCCTGGGTCACCGTGCCGGTCTTGTCGAGCAGCACCGTGTCGATATTGCCGGCCGCTTCGAGCGCCTCGCCGCTGCGAATCAGCACCCCATGCTCGGCGCCCCGACCGGTCCCAACCATGATGGCCAGCGGCGTGGCCAGCCCAAGCGCGCAGGGGCAGGCGACCACCAGCACCGCCACGAGGCTCACCAGGGCATGGGCCGCCTTGGGATCGGGACCGACGGCGGCCCAGACCGCCAATGTGGTCAGCGCGATCAGAATCACCACGGGCACAAACCGGCCGGCTACCCGATCCGCGAGCCGCTGCATCGGCGCCTTGGTGGTCTGGGCCTGCTCGACTAGGCGGATGATCTGCGCGAGCACGGATTCGTGATCCACCGCCGTCGTGCGAACGCGCAGCCGGCCCGTGGTGTTCAAAGTCGCCCCGACGACGGTATCGCCGGCGGATTTCTCGACCGGCACGCTCTCGCCCGTGATCATCGATTCGTCCACTGCCGACGCGCCGTCGAGGACTTCTCCGTCGACCGGGATCTTGGCTCCCGGCGACACGTGGACGATGTCGCCAACGTGCACGCTGGCGAGCGGAACCTCGACGCGCTCACCGTTGCGCTCGACCAGCGCCGTTGCCGGCCGCAAGCTCATCAGCCGCTCGATGGCGGCCGAGGCTTGACCCTTGGCCCGCGCCTCTATCCAACGCCCCAGCAGCACCAGGCCGATGATGATCATGGCTGTGTCGTAGTGATGCAGGGCGGCGCTGTCGGCCAGGAGCGAGGGCCAGAGCGTGAGCACGAGGCTGGAGCCGTAGGCCGCGCTGGTTCCGACGGCGATCAACGTGTTCATGTCGGCGCCGCCGCGGCGCAAGGCTGTCCACGCTCCCCGGTAGAAGCGCCAGCCGAGCACGAATTGCACCGGCGTCGCCAGCGCCAGTTGCACCACCGGATTCGCGAAGACTTCGGGCCGCCAGAGACCGGGGATGTAGGTCGCGCCCGCCCACAGCGCCAGCAGGCCCAGGCTCAGGGCCGCGGCGGCCTGCCAGCCCAGCAGCCGCTGCTCGCGGCGACGCGTCGCGTGCCACGTAGCGCCTTCCGGCTGATCCGTGGCGGACGCTGCCGCTGCATCGACCACCCGGAATCCCGCCGCCTCGACCGCGGCGTTGAGGTCGCCGCGCGGAACCAGTCCCCGCGTCGCGCGCACCTGTGCGCGTCCCGTGGCGAAGTTGATCGAGACCTCCAGCACGCCGGGCACCGCCCGCAGCGCGCGCTCGACCCCCGGTACGCACGAGGCGCAGTCCATCCCCGCGATTTGGAGCCGTGTCTCGCTCGTCGGCACCGCATAGCCCGCCGCTTCCACCGCCGCCGCGAGCGCCGCGGCGTCCGTCCGGGCCGGATTGAACTCGGCCGTGGCCGTCTCGGACGCGAGGTTCACCGTCGCTGCCGCGACCCCGTCGATGCCTGACAACACCTCCTCGACGCGTCCAACGCACGAGGCGCAGGACATTCCATCGATGGGCAGCGTGACCGCGGTTGCATCGCGCGCGGGCGCGGCGATGGTCATGCGGACCCCGCCGCTGCTGCGGGCTGTGGGACCCGTCCGCCGCTGGCAAGCGTCTCAGCGACGCTTTCCAGGACCTCGCCCGTGGAGGCGACGCGACGCAGGTGCCCCGTCCCCTTTACGACGTCGAGCAGCTCGCGGATCACGCGCTCGCGCTCGTCGGGGTCGTCGCTCCGGATCGCGGCGGTGACGCAGGTGTGGAGGTGGCGATCCAAAATCGCGGCGTTGACCTTCTCGATGGCGCCCTGAATCGCCAGCGTCTGCTTGAGGATGTCGATGCAGTACGCCTCGTCCGCGAGCATGCGCTCGACGCCGCGCGCGTGGCCCTCAATTGACTTCCAGCGATTGACCAAGCGGCGGGTTGCGTCGTCCATGGATACGTTCCTCCTACCCCACCCCACCTGGGGTGCATCACAACCCTACGCCACCCAATGTGTCCGGTCCAACACCGTTCCTGAGTGAGGGGCGCCGGCGACGGCCGCGCCGGGCGGCGACGCGCCGGCCGTGGACGCGTGGCTATCCTTGGCGCGCGGCGCGAGGGGTGCGCCGGTGCACGGAGGGCCGGACCGATCGATCAGGCGCTCTGGATGCTCGCGCTGGTCGCGTTCGCCGTGCTGGGGGTGCCCTGGGCGCGCCTGGCCTTCGGCCGGCTGACCACCCGCGGCCTCGCGCTTGCCGCCCCCGTCGGATTCTTCCTGTTTCACTACGTCGCCTGGCTCGGGCTACTCACGGGCTGGCTCCGCAACGGCCAGGCCTATGCGTGGGCGGCGCTCGGAGTCTTCGCGGCGGCCACCGCGGCGCTGGCCTGGGCCACGCGGGCGGACCTGCGCGAGCTTTGGCCGCAGCGACGCATCTGGGCTTGCGGCCTGGCGGTGCTCCTGGTCGCCTACGGCGTCGGCGTGGGGATGCGCTGGCTCAATCCCGAGATCGTCGGCACCGAAAAGCCCATGGACCTGGCGCTGCTCAGCGCCACCATGCGCAGCACGGCCTTCCCGCCGCTTGATCCGTGGTTCGCGGGCGAGTCGATCAACTACTACTACCTGGGCTATTCGATGGGTGGGGCATTGGCGAACCTGGCCGGCGCATCGCCCGCGGTGGCCTACAACACCTATCTCGCCACGCTGCTGGCCCTGCTCGTCGTCGGCGTCGGCTCCGCGGCCTACGACCTGGCATCCATGCTCGGCGCCGGGCCGCGGCGCGCGCTGCGGGCGGCGCTGGCGTCGGTGATCGTCGGGGTGGCCGCTGGCAATCTGGCGATCGCGCGCGCGGTGGTCACCGAGGAATTCCGCGGCCAGACGGGGTTTTGGCAGGGCATTGGGTGGAACGCCTCGCGGGTCATCGAACGGCAGCCGGTCGACGGTGTGGCCGATAAGACGATCAATGAGTTCCCGGCCTTCTCGTTCATCCTCGGCGACCTCCACCCCCACGTCATGGCGCTGCCCTTCACCGTGGTGGCTGCCAGCCTGGCGCTGCAGGGCATGGCGACCTGGTGGCGGCCCGGCGCTGCCCGCGGCTGGACGCCGTGGGCCGGCACGCTGCTGACGGGACTTCTGGTCGGCGGCCTCTACGGGCTCAACGCCTGGGATCTCCCCACGTATCTGGTACTCGTCATCGGAGCGGCGCTCCTGGCGCACCTTGCCGGCCCGGGAGCACGTGCGTGGGGCCGGCTGTTGGCCTACGCCGCCCTCGTCGTGGCGGCAGCCGTGGTGGCGTGGCTGCCCTACAGCCTCGACGTCGCACTGCTCACCGAGGGAATCGGGGTCGTGCCCACGCGCACGCTGGCGCTGCACTTCCTGCAGGTGTTCGGCCTGCTGGCATTGCTCGCGGTTGGCGGGCTGGTCGCCTTGCTGGCGGACGGGTCGCGGTCGGCCTGGGTCTGGCTCGGCGCGAGCGTGGTCGTGGCGGCGCTGACCGTATTGGCAACCGGCGGTGAGATCGTGGGTGTCCTCCTCATCGTGCTGGCCCTGGCGGCGCTGGTGATGCTGCGCCGACAAGCGGCGCTCGGGCCCTTCGCGCTGAGCGTCCTGATCGGGGCGGCGTTCGGTCTCATGCTGGTGGTGGAGCTGGTGCACGTTGACGATTTCTTCGGGCCGCCGTATGTCCGCATGAACACCGTGTTCAAGGTGCACTACCAGGCCTGGGCATTGCTGGCCGTGGCCGCGGGGCCGGCGCTCCTCGTCACCTGGCGCCGGCTGGCGGACGCCGGCGGCCCTGGGTGGGCGGTGGTACGCGCCGGGTACGCCAGCGTGCTGGCGGTGCTGCTCGTGCTGGCGTTGAGCTATTCCGCGGTCGCCCTGCGCGACAAGGCCGCCGATAGTGAGGTCAGCGGCACACTTGATGGGCTCGCGCAGGCCGAGCGGCTCCGCGCCGACGATCTGGCGGCGGCGCGCTGGTTGGCGCAAAACGCCGGGGATGCGGCGGTCGTTCTGGAAGCGCCGGGTACTCCGTACAGTGAGATGTCACGCATCGCAACCTGGTCGGGCGTGCCGACCGTGATCGGCTGGACCCAACATGAGCAGCTCTGGCGCGGGAGCATCCCCGAGATCGGCGAGCGCGCCGATGCCGTGGACCGTATCTATTCCACGTCGGACGCCGCCGAAGCGCTGCGGCTCATGCGCCGGTACGACGTGACGCACGTGGTCTTCGGCCGCATCGAGCGCGCGCGCTACGACGAAACCGCGGCGTCTCGCTTGCGCGCCTACCTTGAGCCGGCAGCGCAGTTTGGCGGCACCACAGTCTTTGCGGTGCCGGCGGCCCCGTGATCGGCGAGCAAACCCTGGAAGCCGGGAGGTCGACCGAAATACGGGCCTGGCTGGGCGGTCCGGCCGGCTTTGGGCTGACCCGCGGCGAAGTGCTGCTGTACCTCGCGATTCTGGCACTGGCGGCCGGCCTGCGGTTCTACGACCTCGGCACGCGGACCTTCCACCACGACGAGGCGATCCACGCCAAGGAGTCCGTGGAGATGACCCGCGGCAAGCAATACCGCTACGACCCGGCCTATCACGGACCGTTGCTGTACTTCACCAACACGCTGTTCTTCATGGCGGTGGGCCACGACGACGTGACCGCGCGACTGCTCCCCGCCGCGGTCGGCGTGGCGACGGTGGCGGCGCTCATTTTGCTGCGCCCCGAGCTCGGCAGCATTGGCACGCCGCTGGCCATGACCGCCATGACGCTCTCGACGGCGTTCCTCTACTACTCGCGGTTCGCTCGCAACGACATCTACGTCGCGCTGTTCACGCTCGTGGTGGTCGGAGCGCTGGTGCGCTATATGGCCCAGCCCCGCCGGCGCTGGATCTACATCGCCTGGGTCACGCTGGGGCTCTCGTTCGTCACCAAGGAAAACACCTACATCCACGGCGTGCTCCTGGTGGCGCTGCTGGCCGCCTTCGGGATCGTGGCGTGGGCTGCGGCGCGGCGCCCGTCGCGGCAGGCCTCGCCGGTCGTGGGCGCGATTCACTCGGCCATGGCCCACCTGCGCCGCGACGCCGAGCACTTGGTCTACGGCTTCCTCATCTTCGTCCTCATCGCGTTCCTGTTCTACACCTCGTTTCTCACCAACCTCACGGGATTCCGCGATGCCTTCGTCGACTCGGTTGACTATTGGGCCGCGGTCCACGAGTCCGAGCGCGTCAACCAGCCGTGGTTCTACTACCCGATGTTTCTCCTGGTCTACGAGCCGTTCGCATTGCTGGTGGGCACGTTCGCGCTCACCCGCCTGTCCACAGCGCGCACGCCCCTACCTTGGATGCTCGCGCTTTGGGGCGTGGTTGGCATGGGCATCTACTCAACGCTCGGAGAAAAGGCCCCTTGGCTGGTGCTGCACGTGATGTGGCCCTTCCTGGTGCTGGCAAGCTGGTACGCCGGACGGCGGCTGGAATCCAGTCAACCGGTCATGCTGCGCGCCGCCATGGCCGTGGTGGTGATCGGTTTGTTCGCCTGGACGGTGCGCTTCGGGGTGCCGACCACCTACGAACGGGGAGACGTGCCCATCGACTTCGTCATGTATGTGCAAACGGCGCCGGACGCGCTGAAGGGAGTCGACGCCATAGAGGCCTCCGGCCAGGTCACCGGCGATGCGAACTACGTGCGGGCGGTGGTGGAGAACGAGTTCGCCTGGCCGCTGGCCTGGTACCTGCGAAACTACCCGAACGTCGCCTACGAGAAAGAAGTGACCCTGGAGGAAGCGCTGAGTTCGCCGGTGGTGCTGCTCAAGAAAGACACGTCGGAGCGCCTGCGCCTGGATACTCACGGCTAT
This sequence comes from Chloroflexota bacterium, assembly GCA_965198185.1. Taxonomy (GTDB): domain Bacteria; phylum Chloroflexota; class UBA11872; order UBA11872; family UBA11872; genus JAJECS01. The sequence continues at coordinate 922,952 of CBDAOU010000001.1, forward strand.
TCCTCCGAGGTCCTGCCGCTGCGGCGCTGGTTCCCCGAGTTTGCCTATCGCGGCTGGACCCTTGGGTTCCTGGGCAAGTTCCTGAACGACCCCAAGGCCCAAGAGACCTTTTGGGAATGGCTCGTGCTCCGAGAACAGACCCCGGTGCCCATCGGCAGCTTTGACTACGTGTTGCACGTTCGCGACGATGTGCGGCCCATTCAGCCCGTCGGCGAGATGCTCAAGTGAAGGTAGCCATCGTCGGCGCCGGGATCACCGGGCTCACCCTGGCCTACCTGCTCCAGCAGCGCGGCCATGCGGTGGAGGTGTTCGAAGCGGGCGGCGCGCCTGGCGGCGAGTTGGCAACGGTTGACGTCGGCGGCGAGCCCATCGAGCGCTTCTATCACCACCTGTTCACCCACGACCGGTTCATGATCGGGCTGTGCGAAGAGCTCGGCATCGCGGAACGGCTGCTCTGGCACGAACCGCTGATGGGGTTCTATGCGGGCGGGCGGGTGCATCCCTTCACCTCGCCGCTCGACTTGCTGCGCTTCGGGCACTTGTCGCTGCCGGCCCGCGTGCGGCTGGGGCTGGGATCGTTGCTGCTGCAGCGGCGTCGCGGCTACGCCGCGTTCGAGGATGTGACGGCAGCCGAGGTCATGCCGCGCTATACCGGCCGCGAAGCGTTCGAGAAGATCTTCCAGTCGCTCCTCGAGGCCAAGTTCGACCGCCACTGGGAGAGCGTGTCCATGGCGTGGATGTGGGCCCGCCTCATGTCCCGCGCCCGCACTCGCACACCCGATAAGCGCCGCGAACGCCTGGGCTACTTCCGCGGTGGGTTCCGCGTCGTGGTGGACGCGCTGGCGCGCACGATTACCAGCCGCGGCGTGGCCCTGCATCTGCGCTCCCCGGTGCAGGAGATCACCATTGGCTCGCCCGGAGCGCCGGCGCTCCGGGTCGGCGGGCAGGCGGTGGACGCCGACGCGGTGGTGGCGACGGTGGGCCTGCCGATCATCCGGCGCATCCTGCCCGACGAGCGGCGCGACTTCACCCACACCCTGGCGGCCACGCACTACGTCGGCGCCTGCGTGGTGCTGATGGAGATCGAGCGCCAGCTTTCGGAGTACTACTGGACCAACATCGGCGACCGCGACCTGCCCTTCGCGGGGCTCATCGAGCACACCAACATGGTCGACCGGGAGCGCTACGGCGGGCAGCGACTGCTCTACGTCAGCAACTATCTGCCGCCGGAGCATGAGTTCTTCACCATCGACAACGATGCCCTCATCGACCGGTTCGTCGAGCCGATCCAGCGCGTGTTCCCACGCTTCGCGCGCGAGCAGATCGGCCGCTCCTGGGTCTCGCGCGATCCCGTGGCCCAGCCGGTGATCGCGGCCGGCTACCAGCGCCGCAAACCGGCCTATCGCTCGCCCATTCCCGGCTTCTATATCTGCAACACGTCGCAGATCTATCCCGAGGACCGGGGCACCAACTACAACGTGCGCATCGCCCGGGAGTGCCTTGAGGTGCTCGACGGCGACGCGGCCGAATTGACACGCCCTGGGTAGGGGCAGGTTTCAAACCTGCCCCTGCTGGGAGTTGTTACCTGTCCTGCAGGAGCCGCAGACGCCCGGCTCCGCCCAGCTCCGGCACCGCGTCCGAGGCGTCGATAGCGGCGCACCACGGAACGTCGCCAGACAATCCCACGCCGGCCAGCACCAAAGCGCTCTGGGACTCCGCCAGCGCCGCCGCCGCGTCCGGCTGCGCCCGCGCCACCCGCAGCGCAACGACCGCCGCTTCGTCAATCTCCATCTCGGGTCGCAGCTCCAGAATGCGCGCCACGATCGCCCCCGCCGTGTAGACATCGTCCAGGGCCAGCGTTCCCTCCTTCCCCGCGCATACCACCGTCATCGACCCTCCCGCCGCCGCTTCATCCAGGAGGCGTCGCGCGACGGCGCTGCGGTTGCGCAACGCGCCCACGTATGTCCGCCGCGCCGTCGACCAGCGCCGCAACGCATTGGTGCCGTTGGTCGTGACGAAGATCACTCGCCGGCCCGCATGGGCGCCCCCGGCAACTTCTCGCGGCGAGTTGCCGAAGTCGTAGCCCTCGGGTCGCAGCCCACCTTCCTCGCCGCCCAGCAGCACGCCCGGCCCCAGGCGCGCCGCCGCCGCGCGGGCCGCCGCATGATCGGCCGCCAGCCACACCTCGGGATCGCCGGCCCCGGCCAGCTCGATCAGCGTGGTCGAGGCGCGAATCACGTCAACCACCGCGCAGACGCCCGCCGGATCAGGCTCGATGAGCTCCGGCAGCAGCGCCACGCGCAGCTGGGCCGCAATGGGGGCGGGGCTAGTCATCGGCCGATGCCCCAATGGTGCATGTCTCCTGAAAGTAGCGGATGCGGGGCTGGGGCGTGCTTCATGACGCGCGGTGCGCCGCTCAACGGTCCCAAACAGCTACCGACGGCGAATCACTGGACCGATAGCGCCAGTGTCGTGGCTTATGTAGTATTCGCTACGAAACGGCACGCACGCTCCGCTTGGCTGGGAACTGGCAAGCTCTTTCGTGGCCGCTGCGCCGTTGACATCACAGCTAAACCTGGAGGCAGGCGCCAATGCTAACTTCCGCCGCCCGAATCTTTGTTCCCTCCGGTCGGCGGCCTCGGATGCGCCGGCACATTGCCCGCGGTGGCGTGCTGCTGCTCGTCATGGGCTGTTTGGCCCTTGCCACTTTCGCCTGCGGCGACTCCGAATCCGAGGCTACGCCTACCCAAGCGGCTGCGCCTGCCGAAGCGGCCGCGCCTACCCCGGCCCCCACTCCAACCCCTGCTCCGACCCCCACGCCCACGCCAACCCCCGCCCCCACGCCGACGCCCACGCCGGTCCCCCTCACCGAGGCCGACGTGCTTCAGCGCGCAGGGGCCGTGATGAGCGGCCTCAAGACGTTCGATTTCGCTCTGACGCATGAGGTGGGCAGCAGCGAGTTCCTGCCCGGACTGGCGGTCGAGGAGGTGAAGGGCCAGCTGGAGATTCCCGACAAGCTGAGCGTCGAATTCTCCGGCCTGTTCGGCGACATCCCCATCCAGGTCAAGCTCATCAAGATCGGTGACTTGCACTACATCACCAACCCGCTCACGGGAGTGTGGGAAGAGGTCCCGGCAGCGAACTCTCCCGTCGCCTTTTTCAGGCCCGAGGAGGGGATAGCCGCGGTGATGTCGTCGATCTCGGCCACCTTCGACGGCCCCGAGGGAGATGTTTTCAGTCTCTCGGGGACTCTGCCCGCCAGCGCCTTCGCGGCGCTGATCGGCGACACGCTGGCGGACTCCGTCGTTGACGTGAACCTCGAGATTCAAGCCGACAGCTTCCAACTGACCAAGATACGGTTCGCCGGACAAGTCAGCCCCCTCGACGACCCGAGCGTCGTGCGGGTGATCGAGCTGTCGCGGTTCGGCGAATCCGTCACGATCGAGGCCCCCGACACCGCGCCCTAAGGAGCCCGTGGTCCACGGAGCACGGCCCCGGGGGAAGGCCATGAGCGCGTGCCTAGCCGGCCTTCGAAGGCTGTGGCAGCCGGCGAGGCCCTAGCGTGTTCCGCGTCTCCCCATACATCGCGCTCATCCCCGTTTGCTTAGGGGTATTCGTCGCCGCCGATGACCAGACGGTGATGGTCACGGTGCTGCCGGACATCATGTTCGATTTCCGCATCCCGCCAATCGAACTCGACTACGCGTCCTGGACCATCACCGCCTACCTCCTGGGCTATGTGGCCGCCATGCCGCTGATCGGCAGCATGTCGGACGCGTTTGGCCATCGCCGCATGTTCGCCATCGCCACGGTGTTTTTCATGCTGTGCTCGGTTGTGGCCGCCCTTTCGCCCAGCCTGCCGTTCCTCATCGGCATCAGGGTCTTCCAGGCCGTGGGCGCCGGCGCGATGCTGCCGATAGCCATTGCCGTGGTCGGCGATCTATTCCCCCGGGGTGGCCGAGGTCTCGCGCTGGGCATCGTGGGCGGCTCAGCGGAGGCCGGGGGCGTCATCGGCCCGCTCTGGGGCGGCCTGGTCGCCCGCTTCCTTGATTGGCCCTGGGTGTTCTGGATGAACATACCGCTGGGCCTGATCGTCCTGATCGCCCTGTTCCTGCTGCTGGGCCCGAGCCCGAGATTCAAGTCCTCGTTGGACTACGTGGGCGGGTTCTTCATCGCCGTGGCCCTGGCTTCCCTCACGCTCGGGCTCTCACGCATCGATCGGCTGGACCTGGGCATGGTTGGGTTCCTAGCCCTCGCAGGCGCAGCCTTGATCGCCTTTATCTACCGCCAGCGGACGGCCGCGGTCCCCTGCTTCCCAACTCGATGTTCCGCAGCCGCACGGTCGTCATGGCCAACGTCGCCCACTTGATGGTCGGCGTGGCGCTGATCATCGGCATGGTGACCATTCCCATCATGACCACCTATTTGATAGGCCACTCGCCGCTCGAAGGCGGACTGAGGCTCATGCGCATGACCGTGGCGATGCCCTTCGGCGCCGTGATCGGCGGGCTCGCCTGCCAGCGCATCGACTACCGCATCCCGAGCGTGCTCGGCCTGATCCTCGTGGCCATTGGCTACGGCTTCATGACCACCTGGGACCTCAGCGTGGGAGACCCCCAGCTCACGATCCACCTCGGACTTGCGGGCCTCGGTTTCGGCCTGCTGATCGCACCCATAGCCCTGGGCGCCACCGAGCCCGTTGGCCAAGGCGACCGAGGCGCCGCGGCAGGCGCGGTCACGGCGATGCGGCTGGTGGGCATGACGCTCGGCCTCGCGACGATCACGGCCTGGGGATCGCAGCGATTCTCGCTGCTCGTGGCGGGCCTCCCCATGCCCGTTCCGCAGGAAGGCGAGGCAATCGAGGTTTCGCGGCAGCGGGTTGCCGAATTCCAAGACACCGTCACCAACATCGGCATGGACGTATTCGTCACGTTCTTCATGGTCGCGGCCGTCGTCAGCGCCGTTGCCATCCTCCCCGCCATCCTGATGACCTGGAATCGCACCCGCAGCCGCGACGTCGAAGACCCGATCTCGGACGACATGGAGCCGGAGGTTCCCCGACACCCCCAGACCGCGTGACTGACGATGCGCGGCGCGCCATCGAGTTGCTCCGAATCGCGATGCGACCGGTGGGAGATGGCGGGACCGTGACCTTCGATCCGCAGCGCGCCCTGGACTTGCTCCGGCTGGGTGCACAGCAGCCGCGCGCTCGTTTTCGGGAGGGTCAGGAAGAGGCCGTCCGGCATGTCGTTGATGGCCGCGGGCCTCTCCTGCTGGTGCAGAGGACCGGCTGGGGCAAGAGCAACGTCTACTTCATCGCCGTCAAGTTGCTGCGCGAGGCGGGACATGGACCGGCGCTCCTCATTTCGCCGTTGCTGGCGCTGATGCGCAACCAGATCGAGGCGGCCGAGCGCATGGGTGTCCGCGCCGCCACGATCAACTCCGACAACAAAGATGAGTGGAACGTCGTCGAGGCGCAGGTCCGGCGAGACGCGGTCGACGTGCTGCTCATCTCACCCGAGCGGTTGGCCAATGAGCAGTTCAACGACCAAGTGCTCAGCCAATTGTCGGATCGGATCTCCTTGCTGGTCATCGACGAGGCGCACTGCATCTCGGATTGGGGGCACGATTTCCGCCCGGACTACCGGCGCGTTGAGCGGATCATAGGAACGCTTCCGCCAAATCTGCGGCTGCTGGCAACGACGGCCACGGCCAACGATCGGGTGCTGGAGGATCTGCGGGAGGCTCGCAACGCTCGGTCCCCGCCTCACGGTGCAGCGGGGCGACCTGAGCCGGCCCTCGCTGCTGCTTCAGACCTTGCGATTGCCCAACCAGGCCCGGCGCCTGGCCTGGCTGGCCGAGCGGCTGGGTGAGGTGCGCGGCAGCGGGATCATCTACACGCTCACGGTGCGGGACGCGGAGAAACTGGCCGCTTGGCTGCAATTGCGCGGGTACGCGGTGGAGGCGTATACGGGACAGACCGGAGATCGCCGGCCGGAGTTGGAGCAGGCGCTGCTCGAAAATCGGATCAAGGCACTGGCGGCGACCACGGCACTTGGTATGGGATTCGACAAGCCTGACTTGGCCTTCGTCTTTCACTACCAGGCGCCGGGATCGGTGATTCACTACTACCAGCAGGTGGGCCGCGCCGGCCGGGCGCTGGACGCGGCCCACGGCGTGCTGCTGAGCGGTGACGAAGATACGGACATCACCGGCTACTTCGTTCGCACGGCGTTTCCGACGCGAGGCGAGGTTGCGGAGGTGCTGGAGGCGCTGACTGAAGCGCCCGACGGCCTCTCGGTCCAGGAGCTAACCCACCATGTCAACATCAGCCCGGGTCGCATCAGGAACGCGCTCACATTGCTTTCGCTCGAATCACCCGCTCCGATCGCTCTCGACGGCCGGCGCTGGCAGCTCGTTGCGGCCGGATTGCATGAGGCGTTCTGGGAACGCGTCGAACGGCTGACGGCCCTGCGATATGGGGAACAGGCGCAGATGCAGGAGTACGTGGATCTGCCGGCGGGACATATGGAGTTTCTGGTCGATGCGCTAGACGGTGACTCAAGCGCCGTTGTCCCGCCTCGGATCGAGCCGCTCTCGGCGTCGGCCGATCCCAGACTGGTACGGGAAGCGGTCACCTTCCTCCGCCGCGCGAATCTCCCGATTGAGCCGCGCAAGCGCTGGCCAGCCGGCGGCCGGCCTGACTTGCAGCGAAGTCTGATAGTCCCCGAGGACCTACAGGCGGCCCCCGGCAGGGCGCTCTGCCGTTGGGGGGATGCTGGCTGGGGGGACTTTGTTGGGCGTGGAAAATACCAGGACCAGCGCTTCGCGGATGAACTGGTCGATGCTGGCGCGAAGCTGGTTCGCGAGTGGAAGCCTGTGCCGGCGCCTATGTGGGTTACCGCCATTCCCTCGCGGCGCCGCCCTACCCTTGTGCCAGACTTTGCGGCGCGGTTGGCTCGGGTGCTGGGCCTCCCGATTCGCATGGCGCTGGAGCGAACGCAGGATCATGAGGAACAGAAAGAGATGGAGAACAGCGCCTACCAAGCTCGCAATGTCTGGGAGTCGTTGGTCGTGAGCGGTACGCCACCGGCCGGCCCGGTTCTCCTGGTTGACGATATCGTGGACTCCGGCTGGACCATGACCGTGGCGGCGTACAAGCTCCGCTCGAGCGGGAGCGGCGAGGTCTTCCCGTTAGCGCTCAGCCTCGCGGGCGGCGGCGCGTGATCGCCGAAGTCTCGGCCAATACCCAGGCCATTCTCCTGTTGACGGCGCCCCTGATGGTCGGTCGGCGGACGCCGCCGGCCGAGGTATTGCAGCCGCGCGAGTACAACAAGCTCGCCAAATTCCTCCACGAGAACAGCCGGGAGCCAGCCGACTTGCTGAGCCCCGAGGCTTCCCAGCTACTGAACGATGACTGCGTGCGCGCCGATATCGACTCGGCCAGGCTCAGCCGGCTCCTCGCCAGGGGTTTCTTGCTCAGCCAGGCAGTCGAGAATTGGCAGCAACGGGCGATCTGGGTGCTGAGCCGCGCCGACGACCAGTACCCCCAACGGTTGAAGGCGCGACTGGGAGCGCATGCGCCGGCGATCATCTACGGCTGCGGCGACCCGGGCATTCTGGATACAGGCGGCTTCGCCGTCGTCGGCTCTCGCCACGTCGACGACAAACTGCGGGACTACGCATTTGGGATTGGTGCGCTGGCTGCCGGTGCTGAATCAACGCTGATTTCCGGCGGGGCGCGCGGCATCGACCAGGCGGCCATGCGTGGCGCGATTGACGGCGGGGGGCAGGTCACCGGGATGTTGAGCCATGATCTCCAGCGGACGGCGCTCCAGCGGGAGCACCGCGATTTGCTCATGGACGGGCGGCTGGTGCTGGTCTCGCCATACGACCCCGCCGCTGGCTTCAACGTCGGCAACGCCATGGGACGCAACAAGCTCATCTACGCGTTGGCCGACGCAGCGCTTGTCGTGAGTTCCGACCATGGGAAGGGCGGCACCTGGGCGGGCGCTGTCGAGCAGCTTGAGCGACTCAAGCTCGTGCCTGTCTATGTGCGTCCGGACCCGGCTGAGGGGCTGCAGGCGCTCATCCCTAAGGGCGCGCGCGTTTGGCCGGAGCCCCAAGCGCCGGAAGACTTTTGGGTGGCGCTGGCCGATAGCCACAACCGGGCGGAGACTGCATCCGGTCAACTCGAGTTCCCGCTTGAAGTCGGCAGCGACCGCTAAGAGCCTCGCTTCCGCTCGCCCATAGCCGACGGCGTGTAGCGACGGCCACCGAGGCGGCAGTGCCTTACGCTGGCGGGCCAGGCGGGCAGACGGGGTAAACGAGAGAGAGGGTCATGGCGGCTGGACGGCGCTTAGGATTGCTGGTGGTGGCGGCGCTGGCCGCTGCCGTGGGCGGCGTGGCGCTGGCGGGGCGCGGTCGGCGGACCACGCTGGTCAACTGGTCGCTGACGCGGCGCCTGGCGCTGCGGCTGGCCGACGCGCAGGGCGAGCCGGCATCGTCGGCGGAGCTCACCGCCGCCTACACGGACCTGGTCGCACGCAGCTATGTCGCGGTGAGCGACTACACCCAGGCGCCCATTCCGCCAACCATGGACTCCGTGCAGGTGCTGCGGCGCGGCGACTGGATCAGCGCCAATCTGGCCAACTTCCGGCGCATCCTGCGGCCGGTCATCGAGGCCTACGACCAAGCCCAGACCGGCGGCGTGGGCGCGCGGGCGTTGGGCGCCGCCACGCAATACGGCGTCTCCACCCAGCTCGGAGTCCTGCTGGGGTTCCTGGGCCGTCGGGTCTTGGGCCAATACGACATTCCGCTGCTCGACCCCGAGCCCGGCCCCGCCGCGATCTATTTCGTGGACTCAAATCTGCGCGCCGTGGCGGCCCGCGCCGGGGTTCCGGTCGACGACCTGCGCCTATGGGTCACGCTGCACGAGGTCACGCACGCCTTCCAGTTCCATGCCGGGAACCCGGCCTGGCTGCACGGATATATGTCCGGCCTGCTCCAGGACTATCTGGAAGACGCCGTGGCGACGCTTGGGCAGCAGGGCGAGTTGCGGGCGCGGCTGAGCGCGGCGGTACGGGAAATCCAGCGCGGCGGGCTGCGCCAATCGGGCTGGCTGCGCCTGGCGCTGTCGCCGCGGCAGGTGCGCACCATTGAGCAGATTCAGGCCCTGATGACCGTCGTGGAGGGCTACGGCAATCACGTCATGCACGCCACCGGCGCCCGCATGATTCCGGGCTACGCGCACCTGGCCCGGCGCATGCGGGCCCGCGAACGCTCGCAGGCCACCTGGGTGCGGCTGCTCACGCGGGCGCTCGGGCTCGACATGAAGCTGGAGCAATACCGCATCGGCGAGGCGTTCGTGGACGAGGTGGTCAGCCGCCGCGGCATGGCTTCGCCAACCGGCTGTGGGAAGGGCCGGCGCTCCTCCCGACGCTGGCCGAGACGCAGGACCCGGCCGCCTGGATGGCTCGCGTGGAAGCGGCTAGCCCGACAGACGCGACCGCGTAACCGGCGGACACCGCCGCTGGACACCTTTGGCGGGCGACGTTCCGGCCGGTAGACTTCCCGCACCCGGTCAATCAACCATCCCGGGTCGGCCCAATCTGGCAAAATCTGCCAAACAGCAGCGGCCGATGGCGCGCCTGGAGGCTTGTGCAATGGCAGTCACGCATTCGATCGACACGCCTGGGCGCGTCATTCCCATCCGCGAGGAAGAATTCGAGGACTTCGACACCGAGTCGACGGCCTACCTGCGCCAGCAGCGTGATCCGGACTTGTTCACCGGCTTTCGGTTGAAGCAGGGGGTCTACGGACAGCGTCAGGCGGACGTCCAGATGATCCGCGTCAAGCTGCCGTTTGGCGGGGTCTCCTCCGACCAGCTCGACGCCTTTGCCGAAGTGGCGGAGCGGTTCGCCCCGCTGAAGAGAGGCCACATCACCACGCGGGAAAACATCCAGTATCACCACGTGCCGCTGCCGTTGGCGGCCATGGCGATTCGCGTGCTGGGCGACGCCGGCCTGTCGAGCCGCGAGGCCTGCGGCAACACCGTGCGCAACGTGACCGGCGACCCGTGGGGCGGCATCTGCAACGACGAGGACTTCGACGCCACGCCCTACGCCGGCGCCTTCGTGCGCTACTTCGTGCGGCACCCGCTGACGCAGCTCCTGCCGCGAAAATTCAAGGTGGCCTTCACCGGGTCCGAGACCGACCGCGTCGTCACCGACATTCACGACCTGGGCTTCATTTCGCAGATCCGGCACGAAAACGGCCAGGAGGTGCGCGGCTTTCGGATGGTGACCGGGGGCGGGCTTTCGATCATGGCCAAGCGCGCGTTCGTGCTGTACGACTTCGTGCCGCTGACGGAATACCTGCGCATCTCGGAAGCCGTGCTGCGCATCTTCGAGCGCTCCGATGACCTGCGCCGCAACCGCGCCAAGGCCCGCATCAAGTTCCTGGTCCATCGCGTGGGCATCGAAGCCTTCCGGGAGATGGTCGAGGAGGAACTGAAGGGCGAGTGGGCGAATCGCACGTATCCGCTCGACGATCTGGTGTACCTGGACGACGAGGCCGCCGTCGCGCCGGCGCTGACGGGCGACGCGCCGACCATTGCCGAGGCCGACCGCGACATGTTCGAGCGCTTCATGCGCTCAAACGTGCAGTCGCAGTGCCAGGAGGGCTACGCCGCCGTCGAGGTCAAGGTCACCCGCGGCGATCTGTCGCCGGAGCAGTTCCGCGGCCTGGCGACCCTGCTGCGTACCTACGGGTCCGGGCGCGCGCGGACAACGCCGTGGCAGAACATCGTGCTGCGCTGGATTCCGCAGAACCGCGTGTACGACGTGTGGCGCGAGCTCTACGCGCTGGACCTAGGCAACCCCGGCGCGCTCGAGATCACCGACGTCGTGAGCTGCCCCGGCACCGACAGCTGCAAGCTGGGCATCACCTCGTCAATGGGCCTCAGCCGCGCCGTGCAGGGCAAGATCGAGGAGATGAACATCCAGGACCCGCTCACGCGCCAGATTCTGGTCAACATGAGCGGCTGCCCCAACTCCTGCGGCATGCACCACGTGGGCAACATCGGCTTCCACGGCGCGGCGATCAAGAGCGGCGGCCGGCAGGTGCCCGCCTATCACGTCTTCGTCGGGGGCAACCGGCGCGCCGGCGAGCCCATGAAACTCGGCACGCTGTTGCGCACGCGGCTCCCGGCCAAGCGCGTCCCGCTGGCCGTGGAGCGCTTGATCCTGGACTACGAAGACAACCGCGAGGAGGACGACGAGCCGTTCAACGACTACGTCGACCGCCTGGGCAAGCTGTACTTCAACGCGCTGCTCAAGGACCTTTCGCTGCCGCCCGAGTTCACCGACGAGAACCGGGAGCACTTCGTGGACTGGGACCGCGACCGCCTCTACGTGCTGGAACGCGGCGAAGGCGAGTGCGCCGTCTAGGACGGCCCCCCGCCCCTAGTTCAGACAAGATCTGGGGTCGGTTCGGAGTGACGCTCTGGTACGGTGCGGGCGATAGATTCTTGATAAAGCCGATCAACTTTGTACACTTGCCCGCCCGTGGAGATCGAGACCCGAGTTATGGCGGTGGCCACCCGCGCCGTGGCAGAAGTCGTCCTGCCGGACGCACAGCCGACGGTCGAGCCCGGCGAAATCGAGGCTGCGGCGCTGCGTCTTGAGACGGCGGCGCCCGAGGACATCCTTCGCTGGACGGTCGAGCGATTCGGTCCCGACGTGGCGGTCTCGTGCTCGTTCGGCGGGCCGAGCGGGATCGTGCTGGTGGACATGCTCGCTCGCCTGGCGCTGCTCGACCAGGTCGACGTGTACGTCGTCGATACGGGGCTGCTCTTCGACGAGACCCACGCGCTGCGCGCCGAGGTCGAGCGCCGCTACGGCTTCACCGCCACGGTCTTCGCGCCGGCCCTGAGCCTGGAGGAGCAAGCGGCGGCCTACGGCGACGCCCTGTGGACGCGCGACCCCAACGCCTGCTGCGGCATGCGCCGCGTGGCGCCCAATCGAGAGGCGCTCAGCAGGCGGAGCGCCTGGGTCGCCGGACTGCGGCGCGATCAGTCGCCCACTCGGGCGAACACGCCGGTGGTGGCCTGGAACGACCGTCACAATCTCGTCAAGGTCGCGCCGCTGGCGACCTGGACCGAAGCCATGGTGTGGGACTACGTCCGCCGCTACGACATACCCGTCAACGCCCTGCACGCCCAGGGCTACCCCAGCCTCGGCTGCACCGTATGCACCACCCCGGCCCGCGATGGCGAGGACCTGCGAGCCGGACGCTGGCGCGGTGCCGACAAGACCGAGTGCGGTCTGCACTGGCAGATCTGACGCACCGCCGCCGCGACACGCCGCCAACATGAAAGGACCCAACACCCCATGAATCATGACGGGGTCACCATTTGGTTCACCGGCCTCTCGGGCGCCGGCAAGACCACCCTGGCCAACCTGCTGGCGCCGGAGCTAGAAGCCCGCGGGCATAGCGTCGAGAAGCTCGACGGCGACGTGATTCGCACCCACCTGAGCAAGGGGCTGGGATTCTCCAAGGAGGATCGCGACACCAACATCCGGCGCATCGGTTGGGTGTCGGCCATGGGGACTCGACTGGGCGGCACCATGATCGTCTCGGCCATCTCGCCGTACCGCGACGTGCGCCGCGAGGTTCGCGCCATGACACCCGCGTTCTTCGAGGTCTACGTCCAATGCCCGCTCGATGAGCTGGTGCGGCGCGATCCCAAGGGCCTCTACCGGAAGGCGTTGGCGGGCGAGATTGACAACTTCACCGGCGTCTCGGATCCCTACGAGGAGCCGGAGCATCCGGAGGTGGCGGTGAACACCGCCGCCGAAACGCCGCAGGCGTCATTGGAGAAGATTCTTGCCGCGCTGGAGCGGCACGGATACCTCGCCGGCAGCCTTGAGCCGCTGGTGCCCGCAGCCGCCGGGGCCGTCCGATGAACGCGGTTGCCGCACCCCCGGCCTTGCGCCTGGGTGAACGTCAACTGGGCGACGTCGAGATGCTGCGGGTTGGTGGCTACGCCCCGCTAACCGGCTTCATGACGCGCGCCGACTACACGCGCGTGGTCGAGGAGATGCACTTAGCCGACGGCGCCCCGTGGTCCATGCCGATCACCTTGGCGGTCGATGACCAAACGGCGGCGACCGTTGCCGAAGGCGACGACCTGGCGCTGCTCGACCAGTCCGACCGCGTGGTGGGGCATCTCGAAGTGCGCGAGAAGTTTGGCTACGACAAACGGCGCGAGGCCCAGCAGGTCTACCGCACCACGGACGAGGCCCACCCCGGCGTCGCGGCGCTATGCGCGCAAGGCGACGTCTTGCTGGGCGGTCCGGTGCACCATGCCGCCGCTGGTCCCGCGGGTCCGTTTCCCGACTACCGGCTGACGCCGGCCCAGCTGAAGACCGAGTTCGCCGCGCGCGGCTGGCGCTCCGTCGTCGGGTTTCAAACGCGCAATCCGGTCCACCGCGCGCACGAATACATCCAGAAGGCGGCGCTGGAAACCGTGGACGGGCTTCTGCTCCACCCGCTCGTCGGCGAAACCAAGGGCGACGACGTGCCGGCGGACGTCCGCATGCGCTGCTATCACGTGCTACTCGAGAAGTACTACCCTCGCGATCGCACCATCCTGGCCGTGCTGCCGGCGGCAATGCGCTATGCCGGCCCGCGCGAGGCGGTCTTCCACGCGCTCATGCGCCGCAACTACGGCTGCACCCACTTCATCGTGGGCCGCGACCACGCCGGCGTCGGCAACTACTACGGCAGCTACGATGCCCAACACATCTTCGCGGAATTCGGCCCCGATGAGCTTGGCATCACGCCGCTGTTCTTCGAGCATGCTTTCTGGTGCCGCGCGTGCAACGGCATGGCCACCACCAAAACATGTCCCCACGAGCCATCCACACGCACGTTCCTCAGCGGCACCGCCGTTCGGGACCTGCTGCGAGCGAATCAGGCGTTGCCGGTGGAGTTCACTCGCCCCGAGGTGGCGCGTGAACTCGTGGCGGCCTACCAGCGCGACTAGCGGGACGCCGTGAGTCGCGCGGCGCCCCAGGTGCTGCGCGTGGCCACGCGGAGGACGCCGCTGGCGCGTGCCCAAACCGCCCTTGTCGTCGAAGCGCTGCAGCGCACCCATCCCCGACTGCGTTGCGAGGCGGTGGTCGTGCGCACCACCGGCGACGCCGACGCCACGCGCCCGATCACGGCCCTCGGCGAGCGCGGCGTATTCACCAAGGCCCTGCAAGACGCCCTGCTTGAGGGGCGCGCGGATGCGGCCGTGCACAGCTACAAGGACATGCCCACCGAGCCGGTGCCCGGCCTGACGATCGCGGCCGTGCCGCTGCGCGGGGACCCGCGCGAGGCGCTCGTGGCCGGTCCCGTGCGCTCGCTGAATGACCTCGAACCCGGCGCGACCATCGGCACAGGCAGCCCCCGACGCGGCGCACAGGCGCTGCGGCAGCGCCCCGACTTGAAGATCGTGCCGCTGCGCGGCAGCGTGGGGTCACGCGTCGCCGCCCAGCAGGAGGGACGCATTCACGGAACGATCATGGCCGTTGCCGGATTGCAGCGCGCTGGACTGGACGCGGCCATCTCCGCCGTGCTCGAGCCGCCGGACTTCCTGCCGGCGCCCGCCCAGGCGGCGCTGGCCGTCGAGGCGCCGCTGGACCGTCCGGACGTGCTGGAAGCCGTCGCGCCGCTCGACAATCCGGCGGCCCGAGCCGCCACCACCGCCGAGCGGACGTTCCTGCACGACCTTCAGGGCGGCTGCTCGCTGCCGGCGGCGGCGCTGGCCACCGTGAGCCAGGGCGAGCTCGTGCTCGATACCGCTGTCTACGTTGAAGACGGCGGCGTGGTGCGCACCCACCGGCGCGGTCCCGTCGCCGAGGCGGCGGCGCTCGGCCGCGAGGCGGCGGCCGAGACCGTCGCCCGAGGCGTCGCATGACCGCCCAGCCCGGCACCGTGCATCTGGTGGGAGCCGGTCCCGGCGATCCGGGCCTCATCACCGTGCGCGGCCGGCAGATTCTGCAGAGCGCCGACGTCGTGGTGTACGACCGCCTCGTCGCTCCCGAATTGCTCGAGTCCGTCAGGCCCGACGCGGAGCGCGTGCCTGCCGGCAAGGCCCCGGGCGGGCGCGGGCCAGCCCAAGCCCAGATCAACGCGCAGATCATCGAGCATGCGCGCGCCGGGCGGTCCGTCTGCCGCCTCAAGGGCGGCGACCCGTTCGTGTTCGGCCGCGGCGCCGAAGAGATTGCGGAGGTGGCGGCGGCCGGGATTCCGTGGGACGTCGTACCGGGCGTGACCTCGGCCGTGGCCGCGCCCGCCGCCGCCGGCATTCCGCTGACGCATCGCGACTGGGCCTCGACCGCGACGCTGGTGACAGGCCATGAGGGTGAGGGCAAGGACGGCGCACCGGTCGACTGGGCCGCGGTCGCCGCCACCGGCGGCACCATCGTGATCCTGATGGGTGTCGCCACTCTGGCTACGACGAGTGCCCGGCTGATCGCCGAGGGACGCGCACCCACCGAGCCGGTGGCCGTGATCGAATGGGCCACCTGGCCCGATCAACGCATCACGGTCGGCACGCTGGCCGACATCGCCGACACCGCCGAGCGACTGGCAGTGCGCAATCCGGCGGTGGTCGTCGTGGGTCCGGTGGTTCGGGCGCTGCCGGGCGGCTCGAAGTGAACCGCCAGCCACGCGTCGTGGTGACGCGGCCGCAGGACGCCTCCGACGACCTGGTTACCCGGCTTGAGGATTTGGGATTCGAGGTCGTGCACGTGCCCGCGATCGAGATTGGCCCGCCCCGCAGCTACCAGGCGCTGGACCGCCTGGTGGCAAACCCCGAGCAGGCCGACTGGTTGCTCTTCACCAGCCGCAATGCCGTGCGCTACTTCGTGCAGCGCAGCCGGCGACTGCGGCGACCCCGGGCCGTGCCCGACGGTGTGAGGGTCGCGGTAGTGGGACCGGCGACACGGGCCGCGTGCGTTCGGGCCGACATCGACGTGGACCTGGAGTCGGCCGGAAGGACTGGTCAAGATCTGGCCCAAGAAGTCATGCCGCGGGCGGAGCCGGGAGGCGTCATGGTCGTCGTGCAAGCCGAGGACGGACGGACGGACGCCACCGAACTGCTGGTGATGGCGGGATTTCAGGCACGGTCGGTGGCGGCCTACCGCACGCGCAGCGCAAGGGTGCCGCCGGCCGTGGCGCAGGGCATCAAGGACGGCGAGGTCGATGCCCTGGCCTTCGCCAGCCCGTCCAGCGTGGTCAGCTTCGCCATCGCGCTTGGCGGCCTGAGCAAGGCGCCCGCGTCGGTGCGCATTGTGGCTATCGGGCAGACCACGGCGGACGCCTGCCGGCGCGCCGGACGCGCCCCGGACGCCGTGGCGCGGGAGTCTTCCGCGGCGGCGCTCGCGGAGGCCGTCGCGGAAGTCGTGCAAGCGGCGGGGGCCGCCTGATGGCTGCTGACGGGCACCGACCTGACGAATCGCGACCCGAAGTCTGGGTGCCGCCGGTCGTTCGTCCGCGTCGGCTGCGCGCCACCCCGTCGTTGCGCCGCATGCTGCGCGAGACGCGGCTATCGGTTGACCAGTTCATCTACCCGCTGTTCGTCGCCCCCGGTAGCGACCGCGTCGAGGCCATTGACGCCATGCCCGGGCAGTTCCTGCGCTCGGTCGATCGCCTGGTGGACGAGGCGCGGCGCGTCGCGGACCTGGGCATCCCCGCCGTGCTGCTGTTCGGCCGCGCGGCCACCAAGGATGCGCGGGGAAGCGAGTCATCGTCGCCGCAGGGCGCCGTGCAGCGCGCCGTCGGCGCCATCAAGGCCGCGGTTCCAGATCTGACGGTGATCACCGACGTCTGCCTCTGCGCCTACACCGACCATGGGCACTGCGGCATCGTCGTCGGCGAACAGATCGACAACGATCGATCGGTCGCGCGCATCGCGGACACGGCGTTGTCGCACGCGGCCGCGGGCGCGGACCTGGTGGCGCCCTCCGACATGATGGATGGCCGCGTGGCCGCCATCCGCGCCGCCCTCGACGCCGCCGGCCATTCCGACGTGGGAATCTTGGCCTACGCGGCCAAGGCCGCCAGCGCCTTCTACGGACCGTTCCGCGAGGCCGCCGACTCGGCGCCCGCGTTCGGCGACCGGCGCAGCTATCAGCTGGACCCCGCGAACGCGCGCGAGGCCCTGCGCGAGGTCGAGCTGGACGTGGCCGAAGGCGCCGACATCGTCATGGTCAAGCCGGCGCTGGTGAACCTGGATATCGTGGCGCGCGTGCGCGACCGCGTCAGCGTGCCGGTGGCCGCCTACTTCGTCAGCGGCGAATACGCCGCCATCAAGGCCGCCGCCGCCCAGGGCTGGCTCGACGAGCGCGCCGCGGCGCTCGAAGCCCTCACGGCCATCGTCCGGGCGGGCGCTCAGCTGGTCGTGACCTACTTTGCGCCGGATGCGGCCCAATGGCTCCGCGACGAGGAGATGCGCGACTGACCGCCAGCGCCTGGCGAGGGATCGCCATGTCGGTCGCCGCGGCCCTGCTGTTCATGTGGAGCGGCGCCCTTACCCGGCTCGCCGTCCCCGCGTCGCCGGCCGTGGTGACCTTCGGGCGTCTGGCCGTGGCGGTGGTGGTGGTGCTGATCTTGGCCGTGGCGCTGCGCCGCCCGCTGCGGCCCGCGCTCAGTCTGCGCCACGCCGTGCTGGGGGTGACGCTCTTTCTCCACTTCTATCTGTTCACGGTGGCGGCGCAGACGTCGACCGTCGCCCACGCGCTGTCCATCACGTATACAGCCCCGATATTCGTCGCCGCCGGCTCGGTGCTGCTCCTGCGCGAGCCGCCCTCGCGCGTCCAACTGGCCGGCGTGGTGGCCGCCGTCGTGGGGATCGGCATCCTCGTCGGCTTCGACCCGGGAGAGGCCGAAGTCTCGCTTCTCGGCGATCTGGCGGCGCTGGGATCGGCGGTCACGCTGGCGGCCTATGTCCTGGCGGGACGCTGGCTGCGCCGCGCCAACCCGCTGGAGACCTACGTCACGGGCGTCTACGGCTGGGCGGCTCTGGCGGCCCTTCCGGGCGCGGTGGCCACCCTGGACGTCGCGGCCCTTGAGGACACCTGGCTGTGGATCGTGCTCCTCGGGATCGGCCCGCTGGCGGTTGGGCACACCCTCATCAACGCCGCCTTGCGCCGGCTGCCCGCCACCGTGCCCAACGTCGTCGCGGCGCAGGAAGTGCCGGCGGGGGTGCTCATCGGCGTCTGGCTGGTGCAGGAAGTGCCGGGGCCGACGACGCTTATCGGCGGCCTCATCGCCCTTGCCGGGGTGATCGCCGTCATCACGGGCGCACGGGGAACCCGCAGCCTCCAAGCCTCACCGACCTAAGGCGCGAACCGCAGCGTTGCCACCGCACCGGGCCCAACGTCGCGCGCCGCGATGGCCACCGAGCCCTCCAGGTTGCGCTCCGAAAGGTTGCGCACGATGGAGAGGCCCAGACCGCGATCGGATTCGAGATCGAAGCCCGGCGGCAATCCGCGACCGTTATCGGCAACGGTCACGATCAGGGTCGGGCCGTCGAGCCGCGCCGTCACGTGGATCTGCCCGGAAGGCCGTCCTTCCAGCCCGTGCTGAAGCGCGTTCCAGAGCAGCTCGTTAACCACCAGGGCAAATACCGAGGCCTTGTCCGAGGTGATCTGCGCCGGCTCGGCCTCCACCTGGATTTCCACCGACCGCCCGCTGACCGCGAGGTCGGCGCGCATCAGGGTCACCATGGCCTCGATGATCTCGCCCACGAACGCCAGCCCGATGTCCTGGCGGGACAGCAGATCGTGCACCTGCGCCATGCCGGCAATGCGTCCGGCGCTGAGCTTGAGCAGCTCGGCCGCCTCGTCCGTCTGCGCGCGCCGCGCCTGCATCTCCAGCAGCGACTTGATGGTCTGCATGTTGTTCTTTACGCGGTGGTGCAGCTCCTGCAGCAGCAGCGACTGGCTCGCCAGGCTGCTGCGCGCCTCCTCGAACAGTCGCGCGTTCTCCATGGCGATCGCCGCGTGATTGCCGAAGGTGAACGCCAGGTCGACCTGTTCCTGGCTGATATCGCCGGGCTGCTGGCTGTAGAGGCTCACCGCGCCCAGCACGTCATCGCCCGTGATCAGCGGCACGCAGAACATGGCGCGGTAGCCCTCCCGGCGAACCAGGTCGGGTGACGCCGACAGCAGGTCACTGTTGGTGGCATCGGGCACGACCACCGGCGCGCGCGTGTGCACCGCGCGGCCGACCGCGCCTTCACCCAGTTCCAATCGGTGTTGCGTGTACTCGGGGCCGAGATTGAACGAGGTGATGATGCGCAGGTCGTCGTCCGTGACGCGCCAGATGGCCGCCTTCTCCATGCCCGTGAGCTCGGCGGCCTGCCGGGCGATCTGAGCCAGCACCGACTGGAGTTCCAGGTTCGAGGCCAGCGTGCGCGCCAGATTCTGTACCGAGGTCAACTGCTCGACCTTGCCGTGCAGGGCGTCGTCGGTCTCGCCGTGCAGGCGGGCATTCTCCACCGCGATGGCGATATGTCCGGCGGTGATCTCGGCAAACCGAATCTCTTCCCGGGCGAAGTCGCGAAACTCCGTTGACGTCACATTGAGCACGCCGATCAGCCGGTTTACCGTGAAGAGCACGATGGGCACGGCGAGGAAGCTCTGCAGCCGCTCTTCTCCCAGACCGGGCACGTATTTGAAGCGCGGGTCGGACCACACGTCGCGCACCGGCACCGGACGGCCAATCTTGGCCGCCTCGCCGACGATGCCCTCGCCGATCCCCAGCGTGAGCTGACCCACGGCCTCGGGGTTGAACGAGCGCGTGCCCCGCAGGATCAGGCGATCGATGGCGGGGTCGTAGAGATAGATCGTGACCTCGGGCGCGTTCAGGACTTCGCCCACCGACTCGACCGTGAGCCGCAGCACCTCTTCCAGCTCAAGCGACGAGTTGATGGCCGCGTTGATGCGGTCCAGCCCCTCGATGGTGTCGGTGAGCTGCCGCTCGCGCTTGGTGGGACTTGAACTGAGGGCCACCACGGAGCTGTGTCCCTGGAGCAGAGCCTCGACGACGAGCGCCTGCAGCTCGGCCAGGCGCTCGGCGGCATGCAGCCGCTGCGAGGCGTCGAGCCGGCCCAGGTAGTCGGTCGCGGAGTGTCCCAGACGTCGGATCGCGGTCGAAGACAACACCGCCGCCGAGCTCCCATGACTGGCGGCCTCTACGCCGGCGGCGTGCAGGTGTTGGCGGAACTCCAGGGAAGCGCCCAGCTGGAGCGCTAGGCGGGCCAGCTCGTGCGGCGGCGCGGTCACACGACCGGCTTCGCGGTCGGCCAGCCACAGCGCCAGTCGCTCGGCGTCAACCATATCGGCGCCGTTCTCCGTGGGCGGTGACCTCATGTCCGGCCGGTTCGGCTGCGGGCGCTCGGCTCGTCAGCGGCCGGCGGCACCGGCTTCGTCGCGCTCGGCTGGCGTGGGAACCACCGTGAAGGGGGATTTGCCGGGCGCGCTCGAGGCTCGCGACACCCGGCGTCGCAGACGGCGACCGGGCGCCGCCGTGGATGCGGCCGACGCCGCACGGCACCCGGTGGCGATCAGGGTGATGCGCAGGCCTTGCGCCAGTCGCGGGTCGATCACCGAGCCGAAGATGATGTTGGCATCGTCCGCGACGACGTCGGCGACCGCCTGCGCGGCCGTATTCAACTCGACAAGCGTGACATCTTCCGAGGCGGTCACGTTGAGCAGCACGCCGCGCGCCTCCTCGATGCTCGTCTCGAGCAGCGGGCTATGCATGGCCTCGTTGACGGCCGCGATTGCCCGGTCATCACCGGAGGCTTCGCCGACACCCATCAGCGCCGGGCCGGCGTTGGTCATCACCGCCCGCACGTCCGCGAAGTCGACGTTGACGATTCCGGTCGTGAGGATGAGGTCGGTGATGCCTTGCACGCCGCGTTGCAGCATTTCGTCGGCCAGCACGAACGCGTCGCCAATGCCCATGCGCGGATCGGACATCTTCAGCAGCCGGTCGTTGTGGACCACGATCAGCGCGTCCACTCGCTCGCTAAGGTCCTCAATCCCGGCCGCGGCGATCTGGCCGCGCCGCGTGCCCTCGAAGGTGAACGGGCTCGTCACCACGCCCACCGTCAGCGCACCCTGCTCCGAGGCGATATCGGCGATGGCCGGCGCGGCGCCGGTCCCCGTGCCGCCGCCCATGCCCGCCGCAATGAACACCATGTCGGCGCCATCGGCGGCTTCGGCCAGGGCGGTGGCGCTCTCGCTGGCCGCCTTCTCGCCGCGCCGCGGGTCGCCGCCCGCGCCGAGCTGCCCGGTGGTGTGCGTGCCGATCTGCACGATCTCGGCCGCGCGCGAGCCGCGCAGCGCTTGCGCGTCGGTGTTCACCGCGACGAACTCCACGCCGTTGAGCCCGGCGTCGACCATGCGGTCCACGGCGTTCACCCCGGCCCCGCCCACGCCGATCACGCGGATTTGCGTGAAACCGGTCGCCCGGCCCGGCAGCGGGGCGTCGCGGGCCAAGATGCGCGGCACCAGCCCCGGCGGCCGGTTGCTGGCCTCCATGCGCGCGGGATCGAAGCCGCCGCGGTCGCTAGGCGGCACGCGACAGCACTTCCTCGGCCAGGGCCTCGTAGGCGTCAACCGCCCGACGCACCCCGCGCCCGCGCGCGCCGGGCGCAAAGATCGAGAGCCCGGCGCTCGACGCTTCGAGAATCTTGCTGTTCGTCGGGATCTTGGCGGCGAACATCTCGCCGCCCCACTGTTCCTGCAGATACCCGGCCACGTGCTTTTCCTCGCGCAGGCGCCGGTCGAACTTGTTCAACACGATGCCGAGCACGCGCAGGTTCGGATTGACGATGGTCACCTCTTCGATGCTCTCGGTGAGCATCTGCAGGCCGCGCAGGGAGAAGAAGCGCGCCTCGGTGGGGATGATGACCCACTGTGCGGCGACCAGCGCGTTGAGGGTCAGCACGCCCAGCGACGGCGGCGTGTCGACGAGCACGAAGTCGTAGTCCTTGTCGATGCGCATCACGTGCTCGCGCAAGCGCATTTCGCGTCCGAGCTTGGTCTGGAGCTCGGTCTCCACCGCCGCCAACTCCGGCGTGCCCGGCACGAGGTCGATGGCAACGTCCTTGGCGTCTCTCACCCGGTAGCGGGGCAGCTCGGCATCGCGATGCAGCAGCGAATCCGCGAGCGACGGCGAAACCGCCTTGTCGAGGCCGAACGAGGTGGTGAGGTTGCTCTGCGGGTCCGTGTCGATGGCCAACACGCGCAGGTCGTGGCGGGCCAACGTGACGGCAAGGTTGGCGGTGGTCGTGGTCTTGCCGACGCCGCCCTTCTGATTGGCAACGGCGATGGTGACAGCCATGGGCGTCTCCGGGCGCTGCCGCCCACGGGCCCCCACGGCAGGCAACGCCCCAGCGATGGTAGGCGTCGCCCGCAATTGAGTCAACATAATTTGTATTCGGGTAGGGGGTCATTCTGAGTCCGTCATTCCGGCGAAAGCCGGAATCCATCTCCGTAAGTCAACCGGCGAATCGAGGGTGCCGCTGGGGCTGGGTCACCGTGCGGCGCTCAGATGTCAAAGTCGCCCACTACCTGTCTCCGGGCAGTGGGTCACATTGAGTCCGTCATTCCCGCGAAGGCGGGAATCCAGCCGCCCTTCTTCACCCGAGGCATGGAACGATTAAGCGGAAAGTGGCGTACTTCTCTATGCAATACCCCGCCGAGCGCGGGCCATGAGGGCGGCTTATGACGGATGAACAGGCGGTCCTGCGTTGTCAGGACGGCGATCGCGAGGCGTTCCACCATCTGGTGGAACGCTATCAAGACCTGCTCTATCGCACGGCCATGCTGATGACTGGAAGCCGGGCGCTGGCCGAGGAGCTGGTCCAAGGGGCCCTGCGCTCGGCGTGGCGGGGCATCCACGGCTTCCACCACGGGTGCCCGGTCAAACCCTGGCTGATGCGCTACCTCGCCCGCGAGGGCGTGTCCCAGCGCCGCCAACAGCCGGTGGCCGCAGGCCCCGAGCAGGCGGCGGACCCTTCCAGTCCGGTCGAACCCGACGAGGCGCAGCACGAGCGCCAGGCGATGCGGCAGGCCTTGGCCGGCCTCGATGCGGACCAGCGGCACATTCTGGTCCTGCACTACTTCGCCGATCTGACCGTCCCCCAGCTGGCGAAGGCCCTCGAAGCTCGGGAGGACACCCTCAACACCCGCCTCAGCCGCGCGCTTGGCCAACTGCGCGAGCGGCTCGAGGCGCACGGTGCCCAGGAGGTCGCCAACGATGGCACCTAACTATTCATCCGACGAAGCCCTGGGCGAAGCGCTGCGGGAGTATTTCGCGGCGGAAGCCCCCTCGCTGCGCGCGCCCACGAACCTGTGGAACTCCCTGGAGGGGCGTCTCGAAGAGCCCCGGCGCATCCCGCGCATTCGACGCAAGGTCCTGGCCGCCGCCTCGCGCTATTGGTTCCCCGCCATGGCCACCGGCGGAGCGGTCGCGGCGGGAGCCGTGCTAGCGGTCTGGGCGACTTCGGCCAATTTGGGCGAAGCGCAAGTCGTCGAGAATGATGTCGTGACTCAGGAAGTAATCAGGCAGAAGGTCCCGGTCGAGACCGTCGTCAGGAAGGAAGTGATCAAGGAGGTCGCGGTCGAGAGGATCGTGACGCAGGAAGTGATCAAGGAGGTCGTGGTCGAGAAGATCGTCGAGGTCCGAGAAAGTTGTGACTCACGGCCCAGAGCAGAGGCGTTCCTGCCGGCGGCGACCGCCGGCGACGACCTTCCAGGACAATAGGCCAGCCGCGTAGTCGCTACGGCCGACGACGCGATTTCGACCTTCAGCCTGGACACCGACCGCACGTCGTACCAGCTGGCGCTCACCTGGGCGCAGCAGGGCTACGACATCGAGCCGGACTCGGTGCGGGCCGAAGAGTGGATCAACGCCTTCAACTACCAGTACGCGCCGCCGGCGGACGATTGGGGCTTCGCGATCACCAGCGACCTCGTCGCGCATCCGCTGGAGGAGCGCAAGCACCTGGTCCGGATTGGGTTCCAGGCGGCGGAAGTTCCGGACGACCGTCCGCTCAACGTGACGTTGGTGCTCGATGCCTCGGGCTCGATGCGCGATGGCAACCGCGTGGACATCGCGCGCTCGGCGGCGGAGGCCATTCGGCAGCCTGCGCCCGCAGGATCGGGTGGCGGTGGTGCACTTCACCACCGATGTGATCCACCATCTGACCGTGGACCATCGGTCGCCTGACGACTCCTCGGTCGAGTCCTCGATTGCGCAGCTGTCGCCGGGTGGCAGCACCAACGTGCAGGCGGGACTGAACCTGGGGGTGCAGCTGGCCAACCGGGCGCGGCTGGAACGGCCCGAGGCGCACAACTACGTCATCCTGATGTCGGACGGGGTGGCCAACGTGGACGCCACCAACCCGTTCGCGATCCTGGAGTCGGCCTACGACCGGGACGCCGGCAACCCGCTGCGGCTCATCACCGTCGGCGTGGGGATCAACAACTACAACGACGTGTTGCTGGAGCAGCTGGCGCAGCACGGCAACGGGTGGTACCGCTACCTCGACGACCCCGACCAGGCGCGGGTCACGTTCAGCCGGGCGAACTGGCTGGCGCTGTCGACGCCCTTCGCGGACCAGACGCGGGCCCAGGTGACCTGGGACCCGGACGTGGTCAAGTCGTGGCGGATCATCGGGTATGAGAACCGGGTGACGTCGGACGCGAGCTTCGCGGAGGACCGCAAGGAATTCGCGGAGCTGCCCTCGGGCACGGCGACGACGGTGTACTACGAGGTGGAGCTGCAGGACGGCGTGCGCCGTGGTGGTGACCTCAAGCTGGGCCGGGTGGAGTTGCGCTGGGTGGTGCCGGAGACGGGCCAATCGCGCAGCCAGCAGGTGGAGGTGACGGGGCGCCCCGACAGCAGCTTCGGCAGCGCGGCGGTGGATCCGCTCCTGCGGCTGGGCGGCATCGTGGCGCTGGCGGCGGACCGCTACAGCAGTCTGCCGCGAGGCGCGGACGACGGCGCGGCTGGGGTGTCCACCGACCTGGCCATCCTGCAGGAGGAGCTGGGGACGCTGGCCGGTCCGCTGGGCGGGCTGGACGCCTACCGCGACTTCCGCTTCCTGCTGGAGCGCATGGCGGAGCGGGCCTACCAACAGGCCCCGCCGGAAGCCCCCTCCGGCTACAGCCGCTAGCCCTTTGGCGCCTGCCGGTCACCCCGACCGGCAGGCGCCGCGGCTGCTGGCCAAAGAGGAGTTGGCCCGCTCGCAATCCAGTTGCGCGCGCTGGGCGGGCTGTGTGCGGGCAACCGGCGGCTCACCCGTGACCGTTGGCGACTGCGGGTGCTCGCCCAAGTATTTGGCTCAGGAATGGAACGTTTGCGCCCAAACCGGCGTATTTCTCTATGCAATGCCCCGCATAGCGCGGGCTTGGAGGGCGGATCATGACGGATGCAAGGGCTGTTCGGCACGATCAGGACGGTGATCGTGAAGTGATCGACCACCAAGTGGCCAAAGCCACGCGAGGGCACCGGCTCGGTGGAAGGATCCCCGGGTGTCAGGCGGCTTCGGCGCAAGGTCCTGGCCGCCGTGGCCCACTGCCGGATCGCCGCCGTGGTCACCGGCGCGGCGGTCGCGGTGGCGGTCCTCGCCGCAACGGCGTGCGGCGAAGCGCAGGTCGTCGAGAAGACCGTGACAGTCACCGAGGTCCCAGCGGCCGCGGCTGAAGCCCCGTCGCCCGCCATGACAGCAGCCCCGACGGCAGCCGCGGGCAGCCCCGGCGATGCCGGCGCCGACGGCGGCCGCGAGGGCCATCGAAAAGGTCGTGGCAAGGAGGTCCGGTCGAGACGGTGGTCATGAGAAAAGGGTGGTCGCGGTCGAGACGCCGCAGAATCTGCCGAACGCGTCGTGGTCGGAGCTGGGACGGCCCCTCCCGCCGCCGCAATGGCGGCCTCTGCTGGAAGGTGGTCACCGTGGAGGCCGTCGCGGCGGATCGGCTTCCGAAGCGGCGACCGCGGACGCGCCTCCCGGACGGTCGACCTCACAGCTGGTGAGGTCGATGAGCGCTGCACTGAGTACCTGCAATACCGCGACGTACCGCGGGCCGCGGGTCCACGATGTCGATGTGTCGGAGCGCTTCACCATCACGGTCCTCGACGCGCTTGGTCGCCCGGTGCAAACGCCGCGGTGTCGGTATCAGCCGGAGAGGAGACCGGGCCAGGGGCGCACGTACGCCATGGCAGACCCTGTTCTTCCCCCGCGCATTTCCTGGCGGACGGGGTGGCCAACGCCAGATCCTTCCGACGGCAGCTTCGGAGCGCGGCGGTGGACCCGCTCGCTGCGGCTGGGCGGCATCGTGGCGCTGGCGGCGGACCGCTACAGCAGCCTGCCGCGGGGCGCTGGACGACGGCTCCGCGGCTGCGGGTGTCCACCGACCTGGCCATCCTGCGACCGCGGAGACGAGCGGGTGACTTCGGACGCGACGCTTGAGCACCATTCGGATCCGCCGACGGCGGCGGATACACCGGAGTCGCTCAACGAAGCGCTCGACACGTGGCCGTCCATACGCCCAACTGGCGGCTTGACGATGCGATCCGGCTGATCGTTCTGGTAGCCGACGCGCCGCCGCACTTGGACTACGTCGAGGACTACGACTTGCCGCCTCGAAGCCTGGAGCGCATCGCCTGGCGGAGCGGGAATACATCTTCCGGCTACCACGATGGGCAGGCCCCGCCGGAAGCCCCCTCCGGCTACAGCCGCTAGCCAATTGGCGCCTGCCGGTCACCGCGACCGGCAGGCGCCGGTGCCAGCGGGGTCACACTGGCGACTCGGACGGGCGCCCACAAGGGACGCCCTACAGGTCGAACCCGCCCGGCAGCCCTACGGCAGCGGCGAATAGTCCGTCGGCTCGAGGAACCGGTTGTGAATGCGGGCCACGATCGGGCCGTCGGCCTCGGTATCGGCCCGGAGTTGCAGCCACTCGGGGTCGTTGATGAAGCTGCTCCACTTCCGCTCGCGGTCGGCCATGTCGGCAAAGCGCGTCAGATAGACCAGCCGGTCGCTGCGGCCCACGACCTCGTGCCAAAACCCCACCACGTGCACGCCGTGTCGCTCGAAGAAGCCCAGCGTATGCTCGCGGAAGCGCGCGTCGATCACGGGCATGCGGCCGGGAAGAATCTCGTAGATGCGCAATTCGTACAGCATGGCGGTGGGACCTCGGATGGCGAGCGCGCGGGAGCGTAGCATGGGGGCCGCGGGGACCGGGCGGTTTCGCCGGAAGAGCGCAGGGACATGTACGCCATCGTGATCGGCTGCGGACGCGCCGGCGCCGAGATCGCCGCCCGCATGGACGCGGCAGGCGATTCGGTCGTGGTCATCGACCGCAGCCGCCATGCCTTCGGGCGACTTCCCGACGAGTTCAGCGGCTCGACACTCGTCGGCACCGCCATCGACCTCGACGTGCTGGAGGCCGCCGGCGTGGCCCGCGCCGACGTGCTCGTGGCGGCCACCTACGGCGACAACTCCAACCTCACCGCCGTCCAGCTCGCCCGCCTCAAGTACGGCGTTCCGCGCGTAATCGCCCGCGTCAAGGATCCCGTACGCGCCCGCGTGTTCGCCGATCGCGGCGTCGAGACCATCTGCTCCACGGACATCATCGCCGGCGCGGTCATGGACCGGATCGCGGACTCCCCGGCGGCCTAGCCGTGTTCATCAGTCATCGCTGGCGGCGGCAAGGTGGGCGCCGCGCTGGCGCACGACCTGCCGCCCGGCGGGCACGAAATCGTCGTCCTTGAGAAAAACCGCCGCAAGGCGCAGGACCTGGAGGATGAGCTCGGCGCCTCGGTCATTCCCCACGACGCCTCCGAGGGCCGCTGGCTCTCGACGGCGGGAGTGGCGCGGGCCGACCTCGTGATCGCCGTCACCGGCGACGACGAGGACAACCTCGTGATCTGCCAGCTCGCCCGTGCGTTGTCCAACGGTCGGGCGCGCACCATCGCCCGTCTCAATAACCCCAAGAACCAAGACGCCTTTCGCCTCCTCGATATCGAGGCCATCGTCAACGCCACCGACTTGGTCATGAGCATGATCGAGCGCGATTTAGGCGCAGCGTCCATCGTGCACCTCATGCGTCTGCGCTCCGCGGGCCTTGAGATCGTTGAGCTGACGGTGGCTGAGGATTCGGCGGCGGCCGGGTCGTCCGTCACCGAACTGCAACTTGAGCAGTTGGGGACCCGGGTTGCCGTCGTGCTGCGTGGCGACGACGCGCTATTCACCTTCACGGACGTCGTGCTCGCGCCCGGCGACACCGTGGTCGCCGTCGTCGCAATCGCTAACGAGAGCGCCGTCCGCTCCCGTTTCGACGCCGCCCACTTCTAGGCTGCCAAGCGTCAGCGGCCGCTCCCGGTCCGTCTCGAGAGAGTCGCGGCTTCGGATCCGGTATCGGGGAGCCGGGTCATAGCCCACCCACGGACGATGCCCATGGCCGTCTGCCAGTCGCCCGCGGCCTATTGGCGGGGCGGCCGGACTCTCTCTACGCGGGCGGGGCTTCCTCCGGCGGCGCTTCTGCGGCCTCGCCTTCCTCGCCCGGCTCGATCTCCACTTCGTCGAGGTCGAGCTCCTCCTCCTCGATGTCGTCCGCTTGCGCCCGCAGCACGTGGACCCCCACCACCGATTCCGCGGGATCGCCCACGGGCGTATAGGTGCCGTCCACCGCGCGCAGGTCAGCCACCACCACCTCGTCGCCAGGACCTTCCAGGCCCGCGACACTGGCCACCAGCGCCGATGGAATCTCGGACGGAAGGGCGGTGACCTCCAGCGTCGTGAGGGATTGAATCACCGTCACGCCCATCACTGCTGCCGCCGGCGCCGTCCCCTCAAGCTCAATCCCCACCTCGACCGTCACCGGCTTGGTCAGATCGACCCGCCGGAACGTCGCGTGCAGCAAGCGGTCGGTGATGGTGTCCAGCTCGTACTCGTCGAACAGCACCGCCTCGGTTGTACCGTCGCACTCAAGGTCCAGCAGACGACCGTCGGCGCCGTGCCGCACCAGCGTGGCCAGCGCACGCTCATCCACCTGCACGGCTGTCGACGGCTGGTTCGGCGTGACGAGATTGGCCGGAATCACACCGGACTGCCGCAGACGCTTGACCGCGCGGCCGCGCACGGTGCGGGATTCGGCCTGGAGGCGTGGACGTTCAGGCACTCGGATTTCCTCTGGGATGGGTTCGGCGATTTCGCCGCGAACGGTGTAGGCGGCGCCGGTGGCTCACGCACGAGCCGCGCGTAGCATGAGTCTAGAAACGCCGCCCCCTCGCGTCAACGCCAGGCGGCGGCGCGGGCCGCGGGCGCGCCACGCTTACCGGCAGCAGGCGTTCGATCACGAATGCAAATGAGAGCGGCTAGCGCACCGTGAATGTCACTGCGTCGGACGCCGTCTGGTTACCCGCCCGATCCGTCGCGATCGCCCGGAGGGTGTACGTCCCCGGCTCGGCCGTCCACCGCAGGCGGTACGGGGCGCGCTGAACCTCGCCGATTTCTTCGCCGTCAATCTCGTAGGCCACCGCCGCCAATCCGCCCGCGTCCTGCAACGCCGCCCGCAACTCCAGCACGCCGGCCGGACGTTCGTCGCCGTTGGCCAGGCCCGCCACGGCCACTGCCGGCGGCGTGTTGTCCACCACAAACCGCCGAAACACCAAGTCCTCGCGCCCATTCGCCGCGCGCACCACCAGGCGCAGCGTGTAAGGGCCGTCGGGCAGTTGGCTCGTATCAATCGCCCGCAGCGGTTCCTCCGTCACCGGGCTCACGCCAACCGTCCCTATGCGCACCCAGCTTCCGGGCGCCGGCCCGGCGCCGTAGCGCAGCTCGAACTCCGCGAACAGCGGGCCCGCCGCCGTCCCCTGGATGTCCAGCACGCTGCGCACGCGCTCCAGCGGCACCGGGCGTGTGATGGCTGCTCGTTCCGATGCTCCGGTGGGCGCCACCGCCGCGACGAACGCTTCGGGCGGCAGCCGCAGCGGCGAGTCTTCCGGCAGCGTCCGCTGCCACTCGTCGGCCTCGGTCGGCAGCACCACGAACACCTGCTCCTCAACCTCGTCCAGCGGCGTATCCGGGGTGGCCAGGAGCCCAGTCGGCACGTGAATGTCAAACGGCTGATGCACCATGTCCCGCTGCACCGGCACGGTTCCCGCGAGAAAGAACTCCTCCCGCGTCTCCGGTGTGAACGGCGATGGCAACAGGCCCGACAGCGCGTCGATCTCCTGCACCGCCACCGTCGCCGGTTGCGGCCACGCGAGCGCCGGCTGGCCCTCCAGCGCCGCCGACATGAACCGCTGCCAGATTGGCGCGGCTCCGCGCACCCCGGTCACGTCATCCATCGGCGTCCCGTCGGCATTGCCCACCCACACCCCCGCCACCAACTGGGGCGTGTAGCCCACCGTCAGCGCGTCGCGCGTATCCTCCGTGGTCCCCGTTTTGGCTGCTGCTGCGCGGCCGGGCAGTTGGAGATTGCGCCGCACCTCGCCGAACCCGAGCACCCGCGCCTCGTCGTCGCTGAGGATCGAGGTCATCAAGAACGCCAGCCCGGGACTAATCACTTGCGTCGCCGCGATCCGGCTCGGCGCCTCCGAAACGTCCGCCCGCACCCGCGCGCTGCAGCCGTCATCCCCCAGCTGCTCGATCACCCGGCCTCGCGCGTCCAGAATGCAGAGAATGCCGGTGGGCGCCACCGCCCGGCCCTCGTTGGCGAAGACGCCATAGGCGCTGGTCAGCTCGATCAGGCGCACCTCATTCGAGCCCAGCGCCAATGCCGGGCCGATGCGCGACGGGTCGGTCAGCGTCGTAATTCCCAGTTGCTCCGCTAAGTCCACCGTGGGCACGAGCCCCGCGAACAGTTGCGTCCGCACCGCCGGGATGTTCAGCGAGCTTCCCAGCGCCGTGCGCACGCTCACCGGGCCGCTGAACCGCTCGCTGTAGTTGCGCGGCGCATAGGGCTCCTGTCCCACGATCGGCACGATCGTTGGGATATCCAGCAGCATCGTGGCCGGCGTATAGCCCCGCTGCAGCGCGCTGGCATAGGTGATGGGCTTGAACGCCGATCCCGGTTGCCGCGGCGCCAGCGTCACGTTCACCTGGCCGTCGATGGTCGCGTCGTTGAAGTCCAGGCTTCCCACCATGGCCAGGATCTCGCCCGTTCCCGGCCGCAGCGCCACCAGCGCCGCGTTCGTCACCGTCTGGTCGGCCAGCGTGGCGACGTGCTCCCGCGCCGCCGTCTCGGCGTGCTGCTGTAGGTCCAAGTCCAGCGTGGTGATGATGCGCCAGCCCTGCCAGCTCACGTCCGGCCCGTAGCGCGCTTGCACTTCATCCAACACATAGCGGAAGAAGTGCGGAGCGCGAACCTCGGCCGGCTGCGGCGGCATGATCGTGATGACCTCGCGCCGGGCCGCCTCCACCCGCGCCGGGGGCGCCAGGCCGGTCTCCTCCAGCCGGTCCAGCACCCGCAGCTGCTCCCGCCGCGCCGCCGCCGGGTCCACGTGCGGATTGTCCGTGGACGGCGACCGCAATATCCCCGCCAGCAGCGCGGCCTCCGCCAACGTCACGTCATTCAACGACTTTCCAAAATAGGTCCGCGCCGCCGCCGCCACGCCGTAGCTCAGACTCCCGTAGTAGTTCTGATTGAGGTAGAGGCCCAGAATCTCGTCCTTCGAGAATCGCTCGCTGAGCCGCCAGGCCAGCACGGCCTCCTTGACCTTGCGCTCCACCGTCTCCTCGGGCGTCAGCAGCACGTTCTTGACCAGCTGCTGCGTGATCGTGCTGGCCCCCGAGACGATCTCGCCGCCGGTGAAGTTCTGCCACAGGGCGCGCACGATGGCGCGCAACTCAACCCCTGGGTTCTCATAGAACGTGGCATCTTCCGCCGCGATCACCGCCGCCTTCACATCGGCGGGAATCGCCTCGGGCGGCACGAGCGTTCGCCGGCCCTGACCCAGCAACTCGCCCAGCTGCCGGCCGCGCCGGTCGACGATCGTGGTGGTTTGGAACAGTCCGCTGCCGACATCCAATATCTCGTCGATCTCGGGCACGTCCGTCAGCAGCGTGCTGGCGGCCGCCGCGGCCGCGCCCACGCCGCTCGCCGCGATCACCGCGAGCACCAGCGTGGCGGCGAGGATTGACGTCGCCGCTCCGCCCGCCAGCAGCCACAGCCAAGCCGCGCCCGGCCCCCGCGATCGCCGCGGCCGGATCAGCGAACTTCGCGCAAGCCTTGCCCGCGCGTCGGGATTGACATGGCGGCCGGCGGAGGGCCGCATCCGCGAGCTACGCACCCGCACCAGCCTCACTCTCGTAGAACTCCATTCTAAGCGTGCTCTCTCCCCCAGCCCGTTACGCCGGTCCACGGCCAGTGGGCCTTAAGCTGGCACTTGCGGTGGGCGGCGTTCGAAGGGATCGGCAGCGTCAAATGAGGCCGTGGGAATGACCGTTGATGGCGCGGTCGTCCCCGGCTTGCTGCTGCTGGCGGCCGAGTTGATCGCACTCGCCGCCGTGGGCTACGTCGTCGCCCGCACCGTGCTCCGTCAGCGCGACGAACGCCTGGCGCTGGCGCAGGGCCTCGTCATCGGACCGGCGCTCTGGGGCTTCATTGCCAACGTTGCCATGTTCCCGCTGCCGGGACTGGCGGGACTGCTCGCGGCGTGGGGGATCGCGCTGGCGCTCGCGGTGGGCCTCGCCTGGCGCGCGCCCCAACCCGTTCGACCCAGGGTCCGCACAGTGGCAGGCTTCGTGGTCGCGGTTCTTGGAACCTTTTGGGTCGCGCTCGCCTGCCGCCAGATGTTGTCACTGGCCGATTGGCAGATCCATCTGGGGCTGGCGGCCTCAATCCGGGCGGGCGGGTTTCCGCCGGCCCTTCCGTGGCAGCCGGGAATGTCCGCGCCGTATCACTACGGCCTCGACATGCTGATCGGACTTCTGGCACCGCCAGTCGGGCCGAATCTCGCCTTCGTGATGGAGCTGCTGGGCGCCTACGTCTGGATGAGCTTCGCCCTGACCGTGGTGACGCTGCTGCTCCACCGAGGGTCCTGGATGGTCATGCTGGCGCTGGCGCCGCTCCTGCTCACGACCGGCAGCTCGACGCTGGGAAACGTTGAGGCCACGTCGGACATTCTGCGGATTCCCCTCCCTACGGGAGCACCGGTGGACGCCATCCCGGCGTCGCTCGGTGAGATCTACTGGCCCCCGTCCCAGTTTCCTTGGCCAAGCGAATACCTGGCCCCTCTCGGGAATATCTGGAAGCCCTCCTTCCCATTCAGCTACGCGCTGGCCTTTGTCGTGCTGGAGCGGGCGGCCAACAGCAGCCGAGGGTGGTCATGGCAGTCGGCCCTGACCCTTGCAACGCTCTTGGGGTTTCTGAGCCTCGTGTCCGAAGCCGTCGCCCTGGTTGCGCTTGCATTGTGGGCGGTCCTTGAAGCGGTGCCGGTGCTAACGGGTCGACAGGCACGCGCCGCACGCGCTCGGGCAGCGCTCCGCGCGGCCGTTGGTCCGGGCCTCGCCGTGGTCCTGTTGGCCCTAACCGGCGGAGTCGTTGCCGGTGCCCTTACCGGTGCGGCGGGCGGGGGACTCTCGTTTGAGTGGCCGGACAACCTGGCCCGCGGCCAGCCGCTGGGTGCATTCAGGGAAGGGCCCGGCGGCATTGGCCTCCTGGGACTCGGCCCCGCCGTCGTCGCCGCCGTCGCTGCCCTTGTGGCCTGGCGCGATCGCTTCACGCTGGCACTGGTCGGCGTGAGCGGAATATTCGTGCTCGCCGCCCTCATGCTGCACTACGAGCCCTATCCAGCGGACATCTCCCGCCTGAGCGGTCACGCGCGAAGCTTCGCCCTGCTGGGGCTGCTGGCCGCGCTGAGTTTTCGGATACCCACCTTGCGGCCCCGCTGGCGCTACGCCGCCGGTGGGCTGGCATTTGCGCTCGTCACCTGGCCAACCGCCATTGCGCCAGGGCAGGCCATCGGCGAGGCGTTGGGTCGCGGGCCCCATTTCGCCAACGCCCAATTGAAGCCGCAGGAGTTCCGCGAGTGGTTTCTCGGGCGGTATGCGCTGGGACGCTTCACCACTGAACGACACATGACCGAGCCGGTGGCCGACTATATCGGCGCGCACACGGCGGTCACGGCCCGCATCCTGTCGCCCAGCCCGGGGCTCATGACCGTCGCCACGGGCCGCCCCAATGCCTCGGGCTTTCGCTCGTTTGCCCACCTGATCGCCGCTACGGGTCCCGCGTATGTCGATGCCATCCGCGTGCTCGATCCTGCGGCCATCCGGCACCTGGGCTTCGATTATGTGCACGCAACGGATGAGTGGCTGGCCAGCCTGCCGCCCCGTGCCGTGCGCCGCCTTGAGGATCCCACCTACTTCGAGCTGCTCATCCGCGATGGTGCTGACGCTCTCTACCGCGTGCGGCCGGCATTCGCGCAGCTCGACGCGGACCCCGAGTCTTTCGAGGCGCTCCGGCGGGCCGTGCCGCCGTCCGCCACGGTCTATCTGTCGCCCACGATGGATCCGGAGAACGCCGCACGCGTGGCGTCGGCGCTCGCTCACGCCCGGCTGTACGGCCGCGTGCCATGGTCACGCCTGCACCCACTGAGAATTCCGGTGCGGACAGCACCTCTGGACGGCCGGACGCCCGACCTCGTGGTCGTGTCGACGCGGCTCGCACCCTCCGTTTTCCCCTTCCACGAACAGCGACGACCGGCGTGGGGGAATGACGAGATCGCCGTCTACGCGCCGGGCGGAGCCATCAGCCCTATCGCACCGCCGGAGGCACCGACGTTCAGCATCCGCCTGTCCGACGTGCGCCAAGACGATGGACGCATTACCTTCACGGCCACCTTCGCCGACCGCGCGCCCGAGCGGTGGACCAGCCAGGACTGGCAAGTTATTCCCATGGACACCACCGCGCCGTGGGCCTTCCCGCAGCTATTTGACCGCGACGGGCGTGCGCACGACG
The DNA here is from genome assembly GCA_965198185.1 of Chloroflexota bacterium. Lineage (GTDB taxonomy): Bacteria > Chloroflexota > UBA11872 > UBA11872 > UBA11872 > JAJECS01. Next base: position 957,994 of record CBDAOU010000001.1, read on the forward strand.
ACGCCCAGTGGCATGTCGGCCAACTTGTCGCCGGAGTCGGCCTCGCGAGCTTCGTCTACGAATTCGACGCTCGTGCCAACCGGCTGAGCACGCAAGGTGCTGACGGCCGGTTCACCGCCGTCCAGGCCTCCGAACGCGAGCCGGTTCCCGGCGTATGGACGCTGGCCGTCCGTCTGCGCGAAAGTCCGTCCCAAGGCGCTTGGCGGGACGTGGCGCTCATTCCGGTTGTGCAATTCGTGGTCGCTGACGACGGCGAGGTCGCATATACCGTCTACGAGGGCGCCCTCAGCGTTAAGCCGGTGCCATAGTCGTGGCGGCACCGCTGAGCCTATGGCTGGCACCTGCTGTGGGCGGCGATCGAAGGGAGCGCCCACGTCATTGCAGGCCGAGTGACTGACCGTTGATCCGGCGGTCATCCTGGGATTGCTGCTGGTCGCGCCCGCCAACGCGCTCGCCAGCACCGAAGACCCGCCCACTTCCATGGCACGCGCCGTCCCTCGCCGGCACCCGTTCCAGGCTCAAGTACCCTCGCCATGCAGGGTTTCCCAAGCGCCCGTTGCCAGGAAAGTGAGACCGTGGTGAGCAGAATCCACATCGGACTCATCGGATTCGGCGCATGGACCCGCAGCGCCTATGTCCCTGCGCTGCGGCTGGACGGTCGGGCACAAGTGACGGCGGTGGCGGCGCCCAGTGCCGCGACGCGCGACCGCGCCATTGCGGAGCTTGGGCCGGAGATCGCCGTCTTTCCCTCAGCGCCTGAACTCTTGGCCGCCACCGACATGGATGCAGTAACGGTCGCCGTCCCCGATCTGGCGCACGAGCCGGTTCTCACCGACGCACTTGCGTCGGGCCTGCCAATCTTGTTCGAGCCGCCCGTCGCCTCCGACCGGCCTGGCGTGGAACGGATGCTGGCCACGCTCCGCGCCGCGCCACAACTCGTGCATCCCGACTTGGAGCTCTCCTATCTGCCCGTCGCCGCGCGCCTACGCGAGACGCTGGACGCCGGCGCGATCGGTCAACCGCGCACCGCGCACATCCGCCTCCAGGCCGGGTGGGGCCATCCGCCGCGGCACGAGCTGAGCGTGGTGCACATGCTGGCCGGCTGGTACCTCGACCTGCTGGACCGCGTCATCGGACGCACCGCGCGCCGCGTGCTGATGCTCAATGGCCACGACGCGCCGGGCCTGATGCAGCAGCGCGCCATTGCCCACCTGGACTACGGCGACATGCTGGGCACGTTCCAAATCAACATCGGGTCGGTTGGACCATTGCGCATCGACCTTGAGGTCAACGGCGCCGACGGCGACATCGTCTGCGACCCGCTGGCCGGATCCTGGCGCGTGCGCACGCGGGAGTTTCCTCACTGGCGTCTGGCCCGGGAACCGGCCTTGGAACCTCCCGCCGGGTGGCCCGGCGTCCACGAGTGCCTGCGCGCGTTCCTCGATGCCGTCGAACAGGGCACAACCAGCACCGACATGCGCGACGCCATCATCCGGCAGCACGAGGTCGGCCTGGCCGCCGATCGGATCGGTCACGTCCGCTCGGCCTAAAGCCACCCGCTGGAGAGCCCTCGGCTATGCTCACCGCCACTAAGAAGGGACCCGAGCACCGCGCGAGCGTCCTTGTGGAAGGTAATCCTGATCCAATGAGTCTCTACCGCATCGATGACAACGTACTGGAGGCTGTGCCGGCCACGACGTTCCAGGAACAGGCCTCCAAGAGCGCGGCGACTTACAGAAACTCATCATCAATCAGCCCAATGCCCTTGGCAGCGATCTGTTCATCGTCACCGAGGAGTACAGCAACTGGTCAGACAGCGCAGGCGGATCGATCTGCTGGCCATTGATGACGACGGAACCCTGGCCGTCATCGAGCTCAAGCGCGACGAGGACCCCGGGCCGATGGAGCTCCAAGCGCTGCGATATGCCGCCATGGTCGCGAATACCACCTTCGAGCAGTTGGCGGAAGCTCATCAGAGATTCGGCGACGCGCAAGGTCTCGATGGCGAGGCCTCAAGCCGGACTCGACGAATTCCTCAGTGAAAAGGGTCAACTCGCCGACCTCAAGACCGCGAAGCCGCGATCCTCGTCGCGCCCGACTTCCCCACGGAGCTTGCGACCAGCGTTCTCTGGCTGAACGACGCTGGCTTGGACATTCGCTGCGTGCGCTGCTGCTCTATCGCGCGGCGACCAGCTCTTCGTTCCAGGTGATCCCGCTGCCCGAGGCGCGACTATCTCGTGCGCGCGCGCGCGAAGGCCGAAGAGGTCGAGACGGTCACGGCCGGCGTCGCGCGACATCGACCGTCCTGCGCAACGTCATCAAGGTGGCGAGAAGATCATGCTCTACGCGCCCAACAACGAGTCGGACGACTTCGATGTCGATCCCCAATCAATTTCCAGACCGACTTGGATGGCGCAAGAACGTGGATGGAATGGAGATCGGCGTACTCGCTAAGCAGCAGCGCTTCTCCGCGAAGCTGCGCCGCTTCCCTCAATACTGTGTACTGGTGTCTGGTCGAAAAACTTCGCTCTCTCCAGCTCGCCGAGAGCAAGGACTAAGTCCTGCGCCCGCGGCGTCGTCGTTCTCCTTCACGCGCAGCGGAAGGAAGTCGGGCGGGGCGCCCCACGAGGGCATCGAGGCCCTTGTCCGCCGCCAGGGCCTGCTCGCCACCGGTCGTCGGGCGGCTCGAGCGCCTAGCTCTGGGCCGCGGGCGACATCTTGCGCCAGGTCTTTTGCACGATATCGGCGATCTTGGCCGCCGGATGTTGCGCGCGCAGGTCGGCGAACTGCGTCTCAAGAAAAACCAGGCAGAGCCCGTCCTCCAGCGTCTGCGCCTCGGGGTCACGCATGAGGTTGTGCTTGCGCACCAGCTGCTGGACGCGCGCGATCTCATCGGCGCCGTAGCCGGCCTCCCGCAAGACGCGGCCGACCTCGGCGGCGTGCATGGCGTGCAGCGCCGTGCGCCAGCGCAGATAGCCGTGCCGGCCGGTCGGGTAGGCATCGCGGGGGATGGTCCAGCGGCGGATATGGTGCGCGCGCGCCGCCAGCAGCAGCGCCTCGTCGGCGTCCGGGCGCAGGCGGCGGACCCAGGCCGAGAGCATCGCGGCGTGGGTGAGTTCCTTGGGCCGGGACTCGCCGTCGACGGTCAGCGTGTGCGGGTCGTCGGCGTTGGCCGCGTCGATGCGCCGGATGGCGTCGCGAAAGCGCTCGGTTTCCACGCACGAATTCTCGCATGGGCTGCCGCGCCCCGGCTCGGGTATCGTGCCGCACGATGAGCGGTCAGTCGGCGGACGTTGTGATTTGTGGGGGCGGCGTGCTGGGCGCCGCCTTGGCCTACGAGCTTGCCGGGCGCGGCGCGCGGCCGCTGCTGATCGAATCGCGCGCCATTGCATCCGGAGCCAGCGGCAAGGCCGCGGGACTTCTCTCGCCGGCGTCCGACGCACGCGCCGCCGGGCCGCTGGGACCGCTGTGGCGGGCCAGTTTGGCGCGCCATCACGAATTGGCGCGTGTGCTCGACTCCGAGGGCGCGGCGGGCTACGGGTTTACGGAAAGCCCCTCGCTGCTCGTTGCCGCCGACGCCGCCGAAGCCGAGACGCTGCGGGCAGCCGCGGCCGCCCAGTGGCTGGAGCCCTGCGAGGTTCGCGCGCGCTGCGCCTGGATCGACGGCCCCATTGCGGGCGGCGTGCTGCGCGAAGCGAGCGCTGAGATCGAGCCCGCCGCCTTCACCCAAGCGCTGCTCCAAGCCGCCCAGACTCGCGGCGCGCGCGTTCGGCATGGACGGGTGACCGGGCTGAGCCTCAGCGGTCGCAGCGTCACCGGAGTGCGCCTCGATGGCGAGCTCGTACGCACCGACACCGCTGTGCTGGCTTTGGGTCCCTGGACGAGCGAGGCTGCCGAGTGGATCGGGAGCCGCGTGCCGGTTATCCCCCTCAAAGGCCAGATCCTGCGGCTGCGCCTGCCGCCCGCGCAGGCCGAGACTCGGTTCTCCGACTCCGACGGCAACTACATGACGCGGAAGGCCGATGGGCTGGTCTACGTCGGCACCACCGAAGAGCGCGTCGGATTCGACGAGACGCCAACCGCTGCGGCCCGGCGCCAGATCCTGCGCCAGGCCGGCCGCTTCGTCTCCGACGTGTCGCGGGCCGAGATCGTGAAGCAAACGGCGTGCCTCCGTCCGCTCTCGCCCGACGGCCTGCCGATCCTCGGCGCCGCGCCGGGGCTGCCCGGCGCGTTCATCGCCACGGGCCACGGACGCGCGGGCTTGCTGCTCGGCCCCGGCAGCGCCGCCGCGCTGGCCGCCCAGATCACCGGCGAATCTCCCGCCTTCGACCTCACGCCCTTCGATCCCGCCCGCTTCGGCTGACCAATCGCCGCAACCTTCTGACCTCGGGCGATCTAGCGGATGTCAGGTGGGCGACGCGAGATCGGCAAACATCGGAAAGTGCCGGACCTTGCTTGTGAGGAGTTCGACCTCGACGACCGCCGTCAGGCCGGAGCCCCAGGCGCGCTCCATCACCTCGTCGTGGTCCTCGGAGAAGGCGCCGGACCAGGTGTGCGCGTGCGCGTCAACGATGGGGGCTTCGTGGGGGCTCATCGCTCGCCGGTCCTTCGTCACCGGGGCTACTGGCCGAGCCGCGCCTCTTCTTCGTCGACCAGCGACTCGTCGAGCTTGCGGAACAGGGGCGCGGGTTCAGGCAGAGCCGTGCCCGGCGCGACAGGCGTGCGCGCCCAGCCCGCGGTCTCGATCTCGCCCTCGCAACCGGTGAACGCCCACGCGCGCGGCGAGCTGAAGGGCAGGAAGGGCTGCAGCAGCGAGGCCAGCCCCGCGATCGCCTGGATCGCAGTCGAGAGCGTCTCCGCGGCGGACTCGCGGTCCTCTCGCACGGCCGCCCAGGGCGCGCGCTCGTCGAGATAGCGGTTCGCCTCCTGCGCCACGGTCATCGCCGCCTGCAGCGCCGCCCGCAGGCGCAGCCCGTCGATGTGCGCGCCTACCTCCTCGAACGCGGCGTCGACGCGCGCGAGCAGGGCCGCCGACTCGGGCGCCGCCGGCGCCTCGGTTCCGGGCACGCTCGCATCGAAGTGCCGTCGCGTAAGGGTGAGCACGCGGTGCACGAGGTTTCCCCAGCGCGCGACCAGTTCGTCGTTGTTGCGGCGCACGTACTCGGCCCACGTGAAGTCGGTGTCGGAGGTCTCGGGCATCATCGCGGTCAGCCCGTAACGCAGCGGGTCCGGGTCGTGGCGGTCGAGGTAGTCCGGCATCCAGATCGCCCAGTTGCGCGAGGACGACGCCTTCGAGCCGGAGATGGTGACGTACTGGTTGGCGGGCACGTCGTAGGGCAGGTTGAGGCCGCCGTAGCCGAGCAGCATGGCCGGCCAGATGGTGGTGTGGAAGGGGACGTTGTCCTTGCCCTGGAAGTAGACGGTGCGGGCTGCCGGATCCTTCCACCACGCCTCCCAGGCGTCCGGCTGCCCGGAGCGCTGCGCCCACTCCTTCGTCGCCGAGAGGTAGCCGATCACCGCCTCGAACCAGACGTAGATCCGCTTCTCGTCCCAGCCCTTGAGGGGCACGGGCACGCCCCACTCGATGTCGCGCGTGATCGCGCGGTCGTGCAGCCCCTCGCGCAGCAGGCCGAGCGTGAAGTTGCGCACCGCCGGACGCCAGTGCGTCTGCGGATCGACCCACTCGAGCAGCTGCTCGTTAAAGTCACTGAGCTTCAGGAAGCAGTGGTTCGTCTGGCGTGGCTCGGGCGTCACCTCGGAGAGCCGGGAGCGCGGCCCGATCAGCTCGAGGGCGTCCATCGTGCGTCCGCACTCGTCGCACTGGTCGCCGCGCGCACCGTCGTAGCCGCAGTAGGGGCACTCACCTTCGACATAACGATCGGGCAGGAAGCGTTCGGCCTCGGGATCGAACAACATCGTCATCTCGGCCGCATAGATGTGGCCCTGCTCGTGGAGCCGGAGGAACAGGTCCTGCGTGACCTCGGCGTGGTTCGCCGTGCCGGTCGAGGTGAAGAGGTCGAACGCGATGCCGAAGCGCTCGAAGGTGTCGAGGAAGGAGGCGTGGGCACGCTCGATTACCGCCTCGGGAGTGATGCCGTCTTCCTCGGCGCGGATCGTGACGGGCGTGCCGTGCACGTCGGAGCCGGAGACCATGAGCGTGCGGTCGCCGCGCATGCGGTGATAGCGAGAGAAAATGTCCGCGGGCAGGTAAGCGCCGGCGATCTGGCCCGCGTGCAGCGCGCTGTTCGCATATGGCCACGCGACCGCGGCGAGGACCGTCTCAGCCACCGCTGGAATCGTAGCACCTGCACCCCGCAGATCTACCTGCCGAGCCCTGCCGCACAGCAGGGGGTCGCGGAACGCGTATCGCCCGTGAGGCCCTTCGACCCCGCCCGCTTCGGCTGATCGACGCGGGCCTTCCGCCGCAGGCGACGACTGACTGGGGCGCTCCCACGCTGCGCGCAGCGTGGGCCACCGGACGGCGAATTTGCCCGGTAGGGGCGCCCCTTGTGGGCGCCCGGCTCGTAGCGGCTCCGTGCCACGCGCACGCACTGGGATGGCGGAGGTGCATGGGAGTCGAACCCACCTAGGACGCTGACCAGCGCCCCACAACGGTTTTGAAGACCGCGAAGGCCACCCGGCCCCTGCCACCTCCGCCGTCACGCTAGCAGGTGTGCCAGGACCACGCTTGAATCAATGCGGGGGGTGCGGGCGGCCTTTGGTTCTGGTCAATAGGGAGCCGCAAGTCCGGCGATCATCGGAAAGTGCCGCACGTTGGTCGTGAGCAGCTCGGCCTCCAGGACCAGCGCCGTGCCGGCGATGAGATAGTCGACGTCGTCAATGCCCCGGTACGCCCTGCGGTACCGGCGCGCCAGCGCCGCCGCCGTTCGAACGACGGCCTCGTCGATGGGAACCCAGGCGAGCACGCCAAAGAACTCTTCGAGCATGTCCCGCTCGTCCAGACGTACCCCGGCCAGCAATTCAAACCTGACAACCTCACTGGCGGCGATGTTTTCGCCAGCGGAAATGAAGTCTCGCAGGAGGGTAGTCGCCGCCTCGGCGCCGCGCAGATAGTCGACGGCCACCGACGTGTCCAGCAGCTTCATTCCAAGCCGAGCTTGCGCAGTCGCTCATTCAGATCGCCGCGAATGGCGTCCACGTACTCGGCGCCGGTAAAGCGGCGGTCGGCCCACAGGCCGGCGGTAACATCGAGCGCGCGCAGCTTGTCGGCCGTCGACATGGCCCCAAAAGTGTGCCGCACGGCGCGCCGGATCAATTCCGACCGCGAGGCGCCGGTGGACCCGGCGGCCTGATCCAGAAGCGCCAACTCCTCATCGCCGAGATATACCTGCGTGCGTCCCATGGCGCTACTATACACCACATGGTGTTAAACAGCACCGGATCGCCCAGCCGCCGTCAGGTCATCCTCCGTGATGGCCCTTGACCGGCTGTTCGCCACTTACCATGACGAACGGTCGCAGATGATGGTATTGAGAGTCCGGCACCGGAGGGAGGCCTATGGTCCGTGACGCAACCGTCACGCTGACGCGGACGGCGTATGACGCCCTGATCGCGCGGAATGAGGAGCTTGAAGACCGGCTGGCTGCAATTGATGCGGACGACGGAAGCCGGATCCCCCATGCGGTGGCGCTCGCCATCATGCGTGGCCAGCGCCCGTTGGCTGCGTTTCGGAACCATCGCGGCCTCACGCTGCGAGGGCTGGCCGAACAGACGGGGATCGCCGCGAGCTACCTGTCCGAAATAGAACGCGGGCGCAAACCGGGCTCGGCGGCGGCGCTGTCCCGCATCTCCGCCGCGCTGGACACCACAATCGACGCGCTGCTGAGTGATGTGGGGTCGGGCTGAATTCTCTCGACCAGCATGACCTCCAACCGCCCCAACATCCTCTGGTACTGCACCGACCAGCAGCGCTTCGACACCATCGGCGCGCTGGGCAACCCGCATGTCCGCACGCCGAACCTCGATCGCTTCGTGGCGCAGTCGGTGGCGTTCACGCACGCCTACTGCCAGAGCCCCATCTGCACGCCCAGCCGGGCGAGCTTCCTCACCGGCATGTATCCCAGCCGGGTGCACAACGCGCGCAACGGCAACGCGGCGGTGCCGTCGGAAACCGCTGATCGCCTGGTCACCCGCGCGCTGGCCGACGCCGGCTATGACGGCGGTTTGGTCGGCAAGCTGCATCTCGCAGGCGCGGCGTCGGCGCAGGAACCACGTGTAGACGATGGCTACCGCGTGTTCGAGTACAGCCACGCGCCGCGCAACGACTGGCCGCTGGCCGAGCACGACTACGCCCGCTGGCTGCACGAGAAGGGCCACGATCCGGCAGAGGTGCTGCAGGCGCCGGCCGGCTACGGCGGGCTCATGGCGCCCACGCCGGACGCGACAACGTGCCGCCCGAATTGCATCAAACGACCTGGTGCACGGAGCGGGCCATCGACTTCATCTCCAGCGACCGCGCGGCTGATACCCCGTGGCTTCTCTCCGTGAATCCCTACGACCCGCACCCGCCCTACAACCCGCCCTGGGAGTTCTACCGCCGCTACGACCCATCCGCGCTGCCCGGTCCGCTGTTCCGTCGGAGCGACCTGGAGACCCAGGGCCGCCTGACCCGCGCGGGCGTGGACTTTCAGAGCGAGTCGCGGCATCCGGACGCCTTCCGCGCGCGCGAGGTCCAGGCCGCCTACTACGCCATGATCGAGCTGGTCGACGACCAGTTCGGGCGGCTGCTGGACGCGCTGGAGGCGGCGGGACAGGCCGAGCGCACGGTGGTCATCTTCACCAGCGACCACGGCGAGTCGGCGGGCGATCACGGCCTGCTGCAGAAGGGCTGCCGGTTCTTCGACGGCCTCACGCGCGTACCGCTCATCTGGCGCTGGCCGGGCCGCTTCACGGCCGGGCTGCGCAGCGACGCGCTGGTGGAGCTGACGGACGTCGCGCCCACCCTGCTGGAGATCGCCGGGCTGCCGGTGCCCGAGGAGACGCAGGGCCGCTCGCTGTTGCCGATCCTGCGCGGCGCCGCCCCTGCAGATGAACATCGGGACCACGTGCGCTGCGAGTATCTCGACGCGGTGGATCTGCCCGACCACAGCCGCGCCACCATGTATCGCAACCGCCGCTGGAAGCTGAACGTCTACCACAACCACGGGCTGGGCGAGCTCTACGACATGCAGGCCGATCCACACGAGTTCGACAACCTGTGGGACAGCCCCGACCACCGGGACGCGCGCGACGAACTGCTACAGGCCAGCTTCAACGCCACCGTCATGGCCCTGGACCTGGGCCCGCCAAGGACCTCGGGCTTCTAGCTACGGCCGCGGCGCCATGACCACCAGCAGCCGCGCCCGGTCGCTGGACTCGTTCGCCACCCCGTGGTCGGAGCCCGCCGGCGCCCAAATGGCGTGTCCGGGGCCCACCGCCTGCCGCTCGCCGTCCACCTCGAACGTCGGCGTCCCGTCGATCACGTAATACACCTTGTCGGACGCAGCGTGGGCGTGGACGCGCTGAGTCTGCCCCGGTTCCAGGCAGTAGACGTCACAGAACATTCGCTCCGACTCGAACAGGTTGTTCTTGGCCATCTTGGCGGCGGCAAAGCCGCTGTGGCAGTCAACGTGTTGCACGTGCATGGCGTCTCCGAAACCCAGGGCCGTCGAGCGTCAGCGTAGCGCCGGCGGGGCGCGCCCGTCGGTTAGGCCGGCCAGCTCCGGACCGGCGGTCACCAGCGTGTAGGCCTCGGGATCGAGGAGCCGCGCCGCCGCCTGCTGCACGTCGTCCCCCGTCACCGCCTCGACGATGTCCGGATAGCGCGCCAGGTAGTCGAGTCCCAGGCCGTATGTCTCGATCGTCAACAGCATGCCCGCGATGCCGCCGTTGCGCTCCAGTCGCAGCGGCAGCGAGCCGACCATGGCTTGCTTGGTGAGCCCCAGCTCCTCATCGGTGGGCGGCTCGTCCATCAGGCGGCGCGCCTCCGTCAGCCCGCTGGCGACCGCCTTGGCCACGCTGACCGGATTGACGCCCGCGCGAATGGTCCAGGGCATGCGGGCATGGCCGGCTTCGGCGTGGCTGGTGGCGTGATAGGCCAAACCCTGCGCGTCGCGCACGGTGGCGCCGATCCGCCCGCCGAGGCCCAGTTGACCCAGGATGTAGTTGCCCATCATGACCGGGAAATACGCCGGATCGAGCCGTCGCACGCCGGGCCAGCCGAGCGTGAACTCGGTTTGCGTCTTACCGTCCATGCTCAGGTCCTCGCGCACCCCGCCGGCCTCGGTTGCGGCGGTGTCAAAGTCGCGGATCGCATCACGCTGACGCTGGGCGGCGCCTGGGCTCGGGCCGCGCCAGTCCTCTAAATAGCGCGTTGCCAGGTCGCGCACATTATCGGGCGTCACCGCGCCGACCACCGCCAGCACCAGCGACTCTGGGTCATACGCCTCGGCATGGAAAGTCCCGCAGGTTGTCGGGCGTGAGGACGCGCATGGTGTCGGCGTAGCCCTCGTCCGGGCGGCCGTAGGGATTGTCGCGGCCGAACAGCAGCTCCCGGAAGCGTCGGTCGGACAGCGCGCCGGGGTTGTTCTCAACGTGAGCGATCCCAGTGAGCGCCTGGTCGCGCAGGCGTCCCACCTCGTCATCGGGGAAGGTGGAATTTCGCAGGCCGTCGGCGGCCAGCCGCAGCAGCAGGTCCAGGTCCTCCGCCAGGGCGCGGCCGCTGAAGCTGCCGTGCTCGATGCCGGCGCCGAAGTTGAGCGAGGCGCCCACGTCGTCAAGCTCGGCGCTGAAGTCCATGAAGGACCGCGTCGTGGTGCCGCGGTTCAGGGCGTCCGCGGTCAGGCCGGCGAGACCGCACTGGTCCTCCGTCTCCAAAATGGCGCCGGCGGCGTGCTGCGCGGCCACCGCCACGGACGGCGACGACGGATTGGGATAGACCAGCAGCACCATGCCGTTGGCCAGGGTGGACCGCGCCACCGTGTCGGGGCCGAGCGACCGACCGCGCGTCACGCCGGTGCGCCGCCCGCCCGAGCCGGACCTTCGGGAATGAACCAGCCGCTCGTCCGCCGCTCCGGACGCAGATAGGTTTGCGCGGCGCGCTGCACCTCCTGCGGTGTGACCTCGGTGAGGCGCTCGGTAAAGGTTTGTGCTGCGCGCCAGGTATGCGCGATATCCAGGAACCCCAGCCACATCGCCTGCGCCGTGACGCCCTCCAGGCCAATCGCCTGCTTGGCGCGCGCCTGGCGCACGGCGCGGGCGAGCTCGGCCTCGTCGGGGGTGGAGTCCTGCAGATCCTGAATCACTTCCGCCACCGCCTCGACGATGGGCTCACGGTCGCCTTCGGGCTTGAGCACCACGGTGATCCGGTGCAGGGTCGGGTCGATGTTGAAGCCGACATCCGTGCCGACCGCGGCGGCCATCCCGGACGCCACGAAGCGCCGGTAGAGCCGTGAGGTGCGCACGATCCCGCCGCCGCCGAACGGTCCGCTCTTGGGGCCGGCGAGCAACGCGTCGAGCACCAGCAGCGCGGGAAAGTCGGGATGCGCAAACTCCGGGATCCGGTGCCCCACGGTCAGGATCGGGAAGGGACCCGGATGCCGTACGTCCACCTCGCGCGGGCTGGTTTGCTCGGGCTCTCGCACGTCGAGCGGCGCCGGCAGCGTCCGCTCCGGGATGTGCCCAAACGCGCCTTCGAGCCGGTCCAGCACGTCGGCCTCGACGAAGTCCCCCGCGATGACCGCCAGCGCATTATTGGGCGCGTAGTAGTCCTGATAGTGCCCGTAGAGTTCGTCGCGGGTCATGCGGTTGAGATCGGCCTTGCTGCCGATCACGCCGTGGCCGTAGGGATGGGTGGTGAAGGCGGCGGCCTCCAGCTCCTCGGTGAGCAGGAACATCGGCTCCGCCTCGTGGCCCTCGCGCTCGGAGATGATGACGGTGCGCTCGCTGGCCACGTCGTCCGGATCGAAGACGGCGTTGGCCATGCGGTCGGACTCGATCCGCAGCGGCAAGTCCAGATGCTGCGACGGAACCGTCTCGAAATAGGCCGTCGTATCCTCGGTGGTGAACCCGTTCCACGTGCCGCCCACGCCGTTGACCAGGCGGCCGATGTCGCCGGGGTTGAGCGTCTCGGTACGCTTGAACAGCATGTGCTCAACCCAGTGGGAGGCGCCGCTCATGCCCGGCGGCTCGTTGCGCGCGCCCACGCGATACCACATGACGAAACTGACCAGGGGAACGGCGTGACTCTCGCGCAGCAGGACCTGAAGTCCGTTGGAGAGGGTGTGCTCGGCGACGTCGTCCATGAGGTGCGATTGGCGCCGTCGGCGCGCCGACGGCGATGCTAGCACAGCGGTCGGTGCCCCAGACCACGCCTGCCGGAGGCCGATAGTGGGCCATCACGGCTCCGTCATTCCCGCGAAGGGCCTGCCCCGGACTCGATCCGGGGCGGGAATCCAGTCCCGGCCCGCCGACGGTTGGCCGTCTTGGCTCCGTCATTCCGGCGAAAAGCCTGCCCCGTACTCGATACGGGGCCGGAATCCAGCTCCGGAGACCCAGCGTCCTAACAGCGAGGGGTGCCCATGACCCCCGCCGAGTTCGAGGCGACCGTGCGCGAGGCGATCTCCGGTATTCCGGCCGGCTTGCGGGATCGTCTCGAAAACGTCGAGGTCGTGGTCGCCGACTGGCCCACGGAGGACGAGTTGGAAAGCGCGGAGGTGCCGCGGGGCTATACGCTCTTCGGCCTCTACAGCGGCGTGCCGCTCACCGAGCGCACCTCCGGCTATCACATGGTGCTTCCGGACCGCATCATCATCTTCCAGGGCCCGCTCGAAGAGGCCTGCCGCGACCCCGACGACCTCCGCGAGGAAATCCGGTCCACCGTGATCCACGAATTCGCGCACCACTTCGGCCTTTCCGACGACGACCTCCGACGGCTGGGGGTTGCCTGAATGGGCGCTGTGACGCTGCGCTGCCCGGCGTGCGCGATCGAGGTTCCGTGGGACGCCTCGCTGTTGGCGTGCCCGCGCTGCGAGGGACCGCTCGACGCTGCCATGGACGTGCCGCGGCTGACGCACGACATCGACGCGCTGATCGATGAAAGCGCCCCGGGCGTCTGGCGCTACCGAGGCGCGCTGGCGCTATCGAGCGACGTGCTCGTCTTGTCGCTCGGCGAGGGACGCACGCCGGTTGTCGATCTCCCGGACTGGGGGAGCGCCCACGGCTTGACCCGGTGCCACGCCAAGCTTGAGTACATGGCGCCGACCGGATCGTTCAAGGACCGCGGCGCGGCGCCCGTGATCGCGTCGCTCAAGGCCCAGGGCGCCGCCAAGATCGTCGAGGACTCATCGGGCAACGCGGGCGCGGCGATGGCGGCCTATGCCGCGCGCGCCGGGCTGGCCGCCGACATCTACGTGCCCGCCGCGGCCCCGACCGGCAAGATCGCGCAGATCGCGCAGTACGGCGCCACCGTGCATCGGGTGGAGGGCACGCGCGAGGACGTGGCCGCCGCGGCTGCCGCCGCCGCGCAAGCGCCCGGCGCGGCCTACGCCTCGCACAGCCGGCATCCGGCATTCGTCGAGGGCGCGAAGACGTTCGTGCTGGAGTTGCTGGAGGACGGCGTGGACGCGCTGCCGCGGCACTTCGTGTTTCCCGTGGGGAACGGCGGTCTCATCCTCGGAGCCCACAAAGCGCTGACGGAGCTGCGGCAGGCCGGTCTGCAATTCCAGATGCCGCGCCTGCACATTGCCCAAGCGGCGGCCTGCCAGCCGCTCGTTCGGGCGTTCATTGCGGGCGCCGCGGCGCCGGTTGCCGTGGACCGCCGCCCGACCATCGCCGGCGGCATCGACGTTGCCGTCCCGGCCCGCGGCGCGGCCGTCCTGCACGCGGCGCGCGACACCGGCGGCACAGCGGTGGCGGTCACCGAAGATCAAATCGCGGCGACCCGCTCCGCCTTGGCCCGCGACGAGGGGCTGTTCGTCGAGGCGACCTCAGCCGCCGCCTTCGCCGCCGCGGCAAAGCTGGGCGCCCAAGGCGCCATCGCCGCCAGTGACACCGTGCTCATCCCCGCCACCGGCAGCGGCCTCAAGGACCCGCCGCAGTAGTCGGCCTAGGTGTGGTGCCCGCGAGCCTTGTTGACGAGTTTTTCCCTGCGGGAGATCTAATTCCGTTCGTGGTGAGCCTGTCGAACCACGCCCTTCGACAAGCTCAAGGGGGGGGCGATACCAGCATGGTGAGCACACTAGGCCGCCGGGTTGGGGCGAGGCGGCGGCAGCACCGCGCAGCGTCGAGGAGTCTCAGGTGCCGCGCTTTGTCCGCTTTGCACGGCGCGCTTGCTTGGCCTCGGGGCTGTGCGCGGCCTCATGCGCCGCGATCAGTTCGTCGGGCGTCACCCGCGCCACGGCCTCGCCGATCACGTCCAGCGCCGCGTCGTCCGCGCGCCGAAAGCGCACGCAGCACTTGCCCATGTTCAGCTTCTTGCCCGCTTCCGCATACGCCGCCACGAACCAGTCCGTCAGCTCCTGGCTGGCGTAGAGCCCATTCAGATAGACCGAGATGTGGCGCTTCTGCGCCGCCAGCGCCACCGAGCCCAGCGCCTGGCCGTTATAGGTGTTGGGAAACTGCTCCAGCGGAATCGCGTAGCCGATCATGCCGTACTGCATCGTCTCCTCGAACCCGTTGGGCAGGTTGGCCAGGATCGCCTCGCGCACCCGCGCCACGTCCGCCCGCCGGTCGTCCGGCAGCTCGGCCAGATATTGCTCAACCGTCGTTGCCCTGCTCGAAACCATGCGCTCGTTACCTCTGGGCTAGGCGGAGACCGCCGCGGCCGCTGCGCGCGGCAGGGCGCCGGTGTCCTCCGTGGGGTACTGCTGGAATAGCTGGCCCCACGGTCCGCGCAGGGCATTGGCCGCTCGGCGGCGGCCGTGCATGTTCCACCAGTAGCCGTCGTGATAGGCGCGGGAGGCTGCGTAGGACCAGGGAGCGATCACCGTGCGCAGCAGCAGCCGCTCCAGGGGCTTCAGCGGTCCCCAATAGATGAGCTTTTGGCCGCGGCTGGCAAACGTTTCGCGGGCGGTGCGGGCCTGCCAGCTCACGGCGTCCACGTCGACGCCCACCACCTCGATCTCGCGCGCATCGGCGGTGCCCAGTCCATGCTCGTGCGCCAGGCGCAGAAACGGAATCTCAAACGGGTCCAGGCCCATCAGCCGGGCGATGGTGGCGTCCACGGCGACCTGATCGGCGCCCGCCAGCATCAACCCGCGCTCGTGGACGTCCATGCAGCGCGGGCCGGGCCCTTCGCCGATGAATGTCCCGTCCACCACGGCGAAGATGCCCTTGTGAATTTCCTTCTGAATCGTCAGCAGATCCACCAACGTCTCGTGAATCGTGGCGTGGCAGAAATGGCGCTTCTCGAACAGCAAGCCGCCGAAGGCGTTCTTCATGGCCCCGGTGATGGTGGTGAAGACGTGTGTCTTCATGGTGGGCAGGTGAATGATGTTGGTGCCGATGAGGCGCTCGGGAATGCGCACGCCTTCGGGATACACGTCGTGCAGCGTGAGCATCCGGCCGCGCGGCTCATAGCGCACCCAGCGCTCGTCCTCGTAGAGGTGCACGTTGCGCACGCCGTGCGCCGCCAGCACCGGTCGGTGCTTGTTGGCGCGCTCGCCGACGCGGGCGTTGACCACCACGGTGCGGTTGTGCGCGCCGAAGAGGTCGTCCGCGGGGAAGCCGTCGGCGAGCAGCGTGCGGGCGACGCCGTCGAGCTGCCAGGGCGCAGTGGAGCAAGCCGGATACCAGTGGTGCCACGAAATGTTGATCTTGAGCGCAGTCTCGGCCGCCGGGTCCAGGTGGCCGCGGTATCCGGCGCGGCGCATGACGTCGGCGACATCGTCGAGGACCGTTTCGGGCTGCGTGCGAACCAGAGCGACGGTGGTCACGGCGAGCTGCTATCCGGTGTAGGGCGTGGCCTTCGGCACACGGTAACGCAGGAAGACCTCGCCCTGGCAGCGGGTCACGCTGAGCAACTCAAACTTGAGGACGTCGGCGGGGGCAAGGGCGCGCTCGCCTTCGACGGCCGTCCGCGGCCGCGGCTCGCCGATGATCGACGGCGTGACGGTCATGAAGAACTCGTCCACCAGACCGGCCCGCAGCATGTGGGCATTGAGGATCGCGCCGCCCTCACACACCAGGCGCCGCACGCCCCGCTCGGAGGTCAGGTAGGCGGCGAGGGCCGGCAGATCGACCGCCGTGGCGCCGAGGCGCACGATCTCTGAAACCTGGGCCAGCCGCGGGTCCACGTCGGCGGCTTCATGCGTCACCACGATGGGCTTCAGCGGGTAGCGGCGGTAACGGAAGACCCGGTCCGCGGGATCGATTTCCGCCGAGTTGGTCACGATCACGAACAGCGGAGGCCAGGTGAAGCCCAACCGCTGCCGCATCCCCCGCAGCTCATCGCTCCACAGGTAGCGGTCCAGCCCCATGCCCAGCGTCCGCGCGCCGTGCAGCACGGCGTCGAAATGCGCGCGAAACCGGCGAAACGTGCGCTGGTCGGCCTGACCGCCGATCGGCCAGTAGGCGTCGGTCGGTCCTTTGATGGCGCCGTCCAGCGTCATCACCATCTGAATAGCCGTGTACGGGCGGCGGGTCCCCGCGGGCAGATCGAGGTCGTCGTAGACCCCGGGCGCCTCCTGCGCCGGCACCTCAGAGCTCTGCCGGCGCGCCGTCGGTGTAGCGCAAGAGGTCGGGCGGCGCCGCCGGGCCGGCGGCCTCCAGCGCCCGCGCCGCGGCCTCGTCCAGCACGATGCCCAGGCCCGGCGCGGTGGGCGGCAGGGCGTAACCGTCTCTGACGGTCAGAGCGCTCTCGAACAGCGCCTCGACCTCCGGCGCCGGGGGCCAGAGCACCTCCTGGATCGCCGCGTTGTGCAGCGCGAAGTCCAGGTGCAGGCTGGCCATGGTGTTGACCGGACTCTGGGGATTGTGCGGCGCCAGCTTGATGAGATGCGCGTCGGCGGCCACGCCCATCTTCCAGACCTCGGTCAGCCCGCCGGCGTGCGCAATGTCCGGCTGCAAGTAGTCGACCAGCTCCTCGTCGATGACGGGTTGCGCGTCCCAGCGGTGCAGCAGGCGCTCGCCCGTGGCCAGCGGCACGTTCACCGTCCGCCGGATACGTCGCAGCGGCGCCACGGCTTCCGGTCGCGTGGGCTCCTCCAGGAAGTAGGGATCGAACGGCTCGAGCCGTCGCGCCAGGTCGATGAACTCGTCCGGCCGCAGCCGTCCATGGGTCTCGATGAGCAGCTGAAACTCCTCGCCCACGAACTCGCGCGCGGCCTCGACGATGCGCTGCGCCCGGCGCAGGGCGGCGGGCACGTCCATGCCCCGCTCTTGCTCGTCCGAAGCCATAAGCGGCAGGAACTTGGCGGCGGTCCACCCCGCGTCGAGCAGCGGACCGAAGGCGTCGGGCACCTCCTCCGGTGCATAAACCTGGCAATGCGAATAGAGCGCCACGCGGTCCCGCACCGGCCCTCCCAGCAACCGGTGAATCGGCAGCCCGAGGGCCTGTCCGGCGATGTCCCACAGGGCCACGTCGATGCCGGCCAGCGCGCCCATTTGCACCGCGCCGCTGCGTCGGCGGTCGCTGAGAAACACCCGGTGCCAGAGGATATTCACGCCGCAGCGGGTCCTCGCCGATCACCAGCTCCGCGAAGTCCCGCAGCGCCTCGCGCACCGAGCGCTCGCGGCCCATCAACGTGGCCTCGCCCAGCCCGGTGAGACCCGCATCCGTGCGCACCAGCACATAGACATAGCTGCGCCCAGCCTGCGGAACGATGATGCTATCGACAGCCGTGATGCGCATGGCCAAGAGTTCGGACTACCTCTTCTCCGTCAGCCGTCCGGACAAGTACTTATGGATCACGCTGGACAGCAGCGTCTGATAGGGAATCCCTTCCTCGCGGGCCCGCGCATGCGCGAGGTCGAAATCACGCTCGGTTACGCGCAAGTTGACGCGTTTGGTCTTGTTGAACGTATTGCGAGCCGCCGGACGCGCCGCCCCGATTTCCTCCTCAAGGTTAGGGACGGATTGCCACTCGCCCCGCTCAAAGGAATGCAGCAGATTCTGTTCCTTGTCGTCCAACTGGTTGTTGTTCACTTTGGGTGCCTCATTCGTGAGTCTCGCGTAGACGGCCGGCTGTCGCAATGCTGGCAGGCAGCCCTCGCTGCACCTGAGCCATGGTGCGGCAGCCTGCGTCTAGCCATGATTTCAAATCGTTAGAAAAAATGTTAGCTTAGCTAATTATCGCCGTCTCCCATCCGTGAACGCCCCGTGAGCGACGCGCAATCAGCTCCTGCCAAGGCCCCGTCGGAACGTCGCCAGCGCGTGCTGGTGATCGTGGCGGTCGTGGTCGGCACGATGTTCTCCGCGCTCGATCAGCTCATCGTGATAACGGCGATCCCGCGCGTGGTGGCCGACCTGGGCGGCTTGGCGGACTTTGCCTGGGTCTTCACGGCCTACACCCTGGTCTCGACGGTCAGTCTCCCGGTGTGGGGCAAGCTCTCCGACACCTATGGTCGGCGGCGCCTTTGGCTGACTGGGCTGTGCCTCTTCATGACCGGTTCGGCCATCGCCGGTGCGAGCCAGGAAATGGTGCAACTCATCCTGTCGCGCGGCGTGCAGGGTCTTGGGGCCGGCGCGCTGATGGCGCTGGGCCCGGCACTCATCGGGGACCTCTTTCCGCCCTCGGAACGCCCCAAGTGGCAGGGCGCCCTCATGGCGCTGTTCGGGGTGGTGGTGATTGCCGGACCCACGATCGGCGGCTGGATCACCGACACGCTCAGCTGGCGCTGGGTCTTCTACGTGAACCTGCCGTTCGGCGGTCTCGCGGTGCTCGCCGCCTGGTTCGGTCTGCCCTCCGTGCGATCGGGCGGCCGGCGGTCGATCGACGTGGCGGGCGCGGCGGCGCTCAGCGGGGCCGTGGTGCCACTGCTGCTGGCGTTCGCCTGGGCGGGCGGACGCTACCCGTGGCTGTCGTCGCCCATCGTCGGGCTGCTGCTGGGCGCCGTCGCCATGCTCGGCGTGCTGGTCATCCTGGAGCGCCGGGCCCGCGACCCCATGATCAACCTGGGATTCCTGACCAATCGTGTCTATGTGGTGGCCGTCCTCACCACCTTCCTGGTGAGCGCCGGGATGATCGGCGCGGTGCTCTACATCCCACTCTTCGCCCAGGCCGTGATCGGGACCAGCGCGGCCAGCTCCGGGGCGGTGCTGGTGCCGATGATGCTCGGCTTCATCGTGAGCGCAGTCGGGGCCGGACAGATCATGTCCCGCACGGGACGCTACAAGGCGTTGATCCTGGTGTTGTTCGCCGTCGGCATCGTTGGGGCGGGCATGCTGGCCCGCATGGACGCGACCACGACCGAGCTGGAGGTCGTGCGCAACATGGTGGTCATGGGAATAGGCATCGGCGGACCATTCTCGGTGCTGGTCGTCGTGGCGCAGAACGCCTTTCCCGATCGGAACCTGGGTGAAGTGACGGCGGGATCGCGTTTCTTCCGGTCGATGGGGTCCACCATCGGCGCGGGGCTGATGGGGTCGCTGCTGAGTGGGTGGTTTGCCGCCAACGTGCACGAGCGGCTGCCGGCGCAAGTGCGCGAGGCGCTGGGCCCGGACCGCCTGGCCGAGGCGAGCAACCCGGAGTCGCTGTTCGTGCCCGAGGCGTCCGCCTCGCTGCGGGAATCCTTGGCGACGCTGGGCGCCGCGGCGCCGGCGGTCGAGGACCTGCTCACCGAGACCCTGCGTCTCAGCCTCGCGGATGCATTGCGCGGGCTGTTCGTGGTCACGGCCGGGCTCATGATCGTCGGCTTCGCCATCGCGACGTTCTTGCCCGAGATTCCGTTGCGCACCACGCGTGACGCCGATCTTCCCGCGGAAAGGGCGGACGCCGCCGAGCCAACCGTCCGCGGCGCGCAGTAGATCGACCTAGCCCCGGCCCGTCACCGCCAGCAGCAGGATCGCCAGGGCGAACGCCGCGATCGCGATCGCCGTTGCCGCCGCCGTCCCGACGATGATGGGCCGCAGCGAGCCGCGCGATCCCGACCCCATGCCCAACGCCAGGTATCCGGCCAGCGCCACCACGACCGCAATCGTGACCGCTCCGGCGGCGCGCTGGCTGTCGATCAGGAAATAGACCGCCGCCGCCACGGCCGCAAAGGCCGCCGTGCAGACGACCGCGAGGCGCCCCAGACGTGCTCGGAATCGCACCGGCGCAGCATACGCGACCGCCGGCCGGTTGCCGGATGGCTGCGTACGTGCCAACGTTCCACGAGTTGACTCGCCCAGGGAGCCTGCCGTGACCGGAGCCGATGCGCTTGTCGCCATCTTGAAAGCCGAAGGCATCCAACAGGCGTTCTGCTACCCGACGACGCCCATTCTCGAAGCGCTGGCCCGCGGCGGCGTCCGCACGCTGTTGGCGCGCCAGGAGCGCGTGGCCGGCAACATGGCCGACGGCGTGGCGCGCTCGACGAACGGACGCCAGCTGGGCGTCTTCACCGTGCAGCAATCCGCCGGCTCGGAGAACGCCTTCGCTCCGATCGCCCAGGCATATACCGACTCCTCCCCCCTGCTGTTCATTCCGGGCCACCCGGGCCTGGAAAAGGCCGGGATCCCGCCGGCGTTTGACGGCCTGCCGCACTACGTCGCGACCACCAAGCTGGCCCTCCAGCCGACGTCGGCCGACCAGATTCCACAGCGCGCCCGCATGGCCATCGCGGCGCTGCGCTCGGGCCGTCCCGGCCCGGTGATGTTCGAGCTGCCCACGGACGTGGCCGCCGAGGAATTCACCGGCCCCATCACGCACGCGCCCGTGCGCCCGGTCAGGAGCGCCGCCGATCCGGGCGCCGTCGACGAGGCCGCGGAGCGCCTGCTGCGCTCCGAGTCGCCGCTGATCTGGGCCGGCCAGGGCGTGCTCTACGCCGAGGCTACCGCCGAGCTGCAGGCCGTGGCCGAGCTCCTCGGCGCGCCCGTCATGACCACTCTGCAGGGCAAGAGCGCCTTCAACGAGCGCCACGAGCTGTCGGCCGGAGTGGGCGCCTACGTCGAGACCGGCATGGTGACGCACTACCTGAATCACAGCGACACGCTGTTGGGCGTGGGCACCAGCCTCAGCCTCAGCCCCTTCACGCCCAAGGTTCCCGACGGCAAGTCGATCATTCATGCGACCAACGACCCCGCCGACCTGCACAAGGCCTACCCCGCCGACGTCGCCATCTGCGCCGACGCCAAGCTGTTTCTGGCGCAACTGGCTGACGTCTTGCGGTCGCGCGTGGGTACGGCTCAGCAGGAGTTGCGGCGGCGCACGGCCGCCAAGCTCGCCGCGCTGCGCAGCGCCTGGCGCGCGGATTTCGCCGCCGAGTTCAGCGACGAGCGCAACCCCGTGAACGGCTACCGCCTCTTCGCCGAGTTGTGGGGCCTGCTGGACCCCGACACGTCGATGATCACGCACGAGTCCGGCGCAACCCGCGACATCCAGTGCGTGTTCTACGAATCGACCGTGCCGCGCAGCTACCTGGGGTGGGGGCAGTCGTCGCAGCTCGGCTTTTCGCTGGGACTGGCGATGGGCGCCAAGCTGGCCAACCCCGACAAGCTCGTTGTCAACGTCATGGGCGACGGCGCCGCCGGCATGACCGGCATGGACTGGGAAACGGCCGCGCGCGAGAACATCCCCATCCTCAGCGTCATCAAGAACGACGCCATCTTCAGCGGCTACGACCGCAACATCCCCACCGCCATCGAGAAGTTCGGCGTGTCCTCGCTCTACGGGGACTACGCGGGAGTGGCCACGGCCTTGGGCTGCCACGGTGAGAAGGTGACCACGGTGGCCGAGCTGCGACCGGCGCTGCAGCGCGCCATCCGCGCCACCCGGGAAGGCCAGCCGGCCGTGGTGGACGTGTCCACCGCCGAAACCCGGCGGCTCTCAGTCCCACCGCCCGAGCGCAAGACGATCTAGCGCGCCGGCGTCAGAACCCGGGAATGATCAAGCCCCGGCGCCGTGACCAGA
This sequence comes from Chloroflexota bacterium, assembly GCA_965198185.1. Taxonomy (GTDB): domain Bacteria; phylum Chloroflexota; class UBA11872; order UBA11872; family UBA11872; genus JAJECS01. The sequence goes on from CBDAOU010000001.1 coordinate 980,040, forward strand.
TCGACGCCACGGGCGCCGGGGCAACTAGCCGCCGTAGCGCCACCGTTCGATTATGGCCTTGGCAGTGGCCGCCGCTTCCGAAGTCGCGCCGGTCGTGAACGCCTCCGTGATCGCCTCCAGATAGGGTGTCCGCTGCAGGGGAAGGCACGGGGCATCTATGATTTGCCGTTCCGGATAACAGCTGGCGTGCAGGTTTCCGTATCTCATGTTGACCAGCTGGCCCTTTGTGAAACGCGCATCCCCTGATATAGCTCGACAAATAACCTCGGCCCGAAATAGTAGTCGCAGTTCGTATTCGAATCAATTGGCACGTCACTAATACTATCGAATGCGCAGCGCGGTATCTCTCCAACTTGTAGATGTGGTGAACCTGCCTCAGGCAGCGAATACGCATCGCGATAACCAAGCCCGAATTCAACAACCGTGGCCGCTCCCTCACCGACCAACCGATCGCCGGTCTGCCAGTAATAGTGTGCAATGATATGGGACAGAATGCGACGTGTATCGGTTGTTATACTTCTATTTCTGATGTACTGCAGGTCAATCTCAATACTATGACCTGAGTTATTGCCTCTGCCAGATGCAGCGTCAGTCTTCAAGACCACGTAGCCGTGTGGAAATGGAACTTTCACGAACTCGGCCGCTTCCTGCAAGACGGTTTCCAGGATGTCCATTGCACTGGGGTCCATGGATTGGCCGCGATGATAGATGAAGAACAACTTTACGAAGCCAGCGGATGCAATATAGACAGTGCGCTTCTGGACGGCGAGGCTCTGGCTCCAGCCGTTGAGCAAGTGAGGGACGTTCTCGGGGGGTGTGAGGAAGTCGCGTAGGGCGGTGCCAAAATATCTGTAGGCGAGCGCCTGTGCGTCGGTAATCCCGCCGGTCCAGAGAAACTCTTGGAGGACCCTTTGCGAGTGTTGAAGTCCGCCGTAGGTGCCCGGAAGTCTGTCGGAACGCGCGGCAAATGCAATTTCTTGGGGGAGATCTTGGATGATATGGGTTTCGTAACCTTCGAAGGTATCCAGAAATGGCATGTCGAGCATCAGGCTGAGGAGCTGGTTGACCTCCTCCGTATTGCCGAAGTATGTGGTGCCGGGATAGCGCGGATAGGTGAGAGTGAAATAGAGGAAATGGTCGACGAGCTGCAGCTCATCCCAGGTGACTCCGTCCCAGATCCAAGGCTTTTGCAAGAGCTTCTGGAAGGCGGCCGGCCAACGGGCTCGGGGTGTATGGAGGAGCGCTTGCATGATCAGGGGGTCGCTTGCGCTGACGTGCTTGCGTGTCCAAGGGATTTCGGCGACGGCGAGGAGAATGCCCAGCGCGGCTTCGGTCTGCGGATCAGGTGGCTGGTGCACCCAGAGCGTCTGCCGGTCGAGCACGAGTCGCGACAAGAGCTCCTGGGAGGATGAAGCGAGCCTGCGAAGCCGCGTAACTGATTCCTGTTCGCCCGCGGCGATGCCGTCCGCAACCCACGGGAGAACCCCGATGGCGGGGTTCAGCGCAGGGTCTGGGGGATAGGCCGGGATCTTGGCGGCGTCCGGAATGACGACGTTGCTGAGCTGCTTCAGCTTGTCCGGCACGTTTTGGAGGTTAACCTGCCCCACCGTGATGCCGGCCGCCGGCACGTTCCAGACCACGAATACCGTCCGCTGGGCCCGGAGCATTTGCACGCCTTGCAGGTTGCCCGCGACCTCCAGCTCGTCATAGCGGATCGGCAGCCCGTAGAGGTTCAGCCAATCCGGCTCGCTGAGAAACCGCCGCTTGATTGCCGGATTCTGATCCAGGATGGCGAGGTGGTTGCGCGTGATGGTGCCGAAATCGGCGTCACGGTCCGCCTCCAGCACCTGGTGTGGCGGCACGAAGGGAAGCTCCACCTCCGGGTATCGGTTCGCCAGCGCGTCGAGGGTGTTGTAGTAGTTCATGCGTTGCTTGCCGGGGTCCCACTGCAGGATGACCTTCTGGAAGGCCTGGAGGGTGAACGGTCCATCGGTCCAGCGCTGGCTGATGGGAAAGCCGATGGCTTGGAGATCCCGGTCGCGGACGAAGTCCCACATCGGCACGCCGTCGAGATTGGTGACGGCGTAACCGTCGTCCGGGTCGGGCGTGTCGCCGCCGGTGATGGTGAAAAGGCAGCCGTCGTCGAGCGCATCGCCCTCGCAGTCGAGAGCGTGGACTGGCGCCGCCACGGCAACCACCACCGCGGCGACGACCAGGCCGAACGCTAGTTTTCGCACGCTGATTCCCAGGCTAGCCGTGCTCCGGCGGGGTTCCGGTTGTTCTATATCGAAGCGTCGCGACGTGTCAATCGGCGGCCGGCGGAAACCGACGGGCGCATGGCACTCTCGCCGGCGTACCGCGGCGCCACGCCTCACCACGCTCAGGCCCCTAGCGGCCGTGGTACCACCGTTGAATCACGGCCCTGGCGATGGCTGCGGCTTCGGGAGTCACGCCGGTCGTAAACGCGTCGGTGAACGCTGTCTCAAAGGGTGGTCGCTCCGCATATACGCAAGGAATGTCTAAGATTCTATTCATCCAACAGTAGCTGTAGAGAGGAATACGGCCATTCGTCGTGGCAATCATCCTGGCCAAGCCATTGTGAAACGATGCCGAATCCAATGATCGATATAGGTCGAGAAAGAACGTTACACCAATATACTCGTGACAGGAAGCGTTGCTGCTCTGGAAGGCATCATTGACGCTATTGGTCGGGCAGTCTACCTGTCGATCAGGTCGTTGAAAGTCAGCAACGCTAGGAGTCCAATTGGGGGGACGATAGCCCAATCCGAGCTCAACGACTGCAGCCATCCCCTCAGTTGCCCAATACGGAACTTCGTACCCATTATGGTGGGCCATGAATCGACGGACCAGTTGTCTTCGCGCCTCTCGTAATTCAGACGCAGAGCCAGGGACAACAAAATCTGTCAAACGCACATGGTGCCCGGGAAACGGTACCTGTGTAAACGCAACCACTTCATTCAACACGCTTTCTATGGTTCCCAGCGTATGGACGATGGCCGTCGAATCGTTGGCACTGTCCCGGCTATTGACGAGAACGATGCGTACGCGGCCGGAGAGCGGTAGAAAGACATCCTTTTCTACAACGGAATACTCGCTAGCCTCATGATTGACAGCCGCGGCATACTCCTCTGGCTCGCCGTTGAAGTAGGGAGGGGAAGGGAAGAGGGCCTGACGGTCGGTGATGCCGCCAGTGGCGGCAAAGCCGCGCAGGATCCGCATGATGAGATCCATCCCGTGAAGCCACTCGTTGGCGCCAGTGCGTGGATTCGTGCGATTATATCCATAGAAGAGATCCTCGGTAATGGTAGTTTCATAGCCTTCAAAGCTGTCCAGATACGGCATGTCAAGCATGATGTTGAGAATGTTATCGATTTCTTCATGTTTGCCATTGTATTGGGGGTTTCGTGCCTCGGGAAGCACGAGGGCTTGCGTCACCACGATTTCAGCAAGTCTCAGCTCGCCCCAGGTGACGCCATCGCGAATCCAGGGCTTTAGCATCAGCTTGCGGAACGATGACGGCCATTGGGTTTCGGTGGCGTTGAGCAAGACACTGAGGAGGAGAGGCTGGGCGGGGCCTATATGCTTGCGAGCCCAGGGGATATCGGCGAATGCGCTAATCATGCGCAGCGCGCCTTGGCCTTGGGCGTCGGGTAGGCGTTGGAGCCAGGCGGGCTGCCGGGCGACCAGCAGCCTGGACAGGAGCTCCTCGGAGGATGAGGCGAGCTTGCGGAGCAGGAGGAGGGAGTCTTGTTCGTGGGGGAAGACGCCGTCCGCAACCCATGGGAGGGCTCGGATGGCCGGGTGCAGGCCGGGATCGGGGGCGCGGGCGAGGGATTTCGCGGTGTCTGGAATGACGACATTGCTGAGCTGCTTCAGCTTGTCGGGCACGTTTTGGAGATTCACGCGGCCGACGGTGACGCCGGCCGCGGGCACCTTCCAGACCACGAAGACCGTGCGCTGGGTCCGCAGCAGCTGCACGCCCGCGGGGTTACCGTCAACCTCACGTTCCTCGTAGCGGATCGGCAGCCCGTAGAGGTTGAGCCAATCGGGCTCGCCGAGGAAGCGTTCCTTGATTGCCTCGTTCTGGTCGAGCAGCGCCAGGTGGTTCCGGATGATGGTGCCGAAGGTCGCGCCCTGGTCCTCCTCGAGGACCTGATGGGGTGGCACGAACGGCAGGCTGATCCACGGATAGCGGTTCCCGAGCGCGTCGAGGGTGTTGTAGTAGTTCATGCGCTGCTTGATGGGGTCCCACTGGAGGATGACCTTTTGGAAGGCCTGGAGCGTGAAGGGGTCCTCAGTCCAGCGCTGGCTGATGGGATAGCCGATCGCCTGGGCCTCCCGGTCGCGGACGAAATCCCACATGGGCACACCGTGGGCATTGGTGACGGCGTAGCCGTCGTCCGGATCGGTCGTGTCCCCGCCGGTGATCGTGAAAAAGCAGCCGTCGTCGAGGGCGAAACCCTCGCAGTCGAGAGCGTGGACCGGCGAGGCCATCGCGAAGATCATCGCAGCGACGACGAGGCCAAACGCCAGCTTTCGCACCCAGACCCCCAGCATTGCGCGCCCATTGGCGGGGTTCTCAGTGTTCTATATGGAAACGCGGCGGCGTGTCAATCGGCGGCCACGGAAATCGTCGAAGGCGCGGGTGCTTTGGCCGGGATATGGCCGCGCGAGTTCCGCGAAAGCGCCCCGCCCTCAGCATCGGTGCGCTACAGCAGCAGCCTCAGTGGTTGCCGAAGTGCGATCGGAGATCTTGACAGCGGAGAAAGGAACGCTGCTTCGAAGAATCCTGGGGCTGCTCGCAGGCTAGGTTTCGGAGGATGATCACCAGCCTCTAACGGTTCGCAATCGTCCTGGCAGCCTGAGTCAAAAGCCGTCAACCTCGTGGCCGAACCATTTGGTGATCAGCGCGTTCAGCGAGCCGTCGCCTTTCATCTCGCTGATGGCCTTGTCCAGCTTGTCCTTTAGCTGACCATCGTCTTCTCGAATGCCGATACCGACACCGAAGTCGAGCTTCACTTCCGGGCCGACGATGGCCAGCATTCCTTCGTGCTGGGCCATGCTCGCGTGGGCGAACTCTATGTCCACCAGCGCCGCATCCGCCTCGCCGCTCAGCACGGCCGCAATTGGCTCGGAAGCCAGTTCATACTCGAGCAGCGTTGCGCCCGCTTGATCCGCAAGGTAGGCGGCCTGGACCGTGGCCACTTGCGCGCCCACCTTGCCGTTGACCGCTTCGTCGCCGGCGCCGGCCACGGCGAGATAGACCGATGCGCTGGGCGGGAAGTACGGCTGCGTGAAGTCAATGACTTCGTCCCGCTCCTCCGTGATGCTCATCCCGGCCAAGATCGTGTCGTACTGGCCGTCCACGAGATTGGGAATGATGGTGTCCCACTCGTTGGTCACCCAGGTGCACTCGAGATTGGCCCGCCGGCACAGCTCGTCACCCAACTCCCGCTCAAACCCGTCGACCTCGCCGTCCTCGTTGATCACGTTGAACGGCGGATAGGCGCCCTCGGTTCCCATGCGGACGGCTTCAGGAGCTTCGGAGCAAGCCACGGAAACCGCCAGGAGCAGCGCCAGCATGGCGCCGAGGAGGATAATCCTAGCCATGTTTAGCGCGCCCGAAGCATTTGCAAAGCCCTTGGTGCGTCCCGCAAATTGCCGCTCCGTCCGCCCCCGGACATTGCCGGGAGGATCGTCAGAGTATCCCCGCCCGCCAGAGTCGAGTCCAGACCGTCGAGCGTGGCCACGTCGCGCTCATTGAGGAATAGGTTCGTCGCCTCCAGCACGTTGCCGCTCGGCGGCGTCAGCGATTCCCGCAGCGTCGGATAAACCGCGAAGAGCGCCTCGAGCGCCTCCTGCACCGCGCCCGCCTCGACGTCAACGCTGCGCGCCCCGTCCGTGTGGTGCCGCAGCACCTGGGGAATGCGGATGGTGACCGTGGGCATGAGGCGGCGTGGGCGGGATTCGCGGCGCGGCATTTTCCGCGATGCGTCGCGTCGGTGGCAATGCCGCGGCGCCCCCTTTCGGCCGCGCGCGCCTGCGCCTACGATTGGGGGACCGGTCGGCCCAGTGAGACTTCCCATGCAACCCAAGGTCATCGATCCAAGCGAGGTCGCCGTCGAGCACGTCTATCCCGACGCCCCGAGCAAGGTCATCAAGCGCAATCTGGTGACCCACCGGGACGACGCGCCGAACTTCGGCATGCGGCTCTTCGAGGTCGAGGCCGGCGGCGCCACCGAGCATCACCAGCATCCCTGGGAGCACGAGGTGTTCGTCGTCAGCGGCAACGGCCACCTGCTGACCGACGACGGGCGCAAGCCGTTCGCGCAAGGCCAGGCCGTCTTCGTGCCGCCTAACGCCATGCACCAGTTCCAGAACACGGGAACCGCGCCGCTGCAGTTCATCTGCATGATCCCCAATAGCGGTGACCTGTAGCGCGGCCCGGCGGCAACCCCGTCGTCGCCGGCGTGACGGACCGGCGAACAGTGTCGCGCTTGGCGTACGTTGACTCGGATCGGCACCCGCCGTCCGCAATGATCGCGGCATCTGGATTCCGGTTCCTGGGCCGCGGTTCCCTTCTGGTCTTTTGCGCCTGCTCGATGTTCCTGGCATTGGTCCTCACGACGGCCTGCGGGACCGAAACCTCGCCGGAGACCGACCGGGCGGCGCTGGCTCTCCTCTATCAGGCTACCGATGGACCCAACTGGATCCGCCGCGCGAACTGGCTCACCGACGCGCCCCTGAACCAGTGGGCAGGCGTGACAACCGATGAGGACGGACGGGTTATCGGCTTGGACCTATTCCGCAACAACGTGTCCGGCGTCGTACCGACGGACGTGGGCAATCTGGACAAGCTCGTGGTTCTGAACGTGGCGAATACGCAGGACTCCCTTGGTTCGGAAGTGACCGAAGTCATTGTCGGTTTTGCAAGTCTTCTCGAGTTGGTCCTCACCGGAGAAACTACGTTTAACACCAAGAATCCGCCCGAATACAATGATTTGTACGGCTGCATTCCAAGCCGTCTGCAAGGGAAAGTGGACGCAGAGCAGTCCCACCTGGGCGGGCTACCGTTCTGCGATGGGACGAACGAGGCAGTCAACACGAACGCGCTGGCCCTTGAATACGCCGTCCTTAGAGGAGATGCAGCGGCGGTACAACGTCTCCTTCGCGACGGAGTTGACGTTGCCTGTTCCGATGACTCCGGTCCCACGGCGCTTCACGCAGCGGTCGCTAATGGGAACGTTGAAATAACTCGAATGTTGGCGCGAGCTCAATGAATCTGAACGACGAGAGCAGCGTTTCCCTCTACGAGCTTGCCCTGCAACCCGCGCTGTACGAGCGACGCCGGGATCGACATCCCCTGCTCCGGTGAGTCGACCCCACGCTGCTGCACGTCGCGGACGCCACTGACGCCGGTCGCGAAGCAATGTTCAGAGGTTTTGACACCGTGAGGCTACTTCGAGGAGCGACGGAGCTGGGATTGGAAGGGGCAACGAGGAGCTGGTCCGAGTCCTTGTCGAAGCGGGCGCAGATCCCAATGTGGAAATCGTGCCTGACTATGAGGTCGGTTCCCATTTGGCGTATGCGGTCGAGGAGGGCAACGTGGAGATCGTGAGGCTCCTCCTTGAGGCAGGCGCAGACCCTAATGTCGCCGAGACTGAAGGAGCGCCAAGTTATCGGGCAACGCCACTTCGCTCGGGCGTCATAACGACAGGGCGGACCTGATCGAGTTCCGTTGAAGCCGGCGCTGAGCTAGGCACTAGCGGGTGATGCCATGCTCGCGGCGGCGATCATCAACGGGAGAGCGCCAGGTGGTGAGCATATTGGTCGAGGCAGGCGCGGACGTAGACGGAAGAGACGCCAAGGGCCGACCCATGCTCTACCGGGCGTTTCTCGGCGGCAATGCAAACATGGTGGGCATATTGGTAGAGGCAGGCGCGAACGTTAATGCAACTGATGCGGACGGCGAACATATTCTCTTCGACGCGATCTTGCACGGCAGTGCTGAAATAGTGGAGATATTGGTGGAGGCGGGCGCGGACGTTAATGTCAAGAACCAGTACGGGGATTCCGCGCTCGACAAGGCTAAGCTCTTCAGCAATGACGAAATGATCCGAATTCTCGTCAATGCCGGGGCGAAAGAATAAGAGCCGTTGGACAATTGGTCAGACGGCCGACAACGAGCGCTTCCTTGGGCGAAGCGAGCGCGGTCCGACGGCAGAGGCGCCCCCGAGGGAATTCGAATCCCTGTCGCCACCTTGAAAGGGTGGTGTCCTAGGCCTCTAGACGACGGGGGCCGTGGCGCGGGCGGATCACTCTAGCACCGGAGGTCAGCGCCGCCAGTCGTGCAGGACGCCCCTGTGACGCTGAAGGAGCGCCGCAACTGAAGCATCGCAATCGACGCCGCGTCTCCCAAGTATGCGGCGCGGCATGACCGGCCGTTGCCGGCACGTGCTCAAGACCCGGCGCGGGAGCTGCGGTCGAGGCTCGAAGCCGTCGCCGATCCGGTTCGCGCTGCCGGTGAGGCGCGGTATCTCAAGCTGGAGCGGCGGCGGGTGATCGGCACGTCGATGCCGGGCGCAGAGCGCGTGCTGACCGGCTACGTCAAGGATTTCGGCCTCCCGTCGGACCTTGACTTGCTCGACCGGCTCTTCAATGCGTCGCTCGAGGAAGCCTGGTGCGCGATCTGGATGCTGGCCGCGCAGCCGGCGTTCAACGCCGAGACCTGGCGGCTCACCGAGGCGTGGAGCGGCACGCCGGACACCTGGGCGCTGGCCGACCCGATCTCGCTGCTGCTGGTGGCGGGCCACCTTGAGGCCAGCGTCATCACCGAGGACACGCTGCGTACTTGGGCCGCGCGCGAGTCGCCGTTCTGGTACCGGCGCATCGCCCTGGTGGCGACGGTGTCGCTCAACGACGGCCTCGGGGGTCCCACGCAACGGCGGCTCCGGCGGATCGGGCGCGTGCCGCCGATCGGCGAGGCGCCGCGGCCGCAACTGACGTTCGACCTGCTGGAAGCCAGCATCCACGACCGCCGGCACTTCATCCGCCTGGGCATCGGCTGGGCGCTGCGACCGTTGTCCGCGGTCGATCCCGATGGCGTGGCCGCTTTCGTCACGCGTCACCGCTCACGGCTCACGAAGGCGATGCTGAACAAGGCGCGCCTGGGCGACGACGGGAGGCGGACATCGTGATCTCGCTCATTCCCGACACCGATGGCCGCGACGTCGTGACCACCGCCGCGCCCACGCCAGCGCGACGCTCGTACCCACCGACATCGCGCCCGCGAGCAGGTTGAACAGGATGTCGACTGGGTCGAAGACGCGGCTGGGCAGAAACAGCTGGATGCCCTCGTCGAGCAGCCCCAGCGCCGCCGTAGCCAGGATGGCGAGCAGGGGTGGCAGCGGGACGCGGCGGCCATGGCTCGCGCGCTCGGCCAGCGCTTCATAGATGAACACCCCCACCACCCCATACTCGATGAGGTGCGTGCGCTCCTCCAGACTCACCATCCGGAAGAACACCATCAGGTAAGCGGCCGTGACACCCAGCGCGACGGCGATCTCGGCCCCGCCCGGCCGCGCCTTCAATCCCTGCGTGACGACGGTCGCGCCCACCAGGAATAGGGCGAAGAAGCCGAAGAAGACCAAGGTGGTCCCCTCCAGCAAACCAGCCTCGCGCAGCGCCCCGGCCAGCGTCCGCGCCAGGCCGAGGGTGGAGTAGATCGCCACCACCACGGCCAGCGTCCACAGCCAGAGGCGCCGCTCTCGATCGGAGGAGAAGACGGTCATGGCCGGAACTGTATCGGGCCAGGACGCCTCGCTCAGCGGCTGTTCCCGGCATCGCTAGACTGCCGGATAGTCCGCGGTAAGGAACCGGGGCTGGGGGAACACTCATTGGACCACCGGCCGGGCGCGGCATGATCTCGCTCATCCTCGACACGGATATCGGCGACGACGTGGACGACGCCTTCGCCCTGGCACTCGCCGCGCGGCATCCGCGCATTCGCCTGTGCGCGGTGACCACCGTGCTTGGCGACACGCGCTGGCGCGCGGCGCTGGCGCTGCGCCTGCTGGACGAGTTGGGTGTAGACGGCGTTCCCGTGGCGGCGGGCGAACCGAGCGCCGGTCATTGACGGGATCACGCTCTCGGGCGACGTAGTGGTTCCGCTCGGAAGCAATGATCCACGCATCGATCCCCGGTCAGTCACCGACCTCATGGCCGACGCAATCGCCGCCGCGCCGGAGCCGGTCTGGCTCGCAACCATTGGCCCCGCCACCAACGCCGCCGCCCTGTTGGCCGAGCGCCCCGAGGCGCTTGACCGTCTGGCCGGCGTCGTCATGATGGGCGGCCGGCACGATCCGGCGAGCCCGCGCGAGCACAACTTCGGCACCGATCCCGGAGCCGCGGCCACCGTGTGCAACAGCGGTCGGCGCGTGCGCGTGGGCGACTACCTCGTCACGTCCCAAGCGCAGCTGCGGCGGGACGACCTGGCGCGCCTGCGACGCGCCCCGGGCATCGGCGCCTCGCTGGGCCTGATGCTCGAGACCTACCTGGACCGGCGCGGTCGGGAATGGACCAGCATGTACGACCCCGCGGCGCTCACTCTGGCCCTCGGCGAGGATTTGCTGAGCCTCGACCCGACGCCCCGGCGCGCCGAGGTGGCGGCGGGTCAGGTTCGGTTCGAGATCGCGAGCGGGCCTTCGCAGCTGCGCATCGCCGCGTCGATCGACGCCCCGGCCTTCCGCCGCGAGCTGCTCGACGTCATCAGCCGCGACGAATGAACCTGCCGGCCAGCCCCGGCCTGGCGCCCGACAGCCCGCAATTCCAGCTCATCGAAGCGGCGCGCGCGGTGCTGGCGCGCGACGCCAAAGTCGCTGCGGCGTGGGTCGGTGGGAGCATCGCGGAAGGCACGGCGGACCGCTGGTCGGACGTGGACCTGCGCCTGGCCGTTGCGGAATCCGATCTCCCCACCGTCATGGACGCCATTCCGGAGACACTGGCGGCGAATCCATCCGATGCTGGGATGGCTCAGCCGGCCCGTTCGCGGCGAGCCACCTCGTCGTCGTCACCTTCGAAGGACCGCTCCGCGCCGACCTTGAGATCACGACGCCGGCGGCTCTGTCCGGGCCCGCGCACCGAAGCCGTGGCGCCCCTCATCGATCCACTCGGACTGGTGACGCGGTTTGCCGGCGCACCCTTCGAACCGCGGCAACTCACGCCGGCGGAATTGATCGAGCGCGAGGCGGCGCGGGTTCCGTCCGAGCTGGGGCGGTTGCAACGGGCCATCGAGGACCGCTCGATCCTGGCGGCGACGCAGGCCCAGGCCACCCTGCTGGAGTCGGCTCAGCGCCTGCTCCTGCTGCTACGCGACCCGCGCGCCGCCGGCCTCGCCGGGCCCAAACACGCGGCGGATGCGTTGACAGCGGCGGATGTCGCACCCCTGCTGGCCCCGCTGCGAGCCTGGAGCGCTGCCTGGCCCGATCCGGCGGCTGATTCCATCGACCCGACCCTCGAGGTCCTGCATCCGCTCGCGGCGGAGGTTCAGAGCGCCACGGAACAACCGTGCCGCTGCATGCAGAGCCGCCCGATCCGGAGAGCGCCCCGGCTGGCGCGAGCTACTTCAGCCGCGGTGCGCTCGACGGCGGCAGGAGCGGTTGAGGCCGCCGACAATCTGCTGCGTGCACGCCATGGTCGGCGCCGCCTACTACAACCGCGGCCTGTACACCGGGCTGCTCTGGGGCTACGCCATGGCGGCGCAAATCGCCGCCGACCTCGCCCGCGTGCGTCCGCGAACGCCGGAGCTGTCAGCCCAACTCGCGCCCGCCGACGAGGCTGCGTTCGAGTCCGCCCTGCGGCCGTTGCGGCGCGGGGGCATCGAGGCCGTTCGCGTGGTCGCGGCCAACGTGGCGGCGTTGTATTCGCGCTACCTCGAACGCGCCTGCGCGCGCTGGAGCCTGACCTATCCGCAGCGACTCGACCGCGAGGTCAACGCCTATCTATTCCGTGAAGGCGTATTCGCCTACGACATCAGCGCCGAATCCCCTTCGCCGCAGTCAGGTCAGGCACAATGAGCGTCGCCGACTCGCATCCGAAGGCTGGCCCGTGAAGATCTCGCAGCGTGTTCAAGACTTGGCCGAATCGGGAACCATCGCCGTAAGCAACAAGGTCGCGGCGATGCGCGCCCAGGGCATCGACGTCGTGAGCCTGGGCGCCGGAGAGCCCGACTTCGACACGCCGGACCACATCAAGGCGGCCGCGGCGGCGGCCTTGGGCGGCGGCGAGACCAAATACGCCAAGCCGGCGTCGGGCGTGCCTGAGCTCAAGCAGGCCGTCGTCGCCAAGCTGGCGCGCGAGAACGGCCTCACCTACACCCCGGACCAGGTGGTCGCCAGCGTGGGCGGCAAGGAGGCGCTGTACCTGGCCTTCGCCACCCTGCTCGACCCCGGCGACGAGGTCATCATCCCGGCGCCCTACTGGGTGTCCTATCCCGAGCAAGTCAAGCTGGCCGGTGGCGTGCCGGTCTTCGTGAACGCTGGTGCGGACGCCGGATTCAGGATCACGCCCGAGCAGCTGCGCGACGCGCTCACGCCGCGCACGCGCGTGTTGGTGTTCAACTCCCCCAGCAATCCCACCGGCGCCGCCTACTCGCCCGAGGAAACCGACGCCCTGGCGGCCGTGCTGGCGGACACGGACGTCGTCACCTTCAGCGACGAGATGTACGACCGGCTGCTGTTTGGCGGACGCACCTTCAAGAGCTTCGCCGCCACGTCGGCGCACGCCTACGACCACACCATCACGTTCAACGCCGGCTCCAAGACCTACTCGATGACCGGCTGGCGCATCGGCTACGCGGCCGGTCCGGTTGACGTCATCAAGGGCATGGCCAAGCTCCAGTCGCAGACCACCAGCGGCGCGGCCACCTTCACCATGCACGCGCTGGCCGCCGCCCTGAACGGCGACCAATCCTGCGTCGAAGAGATGCGCGCGGAGTTCGAGCGCCGCGGACAGTTCCTCAGCGACCGCCTGAACGCCTTGGACGGCGTGGTCTGTCCCGAGCCAGGCGGCGCCTTCTACGCCTTCCCTGACGTCTCCGGCACGTTCGAGGCCAAAGGCGTATCCGGCTCGACCGAATGGGCTGGGCGGCTGCTGGAAGACGCCCACGTCGGCGTGGTGCCGGGCAGCGATTTCGGTGACGACGCCTGCGTTCGGCTCAGCTTCGCCACCAGCATGGCCGCCCTGGAAACCGCCCTGGACCGCATCGAGGGCTTCCTAGCCGATGGCTGAGACCGCGCCCCCCAACTGTCCATTCCGAGCGTAGCGAGGAATCTAAGGGTCCCTCGGGTCTGTCAGGGATGAATTACGGGCAGCGCGGGCCTGGGAGCCTGCCCAAGACCGCCATACCCATGTCGCACCAGGAAGGTCGGCGGGACGGCCGCTGATTCGTTGCGTGCGCTCGGAATGATTCGGGAGCGGTCTGGAGACGGTGTGGTCCGACGCAGGGCCGCGCGCATCGCGCTCCGGCGACGGCCCAAACGGATCCAGCCGCTGCGTCTACTCGGGACGGGGATCGCCTATGCGTCCGCCGCTTCGGACCCCCGGGCCAGCGCGTCGAGCTCGTCCCGGTCCAGCCCCAGGCTCGCGGCGGTGTCCGAGATCGCGGTCCACGTCGCCTCCGCCACCGGCAGACCAGCCGTGCTGAGCTTCTCTCGCGAGCGGCGCTCGGTGTCGCCGGGAATCAGGACCTCGTCGAATCCGGCGGCCGGGCGGGTGTTTCGCATGCGATCGAACGTGTTGCGGGAGGCCGCGTCGTAGCCGTCGCCCTGATCGAAGGCATTGGGGTCGATGGCCATGGCGAACGTGCCGATCCGCACGTTGATCTCCGGGTTGATGGCGCCGATGAGATTGGCGGCCAGAATCTCCGTCATCAGCGAGAGGCCATAGCCCTTGTGCCCCGCCATGTGGAGCAGCACCCCGCCGTCGTAGAGGTCGCTGGGGTTCGTTGACGGCTGCCCGTCGCCGTCCAGAATCTGGCCGGGCGGCAACTGCGTGCCCTTGGCCAGCGCCACGCGCACCTTGCCCTCGGCGGTGGCCGTGGTGGCGAAGTCGACGATCAGCGGATCGGCCCCGGCCGCCGGCGCGCCAAAGGCCATGGGATTGGTGCTGAGCCGTCCCTCAGCCCCGCCGAACGGCGCCGCCCGCATCGTCCCCGGCCCGCCCGCGGCCATCAGATAGACCACGCCCAGGTCGGCCGCCAGCTCGGCCCACTCGCCGAGACGCCCAATGTGATTGCAGTGAACGATGCCGCCGATGGCCACGCGCGCGGTCTTGGCCTTGTCCGCCAGACGGAGCGTCAGCTCCTCGGCCGCCAGATGGCCGAATCCATACTGGGCGTCCAGCAAGACCGTGGTATCGGATTCGGACACGACCTTCGGCCCCGCCGTCGGGATGAACGCGCCCTGGCGGATCCGGTCGATGTAGTCGGGAATGCGGATCACACCGTGCGAGGGATGTCCGGAAAGATCGGCGCGGACCAGCCACGTGGCCAGCTTGGCGGACGCCTCCGCGGGCGCCCCCGCGGCTTCCAGAATCCGCGCCGCGGCGGCCGTCAAGGGTTCGGCGGAAAACGTCGGCATGCGGAGAGATCCTCAGCGGTCCGATGCCGCATGGTACGAGCGGAGCCCGGCGGATGCGATCCGCCGCGGCTAGGACAGGCCGCTGGCGATGGCGTTAACCTCGGCGGCCGAGAGCCCCACGCGCTCGGCGCTGGCGATGTCAAGGTCCCCGTCGAGTCGGGAATGTCCAGCGGCTGCCCGGCGGCGACACGGTGGGAGGCTGGAGCCGCGTCGTGCATCGTCGCTGATCCGTGCTGGATGCTGCGGACAGCAGAGGCTTGTATGCGCCGGCCCTCAGCCGGGAATGGACTCCCGGACCGGGGTCAGGAGCCTGGGCCAGACGTCGCGTCGTTGCCTTTGACGATCGTCGAGGCGAGCGTGAGCATGGACGCTAGGTCGCTCAGGTTGGCTGGCACGACGAGGGTGTTGCTTTCCTTGGCCAATTGGCCGAACTGGGCGACGTACTGCTCGGCAATTCGCAGTCGCATGGC
The DNA here is from genome assembly GCA_965198185.1 of Chloroflexota bacterium. Taxonomy (GTDB): domain Bacteria; phylum Chloroflexota; class UBA11872; order UBA11872; family UBA11872; genus JAJECS01. The sequence goes on from CBDAOU010000001.1 coordinate 995,167, forward strand.
GTCCATGCCGCCCGTGACGCTCACCGCCTGGGCAACCCGGCCCAGACCGTCGGCAGTGGCGGTGGCCACCGTGAGGATCGCCTCCGCCTGGCCCTGGGCCTCATTGATCTGTTGCATTCGCACAGCCTCGGACTCTTTGATCACGCTTTGCTTCTCGCCCTCCGCCTCATTGATTTTTGCATCGCGATTGCCTTGGGACTCATTGATCTTGGCGTCGCGGTCACCCTCGGAGGCCAGGATCACCGCCCGCTTCTCACGCTCGGCACGCATCTGCTTTTCCATCGCAGCGAGCACATCGGCCGGGGGCGTGATATTGCGAATTTCATAGCGCAGCACCTTCACGCCCCACGGTGCCGACGCTTGGTCGAGTTCATGCACGATCGCGCTGTTGAGCGAGGCGCGCTCCTCGAACGTGCGGTCGAGGTCGATCTTCCCGACTTCACTGCGCAGGGTGGTCTGGGCCAGTTGCGAGATGGCAAAGATGTAGTTCGTGATCCCGTAGGACGCCTGGCGCGGCTCCAGGACCTGGAGGTACAGCACACCATCGACGCCTACCTGGACGTTGTCGCGCGTGATGCAAAGCTGCTCCGGGACGTCGACCGCCCGCTCCTTGAGGTCGTGCTTGTAGGCGACCCGGTCCAGGAAAGGCACCAGGATGTGGAACCCTGCCTGCAGGGTGCGGCTGTAACGACCAAGCTTTTCGATGACATAGGCCGCCTGCTGCGGCACGATCACGGCTGTCTTGGCGATGATGACGACTAGCAGCGTCACCAGCGCCAGCACGACGGCGAGAATGGTGATTTCCACGACTGACATAGCTACTCCTCTGAGCGCAGGTTGAGCACCAGATGATCCACGCGCTCAATGCGCGCGCGATGGCCCGTCGTCAGCACCGAGCGTCCCACATTGCGCGCCGTCCAGTCTGCGCCGCGCAGCCGGGCATGGCCGAGGGCGCCGGGCTCGATCGTCTCGGACACCGTGGCGATCTCGCCAATCAGCGATTCGTACCCCGGTGCGGAGCCGCCGCGCACCCAACCGTAGAGCTGTCGTCGCACCCCAAGCAGAAGTACGATCGACAATCCCCCGAACACCGCCCACTCGACGTACAGCGGGCCCGGAATACCGAAAGCGTCGCCAAGCCCTGTGAGCAGTGCCGCCACGCCCAGGATGGCCAAATAGAATCCGGCGTCGGTGAGCAACTCCGAGCCGAGAAGGACGACACCGACAAGAACCCATCCCCACCAGGGCATAAGGTCTCCTCTCTTGTGGACGAGCCTTTCACATTCCGTGGACTGGGCACAATATCCGGCAAGACGGCCAGCACGACGGCTAAAAACCTCAGACCAGAGGGCACCGGCCCCCAGGTCGCCGCTTCCCGCGAGCAAACGCTCGTGTGCGTCTTAGCCCGGGACGCGGCTGCCAGCAAATGGACGCGAACCCCGGGAGTACCAGGCAACGATGGTGGTCGCACCCGCTGCCGGGACGGCCCGGCCGCCGCTAGGACTGGCTGCGGGCGATGGCGTTGACCTCTGCGGCCGACACCCCGACATTCTCGGCGCTGGCGAGATAGAGCTCCCAGGTCGAGTCGGGAATATCCAGTGGCCCCCCGGCGGCGGCGCGGCGGGAGTTGCGCTCGAAGTCGCCCGGCACCTGTACCTCGGTGAATCCCGGCGCGGGGCGCGTGTGGCGCACGCGCTCCAGGTTGGCGCGGATGCCGCGCCGCACGACCTCAGCGTCGCCGAACGCCGCGGGGTCGATCGCCAGCGCGAAGCCGCCGGCGGGAGTGTCGCCGCCCTCCACCGCAGAGCCCACCAGGTTGGCGCCCAGGAGCGACACCATCAGGCCAACGGCGTAGCCCTTGTGGCCGCCAAACGGCACCATCATCCCGCCCTCGTAGAGCGTCGCCGGGTCGTTGGTCGGGCGCCCATCCTGGTCCAACAGCCAGCCGTCCGGCACTGGCAGGCCTTTGTCCCGGTAGACCCGCACCTTGCCCTCGGCCGACGCCGTGGTCGCCATGTCGATCAGCATGCCGTCGTCCTCCGCCGCCGGCGCGCCAAACGTGAACGGCAGCGTGCCCACCCGCCGCTCCGCCCCTCCGAACGGGGCCGCGATGTCGGCCGCCCCCCCGGCCCAACCCATGCAGAGAAACGAGATCACGCCAAGCTCGTTCCCAAGCTCACCCCACTCGCCCAGGCGGCCGATGTGGGTCACGTTGGTCATGCCGCCAATGGCGATTGCGGATTCCTTGGCCTTGGCCGCCACCACGCGCGTGAGCAGCTCGGCGGCGAAGTGTCCAAATCCCACGTTGCCCTCGATGAGCACCGTGGTCGCGGTCTCCGACACGATGGTCGGACGCTCAGCGGGCTTGATCTTGCCGTCGAGGATCAGCCCCACATATTCGGGAATCCGCTGGAACCCGTGCGAGGGATGCCCCGCCAGGTTCGAGTTGGCCAGCCAGCGGGCCAGCTGGTCGGCAATGTCGTCCGGCGCTCCGGCGGCCACAAGGACGCGCCTGGAGGCCTCGGTGAGACCCTCGACAGGAAAGCTGGGCATGAACACCCTCCCGGACCGCGTCGCGTTCGCATGGTACGCGCCCGGCCGCGCTGGGACGCATAATGGCGGGCTTGCCGGCTCAGCGGGACTCGCGGCTATGACTCTCGGCCCTTCACCTTCGACCTTTCGCACCACGCCCACGGTCGTCTTCGGGCGCGGGGCGATCCGGGAACTGCCCGATCAACTACGCCGCGCCGGCGCCGGCCGCGTCTTCGTGGTGACCGATCCCGGCGTCGCGGCCAGCGGAGCTCTGGCGCAGGTCGAGTCGCTGCTGCGGCACGCCGGGCTGTCCTACGGGACCTATACCGAGGTGGCGCCCGAGCCGCCCAGCCCGAGCGTGGACGCGTGCGCCGAGGCCATCCGCGCCGACGGCGCCGACGTGGTCGTGGGTCTGGGCGGCGGCAGCGCCATGGATACGTCGCAAATCGCCGCCTGCCTGGTCACCAACGGCGGCACGACCGAGGACTGGCTGGGCGTTGAGGTGCTCGAAAAGCCCGGCATTCCCACCATCAGCGTGCCCACCACCGCGGGCACCGCGTCGGAGCTGACAGGCAACGCGGTCATCGTGCTGGCGGACAGCTCCAACAAAATGACGGTCGTGAGCCCCTACATCTATCCGCAGGCGGCGGTCGTCGACCCCGCGCTGACGGACACGGTGCCGCCCGACATTACGGCCGCCACCGGCATGGACGCCTTCTGCCACGCCACCGAGTCGTTCATCTCGGTCGAGGCCACCCCGCACACGCGCCTCTATGCCGTTGAGGCCATGCGGCGCATCGTGGACTACCTTCCGCGGGCGGTGGCCGACGGCGGCGACACCGAGGCCCGTGACGAGCTGGCCTACGCCTGCGTCATGGCCGGATATACCCTGGCCAACGCCGGCACGATCATCGTGCACGCCATGGCGCACGTGATCGGCGCGTGGGCCAAGATTCCGCACGGCGTGGCCAACACCCTCTGCCTGCTGCCGGTGATGGGTTTCTGCGCCGAGCGGGCGCCGGAACTCGTGGGCGGCATGGCCGAGCCACTGGGCGCGGCGAACGGCGCCGACGACGCGGAACGGGCCCAGTCGGCGGTGGACGCCATGCGGCGGCTGATCGAGGCGGTCGGGCTGTCCACGCGGCTCAGCGACGCCGGCGTGCAGCGCTCGTGGCTGCCCGAGGTGGCCCGGATCACCCACGGCACGCGGCGCCTGATGGACCGAAGCCCCGCCCAGCCCACCGAGGAGGAAATGGTGGCCATGCTGGAGGCGGTGTACTAGGCGGGGATGAACTGGTCCATGACGTCGATGTTGGCGACGAGGTCATCGCCCTCGCTGAGCACCAGGTCAAGATCTGACAATATTTTGAGGTCACGCATGCGCGTGCGCTCGCCGACACGCCGATACAGCGCTGCGGCCACATGCGCACCAGGCACGCCGCCGGTGACTCCGGGCAGGCGCCGCTGGGCCAGACCGTGCACGAGCTCCAGCATGCGCGCGCGCCGCTCGCGGCTCAACCGTGGGTACTCTTCAAGCATTTCTCGCGCATAGTCGCGGTAGGCCGTGACTTTGACCTGATCGAGCACTTCGCGGTGGACAGATTCAAGCTCAGCGACGAGACCCTCCAGCCCGAAGAGGACAAACGGGGTCAGATCACCGCCATGGTGAAATCTGGCGTCGGTGAGCTCGCGGACGTACCGATCACGTTCGCGGTAGTAGAAGTTCGCCAGGGAGTAGAAGCCGAACGCATTCACGCCCGCCTGATAGAGCAGGAAGCTCTCGATGGCGCGAGCCGTCCGGCCGTTGCCATCGCCAAAGGGGTGGATGCTCACCAGGTAGAAATGCGCGGCGATGGCGCGGACGATGCCGTCCCAGCCTGACGGTTCGTCATCGCGAAACCACCTGAGGAACTCCTGCGTGAGTGCCTCGATCTCGGCACGCGTTCTCGGCGGCACGTAATCACCGACGCTGACGGCGTGTGAGCGGTATTGCCCTGGCTGGTTGTGGGCGTAGTCGATGTTGTCCGTCGTCAGGCGGTGGATCTCGCGGATGAGGGCTTCGTCGAGGGCACGGTCAGGGTGCTGGGTGAGCTCGTGCTGAATGGCCACCATGGCGCGGTGGGCATTGCGAGCCTCTTGCTCCATGCGGGCGCGCCGCGGCGGAAGCACCGGGGCGTCGTCGGCCGCGGCGATCACGTCGGCCGCCTCGGTTTCGCTCAAATCGCCGCCTTCGATCCCAGTGGTTCCACGCACGGCGCGCAGGATGTTCAAACTGTCGAAGTGGCTTCTGACGAGCGGCGTCACCGGAATCCCGCGAATCACGCCTGTCAACGCATGCGCTCGAGCGACAGCCGCCACCACGCGCTGAGACTCCGTGTCGACGCGCATGTGGAACGAGACATCCCAGGTCGGCATGCGATCCCCTGAAATATGACGACACCAGCAGCGTCATTGTCCATCTCGTTGTCACTGGATGCAAACCTGTTAATCGGGCTATTTTGACGCGACAATGACCGCGTCATTGTCGCGAGCGCGGGTTCCTGAAGAAACCGCTCCTAGGCCGGGCCGGCGGCGACGTAGGCCCGGATCTCGTCGCCCGTGAGGCCGTCGATGCCCAGGTCGGCCAGCGTGCGCCGGTTCGTATCCAGCGGCTCGCGCAGCACGGTCAGGCCCAGCGAGATTACGGCGTCGATGATCGGGGTCGGCACGCCCAGCGCGGCGCCCAAGCCGGACCACGCGCGCAGGCCGTAGGGCACGTCCTCCGAAAGCCACCGCGTATCGAGCTCGCCGGGGGCCTTCAGCGCGGTGAGCATCGGCTGCCGTTGATGGTGGCCCACAGATCGGGCGGCTCGGCGCGCGGACCGAAGCCGGCGGCGTGGAAGGCCTCGGCGGCGTCCGGCAGGTCGTGTCCCAGGGCCGCCGCCACCGCGCGGCGCTCGGCGTCCAGCGCCATGATCGCGCGCACCACGCCGGGCGTGACGCCCTCGTCGTAGAAGTAGAACTCCCCGCGGGAGCTCTCGATGCGCCCGGCGTTCAGCAACACGCCGGGCGGATGGACGACCGGATTCAGGGCGCTCAGACCGCAGGCCAGCACGTCGGGCACCGGCGTGATGCCGGGGAACAGCGGCGCCAGCTGCTGGTGCACCTGTGCCGTCGCCGTGGACGGAAAGACGCCCAGGCCCATCGCGGGCACCACGCCCCAGATCGTGGCGCCGTCGGGTTGGGTCTTGCGACAGACGTAGGGCGCGGTGTCGGTCTCGGCGACGGGAATGGCGGGCGCTCCGGCCTCACGCAGCAGGCGCGCGATCTCCAGCGCGCCGAGTGTGCCCGGCATCAGCGTCAGGGTGTGGCTCGGACGGATGTGCGGCGCGAGGGCCCGCGCCCAGGGCGCATGGCCGTAGGCCGGCACGATCAGCAGCAGCGTGTCCGCGGCGGCCGCGGCGGCCCCGACGTCCTCCGTAATCAAGTCGATGCGCGCCGCGCCCGTGTGCGCCACGCCGTGCAGCTCGATCACGCGCTCCTCGCGCAGGGGATCGAGGGCTTCGGCGAACGCCGGCAGTTCTCCCAGAGTCACGGAATGCCCGGCCAGCGTCAGATTGGCCGCCGTGGCAAACCCGGTATTGCCGGCGCCCAACACCACCACCGATTCACCCGGCGCCATGTCGCCCTCCCGTCTCGCGGCCGCATCGTCGACCCGGCACAGTATGACGCTTGGGGCCTCGCTCACCCGGAGTCGGATCCGATCCTTGGCAACGCTAAAGCCTGAAGCAACGATAGCGCCCGCACAGCCTAGAGGCGGGGATGGAGTTCGGTCCCTTTTCCCCGGTGCGAGAAGGCTAGGATGAGCGGGACTCGGGAAGGGCGGACGGGTTTCGCACAGGTCTCCCCCGCATCGCGTACGGGGCGGGCTCTCCGTGGGAATGACGAAAGGATCCGGCCGCCCGCAAATGAGCCGCGAGTCCGCGCCGGGTGACCACGGCCCGCGGTCCGTCGTACTGGTCATGGTGGACCAGTTGTCGGCGCGCTGGGTCGAAGCCTGCCTGGCCGGCGCGGCGCCGCTGCCCAACCTCGCCCGCTTGCAGGCGCGCGGGACGACCTTCCGCAACGCGATCAGCAGCAATCCGATCTGCAGCCCGGCGCGGGCCACCATCGCCACCGGCCTCACCACCCGCCAGCACGGGGTGCTGCTGAACGGATACAACCTGGACCCGGCCATCCCCACGTTCATGCTGGCGCTGCAGGCGGCCGGCTGGCGCACGGGGGCCTTCGGCAAGCTCCACCTGCGGTCTCAGTACGAGTCGCTGTTCCCCGACTACCGGCCGTATGGCTTTGACGTGCATGACATCACCGAGGACGCGCGCGGCGGGCCGTGGCTCGAATGGATCAGGACGGAACACCCCGAGCACCTGGACGCCGCGCTGAGCACGGTGTGGGGGCGGAGCTTTCCCGGGTTCGAGAACCACGGACCGGACGGCCTGGACCTCGCCGCGCGATTCGCGTCCGTCCCCGAGCTTTATGGCGCCTACGAGCTGCCGTTTCCCGAGGAGATTTCGCAAACCAACTGGACCACCGAGCGCGCGGCGGCGTTCATCCAGTCCACGGCTCGGGAACAGCCTCTCTTCGCCCACGTGAGCTACGTGCAGCCGCACGATCCCTACGCGCCGCCGCCCGGCTACCTGGACCGGGTGGCTGTCGACCGCATCCCCGAGCCGCTGCCGGTCGAATGGGCCGACGACCCGTGCACGCCGCCGCTATTCCACGACATGGGCGGACGCACCACGCCGTCGCCCGAGTGGCGGCGCGACCGGCAGCACTACTTCGCCGACCTTTGCCACTTGGACCAGCAGCTGGGCGTCCTGGAGGCTGCCCTGGCCGAGGCCGGACGGCTCGACGACACGGTGATCATCTTTCTCTCCGACCACGGCGATCTGCTCCACGACCACGGGCTGAAGCTCAAGGGCGGCCTGCACTACGACGCCTGCGTACGGGTGCCGCTGGTCATCGCCGGACCGGGTCTGCAGCGGGGCCGGGAACGAAACGAGCTGGTGCAGCTGGAGGACATTGCGCCGACCATCTACGAGCTGGCGGGGGTGGATGTTCCTAAGCCCGCCTTCTTCCGCACCAGCCGCCCCGGCGGCGGGCTCTCGCCGGACCGGACCTACGACACGCTGCCCGGCCGGTCGCTGGTCCCGCTCTGCACCGGCGCGCGGGCAACCGGCTGGCGGGACGCGGCCTACGCCGAGAGCTTTAGCAGCAACACGGTGCCGCACACCCCGGACCGTTGGGCGCGGACCGTGCGCACCCACAACTGGCGCTACACGATGTATCCCGAGGGCGGCGGCGAGCAGCTCTTCGATCTCGCCCACGACCCCGACGAGCAGCGCAACCTGGCGCGCGACCCGGCCTATGACGCCACGCGGCGCGACCTGCGGGACCGGTTGCTCGAGTTGCTGATCGTGCAGGACTATCCGCACTCGCCGCGCGACCGCTTCGCGTATGGCGTTCCATAGGAGGCCCGCGTGATCCGGTACCGCGAGACCGCCGAGGGGCTGGCGGCTCGCCAGTTGGCGGGGTTCTTCGTCGATTGGCTGCGGATGCCCACGCCGCAGGCGCACCTCGAAATCCTGCGCGGAAGCGCGCACGTCGTGGTGGCGATTGACAAGGAGACGGACCAGGTCGTCGGCTTCGTCACCGCCATCAGCGACGGCGTGTTGAGCGCCTACATCTCGCTGCTTGAGGTGCTGCCGGAATTTCAGGGCCGCGGCATCGGCTCGGAGCTGATGCGGCGGTTGCTGGACCAACTCAAGGGCCTCTACATGGTAGACACGCTGTGCGATGTCGACGTGCAGGCGTACTACGCGCGCTTCGGGATGCAGCGGTCGCATGGGGATGTGCATCCGACCGGTACGACCGGATTCCGACGCGGGGAGACTGACGGGCGTCTCCTAGGCCGAAGCGCCGCGTCGTCCCATTTGCACAGGGCGGCGGACATGATGGTCCTGGGACTAAAGGCCCGCATCAGGGCGGGTTTGAAACCCGCCCCTACGATGCGCCCGGGCGGCGATGAGACGGCTGGTCAAGGGACTGCTGGCAATGTTTGGCCTCGAGGCTTCCGCCGGAATGACGGTCAGCGCCAGGATTCGCCCTGAGCCTTCGAAGGGCTTGGTTGACAGGCTCACCACGAACGGAGCTCTTGTTTCCCTGCGGGGTTGTTGACCAACCTCGCCAAGGTGGGCTCAGGCTAGGCCGGTGCGCCGAGGATCACCGGCAGGGTTAGACCCACGAGCAGCACGAGCGCCCATAGGGCCGGAGCTGCGCTTTGCAGGGCTTCGCGCCGCCGCTGCAGGCGCGCCTCGTCGGCCTGCCGGCGGGCAATCCACCATGGGTTGTGCCGCGTCTCGAACCAGTGATAGGTCAGCCCCAGCCCCGCGCCGTAGGCCAGGTGGCCGACCAGGCTCGCGGTCAATGACGCCGCGCCGGCGGCCGACCAGGCCGGCGTGACGCCCAGCAGCATGGGCATGAGGATCTGCGGGCCGAGAATCCACAGGAAGAAGCCGTAGGAGACTCCCCAGCCGACGGCGGAGCCCACGTCGTAGCTCTGGCGGCGGAACAGCAGGCCGTAGGCCGCGCCAAAGATCATGGCGATGACCAGGTGGATCACCAGACCCGCGATCTCCGACTCGCCGCCCATCAGGCCCGCCACGCCGCGCAGTGCGCCGACCTGCAACATGACGTAGGTGAACAGCAATCCGCCGACCACGCCGGCGGCGATGCCGTGCCCGAGCGCGCGCAGCCCGCGGGCGCCGACGCCTTCCTCGTCGTCCGCGCCGTCGACCTCGTCGAAGAGGACGCGCCAGAACCCGCGCAGCCACTGGTAGCCCAGGCCCAGAAACCCGCCAAAGACGAGATAGGCGAGCAACGCGGGGTAGGTGTCCGCGGCGGCAACGACCGACCAGGGGAGATTGCCGTCCAGGATGAGCGGCAGGATCGTCAGCCGCAGCACGACCCAGAGCAGGAATCCGTACATGGCGCCGCGCACAAGTCCGGCCCCGGAGCTGTCGCTCGGGCGTTGCGCCAGCGCCGCGAATACCGCCCCGGCGACCGCGCCAATGACCAGCGCGGCCAGCCAGGCCAGCGGCCCGGCCGTGTCGGACGGCAGCGCGGCGAACATGGGTGTCTGCCCCTGGTCGTTTAGCAAGCCGGCCGCGATAGCGGCCGCCGCCAGGCCCGCGGCTGCGCCAAGTCCCATTCCCGTGAGCGAGGGGCGGCGCAGCACCGGCCGGCTCAGGATGAGCAGCGCCAACCCCGTCGTCGCGCCGTAGAGCAGGAATCCGAGCAGCAAGCCGAACGATGATTGCGCCGCCGCCAGCGACCAGGTCACCGGCTTGCCGGTCGTGAGTGGGTAGAGGGTGAGGGGGTCGAGAAACCACACGACCGCGCCATAGGCGAGGCCCCAGAACACCAGGGCGTCGTTGCGGCGCGCCTGGTTGCGCACCAGGGCCGCGAATAGGACGCCAAAGACTGCCGAAAGGGCGAAGTGGACCAGCAGCCCGACGCCCAGCGACTCGCGGGCGGTGACGATCAACGCCATGGACGCCATCATCCCGAGCTGGAGCATGGCGAGGGCCAGCACCACGCCGCCCACCAGTCCGGCCAGCGCCCCGGTCAGCAGCCAAACTGCGAGGCGGTCGGAGCGGATCATGGGTCGGATTCCCGTGGGGCCACCGGCTCGGGTCCTCGGCGCGGGTTGGCCTGGGCGTCAGCAACGGCGGCGCCCGGCTCGGCCGCATCCGACGGCCCGGGCAGCAGCACGATGTCGCGCGGAAAGAGCAGATCGATGGCCCAATCGAGCGCCACCCGCACCTTGCGGTCCATGCCTGGCAGCTTGGTGAAGTAGATCGTGCGCCACATGACCCAGGCGACGAAGCCCGAGAACTTGCGGCCGGCCACTTCCGCGGCGGCGGTGCGGGACCCGAGCGCGACCAGCGACCCGATGGCGCGGTAGCTGAACGGCCGCGGCGCTTGCCCGCGCGCGACGGCCACCACGTTGTCGGCCACGGTCTTGCCCTGCCGGATCGCGTGCTGCGCGGTTGGCGGGTGGAAGCCCCCCGGCTGGCGCACGTCGGGGACCTGCGCGCCGTCGCCCAAGGCCCACACGCCGTCGAGGCCGGGCACCTGCAGCGTGGGCTCGACGACGAGCTGGCCCCGGCGGTTGCGCTCGCAGGGCAGCCCGCGCAGCAGCGGACTCGGCTGGTTGCCGGCGGTCCAGACCAGCGTGCGCGTCGGAATCCGGGAGTCGTCGTCGAGCGTGACGCTCGCGGCATCGGCCGCGGACACTCGCTTGCCGAGCACGAAGTCGATGCCGCGGCGCTCCAGCTTTTCGCGGGCGTAGTCTCCCAGCTCGCGGCTGAGCTCGGGGATGATGCGGTCGCTGGAGTGCACCAGCACGAACCGCGGGTCGGCGCGACCGATGTTGGGGTAGTAGCGCCGCACGCTGCGCACGAGGTCGAGAAGCTCGGCGATGGCCTCCGTGCCCGCGAACCCGCCTCCGGCCACGACGAATGTCAGCAGCTCATGGCGAGCGGGTCCATCGCCCTGCTGCTCGGCAGTCTCCAGCGCCGTGATGACGTGATTGCGCAAACGGGCCGCATCCTCAAGGGTCTTGAGGGTGAAGGCATGCTCGGCCAGGCCCGGGAGCCCATAGAACGCCGGCACGGATCCGACCGCCACGATCAAATGGTCGTAGGCAATCTCCTCGGCCCGGTGCGAGCCAATAGGCAGCGCCGTGATGCGCTTGGCCTCGGCGTCGACCGCTTGGACATCGGCGTGCCGAAAGCGCGTGTGCGGGCAGGCAACGCGGATGGGGGCGGAAATTGCCTGGGCGTCCAGGCCGCTGGACGCAACCTCGGCGAGCATCGGGGTAAACAGCAGGAAGTTGCTGCGGCTCACCAGGGTCACGTCCAGGGTCTCGTCCCGGCGGTGCAGCTCCTCGAAGCGTTGCGCGGCCCCCATGCCGGCGAAGCCGCCACCCAGGATCACCACCCGCACGGGTTGCTTGGCCGCTCGGGAGGACGTGGGCGCCTCGGCGCCGTGCCCGAGGCCGGCGCGAGCCGCCAGGGCGAGCAACACGCCCAGTCCCCCGCCGAACATGAGGTGCGCAATGAGGCTGGGGAAGTGCCGCGACGCGGCCTCGACGGACCACGACGGCGCCGCGCCGTCGAGCGCCGGACCGATGGTGAGCGGGCCAACGATCCACAGGAGCAGCCCGGCCATGAGGGCCAGCGTGATGCGCGAGGCGTGCTCGCCGCGCCGGCGCAGCGGCACCGCACGCGCGAATGCCGCCCCCGCCGCGGCGCCGATGACCAGATGCAGGGCCAGCGACGCGCCGTCGACCGGCGAACCCAGCAGGCCATCGAACCCGCCCATGGGCGTTGCCGGAACGAGGAACACGAGCGCCGCCGCGGCTCCCGCCAGGGCGCCGATCAGTGCAGGCTCACGCGCCGCGCGCGCCATCAGGCGACCGGCGCGCCGGCGGCGCACCTTACGCCGGGAGGGTGGCGGTTGCGAACACGACGTGGAACGGCACGCAGTAGATGACGACGCTGTTGAACGCCGCCAGGTCGGTGCCGTCCGGAATCTCGTAGTTCTGGCTGCCGATGTTGCCCTTCAGCGCGCCCACGTCGATGTACTCGCCCAGGTCCCGACTCGACGCCGGCAGCGGCGTCGACGACAGCAGCACGCTGAGCGCCGGACCGTTCGTGACCATGAAGTCGGTGAGGCGCAGCACCAGCTTGTCGTCGGGCGTGCGGAAGATGGTGGCCGTTCCGGAGCCGCGGTGGAAGTCGTCGGCGCCTCGGAACGTACCCGCCCGCAACTCCTCCGGCTGCGGCGCGGCTTCCGACTGGGGCATGGCGGGCATCGGCTCGTCCATCATGGTGTCGGGCATGACCGCGGCCGCCTCCATCACCTTTTCCTGAACCGCCATGCGATCCGCCTCAGCGAGAGCCTCGATCTCCATCAAAGTGGGCATGGCGGCCTCGAAGTCGGCGACCATCTCCTGCTTCTCTTCCTCGGTCATGGTCTCCATCGCGGCAGGCTCCGGCATCTCGAAGGGAAACGCCTCGTCAACCACGGTGTCGCGAAAGAGCGGCGAGACAAGCCACCAGGCAATCGCCACCACCACGATGATTCCGACTATTCCGCCGCCGATCAGCACTCGTCGTCGAGTCATGTCAGCCTCCTCTGCCATGCCATACGGCCGTTGTGCGTGTGCGGATTGAATTTGTGACGCATAGGCCCAGACAAGCCATGATGCCGGACGCCAAGGCTCAGCGCCGCCCTGAAGCCCTTGCTAGCGGCTTCCGGCCGCCTCAGCCCCCGCCGCGCGTGGACGGCGCCGACGGCGGTTCGACCGCGGGTTTCCCCCATTTGCGCCGTTCGACGTCGCTTTGCTGCCGCTGAGCCGTTCGCCGGGCATCACGCGCCGGCCATTGGCAGCCGCGGCCACTTCGGCAGGTTCGTCGGGTTCGCCGCCCGGCGGCAGTAGCTCAGTCTTCAGCTCATCCCAATAGCGCCGCGGGATGCGGCGCTCCAGGGAGTATTCGATCGACGCCAGCCGGTCGAGGTTGGCGCCGCTGACCAGGGTGACGGAGCGCCCCGCTCGTCCCATGCGGCCGGTCCGGCCGGTGCGGTGGGTGAACATGTCGGGGTGATCGGGAATGTCGTAGTTGATCACCTGGGCCAGGCCGATGATGTCCAAGCCACGGGCGGCGACGTCGGTGGCGATCAGCACGTCGATCTCTTCCCGGCGGAAACGGTCCATGACGCGTTGCCGCGAGGGTTGGGGCATGCCGCCCTGGATGGCGTCCACCCGCAAGCCGCAGCGGCGCAAACGGTCGCGCAGGCGGTCGACCCCGCGGCGGGTGCGGCCGAACACGATCGTGGGCACGCCGGGCGACTGCTGCAAGATGCATTCAACCGCCGTGGCCTTTTCCATTTCGGGTACGACCCAGATCTCGTGATCGATGTCGGGCAGGTCTTCCGGCCGGGTGTCGAGTGCGATGTGCTTCGGGTCGCGCAGGTGCCGCAGGGTAAGGCGCGCCACCCAGCCCGGCACGGTGGCCGAAAACAGGGCCGTCTGCCGGGAGGTCGGCGAATGGCGCAGGATCGCCTCGACCTGCGGCGCCATGCCGATGTCGAACATGCGATCGGCCTCGTCGATCACGAACACGCGGAGCTCGTCAACGTGCAGGTCGCGGCTTTCGATCAGGTCCAGCACGCGACCCGGCGTGCCCACCACGACCTGCGCGCCCTGGTCGAGCGCGCGGCGCTGGGGGGTGTAGCTGAGCCCGCCAACGATGCGCACCGCGGGCGGGATGTCTGGACCGAGGAGAGGATCGATGACCGTTCCGATCTGCTCGGCGAGCTCACGGGTCGGCGCCAGCACGAGGGCCTGGACGCGCGGTAGTTCGGGGTCGAGACTCTCAATCATCGGGATGGCGTAAGCCAGCGTTTTGCCGGACCCGGTTCGGGCTTGCCCGACGACGTCGCGGCCTTCCAGCAAGTGCGGAATGCAGGCGGCTTGGATGGGGGTGGGACAGGTGATCTCGTCGGCCGCCAGCGCGTCGACGAGATCCGGTCGGACGCGCAGCGCGGTGAAACTTTCGATAGCGGGTGCCCTTCTGCTGAAACTGGCGCCCGCGGTGGGCCGGTTGATGTTTGCGGCCCGCGCCTTGCGTCGTGCGCTGGGCGCCTCTAGCTTTGCCAACCATACACAATCGCGCGGCCGCCGCGCAGTAGTATCGTGGCACCGGCGCGCCACCCGACGGACTCGAGGGCCCTGCGATGACCGTGCCGCTATCGCCCCGTGCAGACGTCGAAGCGCTGTTCAAGGAATCGATGGCGGCCCTGGCCTCCGGCGTCGCGGTAGTGACGGGCGCGGCCCCCGACGGATCGCCGCGCGGGCTCACGGTCACGTCGATCGCGTCGTATTCCGCCCATCCGCCATCGGTGATCGTCTGCGTGGACGAGAGCTGCAACAGCTATGCGGCCCTCACGACCGGGAGCCACTTTGCGGCTCACCTGCTGCCGGCCGAGCAAGCCGACGTCGCCAAGCTGTTTGCCTCCAGCGCCACCGACAAGTTCGACCAGGTGTCGTGGACGCGTTGGAACGACGGGCTGCCAATCCTCAGTGACGTGCTGGCCGTGGTGATTTGCCGCCGCATGAGCACCACGGTGCACGGGGACCACGCGATCCTGGTGGGCGAGGTGGTCGACGGGTCCATGCGGCAGGCGCAGCCGCTGGTCTACTGGCGCCGCGGGTTCTACGAAGGGCCCGGCCACCCGACGGGCGGCGGATAGCCAAAAAAGGGCAACCACAAGGGTTGCCCCTACCAAAGGGGGCAGCGATGGCAGCGACGGCGCGTGATTTCCTGGCGGACCGGGGCTACCGGGCGGAGCCCATCTACCTGACCGATCTGGACCGCGTCTCCCCGGCGTCGGCGCTGGCGCCCGATCTGCGCCCAAACACCTGGCAGACGCTGCCCTACGAGACGGAGGACCGGCACGGGGTGCTGCTGTGGGCCGGCTTCGAATCGCAGTCGCCGGCGGTCACCTATCCCATGGATCGGCGCGGTTGGCACGCCATCTGCGTGGGCTTTCATCCCACCACCGAGGACCAGGGCTGGCTGGGGCAGGTGCTGGTGAAGCTGAGCGGCGACGACACCTATTCGATGCTGCGCTGGGACGGACCGCAGGGGCTGGACGGCCACACGCGCCGCCAGCGGTTCGAGGAGCTGTTCTGGCGCGTGGCCAAGCTCGACGGACAAGACCTGGTGTTCGAGCAAATCGCGCGGCGCGTGGCGGCGGGCGATGGGCCGGGGACGATCCAGGGCGACGCGGCCAAGATCGCCTACGTCAAGCTCGTGCCGCTCTCGGACGCGGAGGCGGCGGCGCACGAGTGCGACCTGCGCGACGCCTCCACGCACCGGCTGTTTGGGCACAACGACGCGTTCTATCCCTACACCTACCGCACCACGACTGCCGAGCAGATCCGGCGCGAGGTGGAGCCCTACCGGGAGACGGACTTTGGGCGTATCTACTGGGAGGTTGGCGGCGGCGACAAGCTCTACTACCCCACCACCGTTGGTCGCAATCCGGCTGATCTTCAACTGGCGGGCTACAGCCGACTGGGCGAGCGCCTGCTGGTGGAGAGCTTTCGCGAGCTGCGGCGCAACGGGGTCGATCCGGTGGAAGTCGCGCTACAGCACACCCACGACCTGGGCATGGAGTTCCACGCCAGCTACCGCCTGGCCGCCTGGACCTATCCGCCGACCACGATGGAAGGGTATTTCACCGGGGGATATTTCGAGCGCCATCCGGAGCTGCACTGCATCGACCGCGAGGGCCGGCTTCTGCCGCGCCTGTCCTATGCGTTTCCGGAGACCCAGGAGTTCTGTCTTGCCGTGCTGCGGGAGGTGGCGGCCTATCCCGTTGACGGCATCGCGCTGCTGTTCAACCGGCGACCGCCGTATCTGGACTACGAAGCGCCGCTGGTCGAGAGCTTCAAGCGCGAGTTCGGCGAGGACCCGCACGACCTGGACGAGCGCGACCCGCGCTGGCTGGCCCACCGCGCCGCCGTGCTTACGGCGTTCATGCGGCGGCTGCGCGCCGAGATGGACGCCGCCGGCGCCGCGCGCCAGGGCAAGCGGATCGGCATCTCGGTGTGCGTGCTGGGCACGCAGGCCGACAACGACTTCTTCGGCCTGGATGTGGCCACCTGGGCGCGCGAAGGTCTGATCGACACGCTGATTCCCTACAGTCCCGCGCCGCTGGCCCTGCCGGTGGCCGAAGACACCTGGACGTCGGGCGAGCAGATCCGGCCGTTCGTCGAGGCGGTTCGGGGCACACGCTGTCTGATGGCGCCGAACCTGATGCCGCGCGATTTGAGCGCGGAGGACTACCGCCGCATGGCCTCGATGCTCTACGCCGCCGGGGCCGAGCATCTCTTCGTGTGGGACTGTGCCGGTTCGTGGTTCCGCGCGAACTGTCAGGCGCCCTGGAACGCGCTGCGCCGACTGGGCCACCGGGACGAGATCGAAGCCTGGCGACAGGCGGGCGAGCCCAGCCTGGCGAACCCCACGATGCCCGTCCGCCGGCTGGGCGGCTGGGATATGACGACCATCGCCCCCGGCTGAGCCGCGGACGGGCGGTTCGCGAACCGCCCTTACGTCAAGATCGGCCGGCGGGCTCCGGGCGCAGCGCAAGCTCGCAGCCGTGGTCGTCGATGGCGCGTAGCGCGAAGACCCAGGACCCCCACGATTGCCCAGCCATCCCGTCATCGGGGTTGTCGAGCTTGACCTGGAGCCGGTTCCAGCCGGCACGCAGCGACAGGCGACGCTCGCGATTGCGGAAGTAGTCGTGCCGGCCCAGCGACGCCCACGGACCGTCATCGACGCGTAGCCGCAGCTCGTTCACCCATCCGGCCTGCAGCGTGACGGCAGCGTCCGCGTCAACGTGCAGCCAGGTTTGCGCCAGCCCGACCGCCGGATAGGTCAACGAGTTCTCGGCGGCAATAGGACGGAACGCCAACGTGAAATCGACGAAGCCGTGGATGTCGGCGGCCGGCGCCCAGCGCGCGACATGCCGGTTGTTCGCGGCGCCAGGGCGAATCGGGCGGGTAGCCGGTCTCGGGGATTCGCTGAGCGGCATCGACCGAGCCATCGGCCGCCGCGACCAGCGCCGCTTCGTGATCCGGATGGAACGGACCGAGGAGCTGCCAGCGCGGTTCCGGGTCCGGCGCGCCCGTGGCGTCGAACGGCAGCTCGGCGCCGAGCAGGAGCTGGTCCCATGCCGGCATGCGGAAGAACGGTCGGTGGGGCGGTTCCTGATACCAGTACGCCGTGCTGCAAATGTCGTTGGCCATCGACCCGAATCGCACCTGAATCGCCCGGCCGAAGGGAATGGCGTCGGATTCGAAGAAGCGATAGGCGGCCAGCGTATGCCGGGCGAGGGCCGGGCCGAGGTCTTCCTGGGCGTAGTACGGCACGCCCTGGTCGAGATGCGTGGAAGGCCGATGCAGCACGCCGCCGTATGAAGCGCCAAACGTGTCCTCACCGCCCGCGCCGCGCAGATGGGCGAACGATCCCTCCGGGGCGTCGGCAGAGTTTGTGAGGTAAATGTTCTCTGCGCCCGCGTGCGACCAGCGCGCCCGGTCGTCGCGCACGGCCACGCCGTAGTTGAAGCCCACCAAGCGGCCGCGGCCAACCGCGTCGAGCAGCAGGTAGTTCCGCCCGTAGGCCTCGCAGGGGTACTCGCGGCGGAACTTCGCATGGAACCGCAGCGGCGTTGGCGGCGATTCCGGCGGGTAGGCGTGCCAATCGATCTGGATCACGATCCCGGCGTCTTCCACGCCCGGTCCTGCTACGGCCTCGATGCGCGCGCCCTGCCGAAAGGGCATGGGAAACGTGGCCGTATACCCGGCGTGGAACTGTGTGGTGAGATAGCGCGAGTCCAGCGGGTAGGGCGGCAATCCGTGGAGCTGGCCGAAGAAGTCGCCCAGCGGCGCCTCCACGGCGGGGGTGTCGGCGCCGTCCCAGTAGATGCGCAGCACGATCTGGCGCTGGTGCGCGGGCGTCGGATGGCGCACGGTGGCCACGAAGATGCGGCGGATGCAGCCGGGGCCGTCGAGTTGGGCCAGCGTCACCGGCGTGTCCGGCGGCAGGGCCTGGCTCGTCGTCACGCGCGCGGGGGTAAAACGCTCGGGCAACGCGAGCCACTCAGGGGTCATCGACCACTCGCTCGGCCCCAACGGATCTCGGAGGCATCGGGCGGGTTGGTTGGCGGCCCCGCGGGCAGGTCCGGCTCCTTCTCCCCGTGCGGGAGAAGGGTGGGATGAGGGGTCGTCACTGTTGTAGGGCGCGTTTCCACCCTCACCCTTGCCCTTTTCCATCCAGGGATAGGTGACCGGAGGGCACCGCGGACACGGCGCCATCAAAGGGTCCTTTGTGGCTGGCGTAGATGGCCTCGCACAGCCGCATCGTCACCAGGGCGTCCTCCAGCGTGCTCCAGGGACGGCGGCCGTTGAGGATGCAGTCGGCGAAGTGGCGCGTCTCGTTGAAGAACGGGCCGCCCTCGGGCGTGAGGTCCAGCGGCGCTTCGTAGGCATCTCCGTCCGCGAAGAGCTCGAACGTCTCGGGCTGGTGCGCCTCCTCGGGCGGGCTCATGCGCGTGAGGTCCATGTAGGCCGAGAAGTCCTCGGCGTGCAGCTCAGCCTGCTGGATGCGGGTGCCGACGCCAAAGTGCGACATCAGCACCGCCCGTGCGCCGTTGGCGAACGTAATCACGGCGTTGTGCCGCTCACGCGCGGGGCTGGAGCGGTAGGTCTCGGCATGGACGTGGGTCACGACGCCGGTCGTCTCCATCGAATCCCCCACCAGCCAGCGCAGCAGGTCGACGTGGTGGATCGAGTCGCATATCAACGCCGGCGGCATGAGACCCCGGCGCATGTTCTCGACCACGCGGTCGCTCGGGTCCTTGTTGTAGGTCGCGGCGGCGTGCACCGGCCCGCCGCGGGCGAGCACCAGCCGCTTGACGGCGAGAATCTGGGGGAAATAGCGGCGGTTGAAGGAGGCGATGGCCATGGCCGTGCTGGCCGCCTCGGCCTCGATCATGGCCGCCGTGTCGGCGCTGGTGTTGCCCGGCGACTTCTCGACGGAGGTGTGGATGCCGCGCCCCAGGCACTCGCGCACGATGGGCAGGAGTTGCCCGGGCAGCGTGACCACGTAGACCACGTCGGGCCGGGCGTGGTCCAGCATCTCGCGGTAGTCGGTGACGGCGACCTCGGGTTCGAATGCGGCCGCCGCCGCCAGGCGCTGCTCGTCGAGGTCCGCCACGCCGACCAGCCGCATCTCGGGCTCGTCGGCAATCATCTGGAGGTGACCGCTGCCGTGGTTGCCGGCGCCGATCACCGCCGCCTTGAGGGACGCCATAGCGCTAGCTCCTCATGCCTAAAGGTCGTGTCGAATAGCCATTGACGCATAATGACCCGATTTGCGCCGCCATGGGGCGTCCACGGCCAGTCCGTGTAGGGGCGTCCCTTGTGGGCGCCCGCCCGCAACCGGCGCCTTGGGGGGGAAGCTGAATGGCAGGCACCGATCGCGAACGGCCGCGCCTCCGTGTAGGGGCGTCCCTCGTGGGCGCCCTGCCGCAACCGGCGCCTGGGAGGTGAAGCCGATGGCAGGCAGCGATCGCGAGCGACTGCGCCGCATGCTGCAAGAGCGCTCGTTCATCACCGGCACGTTCAAGCTCTCGTCCGGCGCCACCAGCTCGTACTTCTTCGACGGCAAGCAGGTCACGCTGGACCCAGCGGGGGCGCACCTGGCGGGCGAGGCAGTGCTGCAACTGATTCGGGAGCGGGCGCCCGAGGCCACGGCCGTGGCGGGACCCACCGTGGGCGCGGACCCGATCGTGTCCGCCGTCATGCTGCTGAGCGCCGCCACCGATCAGCCGCTGGCCGGGCTGCTGGTCCGCAGCGAGCGCAAGGACCACGGCACGGAGCGCATCATCGAAGGGCCGCTGCAGCGCGGCATGCGCGTCGTCATCGTCGACGACGCCGCGACCACGGGCGGGTCATTGGTCCACACGGCGCGCTGCCTGCGCGAAGCCGACCTGGATCTCGAGGCCGTCCTGGCCATCACACTGGTCGACCGCCTGGCCGGCTTTGAGGCCGCCATGGCCGAGATCGACGTCCCCGCCGCCAGCGTATTCACCCTCGACGACTTCACACCGCCGGATGGCACGTCCGGTCCCCTCTCCCTCAATGGGAGAGGGTTAGGGTGAGGGTGTCGCCGCTGAATATGATCCACGCCGGAGCATCCACGGCAAGCGCCGGGTAGGCAGGCAGGGGGGCGATGGCCAGGCTAGCCAAGGCGGAAGAAGCCGGAATCTACGCTGTAGCCCGGCAGTGGGTCGACGCCGCCCTGCGCAGCGATGACTCGCTCTTCACACCCGGCGAGCCGGTGTGGTCACTACATGCCATCGACGAGATTCTCCAGCGGGTCGACAGCGAATCCGTCGGCCAAGGCACCTTCATCGGCCGGTATGAAGAGAGCCTCGCCGGCGCATCACCCACCACAGTCCAACTCGCCGCCGAGCTCCTATACATGCATTTCTTGATCAACAGCGCAACTGGCGGATCCGCCAAGCGAGACCAGATCGTGCAAGTCCTGGGTTGGGCCGGGCGTGACGCTCCGCTCCCGCAGAATCTCGATAGCGCGCTTGATGGCGGCGTTTGCAATCCTGGACCGCATTTCTCCACCCGCCGCCACTTGCAACTACGGCAAGTCGCAACGATAGCCAAGAATTTCAAACGGCAATCCGAAGATCAGCGAATTGCCGCAAGGGACGATCCGTGGATGTTTAAGCGGGCGGCCTGCGTAGAAACTGATTTGCAAACGTATATTCAGACTTCCGCTATCCTGCATCTAGTTTTTCCAGATACTTTTGAGCGTGTCCTTCCGAAGTATCACAAAGAGCGGATCGTGGGTACCTTTGCTAATCGTATTGACGTGAGTTCCGACGACCTTGACCGTAATATATTGCAGATCCGCGATCGCCTGTCCGAAACCTATGGCGAGTATCTCGACTTCTACGACGAGTCCATATGGCCTCAGTGGGATCCCGAACATTCACGTGATACGTCGAAGTGGGGGACTTTCATTCGGTGGTCTCGACGTTTCGTCGAGCATCACAATTTCGATGAGGAAGAGCGCAATTACAAGCTTAAAATCGCAGACAACCTTCAAGTGGCGCGTTCGGCGGTTGAGGCCAATTCGAATGACTGGGTAGGTGCGCTTCGGCGCGCCTTTGGGAAGCCCAACAATCTGACGTCCTGGCAAGTGCACGACCGGTTTCTCACATGGTGTAGGGGGAATCGGACGGAGGCCAGAACCGCTCTGCTTGAGCTTTGGAGCGGCGAGAGATCAATCGAAGCAGCGGTTCGCGGCTTTCTGAATTGCGTACCGGCGAGTGTCGACAGCACACCGGGCGCTCGGGCGAACTTGGCGGCGTTCTTGGCCATGGCCGTCGATCCGGGTGTCTATCCGCCATACCGCGTGACGGTGCTCAAGTCGGGATATGGCCTGACCGGATATTCAGAGCCGGACAACGACGCTGATGAGGCTACTGTCTATAGACACGCCCTGGACTTCTTCGACATCTTCATCGAAGAGGCGTCGCAGCGCGGGCTTCCGTTACGGGACCGATTGGACGCGCAGTCCGCGCTCTGGGCGGTCGCTAGCTCAGGCTGGTATGAAAAAGCTCTTCCCGCGGATGAGCACGAAGCCTTCTTGAGCTATCGGAAAGGCGGCAACGGCGAAACGACCCCGCCGCCACCATGCCCGCTCGAAGCGCTGGCCGAGGACCTCCTGTTCGACGTTGACGAGCTTCGCAAGATCAAGACGCTGCTGAGCCTTAATAGCAAGCGTCAGGTCATCTTTCAGGGCCCGCCCGGCACCGGAAAGACCTATGTGGCGCGGAAGCTGGCGGAGTGTCTGGCCGGTTCTGAAGAGCGCGTGCGGCTGGTTCAGTTCCATCCATCCTACGCCTATGAGGACTTTGTACAGGGATACCGTCCAGTGCCCGGTGCGGAACAGCTCGGCTTCGAACTCAGGAACGGGCCGCTGATCGAGATGGCTGAGGCGGCGGAGAATGCGCCAGGCGCGAAACACTTCCTGGTCATCGATGAAATCAACCGCGGCAACCTGGCCAAGGTGTTTGGCGAGCTGTACTTCCTGCTGGAGTACCGCGACGAGAAAATGCTCCTCCAGTATTCCAACCGACCGTTCTCACTGCCCGCGAATCTCTACATCATCGGCACCATGAACACCGCCGACCGTTCCATCGCGCTGGTGGACCTGGCGCTGCGCCGCCGGTTCCATTTTGTGGAGTTCCATCCCGATAAAGCGCCGGTACAGGGGTTGCTGGGGCGCTGGCTGCACAAGCATGCGTCGGAGATGGCGTGGGTGGAGGGCGTGGTCGATCTCGCAAACGAGAAGCTGGCTGATGAGCATGCCGCCATCGGGCCGAGCTACTTCATGCAAACCGACGAGTTCGGCAACCCGGACCTCAACGAGGAGAACGTGCGGCTGACCTGGGAGCACAACGTCCTTCCCTATATCGAAGAACGCCTGTTTGGCGAACCGGACGACTCGCTTGCCAAGTTCGACCTCGACGACCTTCGTGCCGAAGCCTCGGGAAAGGCTGAACAGAACGACGGCCCGTCAGACGAACGCGGCGAGGCGGCCAGCGACAACCATGCGTCAGATTGACCTGTGCGAGTACGAAGCAAGCGGACCCCACACGCTCTTAGTTCAGGAGCGCGACGAGCTGCGGCACGCATTGCCCTCGCTGACAATCGAACCAGCGCAGGGCGAACGTGATGCCTACCGGCTGACGCCTGGGTCAACCGTGGGCGCGCTTGAAATCAGCGGCCTGTCGGTGCTTATCCAGCCCAAGATCAGCATCCCGCAGTTGCTTTCACTGGCCTGCTACGCCATGGGGATCTTCAGGTCCGAGGAACGGCGCCGGTTCGACTTCCAGGAACAGCCGGCGCTGCCCGACACGCTGGCGCTCGCGCTGGCTGCCGCGGCCCGCCGGGCCTTTGCGCGCGGACTGCTGCACGGCTATCTGACGCACGAAGAAGCGCTACCCACGGTGCGCGGGCGCATTCGCTTCGACGACCAGTTGCGGCACAGGTTTGGCCTGCCACTGCCAGTTGAGGTCCGATACGACGAGTTCACGGATGACATCCTGGCCAACCGTCTGGTGAAGGCGGCGGTTGCGCGGCTGGGCGGAATGCGGCTGCGTTCGCCCAAAGCGCGCCGAGATTTGGGGCGCATCGCGGGAGTGCTGGACAACGTCTCCTTGGTTGCGTTCCCGCCAAACAACCTGCCCCAGGTCAGTTTCGACCGGCTGAACCAGCACTACCGCGACGTGGTGGGGCTGTCGCGGCTGATCCTGCGGCACAGCGCCTTCCAGTCCAGCCGCGGGACCGTGCGCGCCGCCGGCTTCCTGATTGACATGAACACGCTTTTCCAGGAGTTCGTGGCTCAGGCGCTGAGGGAAGAACTGAATGTTTCCGAGCGCGTGCTCCGCTCCGAGCAGGACCTGCCGCTTGATACGCAAGGGCGCGCGCGTATCAAGCCTGATCTGACCTGGTGGGACGGTGAAGTCTGCACGTTCGTGGGCGACGCCAAGTACAAGAATGTTAGCGGCGACCGTGCGCCCAGCGCCGACCTCTATCAGTTGCTGGCCTACACCACCGCACTTGACCTGCCGGGCGGGCTACTGGTCTACGCCCAGGGCGAGACGTCCAGCGCGCAATACCAGGTTCGCCATGCTGACAAGCTGCTGGTCGTCGCGGCGCTGGACCTGGACGGGACACTGGATGATGTGTTGGCGTCCGTCCGGCGCTTGGCCCAGCGCGTGCACGCGCTATGCAGCCAGGCCCACCACCTGAACCGCGCGGCCTGACGACTGCCCAGGTGGACCAACGGCATGCCCCGATCAAGATCCTCCTGTACGCGCCTTGAACTATGGCCGGCCGACGCAGACGTAGCGGTTCAGGCTGAAGAGGAAGTCGCCGTGGTCGGCGGCTTGTTGCATTTCGGCGCGCCAGTCGTCGAGTTCGCTCCCACTCGCGAGGGATTCTGCTCGTAGCCATTCGTCGATGACCTGGACCTGCCAGAAGCCGAGGGTGCCGGGCTTGAGTTTGTGCTCCGCGATGACGCGGACGTGGACCTCGATATCGCGCAGACCGGCCCGGCGCATCAGCGACGGCGCCATGCGGCCGATCCAGCCGTTCGGCCCCGAGTCGCAAAACTCGCGCAGGATCCGGCGGCCCGGCACTGCATCGCCGGCTGCGAACACCACGGTGTCCCAATCGGTGTCGTCCGACACGACCAGGCCGTCGGTCGTGCACACGCGCGCGGCCTCGCGCAGCAGCGCCACCGGGTCTGCGACCCACTCGAGGGTCTCGGTTTCGACGACGAAGTCGAAGACGCCATCGGCGATTGGGAGCCGCTGGCCATCGCCGACCACATGGGCCACTGGGTGGTCAGGGCGCCAGCCGAGGTGTTTGGGGTCGATCCCCACGAGCCGCTCGCGCACAACCTCGCGGGCCACGCGCAGCAGCCGTCCCTGGCCCGCGCCGATATCGAGCAGGCGCGATGGCGGCTCTCCGGCCCGCGCCAGCAGCCACTCGTAGTGGGCGCGCAGACTGGCCGGCAGTGGCGCGGATTGACCGTGCACCTTGATCAAAGTTTCCCGGACGCCATGCTCACCTCTGCTCGGTCGAGCCGAGCCCGCGGCGGGTCGAGACGGCCAAGTCCGGCCGCACGGAGCATAACCGCCGAATTGACCTGATCCACCCGCCCGAGCCGACGCTTCGCCATTCCCGATCTCCAGCGTTCCCGCTGCGCCAGTCTAGTCAGCGGCGGTGCCGGGCAGAGATAGTAACTAGATAGTTGTCATATATGCAGACACTGTGGATACTTGAGGCGCGCCAGGTCTCGCGGGCTTGGCGACCAGGGGTACTAGCCCATGACGTGTTGTGTTTGCGACTGCGACGAGATGTGCTGTGTTTGCTCCTGCGAACGGCGCCCTGCGACGGATATCGTCGAGGGCCTCACGACCACCGCGCAAAAGATCGGGGCGCTGTTCCGCGCGGGATACGGCCGCGACGAAATTTCCAAGCGCCTGGGTATCCCCCGCCAGGATGTCGATGCCGAGCTGGATCTCGAGGGCTTCGACGAGACTCGACTCAGCGAGCCGTTGGACTGTGACTGCTCCTGCGAACGGCGCCCGATGGCGGAGATCATTGAGGGCCTGGCGACCACGGCGGACAGAATTCGAGCCTTGTTTCGCGCGGGCTACAGCCGTGCGCAGATCGGTACGCACCTGGGCATCCGCTACCAGCACGTCCGCAATGTGCTGCTGCGCAGCGGATTCGAGGAGATTCAACTCAGTTGCGTCTGTCCTTGCGAACAGCCTCCGACAGCGGACGATCGCCCGCCCGACCAAGTACGAACCACGATTGGCCCGGGTGGGCGGGTGGTTATCCCGGCGCAGTACCGCGCCGCTCTGGCTATCAAGGAAGGGGACGCCGTGTTCATGCGGCTGGATGGCGAGGAGCTGCGGGTGGTCAGCGACGCCACGGAGGTACAGCGGGTTCGCGAGATGATCGCCGGCTACGTGCCTGAAAGCGAGAGCGTGGTGGACGAGTTGATACTCGAGCGCCGCCGCGAAGCCGAAGCCGAGGAGTCTCCGTGAGCCGCGCCGTCCTCGACGCGTCGGCGATGTTGGCCTTTCTGCGCGGCGAGCCTGGCGCGGACGCGGTGAACAGCTATCGCGGGGACGCGCTGGCTTCGGCGGTCAATGTCGCCGAGGTGGGTGCGCAGCTTTCGGACCTGGGCGCCGGCCTGGAGGATGTGCGGCGGGCTATCGCGCTCATGGGGGTCGAGATCGTTGCCTTCGACGCCGAGCAGGCCTATGCCGCGGCAGGAATCCGCAGCGCGACACGCGGCCGGGGCCTGTCGCTCGGCGACCGCGCTTGCCTGCAATTGGCGGCGCGTCGCGGGCTGCCGGCGGTGACGGCGGATCACGCGTGGGCTGAGATCGACGTCGGCGCCGAGGTTCAGCTCATTCGATCGTGATCGGACCGGCTGGCCGGGAGCTTGGACGGGTGCCACGATGGGGTCGGTCCTAGTGCTGCTGGGGAGCGAGCCCAATGTCGTCTAGCGATCGCGCGCAGCTGATGCGCGATGGATATCTGGTCAAGCGCGACGTGATCCCGCCGAGCGAATTGGCGTCGCTGCGCGTGACCTTCGAGACGCTGCTCGAGCGGCAGAAGGCGGTTTGGCGGCGCGAGCGGGGTCCCGACGACCCACCGGGGGGAGTCTGGGACTCGGCGCTGCAACCGCGCCTGAGCAACACCGAGACATTCATCGATGCGGAAACGGCTGAGGCGGTCGAGCTTTGGGTTTCGGAACCGATCCGCGGTCTGGCCGCGGGGCTGCTCGACGACGAGCATGCTGGGATAAGCGCCATGCAAATGATGTGCAACCCCACCTTTGACTACGGACCGGCGCCCTGGCACCGCGACATCCATCCCATCGACATGGGGCCGATGCAGTCGATGCAGGACAGCCTGGTCGAAGACGGGCCGAACTACATGCAGTGGAACATTCCGCTGTACGACGACAGCGTGTTTTGGATCGTTCCCGGCAGCCACGCACGGATCAACACCGAAGCCGAAAATCGCAGCTTGTTGGAGGACGCCCGCGTGCCGATTCCCGGCGGCGAGCAGGTCGAGCTGCGCGCGGGCGACGTGCTGGTCTACGTCAACTACCTGATGCACTGGGGCAGTCGCTACACGCGCGAGCCCAAGCGCCGCACGCTGCACGGCGGACACACGATCTACCCCAACTGGGTGGATCTGGACTTCACGCGGCATCTCTCGGCTGAGTCGCGCGCGTGGTTCGAGCTGTGGGCCGCGCGCACGGCCAAGCTGAAGGACGACACCGAGCGCGCTATGCGGGCGGTGCTGGACCGCGACGGCGAGTCCTATGCGGAGGTGCTGGAGACGCTGCGGCCCGGCGCGGGGGCCGCCACGAAACTGCAACTGACGATCTGGCTGACGAAGGCCGCCATGCACATCCACAACCTCAAGCGGCCGGACTTCGCGAGCCTGCCGCCCGAATTCCGCCGCCGCGCCGAGTCGCAGCACGGGATCAGCCTCAACTGGGGTCCCGCGTTCGCCGAACGGTTCACCAAACCCGAGGCCGACACGATTTGGCAGCGGTTCGGCGCCGTCGAGGGCCATCTGCTGGCTCCAGACGGCGAGGACTACGTGCCCGGCTATCAATCGGGCCCGATCCCCTACTCCCTTGAGCGGATGCAGCACGAATTCACCGTCGACGACTTCATCGTCAGTTGGGGGCACACGCCATAGGAACGGCCCAGCGCCGCGGCTAGCCCGGACAGCGGCCGGGTGCCACCATGAGGCGCCGCGAAGCCTGGATGCATAGGGATTCGGATGTCAGTCGTTGATCGAGCGCGGCTCATGCGCGACGGATATCTCCTGATTCGCGATGCGATTCCGCCGCGCGACCTGGCGTCGCTGCGCCTGAGCTTCGAAACGCTGCTCGAACGGCAGAGAGCGGTCTGGCGGCGTGAGCGGGCGCCCGGAGACCCGCCGGGCGGTGTCTGGGACACCGCGCGGCAACCGCGCCTGTCCAAAACCGAGGCGTTCGTCGACGCGGCCACCGCCGAGGCGGTGGAGCTCTGGCTGTCGGAACCGATCCGCGGCGTCGCCGCGCAATTGCTCCAGGACGAAAACGCCGCGGTGGCGGAAATGCAGATGATGTGCAACCCGAGATTCGACTATGGACCGGCGCCGTGGCATCGGGATATCAATCCGGCCGAAGTCGGGCCCCTGCAACTGTTGCAGGACAGCCTGGCGGCGGACGGTCCGACCTATGTGCAGTGGAACATTCCGCTCTACGACGACAACGTCTTCTGGGTGGTGCCCGGCAGCCACCTTCGGACCACCACCGAAGCCGAGAGCCGCGGTCTGCAGGAAGACCCGCTCGCTCCGCTTCCCGGCGGGATGCGCACCGAGCTGCAGGCGGGGGACGTGCTGGTCTATATCCACTACTTGCTGCACTGGGGCAGCAGCTACATGCGTGAGCCACTGCGCCGCACGGTGCACGGTGGGCACGCCATCTACCCCTACTGGGAGGATCTGGGCTTCACCCGGCATCTCTCGGCCCAGTCGCGGCAGCGGTTCGAGGGCTGGGCCGCTCGGACCGCGGCGCTGAAGGACCACACCGAGCACGCGCTGCGGGCCGTCCTGGATCGCGATGCCGGCGCCTACACGGATGCCCTGGAGACCCTGCGGCCCGGGACGGGAGACGCCACCAAGCTGCAACTCACGATCTGGCTCTGCAAGGCCGCCATGCGCATCCATCTCCTCAAGCGCCCGGACTACGCCAGCCTGCCGGACGAGGTTCGCGACCTGGCCGCGAGCCATCACTCCACAGCGCTCAACTGGGGGCCGGAGTTCGCCAAGCGGCTCACGAAACCAGAGGCCGACAGGATCTGGGAGGGGTTTGGCGCCCTCGAGGATCAGTTGCTTGCCTCCGACGACGAAGATCATGTTCCCGGCTATCAAACGGGTCCGGTCGCGTATTCCCTGGAGCGGATGCGCAATTGCTTCACCGTCGCGGACTTCATCGGCAGCTGGGAGCACGCGGCGTAGATCTGTCGGGCGACCACGAGAGGCGCCCTTGCCCGGAGCCGAAGCTGTATGCGGATTGCGACTGCATGCTCGCGGCGCGTCAAGCCGTGGCCGTACTCTGCAAGGCGTCCCCGCCGGGGTGGCGGAATGGCAGACGCACGGGACTTAAAATCCCGGGACTTCGGTCGTGTGGGTTCGACTCCCACCCCCGGCACCGCGGGTCGTACACGGCGACACGCAGCAGGGATTGCAGCGGACAGTGGATCGGCTGGACGCGAACGGAATAGCCAGGGGCGCCTGGGGTAGGGTAGCGGAGACCCACCTGGCTGTTAGCTAGCCAGCTCAGGGAGCTCAGCGGATCGCGAGACGGATGAGCAAGCGATGACAATGCCCTACAGCGATGAGCTGATTCGGCGTCAGTTGCGCTTGGGCGAGGACAACGGCTGGGAGTTCAAAGAGACCGTGTTCCGCGGCGATCAGCCGAACCGGCACCACCGTGACGACTGGGCCGACGAGATCGCCGCCTTCGCCAACACCCGTGGCGGTGTGCTCCTGCTTGGCGTCACCGACGGGGGCACAGTGACGGGCATGTCGCGGGAGCGCCTGGACGCACTGGAGCGTGTCGTCGGCGAGATCTGCAGGGATTCGATCACGCCCGCGATTCGGGTGCTGACCTACCGCCGTGCGCTGGACGATTGCGCCTTCCTACTGGTCTCGATCCCGGAGGGGCATGCCCAGCACGATAGCCCGGGCGGGAGCTACGTTCGCGTCGGCAGCGCGAAGCAGCCGATGACGCCCGACGAGCGGATGCGACTGGCGCAACGGCGAGGGCAAGCTCGCTTCGCTGGCGTTGACGAGCAGACGGTATCCGCCACTGGCTTCGCCACGCTGGATGAGCGGCTATGGAAACCACTGCTGAGCGCCGAGAGCCTCGGCGATCCCGAGCTGGGACTGGAGAAGCTCGGGCTGCTGTCGACCGATGCGCACGGCGCAACCCACGCCACAGTGGCGGGCGTGCTGCTCTGCACCGAGAACCCAGCACAGTTTCTCCCGAACGCCGTCATCACTGCCGTGCGCTACCGAGGTGCCGACCGCGGATCCGGACAAATCGACGCGCAGGAGATCAGCGGACCGATCAACCGCCAGATCACACAGGCGCTCGCGTTTGCTGCACGCAACATGCGGGTTGGCGCGCGCAAGGATCCTGGCCGCGAGGACCTGCCCGAGTACAGCACCCGGGCGCTGTTCGAAAGCCTCGTGAACGCGGTCGTGCACCGCGACTATTCGATCAAAGGGAGCCGAATCCGGCTGTCGATGTTTTCCGACCGCCTCGAACTCTGCTCTCCGGGCTCTCTCCCAAACAGCCTGACGATCGAGAGCATGGGCGAACGGCAATCGACCCGGAACGAGGTGTTGACATCGGTGCTCGGGAGGATGAACGCCAGTGAAGTCGAAGGCGCCGGAGGCAGGCAGTACTTCATGGAACGGCGCGGCGACGGTGTCCCGATCATCCGCCGCGAGACGAAGGAACTCACCGGCAAAGAGCCCGAGTTCCGGCTGATCGACGACGCGGAACTCTGTCTCACGATACCGGCTGCCGAGCCCGATTCCGGACCAGCGACCGTCACTATCACGGTGCGCCGAGACGGTAGGCCACTCGCGGACGCGGACGTGCTGGCGCTGTTTCCGAACAAGACATGGAAGCGAACGCCCACGGACAGGCACGGTGAAGCGCGCCTCGAACTGCACTCCGTGCATTTGCCAATGACGGTGTTCGCCGCTGCCGCCGGCTGCGTCGCATACGTCGAGCGGGCATGGATCCCGGCGGAACGAGCGCTCGCCATCGAACTCGCGCCAATGCCTGGCGGCGGATCGGTCGTGTTCTCGGAAGCGACGGGGCACATCCCCGGACTGATCGGCCGCCTCAACCCGATCCTTGATACGAACAACCGAACGTATCTCTACGCTTCCAACATCGCGATTAACGGAGGGCGGCAACAGCCGGTCTCGTTCGTCCCAGCCGAGGAGGACCTGCACTTGATGGACGCCAACGGCGACGCGATGCTCGTGCGCGTGGCCGCGATCGCCGGACGGTCATCGCTCCTCGAGTACCGCCCAGTCGAGACGAAGCCGGAGTAGGCAAGTTCCGAAAGCGTGGTGATCGACTCGATGTCTGCGGGGCGGGACGGCCTACCCCGCCGCGTGCAGCTCAGGCCGACTCGCCGCCGAACTCGCGTTTGACGCGCTCGTACTCGTCGGGGCTGCCGATGTCGAACCAGCGTCCGTGGAACACCTGGCCGATCACCCGGCGCCGGGTGTGGAGCCACTCCATGACCGACCCGAACTTGTCGGCACTGCCGCCGTCGTTGAGGTAGGCGTCGAAGTCGGCCAGGTTGGCGCGCGGCAGGCCGTAGATGCCGGTCGCGGCAAGCGTCGACCGGGGCGCGGACGGCTTCTCCACGAACGAGACGATGCGACCGCTGTCATCCAGCTCGACGATGCCGTAGCGCGACGCCAACTCGTAGGACGCAACGTCGAACAGCCCCACCACGATGTCGCTGACGGCCCGCGCCGCCAGCGGCCGCAGGTCAAAGTCGAACACGTTGTCGCCGAGCACGATGATGAGATCGTCGTCGGGGTGTGCGGTATCCAGGAAATACTTGATGTCGCCGATGGAGCCCAGCTTGGTTGCTTCGCTGGTGGTCTGATCGTTGTGCAGCGTCAGGCGCGGCGCCAGCTCATGCGCCGCCGCCCAGTTGACGAATTGGGGAAAGAAGACGTCGTGGGTGATCACGTGGATCTGCTGCATGTCGGCGATGGCGGCCAGCCGCTCCACCACAAAGTCCAAGCTGCAACGTGTGTCGATGGGGAGCAGGTGCTTGGGCGTGGCACGGGCAAGATCACCCATGCGCGTGGCCCAGCCGGCCGCGAGGATCAGCGCTTGCATGGCGCCGATCATAGCGTCGGCCGGAAGGCCGGGGCGGCCCGCCGCTATACTCTGCGGCACCGCGAGCAAGGCTCCTTGCCGATATCCCGCTGCGGGTCGGTTTCGGAGGCGAGCCGCCAGCCGGGAGAGTGGCGCGCGTGACCGATGCACGCCGTGAACTGATCTTTGGAGCGCTTGGCCTCGCCATTCTCGCTGTCGTAGCGGTGGTATTGGTGACGCAGGCTTCCGACAGCCTGCCGGGTTTCGGCGACGAGTCCGCGACCGACGCCGCGTCTCCCGGCGCGACGGTGCCGGCGTTGCCTTCGCCATCTCCTACGCCCACCCGGGCCCCAACACCGACGCCGACGCCGTTGCCGCAGACCTACACCGTGCAGAGCGGCGACACGCTGCAACTCATCGCCGAGCGTTTCAACGTCACGGTCGAGGACCTCGCCGCCAAGAACGGCATTCTGGATCCGAACAACATCTTCGCGGGGCAGAAGCTCGAGTTGCCCCAGCCCGACGAGCGCGTGACGCCGCCAACGCCGGCGGGTCCCGAGGGCGAGGTCTACGTCGTGCAGGCCGGCGACACGCTGTTCGCCATCGCGCAGGAGCTCGGGGTGAGCGTTGAAGACCTGGCGGATATCAACGACATCGCCGATCCGTCGCAGCTCTTCGTGGGCCGACCGCTTAAGATCCCCGAGCGCCAGACGACGCCCCCCACGCCGCGACCATCGCCGTAGTCGCACCGGCAGCCGCGATCGGTCGAGCCTCCGCGCGGCACTCCGATTCCCGAACGACTGGCACGGCGAGGGCCTGAACCTGCCTGCGAAGGAAGGGGCGCCGATCCCTATAATCAGGGGCTGCCCATCCCGGCACTGCGACCATGTCAATCACGTCAACGGTCATCAAGCGCGCCGTCCGCCAGGCTCCAAACGAGGCGCTGACGCTTGTCGAGCGCGCGGTCAAGCGCCCGCTGTTTGGCTGTCAGATGTGCGGGCACTGCATCCTGCAGGACACGGCGTTCATATGTCCGATGGCCTGCCCCAAGGGACTGCGCGACGGGCCGTGCGGCGGAACCGACGTGCACGGCATGTGCGAAACCGACCCCTCGATGCCGTGCGTCTGGCTGCGAATCTATGAGCGCGCGGAGCGGCTGGGGCGGGTCGACCGGCTCATGACACTGCAGGACGACCTGGACTGGCGCGGCCAGGGCACGTCGTCATGGACGGGGCTGGCGAAGCGGGCGGTGGCTCGCATGCACCCAGAGGCGCGGGAGAAGTCCTAGCGGGATGCCGAATGGGCGGTGGCTTGGCGTGGGTCGAGGTTAGGCGCGCCGGAAGATCCGCCGCCGCAGTCGAAACAGTCCAACGACCAGCAGCGCCACGCCGGCGACGACCGCAATGCTAATCCCGATGCTGACGTTTTCCTCAATGGCCTCGACCAGGAGTTCGTACTCGTCGCCGAGCGCCCAGCCCAGACTCATGAACACCGCAGCCCAGATCGTGGCGGAGATGGCCACCGAGGGGACGAACAGCCGGAAGTCAACCCGCGACACGCCGCACACCAGCGTCAAGATGACGCGGAATCCGGGCACCAGGCGCAGCAAGATCACCGCCCAGAACTGGTAGCGGCGGAGCCAAATCTCAATGCGCCGCTGGCGTTCGTGGCTGAGGCGAAAGACGCCGCGGAGCCGGTTGATCAACCGCGTGCCGAAGTAGCGTCCCAGCCAATACTGGATGGATGCCCCGAGGGTGGCCGATCCGACCGTGACGAGCATCACCAGCACCGGGTGGGCCTCGTCGCGGGACACCTGATAGCCCATGAGCACCAGCAGCGTGTCGGCAGGCACCGGAAATGGAATGCCGACTTCCTCGATGCCCACGTACAAGGCCAGTCCCAAATACTGGCTGACTTCCAAGAAGGCCGACAGGGCCTCACGGAAGGCGTCGAATCCTTCAGCCATGGAAGGCCCAATCCCTGCGAACCGGCAACGCGGTCACCGTGCCCACGTCTAGCGCCGATTCACACCCGGCGCGGACGCTCCGGCGGTGCCAGCCGGCCTAGCCACGACTCGCGGCCAAGAGCCAGAGGCTGCGCCCATCACTCTCGTCTTCCGCCACACCACGCGCGATCTCCTGCCGTTGCGCGCGTGCACAGCATCCAGAATGCACGCTCTGGGAGGGGGCCGCTCAGTGTACGCGCGGCCGGCCACGACTGGGCCATTTTAGGCGGTATGGCCGGCCGGCCCATATCGCCCAAACGCGAAGCGGAGCCGAATGCGCACCAGGTCGCGCAACACACCAAGGGCAACAAGCGAGGGCCGCAGGCGCGACCCGGGATGATCGCGCCAGGCAACGGGGATCTGCGCCACACGGTATCCCCGGTGTACGGCGAGCCGCAGCACCTCGACATCGAACACCCAGCGCTCGATCACCGTTCCACCGAACAGATCCTTGGCCGCTTCCCGGCGACAGAACTTGAACCCACACTGGCTATCCGGGAATCCCTGCAACCCGCCAATGAGTGGCGCGAGCGCCCGGAACATCCGCGCGCCGACCCGCCGGGCCGGGGACTGCCGGCGGAGGAGGCGACTGCGAGGGATCGCGCGCGAACCGATGACGACGTCGTATCCGCGGTCGAAGGCCTCCAGCACCTGTGGCAATTCGTCGAGCGGCGTGGAGAGATCCGCATCCACGAATCCGATCACATCGGCGTCCGCGGCCAGCATGCCCGCGCGGACGGCCGCACCCTTGCCCCGCTGGCCCGGCAGGGAAATGACATCGACCGGGCGGTCCGATACGGCGTGCCTTACGGCGACGTCGGCGGTGGCGTCGGTGCTGCCGTCATCCACGACGATGACGTGGGCGTCGATCCCCGTCTCGGCGAGGTAGGCGGCCACGGCATCGAGCGTGCCACCCAGCCGCTGCGCCTCGTTAAACGCGGGGACAACGAGGGCCAGCCTCGGCATCAGCGGGACGCCAACGGCGTGCGCGCTTGGCTAGCAGCGGCCAGGAAAACTACGGCAGTGGGCATTTGGTGCCGCCTCTAGGCGTCAGCGGTCGCGATCACTGTATCGAGCCGAACAACCGTTCCTCGGGCGTGCGCGCGGACTCCGGATCAGCCGCCTCGAGCGAGCGATCGACGGGCGGCAATTGTGACCGCGCCCGGCGCCACGCGTCCACTACATCGGGCGACTCGCCGCCGTGGGGGGTGAGCCGCGGACGCACGCGGCACAGCACCGTGGTGTTGACCGCCGCCCCGGCCACGATGGCCTGTCCCTTGCTGAGCGCCGGGAGCTCGCCCAGCAACTCGCGCCCGGCGCTCTCCACGGCACCGGCGATGGCCTGCTGATCGATGGGATTCACCACGCGCAGGATGCACTGCGTCATGCATTGACTCAGCACGTCCTGGTCGAGCTTGCCGGGCCGCTGCGAGATCAAGCCCACGGCGAACCCAAACTTTCGGCCCTCCGCCAAGATCTGCTTGAGCAGGTTGGTGGTGGGCACTTCCTCACCGGCCGGCGCGAAGTGGTGGGCCTCCTCGATGAGGGTGAACACCGGCGCCGGGAGGTGTTGCTCATCGTCCGTGCCGATGCGCCCCTTGGCGGTGCCGACGCGGCCGTCGAACGAGCGGCGCAGCAGCGTCGCTGCAATGATCTGCTGCTCCTCCCGCGGCACCTCGTTGAGCTGCACCACGGTGCACTGACCCGGCTGGATGAGCTCCTGCAGCGACGTGTGCTCGTAGTCGTCGAAGATGCCGTCCTGGCGGCCGAGCGTGGCGTTGAGGCGCCACATCAAGGCGCGCCTGACTAGCGCGTAGTCCGCGCCCTCGTCGTCGGCGGTGCGCGCACCGCCACTCAACTCCACCTCGTTCACCGCTTCCGTCAGCTGCCGATACGTCCAGTGGCGGTCCCGGTCGATTCCAACCGCTCGCAGCGCCAGCCTCAGGACCTCGCGCTGCGGACCGGACAGGCCGTGCGTCGAGCCGACGAGCTGATAGATGTCGCTCGGGTGCAGCAAGTCGCGCCGAATCTTGATCTGCTCGGGGCGCACGACCAGCGTCCGCGCGTGATAGCCGTCGCCACGGAAATCCGGATGATTGGCGATCTCCTCAAGCGTGCCGTACTCCCCATGCGGGTCGATGATCACGACTGCCGCGCCCACCGAGGGCTGCATCAGCTCCTCGACGATCACGCCGGCGAGATAGCTCTTGCCGGCGCCGGTGCCCGCGATGATGGCCAGGTGCGTGCTGGCGAACTCGTTGACGTCGAGCGTGACGGGCACGCGATCCCAGGCGCGCGTGAGCAAACTGCCGATGTGCGCCGCGCCGGGCTTGCCGCGGGGAATCCGAGAGAGCGCGTGCGCCAGATCGCCGTCCGGGACCAGATAGACGGGCCGCCCAGCGCGCGGCGCGACCCGCGGATTCACGAATCCCAGCGTGTCGTCGAAATAGCCCAGGACGGCGACGTCAAGCTCGTACAGCTCCGGCGTCGCGTGATCAAAGCCAATCAGGCCGGCCACTCGCCTGGGCGGGACCTGCGGGTCGGCCATGAAAGCGTCGGGATAGAGCTTGAGCGGTCGCCGGGCGTCGATGCGCCCGAGCACGGACCGCAGGTCCCCATCGACCTGGGCCTCGTACGCGACGAACTCGCCGATCTTGAGCTGGTCGTCGGGATCCGGCGCGACCATGGTGTAGGTATGCGGTGACTCACCCGGTCCCTTCGTGGTGCCGACAGGCACGACCCCGCTCACTCCGCCGCCTCGATGCGCGTGCGCCAGGCGATGGAGTCGCGCAGCACCGCCACCGCGCCTGCGTGATTGGGAAACACTTCGACGAGTCGCTGGGTGATCGCCAGGGCCAGCTCCGAGGTCAGCGGGTGCCCGTGCGCCAGCAGCAGCGGCAGGTAGGCCGCCCGCGGGCCGTCATCGGCGCCATGGAATGACTCGAAATCGTCGTCATCCAGCCGGTGAACCGGGTCACCGACGCTGAGGGCGTGTGCGACCACGCCCTGGGTCACTTGGCCGTCGGCGGACCGCGAGCCGAGGAGCAGCACGCCAATCAGGGTCGCGGTCTCGGGCAACTGATCCGGGGCGAGCGTTTGTAGCTCGGTTCCGGTCGTCAAGCGGGGCCCAAGCGCGCCGAACTCGGGATTGACAAGCGTGGTATCGAAGACGACGCCGACGGCCAGGCCGCCGTCCGCCCGCGGCATGGCCACGAACGTGCCGAAGGCGTAGTCGGCGGGCGCGGGGGCCTCATCAACCTCGCCGGGGCGCATGACCTGCGCCACGTACTCCACGTGCGAGTTGGACTTCACGATCTTGGCGAGCGTCATCGGCGCCGTCGCTTGCTCACCGACTTGCCGGAGAGATAGGCGTCGAGGCCGTTGCGGTCGGCGAACTCCTGAAACAGCGCGTGGAACCGGTCGCGGTCCGCCTGGGTGAGCACCGCCAGCGCGTCGGCCGTTTCGGCGGCATAGGGGTAGCCGTCGGCCTGCGCCACGATCTCGGCGCGGACGACGTCGGTCATCCATTCGGCGCGGTCGGCCTCGACCACCCAGCGCGGGAATTCGAGGCGCGCCGGGCGGCGGCGTGACGAGGCGCGCAGGTAGACGAACGCGACCGAGCGCTCGTGCTCGCCGTAATCTTCCAGCCCCTTGCTGCGCGCGCTGATGAACGCCGGCGTGCGCGCGCCCCACGGGGCCGGCGGCAGCCAGACGCCGTCGGTCACGCGCCGCGGAGGCTCGATGTTGCGCACCGCCGCCACCATGGCGCCGAGGTCGCGCGCCCGGCTGGCGTCGATGTAGCCCACGACCGGCACGGTGTGCGCCTCGGAGACCTCCAGCAGTCGCACCACCGCCGCCACGTAGCGCTCGCGATAGGTCGGATTCGTGACGAAGGAGGCGATCAGGCTGCCGTCGAAGATCGCCAATCGCTCGGACCCGGCGCCCGAACCTTCGATCCACTCGGTCAGGGCCGCGCACTCGGCCTCGAAGCGCCGCAGGTCCACCAGCTCACGCGGCCGATAGTCCTGGCTCCGGGCGTCGTAGAGGTCAGTGGCCGGAATGGCCTCGAACTGCAGGTCCTTGGTGTACGCGTCCTTGGCGTGACCGTTGACGAAGCGGCCGACCTGCACCGCGCCCACGTCAATCGACCAGTCCGGCGATGGATAGATCTGGCTTCCATCCACCGCGCAGGTCGTGACGCCGGTGAGCGTGCGCATGGCCCAGGCGCGCCAGGCTTCATGGGTATCGCCGGCGTCGGCCGCGAAGGGCCGCCACCACGCGCCGTCGGGAGTCGTGTCCCACTCGTCGGTGGGAAACGCGCCCTCGGCCTGGTCAAGGCCGCCGAGCGCGTCGCCCAGCGCCTGGGCCGTGAGAGTTCGCCGAACGTCCGCGCCGCGGCGCAGGCCGTCGAGCTCGTGCGCAAACGCCTGGTCGAGGGTGAGGAAGTCGTCGCGCCGGCTCTCAAGCGCTTCGATCACCTTGGCCCGCGACAGCGTCATGCGACGTCCACCCGGCTCTCGCCGTTGACCTTGCGCACGTGAATCACGTGATCGAGCATCCGCTCGAAGCTGTCGTCGTGGGTGATGACGACGAGCTGCTCGAAGCCGCGCACGCGGAGAATCTGCTCGGCGAGGTTGGTGCGGCGGGTGTCATCGAGATTCTGCGTCGGCTCGTCGAAGAACGCGACGTCAATGTGGAGCAACTCCCGCAGCAGCGCCAGCCGCACCGCCAAGGCCGCCGTCATCTGCTCGCCGCCCGAAAGTTGCGAAAAGCTGCGGACGTGCCCGCCGCGCTCCAGGACGATGTCGTAGTCCGGGGTCCAACGCAGGCGTCCCGCGCGATCGCCCAGCACCTCGCCGAAGATCTCGTCCGCCGCCTCGCTCACGTCGGCCAGCAACGCCTCGGTGACCAACGGCCCGGCGGCCCGCAGCACCCGGCGCATGAGCTCCGTGCGCTCGCGCAACGCCGTTGCGTGGGTGGCGCCGCGGCGCTCGGCGTCAAGGCGACGCGCGACTTCCGCCAGCTCGTCCAGCTCCTTCTGCCGCTCCACGATCCGATCGGCGAGGGCTTTCGATTGGGCATTGAGCTGTGCCACCTGGGCGATGGCCGCGCCTTGGGCCCCGTGCGCCTCTTTGCGCGCCGCGCGATCGGCCGCGGCGCCCAATCTTGCCGCCACGCCCCAGGCGTCGGCCGTCTTGGTCACAGCGCCACGGACCTGAACCTTGACTGCTTGCAGCCGCTCGGCCCGCTGCTCCGTCTCGCTCGCCAGGCGCTCGTGTTGGAGAAAGCGCTCATGGCCGGCGCGAAAGTCATCCAGCTTCCGTTGGGCCGCCTGGGCTTGGGCGAGGCGTGGCTCGAGGTCGCGCAGGGCCGCGTCGGCGGCAGCCCGCGCGCTGGCGGCCCGCTCCAAGTCCGCGTCCGCTTGCTGCGCGGCTTGCGCTCTGGCGTCCCGCACTCCGGCCAGCGACCGGGCCTGTGCCAACTTGCCGCCGGCGCCGGCGTGGGCCTCCAGGGCCCGCTCCTCGTTCGCGATCTCACTGCTCAGCCGCGCGGCCTCGTCAGCGGCTTGCCGCGATTCGGCCAGGGATTCAAGCGCGCCGACCAGCCGCCTCGCGGCTCCGATAACGTGATCCGGGCGCGCGGCGGTCGGCAACGCGGTCCCGGCCGAGTCGATGGCCGCAGAGAGCGCCTTGGCGTCCTCTCCCCGCGCCGCCGCCTCTACCGGACGCAAGGCCGCCTGGACGGCTTGGGTCACGGCGTGCTCGCGTTGCGCGGATTCGAGCGCCTCATGGCGCGCCCCGAGGTCGCCCATTCGCCGCTCGGCATCCTCGGCGTCGCGCAACGCCGCCTGCGCCGTTGCCTCACCGGTCGCTAGCTGCTCAAGACGCCGCTGGTGCCCCGAGGCGCGCCGCTTGAAAACAAGCGCGACATCGGGAACCTCCGCCAGATTGCGGCATTCGGAATCGAAGAAGGGACAGACTTTCGTGCGCTCCAGCAGCGACGCGGCCTCGCCGTCGGCTTCCATGACCGCCGTCACGCTGGCGCGCTGGGCTCGCAGTTCCTGCAGGGCCTCGTGTCTCGTGGCGAGCTGATCGGCGAGCGGCCGCAGCGAGGCCGCCTCTTCCCACTCGGCTTCAAGCTGCCGGACCTGGGCTGCCGACGCCTCGACTACCGCCGCGCGACGCCCAAGCCCTTCGGTGAATTCGAAATGAGCGGCCCCGGCATCCGCTTGCGCTCGGTCGGCGCGGTCGAAAATGGCAGTCGCGGCGGCGAGGCGGTCGCGCAGCGCCTGAATGGCCTTGGTGGTCGTCGCCTCCGCCGTGGCGGCGACCGCTAGCTCCGCGAGCCCCTTCACGGCTGTCTGGGCCTCCTTAAGAGACTGCTGCGCCTGGTCCCGCGCGACGCCTGCGTGCGTCTCGTCCGCCTGGAGCGATGACAGCCGCTGGCGCAGCGCGTCGCGCTCGTTTCCGACGTCGCCCAGCTGCTTGAGCTCGTCCTGCGCCGCAGCGAAGGCCTCGTGATCGGCGCGGGCACCGTCCAGCTCGTCCGCGGCGCGTTGCGCTTGGGTCAGCTGGTCCGCGGCGTCACGCGCCGACTGTTGGAGCATGAGGAGGTGCGAGTCGGCGAGCTTGGCCGCCGTGAGGGCGGCTTCGGCCGCTTGCACCTGCGCGTCATGCCGCTGCGCGGCCGCTTGGGCTTTTTCCAGCTCGGCTTGCGCTGCGATCCGGTGCCGCTCGATCTGTACAGCCGCGCCCTGCGCTGCAGCAAGCCCGGCCTCGGCGGCGGGCTG
The DNA here is from genome assembly GCA_965198185.1 of Chloroflexota bacterium. GTDB lineage: Bacteria > Chloroflexota > UBA11872 > UBA11872 > UBA11872 > JAJECS01. The sequence continues at coordinate 1,035,716 of CBDAOU010000001.1, forward strand.
CGCCTCCAGTTGTCGCGCAAGCTCACCAGCCTTCGATTCGTGCGCGACGCGCCGCTTGTCGAAGTGGTTGAGCAGCGGGCGGAGGTCATCCACCGCGCGCTTGAACTCGTCGACGCGCAGGATGGGGTCGAAGCGCTCGCGGCGCAGGCTCGGCACGTCCAGAAAGTCCGCCGTGAGCCGTCCCTGTGGCACGCCGACGACGCGGTCGAACACTTCGTCCGTCCCACTGAAACCCGGCTCACCCAAGTGCTGCGCCAGGAACGCCTCCACATCGTCGGCGCGCTCTTCGAACACGCGTCGTTGCTCGACGTCGAAAATCTCCGAGTCCATGGTCGCGTGCGGCGATAGCGCTCCGGTGCCGCGCGCGCGGGTGCGGTGCAGCTTGCGCGTCACGCGGTAGCGCCGCTCGTCCAGTCCCGAGGTGAACTCGATCGCCACCGATGCGTCGGTCGCGCCATGCCGCATCACGCTCGCGAGCGGACGGGGACGGACGTCGAACACACCCAGACCGATGGCCTGCAGAATCGCCGTCTTGCCCGCGCCGTTGTCGCCCACGATGGCGGTGAGGCCGGGCTCCATGTCGATAGCGGCCGAGGCGAAGCTCTTGAAGTTAGCGAGCTCGACACGGTGGATCAGCATGTCAGGCCAGCGTGCCTTCGACGATCGACGCCAGGGCGTTTTCGTCTTGACCCTCCAGGACGGAGCGCTTGAGCTCCAGCGTGCGCTCCGCCAGCGTCTCGGCATCGGCGGCGACGGCCGGTTCCTGGGTGAGCAACTCGCGCACCACGTCGCGCTCGATCTGAGAGCGTGATCCGCCGCGGACGCGCACCCCGGCGCCGAGCGTCCGCTCCACGTCCACGGTCACCCGGGCATGCAGTGGCTTGTAGTGCTCCTGGATAAGCTCGAGCAGCGCCGGCTGATCCAGCGCCGCCCGCTCAAACCCAAGCACGCCCCGCAGCACGATCTCGACCAGCGGACGTGGCTGGGAATCCGTGGCCGTCGGGTCGAGGGAGTCGGCGACTTTCTGCCGCAGGGCCGAGAAGCTTTCCGCCCCGGTGACGTCGATAGCGAGACGCACGAAGGGCCGACGCTCGACCACGTCGCCGCGAAACTGGGCCGTAAATCGCGGCTGATCGCCGAGTTCCACCGTGACGTCATACAGCCCGCGCTCGCGCCCCGCGCCGGCCAGGCCGTGCTGGCCCATCAGCCCTTCCGTGACGCTGTGGGACTCAAGCGCGCCGGGATTGAAGATCCAAGGATCGTCGTGGGGCAATTCATAGCGGTAGTGGACATGTCCCAGCGCCAGGTAGTCGGCGGTATTGCGAAGTCTCAGCACGTCGGCCGCTCCCGCGCCTCCCTGCCCGGCCGGCGACTCCTCATCCACGCCCGTGTGCAGCACGCCGATGCGGAATTGGACCCCGGGCGCGGGCGTCGACTGCGCCGCCTCGATCACCCGCGGCAGGTGCGCGGCCAGACGCGCGCCCAGGTACTCCACGCCGAAGATCCGCACCGGACCGATGTCGGTATACGCGCCGTGCCCGCGCTCGGCGGTCCAGGGCCGCCACGTGAGGCCCTCGCGCTCGGGGTCGATCTGCTGCAGCAAGCGGAGCCTGGAGCTTCGGCTGAGCTGCCAGAGCCACGACCGCTCGCCGCGGCGGAACCAGCGCTCGTGGTTGCCCTCGACGGCAATCACCGGGATTCCGTCGTGGGCCAGCAGGGCCAGTCCGGCATCGGCGTCGGCGTAGGTGCGCGGATCGATGGACTTGGAGTCGAACAGATCACCGGCCAGGATGACGAAGTCCGGTTTGACGCGGCGGCAATAGGTGATGGCGTCGCCGAAGGCGCGGGTGAAGTCCTCGGCGCGCTCGGCCAGGCCATATTGCTTGAAGCCCAAATGCACGTCGGCGAAATGGACGAAGCGAATCTGGCGCTGGGTCATCGGGAAGACTCTGTGCCGCCCTTTCTCCGTGGGGCGTGGATTCTACCAAACATAAAGCGAACATACCGGCGCGAGCCGAAGCGGGCGTATGCTGCGGAGCGTCAGACGCTGGCCGCCGGCTGGAGGGGCCCATGCAGCTTCCCGTGCGCTATCAGGTGATGGAGAGTCGCGGTCCCGACGACAACGTCGAAGCCAACATCGTGCACGCGGCGGCCACGCTTGACCTGGATGTCGGCGAGGTCGCCATGGTGCTGGTGGATACCTGGGCGGGGCATCCGATGCCGTCGCATTTGGAACGCACGGGTGAAATCTGTCGCACGCGCATCCGGCCGGTGCTGGACGCAGCGCGCGCCGCCGGCGCGACGGTGATCTACGCCCCCTCGCCGCGGGTCGCCCCCGACTTCGAACCCTTGCGCCACGACAGCCGCGAGACCGCGCCCCCGGCGCCGGCCGTCGACGACTGGCCGCCCGCGGAGTACCGCGAGACGACCGGTCGCTATCGCTCGCTGCGCAAGCGCCCCGGGGAGCGCCCGGAGAGCTACGACGGCCCACAGCCCGACTGGTGGCGCATTCACGGCATCGACCCGTCGATCTCGCCGGTGCCCGGGGACGTTGTGGTGGCGACCGGCGCGGAGCTGCACGGCGCCTGCAAGGCGCGCGGCCTGGCGCATCTGATCTATGCGGGATTCGCCACCAACATTTGCATCCGGTTCCGCGACTACGGCCTACACGACATGCGCGACCGCGGCTACTCCCCGATCTTGCTGCGGGACGCCACCAGCGCGATCGAGACGCGGGCCACGATCGGCAGCCTGAGCCTCACGCGCGCCGTCATCTTGGACCTCGAACGCTGGTGCTACACCGCCCTCACGGACGACCTGATCGCGGCGTTCGGTGACGCTTAGCCCGTATCTCCGTTCGAGGCGAACTCGGCTTCGAGCGCGTTGAACCTATCCAGCCCGATCAGCGTCTTGAATTCCTCAAGTCCCGTCATCGGCCCCGCGCCGGTCGTCGTGCCGGTGGCGTGCAGCTCGCCGTAGACGCCGCGCAGCGCCGCGGCGGTGGCGAACAGGCCGGAGAGCGGATAGACCACCATGCGAAAGCCGAGGTCTTGCAACTCGGACGCCGACAGGAACGGCGTCGCCCCATCCTCGATCATGTTGGCGAACAGCGGCACATCGGGTGGGAAGGCGTCGCGAATCGCCGTTAGCTCGTCACGCGAGCGGGGCGCCTCGATGAAGACCACGTCCGCTCCGGCAGCGTGGTAGGCACGGCCGCGATCGATGGCGTCGTCCATGTCATTGACCGCGCGGGCGTCGGTGCGCGCGATGATGACCAGGTCGTCGTCGCCGCGGGCATGCACGGCGGCGCGCAGCTTTTGCACGTGGTCCTCGCGCGGGATGACGCGCTTGCCTTCCAGGTGACCGCAGCGCTTGGGCCACTCCTGGTCCTCGAGGATCACGCCGGCAATGTCGCCCTGCACGCACTCCGTCACGGTGCGGATGACATTGAGCGGGCTGCCGTAGCCGGTGTCCATGTCGGCCACCAGCGGAATGTCCACTACGCTGGCGATGCGCCGGGCGCGCTCGATGATTTCCGTCTGCGTCAGCAGCCCGATATCGGGCACGCCCAGGGTGCTCGCGGCCAGACCGAATCCGGTGGTGAAGAACTGCTCGAATCCGGCCTGCTCGATCAGCGTGGCCGAAAGGGCGTCGTACGCGCCCGGCAGCACGATGATCTCGTCACGGTCGAGCCGCCGGCGCAGACGGGTGGAACGACGCATGCTGATCTCCGGTCAGGGGTGCGACTGCTGCACTAATTGTGCCGAACCGCTGCCGCCGGTCGGCGCGACAGGCCCGCTAGGCCGATTCCTCGGCGGCGCGCGCGGGCTCGGGCGCCTGGGTCACGCGGATGAGCTCGGCGTCGTCATTGACCGCCTCCGGCGTCACGACGACGGTTCGGACGTTGCGCTCGGAGGGCAGGCTGAACATCGTGTCCAGCAGCAGCTCTTCCAGCGTGGTGCGAAGCCCGCGGGCGCCCGTCTTGCTCTCCAGGGCGCGCTCGGCCACGGCTTCGAGCGCCGCGTCGGTGAATTGCAACTCGACCTTGTCCATCGAGAAGAGCTTCTGGTACTGCCGCACCAGCGATGTCTTGGGCTCGGTGAGGATCCGGACCAGGTCGTCGTGGTCGAGCGCGTCGAGCGCCGCGGTGACGGGGAGTCGACCGACAAACTCGGGAATCAGTCCGTACTTGAGGAGGTCGTCGGCGATGACCTCGTGCACCACGGTTTCGGCCTTGCCAGCCTCATCGTTTTCGGCGTAGCCGATCCGCGGTCCGCGGCCCAGCCGCCGGCTGATGATTCGGTCCAGGCCTTCGAAGGCGCCGCCGCAGATGAACAGCACGTCGCGCGTGTCGATCTGAATGAAGTCCTGGTGGGGGTGCTTGCGTCCGCCCTGCGGCGGCACGTTCACCACCGCGCCCTCGATGATCTTGAGCAACGCTTGCTGGACGCCCTCGCCCGAGACGTCCCGCGTAATCGAGGGGTTGTCGGACTTGCGCGCGACCTTGTCGATCTCGTCCACGTAGATGATGCCTGTCTGGGCGCGGGCGATGTCGTAGTCGGCGGTTTGAATCAGCCGCAGGAGGATGTTCTCCACGTCCTCCCCGACGTAGCCCGCCTCCGTGAGCGCGGTGGCGTCCGTGATGCAGAAGGGCACGTTGAGGATGCGAGCCAGCGTGCGCGCGATCTCGGTCTTGCCGACGCCCGTGGGCCCGACGAGCAGCACGTTGGTCTTCTGCAGCTCGACGTCATCGGCCATAGGGCCGGCGCCCACGCGCTTGTAGTGGTTGTAGACGGCGACCGATACGATCTTCTTAGCGCGGTCCTGACCGATGACGTATTCGCTCAGCTGCTCGAAGATGCGCTCGGGCGTGGGACTTCCGCCCGCGAGCGGCCGGGGACCTGGGGTCGGCGCCTGCTCGTCGTTGATGATGCTGGTGCAGAAGTCGACGCACTCGTTGCAGATGTAGACGCCGGCGGACCCCGTGATCAGGCGCCGCACCTGCTCCTGGGTCTTGCCGCAGAAGGAGCAGCTATAGCTGGTGCGGGGCGAGCGGCTGCGGGCCACTAGGGTTTCCCTTGCGGCCGAGGTGTTCGCCTCGGCGATGCGCTATTCGGCACCGTCGGCGGACTCGCGCTCAGGCATGATGTTATCGATGATCCCGTACGCGACAGCCTCGGCAGCCGTCAGGTAGTAGTCCCGGTCCGTGTCCTGGTGGATGCGCTCCTTGGGCTGCCCGGTCGCCTCGACCAGGATGCCTTCCAGCCGTTCGCGCACCTTGATGATCTCGCGCGTGCGGATTTCCAGATCGGTGGCCTGCACAAAGCCCTCGATGCCCTGCGCCGGCTGATGGAGGAGCATGGTGCTGTTCGGGAGCGCGGAGCGCTTGCCCTTGGCGCCGCCCGCCAGAATCACGCACCCCATGCTGGCCGCGAGGCCGAGGCAGGTCGTCTCGACCTGATTCGGCACATGCTGCATCGTGTCGTAGATGGCGAGCCCCGCCGCCACGCTGCCACCCGGCGAGTTGATGTACATGTAGATGTCGGCCTCGGAGTCCTCGCTGGTGAGCAGCAGCAACTGGGCGATGATTGTGTTCGCCACCGCGTCGTCAATCGGCGTCCCGAGGAAGATGATCCGGTCTCGGAGCAAGCGCGAGTAGATATCCATGCCGCGCTCGCCGCGGTCGGTGGTCTCGATGACGTAAGGGACGAGAAAACCCATTCCGGTGACTCTTTCTGCTGCCGTTGGCTAACGCGCCGCCGATTCCGACTCGGCGTCTTCGCTCGGTTCGGCTTCCGCCGCCGCGGCGTCGGGGTCCGGCTCCTGCTCTGATTGATGGTCATGCGCGGGCCCGGCCTGGCCGGTGACCGCCTCGACAAGCTTAGCTAACGCCTTGCGATTTCGAATGGCGGATTCGATACGTGCGCGCCCTTCGTCGCGGGCCAGCGAGCGGCGGGCGGTGTCCTGCCGGGCCTCCGGGTAGCTGGCCGCGACGCGATCGATTTCCTCGACGATTTCGTCGCCATCCGCCTGGATCTCCTCGGCGTCGGCGTAGTGCTCCAGCACGATGCCGCGATGCACGCGCATCACGGCCTGCTCGCGCCAGTGCTCTTCCCATTCGGCCCGGGTCTGGCCGATCGAGCCGAGGTAGGAATCGACCGCGACGCCGCGCGACACCAAGGTCTGCGTTTCCCGTTCCAAAAGCGCCCCGTGCTCCTGCTCCACGAGCACGCCCGGCACCTCGAAGGTGGAGGCGTCGACGAGCGCGTCGAGCACGTCGTCCTCGAGCTTGCCCTGGGCCGCCAAGCGGCGCTGCTCCAACAGCCGCTCGCGGATGTCGGCCCGCAGCGCGTCCATGGTGTCCAGCCCCGCCATGGTCTGGGCGAATCCGTCGTCCATGTCCGGCAGCCGCGCCTCGCTGACTCCCTGCAAGGTGCCGCTGAACGCCACGCGCCGCCCGCGGAGCTCGGGATTTGGATCGTCAATCGGAATCTCACTCTCAAAGTCGAATTCGTCGCCCGCCGATTTGCCGCTGAGCTCTTCGTCAAACTCGGCCGGAAATCCGTTTTGGCCCAGCCGCACGGAGTAGGCCTGGGGCTCGTGTTCCGAGAGTCCAGCCGCGTCGACTGAAATCTCAACCCGGACCACGTCATCGAGTTGCGCCGGTCGCTCGACGTCGTCCCAGGTCGTGCGCATCTCGCGCAACTCCGCCACCTGGGCTTCGATCTCCTCGTCGGACACCTCGGGCGTTTCGGCCTCGACGTCCAGGGTGGACACGTCGCCCAACTCGACCTCGGGCGCGACGGCGACCTCGGCGGAGAACACGAGCGGCGCGTCGAGGGACGGCAGGTCCGGCAGATCCAGCTCAGGCTGATCGAGCGGCTCGACGCCCGTCTGCTCCACGGCGTCGCTGTAGGCCCGCGGCACCAGGTGCTCGACCATCTCGCGCATGACCGCCTCGGCGCCGACATAGCTCTCCACGATGGGCCGCGGCGCCTTGCCGCGGCGGAAGCCGGGAATGCTCACCCGGCCCGAGACGCGGCGAATGGCGCGCGCGTATTCCCGTTGCAGGGCCTCGGGACCGACTTCGACGTCGAGCCGGACGCGACTGCCCTCGAGCTTGCTGGCGGTGGCCTGCATGATGCTCACACGCTCCAACGCGCCCCGCGACGGGCGGCGGGGCGCTCAGGTGGGGAAGGAGAGACTCGAACTCTCACGGAGATGTCTCCACGTGATCCTAAATCACGCTCGTCTACCAGTTCCGACACTTCCCCGCTCGACAGTGGCCGCACGAGGGCAGGGTTGCGAACCGGGGCGTGCACGGCACCGCGGCAAGTATACGGACGCCGCGCGGGTTTTCGTCCACCGGTGTCGGCAGGCTACGATTGGGCACGATTCTCATCGCACCCGACCCGCTCTGGGTCCATGTGCCCGCCTGGTGAGGAGCCCCGCATGGCCTATGAATTGCCGCCGCTGCCCTACGCCTTCGACGCGCTGGAGCCGCATATCGACGCCCGCACGATGGAGATCCATCACGATCGGCACCACGCCACCTACATCATGAACGCGAACAACGCGCTGGCCGATCACCCGGATCTGGCCGCGATGTGCGCGGAGGACCTGATCGCCGATCTGAGCGCGGTGCCGGAAGGCATTCGCACCGCGGTGCGCAACAACGCCGGCGGTCACGCCAATCACAGTCTCTTCTGGACCGTGCTGAGCCCGGACGGCGGAGCGCCCAGCGGCGCCCTAGCCGCGGCGATCGACAGCGCCTTCGGCAGCCTGGACGCGTTCAAGGACGAGTTTGCGCAAGCCGGCACGACCCGCTTCGGCTCCGGCTGGGCCTGGCTGATCAAGCAGGCGGACGGCTCGCTGGCCGTGACGAGCACGCCCAATCAGGACAGCCCGCTGATGGACGGCTCGGGAACGCCGATCCTGGGACTGGACGTGTGGGAACACGCCTACTACCTCAACTACCAGAACAAGCGGCCGGACTACATCGCGGCGTGGTGGAACGTCGTGAATTGGGACGAGGCCGCTCGCCGCTTCGGCGGCTAAGGCGGACCTTCGGCGGCGCGGGGGCAACGCCGGTAGTTGCCCCCGCGCGCCGCGCCTTCCTATGCTCGCCAAGCGGCGTCGGCCGCCTCAGCCCCAGAATCGACAGGCCTAGCCCGTGTTAGCGCTCTTCCGGCGTCTTCCGTGGATCTATCAGATCGGCCTCATCGTCGTGCTGGTGGCCGCGCTGATCGTATTGGGATTTCTTGCGCTGCAGCAGTTCCAGGCGGGCGCGACACCTGAAGAAGAGGTCTCGGCAACCGTCGACGTCGGCGGCTCCGCGCAGTATTTCCCGCAGGGCGAGCAGCCGCAGGGCCTGCACGTCATCGGCGTGGGCGAGCTGCTGCGCACGCCGGATCTCGCCATCGTCGTCTTTGGCGTTGCGGCCGAGGCGCCCTCGGCGGCGGCTGCGGGCGAGAGCGTGCAAGAGGCCGCCGACGACGTGGTGAAGGCCGTCAGAGACCTCGACGACCTCGGCCTCAATGACCATGACATTCAAGTCGGCAGCGTTGCCCTCACGCCCAACTACCCGGATCGGGAGCGCGCAGGCACGCCCGCCGGCTACACCGCCGCGACGACGATCAGGGTCCGCGTCTCGAAGATCGATCGAGCGGCGGATGTGATCGACGCGGGGTTCGCAGCCGGCGCCGACGCCTTGCACGCATTGACCTATACCCTGGCCGACGAGGCGGCACACACCGCCGACGCGCTGCGCCTGGCAACCATCAGCGCCGCCGATAAGGCCCGGGCAATCGCCGAGGCCCTACAGGGGCGGACGGCCGGTCTGATCAATATTGAAGAAAAGGTCGATGTGATCCCCGTGCTTGCCAAGAAGGTAGATCCGGCGCTGGCCAAGCAAGCCGCCGCGGCGGCGCCGCCGGGTCAGGTGGTCATCCGGGCCGTGGTGCGGGCCAACTTCGCCTTCGAATAGGCCGCGCGCGGTTCGCCAGACTCGCGGCGCAGTTGCAGCCGGTCCAATTCATTCCCCGCCGCCCAACATTTCCGCCAAGCGTCGCGCACCAGACGGCGCATCATGGTCCGGCGCGAGTCATCATGCGTAGGGTGACGGCCGCTACATTGCGTCGGACTTGGGGGTGGAATGAGCATTAGCCGCCGCGGCGCACCGGGGGTTCCGGAGCCCCTTGGGCTTGCGGACCGTGTGGTCACCCTGCCACGCCGGGCGACCCAGCGGCTGCGCGCCGACAAGCGCGCCCAAGCCCCCAGCCCCTCGCGGCCGGGCGTGTCCCTCGCCGTGGGCTTCGCCGCCCTTGTCGCCGTCGGCACCGGATTGCTGCTGTTGCCATTCGCCAGCGAAGGCGAAGGCACCGACTTCATCACGGCGCTGTTCACGGCCACCTCGGCCGTCTGCGTCACGGGCCTGACCGTCGTGTCCACCGCGGACCACTGGACCGCGTTCGGCGAGGCCGTGATCCTGATGCTCATTCAGGTGGGCGCGCTCGGATTCGTGACGGGCGCGGTGGTGATTCTGACGCTGGCCGGGCGGCGCACCTCGTCGCGTGAGCAGCTTCTCTTCGGGCAGCCGCTGGGGCTGGACCAGCCCGGCGGACTGCTGGGGCTGATATGGCGCGTCGCCGCGTTGACGCTGCTCGCCGAAGCCATTGGGTTTGGATTCGTGCTGTGGTACGCGACGGGCGACGCGACGATCGAAAACCCGCTGTGGTGGTCGGCGTTCCACGCGATTTCGGCCTTCACCAACGCCGGGTTCAACGTGGAGCCGGGCACCGCCAGCATGGGACGTCTGGTGGACGCCACCAACGTGCTGGCCACGTTCGGCGTGCTCAGCGTGCTGGGCGGCGTGGGGTTCACCGTGATTTTCGACGCCCTGCGCCGGCGCTCGTGGCGCCGACTCTCGCTGGAGAGCAAGCTGGTGCTGACCACGATGTTCATCGTGTCGCTGATCGGGTTCGCGGTCTTGTGGATTCTCACGCCGACCTTCGGCGGCGCGATCGCCGACGACGACCTGGGCGGGCGGACGGTCACGGCCGCCTTTCACACCATCAATCGCACCGCCGGGCTGACCACCGTCGATCTCGGTGCGCTGGGGCTGGACGCGTGGACCGCGATCATGATGTTGATGTTCATCGGCGGAGCCTCGGCCTCGGTCGCGGGCGGCGTCACACTGAACACAATGGGCGTGCTCACCGTGGCGGCGGCCTCGCACATTCGCGGACATCGCTCGCCCACGGCCTTCGGTCGCACCATTGCCACCGTCACGGTGACCCGGGCGCTCACCGTGGTGCTGCTGTCGGTGATGGCCGTCTTCATCGCCACGCTGGTGATGAGTGTGGCCGAGCGTGAATCGGGCCACCCGCTGGGCAACCTGCTGTTCGAGTCGATCTCGGCATTCGCGGTAGTGGGATACTCGACCGGAATCACGCCCGACCTCTCGGTCGTCTCGAAAGCGGTGCTGGTGGTGGCCATGTTCGTCGGCCGGCTGGGCGCGCTGACCCTGGCGCAGGCGCTGGTGACGCGCGAGCGGCCCGAGTTGATCAGGTTTCCCGAGGAAACGATCAAAGTTGGCTAGCTGCCCGCGCATGGTGTCGGCATGCACATTCTCGTAGCCGGACTCGGTCGATTCGGCCGCAACCTGGCCGTCACCCTGACGCACCTGGGGCATGACGTCGTCGCGATCGACATGTCCCAGCGGGCCGTGCAAGACATTGCCCCGGATATCGAAGCAGCGGTCACGGGAGACGCCACGGACGAGGATGTGCTGCGCGAGATCGGCGCGGCCGACGTGCAGTTGGCGATCGTGGGCATGGCGGAGATCGAGGCCAGCGTCCTCATCACGACGAATCTGAAGAACTTGAACGTGCCGTTGGTTTACGCCAAGGCGTCGAGCGACGTGCACCGCACGATCCTCGAACGGGTGGGCGCGGACCGCGTGATCTTCCCCGAGCAGGAGATGGCCGTACGCCTGGCTCAGACGGTCGAGACCGCGCGCGCCATGGACTATTTCGAGCTCCTGCCCCACCTGGGCATTGCCCAGATTCCTGTCGGCGCGGCCTTTGCCGGTCGCACCCTGGCCAGCATGAACCTGCGCGGTCGTCATAACGCCACGGTGCTGGCCATCAAGCGGGGCAACGAGCTGGTCGTGATGCCGGAGCTGACCGACGTGGTGCTGACCGACGACGTGCTGGTGGTCGTTGGCCGCGACGACGACCTGGCGCGCATCGTGGCTGCCAGCGAAGGCGGCGAATAAATCCCCCGGCCTGTGGATAGCCCGTGGACAGCCCTGGACGGGCGAATTCTCGCCTAGTCCAGCCGACGGCTCAGTCTTCAAGTCGGGAGCGAGCGTCCCAGGCCGCAAACGGCTCGCACGTCCCTCACTACTGGTGATTCGCACCTATCCACAGCGTGGATCGAGCGCCGACGGCCTACCACATGTTGGCTGTAGACCTGAAACTCCCCTAGATGTTGTACACGGCGGCTCGCAGGCTGTAGCATGCGCCTACCGAGTCGCATCTTGCGGCCGGCGCGGGGAAAGTCGCGCCGTGAGCGTAGAGAAAGGCGTAGGTACTCGTCCCGCGCATGCAGCCGGGAGGTCGCGGCAACCATGATTCAGATCATCGGGGAGATGCACAAAACTCGAGACGGGCGCTCCTTCTTCATTGACTACGCCCAGTTCATTCCGGAGGCCGGGGCGTATGACCTCGTGCTCTTCGGGTTGCGGCGCGATGAGCAGGATTTCTCGATGACGGTGGCGTTCCCCGAAGAGTCCATGAGCGCGTGGGGCGCACGCGACTTCCTCGTGCGCGAGGGGTTGGCGTACGTCCGGGCCCAACTGGATCACGGGGTCGAAGAGGACGGATCGCTGATTGAAGCGCCCTCGGCGGCCGGCGGCACGAACTATCGGATTTCCATGCCGAGGCGACCGCACCGGGCGTAGTTCGTCATTCGTCGAAGGCGCTGCCATCGCAGCGCCTTTGTTGTCCACAATGAATTACGGGGGAGCCGGTAACGCTTCCGCCGGAGCAGGGTCTCCGGCCAATTCGGGGAGGAGATCGGGGGAGAGGATGCTAGAGACAAGAGCTAGAGTTCCAGCCACGCCGCCGACCGCCGCGACCTGGCCGTCCTTGTCCGACAACGCCCTCGCCGTGCTGAAAAAGCGCTATTTCCTCAAGGACCGCGTCGACCATCCCATTGAGGACGTCGATCAATTCTTCGAGCGGGTCACGCGCGGGGTGATCGACGTCGAGCGCGACCGGGAGTGGGTGGACGACGCCGGGCATCGCGAGCTCTTCGACGACATGTATGGACTGCTGCGCGGGCTCCGCTTCGTGCCCAACAGCCCCTGCCTGATGAATGCGGGCAAGCCCGGTGGCTATGCCCAGCTCGCGGCGTGCTTCGTGCTGCCCATCGAGGACGACCTGCGCGGCATCAAGACCACCGACATGAACGCCGCCATCATTCACCAGACGGGCGGCGGCACCGGCTTCAACTTCTCGCGCATCCGGCCGCGTGGCGATTTCGTCCGCAGCTCGGGCGGCGTGGCCAGCGGGCCGGTGAGCTTCATGTCCATGATCGACTACTCCTGCGGCGAGATTAAGCAGGGGGGCACGCGCCGGGGCGCCAACATGGGCATCCTCAACGTCGACCACCCCGACATCGAAGACTTCATCCGCTGCAAGACCAGCGACGGGCGGATTTCGAACTTCAATATCTCGGTGGGCGTGACCGATGCGTTCATGGCGGCGGTGGATGCCGGCGGCGGCTACGACCTGGTGAATCCGCGCACCGGGAAGACGCACGTGGATCCGGTCACCGAGACTCCCGCCCGCACCAGCGCGCCCGACATCTGGCGCAAGCTGGTGGACGGCGCCTGGCTCAACGGCGAACCCGGCATGATCTTCCTGGACCGGCTGGAGCGCACCAATCCCACGCCGTCGGTCGCGCGGCAGGACACGACGAATCCCTGTGGCGAGCAGCCGCTGCTGCCCTATGAGGCGTGCGTGCTCGGCAGCCTGAATCTCACGCAACACCTCACCCACGACGGAAGCGCGATCGACTGGAACGCGCTGCGCCGCGACGTGCGGCTGTCCATCCGCTTCCTGGACGACATGGTGGAGGCCTCGAACTTCCCGCTGGAGGAAATCGACGCCATCGTCAAGCACGGCAACCGCCGCGTGGGCCTGGGAATCATGGGCTGGGCGGACATTCTGTTCACTCTGGGCGTCGCCTATGACAGCCCCGAGGCGGAAGAGCTGGGCGAGCGGGTGATGCAGTGCATCAACGAAGAAGCGCGCCGCGCCTCCGAGACGCTGGCCGAAGCGCGCGGGGCGTTCCCGAACTTCAAGGGCTCGCTCTGGGACTCGCAGGGCCACGCGCCGCGCCGCAACGCCACCGTCACAACCATCGCGCCGACCGGCACGATCAGCATGATCGCGGACTGCTCCAGCGGCATTGAGCCGCTCTTCGCGCTCATCTTCTGGAAGAACGTGATGCGCGACGGCGACGACAACGCGGCCACCTCGCTGCGCTACGTCAATCCGCAGTTCGAGCAGTACGCCCGCGAGCACGGGTTCTACAGCGACGAACTGCTGGACGCCATCACCGACAACCACGGCAGCGTGCGCATCACCGCTCACACGCCGGACACGGCGCGCCAGGCGCTGGAGACCGTCCCCGACGAAGCTCGCCGCCTATTCGTGACGGCGCACGACGTGAGGCCGGATTGGCACATCCGCGTGCAGGCGGCGTTTCAGCGCCACACCGAGAACGCGGTGTCCAAGACCATCAACTTCCCGTACGAGGCGACGCGGGAGGACGTTGAGCGTGGCTATCGCCTCGCCTACACCCTGGGGTGCAAGGGCGTGACGGTCTATCGCGACGGCAGCCGCGACTTGCAGGTGCTGACCACGAGCGACACCGGTGACAACACCCGGCGGGAAGAAACTCCAGCCGAGGAGGCCCCGGCAGCGATCGACGCGGCCACGAACGGCCATGCCGCCGCGCCCGTACCGGCCGAGGTGGCCAACGGGCACCCCGCGCCAGCGCCAGTGCCGGCGCCACCGGCCGCTGCTCCCGAGCCGCTGCCGATGGTTGCCGCGCAAGAACGGGAACGGCCTGACCAAATCCGCGGCACCACCACGCGCATCCGCACTGGGTGTGGGCCGCTGTTCGTCACGGTGAACGACGACGAGCGCGGATCCCCGTTCGAGTTGTTTGCCACGCTGGGCAAGGCTGGCGGGTGCGCGGCGGCGCAGACCGAGGCCATCGGGCGGCTCGTCTCGCTCGCGCTGCGCTCCGGCGCGCCCGTGGACACCGTCCACAGCCACTTGCGCGGCATCACGTGCCACCGACCGTCAGGATTCGGGCCCACCCGCGTCCTCTCGTGCGGCGACGCGATCGCCCAGGTCGTCGCGCTGCGCATGAGCTCGCAGCCCGAGGGCTACGTCCCCATGGTCGACCTGCAAGGCGAGGGCACCTATGCCCCGCCGAGCGTGACGCTGGAAGGCGACCGGTCGGCACACATGCCGGTTGCCGCTGCGGCCCCAGCTGCGGAAGCGGGACCGGCTTCGATGGGCCACGCCGACGCGCAGCCACGATGTCGGCGACGGGCATGTCCTTCGCCGGCGCGTGCCCCTCCTGCGGCAGCAGCCACCTGGTGTCGGCGGAGGGCTGCCTCAAGTGCATTTCGTGCGGCTACAGCGACTGCGGCTGACCTCGGACGCCGGCGACCGCACCGCGGCGTAGATTGATGGAGGACGCGCCGGAGCGTCAGCTCGTCAATCGGATGATCCGCGCGTCGCGGCTGGAACGTCCGCTCTACACGGAGGTTGCAGGGGATATCACCGCGACCCGACCGGCGCTGCAGGTTGTCGTGATTGCGGCCCTGGCGTCCGCCTTCGCAACGTTCGTCGGGTATCAGGTCAGTCCGCCCGAGCCCGAATGGCTTGGCCTCGACGAAGGCGCCGCACAGGCCATCCAGGATTCGTTGCTCGGGACGGCATTTGTGTTGGGATTCGTGCTCACGCCCATCTTGAGCATCGTCGGGTGGCTGTCCTGGTCGGGCGTGGCCTGGTTCGTCGGCACGCGCTTGGTCGCCCCCGGGATGCAGCAGGTTGAGTTTCTGGAGGTGGCGCGGGCCACGGGATTCGCGCAGGCGCCCGGGGTCCTGGGCGTGGTGGGATTCATTCCCGTGTTGGGATTCTTCGTGCAGCTCGCGGTGCTGCTGTGGCTGCTGGTGTCCGGCTTCTTCGCGATCCGGGAGTCAATGCGCCTCACCGACGGTCAGGCCATCGCCACGATGGTCGTCGGCGTGATCGCCTACCTCATCATCATCATCGTGATCGGGGGCGCCGTGCTCACCGGCGTGATTGGCTCTGCGTTCGTCGGCACCGTCACCTAGGCGCCGGCCGGAGGCTCCGCCGCCAGCACCTCCGCCGAGACGGTCGACGCGAATGGCTGGAAGGCCTCGCGCATGCGCTGCGCCAACTGCACGGCCTGCGCGTCGTAGCGGGCGGGATCGGCTCAGCATTCGTGGGCGCGGTTTCCTTGGCGACGGCCAATCGCGGCTGGCGCCGCCGTGGGCCGCTTCGAGAGCGTCGCCGGATCAGTGCGAGGCACGCGATGCCGCGGCAGGGTATAGTACCGGAGTGTGGCCAGGGGATCGGGCGGCCGCCTGCTAGAGTCGCAACGATCCCGCTGGCACACACCCCGGCGCGCCCAGTCTATCCGGGGATACACTCGCTCTGGGGCGCGCTCTCGCCGCCATGTACATGCCAAACCTGCTGGCGCTGCTATGGCCTCGGCCTGGATGCTCCCAATGTCGCGGTGAGCCGAGGCGCAGGCGGCGCCTCAGGCCCCGGCCGGAGGTTCCGCCGCCAGCACCTCCGCCGAGACGGTCGACGCGAATGGCTGGAAGGCCTCGCGCATGCGATGCGCCAACTGCATGGCCTGCGCGTCGTAGCGGGCAGGATCGGCCCACTGGCCGCGGGCATCGAGCAGGTCGCCGGGGACATCGGGACACGTCGAGGGCACGCGCAGCCCGAACACCGGCTCAACGGTGTCCGGCACGCCGTGGAGGGCGCCGCTGAGCGCGGCGCGGATCATGGCCCGCGTGTGCGGCAGCTGCACCCGGTCGCTCTCGCCGGCGGGGCCGCCCAGCCAGCCGGTGTTGACCAGCCACACGTGCGGCTGGTGCTGCTCGAGCCGCTCGCCCAGCATCGCCGCATAGGTCGGCGGCGGCAGCGGCAAGAACGGCGCGCCAAAGCAGGCGCTGAAGGTCGCCTGCGGGTCGGTGACCCCGCGCTCGGTTCCGGCCACGCGCGCGGTGTAGCCGAGCAGGAAGTGATACATGGCCTGCTCGGTGGTCAACCGTGAGATCGGCGGCAGGACGCCAAAGGCGTCGGCCGCCAGCAGCACGATGTTGCGGGGATGCCCGGCCATGCCGCCGGGAACCACGTTCTGGAGATGCGAGATGGGATACGCGCCGCGGGTGTTCTCGGTGATCTCATCCGAGTCGAGGTCGAGCCGGCGCGACTCGGCGTCCAAGGGGAGGTTTTCCAGCACCGTGCCGAAGCGCCGCGTGGTCTGGTAGATCTCCGGCTCGTTCTCGGCGGACAGGCGGATGGTCTTGGCGTAGCACCCGCCCTCGAAGTTGAAGATGCCGGTATCGCTCCAGCCGTGCTCGTCGTCGCCGATCAGCGGACGTTCGGGGTCGGTCGAGAGCGTGGTCTTGCCCGTGCCGGAGAGTCCGAAGAACAGCGCCACGTCGCCCTCGGCGCCAACGTTGGCCGAGCAATGCATCGACAGCACGCCGCGCTGCGGGAGCAGGTAGTTGAGGATGGTGAAGATGGATTTCTTCATCTCCCCGCCGTAGGCGGTGCCGCCGATGATGATGAGCCGCGCGGCGAAGTTGACGACGATGAACGTGCCGGACCTGGTGCCGTCCACTTCCGGGTCCGCCTGAAAGCCCGGCATGTCGATGACGGTGAACTCGGGCTCATGGTCGGCGAGCTCGTCGGCCGTGGGCACGATGAAGAGGTTGCGCGCAAAGAGGTTGTGCCAGGCCAGCTCGTTGATCACCCGCACCGAGAGCCGGTAGCGGGGATCGGCGCCGGCGAAGCAGTCCTGGACGTAGAGGTTGCGTCCCTGCATGTAGGCGCGGAGACGCCCGAATAGCGTGTCGAAGCGCTCGGGCTCGAGCGGCTGGTTGTGGTCGCCCCACCACACGGCGTCCGCGCGCTCGGCGTCGCGCACCACCAACTTGTCATTTGGCGACCGCCCGGTGTGGGGAACGGTCCGCACCACCAAGGGACCCAGATGCGCGATTTCGCCTTCGCCCGCGCGCACGGCGTGCTCGTACAGCTTGCTCGTGGGGAGATTCGAGAACACCTGACCGTGATTCTTGATCCCGAGCGCGGCGAGCGAGCCCGATCGAAGGTCGTCACCTGCATCCGACACGAAGCGGCCTCCTCAGTTCGGTAGCGGGCGCACGAGCCGTCGTCGTGGGGTCGTACGCCGTAGGGGACGTGTCTGCCGTCCGGCGCACCGATGGTACAGATTCGTGCTGCCGCACGGCGGTTGCCGGTGGACCAAGTGCTGGCCACAATGCTCGACGGCGCGTTCGACGGGAGCCACTACATGCCGATCCGCCTGAGCCAGATCGACGGGATGCCCCCGTCGTCGCCGTATTTCCCGCGTCCGCCCGCGCGCTATCGGGGGATGCGTGCGCAGACAGTGCTGTTCCGCGCGGACCCAAATCGCGTGGCCGATCTGTTGCCCGAATGCCTCGCGCCGGATCCCGACGGGGCCTGTGCGGCCATCGGCGTCGACGCGCCGTGGTCGAGCCACTACGGCGCGTTTCAGGCCATCGTCGTCGCGGCGGGATGCGACTTCGAAGGACGCGCGGGCTACTACGTGGTGGTGCAGTACGTGAACTCTCGCGGCAGCATTCCGGCGGGCCGCGAAATCTGGGGCACGCCCAAAGTCTGGGCCGACATGCGTGTGGAGCAGGCGGAGCGCGTGATGGCCACGACCGCCTCGGTTGGCGGAGTGGATATCGCGTCCGTGCGCTCGACGGCGCACCGGCCGTGCGACCCGGGCGACTTGCCGGCGCTCACGCCCATGTGGCGCCTCAAGGTCATTCCCCGCGCCGACGGCAACGGGCTGGACGTTCTGCAGCTCGTTTCCGGCGGCCGCCCGGGTGCGGACACGGTGGTCCATGCCAGCCGCGCCGGCGATGGGGTCGTGGAGTTCCGTCCGTCGCCCGTATTCGACGTGATGGCGCTTGAGCCGCGGGAGTTTCTGGGATCGTTTTACGCCGAGTCAGACTTCACCGAAGACTTCGGCGTCATCGACCGGGATTTCCTCAAGGAGCCGTGGCAGGGCTCGTAGGCGACAAATGGCCGCGAGTCCGGCCACTCCGTCATTCCGAGCCCACGCGAGGAATCTAAAGCCCCCGTCGCCGCCTGCACCGACGGCGCGAACGCAAGCCCATCTGTTCGGTGTTTGTATGGTAGCCTTGCGGACCGTGTGAGGAGGTCCCGCGCGCAGTGGTTGCGCCGTCACTCGGGCAGGTCGAGCGCATTCCCCTGCCATCGCCGCTTGCCGGAGCGACGCGAACCGCCGGCGTCGCTGCATCCGCCGCGTCCGCGGGGCCTCTTCCGCGCGGTGCGGCCTTCGCGAATCCCAGTCTAGCCCTCCGCCTGGTGACGCTCCATCAGTGCCCACAGATCGTTGCTATCCGGCCACTCGCGCTGGTGCCGCCCCACGAACACGTCGCGCACGATGACCCCGGGATCGATGAGCACCACGGAGGGCCGCGCGACATTCCAGGACTCGAAGTTGACGCGGACGTACACGCCATAGGCGCGGATCACTTGGCGCTCGGGGTCGGCCAGCACGGGGTAGGGGAGGCCCTCACCCGTGGCGTACTTGGCCACGGCCTTGAGGCCCTGCCCAAAGACGCAGGCGATGGCCGCGCCCCGCTTGGTCCACTCGTCCAGCTCGACCTCGAGCCGCGCCAGGTAGCCCTGGCAGCTCAGTCACCAGGTATGCCGCACAAAGACCAGGAACAGCCACCGACCGGCAAAGCCTCCCAAGGTGGCGCGCTCTTCCGTTCCCGCCACGGGCAGATCGAAATCCGGCGCCGGTTCGCCGATGGTGAGCGTCGTCGAGCCTTGGGCACGCGGCACGATCGCAGCCTTACGTCACGATGTCACGGCGGCGAAATAGTACGACCGCCAGCGCGGTGCCAACAACGACGACCGCCGCCAGCACAATCGCTTCCATCCACGCGAATTCCCCGGTGGCGAACTGCTCCAGGGGCCGCCAGTAGCGAAACAGTGACAGATAGCCCAACCACTCCAGCGGAGCGACGACCTGGGCGACCAGATGCAGCACGTACATCACCACCACAATCAGCGCGCCGAGGCCATAGGTTCGGCCCGGCTCCAACACGAGCGTGGCGACGATTAGGGAGATGACGGCCGTGGCCAGCCCGAACAGCAGGAGCTGCACGTGCACCAGGACGACATCGCTGGCGGCCAGCGGCGTGTCGCCGGCCCAGGCAGCAGCGCCGAGCAGCAGGCCGACCATCGCGGCGGCGACGACGATCACGGCCCCCAGCGCCACCGCGCCAAGCCGCGTAAGGAGGAATCGTTCGCGGCTGATCGGCTGAGCAAGCAGCAGGTCGAGGGTGTGGCGGCCGTAGGCCCGGGCGACGACGCTACCGCCGACCCAAATGCCGAAATACGCGGCCAGGAAGGGCAACCAGGTGGCGAGCTGCGAGCCGAGGTATTGGTAGAACGCGCTGCCCGCGATGGCGGGGTCGTCGAAGCCCCGGCCGAGAAATGCGGCTTGCGCCGCTTCGGGCATGGCTTCGAGGAAGGCATCAAAGTCGATGTCGCGCGACGACGGCCAAAGCGCCATGGTCAAGAGCGCGTAGAGGAACAGCCCCACGGCAAACCAGAGAATCGCCATGCGCCGATGCCGCAGCGTGTGCAGCAGCAGATGCAGCGTCACGTCGCGGCCTGCCGGTCGTAGTAGCGCAGGAATGCGTCCTCGAGGCTTGGCTCGTCGATGGTGAGATCGGTGACCTCGAACCGCGCCAGCGTCTTGATCACCCCGTCCACGGACCCAGTGACCTCGAAGCTGATCGCGCCATCCGCGCGTGACACCAGCGTCGCGCCCTCCAGGTCGTCCTCGGTAGGCGTCGGTCCGGCAAAGCGAGCATGGAAGCGCCGCACCCGGCTCTCCGTCAGGGCGTCCACGCGCTCTACGGCCACGAGCCGCCCCTCGCGCAAAAGACCCACCCGGTCACAGAGATGCTCGGCTTCGGACAGGATGTGGGTGGACAGGAAGATGGTGCGCCCCGCGTCACGGTACTCAGCCAGGATGCGGCCGAACTCCTGCTGCACCAGCGGATCGAGGCCGCGCGTGGGCTCGTCGAGGAGATAGAGCGGCACATCGGCCTGCAGCGCCCGGACGATGGCCACCTTCTGCCGGTTGCCGGTCGAGAGGGCCTTGATGCGGCGCGAAGTGTCGAGGTCCAGCCGCTCGATGAGCTCGTCGGTTCGATGCACCGGCACCCCGCCCATGCGCGCGAAGGCCCGCAGATACGCCGCCACCCGCATGGACTCGTAGAGCGCATCGGCGCTGGGCTGATAGCTCACTTGGCGTCGGGCCGCGGGCCCCTCGGCATGCACGTCGGCCCCGAAGATGCGTGCGGAGCCGCTGGTAGGCCGCATCAAGCCCAGCAGCAGCCGCGCCGTGGTCGTCTTGCCCGCGCCATTCGGTCCGAGGAAGCCGAAGATCTCGCCCCGTTCCACGGTGAGCGACAGATCGGTCAGCGCCTGCACGCTCCCGTAGGACTTCGAGAGCGCCTCGGTGACGATGGGCGGCGCGTCGCTCATGGGGAGAACTGCGAGAACGCCCACCGGAGTGTTCGCAGCGCGGAAGGGAGCGCTTCAATTGCGGCCGGCGTCACGCGCGGTGAGTGCGACGAAATCGGAGAAACCTCCGAAGCGGCGGGTAATGGTCTCGTTCGCAGGCGACTCTACATTGCGCCGCCGCACCGTGCAGGCTCGATGGGGCTTGTCTTGACTGGCACGACCGTGGCCGCGGCACGCGGAGTGAGAGATCCCAGCCATTAGACTCAACCATGCAGCTGGACCTGTTTCCGCTTCACACGGTGCTGTTTCCGCACATGCGGCTGCCGCTGCATATCTTCGAGCCGCGGTATCGCGGGATGATTCGCGCCTGCATCGACGAGGAGCGGCCGTTCGGGGTGGCGCTCATCCGGTCGGGCGAGGAGGTTGGCGGGCCGGCGGAGCCTCACCCGGTGGGCACCACGGCGCGCATCACGCAGCACGAGACGCTGCCGGACGGCCGGATGAACATCGAGGCGGTCGGCGAGGACCGATTTCGCATCGACGCCCTGGAGCAGCGCGAGCCGCACCTGACGGCGTCGGTGACGTTGGACGCGATGCCGGTGACGGACCCCCGCGAGATGGCGGCCCTGGCGGCGAGCGTGCGCGAGGACTACCGCAAGGCGCTGCGGCTCACCCTGGAGCTGCAGGGCGCGTTCGGCACCCACGAGGAGCTTCCCCGCGATCCCGAGCGCTTCGCCTACTTCACCGCGTCGGCCCTGCCGGCCACGGCCAGCACGCGTCAAAACCTGCTCGAATCCCCGAGCGTCGAGGAGCTGCTGGCCCGCGAGGTCAAGCTGATGCGGCGGCTGCTGCGGGACCTCAAGGAGCTCCTGGAAGCGCGGCAGAACTCGCGCCTGAACTAGGCCCCAGCCTTTCACCGGTCATTGGGAGGAGAGCCGCGATAGCGGACGGTGAGCCCCGAGCCGACATGCTGATTCTTGGCGGCCGAGTCGTCGACGGCAGCGGCTCGGAGCCGTTTGCCGCCGCCGTGGCGGTCACCGATGGCAGGATCGCGGCGGTCGGCGACCTGGGCGGCTGGACCGCCGCCCACACCATTCAGGCCGACGGCCTCTACGTCACTCCCGGGTTCGTCGATATGCATACGCACTCCGAGCGCGGGCTGTACCTCCCCGAGCTCGCTCCGAGCCTGCCGTACCTGACCCAGGGCGTCACGACCGTGGTGGGCGGCGCCGACGGGTATGGGTCGTGGCCGCTGCACGAGACGCTGGACATCCACGCCGCGAGGCTCGAGCGCCAGGGGATCGGCACAAACGCCGTGCTGATGGTGGGCGCCGGGCAGGTGCGGCGGCTGGTGATGGGTATGGTCGCGCGCGGTCCAACGGCGGAAGAGCTGGCGGCCATGCAGGCCTGCGTGCGGCAGGCGATGGCCAGCGGCGCGTGGGGGCTGTCGTCGGGGCTGGAGTACCCGCCGGGACACCACGCCGACACAGCGGAAATCATCGCGCTGGCCGCCGAGGCAGCCGCCTACGGAGGCATGTACCACACCCACCTGCGCAGCGAGGGCGACCGACTGATCGAGGCCGTTGCCGAGGCCATCGAGATCGCGGAGCGCTCTGGGGCCGTCGGCGTGCTGACCCATTTCAAGGCGCTGCACCGACGCAACTGGGGCAAGGCCGGCCGCGCGCTGGAGCTGATCGAGGAGGCCAGGAACCGGGGCGTCAGGGTATACGCCGACCAGTTCCCCTTCGCGGACGCCGAGGTGCCGCTCATCCCCGAACCGGCGCGGCGGTCGACCGGGAGCGATGCCGAGGAGCGCGGCGCGAAGCTGGCAGCGGCGCTCGACGCGGTCCCGGACGCGGCCCTGCTGGAAATGTATGCGGAGATGGCCGCCCTGCCGACGCTGGAGCCCGAACGCCAGCGCTTCCTGCAGTCCCGGCCCGGCCTGCTGCGGGAAATGGTCGCCGGAGCGCTGGCACGCGCGATGCCGTCCGAAGGGCGCGGCTTGATGGAGCTGGCCTCGTGGTACGGGGTACATCGGGGGCCCGGCAATCCGGAGGAGCGGGCGCGCTTCATCGAGCGGCTGGACGATCCCGACGGCGGAGCGCGCATCAGGTCACTCGTGGCGGAAAACCTGGAGCAGCACGGCGGCGGCGCACACATCTCCATCGTGGAGTCGGCGCGCCCCGGATTGAAGGGCCTATCGCTGGCCGATGCGGCGGACGCGATGGGCGTGACGGTGGTGGAGGCCGCGATTCGGCTCAGCCTGGAAGGCGCCCGGGCGATGGCGGACGTCCTGTCGCACGAGGACCTGGAGCGGATCATGCGCCAGGATTTCGTGGCCACCGGGAGCGACGGCGACTTTCCCTACTTCGGCGCCGGCATCGACCCCATGGGCATCTCCCAGCACATCCGCACCTACGCCAGCTTCGCCACGAAACTGCGCCGATACGCCCTGGATCGAGGCGTGCTTTCATTGCCGCACGCAATTCGGTCGTTCACCGGGCTGCCCGCCGAGATCCTGGGATGGAGCGATCGCGGGTTGATCGAGACTGGGTACTGGGCGGACATCACGGTGTTCGACCCTGCCAGCCTCGCGGCCCGGTCAACGGCGCGGAACCCCCACCGGTACAGCGCGGGGGTGCGGTACGTGCTGGTGAACGGGCGTTTCGCCGTCGATCAGGGCCAGTCCGTGGACGTCAGGGCAGGCCGGGTGCTGCGAATACAAGACCGCTAGCGCTGGGGCGACGCTTTGGGCGGCGAGTAATGCCTGGGACGCGCTCGGTGCGTCCGTGGGAAAGCTGGGGCTGGAGTCCTGCCTCCGCAGAAATGACGGATCCGGTCTGCGCGGGAATGACGGACCCGGCGTGAGCGAGCATGACGGACCCAGCCTGCGCGGGCATGACGGTCTGGCAGCGCCTGGCGTCGATTCGCGAGTGCCGTTGTGGGCACCTTCTACACTGGCCGCATCGTGCCTTGTGAGCGGGCACAACAACGCAGCGAGGGCTGACGCATGGACAATCCATCCCCCTATCCGGTGAACGTCACCGCCGAATATCCGGAGCGCAGCTCTCGATTGCTCGCGTTGAGCGGGCTGATCATCCTGATCAAGCTTCTCTTGATCCTTCCGCACATCGTCGTGCTGTACTTCCTATCGATCGTGGCCTTCTTGGCCCAGTTCGTGGGCTACGTCGCCATCATCGTCACGGGTTGGTATCCCAGAGGGCTCTTCGACTTCCAGGTCGGCGTGCTGCGGTGGAACCTGCGCGTGAGCGCCTGGTTCCTGTCCGTCGTGGACGAGTACCCGCCGTTCCGGCTGCAGGACTAGGGCAGGCGCTACCCTGACGTAAGCCCGTCCGCCTAACCGGCTGCCGCGCGTTCGCGCGGCATGCCGTCTGCGCCCATGCTTGCGTCCGATCTATCCGCCGACCGTCTCGAGCTGCCCGAGATTCTGGCGCAGGCCAGCGCCTACGCCGGCTTTGACCCGGGATGCGAGCATGTCCGCGCGCTGCGGCCGACAACCGATCATGCCGAGGCGCGAGCCCGGCTGACGGCCACCGCGCAGGCGCGCTGGGTGCTGGGCGAGGCGCCGGGATTCAGCGTCGGCGGCGCGCAGGACGTGCGCGCGGCGGCCGACGCCGCGGCGCGCGGATCGCGCCTGAGCCCGACCGACTTGCAGGCCGTGGCCGCGCAGTTGCGCGCCGTGCGGCTGACGCGCCGCACCGTGGAAACGCACCGAGCCGACACGCCGGCGCTGTGGCGCATCGCCGCGCCGCTCGCGGATCACCCGGACCTGGGATCCCGCATCGACGCGACGTTCGACGAGCAGGGTCGCGTCGCCGACACGGCTTCCCCCGAATTGCGCGCGCTGCGCCGCGAGTTGCGCCAGGCCACCGCCGCAGTCCACACGATCATGCAGCAGCAGCTCCGGTCACCCGCCGCGCACGGCGTGCTGCAGGAAGCCCTCGTCACGGAGCGCGCGGGGCGGCAGGTGGTGCCGGTGAAGCAGGAGCACCAGGGCAGCTTCCCCGGCATCGTGCACGACACCTCCGCCAGCGGGGCTACGGTGTACATGGAGCCGCTGGCGGCCGTGCCGGCCAACAATCGCGTACGGGCGCTCGAGGCGGCCGAGCGCCACGAGATCGACCGGATTCTGCGGGCGCTGAGCGCCAAGGTCGGCACGTTGCGAGACGACATCGTCGCGGGTGTCGACGGCCTGGGCGTGCTCGACGGCCTGCTGGCGCTGGCCCGCTACGCGGATGCGCACGAGGCCGTGGAACCAAGCATCGCGCCAGACGCGGGATTCCAGCTCGAGGAAGCGCGACATCCCTTGCTCGAGGGCGACGTTGTGCCCATCGACATCGAGATCCCGGCTGGCGGGTCGCAGGCGATCGTGATCACCGGCCCCAACACCGGCGGCAAGACCGTGGCGCTGAAGACAGTTGGACTCCTGCATCTGATGGCGGCCTGCGGCCTGCACGTACCGGCCGCCGGCGCCCGGCTTGCCGTCTACGACCCCGTGCTGGCGGACATCGGCGACGAGCAGAGCATCGAGCAGAGCCTGAGCACCTTCGCCTCGCACATGCGCAACCTGGTCGCGATGGTGCGGGCGGCGGGACCGCGCGCCCTCGTGCTGGCCGACGAGCTTGGCGCCGGCACCGACCCCACCGAGGGCGCCGCGCTGGGCCAGGCCATCCTCGAGCGGCTGCTCGACGCCGGCGCCGCGGCGGTGGTGACCACGCATCACCCCGAGCTCAAGCTCTTTGCGCACCGTCACCCACGGGCGCGCAACGCCAGCGTCGACTTCGATACCGCCACCCTGCGCCCGACCTATCGCCTGCTCATGGACGTCCCCGGCCGCAGCAATGCCTTCGACATCGCCACCGGGTTGGGCCTCGATGCCGAGATCGTCGCGGCCGCGCGGGCCAAGCTCACGGCGGAGTTTCGCGACGTCGAGGGGCTGATTGGGGCGCTGCAGGGCGATCGACGCGAGCTGGCCGACGCCCGAGCGCGCGTGGCCGACGAGGCCGAACGCCTGGCTTCGGCGCAACACGACCTTGACGAGCGATTGGCGGGCATCGACGCCGAGTCGGAGCGGGTCGTGGGCGATGCCCGGCGCGAGACCCGCACCCTGCTGCGCCAAACCCGCGCCGCGCTGCGCCAGGCCCAGCAGGCGGCGCGTCAGGCGCCCGGCGCCTCGACCGACGCCGTGCGTCGGCGCATGCGGGGTCTGGAAGAGCAACTCGATGCCGCGAGTCCGTCGGCGGAGCTGCCGCGGGTGGCGCCGCCCCTCGAGATTCAAGCAGGCGATCGGGTGCGCGTCGAGGGCTTCAGCCGCGAGGCCGTCGTGGTTGCCGTGGACGGGACCGAAGCGGTCATCGGCGCCGGCAACGTCCGCGCGCGGGTGCCGCGGGCCCACGTACAGGAGGTGCTCGCGCCGCAGCCGCGCCCCAGGCCGCGGGCACATCGGCGCGTGGCGTCACCGCCGGCCGAGGTCCACGTGCGGGGTGAGCGCGTGGTCGAGGCCTTGGAGCAAGTGGACTTGGCGCTAGATGCCGCCCTGCTTCAGGGAGCGTCCGCCCTGCGCGTGGTCCACGGCGTGGGTACCGGGACGTTGCGCCGCGCCATCCGCGGCCACGTGGGTGAACATCCAAGCGTGGTGGACGTGGCGGACGCGGAACCGACGGCGGGCGGCGCCGGCGTCACGGTCGTCGCGCCTGGGCAGCTCGACCTGGGGCTCGCGGCGCAGGAGCCACTGCGCCAGCGCGCGGCGAATCGGTTGATGGCGCGCCGCCGACACCACAACCGCCGCGGCCACGCCAAGCGCGCCGCCGACGACCAGGCCCATGCCGAGTCCGGTGCCGAAACCTCGTGACATTGGTCCTCCCGCACCTACTGCAAGCGAGCCACGACGGGGGCGTCGCTCCAGAGCTCATCCAGCCGGTAGTAGGCCCGCGCCTCGGGTGCGAAAACGTGAACCACCACGCCCCCAAAGTCGGCCAATAGCCATCCGTCCGTCACTTCGCCCTCGAATTTCGGATGCGACGCCGATGGCGGAACGGGCTCGCGGTCAAGCGCGTCGCGGATGGCGCGCATCTGGACGGTGCTGCCGGCGGTGCAGACGACAAAGTAGTCGGCAATGATCGTGAGCCCGCGCAGATCCAAGAGGGCAACATCCGTGGCGCCCCTTTCCGCCAGCAACTCGACCACACGGCGCGCGCGCTCAAGTGGGATCAGCGTGCGCTGTGCTCTGGCATCATGAGGTGCCCCGATTATATCCGACCTGCGGCGGCGTCCCGACATCCGTACAGCCCGTGGCGTCGGACATAGGCGGCCACGGCCTGCGGCACGAGCCCTTCGAGCGAACCGCCGCCCGCCATGCGCCGCCGCACGTCCGAGGCCGCGACGTCGCTGGCCACATCGTGGAGGATCTGAACTCGGGTCGCAGCCGCGGGATGCTGGCGGAGCAGATCGGCGGGCAGCGCCGCGGGGAAGCCGGGCCGGGCCACGGCGACAACCTGGCTCATGGCGAAGATGGCTGCTGTGTCGCGCCACGCCGCCATGGCCTCCAACGCGTCCGTGCCGACGATGAGCACAAAGACCCCATCGGGATGGTCGGCGGTGAGCGCTCGCAGCGTGTCGATGGTGTAGGAGGGAGCAGGGCGGGCGACCTCGAGGTCCTGGACTTCCAGCCACGGCCGATCCCGCACGGCCAGGCGGCACATGGCGAGGCGGTGGGCCGCGGAGGCGTGCGGCGTCCCGCGGAGCGGGGAGCGGGCGGCGGGAATGAGCCAGACGCGGTCGAGCGCGCAGGCGTCCTTCACCTGCCCCGCCACGGCGAGATGCCCGCAGTGCACGGGATCGAAGGTGCCGCCGAGCAGGCCGATGCGCATGCGCCGACTACCGCACGACCAGCTGGCGCGGGCGGCCGCTGCCCGCCGCTGCGAGCGCCGCACGCACGAGCCCCGCGGTTCGCAGCGCGCTGGCTAGGTTGGGTGCCTCAGGCGGCGCCTGTCCCGCGCGAACCGTCTGCACCAGGTCGCGCACCGCGTCCGCCACACCGTCGGTCGGACGCCAATCCACCGTCACCACCGGCGAACGCACCGCCGCCCGGAATGCGTCAGCGGCGCCCGCCGCCTCGATCTCCGCGTCACTGAATCCGGTGAGCGTGGCCGTGGTGAAGCCCTCCGTCAGCGTCACTTTCCGCCGGCCGTCCGTCAGCTGCACGACGGCCGAGAGCCCCTCGGAGGGGCCGTCCAAGCGACTGATGGCAAACGCCGCGCTGCCGTGAGCGCCGAACTCCAGCGTGCCCGCAAGCGTCAACGGCGAGGCGGGATCGGTTGCCGCCCCGTCCGAGGCTTCGGCGTACACGCGCTTCGGCGATCGGCCCATCAGGAGCGTCAGGATATCGAGCGTGTGCAAGACGGCGGCCGGCAAAGAGTCGCCCCCCTGAGCCGTGACGTGCGCATGAATGAACTTTGGCGTTGTGAGCAGCCGGCGCGCGAGGCGCACGGCGAGAGAGCTGCGCCAGGGCAGTGCGACGATCGCCGGCGTCCGGAGAGCGCGCAGCGCCGCCCGCGACTCCGGCGTGGCGCCGAGCGACACGAGCACGCCGGGATCGATGAGCATGGGGACGCCGCTGGCGGCGAAGGCGGTTGAGGCCGGCGCGGCCGCGGGATCGACCAGGATGAGCGCTTCGGCGTCCGGGGCCGGAGCCAGGTCCACGCCCGCAACGGTCTCCGCGGCAACGAAATAGCGCCGCGCCGCGGCGTGCTCACCCACCACAGCGACGCGCACGGGGCGATCCATGGCCATGATTGAATCTGCGCGCCGGCCCGCAGCGCGTCAACCGCGCGTTACGATGCGGCGGGCAGCACAGCGAGATTCGCGGAGCGCACATGGCCACCGAAGCCCTGCGGCTTGAGGGGTGGGCTCTCATCCTGGGAGCGTCCAGCGGTTTCGGCGCCGCCACGGCGCGTCACCTGGCGCGCTGCGGCATGAATGTGGTCGGCGTGCACTTGGACCGCCGCAACACGCAGCCGCTGGCCGACGCGGTGCGCGATGACATCGAGGCGGCCGGCGGGCAGGCCAGGTTTTTCAACGTCAACGCCGCGGACGCGGATGCGCGCGCGCGGGTGCTGGACGAGGTCGCGCCGAGCTGTCGGCGCATCAGCCGCCAGTGCGCGTGGTGCTGCACTCGCTGGCCTTCGGCACGCTGCGGCCGTTCATCGGCGAGGGCGGCGAGCCGGGCATATCGGCGCGGCAGCTGGAAATGACGCTGGACGTGATGGCGAACTCGCTGGTGTATTGGACCCAGGACCTGGTGGCGCGGGACTTGCTGGGCGCCGGCTCCCGCATCCTGGCCATGACCAGCGCCGGCTCCGACCGGATTTGGCCGGGATACGGCGCGGTTGGCGCCGCCAAGGCCGTGCTCGAGGCCCACGTGCGCCGGCTGGCCGTGGAGCTCGCTCCGCGCCAGGTGACGGTCAACGCGCTGCGGGCCGGTGTGACCGACACTCCCGCGCTCCGCAAGATCCCCGGCCACGAAGAGCTGTTGGCCAACGCCGAGCGGCACAATCCCGGCGGTCGGCTCACCCGCACCGAGGACATCGCGCAGGCGATCGCAGCCATGGCGCTGCGCGAGACGAGCTGGATTTCGGGCAACGTCATCGGCGTCGACGGGGGCGAAAACCTCACCGGCTAGCCGCAAACCGGCGGGCGCCGCACGCTGTCCGCCAAGTGGTTATGCTATGGCCCGAAATCGATACCGGCCGGTGCACGGTCGGGCAGCGGAGCGCGACCATGTGACCATCCCGCGGGGCCGACGACGATTCCCCCGCGATCCTGTGGGAGCCCCCCATGAGCCGCCGCGGCTGGTGCTCCCCCATCGTCGGCGCGGCAATGGCCTGTGACCCGAGCATCGGCGCTGGGTCGGAAGCGTCGTTTACTTTCACAGGAGCGTTTGCCTTATGACATTGCTCTGGTCGCGCGGCCAGCCCCGCTGGATCGCGACCTTCCGTATTCTCGCCGCCGTTGCCATGGCGCTGGCGGCGTTTCTCATTGTTCGCGGCGTCGTCCTGGCCGCTGGCGATCCCTCCGGGGACGCCACCATCGAGGCCGATCCCGCCGCGGGCGTCAACTTCGTCTGGACCCTGATGTCCGGCGCGTTGGTGTTCTTCATGCAGGCCGGATTCGCGCTGCTCGGCGCCGGTCTCATCCGCGCGAAGAACACCGTCAACTACCTGACGAAGAACATCCTGGACTTCGCCGCCGCCGGGCTGTCGTTCTGGGCGTTCGGCTTCGCCTTCATGTTCGGCGGCACGGATCTGCCCGGCATGGCCGAGGGCAATGCCTTCATCGGCTTTTCCGGGTTCTTCCTGGTCCGCGACGCGTATGACGTGTCAACGACCAGTTTCTGGTTCTTCCAGATGGTCTTCGCGGCCACCACGGCCACGATCGTGGCCGGCGCGGTGGCCGAGCGCACCAAGGTGACGGCCTATCTGGCCTACGGCTTCCTCGTCACGGCGCTGATTTACCCCATCTACGGTCACTGGATGTGGGGCGGCGGCTGGCTGGGCGGCGAGCAGCTTGAATCATGGGTCGGCGCCGCCGCGGTGGACTTCGCCGGATCGGGCGTGGTGCACACCATCGGCGGAGTCCTGGCTCTGGCCGGCGCGGCCACCGTGGGCGCCCGGATGGGCAAGTACGGGCCGAACGGCGAAGTGCGCAAGATCCCGGGCCACAACATGGTCTACGTCGTGATCGGGATGTTCGTGCTCTTCTTCGGCTGGTTCGGCTTCAACGGCGGAAGCACGGTGGCGGGCAATGACCTGCGCATCGCGGTCATCATCACCAACACCTTCCTGGCGGGAGCCACCGGCGCCGTCATGGCTGCCTACGTCGGCCTGGTTCGCACCGGCCGCATCAGCGCGGCCAACACCAGCAACGGCGCCCTTGCCGGTCTGGTGGGCATCACGGCGCCCTGCGCGTTCGTGGCGCCGTGGGCGGCGGTGATCATCGGCGCCATCGCGGCCGTGCTGATGCTGGCGAGCCTCCACGTCGTCGAGCACCGGCTGAAGATCGACGATCCGGTCGGCGCGTCCTCGGTGCACGGCACCGCCGGCGTGTGGGGCCTGCTGGCCGTGGGCATCTTTGCCGACGGAACCTACGGCGGCGTGAGCGGGTTCGTGGCCGGCAACGGCTCGCAGTTCGTGGCCCAGCTCATCGCCGCCATCGTCGCCGTCGCGTGGGCGTTGACCACCGGGCTG
This sequence comes from Chloroflexota bacterium, assembly GCA_965198185.1. Taxonomy (GTDB): domain Bacteria; phylum Chloroflexota; class UBA11872; order UBA11872; family UBA11872; genus JAJECS01. The sequence continues at coordinate 1,066,896 of CBDAOU010000001.1, forward strand.
CTGCTGTTCAACGTCCTCAAGCGGACGGTTGGCCTGCGCGCATCACGCGAGGAGGAGCTGAGCGGGTTGGACCTGCCGGAGCACGGCGAGTCGACGTATACGCATGACGACGTCGAGCCGGAGCCGGAACCGGCGGCAAGCCCGACGACCTAGTCGCGGATCGTCATTCGGCGCGAAGGGGGCGGGCCCTCAGGGGTCCGCCCCCTTCGCGTACGGGCCACTCTGGATTCCGCCTCGAGAACCGACTGACGGTTGCTAGCCCGGCGGCCACATGGCGCCGGGATTGAGACGCTGGTCCGGATCGAAGGCTCGCTTGAGCGCGCGCATGGCGTCGAGCGTGGGCGGCGTCATGGCCTGGGCCGCAAAGCCGCGCTTGACCCGGCCGAGCCCGTGTTCGCCGGACAGCACGCCGCCGGCAGCCAGTCCCATGGCGGCGATGACCTCCAACATGGCGGCCGCCGCCTCGCGCTCCACCGCGTCGTTCGGGTCGTACAGCATGTTGGGGTGGAGCGTGCCGTCGGCCGCATGGCCAAAGATCGCGACGGGAACGCCGCGGCGCTCGGCTTCCCCGCGGATGCGCGCATAGGTGTCCGCCAGCGCGCGGCGGGGCACGCAAATGTCCTCGCCGATCTTGGCGGGTCGGATGCGGCTGAGCGAGGCCGTCAGTCCCCGGCGCGCCGCCCACCAACGCTCGGCGGTGTGGGCGCCGACGACCTCCACACCCGCGTCCTGCTGGGCCAATACATCGAGGAGCAGTCGCTCTTCCAGCCGCACCGCCTCCGGCTCGCCGTCCAGCTCGACCAGCAGAACGGCGCCCGCATCTTCCGGCAGCCCGCGGGAGCGCGCCCGCTCGATGGCCTGAATCGTCTGGGCATCGAGGAACTCAAGCTTGGCCGGCACGAGGCCGGTCTCGAGCAGCCGCGGCACCACGGTCAGCGCGTCCGTCGGCGACTCGAAGGCCGCTGCGCGCACCGCCCGCGCCGGCGGCGGCTGAATGAGCCGCAGCTCGATCTGGGTCACAATCCCGAGCGTGCCTTCCGAGCCGACAAGCGCATCGACTACCGGCCCGTCGGTCGGGCGAGCGGCCTTGATCACGTCACCGCGGGAAGTGACAGCGCGCAGGCGCGTGACGAAGTCGCGCGTGACGCCGTATTTGAAGGCGCTGGCGCCGCCGGCGTTGGTGGCCACGTTGCCGCCGAGCGTCGAGCCCGCCTCCGAGGACGGGTCCGGTGGATAGCACAGGCCGCGCGCCGCCGCGACATCGCGGAAGGCGTGGGTGACCACTCCGGGCTGGACAACCGCTAAGCGACCGCGCCCGTCAAAGTGTTCGATTTCCTGCATTCGATTGGTGTCGATGACCAAGGACTGGGGCGGAGGCACGGCGGAGGCGGCGAGACTGGTGGCGCCGCCGCGCGCCAGGCAGGGCGCGTTGGCCGCGGCCGCCGCGCGGACAAGTTGCTGAATCTCGGACTCAGTCTTGGGGAACGCCACGACAGCCGGTTGCCCGCGATAGCCCATCGTGGCGTCGTAGGCATAGGTCCACAGGGCATCGGGCTCGTCGACGACATTGGCGGCGCCAACGATGGCGCGCGTCCGCTCCGCCAGGTTCATCGGTCCGCGTCTCCGCAAAGAACGTACTGGCCGCGAGCCTTCATTCCGGCCGCCATTGGGCGCGGTCGACGTATATGTTCGTGTTTTGTACGGTATCGACGTGTACACCCACGGCACTAGCCGCCAGCGGATCAGCCAGATGGCCGCGAGGCTTCGGTTCATGCCCGGCGGATCGGGCTGGGCACCGATCGTCGATGTCGCGGGTTACGCCGCTGCGCGGCGACTCGTGCGGCTGCTGAAGCTGCCGCTGCCCGCCGGTCTGGAGGCCGTGCTGGTGCCGCGACGCACTGGGTTGCCCCTGTTGATTCTGGGGGCCCAGGCACCCGCCGCCCGACAGAACCTCAGCGCGGCGCACGAGCTTGGGCACTTGACGCTGCACCAGCGGCCAATGGGCGGCTCCACCCCACGGTCTCCACGCCGACGGACGGAGTGGGAGGCCGATCAGTTTGCGATCGAACTGCTGTTGCCAAGCGTCGTCGTGCAACGCTACGCGCTGCACGCACGCGGGCGTATTGACGACTTGGCAGCGCGGCTCGTGGTGCCTTCGGTCGTCCTGCGGCGGCGTCTCCGCGAAGTGGGTCGGGCTAGGACGCCTTCTTGAGCAACGGCAGGCCGGTGCGCGGATTTTCCGAGACCTGGTAGCCCGCTGGCAGCTCGTCTATCACGCCGTCCTTCTCCGTCTGCGCGAAGAAATAGATCGTCTGCTGCCGCCCACCCCGCAGGGTCACCTCTCGCGAGTGCAAGTAGTACGTTTTGCCCGATTTCTCGCTGATTACGCTATACGCCACAGGCGTTCCCCCCTAGTTCGTTGCCGGCTTCACGGATTCTACGGATTGGCTCGGAGCATACTCTGTAACGCTCCTCGCAGAAAGTCTGCAAGTGCCGCCAGCGAAGGGTCCCCGCGCTTCCCCCGGGCCGGATGACCAATCTGGCCACAAGGCGGCGCACATATCCGCCGAGCTCCGGCGGCGCGGCCACGACATTGATGTCCGGTGCTACGAGATGGTCGGCTCCACGCAGGATGTCGCGCGTGAGGCGGTAGCCAAGGGGACGGACCTGCCGGCGCTCGTCGTCGCTCAACGGCAGTCGAGCGGCCGGGGTCGCCGGGGCCGCCGCTGGGTCCACGCGCCCGGCGGATTGGCGTTCACGGTCGCGGTGCAATTTCCGCCCGACGCCCCAGGCGCCTGGCCGACCATGGCCGCGGCCCTTGGCGCGGCCCGCGCGATCGAAACCCACACGGGGGTCGCGCTCGGCATCAAGTGGCCAAACGACCTCGTGCATGGCGGCCGAAAGGTCGGTGGCGTGCTGGCTGAAGCCCACGGGCCTTGGTCGCTCGTCGGCGTGGGGCTCAACGTCAATGCCGCTCCCGGAGTGGCGGACGGCACCCCGACGGTGTCCCTCGCAGAGATCGGAGGCGGCGCGCTCGACCTCACGGCGCTGCTGATTGAGCTTGTGGCGGCGATGCTGGGAGCCTTGCTGGCCGACGAGGCGACGCGGCGTGCGCTGCGGCAGTCGTGGAACGACCTGTCAGTCGTCCTGGGCGAGCGAGTGTTCATCAGCGGCCCGGACGGACACGTCTACGGTCGCGTCGAGTCCCTCCCGGCCGATGGCAGTCTGCATCTGGTGCTTGGCGATGGGAGCCGTCGCGTGATCCGGACCGGCGATGTCTCGTTGCGCCTGGATCGGAACGGATGACCCGCGCTCGCTGGCTGCATCTGCTCGCGCTGGCGGCGGTGACCGGCCTGGCGCTCGCCTTGCGGCTGGTCGGCCTGGACTGGGATCAGGGGCACCACCTCCACCCCGACGAGCGCTTCCTCAGCATCGTGCTCACCCAGATCCGTCCGCCGACCGATCTGGCGCTGTATTTCGATCCCGCCAGGTCGCCGTACAACCCCTTCAACCAGCGCATTGATTTCTTTGTCTACGGCACGTTCCCGCTCTTCCTGGTCGATGGGTTGAGCAGCCTGCTGGGCCTCCAGGGCTACGACCAGGCCTACCTGGTGGGCCGCGCGCTGTCGGCGATTGCGGACACCGGCACGGTGGTACTGGTGTATCTCCTGGGGCGGCGCCTGCTGGGCGCCTGGCCGGGGCTCCTGGCCGCCTTGCTGATGGCGCTGTCGGTGCATGCCATCCAGCTTTCGCACTTCTTTACGGTCGACACGTTTGCGACGTTCTTCAGCACCGCCGCGCTGTGGCTGCTGGTGCGAGCGGCTCACAGGCCGCGATGGCTCGACCTTGGCCTCCTCGGGCTGGCGATAGGGCTGGCGCTGGCGAGCAAGCTGAGCGCCGGGCTGCTGGTAGTCCTGGTAGCGGCCTGGTGGGTGGCGGAGGGCTGGCGCGGTCGGCAATTGCGGACTGGCTTGTCGGCAGCGGCTGCCTGGCTGGGTCGGGGCGCCCTGGTCGCCGTCGCCGCGGCAATCGCGTTTCGGGTCGCTCAGCCTTACGCCTTTGCGTCTGCTTCCCCGCTGGACTGGCGGCTTGGGGAGCCGTTCCTCAGCGCCGTGGCCCAGCAGCAGGCGATTCAGACAGGGAGCTACGACTGGCCGCCGGGCGTGCAGTGGGCCGGCACCGTGCCCTACGCGTTCCCGCTTGAGCAGATCGTCCGATGGGGCATAGGTCCGGCGTTTGGGCTGGCCGCCGTCATCGGCCTCGTCGCGTCCATGGCCGTGCTGTGGCGCGGCGGCCGCCACCCGCTCGCCTGGCCGCTGGCCTGGGCCGGGCTGACCTTCGTCTACGCCGGGGCCTTGGTGCTCAAGACCATGCGCTATTTCCACCCGCTCTACCCCGTGCTCGCGTTGGTAGTGGCGTGGTTGCTGGCCGAGCTGTGGCGCCGGCGCCACCGCATTCCCCGGCTTCGCGAACGGCTCGCGTCCCGCGTCATCGTGGTCGGCGGCGGCCTCATCGTGGCCGCCACCGCGGCGTGGGCGGCCGCGTTCATGCAGATCTACGCGCGCGAGCATCCGCGCGTGGAAGCGTCCGCCTGGATCCACGACAACGTGCCCGCCGGCGCGCAGGTGCTGACGGAGCACTGGGACGATCAGCTCCCGCTGGGGCTGCCCGGGCTGCCGCACGACCGCTACGCCTATAGCCAGCTGCGAATCTTCGACCGCGAGAACGCCGACAAACGGGGCCACCTGCTCCAGGAGCTCGGCGCCGCGGACGTCGTGGTGCTGTCCAGCGATCGCGGGGCGGCCACGATCCCCCGCATGCCGCAGCGGTACCCGCTGGCGGGCCGCTACTACGACGCGCTCTGGGACGGCGCGCTCGGCTTCCGGTTGGCCGCGCAGTTCGAGTCGCGGCCCGCGCTCGGTCCGTGGACGATCGACGATTCGAGCGCCGAAGAGGCGTTCACGGTCTACGACCACCCGCGGGTCTCGGTGTTCGTCCGCGACGCGCCCCACGTTGCCTCGCTGGTGGCCGCGAGTCTGGCGGAGGTGGACGAACGCGGAGCGGTCGCGGTGCTGCCGAAGGTCGCGCAAGCAGCGCCAATCCTCTTCACTGCGGAGGTCGCTGCCGAGGTGCGGCGCGACGCCGGATGGCCGGACGTCTATCGGGAACGCCCGCTTGAGGGCTGGGGCGCCGTCCTGGCGTGGTACGGCGCGGGCTTGGCGCTCACGCTCGCGCTCTGGCCGCTGCTGGGGCGGGCGCTGGGCATGCTGCCCGATGCCGGGTATGCGATTGCCCGCGTGCTCGCGCCGGCGCTGGCGGTGCTCCCCGCCTGGTGGCTCGCCAGCGTGGGGCTGGCGCGCTTTGACACCCCGACCATCGTGGGCGGCGCCGGTGCGCTGGCGCTGGTCGCCGCCGCGGCGTGGTCTCGTGGACTTGGGCCTTGGTCCGCGCTGCGTCCGCGTCTGGGTACCGCTCTCATCGTCGAAGCCGTATTCCTTGGCGGATGGGCCGGGTTCCTGGCCCTGCGCGCGGCCAACCCCGACCTATGGCATCCCGTGTTCGGCGGCGAGAAACCCATGGACTACGCCCACCTCAACGCCATCATCAGGACGCCCGCGTTTCCGCCGCACGATCCGTGGTACGCCGGGGGCCACCTGAACTACTACTACTTCGGCCACGTGCCGACGGCCGCGCTGAGCAAGGTCCTGGGGGTGCCGCCGGGAACGGCGTATAACCTGGCGCTGGCCGGCTATGCGGCAGCCATGGTTGCCGCGGTGTTCGCCGTGGGACATGGCGTGTGGGCGCTGCTGCGGCGACCCGGCTTGAAGGCCGTGGGCGTGGGCATCGCGGCCGTGCTCCTGGTCGTCGTGGCCGGCAACTTGCAGTCGGGCGTGCAGCTGGTGGAAATCGCCGCCAACCACGCCGCGGATCCGACCTCCGGGTGGAGCGTCCTGGCGCAGTTTCCGGCCACCATCGGCGGCGACCTGGGCGCCGACTACGACCTCTGGGCGCCCACGCGGGTTATTCCAGACACCGTCAATGAGTTTCCATGGTTCACGTTCACCTACGGCGATCTTCACCCGCATCTGATGAACCTGGCGGCTACGGCCGCGGCGCTGCTCGGTGCGCTGGCCCTCGTGGCGCTGGGTGAGCGCCGGCGGCGGGGCAACTCGGCTCCCTGGCCTTCGTGGGTTGCCGTCCTAGCCGTTCAGGCGCTCGTGCTGGGGCTGCACCGCGTCACCAACCCATGGGACTTTCCGACATACCTCGTCGTGACCCTGGCAACGCTGGCCTACGGCCTTTGGCGCTCGGGCGGATTGGGGGCGCGAACCATCATCGGGCTGACGGTGGCGGCCGCGGCGGGACTCGTCGCGGTGAGCCAGCTCCTGTTCCTGCCGTTTCACCGGCACTACGTGGACTTCTATGGCGGTGTGATTCCGACTCCGCAAACCACGCCGGCGATCCAGTGGCTGCTCATCTTTGGCCTCCCGACCGCCATCGTGCTCACCCTGGCGGGCGGGACGGTCGCGCCGGCGGTGGCCTGCCGCCTGCGCAGGGCCCGTGATGCCCGCACGGCGGCCGTTGCGATCCCGATTGTGCTGGCGGTCGCGGCGCTGGCGGCGGCGCTGATCTGGGGAGCGGAGCCGTGGTCCGCGCGCCTGTTCCTCGCGGGTCTAGTAGGAACGGTGAGCCTTGCGGCATGGTGCGTGCGCGACCGACCGCATGTGCTCGTCCCGTTGGCCTTGTTCGGCGCGGCGGCGTTGCTGACGGCGATACCGGAAGTCGTGGCCGTGCGCGACGACATCGGCCGCCTCAACACGGTGTTTAAGTCCCACTTGCAGGCCTGGGTGCTCGCCGGGCTCGGGGCGGCAATCGCGCTGCCGCAGGTCGCGCACGCCCTTTGGAGCCGACGATCGCCGTGGACCGTGGCTCTGCGTGCGGGATGGACCCTCGCGCTTGCCGGCCTCGTGGCCGTGGCGTTGGTCTACCCGGCGGCAGCGACCCCGCACAAGCTGGGACTCCGAATCCAGCAGCTACCCGCCACGCTGGATGGTGAGGCCTTCATGCACGGGGGCGAGATCTTGGACGAGGGCAAGCCCGTCAGCCTGACCTCGGATCTGCGCGCGCTGACGTGGTTGCGGGACAACGTGCCGGGCGCGCCGACGATCGTCGAGGCCCCGACGACGATCTACCGCTGGGGCGGGCGCGTGTCCGCCTATACCGGTTTGCCGGCAGTGGTCGGGTGGGATTGGCACGCGCGGCAGCAGCACTGGGGCTACGTGCACGCCGTGGACGCGCGGATCGACGACGTGCAGGAGCTGTTTGACACGCACAGCCCGTTCCGCGCACGGGCGCTGCTGGATCGGTATGGCGTGGACCTGATCTACGTTGGTCCGCTGGAGCGCGCCCATCACCAGGGGCCCGCGCTGACCAAGTTCGACCAGATGGGCTACCTGGGCGTGACGCCGGTGTATGCCGACGGCGAGGTCACGATCTATCGCGTCACGCCCGTGCCTGAGCGCCCCACGACCGGGCCGCGGGGATAGGTTGGCCGCAGCGGCTAGAATTCGGCCTCACGCCAAGGAGGCCTCATGGCCGCATCGTTCCTGTCCCGCGCCGTGCTGCAGCAGATTACGCAGCGGGTGCTGGCCAACGTCATCGAGCAGCTTCCCCAGCGCATGGCGGCGCGGACGGAGCCCGGGACCGCCGCTGACCGCGAGGCCGTCGAGCTGACGCGCCTGAACGCCCTGGCCCTCTCGCAGCTGCAGACGCGGCTCGCGGAGTACGAGGCGCACTCTGAAGCCATGAGCACGCGCATGGCCCGCATCGAGCGCGAGGTGGGTTGGCGGACGACTGTTCGCGTCGTCACGGTCGGCATTCTCGGCGTGGGTTTGGGTTTCTTGATCGCGGTCGCGGTGGGCGCCCTGGGGTGGGTCGGCTAGACAGATATCCCGACCGCCCAATGGCCGCCCATTTCGAATCTGGTCGTGTCCGCCTAGAAGGCTGGAAGAGCTTAGAAAGTCCTGAGTCGTCCGGACTCAGGACCCTGACGGGTCCTGGGCCGACAGGGATGCCCTAACCGCTAGCCGACCGGCGGCGGCGCGCTGCCGTCGACCGCCGCTGCTTCCTGGGTGGCCGGTGAGACGAGCTCGATCAACACCGCCACGAGCACGGGGGCGTCGGGGTTGGTCGCGTCGACACGGTAGGTGACCCGCACGACCGCGCCCGGCTCGACGCCGCCGGGCACCAGGTCCGCCGGGTCGTCCGGTAGCCGAAACTCGACGCCGCCAACTCGCAGGGCACTCGCCTCAACGCTCTGTACCACGCCTCGGAGCGTTGGCAGGCGCTCAACGTCGACCTCTGTTCCGCTGCCGTCGTCCGGGGTCGCCTCGGGGGATGCCGTTGGCTCCGGTGTCGCCGTTTCAGTCGGGGTAGGCGATGGCGTCGGCTCGGGTGTTGGAGTGGCTTCCGGCGTCGGGGTCTCAGTCGGTGCCGGCGTCTCCGTGGGCGCTGCGGTCTCGGTCGGCGCCAGTGTCGGCGTGGCCTCCGGGGCTGGGGTCTCTGTTGGAACCGGGGTCTCCGTGGGCGCCGGTGTTTCCGTGGGCTCGGGCGGGGCCGTCGCTTCCGGCGTCGGCTCCGGGCGTGGCTGCTGTGGCTTCCGGTGTCGGGGTCTCGGTCGGCTCTGCCGTGGGCGTGGCCTCCGGCGTGGGCGACTCCGTCGGGGCCGGCGTTTCCGTCGGCTCAGGTGTGGGCGTGGCTTCGGGCGTTGGGGTCTCGGTTGCAGCCGGGGGCACGGTCGGCTCCGGCGTCGGTGTGGACTCCGGGGTCGCCGTCTCGGTCGGGGCGGCGGTGTCCGTCGGCTCGGGTGTGGGCGACTCCGTCGGGGCCGGAGATTCGGTCGGCTCCGGCGTCGCGGTGGCCTCCGGTTTCGGGGTTGGCGTGGATTCCGGCGTCGGAGTCTGTTCTGGTGTGGGTGTGGCCTCCGGCACTGGCGCGGCTTCCGGGGTCGGCGCCAATCCCAGCGTCACCAAGCGCAGCCGCCCGTCGCTGTCGAGAACCACGGCGGCCTGGACCCAGTCGCCGATCGCGATTGCCGGGTCGACCTGGGCCGCCGGCTCTTCCGCGCCGGGCAGGCGCACGGCGATGCCGGAGATCAGGATCTGAGCGTCATCTTGGGCATCGAGCTGCCCGACCAGCACGGACTCCTGGTCGGCCACGCCGACTTGGTCAGACGATGGCGGTGGCGCCTCGGGAGCTGGAGTTTCGGCCGGCGCAGGTGAGGGCGTGGGCGTTTCCGCCACCGGAGTGGGCGCCGGCGCCGGCGTTGCGGTTGCCTCCGGTGGCGAGGTCGGCGCCGGGGAAGGCGTGGGTGCCGCTGTTGGCGGCGGCGGGGCGGAAACGGCAGCGGCCGGGGATGGCGGGGCTGCCGACGGAGTTGCCGCGAGCGGTGAGGGTGCAACCGGCGGCGTGGGCGGCTCGGTGGCGGAAGCGATCACCTCCGGGGCCGCGGCCGCGGTGGGCAGCAGCGCCAAATTGGGCCCCCGCCGCGCGTCGAGCAGCCCCTCGTCGGCCGACTGGCTGGCCACGGCAAGCGGCTCGCGGACGTTGGGGGCCGAGGCTTGCGTGAGCCCCTGGAAGCGCGTCTGGTGGTCGCGCAGGCGGATCCGAAAGTCCGCGACGACCGCGGCGGCGTCCTCCCGATCGGCGGGACCGGCGGCCGCGCTGGCGATGCTCAGCGCGCTCACGCCCTTGCGCAGCGACTCCCGATAGGCGTCGATGGCGTGCTGGACGGCCGTTTGGTCACCGCCTGGCGCCGTTTGCTCGATTTCGCGCAGCCGCGCCTCGGCGTGATCGAGGTAGAGGGCCGCGCGCTCGTCCTCGTTGACGAACGCGACCCGCAGCTCCTCAAGCGATAGGCGGTAGCCGTAGAGCGCGCTGCCCGGACCGCTGTTGACGGCGGCGAGGGTGACGCCGCCATAGGCCACGAGCGCCACCGCGACCGCGGCCACGACGCCGGCCATGCGCACGGGCGCGAGACGCGGCAGGCGCGGGACCAGTCGATCCCACAGCGAAGGCTGCGGTCGGGGCGGCGCGGCGGCGCGCCGCCGCAGCTCTTGGTCCATCAGCGCGAGTCCACGGGCCATCTCGGCCGGCGTCATTGGCGGCGGTGCCATGGCCTGCAGGTCGAGCGCGACCACCAACAAGCCGCGCAGATCCGCGGCAATCTCGGGGTAATCGCGCAGCACCTGGTCGAGCGAGGCCTCGCCACGCTGCACGCGGTCCAGGCTCGCCTCGAAGGCAGCCTGGAGTTCCTGGCTCATGCCGAGTCCCCCTGAAGAACGTTGCGCAGCGTGGCTATCGCCCGAAATTGCAACGCGCGCACGGCTGGCTCGTTACGGTCCATCAGCCGGCCGATTTCGGCGTGGCTCAAGCCCAGCGCGAATCGATAGGTCACGACCTCGCGTTGATCGTCGGTGAGGTGCCGCATGGCTTTGCGCAACTCCTCCCGCCGTGAGATGGCGTCGAACTGGGAATCCAAGGTGTCGGCGGAGTTCGAGAGCAGGCCCTCTTCAAGCGGCACCGTGTCGCGCGCGGCGCGCCAGTGGTCGACCACCACGTTCTTGGCGATGCGGTATAGCCAGGCCGTGAATTCGCCCGTCGAGCGGTGCTCGTAGCGGGCGATCGCATCCATCGCCCGGATGAACGTTTGGTTCGTGAGGTCCTCGGCCAGGACGCGGTCGCGGGTCTGATAGGCGATAAACCGCTGAATTTTTGGCGCAAAGAGTCGGTACAGCTCGCCGAACGCCTCGCGGTCGAGACGCATGGCGGCCTCAATGAGTGCTTCGAGGTGCTCCTCGGGCGATGCGGTATCCACGTCCAGGGCGGCGGTCCTGCCAGCGTCGTAACGCAGGGCTTTGTCGAGCGTTATGCGGGGCGGCGGGGTCGCCTATTCCATCATAGAGTTCGACTCGGCCGCACTTCGGCCACGGTCGGCGAACCACGCGCGCGTCCGTTCAAGCCCTTCGGCCAGGTCCACGCGCGGAATCCATCCAAGCACTTCTCGGGCCAGTGCCGCGTCGCCGATATACCGAGCGACCTCAGCCTCGGGATGCGGGTGGGGCACGTGGCGGACGCGATTGGGATCGCCCGCGATCAGGCGCGCAAGCTGGGCGATCGAGGTTTCGGCGCCGGAGGCGAGATTCAGGGTGCGGCCCACCGCCGGCTCGATCGCGGCGTCAACGATGCCGCGGGCGCAGTCGTCCACGTACACAAAGTCCCGGGTCTGCGCCCCATCGCCATGCACCTCGAGCGACCCGCCGGTCAGGTCGCGGCTCAGAAAGCGCGCAACCACGCCGCCCTCGGCGTCGTCCAGCTGCCAGGGGCCATAGACGTTGAACGGTCGCACCGTGGTGAGTCGCAGTCCATAGGTCCGCGCGTAGCTCTGGACGATGACTTCGGCGGCGAGCTTCGAGGCGGCGTAGGGCGAGGCGGGGATCGCCGCGGCGTCTTCCGCCAGCGGCGCGTCGGCAGCCGCGTATACGTGACACGTGCTCACGAGGACGAGGCGCAGGTTTCGGCGGCGGGCGGCCTCGGCCACAACCAGCGTGCCGAGCACGTTGGCGCGCATGGCGCCGGTCGGGTCGCGCACGCTGGCGCCGACCGCTACGTCGGCCGCCAGGTGATAGACCACGTCCACGCCCACCACGGCGGTGTTCACGGCGTCGGCGTCGGTGACGTCTCCTTCGGCCAGCCCGAGAAACGCCGGATCGCCCGCGCAGGCGTCGAGGCTCGCGGAGCGGCTGCGCGACAGGTTGTCGAGCACGCGCACCGGCTGCCCGCGCCGCAGCAACTCGGCCACCACATGCCGCCCGATGAAGCCGGCGCCGCCGGTTACCAGCGCGCTCAGCCGTGGACCTCCCGCAGCCAGGCCGCCATGCGCGCGATGCCCGTGGCCAGCGGCGTCTCGGCGCGCCAGCCGAGCTCGCGCTCGATGCGGCCGGTGTCCGCGCAGAGCGCCGGCAGGTCGCTGCGGCGCCCGGGCATGACCTCCACGGCGCTCTTTGAACCCGTCACGCGCACGACCAGCTCGGCCACGTCGCGGATCGACGTCTCGCGTCCGGTGCCGATGTTGAAGACCGAGCCCGCCAAGCGCGGGCCGGCGGCTAGCACGCGCGCATAGGCATCGACCGCGTCGTCGATGTACATGAAATCGCGGGTCTGCGCCCCGCCGCCCTCCACCCGCAGCGGCTCGTCACGCAGCGCGCGCACGATGAAGGCGGGAATGACGGCCGGATATCCGACGAGGTTCTGATGGGGTCCAAACGTGTTGAAGTTGCGAATCACGACGACGGGATGTCCCCACCAGCGATGGATCGCCAGGCAGTGCATTTCGCCGGCCACCTTGCTGGCGGCGTAGACCGACCGCGGCTGCAGCGGATGCCACTCATCCATCGGGACGCGCACGGGCGCGCCGTAGACCTCGGGCGACGACGCATAGATGAGCAGCGGCGGCCGCCGCATGCCGGCAATGGCATGGGCGAAGCGAAACGTCCCCTGCTCGTTGCCGGCGAAGTATCCGGCTGGATCGTCCATGGACTCGGGGACCGAGATCCGGGCCGCGTAGTGCACCACGGCATCGGGCGCCATGGCTTCCAGACGCGATGTCGAAAGGTCCGCGAAGTCGCCCGGCTCGACCGTCAGACGGTCGCAGCGCGCCGCCTCAACCGTGAGCGGGTCCTGGCCGGGGTATTGACGCGAGAAATTGTCGACGCCGATCACCTCGGCGCGCGGATCGTCGGCCAGGAGCCGGCGCGTGAGGGTGATGCCGTACATGCCGGCCGCGCCCGTGATGAGCACCCTCATGCGAGCGGCTGGTCCAGCGACGCACGGCGAAGAATGGCGAGTGCGTTCACGGGAGCCAGAGTATAGGCGTTGCGATATCCCTCATTTGCACCCTCACCTCCGTATCCGGTACTGAGGGGGAACACACCGCCGATCGCCGAAGCCGCCGCGCCCCGCGTGACACACTAGCCTCGCAGCATCCGGCGCGAGACCCGCGGCGACTTCATGGCGACGCTCAAGCTGTCCCTGCTACCGGAGAAGGCCTGCATCGCGCCCTCCAGACGCTCGCCCGGAACCTCACGCAGGCGTACGCAAGCCTTATGCCCGGCGATCCGGAAGACCAACTCTGATTCGTCCATTTGTCGAAGCGTCCGGCTTAGCGTTGGGGCGGCTCGGCGTGCTCGCCAAGACCGAGTCCCGCGCCGCCCACGTGCTCGGCCGGCCGTAATCTTGGTGTCGGCGTGCACGGAGTGCTGACCCGGCACATCGAGTTGAAGGCACATGACCGCGGTGCGGGTCCCAAGAGTTTCCGGGGCCACGACCACGACCAGTGGAAAAACTTCAAGAACTTGCCCAATCTCATCTACACCAACGGCCTCGAATGGACACACTTGCACACCGGGAAAGCGCGTGCGCCTCAGCGGCGACCCGACGTCCGACGGGGCCAGTGCGGTCACGATGGCCGACGTGCCAGCCTGACACGCCCCGACCTGCGCATACGGATTTAGTGCCGGGTCGCACGGCCGTGGGTAAGCTTGCTTTCACTGCCTCACCGATCCAAAGCCGCCGAAGGTCGGGAATCCGGTGTCAAGGCGGCAGCGCCAGAGAGGGACATATGACGCAAGTAGAAAGCATCAGTGAGAGTATGGAGGACGCCCACGTCGAGGAGCGCAAAAAGCTGGAACGGGTACTCCACTGCATTGAGGCTGAACAGATCAGGTTGGAGAAGCTCGGCCATACACCAACTGCGGATCGGGCTGCCGCCGCCGCCCTTCGAACGCAGTTCGAGAAAGACCAGATTGATCTGACATCGGCCTTAGAGCAGCCATATTTTGGCCGCATTGACTTTGTAGATGTTAGCAATACAGAATCTGAATCCGAGATGAGAATAGTCTACATCGGACCGCATTCAATTCGCGGCATGGACTGCACCGGTGGCTCGACTATATTACACCAACGACTCCGGTTATAAAGTTCTACAAGACGGAATAAGAATTAGGGAAGATCGATATATACATGTCAGGGTAGATCTGAAGAGATTTCTGCGGATTCACAATCAGCAACTTATCGAGCTGAATGACCTTTATCGAAGAGCACTCCCCACACCCACCAAAGCCGGAACATCGGCTCTTGCCGAGGTGCTGAGCAGCACAGGCGGCGAGGAAGCGCAGCTACAGGTCATCATCGAGACTATTGAGCCGGACCAATACGAGGCCATTGCCAACCAGGAAGACCCGGCGCTCATCGTGCAGGGCGCTCCCGGCAGCGGCAAGTCGGAGATCGGCCTTCACCGTATCGCCTATCTACTGTCACCCTTCAACGACATCGATGCAACAAAGCGGCCCGCGCCAGAGACGACTCTTTTCATCGGGCCTTCAAAGGCATTCCTGGACTATGCCGGCGATGTGCTGCCCACGCTGGGTGTACGGCAACGTGTGCGACAGATTACCTTTCAGGATTGGCTTCGAGATCAGCAAACAGCGCAGCTTCGGATTCGCAGGGTTGGCAGTGACATTTGGAATGTCTGCTGCAACGCGGTGAATTGAAAAACTTCAACGAACGAGTCGAGTCATTCAAAGGATCGCTTGCGATGGCCGATGCGCTGGATAAGCACGTCGGCAATTTGACGAAGTCGATCAGAAGGAAGTGCCGAAGTATCTCGTCAGGGTCTATCGAGTTGGACTATGCGATTCGCGTCGATGTGACGCGTGAAGACATAGGCCAAAGTGTCAAGGCCGCACTCGCTGACTCGTATGGGAGAGCCGGATTGAATAGTCGACGACAGACTTTCCTTCGGCTCGTGGCGAGACAAATCCTGGCCAGAGCCTTCTCTGGCAAACGAGTTTCCACCGATGATGCGGAGCGGCAACAACGCGCCGCAGAAAGCTGGGTAGCTGAATGGTGCGCCGAGGCTTGGCCGCGCTTTGACGCGCGAACGGAATACGCAGCAGCCATGGAGGATTCGGAAACGTTGCGCCGTATGCCCCGCACTAGCCTGTCCTCGGAGGAAGCTCAGGCCCTACGCGAGTCGGCCCGTCGGATGCTGGACAAGGGCATCCAAGACTCGGATATCGGCGCAGTGACCTACCTTGACCATCTTCTGAACGGGACCATCGGTCGCCGTTACCGGCACATCGTGGTCGATGAAGCCCAAGATATCTCACCGATCGAATTCAAACTGCTAAGCTTTGCCTCCACGAATAACTGGTTCACGGTGCTCGGGGACACGGCGCAACGGCTCACCCCGTACCGAGGCATTCACCAGTGGCGGGCGCTGGACCGCGTGTTGGGTCGGGCCGACACCCGGGTGCAGTACGCCCAATTGTCATACCGGGCCAACAAATACATCACGCGCTTCAACAATCGAATCCTCCGACTGTTCGAAAAGAATCTGCCCGCGCCAACACCCTTCGACCGAGAAGGATCTCGTGTCGAGTATCACCGGCACTCCAACAATTTCGGAATGTACCGATGCGTCGTCAATGATCTGGAACAGGTCCGTTCGCTGCCAGATATGGCCGGCGCCCGCATTGCCATTCTGGCCCGCGACCCCAGGAATCTGAATAGGTTCCGCGACTACTGCACCGCCTCCGGGCAACATGACGTGGTGCTGATCGGACAGGATCGCCATAGCACGGCTCGAACCGTGCTGGCCCGCATCCCGGACGTACGCGGGCTGGAGTATGATGCAGTCATTGTATTGGGAGTCAATGAATCCTTTAGCGACGCCCTCTTCAATCAGAAGATGCTCTATCTGGCCACTACGAGAGCCAAGCACTATCTGGCCATCCACTGGTCAGGGACGATCTCACCTATCCTTAAGCGTATCTGGTCGGGGGGAGTAAGAGAGATCGACCGTCGGAACCGTTAGAAGAGCAATATAACGACTTCATCGCTATGGCATTCGAGCTGACGCAGCCACCAAATCAAGAACGCCAAGCGCCAAATGTTGAACGTGATGCAACTCGCAGAAGCAGGTATGGGCAGACGGGGTTGGGGTAGCGCGGGCTAGAGCTCGAACGCTTTGAGTTGAATGCGCGTCCGCTGCGGAGCACCGTGGATGATGCGCAGCGCATAGTGGCGTTTGCGCGGCTGAGCCCTGAGCCGTTCAAGAAAGTCATCGAGCACGTAGCTGAGTGCCCTCAGTTGCTCGCGACTGCTCATCATTCCCTTTGGGCGGTATACCCAGAGCGTCCGCACCGCATGCGCCAATAGCAGCTTCTTGTGTTCCCGTTTCGCGTTGTCGTCGGCGTGAATCCAGACCGCATGGCGATCCCCCATCCACGGGATCAGTTTGTCGTCGGTGACGCGCCGTACGCCTTGGAACTCGTCGATCTCGCTAACCAGTGCTACGCGAAACCCAACCTTGCGAAGTGCCCGCCCCACGTTTGGACTTAGTGACTCGTCAACCACGAGCAGCGGTTCGCCGCCAGGTTCCAGCAGGCTGTCAGGCGGCGACTTTTTCCTCCCATGCCAGGGCAGCCGTCAACTCGTCCTGCGTAAGCCCATACGACTGCATCACCAGCCACTCCGGGTCCCCACCGCGCACCAGGCCCCAGACTGCGCGGGTCGGAATCCGCGTGTCCCTGATGCAGGGCTCGCCAAACTGAACGGCAGGCTCGAGTACCACGTAGGGACGTGGTTCCCAACTTCTGGCAACTTTGTCTTCGAAACGTAATCCGCTGACCGGAATGAGGTACTCCCGCAGCATCTCCATGGCCAGCTGCCCGTATCTGCTAGCGGCGATGAGCTTGTCGCCCAACTCTGTGAGTACATCCGAACGCTCAGTCCACAGTTGCTCCGTCGCAAACGGACGCTGATGTTCGGTGCGGTCACGGAGCCACTCCTCGGCGGCGTGAATCTTTGGCCAGGACACGCCGGCTGCGCGCAGCGCGGCAATCACTCGCATGGAGATCAAGTCTTCGAATGCGACGGTCAAGCCGCGGCCAGGGACTATCGCAAGGTCCGGATGCACTAGCCCCTTGCGCACCCAGCGGATCAGGTGTCGCGACGTAACCGGATATGCCTCATTGGCACCGCGGGCGGCAAGCAGGTAGCGGGCCGCGGTCGGCGCGTCGTAGATGCCCTCGTAGGCTACGTGCATAGGCGGCACGATTGCACCTGAGGTCCAGTGCCTGACAACTTGAGCAGGGTGGTGGACATCACCTTTCCGCCAGCGTCCATGCCCCAGAGCGCATGCTGAATTGGCGACGCTACGACCTTACCAGCCAGCGGACAGTGCTTGGATTCCGCCCGTGGACAACACGACTGCCCGACGGGAATGCCACGGTCCGGGGCGTCAGGAACGCCCGTGATGCGCTAGCAGCGCACGTACGTCGTGCGCTGCCCCCGGCCGCAATTGCCGCACGGCTTGGCGGGGCCTGCCGGGGCGGCGACACTGGGGAGCCGAGACTTGCCGGGAGAAGGCACATGGCGGTGATTGCCGACGCCGAGATCGCGCAGCGGCTGCTCAACCATCCGGGATGGGCGTATCAGGACGGTGCGCTGGTGAAGAAGTTCGAGTTGCCGGGGTTCATGGACGTGGTGCGGCTGGTCAACGATATCGCCGGTCCGGCCGAGGCCGCCGATCATCATCCGGACATGTTCATCAACTACCGCCGCATCACCTTCACGCTGGTGACGCACGACGCGGGCGGGGTGACGGAGAAGGACTTTGCGCTGCTGGAGGAGATCGAGAAGGCCGCGGCGGCGTAGCTCGGAGCCGAACGCCCGAAGGCCGCGGCCCCACGGCCGGCGGCTCATCGCCGCGTGTCTCGCCGCCGTGCTGGCACTCACGCCGCTGGCGGCTTGCGGGATGTCGGTGGGCGACGAGCAACCTCCACAAGCCCTACCGGGGCTAGCTGGCCCACAGGGTCCGTTCGCCCCTTCGCCAGGCTCGACGTGACCCCGAGCTCGCCGCGGACAGCTCATCCGACAGGTTTCGCGTGTGGGACAGCTGTTAACCCGGCTTGCGAGCACCACACCTACGCCTCCGGCCACGCGACCCCGCGCCATGACGAAGTACTGCTCGGTCGTGGCGACCTCGACCTGATCGCACACCAGGCCAAAGAGAAACCGCAGATCGAGCGGCGACCAATAGATCTTCCAGATATCAAAGACGCTGCCGTCCTTGAGGTTCCGGCGTTGCTGCTGGACCTTCGACCCCACGACTTGCTGCCCGTGGTGGCCGCTGGTGCGGCTTTGACGCGAGTCGAGCAGCCAGAGCTCACCCCCGGGCCGCACGACGCGCCGCGCCTCGCGCATGAACTCGACGGCCCGGCTCACCGGCACATGGCTGAGCCAGAATCCGAAGAAGCACGCATCGACGGCGCCGTCGGCGACCGGCAAACGGTAGGCGTCGGCCCGACAGCGCTCAACGGTATCCGAGGGACCGGCAATGCACCGAGCACGGGCGATCATCTCGGGGGCGTAGTCGGTGGCGATCACGCGATTGCGCTGGGCCAGACGGCGCGTCCACCAGCCGGTGCCGGCTGCCACTTCAAGGACCGTTTGGTCCCTGAGCGGCTCGATGAATCGCTCCAGCTCGCCGAGCTCGCCGGCCCAGACCGCGTCCGGCTCGGGACCGTGCTTGTAGCTCCCGAGACGGCGATACCAGTCCTCGAACTCATCGGCGCGGGCGCGGTAGTAGTCGCGCGTCTCGGCCTCGACCTGCGCGCGTCGGGGGATAGTCGGGCTAGCTGGTCATGGTTCACAGGCGAGGGGCTGCGGGTCCGTTCGCCCCTTCGGTACTCAGGGCAGGCTCTGCGCTTGTCGAAGGGCGTGGTTCGACAAGCTCACCACGAACGGGAGGCCAATCATCGCTCATGCGCTAGCGTCCGCCAGTTCAGCCGCCACGTCGCAAATCACGTCGCCGGCGTAGCGCACGTCCGCCTCGCTCACTTGATGGTGCGTGACGGCGCGGCAGCTCGGGGTTCCCTCAAAGCCAATGACGCGTACCCCGCGATCCTCAACGCGTTGGGCGAACTCGACCGACGTCGCCATGGCCGGGTCCACGTCGAAGAAGACGATGTTGGTCTCGAGATCGTCCAGCTCGACGGTGAGGCCCGGCGCATCGCTCACGATCTCGGCGAGGAGTCGCGCGTTGGCGTGGTCCTGGGTGAGCTTGGGCGGCGTCTCCTCGAGGGCGACGAGACCCGCCGCGGCAATCACGCCCGCCTGCCGCATGCCTCCGCCCAGCATCTTTCGCACGCGCCGGGCCTCGTGGATGAACGCCTCGGACCCGACCAGGAGCGACCCGACCGGCGCGCCGAGTCCCTTGGAAAGGCAGAACTGCACGCTGTCGGCTTCCCTGGCGAGGTCGCTGACCGGCGTGTTGAGCGCCGCGGCGGCATTGAAGATGCGCGCGCCGTCCACGTGGACCAGCAAGCCGTGCGCGCGGGCGGCGCGCCCTATCTCGGCCATGGCTTCGGGGGTGATGCACACGCCTCCCGCGCCGTTATGGGTGTTCTCCACGCACACCAGTCGCGAGGTGGCCAGGTGCACGTCCCGCGGCTTGACCGCCGACTCGATGAGCTCGGCGGTGAGCACGCCGCGCGGGGCGCGCACGGTGGTCATGGTGACGCCCGCCAACGAGGCCCAGCCGCCGACCTCCCACATCACCAGGTGGGCCCGTTCTTCGGCGATCACGTCGTCCCGCGGGCGGCAGTGGGTGATGAGCGCGCAGGCGTTGCCCTGCGTGCCGCTGGTCACGAACAGCGCGGCCGGCTTGTCGAACAGCTCGGCGACGTACTCCTCGAGCTGGTTGACGGTGGGGTCCTCGCGGGACACGTCGTCGCCCACCTCGGCCTGGGCCATCGCCCGGCGCATGGAGTCGGTGGGCAGCGTCATGGTGTCGCTGCGCAGCTCGATAGGTCCCCGGGTCATCGGTCCTCGCGAATTCGGCGCCACGGCTCGGCGACGCCGATCGTAGCTCGCGGCAAGCTAGATCGATTCGAGATAGCGCGCCAGCTCGTCGCGGGCGAACGTGGGCAGCGGGGTCGCGGCGCCGTCCGCGGCAAATGTCGTTCCGGCGTCGCGGTCCACGATCCACCCGATGCGCGCCGCGTCGACGTCGGCGCGCCGCAGCCTGGCGACGGCGCGATCGGCGGCGGCGGGGTCGACCACGGCCACCAGAGCGCCGGACGCGATGAGTCCGAGCGGTTCGAGGCCCAGGGCGTCGCAGATGACCCGACACTCGGGGTAGACGGGGATTGCCGCTCGGTTGATCGCCAGACCCACACACGCGGCCTCGGCAAGCTCGTGCAACGCCGTGACCACGCCGCCTTCGGTCGGATCGTGCATGGCGTGCACGGAGGCTCGTTCCTGCAACAGGATTTCGGCGGCACGGCGCACCGCGATGCCCGGGTGTCGGCGCAGCTCAGCGGCGGCAGCGATGACCTCCGGCGCGACCCCGCGTGCCCGCAGCGCCGGCGCATGCTCCTCGGCCAGGATGGCCGTGCCCTCGATGGCGACCCCGCCGGTGAGGATGACCGCGTCGCCGACGCGCGCGCCCGACGTTCGCACGACGCCATCCCTGGGCACCGTGCCCAGCAGGCAGCCGATGGCCATGGGGCGGTCCAAGCCCACGGTGATCTCCGTGTGTCCGCCAACCAGCGCCACGTCGCGCGCTCGCGCCGCCTGCACGAGGTCGTCCAGAAGCTCGCGCGCGCCGTCCGCGTCGATGCCTTCCGGCAGCAGCAGCGTGGCCACCAGCCAGCGGGGGCGCGCGCCGGTGGTGACGAGGTCGTTCTCGTTGACCGCGAGCAAATCGTGGGCAAGTTGGGCACTGCCGAAGGTGATCGGGTCGGACGCGGCGACGAGGAGCTCATCGCCGCCGAGATCCAGCACGGCGGCGTCTTCCCCAACAGCCGCACCGAGGACCACGTCGGGCGGCGGGGCGGGCACCCCACGCAGAAACTGGCGGAGCAGCTCGGGCGGCAGCTTGCCGGCGGGAAGGTTCACGGCCGACCGCCGCGAGCGCTAGGATTCGGCAGGGGGAACCCATGCGCGATGCCCAACGGACCGGCGCGGGGGGCGCCATGGCGGAGGAGCCCGCGGCGCCGGCGCACGACACCCGTCAGAGTGCGCGCCTTCGCGAGGCGCTGGTTCAGAAGCTGGCGCATGAGGCCACGTTACGCGATCCCCGCATCATCGCCGCTCTGCGAGCCGTTCCGCGGCACGTATTCGTGCCGGAAGCCTCCGTCGAACATTCGTACCAGGACACGGTGGTGCCGGTGAAGTATGCCGACGACGAATTGCTGAGCACCCTTTCCCAGCCGTCCGCGATCGTGGTGATGCTGGAGCAGTTGCAGGTTGGCGAGGGCATGCGCGTGCTGGAGATCGGCACCGGCACCGGATACAACGCCGCGCTGCTGGCGGAACTGGTGGGACCGAGCGGCCGCGTGACCACAATGGACATCGACGACGACCTGACCCGGCGCGCCCGCCAGGCGCTGCGCCGGGTCGGCTACGGGGCGGTGAACGTCCACACGAGCGATGGGTTCTACGGCGCCGCGGAATGGGCTCCGTACGACCGGATCGAGCTGAGCGCGGCGACGCCGGTCATCTCGCCGTCATGGACCGAGCAGCTCGTCGACGGCGGGTTGCTGGTGGGTCCCATGAACGTCAAGGGGCTGCCGTTCCTCACGCCGGCGTTTCGCAAGCACGGGATGCGTTTGGTCGCCGAGTCGATGCGGGCGTGCAGCTTTCTATCGCTGCGCGGGTCCGCCGCGGCCGCCAGCGCCACGTTTCGATTGCCGGTGCGGCCCAAGCTGCGATTCGTTTGGGAATCGCCGGACGAGTTTCCCGCGGGCGTATTGACGCGCGTGTTTCGCCACAAGCGCCAGGTGCGCGACGAAGTGTCCATTGCCTGGGGGGCGGCGGCCTACGTGCTGCTGACGAATAGCGACGCATTCGTGACCGAAGCCAGTGACGGCCGCGTGCGCGGCATCGCGCTGCTGGACCGCAAATCCGAGTCGCTGGCGAGCATCATGACGTCGAGCGACGGTTGGGGCACGGCGGGCGTCGTGGTCTACGGCGGCGACGGCGCCCACACGCGACTGGCCGCGTCGATCGACGCCTGGGCCAAGCGCGGACGCCCGGGCGTCGAGGCGCTGCAACTGACGGCGGTGCCCTCCCCGGGGCCCGAGCGGCTCGGACCCGGCGAATACCTGGTCCGAAAGCCCTATTACGACCTGATTGCTAGCTACGACACGCCGCGCTAGCGCGCCCGATACCGCGAGGTGGCGGATGGCGGCCATTGGCGCCGTGCCTCCGCTGCGGGAATGCGCGTCAAGCTTCGACGACCTGCCGCATTTGGCCGTGCTTGACGGCGGCCCAGGCGCCAACGGGCGTTGGACCTATCTGGCGGCCGACCCGCCGCAATGCCTCGTGTGGGACGCGGACGGCGGCGATGGGTTTGCCGAGCTTGAGGCGCTGATTGGACCAGACGATCGTCACCCGGACTGGCCCGCGCCCTTCAGCGGCGGCGCCATCGGCTATCTGGCGTACGACGCCGTGTTCGCGCTCGAGACCCTGCGCGTGCCCCACGCCCCGGCGCCGGCAGGCTATCTCTGGGCCGGCGTCTACGACCGCGTGATCGCGCGGGACGAGGCCACCGGCGAATGCTGGGTGGCGGCCACCAGCCGCTTCGGGCGCGATCCGCAACGGCTCGTGGACGAGGCTCGCTCACGACTCGCGGCGCCGCCGACCAGTCCTCGTGAGGTGCGCGCGTTCGGCGTCACCTCCAATCTCAATCGCGCGGCTTATGGCGAACGGGTGCGGCGGATCTTGGACTACATCGCGGCGGGCGATTGCTACCAGGTCAACCTGGCGCGGCGTCTCAGGTTTCAGTGCCAGGCGTCGAGCCTCGACATGTACCAACAGCTCGTGAACCGACATCCGGCGCCATTCGGCGCGCTCATTCGGGCGGGCCCGATCGACGTCGTGAGCGCCTCGCCGGAGCTCTTCATCCGCAGCGAGGGCCGCCAGGCGGTGGCGCGTCCCATCAAGGGAACTCGACCTCGCAGCCAGGACCCGGCGGAGGACCAGCGCCGGGCTCGCGCGTTGCGCGCCAGCGCCAAGGATCGCGCGGAGAACGTGATGATCGTGGACGTGATGCGCAACGACTTTGGGCGGGTCTGTGCGCCCGGAACCGTGCGGGCGCCGATCCTGTGGTCGGCAGAGCCCCACCCCACGGTTTGGCAGCTCGTGTCGGTCGTCCGCGGGGAACTGGCGGCTGGGGCCAGCTCAGTGGACCTGCTCCGCGCATGCGCGCCGAGCGGCTCCGTGACCGGCGCGCCGAAGCTGCGCGCCATCGAGATCATCGACGAGCTGGAGCCGGAGCGACGCGGCGTTTACTGCGGGACCGTGTTTCGGCTCGGATTCGATGGGGCGCTGACCGCCAGCGTGGCTATTCGGACGCTGCAGCTGGCCGACGGGCACGCGAGCCTGGACGTGGGCGCGGGGATCGTGGCCGACTCGGACCCGGACCTCGAGTTCGACGAGACGTCGGACAAGGCGCGCGGCATCCTGGCCGCGCTGGGGACGCGGGAGTGACGAATACCGGCGCCGTCAGGGATCCAGGTAGCGCGCCTGCACCCAGCCGTCGGGCTCCAGCTCGACCCAAATGAGGCCTTCTGAGGTTCGCTGGCCGCCGGTGAGCCGCACTTCCGTCTGGTAGAGCAGCACCCGGATGACCGCCGCCCGGACGGTTGGCTCGACCCGGACGTTGAGGCCGTCGGTGGCATTGACGCTACGGTTGAGCGCGGGCGTTGGAGTGGGCGTCGCCGCCGGCCTGGGCGTGGGCGTTGGCGTCGGCGTCACCAACGGCATGACCGTAGGGGCGCCTTCGGGCGACGTGATGGCCGGTCGCGGCACGACCGGCGCACTGACGCTCGGCGGAACGGCCGCCGTCGCCAGATCGATCGGCGGGCCGGCAAAGAGAAAGCGCAGCACGACGATGCCCACCACCGGCACCGCCAGGGCGCCGACCACGCCCAGCGCCACGCCGAATTGGCCACGGAGCCACCCTGCCCAGCGCTGCACGCGGCTTCGCCACCTCTTCGCAGAATGTGCCGACCAACCCTAACGCACGGCTGGCTGGGACCTGCTGCGGTTGGGTCTCCCAGGCTGCGCGCAGCCTGGGCCACCGGGCCTGAGTATTCGATGTAGGAACGGCCCTTGTGGCCGCCCTGGTCGGCGCGCCTCTAGTCGGCCGAAGTCTGGGCGCCCGGCCAGGGGGGCCAGTTGCCGAACGCCTTGGCCGTTCGGCCCGAATAGGCCACGGTGAAGAAGCCCCGGGCTTCGTCGCCAATGCCGACAAGCGTGCCGTTCGCCCGTCCGCCGGCGCTGATGGCGATGATGCCCTGGGCGTCGCCCCCGCTGATGGCAATGATGCCGCTGGCCGACCCGGCGCCGATGGCGATGATGCCGATGGCGTTGAAGAGGCTGACGGCGACTATGCCGACGGCAACGATCGGACTTAGCGCGAAGGTCCCAACCGCGACCACGTAGGCGAGCGCCGTCCCCTCGAGGACGACCCCTTCCATCTCGACGACGCTGAACGCGCCGAGCAGCACGATGACGACGGTGGCGACCAGCACGGCCAGCGTGGCCAGCCCGGATACGCCCCGGGCGAACTGCCCGACGGTAGCTTTGGCGGACTCTGACATGCGTTGCACCTCCTGCGTGCCAGCGTGCGCTGTCGGCCACCGTTGGTCAACGTCAGCGCCGGTCGGATCCTCGTTCCCGTTGATGGCTTCGCACCCCGAGCCGCGAGGCGATCTTGGCGCCGGGAGTTTTTTTACGTGTTCGGGCGTTTTCTTCGACTCCGAATTACTAGACCTGCACCCGTGGCCTCGAGGCTGGACGCTCGAGATTCCTCACGGTCTGCGGAATGGCCGGCAGGGTGGGGCGCCGCGTCGGCAGTGGGTCATTCTGCCGCTGGCTCGGCTGCACCGCCGGCGGCCCCATGGGGTTTGGGGGGTCCTGGCGAGTCGTTCGTGCGGCTGATCTTCCGCCGCACCCAGGTCCCGGCGCGGGTCGCCCCGTAGCCAAGCAGGGCGAAGGCGAACACCAGCCTAGGCCAAACACGTCGGCCCACGCCGCGGGCACCCCGGCCAAGCGCTGGCACGCCCACGCGGATAGTCCACCAGAGGGCACGGAGCAGGGAGAAACCGATGATGCGGAGCGCCCGAGCCATCAGGATGAATCCACGCCAGAGGGCACGGATCACCGAACGACCGGTGATTCCGAGCGCCCGAGCCACCAGCGAGAGTCCACGCCAGAGACTGCGGGCGATAAGGCGCGCGACGAGGGCAATCGTGGTGAAAATCGTCAGCGCCAGCCGCCACATTATGAGGGCCGCACCAAAGCCACGGTCAGATGCCTGTTGTTTGAGGCGGGGCCAGCGTGCGCCGCCGGCCACCGTTGGTCAACTGGACCGCTGGGCTGACAGAGCGTTGCAGAAGCGGAGCGCCGCCGCCTACAATTCAAGGCCGTCGATGGACGGTGCCCGCGCAACGCCAAAGCTGGCGCGGCGGGCGGGATCGCGCCCATGCAGCGTCGCCGCTGCTGGGCGTTTTTTTGTTTGGTCGAGCGCACGGCGCTCGGACAGGGAGGACAAGTCGAGATGGCAGACGCCTCACAAGCAGACCTCGTCCAGTCGGCCCTTCGCAAAGCGAGGGACGCCGACTGCCGCATCGTCGACGTTCGCTTTACCGATCTCCCGGGCACGTGGCAGCACTTTTCGATCCCGCTGGACAAGCTGGACGAGGACGTGTTCGCGGAAGGCCTGGGGTTCGACGGATCGAGCGTGCGTGGGTTCCAGCAGATCCATGAAAGCGACATGCTGGTGATGCCCGACCCCACGACGGCCTTCGTGGACCCCACGCTGGAAGTGCCCACGCTGGTGCTCACGGGCAGCATCCAGGACCCGGTGACCGGCGAGTCGTACTCGCGCGATCCGCGGCACGTGGCGCAGAAAGCCGAGCAGCATCTCATCGATAGCGGCATCGCGGACGTGAGCTACTGGGGGCCGGAAGCGGAGTTCTTCATCCTCAACAGCGTCAGGTTCGATCAAACCGCCCACGCGGCCTTCTACTTCATCGACTCCGAAGAGGGCATTTGGAACTCGGGCGCGGACGACGCCCACGGGCCCAATCTGGGGCACCGCCCGCTGCACAAGCGGGGCTACTTTCCCGTCCCACCAACCGACAAACTGCAGGACTTGCGCTCGCGGATGACGCTGGCGCTGATGGACGTGGGCATCGACGTCGAGCTGCACCACCACGAAGTGGCCACCGGTGGCCAGGCCGAGATCGATATCCGCTACGGCCCGCTGACGAAGATCGGCGATCAGATGATGCTCTTCAAATACATCGTCAAGAACGTGGCGCGGCAGCACGGCTACACCGTGACGTTCATGCCCAAGCCGATATTCGGCGACAACGGATCGGGCATGCACGTGCACCAGAGCTTGTGGAAGAACGGGAGCAACCTGTTCTACGACGCAGACGGCTACGCGCTGCTGAGCGAGACGGCCCGGCATTACATCGGCGGCCTGCTGCGGCACGCCCCGGCGCTGCTGGCGTTCTGCGCGCCCACCACGAACTCGTACCGGCGACTGGTGCCCGGATTCGAGGCGCCGGTCAACCTGGTGTACTCCCAGCGCAATCGGAGCGCGTGCGTGCGCATCCCGGCATATTCGCCGAGCCCGGCGGCACGGCGCGTCGAGTTCCGCCCGCCGGACCCAAGCGCGAACCCCTACCTCGCGTGCGCGGCCATGTTGATGGCCGGCCTGGACGGGATTCGCAACCAGATCGAGCCCCCGGACCCGGTGGACCTCGACCTGTACGACCTGGAGCCGGAGGAGGCCGCGAAGGTGCAGTCGGTGCCTGGGTCGCTCTACGAGGTGCTGGACGCGCTGGAAGCCGACCACGCGTTTCTGCGGGAAGGCGGCGTGTTCACGCAGGACCTGATCGACACCTGGCTGGACTACAAGCGCACCGTCGAGGCGGACGAGGTGAACCTGCGGCCGCACCCGTACGAGTTCATGCTCTACTACGACGTGTAGGTGATTTCAGGCCGCCGGGTCAGCCGGCGGCGGGATTCTCCGAATCGTCGCCGGGGAACGCTTGGCCGAGATCGACCAGGGGCGGCGTGGCGCCGGGATGGCGTCGGCGCACGGCGAGAAGCCGGTTGATGAGCCGCGCGACTCGCCCGGTGCTGACGGGAGGCGCTTCGTGTCGCCGGGTCTGTTCGACCGCGTCCACGCGCACGGCGGCGATGTCTTCGGGTGAATCGGCGGCGGCTTCCGCGGGTCTGAACACGCGCAGCGGTGCAACGGCAACTCCGGGGGGAACTGCCGTGGGGCCCACGGCGACGCGCGCGGTTCGCTCGCCGTCCTCGGTGGCTATGACGAGCCGCTGGCCGACCGTCGGCGTGAGATCGCCCGGGTCGCACCACAGCACGGGGCCGTTGCGCCGCGTGCGCAGGCCGATGACGTAGCGAATCGGAGTGGACGATTCGTCCGTCACCGGGCCGGGCCGCCGTCGGCCGGCCGGAGCGCGAGGTCCTCGAACGCCAGCTTCGGTGTGACGTTGCGCTGGATGTGATCCTGGGCCGCGCGGGCGCGCCGCATGCGCGCCACCACGGAGCGGAGCGCGGCACGCGCCTCGGTCGGCGCGTCGCTGCCGACGGCACGCATGGCGGCGCGGAGCTCCGACGCCTGCGCTCGGCCGATGTGCCCGAGCCATAGATAGGCCTGCTCGGCCTGCTGGAGGGGCCGCCCGCGGCCCAGCAACTCGTCCACCGTCATGAAGCGCGCCGCGGGCGCCGCGCGCTCGAAGGCTTCGGCCTTGGCCTGGCGCTCGGCAAACTCCTGCCAGCGGCTCTCATCGCACGCCATGCGAATGGCCCATCCGGCGCGCCCGCGCGCCGCGGCGGCAATGGCCTCGGCCGCTTCAGCCTCTAGCCCGAGTTCCTTGACCAAGTGGGCGGAAATCTGCACCGCCGGGACGGGGGCCAGCGCAATGTGGTGGCAGCGGGATCTCAGGGTCGGAAGCACGTCGCTCGCTTGCTGGGCAATGAGGATGATCACCGCCTGCGGCGCGGGCTCCTCCAGCGTCTTCAGCAGGGCGTTTGCGGCGGGGATGCTCAGCTCCTCGGCCGCGTCGATGATGGCGACCCGCGCCAGCGCGTGCGCCGGCTTCAGGTAGGACTCCGCGGCGAGCTCGCGCACGCCGCGGATGGGGATGTCGCGAAAGCCGTCGCGGCGGCGCAACACATGCACGTCGATGTAGGCGGTGTGGACATATCCGGCGTCGCGACGGTCACGGGGCGGCCGCGGGTCGGCCAACTCATCGGGATGGTCCCGCCGCACGGCGGCGTGCCAGAACGGCGCATTGGGCTCCACCGCGCGGCACAGCCGGCAGGTGAGGCAGGGGCGCTCGGGCTGCACACAGCGCAGCGCCTGGGCCATGCGGGCGGCGAAGGTCCGGCGGCCGGAACCTGGGACGCCCGTGATGAGATAGGCATGTCCCAGACGACCGGCCCGGTGCGCACCCTGGAACGCCTGCACCGCCCGTTCGTGGCCCAATAGGCCCCAGGCGTTCATGCGGGAACCGGCACGGCGGCAATGTCCCGAATGCGAATGCCCAGCGCCACCTGCTGGGCGAGGTGAAAGGTATCGGTGTCATAGATGCTCACCGTGCCGCCATCGCTGGTGCCCACGATCAGCGTGCGGCGGCCCACGTCCACGGCCAGGGCGTGGGGGTTTGCCGCCACGGGCAGCAGGAAGGCAATGGCGAGGTCGGTCGGGTCCAGCGCCGTGATGGTGTCGGTCCAGAGGTTGGCCACGAGTAACGCCGACTCGTCCGGCAGCAGGACCAGCCGGTGCAGACCTTCCTCAAGGTCGCGCTGCGCCGATATCTCGAGGGTATCGGCGTCGAGACGGGTGACGCTGCCGTCGCGCAGGCTGGCGACAAACACATTGCCGGCCTCGTCTACGGTGATCGCTTCCGGCCACGAGGGCACGCTGGCGGATTGCCGCTCCTTGCCGGTGGCGACATCCACCAGGGCCACCGTTGAGAACGCGCGGTTGGCGATGTAGACGGACTCGCCGTCGCCGCGGGGCACGATGTCGCCGACGCCGGCCCGCACCCGCCAGTCATGCACGATGCGCCGCTCATCGGGATCGATCACGAACAGATGCCCGCGGTCGAGGTCGGACCCGGTCACGTACAGCAGCCCGGACACGGGGTCGACGGCCATGTCCGCCACCACGAGGCTGGTCGCCGGGGCCCGGCCATTGCCCTCCAACAGCTGCGGCTCGCCGCCATAGAACATCTGCGCGTGGTCCGACTTGAGGGTGACGGTGGCACGCGCCATCCGGTGCGGCTCGATCGTGACGGGATTCGGCGACTGGTGGACCGTGATGGGCCCTGCCGCCTCCGCCGTGCGACCAAGGCTTTCGGCGCTCGCGGTCATCGCGCTCACCACGTACGAACTGCCGGCGATCAGGTCGTCGAACACCACGATGCCCGACGCATCCGTCTCCCGTGCGCGCACGAGCACCTCACGACCGCGAACGCTCCACAGCAAGTGGACCACGGCGCTGGCGGGGGGCCGATCGTCCTCATCGCGCACCTCGACCCGAAGACTAAAGGCCAAGGGAATCGGCGCCGCGACGCGGCCGGTTCGCACATTGAACACGCGGATCTCGGTTGCCAGCTCATCGGCGACATAGAGGCGTCCGCGGGCGGGATCGGCCGCGAGCGACCACGCCGCGCCGGCGGCCTTGATCTCCGCCTCCCGCACGGGCGCCAGCGACGGAAGATCGATCACCGCCAGGGTCGGGGATTCCGCCTGGCCACGCCCCGGGACGCCACCGACAAAGATGGAGCCTTGCGGGGCCGATGCCAGCACGAAGGTCACTTCTCCAGGAGTTTCCTCGCCGGCCTGAATGGACGGCGCCTGCAGCGTTTCGTAGCCGGCCGCCCGCGCCGTTACCTGGTAGGGCACGTCCGAGGCCAAGCCCTCGAAGCGCGCGATGCCGTTGGCCTGGGTGTGCCCGGCGGCGACAAGCTGCCCCTGCTCGCCGCGAACCTCAACGAGCGTCCCCGGCAGCGGATCACGCGACGCGTCCGCCAGCACCTCGACATGGATTTGTCCCGGCGCGGGCTCGACCAGAAAGGTCGTTAGACCTTCTCCCGCCGGTTCGCCGCCGCGATAGGCCGCCGAGCCGACAAACTCGATCTGCGTGCCCGGCAGCAGCGGCACGGTGGTCGGCAGCTGAGTTTCGATGCTGAACGTGCCGGCGCGCGAGATGACGACCTCGCCCACGAACACGCCCGGCAACGGCTGCTCGACCGTCTGGATGTCGCCGCCGAACGCGATTAGCGGCCGCGCGACCTGCACGATCATTTCCAGCCGCAGCAGGGTGCCTTCCTCCCAGCGGCTGCCGCGGATCTCGAGCTCGGTGCCCGGCGGCCCGCTCTCGGGCTCGACGCGCAGCATGGGACCACTTTCGTCAACGAGCGGGAAGTCGCCGGTGACCGCGGAGCCATAGAGGCCGAGCGCCAGGATGATGATGACGGGCAGAAGGGCAATGGCGGCCAGAACGGCGGCAATGGTGACGGCGCGACCGGTGGGCATGCCTCAACTCCGGGTCCGGCGGCTTGCATGACCGAGCGTCGCGACCCTCGCGGACTCCGCCCGCATGCCTCACGCGCAGCGTCCGCGAGAACCCGGCAAGCCGGCCGGGGATGCGCGGAATTGTAAGTCGCCAGCCGGCGATCTCGCTGGCGGCTAGGCGCGCGCGGTGAAGCAGCCGCTGCGGCGCGGGATGGCGATCTGCCCGTGCGCATCCGCAGCCGCGGTGAGCGCGTCCCGCATGTGGGGCGCGAGCGCGGCCGCCAAACGCTCCAGATTCCCGTTTGCCATGCGCTCCGGCGCGCCGCGCGCGAAGAGTCCACCGCGGTAGACCTCAAGCGCCTGCGCCACCGACTGGAACACCAGTGGGTCGTCGCGCCAGCGCACGGTCACGTCGCCGAATACCTGCCGCAGCCGGTCGGCGCCGTTTTCGAGCGTAAAGCGGTCGCGTGCCGTTGGTGCGAGCGCGCGGACGGCCATTGCCTCGTGGCCAGCCCGCCGGCACACGGCGACATGCAGTTCCAAGAAACGGCGACCGGACCGGGCGCTGTTGGTGGCGGCGAGCAGGATGCCGCCCGGCGACATCACCCGCCGAATTTCCCTCAGCCAACCGGCGAGATCGCTGGGGAAGTACAGCACGTGGCCCGCGAGGATGACATCGAAGACGCCGTCGGGGTAGGGCAGGCGCGCGATGTCGGCGTGGGCGGCATCCACGCCGCTGATCGACCCGGCGGCGTGGGCGGCGGCGCGGTCGAGGTCGAGGGCGGCGACGAGCGCGTGCGGCGCCAGCCGCCGTCGCAGCGCCGCCGTGCGCGCGCCGGCTCCGCAGCCGGCGTCAAGCGCCGCATACACGGCGGACGGATCGACCGGTGCAAGCAGCCAGGCGGTGTAGTCGCCGTCGGGAATGCCCGTCCCGCACGTCACTGATGCCTCACTCCGCGATTGGCACGATGCGGTCCTTCACGCCTCGCTGCCTGTGTAACCCATGTTTCCGGTCTGCACGCCGCAACTCGCGGGGGACCGGGCCGCAGCCCGGGAGGAGAAAAGCACCGGATGCCGAGAGCGGCAGTCCAATACCCGCTGACGGGGCCTCTTGTGATAAAATGAACAAGCCGCACGACGCGTGCGATGCCCCTTGGCGACGATTGCCGCCCAGTGTGGCAGCTCACATGAACTGGACCCGGCGCGACGGCGTCCGCGCGACGCCGGAGCCGACAGGCACGGAGGCCAATGCTCGTTCTCTCCCGCAAACCCAACGAGACCATCGTGGTGGGTGACGCGATCGAAGTCACCGTGCTGGAGATCCTCGGCGAGCGCGTGAAAATTGGCATCAACGCTCCTCGTGACGTCCCGATCGTGCGGCAGGAGTTGCTGCATCAGACCCGAACCGATCATCTTGCCGCGGCGCAGCCAGACGCGTTGCCCCCGGCTTCGACCGAACGCGACGCTGATTCCAGATCCGCGCACGGGCGCGGTTCGTAGGCGCGCGGCGGTCGGGCGCGGATGCAATGCATCGCGTTGGCGCGCGGTTCGCGGGCTCTCTATAATCCCCGCCCGTTGACTCGCTGCACTTTGCCCCAGGCCCACGCCCGTCACGCCGGCACCGCCGACTCCGGGTTCACGCCGCCCATCCACCGTGAGGGCGCGGAGCGTTGCGCATGAGTGACGCTTTCGCCCAGCTGCGCGAGAGGTTTCAAGCTCCAGCCCCGGCTGATCGGCCGTTGGCGCTGTGGCTCTGGAACGGCGAACTGCACGAGGCGCAGATCAGCCGCCAGATTCGCCAGATGGCCGAAAAAGGTCTCGGCGGCGTGGTGATTCGCGCCAGTCGCGGGCTGCGCACGCCCTACCTCGGCGATCGCTGGTGGGAAACCATCGAGTACGCCGTTGGCGCCGCCGCCAAGGCGGGGTTGTCGGTGTGGATCGGCGACGACTATCGGTCGCCCAGCGGGGCGGCGGGCGATCCGGGGGAGGCTGACGGGCAAACGGCGTCGCAGGTGCTCGCGTCGGGGCCCGAGCATCAGGGCAAGGCGCTGGTTCGCAGCCTGCTCGAGGTCGAGGGCCCGACCGAGGTGTCGCTGGAAGGCCGCTACCCCGAAGGCGAACCGCTGGTGCGGGTGGCCGGCCGGGTGGACGCCAAGCAGGGGCTGGACCCGGAGAGTCTTACCGCGATTCCGGACGAACCAACCTGGGAATGCCCCGAAGGCCCTTGGCAGATCTTCAGCTTCGCCGTGCGTCAGCTGGATGATCGAATCGACTACCTGCGCCCGGCAACCGTGGCGCGTTTCGTCGAGGCGGCCTACGCCCCCTACGCCGAGCGTCTCGGCGACGCCATCGCGGGCTTCGCCTTCGACACGCCGCACCTCGCGAGTCAACCCATTCCCTGGACCGACGATCTGCCCGAGCAGTTCGCGGCACGGAAGGGGTACGCCTTACTGCCGCTGCTGCCGCAGTTGATCGTGCGCGGAGGCGACACAACCGCCACGCTGCGCTGCGACTTCTACGAGGTGCTGGCGGCGCTGTATGCCGAGTCCTGGTTCGAGCAGATTGCGGGCTGGTGCGAGGAACGCGGCTACACCTCGATGGGACACACCGAAGAGCACATCGCCGCGCATCCCGCCCGCCAGGGCGACTACTTCCGCACCATGCGCGCCGTGCCGCTGCCAGCGAGCGACATGCACGGTTTCCGAAGCGCCCGCCCGCGCACGGTGCAACCGGCGGAAATCAAGCCGGCGGTATCGGTCGCCGCGCTGGCGGACCGACCACGGGTCGCGGTGCGCGCGTTCGGCGGCGCGGGATGGAGCGTGACCCTGGACGACGTGCGGCGCGGACTGAGCCGGCTGGCGCTCATCGGGGCCGACCTCCCGGTGGTCGAGAGCTTCCACTACAGCATGGACCGCGCCGCGGCGGCCGACGATTGGCCGAACACGTTCCTGACGCAAAATCCGTATTGGCGGCAGTTCGGCAAGGTCACGTCCTATGCGGCCCGGCTCGGCGCGTTGGTGCGCCGGACCCAAGCTGCCACCACCATCGGCGTGCTCGCGCCCTTGACGAGCGTTTGGGCGAACACCGCCGATGGCCGGCCGAATGCGCGGGCTCGGGGAATCGGCGAGGCCTTGGAGTCGCTGGTCGACGGGCTGTTCGCGCGCCGTCTGGACGTGCACGTGGTGGACAGCGCATTTGTCCTCGGCAGCGAGCTTGACGGCGCGACGCTGCGCGAGGGGCGCGTGGCCGTCAATGCGTTGGTGATCCCGCCCGTGCCGGTGATGGAGCGCGCCGTGGCGGCGCGGTTGGCTGAGTTCGTGAAGGCCGGCGGGCGACTGATTTGGGGCGGTGAGCTGCCCAGCGCCAGTTCAGAATCCGGAGCGGACGACGAGGAGCTCCTTCGCCTGGTGAAGCCGCTGACCCCGCCGGGGGCGTCGACCAAGCGCGGCAGCCGCATGGGCAAGGGCCGCATTTTCATGCTCAAGGAAGAGGCGGCGGACTGGTTGGATCAGGCGGCCGCACGGCTCACGACAGCCACCAGCCTGACCGCGGACATTGACGGCATCGCACTCGCGGCGCGCCGGCTCGACGGCGGCGAGGTGGTGCTGGTTGTCAACGAAACGCCCGACGAACAGAAAGTCGCCGTCAAGACCCGCGCCAGGGGCGCCGCCGAACTGTGGGATCCGGAGAGCGGTTCGCAGCAGCCGCTCTCGACCACCGGTGCGCGCACGCGGCGCACGGCAGAGTTCGCCATTCCAGGGCACACAGCCCGCGCCGTCGTCTTCGACGCCGCCACGCGACCCGCCCGCGCCGCATCGAGCCGCCGGGCGCCCCGCGTGAAACCGAGAGAGCTGGCCACCGAGTGGCAATTCGCGCTGGAGACGGGGATACCCACGGGTCAGGGCACGGTGCGGCGCACCGAGCTGCCCGTGATGCGGTTCCAGGACTTCGCGCTCGGCGCGGGTCGCCTGGAGCGGCTCCGGGATCCGGCCTATGACGACTCGACGTGGCGCGAGTTGTGGCTCACCACAGCCGACGCCAGCGCCGTGGGCAACTGGCGCGCGTCGTGGATCACCGGCGTACGACA
Organism: Chloroflexota bacterium; assembly: GCA_965198185.1. GTDB lineage: Bacteria > Chloroflexota > UBA11872 > UBA11872 > UBA11872 > JAJECS01. Next base: position 1,101,679 of record CBDAOU010000001.1, read on the forward strand.
GCCGCAGGGCTGGGTCGTGCGGCCCGACAGCGAGGCGACCGATCGCCTGCGCTTCACCAAGTCGCTGACGATCGCCGATCCGCCGATCAAAGCCTGGGCGACGTTTGTGGGCGTCGAACGCGCCACCGTGTACATGAACGGCACGGCGCTTGGGGAGTCCGACGACTGGTCCAACCCGGTGACCTACAACATCATGCCCTACCTGCGATTGGGCCAGAACACGATCGTGGCGGACGTTGCGAGCACATCGGCCACCGCCCTGTCGCTGCTGTTCGAGGCCCAGATCGATCTGCGCTCCGGAGAGTCGCTGGTCGTGGTGTCCGACGCGTCGTGGGACGTGCAGGCGCCGCGCTCGGAGATGTGGACCGGCACGGCGTTTGCCCGCGACGTGCCGACCGTGACCTGGGAACGCGGGGGGCCGCCCGTCCAGCCGTGGGGCCACATTGTGCTGCTGGGCGAACCGGTGCGGTTTCCGCGCACGCTGATGTACCGCCAGCGGCTGCCGGTGGGCTGCGTGGGCATTGGCATTCCCTATATCAAGGGCGTGCACAAGGTCTACGTCGATGTGCGCGAGCGCACGCCGGATATCAACGGGGTCTACAACATCACGACCGGCGGCGTGCTGAGCATCGAAGTCAACGCATCGGACTTCTCCAACGGGGTCCTGGCGCCGCTGGCGCTATTCATGCGCCCCACCACGATCACCCTGACCCCATGGGGCGAGTTGGGCTATACGTGGTACTCGGGCTCGGCGGCCTATGAGCAAAGCGTGGAGCTGACCAAGGCGGAGGCGAGCGGGACGGTTGTGCTCAATCTGGGCGATGTGCGCCACCATGCCGAAGTGATTGTGAACAACCGATCGCTCGGGTCGCGCATATGGCCGCCCTATCGCTTCGACCTCACGGGCGCGGTTAATGCGGGATCGAACACGGTGCGGGTCCGCGTGAGCAACCTGGCCGCGAACGAGATGCGCTGGCGCCGTGACGAATCACGCATGGGCGATCCCTGGCACCGCTATTGGCACGAGGACAACATCGAGCCGGAGCGGCTGGTGTCCGGCCTGCTGGGGCCGGTGCGGCTGGAGCTGTCGCCCTAGCCGCCGCTAGGCGCCCCCGCCGCCAGGACAAAGGTCTTCCACCGGACGGCTGCCGGAATAGCCCCGCACGAAGCTGTAGACCTCGCCCTTGTTGTAGGCGTCCAGCCGGTGCATGACCAGCAGGGCTGTCAGCACCACTTCGGATTCGCCTAAGCCGGCGTCGGGGTGCACGACCACGTCGTAGCCTTCGAGCTCGCGCGCCACGCGACTCATCTCCGCCTCCAGCGCGGCGCCGCCCGACAGGTTGAAATGGACGATGACGTGGCCCGCGCACAGGTTGGCGACCTGCACCTCATCGGGAACGGTCGAGGTGTGGAAGCCGAAAGCCGCGGGCTGGAGCGCGCGCGGGCCGGAGGTGGGCGGATCGGTGGCGTACGGTTCGCGCAGACCTCCGCCCGCCTGCAGCAGCGGCGAATCCTGAACCTCCTGCACCTCGCCCGGGCCTTGGTTCAGGTTGCTGAGGCAGAACAGGTTGAGCGGGATGAGCACGGCCATCATGAAGGCAAAGTAGAGCCAGAAGCCGCGGCCCAACCCGGGGCGTGGCTGCGCCGCAGACTGCTGGCCTTTGCGTTGCCGCTTGGGCTTCTCGTCGCCAGTGGCGGGGGTGGCCTCGGCTGCCGCGCCGTCGCCAGCGGGCGCGGCGGCCTGGTCATCGGATGCGCGGCGGCGCCTACGTCTTGCCATGAGGAAGGTGAACTGCTGCTTCTTGCCGTCCGCGATGCTCGCGGCCGCGAACCTCTTGTAGCATAACCAGGTTTTGAGCCCGGCTCGATCACCCCGCGTGACGCCCACGACCCGCCCAGCGCCAGTACGCCTTCCGCGCCGCCGCGTACTGGCGGCGGGGGCGCTGGCGGCCGCCGGGCTCGCGATTCCCTGGCCGCGCGTCCGCGGGCTTGAACCAACCGGGGACGCGCGCGTCGTCGCCGTGCGGTACGAGCCCGAACTTGGTCACAACATCGCGACGCTCTCGGTGATGGCGTCCAGCGGGCGTCACTTGGTCGACTTTCTGGGGCACTACTACCGCACGGGCGGGCTGCGGCGGGCGGGACTGGCGATCGGCGAGCCCATCGTCGAGGACGAGGTGCTTTGCCAATACTTCCAGCGGGGCGTGATGGACTGCCGGCTGACCGGCGACGGTGTCGTGATCCAATGGCGCGACCTTTGGACCGTGCTGGGAGACGGGGAAGGCGCGGCGGCGGTCGCGGCCATCCCGGCAGAGTCCGCCCTCACGAACCCGCACGCTGGCCGGGCGGTGGGGCCGTACGGGCACGTGGTGTCGAACCAAGGGGTTGACGGGACATCCACGGGGTTTCTCGACCTCTACGACGCCGTTGGCGGCGAATTGAGCCTCGGCGCGCCGCTGACGGCCGCGCGTCTGGAAACTGAAGACGGCCGCGCCCCGCTCATTCCGGGGTTGGTGGCGGATTTCGTGCGGCAGTACTTCGAGGCGGGCGTGATGGAGGTGCATCCGGAGTCGCCGGGAACCGCAAGCCTCGCGCTGGTGGGCGACACGGTTCGCGACACGTCCTACGCGAACTACAGCTGGACGCTCGTGCAGAGCTTCGACGCCGCGTTGCCAGTCGCGCCAGGGCGACGCATGCGCTTGGAGCGCACCGAACGGCCCGCCGGCCTGCTGCAGAGCGGCCCGCCGGTCCCGCCGCCGGGCTTCGAGATCTCGGTGTTCGCCCGCACGCAGCGCCTGGGCTTCCCGGCGGTGCTGCGCTTCGCGCCGGACAACCGTCTGTTCGTCGGGTTTTCGAACGATCTGATCGTGACGATGGGCGACTCAACCGGCAATGGCCAGGCCGACGTCATCCGCACCTTTGCCTCGGGCGACGGGGTCAAGGATCCGCGCGGATTGGCGTTCGTCGGCGAACACGTCCTGGTTTCGGTGGAGGACAAGATCATTCGGTTGCGGGATGTCTCGGGATCGGGGGCCGCCGACGAGTCGGCGGACGTGGTGACCGGCCTGGAACTGGACACGCAGGTGCCGTTCCATCGCAACAACGGCATCGCCATCGGCCCGGACCAACTGCTGTATATGACGCTCGGCAGCACGACGAACGCGGGCGAGATCCGCGAGCGTCCGCTGTCAGGCTCGATCCTGCGGTCGCGGTTGGACGGCACTGGGCTGGAGAAATTCGCCACCGGACTCCGCAACCCGTTCGGCCTGGCGTTCAGCCCAGACGGTGAGCTGTTCTGCACCGACAACGGCCCCGACAGCGGCATCCGGCGCAACGACGACCCGCCCGATGAGCTCAACCACGTGATTCAAGGCGAGGACTATGGACACGCGCGGTTCTGGGGCACGCCGCCGGCGGATTCCGGCACCCGCGGTCCCGTTGCGAATCTGCCGGCTCACGGCGCCGCCGCGGGTCTGACCTTCTTCAACGGGCCGCAGGCGGGCGAATTCGACGGAAACATGTTGATCGCGATGTGGGGACCGGCCGGGGGACGCAGCTCATTCGCGCACAACATCCTGCGCGCGCGGCTGCGGCGCCAGGGCGACTCCTACACCGCGCGGGTGACGCCGTTCGTCACCTCGCTGACGCGGCCCACCGACGTGGTGGTGGGACCGCACGGCGACCTCTATATCGCCGACCACGTCGGCCGCACGATCTACCGGCTGCGCCGCCGGGGCCTCGCGCCGTCGGTTCTGCGGTAGCCCGGGCGGATCGCGTAGCGAGCGATCACGCGGTCCATCCGTTACCGACCCACCGCCTCGCCGTGAGGGGGGCTTAGCTGGCGAGCACGTCGTCGTAGACCTGATAGGACACATTGCCGGTTTCGGAAATCGTGACCCGCATGACCGGGATGTAGGCCGCGTCCAGCCAATAGTTCGCCCGGATTTCGTGGCGCAGGCGCAGCGCCAGCGTCCAAGTGCCCGCGCCCTCGATGCCTCCAGACGACGCCGTCGCCGTGAACACGCCGTGGCTATTGGGCGAGGCCAGGCGGGAGGCTCGCGCGTCGAATTCGTAGGTATGCGTCGTCGTCTTGAAGTTTGGGCCAAGCCAGCCATCAAACCACGCGTCGGCCAGCGGCGTGCTTCGTTGGGGACCGAACGCCAGCGGGAAATTCCACGGCGAGTCGTCGACGGCGATCATTACCCAGTCCTGGCCGGTCCAGCGATCGGACGAGCGATTGTCGAAGGTCGCGGCGAAGGTGAGGCGTCCATCCGCGGCGCGCACGTCGGACAGCCGCACGCCGAAGGCCACCGGGTCAGGCCGCACGGGTGGCGGCATGATCGGCGCGACGGTTCCGTCCGGCGCATAGACCGCGACGTCGTCGTTGTGCCAGACGGGAAGCCGTCCGTCGGGCGCAAACATCCACGGATGCATGGACGCCGGCAGGACGACGAAATCCGGCGTCCAGTCACCCAGGGGGGCAGTCGTCCACGGCACCGGCGTCCGGGCAAACAGGTATCCGGTGCCGTCGCCCACCAGCTGGGCATGGGACAGCGCCGACGCGATGCGCAGCCGGCCCAACCACGATGCTTGCGGGGCCAGATACACCACCGACGACGGCGGTACGGCCTGCCGCAGCGCCTCGAACGACTCGGGAGCAGGCGCCGCATCGAGCCTCAGAAACGCCGGCCGCACGCGGTAGAGCGACTCGCCGCCGTCGTCCGCCAGACGCTCGAACAAGTCAGGGTCCGCCAGCCAGCGCTGCGCCCGAGCGGGCAGCCCGGCTGCCCAGGCATCCGTGGCATGGACATATTCGATGCCCAACCGCCGCATGGCGGCTGGCTCGAGGTCGAGGGCGTCCAGGTACTCCGGGCCTTGGTGGTGAATCTGATGGGTCACGCCCACGAATCCCGCGGCATTTGGGCGGCCAGTGGCGAGGAAGACGCTGGTGTACGGGTGCTCGGTCGCGAGCACGCGCGCGTCCGGGGCGGTGTGGTCGCGGATGTAGGCCGCCAGGTGGTCGGACATGGTCGGCGCGGCGTAGGCCAACTCGGCGCCCTCCGCAACCGTACGGCCGAGATAGCGCACGGGCGCCACAAGCGTGGGCCAGGCGATCAGGCCCACGATCAGTGCACCGACGGCGTAGCGCCAGCGCACGGACCGGAGGTGAGCCACGCGCATGGCAAGCGCAAGCAGCAGCGCCACCAGCGCGAGGTTGTGGGCGTGCCCCAGAAAGCGGCGTTCGTCCCAGGGCGCTGGCTCAAAGCTCAGCGCCAGCCAGGCCAGCACGAGCAGACCAACGCCCGCCGCCAGCGCCACCACCAGACGATCGCGCCGGGCCAACAGCACGGCGACGCCTGCCACGATCACGGGACCCATACCCACGAGGGCAGCACCGCCCGTCCGCGCGTCGAACGTGCCAATCGCCCTCCAATGGCGCGGATTGAGGTCCCACTCCAGCGCCAAGCCGGACGACCCCGCGCCGTCGAGGAGACCCGTGAACGCACCGCCGCCGCCAAGCAGCAACAACGCCGCCAGCGCCAATCCGGCGCCTAATCGGACCGCCCCCCACGTTACGTCCGGTCGAAGCGCCCCAGGCAGCCAGCCGCGTCCTCGACCAGAGCGTCGGGCGGGCACAGACCCTTCACGCTGCGATCGGGCCAGCCGCAACGCTTCCAGGCCGATCCACAAGACAATCACCACCGGCACAAGGGTCGTCACGAGCAGACCGAGGGAGCCGACCAACGCCGCCAGCGTAAAGTTCGCAAGCCACGACCGGTGTTCGGCATGGGCCGCTCGCTCCAGCACCACAAACACGAGCGCATAGCCCAGCCTGAACTCCGGCTTCCATATGTCGGGCAGCACCGGTGCTGGATATGTGTCCAGCTGACGGCCAATAGATATCCGCCAGCGACGCGCGCAGGCCGGCCGCCGGCACCCCCGTCAGGCACGGGAACCTGCAGGATGCCCTGTGCCTCGCTGGTCCACGTCCAGGGGCCCGAGGTCCAGGTACCGGTTGCGAGCAGGAACGGCGCGAGGGCCAGCGCGACCAACAGCGTCCCGCGCTGGGCCAGCGCGGTCACGACCACCAGCACGAAGCTCGCCCAGGCATACACGCCCAGCAGTCGCGACACGATCCCAAGGTCCGGCACGAACGGGGGCGTGAGCAGCCCGACCATCAAGGATGGGCCGTGGTGGTAGCGCACCGGCACGTCCGGATTCCACGGCAGTTGCGGCGGAAACTCGCCCTCGCGAATTGAGGCGGCCAGGCCGAGGTGGATGGCGGTGTCGGGAACCGCCAACAGCTGGCGGGTGGTCAGGGCAACCCAGAAGATCGCCAAGAAGGCCGCGACAAATGCGGCGACCACGCGCGGACGCGGGCGAACACGGTCATGGGCGCGCCAGGCCAAGACCGCGCCAATCGCGAGCACGACGCCCCAGCCCACGGCCGCACCGGCCAATCCCGGGACGACGTAGAGCACGAAGTTTGTGATCACGCCCCAGAGCGCGGGTCCGACGACCAGACCCTGGGCCAACGCCATGCGCTCGTCGTTCTGCCGCAGCACCGCGCGGACGATGACGTAGCCGACGGCGGCAAGCGCGGCGAACTCCGCCGCTATGAGCAGGAGGCCGGGAACGACCGTCGGGTCAATGGTCACAGCATCACTCTCAACCCAGGAGACCGAGCCCTCACGCCGTCACACTCGTACAGGCGCCACCGGCACCGGCACCCACGTCATCACTTGGCAGCGCCGCACCCCGACCGGCCCGCTTCCCTCACGGCGTCAATCAATCCTTCGCGCGGGTGATCATTGGCTCCCCGGCGATTCCTGCCGGACCAACATGACGTGATCGAGCATGAGGCGAGGACGGTCGCCAACCTCATTGTTGAAAATCTCGAGCTGCAGCTCCTTGCCGGCAACGTCCCGCAACTGATAGACCACCATCTCAAACTCCCGCCAGTTGTCACCACGCCAAACGGCCACCTCTTCCCCGTCGGCGAGTAAGCGCATGCCAACGTCGTCATGAGGTTCGCCAGCGATCAGAAACATCAGGTATTGATCTTCCCTGGCGGTAAACGTCGGGGAGTAGGCCTGGCCGCTGCGCTCCCACTTTCCCGGATAGTAGGTCGTTAGGAATCCCGGGCCAACGTGACCGAACACCGGCAACCAGAGACCATAGAATACTATGTCTTTATTGTTCGACACGGCCTTATGGTCGCTCTTCCAACCATCTAGACCAGTCTCAAACTGCCCGATAAACTGTTCGCCTACGAAGCGCGTATCATCGACAACCAGACGGTTCTCTTCAGGAATCGTTTGCGAAAAGCGACTTTCAGATCGCAGGTCCAGACCCGCAAACTGTTCGTTGACCCATTGATGGTCGGCCGCATCAAATGGCATCCACAAGCTCGGACCCACCTTCACGGAATAGTTGGCTCTGGCCAGCGCTTCCAATTCGCTTGACGTGGCGCCGCCGACACGAAAGTTGACGCCGCTACGCTGAAGATAGCCGGCAGGAGGCCAGCGATCGTGCGCGATGCGGCGGTCGTTGTTCGAATGAACGATAGGGTTGCGTGCTACTGTCGCGTCAGTTAGCCCAAGTATATCGATCACCCGCAAGTCTGGAGCGTAATATGATTTGATACCGATCGTACGCATATCCATCACAGCATCGGTTGGAATCACGCCGCGCTCGGCGTTTATGTATGGCTGCCACTCTTGCAATTGATAATCGGCGGACTCACGATGGATCGCAAAACTTGCGCCGACGGCATGGCGGAGCGACAGCCCACGCATATCGTTGGAAATGGCGACGAGCGCCGGCATCGCGGGCGCCGCCAGCAGCCACCCAGCGCTTTCTTCATCTAGCTCGATGTGCCCAGTGTGACCAAGTTTGACCGTAGCGGCACCTTCAAAGAAAAGAGCTGCCTGAATTGCGCTGGCATAAAAGAGGAGCGGTACGAAGAATACGATCGCCAGCGCCCGTCCGCCGACGCACCGCAGCCGGCGAGAACCCGTCTTCAATACGGCGGAGAGCCCCCCGCCCAACCGCGCAACGCCCTGGGCCGCCGGCACCGCCAACAACGGCCAATAGTAGTCCAGGGGCCGGTATTCGAAGTGGTCGCCACCGATTTCGAGCATGTAGACCAGGTGAATGCCGACGAGCAACAGCACGAGGGCATGGATCCCATCCCGGTGCTCCCGCCAGCGGCCGCGCAGCGCCACGTATGCGAGCGGAATCAGCAGATACAGCCCAGTCTCGATCGCGGCAGCCGACAAATACCGATATCCCGATTCGTACCACGGGCCTACGTGCTTCGCGTAGTACGTATTCGGCAGCCATTCGCCGTAGTAGCGAAAGCGCGCGAGAAAGTGGCCGCCAATCAGGACGACGAAGGGGCCAGCCAGCGCCAGCGTCCCGCGCCAGTCCAACAGCCGATCCCTGAGCGCGCGATGCACCACGAACCAGCCGACGCAGCAGGCGGCCAGCAGCAGGCCTTCGGGCCGCGTCAAAGCGGCGGCGGCCAGGCTTAGCGAGGCCGCGGTCAGCCCCCAGCGATTGGCGCCGAACACGCTCAGGCCGGCCACCGCGACGAGGGCAAAGAAGGTGAATTGGCGCGTCTCCAGGCCGCCGCCCGCGGTCCAGACGGCGAAGGTTGCGCTGCTGCAGACCAACCCCAGCGCCATCCAGGCAATCAGTCCCCGGTGGCGCAGGAACGGCATCCGCGCCACCCACCACAGCATCACGGCAATGGTGCCGACGGTGTAGATGACCGACAGCCAGTTGGCGACGTGCTCCGGCCGGATGCCGAGCACGCGCCAGATTGCGGCGAGCTCCAGAATCGGTCCACAGGAAGTTGGTGTAGCCCTCCACGTACTCGCCGGGATTGAATACCAAGCCGTGCCCTTCGAGCAGGTTGCGGACATAGCGAAAGCTGATGAAGGCGTCGTCGGTGATGAACCACCCAACGCTGGTCAGCCATCCCAGCAGGGCCAACCAGGGGAGCAATAGCAGCGCGGCAAAGATCTGGAGCCTTCGCCGTGCTGGCACAAGCCTGCGCACGGTATTCATAGAGTCGCGTACGTCGGTGGCAGGGGACCGCACGGGGCTAGCATGAATTTGGTTTCGTGCCTGGAAAGTCCTGCCGCAGCACGGCGCGGATGACGACATAGCCGACGGCGGCGAGTCCAACTGGTTCCGCCGCCGGTGGCAGGAGGCCGGGGATCACCGCCGGGTCAATGGTCAACGCCGCGTCCTCCGTGTCCCGGCTCGGGCTTGCCACCGCGCGACCCGAGCTTGGAATCCGCGCATTGTAGGTGCGGATGACGCCGCCACGTATGGCGAGCTAAGGGTGAGCAGGCCTCGCGCCGTCGGTTCTGCGGTAGCTCCTAGGATCACCGACCGGCGGGTTGCCCCATCGGTGTTTGGTCTGGTTGCTCGGTGGGAGAGTGTCAGGGTGAGGGCGTCTCTGCCTGCTTCAGGGACACACCTGAAGTCGTGACCCGTATCAAGTTCCGGGCGAGCTCTTCGCCAGAATGACAATTGCAGATGATCTACATGAATCTCCCTGCTGGCGAAGATAGAGATGGAAGTCAGCGGCAGCCACGCTAGGCGGGGCCCTTCAGCCACCGTGCGAGACAGCTAGAACGGGAATGCGGCGGCTGACGGCGCTTATCGACCTATGCGGTCAAGCCAGCTGCACGGGCGCAACTACCGCCAGGAGCGTCAGAGTGACGAGGCTAGCGGTGATAAGGGCGCTGTTGAAAGCGGCAGGCCAAAAGAAGCCACGCCAGAACTGCTGCTTGGGGCCTGTCGAAAGTCCGCGCCACGCAGCGACGACGATTAGCACCCATATGAAGATGTGCACGGTCACCTCACCGAGCCACAACCAGTGTTGCGGCTCTTGCCCAAGCAAACTCTCGATGAAGTGGCCGTGCGAAACGATCCGCATGGCTAAATCATCCCCGTAAGGTGTCGGTGCGCCGCTAACCAAAGCTTCCCCGGCGGGGTGCACGTCGCTCCCAGTCAGCCCCAGGAACACATAGGGCAATTGACCACTCAGGATCCCGACCGCAAGCGTGTAGACCTTGCCGCGGCTGTCGGAGATTGGGTCGAAGTGGAAGGCGGCCGTGGCGTTGCTGTGGCGCCGGGCATCGACGGTGGTCCGACTCTCGCGGATTGCGACGTCCGACCCTTCAGGCGTCAGTCGGGCGAAGATCTCGGCGCTCTCCGGAGTAGAGTCAACAAAGGCCCACACGTCGATACGCCGGAGATAATCATGCCTCGCGCGGAACGGCTGCTCGACAAGCGTGATGGGCCCCGTATAGGACCACGGGCGGGCAATACTAGAGCGGCTGTCCTCGAGGATATGCCATGCCACCAGCAAAAAGGCGCTGGCGACTAGCAACACATCGACTGCGGCTAGCCTTCTCCCAACGACGTCGCGTCGGGGCGATGGGACCGGTTCTGGCCGCGCCACCAAGACCTCGATCAGGATCACGATCAGGGTGGCGCCACCCATGATTTCCGCCCCTTCTTCGGTGAAGTACGCCCAGTAATGGGGTGGAAGACGGAACAATTCGACCAGGGGTGTCTGACGAACCAAATCAGCATCCTGGACGACGGCCCCTATGAGGAGGACGGCTGCCAGTCCCGTGAGTAGCTGGCGCGCTGGGTGCCCGCGCTGCGCGGACCATAGGACCCACCCCGCCGCCAGCAGCGGAACGGCCATCAGCGGCGCAACCGCGACTACCCAGCGGCTGAGCCCGGGCACCGCCTGGAGGTACGGCAGCGATTGCATAAGGTCGTTGCCGATCGCATACTTCCAACTTGCGAAATCCTCGAAGGCAATGAGCGAAGCCACCAGCGTCACGCTCAGCCAGCCAATGACCCGGGCCCACCGCCGCAGACTCAGAGGACCAGGGCGGAGCAGTTGGGCCAGTCCAAGAACCGCGACGGCGCCCCACACGACCACGCTGTAGGTGTTGGCCCACGTTCCCTCGCTATCGGCCCACAGCTGCCCAATCCACTCTGCTCCCGGATCTATCAACTCCAAGTGATTCGCGTCAGCCGCTGGCAGCAATACCAGGGCGAGGTTCGCGGCCAGGAATCCGGCCAGCAGCCGGGCGCGGGCGCGCGGGCTGATCGTGGGGCACCACCGAGCGAGGCGCTTGACGAATGACCGAGCGCTGCCTGAATAATCGGTCGGCGAACGGCGTTCAGTACCGCAAAACATTTTCACCATTTCCATTGTGCACACCATTGAGGCGTGGGGCCGGGTGCGGTGTTCCTGCGGCCTCGCGCTGTCGGTTCTCAGCGCCCGATGACGGTGCGGTACACTTGCCCTGAGCTACGGGCGGTGTAGCTTCTGTCTCGGTATGTGCGCCTGATTTTGGCGCCAACGATATCTTCTGGAGCCTACGTGGAGTTCGTTTCGCCCAAACGCGAGCAGGTCGACGCGTTGCGCCTGCACAGTGACGATACGGGCTCAGCCCCCGTGCAGATTGCCGGACTGAGCGCGCGGATCGAGGAGCTCACCGAGCACCTGAAGCAGCAACGGGGCGACAAGCACACGCGCTACGGGCTGCTGCGCATGGTGGGGCGGCGGAGCCGCTTGCTCAAATACCTGCGGCGCACACAGCCCGAGACCTACCGCGAGGTGATCACCACCCTTGGTTTGCGGGTGCGCCAATAGTCGCGGGCTCGGATTGCCCTCGGCGCGCCGCTCCGGAAATCCCTTTCTCATGGTCCTTGGCCCCCGGTTCATCGTCGAAGCAGCACCGACGGGCCTCATGTACTTCGCTTCGGCATAGTTCGGCGGGTCGAATTTCGCGGACGAGCTAAGAAACGAGCCGGCAACTCCGGTTGCCCCCTCCTTTCTTCGCTTGTTCCGCCGGCCCGCCTGGGAGACGTGCGATATGCACAGAGTTGAGACTCAGCTGGGGGGACGGACCTTCAGCCTTGAGACCGGCGAACTGGCCGGTCAGGCGGACGGCTCGGTGGTGGCGCGCTACGGCGACACCACCCTACTGGCGACGGTTGTCTGTTCCAGCCCCCGCCAGGGGCTGGATTTCTTTCCGCTCCAAGTCGAGTTTGAGGAGCGGGCGTATTCGATCGGCCGCATTCCGGGCAGCGTGTTTCGCCGCGAAGGACGGCCGCCGCTGTCGGGCATTCTCGCCGGACGGCTCGCCGACCGCTCCATCCGGCCGCTATTCCCGGACGGCATGCGCAACGACACGCAGATCGTGTTGACGCTGCTCACGCACGACGGCGAGAACGAGCCGGACGTCATGGGAATCGTCGCCGCCTCGGCCGTGGTGACGCTCGCCGGCCTTCCCTTCGATGGTCCCGTGGGCGCCCTGCGCGTGGGCTTGGACGGCGACGAATTCGTGGTCAATCCGCCCGCCGATCTCGAGGGCCCGGCTCCGGCGCTTGATCTCGTCGTCGCCGGCACGCGTGAGGGCGTGGTGATGCTCGAGGCCGGAGCGCAGGTCGTGCCGGACGACACGGTGGTGCGCGCCATCAACTGGGGACAAGAGCAGCTCCAGTGCCTGGTCGACATCCAAACGCAGCTCAAGGACCTCGCCGGCAAGCCGGCGCGCGAGCCGTCCATCAGCAAGCCTTCCGCCGAGCTGCACGAGGCCATTGCCAGCGGCTACGGGTCGCGAATTAGCGACGCGGTCCGGGTGATGGATGGCGCGGAGCGCAAGCAGCAGCTCGGGGCGATCGCCGAGGACGCCGTGACGGCGCTCGGCGACGCGCACGAGGCCGGGGCGATCGACGACGCCATGCACGACGTGGAGTCGGAAGCCGTACGCGCGCTGATTCTGAACGAGGGCATTCGCCCGGACGGACGCGCTGAATCCGCATTGCGCGCGCTGTCGGCGCGCGTGGGCGTGCTGCCGCGCACCCACGGCACGGGCCTGTTTCAGCGCGGCGAGACGCAGGTGCTCTCGGTGACCACGCTCGGCACGCCGCGCGACGTCCAGCGCATCGGGCTGACGGACCTGGAAGCCCGCGCGCAGCCCAAGCGCTACATCCATCACTACAACATGCCGCCCTTTGCCAGCGGCGAGACCGGACGGCTGGGGTCACCGCGCCGCCGCGAGATCGGCCATGGGGCGCTGGCGGAGCGCGCCATCGTTCCCGTGCTGCCGGAGATCAAGGACTTCCCATACACCATCCGCGTGGTGTCGGAGGTGCTGTCGTCCAATGGGTCGACGTCCATGGCGTCAACCTGCGGCAGCACGTTGAGCCTGATGGACGCCGGGGTGCCGCTCAAGGCCCCGGTCGCCGGGATTTCCATTGGCCTGATTGCGGGCGACGATGGCCGATTCGTGGTCCTCACCGACATCCAGGGCGCCGAGGATCACTTCGGCGACATGGACTTCAAGGTGGCGGGCACGGCCGAGGGCGTCACCGCGGTTCAGGTCGACATCAAGATCAACCGGCTCACCCCCGAGATGATCGAGGCGGTCGTGCAGCGCGCCCGTGAAGCGCGGCTGCAAATCCTGGACGTGATGCGCGTGAGCATTGCCGAACCCCGCTCCGACGTGGGCGAGTTCGCGCCCAAGATCACGCAAACCTCGATTTCACCGGACAGCATCGGCGCCGTGATCGGCCCGGGCGGCAAGATGATCCGCCGGCTGGAGGCCGAGACCGGGGCCAGCATCGACATCGAGGAGGACGGCACCGTCACCGTCGGCGGGGCCACCCGCGAGGGCACCGACCGCGCCGTCCAGATGATCAAGGACCTGACGGGCGAGGTCGAGATCGGCCGCAAGGTGTTGGGCAAGGTGACGCGTATCATGAACTTTGGCGCGTTTGTCGAGATCGTGCCCGGCAAGGAAGGCCTCGTCCCCATCAACGAGTTGGCCGAGGAGCCCGTCGGCTCCGTGCACGATGTCGTGTCCGAAGGCGACGACATCATGGTGATGGTGGTGGAGGTCGATCACCTGGGCCGCATCAATCTGTCGCGGCGCGCGGTGCTGCAAGAGCTGACACCCGCCGAGACCCTAGCCTCGGCACCGCCGCGGCCCGGGCGCGACGGTCCGCGCGGCGGCGGTCGCCGCGACGGACCGGGCGGACGCGGCGGCGGTCGCCGCCCCCAGCGCGGCGGTCGCAGGTTCGACTAGGACCGACGAATGCTCCGAGTAGCCGTACTTGGCTCGAGCGGCCGAATGGGTCAAGCGGTCGTGGCGGCCGTGGAGGGCGCCGACGACCTTGAGCTTGTCGCCCGGATCAACCGGGTGCCGTCGCCGGGGAACGCCCCGTTCTTCACGGCGCTCGCCGAGGCCGTTCACGCGATCTCGCCCGAGGTCGTGGTGGACTTTTCGGTTGCGGACGCCGCGGCGGCCCATGCGCTGGAGGCGCTGGACGCTGGCGTGTCGCCCGTCATCGGAACGACCGGGATGTCGGACGCTCAGGTGGGAGCCATCCGCGAGCGCGCGGACGCCACGGGCATCGGGGCGTTGATTGCCCCGAACTTCGCCATCGGCGCCGTGCTGATGATGCAGATGGCCGCGCTGGCGGCTCCGCACCTGGACAGCGTCGAGGTGATCGAGCTGCATCACGACCGCAAGCGCGACGCGCCCTCGGGAACGGCGGCGCGCACCGCGGAACTCATCGTGCGCGCCCGCGGCGGGCGGCCAGCCGAGGACGCCGCCACCGAGGCCTTCACGCTGGACGGCGTGCCGCGGCGGCGTGCGCAACGGGGTGCGGGTGCACAGCGTGCGGCTCCCGGGTCTGGTGGCGCATCAGGAAGTGATATTCGGCGGGGAGGGGCAGACGCTCACAATCCGCCACGATTCGACCAGCCGGGAGTCGTTCATGCCCGGCGTTTTGCTGGCCGTTCGACGGGTGCGCGGGTTAAGCGGCCTGGTCGTCGGCCTGGAGCACTTGCTCACAAGCTCCGAGGGAGAAGCCTAATGTCGGCGGGATATGCGGTGGGAGTGATCGGCGCCACGGGCGCCGTTGGCCGCGAGTTCTTGGGCGTGATGGAGGAGCGCCGCTTCCCGGTGCGCGAGCTGCGGCTGTGGGCCAGCCCGCGCAGCCGCGGGCGGCAAATCGAGTTCAACGGCGACGCCCATACCGTCGAGGCGCTCGACGACGCCGTGTTCGAGGGACTCGACTTCGTGCTGATTTCGGCGTCGGGCGACGTGAGCCGCGCCCAGGCCCCGCGCGTGGCGCAGGCCGGGGCGCTGGCCATCGACGACAGCTCGGCCTTTCGCTATGACGACGCGGTGCCGCTGGTGGTGCCCGAGGTCAACGCGGAGGACATCGCCTGGCACCAGGGCATCGTGGCCATTCCCAACTGCTCCACGACGCCGATCGTGCAGGTGCTGGCGCCGCTGCATGCGGCGAACCCGCTGCGGCGCATCATTGCGGATACCTATCAGTCGGTCTCAGGAGCCGGCGGACGGGCCATGGAAGAGCTGGGTGAGCAGACGGCCGCCCTCGCCCGCGGCGAGACGCCGGCGGTTGATCCGGACGTCTTCCCGCACCAGATCGTCTCCAACCTGATTCCATCCATCGACTCGCCGCGTGACGACGGCTACTCCAAGGAGGAGTGGAAGGTCTCGGCGGAGTCGCGCAAGATCATGCACCTGCCCGATCTGGCCGTGTCGGCTACCTGCGTGCGGGTGCCGGTGTTCCGGGCCCACGCGGCGGCCGTGCACGCAGAGTTCAGCGAGCCTTTCGATGCCGCCGAGGCGCGCGCGATTCTGGAGGACGTGCCCGGGGTGTGCGTGGTGGACGATCTGGCGGCCGACCAGTACCCCATGCCGTCGGACGCGGCGGGCAACGACACGACATGGGTGGGACGGATTCGCCAGGACATGTCGCACGCGAACGGCCTGGTCTTCTGGGTGGTGTCGGACAACCTGCGCAAGGGCGCGGCGACCAACTCGATTCAGATCGCGGAAGCCGCCATTGCGAATCGCTGGTTGAAGCAGGCACAGGCGGCGTGAGGTAGGCGCGGCCGGGATAGGGCGGACCCTAGCGGGGACGCCGCCGTGGTCGCGGGTACAATTCCGGGCGGGGTCGCGTGCGTGGTGATCGCACCGCGCCGGAGGCTTGAACCAGCCTCGCAGGGGAGAATGCCATGCTGACCTTTGGTCGGCTCATCACCGCGGTGGTCACGCCGTTTCACGACGACGGGTCGGTCGACTACGACACCTTCGGGCGCATGGTCGACGGCCTGATCGGCGCCGGCAACGACGCCGTCGTGGTCACCGGCACCACCGGCGAATCGCCGGTGCTGACCGAGACCGAGCGCATGTCGCTCTACCGAGAAGCCCTGAACGCCGCCGACGGGCGCGCGCGCGTGATCGCTGGCACGGGCGGCTACAACACCAGCGAGAGCATCCACCTGTCGCGCGCGGCGGCGGACGTGGGCGTCGACGGCCTCTTGCAGGTGACGCCCTACTACAACAAGCCACCGCAGGCGGGAATGTTCCGCCACTTCGAGGCCATCGCGGCGTCCACACCGCTGCCCAACATCCTCTACAACGTCCCGGGTCGCACCTCGTGCAACCTGGCGGCAGACACGGTGTCGCAGCTGAGCGCCATCGACAACATCATCGGCATCAAGGAAGCCAGCGCGGACTTTGAGCAGATTGGCCAGATCGCGCGCACGACGCCGGACGACTTCGCCATCTACAGCGGCAACGACGCGGATACCTTCCTCATCCTGGCGCTGGGCGGCGTGGGCGTGGTGAGCGTGGCCAGCCACGTGGTGAGCGGCGAGATCCGGGCGATGATCGACGCCTTCGTCGCCGGCGACCTCGCCGGGGCGCGCAGCCGGCATCTGCACCTGCTGCCCATCTCGCAAATCCTGTTCCCAGCCGGCTGGCCGAATCCGGTGTCCGTCAAGGCCGCGCTGGGGTTGGCCGGATTCGATGTCGGCGTTCCTCGACTTCCCCTGGTCGATCTGCCCGACGACATGAAAGCCACCCTGCGTACGGTGATGGACGCCTACGCGCTGGACGCTTACCTTACGCGAACGCCTGTGGCCGTCTAGGTGGCGGAGGCCCTCCCCACCTTCGGCGATTTGGCGGAGCTCGCCGCGGCCGTCAAGGGCTGCACGCGCTGCCGTTTGGCGCGGGGTCGCACACACGCCGTCCCCGGCGAGGGCGCCGACGACGCCGCGGTGATGTTCATCGGCGAGGGTCCCGGCTATCACGAAGATCAGCAGGGGCGGCCCTTCGTGGGCGCGGCCGGGCAGCTGCTGGACGAGCTGATCGAGGGGATCGGCCTGCGGCGGCGCGAGGTCTTCATCGCCAACGTGCTCAAGTGCCGGCCGCCGGAGAACCGCGACCCGGCGGCGGAGGAGGCGGACGCCTGCCGGCCATACCTGGACCAGCAAATTGATCTGATCGATCCCAAGGTGATCGTGCTGCTCGGTCGGCACGCGCTGCAGGCGCACTTTCCGGAGGCGCAGATCTCGCGGGCGCGCGGGGTGCCGCGCCGCCGGGACGGGCGCACGTTCCTGCCCGTCTATCACCCGGCGGCGGCGCTGCGGCAAATGCGCCTCCGCGACGTGCTGCGCAGCGACTTCGCGCTTATCCCGAAGTTGCTGGAAAACCCTGCACCCGCAACCGAGCCCGCCGAGCCGGAGACGCAGCAGCTATCGATGTTCGGATGAGACGGGTGGAGAACGCCCGCAGCAAGCTCAGCCCTGCCCAGCGGCGGGCGCCGCGAGGCTAGTGGGCGCGTTGCAGCACGATCTGAGCCCCGACACCGTTCGCGTCGTGCCCATTGGCGGCGTGGGGGAAATCGGCAAGAACTGCACCGTCATCGAGTTCGGCGACGACGCCGTCATCATCGACTGCGGGCTGACATTTCCGGACGCCGAGCACCTGGGCGTAGACCTGATCCTTCCCGACTTCGCCTACCTGCGCCAGATTCAACACAAGCTGCGCGCCGTCCTGCTGACCCACGGCCACGAGGACCACATCGGGGCGCTGCCCTACGCGCTGCGGGACTTTCCGCTGCCGCTCTACGGCACCGCGCTCACGCTGGGCTTGGTGCAGGTCAAGCTGGACGAGGCCCGGCTGGTCGACGGCCAGGAGTTTCACGTGGTCAAGGCCGGCGATGTTGTGGAAATCGGACCGTTCCGCTGCGAGTTCTTTCACATGTGTCACAGCATTCCCGACGCCACGGGGATCGCCGTGCACACGCCGATCGGCACGATCGTGCACACGGGCGATTTCAAGCTCGACTACACGCCCGTGGACGGCCGCCCGCCGGACATTCAGACCCTGGGCCGGCTCGGGCGCGACGGGGTGCTGCTGCTGATGGCCGACAGCACCTACGCCGACCGGCCGGGCTACACACCTTCCGAGCAGGTGGTGGCTGAGACCTTCGACCAGATCTTCGCCGAGGCGCCGGGTCGGATCATCGTGGCGACGTTCTCATCGCTCGTCTCGCGCGCGCAGCAGGTGTTCGACGCCGCGCACGCCTTCGGACGCAAGGTGGCGCTGATCGGGCGGTCGATGGAGCGCGTGCATCGAGTGGCCGCCGACCTGGGATACGTGCGCGTGCCCGAGGGGTTGATCGTGGCCGCGGACAAGCTCGATAACTTCCGGGCCGAGGACATTGCCATCGTGTGCACCGGCTCGCAGGGGGAGCCGCGCTCCGCCCTGGTGCGCATGGCCAATCGCGACCACCGCGCCATCGATATCGCCCCGGACGACACGATCATCGTCTCGGCCGCCGCTATTCCCGGCAACGAGGCGAAGGTCAATCACACGATCGACCGACTGGCGCATCTGGGCGCGACCGTCTACTACGAGCAGCTGCGCCCGGTGCATGTCTCCGGCCACGCCAGCCAGGAGGAGCTCAAGCTGGTGCTGACAACGCTGCGGCCACGCTTCTTCATGCCGGTGCACGGTGAGTTTCGGCACTTGGTGGAGCATCGGCGGCTGGCGGAAACCGTGGGGCTGCCGCGAGAAAACATTCTGATGGCGGAGAACGGCGCCGTGATCGAGGTGACGCGCAACCGGGCCGCGATTACCGGCTACGTCGAGGCCGGGATGGTGTTCGTGGACGGCCTGGGCGTGGGCGACGTGGGCGAAACGGTGCTGCGCGACCGGCGGCATCTGTCCGAGGACGGCGTGGTCGTCGTGGTGGCAGCGGTGGACCACCACACCGGCAAGTCCGTGGGCACGCCGGACATCATCTCGCGCGGGTTCGTCTATGCGCCGGAGTCGGAAGACCTGCTGGAGCGGGCCCGCGAGCACGTGCGCCAGACGATCGATCGCGGCGACCATCCGGACCCGGAGATCGACTACCTGCAAAACAAGATTCGCAGCTCGCTCGGCAGGCACCTGTTTCAGAAAACCCGGCGGCGGCCGGTGATCCTGCCGATCGTGACGGAGGTTTAGCGCCGGGGCCACCACCGCGTGCCCTCAGCTACCGGCGCGTTTCCCCCTCATCCTAACCTTCTCCCTCCAGGGGAGAAGGGACCGGACTCCCAAGCAAGCCACCATCTATCTGGGTATCGGGGTGCCTTGTTCCCTCTCCCCGACGAGGGAGAGGGAAAGGGTGAGGGGGTCTGCTTCACCTACCACGCTCCGCCTGAATCCCCGCCGGCGGCACCGGCTCGAAATCCGGAATTGCTAGCGGCTCATGGAGGAACACGGCAGGCGCGCTGAAGGTGTTTTGCACGACGCGGCCGTCGGGATAGATCTCGAGCCGCTGGATGCGTCCGCCGAGGGCGAACGTGATCGCGGGCTCGAGCGCGCGGCCATAGACCGTCTCGAAGGCCGCGGCCAGGGCGGCGTCGGTGGGGTTATAGACGTTGATCCAGTGATCGTTGCCGGCTTGCACCACCAGTGGGTAGGTTCGGCCGTCGTCGTCGAAGGCCAGCGTCACGCTCGCGCCGTCCGCCGCCGTCGCCCGCCAGACGTCGTCCTGGGCCAACACCGTGTCCCCGATCGGCTGACCGTCGCTGTCCAGAATCTCGAATCGCCCGAGCGGCCGCGTCGCGTCCACCGACTGCACGAAACGCCGCGCAAGGCCGGTAGCCAGGTCGGTGGCGTTCAAGTAGATGATCTGGACAGATTCGGGCAGCTCGGCCAGCGTCGAATCGACTGCCCGGTCGGTGGTCAGGCTCACCACCAGGTCATAGCCGCCCAGCGTGTCTGCCGTGGCCTGCTCCGGGGTGATGAAGTCGGCCTGGGGTACGTAGCGCCGCATGAAATGCCGCAGCAGCAGGCGCTGACTCTCGAATAGGTCGTTCGTGCCGAGCGGAAACGCGTCGGCGGGGTCTCCGATGATGACCGTGCGCGGCAGATCGTCGGCCCGTTTCTGCTCCAACTCGGCAAGTTGCGCCTGCGCCAGCTCATAGCGCCGCCATTCATAGGTGTCGTCGGGGAAGAGGTGCGAGCCCTCCCAGAACTCGTTCCAGCTGTAGATGAAGACCAGGCTGGGGCTGGTATGCGCGGCCAGCCAGGCGGTCTCCTGCAGATAGCGGTTGTCGTCGCGGACCACCCGCGGCAGCCGGTCGCGCGCGGCGACGCCGCGGTTGTCGAAGATGTAGTTCCAGGTCACGACGTGATGCCCGAACTGCGACTGGGGCACGTCCAGCACGAAGTTGAAGGGGGCGTAGTCGTCGGGCCAGCGCTCGAACGCCAGTTCCTGGACCTGGGACGGCGGCAGGTAGGCGACCGACCAGTCGAAGATCACGTCGACCTCAAGCGCCGTCTCGACGCGCAGTGCGAGCTCGGTGAAGAACCAGGTCCATGCCTCCGTGTCGTCCAGCGCCTCCGGAAAGCCAAGGGCGTAGACGACCACGGGGAGCCGGCCGTTCGCGTCGTAGAGCCACAGGTCTGGCGGGATTCCCTCGTAGAAGGCAATCACTTCGTCCGCGATCTTGCTCAGGCTGGTCTCGTCCGCGGCGATGTAGGCGCGGTCGCTCAGGACGGCCTGCCCGCCGCCGTGCAGCACCTCCCAGTCGTAGAACAGCCCGAGCTTCAGGTCGTGGCGTTCCAAGGAGTCCAGCACAGTGCTGGTGGGCGTCAGGTTCCCGCCGTCGTACCACTCCCAGAACACGCCGTCGACGCCCAGGTCGCGGATCAGCCGGAAGTTGGCGTCGTAGTAGGCGGGCGACCCAACCTGCTCCCGCGCGATACCAATGCGCTCCCACGTCAGCCCATGGGTGAAGTACTCCGTCGGCAGGAACTCCCGGTTCCACCAGTCGAAGAAGTGCACCGCACTGACCGGGCGCGGTGGCTGCAGGTGGGGCCGCTGGTCCGGGCGATGCGGCACGGTGGCGTAGGCGGGAATCAGGTCCGCGGCCTGGAGCAGGTCGAGCACCGAAATCCGCCGCGGCGCAACATCCGCGTCGGGGTCGTACACCCACGCCGCCCGTTGGGCCCGCAGGGCGTAGCCCATGTCTGTCTGCGCCACCGCCATGGGCAATCCGTGCAGGGTTATCGCCGCGTCGTTGTTGGCCAGCGGTCCGTCGGCGGTGCGAAACGCCGTCCGCAGCGCCGCTCGCCACGGCTCCGCGCCGTCGAGCAGCCCCAAATGTCGGGCCCGTATGCCCGACCAGCTATCGCCGGTGTCCGCCGACCAGTCGGCCGATGCCGGAATCCCAAACTGTTCGAGCAATTGGGCGTCGTGGTCCTTGGCCGCGAGCAGGTCCAGCAGATTCACCATGGCGGCGCCGCGTGTGGGGTCCGAGCGCACCAGGCCTCGTTCGAACACCTGCCGTACCCAGCCGTCGAGCAGGAAGCGGCGGGACACCGGCGCCCCGAGCGTGTCCTCCCCCCCCAGATCGCGCCATCCCGACCAGAGGCGCATACCCCGGTCGTCGCTGACCGAAAAGCCGAGCGCGGTGTCGTCTGTTGTGTCCACGGCGAAGAAGGCGCCGGCATTGATGGGCGTGGCCGGCTCGGCGGCGCGCACGCCGTGGGCGTCCGCGGCCATCGCCGCTGCCAGGCCCGCGATGCATGCCAACCACACGAGGACGCGCATGCGGCCCGCGACAGGCGGCCAGCCGCGCCTCCCGATGCGGACACGGGGGAAAACGTGAACCGCGGGCCTCATCGGAGTCTGGTGGATCTTTCGTGGTGCTCGGGGGGAAACCGGGATTGGGGCTTGCCGAGGGGAGTTCAGCATGCCAGAGGGCGCGGATCGCAACGAGGCATGAGTTGCGAACGGGCAACCACATGGAATGCCCCTACGCCGGTCGGCTTGGGACAAGGGCTAGATTCCCGCTGCCGCGGGTATGACGGACCAAAACGACCCACTGCCGAGACCGGACCACACTGGAAAATCCTTTGGCGAGCCAGATATGATCGCGTGAAGGTCTGTCCACGCGCCGGAATCCACGGGTCGCCCGAGGCGGGCGCGGCGACGGCCTTCTAACTGAGATTCGGAACTCGCTCGGGAGGCACTAGTTCCACAGGACCCGGCGGCGGGCGGCAAGTCTGTCGACCGTCACTGAGGTCTAGCGCCGGCGCCGGTCAATCCGCGCCGGCAAGGAGTGCCTCGTGGCCAAAACGCGCCGGGCAGCGGCTCCCGCGCCCCGCAAGTTGCGGGTGGAACGCTGGGACCTGCTGGGGCTCCTCGGGATCATCCTCAGTGCGCTTGGGCTGACCGCTTTCATCGGCCTCTTCAGCCGCGACGGCTTTGTCGTCGCCGCCAGCGGCGCGGCCTACATCGAGGTCTTTGGTCGCGCGGCGCCAATCGCCGCGCTCGCGAGTGTCCTCGTAGGCCCCGCGGTGCTGCTGGCCGGGGTGCGGAAGCGACCGGTCATGGGCGTGGGTCACGTCGGCGCGGCCGTGGTGTTCGTGCTGGGTCTGGCCGCGCTAGTGGGCCTGGCGGCCCCCGAGGGCGCGCTGCCAGCCGACAGCGGCGGCTGGATTGGCCGGTTCATCGGCCATGGGCTCGCGGCCAGCGTGGGCGGGGCTCCGGCATATGCGCTGCTGGCCATCGCGACAGTGGCCGCCGTCGGCTACGCGCTGCTGGCATCGGCTCGCGGCGCGGCGGCGACGCGGCTCGCGGGGCGGCTGCTGATCGACGGCAGCGTGCGCATGGCACGAATCGCAGCTGCGATGGCCTCCGCCACGGCACGGCGCCTCGGGCCGATCTTCCGGCCTCAATCCGCGGCCGCTGGCCGCAGCAAGTCGGCAGCGCCCGCGCCGGCGGCTGCTTCAGCCGAAGAGGTCAATGGCTCGACGACACCGGAAGACTGGCAGCAGGGACCGCTGATCCGCACCGCACCCACCGCTACGGCATCGCCCGCCGCCGAGGACGACGGCGAGGGTCCATGGACGCTGCCGGCCATCGATCTGCTGCAGCCAACGCCGCCCGCGACGGACGTTCCCGACGCCGAGATCCGGGCCAAGGCCCAGGTGATCGTGGATACGTTGGCCTCCTTCAACATCGAGGCCAGCGTGCCGGAAGCCATTCCGGGTCCCGTAGTTACCCAGTACTTGGTGCGGCCCGGCACGGGGGTCAAGGTGGCGCGGATCACCGCGCTGGCCAACGACCTGGCTCTGAAGCTGGCCGCGCGGAGCCTGCGCATCGAGGCGCCGGTGCCGGGGCGGCCCTACTTGGGCATCGAGCTGCCGAACGACGAGCCGCTGGTCGTGACCGTGCGCGAGGTCATGGAGGCCGAGGCGTGGGTGACGTCACGCTCCAACCTCAAGCTGGCGCTGGGCAAGGACGTGGTCGGCATGGTGCGCGTGGTCGACCTGACGGCGATGCCGCACCTGCTGATCGCGGGCTCCACCGGCGCCGGGAAGTCGGTGTGCCTCACGTCGCTGATCACCGGCCTGCTGTGCCAGGCCACGCCGGACGAGCTGCATTTGGTGTTGATCGACCCCAAGATGGTCGAGCTGGTGACCTTCGACGGCGTGCCCCATCTGCGCATGCCCGTCGTGACGGACATCGACGACGCGGTGCCGGTGCTCACGTGGGTCAGCCGCGAGATGGCCCGGCGCTACCGCATCTTCAACAAGGCCGGGGTGCGAAACCTCAGCGCCTATAACGCGAACCCGACGGAGGCCACCGACGGCAAGCCGTTGCCCTATCTGGTCACGGTGATCGATGAGCTGGCGGACCTGATGATGACGGCGCCGGGCGACGTCGAACGACTGCTGGCCCGCCTGGCTCAGCTGGCGCGCGCCACGGGCATCCATCTGGTGGTCTCGACCCAGCGACCGTCGGTGGACGTGGTCACGGGCCTGATCAAGGCCAATTTCCCGACGCGCATCTCCTTCATGGTCAGCAGCCAGGCCGATTCCCGCACGATCCTGGACGGGGCCGGCGCCGAGCGGCTGATCGGCCGCGGCGACATGCTCTTCGCCCCGCCGGAGGGCGGCAAGCCCATCCGCGTGCAAGGGGTGTACACCGACGACGCGGAGATCAAGGCCGTGGTCGATCACTGGTGCGCGCAGGGCGAGCCGCAGACCTTGACGACCGACGATCTGCGGGACGCCGCGGAGCAGGGCGACTCCGAAGAAGACGAGCTCTACGTGTCCGCGACGGAGCTGGTGATGCGGCACGAGAGCATCACGCCCGATCTGCTCAGCCGCGAGCTTCAGGTCGGCCGATCCAAGGCGCAAAAGCTGGCCATGCAGCTGGAGGCCGAGGGCTTTGTCGGTCCGCCGGAGCCGCAGTCGGCCCGGCGTCCGGTGCTGCAGCGCAGCGAGACGGCCTAGCCACGGCGCGGCGCATTGACGCTGGCGCCCAGCCCGGCTATAAGCGACACAGTCGCCGGGCGTGCGCGACCGACAGCGGCGCCACAAGCTGGTGGAGGCTCTGCCGATGACGCGTGACGAAGTCCGGGAACTGATTCAGGGGCCGATTGCGACGGTCCCCACACCCTTCGACGCCGATTACGAGGTCGACCACGGCTGCATGCACGCGGTCACGCAGTGGTGGGTGGAGCAGGGCCTGGTGAAGGGCGCCGCCGTGATCAAGGTGGCGGCGGCCATGGGCGAAGGCCCCATGCTGAGCGACAACGAGTGGCCCGCGCTGTTGCGCACGGTCGTGCAGGCGGCCGACGACCGCGCGACCATTGTCTGCGGCCTGCACTACAAGGACACCAAGCGCACGATCGAGGACGCCAAGCGCGCCCAGGACCTGGGCGCCATGGCGCTGCAGGTGTGTCCGCCGGTATTCAATCTGCCGAGCCAGGGCGACGTGATCGACTACTTCAGCGACCTGTCCGACGCCATCGAGATCGGCGTCATGGTCTATCACACCCACTGGCTGCCCGGGGGTCGGATGGAAGTGGACACCTTGGACAAGATTGCCGACATCGACCAGGTGGTGAGCATCAAGTGGGCGGCGCCGGCGGATGTTGATTACGACGAGATGGCTCGCTTCACGGACCGCGTGAGCGTGATCGACAACGGCGGCGGGCCGATTCGTTGCCACCAGCTTGGCGGGCGCGGGTACATCAACCTCACCTCGGATATCCATCCGCCGCACGACCTGCGCGTATGGGAACTCATTGAAGCGAAGGAATACGACGAGGCGCATACGCTGTTCGACTCCGTGAATGAGCCGCTGCGCCTGTTCGCCGAGCGCATGGACCAGCGGTCAGGCGGGCAGGGACGGGTGAAGAAGGGGCTGATGGCGGTGATGGGCCGTCCGATGGGGGCCTCGCGGCCGCCGTCGAAGCCCCTCAACGACCAGGAACTCGATGAGCTCCGTGAGATCGTGCGCGGCTTCGGATGGCCGGTGGCGTGACGCCGCAGCCGACATCATCGTGGCAACGGAAGGTATTCGCATGCTGACCATGGACGAGGCGAAAGAACGGCTGCAGGGCGTGGTTGTGCCGATCGCGACGATTTTCACCGACGACGGCGCGGTCGATCTCGACGGCTTGGCGTCCAACGTGCAGTGGCTGATCGACCAGGGCGCGCGGCAAGGGAACACCGTGCTGCTGGCCGCGGGGTCCGGCGGCGATTTCACCGTGCTGAGCACGGAAGAGCGCCGCCAAGTGATCCAGACCATTGTGGACGTGAGCGGAGGGCGGGTCCCGGTGATGGCGGGGGTGCAGAGCACCGATATCCGGGTCGTGATCGAGCTGTGCCAGTTCTGCGAGGACTTGGGCGTCGACGCGGCGCAGATTAGCGCGGCGTACTACTACACGGTGACGCCGGAGGATGCCGTGGCCTGGCACGTCGAAGTGGCGCGGCACACCAACGTCGGCTTCGCCGCCTACAGCCATTGGTACAGCGGGTCGAAATATGACGTGCCGGTGGACCTGATGGCCGAGCTGGTCGAGCTGCCCAACACGATCGCGGTCAAGTGGGGCTCGCCGGACATGGGCAGCCACCTGGAGGGCCTGCGCCGGTTCGTGCCGCTGGCGGCGGTGGTGGACAACTCGCCGCTGGTGGTCCTGGGCCACATTCTGGGCTGCCGCGGCTGGATCAGCCACGTGCCGAACTTCCTGCCGCAGCACTCGTGGCGCGTGTGCGACCTGATGCAGGCCCGCGAGTACGAAGAGGCCCAGCGCGTATTCGATGACTTCATGGTTCCCTACGGCGAGATAATCGGCGGCATCGGTGCGCAGACGGCCGGCGAGGGCGTGTTCGTGAAGCCATGGATGGCGGCCATGGGCCTCCGGGCCGGCGGCTCGCGGCTGCCGTCGCGGGATGCCGCCGCAACGCCCGAGACGCACGCAAAGATTCGCTCGATTCTGGCCCGGCAGCGCGAGGCGGTGCCGGCCTAGGGTGCTCCGGTGGCCCGCGCTGCGTGCAGCGTGGGACTGAGACCAGCGTTGAGCCCTTCCGTCTCCCAGGCTGCCCGCAGGCTGGGCCACTGTGCATTACAATGTCATGCAGACCGTGGGGCGGCAGATACAAACGAGGGTATTGATGCCGGCCAACAAGCTGGTGCAGGCGCGCATCGACGGGGCGGTAAAGGAAGAGGCGGCGGCGGTGCTGGCCGCCATGGGCTTGACCGTATCCGATGCGGTGCGGCTCTTGCTGACCCGTGTAGCGCACGATAAGGCGCTGCCGTTTGCCCCGCTCACTCCCAACGAGACCACGATCGCGGCGATGAAGGAAGCGCGCCGGGGCAATCTGCCGCAGTTCACCAACGTGCAGGAGCTACTTGACGACCTGCACGCGCCGGAGTAAGCCGACCCGAGCAACCCAAGCGTCGACTGGAACGCACCCGGCAGTTCAAGCGCGACTACAAGCGCGTCTCCAGGGGACGACACGGCCGAAGCCTCGACGTCAGGTTGACACCGATCGTGCTGGCCCTGGCCAACGATGAGCCGCTGGAGGTTCGACATCGCGATCACGCGCTCGGCGGCGCATGGTCCGACTTTCGGGATTTCCATGTGAGGCCTGACCTGGTGCTGATCTACCAGAAGCCAGACGAGGTCACGCTTCGGCTTGTTCGACTTGGGTCGCATTCAGAGTTGGGGCTTTGAGGTTGCCGGCCTGGCGGCGCGAGGCGGTGCCCGCCTAGGAGTTTGGGAAGGGCGGTTCGCGAACCGCCCCTACGTTCCACCGCGGACGGCGCTGAACGACCGCGTAGGGGCAGTCCTGGTGGCTGCCCGGCTCGGGGTAACCCAAGGGCGCCCACTAGGGACGCCCCTACAAGACATCATCCGGTGTAGGGGCAGCCCTCGTGGCTGCCCGCTAGTGGTGTGTCTCAAGAATAGCTTTACAGCGGGTGACCTTGCCGAGGATGGACTCCACCGACGCGGCAGACGAAGCGCTTGGGGCAGCGTTGTAGGCCGCGACGAAGCCCTCGATGGCCGCCACGAGGTCCGGCACGCTGCGGAACACGCCGCGGCGCAGCTGTTTCTCGGTGAGTTCGCGGAACCAGCGCTCCACGAGGTTGAGCCAGGACGCACTGGTGGGGGTGAAGTGGAGGTGGAAGCGCGGGCGTCGGGCCAGCCAGTGCCGCACCCGGGGGTGGGTGCGTGCCGTAGTTGTCCAGGATCAGGTGCAGGGCCACCGCCGGCGGAAACTCCCGGTCGAGCCGGCGCAAGAACGTGAGGAACTCTTGGTGGCGGTGGCGCGGCAGGCACTGGCCGATGACCGTGCCCTCCAGCAGGTCGAGTGCGGCGAACAGGGTGGTGGTGCCGTGCCGCTGGTAGTCGTGGGTCATGGTGCCGGCGCGGCCCCGCTTCATCGGCAGGCCGGGCTGCGTGCGGTCCAGCGCTTGAATCTGACTCTTCTCGTCCACGCACAAGACCACCGCCTGGTCCGGCGGGTTCAGGTACAGCCCCACCACATCGGTCAGCTTGGCCACAACGGCCGGGTCGCGCGAGAGCTTGAAGGTGCGCACGCGGTGGGGCTTGAGGCCATGGGCGTCCCAGATGCGCTGCACCGTGGCCGGACTCACTCCCTGGGCGCGGGCTATGGACCGACAGCTCCAGTGGGTCGCCCCCGGGGGCGTGGTGTGCAGGGTGGCCGCGACGATCGCCCGGATCGTGGCCGCGGGAATCTGGGGCTTGCGGCCGCGCCCCGGCTGGATCTCGGTCAGGCCGGTCGGCCCCCGGTCCGCAAAGCGCTGCCGCCACAGCCGCACCGTGGGGCGGCTGGCCCCAAGTCCCGGGCGATCTGGCTGGTGGCCATCCCCTCCGCCGCCGAAGCACCAGGCGCGCCCGCGCGGCCACCGCCTGCGGCGTGCTGGGCGCCCGCACCCAGGCCTCCAACACGCGGCGCTGCTGCGCCGACACCGCGAGGGCTGGGGCCGCACGTCCCATGTGCCTAGCCGGGCTTATCTGGCAAGCCTTGTGGCTGCCCGCTACAAGCAGCCCAAACGCACCTTGGACGAGAAACCTAGGCCAGCGGCAGGTAGATGCGCTCGCCGTGGCGGGCGGAATGCGTGAGCGCCTCCAGGAACTCCATGTAGTGCTCGCCGCGGGTGAAGTCGGGGGCCAGGCCGGTGTCGCCGCCTTGGCGAACGGCGCGAATGAAGTCCGCCTCCACCTGCCAGCCGCCGCGCTCGTGCTCGGGGATCGGCACGTCGCGCAGCTCGGTGTCGTCAAGCGCGGCGTGGCGGATCTGGTCGGCGCCGAAGTCATAGGTGAGCGTGCCGGCGTCGCCAAAGACCCACAGCTCGCTGGTGGGGCCGAGATGCGCCGCGCCGGACCACTGGTAGACAAAGTCGGCGCCAGAGGCGAGTTGGCCTATGACACTGACGGAATCGGGAATCTGCACATCCACAAGTTCGCCGGTGGCCGGATCGCGCCGCTGGTGCGTGTAGAGGTCGGTGCGGGCCTGCAGCTCGACCGCGCGGCCGACCCAGCGGTGCATGACCTCGGCGTAGATGCCCACCGAGAGCACGTTGTTCCCGCTTTGCTCGATGTCCTGGCGCCAGTGAAGCTCGGGCTCGCCGGTTGTCAGGCTCGCGGCGAGCATGCTGAGCCGCACCTGCTGGACGGCGCCGACGACACGCTCCTGGCGCAGCAGGCGCCGCATCGTGACCTCGCCGGCAATGCCGAACGGCGGAGGGCAGATCGCCGCGACAAGCTCGGGGTGCCGGTCGGCGGCGGCGACCATCGCCCGCGCCTCGGCCAGGTTGCGGGCCATGCGCGCCTGGCAAAACACATGCTTGCCGGCCTCGAGCGCCGCGATGGAGATGCGCGCGTGCATATACGGCGTGGTGCCGATCCAAACGACATCGACCTGCGGGTCGTCAACGACGTCGCGCCAGTTGTCGCACACGCGCGGGATGCCGAATTCCGCCGCGAAAGCCTCCGCCGATTCGCGGCGCCGGTTGCAGACGGAGACGACTTCAACACCTGGAATCGCCCGCAACCCCGGCATGTGCCGTTGGCGCACGATCCCGCCGGCGCCCACGATTCCAATTCGCACTACGTCTGAGGGCATTGTCATCCCGCCATCGCCATGATTGACGCGGGCGCATGATGCCACGCCGTCACCCGACGCCGGCTTCAGCGGAGTATCGTGAGGGCCAAGGGATCGCGCCACGCAACATCAGACCGCTCACGGGGCCGCAGAGATCATGAGGTTCCCGCGATGACCCGCGAAAACGCCGCCGGCGACCCGCCCGTCGTGCGGACCGGGGCGGCGCTGCCGCGCCTGTGGCGGGCGACCCGCGAGCGCATGCTGCCCTCGTTCGCGCACCCAAACTTCGCCCGGCTCTGGCGCGCTAACGCGGGCGCGATGACGGCTCACTTCGTGCAGTTCCTGGCGCAAGGGTGGCTGGTCGTGGAGCTGACGAACTCACCCTTCACGCTGGGCCTGCTGTCCTTCTTCATGTCGTTGCCCATGCTGGTGCTGTCGCCGGTGGGCGGGCTGCTGGCCGACCGCCTGAGCCGACCGCGGCTGCTCATGTTTGCCCAGAGCGTGAACGGCCTGACGGCCTTGACCATCGGGATCCTGGTGGCCACCGGGGCGATTGCGGTGTGGCATCTGGCCATCAGCGCCACGGTGACCGGCGCTATGTTCGCCCTCAGCGTGCCGGCCCGCTACGCGCTGATCGCAGAGTCGGTTCCGCGCGCGCTGGTGCGCAATGCCGTGGCCTTGAACGCGACGACGATGAACTTGGCCCGCGTGATCGGCCCCGCGCTGGCCGGCCTCATCGTCGGCGCGGCCGGCATCGCGGCGGCCTATTTCACCATGGTCGGCGGCTACGTCTGGAGCATCCTCAACGTGCGGCGCATCGACGCCGACGAGCACCGGCCGCGAGCCCAGGGATCGCCGGTGGCGATCCTGCGCGCCGGATTTGTCTACGTCCTGAGTCACGGACCCATACGCTCGCTGATGGTGCTCACCCTGGCCCCCGCGCTGTTCAGCTACCCGCTCACCATGCTGCTGCCGGCCTTTGTGAAGCAGGATCTGCAGGCCGGCGTGCAAGACCTGGGCCTGGTGACCAGCGCGCTGGGTGCGGGCGCGGTGCTCGGCGCACTCGCCCTGGTCGCGGCGCCGGAAGTCCGCCGTCCCGGTCGGATGGCGATTGCCGCCATCGTGATCAACGGCGCGTTGTACGTGGTTTTGTCGTTCACGCGGTTCCTTCCAAGCGTGGCGCTGGTCCTGGCGTGCGTCGGCATGTTTCAGGGGATTCACATGGCGCTGAGCCAGACGATCGTGCAGCTGCTGGTGCCGGCGCACATGCGCGGGCGCGTGATGGCGGTCTGGATGATCAACTGGGGCCTGATGCCGCTTGGGCTGCTGCCGCTGTCGGCGACCGCCGAACACCTGGGGACGCCCGTGGCCATGACGATCGGCGGCACCCTCAGCTTGTGCGTGGGGGTGTTCGTCGCAGTCTGGGGTCGCCAACTGTGGGCGCTTACCGCAGCCGGCATGAACGCCTCCTACGAGCAGCCCGACGCCAGCCCCGACGAATCATCGCCCACCTCGTCCCCGGTCGAGGTCGCCGCGCGCGACTGAGGGTCTCTTCGGGACACGCGAGCGCCTGCCAAAGCCGTTGCCGATCGGCGCCCGTCACGGTGAGGCCTCACACACGGCTCGGAAAACTGCACACGCTCTGCATCGCGCCTGCGGGTTGGGTTGACAGGCCGCCTCTACCTTCGATGTCGTGAGCAAATGCCCTGGCCTCACGGCAAGGAGGATTGAGATGGGTCGGTGGAGGAAACTGGCGCTCGCCGCAGCAGGCGCCGCCATCGTGTCGTTGGTGGCCGCGGGCCTCGCGCTGGCCCACGGCGGCGGTGGCTTTGGCGGCACGCGGATCTCGCCTGTAGAGATCCTCAGCGACTTGACGGGCGTCTCGGTCGAGGACATCACCACCGCTCGGCAGAGCGGCGACTCGCTGGCCGCCATTGCCGAGGCCAACGACGTCACGACGGACGACTACGTGGCGGCGGTGGTGGAAGCGGCTACGACGGCGATCGATGACGCGGTCGCCGACGGCAAGCTCTCCGAAGATCGCGCCGCCACGATCAAGGAAGGATTGACCGACAAGGTGACGGCCATGGTCACCAGCGAGGCCGGCTGGCACGGTCGGAGCCGCGGCTGGGCCGTCAAGCTCGACAGCAAGCCCTCGCCGGTCGTCGTGCTCAGCGAGCTGTCCGGCCTGTCGGTCGAAGAGATCCGCGAGCAACGCGTCGAGGGCACGTCGCTCGCCGACATCGGCGAGGCCAACGACGTGAGCAAGGACGACTACGTCGACGAGCTCGTGGACCGGGCGACGGCGGCCATCGACGCGATGGTCGAGGCGGGACGCCTGAGCGAGGACCGCGCCCAGACGATCAAGGACGGGTTGGCGGATCGCGTGGAGTCCCTGGTGACCGACACCGACGAGCCGGGGCGCGGTCACGGCTGGGGCCGCGGTGGCTTCGGCCACGGCAGATCGGGTGGCAAGCATGGCGGCTGCAACTCCTCCAAATCAGCATCGGCGGAAACCACTGCACAGCCAGTGGCTCTGTAGCCTCCCCAAGGCGTACGGTGTGCGGGAGCCGGCCGGCGGCCGGCTCCCGCCGCCGCGATGATTCCCGGAGATTGCCCGTGAAGCACCAGCGCGTCCTCGTCGTGGACGACGACCCCGACATCCGCCGCTTGGTGAGCGCTTACCTCCGCCGCGAGGGAATGGATGTCATCACCGCCGAGGACGGCGAGACCGCCCTGATGCACGAGGCCACGCAGCAGCCCGATATCGTGGTGCTGGACCTGATGCTGCCTGGCATCGGCGGTCTCGACGTGCTGCGCACCATCAGGGAGCGGGGTCCCAGGCCCGTCGTGCTGTTGACGGCGCGGGACGAGGTCACGGACCGGGTCCTGGGCCTGGAGTTGGGCGCCGACGACTACGTGACCAAGCCGTTTCACCCGCGCGAGCTGGTGGCCCGCGTCCACACGATCTTGCGGCGGGCGCGGGCCGAGCCGGCAGCCACGACCACGCGCGTCGGCTCACTCGAAATCGACAGCAACCGCCGCCAGGTTCGGCGCGACGGGGAGCTGCTTCCCCTCACGCGCACGGAATTCGACCTGCTGGCGACCCTGGCGCAAGCCGACGGACGGGTGCTGTCGCGCGCGGAATTGCTGGACGCCGTGGCCGGCCCGGACAGCATCACGCTGCAGCGCTCGATCGATAGCCATATCCGAAACCTGCGACGCAAGGTTGAGACGAACCCCGGCGAGCCGCGCTACGTCGTGACCGTCACCGGGGTCGGATACCGACTGGGCGACGGGTAGGCATGCGGCTCTCGCTGCGGCTGGTGCTGGCCTTCGTCACCGTGGCCACGGTGGCCGTGGGCACGGCCGCCCTGGTGGTGGGCCTGACGACGACCAGCCGGTTCGAGCGGTTCGCGACGGATGTCCGCCACGACGAAGCCGCGCACACGGCGGAACGGCTCGTGGCGGCCTATGAGCGCACGGGCGACCTCCGACAGGCGACTCGCGAGGTCTTCCCACGCGGCTCGTCGCGCGGGCTGCCGCTGGCCGTGGTGGACGCCGACGGCAACCTGGTGTGGGGGACGGGCGGCATACGGTCCCGCCTAGCCATCGCCGCCTGGCCCGCCACGCCGCTTGAAGCGGCGGGTGAGCAGATCGGCCAGCTGCATATGCCGCGAGCGCTTGCGCCAGGAGGCATACCGCCCGACGGGCCCGATGCCCGCGGCGACCTGGAACGAACCTTTGTTCGTGAGACGGTTCGCTCGCTCCTCATCGGCTTGGCCATTGCGCTGGGCGTGGCGCTGCTGGTCGGGGTTGCGATGGCCGCAGGCATCACCCGGCCGCTGCGGCGACTGACCGCGGCGGCGCGCGACGTGGCGGCGGGCGATTTGCGCGCGCGCAGCGGGCTCGCGGGCCGCGACGAGCTGGCCACGGTCGGCGCGGCCTTTGACGACATGGCGGCGGGATTGCAGGCGCAGGAGGCCGCCCGCCGCAACCTGTTCGCCGATATCGCCCACGAGCTGCGCACGCCCGTGACGGTGATCGAGGGCAATCTCCAAGCCATGCTCGACGGCGTCTACGACCGCTCCGATGAGACGCTGCGGTCGACCCTGGACCGCGCCGAGGGCCTGCACCGGTTGGTGGAGGACATCCGCGATCTCTCCCTGGCCGACGTGGGGAAGCTGGACCTGTCCGTCGAGCGAGTAGCTCTCGGTCGCGTGCTCGAAGACGCAGCCTCGGGAATGCAAAGCCAGGCGCAGGCCAAGGGCCTGTCGCTTGAGTCGACCGCTTCGCCGGCGGAGGCGTTGGCCGACGAGGCGCGGCTGCGGCAGGTCCTGGCCAATCTGCTGGACAACGCGGTGCGCCACACGCCGTCGGGCGGCTCGATCGCCATCGGCTCGGGCACGCAGGACGACGGGTCAGGCTGGATCGAGGTGAGGGACACGGGCGAGGGCATCCCCGCCGAGGACCTGCCGCATATCTTCGACCGCTTCTACCGCGGCACCGACGCCTCGGGCCGCAAGACCCGGGGCAGCGGCCTGGGGCTGGCGATCGCGCGGGCGCTGATCGAAGCCATGAATGGGAGCCTTCACGCCACCAGCACGCCGGGCGAGGGATCCACGTTTCGGATCGAGTTGCCGGCGGCGAGTGAGGGTCCTTGACCGGGCCCCTCAGCCCAACCCGCTCCCAACAGGGAGAGGGGGCCGGAGTGGCGGTCGATAGGCGGGGCAGCCCGGTGGCCCAGGCTGCGTGCAGCCTGGGCGGTGCGCCGGCGGTTGCACGCTGCGGGGAGAGGCAGGACCTTAGCGCGCGATGAGCCTGTCGAACCACGGCGATGGAGCGGGCATAGCCCGCCGGCCACCCCACATCCCGTAGGGGCAGGTTTCAAACCTGCCCCTACCCAACCATCAACCTCCCGCTACTCTAGAATGAACTCGCTGTCGATCCGCCGCAGGCGACCGTGACCGTCGAGTTTTCTCCCGCCGAAATCGATTCCAAGTGGCGTGCGCGCTGGGCCGAGCAGGACCTGTATCGCACGCCCGAACCCTCGGACCGCCCCACGTTCTACTGCCTCGATTTCTTCCCCTATCCCTCGGGCGACGGCATTAGCGTGGGGCACCTGCGCAACTACGTGCCCACGGACGTGCTCTCACGGGTCATGCGCATGCGCGGCTACGACGTGCTGCACCCCATGGGCTGGGACGCCTTCGGGCTGCCCACCGAGAACGCGGCCATCGAGACCGGTCGCCACCCGGCCGACCTCACCCGCGAGTGGAGCGCCAACTACAAGCGGCAGCTCGATCTGGCCGGCGGTTCCTACGACTGGGCGCGGGAGATCAACTCCAGCCATCCCGACTACTACCGCTGGACCCAGTGGATGTTCCTCAAGCTCTACGAGCGCGGGCTGGCCTACCGCGCCACCGGCGTGCAGTGGTGGTGCCCAATCTGCGGCGCACTGGCCAACGAAGAGGTCAACGCCGACGGCACCGACTGGCGCGACCACGCCGACATCACGCAGCGCGAGCTGACGCAGTGGTTCTTCAAGATCACCGACTACGCCGACCAGCTGATCGAGGACCTGGAGGGCCTGGACTGGCCGGACGCGACCCGGGCGGCCCAGGTGAATTGGATCGGCCGCAGCGAGGGCGCCGACGTGGTCTTCACCACCGAGGCCGGCGACGAGATGCCGGTCTTCACCACGCGGCCGGACACGCTGTTCGGGGCCACCTTCATGGTGCTGGCGCCGGAGCACCCGCTGGTCGCCCGCGTCACCACGCCGGAACACGCCGATGAGGTGAACGCCTACGTGGCCGCCGCCGCGCGCAAGGCCGAGCTGGAGCGCGTGGCGCTGGACGACGACAAGACCGGCGTCTTCACCGGCGGCTACACCGTCAACCCGGTCAACGGCGAGCGCGTACCCATCTGGATCGCCGACTACGTGCTGATGTCCTACGGCTCGGGCGCCATCATGGCGGTGCCGGCCCACGACCAGCGCGACTTCGACTTCGCCACCAAGTACGGCCTCACAATCCGCACCGTGATCGCCCCGCCCGACTGGGAAGGGGAGCCGCTCGCCGAGGCGTTTCTGGACGACGGCCCGATGGTCAACTCGGGCCAGTTCGACGGCATCCCCTCCATTCAGGGGATCCGCGCGGTTACCGAGTGGCTGCGCGACGAGGGCACGGGCGACTTTGCGATCAACTACAAGCTGCGCGACTGGCTGATCTCGCGCCAGCGCTACTGGGGCACGCCGATCCCCATCGTGCACTGCGATGCCTGCGGCGAAGTCCCCGTGCCGGAGGACCAGCTGCCAGTGCTGCTGCCGCATCTCGACCAGATCGACCCCCAGAATCTCGGCGGGCGCTCGCCGCTGGAGGCCGCCGAGGATTGGGTCAACACCGCGTGCCCGTCATGCGGGGGCGCGGCGCGGCGCGAAACCGACACCCTGGGTGGCTTTGCCTGCTCAAGCTGGTATTTCCTGCGCTTCTGCAGCCCGGACGTGCATGACCAAGCCTTCGATCCGGATGCGATCCGGCGCTGGATGCCGGTGGACCTCTACGTCGGCGGCGGCGAGCACCGCGTGATGCACCTGCTGTACGCCCGCTTCTGGACCAAGGCCCTGCGCGACGCCGGGGTGCTGGACCTCACCGAGCCGTTCAAGGCCCTGCGCCACCAGGGCGTGATGCTGGCCCAGCCCGGCTGGGTGGACGAGGCGGCCCTGCGGATCGATAGCCAGGGCGGCGCGCGCGTGGGCGCGTCCGACGGCGCCGATGCCTATGACCACCCGGACTCGGCCGCGCCATTCCGCCGCTATCCCTTGGAGGCGCGCTTCGAGCTAACCGGCCAGCGCGCGCAGCGCAACGGCGAGACGCTGGTCGAGTTCCGCGTGACCAAGATGTCCAAGTCCTGGCGCAATGTCGTGATCCCCGACGAGGTGGCCGCCGCCGCCGGCGGCGACGCGCTGCGCTGCTACATCCTCTTCATGGGGCCGTTCGACCGCACCCTGCCCTGGAGCGAGCAGGGCCGGGTCGGCGTGTCCCGCTGGCTGAGCCGCGTCTGGAACGTGGTGCTCGACCAACCCGTCGGCGACACCGAGCGCCGCCGCGCCGCCTACGCCGACGTGGGGGTCGAGCTGCGGCGGCGTCTGCACCAGACGATCCGCCGCGTGAGCAACGACGTGGACGCGCTCAAGTTCAACACCATGGTCGCGGCCCTGATGGAGTTCACGAACTTCCTGGTCGAGGTGGGCGACGATGAGCTGCGCGCCCGCCCCATCTGGACCGAGGTGATCGAGATCTTCCTGGTCCTGTTGGCCCCCAGCGCGGTATTCATGGCCGAGGAGCTGTGGGAGCGCACCGGTCACTCGCAGAGCATCCACCTGCAACCCTGGCCCGAATGGGCCCCGGAGCTGGCGGCCGATGAGACCTTCACCCTGGTGGTGCAGGTCAACGGCAAGGTGCGCGACCGCATCGAGGCCCCCGTCACCATCGACGAAGCCGGCGCCCGCGAGCTGGCCCTGGCCAGCGAACGCGCCCAGGCGCACCTCAACGGCCGCCAGGTGCGCAAGGTCTTCTACCGCGAGGGGCGGTTGATCAACCTTGTCGTTGGATAGGCTGGGATCGGCAACGGAGGCTGATCGACGTGCCCAATCGCCCCACTGAAGCCTCCAGTATAAGGGTCACTCAATGCGAATCTTGGGATGAGTTCATCCAGGCGCTGCGGGTCGCGGGCAATAAGCCACTGGCTAACCGAATCTACCGGGGGCATGCAAATCCAGACTGGCGTTTGTCTTCTCTCTGGGAAAGGCGTCTAGCCAATGAAAACCTAAACCTATCCCATGACGTCGAGGTCGAATCCGAATTTAGAGATGGATATAGGAACTTCTATAGTCGCCGACTACATCGGGGGACGAGTTACGACCAATTGCGCATCGAGGAGCTTAGTCAGTTCAAACGATGGGCAGCAGCAATGCCTGAAATACCATTGGCGAAGTCCGATCCTGACGTGGATTGGTGGACCTTCGGCAGACACTACGGATTGAAAACGCCGTTGCTCGATTGGTCTTGGAGCCCGTTCATTGCTGCATTCTGGGCCTTTGCAGACCGAATGACTAGAGAGAATCCTCATCTGGAAGGTCCTAGTCCCCAATGGCCAAAGGCTTCGCTGTCCCCTGTTGTTGTCTGGGAACTTTCAATCAATGACGGAATCTTTGCCGAGGGAGCGTTTTCTCAAATCGACAATGTCAGATACGAGCTTCATCGGCAA
The DNA here is from genome assembly GCA_965198185.1 of Chloroflexota bacterium. Classification (GTDB taxonomy): domain Bacteria; phylum Chloroflexota; class UBA11872; order UBA11872; family UBA11872; genus JAJECS01. The sequence continues at coordinate 1,139,751 of CBDAOU010000001.1, forward strand.
CGAGCTCAGCAGGGACTGTTTACGTGGCTTGAGCATGACAATTACATCGACGTTGAGAGCTATCTGGTGTCAAGGGGACTAGCTCATATTCTCGAGCGATACGAAATCTCATATCGCAGTAGCGTGGGCGATGCCATCTCCGACCTCCTACGCATGAATATTCATTACGCAACCGTTTACCCTGACCCTGAAGGAGCCGCGAAGCAGGCAAACTTAGGGCTCAATTGGTATTCGCTCGGTCTTATGAAGGGCGAGTACTTCAATCCCTCCGATACCGGGCAGCCCAAGGACGGTTAACTCAGAGTGCCTCTCCCAAATCCCTTCCGCGACTACCAGCGGGAGCTGCGTGGCAAGCTCGATCTCGGTATCGCTATGGAGCACACGCCCCGGCCGGCGCTCAAGTTGCTGCCGGAAGCCGCCGTGGCAGCGGTCGCCGCCGCCAACGAGCCGCGGCGCATCGACTGTGGTGCGTTTGGCGCCGCGCGCTCCGTTTGCGGGTGGCTGCCGCTCTATGATCGAATGGACCGGCACTGGGAATGACCGCCCGTGTCCCGCCGGTGACTCGCGACATGGCAACACACGGTTCAGGTATGAGTCCGCAAGGAGCTTTCGAGGGAGCTGTCCAGGGCGTCCTTGACAGTCCCCGGCATCAACTCAACGGCGCCTCGGGGGCGCCAGCATCAGTTGCAGGTCTGATTCAGACGGAGGCCGAGCTTGCAGCGCTGGCGGCGGCGCTTGGAGCCGAATCCGTCGGTGGACTCAATCGTGCTGAGTTGCGCCTGCTTGCCGACGCTCCCGCTGTGCCACAAGCCTTCGTGGAGGAGATTCGAGAACGCATTCACGCCCAGGAGGACCCGCTGGGCGATGCGTTCTGCGCGATCCGAACGCCTGCCGCGCGGCGTGCGAGCGGCGCGGTCTACACGCCTAGGCCAATTGTGACCGCCATGGTCGACTGGGCGGCCAGCGCTGGATCACCAGAACGGATCGTCGAGCCAGGGTCCGGATCTGGGCGCTTTCTCATGGAAGCGGCGCGCCGGTTTCCGAAGGCTGAGTTGGTCGCAGTGGAAAGCGACCCATTGGCATCGCTCATGGCCCGAGCCAACCTGGCTGTGCTCGGCAAAGGCGAGCAGTCGCGCGTCATGCTCGCGGACTTTCGAGATGCGAAGCTCGCGGCGACCAACGGGCGCACCTTGTATATCGGCAATCCACCGTATGTCAGGCACCATCTGATTGACCGCCGCTGGAAGCACTGGCTCAAGCGGCAAGCGCAACACCTGGGGCTGAAGGCAAGTGCGCTGGCCGGTCTCCACGTCTACTTCTTCCTGGCGATTGCTCGGTGGGCCAAGCCCGGTGACTATGGGGCGCTGATCTCCGCTGCCGAATGGCTGGACGTGAACTACGGCCAGTTGCTGCGAGACCTGTTCCTCAATCGGCTCGGCGGACAGAGCGTGACCGTGGTCGAGCCGCATGCCGGTCCATTTCCCGGTACAGCAACCACCGGCGCCATCACCACGTTCACCGTGAACAGCGCGCCAGCAGCTGCCCGTTTCGTGCGGGTATCGAATCTGAACGAGCTTGGCAATCTCGCCGGCGGCCAGCCGGTAAGCCGGAAACGCTTGGCCGTCGAAACCCGATGGTCAGACTTCACGCGCACGTCGCCTGAAATTCCGGCGGGCTATGTCGAGTTGGGGGAGCTGTGCCGCGTGCACCGTGGGCAGGTCACAGGGGCGAATCGGGTTTGGATCGCCGGCTCGGAGAGCGAGGCGTTACCTGATGACGTGCTGTTTCCCACGGTTACGCGCGCCACGGAACTCATCCGCGCCGGTCCCGCGCTGACGAATGCCGCATCGCTCCGGCGTGTGATCGACCTTCCGGTCGACCTCTCCGCCTTCTCTGACGAGGCACGCGACGCCATCGACCGGTTCTTGGACTGGGCGCGGTCGATGGGCGCGCCGGACAGCTACGTTGCGAAGCACCGCAAAGCCTGGTGGTCGGTCAGGCTGCGGGAGCCGGCACCGATCTTGGCGACATATATGGCGCGGCGCCCGCCGGCATTCGTCTTGAACGACGCGGGCGCGCGGCACTTGAACATCGCGCACGGCCTGTATCCCCGTGAGCCGCTTTCGCCCGAGACGCTCGCTGCCTTGGTGACGCAGCTCCGTCAGTCGGCATCGATGCACGGAGGGCGCGTCTATGCGGGCGGCCTCACCAAGTTCGAGCCGCGGGAGATGGAGCGGATTCCCGTTCCAGAGCCAGAATACTTGCAAGGGATGCGGACATGATCGATCCCCCAGTTTGGTCGAGGAACGACCTCAACCAAGCGCGCGAGCAGGCAGAGGAACACTTTCGGCAGAGTCGCTACACCGAGCCTCGGGCCCACTACCTTCGACTCTTCGACGAATATCGCGGCGTTGTCGAGGAGGTCCTGGAAGAGACGGCTGACCTCGCGAAAGTCGATGTGCAGGCTCTCGAACTGCTCAGTGATCACCGCAAGCGCGAAGTATTCCGGTACCTGGCTGGCCCACCCGTCTCTGAAGATGATCTGAAGGTGCTGGTGCAGGCCCAGTCGATCAGCGCGGCGCGGCTGCGAGTGGATGGCGATCTCCTGGAGCGCATTGTCGCGTTCTTCCGTGACTGGCATGACCGTCGCCGATTCCCGTGGGTCGGTAAGCAGTCGGAACCTGCGGAGCACGATCGGCGCGCTGCGGTGCTCGCCACCGCAGCCTTGTTGGCAATGCGAAGGCTTGAAACATCACGCCGAAGTGAGGAAAAGACGCGACAGGAAGCTCTGGTTGCGCAGCAGCTACGGGACGCCCAGTTTGAGCAGGTCGATACCAGAACGATTCGGACGCTCTCCGACGCACCAGCAGCCGGCCAATTCTGTCGCGAGTCGATGCTCGGAAACAGGAAAGCCGACTTCGTGATTGGACTGTACGACGGCCGCACGATGCCGCTGGAATGCAAGGTGTCAAATTCCTCGACAAACTCTGTGAAGCGCCTGAACAACGACGCCGCGGTCAAAGCTGAAGTGTGGCGGCAGGACTTCGGCACGGTACAGATAGTGCCGGCGGCTGTTCTGAGCGGCGTCTACAAGCTCCACAACCTCGAAGATGCGCAGAAACGGGGCCTAGCCTTGTTTTGGGCGCACGACCTTGGAGCGCTTGTGGAGTGGCTGCACCAAACGAGGGATGGCTGATCAACTTCGTCGTCGCATATACCGGCAGCGGCCTAAGGCAGGTGCTGGTACGGTAACCTCCCCTACAAGTCGGTCGCTATTGAGTGAGCGGGAAGGCCTGATCGATGAAGACTAGGCTCGTGCTGGTGGCGGCCCTTGTCGGGCTGCTGTTTTCGTTTCAGCCGGTTGTTGCGCAGGACTGCGTTTTTCAGTTGGGGTTCAAGGCGCTGCGCGACCTGATCCCGGACGTGGTTGGCGACTGCCTGGACAACGAGCAGCACAATCGCGACTCCGGCATGACGCTGCAAACCACGACCAACGGCCAGCTCATCTGGCGCAAGGCCGACAACTGGACCGGGTTTACCGACGGTGAGCGCACCTGGATCAATGGTCCGGAGGGATTGCAGCAGCGGCTGAACAGCGAGCGCTTTGATTGGGAAGCTCCTGCCGCCGCACCCATGGTGACGCAGCGGCTGACGCTGGAACAGCTGCGGAACGCCGAGTATTTCCTGCCGCTCCTCGGTGACGAGGACACCCCGATTCGATTTGAGGACGGCGAGGGATCAATCGCCTATGGCGAGGGTGCAACGGAACGGGACTACGCGGGCATTGACGGCGACGCGGTCGCCTTTGGCGATCTTGACGGTGACGGGTTCGCCGACGCCGCCGTTGTCGTCTTCACCTCCGGGGGCGGCAGCGGCACGTTCAAGCATCTGGTGGCCGTCCTCGACCGGGACGGCGAGCCGGTGCAGGCGGCGCGCGTGTACCTGGGCGACCGGGTGCCGGTGACGAGCCTGACCATCACCAGCGGCCAAATCGTCATGGAGATGCTTACGCGCGGTCCCGACGACGGGCTGTGCTGTCCGACGCTGAACGTCACCCGCGGGTTCGCGTTGCGCGGGGACCAGCTCGTGCCGCGTCAGGCGCTGGTCATCGAGTCGCCGCTGCCGGGCGAGACCGTGGCGACCGGGGTCGAGGTTCGGGGCAAGACGAGCACGTACCCGTCCGGCGACGGCCTGGCCTACCTGGTCTATGACGCTCGCGGCGGAGTGATCGGCATGGGCCGGCTTCCGGTTGAGGGATGGGAAGGCCATCCGGGGACGTTCGCCGCACCGGTTGAGTTCATCGCGGGCGCTGGTGGTCCGGGACGCATCGAGATCGTCGACGTGAATGTGGGCGACGGCTCGGCGGTGGCTCGCACAAGCGTGCAAGTGGTGCTTGAGGGCGCTCCACCGATGGAGGGCGCTCCGCCGATGGAGGATATGGGGCGCCCCACGCGCGAGCTTGTGCTGGAAGCGCCGCTGAGCGGCGCGACGGTCGGCGCCACGGTGGAGTTGCGCGGACGCATCAGCGCGATGCCGTTCGAAAAGAACCTGAGCTACCGCATCTACACCCAGGCCGGAACGATCGTCGGCGAGGGAGCGATGCTCTTGGAAGGCCCGTTTGACGGGCCGGGCACGTTTGCGGAGTCGATCGCCGTCACGGGCACGACCGCGCCCGGACCCCTCCGCATCGAGGTCGCAGAGGAAAGTGTGGTGGACGGCTCACTGATTGTGAGCACCTCGGTGGAAGTGTGGTTCGCGGGCGGATGATGGCTGGGTAGCAACGGTGTTTGGCCGTCAAGGGTTAGCCCATGGTCGGGTCCCACATGGCCTGCTGTTTGCAGAGGGCATTGCAGAGCACGAGGAGCTTGCGCAGGCAGGCGGTGAGGGCCACGAGCTTGGGCTTGCCGGCCGCGACGAGGCGCCGATAGAAGGCGCGGAGGCTGGGATTGGCGCGGCTGGCGGCCAGCGCGGCCATATAGAGGGCGGCGCGGACCGAGGCGCGCCCACCGCAGACCGAGCGGCGCCCGCGACGAGGCGCCGCTGTCGCGGTTGACGGGCGCCACGCCGACGAGGGCGGCGATCTGGTGGCGGGAGAGCGTGCCCAGTTCGGGCAGTTCGGCGAGCAGGGTGTGGCAGGCGACCGGCCCGATGCCGGGGATGCTCTGCAGCCAGGCGGCGCGGGCGCGCAGGCGCGGATGGGCCTGGATGGCGGCGGCGAGCTGCGCGTCGAGGTCGGCCAGGTGCTCGGTCAGCCAGGCGAGGTGGGCGTCGAGGTTGGCGCGGAGGGCCGGTGGGGTCTGGTGCCGTCGCTGCTGCTCGGCCACCCGCATGCCCAACAGCTGCCGGCGCCGGGTGACCAGGGCGTGCAGGTGTTGGGTGGCGGCATCTGGGCGCGGGCGCACCGGGGGCTGGACCTCGGCGGCGAAGCGCGCGAGCCCCAGGCGTCGCGGCGGTCGGTCTTGGCCAGGATGTTGCGGCTGCGGGCGAAGTCGCGCACCTGCCGCGGATTGACCACCACCGCCGGCAGCCCGGCCGTGATGAGGGCGGCGTCCACCGCCTGCTCGTAGCCGCCGCTGGCTTCCAACACGATCCGGGTGGGCTGCAGCGCCCGCGCCCGGCGCACCAGTGCGGCGTGGCCGGCGGGCGTGTTGGGGACCCGCCAGGCGGTCTGGGTCGGGTGTACGGCGACATCTAGATGCGCGCGCGCCACGTCCAGGCCGAGATAGGGGAACTGGGGCATTTCGGTACCCTCCGATACGGCGCTGGCCTCCCGCCCAACCTTGCAAGATGCGGGCTCGCCCTGGCGGCCCTGGCAACGGTGTGGGCTCTGGGCCAGCGCCCAGGGCCGGGACGACCACGCTACGCAACGGTCTCTTGGGACCTAGGGGCCGTCGGTCTGTCCCGGCCCGGTGCTTCCTCTCGGACGATCCGAGGGGCTTGCAACATACAAGGGGCAGGTTTGAAACCTGCCCCTACGGCGCCACGGGGCAATTCGCGACGGCCGGTTGAACGGCAGACAGGGTGGCAACCGCGCCAATGTGTTGTACAACTAGGCCCGTTGGGTCTCCTTCCCCGGCGCAACGGCAAGCATCCCCACCCATGGTGAGCACCAGACCACGGTTGCGTTGTCAGCGGCTGCACCCGAAATGCGCGACAACGCGTGGCTCATGACGCGTCCGCCCAGATAGGCGCGATCACCTCGAGTCCAACGAGATCAATGCTCCCGCCGTCGCCGGACTACGTCGACCTCAAGCGCCGCATCAATGCCGCAGGATTGCTGGATCCTCAGCCGCGCTATTTTGCCTTCAAGTTCGCAAGCGTCATTCTCGTTTACGTCGCCACAGTTGCCCTTGCAATCGCATTCAGTCACCCAGCTATCGTGATCGCCGCAGCCTTTTTATTCGGGTTGGTATTTACACAAGTAGGGTTTCTGGGTCACGATTTGGCTCACCGACAGGTCACGCACAAATCACGGCTTGTATCTTGGCTTGGCCTCATCGTCGGCAATCTGCTCATCGCCGTGAGCTATTCGTGGTGGACGGCCAAGCACAACCAGCACCACGCGACGCCGAATCACAGCGAAGAGGACCCAGACTTGCAGTATCCAATGCTGGTCTTCGAGTCAGCACGGATCAAGGATTGCAAGCCCAAGTACTATCCGATCATTGCGTATCAGGCCTTCCTATACCTGTTCCTGGGCGCGTTTCAGGCGTTTGGGATGCGCGCCCAGGCAGTGGCGCAGGTGCGCAGCGGAAGGTCGCCGAAGCGCACGGCGGAAGGGCTGGCGCTGGCCCTCCACGCGCTGCTCTACGCCGCGTTGCTATTTCAGATTGGACACTGGGGATTGAGCCTGGCGTTTCTGTTTATCCATCAGATGACGTTCGGGCTCTATAACACGCTGGTCTTTGCCCCCAACCACAAGGGCATGCCGATGATCGACGAGTCCAACCGCATGGACTATCTGCGGGAGCAGGTGCTCACGGCACGCAACGTGACGGCGCACCCGGTGATCGACTTCGTGTACGGCGGTTTGAACTATCAGATCGAGCACCACCTGTTTCCGGCAATGGCGCGCAGCAACCTGAGCGCGGCGCAGCCGATCGTGGCGGCATTTTGCGCCGAACGAGGGGTCGACTACGCGGTGACGGGACCACTCCAGGGAATTATCGAGCCGCTGCGGCATCTGCACGCCGTCTCGGCACCGCTGCGCCGAGGTTCGCGAGCCGGGTAACCCTCCGCCCGGCGGCCCGGTCCTAGGCCAAGAGGTCTCGCAGCCGCTGCGTCAGGTCGGCCTTTGCTTCCGGCTGGGGCTCCATGAGCCGCGCGTCGCGCAGGCTGCCGGCGATCGGCTGGTGGTCGGTGACGAGGTGCGGATCGCCGCCTTCCTCGTTGATCAGCTCGATCAGGAGGCGCTCGACCAGCTGCGACCGGATCGCGGCGTGGGCCGGGTCGTCCCAGAGGTTGTTCAGGTCCTCGGGGTCGTCCTTGACGCTGTAAAGCTCGCCGTATTCAGTCGTGCCGTAATGCAGCAGCTTCCAGTCCTCGGTAACGAGCATCTTGACCCGCAGCACGATGGGCTCCGCGTGCGCCTTGGCAGTGCCGACGAGTTCGGGCCGACCGCTGCCGAAGATGGCGATGCGCTCGACGATGACCGCGTCGCGATGCGTGTCGGTCTCGCCGCGGAGGACCGGGGCAAAGCTGCGGCCTTCCATGCCCACAAGCGGATCGGCGCCCGCAAGGTCGAGGAAGGTGGGCACGAAGTCGAGCTGCGTCATCACGCCGTCGTGGACACGGCCCGGCGCCACCGTCGCGGGGTGACGCCACAGCAGGGGCACGCGGTTGACGCACTCGTAGGACATCATCGGCTTGGCGGCGATGCCGTGATCGTTGAGGCCCTCGCCGTGGTCCGAGCTGAAGATCACGTGGGTGTTCTCGGCTAGGCCCAGCCGGTCGAGCTCTTGAAGCACGCGGGCGATGCCGTCGTCGATAAAGGTGGTCATGCCGTAGTAGTGGGCCACGATCTCGCCATGGTGGTCGCCGTCCCAGCCGCTGGTGGTGTCGTAACCCTGGTAGGGCAGGCCGTCGCGCGCGTACTGGTACTGCGGCGGCTTGTTGCTCACGTCCTCGCGCGGCACGGCCGGCGGCATGTCCGCCGGGTCGTACATGTCGCAGTAGGGTCGCGGCGGCGTGAAGGGCTGGTGGGGGTCGTAAAACGACATCCAGAGGAAGAAGGGCCGCTCGTGGGCATGCCCGCGCAACCAGTCGACGGTGCGGTCGGCGGTGCGATGGGTGTAGTGCCACTCGGCCGGAATAGCGTTCTTCCAGCTATGGAACGCACCGGTGCGAGGCTCCAGCGCGTTAACCGGCTTCCACAACTCGAGGCCCTCGGGATGATGCCGCTCCAGCCAGACGCGCCAGTGGCCCTTGGGATAGGTGTGCGCGCCGAGGATCTCGACATAGTCGAAGCCAAAATACGGTCCGTACCAGAGGCCGTCGTCAGGGTTGACCGGCGCGCCGGGCGGCGGATGATCGGGCAGCACGTCCTCGTATTCCCCGCCCTTGAAGTGGGGCTTGCCAACCAGGGCCGTGGCATAGCCGGCTTGGCGCAGCGAGTCGCCGACGACGGGAATGGCCTCGCTGAGGTTCACGTTGTTGAAGACGTGATGCCCGCGCTGGCTGCGACCGGTGATCATGCTGGCGCGGGCCGGCGCGCAAATGGCGTTGGTTGGATAGGCACGGTCGAAACGCATGCCGTCGCGCGCGAGGCTGTCCATCGCCGGCGTGCGGATGCGCGGGTTGTGGATGCCCAGGGCGTCCCACCGCTGCTGGTCGGTGGTGATGAAGAGGAAGTTCGGCTGGGAGCTAGTCGCCAATTGGGTGGGCCTGGGTGTGTGGCTGGGCGTTCACGATAGCCGCCACGGTCGGCCGCGGCCAAGGGCGTCCAGGCGCCGGCGGACGGGGGAGTTCCCGGGCTGCACGCAGCCTGGGCCACCGGAGAGCCTGGGCCGCCGTCCCTTGACATGTCATTCCGAGCCGCAGGCGAGGAATCTAAGGGGCAAGCCACCGGCACAATGCCTTTCGTCTCCTCACAGCTCGCGGCCGAGGTCGGGCGTCTGAGACTCCTCGCTGCGCTCGGAGTGACAAGAATCGGTGGCCCGCGCTGCGCGCAGCGTGGGACCGGTCGCGGGTGAAGCTCCCAGGCTGGGCTGCCGGGCCGTGGTCCCGGAGGGCGGTTCGCGAACCGCCCCTACGCGATCTGGCGTCCAGGGCGGCGGGCGGGTCGGGGTCTCTAGTCCTGGTGCCAGACCTCGGGGGCGAAGAACATCTGCCCGTCTTCGTCGGTGAGCAGCTCGATCACGTCCTCGAACCACTCGCTCCAGCGGGTGTTGATCTCGTAGGCCCCGATCTTGCTGAAGGCCGCGGCGACGTCCGGCTCGCATTCCGCATAGGCGATGACCTGGAGTCCACGGCGGAACAGCGAGTAGTTGGTGAAGCCCGACTCGCGAATGGCCTCCACGAGCTCCGGCCAGATTTCATCGTGACGGCGTTTGTATTCGTCTTCGGTGCCGGGCTTGATCTGAAAGGTGAAGCAGACCCGCTCCATTGGGAACCTCCGTGGGCTGTGCTCGCGTGACTTGCCCTGCCGAGGCTACCGCGCGGCTCGCGCCGGCCGGAATTAGGCCTCCTCGACGACCGTTGCCTCGATGCCGCGGTGCAGGTCGCGGTGGGTGTAGTAGTAGACCACCAGCACGCAGCCGTCCCTCAACTCCACGGCCCAGGGATAGCCGCAGTCGGAGGTCATCGAGTCGCTGCGCACGTTGAGCACCGGGCATGCATCCAGGTCGTCGCACTCGGGGTCCGTCACCCGCACGGTGCAGCCGCGCTGTCCTTCCCAGCGCGTCCCGGTGGTGACGAAGACGCGCCCGTCGCTGAGCGGCAGCATGTGGCTGGGGCTGCCGTAAATCGAGGTCGGGCGCCACGGCGACCAGGTTTGGCCGTCGTCGTCCGACTCGACGCGCGCGACGATCGTGCCGCCTTGACGCCCCGACAGTTGGATTCGCGGCGAGCCCCGCGGATGGCAGCGATACAGGACCACGATGCGACCGCTGGGCGTGCGGTGGATCGCCGGTTCGCTGAAGTGCACGACCGGGTCCTGCGCGATGCGACCGCCGCAGGTCCAGGTTTCGCCAGAGTCGTCGGAGATGCGCAGCATGCCGAAGTAGGGCTGCTCGCCCCGGGGACGCTCGGTGGCCTTGCTGGGCATGAGCAATCGCCCGCCGGGCAGCTCCAGCAGGCCGCTGCGGCACACGCCCGAGTGCTCGGCGGGATGGCCCCATGCGGCATCCGGCAGGCGGGGAAAGCGCACGGGATTGCTCCAGGTGCGCCCGCCGTCGCGGGAGCGGACCCAGAAGGGAATCCCCGGTCGGGAGATCCAGGTCGAATGCTGCGGCGATCCGACGTCCCGCGCGTGCGGCGGCGCACGAAAGGTGAACTCGGCGAATCCCTGGGCGGGCACAAGCTCGTTGCTCGACGCGTAAAGAAAAATGCTGCCGTCGGCGAGCGTGTGGGTGCCGAAGTCGATCACGCCGCCGCGCGGATCGTTGGTGACCAGCCACGGCTCGCTCCAGGTCCGTCCCTCGTCGCGGGAGGCGACGGCGCGCACGTCGAAGAGGGGATGGCTGTGGTGGGCATGTCCCAAATGCGGCGAGCGATGGAAGAGCACCAGCAGTTCGCCCGCGGGCGTGCGCACGACGTTGGGCGCGGTGGCGTAGTGGCCGGTCTCGCGGTAGACGGTGATGTGCTCGACGACGCGCCAGCTCATGGGGTCAGTGGGACCACGGCAAGGCGGTGGAACATCGCGGCGCGCCTCCGGTGCGGTGGGTCGTGATGGGCAGTCTACGCCGAGTGGGCTGACGGCCGTGCGCTAGATTCCCGCCTTCGGAGCGCTTTGCGCAGCCCTTCGTCATTCCCGCGCAGGCGGGAATCTAGGCACCAGCGAACCTGGAAGTTAGCGGGGCCTTTCCCAGACGTGCCGAGCATGGCCGGGTTCTGCAAGGGTCTCGTTTCGCGGGAATGACGGACCCGGGGACGGGCGCATCCAAAGAGTCCGAGCACCAGTCGACCGGAGGCATCACCGTGATAGGCTGCGGCACCAAAATTGGCCCCGCCGATCCATTGGAGGCGCGCTGGCTATGAGTTCGCCGCAGCAGGCAGTGATCGAGTCGTGCATTGAGCGGTTTCGCGCCGGCACGCTAACCGAGTCGGACCTGCAAGACGCCTTGCAGTCGCTGGCAAACGGCGACGGCAAACGCCAGGAGTTGCTGTATCTCCAGGCCGGCACCGCCTCAGTCAACTCGGACGTGATTGGCATGTTCATCGCGCGGGACGGTGAGATAGACGAAGGCCCGCCGGACCCCGACGACATGCCCTACGCCTCCGTTCTGGACGCCGTGCAAGACGGCTGGCGGATCATCAAGTTCCCGGAGCTGGCCGTGATGCTGGATGAGACGAGGCTCCACGGCCCCGGCGTTGAGTTCATCCTCGAAAGGTTGCGGTAGTCGCCATGCGCACGCACGACTGCGAACCGACTCTCACCGATTCCCAGGTCCTCGACTTCTGCAAGACGGGCTATCTGCCGCTTGAGGGCGTGGTTTCCGACGACGTCAACCAGCGCGTTGTCGAGTTCATGGACGACCACGCGCCGCACATCGAGCCGGGCGATTTCGCCAACCATGAGCCCAACGAGATCCTTGACGAGGATTGGTTCATCGACGGCGTGATCTGCAATCCGGTGGCGGCCGGCGCGGTGCGCACATTGCTGGGGCCGAACTTCACGCTGCCGCCGATCATGTCCAGCCACCGCGTCCACATGCCGGCCCGCGCCTTTGGCTGGCATCGCGACGGCGGCTCGCTGTCGAGCCACGAGCTGAACTACCTGCAGGTCTACTACTACCCGCAGGACACGACGGTGGAGATGGGCGCCACGGCGTTTCTGCCCGGCTCGCACCTGTACTGGCCGTTCGGGCAGGGCAGCTCCGGGCTCTACGGCATGTTCCGCGGTTCGGTGTCGAGCGCGGCGCCCGCCGGGTCGATTTTCATCTCGGCCTACTCCGTGTGGCACCGCCGCACAAAGTCGACGGCATCGGGGATTCGCAATCTGCTGAAGTACAACTACTGGCGCACGTCGGCGCCGCGGCGCGACTGGGTGCGGGAGCCGGACTTCGATCCCGCGACGGCGGTCTACGGCCCCGGCCCCGATGCCGGGCCCGCGCCGCGACAGTCCTACTTGGCCGCGGCGCGCATGTTCTTCTGGCTATCCGGGCGCTTGGACGAGTTTCAGGCGCTGGGCGGCCAGGGTTGGCCGAAGATCGGCCCGGCGGACTACCGACCCTACGGCTATCCGGGCGACCCCAACCGATCCGCGCGTCCAGCAACAGGCGAGCTGAGCCCACGCCCACAGACGGAAACGCCGTGAGCCGGCGGGGCCGCGTGATCGTGGGCACGGCAAACTGGAACGACCTGCGCGGCTTCTATCCGCGCGGGACCAAGGCAAGCGAGAAGCTGGCGGCTTACGCGGCGAGGCTCGGGGGCGTTGAGGTGAACGCCACCTTCTTTCGCATGCAGAAGCCGGAGACCGTGGCCGCGTGGGCGGAGCAGACGCCGGATGGATTCATGCTGAGCCTCAAGGCGCATAGGTTTATCTCGGCGTGGCTGCGCAATCCGGACAAGGCCGACGCAACGGGATTTGCGCGGCACGCGGCGATGGCGCAGCCGCTGGTCGAGGCGGGCAAGTTTGCTGCGTACCTGGTGCAGTTTCCCGGCAAGCTGAGCGCCGCGCTGGACCTCGAACGATCGCTGTCGGTGCTGCGCGAGGGCTTCGGCGAATTGCCGCTGGCCGTGGAGCTGCCGGACGCGCCGGATGCCGAGCTTGGCGCGCGGATTGCCGAAGCGCTGCGGGATCACAACATTGCGCAGGTGCGCCACGACCCGATAGCTTCGAATGGCGCGCCACTGCCGATGGACTCCGGTGACGTGACCTACTTCCGCTTCCGAGGCCCAAAGGCCGCGCCCGACGGCGGCGAAGGACGTCGCGGTATAGCGACGCTCAAATCAAGGAACGCGCGGATATCGTCGAGCAGGCCATACGATGCGGGTCGAACAACCATGGTCGTGTGCTACGGGAAGAAAGACATCGATACCGCCGATGCCGCGCTGCGGCTGACCGCCGAGCTTGATCGCCGAGGAGTTGCCGTTGGCTGAGCAGCCGGAACCGGACGCACTGTCCGTGCCCGACGGCTATGACGGTCCGCGGGCCTGCCGCCCGCATGAGTTCGGGGCCATGCTCGACCTGCAGAACCTGGCGCTGCGGACGCTTGATTCGCCCGCCACGGCGCCGCGCTGGCCGACCATGGGCGTCGACTGGCCGCACGTCTATCACCCCGGCAACCTCGACAACATCCGCGTGATCACTCACGACGGCCTTGTGGTGAGCGCGGTGGCTATCGCTCCGACCACAGTGCGCACGCCGCGGGGCCAGATTGACGTTGGCGGCATCAACGGCTTCGTCACCCACCCGGCGCACCGCAGGCGCGGGCTCGGAGCGGCGGTTCTGCACGACGCGCACCGGGTCATGCGGGAGAGCGGCCACCACATCGCCATGCTCGGCACGCACAGCACGAACTACTACCGGCGCTTCGGCTGGGAGCTGGGGATGCGGCAGCGCAGTCACGAACTGGACCGCGCGAATATCACGCTGCTGCCGCCAAGCCCTGGTGTTCAGATCACCGAGGACTGGCGCCCCCACGTGGCGGCGCTGTCGGCGATGCACGCCCGGGAACCAATGGGCGCCGACCGTGACGAGGAGTACTTCGCGCTGGTGGCGCAGTCGCGGGCCGACCGGCTGCTGGTCGCGCTGCACGACGATGCGCCGGTGGCGTACGTTGCCGAGCGCCAGCGGGCGGTGGTCGAGTACGGCGGCGACGTGGCGGCCACGTTGGCGCTGTTGCGGCGCGTGCTGCGCGACATCGACGACCTAAACGCCAGTACCACCGATCGTCCGCCCGGCGAGAGCACGGTGGTGACGCTCGAGGTCGTGGTGCCCGAATCGGATCGCGGCCTGGCCGGCCTGCTGCTCGAGACCGGCATCCCGTTCGCGCAGTCGCATCACTACATGATCCGGGTCGTCAATCTCGAGTCGCTGCTGCGCACCCTCGATTTGAGCGAAATCGAGGTGACGCCGTCCGACGGCGGATGGCGGCTGCGGTACGGCGGGCAAACGCTTGAGGTGAGCGACTGCGCGCTGGTGAAGTTGCTGTTCGGTCCAGAGCGGTTTCCCGACTTCGCCCCGGAGTTATTCCCGCTCGACTTCTTCCAGTGGGTGCTCGACCGGATGTGAGGTCAGTTCGCCTGGGTTCCAGCGAATGGCCGTGACCTGGGTGTGCCCGATCGCGGCGTCCCACACGGTGCGCGCGGGCTCGTGGTCGCAGGTGCCGACGATCGAGAGCACGTCGCCATCGTCCAGGGTCACGCTGGCGCTGAAGCCGCTGACGGCTGAGCCGTAGTAGAGGTAAACCGCCTCGTCGGCCCAGGTCTCGCCGGAGTCGCGGCTGAGCATGACCCGACCGCTCGGCGGGCCGGGGCCGTAGCGAGTGTCGTGGATGACGGCGATGGCGCCGTCGCCGGCGACCGCGGGCGCGCCGAAGCACTGGCCGAAGATTGTGGTGAGCTGCCGCAGATTGCCCCAGGTGCGTCCGCCGTCGGGCGAATCGGCGAGGAACACGTGCTTCCAGGCCAGATTGCCCCGCGCGCCCTGAGGCTCCAGGTCCTTGGCGCGGTCGATTGGCATGCGGGGGCGCTGGTAGCGCACGACTGCCAGGAGCCGGCCGCCGCCCAGGTCCGCGACCGCTCCCTCGGTGCCCCAGTCGCACACGAGCGACGGTTCCGACCACGTGTGCCCGCCATCGCTGGATCTGAAGGCCAGCAGGTGCATGACGCCGCTGGCGGGCGGCTCCCATACAAGACGGTCGCGGCAGCAAAAGAGCAGGAGCAGGGTGTGGCCCTCAATTAGCCGCAAAGAGTGGTAGTAGCGCTCCTCGTAGCGGGGCGGCAGCGTGAGCTTGGAATGCACGCTCCAGGTGCGGCCCTGGTCGGTCGAGCCCATGATCTCGATGGGGTCTGAGCGGATTCCGTCGTTCGATCCGACGTGCACCAGGGCGCCGTCGTCGAGGATGGCAATCGGACCCCGGTACGGATACATGTCGAGGCCCAGCACCGTCGATGGTTCTCGTCCCGCAGCATCGTCGCGGGGATAGGCCGTCCAGGTCCGGCCCTCGTCGTCCGAGCGGCACATCAATGAGCCCTGGTTGACGTAGATCGAGCCGTCCGGGGCGCGCGCGGCGTGGATCATCTGCGGGTGACCCGCCGGATCGTGGGGCAGGTTCGACTTGAGCACAGGAACCTGATGCAGCCGGCCACCGGCGGCGTGCAAAACGTAGTCGGACGCTTGCATCTCGGACAGGTCGTCGCCCGACGGCCAGGGCGCGCCGCCGAGGTTGCCCGTGTCGGCAGGTGCGGCGAGCTTCACGAGATCTGGCCGTGGATCAAAGCGATTCCCTCAGCGTGCGTGCAGCGAAAGCGTCGGTCGTCGGCACCCTCACCCTAACCCTCTCCCACAGGGAGAGGGAATTGGAGGATGCTCGCCTTGGCACGGGTCCGGTCCCTTCTCCCCTGGTGAGACCTTTGCGTAACCCTTCCGTCATTCCCGCGAAGACGGGAATCTAGCTGCCGCTCAACCTGTTCACCCATGCGTAGCAACGGTGTTTGGCCGTCAAGGGTTAGCCCATGGTCGGGTCCCACATGGCCTGCTGTTTGCACAGGGCATTGCAGAGCACGAGGAGCTTGCGCAGGCAGGCGGTGAGGGCCACGAGCTTGGGCTTGCCGGCCGCGACGAGGCGCCGATAGAAGGCGCGGAGGCTGGGATTGGCGCGGCTGGCGGCCAGCGCGGCCATATAGAGCGCGGCGCGGACCGAGGCGCGCCCACCGCAGACCGAGCGGCGCCCGCGCCAGGCGCCGCTGTCACGATTGAAGGGGGCGACGCCGACGAGGGCGGCGATCTGGTGGCGGGAGAGCGTGCCCAGTTCGGGCAGTTCGGCGAGCAGGGTGTGGCAGGCGACCGGCCCGATGCCGGGGATGCTCTGCAGCCAGGCGGCGCGGGCGCGCAGGCGCGGATGGGCCTGGATGGCGGCGGCGAGCTGCGCGTCGAGGTCGGCCAGGTGCTCGGTCAGCCAGGCCAAGTGAGCGTCGAGGCCGGCGCGGAGCACCGGCCGGGCCTGGTGGCGCCGCTGTTGCTCCGCCACGCGCATGGCCAGGAGTTGGCGGCGCCGGGTGACCAGGGCGTGCAGCTGTTGGGTGGCGGCATCTGGGCGCGGGCGCACCGGGGGCTGGACCTCGGCGGCGAAGCGCGCGAGCCCCCAGGCGTCGCGGCGGTCGGTCTTGGCCAGGATGTTGCGGCTGCGGGCGAAGTCGTGCACCTGCCGCGGATTGACCACCACCGCCGGCAGCCCGGCCGTGATGAGGGCGGCATCGACCGCCTGCTCGTAGCCGCCGCTGGCCTCCAGCACCAGCCGGGTGGGCTGCAGGGCCTGCGCCCGGCGCACGAGCGTGGCCTGGCCCGCGGGCGTGTTGGGGACCCGCCAGGCGGCCTGGGTCGGGTGTACGGCGACATCCAGATGCTCCCGGGCAATGTCCACGCCGAGATTCGTAGGCTGCGGCATTCCGGTACCCTCCGGGGCGGTGCCGGCCTCCCGCCCAACCTTGCAAGATGCGGGCTCGCCCTGGCGGCCCTGGCAACGGTGCGGGCTCTGGGCCAGCGCCCAGGGCCGGGACGACCACGCTACACAACGGTCTCTTGGGACCTAGGGGCCGTCGGTCTGTCCCGGCCCGGTGCTTCCTCTCGGACGATCCGAGGGACTTGCAACATACAAGGGGCAGGATTCAAACCTGCCCCTACGGTTCTATAGCGCCCGCCGGGCTGCTGGCCCCGGTCCGTGGCCGTGGTTCGACAGGCTCACCACGAACGGAAGGCACCGGGCGCCCACAAGGGACGCCCCTACACCCAAATGCGTCGGCCAGCCGGTGAACAGCGTGGTTCGACAGAGCCGGCCCTGAGCTTCCCGAAGGGCTCGCCACGAACGGGGGCCTACGCGGTGTGCACCTGCTGCGGCTCTCCCACGCTGCACGCAGCGCGGGCCACCGGAGCGGCGGGCTAGCCTCCGGCGACGGAGGGGACGATCGAGACCTCACCGACGCCATCGAGGGCGGTGTCGAAGCCGTCCTTGAAGCGGATGTCGTCGCCGTCGACGTAGATGTTGACGAAGCGGCGCAGCTCGCCGTCGGCGTCGAGCAGGCGCTCGGCCATGCCCGGATAGTCGGCTTCCAGCTGCTGGACCAGCGCGCCGACGGTGTCGGCCTCGACTTCCACCCGGCTCTCGCCGCCGGTGAGGCTGCGCAGTGGCGTGGGTATGCGTACTTGTGGCATGCGGTCTGGCTCCTTTTCTGCGCCCTGGCGACCTAGGCCGTGACGTAGACCCCGCGGTCGGCGAGGACTTGCTCGAATGAGGTGACGGTGGGCTTGACGGCAAAGCTGTCGGCGGTCTGGCTGTCGATGGCTTCCTGCGTTTTGAGGCCGTTGCCGGTGATGAGGGCCACGGTGAGGTCGTCGGGTCCGATGGCGCCGTTCTCGACCAAGTGCTTGAGCACACCCACGGTAACGCCGCCGGCGGTCTCGGCAAAGACGCCCTCGGTCTCGGCCAGGAGACGGATGCCGTCCACAATCTCGGTGTCGGAGACGGCGTCGATGACGCCGTTGCACTGCTTGGCGAGCTTGAGGGCATAGAACCCGTCGGCCGGATTGCCGATGGCCAGCGACTTGGCGATGGTCTGGGGCGTGCGCACGGCGCGATAGGTCATGCTGTCGCGCGCGAAGGCCTCGGCGACCGGGGCGCAGCCGTCGCCCTGCGCGCCGTGGATGCGCGTGTGCTGCTCGTCCAGCAGCCCAACGTCCACCAACTCGCGCAGCCCCTTGCCGATCTTGGTGTAGAGCGAGCCGGAGGCGATGGGCGCGACGATGTGGTCGGGCGCTTGCCAGCCCAGCTGCTCGACGACCTCGAAGGCCAGGGTCTTGGAGCCCTCGGCGTAGTAGGGGCGCACGTTGATGTTGCAGAAGGCCCACTCGTAGAGGTCGGCGATCTCGCTGCAGAGGCGGTTGAGCTCGTCGTAGGTGCCGTCAACGGCCACGATGCGCGCGCCGTAGACCGCCGCGCCGCGCACCTTGCCCAGCTCGATGTCAGCCGGCAGGAAGACGTAGGTGTCCATGCCGTGCCGGGCGCCGGCGGCGGCGACGGCGCCGGCCAGGTTGCCGGTGGAGGCGCAGGCGAAGGTCTCGAAGCCCAGCTCGCGCGCCTTGGCCACGGCCACGGCGACGACGCGGTCCTTGAAGGAGAAGCTGGGGTTGACGGTGTCGTTTTTGATGTAGAGCCGGTTCAGCCCCAGCCGCTCGCCCAGGTTGTCGGCGCGCTGCAGGGGCGTCAGGCCCACGGGCCAGGTCGTATCCCAGCCGCCGTCGACGGGCAGCAGGTCGGCGTAGCGCCAGAGAGTCTGGGGACCGGCGGCGATGGACTCGCGGGTTACGCGTTCGCGGATGGCCTGGTAGTCGAACTGCACCTCGAGCGGGCCGAAGCAGAACTCGCACACGTGCACGGCTCTGGGCTCGTAGGCGCGGCCGCATTCGCGGCACTGGAGCGCGTTGATGGTGCTCACGGAATATCGTCCTTCAGTTGGCGATGGTTCGGGGGCTAGCCCTCAGGGATGGACTCAAACGGTGGCCGAAACGGCCGATCGGCCCGCGGCGCGCGCGGGCCAGGCCATCGCCATTGGCCGCCGGGGCTCGATGTGCCTGTGGCTCACCGTGAACATCCCACTCGCACGAAACCCCTCGCTGCTCCGACCAGCGAGGGGTCACGATTCCCGTGACCTCTCATCTCGCGACTTTCGCCGCCGGAGTTGGCACCTTGCACGTTGCCGCGCAGGTTGCCAGGCTTCGCAGGGCCTGTTCCCTCCACCACTCTGGATGAGAGCCAGCCATGTGCTCGTCCATGGCCGGGCAAGGATATCACCCGGAGTTGGCAGCGCCAACGAGGCAGGGTGGGCGCTGATTGGCCTTCCATGGCATGCGTCCCGTTGATGCCGGCGTCGCTTGCACCCTCACCGCCGAATCGAGTATTGGGCAAGCTCTGGCCCAGTCCCGTCGAGAGACGTTTGCATGGCACTGGCCGGCAGGCTCGGGATGACCCGGGGGAGTCCTGTCCGGCGCCAGGTTGGAGTGCGACTGGATTCCCGCTCCCCGCCTACGCGGGGACACGCTCCGCGGGAATGACGGCCTAACGTTGCCTGGCTCTCGCAGTGCTGCGTGCTATTCTTGGGGCACGTTCACGCATGTGAGCGCTTTCGTGCGCGCTGCGGTGACCCTTTTGACATTGCCCGCCTTGGCGGCGCATCTCTTGGGTCCGAGCCGCAGATGCGCGGCACCTTAACAGGGGAAGAGTGAGCGTGAGGAATCGGGTCGACCATGGCCTGAATCTTAGCGCGACAGTAGTCCGTGTTGATCAGGACGGCTCGATGGAGCCGCCGGACGCCTTGGCGCTCGGCGGTCTTAAACACTGACCAACCGCTTGGCCGCGACGCGGCCGGGCTTGAGGTTTTTTTGGCGAGTTTGATCCTGGCTCAGGATGAACGCTGGCGGCGTGCTTTACCAATGTGAGTCGAACGGTACGGGTGAAGCTTCGGCTTCGCCACGACCGTGGCGTCCGGGTGCGTAACACGTAGCTAACCTACCGGCGGGTGGGGAATAACCCCGGGAAACCGGGGACAATACCGCATATGGTCACGGGGTGATGCCCGTGGACGAAAGCTGTGTCGAGGGAACTTGATATGGCGCCTGCTGAGGGGGCTGCGGCCGATTAGTTAGTTGGTGGGGTAATGGCTCACCAAGGCGATGATCGGTAGCGGGTCTGAGAGGATGATCCGCCACACGGGGACTGAGATATGGTCCCGAGCCCTACGGGGTTTAGCATGGGGGAATCTTGCGCAATGGGCGAAAGCCTGACGCAGCAACGCCGCGTGGGGGATGAAGGCCTTCGGGTCGTAAACCCCTTTTCTGGGGGACGCAACTGACGGTACCCCAGGAATAAGCCTCGGCTAACTACGTGCCAGCAGCCGCGGTAATACGTAGGAGGCAAGCGTTATCCGGAATTACTGGGCGTAGAGCGCTCGTAGGCGGCTCGGCAGGTGCCCTGTGAAAGCCCCCGGCTTACCCGGGGAGGGTCGGAGCAAACCACCGAGCTCGAGGCAGGCAGAGGGCCGCGGAACGTCCGGGGGAGTGGTGGAATGCGTAGATCCCGGACGGAACACCAGAGGCGAAGGCGGCGGTCTGGGTCTGACCTGACGCTGAGGAGCGACAGCGTGGGGAGCGAACAGGATTAGATACCCTGGTAGTCCACGCCGTAAACGATGGACGCTAGGTGTGTGGAGGGCTCAACCCCTCTGTGCGCCGGAGCTAACGCGGTAAGCGTCCCGCCTGGGGACTACGGTCGCAAGACTAAAACTCAAAGGAATTGACGGGGGCCCGCACAAGCAGCGGAGCGTGTGGTTCAATTCGAGGCTACGCGAAGAACCTTACCGGGGTTTGACATAGCCTGGACCTCCCGCGAAATCGGGATTTCCTTCGGGACTGGGTTACAGGTGCTGCATGGCTGTCGTCAGCTCGTGCCGTGAGGTGTTGGGTTAAGTCCCGCAACGAGCGCAACCCTTGTCGCTAGTTGAATTTTTCTAGCGAGACTGCCGCGGTCAACGCGGAGGAAGGTGGGGATGACGTCAAGTCCGCATGGCCCTTATGCCCCGGGCTACACACACGCTACAATGGCCGGTACAACGGGCAGCGACCTGGCGACAGGAAGCGAATCCCTGAAAACCGGTCTCAGTTCGGATTGCAGGCTGCAACTCGCCTGCATGAAGCCGGAGTTGCTAGTAACCGCCGGTCAGCATACGGCGGTGAATACGTTCTCGGGCCTTGTACACACCGCCCGTCACGCCATGAAAGTCGGCAACACCTGAAGTCGGTGCGCCAACCTTAGGGGGGCAGCTGCCGAGGGTGGGGCCGGTGATTGGGGCGAAGTCGTAACAAGGTAGCCGTAGCGGAAGCTGCGGCTGGATCACCTCCTTTCTAGGGAGTTTGTTGGGCAGTCAACCTGCCCGACTATCCTAGGTTGAGGATTGACCGGCACCGGTCGGCCTTCGGGCCGCCGGGCTGTCGCGCTGAGGACCACAACGCTATCGAGCCCAGGCCAGGTAGACCTACCTCACGCTCACTCTTCCCCATCGTTAAGGTGCGTCACGCACCGGCGGCGGGAGCCGCCGGGCCGGCCAGGCGGTCGCCCCGACCTTCGCGTCGGGGAGGAAAGTCCGCACTCTATCGAGCACGGCAGCGGGTAACACCCGTCGTCCAACGTCGGTACGTCCGGCGAAGGGCAGGAATAGGGGCACAGTGACGATGCCCGGCGCTTGTGACACCCCTCGGGGAACAAGCACGAATACGCGCCAGGCGTGAAACGGCTAACCTCTGCCGGGAGCAAGGCCAAGCAGGGACGTTCGCAGGCTGCTCGCCAAGTCCCAGGTAGGCCGCACGAGGCCGGCGGCAACGCCGGTCCCAGATAGATGACCGCCCGCGACAGAATGCGGCTTATCGGCCGGTTCGGCGGCGCGCCCGCACTTCGGTGGCCCGCGCTGCGTGCAGCGTGGGGCGGGCTGCCTTGTTTTATCCCAGGCTGCGCGCAGCCTGGGCCACCGGGCAACGGGGCAGGCTGTGCGCTGCGGCGTTCGCCTCAGGGTCTAGGCGAGGTGTCGCGTTTGCTCGTCGGGCCCCTGGATTCCGGCGTGCGCCGGAATGACCGAACGCGGCGGAGCCTGCGCGTTCGCCGCCGTGCCCATGCCAGCGCCACGCTCCCCGCGATCGCCATGAAGGCGGCCAGCGCGTTGAACAGCATGTCCAGCGGATCGAACACGCGACTCGGGAGAAACGCCTGAATGCCCTCGTCCACCACACCGACCAGCGACGCGGCCAGGAAGGCGAGCAGGGCGGGGACGGGAACGCGGCGACCCTGGCTGGCTCGCTCCGCGAGCGCTTCATGAATGAGGACGGCCACCACGCCGTACTCGATGAGGTGGCTGCGCTCTTCCAGGATCGCGATCCGGACGAATACCATGAAGTAGGTCGCCGCGACGCCCAGCGCGACAGCGACCTCAACGCCGCCGGGCCGCGCCTTCAGCCCTCGCGTGACGATGGTCGCTCCGACCAGGACCATCCCGACCAGGAACATGACGACGGCTGAGGATTCATGGAGCAGGCCGCTGTCGCGCAGCAGCCCGGCCAGCGTTGACGCCAGGCCGAGGGTCGCGTAGATCGCGGCCACGACGAGCAGCGTCCAGGCCCAGAGCCGCCGCTCCCGGACGGAGGAGAAGAAGGGCATAGACGCATCGAACGGGGCGGGCGTCAGGTTGTCAACACCTTGCGAGTGCTGGGCCGGTCGCGTTCCGGGCGGCGACTCCGGCAGACGTGGTGGCCGCCAAGCGCCAGGCCGATCGGGACGTTGCAATGAGTGTGGGCGGCCGATGGGTCGGTTCGGGGACCAACTGATTGCCCAAACTGCGGAACTATAATCTGTGTTTCGCCCTTTGTTTTGGATCGCCACATGCGGATATGCCTGATCGGGGACACGCACGGCTTCGTTCCAGCTTTGGAAGCCTCGCTCGAGGCAAGCAAGCGGCATGCCCCCGATGTCATCGCGCACTGCGGCGACTTTCTGACATCGCCGTTTTCCCCTGATCCGCCAAGCAAAACGATAGACCTTCTGCGCTCGGAAAATGTCAGGGTCATCTATGGCAACAACGAGGCGTACCTGCGCGACTGGGGGACGCCTCGCTGGGAATCGACGGTGGCCGCCCGTCGGCGTCGCCCTGACTCACCGGACTACTTTCTGCCGCTCATTGAGCGGGGCCAGGCGGAACTCACCTCGGCGGAGCTGGCGTGGCTTCGAGCTTTGCCGGCCGAGCTCTCGCTGGACGGGGCTCGTGAGGGTGACGCGTACGTGTGCCACGGTATGCCGGGCAACCCGTTCGCAACGCCGTGGGACACGGACCCGGCGTATACGCCGGCCTTTGCCGACCACGAGATTCGCGCTGCGCTTTCGCGCGATGGTGTCGCATCCGCTGATCTGATCCTATGCGGCCATTGCCCCGGCCCCACGTTGCTTCGCATCTCGCTGCCAAATGGACGAGCGGCGCTGGTCGTTCGCAGCTCCGGACGCGTGCCCGGCAACGGGCCAGGGCCGTGGTACCACGGGATCTGTGTGCTTTCGGATCGCAGCGGACCGCTAGCCGGGTTCGCGCGTTGGGACATCAAGTTTGAGTGGGCGCCATTCGAGCCGACAGATCCAACCTGGACTGAGACAATCGCCCTTCGCGATCGAGGCGGCTGAGCCGATAACCCGGGTCCAGACTGCGAGATTCCCAGCCCGGGCAGATGCGCCTTAACTGCAAAGCAACTGCGCTCCCGCATGCGGTCTTAAGCAGACCACCTATACTCAACCTCAACATGCCGGTATTCATCACATTCAAACGTTGGGCACTCAAGGACGGGCGAACAGAATCGGGACTGGTCAAATTCGTACGTGAGGAGTTTCAACCTCACTATGCGAAGCTGCACGGCTGCCTCGGGCTGGGACTTCTACATGTTTCCGGCACCCGTTCCTACCTTGCGCTGCAATATTGGGAAAGCCGTGAGCACTGGCTCGAGACAACAAGCTCTGACTACTACCAGACTTGGTGGCAAGCCTACATACCACTCCTGGAACGTTGGGACGAGATCCTGGAATTTGAAGAGGAGTGGGAGGCCGAGGACCTGCTCGGCACCAGCGTAGATCCCTGACGGCAGGCAAGACGCTCCGGGCGACGAGTCTACGGATCAGAGGCAGCGCGACTCACTAGCAGCCACCCATCCGCCTCGCGTCGGGACGGCAAGCGGGTAGAATGCTTGGCGGGGTGGAGCAGTGGTAGCTCGTCGGGCTCATAACCCGGAGGTCGTCGGTTCGAATCCGACCCCCGCAACCAGCGCGAGCCCCTCTCGCCCCGTCGCCCGGCCACTTCAGCGGTTGACCTCGCCCTAGCGGTGTGTAGAATACACACTGTGGATAGCCGGCAAGTTCTACGACGCCTGCGTCGCGATGGCTGGGTGGGCCGGAACGTGAAGGGGAAGCCACCACCACTTCACGCACCCCGAGAAGCCAGACGCCTGCGTCGCGATGGCGGGTGGGCCACGGTCAAGCACCCGTCAAGCAAGGACATCCCCATCGGTACGCTACGGAGCATCTTCCGCCAGGCCGGCTGGCCATGGGAGGAGCGCTGATGCAGTTTGCAGTTGTGCTTCACAAAGATGATGCCAGCAGCTATGGAGTCACGGTGCCCGATCTGCCGGGGTGCTTCTCGGCGGGCGATACGCCAGAAGAGGCCATCGCCTCAGCTCATGAAGCGATCGCCTGCCACATCGAAGGATTGCTCATGGACGGCGAGTCCATCCCCGAGAAGAACCGCCTCGAAGTCCATCAGTCCGACGCGGACTATGCGGACGGCATCTGGGCGCTGGTTGACGTTGACCTGGCGAAACTGTCCAGCAAGACGATCCGGGTAAACGTCACAATGCCGGCGCGCGTGCTGTCAATCGTCGATGAAGCCGCGGCTCGGGAGGGCGAGTCGCGTTCGGGATTGCTCACGCGCGCAGCGCTCCAATTCGTGGACCGGAGAATCGACGCCTCATAGCAATTTCACGCGCCGTGCGAGCTAGGACGATGGTGTCCGCGTCGAGCAATTCAAGATTCCTATGACAGGCTGATCTCGCCGGCGATGCGGCGTGTCCCTACAAGGGTCCCAGGGCAGGGGCCTAGCCGCGCTCCGGATAGCCTCTCCGTCGCAGCGGGACTCTGGGTTGCACGCCGGGGTTCGCGACGTGGCGCGGCCAGTAGCCTTCGGCCAGCCAGGCCATTTGCTCGGCCGAACCCTCGCCCACGCGGCGGATGCCCTCCTCGGAGGAACCGCCGGCGTGGGGCAGCCAGAGCACGTTGGGCAAGTCCACCAGCGGGTT
The DNA here is from genome assembly GCA_965198185.1 of Chloroflexota bacterium. GTDB lineage: Bacteria > Chloroflexota > UBA11872 > UBA11872 > UBA11872 > JAJECS01. Next base: position 1,164,997 of record CBDAOU010000001.1, read on the forward strand.
GTCCGGCGTCACCGGCTCCTGCTCGAAGACATCGAGACCGGCGCCGGCGATGCGCCCGGACTGCAGCGCTTCCAGCAGCGCCGCCTCGTCGACCACCGCTCCACGCGACACGTTGATGAGCACGGCGGATGACTTCATGCGGGCGAGCAAGGCGCCGTCTACGAAATGGTGCGTGCTGGCGCTCAGCGGCAGGTGCACGGAGATCACGTCGCCGGTAGCGAAGGCCGTCTCCAGGTCCACCAGTTCGACCCCCAGGGACGCGGCTTCCCAGGGCGACACGGTGGGTCCGTAGGCAATGCAGCGCATCCCAAAGCTCTGCGCCCGCACCGCCACCGCGCGCGCGATGCGGCCGAAGCCGATCAGCGCCAGGGTGGCGTCGCGCAGATCGCCGATGGGCCTGATCGCGGCCTCCCAGACTGGGATGGCGCGGTTTCCCTGGCGCCACTGCGCCCACATCTGGGGCACCCGACGGACGGTTCCAATGATGAGGAACATGGCCATGTCGGCCGTCTGCTCCGTGGCGAAGGCGGGGAGATGGCCCACGACCACGCCGGCGGCCGTCGCCGCGTCCAGGTCCACGTGGTCCACGCCCACGGTCGGGGCGATCACGCCCTGTAGGTCCGGGAGTTGATCAAAGGGCGTCAGTCGATAAGGGCCGTGGGGCCAGATGATCCCGTGGAATCCCGCCAGGCGCTCAACGGCCTCGGCATCGGACGTGGGCGCGTCGACGACCGTGAGCGACGCCCCGGCGGCGTCGAGCAGGTGGGTGAAGTCCAGCACGGAGGCATAGCGCAGCCCATTGGCCAGCGCGACGCGAAACGGCGTGTCAGACATTGGCGGACGGTCCTCTCCGGCGCGGCCGGACACGGTGGCACCCTACCGCACGAGGCGATTGGATTGCGCGCCGTGTTGCTCCCAGCAAGGCGCGGTCGAGGGAAGGGACCTCACCCGTACCGGGAGCCACTGCAAATCCCCTCTCCCTGGATGTGTCCGGTCCGCACAGATGGGGGAGGGTCGGAGCCTGCCCCGTACCGCGATACGGGGGTGAGGGTGACCACCGCCGGCCGCACAGCATTTCAAACATCGTAGACCTGATCCCTGCGGCATCCGCCTATCATCGACTCCAACAGCAGCACGGCAGGTAAAGGCAGCGCCATGCGCATCACCGATATCCGCACGATTCCGGTCTTCGCTGAGCACCGGAACATGAACTACCTGATCACCAAGGTCGAGACCGACCGGGGGATCTACGGCCTGGGCGAGTCGGCGATCACCGGCAAGGAACGCGCCGTGCAGGGTGTGATCGAACACTTCCGCCCGCTGTTGATCGGTGAGGACCCGCGCCGCATCGACCACCTGTGGCAGCGGATGTTCCGCGGCAGCTTCTTCAAGGCCGGGCCCATCTTGGGCGCGGCGATCTCGGCCATCGACATTGCCCTCTGGGACATCAAGGGCAAGGCGCTCGGCGTCCCCGTTTGGGAGCTGCTCGGCGGCAGGTGCCGCGACGGCGTGGTCTGCTACCCGCATGTCACCGGCAAAACCCTCGACGCGCTGCTGGCCGACGCCGATCGCGCGCTGGCGCAGGGCTATCGCTTCGTGCGCTACGGCTTTCCCGGTGTCGAGCCGCAGGGCGGGGTGCTGGAGCCTCGGCGCGGCGTGCCGGCCGCCATCGAGGTCACCGAGGCCATGCGCCGGCACGTCGGCCCGGACATCGAAATCTGCGTCGACTTTCACACCCGGCTCGACCCGAATGACGCCGTGCGGTTGTGCAAGGGCTTGGAGCCGCTGGACATCTTCTTCGCCGAGGACCCCGTGCGCTCCGAGCGGCCCGAGGCCTATGCCTACGTGCGCCGCCACACCCACGTGCCCATCGCCGGCGGCGAGGAGCTGGCCTCCAAGTGGGACTTCCAGCCGCTCATCGAGGGCGATCTGATCGACTACGTGCGCACCGACCTGTGCATCGTCGGCGGGTTCACCGAGGCGCGGAAGATCGCCGGCTGGGCCGAGTCGCATCACCAATACCTCGCGCCGCACAGTCCCATGGGCCCGATCTCGCTGGCCGCGTGCGTGCATTTGGATATCGCCAGCCCCTTGGTCGGCGTGCAGGAGCTGCCGGAAGTTCCCGGCGCGCTGGCGGACGTGTTCCCGCAGCAGATGACCTTCGACGACGGTCACCTCGTCGCGCCGACCGCGCCCGGGATCGGCGTGGACATTGACGAGGAGGCCGCGGCCAATCACCCGTTCCAGATGCGCCCAATCCCCGAACTCCGCCGCCGGGACGGCTCGGTCACGAACTGGTAGGCCTGGGACTGTCGCCTACGGCGCGGGGTCCTCGCCGTCGTTCGCCGCCGCCTTGGCGCGCTCGATCTCGCTGTGCACGTGCAGCACGCGCTGGGCGGCGGTGAGCTGCGTGGCGATGGCGAGAAACCACATGGCCCCGCTGAGCACCCCGAACGGCGTGAGCAGCGCGATGCCCAGCACGATCAGCCGTTCGGGCCGCTGGAAAACGCCGACCTTGCAGTCCACGCCCAGGCCCTCGGCGCGGGCGCGTGTGTAGCTGATCAGCATGGAACCAATCAGCGTCAGCAGTGCCAGCACCGTCTCCGCCTGCGCGCCAACGTCGACGAAATACCAGGTGAGTCCGGTGAAGATCACCCCTTCGCCCCAGCGGTCCAGGGTCGAGTCCAGGAACGCGCCGAAGTCGGACCGCCGGTTGCTGACGCGGGCCACGGCGCCGTCGAACATGTCGAAGCCGCCGCTGAACAGCAGCATCACCCCTCCGGCGACCTGCCAACCGAGCGCGAGCACCACTGCCGTGGGGAAGGCTAGGACGAGGCCGGTGATGGTCAGCACGTTCGGATCGATCCCGGTGCGGGCCAGCGGCGTCACCACCAACTCGGCCAGGCGGCGTGATCGGGCCTGCAGGCGTTGGTTGATCATCAGCGCGCCGCCGCCTCCGCCGCTCCGGGCGTGAAGGCCCAGTACCGCCCGCCGATCTCGCGTTCGTTGAGCAGCTCTTCGTAGTACTCCACCACCCGGGCCGCGATCTTCGGCCAGGCAAACGCTCGGGCACGCTGCTCGCCGAACTCGGTCATATGCGCGCGTTTCGTCTCGTTGCGCATCAGGCGCAGCAGGGTGCGCGCCAGCGCCGCGTGATCCTTGGGCGGCACCAGCAGCGCGCCCTCGCCGTCCAGCAGCAGCGCGCGGTAGCCCGGAATGTCGCTGGCCACCACCGGCAGACCGGCGGCCATGGCCTCCAGCAGCACCACTCCTTGGCTCTCCCCGCCAAGCGCCGGCGAGCAAAAGACGTGCGCGCTCTTGAGGTAACGCTGCTTGTCCTCTTGACTCACATAGCCGGCAAACACGACATTGCGCAGGCCGAGCTGGTTGACCTGGCGCTGGTAGATCCGGCGCTGGCGGGGACGGTACGCCCCCACGAGCACCAGCCGCGTGCGGGGCTGCATCTGCTGGACGAGCTGCATGGCGCGCAGCAGCACCGACAACCCCTTGCGCTTGTCGAACCGCCCCACGAAGAGAACGTTGAAGTGGCCGTCGTCAAGCTGCGGCAGCGGCTCGACCTCCCGACCGTAGAACTCGACGTCGATGCCGTTGGGAATGATGCGGTACTCGCCGCGGTAGGACCGGTTCACCAGGTCCCGCGCCGCCTGGGACACCGCAATCTTGCCGTCGAGCTTGCGTTGCAGCCGCCGGATGAGCGGGCGCGTGGTGTGATAGACGAACGCCGACTTCCGCGCGGCATGAAACGTGCCGACGTTGAGCGCCCGTGAGTGGCGCAGCACGGTGAGCGGCAAGGCGGGCACCAGCGGTTCCTGCAGGTGGACCACGTCGAACTTGCGCTCGTCCAGGACGCGCCGCACCCGCGGCAGGAGCGCCGGCGACAGCGTGAGCCGGGCCGTTGATTGGTTCACGGGCAGCGGCACGATGCGGCGGCCGACCCGGTAGAAATTGGGGGTCTCGATGTCGGGCGTCTCCGCCGACGAGGGCGCCATGATCGCGACCTCATGCCCCAGCGCGCGGAACTCGCGGTCGAGCGCCAGCACGTGCTCCGTCACCCCGCCGGGGTAGGGGAAATCGTAGGGCGAGACCTGGAGGATGCGCATGCTCAGGGGGTCTCCCACATGGACCGGAACATGTACCACTGCTCGGGCGCCTTGCGGATGAGCGCCTCGAGATCCCACATCACTTGCTGCATGCCGTGCTGCACGGCTTCGTCCCGCGGCATGCTGCGGTCCCAGAAGATCGGCGGCATCGCGTGTCCGGTATAGGTGCCGTCGCCGTTGCGCGTCATGCCGCCCACCATCAGCGGACTGCCGGCGCGCTGCGCTAGGGCGGCCGACCCTGGCGGCACCCACGCCACGCGTCCGAAAAACTCCACCTGCACGCCTCGTCCCGGCGTGGGCCGGTCGGCCAGCAGCGCGACGTACTCGCCGCGACGCAGCGCCCGCAATATCTCCCGCGCGGCGCTCCCGAGCTGAATGCTATGGAGGTCGAGCTTGGCCCGCACGTGGTCCAGCATGCCGGTCATCGCGCGGCTGCGCATAGTCTCGGCGACCGCGTGCGTCGGGTGGTCCAGCGAGACCAGCCCGCCGCACCATTCCCAGTTCCCGAAATGGGCCGTGATCATGATGCCGCCCTTGCGCTGCTCGTGGAGCGCCTTGAAATGCTCGAAGCCCTCGATGCGCACGGTGCGCCTGATCAAATCAGCTTGCGACAGTCGGAAGCTGCGCACGAAGTCAAACACGTGATCCACGAACGCCACCACCGACCGCCGGGCGAGGCTTTGCACGCGAGGGTCTGAGGGCGGCAGGTCCAGCACGACCGCCATGTTGGCGATCGTGTTGCGGCGCACGCGCGGGACAAGCAGGAACGCCAGCGTGCCCAACACGCGCGCAATCGCCGTCGAGATCGGTCGCGGGATCCAGCCGATCACATGCGAGCCGACCTCAAATATGACGATCATTTACGCGGGATCGGCCGCCGATCCGGCCGCAATCGTCGCCGACGCAATGAACTCCTCCATCATGTCGTGGGCTTCGGCATCGGTGTACTGAATGGGCGGCGATTTCATGAGGTACGCCGACGGGGCTTCCAGCGCTCCCGATACCCCGCGCGTCAGTGCGATCTTGCAGCAGCGCACCGCGTCGATCACGATGCCCGCCGAGTTCGGTGAGTCCCAGACCTCGAGCTTGAGCTCCAGGTTGAGCGGCTGACCGCCGAAGGACTGACCCTCAAGGCGGATGAAGGCCCACTTGCGGTCGCCGAGCCACTCGACGTAGTCGCTGGGCCCGATGTGCACGTTGCCCGCCCCGATGTCGTACTCCAACTGACTCGTCACGGCGTTGGTCTTGGAGATCTTCTTCGACTCCAGCCGTTCGCGCTCCAGCATGTTCTTGAAATCGGAGTTCCCGCCCACGTTCAGCTGATAGGTCCGCTCGAGGTTGACGCCCCGGTCGCGGAAGAGCCGGGTCAGGACGCGATGCACGATCGTGGCTCCGACCTGCGACTTGATGTCGTCGCCGATGATGGGCACCTGGGCCCGCTCGAAGCGCTGCTGCCAGTAGTCCTCGCGCGCGATGAACACCGGCATGCAGTTCACCATGGCGCAGCCGGCCTGCAGCACCTGCTCCACGTACCACTTGGTGGCTTCCTCGCTGCCCACCGGCAGGTAGTTGATCACCACGTCGGTGTGGGTGTCGCGCAGCAGCTCGACGATGTCCTCCGTCGATCCGTCGGCTTTCACGACCGTGTCCGCCATATAGCGCCCGATGCCGTCGTGCGTCATGCCGCGCGACACCGGGACGTCCAGCGGCGGGACGTCGGAGAATTTCACCGTGTTGTTCGGCGTCGCGAATATCGCCTCGCTCAGATCGGCCCCAACCTTGTTGCGGTCGACGTCGATGGCCGCCGAAAACTCGATATCACCAATGTGGTAGGGACCGAGTACTGGGTGCATGAGCCCGGGGATGAACTCATCGGCCGGCGCGTCGCGATAGTGCGCGACCCCTTGCACCAACGACGAGGCGCAATTACCGACGCCAATGATCCCGACACGAACCGTGGACATGGTGACTCCCTTACGACGTTGCGGCGCCCGAATCCGGGCGTTCCGATGTGTGTGCCTTCTGCACGGTGACCAAATGCTCCAGATAGGTCGTCAGTTCTTGATGCAGGGCCTCCAGGCGATCGGACACCAGCGAGTACTTCACCAGGCGTCCCTCACGACGAGCTTGAACCAGGCCGGCCTGGCGCAGGCGGCGCACATGCCACGACACGAGTGGGGGGCTGTGGCCCACCGCCTCGGACAACTCGGCCACCCCCTGCTCCGCGTTCTCGGACAACCGCTGCAGGATTCGCAAGCGGGTACCCGACCCGAGCGCCCGGGCATATGAGCGCATGCCCAGGATGTCCCAGTCGTCCGGCGCGGTTGTTGGAGGCACAATGCATAAAGAAAAGTTTTTCTTTCGCTGGACTCTAGCGCGTTAGCCCCGCGTCGTCAAAGAGCGTCGGAAGGCGGTCGCGGGTCCCGTCGGCCGGTCATTCCCGCGGAGGGAGACCCTTGCGAAGCCCCACCGTCATTCCGGCGAAGCATGTCCCCGCGCAGGCGGGGAGCCGGAATCCAGTCCGGTCGAACCTGGAGGCGCGCCGGAAACTTGGCGTAGATGCGGGTCAGAGACCCGCTTCGACAAGGCATGGCAGGCGTCTCCGGATGCCAGACTCCCCGCCGAACGCATCCGCGGGCGAAACGAGCGCCCCCGACGCTACTTGGCGTACTCGACCGAGCGCGTTTCCCGGATCGCCGTGATCTTGATCTGTCCGGGGTACTCCAGCGACTCCTGGATGCGGTCGGCGATCTCCCGCGTCAGGCGGTGGATGCCCAGCTCGTCAACCGAGCTGGGCTGCACCATGACCCGCAGCTCGCGCCCGGCCTGGATGGCATAGCAGGACTTCACGCCATCGAACGAGCCGGCGATCTCCTCCAGCTTCTCCAGGCGTTGCAGATAGCGCGTCACCGTTTCGCGGCGCGCTCCGGGGCGCGAGCCCGAAATCGCGTCCGCCGCCGCGACGGCGAAGGCCTCGAAGCTTCGCAGCTCCACCTCGAAGTGGTGCGCCTCCGCGGCGTGCGCCACGTCTTCACGCACGCCATGGCGTCGCAGTAACTCGCCGCCGATCAGCGCGTGCGGACCGTCCACCTCGTGGTCGATGCCTTTGCCGATGTCATGCACAAGTCCGGCTGTGCGCGCCAGCTCCACGTCGCCGCCCACTTCGCCCGTCATGGTCGCTGCGAGCAGCGCCACCTCCACGGAGTGGCTGAGCACGTTTTGCCCGTAGCTGTGGCGGAAGCGCAATCGCCCCATGTAGCGCAGGATCTCCGGCGGCAGTCCCGTGATCTTGGCGTCGAACGCGGCCCGCTCGCCTTCCTGGGCGATGATTTCCGTGACCTCGGATTGGGCCTTCGCCACGGCCTCTTCGATGCGCGCCGGGTGGATGCGCCCGTCCTCGGTTAAGCGCCGCAACGCCACGCGTGCCACTTCGCGCCGCACCGGGTCGAAGGCCGAGAGCACGACCGTTTCGGGCGTGTCGTCGATGATGATGTCCACCCCGGTGGCCGCTTCCAGGGCGCGAATGTTGCGGCCCTCGCGTCCAATGATTCGACCCTTCATGTCGTCGTTCTTGAGGTCGACGACCGAGGTCGTCACCTCGGTCGTGTGCGACGCGGCGACGCGCTGCAGCGCCAGGCCCACCAGCCAGCGCGCCCGGGCTTCCGCCCGCTCCGTGGCGTCGGCCTCGACCTGGCGCACCATCTGCTCGGCGTCGCTGGAGACCTCCTGCTCGATGCTCTGCAGCAACTCGGTGCGCGCCTCGTCCCGCGTCAGGCCAGCCGCGCGCTCCAGCGCCGCCAGGTGCTCCTGGCGCGCCTCTTCCTGCGCCTGCGCGTCGGCCTCGAGCTTGCCGCGCTCGACGTCAAGCTCGGCCTCGCGGGCCACCGACGCGCGCTCGCGGTCCTCAAGTGCGTCGGCGCGCGCCTCCAGCCGCTCGTCCCGCTGCTGCGCGCGCTGCTCTTGGCGCTGCATCTCGCGGCGACGATCGGCCAGTTCGCGCTCGCCGGCTTCCCAGGCTTGGCGCGAGGTTCGCGTTGTGGTCTCGATCAGGGCTCGTTGCTGGGCTTCGGCGGCCTTCAGCTCGTCCTCGATGCGCTGCGCCAGGGCGCGCATGCGCGATCCGGATAGCCAGACTTGATAGAAGTAGCCGGCCACGAGCCCCAGGGCGAGCATCGCCACGCCAGCGATGATCGCTATCAGCGGGGCAGCCATGGCTAGCCTCCGATAGGTTGATGGTGGGGTATGGCGTCAAAGTGTTCGTGCCTGCAAGTGCCCCGCAGTGTCTCGCGGAGCTACACGATGCTAACGGGCAATCGGTTTATGCGCCACCGTGCGCCGGACCGCCGTTGCCTCCCACCTATACTGGACCCGGCAACGATTGGGCGGGCGGCAGACCGGGAGAGCCAAATGACTGCGACCAACGGCGCGGCGACGATGACGGGCCGCGAGCGCTACGTAAACGCGCTGCTGGGCAAGCCGGTCGACCGGATCGCCGTGGGCAGCCCGACGTCGCTGGCCACCTACGAGCAGATGCGCCTGCTCGGGGTCGAGTGGCCCGAGGCCCACTACTCGGCCGAGACCGTCGCCCTGCTGGCCGAACGCAGCTACACCGACCTGGGATTCGACACGATCGCGCCCTACTTCAGCATCATCATGGGCGCGGCGGCGCTGGGCGCCCCAATCGACTGGGGCTCGGACCCTTGGGAGTTCGACAAATCGACCGGCAAGATCATCACCGGTCCCCGCATGCCGGCGGTCAAGCCGCCCAACCCGTGGGTCACTCCCGACGACATCGAGATTCCCGACGACTTCCTCGAGCGCCGCGAGTCGCGCGCCATCATCGACGCGATCAAGATCCTCCGCGCCGACCACCCGGACGCGGGAATCGTGGGCAAGGTCATGGGCCCGTGGACGCTGGCCTATCACATGTTCGGGCCGCAGGAATTCCTCATCAACGTGATTCTCGACCCCGACTACGTGCACCAGGTCCTCGACAGGCTGCGGCATGCGTCCGTCATGTTCGCCAATGCCCAGCTCGAAGCCGGCGCCGACGTGATCACGCTGGCCGACCACTCCACCGGCGACCTGGTGCGCGCCGAGACCTATCGCGACTATCTGCTGCCGGTGCACCAGAAGATCACGCCCCTGATCGAAGGGCCGGTGATTCTCCACTGCTGCGGCAAGACGATCGACCGCATGTCATACATCACCGAGGCCGGATTCGAAGCCTTCCACTTCGCCACGGAGAACAACCCCCACGAGGCCAAGGAAACCGTTGGTGACTACAAGCTGGTGGGCAATGCGAGCAATTTCATCACCCTGCTGAGCGGTCGTCCGGAGGATGTCGCGGTCGAGATCGAAGACCTGCTGGCCGCCGGCGTCGACATCATCGCGCCCGAGTGCGCGGTGCCGCCGCAGGTGGCCGACGCCAACTTGCGCGCGCTCGTCCAGGCCGCGCGCGGCGAATTCGAGCCCGATCCCGCCGTGGCCGACGCCACGAACATGGCCGACGACTACCGCGCGCAGGTCGCCGCGCAGAGTGGCGCCCGTCCGAGCTAGTCGCTCGCCGAGCGGCGTGTCTGCCGTGCCCGCATGCGCGCCGGCGATTTCGCCATCTGAATCGTGACCGACGACCGCGACGACGCCCAAGACCTCGCTGAGCGCTGGCTCGGGCTGAGCGGCATTCCCGTCGAGGCGGCTTTCCTGCACGCCTTTCGGCGCTCCGGAGCCGACCGGCAGCTCGGCTATCCAATGACGCCGGGAGTGTTTGTTGGCGATACGTTGGTCCAATACTTCACCCACGGCCGTCTTGAAGCGCCCGGCCGTTCCACGCTGTGGCCCGTTGGCGTGCCGCGGCACACGAACCTCGGCGAGCACCTGGCCCGCGCGCTGGCCGGCGCGGAGTCCGCGCCGGAGCCGCTCGATGTCTTCGAGGCCGCCTTAGGCACGCCTGAGCTGCGAGCGCGCGCGGGTACGAGTGTGGGTTTCCCGATTCACTGGCGCGGCACGCCGACGCAGCTGTTTCAGCGCGAGATCGTTCGTCTCATGCCGGTGTCTCCGGGGACCCGACGCCCCGTGCGCGGCAATCTTGGC
>CBDAOU010000002.1:0-2070653 GCA_965198185.1 Chloroflexota bacterium
GCTGCTCTTCGTCACACCCATCCTCCGGGAGCTATTTCCGCAGACGCAGGTCTTCAACGTGCTCAGCGCGGGAATTGTCATGGGCTTCATGATCCTGCCGATGATGGCGTCCATCAGCGAGGACGCGCTGCGGGTCGTCCCGCGCGCCTTGCGCGAAGGGGCGTACGCGCTCGGCGCTACGAAGTTCCAGGTGACGGTCCGCGTGGTGGTGCCGGGGGCGCTTTCGGGAATTCTGGCCGCGGTCATCCTGTCCGTGTCGCGAGCCATCGGCGAGACCATGATCGTGTCCATCGCCGCCGGGCAGCAGCCGAAGGTCGGCTTCGATTTGCTGTCATCGATGGAGACGATGACGGCCTATATCGTGCAGGTGAGCCTGGGCGACACGCCGCAGGACACGATCGAGTACCGGACGCTCTTTGCCGTGGGCACGCTGTTGTTCCTGATGACGTTCGTGATGAACATCCTGAGCGACTGGATCGTGCGCCGATACCGTGAGGTGTACCAGTGACACAGGATGCGGCGACGCGCTGGCGTCCACGTATCCGGCAGCGGAATGCCATCGGGCGCGGCTTCGCCGCGCTGACCATCGTGTCCACTCTGCTTGGCATCGCCGTGCTCGTGGCGCTGCTGGTTGATGTCTTCAGTGATGGCGCGGCGCAAGTCGACGGTCACTTCCTGACGAGCTACCCGTCGCGATTCCCCGAGGAGGCCGGCCTGCGCTCCGCCCTCCTGGGCACGCTGTGGTTGATGGTGCTGACAGCCCTGATCGCCTTCCCGCTCGGCGTCGGCGCGGCAATCTACCTTGAGGAATACGCGCCCGATACCTGGCTCACCCGGTTCATCCAGCTCAACATTGCCAACTTGGCTGGAGTGCCGTCGGTCGTCTACGGCTTGCTTGGCCTGGGGCTTTTCGTTCGCTGGTTCGCGCTGGGCCGCAGTCTCCTCGCCGGAGCCATGACCATGGCGCTCTTGATCCTGCCGCTCATCATCGTCGCGTCGCGCGAAGCGATTCGCGCCGTTCCCGATGGTCAACGTGAAGCGTCCTACGCTCTTGGCGCCACCAGGTGGCAGACCGTCTTTCGGACCGTGCTTCCAGCGGCCGGCGGAGGGATACTCACCGGAACGATTCTGGCGTTGGCGCGGGCGATTGGTGAGACTGCTCCCCTGATCACGATTGGAGCGTTGACCTACATCGCGTTTGATCCGACCGGGCCAATGGACCTGTTCACCGTTCTCCCAATCCAGATTTTCAACTGGGTTTCGTTGCCGCAGGAAGGGTTTAGCGACCTGGCCGCCGGAGGCATCGTGATTCTGCTCATTGTCCTGTTGCTCGCCAACTCGATCGCGCTCTTCGTCCGATTCCGATTGCAGCGGAGGTTTGACTGATGGAGGCCAGGACAACGGGAACCCGTAGACCCGATGTCGAGTTAGCGCCATCGGCCAACGACTCTGCTACCGCGAACGGCCCCGCCAAGCCCGATGCTCTGGTCACCGAGGACCTGAAGTTCTGGTACGGAAGCATGCTCGCGCTGTCGGGCATCTCGCTCAACATCCCACAGCATGAGGTGATGGCCATCATTGGACCGTCCGGGTGTGGCAAGAGCACCTATCTGCGCTGCCTGAACCGCATGAACGACCTCATTCCGAGCGCGCGTGTCGCAGGGCGTGTCATCTTCGATGGCGTGAACATCTATGCGCGCAATGTCGACGCGGTGCAGATGCGACGTCGCATCGGCATGGTCTTCCAGAAGCCGAATCCATTCCCCAAGTCCATCTACGACAACGTCGCCTACGGGCCCAAGGTCAATGGCTACCGCGGCTCGATGGACGATCTCGTCGAGCACTCGCTGCGGCAGGCGGCGCTCTGGGATGAGGTCAAGGACGATCTCAAGAAGAGCGGCCTCGATCTGTCCGGCGGTCAGCAGCAGCGGCTCTGCATTGCTCGGGCGCTCGCGGTAGAGCCGGATGTGATCCTCATGGACGAGCCGTGCTCGGCCCTCGACCCGATCGCAACGACCCGCATCGAGGACCTGATCCGCGAGCTGCGCGAGCGCTACACGATCGTGATCGTCACCCACAACATGCAGCAGGCGGCCCGTGTCTCCGATCGCACCGCGTTCTTCTTGCTCGACGAGGACGGCGCCGGCTCGCTTGTCGAGGTCGACGAGACCCAACGGCTCTTCACCACACCGTCCGACCAGCGCACCGAGGACTACATCACCGGCCGCTTTGGCTAGGGAGGAAGGCGCTTATGCCGCGCAATGAATACGTCCAGCGTCTCGATGAACTCCAGGACGAGATGCTGCTCATTGGGTCGATGGTCGACAAGGCGGTCCAGCGCGCGTTGACGGCGCTCAAGTCTCGCGACACCGCGATCGCCCAAGCGGTGATTGATGCGGACGATGAGATCGACGCGCGTCAGATCCAGCTCGAAGAGCAAGCCATCGACATCATGGCCACCCAGCAACCGATGGCCAGCGATCTGCGCCAGCTCGTCACCGTCCTCCACGTGGCTGATGAGCTGGAGCGCATCGGCGACTACGCGGAAGGCATCGCCAAGATCACGCTGCTCATGGGCGAGCAGCCGCCCATTAAGCCTCTGATCGATATCCCGCGAATGGCGGACATCGCCCGCGAGATGCTCCGGGCCAGCCTCGACGCACTTGTGGCGCGCGATATTGAAGCCGCGTCGTCGGTGTGGCAGCGGGACGACGAGGTCGACGATCTGTACGAGCAGGTCTATCGCGAGCTCGTCACCTACATGATCGAGGACCCGAAGAAGATCGAGCGGGCGACCTACCTGATTTGGGTCGCCCACAACCTCGAGCGCATTGCCGACCGCGCCACGAACATCGCCGAGCGCGTGATCTTCGTCAGCACGGGCCAAATCCCGACGCGCGAGGAGTGGTGGGACAAGCGCCTCACCGAGCGCAGCAACGGGACCAGCGACAGCGGCGACGGCAAGTCTCCGCCGGTTGGGGTCTAACAGCGGCGCGTCTGGATGGATGCCCGGCGGGTGCTGTTCGTCTGCCGGCGCAACGCCGGCCGCAGTCAGATGGCGGCAGCCTTCACCGCGCACCATGGCCGAGGCGCGTCCGATTCGAGATGGCATCGAACACAACGTCCGAGCGCTGCTTGCCGAGTTGGGAGTCCAGCCCGATCCGATGCCTAGCTGACCGGAGCCGCTGGCTCTAGGCTGATACGCAATGGTTCGAAAGCACGCGCGCTGGCGCAGCCCCTATCCGTCATTCCCGCGAAGAGCCGGCCCCGTACTTGATACGGGGCGGGAATCCAGGCCCAACCATCCACGCGTGCATAACTCGCGTACGTCCAAATCACCATGACAACGGTTCTCTGGCTAGGCGCGGCGCTCGCCGTTACGGCCGCGGGCGCGTGGCTCATGCTGCTCCCGGCACGCGGCGGCTTCTGGCGTACCGACGTTCGCCTCCCGCCAATCGATCCCGCCGCCCAGCCGTTCGAGTGGCCGTCCCTGGCGATCGTCGTACCGGCGCGCAACGAGAGCGACGTGCTGCCCCACACGCTGCCGACATTGCTCACGCAGGACTACCCCGGACCGCTGCACGTCTATCTGGTTGACGACGAAAGCGACGACGCCACCGCAGACATTGCCCGCGCCATCGCGGCCGGCGTCCGCGCCGACGACAGCCTGACAGTCTTGCGCAACGAGTCCCGGCCGCCCGGATGGATGGGAAAGACCTGGGCCATGCACGCCGGCGTGAACGCGGCCTCTGCCGGCAACCCGGACTATGTCCTCCTCACCGATGCCGACATTCGGCACCCATCGGATTCGGCTAGCACCCTGGTAGCGACCGCCATGCAACACGACCTGGACCTGGTTTCGCAGATGGCGATGCTCCGCGTCGAGTCCCTTTGGGACCACCTGCTCATACCGGCGTTCGTCATGTTCTTCGGCATGGTCTATCCCTTCCGCTGGTCGAACGACCCCAAGCACCGCACCGCGGCTGCCGCGGGCGGCTGCCAGCTCGTCCGGGCCGGCGCCCTAGCCCGCGGCGGAGGCATCGAAGCGATTGCGGGCGCAGTCATCGACGACTGTGCGTTGGCCCGTCGCGTCAAGGATCACGGTCGGCTGCACGGCGGCCGCACCTGGCTGGGACTCTCGCGCGAGGTGCGGAGCGTGCGTCGCTACCGCGGCCTGAGCGATATCTGGTCCATGATCACGCGCTCGGCGTACGCCCAACTCGACTTCTCCGTCTGGCGCCTGGCCGGCACGGTGATCGGGCTGGTTCTGGTGTTCGTGTGGCCGACCGTCGCCCTAATCTTGGGCGCGGTTGCTCTGGCGGGCGGTGCGGCGATAGCCCCGGCGGCGCTGCTCCTGGCGTCGGGTTTCACTGCGTGTGCGTTGATGACCGCGTCGCAGGTTCCCATGTTGCGCTGGTATCGCACCCCAGGAATCATCGCGCTTGCGCTGCCCATCACCGCGGCCATCTACACGCTCATGACCCTCGATTCCGCGCGCCTGCACTGGTCCGGGAGAGGCGGGCGCTGGCGCGGGCGCCGGGTGGGCGGCGCTAGAATCTAGAGCCCGACGCCGGAAGGATTCGCATCGTCAAGCTCGGCTACAGCACCTGGGGCATGGCTAACGTCCCCATCGAAGACGCCGTGCCGCGCCTGGCGCGAATCGGCTACACCGGCCTTGAGCTCACCATCCTGCCGGGCTACACCACGGCCCTGGAGGGGCTGGACGCCGCCGCCCGCAGGCGGATCCCAGCCTTGCTGCGTGAGCACGGACTGACGCTCACGGCGCTCGCCGCGCACTCCCGGCTCTTGGACCCGCCGGAGTACATGGCCAGCATCACGCGTCTGCGTGATGCGGTGCATCTGGCCGCCGCGCTCAACCCGGACGATCCGCCGCCGATCAATACGCTGCCCGGCGGCGCCCCGGGCGAGTGGGATGCCGTGCGTCATCGCGTGGTTGATGAGTACGCGCGGCTTGGGGAATACGCCGCACCCCACGGCGTGTCGCTGGCGATCGAGCCGCACGTCGGCGCGGCCCTCAGCACGCCGGCGCAGGCCGTGTGGCTCATCGAGCAGATCGGATTGCCCACGGTGGGCCTCAACCTCGACTACAGCCACTTCCAGGCCATTGGCATGAGCGTGGCCGAGTCCGTGCCTCCGCTGGCGCCGCATGCGCTGCATACGCATATCAAGGGCGTGAAGGGACGTTGGCCCGACCACGCCTTCGTCACGCCGGGCGAAGATGACTTCGATCACGCCACCTACCTCCGGACGATGCATGCATGCGGGTATCGCGGCTATGAGACCGTCGAGATCTCGAAGATGGTCGTGGGCCGCGCCGGCTATGAGCCCTTCGCGCACGCGCAGCTTGCCTATGACACCCTTGCCGACGCCGCGCGGCGGGCCGGCATCGGCTAGCCGTTACGAAGGCCAGCACGGTCATCGCGAGGCAACGGCGCTAGAGCGGGCGGGATCGGGATGGTCTGGTCGCGGGTGAAACGGAGGGCTTGGTGGTAAGGGCCGCCCCAGTTGCTGCGATCGTGATCATGGCGCTCATGGTGGTGACGGTAGTCGCCCTGACCCTGCTCCCTACAGCCACTGGCCAGGCCTCGCCCACGGGACCGCCGCGCGTCACGCCCGAGGCCACTCCAGCGGCCGAATCGCCGGAGGCATCCGTTGTCCCGGTCGCGCCGGTCAAACCGTTTCCGGCAATCGAGCGCGCACCCATCGGCATGGGCGTGTCATTTGCCTTGCTGCTGTATCTGATCGATGCGGATGGTCTCCTGAGCGCCTTGGAGCCGGCGGTGACCCACCTGGACTACGTGGCCGGCCGCGCCGCGCATGGCGACGTCAGCGCGCTGCGAGTCATTGCCGCGGCGGGCGCCACCGGCGAGGTCTTCACGGAGGCCAACACCACCTTCATGGAGTTTCGACTGCCCCGGAGCGGGGTGTTCTACAACCGCTGGCTGCGCGACCTGCTGGCCGAGGGCCGCGATGTCCAGGTCGCGCTGATCGAGCGCCAGTTGACCGATGGTTTCGACGAAGCGCCGACGGACGATACCTATACCGATCTGGCCGCCATGTTCCGGACGGCCGCCCGCTTTCGCAACGACTTGGCCTCGCGGCCCTAACCGCCTGCTCGCGTAGACGGCCGCACCGTGGTTTCATACCGCAGAGTTTCAGCGCGCGAGACACCGATATGAAGCGAGCGGCCAAACCCGAAGGCAAGTTCAACGTCGTCATTGAAGACGTGCCCATTCCCGAGCCGGGACCGGCACAGGTGCGAATCAAGTCGGTCACCAGCCTTATCAGCCGCGGCTCGGAGATTGGCGCGCGCTATACCCGTGAGCACGCGGTCGATCCGGAATCCATGGGCTACTCGCTCGCCGGAGTGGTGGATGCGGTCGGCGCCGAGGTCACGCACCTGCGGCCCGGCGACCGCGTCGTGTCACTGGCGCCCCACGCCGAGTACGTCGTGCGGGACGCCGTGTATGCCAGGCCCGACGCGCAGAATCAGGTCTACCCGATCGCCGACGGGGTGAGCTTCGAGCAGGCGACCTACTGGCCGCTGCTGGCCGGGGGCGTGACTTGGGTGGACATCGAGGAGTTGGCCCGCGATGACCTCGTCGTCGTCGTCGGCCAAGGGCTCGTCGGCAGCCTGATCATGCAGGTGCAGAAGCTCAACGGCACCGGCACGATCGTGGCCATCGACACGTTGGACCTGCGCTGCGAGATGGCCGCCAAGCTGGGCGCCGACATCGTGATCAACGCGGCCAAGGAGGACGCGGTGGCGGCCGTGCAGCGCCTGACGAACGGCGTCGGGGCAGACACCGTGGTCTATGCCGTGGGCGGCTCGGCCGGGCCGAAGGCGTTTGGGCCGGCGATGGACATGGTCGCGCGCGGCGGCACGCTGCATCTGGTCGGACTCTACGAGGACCAGCCGCTGCCGTTGACCTCGGGCGCGGCACAGGGGCGTCGCATCATCGGCGGCTACTACCGGCGCGGCCCCGACGCGGCGTCGGCCCGTCGCGGCATGGACCTCCTGGAATCCGGGCAAGTCGCTCCCGAGCGCATGACGACCCATCGCTACCCGTTCCTGGAGGCCGCCGACGCATTCGATCTCCTCTACAACCGAATCGGCGAGACCCTGGGCGTGGTGTTGGAGTTCGACTACAGGGGCTAGTTTCGACGCAGGCCGACGATGGACCGGCGGGCTCGACCAGCGGCGTCCCGCACCAGTGGGGCGTTGCCCATCCCTCCGTCATTCCGGCGGAAGCCGGAATCCAGGCCCGCCCAACCTGGAGTCGCGCAGGTTCTTCCGGCACACCCTTTGGCCTGAGGGGGTTGTGCATACGTCTGCGTAGACTGTGGCAACCCAGCGCTCTCGACCAGGCATGTGGAGGCCGGCCATGATGACGCTGCGCCAGCAAGCAAAGTCCATTTCGCCGGAGCTGTGGCGTGCCGTGGGCGTGGGACTTGCCGTGGCCGTCCTGTTCTTCGTCGTCGTCGGACTCGTCACCGGCGCCATCGACACGCCGGCCCTCGAGCGCCAAACGCAGTTGCTGGCCATCGACTACCCGATCTGGGTGGTTAACGCGGTCCTGCTGGGCGCGCTGTCGGGGCTGAGCGTCTATGCCCAGTCGCGCCGTATTACGCAGAGCGGCACGGCCATCTTCAGCGGTGGCTTCCTGGCGGCGTTCGCCGTGTCCTGTCCGCTCTGCAACGGCCTGCTGGTGGCCGCCTTCGGCACCGCCGGCGTGCTCAACGTCATCGAGCCGGCGCGACCGTTCATCAATGTCGCCACCATGCTCATCCTCACCGCGCTGCTCATCCGACGCTGGCGCGCATATCGCGCCGACTGCGCCAGTTGCGAAGCGGCGGCGCTGTCAGGCGCGGGGACCCCCGGGTAGGGCCAATCCCCGCCGCGTCCGCAGCTACTCCGATCAGGGCTCGTAGCCCAAGTCTTTCAGACGCTGCCGCGCGAGCTTCAACTCGTCAACGCTGAACAGGGGTTTCCATCGCTCCTGCAACATCAGGGATTCCACGGACATATGGAGTCGCTCTCGTTGGCAGAGTTCGGTTAACCCCGATCGAACCGGAGAAACGTCGAGCAGTTGCTTTGCCGCAAAAACCCCACCATGTCTGCGAATCGCTTGCAAGAGGAACATTGGAAAGCTGTGGGACTTGAAATCGGCATAGACGTTGTTCTCTATTGCTCGATGGAATTCGCCCTCAAGCCTGGTGGTCATTAATCGGCTATCTCACAATGCCCGACAGCCTGGAAAGCATACTCACGTCGGGCTGCACGCTGCGCGCAGCGCGGGCCACCGAATGCGTTTCGCGTGCAGGGCCGCCCCTCGAGGGCGCCGGTGTCAATACCTGTCCGGCTCGTAGCAGTAGGCATCGCCGCGCGGGAAGAGCGCCGACAGCCACGGCACGTCCCGCGCTGCGATGCGCACGCCCTCGACTTCGGCGACCTCGGCGGCTGACCAATAGCCGAAGAGAAGCTGAGCCAGACGCTCGTGCGGCAGCGCCAGCGTGCGTTCCGGCCCGCGGCCCCCGAGTTCCAGGGTTGTCGTACCTAATGCCGTCGTGACGCGCAGGTGGGCCGGAGCTTCTGTGCAGTACGCCGCAGCCCGCGCACGCAGCGCCGGCTCGACGGCCCGCAGCACCGCGTCCTGGTCGAGGATGCGCAGCATGTAGCCGGAGTCGTGGGGTCGGGTGGATTCGAGCTTGGACCCCATCCGCCGCACGTAGGAGCCCAGGCCGAACTCGGGATGCAGCTCGAACCTGATGGTCGACGCCCGCCGCTTCACGGCCTCGGCGGCCGCATGCGCCACCAGCGAGGGTGCAACCGCCCGATCCGTGAACCCGCCGTCAATCACCTCCGCCCTGCTGGCGTCCTCGCGCAGTACCACGTATCCCGCGGACCGTCCACCGGCGTCCTCGGAGATCCATAGACCCTTCGTGCCGAGGATCGTCGAGCCGTGGCGCAGGCCGATCCAGCTCTCGGGATCGCGCACGACCGAGCCGTTCAGGCGGGCGTTGACCGCGTTGTACATCTCGGCCACGGCGGGCAGATCGGCGTCGCGCGCGGGTCGCACACGGTGGCGGGCGATATCTTGCTCGGCGACGTGCGTCTCCACCTCAAGCGCGAAGTCGCATCCGATCGTGGCGTAGCCGAACTGCCCGTAGAACCCGGGAATGCCGAAGAGCCCCGCCGTCGAGTAACCAGCATTAGTGAGGACTTCGTGGGTGTGCGCCATCAGCGCGCTGGCGTAGCCGCGGCGCCGGTGAGGCTCCGACGTGAAGACATTCGCGATGCCCGCCGTGCGCAGCGCCGCCCCGGCCAACCGAACCGGCGCCGCCATCACTTCCAGCTCGCTCACACGCTCGCCGTCGCGCTCGGCCCAGATGTCCGTGCGCCCGGGCTTTGGCGACGGCGCCTGATCGAAGCGCAGCCCACTCATGTTGGGCTATTCGGTCAGCTTGGCCCGCGCGCGTTGCAGTCGAACCAAGCACCGCTCGCGGCCGAGCACCGCCATGGTTTCGAACAGCGGCGGCGTGGCGCGCCGTCCGGTCACGGCAATCCGAATCGGCATGAACAGGTCGCCCGTCTTCCAGCCAAGCTTTTCCGCCAGTCCTCGCAGCGCCGTCTCGATTCCCGCAATGTTGAACTCCGGCAGTTCGCGCGCCAGCTCCTCAACGGTCGACAACGCCCCGGCGGTCTCGGCCCGGTCATGGCGCTTGAATCGCATCAGGTCCACATCGGGATCGAGGTCGTCGTCGAAGAAGAACCCCATCATGTCCGGCACGTCGCTGAGGTGGCCGATCCGCTCCTGCTCGAGCGCCAGCGCCTGCTGAAAATATCCCCGCTGCGTGTCGTCCACCGGCAGGCCGCCGTCCCGCGCAAACGGCAACGCCCGCTCCGCCAGCGTGTCCATGTCGAACCGCCGCAGCCACACGCCGTTGAAGTGGTCGAGCCGCTGCACGTCATAGACCGCGTCCGCGCGGTTGACGCGCGCCAGACTGAATTCCGCGACCAGCTCGTCCAGGCTGAATAGCTCGCGCTCGTCGCCCGGCGACCAACCGAGAAACACCATGAAGTTCACCACGGCTTCCGGGAGATAGCCCTGGGCCCGATACTCACCCAGCCACTGCGAGCCGTCCCGCTTCGAGAGCTTCTGGCGCCGCATGTTGAGCAACAGCGGCAGGTGCGCGAACCGCGGCGGCTCCCATCCCAGCGCCCGGTAGAGCAGCACCTGGCGAAACGTGTTGGAGGTGTGGTCGGCCCCCCGCACGACGTGAGTGATCGCCATCGAGCGGTCGTCGGCCACGACGGCCATGTTGTAGAGCGCCGAGCCATCGCCGCGCGCGATCACGAAATCCTCGATCTCCGCGGCATCGGTCGCGAGCGGCCCGAACACGCCGTCATCGAAACCCACGGCGCCCGACCCGGACCCAAAGCGAACGGCCGGCACCACGCCCGCCGCCTGCCGCTCGGCGATCTGCGCGGCCGTCAGTGAGCGCCCGCTGCCGCTGTAACGCGGCGTCTGGCCGCCGGCGATCTGGGCTTTGCGTTCCGCCGCGCGCTCCTCGGCTGTCGTGTAGTCGTAGTACGCCGCGCCCGATGCCAGCAGCGCCTCAATGGCCTCGCGGTGCACCTCGTGGCGCTCGCTCTGCCGGTACGGTCCGTAGGGACCGCCGACGTCCGGGCCTTCGTCCCAGTCGAGCGACAGCCAGCGCAGCCCGTCATAGATCCCGGCCTCCTTCTGCGGATCGCTGCGCTCTCGATCCGTGTCCTCGACGCGCAGGATGAAGGTTCCGCCGGACTGCCGGGCCATCAGGTAGTTCATCAGCGCCGTGCGCGCGTTGCCGATGTGAATGTCGCCCGTAGGGCTCGGCGCCATCCGCACCCGCATGCCAGCCGTCATCGTGTGCTCGATCCTCGGAGTGGGAGAAGAGGGATCAGGGCGTCAGGGTACTAAGTGCCTGGCGCCGCAGAAAGGCGCCCGCCGCGGATTGGCCGACGCGAGTTTTTTGACGTGTTCGGGGTTTAACGTCGTCTCCGAAATAAAATCGCACGGGCGGGGTTGCCGGTGGGCGATGGCTGATCAGGCGGCCAGCGCCGCCATTGCGCCTATAGGGGCAACCGCCCCTGCGCGGCGGCGAACAAGACGGTGTAGTTCATCGAGACGACGTGCTTACGGCCTTCCAGGATCGCCTGATGCAGGCTCTTGATTGGCACGCGCTCGATCTCCAGCAGCTCGATTTCGTCGAGCCGCTGAGTCGTCGAAGCCGGCTTGCTCGCTGACGATCCCGCGCGTGGCGAGGATCCCGTGCGGCAGGTGCTCCGGACGTTCCGTGCCATAGGGCGGCTCGACCTGTTCCCCGGCGCCCGCTGCGCACTCACCGGCAAGGGCGCCCGGTACTGGATCGAGCGCGTCTAGGCGCGGTTGGGGTGCCTTGTGGCGCCGGAAATCGCGAGCTACGGTGCCGGCAGGTCAGCAATGGCGCTCACCGAGAGGAAGGAGACAGCCATGTCTCCCTTCGTACACCCGAGCCGTGTCGGCCGCCGCAGTCTCGGGGCGGTGCTCCTCTTGGCCTGTTTGGCCGTGGCCGCGTCATTAGGCGCGCCAGAGTCCGGCGGTCACGATTCCTGCCGGTGAAACACGGCGGTTCGGCGACACGGTTCCCGATGAGACCGTTCGCGGCTTGTGGGACAGTCTGTCGCCGATGGAACGGGAGAGCCTGCATCAGCGTACGGGCATAAGCTCGCTCGACGACCTGCGCCATATGCCCATCACCGGGCCGCTGCGACTGACCGACCAGCGGCCCGGCGGCATTGAACGGAGCGTTCCATGAAGTACTTCGCGGCCGCCGTGCTCACGCTGATTGCCCTACAGACGGCGGCGGTCGTTTGGATCGCCGTCTCGTGGGAACTGGCGCGTCGCCAGACCATTGCCATCATGGAAGAAACCAACGAGCAGTTCAGATCATCGGCGATCATCCGGGAAGTGCCCGTCACCGACGTCGAGCCGAGGCCCCTCACCATCTCCGAGGTCGTGCGAGACATTCCCGTCAGCGAATTCGAGCCGATGCCGCTGACCATCTCCGGCGAGGGCAGTGGGGACGAAACCGTCGTCGTGGAACTGTCTTCGGGCATTTGGACCGTCGACCTGATTTGGGGCGACGGTGCACAGCCGCCGAATTGGGTGTGGTCGGGCACCATCGCCTCGGTCGATGACTTCGGGCAACTGTCGTGGACCGGCGAACGGGACGACTTGATCATTTATGTCGGCCTTGACCAGGCCACGGCGCGGTTGCTCGATGCCGCGCGCTTCACACCAGGCGAGGTAGCCGTCACCACGAACGCGCCGCCAGGGGTGTCGTGGACCGTGGCCTTCACGCCTTGGGACAGCGGCGTCGACCGTCGGCCATGATGGTCGAGACCGCAGCAGGTCGGAGGTCATGATGCAACGAGCTCGAAGCTGGTACTCCCCGGTCATCACGACGCTGACGTTTCTGATCGTGGCGGGCTTGGCGGCGTACTTTCTCGCCAGCTTTATCGGTTGGCGCATGTCGGGCCCCGATGGTCCTCCGCTCACCGTGGAGGTTTCGAGCCTGACCCCATTCGAGACCGTCGTCGCGACCGGGATCGGGGCCGACGTCGTGACCGTGACGCTTCGACCCGGGATCTGGGTCGGTGAGCTCGACATCAACACCGAGGACTACGATGGGGTCAAGCTTGAAACCGTCGGCGATGGTCGCTATTCGAGCATGTGGTGGAACGGTGCGCGTGACGTGATTGTGGTCGGCAACGACACGCGAGCCCAGATATATCCCGGCGAAGTGCAGGTCAAGACGGACGCCGTGCCCGGCTACAAGTGGACGGTGACCTTCACGCGGCACGACGTGCGGTGAGCGGCGAAGGTTGCTAGACCGCTGGCCACCACTGGGATGATGCGGGCCTGCTGGCTGTCAAGAAATTGACAGTCGCGGGGCGTGTGGCAAGCTCGCCTCCCCTGGGCGACGCAGGACAATGGAGACGCTATGGACATGGAAGTCCGCGTGACGACTGCTATTCAGCACTCCCAGGTAGTGGTCCGCGTGCTATCGAAGGATGATCGCCCCATTGAATTGTGAATCGGCGAGCTCGACGATCGTTATGTCGTGGAGTTTGAGGGTCGCCACAACGACAGGCCGCTGGACACCATCGACCAAATTACCGCCATCGTTCGCGGAATGTTTGGACAACGAATCTGATACATCGACGTGATTGGGCCAGCGGCGACAAGGTTGAACACACAGTTTAGGTTTATCTGATTATGGGATTTCTATCTCTGCTTAGGTTTATTTTAGGCCCTAGTCGGCCACTTCACTGGAACGTGGTCGGCTACACTCTGAGGTCACGGAAAGACCGTGTGCTCTACATCGGGATCACAAATGACCCCGATCGGCGAGAAGAAGAACACAGGTTGTATGGAAAGAAATTCAACTATCTGAAAGTTGAGACCAGACCGATGTCTCGCGACTATGCCGAAGAGTGGGAAGATCAGTTCCTGGACAGTTATCGTGATTATGTTGGGCGTAACCCACACTACAATCGTACGGATGATGGTCAGTACCACGGACGCGATACGGCATAGGAGGAGGTGGCGGGGTGATGGATCGCGGAGCGTTCTGGACGTTGGGCCTTATCTTGCTGGGTGGTTACGCGCTGCTGGGGGTGGTCTGGCCGTCCATCTATATCCCCTTAGATCACCGCGAGCCTCCCTCCCCCTACCCATCCCGCACTGCCTCGGCTCGTTGGCGTGGACTTATACCTGAGCGGCTCACCTAATTCCGCAGACGATGCGACCAGCGGCTAAGACGGCTTTGGCGCGGTGGCCACAGCCGGCGAGCCTTCTTGATATCGGCAGCACTCGCCACCGGGATCAGACGCTCAAGAAAGCCCTCCCACTCGATGCAAGCGAGATAGCCGTCGTACTTGACGTCCTCGCCCGTCGGATACGGCACGCCTAGCTGCTGCAGGCGCTTTTCCACGAGAGCGATGGCCGCATCTGCTAGCCGATGCGGGATGGCTTCCCGTGCGCCTATAAGGGCAACCGCCCTTGCGCGGCGGCAAACAAGACGGTGTAGTTCATGGAGACGACGTGCTCTTGGCCTGCCAGGATCGCCTCTTGCAACTCCCGGATCGGCACTCGCTCGACTTCGAGCAGCTCGTTGGCGTCGAGATGCTGGTGCCCCGGCGTCAGGGTGTGGCCGAAATACATGTGCATCGAGAAGTCGGCGAGTGAGGGGACGGGGACATAGCTGCCCAGATGCTCCAGGTGGCCGATGCGCAGGCCGGTCTCCTCCTCGAACTCGCGGTGGGCGGCGACGGTGCGGTCCTCACCCCGATCGATGTGCCCCGCCGGAAGCTCTCGCACCACGGCGCGCACCGGGTGGCGGTATTGGCGGACGCAAATGGCCCGGTCGGCATCATCCAGGGCCAGGACGACCACCGCGCCGGCCCCGATGCCGAGGTAGGTGTAGGTCATCTCGCGCGCGTCTTCCAGCGAGCGAATCTCGTCCACCAGGACTGGGAAGCGCCCCCGCCAGGCCACCTGCGACCGAATCGTTTCCCATTCGAGGTTCACGCGGCCCCATTTCTGCTTGCCGCGATCACGGCGTCGGCGGCGGCTTCAATGGTCTCGACCGTGGGGCAAGCCTGTGCCGGCCGGTTGTTCCAGTTGATCCAGATCGCGTCCAAGCCGGCCCCCCACGCCCCCTGCACGTCGGCAAAGAAACTGTCCCCGATATGCACGGTCTCGTCCGCCGTGGCTCCGGCAATCTCCAGCGCTCGCTCGAAGAACTCCGCATCCGGCTTCTCCCTGCCAACGACTCCCGATACGGCCAGCGCATCGAAGCGGTCGCGCATTTCGAGATAGTCGAGCAGGTCGAGCAGCCAGGGTTCCCAGTTGGATGCCGCCACGATCCTCAGCCCTGCCGCTCTGAGCCGTGCCAGCGCCTCATGTGCGCCGTCGATCGGGGCATACGACTCGACGGTTGTGAATTCCGCGAACAGCCGCCGCGCCAGCAACTCCGGATCATTGACTCGCAGGCGGCGGCCTATGGCTCGGTACATGCCTTGCCAGAACGCCCTGGATCGATCGGCGTCGGCGCTGGCGCCGCGTGTCGCCGGGTTCCTGACCGCACGGTCATACTCTTCGTCGGCGATGCGGCGGACCTCGTCCGACGCCGCCCGCGCCCCAAGCCTTGCGGCCTGCGCCGCAATCGTTGAGCTGTATCCCGGGTGGTAGTGCACGAGGGTCTCCCCCACGTCGCAGAACACGACGCGGTAGGGACCGCGCAGGGGCCGTTTCATTCCCCTATGCTAGCCGCGTTGGCGCCGTTGCGGGTGCTATGTTCGGCCCTGGGCACACCCGTTACTGGGGTATCGTCTAGTGGTAGGACGCGCGGCTCTGGACCGCGAAGCGGTGGTTCGACCCCATCTACCCCAGCCGCCAAGATAGCCGGATGGCATGAACCTGCCCGAGCTGCGAGCCTCCGACGCCCTGCTGATCGTTGACGTGCAGCGAGATTTCTGTCCCGGCGGCGCGCTGGCCGTACCCGACGGCGATGCCGTGGTGCCGGTCCTGAACCAGTGGATCGACGCCGCGCAGGACGCCGGCGCGGCCATCTTCGCCTCGCGCGATTGGCATCCGCCCGACCACGTCAGCTTCCTGGAGCAGGGTGGACCATGGCCGTCGCACTGTGTGGCTGAGACGACCGGCGCGGCGTTCCACCCCGACCTTGCCCTTCCGGTATCGGCGACCGTCATCGACAAGGGGACGGACTCGCAGCGTGAGGCCTACTCCGCGTTCGAGGGAACCGATCTTGCGGCGCAGCTTCAAGCCGCCGGTATCGAGCGGTTGTGGGTCGGCGGGCTTGCCCTAGACTACTGCGTGCGCGCCAGCGTGCTCGACGCCCGGCGGATTGCCGGTTTGCCGGTCCAGGTCATTCTGAACGCCACCCGCGCCGTTGAGGTGCAGCCCGGCGATGGATCCCGCGCGCTGGATGACATGCGCTCGGCGGGAGCGGTCGCCGAAGCCGAGATCTAGCCACGCGCTCGATGGCCACTGCGTCTGCTGCCCAAGGGCTCGTCACCGATCTCTACCAGCTCACCATGCTCCAGGCGTATCTGGAGCACGGCATGCGCGCCCCCGCAACCTTCGAGCTCTTTACGCGACGCCTGCCGCCACAGCGGAACTTTCTGATCGCCGCCGGCCTGGACGCCGCCCTCGACTATCTGGAGCAACTGCGTTTCGAGGCCGCGGACATCGACTACCTGGAGTCTCTGGGGCAGTTCACGCCCGATTTTCTCGACTATCTGCGGCGGTTCCGCTTCTCGGGGAGCGTGGACGCGCTGCCCGAGGGCACGCCGTTCTTTGGCAACGAGCCGCTGCTCACGGTGCATGCCCCGCTGCCCGAGGCTCAGCTTGTCGAGACGCGGCTGCTAAATCTCGTGCAGCTGCCCACCGCGGTGGCCTCCAAGGCGGCGCGCGTCGTCGCGGCGGCGGATGGACGTGCGGTCATCGACTTCGGTCTGCGGCACGCGCATGGCGCCGACGCATCGCTCGCGGCCTCCCGGGCGGCATACATCGCCGGTGTCCAGGCGACGTCAAACGTGGCGGCCGGCCAGGCCTACGGCATGCCCGTGGCCGGCACCATGGCCCACAGCTTCGTCCAAGCGCACGACAGCGAGCGTGAGGCGTTCCGGCACTTCATGGCGACGTTTCCCACGGCCGCGCTGCTGGTCGACACCTACGACGTCGAGGCGGGCATAGCTCGGGTCATCGAGCTTGTTCGTGAGGACGGCGGCGCGGCCGCGCCTGCCGCCGTGCGGTTGGATTCCGGCGATCTCGCCGCGCATGCCCGGCAGACCCGCCGGCAACTTGATGCGGCTGGGCTGACGCAGGTGCAGATCATCGCCAGCGGCAATCTCGACGAGCGGGAGATCGCGCGATTGGTCGCCGGCGGAGCGCCCATCGACAGCTTCGGCGTGGGCGCGGCGCTGGCAGTTTCGGAGGACGCGCCGTGCCTGGACGTCGTCTACAAGCTGGTGGCCTACGACGGGAAGGGCCGCATGAAGCTGGCCGCCGAGAAATCCACGCTGCCGGACCCCAAGCAGGTATTTCGGCAGTTCGACGGCGGCTTCGCCACGTACGACGTCGTGGGGCTTGCCGACGAGAACGCCGAGGGGCAAGCGTTGCTTGAGCCGGTGATGCGCAGCGGCACGCGGCTAAGTGCCGGTCGCCGCTCGCTCGATCAAATCCGCGCCAACGCGGTGCGCTCTCTCGCCATGCTGCCCCCGCGCCTCCGCTCACTTGAGCCGGCCACGCCTGCCTATCAGGTCGAAATCAGTCCGCCTCTAGAGCAGGCCGCTGCACGGACGCGGCGGCGGCTGGAGCAGCGTTAGCTGTTGACTCAAGTACGTGATCGGCGGCCATGCCGGCCCGACAAGCATGTGGGTGAGGCACCGCACTAGCGAAGCGCGCAAACGGATAAATGAGATTCGACATCGAGGTTAAGCCCCGAAGACCCGAAAATGGGACCAATCGCGGGACTCGTTATTGGCTGGCCTGCTCGGCGTCCGGCGCGCGCTTGGCCTTGGCGTCACTGCCGGGCTCCAGGTAGCGCCAGTCGCGCTTGGGCGGTCCTTCCATGCAGGCGCGCGCGATTCCCTCTGGACTGTCGGGAATCGGCTCCGGCATCAGCAGTTCCCGCGGGCGGCCCCGCTTGCGTTTGGGCTTATACAAGCCACGCCCTGCCTTCTTGCGCTGGCCATTCTGCCCGCGTGAGCTCTTTAGCGTGCGTCATGGCTCCGTGACCACCACGGAATCCGGTATGCCGATGAGCACTAGCGGGCAGGGATTTCCCACACCGCGAAGTAGACGTACCCGGAGCTTGTCCCAGTGCGTTGTTGCGGACCCGAACTTGTCGGCCACCATCATGTTCGTCCAGGCAGCCACGAAGGTCGATTCCGCCCTGCGTTGAATGATTCCGCGCTGCCGCGGCGTAAGCGTGATGCCAAATCTTTCAAGATCATCGAAGCTCTGCAGCCCGTGATTGTCGGCGCATTTGCGGATGATCGATCGCATATTGACCTGTAGCGACTCCCCGCGGGTCACAATCACACCGACGCTGATCGCCCCCTCGGCGTGTAGGCGGTGAA
Organism: Chloroflexota bacterium; assembly: GCA_965198185.1. Taxonomy (GTDB): domain Bacteria; phylum Chloroflexota; class UBA11872; order UBA11872; family UBA11872; genus JAJECS01. Next base: position 18,218 of record CBDAOU010000002.1, read on the forward strand.
AATTTTCGAGGTCGCGGTCGAAGAACGGGTCTTTGTTATTCCATTCGATTTCCAGGGCAATCGCGCCCTTGGCATCCTGCCTAACGTGATCGACCTCGTGGGTAGTGCTGGCACGTTCGTGCTCATCCACAACCTTGCGAATCACGATCTTGCGTTTGGCCCATCCACGCTCAGTGAGAGCTCTCCGCAACCGCTGCGTTGATTGAGCTTCGCCACCTCCGCCCTTTATCAATTCTAAACAGGGGATTCTGATGCCAAGCAGCGTCGTGCAGAGCTCCTGCAATGGGTCTGGGAAGTCCTTGGTCAGGATCGCCAATGCGTGATTCTTGACGTCCACATCGAAGCCAGCTGCCTGTAGATCGGCTAGGGTCATCGTGCCGACGCAGAGTTATAGGCGTACGTCTTCCAGTCTGGGGCGTAATCCGGGTCCGCCTGATTGCCCCACACCGTCCAACCATTCCTGCAGCCCCGTCCGAACAATTCGAGGTAAGGCCCCCAACTGCAACTTTCGATGATCTCGTACTGCTCGTCCGGCTTGCGAGAGTGCTCACGCTTTCGAGTCGCGAGAAGGTTGACCTGGCTACGACCGGGTGGAAGCGTTCGCGCCCCTTTTCCACGAATGCCGAAAAGCACCATCTCCGTCACGTTGCGGAAGTAGAATCCCACGCCGCGCCCGTCCGGCCCGCCGTCCTTTCTGACCTTGAGCCAAATCAGGTTGGTCTTGTATTCGAATCCCCAGGCCTTCAAGACCTCTAGGCCCCACGGCAGGATTGCGTTCGGTACCCATAGGTAGCAGTGGGCAACGTCGAGCATATGATCAGCGATCGGCAGGTCGCAGATCTCCTGTAGAGAGAGAGTTTGGTATCGCGACAGACGGCGATGCTCCGGTGCTACCTTTCCCGTCCGGTTGGTGAAACGCCATGGCGGGTCGGCGACCACGGTGCCAAACTTCCGGTCGCCCAGATGCTCGGCTAGATCCGCCGCAATCTCGTTGTTCGCCCCAATTGGTCCCTGAGCCGCGCCACCTTTGCCCACGTCGATACCTCTGGCGTGACGCTTGTGGCGGACCAAATCCCTTGGCTCCAGCGCGCCGATATGCGATTCGTCGGTCTCGACTGCACCGGTGAATTCCATATGCGCGTTTTGCCAGGTCTCGCGGACGCGGTGCGCCAAGTGCCAGGCGGTCTTCTGCGTGACGCCGAGAGAGCGATACAGGTTTTGGCCCGACGTACCCTCAGTGCGGATGGCCAGTAGATAGAACGCCGTTGCCCAGACCTGCAAACTGAGCTTCGAACTCTGCATTAGGGTGTTCGTCCGCACGCTGAAGTGCTTCCGGCAAGCCCGGCAGCGATACGGCTGCGGCTTGCGGGTCTCGACTGCTAGCACGTTGGTGGCCGCACAGTGGGGGCAGCGCACGCCATCCGGCCAGCGCGTATTGATGAGCCAGGACTCAGCAGCCGCGTCATCTGGGAACATCCGGGTGATCTCGACGAGCGAGATGCTCTTGCGGTTGTGCGTTCTCGCCGCTTTCTGTGCCATCAGCGACCTCGATATTTATAGAAGGATATTAGCCACTGGCGTCAGGTCTATCAAGGGGCCCGGGCGAGTTTGGCAGAGAATGTTCGTCGGCGGTTTCGGCCTTTCCCAGGTCCCGGGCGACCCCTTGCCGCTGATGCTGCGCGCCGAGGTTTTCCCGTCCGACGAGCTGGACGTAGGCTGAAGCGTTCCAGCTAGCGGAAACCCTGCCGATGGAATACCGACGGCTTGGTCGCACGGGGCTTGAAGTGTCGCTGGTGTCGCTGGGCACGGGCGGGCCGAGCCGCTTCGGGCAGCATCGCGGCACCACTGCTGAGGCGGCTCGACGCCTGATACGACGCGCGCTCGACCACGGCATCAACCTGTTCGATACGGCCCAGGGCTACGACGAGAGCGAGGTGCTGCTGGGGCAGGCGCTCGACGGCGTGCCGCGCGACGACTACTTGCTCGCCACCAAATACAACTACCGCGAGGACGAGCGCGTCGTGTCACCGGACGACGTTTCGCGCGCTATCGATCGGGCGCTGAGTCGTCTCAAGGTGGACGTGATCGACGTCATGCAGGTCCACGGTCTGCTGGACGAGCACTATGACGAGGTCGTAACGCGGCATCTGCCGGTTCTCCAGGACGCCCAAGCCGCGGGGAAGATTCGCTTCATCGGCGTAACCGAGCGCTTCACGCACGACCCCACGCACGCCACGCTGCGCCGCGCCATCGCCGACGGCCGCTTCGACACATTGATGGTCGGCTACAACCTGCTGCACCAGGGGGCGGAGCGGCACGTGCTTCCCGCGGCGCACGCCGCCGATATTGGGATCATTATCATGATCGCGGTGCGTCGCGCGCTGTCACGCACGGAGCGCCTGCGCGAGGTGATCGCCGACCTTGTCGAACGCGGGCAGCTGCCCGCCGATGCGGTGCCGGCGGACGATCCGTTGGGCTGGTTGGTGCGCGGTGACGTGACGTCGGTTGTGGACGCTGCCTATCGCTTTGCCCGCCACCCCGATTCGGTCGCCACGGTGCTCACGGGCACGTCGCGGCCCGAGCATCTCGACGCCAACGTGGCGGCGATCTTGCGGGGGTCGCTGCCCGCGCACGACCAACAGCGCTTGCGCGACACCTTTGGCCATCTCGAGGAGGCGCTGGGCAACTGACGCCGGCATCTTGGCGCCGCCCATCGGCTACCATCAGCTAACCGCACATGCTCGCCGGAGGGCGCCATGGGCGCCGTTGACGTCAAGCCGGAAGCGCCGCCGACTCCAACCCGTGGACCGAAGCTGGCGCCGTTCATCGTCGATTGCGACTGCCACCACATCTGGCACAAAATCGACGACCTGTTCCCGTATCTCCCGCGGCAGTACGTGGAGCAAATTCGAGACTTCGGCCCGATGCTGCCCGGACTCAGCTATACCAACGTGCCGAATGTGCTGGGCTATCGCGCCGACCTCGAGGTAACGCCCGAGACCAACTTCGCCGAGTTCACGGTGCAGGAGCACCTCGACCCGTACCAGATCGACGCGGTCGTGCTCACGGGCGCCAGCGTCTACGGAGTCGTTGGCATGTCTAACGTGGACTATGCCTCCGCACTCTGCCGCGCGTGGAATGACTTCACGCTGGACACCTGGGTGTCCGTGGACCCGCGCTTTCGCACGACGCTGGCGGTGTGTCCCAACGACCCCGCGCAGGCGGCTGAGGAGATCCGGCGCTTGGGCGACCATCCGGCCGTGGTCGCCGTGATGCTGCCCGCCGGCGCCCGGCACCCCTACGGCAACCGGTTTTATCACCCCATCTACGAGGCGGCCGCCGAGCACGGGCTGGTCATGATGACCCACTTCGGCGGCGAGGGCGCCGGCGTAACGAATCCACCGACGGCCGCGGGTTATCCCTCCTACTACCTTGAGATGCGCATGGCCCGCCCGCAGATTGCCCAGGCGCACGTGGTGAGCCTGGTGTGCGAGGGCGTATTCGAGAAGTTTCCCAGCCTCCGCTGGCTGTTCGTCGAGGTTGACACCTGGTGGATTCCGGGTCTGCTGTGGCACTTCGACGCCGATTGGAAGGGCCTGCGGGACACCACGCCGTGGGTCAAGCGCCTGCCCAGCGAGTACATCCGCGAGCACGTGCGATTGGGCACCCAGCCGCTTGAGCAGCCGCCGCGCCGACAGGACATGGCGACCTTCCTGGACTGGGCGCACGCCGAGGAAATGCTGGTCTACGCCAGCGACTTCCCCCACTGGGATTGGGACGAGCCTCGCTCCACGGCGGCCATGATTCCGCGTGACCTGCGCGCTCGCATCTTCGGCGAGACCGCGCGTGAGCTCTTCGGCCTCTAGGGCGCGGCGGCACGTCGTCTGCCGCGTCGAGGACTTGCCGCCGGGCAGCCGGCGCGAAGTTGCGGTGGTCGGCGAGTACGGCGTCATGGTCTTCAACGTCGGGGGCAGGTTCTATGCGCTGCGCAATCGCTGTCCCCACACCGGCGGGCCGCTCGGGCGCGGCGTGATTCGACCCCACGTCGTCTCGGACGGCGTGGGGCACTACAGGTTTGAGCGCGAGGCCGAGCTCATCAAGTGCCCGTTCCACAACTGGGAATTCGACATCGCCACGGGCTGCGCGCTCTACGACCCATCAATGCGCGCCAAGACCTATCCGGTCGCCGTCGAGGACGGCGATGTAGTGCTCACGCTCGGGTAGTCGGTCCCCGTTCGCCAGGGGTAGTTCGCATGAGCCTGGATTGCGCCTGCGAGCCCCGCGTCCATGCACGCCGGTGGTCGGCGGAGATCCGTTCGCCCCTTCGGTGAACTCAGGGCAGGCTCTGAGCTTGTCGAAGGGCCTTTCCCGAGCCCGCTGCGGGGGCGTGGTTCGACAGGCTCACCACGAACGAATCGAGATTTCCCGTCCGGGCACACGTGTCAACAAGGCTCGCGGGCCCAACCACTACACCGCCGGAATTGTCACCTGTTGGATGCGGCCGGTCTCGGCGGCTCTGTAGGCGGCCTTGGTGCATTCGGCGACCCACAGGCCGTCTTCCGGCGCGAGGGGTGCCGGCACTTCGCCTTGACAGGCGCGGAGGAAGGCCTGGGCGAGCAGCCGATAGACCTCGGTGGTGCTGTCGGTCGAGTCATGGGTCAAGGTCTTGAGCGGCGCGCTGGCATGAACGCCGCGGTGCGACGACCACTGCAGCGGCGCACCGGACGAGTCACCGTTCGGATTGAAATTCAGCCAACCCTCGCGTCCCCAAATCGTGATGCCGTTGTGACGCTGCGACGCATACTCGGCCTTGCTGGTATAGAAGCCCGAGTTGAAGTTGCCGATCATGCCGTTGTCGAACTCGATGGTGAGAGCCGCCGCGTCCTCGACGGTGATGGGCTCGCCGCCCACGTTCTTGCACATGGCCACCACGGACTTGAAGTCCGAGCCGCTGATGTGTCGCAGGAGGTCGAGGTAGTGGCAGCCCAGGATGGTCAGGTGCCCGCCGCCCGCCTTCGCCTTGGAAAAGAACCAGCCGCCGGCCGCGTGGTCGTACTCGAAGCGCACGGCCGGGTCTTGTTTGATCCGCTCCTGGTCGGCGATGTAGTGGGCCTGGAATGAAAAGAGGTCGCCGAGCAGCCCCTCGGACACGATGCGGCGGGCTTCCTGGACCACGGGGTACATCCGCGACGAGTAGGCGATGCAGAGATGCAGGTCGCGGTTGCGCGCTAGCCGGTAGATCTCGCGGTAGTCCTCAATGTCCACGAATCCCGGCTTCTCGTGGTAGACGTGCACGCCGGCCTCGAGCGCCTGCTTGATGGCGGCCGGCATGCGCCAGGGCTCCAGGGTGATCAGCGCCGCGTCGGGCTTGAACTCGCGATACGCCTGGTCCAGGTCGGTGTAGCTCCCTTGCAGCTTGGGGTCCGCGCCGTCGCGCACTTCGTCAAAGGTCGCTCCCGTGGCATCGGCGACGGCGACCTCGCCGACCTCGTCGGTGGAGAGCGCGTCGATCAGCTTCTGCCGATGCCAGGCCGTGGGCTCGGTGATCAGCACGACGCGTAGGGGATCGCTCATATTCGTGTGCCTTCGTCCTGGGGGGCGTCGGCAGTGGTCACCGACGTCGTTGATGGGTCCTGCTTGCGGAAGCGTAGCGCGGAGACGCAAGAGCTCCGGCAACCGATGCGCCGAAAGACGCTGGCGACGACAAGCAATCGGAAGGAAGGTCTCTATTGCCGCAGGCGCCAAGTGTCCAGGGCCGGGCTCGCGGAGGCCGTCCCGGTGCGGTCCGGGTCCGCGTGAGCTTCCAAGGGGCGGCTGGTGTGGGCCCTGCGTCGGTCATTTGCTGGACGTGACCGTGCGGGCGGGGGGCCGCGCCGGCTTCCAGACGGTCGTGAACAATGCAGCGTCAGGCGGTCGTTGGTCGGGGCGGCGAGAAACGCCTCTCAAACCTGGTACCCCCGGCAGGACTCGAACCTGCGACTGCTGGATTGAAGGTCCGCTGCTCGACCAAAAGAGCTAGGTGTACTGACCACAGAGGTGTGAGACACGGCTGCGCGTGTCGGGCGCCGACGAGGCGGCGGCGGCGGCGCGGTGGGCCGGTCCGAGACTCGGGCCACGCGCTCAGGTCTGGATCAAGCCTTCTTGGGGGCGGGTCCAGGGGAGTGAGGACAGGGCGGCGAGGAATTTGGCGCGGGGGAGCGGCATGTGGCCGATGGGCACGTCAATGATGACGGGCGCCTGTAGCTCATGGGCGCGGGGGAGCAGGGTTTCGAGCTCCATGGGGTCGTTGGCCCGCAGGCCGACGGCGCCGAAGGACTCGGCGAACTTGACGAGGTCTGGGTTGAGCAGGTCGGTCTCGTAGGTGCCGCCAAAGAGCTCATTGAGATCGCGGGCGACGTTGCCGTAGGCGTCGTCGCGGAACACGAGGGCGACGGTGTTGATGCCGTACTTGACGGCAGTGGCGAGATCGGTCGCGGTGAAGAGGAAGCCGCCGTCGCCGCTGACGCTGAGCACCGAGCGGTCGGGGTGCGCCACCTTCACGCCCAGGGCGGTGGGGAAGGCGAAGCCGAGATTGAAGGAGTAGCCGGAATCGATGAACGTCTTGGGGTGGTTGACCTGGTAGTGGGTGCGGGCGTAGTAGGCGAACTGGGTGACGTCCCAGACGATGTGGGTGTCCTCGGGGATGCTGCGCTGGATGGTTTCGAGGATCGGGTACTGCGGCTCCTGGCGCCGGATGTCGGCGTAGGCGATCAGGCGGCGGGCGGCGACGACGGCTTCGGCCGGCGACGAGCGGTTGCCGGCGTCGGCCGCGCGCAAGAAGGGGAGTAGGGCTTCGATGGTGGCCTTGGCGTCGCCGTGCAAGGGAAGGGTGTTGGCTTGCACGCGGGTGAGATCGGCCTCGTCGATGTTGATGTTGATCAGCGTGGAGGTCTCACCAGCGGGGTTGCCGAGTGAGAAGCGGGCGCCGATGCCGATGACGACGTCGGCGGCCTGCATCACCTCGTAGAGCTCGTTCATCTCGTCATGCTCGCCCCTGGGGGCGAAGCACGAGCCGTAAGAGAGTGGGTGGCGGTCGGGGATGGCGCCCTTGCCGCCGCTGGAGGTGATGACGGGGATGTTGGTCGCGTCGGCAAGGGCGACGAGAGCCGATTCGGCGTCTGACAGGGCCACGCCGCCGCCGGCGTAGATGAGGGGCAGGCGGGACTGGGCGATGACCCAGGCGGCCTCGCGCAGCTGCTCGGGGCTGGGCACGATGCGCGATATCGGCGCGGGGACGCGCAGCACGACATCGTCGCGCTCGACACCGGCCTCGGGCGGGATTTCGAGCAGCGCGGGGCGGGGGCGGCCGGTGCGCATCTGGCGAAAGGCCTCTGAAACGGCGGCGGGGATTTCCCGCGGCGTGAGGGCCTGCTGCCGCCACTTGGTGACGGGCTGCACGACGGAGGCCTGCTCGGGGATTTCGTGATAAGTGCCGAAGCCGCCACCGATCTGGCCGCGCGGGATTTGGCCGGCGATGGCGAGCACGGGCGACGAGCGGGCGTAGGCGGTGGCCAGACCGGTGGCGGCGTTGTACACCCCCACACCCGGGACGACGAGGATGACGCCCGGCTTGCCCGAGACGCGGGCATAGCCGTCGGCCATGTGGGCCGCCGCCTGCTCGTGGCGGGTGGTGATCATGCGGATGCGGGGCTCGTCCCGCAGGGCGGTGATGATGCCGGACATGTGGATGCCGGGAATGCCGAAGATGAACTCCACGCCTTCCCGGACGAGGGATTCCACCAGGGCTTCGCCGCCGCTCATGGCGGTCATGGCGGTCATGGCGCGCTAGGGTCCGCTGGTCGTAGACATGTTGGACTCAGGGGCAAATCGATGCAGTCTACGGCTTGGACTCACCAGCGACGTGCGCCACCTGCATGAGGTGGGACTGCGGAATTTCGATAGCCGCCGATCAGGAGGCCCCGCCATCAGCAGGCCGCCACGCATCGTGGCTGAAGCACGGCGATACGGTTGCCATCGCCTGCTCGGATGCGGCGTGCCTGCGGGCCAGTCGGGTTCTAACGATCGAATGACAGCTCCGCTACTACCTGGTACCCCCGGTAGGAATCGAACCTACAACCTTCGGATTAAGAGTCCGCTGCTCTGCCAATTGAGCTACGGAGGCTGGTGCCAAGTCTACTGGGGCGTCCGTCGAGGACTCAATGGTCTGGGCGGCGCCTGCGCCAAGACTTAAGCTTGAGGGCATGAGCACCGAATCGCCGCAAGAGTCTCCGGAGCCGACGCCTCAAGGCCGCCGCCTGCGTCTCCCAGCGATGTCGCGACACACCGCGGTGATCGCTCTGATGCTGCTTGCGCTGGCCGTCGGCGGTGCGGGCCTGGGCTTGGCCATTGCCAATCGCCTGTCGGGGGACGAGCGGGGGCCGGTTGCCTACGTGAGCCGGGTCGATGTCGGGCGCGGGAGCGAGCGATTCGGGCCCGCGCCGGGCTACAAGCCTGGCTTCGGCCGGCCCCCATTCCGAATCGGACGCGGCCCGTTTACGAAAGACGTCTGGGACCGCGATGTTGGTGGCAAGCACGGCGCACGCTCGCCGATCCGAAAGGATGCCGACGCTGCGGCCGGCATGGTGATCGCCATCGGCGAGGTCACGGGCGTGTCGGATGACACCATCAGCGTTTTCACCATTCTCGGCAACGACGTTGACATTGCCCTGCGGGAGGCCGATCAGGCCGGCGAGGCTTCCGTTGGCGGCTGGGCCGTCGTGATGGCGGAACGGAGCGCTGACGGGCTGGTGGCGCGCTGGGTGCGTCCCATGTCGGCACCGGATGCGTACCCTGACCGCGCGTGGCCGCGGCCCGCGGTCGCGAGCTAGTCGCTCCCGCAAATGACGATCCTGCGGCACATTGCCGACGTTCCGCTGTATGCGGCGATCGGCGTAGGGCCACTGGTTGCCGGTCGAACGGTCGTCGATGGCTTCATCGGCGCCCACGGCGCCCCGTGGCTCACGCGCAGCTCGCTCACCATCGAGTGGCTGGTGTTTTCGGTGCTCGGCTACTTCTTCACTCGGACGTTGGTTGGCCTGGCATTGGACTACGAGACGTTTTGGCGCCTCCCAGGCCGGGTGAGCGAGTTTGCCGCGCTGCTGGCGGTGGAGACTCCCCCCGGGCCGCTGCACGCGCACGTGGAAAAGTCGGCGGGTGATGTTTCCGCGGCCCTGCACGTCAGGTCGCTGAGGGAAGCCGGGATTCGAGGCGGGTTGCTCGGTCGGCTGCACGCGCTCTACACCGCCATTCGGGCGGGCTGGCTAGGGGCCGTCGTCGCGTTGATCTGCCTGGTCGTGGAGCTCCTGCGCCGGGCGGTGAGCGGCGAGCAAGACATCCTGCTCATCGGCATTCTCGCGGCCGTTGCGGTGTCGGTGATGCTTGTGGCATCGCTGGGCACCCTGATCGTTGGCCGCGGTGTCGCCCACGCCGTCGCTCGTGGAATCCAGAAGCAGGCTGCGTCCGCTTCTGCCTGAGTCTTCGGCGATCCGGCGCGGAGCGATCGCGTTCCCAGGCTCCGCGAGGCTAAGCGATTGTTGGCAGGTCGAGAAACGTCGCCGCGCAGTCGCGCTCGTCGCCGATGAGGTCGGCCAAGGCGCGCACGCCGAACACCTCGGTCGCATAGTGCCCGGCGGCGATGAAGTGAATGCCGAGCTCGCGCGCGAGCATCTCCGCCGGCTCGGCCATGTCGCCCGTGAGCAACGCGTCGGCGCCAAGGGCCTGCGCTTCCTGAATAAAGGACGCGCCGCTGCCGCTGCACACCGCGATGCGTTCGATCAAGGCCGGCCCATGCATGAAGGCCGCGTGCGGTCGGCCAATTGTGGCTTCGACGCGCTCGACCAGCGCGGCGGGCGTCAGCGGGCCCGGCGCGCGGCCGATCTTGCCAATGGATTGGCCGCCGCTCACGGCGAACGGCGTGGGTTCCGGCTCTAGCCCGAGCGCCCCCACGATTTGCGCGTTGTTGCCCAGACTCGCGTGCGCGTCCAGCGCCAGGTGGTAGGCCGCCAGGCTGATATCGGCGTCGAACAGCGCGCGCAGGCGCTCGCGCATGACCCGATTGACCACGCGGCTGTCACGGTCCCAGAACAGCCCGTGGTGCACCACGACCAACTGCGCCCCGGCCTGAGCGGCCCGCCGGAAGAGTTCCAGGCTGACGCTTACGGCTGTGACCACGCGCTCGACGCGCTTGCCGCCGATCACTTGCAAGCCCATGGGGCCATAGTCGGGAAACGCGACCACGTCCAACGTGGCGTCCAGGAACGCGATCAGGTCGTCGCGGCGCTCGGACACCCGGCGGTTAGCTGACGGCCTTGCTTGCCTCGCGCACCTGCTCGACGAGCTCGCCGTCGGTGGCGCTCGTCGTGGCGATGTGCACGAACTCATCCGCCGAGATCCCCAGCTCGCCCAGCACGCGCTGGTCGATCGGGCACGGGTAGATGTAGTCGTCGATGGTCCCGTCGGCCTTGGCTCGAGCCTTGTCGGACATGCGGGCAATCCAGGGAATGCCGCCGATCACGAGGTCGCGCGATCGCGGCTGGAAGCCTTCGCTCATGGGTTGATCCCCTGTGTCGTGTACCAAAGTCTAGACCAGAGCAGCGGCAAGATGCGGAACGTTTGAGGTCCGCGCGCTCAACTCGCGCACAAGCGTCAGGCCCGCCGGGTGGGCAGGCTCGGAGCGCCACAGTCCCGCGGCGTCCGCGAGCGCGAGCAGCAGCGCGCTTGCCCAGATTCGGCGGTCGATTGCGACGGTCGATTCCGTGCCGCCACGCTGCCCGTGCCGATCGATTTTCTCATGGGCAACCAGGGATCGTCCGGGACTGGCGGAGGCCGGATCATGCGGCAACATCGTAGCTTTACATAAGGACCAGTGGGCAAAGTCGAGTCCAAAGGCCTCCAGATCGACGAATACGATTCCGTCTGGGCTGACGATGACGTTGCCTGGATTAAGGTCGAGCGGGACCGTCCGCACGGGGGCGGCGCCGATGAAGTCGGCGAGTAGGCGAATCTCCTCGGTTGCCGCCGGCCACGCCTGATGCTCATTCCGGATCGCCCCCGAGGCGACGACCGACTCGGCAACCGCCGCAATCTCCGACCGGCGGAGGCAGCGGGCGCGCTCAACGCGCGCGGGGTCCATCGCCTCGGTCCACGCATCGAGCGCCGCGAGCAGTGTCTCCCAGGCGGCTGCCACCGCCGTGTACGCCGGTAGCTCGGCGTCGCCGCGCAGCGCATCCGCCAACGTCGGGCCGGCCACCCATTCGCGAACCACGGCCGCATTCGCTTCGTCCGCCGCCAGCAGCCGCGGCACGGGCGCGCCCCGCGCGGCAAGTGCGGCGCAGGCGGCGCCCTCCAGGCGCGCGCGCTCGCCGGCTTGCGGCCCATCGAACAGCTTGCAGGCCAGCAGTCGCGCACCGTCGTGCACGCGATACATCCCGCGGGCGACGTGCTCGATCTTCCGCGGGTCAACGCGAGTCAGGCCAGCCGAATGCAGCACGGCGCGAACGCGCGCGGCGCTCACTCGGGCAGCTCGGCTTCGATCTCGGTTCTGACGACGCGGCTGAATTCGACGCCGAGCGCAGACGCGAGATCGCGCGGCGTGACGATGGAGCCGTCACGCAGACTCAGTCGGGCATACAGGTCGTTGTCCTCGCTGACCGTGAGCTCCAGCACCCCAGGGCGAATGTCGCGCCGCCGCGCGGGGCGGCCATCGCGGTCGTCGCGTTGGACGACGACGCTGTCTGCCGCGAGCAGGTGCTTCACCTGCTCGGCGAGGTCGTGCGGCGGTTTTTCCAGTTGGAGGTCATACGTTGCCCACGCGGTAGCGAACTTCCGGCGCGCGACTCGTTGGACGTTCCGCACGGCCAGGCCGTCGGCGGTTGCGGACGCCAGGCGCTCGCGAACCGAGTCCGGGGGCACATCCTCCCGCAGCGACAGCACCACGCATTCGCGCAGACCCTCGGACCCCACGGCCAGCGGCGGGCCGAAGGTGAGCCGCGGTTTGGGGCGAAAGCCCCGGCTATAGGCCAGCGGCAAACCGGCGCGGCGCGTGGCGCGCTCCCAGGCTCGGCGCACGTCGTGCAGCGAGAGATACCGCGCGTCGCCCGTCTTGGCGTAGCGGAGGAGGTAGTGGTGCTCGGGGGGTGGGTCCTGGTCCATGCAGCGAAGTCAGGTCGCGGTTGTCCGCTCGCGCGTGCCGTGCCTTGTAGCATAGGCGCGCGCCGCGACGCTCAGCAGCGGGCCTGTGAACGAACCGGTTCTGCTTCTCAATCAAAACTACGAACCGCTCAACGTCTGCCGGACGCGTCGCGCCATCGTGCTGCTCAGCAAGGGCAAGGCCGAGTTGCTGGAAAACGGGCGCGCCCCGATCTACAGCGTGCGCCAGCTCTACCCGCGGCCATCGGTGATTCGCATGCTCTATCACGTTCGCCGTCCGCGGCCGACGGTGCGGCTCAGCCGGCGTGAGGTGTTTGTACGCGACAAGTATCTGTGCCAGTACTGCGCGGAGACGACCCTTGAGCCAACCGTGGACCACGTGGTGCCGCGGCGGCTTGGGGGGCGGCGCCGTTGGGAGAACCTGGTGACCGCGTGTCGCCACTGCAATCTGCGCAAGGCCGGCCGGACCCCGCGCGAGGCGGGCATGCGCCTGCTGCGGCAGCCCCGACGCCCGCGTTCGGCTATTGCCCATCTCGTCTGGCACGTCGCGGGGGGCAGCGTCGACCCCATCTGGCAGCCCTACCTGCCCCAGCTGGAATCGGCCACCGCCGGCTGACCCTCAGATTGCGGGCGCCAAGCCTTACCCGGCTGTGTGCTCGCGCAACAGATTCAGTGCCGATCCAGCCCAGAACCACTCCATCTGGTCGGCGGTCAAAGTGTGATCGAGTTGGATGCGCTCCTGTGTGCCGTCCGCATGGTCGATGCGTGTGGCAATGGGCCGTCCGGGGGCCAGGCGATCGATGTCCTCCAGGCTCACCCGGTCGTCGGCCTGGATCCGTTCATAGTCGGCGGGGTCCGCGAAGGTCAGGGGCAAGATCCCCTGCTTCTTGAGATTCGACTCGTGGATGCGCGCGAAGCTGCGCACCACGACGGCGCCCGCGCCCAGCAGACGCGGCGACATGGCCGCATGCTCGCGGCTGCTGCCCTCCCCGTAGTTGGAGTCGCCCACGGCCAGCCAGGTGAGCCCGGCGGCGGCATAGCTCGTGGCGATCTGCGACAGCGGCTCTTCGGAAGCGCCGGTGAGCACGTTGCGCCCGGCGCCCGGTGTGTCCGCGAAGGCGTTGTTGGCCCCGGTGAACATGTTGTCGCTGATGCGGGTGAGATGACCCCGGTAGCGCAGCCAGGGCCCCGCCGGTGAGATGGCGTCCGTGGTGCACTGCGCCACGGCCTTGAGCAACACCGGCATCGACTGGAAGTGCTCCGCCGTTCGCGGTTCGAAGGGCGTGAGCCGTTCCAGTCGCTCGCTGTTGGCGGCAATCGAAACGTCGACCTCGGCCGCGTCCGCCGGGGGCGGCACATAGCCGTAGCGCCGGCCGATAAAGCCATCCGCCGGCACGTCCGGGGCGGGCTCCGGCGGGTCGAGGCGCAGCCCGTTGCCGTCGACAGAATCGGTGAGCGGATTGAATGACAGGCGGCCGCTGAGCGCGAATGCCACTGTCAGTTCGGGACTGGTGATGAACGCCTGGGTATTGGGGCTGCCGTCATTGCGTCGGGGGAAGTTGCGATTGAACGACGTGACGATGGAGTTTGTGGCCAGCGCCTTGCCGCCGGCGGCATCGGGTCCGATGTCGTCGCGGCGCCATTGGCCGATGCAGGGGCCGCAGGCGTTGGCGAGCACGCTGCCGCCAATGGATTCCAGGTCGGCTAGCTGCCCGTCACGCTCGATCGTTGCCCGCACCATCTCGGATCCCGGCGTCACCAGAAACGGCACGGATGCTCGTAGCCCGGCGGCGGCCGCCTGCCGGGCGACGTCGGCCGCCCGCGTGATGTCCTCGTAGGAGGAATTTGTGCAGCTTCCCAGCAGGGCGGCGGAGATTTTCTCGGCGAAGCCTTCGGTCTCGACTTCGGCTCCAAGCTCGGACACCGGTCGGGCGCGGTCGGGTCGGTGCGGCCCCACGACATGCGGCTCCAACTCGGACAGGTCGATCTCCACCACCTGCTCGTAGAACGCCGCGGGATCGCGCTCGACCTCGGCGTCGGCGCGCAGCAAATCCTGGTTCGCGTCGGCCAGCTCGGCCAGCTCGGCCCGCTCCGTCGCGCGAAGATACGTCGCCATGCGCTCGTCATATGGGAATACGGACGTGGTGGCGCCCAGCTCGGCGCCCATGTTGGTGATGGTGGCCTTGCCCGTGCACGCGAGCGCGCGGGTGCCGGGTCCGAAATACTCGATAATCCGATTGGTGCCACCGCTCGTGGTGAGAATGCCGGCAAGCTTGAGGATCACGTCTTTCGGCGCGGTCCAGCCGTTGAGTTCCCCCGTGAGCCGCACGCCGACGATGCGCGGCTGCAGCGTCTCCCACGGCAGATCGACCATCACGTCGACGGCGTCGGCGCCCCCCACGCCGATCGCCAGCATGCCCAGGCCCCCGGCGTTGGGCGTGTGGGAATCGGTGCCGATAATCAGACCTCCCGGAAACGCATAGTTCTCCAAGATGACCTGGTGAATGATCCCCGAACCGGGCGCCCAGAAGCCGATGCCGTATCGTGCACTGACCGACTTGAGGAAGGCGTAGACCTCATTGTTCTCGAGCAATGCCGTTTGAAGATCAGCGTCGGCGCCCACGTGCGCCCGAATCAGATGGTCGCAATGCACCGTGGTTGGCGCGGCCACGGTGTCTCGACCGGCGAGCATGAATTGCAGCAGCGCCATTTGTGCGGTGGCGTCTTGCATGGCCACGCGGTCCGGCCGAATCTGCAGGTAGCTTTCCAGCGGTGCCAGGTCGTCGGTGGTCGGGTCGTCCAGGTGGCCGAAGAGCAGCTTCTCAGCCAGCGTGAGCGGGCGGTCGTGTCGTTCGCGGACTATGGCGAGGCGTGCGCGCATGCTTGCGTACGCATCCGCGACCAGCGCGGGGGTCGACTCGATCACCGTCACAGGGCTCTCCTCTCAGGGCCTACGCGGTCGATATTTGCGGGTGCCCAGGCCCTTGCCTTACCTAACTATCGCGCATTTGGGCGCAGTCGCGGGAACGGGGCCCGCACGGCGCCATGACACAGCAAATCGCCGCGCTGCTCGCCACCGCACGGCCTGCCCAGTGGCCGAAGAACGTCGTCGTGCTGGCGCCGCTCATCTTCGCGCAACGCCTCACGGACGGCGGCGACGTGCTGCGCGCGATTGCCATGTTTTTCATCTTCTGCGCGCTGGCTTCCGGTGTGTATTGCATCAACGACGCGGTTGACGCCGAACGCGACCGGCGCAATCCGCGCAAAGCGCGGCGGCCGGTGGCCGCGGGACGGATCAGCCGTGCCTCAGCCGTCGTGACTGGTGTTGTATTGGGGTCGCTGGCCGTGGGTTTGTCCGTCCTCCTCGGCACCGGGGTAGTGGTCGTCCTCGGCAGCTATTTCGCGCTGAACGTGGTCTACAGCCTCTGGCTATCGCGCGTGGCCTTCGTCGACGGCATGGCGGTTGCCACTGGATTCGTCCTGCGCGCGATCGCCGGAGCGGTGGCCATTGCCGTGCCGTTTTCCGCCTGGCTCATCCTGTGCACGTTTCTCCTGACCCTGCTGATCTCGCTTGGCAAACGCCGTGCCGAATTGACGCAGGCGGACGCGCGGGCTCGGGGACTCCGGCGTACCTGGAACGAGGTGCCGCGCGAGGTCGTCGACGCGGTGATCGTCCTGGTGGGCGCGACGGTTGTCGTCTGCTACGCGATTTACAGCCTGGCGCCGGAAACGGCGGCGCAGTTCGGCGGTCGGGGGCTCGTCTTCACGGTGCCCTTCGTGCTGTACGGCATTACGCGGTTCATGCTGCGCGCGTTCAGCGGCGATGGGTTGTGGGACCCGACGACCGTTTTGCTGCGAGACCGCGGCGTGCAGGCCACGGTGGTGTGTTGGATCGCCGCCACGCTGCTGATCATCTATTGGGCCGGCGCGTGGCTGAGTGAGCTGGTCTCGTGAACTGCGGACGCTGGCGCTAACTGAGATGAAGCAGAGGCAGCGTGTTGTACTCAGGATCGGCCTCGCGAGCCGATGCACAACCCGAAGATGCGGACCGCGCGGGCGTGGATCTGACGGATTCGTGGGTAGAATGCCGCCCGCTTCCGGCTCCGTTTAGATGCTCGACCCGTCACCAACCGATCGCGCCGAGGCCTATCGCCGCGCAACCGAGCGCGTGCGGGCGCGTCTGGGATTTGCGGGTCATGCGGCGGTATGGGCGGCTGTGGCGATCCTGCTTCTGATCGTGAACATTGTGGCGACGCCGGACTTCATCTGGTTCTTCTGGCCGGTGGTGTTCTGGCTGATCGCGCTGGCGCTGCATGGCTGGACGGTATTCGGTCCCGGCTTGCCCTTGATCGAGCGCTGGCGGCAGCGTGAAGCCGCTCGCGAGCTCAACCGCATGCGGCGGCAGAGCGACGACGCGGGCGAGACGTGAGCGCCGCGCGCAAGTTCGGCATTCGCGGCTGGCAGCGGCTGGAGGACTTCTACCCGCCGCGAGTCAAGCCGGCGGAAATGCTGGGCCACTACGCGGCCGCGGCAGGCGTGGTGGAGACGCCCAACACGTTCAACGGCATCCCCAAGCCGGAGCGGCTGGCCGAGTGGGCGGACCAGGCGCCGGACGGGTTCCTGTTCGACGTCATCGCCTTCGGCGGCCTCACGCTGCATCAGCGGCGCCCGGGCGATACGGGTTCCATCAGGCGCCGGTCGTGGCAGGAGGTCTCGGTCATTCCGCCCGACATTCTGTTCGACGACTTTGCCCAGGCGCTCGCGCCGCTGGCGGCGGCCGGCAAGCTTGGGTGCGTGGTGCTCCAATTTCCGTCGTGGTTCGGCGCTGGCGACGAGGCTCGCGAATACCTGGGGCACGTGAGCCGGCTTCTCCCCAACTTGCCTCTGGCAGCCGAATTTCGGCATCCGAGTTGGGACGTGCCGAGCCAGCATGACGCGACCTTGGAGTGCCTGATCGACTTGGAAATGACCCTGGTCGTGGCCGACTTTCCGCCTGATTTACCGGAGGCCGGGCCGCCCGCCGTTGCCGTCACCACCGATCGCTTGAGCGTGGTGCGGCTCCACGGCCGCAACGGCGACGCGTGGCCGCGTACGGAGGCCAATCCCGTCGAGCCGATGACGCACACCTACTCGGACACGGAGCTTGCGCCCTGGGTGGCGCGGGTTCGTGAGCTCTCCGAAGAAGCAGCGGAGGTGCACGTCCTGGTGGGCACGACGCCCTATGCCGCGGCGCTCGACGCCGCCAACCGCCTAAAGACGGCCATCGCTGAGGCCGAAGAGGCCGAGGCCCGCTGGGGCTACGTGCCCTAACCCGCCGACGCGCGGCGCCAGGGCAGCAGCCGGCGCCAGAGGCGCGGGATGTCGCGCTTCTCCCACGAAACCACCAGGCACGCCGCGTTGAAGATTGACGAGTACGTCCCAATGGCGAAGCCGAGGGCAAGCGCCAACACAAAGTCGCGAATCGTCGGCCCGCCCAAGAGCAGCAGGGCGAGCAGCACCAGCAACGCCGTGAACGAGGTGTTGAGCGACCGCGTGAGGCTCTGGTTGGCGCTGAAGTTAATGATTTCGGCTATGTCGGGCCGTTCGTGCTCGTCCAGATGCACGTATTCACGGTTGGTTTCGCGAATGCGGTCGAAGACGACGATGGAGTCATTGACGGAGAAGCCGATCACCGTGAGCAAGGCGGTGACGAAGAGGGCGTCGATCTGCACGTTGAGCGCGTGGCCCAAGATAGCGAACACACCAACGACGAACAGCGCGTCGTGCAGCAGCGCCACGATCGCCGCCACGCCGTAGCGGACCGAATGCCGCATGCCGCGGAAGGCCCACGTCACGTAGAGCAGAATCAGTACCGAGGCGACGGCCACCGCAATGATCGCGGCGCGGGTGAGCTCGGCTCCCACCACCGGGCCGATGGCTGAGAAGCCGAGTTCCTCGACCGGCCCGGCAATCTCGCTGAGGCCGGTGAGCAAATCCTCTTTCTCGTTAACGTCAATCGTGCGAGTGCGCAGCAGAGCGTCGCTCTCGCCGGCCATCTGCACGATCACTTCGGGGAATCCAGCCCCTTGCGCGGCCGTCGTGACTGCCTCTTGCGTGGTCCCTGTCGCGACGCGCACTTGCAGCAGCGTGCCGCCGGTGAAGTCGATGCCCGGCTTCAGGCCGCCGGTCAGCAGCGCCACGATGCCGGGCGCGAGCAGGATGGTGGAAACCAAGTACCACCAGCCGCGGCGGCCCATGATGTCGAACATCAGGCCGCGCTCTCTTCGGGGGTGGGCCGCGCGCCAAACCAGCGCGGCTGGTCAACGCCCGGCACCAGCACGGCGAGCCGCAGCAGCGAGCGGCTGACGGTGATGGCCGAGAACATGCTCACGGCCACCCCGATGGCCAGCGTGAGCGCGAATCCCCGCACGCCGCCGCTGCCGAAGCCGAAGAGCACGGCACAGATGAGCAGCGTGGAGACGTTCGAGTCGCGAATCGACGGCCAGGCGCGGTTGAACCCGGCCTCGATGGCCCGTCGCACCGCGCGACCGCGGCGCACCTCTTCGCGGGTGCGTTCGAAGATCAGGATGTTCGCGTCAACGGCGACGCCGAGGGACAGAATGACCCCGGCCACTCCCGCCAGAGTGAGCGTGACCGGGACGAGCTTGAAGACGGCGAAGACGAGAATCACGTAGGCCACGAGCGCGACCGCCGCCACGACGCCTGCCGCGCGGTAGTAGGCCACCATGAACGCCAGCACGAGGATGGCGCCCACGATGCCGGCCCGCACCGACAGCGCCAGCGACTCCTCGCCAAGCGTCGGCCGCACCGTCAGGTTTTGCACCACCTTGAGCGGCACCGGCAGGGCGCCGTATTGCAGCTGAATGGCCACCCGGCGCGCCTCGTCCGGCGTGAACGTGCCGCTGATGACCCCCTCGTCCCGAATCGGCGCCTCGATTACCGCCGAGTTGATGACGATGTCGTCGACCGTGATGGTGAGCCACTGGCCCAGGTGAGTGCTCGTGTGCCGCTCAAAATGCTCGCCGGAGGACGGCTTGAGCTCGAAGGCGATCATGGACGCGCCGAGCTGATCGAACTCGACGCGCGCCGACTGCAGGTCCGCCCCGCGCAGCACGACGTCTTCCGGATCGGCCACGAAGACCTCGTCATCCGGGTACGGCCGCGAACCGGTATCGATGATGAGGAGCTGTCCGGTTTCGCGGAAGAGTTTGACCGCGGCGTCCAGCGGGTCCTCGCACTCCTCCTCCGCCGGCTCGCAGTCCGACTCCGGACCGCCGAGGCCGGGCAATTCCACGATCAGCCGGGTGTCCCCCTCAATTTGGATGACGGGCTCGGCGACACCCAGCGCGTTCACGCGGTTCTCGATGATCTGCCGCACCGCGTCCATCGCATTCGCGTCAACCGTTTGGTCGGGCGCGGGATCCGCCTCGAAACGCACGTGCAAACCGCCCTGGAGGTCCAGCCCCTGCCGGAACTCCAGATCGGAGAAGTCGCGCGTGCCGACCTGAACCGGGAAGCCCGGAGAGTTCGGAACCACCACGTAGAGCGCCAGCGCGAAGACGACCGTGATGAGCGCCAATATCGATTGATGTCGACGACGCACGTCAGAGGCTCGGAGCGTAGGTTCGCGGCATGGCGTCGATGATACGCGGCGCTAGCCGAACGTTTCGTCGCGTCGTTGGTGCAACCAGATGGGATTGCCGTCCGGATCGGCGATCATGGCGTTGCGGCAGGCTGGCGTATCGCGCGTCTCATGCAGGACCTCGACGCCACGGTCACGCGCCTCATCCAGTGCGGCGTCAACGTCGTCGACCGCCAGCGCCACGAGCACTTTGGGCGGCTGGAGTCCTACGTGCGCCGGCGTAACCGCCAGCGTGGCGGATCCGGCCTGGAATTCACGCCAGTCGTCAGCCTGGATACCCGTCTCCGGCAGCCCGAGCACGTCACGGTAGAACCGCGCGGTCCGATCGACGTCGGCGGCGACCATCCAGATAAAGTCGACGCCTTTAATCTGCAATCCCACGCTCTTCCACCAGCATTCGGAGCCTTGTCAGATTCCCATCATGCAAACGCGCATGGGGTGCCGTCGATGCGACCCGCGCGGAGATTGCGCCACCCTGCCGGTGGGGCTTGCGTTTCTGTGAACCCGCGCTTCGCGGCCTGATACTTAAGGTCCCACTCGGATTCCGCCCGGACCCATGCCCGACCGAGATGGCGGCTCACGCGGCGGGCGCTGCTCTGCAAATTACCTGGCGCATGCCCCACGCAATCTCATGACTCGATGACGACGCGGCGAGCTCATCGAGTTCACACGCGATCTCGGCGATGCTCGCCGTGGGAAAGATCGCCCGCGCCGACGGGGTTGCCCCCCAGACGCCAAGATTCAATCGAAACATCGCGGCCGCCTGCGCGGTACCGACCGGATGCTCGACCAGCCGGCTGGAAACGATGTCAATTTCGGAGTCAGCAATGACCCGCTCCATCACCTTCCCGGCATAGAGTTGCCCGCCCGCGGCGTCCACAACGCTCTCGACCATATCGAGATAGCGCAGGAATACCGAGTGCGCCGTCCAGATGTCCGAGACCTCGTCCAGCAGCAGGAGGCCGGCAGGTTGAAGCTGCGCGGCCCAGGCGGCGATTGCCGACGCCGGGTCCGGCAGATGCGGCAGCAGGAAGTGCGAGAAAATGAGATCGGCCGGCCCACACGGGAACGGGACGCAGGTCGCGTCGTGCTCCAGGTACTCGACGCCGGCCATCGGCTGAGCCCGCGCGATTTCGATAAACCGGCTGGAGGTGTCGAGTCCGACGGTGCGCCCAGGCCGAACCGTGCCGGCCACGATGCGCGTCGTGAAACCCGGCCCGCACCCCAGGTCGTAGGCCAATCCCAGCCTGCTCGGTGCGCGCGTGAGCAAGCGCTTTATCTCCGGCTGGAACACTTCCGCGGCGAGCCGCAGCCGCGCGGCGGCGATGTCCGTGTCCCCAAAGGCGTAGCTGCCTTCGCTCATGTGCCCCACCTGCGCATCCGCTTCCTAATGCCTCCGGAAACTCTGCAACGTTCTGGTCGTAAGCTCCACACCTGGACTCGACCGTGACGGAGCCCATGGTGCGGAAGCTCGTGCTGGTGCGTCACTCGCA
Organism: Chloroflexota bacterium; assembly: GCA_965198185.1. Taxonomy (GTDB): domain Bacteria; phylum Chloroflexota; class UBA11872; order UBA11872; family UBA11872; genus JAJECS01. The sequence continues at coordinate 39,539 of CBDAOU010000002.1, forward strand.
GCCTCGGATTGAGCGCGACGTACCGGCGGCGACGTGGAGACTCAGCAAACTCGGACGGCGTCGGGCCGAGTCGATAGCCGTTGGTCTACGCGACTACCGCGCAAACCTGATCTGGTGCAGCGGGGAGCCCAAGGCCGTAGAAACCGCGGAGATCATTGGCCACGCGCTCGATGTCCCGATACGCGTCAAGGACGGGCTCAAAGAGCATCAGCGACACAACGTGCCTTTCTTTGCCACTACACACGAGTTTGAGCGGGCCGTTGAGGACTTCTTTTCCCAACCGTCCCGGCTTGTCTTGGGCACCGAGACAGCCAGTCAGGCCTGCGAAAGATTCACCGGCGCGATTGAAGCCGTGCTTGAGGCGGATACCGGGGACGCCATCGTGGTCACCCACGGCACGGTGATGACGCTCTACGTGGCGCGTGTTGCCGACGTTGAGCCCATGAGCTTCTGGCGAGAGCTGAAGACGCCGTGCTTTGTGGAGGTGGAGCTTCCCAATATGCGCGTTGGCCCGGTCGTTGCTTCCGACGAGGGCGCGCACTCGCGATGATCTCGCCCCGTTCGGGGCGTGCGACGTAGGCGGGCTTCCCTACGAACGGGGCCAGCGCGCCTTCACCAAATCTTCATTAGTGACGCTTCCGGCCAATCGCCAAGATCGGTTGGTCGGAAGAACTAGCCGCCGTTGCCACCCGTTGGCTCGGGTCGCGGGTGGACGTAGCGACCACCTCCCACGTGTCGAGCAAGTCCCTTGAGCTCCAGCATGGTGAGGATGGCCGAGACGCGGTGGGCCGGCAGTCCGGCGGTCTGCGCCATGGCATCGATGTGCTTGGGAGCGGCGTTGAGCTGATCGGCGATGGGGCGCTCATCATCGTCCGGCTCCACCACCGGCTGCAGCGCCAGTTGGACTGGATCGACGGCGATGCCCAGAGTCTCCAGCACGTCGGCGGCTGAGGTCACGGCGCGCGCCTCGCCACGAAAGATCAGCGCGTTCGTGCCCTGGCTGCCGGTCCTGAAGATATCGCCGGGCACCGCCATGATCTCGCGGTTGTGCTCGATGGCGAAACGGGCGGTGATCAGCGCGCCGCTCGGCAGCGGCGCCTCGACCACGATGGTGCCCAGCACGAGCCCGCTGATGATCCGGTTGCGCTGCGGGAAATTCTCTGCCGTGCCGCGCATCCACACGGGATATTCCGTGACGATCGCGCCCTGCTCCGCAATCTGTCGCGCTAGTGACCGGTTCGCAACCGGGTAGACGAGGCCGAGCCCGGTGCCCCACACGGCGACGGTCGGCCCGCCGGCGTCGAGCGCCGCGCGGTGCGCCACGCTGTCCACCCCCGACGCCATGCCGCTCACGATCGTGATCCCGCTGCCGGCAAGGTCGCCGGCCAGCCGCTCCGTGACCAACCGCGCGTAGGTGCTCATGCGCCGCGTGCCGACGATTGCGACGGCGCGGTCCTGTGACAGGACGTCGATGTCCCCGCGGACGTGAAGCAGCGCGGGCGGGTCGGCGATTTCCCGCAGCCTGGCGGGATATGCCGGGTCATCCCAGGCGATCGCGCATCCGTCCGCTTCTTCCAGGGCCGCCAGCGCAGCCTCGGGCTCGATGTCGCGCCGCGCGTCCAGCAGCTGCTCGATGACCTTGGGCTCGAGTCCGGCGCGCCGCAGGTCCCTGGCGGAAGCGCCCCAGGCTTGCTGCATGCTGTCGAACGCCCGCCGCAGGGCCCACACGGCGCCCGAGCTGATCCCGCGCACGGCGTTGAGCGCGACCCAATAGGCCAGATCGTCCGGCGTGCGGCCGGTCGGTGCGGGGAAATCCTGATCGCCCGCCGGCTTGGCGGCGGGCCGTACGTCACTCACGTCCGTAGCGTAGCCAGGGCACCTGGTGCGCGCGACATTGCACGGGCGTCAACCGTGGCCTGCCATGATGAAGGCCGGTGACGTGGGTCGAGGTCGACAAAGGAGCGCGGCGGAATGGCGGATCAGAGCGGCAAGCTGCGGGCGGCATTGATCGGCATCGGACACGACCATGCGTGGGGCAAGGTGCAGGCGCTGCGCCGATCGGCCGATATGGAGCTCGTTGGTGCGTTCGAGCCGGATGCGTCGGAATGGGGGCGTCAGCAAGCCCAGGACCGCTTCACGGACGTCGCGGCCATGTCCGAGATCGATGTGCTGCATGACGAGACGATTCGGGTGGTGTTCATCGAGACGCTCCCGCGCCACAACTTGCGCTGGGCGCGGCGGGCGCTGGAGCACGGCAAGCACATCCACATCGACAAGGCGCCGTCACCGTCGCTCGCCGATCTGCGGGCGGTGCTCGACTTGGCCGCCACGCGCAACCTGCACGTCCAGATGGGCTATCAGTTCCGCTACAACCCGGCGATTACGCTGGCGCTGCGGGCCATGCGCGAAGGGTGGCTTGGCAACGTGAACCGCATCAACGTGGACATTCCAACCCACATTGGCGGCTATGCCGGAGTCCGAGCCAAGGACGGCGCCCACGCCGGCGCCCTGTTCTACTTGCTGGGATGCCACGTGCTCGATGCGGCCATGCTCTTTCTCGGCAAGCCGTCCAGCGTGTGGGCCAGCCACCGGCGAGATGCGCGCGATCACGGCGAGCCGTTCGAGGACAACTGCACGGCGGTGCTGGAATATTCCGGCGCGGTGACGCTGTTGCAGACCTGGATTACTGGCAACGACCCGATGCAACACCGGCGCTTTCAAGTGATCGGCGAGCGCGGCTCGGTGCTGATCGAGCCGATCGAGCCGCCCGGTGTGCGCTTGTTCCTGAGCGAGCCCCACGAGGACTTTCCGGCGGGATGGAGCGAGCCGACGATTCCTATGCGTCCCAGGTATGACGGCGATATCGAGGATCTGGCCGCGTGGATTCGGGGCGAGCGCACGCCCGCGTATACGGCGGCGCACGATCTGGCGGTGCACGAGACGCTCCTGCGCATCTGCGGACTAATCGGCCGCTGATCTCGCGGTCGGCGCTCGTGTCGGAGTGATCGGCGGGCTAGCGCGCAGAGGCTCGCGCGAGGCGGCGGATCTCAGCGGCGACGCCCGGCTCGATACCGCACTCGGCGGCGATGCCCTGGTTCACCTCGACGGCGTAGCGGGCGGGCGCGGCCGACCTCGTGATCGGCAGGTTCGGCGCGGTCTCACGCTCCGGGCGCATGGTCTGCACGTCGACGACCACCGAATCGCGGTTGATGAAGATGATGTCGAGCGGGATGAGGGTGCCCTTCATCCAGAAGCTGAGGACCTGCTCATCCGCGTAAACGAACAGCATGCCGCGGTCGTGCCCCAGGGATTCACGGTCCATGAGGCCGATGGCGCGCTCCTCTGGATCATCCGCCACCTCGAGATAGAACTCGCAGGCGCCGATGGATGCCGCCGCCTGGATTTCCGGTCCGAGTGCGGGCGTCGGCGATGGCTTGGGAGTTGGCGTGGCTGTTGCGGTGGGCACGGGCGACGGTGACGGCGTGGGCGAGGGAGTCGCGGTCGCGGTTGGCGTTGGCGACGGCCGTGGAGTGGGCACGGATGCGGCGGTAGGTGTGGGCGAGGACGTTGGTGCAGGTGCAGTGGTGGCTGTGGGGCTGGGCGCTACCGACGGCGTCGGTGTCGGAGCGGCTGTCGCGGCGGGCGAGGGCGTTGGCGATGGCGCGGGGGTTGGACTCGCGGTCGCGGTGGAAATCGGGGTCGGCGCGGCGGGCGCGGCGCCGCAGGCAGTCAGGAGCCCCACGGCCGCAATAGCGACGGCGGCATGCTTCGCCCAGTGGCCGGCCCTCATTCGCCGACACCCGTCATCCCCAATTTCGTGCCGCGCGGTCAGCCTTCCTCAGAAAGCGCGCGGTGCTCGCGCAGCACGATGGTGTCCGAATGGTCGGCGGGATACGGCGGGGATGTCACAAACAACACGCGTGCCGGGGTCTCGCCCGCGCAAGCGAACTCGATGGTTTCGTGCGGCAACGACACGACGCACTCACCGGCTTCCAGGTCGACGCATTGCGGTTGTCGCTTGGCCTCATCGAACGAGGTGACGCGCACGCGCCCGGCCAGCACATAGGTGAGCTGCTCGATGGTGCGATGCGCGTGCGGCCGGTAGGACGCCCCGGGCTCCAGCAGCCCCTCGGCAACGGCCATATGCCGCGCGGGCGCCAGATCGATGGGCCAGACGGGCACGTCGTCCGGCGCCACGACGCGCGGACCGGCACGCCGCACCCGCAGCGTGGCGTTGCCCGCCCGCGACGGCCTAGGCGTGCGCGCCCTCGTGCAGCGAAACCGGAACGCCATCGAGGTAGCCCGCCTCGTGCATCTGCACCCACTCGTCCATGAACGTGTCGTTCCACTGGGCGGTGAGCGGATGCTCCATCAACTCGGCGAAGACGTTCCAGAAGATGATGATGCCGTCGGCCCCGTCGCGCAGCGCCGCGATGGCGGTATCGACCGAGCGCACCAGCGCCGCCGTGATGTACGGCCGCTGCTCCCAGCCGCGGAACATCGCCACGCAGTCGCGCACGAGCTTGGTGGGGTCGCCGCCCATCTGCTTCACCGGCTCGCAGAACGGCAGGATATGCGTCGCGCCGGCCTGGGCGACGGTCGCCGCCTGGCCCAGTGAAAAGCACGTGGTGCAAAAGGTCTCCACGCCCTCGGCCTTGAGCGTGCTGAACGCCTCCAGGCCGTGTACCGCACAGGGAATCTTGATGATGATCTGGTCGGACATACGCGTGAACACGTGGGAGACGTCCAGCAGCTCCTGGGTGGTGTGCCCGTCGACCTCCACCACGACCTGCTTGTCGGTGATGTCCAGGTAGCGCTTCACCAGCTCGGTGAGCGGCCCGTACTTCTGGACCATCTCGTTGAGCACCACGGTGTTGGTCACGATGCCGTAGCCCCCGCGGGGCAGCCAGACCTTAAGGTCCTCGGGATCGCCCGCCAGCCAGATCGCCGGACCGCTGCCCCGCTGGCGCGTGGCCGTCACCGGCCCGGCTGCCGGCGCGCTGTTGGCGTGTGCCATTGCGTTACTCACTGTCATGCCTCCCGTCGACGAGCTGCAATCCCATGTCTTGCGTGGCGTCGGTGTCGAGGAAACTGATTCGCCAACCCGAAGAGCTCACGATGGGCGCCGTACCGCCGATGCCATGCGCGCCCTCGAGTGTTGCGAGCGTGGCGTCCATGGCGTCGTCGCGAAAGGCCACGTGATGCACGCTGGCCCCGTGCTCGTCGAGGTGCGCCGCGAACTTGCTGCGCGAAGCATCGGTGGGGCAGATCAGCTCAAGGAACGCGCCCGAGTCGCCGACCCTCAGCGCCGCGTAGCGATTGCCCTCTTCCTCGGACGCCCAGATCTGCTCGGGCTCCATGCCAAGGGTGTCGCTGAATAGCTTGAGCGCCCGGTCGAGGTCCGGTACGACGTAGGCCACGTGGTGAATCGCGTCAAACATGCCAAGTCTCACTATGCCGTGCGGCTATGGCTCAGAGTTTACGTGGCGCGGCGGTTGCTGGCTGCCCGGCGGTGAATCCTACCGACCGCTTCGGCGTCCCTTACGTCTTCGCGGCCCCGGCGCCCGCATAGGGAGACCGAGATGGCCGATTCGGTGTGGCGGCGCTGGGACAGATGTCGTTCAGCGTGCACGCGTCGCATTGCGGCTGGCGAGCCTCGCAGACGCGCCGTCCATGAAAGATCACGCCGATGCCCGCGAATATCCATGCATCGCGTTCGATGAGATCCATCAGGTCGCGCTCGATCCGCACCGGGTCGTCATGCTTGGTCAGTCCCAGCCGCTGCGAAAGCCGGGCGACATGCGTGTCCACGACCACGCCGCTCGGGATGCCGAACGCCTCGCCCAGCACGACGTTGGCGGTCTTGCGGGCCACGCCGCGCAGCTTGAGCAGCGATTCCATGGTCGTGGGCACCTGGCCGTCGAACTCGTCGACGAGTTGCGCGGCCGTCGCCCGGATCGACATCGCCTTCTGTCGGTAGAACCCGGTGGGGTGCACGATGTCTTCCACGTCTTCCTGCGGCGCCGATGCCAGAGCTTCCGCCGTGGGATAGCGAGCAAACAGCACCGGCGTCACCTTGTTGACCGCCACGTCGGTGGTCTGGGCCGACAGGATCACGGCGGTCAGCAGTTGAAACGGGTCGGTGTAGGTCAACTCGGCCGCGGCGTCGGGGTAAAGATCGCGGAGGCGGCGGATGATCTCGGCCGTCCGCGCGCGGCGCGCGGCCTTTGACTCGCGCCAGCTGCGCACCGGCGGGCCGGATCGCTGCCGAGAGACCTTGCCACGCCGCGCTGCCATTGGTGGAGCATATCGCGCAGGCGTCTGATCGGCGCGGCCCGATGTGACCCCGCAAGATCACGTGTGGGGTCCCTCACAGATTGCCGTTGATATCATCGGGCAACCTTGAATCTCGGTATGGCTGCAACTAACAGACGCGCGTCGTTCCGAGGCGAAAGTCCATGACGGCTGAACAATCCGGCCAATCGCCGTCGCGGCGCGCCTTGCTGCTGACGGGTCTGGGAGTCGTCGGATTCGCGGCGGCGGCTCCGGTGGCCTTTGTCGCGGCGCTCTTGCGCGGCAGCGACGGACTGCTGCCGGCCGGTGCGCAGGTTGACGGCCTGGACGTGGGCGGGCTCTCGCCCGACGAAGCCGTGGCGCGGCTCGACGCGCACTGGGAGTCGTATTTGGTCAACCCCGTGAGCTTCGAGCTCGGCGGCCGGATGTGGCATCCATCCGCCGCCGACGTCGGGCTCAGCGTGGACTATCGAGCCGCCCTGCGCCGGTTGCTGGCCGCGCAGGGCGGAGGCGGCATTACGCGTCGGCTCTCCGAGCCGCCGGCGTCGGTGGATCGCGCCCTGGTCGCCGCGCGTTTCGATCCTCAGGTGCTTCGCGCCTACGTGGCCGGCATTGCCCAGGGATTCGACCAACCTGCCGTGGATGCGAGCTTGATCATGTCCGGGACCGACGTCGCTGCCGTGCGGCCCGGCCAGACCGGCCGCGTGGTGGACATCGAGGCGGCTGTGAGTGCCGTCGGCGACCTCACGCAGCCATCACCGCCGGGACGGGTGGTTTCGTTGACCTTCCGCGAGGACTTTCCGGCCTATACCACCGACCATGTCCGTGCCGCGCTCGACGAGATCACGCGCCTGACCAGCGCGCCGCTGTGGCTGATGCACAAGGGCCGGGGGTGGACCATTACGCCCGAGGCGCTGCGGGCCGCCGTTCAGGTCCAGGGCGACGACAACGGATTGACGCCGACCCTCGACTTCACGCGCTTCAACGACCTGTTCACGCTGATTGACGACACGCTCGCCGCCGAGCCGCACCCAACCGTGTTCGACTACGACGAGGCGCGAAACCGGGTGCGGGCCTTCGAAGTGGGCAATCCGGGGCAAATCGTGGACCGCGCCGCGCTTGAGCAGGCGATGACGCGGGCGGTGGCCTCGCCTGATGAACGCGTGGTGGAAATCCCCCTCATCCTGCTCAACACGGGCACCGATTTCGCCGAAAATCCGTTGGGAATCCGGGATCTGCTGGCCTCCGGCGATTCGCTCTACAAAGGGTCCCCCGACTACCGCCTGCACAACATCGCCGTCGGCGCGAAGAAGCTTGACGGCCTGGTCGTGCCGGCCGGCGAGACCTTCTCATTTCTGGAGAGCATCGGGCCGTTTGAGCTTCGCCATGGCTGGGTTGAAGGCAGCGTCATCCTCGCCGATAAGACCGAGCAAGGCATCGGCGGCGGCATCTGCCAGGTCTCGACCACGCTCTTTCGCGCGGTGCTCAACGCCGGACTTCGGATCGAAGAGCGATGGCCCCACCTGTACCGCGTGCGCTACTACGAGATGGGTCCCGCGCCCATTGGGATCGACGCGACAATCTTCAGTCCCGGCCTCGACTTCAAGTTTCGCAACGACACCGAGCACCCGATCATGCTGCGCGCGTTTGTGGACGAAAAGATCGGCGCCTTGACGTTCGAGATTTGGGGTGTCAGCGACGGTCGGCGCGTCGAAATCGTGGATCACCAGTTGCAAGAGTGGGAAGACCCGCCGCCCGACCAGGGCATCCTCGACCCGACCGAGGATCCGGAGTTCGAAGAGCAGGTGGAGTGGTCCAAGCGCGGCGTGCTGGCGGCGTTCACCCGCGTGATCGCCCGACCGAACGGCGAGGACACGGTCACGACCTTCCGCTCCAGCTTCGTGCCCTGGCCCAATCGCTATATCGTCGGTATCGACGTGGCGAAGGCCAGGTTTCCGACGCAGTACAACGAATGGTTCGACGAGAACCCCGATGCCGCCGCGCGCTGGGGAGTGACGCGCGCCCCCGACGTGCCCGACGATCCGGACGCGCCGGCCGGGTAGCCGCCGTCGGAAGTGGGTCACTTTGAGTCCGTCATTCCCGCGGAGGCGGGAATCCATATCGCTCTCTTCGCCAAACGAGCCGAGCGGGCTGGCAGTTTGCCCGATGGCGATCTGTCACCGTGCCGCGCCCGGATGTCGACGTAGCGCACTACCTCGCCGTCGAACGGCTAGCCAAGCGGCTGCGCTCCCTTCTAGGATGGAAGGACGAACCGCGGGGCGTGGCGCAGCCTGGCAGCGCGCATCGTTTGGGACGATGAGGTCGCGAGTTCAAATCTCGCCGCCCCGACCAGAAGGCGTTCGTGAAGCAGAAGGCCCAGGTTCGGCGGAGTTTGTCGGCGGCGCCATCCGCCGGAGACAGTCGCCAGCGTTCAGGCGGTCGGAAATCTGACGTGGCAACGAGAACGAAAACTCGGATTGCTGGAGCAGCCACCTTCAGACGGCCCACGGCGCTGGCTCTCTTGCTGGCGGCGTGTTGACCGGGGGAGCCTCGCGCCGAGCCGGTCTCGCAGCGCTCCTAGCGCTTGTCGCGATTCTCGGCTCGGCCTGCCTGCTGCCACCGGGCGGCATTCCGCTTCGGCTCGCCTGGCCGGCGGCGGGCAGCTCAGGGGATACCGCTGCCGCCACTGCAGCAACGCCGACAGTCGCCGAGGCTTCGCAGGGCCAGTCGAGCGGCCCGACGCCAGCGGCCGGAGACGACGCCGACGCGCAGCCAACTGATCCAGCGTCTGCCGACGACGACGCGGGCGGCGCCGCTGGTGTGTCCATTGAGCTGGGCCGCTCGGTCGAAGGCCGCCCGATCAACCTCGTCGAGCTGGGAGACGGGCCCCGCTGGGTTGCCGTCATTGGCGGCATTCATCAGGGCAACGAGGCGAACACCACCAATCTCGTCAATCTGCTGCTGGAGCACTTCCGTGAGAATCTCGACCAGATTCCCGACGGCGTTGGCCTGGCGTTCATTCCCGATCTGAATCCCGACGGCGCGGCGGCGGGCACGCGCGCCAATGCCAACGGCGTCGATCTCAATCGCAACTGGGACGCCGACTGGCAGCCCGACAGCTACGGTCCAACCGGGCTGGTTGTCGGAGGGGGCGGCACGGAGCCGTTCTCGGAGCCCGAAACCCGCGTCCTCGCGCGCTATCTGCGTGCCAGGCCGTTTCTGACGGCGATCTTCTACCACAGCCAGGGCGGCGTGGTCGTGCCGGGTTATGGCGACGACGGCGAATCGGTGGAGCTCGCGCGCGTGATCGCGGTCGCGGCCCAGTACCTCTATCTCACGCAGTGGACGGCCTATCCCCTCAGCGGCCAAGCCACCGACTACCTCGCCAACCAAGGCATTTACGCGGTGGACGTGGAGCTGAGTAACCACACGGATCCCGAATTCACTCGAAATTTGCGAGGGCTAACCGCGGCCTTGGCGTGGGCGCAGAGCCTTGACGTCCCTCCAGGCGCCGAGCGCGATGTCCCTGCTCAGATATCCAACCGCTGCGGGTGCCAGCTGGGGGTGGACTGCGCCGGCTTCGCGTTGGCGCTGTGCCTGTGGTGACGACGAGCTAGGAGGCTCCCCAGACTTCCGGGGTGCCAACCGACTGATATTTGCGCAAGGCGAAGCGGAGGGTCACCAGCCCGCCCGCCATCATGGCCACACCCACCGGGAGTCCCAGCACGCCGGGCATCAGGTATTGGTCTGGCCGCAGCGCGAATGCCACCGGATAGAACACCGTGAACGCTATCGGAATGGCCGTCAGGACGCCCCGCAGCGGCTGGTCCATGATGTCAATGGGGTACCGCGAGTGGTCCATGAACGACGCGATGCCGTGAAAGAACTGTCGCGAGCGTGTGAACCAGGCGCACGACAAGAACATGATGAGCCGCATGCCGGTCAGCACGAAGACCGTGCACACCAGCGCCAGCAGCAACAGCCCCGTCTGCCCCGGATTCTCGAAGATCCCGCTGTTCGCGGCCGACACGGCCGTGGTTGCGAGAAAGGTGATGACGACCATCGCGTAGCGCGGGTGCGCGGCGTCCAGGTTTGCCCACAGCACGATCGGGACGGGGCGCACACGGGCATAGTCGAACTGGCCCGAGTGGAAATACCCGTCCACTTTATTCGGAAACGCGAAGAGGAAGTTCCCGATCGCGTCGGCCAGCATGGCCATGCTCCACATGAGCATGACTTCCCACGCCGTCCACTGGCCAAGCTGGGGGGTCACGGAAAAAATGACACCGATGAACGCCAGCCGCACGGCCCGATAGAGAATGTCGCCGATGACGGTGGCGATCGTGTCCGCGCGGTACTGCGCGAGCACCTTGGGCAAGAGCCGAAAGCCCTCGACGTAAATCCAGGCCCAGCGCACGGTCAGCCGCCCTGGACCAACACGCGGCGCACGAGCCGCAGCCAGAGAAGTCGACCGACCGCGATCAGGCCCACGCCCCACGCCGCCTGAATGCCCAGGGCGGCCAGCGCATCCAGGCCTTGCAGCCGTCCGATGTAGATCAGGGTTGGCGACGACACCATCGCGTGGAATGGGAGGAACACCGCGACGGTCGCCAGCCATGCGGGGAGGAGCGCGAGGGGAGCCAGCCCGCCGCTGAGCAGCTCCTGCAGGGCCACCCGAAACATGTTGATGCCCGGTGACTGGATGACGACGATCGTGAGGGCGGCCATCAGGTAGTGAAAGCCGGCGGCCACCAGCCAGCCCAGCGCCACGCTCAGGGCAAACATCACCGCCTGCACCCCGGAATGCGGGTCGCCGATGACGCCCGTCAGACGGAAGACCAGCCACGTCGGCAGCGCCACCATGAGCGTGTCAACGGCAAACACCCCCAGCCACTGCGAGTAGCGCAGAACCTGGTTGTCGATGGGCCGGATCAGGTCCATGGCGATCTCACCGGACCCCACGCTTCCCATGGCCTTGTAGAAAAGCTGCCGGTTGGCGTGACTCATGCGCGCCAGGCTCACCACCTGCGCGACGGCGATATAGGTGGCCAACTCCGCCGCGGTGAACTCCGCTTGGGTCTCGGGCGAGTTCTGACGGATCGCGTCCCAGAGATTCACCAGAATCCACGTGTTGAGCAGGGTGATTCCCAGGCTCATGAAGAACCCGAACCGAAGCGCCAGGCTGACCTTCACGTACGACCACGCGACGGCGGCGAGCGTGGAGAATTCCCGCACGAGGCCTGGCTAAGTCCACGCCGTGCTGATAGACGCTGAGGATCACGTCCTCGATCGGCGGATCGAGCACCGTGATGCTTCGCAGCCGGGCCGTTTCCATGATGAGGCTCACGGCGCTCACGATGTCTTCGGCGGCGCCGATCCCCGACACTCGCAGGCGCGTGCCTTCGACCACGATGGCGGCGCTCGGCCAGCGCTCGGCCAGCCTGGCGCGCGTGGCATGCGCCGATCCATCGGCCAACTCAGCCTGGATCGAGCGCGACGAGGCGTGGCGGTTCAGCAACTGCTCGAGCGATCCGTCATAGATGAGCGCGCCTTCGTTGAGCACCAGCACGCGCTCACAGAGCTCTTGAATGTCCGTGAGGTCGTGGGTGGTGAGGATGATCGCGGTTTGGTGCTCCTGGCTGATGGAGCGGATGAATTCGCGGATCGCGTGCTTGCCCTCGATGTCAAGGCCAATCGTGGGCTCGTCCAGGTAGACGACGCGGGGACGGTGCAAGAACGCCGCCGCCAGCTCGCAGCGCATGCGCTGGCCGAGACTCAGGGTCCGCACCGACTGCCGCATCAACTCATCGAGCCCCAGCAGATCGGACAACTCCCGCAGCCGCGCCTCGTAGTCCGCCTGGCTCAAGCCGTAGACCTTGCGCAGCAGCGCAAAGGCATCGATGGGCGGCAGGTCCCACAGCAGGTGCGACCGCTGGCCGAACAGCACGCCAATGTTGCGCGCGTTGTCGATGCGGCGCTTGAAGGGGTCGAGCCCCAAGACCCGGGTGTCGCCGGACGTCGGGTAGAGCACGCCGGCCAATATCTTGACCGTCGTCGATTTACCCGCGCCGTTGGGCCCGAGCAATCCGACGATCTCGCCCTCGGCCACGTCGAACGACACGTCGTCGACGCCGCGGATCTCGCGGTATTGCGGCGCGACGAACGATCGCAGCCACCCGAGGCGTCCGGACCGGCGCCGCTCGACGCGATAAGTCTTGGTCAGGCTCTTTGCCTCGATTGCCGCGATGGGAACCTCGCTTCTGATTGCGGTGGTTGGATTCCGGGCCGCCGCTGCTGCAGCACCCTATTTCCAGCCTACTCTCCGCCGCGATGGACGTGAGGACGGGGCTATTGCCATAGACCAGGGGAATCCTGGCTGGCGTGTTCGAATCTCGCCGCCCCCATCATTCCTTAGCAGCCGTCGGCGTCCGCCTCCGCCGAGGATGTTCTAGGAAGCTCCCCACATCTCCGGGGTGCCGACCGATTGGTACTTGCGGAAGGCGAAGCGAAGCGTCACCAGCCCGCCCACCATCATCGCCGCCGCCACCGGGAGCCCCAGAATGCCCGGCATCAGGTACTCGTCGGGCCGCAGGGCGAACGCGGCGGGATAGAACACCGTGAACGCCAGCGGAATGGCCGTCAACACACCTCGGAGCGGCTGGTCCATCACGTCGATGGGGTAGCGCGAGTGGTCGGTAAACGCGGCGATTCCCTGCGACAGCACGCGCGAACGCGTGAACCACGCCGCCAGGCAGAAGAGCATCAGCCGCATGCCGATGAAGACGAATCCGGTGCTCAGAAACGCGAGGAACAGCAGCCCCATCTGCCCGGCGCTCCCCAGGATGCCCACATTGCCCGCCGCGACAATCGCCGCGGTGAGCATCACCGTCGCCAGCGGGATGTAGCGGGGTTGCGTCGCAATGGCATTGGCCCAGAGCACGATCGGCGCGGGTCGCACCCGGACGTAGTCAAGGGTCCCGGAGTGGAAGTAGGAGTCAATGACGGTCGGGAACACGAAGAGCAGGTTCCCCACGCTTTCGGCCAGCATGGCCGTGGCCCACATGAGGGTGATTTCCCACGGCCCCCAGTGGCCCAGTTGCGGCGTCACCGCAAATACCAAGGCGATCACGAGCAGCCGCACGACTCGGTACCCGAGGTCGCCCAGAATCATCGAGACCGCGTCCACCCGGTACTGCACCAGCTGCTTGAACGCCAGCCGGAGCCCCTCGGCATAGATCCAGGCCCAGCGCACCGTCAGCCGCCCTGGATGAGCACGCGGCGCACGAGCTGGAGCCAGAGCACGCGTCCGGTCACGATCAAGCCGACGCCCCAGGCTGCCTGAATGCCCAGGGCCGCCAGCGCGTCAACGCCTTGCAGGTGCCCGATGTAGATCAGCGTCGGGGACGACACCATCGCATGAAACGGGAAGATCACCGCCGCGGTTGCCAGCCAACCCGGCATCAGCGCCAGTGGAATGAAGCCGCCTCCGAGCACTTCCTGCAGCGCCACGCGCAGCAGGTTGACGCCGGGCGTCTGGGTAATCACCAACGTGAGGGCGGCCATCAGGTAGTGAAAGCCCGCGGTCACTAGCCAGCCCAGCGCCACGCTCACGGCAAACAGCAGCGCCTGCACGCCCGAATGCGGGTCGCCGATGACGCCGGTGAGGCGGAAGACGAGCCACGTCGGGAGGGCCACCATCAGCGCATCCACCGCGAATACGCCCAGCCACTGCGAGTAGCGCAAGATCTGGTTGTCGATCGGACGCACCAGGTCCATGGCGATCTCGCCGGTGTGCACATGGCGCAGGGCCTGGTAGAAGAATTGCCGATTCGCATGGCTCATCCGCGCCAGGCTCACGACCTGGGCGACGACGATGTAGGTTGCCAGCTCGGCTGCGGTGAATTCGGCTTGGGCCTCGACCGAGTTTTGCCGGATCGCGGCCCATAAACCGACCAGAATCCACGTGGTGAGCAGCGTGATCGCCAGGCTCATGAAGAACCCGATGCGACGCGCCAGGCTGAGTTTCACGTACGACCACGCGACGGCGATTGGCAGGGTCAACCCTTGCATGGGCGAGGCTAGTCCACGCCGTGTTGGTAGACGCGGAGGATCACGTCCTCGATCGGCGCGATGGGAACCACCCTTGTGCTCGCGGTAGTGGGATTTCGCGCAGCCGTCGATGCTGCGCGAAACGTCGAGCGTACTCGGCGCCACGCTCGACGGTGACCGTGCTCCCGATTCCGCTTGGCATTCGTCGCCTAGAATCGCGAAGACCCGCACGACATTCGGAGACCGGCATATGCCTATGAACGACAACTTGGCCGACGCGCTGAATGCGCAGATCACGCACGAATTCAATGCCTCCTACATCTACCTGGGGATGGCGGCCTACTTCGAGTCCTTGGACCTCGACGGCTTCGCCGGCTGGATGCGGGCGCAGAGCGCGGAGGAATGGGATCACGGGATGCGCATCTTCAACCACCTGGCCGCCCGGGACGTGTCGATCGCGTTGGCGGCGCTGCTTAAGCCCAAGACGGGCTATGACGACCCGCAAGCCGCCGTCGCGGCCGCGCTGGCGTACGAGCAGGGCAATACCCGCGCGGTCAATGCGCTCTATGCCAAGTCGGTTGAATGCGGCGACTACCAGGCCAAATCGCTGCTGGACTGGTTCGTCAACGAGCAAATCGAGGAGGAGGACACGCTGCGCACCCTCCTGAGCCAGCTCAAGATCGCGGGCGGCGACGGCGCCGGACTGCTGATCCTCGATCGCGAGCTGGGTGCGCGGCAAGCGGCGTCGCCGGACGCCGGCGACATGGGAGGCGATTCCGCGGAATAGGCGCGAATGGTGTGGCGGCCAGGTGCCGCGTTCTCGAGCCGCTGCATAAGACGCCGTCGCGTGCGCCATAATTCGGCATCAGCACGGGTCGTATCGCGATCAAGGTAGGGACGACATGGTGACCATCACCCCGAGCATGCCGCTGGTTGAGCCGCTCCCCGAACGGCAAGTCACGGCCGCCCCGAACACGCCCCAGGTTCCGCCGCTGACCGAAAGCCAGATCGCTCAGTTCAAGCGCGATGGCGTTCTCGTGCTGCCGGGGGTGCTCGATCCCGAGCTGTGCCGCCGCGCGCGGGACGACATGTGGGAGGCGATCGGGACGTATCTCCCCAGGATGAAGCGCGACGACCCCTCGACGTGGACGCCGATCCTCGACGAGGAGCAGACGGCATTCCCGGCGGCTCATCACGGCGGGCAGCCGTACTTCGGCGGCGGCGGAACCCGGTTCTACGTTCGCAACGGCACCAAGGACTTCATGCTCGACCTGGGCCCTCGGGCGCTGTGGACCGTGGCGGAGCAGCTTCTCGGCAAGGGCACCGTGGTATGGCCGGCCGGGCGTGACGAGTCCGGGTCCACCACCGGCCCCTGCCTGTTGGACGACGAGGCGCTGGAAGTGCTGTACGGCCAGGACCTGGAGACCTGGCCCACGCTGCCCACGTTCAAGACGCAAACCCTGCGGCTGCCGCAGCAGGGGCTCGAGCTGCTCACCGGGCAGGGTTCGCGCGGTCTCTACTGCACGCTGCCCAACAGCCCGGACCCGGGGGCCAACTGGAGCGGCGCCCACTCCGACGGTTCGTCATACGGACGGTTCCGGCTCAATTTCGCGGCCTATATTGACGACCTGCCGCCCGCTTCCGGTGGGTTCACCGTGTGGCCCGGCAGCCACTCACGCGTTTGGGAGCACCATTGGGAGACGTTTCACGCGGGCGAAACGCACGTGGGCCGGCGCCACGCCGCGCGCAAGCTGGGTGGCCACGCACGTCTGGCCGATCCCATCGTTGAAGCGGTGAAGGCCGACACCGAGCCGGTCGACACCTACGGCCCGACCGGATCGGTGGTGCTGTGGCACCACAAAATCCTGCACATCCCGGGCCAGAACACCTCCAACGACGTGATCCGCCAGGCCACGATCTATGGATTCGTGAAGTCGCCCGAGGGCCTCTCCGACGAGATGGCGATGACCGACGCCGGCGGGGACATCTGGCGCGACTGGTCGGACGAGGTGCGTGAGATCGACGCAGGGGCTTAGGCCAAAGAACGGTCCCCGTCCGGCTCGTCAAACAGCGTGAAGAGACCGTTGCGAAACCCCTCCAGCGGAGGCGGGAGATCGGACCCTGTCCCCTCTCCCTCTGGGAGAGGGAACAGGGTGAGGGCGATCTGCGGCTCGGCAGTGGGATGTCGGCCAATCATGGAATGGCCTCCGAGGCCGGGAATCCATCCTTCGCTCGCTGGCGGAGGTGACTAGGTCCCACTGCTACCGTGGTCGAACCGAGGGCGAAACCGAAGGACGCCGCATGACGCCCGAGCTGCAGCGGTGCGTCGCCGAATACGAGCGGCAGGAGGCGGCTGACGCCGCCACGGCCGATCACTCGCTGCTGGCGGACGGATTGGCTGCCTTCGAGCGGCTGACGGCGGACCAGCGCCTGGCTCCACCGGGAATGTCAGAGCCGCGGCCAAGCTCCTCCTCCAACTTGGGAAGCGAGCCGAAACCGTCGATCTGCTCACGGAGTATCTGGCGCAAGACCTGGACACCGATGACGAGGCGTGGGCGCGCTGGGAGCGCACCGACAACCTGGCGCTGATGCGCCGCTTCGACGAGACGGTGGAGGCGCAGCGCGACTTCTACGCCTGGGCGAAGGAACGACTCGAACCCCACGGCCTGCTCAGGGTGATGTATGACGGCACGCAAGCGCTGGCGTGGTGGGGCAGCGGACAGCTGGACGAGTGGCTGGCGATCGTGCACGAGTTGCGCGCCGTCGTTCCCGTGGACGAGCGCACGCGCTCGGGATGGTTTCAGCTCAACCGCACCGAAGTGGGAGTGCTTGTGCGAGACGAGCGGTTCGACGACGCGCTGGCCGCCGCTGACCGGGTCGGCGCGCTGGCCGATCGCTTTCCCGAGTGGGAACAGGCCGAAGGCGTTCGCTTGGAGGCGGAATTCACGCGGATGACCGTGCTCACGCGGGCTGGTCGCGACGAGGAGTTCGATGCCGTGGCCGACCGGGTGATCGCGCGGCTGGCCGAGTTTCAAACCACCCACTTGGACGCCGCCGAGGGTCCGCAGCAATACGTGATGCTCTGCCACAACGCCGCCGGGAGGCTCTTTGTCGCCAAGCGATATGAGCGCGCGGCGCGGCTGTTCCGGGAGGCTGTTCGGGGGAGAATTCCCTTCTATTACACCTATATCTGCCTGGCCGCGTGCGTGTGGGCCACCACCCGGGATCGCCGCGAGGTCATGGACCTGCTGCGCGAAGCGGCCAAGCGCGATCCCTCAGGGTCCGTCTGGCGGCGAGCCCAGGATGCTGCCCGAGTTCGCCGACCTCGCGGACGACGAGGAAGTCAAGGCCGCGGCTGCGGTGGTCTAGGCCTGGTAGCCTTGTGCCCGCCCAGCGTCCGGGCTCAATCACGGACTAGCGCTTTGGCATGAGGAGTCGTCTCCGCCGGCGGGCATCCGTCGTCGTGGTCCGCAACGGCAGGGTGCTGCTGGTCAGCGACGGGTCGGGGCGGTTCTTGTTGCCCGGCGGCGGCATCAAGCCGGGGGAGCAACCGATGGCGGCGGCCGTCCGGGAGTTGCACGAGGAAACGCGGCTGACGGCGACGCGAGCGGAGTACTTGTTCGCTTGGGAAAGCTCCACCAACAGGCACCATGTCTTCCTTGTCGAGGCGAACGGCGAAGTGGAGATTGGACCCGAGATAGGCGAATTCCACTGGTGGGACCGGCAGCAGCCCGTGCCGACCTATCCGCATGTGCAGGCGGTCCTCGAGCGCCTGAGCTAGCGACCCATCCGCAACCGTTGCACGCAGCCTTGTGATCGGGCGCCGAACGGTATCCGGTCGATCTCAGTTGGCAGAAGCTCGATGCTGGACTGCTACGCGGTCCGTAAGAGCTGCCCGATGAGGAAATCCGCGTAGGCCAGCGAGTCGGCGTCGATGGTGACGGTGGGGTTGCGCAGGGTGGCGTGCTCCAGCAGGCCGAGGGCGACGAGCAGGCGCTTTTCGAGGGCGTTGAAGAACTCCATGTCGGAGAGGCCGAAGGCCAGCCACGGCACGAGCGGCTCAAACGCGGCGAGCGCCTCGGCGGCCTCGCCGGCAACGGCGAGCCGCCACGCGTGCACCAGCCGGTCGGTGAGCGCCAGGCCCGGCATGATGCCGACGATTCCGGTTGGCACCAGCTCCAGCATGTAGAGCCCGCCCCAGCCCTCGAACACCTCCACGCGCCCGTCGGTGGCCTCGATGATGGCGCGCACCTTGGGTCCCATGCGCGGCTCTTCGAGCTTGATATAGCGGAAGTTCGGGCAGGCGGCGGCGAGCTCGGCGCAAAAGTCAGCGCCGACGGAGTTGCCGCTGGGGTTCCAGTCCTGGATCAGCACGGGCGCGCTGACTGCGTCGCAGACGGCGCGCGCGTAGTCGAACTGGTCGGCGTCGGAGAGCGGAAACTGGCGCGGCAGGGCGAAGGACACGACATCCGCTCCCAGGTCGCTGCTGCGGCGGGCGAGCGCGGCGGCCCCCTTGGCCGCACCGTGGTTGCACTGCGCCATAACCGGCAGGCGGCCGGCGGCCTGGTCCACGGCGACCTCGACGACTTCGAGCCGCTCCGGCTCCGTGAGCTTGTAGAACTCGCTGCCGTAGGCCGGCAGGCAGATGGCGGCGGCCTCGGCGTCCACCGCGAAGTCGACCAGACGGCGCAGGGCCGGCGTGTCGATCGATTCATCGCCGGGGACGAACGGCGTCGGAACGATTGGGACGACGCCCGAGATCGGCTTCATGGTCGAGCCCCTCAACCCAATCCTCTCCCACGGAGGAGACCTTTGCTTGACCGTCGATCAGTGTAGGGGCAGCCCTTGTGGCTGCCCTGGTCACCGGCGGAGCGGGCGCCCACAAGGGGCGCCCCTACAGAGCTATGAAAACGTCTCACGGAGGGGAGAGGGGATCGGAGCGCTGGCGCTCACGTGCGGCGACCCGGCAATCTGTGCTTAGCTATCCCCGCCGTCCTGACTGGCTGCCTTTTGCCCGTAGCGCGGATACCAGTAGGTCCGGTAGATGCGGAAGCACTTGTCGCTGCACACGATGACGGGCTTGCCCTCGTGCTGTTTCACCATTTCCTGCACCGGGATCAAGATGCCGCAGCTTTGGCAGCGCGGCATTTCGTCGACTTCACGTTGCGGCATGCGCCATCTCCTCTCGCTTGATGCGCGTGGCGTCCTGATCGATCACGCCCGCGTCATCCAGCACGACGCCGTAGGTTCGCTCCGCTCCTTGCGCGTCGATCAACTCGTCGGCAACGTCCTGGCGCACCAGCTCCGGCTGCCGCTCATGGGGAGCACCGTAGCCGCCGCCGCCGGGCGTGCAGAGCATGATCAGGTCGCCTTCATCAAGCTCGACGTTCGAGAACTTGCCCGCCGAGACGCGGTCATAGAGATCCCTGGCCGAAAGCCAACGGTCCGCGCCGGCCGGCTTGAACAGCAGTGCCGCGTTACCGGCGCGTTCGCCGCCCTTGAGGCCCCACGGCCTGAACCAGGTGCGGTTCACGTGGGCGCTGATCGTGATTGGCGCCAGGCAGCGCCAGATGCGCCGGACGCCGAAGCCGCCGCGGTGCGTGCCCGGCCCGGTGCTCTCGGGAATGACGCTGTATTCCTCGATGCGCACCGGATAGCGGATCTCGATCACCTCGCAGGGCGAGTTCAGGCAGTTGCCGTTCTTGGTCACCATCGCGTCGTTGCCGTCGGCGTCGATGCGACCGCCGCAGCCCATGCCCTCGATGTGCAGCAGGACGAACGGCTCGCCGGTATCGACATTCATGCCGTAGATGCCGAGCAATCCGCTGGTGCCGCCGTCGCAGGCCTGGCTGTAGTCGCTCATCTGTGAGAAGGCGGCGAACAGGACGTCCATGGTGTTCGGGTAGGTGTCGGAGTTGCCGCCCACACACGATCCGGGGTAGTTGACGTTCACCACCGTGCCCGGCGGGGCGACGATGGCAATGGGCCGGTAGGCGCCGTGATTCCACGGGATGTCGTCGGGAATCATGTGGAAGATCGTGGCGTAGGTCGCGGACGCGGTCGTGCCGAATGACTGGTTGATGGCGCCGGCCGATTGCGGGTCGGACCCCGTGTAGTCAACCACGATCTCGTCCCCGCGCACGTTGACCTCCGCCGCGAACCGATAGGACTTGTCGGGCAGCACGCCGTCGTCTTCGATAATCCCTTCCGCCGCATAGGCGCCGTCGGGCATGCGCCCGATGGCCTGCCGCATCATGACCTCGGAGACGTCCTTGATCTGTTCCGACAGCAGATTGAAGCGGTCGATGCCCAGGCGGTCGATGAGGTCGACGATGCGCCGCTCGGCCAGGTAGGTCGAGCCCACCATCGCCATCAGGTCGCCGCGCGAGACCTTTGGCGTGCGCACGTTCGACGTGATGATCGCGAAGATGTCTTCCACCGGCTCGTCGTTCTTGTAGATCTTGATGGGGGGAAGCCGCAGGCCCTCCTGAAAGATGTTGCGCGTGTCGCCGAAGGCTGCCGGCACCATGCCGCCGATATCCGTCATGTGCGCGATGTTGGCCGCGTACGCCACCACCTCGTCCTTGTAGAAGCAGGGCTTCAGCGTCATGAACTCCGGCATGTGGCAGCCGCCGCGGTAGGGATCGTTGTGCAGGATCACGTCGCCCGGGTGCATGTTCTCCGGGCCGACTTCCTTGATGGCCCACTCGACGGTGTGAACGATGGCGCCGATATGCGCCGGGCAGAAGTCGCCCTGGGCGGTCATTTCGCCGGCGGCGTCGAACACCACGCACGAGAAATCCCGCGCCTCGTTGAACATGGTGGAGTAGGAGGTGCGCAGCATGGCCGCGCCCATTTCCTCGCAGGTGCCGATCAGGTAGTTGCGCGTGACCTCGAGCTGGACCGGGTCGCCGATATTCAGGTCGGCGACGCTGCGCTTGGCGGATGTGTCCTGCACCATCTCACCCCACCTCCAGAATGATGCTGCCATGCGGCTCGACCCGCGCCGACCAGTCGGGCGGAACGATTGCCGTGGCGTCGTCCTCCACGATCATCGCCGGACCCTTGAAGGTATTGCCCGCCCGCAGGTCGTCGCGGTGATAGAAGGGCGTGGGCAGCAACCCGTCCGCCTCGGTGAAGTAGACATCGCCCACCTTGACGGGCGCCGGCATGGGGCCGGCGGGTACGTCGGGTAGCAGGACTTCCCGGCGCCGGGCGATGGCGGTTAGGCGCATGTTCACGATTTCGAACGCCGACTCCGGGAAGCTCCAGCCGAACTGGCGGTCGTGCTCGGCGTCGAAGGCCTCACGCGCGGCGGCGATGTCCTCGGCGCTGATGGCGCCGCCGGCGACTGGGACCTCAAGCTCCCAGTTTTGCCCGTAGTACCGAAGATCGAGGCTGCGCTGCATGGCCGGGGGATCGCCGAATCCCTCGCGCGCGAAGTCGTCGCGAGCGCGCTGCTCCAGGTCGTCGAAGTCGCTCTGCACGGTCGCGACGTCGATGTTCTCGGAATAGGTGATGCGGGTCTGCATGTAGTCGAACCTGGTGTCCGCCATCAGCGCGCCGAGGGCGCTGAACGCGCCGGGGAACGGTGGCACCACGACGCGCTGCATTCCCAGATGGTCCGCCAGGTAGGCGCCGTGCAGCGGGCCCGCGCCGCCGAAGGCCACCAGGGTGAATTCGCGCGGGTCGATGCCTTGATCGATGGTGAGCAAGCGCATCGTCTCGGCCATGTTGCTGTTCATGATTTCGAGGATGCCGGCCGCGGCGCGCTCCGCGGAGAAGCCCATCTGGGCGCCAATGCGTTCCACAGCCTGGCGGGCCGCCTCGTGTACCAGGGCCACGTCGCCGCCAAGCTTGAACGCGGGATCCAGTCGACCGAGCACCACGTTGGCGTCGGTTGACGTCGGCTCGACGCCGCCGCGGCCATAGCTCGCCGGTCCGGGATCGGCGCCTGCGCTCTGCGGGCCGACTTTGAGCAGCCCGGCCGCGTCGAGCCACGCGATGCTGCCGCCGCCGGCCCCGATGGAGCGGATGTCGAGCATGGGCGTGGCAATCGGGATGCCGAACTCAAGCTCGGTGGTCGTGGTCTGTGCGGCCCGCCCGTTGGCCACCAGGCACGCATCGAAGCTGGTGCCCCCGATGTCGGCGGTCATCAGCGGGTCGAGCCCGAGGTCTTGCCCCAGTTGCAGGCTGCCGATTACGCCGCCGGCGGGCCCGCTTTGGATCATGGTGACGGGCTCGGCTTTGGCGGTTGCGGTCGCCATGACGCCGCCGTTGCTGCGCATGATCAGCAAACCCCGTGCGCCGCGGCGGTGCAGCTCGTCTTCGAGCGAGGTGAGGTATTCGTCGATGCGCGGCTTGAGGTAGGCATCGATGACCGTCGTGCTCGTGCGCTCGAACTCGCGCCACTGCGGGAACACGTCGGAGCTGATCGAGACGTAGGCCTCGGGGTAAAGCTCGTGCACGATCTCTCGCGTGCGGCGCTCATGCTCGGGATTGAGGAACGAGAATAGATAGCTGACGGCGATGGCCTTGACCTCTTCCGCGCGCAAGCGCTCCACCGCGGCCACCACGTCTTCTTCCTCCAGCGCCTGCACGACCTCGCCGTGCGAGCCGATTCGCTCGCGCACCTCCAAGCTGAGCGCGCGCTCGACCAGGTGGCGCGGCTTGCGCCAGTGCAGGTCGAACGACTCCGGCCGCACGATGCGCTGGATGCGCAGCACGTCCCGAAAGCCCTGCGTGGTAATGAGCCCGATGCGCGGCCCGCGGCGCTCGATGAGCATGTTGGTGCCGACGGTGGTGCCGTGCACGAAATACTCGATGGCTGCCGGGTCGATTTCGGCTTTCGCCAGCGCGTCGAAGATGCCTTGCGATGGCGACGCGGGCGTCGTGAGCGACTTCGCGACTTGCAATCTGGCGTCACCATCGGTGGCGATCAGGTCTGTGAACGTGCCGCCCATATCGACCGCGACGTTATGTGGCACTCAAGCGCTCCAATTCAGGCTACTTGCGGGACAGATACAAACCATGACGGGCGCTTCCATCGCGCCGCCTGCGTGCCGATCATGCGGGAGGCGTCGTGCGCGCGTCACCGGAACGCGCCAGCCTAGAAGATGCACGGAATCCTGAAAACTCCCAAGCAGCCGGTGGCTCCGAGCCGCCGGTCATTCTGCTGTGCTTCTGTCCAAGACAAGTTTGCAGGGCGGGTGTCGGAAGTGTGACCGCGTGTTGGGAGGTTGCCCCGAAGCTCACGCGAGCCGCACGCGCGGATCGATGTAGGTGTAAAGCACGTCGACGAGGAGGTTGGCCACCACGTAGATCGACGCCGCCAGCATCACCAGCGCCTGGACCACGGTGTAGTCGCGCGTGAGGATGGCCTTGACCAGCGTGAAGCCGATGCCCTGCCGGCTGAACACCACTTCGATGACCACTGCGCCGATCAGCAGGCTGCCGAACTGCAATCCCACGATGGTTACGACCGGTATCAGGGCGTTCTTGAGTGCGTGGCCCCAGACGACGGTGCTCTCGCGCACACCCTTGGAGCGTGCCGTGCGAATGTAATCGCGGCTCATCACGTCAAGCATGGACGAGCGGGTAAGCCGGGCCACGATTGCCGCACCCGCGAGCCCCAGGGCGATCGCGGGCATGATGAGTTCCTTGCCGTTGCCGTTGGCGATGGCCGGCAGGAAATTGTTCATGTTGATGCTGAACAGATAGATGAGCAGCAGCCCGACCAGGAAATTCGGTACGGAAACGCCCACTACCGCGATGAACTGGCTCAGGTAGTCGATCCAGGTGTGGTGGCGCATGGCCGAGATCACGCCGGCCGCCAGCCCGATGACGAGCGTGACCCCCATGCCGGCCAGCGTAAGCAGCAGCGTTGAGGGGAATTGCTCGGCGATCAGGTCCGTGATGGGCTGTTTGGTGCGGAACGAACGCCCAAGGTCCAGCCGCATGACGTCCCAAATGTAGTAGGCGAACTGCACCGGAATGGGCTTGTCGAGGTGTAATTTCGCCTTCGCTTGCTCGAGGGCCTCGATCGAAACGGAGGTGTTGGACGTGCCGCCGGCGTCGCTGCTGTAGTAGAAGACCGTGACGGGATCGCCAGGGATCAGGCGCAGGAGGACGAACACCAGCAGCAGCACGCCCAGTATCACTGGGATAGCGGCGAGCAACCGCCGGACGATATATCGCCCCATCTGCGGCTAGTCCTTGCTCACCGTGCAAACGGTCCTAGGAGGTTGCTCGTGCGCAAACGAGCCGATCCACCCTTCGTGTCGCATATGTCGTGGGTCTATCCGATGCCCGAGAGGAACGAATCTCAGATGCCGTCCCCGCGACGAATGCAGCTGGCGTCACCCAGGCGGATGGATCGCCTTGCCGACATCCCACGCGAAGATCCCCTTGGAGTCCGCAGTGTAGCCGACGGCCCTTCTGGTGAGCACGTTGCCGGCGATGCGCAGGATGCCGCCGAGCACTGCCGGGTCCTGGGGGCGAGGTTGCGCATTCGCTCTCGTGAGACACTGTCACGCGGCCTGCCAGCGGCGTCCTCGTGCATTGAAGATCACACGCGTCGAGACCAAAGTGCTCGAGTTGCCCGCCCGCGATCCCCATGCGGGTCGGCGACGCCCCGGCTGGCTCGAGCGGGGCCCCATGGCGAATCCGATGTCGCGCTATTTCCCCGCCGGGTCCAACATGCTGCGCTGGGTGCCGGATTGGCCAGACTTCCTCGTCACCGTGACGGCCGACGATGGCACGCAGGGCGTGGGCCCCGGCCGCTATGGACGCCCCGTGGCCGCCGTCATCCAGGAGTACCTGGGGCCGCGAATCATCGGTGAGCCCGCGCTCGCGACCGAGCGGCTGTACGACATGCTGGTCCGGCTGTGCTCGCCCTTCGGCGCCGCCGGCCTGGCGTCGTATGCCATCAGCGGGATTGACCTGGCGCTGTGGGATCTCAAGGGCAAGGTGCTGGGAAAGCCCGTCTATGAGTTGCTTGGCGGTCCGGCCCGAGACTTCGTGCAGTGCTACGCCACCTGCGGCGACACGGACTGGGTCAAGGAGCTTGGCTTCACCGCCGTGAAGGTGCCCTGCCGGTTCGGACCCGTCCATGGGCGGGACGGCCTGCAGCGCAACGTCGCGAGCGTGGCGGAGGCCCGCGAGCACATGGGCGATGACGCGCAGCTCATGCTCGACTGCTGGATGGCGCCGGACGTTGACTACGGCGTGCGCCTGGCGGAATCGTTGCGCCCGTACGGCCTGGCGTGGATCGAAGAGATGCTCCCCCCGGAGGACTTTGACGGCTACGCACAGTTGCGGACCCGGCTGCCTTGGCAGACGCTCGCCACTGGCGAGCACTGGTACACGCCGTTTCCCTTCCAGCACGCGGCGTCGCGCCGCCTGGTGGACATTCTGCAGCCGGACATCGCGTGGGTGGGCGGGTTGACGCCCCTGCTGCGGATCTGCGCCATCGCGGACGCGGCGGGGCTGGCGGTCATACCGCACGGCGGAGCTGGGAGCCCGTATGGCCAGCACGCACTGTTCGCGCTCCCGGCGATCCCGCTTGGTGAGTGGTACCTCGCCACGGCGCCGGGTGTTCCACTGGAGAACGGAGACCTGTTGCCGGGCACGGTCGTGCCCAAGAACGGCAGACTGCGACCGTCCGACGCGCCCGGCTTCGGCGTGGATATCGATGCGGCCAAGATGCCGGCGTTCATCTAGGGGCGGCGCGCCCGCAGTGAGAGGCGGCTGATGGAGTATCGGCGGCTGGGCCGGACGGGCCTTGAAGTGTCACTGGTGGGGCTCGGCACGGGTGGGCCAAGTCAGTTCGGCCAGACGCGCGGCACCACGCCTGACGGTGCCCGCGCTCTGATGCGGCGCGCGCTGGACCTGGGAATCAACTATTTCGACACCGCGCCGGTATACCACGACAGCGAAGCGCTGCTGGCCCATGCGCTGGATGGCGTGCCTCAGGACGAGACCGTGATCGCGACCAAATATCCGAGCGTGGTCGACGTGCATGCGGACGCGCCGCCCTTGGCGCCGCCGAGCGTCATTCGTCCATCCGTCGAGGAGAGCCTGCGGCGGCTCCGGCGGGACGTGCTGGATATTGTGCTGATTCACGCGCTTCGGCCTGAGCTCTACGACGAATGCCGCGAGCGTCACGTGCCTGCATTGCTGCGCCTGAAGGATGACGGCCTGGTGCGGTTTGTCGGGATCTCCGGATGGCCGGTGATGGTGGGCCGCGCCGTTGCCGATGGTTGGCCCGACGTGGTGATGCCGAACTACAACCTGCTGACGCACGCCCCCGAACGCCATGTATTCCCGTTGGCCCCACGGCACGACGTGGGCGTGGTCGCCATGACGCCCGTGCGACGCGCCATGTCCGATCCCGCGCACCTGCGCGAGATGGTGACGCGGATGAAGGTCGCGGGCCTGGTGCCGCCGGCGTCCGTGCCGGATGCGCATCCGCTTGGCTGGCTCATCCACGGCGATGTCGAGACGGTGATCGACGCGGCCTATCGCTTCGCCGCCGCTCCCCGCGAGGTGGCGTCGGTGCTGACGGGCACAGCCGATCCGGCCCATCTCGCAGCGAATGTTGCGTCAGTGCAGCGCGGACCATTGCCAGCCGCCGACGTCAAGCGGTTGCGCGCAGCCTTCGGCGGGCACGACGAGTATTTCGGCGACTAGATAAAGCCGACGACCGAGCGCGCGGCGCACCGCCAGGCGGGGCAGGAGGGCGCACCGCCGCCGGTGCTGGATCTGCCTGTTCCGCGGCAAGCACGAGGCTTGTCCGCGGGCAGGCCCTGACCGAGGCTCACGCCCATCCTCGGCGACCCAGACCCGACGGCGGTGCTGATCTCCCTAGTCGCTAGCCCTTCTTGTCGTAGAAGTCCATCGCGAACGCCTGATCGAGCAGCGTGGAGTGCGCCACGCCACCGATCTGGTCGCTGTTGTAGAACCACTGCGCCATGGCGTCGGCCAGCGGAAGGTTGACGGCGGCCTCCTGGATCAGGCGGTTCGCCTCCATCCACATCTCGGCGCGCTTGGACTCGTCGAACTCGGCGCGGGCCCCGTCGAGCAATGCGTCGATGGGGTCGCCCTCGGTCGCCACGCCCGGCTCGCCGTTGTAGTTGAGGAACGCGAACGCCCGGCCCGGCAGACCGTAGTTCGACGTGTGGTACTTGGCGTACAGCACGTCGGCGTCCGGGCCACGCCCGCCGGTCCACTGGTGCGTGTATTTCCCTTGCGCCATGTCGTTGATGTAGGTCGCGAACTCGACGTTCGGGATGTCCACGAAGATGCCAATGCTGGACTCGATGTCCAGCTTGTACAGCTCGCTCAACGGGTTGGGCGTGTTGGGGAACTCCACCTGCATGCGCTCGCCGTCGCGGTAGCGGAAGCCGTCCTCACCGCGGGCGTAGCCGGCGTCGTCCAACAGTTTGTTGGCCTTGCCGACGTCCCACGGATAGAGGTCTTCCATGTCCGGGTTGTAGCCGATGGTGCCCGGCGTGAGGATGTTGCCGGCGATGCGCGGGATGCCGCCGTTGCCGCGCTGGATCACGAGCTTCTTGTTGACGGCGTGGTTGAGCGCCTGGCGGACGGCGATGTCGTCGGTGGGCCAGCGCATCGAGTTGATGTGCAGGAACCACGGCATGCCTGAAGACATACGCCCAAGGATGGTGCGGTTGTCCTGCTTCGCGAAGCGCTCCATGTCGATGAACTGGAAGTGCTGGATCCAGTCCACCTCGCCGGCTTCGAAGGCCGCCGCGCGCGCCACCGCGTCCTGCGCCAGAATCTGGATGACGAACTCGTCGGGGTACGGGGCCCCCTTGTTTGTCGCCCACTCAGGCGCCCACGCGTAGTCCTCGTTCCGCTCGTAGGTGACGGAAACCTGCTCCTGCCACTCCTTGAACTTGTACGGCCCCGTGCCGACCGGATTGCGCGCGATGTCCTCGCGGTAGGTGATATAGGCCTGCGGCGAGGCAAACGTGATCTGACGGTCCGACAGCACCTGCATGAACAGCGCCTGCGGAGTCTTCGTCGTGAGGTCGATGGTGTAGTCGTCCACCTTCGTGACGCTCTCGACGTCTCCGACTTTGCCCGCAATCTCACCCCGCTCCAGGCTCTCGTCCAGGAACAGCATGAAGTTGAAGGTCACCGCGTCCGCGTTGAACGGCGTGCCGTCGTGGAACACCACGTCCTGGCGCAACGGGATGCGGCGGGTCAGGCGGTCGTCCGACAGCTCGGGCATGTCGGCGGCCAGGCGCGGGACGATCTTGTTGTTCGGCCCCCAGGTGTACAAGGTCTCGTACATCGGGAAGCCACTGCGGTAGGACCATTGGTCCATGCGCACGGGGTTAAACGACGTGATCGGGCCCGGCGTACCCCAGGTGATCCGGCCACCCCGGGTCGGGTTCCACTCTTCGAGCGGGACGGGTTCGTCGGAGCGGAAGAGGTTGATGCCCTTCTGAACGCCGCGCGCGACCGTCTCGGCCGCGATCTCGACGATGACTTCCTTCTCGACGACGACTTCTTTCTCGACGATGACTTCCTGCTTGACGACCTTCTCGACTTCGACTTCCTTGATGACTTCCTGCTTCACCACCTTCTCGACCTCGACCTGTTGGATCTCGGTCACGGTGATGATCTTCTCGACCTCGACCTCTTTGATCTGTACCTCGGCCTCGCCGCAGGCTGCGAGTGCCGCGACGCCGACGCCGCCCGCCAGGGCCAAGGCCCCACCACGCAGAACGTTCCGGCGACTTAGAGACTTACCACGGTCCATAAACCTTCCCTCCAATTGCAGGCTCTCAGGGCCTGTGCGCGAGAGGATACCAGCCCGCGCGGGCGATTTGCACCGCGCAGAAGCTGTTGGTCGTGGGTCGGTTTGGTCGTCGATTCCCGCCGACGCGGGAATCGAGGCACCGTCCGCGGGCGGATGAACCGAGCGGTCCCGAAACCCGCCCGCGACGGTGCCGATCTCCTCTAGGCGCTAGCCGCCTTTCTTGTCGTAGAAGTCGAGCGCGGTGGGTGGTTCGTGCACCGTGGAGTGCGCCACGCCGCCGATCTGGTCCCTGTTGTAGAACCACTGCCCCATGGCGTCCGACAGCGGAAGATTGACGGCGGCCTCCTGGATCAGGCGGTTCGCCTCCATCCACATCTCGGCGCGCTTGGACTCGTCGAACTCGGAGCGCGCCCCGTCGAGCAGTGCGTCGACCGGGTCGTCCGCGGTCGCCACGCCCGGCTCGCCGTTGTAGTTGAGGAACGCGAACGCGCGGCCCGGCAGGCCGTACTGCGACGTGTGGTACTTGTGGTACAGCACGTCGCCGTCGGGGCCACCCCCGCCGGTCCACTGGTGCGTGTACTTGCCTTGCGCCATGTCGTTGATGTAGGTCGCGAACTCGACGTTCGGGATGTCCACGAAGATGCCGATGCTGGACTCGATGTCCAGCTTGTAGAGCTCGCTCAACGGGTTGGGCGTGTTCGGGAACTCGACCTGCATGCGCTCACCGTCGCGGTAGCGGAAGCCGTCCTCGCGCCGGGCGTAGCCGGCGTCGTCCAGCAGCTGGTTGGCCTTGCCGACGTCCCACGGGTAGAGGTCCTCCATCGCTTCGTTGTAGCCGATGGTGCCCGGCGTGAGGATGTTGCCGGCGATCCGCGGGATGCCGCCGTTGCCGCGCTGCACCACGAGCTTCTTGTTGATGGCGTGGTTGAGGGCCTTGCGGACGACGATGTCGTCGGTGGGCCAGCGCATGGAGTTGATGTGCAGGAACCACGGTATGCCCGGGGCCAGACGTCCGAGGATGATGCGGTTGTCCTGCTTCGCGAAGCGCTCCAAGTCGATGAACTGGAAGTGCTGGATCCAGTCCACTTCGCCGGCCTCGAAGGCCGCGGCGCGGGCCACCGCGTCCTGCGCCAGAATCTGGGTGACAATCTCGTCCGGGTACGGCGCGCCCTTATTCGTCGCCCACGCGGGCGCCCACGCGTAGTCGTCGTTGCGCTCGAAGGTGACGGAGACCTGCTCCTGCCACTCCTTGAACTTGTAGGCGCCGGTGCCGACCGGATTGCGCGCGATGTCCTCGCGGTAGGTGATGTACGCCTGCGGCGAGGCGAACGTGATCTGAAAATCGGCAAGCACCTGCATGAAGAGCGCCTGTGGGGTCTTTGTCTTCAGATCGACGGTGAACTCGTCCACCACCGTGACACTCTCGACGTCGCCGACCTTGCCCGCGACCTCGCCCCGTTCCAAGCTCTCGTCCAGGAACAGCATGAAGTTGAACGCCACCGCCTCGGCGTTGAACGGCGTGTCGTCGTGGAACTTCACGTCGCGGCGCAACGGGATGCGCCGGGTCAGGCGGTCGTCCGACAGCTCGGGCAAGTCGGCGGCCAGCCACGGAATGATCTTGTTGCCCGGCGCCCACGTGTAGAGGTTCTCGTACATCGGGAAGCCGTTGCGATAGGACCATAGGTCCATGCGCACGGGGTTGAGCGACGTGATCGGGCCCGGCGAACCCCAGGCGATCCGGCCACCCCGGGTCGGGTTCCACTCGCCAAGCGGGACGGATTCGTCGGAGCGGAAGAGGTTGATGCCCGTCTTTACGCCGCGCTCGACCGTCTCGGCCTCGATCTCGACGACCTTCTCGACGATGACTTCCTTTTCGACGATGACTTCCTGCTTGACGACCTTCTCGACTTCGACTTCCTTGATGACTTCCTGCTTCACCACCTTCTCGACCTCGACCTGTTGGATCTCGGTCACGGTGATGATCTTCTCGACCTCGACCTCTTTGATCTCTACCTCGCCCTCGCCGCAGGCTGCGAGCGCGGCGACGCCGACGCCGCCCGCCAGGGCCAGCGCCCCGCCCCGAAGGACGTTTCGGCGACTCAGAGACTTGCCACGATCCATAGTCTTTCCCCCCACTACTTGCAGACATCCCGAGCCTGTGCGTGAGGATACCAGTCGGGGCAGGCGATTTGCACCGCCCGGAATCTGTTAGTCGTGGGTCACTTTGGTCGTCATTTGTATGTTGCGGGAACCGAGGCGCCGTCCGCCGGCGGATCAACCGAGCGGTCCCGGGACCCGCCCGGCGGCGACGCGCCGTCATCCCATGTCCTCAGGCCAACGTGACCCGCATCCAGCCTGTCGCTGCGGCGGCAGCGACTACTGCGCCCAGGCGCTCGCTTGCGGGTCCAGCGCCTCGCGCAGGCCGTCGCCCAGCATGTTGAATGACAGCACCGTGAGGGCCAGTGCGAGCCCGTTGAAGATGCAGATCCACGGCGCGATCGCGAGCACCGCGCGGAACTGCGCGATCTCCAAGCCCCATTCCGGCGTTGGCGGTGAGGCGCCCAGGCCAAGGAAGCTGAGTCCAGCCGCCGAGATGATGGTTGAGCCGAGCCCCAGCGTGGACATGATCAGGATGGGGCTGAGGATGTTGGGCAGGATGTGGCGCACGATGATGCGGGAGTCGCGCATGCCAATCGCGCGTGCCGCGCGCACGTAGCCGAACTCCTTGGCCGAGAGCGTCGAGCCTCGCACGACGCGCGCATAGAACGGGATGCCGGCAATGCCCAGGGCGATCATGGCGTTCGTCAGGCTCGGCCCGAGGGACGCGACGATCACGATGGCGAGCAGCAGCCCCGGAAACGCCAACAGCACGTCAAGCAGGCGGCTGATGACCATATCGATCCGTCCGCCGAAATAGCCGGCGGCCATGCCAAGAATCGTGCCGCCGGCCCCGGCAAGCAGGACGGCGACGAAGCCGACCCGCAGCGAGATGCGCGACCCGTGCACCACGCGGCTGAAGACATCGCGGCCGATGTCGTCCGTGCCAAATGGGAAGAACGCCGGTTCCACCTCCCCGCTCTCTCCTACGCGAGTGCCGGCGGACCATGGCGGCAGCAGGCGGTTTTCGAGCACGGACTCAAGCGTCGGCTTGATGTTGATCCCTTCCGGCGCGATCACGTCGGCGAAGACGGCGCAGAGCGCAAAGAGGATCAGCACCACGCCGCCGGCCATGGCGGCGTGGTTGCGGCGCAATCGCCGCCACGCCATCGACCACTCGCTGCGCACAGCGGCGGTCGCCATCGCGTCGATGGAGGCCGTGTCAGACAGAGGTTTGGTTGTCGCCATGGCCGCCGGGACCAGAAGGGCTGCGATTCGGGACGATACTACACGCGCAGCAGCAAGCTAGGCAGTGGCCTCGATGACGGCGTCCCGGAAGTGCGCAAAGCTGCGCGAGCGATTGCGCGACGGGTCGAAGGAGGCCGCCACTGCGCGCGCTGCCTCAATTCTGCGCAGTCCGGTGCTGAAATAGCCGGCTCCCTTCAGTAGCCGCTCAAGTGCCTCCCAAGTCCCGCCGCGAATCGCATCGGGATCGCGATAGCCCGACAGCCTTGGAACTCTTGGCGAAGCCCGCGGATACGCGCTGCGCACCGCATCCCAATCACCGAAATACCAAGCCTCCAGCTCTTCAATGGCGATGCGGTTGACGACCTGCCACTGACAACTTGCGGCCTGGGAGCGCGTCATGAGCCCGGCTCTGGAAGCCAAGTCCTCAAGTTGCTGCTTCAATTCCAGGCAGTCATCCCGGTCGCTATCGACGACCACAACGACGCGACAGTTTGGGGGCAGCCATTGCGCGTAGCCACGCAGCCGAACATGGAGCTTCGAAAGCAGGTCGGGCTTACCTTGAAAAGCGTGGATCGCGAATGTGCAGGTCGTTGGCAACAAACGCGGCAGAACCCCGCGCAAGAACGTTTCCATTGACGGTTCTTCGACCAGCAGTTCGAGATGCTGCGCTGTCACTTATCGAAAAGGTCGAGTTGTTGGGTCGGCCCACCCTGGTTCACAAGCGGATCGCCGACGCCGAGCTGACCCTCCATCCAGAGTTGACCGAGCAATGCGCCATTGCTCATGAAGTCGCCCACGCCGGGCAGATCCGCGGCGCGGCGCGTTTGCGTATAGCCCTGCTCGTCGCGCCACAGGACGCGAACTTCCGTAGGACGCAAGGCGTTGAGGAAGAACGGCGAATGCGTCGTGACCAGCAATTGCGTGTGCTCGGAGGCCGCGCGGCACTCCTCGGCCAGCTCCCATAGCAGCCGCGGATGCAGGAAGTTCTCCGGCTCTTCAATGCCGATGAATGGTGGCGGCACCGGGTCGTGCAGCAACACCAGGTACGCCAGCATCTTCAGCGTGCCGTCGGAGGCGAAGCGCGCGAGCACCGGATGGCTGAAGGGCGCGTCCTTGATCTGTAAGAGCAAGCGGCCGTCGGGCATGGTCTCGGACAGCACGCGCTCGATGCGCGGTACCCGCCGGCGCAGAACCTCGAAAATGTGCTCCAGGCGCTCGGGATGTCGCTCGGCGAGATGCTGAATGACGTTTGCCAGGTTTTCGCCTGTTTCGGAAAGACGTTCCTGCGGCCCGGCCTCGGGCTGACCGCGCGCGTTGTCCGTGGAGAGATACGAGACGTGCCAGCCGGTGATGAATTCGCGAAGCGCCGCCACTCGTGGATGATCAGCGAACTGCCCCAGCGCGTTTACTGCCAACAGATCGGGTGACTGGAGTGGGATAGAGACCCTGTCATCGCCTTCGTCGGGAAACTCGCCGCTGGTGGCCTGGCCCTGTCCCGTGCGGTAGTCGAGAAAACGAAATGGCTGGCCGTGACTCTTTCGCCTCCAGCCCAATTGTTCCGTTACGACTACTGGCGCGCCGTTGGGCTCGTCAACCGCCAGGTAATAGGTGATACGTGGATCTCCGGGCCGCTCGCGGTATCTGATCTCGATCTCGACGGGCCCGTCCGCATCCCGGCTCTTGAGCTCCCTGCCGCGTCCCCTACGGTCCCAGGCCCGGCGCAGTCCAGACTCGAAGCACTCGGATAGGAACGCAAACACATCGAACACCGTGGACTTGCCGCTGCCGTTGGGCCCCAGCAGCACCGCTAGCGGAGTCAGGTCCCTGAACTCCACGTCCCGCAGGGCGCGGAAGTTACGCACTTTCAGGAGTTCGAGCCGTGGTGGAGAGATTTCGTGTGCCATCGCCTTCAGACCCCTACGTGACCATTGGTTCGTTAGCTGGACCTTCGCCGATCAAGGCCAGTATTCGGATACTGGGGCTTTCGCGCAATTCATCGGGTGTTTCCCAAACGATATGATGGTATTGCCTCGTGTCGAAGTGTAGACTATCTACTATATCTTTGCGGCAGCAAAAGATCGCAGGCAAGCTCAAGCCGTGCGCGAAGCCTGCCTCGTAGTAGACGCCGCCACGAGCGCCTTCATCTCCATACGTAAAGTCCGCCACCAGGAACCGGGAGCGCCGGATTTCGGCGATGATCTCGTCATCGATCTTATTGACGTCGGGCTTCTGATCGATGCGTAGGGGCTTATAGCCGGCATCTTCAATCCCGGGCCCGATTCCACTATCAAAAGCCTCACGCATAGACGGATCGAACCACATGGCAACGAAGGCTTGAGAAGTATCGACGCTTCTTGCCTGCTCCTCCACTCGACTATATCCGGCAATAGCGACAATGGCTGGTTTATACGAAATAGTATGTTCTTCCCCGGTAAGAGTTTCAGTATGCCAGCATTTTTGCTCACCAATCTGTACCCATTGATTGTCAGCGAGATACTGAAGCAAATAATTGACCTCGCTAGGATTGAGCGACTCCGACCATGCATAAGCAGCATACGTATACTGATGTATTGCGACGCGGGTTCCTATGGTTGTTGACTTCCCGATGATGAAATGGAGCAACCTCTCGGCGCGCTGATGCACCGAAAGAGGCGATTTGTATCGAACGCTATCGATAGTAACCGTAGTCAACGATGGACACGGATCGCCCTGTCTGCGCTCGTCGACCAATAGCGTGGTCAGCCGCGCTCTCTGTGCGTCATCCAATTGATCGGCCAAGACCTTCGCTCGGTAAGAAATCTGGTATCGCCCACCAGCACGAGGAGAGTCCACTATGTCATACGGTCCGAAGATCGCGTTGCTATCGATGATTGCGGGATAGGGATCACCCCAAATTGGACAGACGGTCACCGTATTCGCCGCAATTCGCGCGCCTTATGCTTGCCTGGGAGTGTCAATTCCTGACGCTCCATCATAGAAACTCGGTGCTGGGCGGCAAGCTTCGATGAGGTTGTATGTCCTTGCAGCCACGAGCGGTGGATTGCTGACGGACGCCTACGCCAGCGCCACGAGCACCGCCCCAGCCGCAATCGCGCCGGCGCCGATGAACCGCGGGGCGTGCCGCGGCTCGTGCAGCAATGTCATGCCAAGGGCTGCGCCGATCAGGATGCTGACCTCGCGGGCGGCGGAGACGTAGGGCGCGGGCGCCATGGTGAGCGCAATCAGCACCAGCAGGTAGGCGGTCACCGACAGGAGGCCGACAAACGTCGCGTCGCGCCGGGACACTGGCACGCGGCGCCAGGGCCGCCGCCCGTAGCGCACGAGCACCAGCGGGGTAAGCATGGCGGCGGCAATCAGCCACATCAGGTAGGCGTACGGGAGCGGATTGACGACGGCCACGCCCTGCTTGTCGACCAGCGTGTACGACGCGATGAGCACGCCGGTGAACGCCGCATAGCGACCTCCAGGTCGAAGCAGCATGCGCGGCGCGTCAAGTAGCGACCTCGGGTCAAGGCTTTCGAGGTTGATCAGATAGATTCCGGCGACCACGGCGACCACGCCGGCGACGCCTATCGGCGAGACGGATTCGCCCACGATCCAGATGCTGGCAACGAGGACCAGGGCGGGACCGATGCCACGGGCCAGGGGATAGGTGACCGAAAGATCGGCTCGAGCGTAGGCATTGCCCAGCGACCAAAAGTACGCCGCGTGCAATACCCCCGTGGCTACGATCCAGCCCCAGCCAGCCGGTGGAATCGGCTCCAGGACTACGCCGACGATGAACGCCGGCAGGTAGATCAGCAACGTGATGATCAGGGCAAGCCAGAAGAAGACCGGGTGTCCCTGGCCGCGCTTGGCGAGCAGATTCCATGCGGCATGAAGCACCGCCGCGGTGAACACCAGCGCCAGCGCAGCCGGAGGCACAGCGAGTCCCTGCCGAGGGTCGTGGGGTGCGGCAAGCTACCACGAGCGTCCCCGCCTCAGTTTCCAGGCCGACCGCGCGACTACGACAGCTTGAGCGTTGCCGGGATCCGGCTCAGAAGGTCCGAATCTGAATGGTGGCGGTGCCGTCGTAGCGCAGGCGCTCGCAGCGGGCGGCGAATGCCTGCCATGCATCCGCTGGGCCGTCGTAAGTCCCGAACACGTTCGCGGCGTCCAGCGTGACGAATTGCCCAGGAATCGTGGGGCGGGCGTAGCGGTCATAGGGCCAATAGACCTCGCTCAGGGCGCCGGGGTGGCCGTGACGGGTGCCCGCCTCGTAGTGCGTGAAGATCAAGTCACCGGGCGCGACGCAGGTGGTCGCGTTCTCGATGGGCGCCACGACGGTCGGGTCGAAGTAGAACGCCGCGATGGTGCCGGAGTAGATGGCGTGCAGGCACTCGGCCTCATCGGGCAACCCGGCGGTCACGGCCGCGCAGGTTTGCGGCGCGGCGTCCCACAGCAGCTTGAAGCGGGCCGGCGGCGCGCCCGGCAGCTCAAGCTCAATGGTGGAAATCCTGGACTCGGTTGACGTTGATGCGGCCATGATTCGCGCCTCCAGCGATGGATCCTGCGGCGCGACTGTAGGTTTCAAGCCGCCCGCCCGCGAGGCTCGGGCAAGGTTTCCGATCTAACGGTCTAGGCAGCAGCCGCGATGGCGGCCAGCTCGGCACGCTCGTCTTCGGTCATGCGCCACTCGACGGCGCGAACGTTTTCCTCGATCTCCTCGGGGCGCCGCGTGCCGGCCAGCGCCACGCTCACGATCGGGTTGGCGATCACCCACGCCAGCGCCAGCTGCGCCACCGTGACGCCGCGATCGCGGGCCGCCTCCTTGAGTGCATCGACCCGTCGCAGGTAACGCAGAAAGTGCTCGCCCTCGAATAAGGGCTGCTCGAACACGGTGCCTCGGCTGCGGAAATCGTCCTCGCCGAAGGTCGTTTCGGGAGTCATGGCGCCGGTCAACAGGCCATGGGCCATCGGGCCATAGGCCATCACGCCGAGGCCATTCGATTGGCAGAAGGGAAAGAGCTCGGCCTCGGGCCGGCGGTCGAACAGGTGGTAGCCGATTTGCTCGGTGACGAGAGGAAAGGTCTCCAGGCATTCGCGCAACTGCTCGGCGCTGTAGTTGCTGACACCGCCGTAGCGGATCTTGCCCTGCTGCTGGAACTCGGCCAGGGCGCCCATGGAGTCGGCGATGGGAACGCTCGCGTCCGGCCAGTGAATCAGATAGAGGTCGAGATAGTCGGTTTGCAGCCGGTGCAGGCTGGCTTCCAGGTCCGCCGCCATCTTGTCAGGCGCCGTGCTGCCCTTGCTTACCAGCACGATCTCGTCCCGCCGTCCCTTGAGGGCCCGACCGAGGAGCTTTTCGCCTTCGCCAAGCCCGTAGCCGGCGGCGGTGTCGATCAGCGTGACCCCGAGGTCGATCGCTCGGTGGACGCTGCGAATGGCCTCGTCGTCGTCGAACGGGCCGTAGTGCCCGCGTCCGATGGGAAATCCGCCGAATCCAATCACCGA
Source organism: Chloroflexota bacterium (assembly GCA_965198185.1). Taxonomy (GTDB): domain Bacteria; phylum Chloroflexota; class UBA11872; order UBA11872; family UBA11872; genus JAJECS01. Next base: position 77,508 of record CBDAOU010000002.1, read on the forward strand.
CGTCACGAGATCAGACTGGCCCAGCTTGCGGTATTCCATGTCAGTGCCCCTCCGTGCCTGCGCGTACGGACTTCCCCCTCACCCTAATCCTCTCCCACGGTGGTGGGGATAGAGCATCGGACCATTCCCGCAACGGTGGAGGCGGACAAGGGGATCTCACGCTAGTCCACTGTGTCGACGGACGAGGGCTGCGGCCGCGCGGCGGGCGGACGGGCAACCACGGACCCAACCAGGATGGCCAGGACGAATACCGGCGTGAGCATGAGCGCCAGCGCCACAATGCCCGCCGCATCCATCAGCGCACCGGCCGCGAGCGGCAGCAGCAGCGCGGATGTCCCGGAGGAAGCTTGGAGCGCGGCCACGCCCCGGCCGGCATGGCGGGCCGGCACGCGGTCGGCCAGCAGGACGACGGGCGAGGTGGCGCCAAAGCCGCCCATCGCGTAGCAGAAGGCCGTGAGACCCAGAAAGGCCACGTGCGCGGGAAGCATGAGCACCGTTGCGCTGAGCAGGTTCAACAACACGGCAGCGCTAATGACCATCCGCCGCCCGTAGCGGTCCATCAGCTGGCCACCCGCGAATGTCGCCACGGCACGGAGGCCGCTGAGCAGGGAGAGCACCAGCCCCACGGTCGCCGGGTCGAGCTCCAGCGTCACCCCGCCGTAGAGCGGCAGCGCGACCGCCCGCAGCGTCGAGGCGCCGCCCCAGAGCAGGGCGCCGAAGGCCAGCACGCCGGTGATTGCACGCCACGACACCGGCTGGGCGTCAGCGGGCTCAGGCTCGTCCTTGGCGCCGGCGGCCGGCTGGGCGTCGCGGATCAAGCTAAGCGCCACCAACGCGCCGATCACGGCCACGGCGGCCGCCATCACCAGTGCCGCGCGCCATCCGAAGGCGACCGCCAGACTTCCGGCCGCCACCGGGCTTGCCAGCATGCCGATCTGAAAGCCGGTCAGACCGCGCGAAATCGTGCGCCCTCGCGCTGCCGGCGGCGCCAGACGCACCAGGTGGGCCACGGCGGCGCTCTCGATGAAGGCCGCGGCCATGCCCGACCCAAACACGGCGCCGACCAGGGCCCAGAAGCCCGGCGCGGAGGCGGCGGCCAGCGCTCCCAACGCGAACGCGAGCGACGCAATCGCCAGCAGGCGCCGCGGACCCACGCGGTCCGTCAAATAGCCCGCGGCCGGGGTGATAAGAACGCGGCTGAGCGACGGCACGGCCACCAGCAAGCTGAGCGTGGCGAAGTTGACGTCAAACTCCGCCTGGATCGGCACGAGCAACGGTCCGTAGACCGACGCCCCGAATGCCGTGGCCGCGATGATTCCGAACGTGGCGGCGACCTGAGAAACCTCAGGCGAACGGGTCAATCTCACGTGGCGGCGTCGCGGTCAATTTGAAGCGAGAGCAATATGGTGGTGACGGTGGTGCAGACGGCCCGGCGGCGTCAACTCCGCAAGGGGGCGCAATGTCAGTCGGACGCCGCCTGCTACGCTCCCGCCGTCCGCTTATGCCGTGATCGTCAGGGGCCCAACGTGCGCACAGGCAGCGGTCGATTCACCTTCGATCTCGTTCCGGGCTGGGCCAAGATTCCACCCAGCATCTCGACCGGATGGATCGGCGGCGTGGTGACGGACCGCCGCGGGCGCGTCTACTGCTTTGGACGCGGCACGCATCCCATGCTGGTGTTCGACCGTGAGGGCTCGCTGGTGGACCACTGGGGCGACACGTTCGTCAGCCACGCGCACGGGGCCTTCATCGACGATGACGAGCAACTCTGGCTCACGGATCGCTTCGCCCAGGTCATCTGGGTGTGCGACACGGCCGGTCAGGTCCTGCGCAAGATCGGTTTGCTCCACATCCGGTCCACCGACGACGACTACCACATGAAGGGCGACCCGCCCCCGGGCGAGCCGCCGCGCTTCGACGGATTCAACCATCCGACCAACGCCCACCTGGCCGCCGACGGCACGGTGTTCGTCGCCGACGGCTATCGATCCGCCAAGTGCCACCGGTTCTCGGTGGCGGGTGTCATCGAGAAGTCGTGGGGCAGCCCCGGCGCCGAGCCGGGCCAGTTCGACCTGCCGCACGGCATTTGGGTCACCCGAGACGACCGGGTGCTCGTGGCCGACCGCGAGAACAGCCGCGTTCAGGTCTTCAATCGCGACGGCGAATTCCAGGAGGAATGGACCGGCCTGCATCGCCCCACGGACCTCTTCGTGGACGAGGACGCCGCCGCGGTCTACGTCGCCGGGCTTGGCGGTCGGGTCTCCGTGCTCGACCTCGATGGCACGCTCATCACCCACCTGGGCGAACCCGGCGCCGGTCCAGGCCAGTTCGCGGCGCCGCACGACGTCTGGATCGACGACCAGGGCGCGCTCTACGTGTGCGAAGTCCAGCGCGCCAACCGCCTGCACAAGTTCGTTCCGGTTTAGGGCCGGCTGCCAAGCCATCGAGAATCGCGGACCGCTCAGTCCCCGCGTTGGCCGTCACGGCGGCGGGTCATGTTCCGCACGCGAGCAAGTATCGTGGTGACGCGCGGTGCCTCAACTCATGAATCGCAGCGGGTCGTGTGGTATGAACCAACTCACTGTCCGGGGCCTTGACGACGAGTTAGCCGCCGCCGTGCGCCGCCTCGCCAAGCGCGAGGGGATCTCTCTGAATCAAGCCGCGCTGAAGTTGCTTCGCAAGGGTGCGGGCCTTACGGGCGGTGCTGGCGGCGCGGGCACCGTTGGAGATTCCCTGGATCATCTGATAGGGACTTGGACTGCGGCCGAAGCGGCTCAGATGGACGCCGCGCTGCGGGACTTTGACGCCATCGACGGACCGGTCTGGAAATGAGAGTCCTGCTGGGCGCCCGAGTGTGGAGCGCAGTGGCCTCGGTGCTTGAGTCCGCCTAGCCCGGCCCGGCGTCTGTAATCCGCGCCGAGGCCAGCAGCTCCTTGCCACGCGCTGAGGCCTGCTCGAATTCGGCGCGAGTCATCTCGACGTAGTGGCCGGAGTAGTACCAGGGGCGCGTGTAGACCAGGCACAGCTCCGGGCGCGCGTGGTCGGACCGGTTGGGCGTACCGCGGTGCAGCGGCCGCGGGTCCTGCATCCAGACCGAGCCCTTCTTCAGGTTCAGCCGCCTGGGCCTGAAGTCTCCCGCCTCGAGCACGTCGTTGTAGCAGCCTTGCAGGCTGGGGTCGGCCAGGTACTGCGTGCCCGGCAGGATCTCGAAGCTGCCGTTCTCCTCGAAGGTGTCGACCAGCGGGATCTTGGCGCTCACGGTGTCGCAGGTCTGGATGCCGATGTGCGGCGTCGTCAGCGCCATGTCGCGATGCCAACGCTGATAGGTGCTGTCGGGGTAGGGGTTGTTCGACGTGTAGCCCGTGAACTGGTAGTCCGACGCGCCCCAGTAGCGATCCATGAACGCCAGCAGCGCGGGATGCTCGTAGATCGCGGGGTCGGAAAAAGGCACTTGCCAGGGCAGGTCGACCGTGTAGCGGTTCGGATACCCCAGGCGTCCGCGGCCGGTGGCCAGGTCCCCGGAAAGCTCCCGCGAGTTGCGCGCGCGCACGGCTTCCAGCAGGGGCATGAACGCCGCGTGGAGCGCATCGACCAGCTCAACCGGAAGCGCATTCTCGAAGATGGTGAACCCGTTGATCCGGTATTCGGCAACGCGCAGGTCCAGGTCGTCATTCGGTGCGTTCATGGTGCGGCCCGATCGCTCATGCCGGATGCGGCGAGCTTAGCGCGCGGCGGTTACGTGGGGTCCGGCACCTCGAAGAGGAAGCCCTCGATCTCGATGTTGAGCCCGGTCGTGTCGGGCGGCACGTCGAAGACGACGCTCACATTTGCTTCTTTGCCGGCGGGCAGACTTTCCACCAGATAGAGCGGGCGGCCTCGTTCGATGTCGGGCACCATGCCCGTAAGCGCGTTTGTCCCCAGGTTGCTCACGGCAATCTCGTCGCCGTCGGCGGTAAGGAGGACGATGTTGGCCTTTGCAAGCGTGATAAACGCCGACGACCCATTCTTGAAGTGGATGTTCACGAGCTTGAAGACGCCGTGCTTTGGCTTGAACGGCGAGCCGGTGAACTGCTTCAACTCGGCCAGGTTGGCCACCCCAACCAATGTGACTTCGAACCCCGTGGCGTCGACCTGGGTGTCGCCGGCCGTCGGCAAGCCGCTGCGTGAGACCGCCGCCTGCTGCTCGACCTCGACCCGCGCCTGCGCTCGCACCTCCGCATAGATAGCCACGGTTGGAGTGGCCCCGGGCGTGGCCGCGTCCGCGGTTTCGGTGGGCTGGGAGCGCGGCGTTTCCGCGGCCGGTGTGGCCGGACGGGCGGTAAGCGCCGCAGCCGGTGAGCGAGCGGCGGCCTGGGCGGCGACCGTCGGCGCGGGCGTAGCATCCGCCCCGTCCGCCGCCTCGTCGCCTGGACCTTGCGCGAGCAGTATGACGGCGACCACGATTACGATCGCCCCGATAGTCGCCGTGAATGCCAACCAGGCCTTCGGAACCTTGCGGACGTATTGAACGATCGTGCCCACGGTCTGGACTCCTCTTCCCGCGCCCCACCTCGAGTGCCTGGCAACGGTCAACGCACTACGCGAACGAGCCGCCATGCGCCGGACGTGGCTGCTCATCACCGGGCCGGTCCCTGATTATGCCTGTCGGCGCCGCCACACGGGCCGCGCGATATCATCGGGCGCCCTCAGCAAGATGCGGCTTTGGCCCGGTTGCGGCTAGCTGCCGTGTCTTCAGCGCGAATTGATGGGCGGTTCCCCGTCGCACCATACAGCGTCGTTTAGCCATGCCGCTTGGCTTGCTGAAACACGGACTGCGACCGCGCCGCCCGCCTGACCGTTTCCTGCCGCCGCGCCCGGAGCTGAGGCCCGCCTACGACACCGTGATCATCGGCGGCGGCGGTCACGGGCTTGCCGCGGCGTACTACCTGGCCACGGACCACGGGATCACCGACGTTGCCGTGCTCGACAAGGGCTATCTCGGCGGCGGCAACACGGGACGCAACACCGCCATCGTGCGGGCCAACTACCTCACCGCGGAGGGTGTGCAGTTCTACGCCGAGTCGCTGGATCTCTGGCGCGGGCTGAGCAACGAGCTGGACTTCAACCTGCAGTACTCCGAGCGCGGCCATCTGACGCTGGCCCACGCCGATTCCGCCATCCGGACCATGCGCTGGCGCGCCGAGGTGAACAAGCACCTGGGCGTCGATTCCGAGCTGATCTTCCCCGACGAAATCGCCAGGCTTGCGCCCGGCCTCGATCTGTCCGCCAACGTGCGGCACCCGGTGCTCGCGGCGCTCTACCACCCGCCCGGCGCCACCGCCCGGCACGACGCGGTCGTGTGGGCCTACGCCGCGCGCGCCGCCGCGCGCGGCGTTGAGCTGCATTCCGACACCGAAGTCACCGGACTTCAGGTCGAAAGCGGTCGCGTTACCGGCGTGCAAACGTCGCGCGGCACGGTCCGCTGCAACCGCGTGCTCCAGGCGGTGGCCGGGCAAAGCTCGCTGGTCGCGGGCATGGCCGGAATTCGCTTGCCGATCCATACCGTGCCGTTGCAGGCCTGCGTGTCGCTGCCGCTCAAGCCGTGGCTCGATCCCATCGTGGTCTCGGGAAGTCTGCACGTCTATATATGGCAATCGGCCCGGGGAGAAGTGGTCATCGGCGGCGCCACCGATCCCTACGGGCTCTACGCCAACCGCTCAACGCTCGAATTTGCCGAAGGCACGCTGCTGCCGGTGCTCGAGCTGTTTCCGTTTCTGGCCAACGTCAAGATGCTGCGCCAGTGGGCCGGTATGTGCGACATGACGCCCGATTTCAGCCCGGTGATGGGCGTCACCCCGGTCGAGAACCTCTATATCGATGCCGGCTGGGGCACCTGGGGCTTCAAGGCCACGCCGGTCTGCGGCAAGCGCATGGCGGAGCTCGTCGCCACCGGACGCACGCCGGACCTCTTGCAGCCGTTTCGGCTCAGCCGCTTCGCCGAATTCGACCAGGTGGGCGAAAAGGGCGCGGCGGCGGTGGGCCACTAGGTGATCGCGTGAAAATCATGCCGTGCCCGCTCAACGGGCCGCGAAACATCCAGGAATTCACGTGCGGTGGCGAGGTCGTCATGCCGCCCGATCCGGCAAGCGCCGACACGGAGGCCTGGGCCGACTACCTCTTCATGCACGACAACGCGGCCGGCGTGGTGCGGGAGTGGTGGTATCACGTTCCCACGAGCTTCTGGTTCATCGCGGACCGCGACACGGTCTCTGATGAGATCGTGCGCACGTTCCTGCCGCGCGAGCTGTTCGGCGCCGACGCGCGTCCGGACCAACCGTGATGCGGGATCGTCTTCCGGCGCCGGCCGGCAGTCGGATCGATCGTTCCAAAGAGATCGCTTTCGAGTTCGAGGGACGCGCCTACAACGGCTACGCCGGCGACACCATCGCCAGCGCGCTGGCCGCCCATGGCGTGTGGTGCCTGTCGCGTTCGTTCAAGCTGCATCGTCCGCGAGGATCGTTTGGGTTCGCGGGTGACGAGGCCGGGTCCTTGGTGCAGCTCGAGACCGAGCCAAACGTCCACGCCGACACGCGCGCGATCGGGCCGGGCATGCGGGTGCAGGCCCAGAACACCGTCGGCGGCCTCGAGAGGGACTGGGCGGCGCTGCTGGAGCACTTCGAGCGCTTCTTGCCCGTCGGGTTCTACTACAAGGCCTTCTACAAGCCGCGCGGCGTCTGGAACTGGTGGGAAAAGATCATCCGCCGCACAGCCGGCCTCGGTCGGATTGACCGGACGTGGACGCCTGAGTACTTCGACAAGGCCTACGGCAACTGCGATGTCGCGGTCATTGGCGGCGGGGCGGCCGGCCTGGCCGCGGCCGCGGCGTGCGGCGCCCAGGGGCTGGACGTGCTGCTCGTCGAGCGTGAGCCGGAGATAGGCGGATGGCTCACCTACGGCCGACTGGAATCCGGCGACAGCACCCTTGAAGAACTGCGCGCACACATCGAAGACCTGCCATCGGTGGGCGTAATGACCTCCGCGACCTGCACCGGCTGGTACGCCGACAACTGGCTCGCGGTGACGCAGGGCAACCGCCTGCACAAGGTCCGCGCGAAGAGCGTCATCGTCGGCACCGGCGGCACGAGCCAGCCGGCCGTGTTTCGCAACAACGACCTGCCGGGCATCGTGTCGGCTTCGGCGGCGCAACGCCTGATCCGGCACTACGGGGTGCGACCGGGCCTGCGCGCCGTGGTGCTGACGGCGGGCGATGCGGGCTATGCGGCGGCGCTCGATCTGGCCGACAACGGAACCGACGTTGCCGCCGTGATCGACTGCCGCCTGGACCCGGCGGTGGGCCCGATGGCGTCTGAAGCTGAAGCGCGCGGGCATCGGATTCTGTCCGGCCACACCGTGCGCGAGGCCTGGCGCGCTTCGCAGCGCCTGCAAATCGGCGGGGTGCTGGTGACACGCGTCACCGGGCCCGGCTCATGCGCCGCCGACGGCGAAGCGCTCGACTGCGATCTGCTGCTTGTCGCCGTGGGAGCGGCGCCCGCCGGAGGTCTGCTGGCCCAGGCCGGCGCCAAGTTTCGGCCTAGCGAGCGCGAAGCCGTGCCGCGCCTCGCATCGCTGCCGGCTCACGCATTCGCCGCTGGTGCCGTTGCCGGTGCGGCGACGGTCGAACAAGCCCTGGCGCAGGGTCAGCAGGTCGGGCTGGCGGCCGCGGCAGCTGTGTCCGGCGAAACTGCCGCGATGCACCTGATCCCCGACAACCCCAGTTCCAACGGCTCTGCCCCCTCCTGGCCGGTGTTTCCGCACCCGGACGGCCACGAATTCGTCGACTTCGACGAGGACGTGACCGTGCGCGAGATCGAGGACGCGCTGGCGGAGGGCTACGAGGACATCGAGCTGCTCAAGCGCTATTCAACCGTGGGCATGGGCCCGAGCCAGGGCCGGCTGTCCGCCATTGCGACCGCCGCCGTGACGGCAGCGGCTCGCGACACCACCTCCGCTGAAGTCGGCGCCACCACCAACCGGCCGCCGGCCTTCCCCACGCGATTTGGTCTGTTCGCCGGCCGCGGATTTCAGCCCGTGCGGCACACGCCGATGCACGGCTGGCACGTCGACGCGGGCGCCCAAATGATGACCGCCGGCGTCTGGATGCGTCCCGCCTACTACGGACGTCCCGACGAGCGCGCCGATGCGATCGCCGACGAGGTCTTGGCGGTGCGCCGCGCCGTGGGCCTGATCGATGTCTCCACGCTCGGCGGATTCGACATTCGCGGGCCGGACGCGGCGGAGTTCCTCGAACGAGCCTATACGCCGTCCTTCCGCCGCCTGCGGATGGGTCGCACTCGCTATGCGCTGCTGACCGACGAGCAAGGCGTCGTCGTGGACGACGGCGTGGCGGCCCGGCTGGCGCGCGATCACTTTTACGTCACGGCCAGCACGTCCGGTGCGGAGCAGCTCTATCCCCTGCTGCTCTGGTATCAGGCGCAATGGCAGCTCGACGTCGATATCGCCGACGTCACCTCGGCCTACGGCTCGATAAACATCGCCGGACCCATGGCCCGCCGCGTGCTGGCGAGCCTGGGAACGGACATCGACCTCTCGCCCGAGGCTTGTCCCTATCTCGCCGCGCGCACGGGCACGCTGGCGGGCGTGGACGTGCGCCTCCTGCGGATTGGCTTCGTGGGCGAGTTGGGCTATGAAATCCACGCACCCACGTCCCAGAGCCTGGGGCTATGGGAGGCGCTGGTTGACGCCGGCAATGAGTACGGCATCCGCCCGTTCGGCGTGGAGGCTCAGCGGGTGCTGCGGCTCGAAAAGGGCCACGTGATCGTCACCCAGGACACCGACGGGCTCACCCATCCGCACGAGGTCGGACTCGGTTGGGCGCTCGGCCGCCGCAAGCCCTTTTTCGTCGGCAAGCGCTCGATCGAAATCCTGCGTGAGAATGGGCTCACGCGGCGGCTTGTCGGCTATGCGGTGCCCGACCGTGGCGTCGCAGTTCCGGATGAAGGCCACCTCGTCGTGCGGGCGGGCGAGATCACCGGCCGCGTCACGTCGTCGGCATGGTCGCCGGTCCTAGATCAAGCCATCGGGCTGGCCTACGTGGCGCCCGATCAGGCCGACGTCGGGAGCACGATCACCATCAAGGGAGCGCGGGGCCGGCTGATTCAGGCTGAGGTCGTGCGGCTGCCGTTCTACGACCCCGAAAACCTCCGGCAGGCGATGTAGCCGTGATCGCCCCACGCAGCCCGATCGATGACGCTCTGCGAGCCGCCGGAGGCTCGTTGGGTGGCCACAATGGCGTTACCGCCGTCGTCGACTTTGGCGATCCCGATGCGGAAGCCGCCGCGGCTCGGCGGCTCGGTCTGGCCGATCTCTCGCCGCTGCCGCGCGTGGGATTCCGGGGGCCTGGCGCGCGGGAGTGGCTCGCGGCGCAAGGGATCGAATTGCCTGGCGAACCCAACCGCGCTCGCACTCAGCCGGACGGCGCGGTTGCGGTCACTCGCTCATGGACCGAGGTGTTGGTGCTGGGGGCAATTCAAGGCGCCGACAGCCTCTGCGCCCGCCTGGACGCGAAAGCCGAAGACGCCCATCGCGCTCGCGCCTGTCCGCTGCCGCGCTTTGACGGATTGTTCTGGTTCGCTCTCACGGGCGAGTCAGCCGTCGACTGCTTGGCCAAGGTGAGCGGCGTCGATGTGCGCGAGCCGGCATTCCCCGTCGGATCCGTCGCCCAGACCTCGCTCGCCCGCCTCAACGCGGTCATCGTGCGCGCCGACGCCGGAGCCACCCCGTTGTTCCACCTGCTCGGGGACAGCGCCTCGGCCGCGTACGCCTGGACGTCGCTGCTGGATGCGATGCAGGAGTTCGACGGCAGGCCCGTCGGCCTGCGCGCGCTGGACGCAATCGCCCGTGAATTCAAGTAGCATCGCGGGTGGCGCGGCGGCCCATCTGGGCCAACCCTGATCCGGACCTTCGGCACGTGTGCGGCATCGTCGGACTGTTCCTCAAACAGGAATCGCTTGAGCCCTCGCTGGGCGAGTGGCTCGAGCCCATGCTCGTGGCGATGGGTGAGCGCGGCCCCGACAGCGCCGGCTTTGCCATCTATCACGATCCCGCCCCCGACGGCGCCCTCAAGCTCACGCTGCATCACCCCGACAACGGCTTCGACTGGGAGGCGGTTGCGGAGGGTCTGGGCACGGCCTTCGCCGGAGGCGTCGATCTGCGCGTGCGCGTGTCGCATGCCGTGATCGTGGTCAGCGCCTCCGAAGCCGAAGCACGCGCCTGGCTGGGGCGGCACCATCCGCACGTGCGCATCACTAGCGTCGGCGCCGCAATTGAGATCTACAAGGAGAAGGGACTACCCGACGAGGTGGCCGGCAGCTACGCCATCGGCGCAATGACCGGATCTCACGCCCTGGGCCATACCCGCATGGCCACGGAGAGCGCCGTGACCACCGAGCATTCGCACCCCTTCTCGACGGGGCGCGACCTGTGCCTGGTGCACAACGGCTCGCTCTCGAATCACAACCGGCTGCGCAGCGAGCTCGAACGCAGCGGTATCGCGTTCCAGACCGACAACGACAGTGAAGTCGCCGCGGGCTACCTCACGCATCGCATGGCCGCCGGGGCCACGCTGGTTGAGGCGCTGGAATCGAGCCTGGCGGACCTCGACGGCTTCTTCACGTTTGCCGTCGGCACGCGCGACGGCTTCGCCGTGCTCCGGGATGGTGTCGCGTGCAAGCCCGCGGTGTTGGCCGAGACCGACCAGTGGGTGGCGATGGCCTCCGAGTACCGCTCGATCGCGCACTTGCCCGGCGCCTCCACCGCGCAGATCTGGGAGCCCGCGCCGGCGACCGTCTACGCCTGGGCGCGCGCCTGACCGAATGACCACCGTCGATCTCAACCGCGTCGACATCCGCGAGCTGAATCAACGCCTGCACGATCTGAACGGCGACGACGGGCGCACCCCGTGGCGCATCGTGGGGCCGGACGGACGTCACTCGATTGCCGTCGGGCTCAACGTGCCGTTGACGGTGGGAATCGAAGGACACGTGGGCTACTACTGCGCCGGAATGAACCAGCTTGCGGACATCACCGTGAAGGGTCACGCCGGACCCGGCCTGGCCGAGAACATGATGTCCGGCTCGGTGCGCGTCACCGGGAACGCCAGCCAGGGAGCGGGCGCCTCGGCGCACGGAGGGCTCCTGGTCATCGAAGGCGACGCCAGCTCCCGCTGCGGTATCTCGCTCAAGGGCGGCGACATCGTCGTGGGCGGCTCCGTCGGCCACATGAGCGCGTTCATGGCGCAAGCGGGCCGCCTGGTCGTATGCGGCGATGCCGGCGCCGGACTCGGCGATTCGATCTACGAGGCCGAGCTCTATGTGCGCGGATCGGTCGGGGGCTTGGGCGCGGATTGCGTGGAGAAGGACATGACCGACGACCACCGCCGTCGCCTCGGCGAACTGCTGTGTCGCGCCGCGATTGACGCCGACGCCGGGGCCTTCCGACGCTACGGCTCGGCCCGCACGCTCTACAACTTCCACGTGGATCACGCGGGGGCCTATTGATGGCCGAGACGTCCGATCCTGGCGTTCTGCGCGAGTCCGCCACGTTTCCGCCGGAGACGATCGCCGAGATTCAGCGCGCCGCGTCCGAGGGGCTCTACGAGATTCGCGGGTGGGGCGCCAAGCGGCGGATTCCCACGTTCGACGACCTGTTGTTGCTCGGCGCCTCGCTTTCGCGCTACCCGCTAGAGGGCTATCGCGAGCGCTGCGACACCAATGTGACGCTGGGTACGCGCTTCGCGAAGCGTCCCATCGAGCTCAAGATCCCCGTCACCATCGCGGGCATGAGCTTCGGGTCGCTCAGCGCCAGCGCCAAGGAGGCGCTCGGCCTGGCCGCCACCGAGATGGGGACCAGCACCACCACGGGCGACGGCGGCATGACCGACGAGGAACGCGTGGCGTCGAAGACGCTGGTCTATCAGGTGCTGCCGTCCCGCTACGGGCTCAATCCCGACGACCTGCGCCGCGCCGACGCCATCGAGATCGTCGTGGGCCAGGGCGCCAAGCCGGGCGGCGGCGGCATGCTGCTTGGGCTGAAGGTGAGCGATCGCGTGGCGGACATGCGCACGTTGCCGCCGGGCATCGACCAGCGCAGCGCCAGTCGCCATCCGGACTGGACCGGCCCCGACGACCTGACGATCAAGATCCGCGAGCTGCGCGAGATCACGGACTGGCAGAAGCCGATCTACGTCAAGATGGCGGCCACTCGCGTGCAATACGACGTCCAGCTGGCGGTCAAAGCCGGAGCGGACGTGATCGTCCTGGACGGCATGCAGGGCGGCACCGGCGCGACGCAGGACACCTTCATCGAGCACGTCGGCATCCCGACCCTGCCGGCGGTGCGGCAGGCCACGGACACGCTGCAAGAGCTGGGCATGCATCGCAAGGTGCAGCTGGTGGTATCGGGTGGGATTCGCAGCGGCGCCGACGTGGCCAAGGCGCTGGCACTGGGCGCGGATGCGGTATCCATCGGCGTCGCCGCGCTCATCGCGCTCAACTGCAACCGGCCGCTCTACCTGGAGGACTATGCGGCGTTGGGCACCGCCCCCGGATACTGTCACCACTGCCAGACGGGCCGCTGCCCGGTAGGCGTGACCACGCAGGATCCCGAGCTGGAAGCGCGGCTGGAACCGAAAGCCGCGGCCCGACGGGTGCGCAACTATCTCTCGACGCTGGTGCTCGAAGCACAGACGTTGGGTCGCGCTTGCGGCAAGTCGCATGTGCTCAATCTCGAGCCCGAGGACCTCGTGGCGCTCACCCCCGAGGCCGCGGCGATGGCGCGTGTGCCGCTGGCCGGCACGAACTGGATACCAGGATTCGGAGCGTCGGACTAGCCACGTTCAGTTGAGACGCCGGGCGACCAGCGCCCGTTTCGCGCTACGGTAAGCCTCGGCACTCGATCCGGCGCGTTTGCAGAGATGGAGCATCGAATGGACCACGATCTGGCGGCCATGGTTCAAGACAAGGGCATCAAGTACGTGCTCTTCAGCTTCACTGATCTGTTCGGCGTCATGCGCTCGAAGCTCGTGCCGGCCCATGCCGTGGAAGAAATGCAGGACGAGGGCGCCGGCTTCGCCGGTTTCGCCGCCCACCTCGACATGACTCCGGCCGATCCCGACCTGTGGGCCGTGCCCGATCCGGCCAGCTTGATCCAGCTTCCCTGGCAGCCCGAACTCGGCTGGGTCGCGACGAACCTGGTGATGAACGACGAGCCTGTCGGCCATGCGCCGCGTGTGGTGCTGACCCAAGCGATCAATGCCGCCAAGGCCCGCGGCTACCAGATGAAGTCGGGCGTGGAGAGCGAGTTCTTCATCCTGGAGGCCGACGGCTCGGGCATTGCCGACGGTCAAGACATTCAGGACAAGCCCTGCTACGACCAGATGGCGCTGCTGCGGCGGTACGAGCTCATCCGCGAGATCTGCGACGTGATGTACGAGCTTGGCTGGGAGCCCTATCAGAACGACCACGAGGACGCGAACGGCCAGTTCGAGATGAACTGGTCCTACAGCGACTCGCTCACCACCGCCGACCGCCACGCGTTCTTCAAATTCATGGTCCGCCACCTGGCCGAGAAGCAGGGCTTGCGCGCCACCTTCATGCCCAAGCCGTTCAGCCAGCTCACCGGGAGCGGCTGCCACGTCCACTTCTCGCTATGGGACGCCGCCGGCGACACCAACTTGTTTCTGGACGATGCCGACGAGATTGGCCTATCGGAGACGGCCTATCACTTCCTGGGCGGGGTGCTGCACGCGGCGTCTGCGCTGTGCGCCATCACCAACCCCACGGTCAACAGCTACAAACGGTTGAATGCGCCGACCACGGCGTCGGGCTCGACCTGGGCGCCGAACGCGATCAGCTACGCCGGCAACAACCGCACCCACATGGTGCGCATTCCCGACGCCGGGCGGCTCGAGACCCGCCTGCCGGACGGTGCCGCCAATCCGTATCTGCTGCAGGCCGCCGTGCTTGCCGCGGGCCTCGACGGCATCGAGCAGCGGCGCGATCCAGGCGAACGCCTCGACATCAACATGTATGAAGCCGGAGCAGACGCCGACGTGAAGCGTCTGCCGCTGAATCTGCTCGACGCGCTGCGGAATCTCGATGGCAGCCCGGAGATGCGCGCGGGGCTGGGCGATGAGCTTGTAACCAGCTACGTGCGCCTGAAGATGGCCAACTGGCACGACTTCATGGCGCACACGAGCGAGTGGGAACGCACGAACACGCTGGACATCTAAGGGTCTGGCGGGGCGGCTGGATCAGCCCGGCGTCTGGTAGCCCAGGTCCCAGTCGCCGAGCGTGCGCAGAGGGATGACGCGCGCGTCGATATCCGGCGCGCCGTCGGCGCGCCACGCGTCGATCTCCTCGCGGTGTCCCAGACGGCGTAGCGCGTTCCACATCGCGCCGTAGGTGGCCCGACCCCCGCCGCCGGCCGCGTCCCAGAAGAACATGTGCTCGGCGCCGGCGGCGTAGATATCTCCCGCGCGCCGGCGCAGGTCGTCCGGGGGCATGTGCCGCGGCATGACGTTCGGCGCCAGCGTGACTGGCGTCCCGCGCACTAGATCCACGAAGAACTCTAGGCTGGCCGGGTCGGTCCAGGCTGGCGTGGTGCTGTCGAGATCGGGCTCGGACGTATACGGAATGACCGTGTCGACCAGGCCCTGCGCCACCCACTGACGCAGGTCAATGGCGTTTGTCAGGTTCTCCGCTTCGCTGCTCAGCACCACCGCCGATACGTGGAAGGGCTCGGAGCGGCGTTGCGCGGCGGCGGTCTCGTCGAGCGCCTGCCTGACCTCGCGCATGAACTGCGTGAGTATCTCGGCGCGGAAGTGCAACCAACGGGGATCGAGCGGGTCCAGCGCACGCGGGTCCAGACCGAAGCGCTGCCTGAACCCGTCGACCAGCGGCGGTTCGTACTCCACCAGCGGCGGGCGGCGGCAGTAGAGCAGGCAGATCCCGTCGATCGGGCGCTGGCACATCTCGCGCAGCAGCTCGACGACGCGTGCGCGCACCTCCGGATATGTGTAGGCCAGGCGGGGCGTGGGCTGGCCCTCGCGATTGACGCCGCGCCACTCGGGGTGGCGGTCGTAGACGCTGTTACCCCAGTTGAAGTGGTCGTAGGGCGGCGGGAAGCGAAACCCGGCCACGCGATAGGCCGCGTGCAGCTCGAGGCCGATCTCGTGGGCGTAGTCCACCGCCACGTCGAACGGATCAATGTTCTGCTCTCGCAGCACGCGGCGGCTATCCACGTGCAGGCGGTCGAAGACCCGGGCGAAATCGCCCAACCCGTCGAACGTGGCCTCGCGTCCCGATTCGGTGTGGGAAAACATCAAATCCCCGCGACCGACCTCCCAGTAGAGCCGCGAGAAGTCGGTGTCGCGGTACGGCTCAATCTCGCGTTGGATGTCGCCCGCCGAGCTGAGACGCCAGAGACCCAGCGGGCCGTTCGCGTCCTGGTGGGCGAACAGCCGCCGCGTGTCGCGGCGTGCCAGGTCCGCTTGATTGCTCGCGATCTCGGAGGCGTCCAGCGGCACCAGCTTTACATAAGCCACGCGTGCAGGCCCGCACTGCACGGACCCGGGTGCGTCGCCCGGCGCCATCCGCACCGTCACCTGGCCCAGGACAAGCGTCCGCCCGGTCAGGTCGGCGGACTTCCAGAACATCTCGACCAGCGACGGCGGATCTGAGCGGTCCGCCGGCAGCTTCAAGAGCGTGGGTACGGGCTCATCGCTCAGGCTGACCTCAAGCTCGAGACCGCCGCCTTCCTCGGATGAACGGGTTGGCATCACGCCTATGGATACGGCATGCCAGCCGTCGACATCGAGCGGTAGGTGGACTTCGGGCGCCGCGGTCTCCGGCCCGGCCAGCAGCATCACGCCGTCCAGGTCCTCAGCGGAATAGCTGAGCGTGCGCCAGTGCTTGCGCTTGGGCGTGTGCGATAGCGCGTCCGCCGGGCGGCAGCGTGAGAGGTCCGTCAGAAAGATCGTCTCGCCGGCCAAGCCGCGATCGGCGATGCCCTCACGCATGAGGCAGCGGCCACTCCAGCCCTTCGAGACACTCGCGCAGCGCCGCCATCTCAGCATCGCTCGGATTTGGCGCCGGCGACCTTCGCCAGCGCGGCGCGGTGCCGAACAACTCGGGAAGCGCGTGCCGAACCAGCCCGTCCCAACCGTAGGTGGTCGCGGCGGCGTAGTCGCGCAATGGCAGTTCCCAGCGCGTCACGTGCTCCCAGGCTGCCGCACCGTCGTTGGCGCGCACCGCCGACCAGTACTCGAAAGCCGGGGCGGGATGGCTGCACACGAAATAGTCGAGCCATGTCGGGCACCACTCGTGATGCGCGAGCAGGTGGTGCCGCCTGAGGCCGCCGCCGCCCGCCACCGTCCAGCGGTCGCCCCAGCGCATTCCCATCTCGTGGGCGTAGCCCAGCGACGCGTCCTCCTTGAAGGCGCAGACACCCGGCACGCGCGCCAGGGCCTCGCACGTGGCAAACGGCACGTCGCCCACCAGCATCACGGGAATCTCGTCGGCGACGGCCGTGTAGTAGGCCGCCAACGACTCCGGCGTTCCCGGCATGGCGATGGGCGGCCGCACCATGTAGAGGTCGAATCCCAACTCGCGCACGCGACGCCCGAACTCGACGCACTTCGGCAGGCCCCACATGTTGTCGCAGGCCACCGTGAGCGCCCGGCCTGCCACCTGGCGCGCCACCGCGGCGTGCACGTCGGCCACCTCGCCGTCGGTGAGCAGCGACATGAGGCTGTTGCCCCAGGTGAGCATCACGACGCCGCAGCCGGCTTCCAGCGACCGGTCGATCATGCGGGCGACGCCGGCGTAGTCGATCTGTCCGTCCTCGCTAAACGCCACCGGGACGGAATTGATCGGTCCTTGGAGCCGCTCGCGAATCTCGGACTGCAGCTGGTTCATGCGGCGTGCGTGCGTTGGCCGATGGCGCGGCAGAATTCGGCCGCACCCGCCGCGCCCAAGCCTTTTCCGATCACGAGACGCACTGTACGTCCTGGTGGATGCGGTTGGCAGCCGGCGCTGACCCTGTCGTTTCGCCGTGGCGGCAACCGCTAGGTAGACTCGTGGCCGATGATGCTCTGGTCCTCTTTTGCAAGCGCACTGCGGGCTCGTGAACGTCCCGCTGCGACTTGGCCGTGATGAGTATCGTCCTTCGCCGGCGCGGTCCGCGATGCGGCAGCTTTCTGACGCCACCAGGTGCCGCCCGCTCCGGAGCGCCGCTTCGATGAAGCTGGCGTGCATGACCAGCGTCTTTGCCGGCGATCCCATCGAGGCGGCTGTCGTCAAGATCGCCGAGGCCGGCTATCGCTACGTTGAGTTGGCATCGGTTCATTGCGACTACAACACGATGACCAACGCGCTGATCGACAACGTGGCGCACGAGATCGCCCGCGCCGGCCTGGAAGTCGTGGCCTACTACCCAGCCGACGCCGAGGAAAACTGGACCCGGATGCCGCGCATGTTCGAGGTTGCGTCGCGCCTCGGGGCAAGTCGCGTGGTGGCCGAATGCGCCAATCTCAGCAAGGCCCGTGAGCTCGAGCCGCTGTGCCAAAGGTTTGAAATCGACCTTGCCATCGCGAACCAGTGGCCCTATCCATTCGGCCGACCCTCGGACTACTCGGGGCTGAATGGGTCGGTCGGGTCCTGCATCGGCGCGGGACCGGACACGGGGTGGTTCGCGGCAGGCGGTCAGGATCCCGCGGAGCTATTCGACATCGCCGGGGACCGGATCAAGCTGGTTCACCTGAAGGACGTGGCCGCGGAGGGCGAATACCGCCCGGTGGATCTGGGTGACGGGGTCGCGCGACTGGAGCCGTTCATGGCGGGCTTGGCCGCGCAGGGCTTCGATGGCCCGCTGACCGTCGCGCGCGACCCTGGCAAGCGCATCACGTTCGATATCGGCATCTTCGGCGACGCGACGTACGAAGTGCACGAAGAAGCAGTGCCGGACGACAAGGTGATGCAGTCGTTGCGCCAGGCGCGGAGTTGGGCGCTGGCGCACGGCGCCGTCGAATAACGCCCGCAGCCGATCCTGCGGCTTCGCCGATGCGCCGCTCGCCATTGCCCGGACTCTGGCGCCGCCCGATAATTGAGCCACTGGCGGGGGTAGCTCAGATGGCAGAGCGCTAGCCTTCCAAGCTGGATGTCGCGGGTTCGAGCCCCGTCCCCCGCTCCTAACAGCAGTGGATCGGCCAAATCCGCCGATTCGCGGCGGTCCTACCCCGGCGACTTTACGCTGGAGAGTGCGCCGCGGTATTGGCAGTGGCGCTAGCGTCAGGCCGGCCGCTCGGCCGGCGGGAATGGGCCGGCTCAGTCTGTTCTCGACCCACCGTCGACAATGGACATTGCTTGAGCGGACTGCGCCCCGGCCGTTCGGGAATTCGGCGCAGCACCATTCGGAGACGCGCTCCGGGATTTGAATCTAGGCGCCATCCACGTAGGCAGCGCAAGCCGATTGCCGTGCAATCGGCCCACCGGCTCGAGGATCAGTCGATCGGATAGCTGTGCGGCGGTGGGGGTTCTGACGGCGGCGTGGCCCGGCCGTCGCCATGGCCCCAGCAGGCGACCTCTTGGTCGGGCCGCACGCCGCAGGTGTGCTGCGACGCGACGCTGATCGAGACGAACAGGCCGGGCTCGGATACTCGGTCCGGGTCCTTGTCGTGCCCCCAGCAGGAATACGACCCGTCGGCGCGCACGCCGCACGCGTTGAAATCGCCGACGTCCAGGGCAACGAAGGTGCCGGCGGGCGGCTCGGCCTGCCCGACGTCGTTCGCCCCCCAGCACGCGAGATCACCACTCGCGCGCAACCCGCAGGTGTGGAGGTCACCGGCGCTGACGGCCGCAAAGGCCCCCGACGGCGGCGTGCCTTGTCCGGCGTCGTTCGCCCCCCAGCACGCGACATCGCCGCTCGCGCGGACGCCACAGGCGTGGCGGGTGCCGACGCTGATCGCGGTGAAGGCGCCCGACGGTGCCGCCGTTTGGCCTTCGCCGCCATAGCCCCAACAGGCAATGGCACCATCCCCGCGCACGCCGCAGCTGTGGTATTGCCCGGCGCTGACGGCGGTAAAGCTCCCGGTCGGCGGTGCGGCCTGGCCCTCGTCGTTCGCTCCCCAGCAGGCGAGCGTGCCGTCGGCGCGCACGCCGCAGCTGTGCCAAGAGCCGGCGCTGACGACAGTGAAGACCCCCGGCGGCGGCGCGGACTGGCCGGAGTCGTTTGCCCCCCAGCAGGCCACGTCGCCATTCGTGCGCACGCCGCAGGTGTGCTGGTGTCCGGCGCTGATGGAGTCAAAGCTGTTGGGCCGCGGCGCGGCTTGCCCATAGCGGTTCGCTCCCCAACAGACAATGGCGCCGTCGGTGCGCACACCGCAGGAGTGCCCTGCGCCTGCACTGACCGAGCGAAACGTGCCGGGAGGCGGCGTGGCCAAGCCGCCTTCGTCCGATCCCCAGCATGCGAGGGTCCCGTCGGTGCGCACCCCACAGGCGTGGCTGGACCCGACCGCGACCGACTCGAAGACGTCTGACGGGGGCGTGCCTAAGCGCCGTCCCCAGCATTCAACGGCGCCGCTGTCGCGCAGACCGCAGTTAACGTTGTACCCCGCGCTGATGGCCGTAAACGTGCCGGACGGCGGCTCGGCTACGCCCGAACTGAACCTGCCCATGCCTCCCCAACAAGCCACCGTCCCGTCGATACGCAGTCCACAGGTGTGATTGTCGCCCGCGCTCACGGATAAGAACTGGCCGGGCGGGGGCGTGGACCGCTCGTTTTCGCGGTATTCCCAACAGGCCACCGTCCGGTCGGTGCGCACCCCGCAGGCGTGAAACCAGCCAGCGCTGACGGAAGAGAACGAGCCGCTTGGGGGCTCGGTGACCCCGCCCCAACAGGCCAGGGTGTCATCAGGGCGTATCCCACAGAAGCTGTTGTTGCCGGCTTCGATTGCAACGAATGCGCCCAGCGGTGAATCGGCCTGGCCGTCCCAGTTCCCTCCCCAGCAGGTGACAAATCCATTGGTGCGGATGCCGCAGGTGTGCGCGGAACCAACGCTGACCGCCAGCCACTCATTGGACGGCACGAGGTCAATCGCCCAGCCGAACAATATACGGACGTTGTCCCGGTGGTCGGCCTGACAGGCGCGTTCGGCCGTTGGACCATCCCCGTGCACACGCTGATAGATGCCCACCTTGTCCGCGTCGCCCAGCTGCGCCTCCATGATGTCTCTGAACGCCACGCAGGTTGCCGGCCACGGCACCGGCTTACGGATCGAGGCCGGGTCGATGTCGAATGCCCAGGTGAACATGCCCTGCACGTTTTGCCGGTGATAGGTCCGACAGGCTTCCTCGGGGTCCGAGCCGTAGTTCTCCTCGAAGTAGCCAACGTTGACGCGGTAGCCAAGATGCGTCTCCAGGGTGTCGCTGAGCTCGGTGCAACTCCTGGGCCATTGGGCCGCCGCCGGTGACGCCAGCGCGAGCGCCACCGTGAGCGCCAGGATCGCCGCGCAGGTAAACCGCGTCATGACGGCGGAGTGGCGGCGCCGGAGTCGAAGCCCCAGCAGGCGACGGTGTTATCGGTGCGCACGCCGCAGGTGTGCGTGGAAGCGGCGCTGATCGAGGCGAATGCGCCAGGCGGCGATGCGGTCGCACTGTGAACACTGCTGCCCCAGCACACGACGTCGCCGTTGGGGCGCATGCCGCAGGTGTGGTGCCACCCCGTGCTGACGGAGGCGAAGGCGCCTGGTGGCGGCGTGGCCCTGCCGGAGGTGTCTGATCCCCAGCAGACGACGGAGCCGTCGGTGCGCACGCCGCAGGTGTGCCAAAAGCCGACGCTTACCGACCTGAACCTGTTCGCCGAGGCCGTGGCCCGACCGTCGTCGTGCCATCCCCAGCATTCGACCGTTGCATCGCTGCGTACGCCGCAAATGTCCCCGCGCCCGACGCTGACGGACGTGAAGACCCCAGACAGCGGCACGGACGCACTCTGGTCGTCCCCCCAGCACTCGACGGTGCCGTCCGACCGCACACCGCAGGCAATGTCCAAGCCGGCGCTGACCGAGGCGAACGAACCGTCCGGCGGTCGAGGCAGGAACTTGCCATGCCAACCCCGTCCCCAGCAGGTCACGGACCCATCGGGGCGCAGACCACAGGTTTGAGTCCCGCCGGCGCTGACCGAAGCGAACGGACCGGGCGGCGGAGTGGCTTGGCCGTATTCGTTGGCTCCCCAGCAGTCCACGGTCCCGTCGATTCGGATGCCGCAGGCGTGAGTCTCAGCGGCGCTTACCGACGTGAAGGAACCACCAGGCGGCGTCGCCCGACCGTCGTCAAACCGCCAACAGATCATGGCGCCGTCGCTACGAACGGCGCACGAGTGTCTGGCGCCGACGCTGACCGACTGAAACGTACCGGGCGGCGGCGTCGCGAGGCCGTACTCGTCGCGTCCCCAGCAAGCGATCGTCCGCCGTCCGGGCGTACGCCGCAGGCGTGGTCGTATCGGATGGAAATCAAGGCAAACGCGCCGGACGGCGGGACGATCTGGTCGTACTCGTCAAGTCCCCAGCAGGAAGCGACACCGTTGGGGCGTATCCCACAGGTGAAATACCGTCCCGCGCTGATGGAGGTGAACGTGCCGGCTGGCGGCGTGGCCTGGCCGTAGTCATTGCGGCCCCAGCAGACGACGCCGCCGTCCCGCTGCACCCCGCAGGTGAAGTCGCGGCCGGCGCTGACTGAGGCGAATTCGCCGGTTGGCGGCGTGGTGGTGCCGTAGTCATTTTCCTCGCCCCAACAGGCGACGGTGCCATCGATCCGCACGCCGCAGGAGTGGAAGATTCCGGAGCTGATGGAGATGAATTCACCAGCCAAGTCGGCATAGATATATCCCCAACAGGCGACTCTCCCATTCGTCCGAATGCCGCAGGTGTGGCCGAAGCTGGCGCTGACGGTCGTGAATGTGCCGCCCGGTGGGTTGGCCTGTCCCCAACGGTTGTCGCCCCAGCAGGCGACCGTGCCATCGGTGCGGATGCCACAGGTATGGTTGGCGCCGGCGCTGACGGCGATCCACCCGCGGGACGTGGGGGGCGGTGGAGTTGGCGGCGCTGGGGGTGTCCCCAGCGAAAACACCGGCAACTGAGCCACCTCGCTTGCCAGCACTGGCGCCTTGGCCCCGTCAGGGATGATGACATTGCTCAGCTTCTTCACCTTGTCCGGCACGTTCTGCAGGTTCACCCGGCCCACCGTGGTCCCGGGCGCCGGCACGTTCCAGATCACGAACACCGTTCGCTGGGCGCGCAGCATCTGCAGGCCCTGGGGGTTGCCGTTGACCTCCCGCTCCTCGTAGCGGATGGGCAGCCCGTAGAGATTCAGCCAGTCGGGTTCGCTCAGGAACCGCGCCTCGATCGCCGTGTTTTGGTCCAGCAGCGCCAGGTGGTTCTGCGTGATGGTGGCGAAGTCGGCGCCCCGATCGGCCGCCAATACCTGGTGCGGCGGCACGTTGGGCAGCTCCACCTCGGGATATCTGTTCGCCAGCACGTCGAGGGTGTTGTAGTAGTTCATGCGGGCCTTGCCGGGGTCCCACTGGAGGATGACTTTCTGGAAGGCCTGGAGGGTGAACGGCCCGTTGACCCAGCGCTGGCTGATGGGATAGCCGATGGCCTGGAGGTCCCGCTCACGGACGAAGTCCCAGAGCGGCACGCCGTCCGCGTTGGTCACGGCATAGCCGTCGTTGGGATCCGTCGTGTCACCGCCGGTGATGGTGAAAAGGCAGCCGTCGTCGAGGGCCACGCCTGCACAGTCCAGCGCCCCGGCTGAGGGCCAGGCGACCAGCGCGAGCGCCGCCAGCGCCAGCAACGCGGCACGCAGGCCACGCATCGGTCCGCCCCCAACTCCCGTTGTCGTCGGCTTAGCGGGCGCCGGTGCGTTCGGCAGGAATCTGCTGATGCTCATGGTCATGCCGGCGGCGTCGTGCGGCCGTCGTCGTAGCCCCAGCAGGTCGCGGTGCCGTCGGGGTGCAAGCCGCAGCTGAAACTATCGCCGACGGTGACGGCAGCGAACTCACCGGCCGGCGGCGATGTCTGGCCTTCGTCGTTGCGGCCCCAGCAGGCGACGCTGCCGTCGGTGCGCACGCCGCAGCTGTGGGAGAAACCGGCGCTCACCGACGTGAATGCACCAGCGGGCGGCGTGGCCTGTTCGGCGAAGTTCGACCCCCAGCAGACCATCGTCCCGTCCACCCGCACCGCGCACGTGTGGTTGTCGCCGACGCTGAGCGAGGTGAACGTGCCGGGCGGCGCCTGCGTCTTGCCGTCGTCGCTCTCGCCCCAACAGGCCACTGACCCGTTCGGGCGAATGCCGCAGCCGTGGTCCCAGCCGGTGCCGATCGACGTGAAGGCGCCCGGCGGCGGTGAGGACTTGCCGTAAAAGTCAGACCCCCAGCACTCGACCGAACCGTCGGTGCGCACGCCGCAGGTGAAGTCGAGGCCGAGACCGCCAACGCTGACTGAAGAGAACGTGCCGGGCGGCGGGTTGGCTGCGCCTTCTCGACTCTCGCCCCAGCATTCGACCGTGCCGTCGGGTCGGACCCCGCAGCTTTGATCGGAACTGATGCTCACCGAGGCAAAGGCGCCCGGCGGCGGCGTGTGCACACCGGTCGGGCCCCGTCCCCAGCAGGTCAGGGCGCCGTTGCCACGCACCCCGCAGGTGCGTCCGTCGGTGGCGCTCACCGAGGTGAACACGCCGGGAGGCGGCACGGATTGGGCGAGGGTGTTCGACCCCCAGCACGCCACTGTGCCGTCGGCGCGCACGCCGCAGGTGTGGTCGGGGCCGGCGCTGACAGATGCGAAAGCGCCGGCCGAAGGAGTGGCTCGGCCGTCAGGGTTGTATCCCCAACAGGCCACGTTCCCGTCTGTGCGCACGCCGCACGTGTGCGCCGCCCCGGCACTGACGGAAATGAATGATCCGGCGGGCGGGTCGGCCTGGCCCGCGGTGTCGCCGAAATACTCATCGAGGCCCCAGCAGGCGACGGTGCTGTCGGCGCGCACGCCG
This sequence comes from Chloroflexota bacterium, assembly GCA_965198185.1. GTDB lineage: Bacteria > Chloroflexota > UBA11872 > UBA11872 > UBA11872 > JAJECS01. The sequence goes on from CBDAOU010000002.1 coordinate 101,603, forward strand.
CAGGTGTGCGAGCCGCCGGCGCTCACCGAGGAAAAGGCGCCGGACGGCGGCGCAGCCTGGCCGCTGCTGTCGGATCCCCAGCATTCGACCGTGCCATCGGTGCGCACGCCGCAGGTGTGGCCGCGGTAGGTGCTGGCGGCGCTGACCGAGGTGAAGATGCCTGAAGGAGGAGTAGCCTGACCCTCGTCGTTGTTGCCCCAGCAGGCGACGGTGCCGTCGGCGCGCACGCCGCAGGTGTGCCAGGAACCGACGCTGATCGCGGTGAACACGCCCGCCGCGGGCGTCGGCTCGGGTGTGTAGTTAAACCCCCAACACTCCGGAACGCCGTCCGTCCGAAGTCCGCAGGTGTCGTATCGCCCGCCGCTGACTGCGGAGAATTCGCCAGCCGGAGCAAACAGCTCGCCCCTTAGCCCCCGTCCCCAGCAGCCGACGGCGCCGTCGCGGCGGATCCCGCAGACGCGCTCGTCGCCCGCGGTCAGGGAGACGAACGTTCCCGGCAGTGGCGTGGCGCGGCCGTCGTCGTAGCCCCAACAGACGATATCGCCGCTGACCCCGAGACCGCAGCTGTGCACATCCCCAACGGAGACCGATGTGAACTCGCCCGGCGGCGGCGAGGATTGGCCGGATAGATCCAATCCCCCGCAGACCACGGCGCCGTCGGTGCGCACCCCGCACGCATGGAAATCACCGAGGCTGATGGACCGATACGCGCCTGGCAACACGGTCCCACCTCTCACATATCCCCAGCAGGCAATGGCGCCGTCCGTGCGGACGCCGCATGCGTGGAGGGACTCCATGCTCACGGCGACGAACGTGCCGGCGGGCGGCACGAACTTGCCGTCGTTATCGTCTCCCCAGCATTCGAGGGTCCCGTCGGTCCGAACCCCGCAGGTGTTCGAGAAAGACGCGCTGACGGAGGAGAATTCGCCGGCCGGCGGCGTGGACTCGCCGTCGTCGTTTCGACCCCAGCAGGCGACGGTGCCGTCGGTGCGCACGCCGCATGTGTGCCAGCTGCTGGCGCTCAAGGACTCAAACGTGCCCTCGGGCGCTTGCAGTTGACCGCTGTAATCCGCACCCCAGCATTCGACGGTCCCATCGGTGCGCACGCCGCAGGTATGGTCGCGGCCGGTGCCGATTGCCGTGAAGGTGCCAGCCGGAGGGTCGGCCTGGCCGAAGTAGGTTCCAAACCTGGTGTTGCTCCCCCAGCAGGCAACGGTGCCATCGGTGCGAATGCCGCAGGTGTAGTGTTCCCCAGCGCTGACGGCGATCCAGCCGTCGGAGGCAGTCCGAGCCGGCCGCGCCGGGGGCGTTCCCAGCGAGAACACCGGCAAATCGGCGACGGCGTCCGGCGCCACCGGCGCCTTGGCCGCATCCGGAATGATCACGTTGCTGAGCTTCTTCACCTTGTCGGGCACGTTCTGCAGGTTCACCCGGCCCACGGTGGTTCCCGGCGCCGGCACGTTCCAGATCACGAAGACCGTCCGCTGGGCGCGCAGCATCTGCAGACCCTGAGGGTTGCCGTTGACTTCACGCTCCTCGTAGCGGATCGGCAGCCCGTAGAGATTCAGCCAGTCCGGCTCGCTCAGGAACCGCTCCTCGATCGCCGCGTTCTGGCCCAAGAGCGCCAAGTGGTTCTGGGTGATGGTGGCGAAGTCGACGCCCCGGTCGGCTTCGAGCACCTGGTGGAGTGGGACGTTGGGCAGCTCCACCTCGGGATACCGGTTCGCCAACACGTCGAGGGTGTTGTAGTAGTTCATGCGGCTCTTGCCGGGGTCCCACTGGAGGATGACCTTCTGGAAGGCCTGGAAGGTGAAGGGCCCGTTGACCCAGCGCTGGCTGATGGGATAGCCGATGGCCTGGAGGTCGCGTTCGCGGACGAAGTCCCAGAGCGGCACGTCGTCGGCATTGGTGACGGCAAAGCCGTCGTTCGGATCGTCCGTGTCGCCGCCGGTAATGGTGAAGAGACAGCCGTCGTCGAGGGCGACGCCCTCGCAGTCCAATGCCCCTGCTGACGGCCCGACGGCCAGCGTGGCAGCGGCGGCGATGGCCAGAACCAGGAACACCGCGCGCAGCCGTCGCCAATAGTCGCGGCTGTGGAGCTTCGGCATTCCGCCCCTCATCTGTCGGCCGAGAGCCTGGCAGCCCGCCGCGCACCGTCCAACCAGCCAGGGGCTGTCAATCTACTCCACGCACTCCCGTCTTGGCGGGAGTGGCGACGGGCCTGTGCGTCGCTGCCGGCGCTGCACGCACCGTCGCCGATGGCTCGGCAGAGCCGGCGCATCGCCGTCGGTCGCGGCTGCCCGCCGCTGTGACACGTGGGGCTCAATTGGCGCCGCAGGACGGCAGACCAAGCGCGGCCAGGTCGTTGTTTGCTACATCGCGCAAGCTCGCCGGCACGCACCCCGTGAGCTGATTGCTTCCGCCGAGGAACAGCTCTTCCAGGTTGTTGAGCCGACGCAGCTCAAGCGGGATCGCGCCGCTCAGCTGGTTGTCGGCGAGCCACAGCGCGGTCAGCTTGGAGAGGCGGCCCAGCGCGGTCGGGATCGGCCCGCTCAACTGGTTCGCCTGAAGCCGGAGTTCCTCCAACTCGATGAGACCACTCAGCGTCGACGGGATTGGACCCGTGAGTTGGTTGCCACTGAGATCCAACACCGCCAGCCTTGCGATGGTGGGCGTGTCGGGCGTAACCGGATTGCTCAACTGGGTCGCCTCAAGCGGCAGCTCGGCCATGTATTGGGGACTGCCCAACACTGAGGGGTTTTCCCCGGTGACTTGGGCGGCCACGCTATCGGGAGTGCCCAGCGTCGACGGGATTTTCCCGCTGAGCTGGTTGCCCGCGAGGTTCAGCACCTCCAGCCGATCAAGGCCGCCCAACTCCCGCGGGATTGGCCCGCTGAGCCGATTGCCGCTGAGATCCAGCTCACGCAGGCTGTAGAGGCGAGACAACGCCGCCGGGATCGGCCCGCTGAACTGGTTGGCGCTGAGATCCAGCTCACGCAGGCTGCTGAGGCTGCCTAGCTCGGGCGGGATCGCCCCGCTCAACGCGTTGCCCCGCAGGTTCAGCCGAAACAGATAAGGAATACTCGCCAACGCTGGCGGGATCGCGCCGCTGAGCTGATTGTCACTAAGGTCCAGGTCCAACGTATAAACGCCGGCCATGTTGCCCAGCTCCGGCGGGATCGCCCCGCTCAACGCGTTGCCATGCAAGTCCAGCTGATCCAGGTTGCGCAGCCTGGCCAACTCCGGGGGGATCGCTCCACCGAGCTGATTGTCACTAAGGTCCAACTTATTGAGGCCGGTGATATTGCCAAGTTCCGGCGGGATCGCCCCACCTAGCTGGTTGTCGCTCAGGTTGAGATCTCTCAGGGTGGCGAGATTGCCGAGCTCGGACGGGATCGCCCCACGTAGCTCGTTTCCATTGAGGTAGAGCCTCGTCACCCGTGCGAGGTTGCTTAGTTCCGGCGGGATCGCTCCGCTCAGCTGGTTCTCGAAGAGATACAGCGATTGCAGATTGGCGAGCTTCCCAAGCTCCGGCGGGATCGCGCCACTCAACGCATTGCCGTAGAGATACAGCGATTTCAGGTTGGAGAGGCTTCCGAGCTCGCGCGGGATTGCCCCACTGAGCTGGTTGTCATAGAGGTTCATCGAACCCAGATTGGCAAGGTTGCCAAGCTCAGGCGGGATTGCTCCGCTCAGTTCGTTGTCATTCAGTCTCAATTGGGTGAGGTACGACAGCCGGCCCAATTCCGGCGGAATCGCTCCGCTGAGCTTGTTGTTATCGAGATACAGCGAGGCCAGATTGGTGAGATTGCCCAGTTCCGGCGGAATTGCCCCACTGATCTGGTTACCCGCAAGCTCCAGCGATTGCAGGTTGACGAGCTTGCCTAGCTCGGGCGGGATCGCCCCACTCAACTGGTTCCCGTTGAGATACAGCGTTTGCAGGTTGACCAGGTTTCCTACCTGCGGCGGGACCGCCCCACTGAGTTGATTGCGGTGGAGCTCCAGCCCTGTCAGCTGGGAGAGGTTGCCCAGCGCATGCGGGATTGCCCCACTCAGCTGGTTGTCGCCGAGAGACAGCGTTCCCAACGCCGCGAGCCGGCCAATTTCAGGCGGGATCGCCCCACTGAGCTCGTTGTAGGAGAGGTACAACTCGGTCAGGTTGACGAGGTTGCCCAGCTCGGGCGGGATCGCCCCGCCCAACTCGTTGTCCGCGAGATCCAGCTCCGTCAGCGTGGCGAGGCGGCCCAATGCCGGCGGTATCGCCCCGCTCAAGTCGTTACTCCGAAGCTCCAGCACCGTCAGGCTCGAAAGGTCGGCCAACGCGGGCGGGATTTCCCCGCTCAGCTTGTTGCCGGAAAGGGTCAGCACGGACAGGCTGGGCAGTTCGGCCAACACTGACGGAATTTCTCCGCTCAGTCTGTTCCAACCGAGCCGCAGTTCCGTGACCCGGCCGCCGTCCGTGGTCACGCCCCGCCATTCGCTGATCGGCGCCTCGGTGAGCCAATTGCCCTGGTTGCTCCAGCGTTGCCCGTTGGTCGCGTGGTAGAGCGCGATGAGCACGGCTCGGTCCGGTGACCTGTCGGCAGGGCCGCAGAGGGGGATATTGAGCTCGGCCGAGTCGTTGTGCGGTGCGCCCGCCAGGTGCTCGGAGACGCACCCTGTGTATCGGTTGGTGCCGCCGAGGAACAACATCTCCAGATTGGTCAGGTTGTCCAGTTCCGGCGGGATCGCGCCGCGCAACTGGTTGTTCTGGAGATGCAGAGTTTTCAGCCGGGAGTAGCGGCCCAGCTCGGCTGGAATTTCGCCGCTCAACTGGTTGTCGCTGAGCCCGAGCCATAGCAAGTCGTAGAGGTTGCCCAACTCGGGTGGGATGGCGCCGGTCAACTGGTTGTAGTCGAGCCGCAGCTCGCGCAGGTCGTAGAGGGTGCCCAGCTCCGGCGGGATGGCGCCGCTCAGCTGGTTGCCGTGGAGATGCAGCGAGGTCAGGTCCGCGAGTCGGCTCAACTCCGGCGGGATCGAGCCCGTCAGCCGGTTGTCGTTGAGATACAGCCCATACAGACTGCCGAGGTTGGCCAGCTCGACCGGAATCGGGCCCGTCAACTGGTTGCCATTGAGGTAGAGCCGGCGCACCCTGGCGAGGCGTCCCAATTGGGACGGGATTGGCCCGCTGAGCTGGTTGTCATTGATTCCCAGCCATTCCACGCGGTGAAGGCTGCCCAGCTCGGGCGGCATGGCCCCGCTGAGTTGATTCTCCTGGAGCGCCAGCCGTTCCAGCTTGGCGAGACGGCCCAAGGCGGCTGGGATCGACCCCTGGAATCGGTTGGCGCTGAGATCCAACAGCGTCAGGTTGGCGAGGCCGCCCAGCTCCGCTGGAATCGTGCCGCTGAGTTGATTGTCGTTGAGGTGCAGCAATTGCAGGTTGGCGAGGCGGCCCAAAGCGGGCGGAATCGCGCCGCTGAGTTGGTTGCCGTCGAGCCACAGCCAGAGCAGCTTGGCGAGGTTGCCGAGTTCCGGCGGATCGCTCCCCGCAGCTCGTTGCCTTTGAGGGACAGCTCCAGCAGGTTGGCGAGCTGGCCCAGGTCGGCTGGGATCTCGCCCCGTAGCTGATTGGCCTCCAAGCGCAGTGCGGTAACCCTGCCATTGAGGTCGGTGGCGACGCCGTGCCAGTCGCCGAGCGGCGCGTCGCTCAGCCAGTTGGTATTAGTCGTCCAGTTGGGACCGTCAGTCGCGTGGAAGAACGCGACCAGCGCCGCGCGGTCCGCGGTCGGCACCGTCGCCGGCGGCGCCGGCCGCGCCGGAGGCGTCTCCAGCGAGAACACCGGCAACTCCGCCACCTGAGTCTGCCAGCACCGGCGCCTTGGCCGCATCCGGGAATGATCACGTTGCTCAGGCTTCTTCACCTTGTCCGGCACGTTCTGCAGGTTCACCCGGCCCACCGTGGTTCCCGGCGCCGGCACGTTCCAGATCACGAAGACCGTGCGCTGCGCCCGCAGCATCTGCAGGCCCTGCGGATGGCCGTTGACCTCGCGCTCCTCGTAGCGGATCGGCAGCCCGTAGAGATTCAGCCAGTCGGGCTCGCTGAGAACCGCGCCTTGATCGCCGCGTTCTGGTCCAGCAGCGCCAGGTGGTTGCGGGTGATGGTGGCGAAGTCGGCGCCCCGGTCGGCTTCGAGCACCTGGTGGAGTGGGACGTTGGGCAGCTCGACCTCGGGATAGCGGTTCGCCAGCACATCGAGGGTGTTGTAGTAGTTCATGCGGCTCTTGCCGGGGTCCCACTGCAGGATGACCTTCTGGAAGGCCTGGAGGGTGAAGGGGCCGTTGACCCAGCGCTGGCTGATGGGATAGCCGATGGCCTGCAGGTCGCGTTCGCGGACGAAGTCCCACAGCGGCACGTCGTCGGCGTTGGTCACGGCAAAGCCGTCGTTGGGATCGGTCGTGTCGCCGCCGGTGATGGTGAAGAGGCAGCCGTCGTCGAGGGTGACGCCTTCGCAGTCCAGCGCCCCGGCCGAGGGCCAGGCGGTCAGCGCGAGCGCCACGGCCAGCGCTGCGATCACCGCACGAATCACATGTATTGGCTCGCCCCGGGTCCACCTCGACGTGGCCTCAGTTGGTACTGGCGAATCCGGGCCAGGCGGGCCGACGCGAATGGTCATGCCGGCGGCGTGGCGCGGCCGTCGTCAAAGCCCCAGCAGACGGCAGTACCGTCGGGGCGCAGACCGCAGCTGAAACGTCGACCGACGACTACCGAAGCAAACGGGCCGGGCGGCGGGGAGGCCTGTCCTTCATCGTTCAAGCCCCAGCAGGCGGCGGTGCCGTCGGTGCGCACGCCACAGGTGTGGGAAGAAAGACCAGCGCTCACTGAGGCGAAGGTACCGGTCGGCGGCGCAGCCACGCCGGTCTTGTAGAGATCGGCTCCCCAGCAGACCACGGTGCCGTCCGCCCGCACGGCGCAGGTGTAGTAATCCCCGGCGCTCAGCGAGGCGAACCTCCCCGGTGGCGCCTGCGTGCGGCCATTGTCGGCCAATCCCCAGCAGGCAATGGCCCCGCCGGTGCGGATGCCACAGGTGTGGTCCCAGCCCAAGCCGACCGCCGTGAAGGTTCCGGGCGGAGGCGAGGTTTTGTCATGCTCATCGGACCCCCAGCACTCGACCGAGCCGTCGTTGCGCACGCCGCAGGCGTGATCGATGCCGGCGCTCGCCGAGGTGAAGGCACCGGCCGGCGGGGTGGCGGCCGCGCTGTCGTCGACAGCGCCCCAGCAGTCGACGGTAGCGTCGGGTCGGACCCCGCAGCCGACACGGCCCAACATGCTGATCGAGGTGAAGGCACCCGGTGGCGGCGAGGCCACGCCATACTTGCCGCGGCCCCAGCAGAGGATGACGGCGTCGGTGCGGACGCCGCAGGTGTGCGCCGTGCCGGCGCTGACCGAGCTAAAGGTTCCCGGCGGCGGAGCAGCTTGGCCGAACGTGTTCGCTCCCCAGCAAGCCACGGTTCCGTCGACGCGCACGCCGCACGTGTGGTCGGGTCCGGCGCTCAGTGAGATGGAGCTGCCGGCCGGGGGGGAGTCCCGGCCGTCGACGTTATGTCCCCAGCAGGCGACGGTGCGGTCGGTGCGCACGCCACAGGTGTGCGCCTCACCACCGCTCACGGAGGCGAAGGTCCCGGCGGGAGGGTCAACCTGGTCCGCAAAGTCGCGAAAGTTGCTGTGAACACCCCAGCAGGCGACGGTGCCGTCGGGGCGCACGCCGCACGTGTGCGCGCCCCCAGCGCTAACGGAACTGAAAACCCCAGCCGGTGGCGTGGCTTGGCCGGCATTGTCGGATCCCCAGCACTCGACCGCGCCATCGGGACGCACACCGCAGGTGTGGCCGGAAATCCCGTAGCCGCCGGCGCTGACAGAGGTGAAGACGCCCGAAGCTGGGCTGGCCTGGCCATCACCGTCGTTACCCCAGCAGGCCACCGCGCCGTCTGGGCGAACGCCGCAGGCGTGACTGTCTCCCGCGCTAATCGAGGCAAACACACCGATCGGGGGCGTGGTCTGATCGTGATAGTCGAATCCCCAACACTCAACAACGCCGTCGGTCCGAAGTCCGCAGGCGTAGTGGTCCCCGCCACTGACGGCAGCGAACGCGCCGGACGGGGAAAAGGGCTCTTTCTGCAGCTGCGCCCCCCAGCAATCGACCGCGCCGGCGGGGCGCACCCCGCAAACGTGACCGTAGCCGGTGCTCAGGCCGGTGAACGCGCCCGGGGGAGGCGTGATTCGGCCGTCGCCGTAGCCCCAACATGTGATTTCTCCGCTGACCCGGAGGCCGCAGGCGTGCGCGCCACCAAGGGAGACCGAGGCGAACGAGCCGCGTGGCGGCGCGTAGTTGCCGAAGAATAGAAAGGTCTGCCCGCAGACCACCGTGCTGTCGGGGCGCACGCCGCACGTACCAAAGCCGCCGATGCTGATGGACTGGAATGCGCCCGGCAATACCTCCAGGCCGAACGGACTGCCCCAGCAGATCATGGAGCCGTCCGTGCGAACGCCGCATGCGCGGCTGGTCTCGGCGCTCACGGCGACAAATGTGCCGGGCGGCGGCGTGGCTGCATCATTGTCCGCGTCGCCCCAGCATTGGACGGTGCCGTCCGTACGCACGCCGCATGTGTAGGCGAATGCCGCGCTGACAGAGACGAATTCGCCCGGCGGCGGGGTGGCTTGTCCGTCGTCGTTGTATCCCCAGCAGGCCACGGTCCCGTCGGTGTGCACACCGCACGAGTGCGCGCTGCCCGCGGTCAGGGATTGAAACGTGCCTGCGGGCGGCTGCGACTGACCGCTGTAGTTTGCGCCCCAGCATTCGACGGTCCCATCAGTCCGCACGCCGCACGTATGGTTGGGCCCGGCGCTGATGGCGGTGAAGGTGCCAGCTGGAGGGTCAGCCTGGCCGCGGTAGGTTCCGTACCCATTGGTGTTGCTGCCCCAGCAGGCGACGGTGCCGTCGGTGCGGATGCCGCAGGTGTGACGGTCGCCGGCGCTGACCGCGATCCACCCGCCGGACGTCGTCGGAGCCGGACGTGCTGGCGGCGTCCCCAGCGCGAACACCGGCAATGCCGCCACCTGACTCGCCAGCACCGGCGCCTTGGCCCCGTCGGGAATGATCACGTTGCTCAGCTTCTTGACCTTGTCGGGCACGTTTTGCAGGTTCACCCGACCGACGGTGGTCCCCGGCGCCGGCACGTTCCAGATCACGAACACCGTGCGCTGCGCGCGCAGCATCTGCAGGCCCTGCGGATTGCCGTTGACCTCCCGCTCCTCATAGCGGATCGGCAGGCCGTAGAGGTTCAGCCAGTCCGGCTCGCTGAGGAACCGCGCCTTGATCGCGGCGTTCTGGTCCAGCAGCGCCAGGTGGTTTTGGGTGATGGTGGCGAAGTCGGCGCCCCGATCGGCTTCGAGCACCTGGTGGAGTGGGACGTTGGGCAGCTCAACCTCGGGGTAGCGGTTCGCCAGCACGTCGAGGGTGTTGTAGTAGTTCATGCGGCTCTTGCCGGGGTCCCACTGGAGGATGACCTTCTGGAAGGCCTGGAGGGTGAAGGGCCCGTTGACCCAGCGCTGGCTGATGGGATAGCCGATGGCCTGGAGGTCGCGCTCGCGGACGAAGTCCCACAGCGGCACGTCGTCGGCGTTGGTCACGGCGAAGCCGTCGTTGGGATCGGTCGTGTCACCGCCGGTGATGGTGAAGAGGCAGCCGTCGTCGAGGGCCACGCCCGCACAGTCCAGCGCTTCTGGCAGACGGCCCGATGGCCAGCGCGGCCCCGGCGGCGATGGCCAGGACCGCGAGCGTGAAACGCAGCCCGTACGAACGCTCACGGAGGCGGAGGTGCGTCCCGGCGCTCACGCCTTCGGTGGTGGGCATCCCGGTGCTTCCCAGAAGCCGTCCCCAGAGTTGGGCAATCTGCCCGAGTCGCAATCCATGGGCGCTACTCCACCTGCGACAGGGGTGCCAATCTACCCTATGGGATACCGCGACCGCGACGCCCGAGCATCAGCTCCCGCCGCAGGACGGCAGACCGAGATCGGCCAGGTCGCTGTCCGGCTCATCGCGGGCGTGTCCTCCACCGTCGGGACCGGGCCCGATCGTCACCGGGCAAATGAAAGCTTGCCCAGCGGCCTTCGCCGCCGGCTTGAGGGGGAGCGAATTCCGCGCACCTGCCCCTTGTCAAGATGTGGCTCGCGAGACGTCGTCAATCTAGCCGCGTACTGGACGAAGACGTACCGAACGAGCGACGACGGTGCTGCAAGGTAGGTGTGGCCCGATTGCTCCACGCCACAGACCGCATGGATCAGAGGTGCAGGTCTGGTGTTGGGCAGAGATCGATTCCAAGGGAGACAGGTGCCGACTGAGGCCAACTGCTCGGTGGCCGATCAGACTGTTACGATCGCGCGCCTTAACGGCGTCGCCCGTGCCGTTTGCACCACGGAAAACTCCCTGAAGATCGACAACGGTCGCCGGGCGTTCGGATGAGCACTGAGAAGTGAGATCCATGCGTGCACTCCTGAAGTCATCGATCGTCATTGCCTGTATCGCGCTATTGGCCGTGGTGCTGGCGGGCTGCGGCGATACGCTTCCGCCCACCCCGGATCCGCCCCCGACGGCCACCGTCGCGTCGCTGGTCGCCACCCCAACGGCGACGGTGGCGCCGACGGCCACCTCAACGCCGGTACCCGCAACGCCGACGCCGACTCCCGAACCCACACCCACACCGACGCCAACGCCCGAACCCACGCCGACGCCGACTCCCGAACCCACACCGACGCCGACTCCCGAACCCACACCGACGCCAACGCCCGAACCCACGCCGACACCAACGCCCGAACCCACACCGACCCCGACTCCCGAACCAACGCCAACGCCAACTCCGGAGCCCACGCCAACCCCGACTCCCGAACCCACGGCCGCGGTTGCCGTGCCAACCGACCCCGACGCGCCGCTGGCTTTCGATCCCACCGTGGTTCGCGGCACCTTGAGCAACGGCTTGGTCTACTACGTCAAGCACAACGAGGAGCCGCGTGAGCGGGCCCACCTGTCGCTGATTGTGAAGGCCGGCTCGATCCTCGAGGAGGAGGAACAGCGCGGGCTCGCCCATTTCGTCGAACACATGGCGTTCAATGGCACCGAACGCTTCGAGAAGCAGCAAATCGTCGAATACCTGGAGTCAATCGGCAGTACGTTTGGCGCCGATCTGAACGCTTCAACGGGCTTCGACTCCACCCAATATTTCCTCGAGATTCCAACTGACGATCCGGAGATTCTCGAGACGGCGTTTCAGATCCTTAGCGACTGGGCCTTCGCCATTACGTTGGATCCCGCAGAAGTGGAGTTGGAGCGTGGCGTCATCCTGGAAGAGTGGCGCATAAGCCGGGGTTTTGGAGCGCGTTTTCAGGACAATTGGTTTCCGCTGATCTTTGGCGACTCTCGCTATACCGAGCGAAGCCCAATTGGGCTGCCGGAGATCATCGAAAACGCACCCGTGGAGCGCCTGCGAGAGTTCTACGAGCGCTGGTATCGGCCCGACTTGATGGCCGTGATCGCCGTGGGGGACTTCGACCCCGAGGTGATCGAGGCCAAGGTGCGGCAATACTTCGCTCCGCCCCCGGAGGGTGAGGCCGGCCAGGCGAGCGCCGCCGTCGGATCTCCAACCGATCGGCCTCGCTATGGCGTGCCCGAGCATGAGGAGCCGCGGGTCAACGTGTTCAGCGATCCCGAGGCGCCGGGTACGCAGATGTTCCTGCTGCGAAAGCTCCCGCCCGAATCGGGCCACGACGTGGCGGCGCTGCGGCGCATCGTGGTGGATCGGCTGGCCTTCATGATGCTCAATGCGCGTCTGTTTGAGCGAGGTCAGGTTGAGGATCCCCCGTATCTAGGCGCCAGCGGCGTGCGTGGGTCATTCGTCGAGGCGGTGGACCTCGTGCAGTTCGGGGCGTGGGTGGAGCAGGACGCCGTCGAGCCAGGGTTTGCGGCTCTGCTGGAGGAGACGCAGCGCGCTCGACAACACGGGTTTACCGAGAGCGAGTTGGCTCGCGAAAAGACCAACCTGTTGAGCGCCGCGGAACGCGTGTACAAGGAGCGGGATCAGTTGGAGTCGGCCAATCTGGCCCGGGAGTACGCGGACCACTTTCTGAGCGGAATTCCGGTTCCCGGCGTAGAGGCCGAGTGGGCGCTGTACCAGGCGCTGCTGCCGCAGATTTCGCTGGCGGAGGTCGACGCCGTGGCAGCTTCCTGGAGCGAGCCTGGCAATACGGTGCTCCTGGTTATGCGGCCCGAAGGCACTGACGGCAAGTCGGATGATGACTTGGAGTCGGAGTTGCAGGCGCAACTCGCGGCAGCCGACACGCTCGAGGTTGAACCATACGAGGACGAGGTGGCCGACGTGCCGCTGATGGCCGCCATTCCGACGGCGGGCAGCATCACCAGTGAAGAAGCCATCGAATCCATCGACGCCGTCAAGTGGACGCTGTCCAACGGGATCACCGTGATTGCCAAGCAGACCGACTTTAAGAATGACGAAGTCATATTTGGCGCGTTCAGTCCGGGCGGGCACTCGCTGGTAGACGACGCGGACCATGTGTCCGCCTATACGCCGCCAGCTTTGGTTTCGGGCAGCGGCGTCGGTCCGCACGACAACGTGACCCTGGACAAGCTGCTCGCCGGCAAGCGGGTTTCCGTTTCGCCCTATATCAGCGAGCTGTTCGAGGGCTTCAACGGACGCACGTCACCCGAAGACATGGAAACGCTGTTTCAACTGATCAACCTATATGCCACCGCGCCCAGGCTGGACCCGGTGTACTTCTCGAACTACGAGACCAGCCTGCGCAGCGTCGCCGAGACGCGCGCCGACCAACCCGACGCCGTGTTCTCCGACGCGCTGAACACCGTGCTAAGCCAAAAGCACTTCCGCCGGCGACCGCTCACGCTCGAGCTGCTGGACGAGCTCAGCTTGGAGCGCGCCGAAGCCGTCTACGCGGACCGGTTTGCGGACCTGGGCGACGCCACCTTCGTGTTCGTCGGCGCCTTCGACTGGGACACCCTGCGATCGTTGACGGCTACCTATTTGGCCAGCCTGCCGAGCACCGGGCGTGTCGAGCAGTGGCGGGACGTCGGGGTCGATCCACCGCCGGGGCTGGAGGAGCACGTCGTCCGCAGCGGCATCGAACCTCGGAGCAGGACGGCGGTGCTCTTCGCCGGAGACATGGAGTGGAGTCGCCAGGAGGCGCTCACGCTCACGGTGGTGGCGGAGATGCTCCAGATCCGGTTGCGCGAGCGATTGCGAGAGGCGCTCGGTGGCACTTACAGCATCGGCGCGATCTCCCGAGCCAGTCTGTTTCCGGACCCTGAGTACTTGCTCTATGTCATCTTCGGCAGCGATCCCGCCCGTGCAGACGAGCTCTTTGAGGCGGTCGGGGAAGAAATCGATTGGCTGCGCGACGGTGGTGAGCAGGACTACCTGGACACGGTCAAGGAGCTGCTGCGCACACCCCGCGAGGAGCAGCTGCGCGACAACAGCTTCTGGGTCAATCAGATCGAGGCGGCGGTGCAGCGGGATGGGGAGTTCTCGGCGATCGTCGACTTCGAAGAGCGGCTGGATGCCGTGACCTTGGAGCAAGTCTCCGCCGCGGCTCGACTCTACCTCACCGACGACCGCTACGTGCGGATTGTGCTGCTCCCCGAAGAGGGTTAGCTCACTCTCACCGTTGTGGTCAGTACGGCTACCGTGCCGCCGCGATCAGGCGCGCCTCGTTTGACCATTCTCGCCACATAGAGCCGTTCGGATCGCGCAGGTCCACCTCATCCGGCACGAACTCAGTCGAACTCGCTCAGACGCACGGTGCGTACTTCCTCGCTGCTTCTGACGGCGGCGAAGGCAGTCTTGATCGAATTCAGGTTGTCGCGGCCCGAGGTCAGGGGCTCGCGACGTTCCGTCACCGCCGTCATCATCTCGGCCATGCTGCCACCGAAGGCGTCCGGGAACCACCGGCCCTCGATTGGAAACCGCACACGGCGTTCCGGCTCCTCCTTGCGGGAGGCCTCCACCCAATTAGGTGTACCCACGATCGAGCCCTCTGCCCCATCCAGATACCAGGTGTCGGAGTGAGCCGCCGGGCTGGGCACGATGTTGTTGAAATGCTCGGTGCATACCAGATCGCCGCTGTCGAAGTGCATGAGCAGCGAGTGGCACAGCGGTGAGACCGCGCGCTGACCCGGGACCTGGGCGGTCGCACAGCTCACGGCGTCGGGCGAATGTCCGGTGAAGTAGCGAGCCAGATCAACGTAGTGGATGCCGTGGTCCAGGGTGTTGAAGTCCTTCAGGTGGCGCCACCAACGGTCTGGATGGTCCTGCCAGGACCGCCGCACGTGGGCCACGCTGTAGAGCGGGCCGCAGACGCCGCGGTCGATCAGCACCTTGATGGCGCGATGGGCGGGCGCCCAGCGCGCCTGCTGGTTGATCATCAGCGGCACACCCGCCTGCTCGACGCTCCGGACCATCTGCTTGGCGGCCGTCCATTCCATGGCGAACGGCTTCTGCGAGATGATCGGCTTGCCTGCCGCAGCGATCTTGGGGAGGACCGCCGGTCGCACGCTGGCGTGCACGGCCAGGTCCACCACCTCAACCTCTGGATCGTCCAGCAGCGTGTTCAGATTCGTGCTGCCACGTGGGATGCCCCAGCGGGCCCGGGTCGATTCGACGGCTTGGGGATCGATGTCCATGCAGGCGACCACTTCGAAGCCGAAGTCGCGGTAGGCGGGTAGGTGGGCCGAATTGGTGATGGCGCCGCAGCCCACGATGCCGATCTTGAGCCGCCGCCCGGCCGGCGGCTTGGGGGAATAGTCTTCGGGTTTCAGGTCCAACTCATCGAGACGCATACCAAGCCACCGTCAGTTGCGCCACAACCCTGCGTACCGTGCCACGCCGGCGGGTCGGGCAAGAAAATCTGATGTGGCCAGGACCGGTCAAGTCCACGGTCGCGGGAGAACCTCCGGTTATCGCGCCGGGGCATTCGGAATGCTTGATCCGAGTGGCTGCCGCCGCTTGGCTGTTTGCATGCGTCGGACTAGAAAATTCGGCGGCGCAGCCGGCGAAAGTGCTCCCCAATTCCGCATCCATAGGCCATAATCGGGCATCCGCACACTCGTCTCTCTACGAGGCAGGGTCACATGGCAACCGTTACCCCCAACGTGGCGCAGGTTCCGCGGCTCACGACCGAGCAGATCGCCCAGTTCAAGCGCGACGGCTTCCTGGTGCTGCCGGCAGTGCTCGACCTGGAGCTCTGCCGCCAGACCCGCGAGCAGATGTGGGAGCTGATCGCGGAGCACCGCCCCAGCATGAAGCGGGACGACCCCGCGACCTGGCTGCCCTTCTCCGACGAGGAGCGCGAAGGCTACAAGCGGCCCGACGAGGGCGGCGATCCCTACTTCGGCGGCGGCGGTCACCGGCTCTACATTCGCAACGGCGCCGAAGAGCTGCTGCTCGACCTGGCGCCGCGCGCCATGTTCGACGTCGCCGAGCAGCTATTGGGCGACGGTGAGGTCATTTGGCCGGACGGTCTCGACGAGACCAACACCACCATCGGTCCGGCGCTCTTGACCGAGGACCACATCACCAGCATGGAGGTCCACCTGGGGCCGGAGTCCGACAAGTGGCTCGGCAAGGCTACGCGCAAGACCGAACAGGTGCGCCTGCCCAAGACCGGTCCCGTGTGGGCGACCGCCCAGGGATCGCGCGGTCTCTATTGCACGCTGCCCAACAGCCCGGGCGGTCGCGTCAACAAATATCCGTATGCCAAGGTCCAGCCGAGCGCCAGGTACCCCTCGGCTCACGCGGCGGAAGGCATGTATGAGAGCCGGCGGCGGCTCCAGATCGCAGCCTACTTCGACGACCTGCCGCTTGGCGCCGGCGGCCTCCACCTGTGGCCCGGCAGCCATCAGCGGATTTGGGACCGGTGGTCCGCGATGCACCGCGGCGACATCCCGTCCAACGACGACTGGCTGAGCCTGAGGCATTCCGCGGGCAAGTTCGACGGCTACGTCACGCCGCCGATCTCGGAGATCAAGGAAGACACGCCGGTCGTGGACACCCACGGACCTTGCGGCTCGGTGGTCCTCTGGCACGCCAACATGCTGCACATGGCGGGGCAGAACACGAGCAGCGACATCATCCGCCAGGCCACGATCTACGCCTACGACAAGACCGAGGAATCAATGCCGGACGAGCGGGCGCTGGCCTACCCGGACGGCGACCTGTGGCGCGACTGGTCCGACGAGCTGCGCGCGACCGAAACGGCAAGCTAGACCAATCGACGCGAGCACGCAGGCCGCCAAACGGGGTGGCCTGCGTGCCGCGCGATGGTCCAGCAGCCCATGACGGTCACAACCTTCCTGGGGGACGACAGCCCGACGCAGCGTCCGGCGCATGCCGCGCGCCCGGTCGTGATGGGCCGGCGCGGCGTCGTCACCTCGGGCCACTATCTGGCCACGGCCGCCGGCTTCCGCATCATGGAGCAGGGCGGCAACGCCATCGATGCCGCCGCGGCCATGTGCTTTTGCCTCAACCTGCTCGAGCCGCAGAGCAACGGGCTGGCGGGCGAGGTGCCGACGCTGATCTAATCGGCGCGTGAGCGCCGGGCCTACGCGCCTAGCGGCATGGGCTGGTCGGCGCAGGCCTTCACCATCGACTGGTGTCGCGAGCAGGGCATGGACCTCATCCCCGGCGACGGCTATCTGCGGGCCTGCGTGCCAGCCGTCGTCGGCACCTGGGCAGCGGCCCTGGCTCGCTTTGGGATCCAGAGCTTCAGCGACAATGTGCCGGCGCGCCTTGAAGTTGCGCTCCCCAGCCGCACGTCCATAAGTCATAATCAGGCACCCGCCAACTCGTCTCTCAACGAGGCAGGGATCCCATGGCAACGCCATTCTCCAGCGTGGCGCAAGTTCCGCGGCTCACCCCCGAGCAGATCGCCCAGTTCAAGCGCGACGGTTTACTGGTCTTGCCGGCAGTGCTCGACCCCGAGCTCTGCCGCCAGACCCGCGAGCAGATGTGGGAGCTGATCGCCGAGCATCGACCCAGCATGAAGCGGGATGACCCCGCGACATGGCTGCCTTTCTCCGATGAGGAGAGGGATGGCTTTCAGCGCCCCCAAGGCGGCGGCGACCCCTACTTCGCCGGCGGCGGCCACCGGCTCTACGTCCGCAATGGCGCCGAAGAGCTGCTGCTCGATCTGGCGCCCCGCGCCATGTTCGACATCGCCCAACAGTTGCTGGGCGACGGCGAGGTCGTGTGGCCCGGCGGCCTGGACGAGACCAACACCACCATCGGTCCGGCCCTCCTGACCGAGGACACCATCTCCACCATGAAGGTCCACCTGGGTCCGGAGGCCGGGAATTGGCTCGGCCAGGCCACGCGCAAGACCGAGCAGCTGCGCCTGCCCAAGACCGGTCCTGTGTGGGCCACCGGCCAGGGATCACGCGGGCTCTACTGCACGCTGCCCAACAGCCCTGGTGGCCGCGTCAACAAATACCGAAACGCCAAGGTCCAGCCCAGCGCCAAGTACCCCTCGGCACACGCGGCCGAGGGCATGTACGAGAGCCGGCGGCGACTCTCGATCGCGGCATACTTCGACGACCTGCCGCTCGGCGCCGGCGGCCTGCATCTCTGGCCCGGCAGCCACCAGCGGATTTGGGACCGGTGGTCCGCCATGCACCGCGGCGACATCCCGTCCAATGACGACTGTCTGAGCCTGCGGCATTCCGGCGGCAAGTTCGACAGCTACGTCACGCCGCCGATCTCCGAAATCAAGGAGGACACGCCGGTCGTGGACACCCACGGGCCGTGCGGCTCGGTGGTCCTGTGGCACGCCAACATGCTGCACATGGCGGGCCAGAACACCACCAGCGACGTGATCCGCCAGGCCACGATCTACGGCTACAACAAGACCGAGGAGTCCCTCCCGGACGAGTTGGCCCTGGCCTACCCGGACGGCGACCTGTGGCGCGACTGGTCCGACGAGGTGCGCGCGACTGAAACGGCGAGCTAGACCTATCGACGTGAGGACGCGGGCCGCCGACGGCGGTGGCCCGCGTGCCGCACGGTGGTGGGGCAGCCCATGACGGTCACGACCTTCCTCGGAGACGACGACCCCGGGCAACGCCGGGCTCATGCCACGCGCCCGGTGGTGATGGGCCGTCGCGGCGTCGTCACCTCGGGCCACTACCTGGCCACGGCCGCCGGCTTCCGCATCATGGAGCAGGGCGGCAACGCCATCGACGCCGCCGCGGCCATGTGCTTCTGCCTCAACCTGCTCGAACCGCAGAGCAACGGGCTGGCCGGCGAGGTGCCGACGCTGATCTACTCGGCGCGCGAGCGCCGGGCCTACGCGCTCAGCGGCATGGGCTGGTCGGCGAAAGCCTTCACCATCGACTGGTGCCGCGAGCATGGCATCGACCTCATCCCCGGCGACGGCTATCTGCCGGCCTGCGTGCCTGCAGTCGTCGGCACCTGGGCCGCGGCTCTGGCGCGCTTTGGGACCCTGAGCTTCAGCGACGTCGCGCAGCCCGCCATCGAGCTGGCCGAGAATGGCTTTCCCGTCTACCAGGGGCTGCACGACGCGCTGGCCGGCAATCAGTCCAAATACACGGAGCTGTACCCCAGCACCGGCGAGGTCTATCTGCCGTCGGGGCGTGCGCCCGAGGTCGGCGCCCTGCATCGCAATCCCGCGTGGGCCGAGACGTTGCGCAGCCTCTGCCGCGCCGAGCAGGCGGCTGCCGGGCGCGGGCGCGTGGCCGGCATCGAGGCCGCGCGCGACGCCTTCTACAAGGGCGAGATCGCCGAGCGCATCATCGACTTCATCACCGCCAACCCAGTCGAGGACGCCAGCGGGTCGACGCACGCGGGCCTGCTGACCTATGAGGACTTCGCCGAGTGGGAGGCGGAGTTCGAGGATCCGGTCGGTTTCAACTACCACGGCCTGGATGTCTTCAAGTGCTCCAGTTGGACCCAAGGCCCGGTGTTCTTGCAGCAACTCGCGCTGCTGGCAGAGTTCGACCTGGCGGCGATGGGCCACAACTCGGCGGAGTACCTGCACACGGTGATCGAGTGCGCCAAGCTGGCATTCGCCGACCGCGAGGCGTATTACGGCGACCCTCGCTCCGACGACGTGCCGTTCGACCGGCTGCTTTCGAAGGAATATTCCGCTCAAAGACGCGCGCTGGTGGGCGACCGCGCGTCCCTAGAAATGCGGCCCGGTGACTTGGGGCAAGGCGTTCCGGCGTACGCCACGGTCGACGTGGCCGAGGACAATCGCCGGGCGTTGCAGCTGGAGGCCCGCGAGGTTCGGGACCTCGGCCTCGGGCACGCCCACCTGGGCGACACGACCCATTTGGATGCCGTCGACTGCGAGGGCAACATGGTGGCAGCCACGCCCAGCGGCGGATGGCTGGGCACGTCGCCCGTGATCCGCGGTCTCGGATTTCCGCTGGGCACGCGCGGGCAGATGTTCTACCTCAACCCGGCCCGGCCCAACGCGCTGGCTCCGCGCAAGCGGCCCCGCGCCACGCTCACGCCGTCGCTCGCCATGCGCGACGGCGAGCCGTACATGGTGTTCGGCACGCCGGGCGGCGACAGCCAGGATCAGTGGACGCTGCAGTTTTTTCTGAATCACACCCACTTCGGCATGAGCCTGCAGGAAGCGCTGGATGCGCCCACGGTGCACTCGGTGCACTTCCCGTCGTCCTTCTACCCGCGTCGCGCCTATCCGGGACGCGTGGTGGCCGAAGGCCGCATCGGCAGCGACGTCGTCGCGGAGCTTGAGCGCCGCGGCCACGAGGTCGAAGTTACCAACGACTGGGCCAACGGCAAGCCGATGGCGATCCGATTCGGAGTCGCGGACGGCGTCATCGCGGGCGCCGTGTCTGCGAAAGGCACCATCGGCTACGCGCTGGGGTGGTAACCGCGCTGAATGCTTGGTGTAGCAACGGTGTTTGGCGGTCAAGGGTTAGCCCATGGTCGAGTCCCACATGGCCTGCTGTTTGCAGAGGGCATTGCAGAGCACGAGGAGCTTGCGCATGCAGGCGGTGAGGGCCACGAGCTTGGGCTTGCCGGCCGCGACGAGGCGCTGGTAGAAGGCGCGGAGGCTCGGGTTGGCCCGGCTGGCGGCAAGCGCGGCCATATAGAGCGCGGCGCGGACCGACGCGCGGCCACCCCAGACCGAGCGGCGGCCGCGCCAGGCGCCGCTGTCCCGATTGAACGGGGCGACGCCGACGAGGGCGGCGATCTGTTTCTGGTTGAGCGTGCCGAGCTCGGGCAGTTCCGCCAGCAGGGTGTGGCAGGCGACCGGCCCGATGCCGGGGATGCTCTGCAGCCAGGCGGCCCGCGCGCGCAGCCGCGGCTCGGCCTGGATGCGGCGAGTTGCGCGTCGAGGTCGGCCAGGCAGTCGGTCAGCCAGGCGAGGTGGGCATCGATGTTGGCGTGGAGGGCCGGCGGGGCTTGGGGGCGCCGTTGCTGCTCGGCCACGCGCATGGTCAGGAGTTGGCGCCGGCGAGTGATCAGGGCGTGCAAGTGGCGGGTGGCCACATCTGGGCGCGGGCGCAGCGGGGGCTGGACCTCGGCCGCGAAGCGCGCCAGCACCCAGGCGTCGAGGCGGTCGGTCTTGGCCAAAATGTTGCGGCTGCGGGCGAAGTCGCGCACCTGCCGCGGATTGACCACCACCGCCGGCAACCCGGCCGCGATGAGCGCCGCGTCGACCGCCTGCTCGTAGCCGCCACTGGCTTCCAACACGATCCGGGTGGGCTGCAGCGCCTGCGCGCGGCGCACCAGCGCGGCGTGCCCCGCGGCCGTGTTGGGGATCCGCCAGGCGTCCTGCGTGGGATAGCGCGCGACATCCAAATGATCGCGGGCGACGTCCAGGCCGAGATACAGGGACTGGGGCATTTCGGTACCCTCCGAGGCGGCGCCGGCCTCCCGCCCAGCCTTGCAAGATGCGGGCTCGCCACGGCGGCCCTGGCAACGGTACGGGCTCTGGACCAGCGCCACGGGCCGGGACGACCACGCTACCGAACGGTCTCTTGGGACCCAGGGGCGGACGGTCTGTCCCGGCCCGGTGCTTCCCCACGGACGATCCGAGGGGACTTGCAACATACAAGGGGCGGGTCTCAGACCCGCCCGTCAAGCTCGCCCTAGCGCCCCGGACTCCGCGAGGCGGTGAGCAGTTCGAGCAGCCGCTCGCGCGCGGCGTGCTGCATCGCGATCCGCGTGGTCAACTCGACCTGCCCCGGCGTTTCGGTGGTCATGCCCGATCGAATGCCGCGCGAGTAGAGGTAAAACGGCAGCGGCCAGTCGCCGTCCTCCATGTATTCCTGAAACGCTTCCTCGCGCGATCGGTCCTCGCCCACTGAGATCAGGCCCGCGGACACCGGCGTCTCGTCAACCTCTGACTTGCCGGTCACCGGTCCGCGCTCGGCCACCGCCTCGACTATCTCCGGGTGCCACGCGCGGTCTTCGAGAAACGCGTAGACGTAGAACCCGTCTTCCTCGGGGTCCTCGTGGGCGTCGATGAAGGCGTCGAACGCGTCGTGATTGACCATCGCCCGCAGTGCGTGCACCTCAGGCACGTCGTCGCGGTCGTACCGACGGTTGATATCGATGCCGTCCGCGTTTTCGCGGGTCCCAAGCGTGAAGCCGGTGGGATTCAGACAGGGAAGGACGCTGAAGGCAATGGCCGGGTGGTCAGCCCAATGGCGTTCTTCCAGGAACTCCAGCAGCGTTAGCACGCCTGCGGGTTCGTCGCCGTGAACGCCCCCAAACAGCCCCACGTGCGCGACTGCAGGCGCCCGAGGGACCACGTCCACGCGCAGCAGATCGAGGCCCAGCTCGGCCACCGGGTGTCGGGTCAGCGTGAGCTGCGGATCGTCGGACGCCGCGACGACGCGCGCCACGACTTCGTCATAGCTGGCTGGCGGCTGCATTTGGTCCTGACGGTGGCGCTGGCCTCGTAGCCTAGCTGCTGTGCCCGCGAGCCTTGGTCACAAATCTGCCAATGCGGGAAATCTGCCCCGTTCGTGGTCACGCGACCCCGTGCGTGGTGAGCCCTTCGACAAGCTCAGGACAGGCTCTGTCGAACCACGCCCTTCGACATGCTTGCAGCCCGCTCCGCAGCAGGGTCTCTCCTACGCCGATTCGGGCTGCGTGAGCCCGAAGCCGGCGCCCTGCGGGTCCAGCAGGAACGCAATGCGACCGACCATGGCGATATCCGTCGGCGGCAGACCCACGTTGGCGCCGTTGGCGACCGCCTTGTCCACCACGGCGTCCAGGTCCGTGACCTGGAAGTAGACGCTCCAATGCGCCGGGATGCCGCGTTCGTGCAGGTGCTCGGGCATGGCCATGGTCCCGGCCACGCCAATGCCGCCGGACAGGAAGATGGAGTAGTCGCCGCCCTGGTCCATCGTCATGGTCTCGGACTCCAGGCCCAGCAGCTCCGTATAGAACGCCGTTGCGGCGTCGGGGTCATTGGTCAACAGCTCGCACCAATGGATCGTGTTCGGTTCGGCCTTCACGCCTGCGCCGATGTGCCGCTTGGCCTGCCAGAACGCCACCTGCGCGCCGGTGGGATCGCCGATGATGCTCATGCGACCCGCGTCGAAGACGTCAAACGGCGGCGCCCCAACAGTGCCCCCTAGCTCCGGAACGCGGGCCGCGATGGCGTCCACGTCGTCCACGGCCAGATGGATCATCCAATGCGGCGGAATGCCCGCCTCTCGCTGATCCTCCGGCTGCTCATACATGCCGCCCACGAACGCGCCATCCACCATCGCCATCGAGTAAACGACGTCGCCGGTCTCGTCCATCGGGTTGTCCTGGAATCCCCACCCGAACAGATCCGAATAGAACGCCTTGGCCGCCGCCTGATCGGTCGTCCCCAGCTCGACCCAGCACGGGGCGCCTTGCGTATGGCTGGTGAATCTCATCGGTTACTCGTGGTCCTGTTCTCGGCGGGGTCTCCAGCTCCAACTGGCTCCCTACCAAATGGTCTCGATCTGGGGCGAAGCTGTCAGTCGCGCATCCCGGGTGAGAACCGGTGCGTCGAGAATAGCCGCCTCCGCGGCGATGAGCCGATCATGCATTTCGGGAATCTCCGGGAATCCGTCCAACTTCTCGAGCTGCGCCTGGCCCAGGTCCGAAAGCTCGATCGCGCCTACTGAGGTCAACAACGCAAATAGGCGGGAGGGCGCCACGGGTTGCCCCAGCTTGACCGACAGGAAATAGAACTCGGCGACGGTGATGGCGGGAACGACAATGGTCGCGTTACCCGTCTCAGCCAGCCGAAACACGGCGTTGGCAGCGGCGGTGAGACGCTTAGGCGACTTGAGATACCACCACAGGGCATGGGTGTCCACGACGACTTGGAACTGACCATTCATCACCGTCGCGATTCACCAGATTCGGGCGCCCGAGGCTCCCAGATCGCCTTGATCTCTTGAAAGTCCTCGTAGGTCGCGTCTGGAAGGTCGGCCAAGGCGCCCCGCAGCGAAGCCAGCGATGGTTTCTCTCCGGCGGGCTGCTGGATGGGAACAAGCCTGGCGCACGGTTCTCCACGGCGGGTGATCACCACTTCGGAGCCGGCGTCGAGCTCTCTGAGGATCTCGCTGATCCTGGCCTTGAACTCCCTGATGCCGTAGGTGGTCACAGAATGCGACGTCATATGGTCCACTCTGGAGTTCGATGTGACTACATGGTACCGCTGCGTGACCAGCCCGGAAGCAAGCCGAACGCCGCTTTCCGCCGTGCCTGATTGTCGACCGCTAAGTCGACCCGTCGTTACCTACGTCCGCGCGACGACGGCGTCTTCGCTAGCCGGCCTCAGCCTTTGCTTCGCGCAGCAGCTGGACCGCCGTGGCGCCCAGCAGCACCGGCAGCGTGACGTCGATGAAGACCCACAGCAGCTCCGAGGTATGCACCGGGTCGGACCACTGCACGCCGAACCAGTTCCACAGCAGCGCCAGGAAGAGCGGTACCGAGAAGTAGAACACGACGTTCGCCTCCAAGTACTCACGGGTCACCGACTGGTCGGTCAGGCTGGCGCACATGCGGCGCTTGCGCAGGAATGCCACAACGACGGCGATCACCACGCCAATCACTTGCAACGGGTTCATGGCGCTCCACGCGGCGAGGGAGGCGTCCTCCCAGGTCGGGTCGTAAAACCGCGTGACGAGGAAGTGGATGGCCACCATGGCCCCCACGCCCAACAGGTAGACGGAGATCAGACGCTTCAGGTTTGCCGCCATGAAACCCTTCCAGCACCGTCGGTGACCCGCGCGCTGCGGCGGTCGCACCGCCCCGGGTTTCGGTCCGCCGGCGATTCTTGTACAAGCAGCGCGCCGCTCAGAGGCCGGGGCCGACTGCTGCCCCGGCGGCTCGCCAGGCTGATTCCGTGCCGGCCGCCTCCCCGCCCTGACCGGCACGCTGACCGGCGGGTCGACCATCGACTGGAAAGCACGGCTCAGGATCGATCAGAGCACTCTGTTTGAAAAAGTGCTCGGCAGCGCATAGCTTTAGGCCGTCGTACACGTGCGGTGCCTGCCATGAACGTCAGCCGAATCGATGCCGAAGCAGCCTTGCAAGACGTGGATTCCGCCAAAAGGCAAAGCCGAACCCACGTCGGCTATCAGTTTGGAAGCCTTGCCCTGCTGTTGTGGGGCGCACTTTGGATCGTTGCCGGCAGCGTCAGCGCGCTCTGGCCCGACGCCGCCGGCGTCGGATGGATTGTCGTCGACGTGATCGGCACTGCTGCCATGGGGTACTTGGTCTTGAGAAACGCCCGACGCTTCCCCGGCTACGGAGCGTCCGGCGTTTTCAGACTCCCCGCCCAAGCCATCCGCTTTGTCGGCACTGCCGTTGTCCTGGGCGCATTTGGAGCCATGGTGGGCCTCATCTTCCGACCCCTTTCAGCCACCGAGATCATGGCCTTCATCACCACTGTCGTCGCGGCCATCTACATGGTTGCGGGCCTATGGGTCGGTCTTCGCTTATTCGCGATAGGCGCGGTGCTGGCCGCGCTGGTCGTCAGCGCCTTTCTCATCGCGCCGGTCCAGCTTCCGCTGATCGTCTCCTTCCTCGGCGGCAGCGCGCTCGTCCTGGGCGGTCTTTGGATGCGGTGGGCCTAAGTGGACGCGCCAAATGAGGTCATCCACCAGTCCACGCGCCTCCGAGTCATGTCCGCCCTGCACGCCTTGCCGCCGCGCCAGCTGTTGGGATTCGTGCCGCTGCGGCGAATCACCGGCGCCACCGACGGCAACCTGGGATCGCACCTGACCACCCTTGACAACGCGGGCTACGTGAAGATCGTCAAGGATTTCGTCGGCCGCAGGCCCCGCACTCGAGTGGGGATCACGGCGAAGGGACGGCGCGACTTTGAAGACCATGTCCGCTTCTTGCGCGCCATCCTGGCCAGTGACTCGGACGACTCCTGACGGCTATCCCGCGTGCGCCGCGGCGAATTGGTCAGACGCCCGCGTCGATCGGATTCTCCGGCAGGTCACCGTCCAGCAGTGGTGGGAGCAATGCCGCGAGGCGGCCGGGCACAAAGGTCGCCTCTGATCGCTGCAACTCGTCCACCGCCCACCAGCGATGCTCGCGGAACTCTTCCAGCTCCGGCCCTTCCATGCCGCGCGCCGTCGTTTGAATCTGCTCGGTGCGCGCAAGGAAATAGCGCTCGCGCCAGTCGTACCAGCGTCCCTGCCACTGCGCCACGTGCCGCCGACGCCACAAGTAAGGGCCGACGCTAAGGCTGCGAATGCCGGTCTCCTCGGCGCACTCGCGGGCGGCGGCCTGCTCGCCGGTCTCGCCCGGTTCGATCAAGCCGCCGGGCATGTGCCAGAACGATTCCGGGTCTGCATCCGGGCCAACGGTGACGGTCGCCAGGATCAGCAGCACCCGATCCCGCGGATCGAGCAGAATCACGCGCGCCGTCGGTCGCACAAACGGGTCGTCGGGGTCGCCCAAAGGCATGACGAGAGGATCCGAACCTCAGCCTGACCTCGCGCCAGCCGGCAGGATCTCGACCGTTGCCCTGCAACCTGGCACATCCCGCAGCGCCGCATCACACGAAATCAGCCGTGCCCCGAGGGCCTCGGCCAGCGCCAGATATAGGCCGTCATAGACCGTCACGTTTGATCGGAATGCAAACGCCCTGGCGAGCAACACCGTATGGGGAAACCGCTGGATCGGCAGCTTCACCAAGTCATTCAGCGACGCTCCGGCCCGGGCGACTGACATATCGCCGCGGAGTGCCAGCCGACGCAGAGTCTGGCCGACTTCAGCATCCAGCAAGTGTGGCGCGCAGACGGTTTCTCGGTAAGCAAATCGCCGCGCCAGCGACACGCCCGCCGGACTGCCGGGCCCCAGAAACATGTCGACCACCACCGACGCGTCGGCGACAATCACGGCCGCTCGCGTTCCGCCCGCACCAGCTCAGCCGGAGACTCGGACGGCTCCAGGCGCTCCCGCCCGGCGATGCGTGCCAACACCTCCTCAACCGGCGGCATCGACAGGGACTGCTCCAGCTCACGCAGCAGATAGTCGGAAAGGCTCAACCCGGCGCGGGCGGCTCGTGCCTTGGCCTCGCGATGCACGGCGTCCGGCACATTGCGAACCTGGATCATTTTTGTCATGTTTTCAACAGTAACACATGTGCAACACATGCAGTTTGTATTGCCCATCTGTTGCCGGCTGCGGGTGTCAGTTGGCCGCCGATCGGTATCCGGCTATCGTCGGGTGAGGATGCGTGGCCGTTGCGGACGCGGACGCAAGCAAGCGCACGGAGACGGACAAGCGCGTCTCGAGTTGGAAAGGACAGGCCGGGCCGTATGACTATGCACCCCACGGCGGACAAGTTGGAAGCCGCACTGCCCGACATTCGCCAGTCCCCGGCCGACGGCGGCCTCCTGCGGATGATCGTGCGACGACCCGACGTCGACCAGCGTGAGGTCCTGACCGACGGCCTGCTCGACGTTGCCGTTGGCCTGGTCGGGGACAGCTGGACGGAGCGCGGCAGCACGCGGACGCCCGACGGCGGTCCGAACCCAGCCGCGCAAATCACGATCATGAACTCGCGCGTGCTCGCGCTGCTGGCGCAGTCCGAGGATCGCTGGCCGCTGGCGGGCGATCAGCTGATCATCGACCTCGACATGAGCAAGGACAACCTGCCGCCCGGCACCCAAATTGCGGTCGGTTCGGCGGTGATTGAGATTTCCGAGGAACCGCACACCGGCTGCGCCAAGTTCGCTGAGCGATTTGGAGACGACGCCCTGCGATTCGTCAGCACGAAAACGGCGTTTCAGCAACGGCTGCGGGGTGTCAATACGCGCGTCGTCGAGTCGGGCGCGATCCGCGTGGGCGACCTCGTAGCCAAGGTAAATTCTTAGAGTTCCCGCCGCTCGAGTTTCGCTTGCACCACCTCAGGCGGAGACGCGGAATGCCACCGGCGATCCCACCTGGAAACGTGTGCCGGAACTATTGCCGCGGTTCGGCGCCGACTCGATGCTCGGCGCAGGGCCGCTTGACAGGCCTCAACGATGTGGAAATACTCCGCGCCAACTGAATACCGAACCACCGTTCGTTCAGGTGCCCACCTAGGGAGAATAGGGAAGGCGGTGAAAATCCGCCGCGGTTGCGCCACTGTAAGCGGGATTTTGGAGCCGGAACCCACTGTCGACAGTCAGATGGGAAGGGTCCGGCAGACCACCTAAGCCCGTAAGCCAGGAGACCTGCCTGAACGAGAGGTGACCACTCTCCGCCAAAGAGAGGGTCCTCGCGGTCAGGTCGTCGCACCTGGCACACGGAAGCCCAGGACTCCAGCGGAGAGCCGCTGGAGGTGAGGCGTGCCCGGGGCCGCGCGACTGACGTCGCTGCGCAACTTTCGCCAGGCTGGCATCGCAATTCGCCTTGCCGGCGGCGGCGGCGTTCTCACAGCGCTGGCCCTTGCCGCGGCCCTGATCTCTCTCAGTCTCGGGCCCGTCAATATCCCGACCGAGCACGTGGCATCCATCGTGCTCTCGGTTGTCGGGATCGAGCTTGCCGACGTCTCCCGCACCGAGCAGCTCGTCATTGAGCAGATACGGCTGCCGCGAATCCTGGTGGGCGCCGTCGTCGGCATGGCGCTGGCGGTGGCCGGCGCCACCATGCAGGGGCTGTTTCGCAACCCGATGGCCGACCCGGGGATCATCGGCGTCTCCGCGGGCGGCGCCCTCGGCGCGGTCATCGCGATCGCCACCGGCACGGCGGGCCTGTTCTTTCTGGCCCTTCCGACTTTTGCTTTCGTTGGTGCGCTGGCCGCCACCTTCCTGGTCTACGGCATCGCGGCCGTTGGCCGCCATTTCTCGATGGCCACGCTGCTGCTGGCGGGCATCGCCGTCAACGCCTTTCTCGGCGCGATCGTCTCCACGATCATCATCGTCCTGCCCGACAACGAAGCGCTGCGGGAGATTCTGTTCTGGCTCGCCGGCGGGCTCGATTCGCGCGCCTGGGAGCACGTGCAGATCTCGGCCCCGCTGATTCTCGGCGCCACCGCCGTCATTCTCCTGGCGGCTCGCGATCTCAATCTCCTGATGCTGGGCGACGACGAGGCCCGCGCCATGGGGGTTCGAGTCGGCCTGACGCGCGCCATGCTGCTGGCCGCCTCGGCACTGGCGACCGGCGCGGCCGTGGCCGTGAGCGGGACCATCGCCTTCGTGGGTCTGGTGACGCCCCACATCGTCCGTCTGGTGCTTGGCCCCGATCACCGGGTGCTGATTCCCCTGAGCGCCATTGCCGGCGCGGTCTTCGTGATCGTTGCCGACACCGTCGCTCGGACCATCGTCCAGCCGGCCGAATTTCGTGTCGGCGTGCTCACGGCCTTCGTCGGCGCGCCGTTCTTCGTCCTCCTCTTGATTCGCAACAAACGTCAGGCGCAGGCGCTATGAAGCGCGAGCAACGGAAGGGCCGCCACTTGTCACTCCCCTAGCGTCCCATCCTCCCGTGTCCACACATGCCATCAATCGGCCCCACCCCAGGGCCGACCCACTGAGTCGCTCTACACATCGAAAGGACTGCTCGTAGACATGCAACGACTTCGCACCTTCGCCGTGCTGCCCCTTCTGCTTCTAGTACTCGCGCTGGCCTTGGCGGCCTGTGGGCCGGACTCGGAGGCGTCGCCAACAGGCCAAGCCGCTGCGAACGCGGCGGCGCTGCCGCCGGAAGTCGAGCAGGCGTTTGCGAACGTCCGCGGCATCGTCGACCCCACCAACTTCAGCTGGCCCCGTGAAGTCGAGGGGCTCAACGGCGTGGTCAGCATTCCGTTCAAGCCACTCCGCATCATCACGGCCTCGGTCGGGCACGACGAGATGACGCTGGCCCTGGTGCCGCTGGAGCGGCTGGTGGCCGTCGGCAGCTCTTCGCAGAACCCGACCTACTCCAACGTCGCCGATCTGCTGCAGGACACGACCCAGATCTCCCGCGACCCCGAGACGATCATTGCCGCGGCGCCGGACATCGTGGTCACCAGCCCATTCTTCTCAGCCGACGGCGTTGCCGCCCTTTCGAAGGCCGGCGTGCTGGTGATTCAGACCGAGCTGCAGTACGACCCGGAGTCCCGGATCAACAACATTCTCTTGATGGGCTACATCTTCGGAGAAGAGGAGCGGGCCGTGGACTTCGCGACCGAGGTGCGCGACCGCTATGAGGCTCTCATTGCCGTGACCGGCGCCGTCGAATCCCGCCCGCGTGTGCTGGCGCTTACCCAGTACTCCGACAAGCTGTGGGTCGCCGGGGCCGACTCCACGGAAGGCAGCGTGATCGAAGCGGCGGGCGGATTGAACGCGGCGGCCGATGCCGGGGTCGATGGCAACCAGACCACCAGCCTCGAAGGCGTGATTGCCATGGATCCTGAGATCATCGTGATCGCCCAGCCCGTTGAGTTCGGCGCCGAGGAATTCAGGCAGAGCCTGCTCGACAACGAGGCGCTGGCCGAGCTTCCGGCAGTCAAGAACCAGGCCGTCCACCTCGTCGAGGGCAAGCACTTCACGACACTCTCGTATTGGAATATCCGGGGAGCCGAAGACCTGGCGCGGCTCCTGTGGCCCGATGACTTCGCCGATTCCGAGAGCCCACCCTTTAGTCTGGCGGAATAGCCAATGACGCGAATTGCACCAACCACGGCGCTCCGTGCCGACGATCTCAGCTTCCAGGTCGAGGCCAAGTCGCTCTTGGAGCGCGTCAACCTGCGCGCGGATCGCGGGCAGATGGTCGGCGTCATCGGACCGAACGGCGCGGGCAAGTCCACGCTTCTCCGCGCCATGGCGGGCGTGTTGCGACCGCACGAAGGCGTGGTGTGGCTCGAGGGCGCGGACCTGGCCTCCCTTCCTGCCAAGGAGGTTGCGGCCAGGCTGGCGCTGGTGCCCCAGCTCGCGCCCTACACCCATGGCTTCACCGTGCGCGAGCTCGTGCTGATGGGGCGCTATCCCCACTTGGGCCGTTTTGAGATCGAAGGGCCGGCCGACGACCGCATCGCCCGCGAGGCCATGCGCCTGACCGAAACCGAGGAGTTTGAGGCGCGAACGCTGGACACCCTGTCCGGGGGCGAGCGCCAGCGGGTGTTCGTCTCGCGCGCGCTGGCGCAGCAGCCCCGTGTGCTCCTGCTCGACGAACCGACCGCGAACCTGGACGTGCTGCACAAGCTGCGCGTGCTGGATTTGGTCCGTCGCCTAGTCGACGAAGGGCTGACGGCCGTGGCCGCCATCCACGACCTCAGCATGGCGGCGCGCTACTGCGATCGCTTGATCCTGCTCAATTCCGGCCGGGTGCTTGCCGAAGGAACCCCGGAAGAGGTGCTGGCGCCGGAGATCATCAAGTCCGCCTTCGGTGTCGAATCGGCCGTCTACCGCGACCCGGTCACGGGGTCGCTGGCGATCAGTGTGATTGGTCCAGCCGAAAGTAACGGAGCTCCGGCGCAGGCAGCCGATGCCAACGGCCCGAGTGAACGTGAGGACCTTGAGGCCGACGCCGTCGGATTGGGGGCGAACGCAGGCCAAGCATGAGCGTCCGCGATCCGCACACGCCGCCCGCCGAGGTCACCAAGACCCGTCGCAAGCGCCACGGGCTGGTGATCGTCAACACCGGCGAGGGCAAGGGCAAGACCACGGCCGCCCTTGGGGTGATCTTTCGGGCCTGGGGGCGCGACTTCAAGATCCGCATGTTCCAGTTCATCAAGCACACCGGCGCCACCTTCGGCGAACACCGAGCGGCCATGCGGCTCGATATTCCCATCGAGGCGCTGGGCGACGGATTCACCTGGCTGTCCAAGGACATGGATCGCACCGCGGCCTTGGCCGTGGAGCAGTGGGGGCGTTGCAAGGACGCCATCCTGCAGGGCGACGAAGACATCATCGTGCTCGACGAGTTCACCTACGCCATGCACTACGGCTGGGTGCCCGTGGCCGACGTTGTGGCCGTGCTCAGGCAGCGCCCCGCGCGCATGCACGTCATCATCACGGGCCGCCATGCGCCGCAGGAGTTGATCGACTGCGCGGACCTGGTGACCGAAATGCGGCAGATCAAGCATCCCTACCGCGAGCAGGGCATTCGCGCCCAACAGGGGATTGAGTTCTAGTCGTGACGCTCGAAGACGTCGTCGGCAACATTCGCCCGGGCGACACCCGCGCAAAACAGGCGGCGTCGCAGCGTCAGCAGCGGCTCACCAAACCTCCGGGAAGCCTGGGCCGGCTTGAAGACCTATCGATTCAACTGGCGGGCATATTCGGCACCGAGCGTCCGACGGTCCGGGGCGCCACCATCATCGTGGCGGCCGCGGACCACGGGGTGGTGGCACAGGGCGTCACCGGCTATCCCCAGGCGGTGACGGCCCAGATGGTGCTGAACTTCCTGGCGGGCGGCGCGGCCATCAGCGTCATGGCCCGAACCCGCGGCGCGGATCTGGTGATCGTCGATGCAGGGGTGGCCACGCCGCTCCCGACCCACCCGGACCTGCGCGTCGTCGCGCCGGCACGCGGAACCCACGACATCACGCAAGGTCCGGCCATGACTCGCGGCCAAGCCGAAGCTTGTCTTAGGGCCGGTGTCAATCTGGCCGTCTCGGCCGCTCGGGACGGCGCAGCCATCATCGGCACCGGCGACATGGGCATCGGCAACACCACGGCCGCCAGCGTGATCACCGCCGCTGTCGCCGGCGCGTCTCCGACGCGAACGACCGGACGCGGCACGGGACGCACCGACCCTGAGCTGGAGCGAAAGATTGCCTGCGTCGAGCGCGCCTTGGACGTGAATCAACCCGACCCCGGCGACGGGCTGGATGTACTGACCAAGGTCGGCGGCTTCGAGATCGGCGTGCTGGCCGGCGTGGTGCTGGGCGGGGCGCTCGCCCGGCGCGCGGTGGTGCTCGACGGCTTCGTCTCTGGCGCCGCGGCACTCATCGCGCATGTCTTGTCTCCGACGGTGAGGGATTATTTGGTCGCCGGCCACCTCTCGGCTGAACCGGGTCACGCTATCGCCTTGAAGCACATGGGTCTGCAGCCACTGCTTGATCTCGGCATGCGGCTGGGGGAGGGCACGGGCGCACTGCTGGCAACGGGGTTGGTCGAGGCCGCCGCCGCCTGCCTGACCGACATGGCGACGTTTGACGAGGCCGGCGTTTCCGACCGCGAGCCGGCGGGCTAACCCCATGCGAAGCCTGCGCCTGGCGATTGGCTTCCTCACCGTGCTGCCGCTGGCGCCGCGCGACTCGGGGCCGATGGGTCCGACGCGCGCCTACTTTCCGCTTGTCGGCCTCGGTCTCGGCGGGATTCTGGCCGGACTGGACCTCGCGGCGCGCCAGGTGCTGCCGTTGCCGGCCGTTGGCGCATTGCTGGTGGCGGCCCTGCTTGCCTTGACGCGAGCCATCCACACCGAGGGATTTCTGGATACGTGCGACGGCGTGCTCGGCGGACGCGATCGCGCCTCGCGACTGGAGATCCTGCGAGACTCCCGCGTCGGCGCGTTCGCCGTGGTTGGCGGCGCCAGCCTGCTGCTGCTCAAATGGACCCTCGTGATGGGAATCCCAGACTCCGAACGAACCAGTCTCTTGCTGCTCTTTCCCTGCCTGTCGCGCTGGGGCATGGTCGCCACCATGGGCGTCTTTCCCTATGTCCGGGCGCAAGGGCTCGGGACGGCATTTCAGGCCGGCGCCAACTGGCGGCAGATCGCCTTTGCCCTCGTGACGGCCGCGGTCGCCGGCTGGCTGCTGCTGGGCGTTGCCGGGCTTCTCCTTATGCTGTTCGTTACGGTAGTCGCGCTGGGGCTCGGGTGGTGGTTTCGGCGTCTGCTCGGCGGCATGACCGGGGACACCTATGGTGCCACCAACGAGGCGGGAGAAGTGGCGGTCTTGTTGCTGGGCCTCAGCGTGGCGCCGGGGCTGGTCGATGCCCCGTTCTGGTAGGTGACGCGGGCAGTGGTTGGCGCCGGCAGGCGTCCATAGGAGGGCCGATGGGCAATTGGTATCTCGTGCGGCACGGCGAAACGGAGTGGAACCTCAACGGTCGGATTCAAGGCCAGATGGATGTGTCCCTGAATGCCACGGGCCGGCGTCAGGCCGACCTGCTGGGGCGACGGCTGGACGCCGTGCATTTCGACGCTATCTACAGCAGCGACCTTGCGCGTACCTACGAGACCGCCCAGCTGATCGCCAAGGGTCGTGATCTCGGCATTGCCACCGATCCCGCCTTGCGTGAGTTCGCCTACGGCGCCTGGGAGGGCCTGACCCAAGCCGAAATCGAGGCCCGGCATCCGGGCGCGCTTGCCGAGCGGATCAGCATGGGCAACCAGCAGTTTGCCGCGCCGGGCGGCGAAAACTCCGTGCAGGTTCTTTCCCGCGTACGCCAATTCTGCATGCGGACTGCCAAGTGCCATGACCCGTCGGATGACATTCTGGTCGTGGCCCACGGTGGTTCGATTCGCGCCCTCGCGGTGTGCTTGCTGGACCTGGCTGACACCGACTTCTGGCGGTTTCGGGTCCACTGCACCGGGCTTGGCATCGTTCGGAATCACTCCGGCGGCCGCGTGCTCGAGCGTTGGAACGACATCAGTCACCTGCCTGCCTCGGACCGTGAGACTCTGGTATGAGCAAGCGGCTGACGCTGGTGCTGGGCGGCGTGCGCGCCGGCAAGAGCCGCTACGCCCAACAGTTGGCGCAGGCAGGACAGCGCGTGCTGTTTGTGGCCACGGCCGAGGCCGGCGACGAGGAGATGGCCGCCCGCATCCAGGCGCATCGGGCGGAGCGGCCTCGGCACTGGGACACGCTGGAAGAACCACTCGACCTCGTGACGGCCCTGGCGCCGCGCTTATCCGGCTATGACACCGTGCTACTCGACTGCCTGACCCTCTGGGTCAGCAACCTGCTGCTAAGCGACCACGATGTGAGTAAGGCCTGCCGAGACATCTCCGCCGAGGCCGAGCGCCTGCTCCAGCTCTACGAACAGGGCGACGCCACCTGGATCGTCGTCAGCAACGAGGTGGGCCACGGCGTCATCCCGGCCAACGAGCTGGCCCGCCGGTACGCCGATGCGCTGGGACGGGTCAACCAGATCGTCGCCGCCGCGGCGGACGATGTGATCATGATGTTCGCCGGGGTGCCGGTAAATCTCAAGGACGTCAACTCACGCAGGCGGCCTGGGTAGGAAACGACCAGGCGGTTTCACTGTCCGAACCGCGTCCTGATCGCCGCGGCGGCGATTGGGCTGAAAGCGGCGAGAGTCGGGTAGGCATTGCCACCTGCGCGTCGAGCGACGTGCGGGCGTTGGCCATGAGCGAGTCCGCACGCGTGGGCCATGCCGGCTGAGCTGCCCTATACCATCCAGGGATCGATGCGACCGAGACGTCGTGTCTGAAAAAGCGAAAGCGGACACCGACCGCCATGCTCGACGAACATCGCGCCAACCGGGCCAACTGGGACGCCCGCGTCCCTGCGCACCTGGCCTCCGAGTTCTACGGTGTTGAGGACTTCATCTCGGGAGCTCGGACGCTGACCCAGGCGGTCGACTTCGACCGCGCGCACCTTGGCGACGTGCGGGGACGCTCGCTGCTTCACTTGCAGTGCCACATCGGGCTCGACACGCTGTCATGGGCCAGGCTTGGCGCCGCCGTCACCGGCATCGACTTCTCCCAGCGCTCGATCGAGGCGGCGCGTGACATCAGCCGCCGCAGCGGCGTCCCCGGTCGCTTCGTGCTCGCCGACATCCACGAGGCGCCCGATGTTCTCCCGGAAACCTTCGACATCGTGTACGCCAGTGAGGGCGTGCTCTGCTGGCTGCCCTCGGTTTCGGCCTGGGCGCGGGTCGTCCGACGGTTCACGCGTCCCGGCGGGATCTTCTACATCCGCGACGGACACCCCTTCGCGCACACGCTCGACCAGGAACGGTCCGACGGGCAGCTGGTGGTGACGGAGGCGTACTTCGAAGGTGACGCTGTCCAATACGACGAACCGGGCACGTACACGGGGCCCGGTGTCAAAATTGATCACACGATTACCTACGAGTGGAACCACAGCCTGGGCGAGATCGTGAGCGCGCTGGCTGGAGAGGGCTTTCGCATTGAGTCATTGCAGGAATATCCGCTCGGCGGCTACCAAGCGCTGCCGGGAATGGTCCAGGGTGACGACGGCTGGTGGCGGCTGCCGGACCGACCCGAGCGTATGCCCATGCTCTTCGGGCTCAAGGCCACGCTGCCGCCCGACGCCGTCGCCGGCGCAGTGACGGTTGCCTGCGTGCAGCGGAAGCCGTCAGTCCCGGTGCCGAGTTGCGGCGTCCGCGAGTCTTGCTTGCAGATTCGCGTTTGCCGGAGCCTTGGCGGCTATATCCCGGCGGCACGGTCAAATTGTCATTCCGAGCGCAGCGAGGAATCTAAGGGGCAAGAAAAAGGCACAGTGTCGGTAGATTTCTCACGACGCCCGGGCGGCCGTGACTAATCCACAGGATTCCTAGTGACTGAACACCCAGACCTGCTCGACCTGCACGTTTCCGCCCTGTTCACCCAGGACGAGCACGGAAACCTGGTCGCAACCAACGATCCCGAGCCGGATCAGGTGGCCGCTCCCCGCCTCTACCTTGGTCGCGGCCGCTCAGGCGCCGTGCTGCGTTTCCGACGCGGCATGGACGAGTCAATCTGCGCGGCGCTGCGCGAACTGGCGGCCCCGGATTTGACCGCGAACGACCCCAACAGCGAGCCGGTAAATCAAGCGGCCATGGTGGAACTGCTCGCCACCGAGCAACCGGTCGAGAACATCTATCGGAGGCCGTTGCCAACCAAGGTAGGAAAGCGGCCCGTATCCCCTCTCCCCGAGGGTGAGGGTGATCCGAGTTCAGTGGGATGTCGACCAGTACGCAAACGTCCCCGAATGCGGAAATCCAGACCCTCCGGAGGTCATCGAGATCGCCCCGTCCAACACCCATCTGCTCAGCCCCGAATTCGCCTGGCTAGCCGACGAGCTGACGGTCCGCAACCCCGTCATGGCCGTGATTGTCGACGGCGCCACGGCATCGGTCTGCTTCAGCGCTCGTTCAACCCCCGCTGCGTCGGAGGCCGGCGTCGAAACCCTCCCGGAGCACCGCGGCCGCCGCTACGCCGGAGCCGTCACCGTGGCCTGGGCGGCCGAAGTGCAACGCCAGGGACGCATCCCCCTCTACAGCACCTCGTGGACCAACCACGCCTCGCGCCGCGTGGCCGCCCGCCTGGGCCTCATCCAATACGCCACCGACTTCCACATCACGTAGGAAAGCTCTGCGTAAATTCCGTCCCTCTGGAATGAGACGTTTGAATCAGTCTGTAGGGGCGTCCCTTGTGGGCGCCCGCTCCGCCGGTGACCAGGGCAGCCACAAGGGCTGCCCCTACAGTGATTGACGATTGCTCGCCGCATACCTGATACGCAGATGGCGGTTGGCGTCTGACCCTCCAGGTGGGCTCGTCGGCCATCACCAGGGATGACGGCCAGCGCCGGGCTGAATTCGGGCTCAGAACTGGAATTGCCGGGGATAGAGCCTCGCAGTGCGAGCGGACCCCAACGGGCGCCGAACCTGGGAGCCGGGAGTTTTTTTGCGTGTTCGGGCTTTAACTTCGACTTCGAAATACAATCCCGGCGGCGCGGGACTGACGTGTAGAGCCGATCAGCCCGCCGGTGGGTAGGGATCGTTGCCGTAGCTCTCGTCGACGACTCGCAGCAACATAGTGCGCTTTGTCCACCGTGCTGGTGCTCACCTCGGCCTGCAGGACCTGCAAGACTACGGCTGGTGTTGCCGAGGCGGTAGAATGATCCGGGTGCCAGGGCAGGAGATTCGATGGGCATAGATATCGTTCTTGTTCAGCTTGCCATCGTGTTTCTTCCTGGTCTGATCTGGGCGCAGATCGATGCACGCTATGCGGCAAAAGAGAAGCGCGGGCAGATTGAGTTCTTCATACGATCGTTCCTGTTCGGAATTTCGACATACGCTATCACCTATGTCGGCTATCGATTGTTTGGGCAAAGCTTTTCCGGCTTAGACATTGAAGCCTCAGCTCCAGCAAGGTTATGGCTAGATGATTTCGTCGATGAAATAGTCATTTCGTCTGCGGTGTCATTTGTGTTGGCCATCGCTTGGATATATGCGTCTACTTATAAGTTACTGCATTCGCTACTCCGGAAGATTCGAGCCACAAAGAGCTTTGGAGACGAAGATGTTTGGGACTATACATTTAACTCGACCGAAGAGGGGGTTGAATACGTGCACGTCAGAGACTTTGATCGCGGAATAACATACGCCGGCTGGGTCCGTGCATTCTCAGAGAGCGGAAAGCCACGCGAGCTTCTTCTTAAAGACGTGATCATGTACGATAAGGACGGGAGTTCGTCCGCTTCAGTGTCCCTGGTGTACCTTGCGCGACATGGGGAGGACATTCATATTGAGTTCCCGTATCGCCGATCGGGTCAGCGCGCACGAGAGGAGCAATCTGGTGGCGAGTAAAGAAGAGAAGGCGCGCGAGCCGGTCAAGCCGTACGAATTCCGTGAGGGAATGGTTCGAAAGGGCGGCCTGAATCCAGACGTGTCCCGAATCACCGTGCGTCCAGACCCGCCGGTGCCACTTGGCACCACCGGCGGCGTCAGGCCGGCTGCTGAGCCGGACAATTCGGCTCAGGAGGCGCCGCGGGCTCGGGAAGGGCCCCCGGCGGCCGGCGACGACTCGTCAGACTGATCCCCGGCGGCTGCAACGACGCTCTCGGGCCGGGCGTGCCTGACGAACAGGATGGCGGCCTAGCAAAGCTCTGAACAACTGGGGCACCTGAGCGGCGGGGGCGTTCGTGCGGCGACGACAGGGATTACACGGGTGCTACGTATACATCCCAACCAACCCTCGGCGACGGTGGCGCTCGTCTCGTCGGCCGCCACGGCCACCTTCCGGCGACTCCCAAGACATTCGCCGGGGTGAATTCGGGTTCTGAATCGTCATTCTCGGGGCTGGAGCCGCGTGGAATGCGTGGAACCGAGCGTGGCCTGAACCTCGGAGCGGGAGTCTTGTTGCCTTTCTGGTGATACAATGTCTCACCCTCATCGCGGACGAACCGTGCCGCCGTTGTCAAGAGCTTCAGCGTGACTGCCATGGGGAAATCAGACGGACGAGTGCGACGACAATTGGATTCTCTGGCAGAGACGATAGTATCATCATCAATAGCACTCTTCTCCCACAGATGTTGAATAGCGACCATATTCACCCCCTGTTTTCGAGAATTATAGAGTATGATATTCTTCCTTGCAAAAGTCTTTCAACAAAGTGATCATGCTGACGCATTTCTTAGAGGCGCAATGTTCGCCAACCGGCTTTCATACTTCAAGAAGCTCGAAGGTTATGATGGTCGAGGGGATGAAGACGAGGGTGCCATCATACCTCAAATTGATAATTTGATTATAAAGTTAGAAAGTACGGATTTGAAAACAGGAGGGATTGACGGTGTTACGCTTACAGCGGACGACTTCTCAGCTCCTCCCATCATTCACCCTGGATGGTTCGATCACCTCAATATATTCTGCATGTATGCGGCTTATATTGATGGATTTCAAGGCATTTCAAGTGGTGGTCTCCAAGAATTCAAAAGTCGACTTGAACTTCCGATGGGCTATTCAATGCTTGGCAAACATGCAGTCGTTGTTAGGAACACCACCGAATTCCTTAGGAGAGTCAAGCTCGCTGCTGATGGTGCGGGATATGGTATCGGTGGCAAATTGGTGAGATATTTTGATCCCGCAGTCGGAACACCTCTCTCACGATGGGACGTAGAAACGATATTTACCAAGAGTACTGAGTATGAATATCAGAGAGAATGTCGTTTGGCGATAAATACGCGTACCAACGGATGTTGTCCTGTTATTCTTCATATAGGTGCGATCAAAGATATCGCGATACGTATCGATACGGACGAAATTAATCGACAGCTTAATGTAGGATGGAAACAGTAATCATAACAACGGGCACACGGAGGAATGAGGTTGGCTCATCTTAGATGAGTCCCTGAAGAGATTCACTATTCTGTTGCGATGGCCTTTC
The DNA here is from genome assembly GCA_965198185.1 of Chloroflexota bacterium. GTDB lineage: Bacteria > Chloroflexota > UBA11872 > UBA11872 > UBA11872 > JAJECS01. The sequence continues at coordinate 141,211 of CBDAOU010000002.1, forward strand.
ATGTAACGCGACCGTCCTCGCCGTGCCCTCGCACTAGCGTTGCGGCTGATGCGCTTCGGAGATCTGAGGCGAAGCGATCTTTAGAGCCAAGCAAGCCTAACTCTGGCTTTAGGAGGAAACAGTGACCAAGATCATCTTCGATACTAATATCTATCACAGAATCGGGGACGATGAAGCGGCCAGGCTGAAGATATGCGAGCTATCAGACTCAGATGTCATTGGAATAATCGCGACCCCTAAGATAATAGACGAACTGATTGAAGGCCCGTTCGGTGGCTTGCCTGAGTGGTTCCCGATCTGTTATGAGCCTGAAAACGTGGCTGTCTGTGGTCACGCGCGGTCAGGTATGGCTCGGTTAGGTGAAGGGCAAGATTATATTGAGCATCGTGGGGAATCCAATAATATTGCAGATGCGATTATCTCCGATTCTGCGGCTGCGATGGCAGATATATTGGTGTCAGAAGACCAGAGGCTGGTGAAGCGTTTCAACGACCTTCGCACGCATTGCATAGGAATGAGCTATGCAAAGTTTCGTGAATGGCTATTCACTGAGGCCGCGAAAGGTCGAAGCGAGGCTTTCTAGGCTCGGCCGTCAATCTCACGAGGGCGTCACGATGAACTGGCGCAGGCGGCTTTGGACTTCTTTAGCCGCCCCGCGCCTGATTTAGCTCCAACAATTCCCGCAGTGCGGCGTCGTCTGAGGTGTCGGTGGGCCAGCCGTAGGCGTTGGCTACGGCGGCGTCGAGGTTGGCGTGGGCGTTGGCGAGCCATTGGGGGCGCTGGTTGTAGAGGTTGGTGAGGGTGCGGCGCTTGAGTTGGTCGAGATCGGCGTCGGCGGTTGGGACGGGGCGCTTGGGGTAGCCGGGAACGGGTTCGTCGATCCACTCGACCCATTCGGGCGGGTTGCGCCAGCGGTCGCGCAACTCGACCAGGCGGCGGGCGGCTTCGGCGATGGCAGCGGCGCGCGGGTCGCCGGCGTAGGCGGCGGCGGGCACGTCGGGCGTGAGGCCTTCGGGAAACGGGAACGTGGCGAAGGTAGTGGTGGGCGTGTAGCGCGGGTCATTCCCCACGCCGAGCCAGGTGCCCAGGCGCAGCGACCAGGCTTCGTGAAAGCGGCTGTGCAGGATGCCGAAGGTCGTGTCGTCATCACGGGCGATGGCGATCGTTGCGCTATCGGGGCAGACGCGGGCGTCACACCAGACGAACAGCCGATGCTTGGCGACGCGCGGCGTGACGATGTAGCGGGATAGCTGGTTCAGCGCTGCCCACATCGCGGGCCGCGGGTTCCAATGCCGGAACCAGAACTCACGGCTGGACTCTTCCCGATTCTGCTGCCGTACCGGCTTGACGTGATTCGCAATGTGCGCGAATGGCGCCTCGTACAGTGCGGCGTAGCCTTCGGACATGGTCCAGCCGAAGTCGATGATCCACTTTCCTGACGGTCGGCCGGTTAGATCCTGCCCGTTAGTCCAGGGTCTGACCACGTCGGCGTTGGGCCGGCCGCTCGGGTTGGAGGGGAGTCGCAGCCATTCGCGTGCCTGGCTGCCTGAAACATCGAAGGATCCACGCTTGATGTCGCCCTGAAACGCCACGCCTGCGCTCGTGCTCAACGGGGTGGCTTGGGTCAGGTCGAGCGATCCTGCAGTCAGGTCGGTGTTTATGTTGTCGGTGGATTGCCCGTCCAGTCGTGCCGCCAACTCGGCATCCTGGTGGGCAAAACAGATCAGCGACACTCGCACGGCTGCGCCTTCAACCACCCACGGCTCGTCGGACCAGGCGTCGAAGATCGATCCGTCCTTAACGATTTGGTCAAGCGCCGACCGGTTGGTGCCGCCGCGGATCGAGTTGGTGGCGACGAGGCCAGCGCGTTGTAGATGCCCTTCTGCAACGAGCCGTCCGGCTTTCGCGAACCAGTAGCATACGAGGTCCGGTTTGCCACGGACCCATTCGGCATATACGCGCGGCAGCGCTTCGGCGTAGGCGTCGCCCAACCCCCGGCGCATGCGTCGATTGCCCAGGAACGGCGGATTGCCGATCACGACGTCGGCCTCGGGCCAGTCCGGTTCCTGGCCGTCCGGCGTGAGCACCGCGTCGCGGCATTCGATGGTGTCGAGCGGCTGCAGGATCGGGTCGCGCGATTCGGCGAAGCCGTTGCGCAGCATCCACTGGATCTCGCCGATCCAGACCGAGACGCGCGCCAGCTCGGCGGCGTAGGGGTTGATTTCGATGCCCTTCACGTTGGCCGGGCCGATGGTGGGGAATTGCCGTTCAAGTCCTAGCGCCTGCGCTTCCAGTTGCACCTGGTGCTCCAGGTCCTTGAGCGCCTGGAGCGCCAGGTAGAGGAAGTTGCCCGAGCCGCAGGCGGGATCGAGCACGGTGAAGGCGCGCAGCCGCTCCAGGAAGTCTTGCAGCAGCCGCTCGGCGCGGTTGCGTCGGCGCGTCTCTTCCCGTTGCGAGTCAGTCGTGCCGCGCTGGCGGGCCGTTTCGGCGTAGTCGAGCTCGGCGCTGATCAGGTTCTTGGCCGTCTGCCATTCGGCCAGCCAGGGACGGGTGATGACCGGCTCGACGATGCGCATGATCTTGTCGCGGTCGGTGTAGTGCGCGCCGAGTTGCGCCTGCTTACGGGGGTCGAGCCCGCGCTCGAACAGCGTGCCCAGGATGGACGGGTCGATCTCCGACCAGTCCAGCGCGCCAGCGTTGCGCACGGTCTCGATCTGGGCCCGATCCAGCGGCAGCGCATCGTCGTTGTCGAAGAGCCCGCCATCGAACCACGCCACTTCGTCGTACCCGATGCGGTCGCCCTTTGCCATGGCGCCAAACAGCTCGCGGGCCAGGTCAGGAAACTCGGAAGGCTGCTGCCGCGCACGGTCTAGCATGCGCATGAAGAGGTCGTCGGGCAGTAGGCCCATGTCCTCGGCGAACATGCAGAAGACCAGCCGGTTGACGAAGTGCGCCACGGCCTGCGGGTCTTCGCCGCGGTCCCGCAGCGACTGCGCCAGCGTGGCGAACCTCTCCGCCGCGCGTTCGGTGAGCGCCTGCCGCGTCTCGCCGGGCCGCAGCCGCTCGGGGTCGGACAGCGCCCACTTGAGCTTGTTGCGCGTGGCCGCGTCCAGCAGGTCCTCCAGCCCGAACTCGTGGGTCTCGCTGACGCTGTTGGTCCAGTTGGTGCGGATGCGAAAGCTGCGCAGGTCGGAGACGATCAGCAGCGGCGGGTTCTCCAGCGCCTGAACGTATTCCCGCAGCTGCCGGAAGGCGGCGTCCAGGTTGGCGTGCGGGCCTTTGTACTCCCAGCCGAAATGGCCGCGCTTCCACACGTCGGCCCAGCCGTCGCCGCCCGAGTCCTTTTTCGCGCCGCGCTCGAAGCAGTAGCTCTCGCCGGTGGGGTCGGCTTCGATCGGCGTCGGCTCGCCGAGCATGCGGCACAGGTCGTTGAAGTGCGACTGCGCCGCCTGGCTTTCCTTCAACTCGGAAGCCGACCACTTGGCAATGAATGCGTCAGGTGTCATGTCGTCACCGTGTCACCCGCTACAACGCCCATGCCCCGCAACGACACATTGTCCGTCGGGACGGTGCTAGTGGCGGGGCGGAGGTCTGCGTTGTCCGTGAAAGCGAGCCACATTCTCGTAGTGGCGGTCCCGCAGCTTGCTGGCAGTTAGGTGTCTCAGGAAGAAATCAACGCTGCGCAACAAGAAGGCCAAGATCGCCTTGATCGAGCGGAAGACGATGCGTGCAGACCTGGCTGCAGTGCCGCTTGAACCACCGGAGTCGTCCCGTTCACGCATGCCGTACCGCACCTTATCCAGAGTCGGGGAGTCACTTGATCCTATTGGGGACTTCGAAGCGCTGCAATTCGCTGCCGGATGGCCGTTGACGTCGCCCGCACGAGCGCAGGGCGTGAGGGGAGCCACGTATTGACCCCGATCGGCACGGCTCCCCTAGCATCAGAAATAGCAGCATTGAGATAGACCGCGCTCCCACCGGAGCCGCGGTCCCCATCCTTCGGATGGAATCGAGCTAGAATAGCCATATGAAAAGCGCTAGTGTGAGCGAAACCAAGAACGGCCTCAGCGCGCTGCTTGATGAGGTTCGTCGCGGCGAGACGGTGCTCATCACCCACCACGGCAAGCCGGTGGCCCGGATCGAGCCCTGCGACACGGCGGACTTGACGGACGACGAGGCCGCGGCGGCGCTGGTGCAGCAGGGCGTTGCCGATCCTCCGCGGGCCGTGCTTGACGTGGACCGCTTCCTGGCCGCACCCGTTCCGCGCCTTGCCGAGGGGCTCAGCGCGAGCCGCAGTCGTCGTTGCGGAAAGGGACGAGGGCCGGTGAAGTACTGGGATTCCTCGGCGCTGGTGGCGCTTATCGTCGAGGAATCGACCAGCGCGGAGCGGCGCGCGCTGCTGCGGCAGGATCACCGCATCGTGACCTGGTGGGGCAGCTGGATCGAGTGTGCGTCGGCGGTGAATCGACTCCACCGCGAGGGAGGCATGGACCAGGCCGAAGTCGGCCAGTCGCTTGAGCTGCTCCAGCGTCTCGCGTCGACCTGGCTGGAGGTCCGACCGCTGGAGCGGGTACGGCGCCGGGCGCTGCGCCTGCTGCGGCTCCACCGCTCCGCGGCGCCGATGCGCTGCAATTGGCGGCCGCGCTGACGGCGTCTGCCGAAGAGCCGGCGAGCCTGGATATCGTCAGCAGCGACGCGCGGCTGTCAGCTGCAGCCCAGTTGGAGGGCTTTCGGGTGTTCTGAGCCGATGCGCGCGGGTTGATCCGTTCGCCCTTCGACAAGCTCAGGGTGAACGGATTGCGGGAGACCCGTGCGACGAGGGTGACTCAGGTCTATGTGTAAAGCCCCACCAACCCGCGGCGGGTGGCGTAGCGGTCGAGGCGGTTGAAGACGGCGACGCCGCCGATGCCGGCGACGACGGCGCTGAGGCACAGGATCAGCAGCTCGGCCCAAAACGGGATCAGCGTCGGCGTTCCGAGCAGCGTGTGGCGCAGGGCGTCGAGGGCGTAGGTGTGGGGCAGGCCGTAGCTCAGCCAGCGAATTTCGGCCGGCAAGACGGCGATGGGAAACGCCGCGCCGGCCAGCAGGAAGGCGATGCCGTCGATCAGCCGTGGGACCTGCCACTGCCGCACCACGAGCCCCAAGCCGCCCATCGCCAGCCCCATGCCGGAGAAGGCGATCAAGCTCAGCAGAATGACCGGAATGCTGAGCGGGCTCACCGCCGGAAACTCGCCGGCGACCAGCAACACGACGACCAAGATGATGGCCGCAAATATGAGCATGTCAACCATCTCAAACAGCGTGACGCCGGCAATCGGGATCCAACGCGCGACTCGCGTGGTCCACAGGTGCGGCAGCACACCGGTTTCATTCCCCCAGCGCAGATATCCCTGGGTCCCCGTGGCTGCACTTTGGGCGACATGCATCGTGAGCCAGCCGACGGCGACGAACGCTGCCACGTGCTCCCCGCCGCCGCTGGCCGCGAATCCTTCGCTGCCGAACGCCAGTTGCGCCAACAGCAGCGGTATGAGGAGCGTCGCCACGTTGATCAAGACGGACAGCCAGCGGACCTTGGCTCGCCCGACTTCCTGCCATTGGCGCAGGAATGACGCCCACATCGCCAGCAGCATGGGTCTGAGTTCGGCGAGCACGGGATGAGTCAAAAGGCCTCCAGCAGCCCGCGGCGGCGCGTGGCGCGGTCGAAGCGCGCAAACAGCCACTGCCCGACGATGCCCAGGACGAGCGTCATCCCCAGCAAGACGGCCGCCGCCAGGAACGCCTCCGGTGCATCGCCATAGACCAGCGCGGCCCGTAAGCCGCGGGCGATCCAGGTGAGCGGCAGCGCGTGTCCCACCACCTGCGCCCACTCGGGGAGGACGGTGGTCGGGTAGGCGATTCCGGCGAAAACTCCCGACGCAACGGTGAACGTGCCGAACAGTATCCCGGCTTCCCGATACCGCATGACGAATCCGGCCATCAACACACCGACCGCGATACTGGCCGTGACGGCAGTGACGAGCACCAGCACCAGCGCCGGCGGCACGAGGCTCAGCTCGAAGCGAAACAGCAGCCACACGGCCGCGAACATCACGACGGCAAAAGCGGTTTGCGCCAGCGCTCGGCCCGCGGCATCCGCCGCCAGAATGAGCGTTCGCGGGGTGAGCGACGTCCAGGCGATCCCAAGCGTGCCCATGTGTCGCTCGCTGGAGAGCCCGATCGCGACCGATTGCATGGTCGTCGCGATCCAGACCATGACGACGGTGCCAATGGTGGCGAACGCGAGGTAGTTGTGGGTGCCCGCCACGTCGGCAAAGCGTTCGGCTTGCGACTCGTCCGGTCCGGCCAGCGCGCGAGCGTTGAGCACCACGGGCAACGCCGTTGTCAACGCCGCGACCACGCCAATCTGCCAGAACCATCCCTGGCGTCGCTGCATGCGCCAGGCCTTGCGGGCAACCGCGACGAACGCCGCCACGTGAGCCGGCGCCCGGCGCCAGAGCTCAGACGCGCTCAAAGGGATCCTCCAGCCTGGCGCCGGTGAGCTTGATGAAGGCGTCCTCCAGGGTGGCGTCGCGCAGGCGGGCGTCCTCGATGGTCACGCCGTCCCGGCGCAGCCGCTCGTCGAACGTGTGGGCCGCGCGCCAGCCGTCCGCCGCGCGCACCGCGGCCTCGATGGACCCATCGTCCGCCGGGTCGCCCCACCACAGCGCCTGGTCGCCCAGGGCCGTCCGGGCGGCCAGCAGGTCGCCGCCGAGGCGCAGCTCGAGTCGCGGCTCCAGACCGGCCTCGCGGATCAGCTCGCGCGGCGCACCCTCGGCCACCAGCGCCCCGCGATGGATGATGCCGACGCGGTCACAGATCTCCTCGGCCTCGTGCATGCTGTGGGTGGTGAGCAGGACGGCCTTGCCCTCGCCGCGCAGCTCGCGAATCAGCCGGCGCGTCCCCCGCGCGGCGGCCGGGTCCAGCGCCGCGGTTGGCTCGTCCAGCATCAGCACCGGGGGATCGTGGAGCAGCGTGCGGGCCAGGTTGAGGCGCTGCTTCATGCCCGTGCTGTAGGTCTCGACCAGCTCGTCGGCGCGATCCGCCAGTCCCAGGTGGTTTACCAGGTGCTCGGAGCGTTCGCGGATCGATGACCCGGGCATGTACTCCAAGCGTCCGAACAGCTCCAGGTTTTCGCGGGCGGTCAGCCGCCAATAGAGCCCGCGCTCGCCCGCGAACATGACGCCGATGCTGCCGCGCACGTCCGCGCCCTGGCGCACGGTGTCGTGGCCGCAGACCAGCGCGGTGCCGGCGGTGGGCTCCAGCAGGGTGGAGATCATCTTCACCGTCGTCGTCTTGCCGGCGCCGTTCGGACCCAGCAGGCCGTAGCACTCGCCCGCCGGAATCCGCAGGTTCAGATCGTTCACCGCCACGATCGGCTCGCCGGGTTGCCGTGGTGTTCGGCGGCGCCGCACGATCTCCCAGGGGCGGCTGCGGGGGACGCGCGGCTCGAAGTGCATGGTGAGACCCCGCGTTTCGATCAGGTGTATCGGTGGCGGATTCCGTGTCATTGAGCTAGTGGGCTCACGCGGGCCGCTGCGGCGCGCCTCGTCCTGGTTACAGCCAACCGCGTTGGGCGCTCGGCGTCAATCGATGTCGGCGGCTGCTGAGCCGGTGATGAGACCGGGAAGTTCGCAGAGCGCTTCAATCGCGTCGCCTTGCCACGACGCTCGCTCCGAATCGTATGCAGCGGCGCTTTCCCGCGGCGTCTTGATCAGGACCGCCCGCATGCCAACGCCCTGCGCGCCGGTGAGCTCGCCGTGCGCGCCATCGCCCACGTAGAGGCAGTCCCGCGGATCGACGCTCAGGCGCTCGCACGCGCGTAGATATATCGCCGGTTCGGGCTTGGCCAGTCCCTCCTCACAGGAAAACAGCGGTTCGTCGATCGCCTCGGCGTAGGGCGTTGTGGACCAAATGAGTGGAACGTCTGGTATGCAGTTGCTGACGAGGGCTGTCTGGAGGTCCAGCGCGCGCAGCCGAGTCAGGGTTGCCACAGCGTCGGCCCGCGGTCGCAAGGCGCTCCGTGTGCACTCGATGCGAATCCGCGACGCCTCGTCAATGGCTCTCTCGTTGGCTCGCACGCCGATCGCCTCGCACACGCCTCGCACGCATGCCTCGACGGTCGGATGGGTGCCGTCAAACAGCTCCCGCCATTGGTCGAGCCAGCCTTGCGTGAAGGCTTTGGGATCCGTGCCGACGGCAAGGGCCATCTCCTTGAGCGACGATCTGTACTCCAAGTCATCGACCGGCGCCGTCAGCGTGTTGAAGAGGTCGAACACGACCGCCGCCACCGCCGTCCCGCCGCTCGACCCTTGACGCTCGTCAGCCATACCGCTCCCCTGCGATGAGGCGATCCTTATTCGCCGGACATTCGCGAGGGTGACCGATCGCCGGCATCGGCGCTACCCGAGACGACCGGTGGCCCAGGCTGCGTGCAGCCTGGGAGACACACCTCGAAGCCGGTCCCACGCTGCCCGCAGCGCGGGCCACCGAATCTGTGCATGTGGGGCGCCTTGGCCCGGTTCCCGGTAGCCCTGGCTGGGAGTCCCGCACCGGCTCGACCTATTTTTCCGACCGTGGCGCCCCGGGCCTCCGCGTGCGCAACGGGACTTCTTTCAGGAAGATCGTCACCACGAACGCGATCGCAAGCGCTCCCGTCACCAGCAAGAACACGTCACCGATGGCCGACGCCAGCGCCTCGCGCAGCGCTGTGAGGAGTTGCGCCACCATTTCGGCGCCTTGCGGTCCGCGGCTGGCGAAGCCGGCTTGAAGCTGTTCCAGCGCTTCCGGGTTCACCAGCGCCTGCGGATTGTTGGACATCTGAGCAAGTTGGCCCTCGGGCAGTGTTTCTCGGACTGCCGGCGGCAGCGCATCGTCGAGGCCCGCTGCAAACCGGTTGGCCATGTATGAGCCGAGCACCGCCAGGCCCAGCGCGCCGCCCACGGAGCGATAGAACTGGGTCGCCGAGGTTGCGGCGCCGAGCAGATTCGGGGGAACCGCGTTTTGCACCGCGATGGTGAAGCTTGGGAACGTGATTCCGAGGCCAAGGCCCGTGACCACGATGCTGGCAACGGCCTGCCCGAACGACGTGTCGGCGGTCATCCGCGAGATCAGCACCATGCCGATCCCCATGATCGCGATGCCGACGAGTCCTTGGATTCGGTAGTGCCCTCCAAGACGTGACAAGGCTTGTCCCGACAGCCCGGCAGCCACCACCATGCCCAGCATCATCGGCGTCAGAAACGAGCCGCTGCTCGTCGCCGATGCCCCGAGCACGCCCTGGAAGAACAGCGGAATGAAGATGATGGACCCGAACATGCCGAATCCGGTGAGGAACACGGCGACGAGCGAGACGCTGACCGTGCGGTTCGAGTAGATGCTCAGCGGCATGATCGGGTCGCTTGCGCGGCGCTCAACCAACACCAGGGTCAAGGTCATCACGGCGGCGAACGCGAGGATGCCGACGATCTGCGGCGAGAGCCACTCGTATTGAATACCGCCCAGCGACAAGCCGATCAGCAGCGGCACCACGATCAGCGCCAGCAGCGCCATGCCCGCAAAATCCAGGCGGTGGATCCGTTGCATGGGCCTGACGTTGGGGAAGAATCGAATGAACAGGGCGATCACGGGCAGGCCTACGGGCAGGTTGACGTAGAAGACCCAGTTCCACGACAGGCTGTCGGTGATGAAGCCGCCCAAGGTTGGGCCGATTACCGACGAGAGGCCGAACACGCCGGCCACGATCCCCTGGTACTTGCCGCGCTCCGCGGGCGAGAACAGATCGCCGACGGTGGTCAAGGACATGGCCATGATGCTGCCGCCGCCGATGCCCTGGATGGCGCGGAAGGCGATCAGCTGATTCATGGACTGGCTCAGGCCGGCCAGCACCGATCCGATGAGGAAGACGCAGATGCCGCCGAGGAAGAACGCCTTGCGTCCATAGAGGTCCGACAGCCGCCCCGCGATCGGAACCACGGTGGTGGACGCGACGAGATAGGCGGTGGTGACCCAGGTAAACCGGTCGAAGCCACCCAGGTCGGCGATGATCCGCGGCATGGCCGTGCTGACGATCGTTTGGTCAAGCGACGCCAGAAACAGGGCGAGCATGAGCCCGCCCATGGTCAACACGATGTGGCGTCGCGGCAGCGGCTCGGAGTCCGCCTGGTGGGTGGAGTCCGCACCGGCGTTCCGTGGCTGCGGGTTGGCGGGCTGCGCCTCGGCTTCTTTCGTCACGCCACGCGGTCGATTCCGGGACAGGCGTCAAATCCTCGATCAAAGCTGAGGATGCGATTGATCCCGGCCGTGCGCATGGTGGCCACGTGCAGGGCGTCCCGTGCCGAAAGGCCGCCAACGGAGTTGATGAGCGCTCTCGCTGCGCGGATTTCCGACATGCCAAAGGTCAAGATGTCGTCGGCAATGGCATCCAGGGTCTCAAAGGCCGCGTCGATGGCGTCCAGGCGCTGCGTCGCCGTGTAGCGATGCAGGATCTCTTGGTAGACCTCGACGTCGGTGACGAATCGCTCCCCGTTTCCGACGAGCCGTGTGAGGACCGCCACCGCCCGATCCTTGTTCGGATGCGACGCTCCCACCAAGTACATCGGCACATTGGAATCAACGAAGATCACGGCTGCCGGTATCCGGCCTCGATCTCTTGGAGCATGTCCTCAATATCGGCCGTTGGGAAGCTGTGCCGTGACGCTTCGGCAATAGCCCGCAGCTTGGCGTCAATCGTTCCGGCATCATCGCTGCGGGCTTGGCGCAGCGCCTGGCGGACCCATTCCGCAACGGTCACGCGCTGCCGTCGGGCAACGCCTTGAATCTCTCGGTACTCTTCCTCGTCCAAGAGAACCTGTAGTCGTTTGGACATAGTGACAGTCTAATTGACTCATATAGCATGAGTCAATTAGACGGCATCAGCGGTCGGGGTCGATCGAGGCTCGGATATGGCGGTTGTTGACCCTCACCGCGTCGCACAGGGCCTCTGCGCCGCGAGCTTGGCCAGTCGCCTGCGCACCCGGCCTTAGAATGCGCTTCCTGCTTAGCGCGGGTTCCGGTGGGTGCGAGCAATGCAAGCATGGTGGCGGCGGATGGCTCTGGCCTGCCTCATGCTCCTTGCCGTGGGCGCCACGTGCGGTCCCATCGAGTCCGAGCCTGCCGTCGAGACGCCGCCACCTACGACGCGGGCCGTAGCCGAGCCGGAGCCGTCGCCGGTTCCAATTCCTGAGCCGACCGCGTCCCCGGCCCTACCCACCAGCTCGCCCACGCCGTCGCCCGATCCTACGCCGCCGGCGCCGACTGAAACGCCGACACGCAGTCCGGCTCCGGAGCCGACGACCGCCGTGCACCTGTACATTCCGACGGCTGGCGTCGATGACGCCACGCCCGTGGTCGAGGCGCCGGCCGAGCCGACGCCCCAGGACCTGCTGGCCGAGCGGCTGCGCCAAATCGTCCAGGAAGGCATCCGCGACGAGTTTCCGGATGCCGAGGCCCAGCCTGTCCACGTGTTCCCGCTGGGTCTGTCCGACGCGGCGGGCGGGTTTTGGGGGGCGGTCACGGATGGCCCGCAGCCCGCCAAGATCACGGCCGATGACGAGGTGGTGAATTTCTGGCACTTCGCCGCCGTGTATCGCCTGGATGAGGGGAACGAGTGGACCGAGATCGACCGCCTGGAGATCGAACTGGCGCCGCAGCGAACGCAGGTTGACCTGAAACCGACGGGGTGGACGCTGTCCGACGGCGCACCGGTTGCGTGGATCACGGTCCGCGGCGGCACCGGCGCGCACGCCGGAACCCTCAACATCATCAGGTTCGATGGACAAACGCTCAGCACGGAACTCTCCTGGTTGAGCGCGCGCGCCAACGCCGGCGAGGTCGTGGACCTGGACGGCGACGGGCTGGCGGAGGTCGTGGTTGACGACTCCGACCCCTACGTCTTCTGCTACGTCTGCGCGGTTGAGCTCAAGCGTGAAATCCTCTACTGGTGGGATGGATCGCGGCTGGTTCCCGTGGACTTGCGCGCCCCGATCACGAACGTGCCCGCTGGCGTCGCCGACCAGGTCGATGAAGTTGTGGCGCTGGCCCGGGCCGGTCTGTGGCGGGAAGCGGGGCTGGCGGCAATCGCCGCGGCCCGGCAGGCCCCCGAGAGCCCGGACGTCCGGTGGCTCTCGACGCTGATCAACCGGACCGCCGCGGCGCGGCTGATCCATGCCGGCTCGGTGGCTCAGCCGTTGCTGACCACGGTGTTCGCCGGGGAATACGGCACGGCCGTCGAGCTCATGCGCGCGCTCGACCCGGCACAGGCGTTTGCGCTCGACGGGCCGCTGATCGTCGGCACCGAGGCGGAACGCGATCCGGCCACCATGGCCACCCAGTTGCTCGACCACACCACGCGGGCGCTGGATGCCGCCCCGGACCGAGCCGAGATCCACGCCGTGCACGCGCTGGGGCTGACGCTAGCTTCTCCCGATGATCTTGCCGAGGCGCGGTCCGCCATGCAGCGAGCCGCCGAGCTCGCGCCCGATGACGCGTTCTATCAGGCCAGCCACGCCTTCCTCGCGGGCGCGCAGCAGGCCCCCGGCACACCCCCGAGCCCGCCTACCGGGCCGGAACCCATGCTGTCCGGCCCGTCGCCCGAGTTCTTTGCCGAGGGCAACCTGCTCGGGAGCGGTGATCGCGGGAGGCGCGTCAAGGCCCTGCATCAGCGGCTGGCGTGCCTCCGGGTGCCGGGATTCAATGACCCGGGTCGATATTTTGACGAATATCACGAGGCCAACGCGGCAAGCCGTGGTGCAGTTCCAGGCCGACAACGGACTCACCCCCACGGGCGTTGTCGGCGCGGTCACCTGGAACGCGATCGAGGAGGCCAGCGTTGCGTCGCCTGATTGCAACGTGCAAGCGCTGGCTCTACCTCCCAACGCCTATTACGTGCTCGCCCGCGACGCACCGGTCGACGATGCACCGGCCGACAACCAACCGGCCGACGAGGAAGCGGCCGACGAGCAGCCCGCCGACGTCGCCAGCCGCCCTGCATATGGGGCAGCCGGGCAGCCGGTGGTCTATCTGACCTTCGATGACGGCCCGCACCGGGACTACACCCTGCCCATGCTGGAGATCCTGTCGCGCTACGACGCCGTCGCCACGTTCTTCGTGCTGGGCGTGCAGGTTCAACGCTTCCCGAAGGTGTTCGAGGAGGTGGTTGCGGGTGGCCATCAGATCGCGAGCCACACCGTCAACCATCCCTCGCTCGCGGATCTCACGCGGGAGGAGTTCATAAGCGAAGTTGTCGGTGGGGACGAGGTGATTCGGGCGGTCGTCGGCGACCGGGCCGATCCGCTTGGCTGCTTGCGTCCACCCTACGGCGCCGTCGATGCGCGCACGGCCCCGCTCGCCGCCGAGCTTGGGAAAGCGCTCGTGCTGTGGGATGTCGACCCGCAGGACTGGCGGCAGCCGGGCGCGGGGCAAATCGCCTCCTATGTCCTCTCCCACGCCAATCCCGGAGCGATCGTCCTCATGCACGATGGTGGCGGGGGCCGCAGCCAGACCGTCGCGGCGCTCGAAACGGTCCTTGCCGAGCTTGCGTCGCGTGGGTACGAGTTTCGCGGCATCCCGGGGTGCGGCGCTGAACCTGGCAGCGCCGACGCCACGCCCGCGCCCAGCGGCTGACGCAAACGCCGATGGATTCCTGAGACCCTGCCCGGAAGTGGGTCCGGGTCAGAGCCCGCGCCCGCCACCGTGGCGCCGGAGAACTTGACCACCGGCACCGGCGAGAGCGGTCAAGCGCGACCAACTGAGGTCTCGGGATTCACCCGATGGGTGCGATCGTCTCCGGTACTCTGGTATCCAATGACCGCTCCTGGACAGGGTCTTCGTCTGCTGACTAGGGGCCTTGTGCCCAAGCGGTTCATCATCACGATGCGACGCTGGCGTTGGCTCCTGCTTCGGTCCGGCTCAATGGCTGGGGTAGCGTTCCTGCTTCTTGGCAGCTGCGGCGATACCACGCGGCCGGCTCCCGATCCGCGGCAGGATGCGGCGGTTCAGCAACGGGCGTTCACGCCCCGTCGAGCGCCCACCGTGGCATCGCCGGACCCAACACCGACCTCCCCCACGACGTCAACTCCACAGGCTTCGCCGGCCGCAACCGCCGAGCCTGAGGACACCGGGCCCAATCAGGCCGCGTTTGTGCAGGTGGGGACCGGCGAGAACCACGCCTGCGCCGTGCGCAGCGACGGGAGTACGCGGTGCTGGGGCGGCAACGACGACGGGCAGTTGGATGTCCCGAGCGGAGTCACGTTCCGGCAGATTGCATCGGGCGGTCGCTTCTCCTGCGGCATCACGACGGAAGGAACGCTCGCGTGCTGGGGCCGGAATAACCACCAGCAGGCCAATCCCCCCGGCGGCCAGTTCACCGAGGTGTCGGCCGGCCGGGACCATGCCTGTGCCATTGGCCCGGGCGGCGCCACCTGTTGGGGATGGCGGGCAAACGATCGCACGGCCGTCCCACCGGGAGTAGCGTTATCCGCCATCGGCGCCGGCGCCGAGCACACGTGTGGCCTGGCGGCCGCCGGCGACTTGATCTGCTGGGGCGGAAACGACGACGGACGCGCCGATTCACGCCCGGGACCGTTCCGGGCCCTGGCCGTCGGCGTCGCCCATACGTGCGTCCTGGGCACCGACGGCAGGGCCCTCTGCCAGGGTCAGAGCGACAACGGGAGAGGGCTCCCGCCCGCGACCGTCTTTGACTACATCAGCGCCGGTTCCGACCGCACGTGCGGCGCACAAGCGACCGGCCAGGTGGAGTGCTGGGACGCCCGGCCAACCGGAGCACCATTGGAAACGTTCGGTCCCCCCGGCGCCTACACGTCCCTGAGCGTCGGGTGGCGCGACGCCTGCGCCATCAATGAAGTCGGCCAAGTCGCGTGCTGGTCGTCCGTTCCGGATCCCCTCCCTGAACCCTATAACCGGCTGCTCGTCGCGAACGCGTTTCCCGACATCGAACTCGTCCAGCCCACCGAAATGTTTCCCTGGCCATTTGGCGGCCTGGCGGTCGTTGAAAAGACCGGCTCCATCGCCGTGCTGTCGTCGGAATTTGGCTCGCGTCCTCTATTGGATCTCACCGACGTTGTCTACTCGGAAGAGGACGAGATGGGAATGCTGAGCGCGGCCGTCGACCCGGATTTTGAGACGTCGCCGTTCCTCTACGTGTACTACACGATGCTGGACAAGGACGACGACGATCGATGGTTCGCCCGACTCTCACGCTTTCCCGTTGAGGATGGCATCGCCGTGCGCGAGCAGGAGTTGGTCATCCTCGACATTCACAGACACACGCAGTCGGAATTTCATTGGGGCGGCGCCATCCGGTTCGGACCCGACGGGATGATGTATTTGGGGACTGGCGACAGCAATTGCCGGTGTTCGCAGGCCCTGGAATCATGGCACGGGAAGATCATTCGCATCGATGTGCGCGGAGCGTCGGCCGATCAGCGCTATCGGATTCCCGACGACAACCCGCTGCGAGACACACCGGGCGCACGACCGGAGATCTGGGCCTATGGCGTACGGAATCCATGGCGCATGGCATTCGATCCGCAGGATGGAAAGCTGTGGGTTGGGGACGCGGGGCACGCTCTTGAAGAAGAGGTGTCAATTGTCACCCCGGGCGCAAATCTCGGTTGGCCGGACTTCGAAGGCTTTGGGTGCTCAAAGTCCGGCCGCACTACCCACATTGATCCGAGGTTGGAATCTGCATACATGTGCCAATATCCCTCAAATCTCACGATGCCGGTTGTCTCCTACGATCACCGACAGGGGTGCGCGATTGTCGGTGGCGCGGTGTATCGGGGAACGTCGATTCCGAGTCTCAACGGCGTCTACCTATTTGGCGACTACTGTGAAGGACAAGTCTGGGCTCTTGACAGCAACGTGGAACCTGGCTGGGGCCTCGTCGAAATCGCGGAGCTGGACCGACCGCTGAGTTCGTTTGGCATCGACGCCGATGGTGAAGTGTTCATGGTGACGTTCGGCGGACCTCTTGTACGCCTGGTACAGACCCAATTGGGGTACGCGGTTACGGTGACGCACAGGGCACGCGTCACGACCCTTGGAGCACCGCTCGACCCCGATAGTTCGCCGAGCCTCGGAGACCGCGGGACCTAAGCGGGCGTCGGTCGCTCGCGGTGCCGGATCGCGCAGACCTCGGCACTCGCCTGAGCCGACGCACGCGACAAGACGATGTCGCCCAGTACCTTCACCCGCACCCGACGCGAATTCCCCGGCAGATAGGCCAGCGGCAGGTCCTCGACCTCCACGATCTCCAATGTGTCGGGATCGGCGCCCGCCGTAATGGCGTCCGCCCGGGCGCCAGCCGTCGCGGCCGCAATGGCCTCGTCGCGCGGCACGTTGCGATACACCCGGTCGGACTCGCCGCTGACCTGGGCCATCGCGGCGCCGACGGCGTTGGCAACGGTCGCATGCGGCACCCGCACGGTTTCGCCCGCGCCGGCCAGGCCGTCCGGCACAAGGAACGAGCCGCCGCCCACGGCGACCACCGGCCTGGACTCCGCGTCGGGCCTCATGCGATCGATGGCGTCGTCGAGCCTGGCGCGAATCGCGTCCATCGCGTCGCCAACCAAGCCGGCCGGCAGGTTGGCCACGCGACGTGGATCGCCCAGGGACGCTGCACCGGCGGCAACGACGACATCGGTGCAGGTGGTGACATGCCCACCGAAGACGCGGCCAAGCTCCGTCAGCCGGAAGCCGACGCTTTCCGGACCGATCGCCAGCGGCGACGCCGTCACCCTTGACCCGCCGCCGAGGGGCAGCGACAGCAGGTCCGGCATTTGGAAGAGCGTGCGCACGCCGCCGATCTCGACCACGCGGTTCGCTTGGCGCGGGAGGCCATGACGCAGATAGCCGATGTCGGTCGTCGTCCCGCCCACGTCGATGACGAGCGCGTCGGGCATGCCCGATAGAAACGCCGCGCCCCGCATGCTGTTGGTGGGTCCGCACGCCACGCTCAGGATTGGCAGCTCCGCCGCCTGCGCCATCCGCGCGATGGTGCCGTCGTTCTGGGTCAGATAGACCGGCGCGTCGATCCCGACCCTCCGCAGACCTTCGGCAAACGCAGCCGTCGTCGTGCGGGCCAGGCCGACCAGGCTGGCGTTGAGAATGGTGACGTTCTCGCGCGGCAACAGGCCGATGCGCCCCAGGCGATGCGACAGCGTCACGCTGACCTCGGGGCACACGCTGCGCACGATCTGGCCCGCCCGTTCTTCCAGCGTTGCGTCGAGCGGCGAGAAAACGGACGCAATCGCCACGGCTCGGATTCCGGCCTCCCGGATCTCGCCGGCCGCCGCCGCCACGGCCGAGGCGTCGAACGGCACGATTGGCCGTCCGTCGTATTCGTGCCCGCCGCGCACCATGAAGTGGCGCGCTTGGATCGCCGCCGCGAGGTCGGACGGCCAATCGGTGAGGGGCTCCAGGAAGGCCGTCGCCGGCAGGCCGATGCGGATGGCGGCCGTTCGCGTCAACCCTCGCCGCTCGACGATGGCGTTGGTGAAGTGCGTCGTCCCCAGCATGACGGCGTCCACGCGTAGCGAGTCCGACCCCGCCGTTTCAACCAAGGCGCCGAGCGCTGCCGAGATGCCCGAGCTCACATCGGCCGTGGTTGCGGTCTTGACATAATGACAAACCTCGCGGTCATCCAGCAGCACGGCGTCAGTGCTGGTCCCGCCCACGTCGATCCCGATGACGTTCAACGGGTCATCGCGTGAAGAGCGGGTGGAAATTCAGGTCGTGACCGAACGCCCGTGGTCCCGTCAGCTCAAGCCCGCGCTCGCTCAGCAGCATTTCCGGCGCCGGCAGCGCGACGACGGCCACTCGCTGCCCGAAGCGGACCACCTCGGTGCCAATGGCCTCGCCGGAATCCTGATCCAACACACATATCAAGTCCGGCGTGGTTGCGCACGGCTGCTCGTCGCGCCAGGCCACGGTGAACTCGTTTTGAAACGCGATGCGCATGGTGGTGCCCGCGTAGGTGTCGAGTCCCCCGATGTCCAGGCGCCCGCGGAGATAGCCATCGGTGGTCTGCCGCTCCACATCCACGACCTTGCCGCGCAGCAGCTCGATGCCGCCTTCTTGCCCTAGGAGTTCGGCCACCGGATCGCCATGCTCGGTCTGCGCCTCCCGGACGGTCCGTCCAATGCGCAGCGCCTTGCTGACCGTATGCAGATGCGAGCCGGTCTTCACCTCGTGTCCCGTTCGCGGCGGGTTGCAGGTCGCGGCAACGGCGCCCAACTCGGTGCAGGCGCGGCGACGCAGGCGTTCCAGCCATTTCCAGTCCGCCGCCTCCGAAATGATCACCGTGTTCGGCCGGATGTCGGCCATCACCAGCGGATAGCAGGTGAAGTCCTTGACGGCGAAGCTCGTCATCTGCGCCTCGGGGAAGGCGCGGCCCATGGCGTCGGCGTCGACGACCGGCAGCCCCAGCATGGCCGCCGCCATTAGCGGCTGAAACGCGTTGCCGCCGCCAATCTCCCACGGCATCACCGCGGTGAATTGGATGCCCGCGTAGGCTTCCATCTCCCGGATCGCCCGGGTCACCGTCGCCGGATCGGTCAGGCGCTCCTCGGCCGGCAGCGGCGACCCCATCTGATTGACCGCAGCCACATACGCGTCATCCGGCAGATCCATGGGGTCGATGACGTCAACCACGCGGCCTTGCGCGTAGAGCTGCTTGAGGCAGAGGTAGCCGTAGTAGGGGTCGCCGCCGCCCCCGGTGCCAAGAATCCAGGCACCGACGCGCAGGTCTTCGATGTCGGCCTCGGTCAGCGTCATTCGCTCGACGCCCTCGAGGTCGTAGGCAGCCTGGCCGTCGCTCACGATGGCATGAATCGTACCCCGGTCGCCCTTGACGAAGCTGAACAGTGGCGCCGGATCGATGCCCCAGCGCGGCCCCGGGGGCCGGCTCACCAGAAGTGGCGGAACCCTCAATCCCCGAGCACTGGTGACCACCGGCGGCGTGGGCCATACTCACGCATCAGCGTGAGGGCATCACCCACACAAGGACGAGTTCCAATGTCGGCCTCTGCCCCAACCGTTCCGCAAGCTGCCCGCCTGACCGAGAGCCAGATCGCCCAGTTCAAGCGCACCGGCTACGTCGTACTCCCGGGCGTGATCGACCCCGACCTCTGCCGCCAGGCCCGCGATCAAATGTGGGAGACGGTGGCCGAGAGCCGGCCCAGCATGAAGCGCGACGACCCCTCCACCTGGGTCCCATTCACCGACGACGAGAAAGCCGGCTACGAGCGGCCCGACGTCGGCGGGGACCCCTATTTTTCCGGCGGCGGCCACCGGATGATCATTCGCAACGGCGCGGAGGATCTGCTGCTCGACATCGGTGCCCGCGCCGTGTGGGACATCGCCGAGCAGATGCTCGGCGAAGGCGAGGTCGTGTGGCCCGGCGGCGTCGATGAGTCAGGCTGCACCAGCGGCCCTTGCTTCATGACCAAGAAGATCGCCGACGGCATGGAAGTCCACATGGGTCCGAAGCGCGAAGAATGGACCGGCAAGGGCTCAGGCGAAACGGAATACCTGCGGCTTCCCAAGACCGGCCCCCACTGGATGACCGCGCAGGGCACCCGCGGCATGTACTGCACCCTGCCGAACAGCCCGGTATCGACCCCGCCCGACTGGCGCGGCGCCCACGCGGGTGAGGGCCTTTACAACACGCGGCAGCTGCTGCAAACCGCGGTCTACTTCGACGACGTGCCGCCGGGCGCGGGCGGGCTGATGCTCTTTCCGGGCAGCCACACGCGCATCTGGAACTACTGGGAGGCCAAGAACCACGGGGCGACGGCGATTGCAAACGGCGAGGACTCGCCCAGGTTTGTGGGCTACACCGATCCCCCGATCGGCGACATCAAGGACGACACCGAACCCGTGATGACCGCGGGACCGGCCGGCTCCGTGGTCCTCTGGCACACCATCATGCTGCACCTGGCCGGCTGGAATGAAACCAGCGACATCATCCGCCAGGCCACGCTCTACGGCTTCCAAAAGACGCCGGAGATCTGGTCCGACAAACGGCTCGCCGCCGGCCCCAAAGGCGACATCTGGGGCGACTGGTCGGACGAGGTTCGGGCGGTGGCGGTGTAGGCACGGTCCGAACTAGTCGACGGGCGCTGCCCCGATCCGTTCGCCCCCGTATCAAGTACGGGGCGGGCTCTGAGCTTGTCGAAGGGACTAGCGAACGGATTGGGCCGTAGCGGTCGATACTGGACGCGTGAGATAGCGGCGGAGCGGACCGATCAAAGTACGCGGCATCCATGACATGGGCGGCGTGCCCGGCTACGGGCGCGTGGAGCCTGAAGCGGATGAGCCGGCCTTCCATAGCGAGTGGGAGGGCCGGGTGTTCGGGCTCGTGGTCGCGGTGAAGGATGGCCTCTCGCGCCCTCGGTTGGAGAGCCTCGACCCGGATGAGTACCTGTCCGGCTACTACCAGCGCTGGATGTTCGCCCTCGAGCGCGGGCTCATTGCGCGAGGCGCGCTGAGCGCGGACGAGTTGGAAGCGAAGACCGAGTATTTTCGAGATCATCTTGGAGCGAACCCGACGCGAAACGTCGACCCGGCGCGGACCGAGCGCGTTCGCGCGGGAATGTACCGGCAGCGGCAGGTCCGCCAGCTGTCCGCACAGCCGCCGGCGTTCGCGGTCGGAGACGGCGTGCGAGCCCGCCGAATCCGGCACGGCGGACACACTCGATTGCCTGGATATGTCCAGGGGAAGCGTGGGGCAATCCGCGCCGTGTATGCGGTTTACGACCTTCCCGACGACGACCCGGAGAACCAAGCTCTGCCGGAGCAGCATCTCTACAGCGTCAGGTTCGAGGGGCCCGAGCTGTGGGGGCCGTCGGCGGAGGTGGGCACGGCCTGCTACATCGATATGTGGGAGGGCTACCTCGAGCCCATCGGTTCAGTCAGCGCCGAACGGAGCGACACGTGAGCGGCGACCACAACGGCCACCACCATCCAGAGCCGGAGTCATACGCGGCGCTGCGCACCAGGGCGTTGGAGTCGCTCCTGGTTGAGAAGGGCATCGTGACCACTGATGCCATCGACGAGATCGTGCGCATGTACGAGCAAGACATCGGGCCGCTGAACGGCGCCCAAGTAGTGGCCAGGGCGTGGGTCGCCCCCGAATACAAGCGACGCTTGCTCGAAAACGGCACCGCGGCTATCGCCGAGCTTGGCTTCGGCGGTGCGGAGGGGGCGGAAATCGTGGTGTTGGACAGCACGCCCACGGTCCACAACGTTGTCGTGTGCACGCTCTGCTCGTGCTATCCGTGGCCGGTGCTCGGCTTGCCGCCGACCTGGTACAAGGACGCGGCCTACCGATCCCGCGTGGTTCTGGAGCCCCGCGCGGTGCTGCGAGAGTTTGGACTCGACGTTGATGCCTCGAAGGAGATCCGGGTGTGGGACAGCACTGCATCCATTCGCTACATGGTGCTGCCGGAGCGCCCCGACGGCACGGGGGATCTGCCGGAGGAAAAGCTGGCCGAGCTGGTCACGCGCGACTCGATGATCGGCGTGGGAGTGGCGAGGTCCGGGTCCGAGATTGCCTCGGAGACCACTGATCAAGTCCCTTCCACCTTCAAGGGGGAAGGTTAGGATGGGGGTCAGAGGCGGACGTTCCAGCTGGGGCGTGCGGCGAGCCCCTCGCTGGTGGCTGCGGGCGTCGCTATCACGGCGAAACCGTTCGAAACTTCCCTTGATGCCTGATCCTGAAGAGCACCAATGAGTAGACCGCCCGACCGCGGGATATCGGACATGACAGGCAATGAGGCGCTGCCCCGGAAGAATGGTGAGCTTGTCTTCAATCAGCCCTGGGAAGGCCGGGCATTCGGTCTGGCCGCCGCCTTGACCGAGGGCGGCGTCTACGACTGGGCGGACTTTCGCGACAAGCTCGTTGAGGTGACCGCGGCCGGCGAGAACCACGGAGAGCAGACCGGCTACTACCAGCGATGGTTCCGGGCCCTGGAGCGGCTGGCTCTGGACCGCGGCCTTGTCACCTCAGCGGAGCTGGACGCGAGAACCGAGGCGCTTGCTTCTGACAAGCGCGGCGACCATTGATTCGCGCAGTTCCGGTCTAGCTGCCCGTCACGGTCACGCTCTGGCCCAGGGTCTCCCCGCGCCAGTCGGGGTTGTAGTACGAGTAGACCTGCGACGTGACCGGCTGCGCCCGGACGGGATAGAGCGCCACCGCGTCGAACGTGAGCTGCAGTGAGTCGCCGGGCGACATGTCGTCGATGTACAGGATCACCTTCCGTCCGGCCACGTCATAGCGTTTGAGCTTGGGATGCTCCTCCAGCAGCGCCTCAATCGTCTCCGCCACCGGGGCGAATCCCGTCGGCACCGAGACGTCCAGCACGACCATGCCCGCGGCGATTGGATCTGGCGGGGTGAACCGGACAGCAACGGACACCGCAATCAGGTCGTCAACCTCGATGTCCTCGGCGCTGTAGTCGACCTCGATCGTGAACATGTCGTTCGCTGCGGGATCGACTTCGGGCCGGTTGAACCGTCGCACCACCTGTGCCACGACTTTGCCCTTCCCCTCCGCCGATAGCTCGAGGTTCGCGCCCACGGGCACGTCCAGGATCTGGATCACGTCGAAGTTGCTCTCGTTGACGTCGACCGTCTTGCTCCAATCGCCCGAGGTGAGGGTGACGGTCATGTCGACGTCGGCTCCGCCAAGCGAGGCGGACGCGATCAGCGCCTGCAGGCCCACCACCGTGTCTTGCGTGGACCCGAACCCGCCGAAGGCGTTGCGCTGCGAAACCAGCCAGCGAGCCGCATTGGATGCGGCGGCAAAGTTGCCGTGTTCGAGCAGGGCGAGCGTGGCGTAGCCCGTGGTCTCAACCGCGGCGCTGGACTGGGGATGGCTATAGCGTCCACTCGCGGAGGCCTCCGAACCCGCGCCCCAGTGCAAGCCGTTCTCATCCTCCGTCGCCATGGCGATTAGCTGCGCGTGGGCCTCGCCGGCGCGACCGCTGTCGCCCAGTGCGAGGGCGTAGGCGACGATGGCCATGGTGTAGGGATCGTCGATGCCGTCCAACTGACGCTCGAGAAAGGCCAGCGCCGCGGACGCGCTTGCGGTGGCGCCCGCTTCCTGCAGGGCAATGGCCACGTAGGCGGTCAATGCGGTGTTCCCCTGCAGCCCGCCCAGGAGCTCCTGATGATGGAGGAACCCCACCGGCTCGAATGATCCGTCCGGTCGTTGATGCCGCAGGATCCAGTCCGCCGCGCTCCGCAGAACCTCTTCGTCAATGAAAATCAGTCCCTCGGCCTGCGCGAAGGTCTTCAGCACGAATGCCGTGAGCCAGAGGCTGCCCGATGGGTCGCTGTCGCCAAAGGCCGAGAAGCTGCCGTCGGCTCGGCGGTAGGTCAGCTCGCGTTGATAGCCGGTCACCATCAGGCGCTCCGCCTTGGCGAGCACGTCGGGTTTGATCTGGCCAGTTTCCTCGAGATATCTGGCGACGAAGACATTCGGCGCGAACAGGATCATGTTCTGCTCGCCGCAGCCGAATGGCATTTGCAGCAGCCCTTCCAGCCCTTCGATGGTCTGGCTCAGGTAGCTCCCGGTAAGGGTGACGCGAGTTCGAGCCGACCCTGGAATCGATCCGCCGGGCGTTTCGTTGTCAAACGTGAGGTGCTCGCCGGCCGAGATGATCCGGTTCTCGACGGTCTCGTGACGGACACCCTCCGGCTCGACCAAGAGGTCTCTGATAACGGCGTCAGCCGACTCGCGGCTGCGCGCGGTGACCTTGAGCGGCACGCTGCCAAGCTCGGTGAGCCGAATGTTGAACGCCAGCCCGCCGATGTCGCTCGGACCCACCATGATCGTCTTGGTCGCGGCGTCGAGCAGCTCGTAGCTCTCGGATTCGTCCAGCTCCACGAAGAATTCCTGGGGTTCATCGAGATAGTTGTACAGCGCGACCTTGACTGGGAACTCCTCGCCTCGAATTGCCGAGTAGGGCAAGTCCACCTGCAAGAAGAATGGTTGAAAGACGCGCAGCTCGGCCTCGGCAACGCCCAGGCCATGCTCCTTGGACAGCGCCACCCCTCGCAGCATCCAGGTCGTGATGCTGTCGGGAGCTTCGGCCGGCAGGGTTGCCTTCCCGGCGTCGTCCGTCATCACGTTGGCCCACAGCCAGGTCTCCGGGAAGAACTGGCGCACGCGCTGCACCTCCGCCAGGCCCTCAGTCTCCGGGGAGGCAGCTGGTGCCGAGGCAGGAGCGGGCGCTGCTGTGGCCTCAAGGGCGACGACCTTCTCGACTTCCACCTCGCGGACCACCTCGCGCATCATCTCTGGCTGGGGCTCTGGGGGCTTTTCATACTCCTTGCCCTGGGGAATCTCCATGCTGGACATCACCACTAGGCCCGCCTTTTCGAACGTTTCTTCGGCGCCTTCCGTCCACGCCCGGTCGAAAACCCAGGCGTCGTGAAGCTCGACTCGGGGCTGCATGTACAAACGCTCCAGCTCGGCGAAGACTTGATGTAGGTTCAAGCGGTTCTCCGCGAGGATGAACACGGAGCGGTCCACCGCCGCCAGCCCCACCTTGGACGGCCCTTGGGTGGTCACGTTGATGTCAACCGATTCACCGGGGCGGGCTTCGCTGCTGCTGAAGCCGACATTCATCTCCATCGGATAGCGGGCGGTGACATCGAACGGGATGTAGTCCGCCGCAACTTCGCTGTTGGGGAGGATTTGATACACCACCAGTCGTGACGACGGCGCCATGATGGGCGTGAGGCCGAAGGCAATGTCGCGCGCACGCGACACGCCGGAGAAAACCACCCGGCCCCTGGCCATCACCTCGTAGTAGACGTTCCCCGCTGCGTTGGTCGAGTAGACCTTGAAACGGGCCTGGCCTCCGACCTCGAGCGGCCCGACGTCGGACTGCTCGACGTGAATGAAGCTGCTGGACGGTGAGTAGCTCGCTTTGATGGCGACGAAGTCGGATGCCTCGCGGTCGAGCCAGCCATTACGGAGTAGCCCTGCCCGCGAATCGAGGGTAAGGGCCACCGCATCCTTCGGGGGAGTTATTCGGAGCAGCCGCTTCCCCCGCTCCGTCTCGGTTCGGAAGGAATAGCTTTCGATGCTCTCCAAATCCTTGCCGATAAAGTCGACGTCGACCCTGACGATGCGGTCGAGTGGCCTGTTATCTGGGGTCTCCGTCACCAGGAGGAATGAGAACGGCAGGCTCGGCTTGAAGGTGTGGCTCTCGGGGATGATCCGCAGGTTCACGGGCGCTCGGGCAACGGTGAGCAGCCGCGACGTGTGCTCGACATATCCCGTGGATTTCTCTCGCACGGTCACGTCAAGGGCCAGATTCCCCTGGCCTCCCGCGGCGGGGACGCCGGCCACGTAGCCCACCGCCGGCAGCTCGAAGGGGCTTGCACCGTCGATGTCCGTGGTGAAGGTCGCAAACTCCTCCCATGTCCCGACGTAGCGGGAGGCGACTATCTCCACCTCGCCCTTGACCGGCTTGCCGAAGCTGTACTCGGCAGCCACTGTTCCGGTGACGGGCTCATTTGCCAAAACCCAGCTCTTAGGAACGTCTACGACGACTTCATACTTAGGCAGTGAATACCTATCAACCGTCACGTCAAGTTGTGTCGTCTGCTCGTCGGACGCAGCCGTGACTTTCCAGATTCCCAGGTTGGGCTCCGACGAAAGGGGCATCGCAAAGTTGGTCATGCCGAAATCGTCGGACATGGATACTTCGCGGAAGATCTTGTTCCCCTTGGCATCCTGAATCTCGACCGTGATTTCGCCGGGGAGGGGCTTGAGCTCCGGACCGAGCTGCAAGACTCGAATGAGGATCTCCTGTCCGGGCCTGTAGATCGGTTTGTCGGTCTCGAGTAGAAGCACCGGATTTCGTCGTTCGATGCGCACCCACGCTCGTTCGACAAAGCCTTGACCACTGACTTTGAGCTCATAGTCCCCGGGGAATACCTCAGGAACTTGGAGCGCGACCATGCCGCTGCCTTCGATATTGGCCTGGGTGCGAGCCAAGCTGTTCCCACGGTGCAGAAGTTCCACAAGCACCTCGCCCTTGGCGGGGTCCTGTCCGTCGAACAAGGAGACGGACACGCTCTCCGTTTGTCCCGCGCGTAGGACGGCCGGGGCAAGGGCGATGTAGCCGTCAACCTTGTCCGAAAGCGGAAGTCTCGCGATGCGTTCCACCGGCGCGGGCGTCGTGGCACTTCCTGGTGGCGCGGGCGTCGAGGTCGGATCGTCCGATGGCGCGGGCGTCCGCAAGCTGTCCGTCACGACCGGAGTTGGAGATTTCTGCGCCGGCTCGGCGGCGGGCGAATCGCCGCAGTCTGCGGCGGCCAGTCCAAGGATGGCTATCACGGCAAAGAAGGTGGCCAGCGTCAGACGCATTTGGAACCTCCGAGGGCTTGCGGCCACGTGGCCGCGAGAGGTGGCGTTGATACGTTCGCCAGCCCAGAGAACGAGAATGAGCACTGCGGGAGTCTGGCCGTCGGTGTGTCGGCAAGTGCCGTCATAGTGGTCGTCTCGGGAGTGGGAGGCCGCCTTTCACCAGACACTACGCGCATTTCGACGGATTCGTTCCATGCCCGAGTCACTATTCTCAAGTCGGCAGGCTCGGACCGCTTGTATATCATCGCGCTCACGCCGTCTCGGAGCGCCGCGCATGTCCCATCCATCCGTCCGCATCAGCCCTTACGGCGACGTGCAGCTTGGCGCGTTTCGGGAAGTGCTCACGTATCCGGGCCGCTATCTCAACGACCACTGCCTGATCCGGCACGACGGCCTGTGGCACTTCTTCGGCATCATCGGCGACGTGACCGGCCCGGGCGAGGTGCACGGCGTCGAGGACTCGCTCGCGCACGCCACGTCCGCCGACCTCATGCAGTGGACCGTGCATCCCCCGGCGCTCACGGCTACCGGCATCTGGCCGGAAGAGGTGACCTGTTTCGCGCCCTATGTCATCGCGCACGACGGCCGTTTCTACATGCTCTACTGCGTTACGGATGTGCACCGCACGCAACGCATCTGCCTCGCCACGTCAACCGACCTCTTCGCCTGGGAGCGCTTTCCGGGCAATCCCGTGATCGTGCCCTCCGTTTCCTGGGCCAAGTGGCCCGGATTCGATCTACCGTCGCCCGACGAAGTGGACCGCATGAACCGCGACGCCGGCGGCGACGCTCTTTCCGTCGCTCGTCGCCTCGGCGGGAGCTACGGCGGCTGCCGCGACCCGCACATCGTCAGGCTCGACGACGGCACATTCGTGGCCTACTGGGTCGCGCGTGTGCAGGAGAAGTTCGGACACAACCTGGTGTGCGTGGCCGCGTCCATGTCGCACGATCTGCTGCACTGGCAGGAAATCGGGCCGGTGTTCACCATGAAGGCGTGGCCCTTCGACGAGGAGCCGACGCTCGAGGTCGAGTCGCCCTGCGTCGTGCCCAAGGACGGCAAGTTCTGGCTGTTCTTCAAGCACGGCTGGTGGACGCACTTTGTCGCTTCCGACGCGCCCTATGACTTTCACGGCTACGAGCCGCAGCGGCTGGGTTTCTGTCACGCCTCGGAGGTGTTTCATTGGGAGGGGCAGTGGTGGATCACCCACTGCTCCGCCGATCCCGAGGACTTCCGCTATCGCGAGTCCAACCGCAGCCGCGGCCTGTTCATGGGGCATTTGGACTGGCCCGACGAGTCTCCGCCCCGGCTCATCCCGCCCGACGAGATGGCGGACGGTGGATCACGCTGAGAAGTTGCATGTGCTCGTCCGGTTTCCTGCCACGGTCGGGGCCCTCTCTCCTGTGAGATCTCTGCAGGGGCCCTCCGTCGTCCCTAGGAAGGGGAACCGTTGCGAAGCCCTTGCGTCATGTCCCGCCGTCCCCCTCAACCCCGTATCGAGTACGGGTCAGGCCTAACCTTCTCCCACCAGGTGACCTTTGAATAAAGAGGTAGGGGCGACGCATGCGTCGCCCCTACCAATCACCGGCGGCCGCGCGGCGTAGCATTGCGGAGCCGCATCGCTTCGCGGCCCTCGCACCCGCGCGCTCATGGCACGCCCTCGCGCCGACTTCGTCACGGTCTTCGCCGTCCTGGCGGTGACGGCCATCGTGGCAACCGCTCCGGGCCCCTTGCTCGTGGTGATTCGCGACGAGTTCGGGCTCACCTACGCCCAGCTTGGGCTGATCTTTTCGGCGCAGGCCCTGGCGGGCATGCTCGCCAATATTCCTGCCGGGATGGTCGCCGACCGCCTGCCGGCCCGCGTGCCGATTGCCGGCGGCGGCCTGGGGCTGGCCGCGGGCACGCTGCTCATGGCGTTGGCCCCCGGTTACGTGGTCCTGCTGGCGGGCAAGCTCATCGGCACGGTGGGCGCCACCTTCATGACCACCAGCGGCATTGCCTACACCGTCGCGCAGGCTGACAGCCAGCAGCGCGGCCGCGTCACGTCGCGCGTGATGTCGGGCATCCAGGTGGGCGCCTTCATCGGTCCGGCGCTGGCGGGCATCATTGCTGCCGCCTTCGACTGGCGCGCCGCGCTGATCGTTCCGGCCGGGCTCAGCCTGTGCGCCGCGGCGGCCGTGCTGCCCGTCATTCGCGGCGGGTCGCCGGCGCGTCCCGAGCGAAACGCGCGCATGTTCAGCGTCAGCGACCTGCGCCTGCCCCGCGTGGTCTGGCCGATCATCGCGCTCTCCATGCTGCTCACCGGTCCGGTCCTGGGACAGAGCCGCGTTGTCCTGCCGCTCTACGCCGGTGAGGGTCTTGCCTTCACGCCCGCGATCGTGGGCCTCGCCATTTCGGCCATGAGCGCCGCCCGCGCCGTCCTCACCTTCGTCAGCGGCAACCTGATGGACCGTGCCGGCCGCGGCAGCGCCCTCTACGCTCTGGTGCTGGGGGCGTTCGGAGCCGCGGTGTTGCTCACGCTGCCGCTTGGGCTGGGTGTGTTCATCGCCGCGGGAGCGCTGGCGTCGATCACCGGCCTGGGCGCCGTGCTGCCGTCGGTGCTCATTGGCGACCGGGTGCCCAAGGCCTATGTGGGCCGGACGCTCGGCGTGCTGCTGACCATGGGCGCCATCGTGCAACTCGGCGTCGCGCCCGCGGTGGGATTCCTCCTCGATGTCCACGGCTACCAGCTCGTGGGCATTGCGATGGCCGTCCTGATCAGCCTGGCGGGCATCCTCGGCTGGTGGGTCGTGGGCGACCTGCCCTGGAAGCGGCGCCCGCCGGACGACTTGTCGGTGTGATGCTGTGATGCGATGATGTGTTGATGCGAACGACCGTAACCATCGACGACGACGTTCTTGCCGTTGCCCGGGCCCTTGCCGACCGAAAGGGGAGCAGCCTTGGCAGCGCCTTGTCGGAGTTGGCCCGGCGCGGGTTCAAGAGCCCGTCCGCTGCAGAGATCGACGGAGATCCATCCATGTTCGCCGTCCCGGCCGACGCGGAACCCATCACGAGCGAAGACGTCTACCAAGCACTCGGTGAGTGGCCGTAACCGCCCTGCTGGACGTCAACGTCCTGATAGCCCTTGCCTGGCCCAACCATGTGCATCACGTTGCCGCAAGAGCATGGTTCGAGGAACACCGGCGGGACGGCTGGGCAACTTGCCCCCTTACCGAGGCGGGGTTTGTGCGTGTCTCCTGCATCCCGTCTGTTGTGCGGCACGGCGTCACCCCGCTCGACGCCATTGCGGTATTGCAGCGACTCACTCGGCTGGGGGTTCACCACTTCTGGCCTCTGAACCGGTCCATCGTTGAGTTGCCTCAAGCCGTCGGCGCCCGCATTCAGGGGTACCGGCAGATCACGGACGCCGTCTTGCTGGCCGCCGCCATGCAACACCTGGGACAGTTGGCCACGCTGGACATTGGCCTGCAAGGACTGATCGCGGAGAGCGACCGTTCGGCCCTCTGCGTTATTCCGGTGTAAAGCGGCCCGAGCCGGGCGCAATGAGGTTGATGTCGCCAGCTATCGAGCCGGCACGGCGCCGTATCTGAGGCCGTGTTCCAGCCAGAACTTGAGCAGCGTTAGGGCCTCTCCCCATCCGGCGGCACAGCCCAGGGCAGTCTCGACGTCATCCATCGAATACCCGGATTCCTGAAGGTGCACACGCGTCCCGGCCCCAAGCGCGTCCAGTTCGAACGATACGGTTGTCGCATGGTAATGTGCTCGCGCTACACAGGCGGGCGCGTCGCGCGTTCGCGGCGGGTTTTGCTTCCCAGCGGCCCTAACGGGGTCGCTGGACTTCCGCCTGTGTAGCTATGGGAAGGGAATTATATATAAAAGTACCCACCGCCTAAATCCATACCTTAATTCATAAACTGAAACAGCGACATCAGCCCGCCCAGAATTAAGATATTACTTGCTGATATCAACCACATCTTATTGACTAACCGAGTTTCCAACTTCGACAAATCTTCTCTCGTCGCTACATGCTTCACATCTGTCTCAAGTGCCGTCACTCGACTATCAAACGATCTCTCGCCTTCCATCGCTATTACTCCTACACCCATTACTTCCCAATCAATTCTGCAAACCGAGCATTCATATCCGACCGAAGATCATCGATCCTCTTATCGAAGTGGGAGCACAGATCATCAATCCGAGTCCCAATCGCCTTGTGCGCAAGCTCACCCTCTCGACGCAAGCTCTTGATATCCCTACTGATCGCCCAATAGAGCGCCGACACTAAGGGAACTCCAATCACCACCAACTCTGCCATTGCTCCGATATCCACTAATCACACCTATCCCATATACTCATCAATTATAGTATAACAGAAAAGCGAGTGATTTACTAAGTACCTATAGACTATATCACATTAATTGAGTGGATCAGGTCGCTGGTGACTCCCATCGCTGTGCTCGATCCAGATCAATCGTCAACTTGAGGCATCCCCCATCTTGAAGCCGCGCGACATCTACAGGACGAATCAACCATGTTTGTCCCAAAGTACTAGTATTCGTTAGCTCGAATCTACCGTTCTCACCAACTGTCCCAAAGCTTAAATCACGACCTAACGCCTCATTCATGCGCTCATTCATGTTCATAATCTCATTCATATGTTTGTCATAAGCTATCACCGTATGGGGAATACTCGTATATGCAGGCCCTCCCGTATTGTTGAATACAAAGTTAATGTGAAGATTCTCATAGGGACTGCCGTAAAAGCGCGAAACTATCGTAATTTTCCATCCAACAGGTATCGCGCTCAAATCCCCACAGTTTTGTTCATAGGGAATCGATTCCTCAATCCGCACCACCTGATATCCAGCACGACGCAATCCGGCGGCTGCTGACGCCTGTTGGTCGGATGCCCAGCGTTCGCATGCGGTATCCTCCCCATAAATATCTACATAGTGATCAATGTGCTGCTGATGCATCTGACCTAAGTATGTACCATTCGGCCATGCCGGATGATCCTGACAATAACTCGTTCCATCATAACTCAACGTAGAAACGGTACCAACAAATTGAGATGAGGCAAACCACTTTCGTGCTCGCGCCCTATCAATCGTCAACGTGACACACCGCAACCGCTCAATAATGCCTCTTTTTCGAAGCAAAAGAGTATCGCCACCCATATCTGCGCTCTGTAGCTCGAAACTACTGTTTGCGGCGACGGCAAAATGCAAAAACTTATAGCTATCAAGGACATTCATATGCTCATCATAAAGTGTCAACACATAAGGTATGTCTCGATAAGCGGGACCGTCTGCGTTATCTAAAACGAAATTATTATCTAGCGCGTCACACAAACCCCAACGGCATGGGACTTGCGTAAATTCCCATTCGACAGGTATCACGCTTCGATCTCCGCAATTCTGCTCATAGGGGATCGGCTCTTTAACCTTCACCACCTGATAGCCCGCTTGTCGTAGACCACGAACGGCTGACGCCTGTTGGTCCGCTGCCCAACGTTCACACGCTCCCGCCTCACCAAAATGTTTGATGTAGTGGTCGATATGCTGGCGATGCATTTGGCCGAGATAGGTGCCGTTCGGCCATGCCGGATGCTCGCGGCAGTAGGACTCGCCGTCGTAGTTCAAGGCATAGACGGTGCCAAAGGCGACCAGGAGGAAGCCTACGAGGATTCCCGTGATCATCACTGGCTTCCGCCTCATGATGACTTCAC
Source organism: Chloroflexota bacterium (assembly GCA_965198185.1). Lineage (GTDB taxonomy): Bacteria > Chloroflexota > UBA11872 > UBA11872 > UBA11872 > JAJECS01. Next base: position 173,418 of record CBDAOU010000002.1, read on the forward strand.
CGGCTCAAACGTCACGGTCCAACGGGCATCGTCTCCGACGTTCACCAACCATGCCCGCTCACCGGACGCATGGGCGGTATATCGCCCGCGTTTCGTCGCCGCATCATCGCGACCCTTCAACATAAATTCCGTAGGCTCGCTGCCGATCATGAACTCCAACGTATCCGGTGCAAACCGCCGATCATTTCCCACTACCGTAAAGCGCACGGTGTAAATCCCAGGCTCTATGTCCAAGAAACCTGTGTTTGCGCCTATGCCTTCGAGCCTGAACACCGATCCAGGCTGCACGACTGGCGACGCTGTCGGGGTAGTCTTAGGTCGAGGCGTATAGGTGGATATTGCAACCGTACGCCGAGGCGTTGGCGTAGCAGCAATCGCCGTAGGGGTTGGCGTGACGCCGGTCGATTCTGACGCCGAGCCGATATTGAATCCGACAATCGCGCTACACGACACCACGGCAATCAACCCGACCAACCCCATCAGAATAATTATTCCGATAATGGACTGAACGAGCTTACCGCCACATCCTGCTATTGATTCAAATGGCAATTGATTGAACATATGTCGTCCTTTCACCAAAACATAAGATCTACTGGACTATTGGAAGCGACCGATCTATAACAATCACACGATCTTTTGAATTCCTGCCGTCTGGTGAACCAAATACACTTTCCCAGAACTGTGCTGTAAAACTATCCCAAGCTGCTCTATCGTCGCTATCGAATGTCAATGAATACTCATGTGGAAGCGCATTTGGCTTATATGGCTTACCGCCGTCTTTACTAGAAACCTCAATACTCAAAGAATACGGACGGCCAGAAACGTTTGCCATGAGGTGCTCCGCCACGAAAAGGTAGCGGCCCTAACTAGCCGCTCGACTTGCTTCCCATAGCTACACAGGCGGAAGTCCAACGAACCCGCCGCGTTTACGCGACGCGGCCGCCTGTGTAGCGCGAGCAGGCTACCAGAAGGCACAACACCGATCAATGAACAGGTAGGCTATAGAGGCGGGTGAAGCGGCTGCACCGCGTTTTCGGCTGTATAGCTCAGCGGACAGAGCGCGCCCATGACTTAGGCCGAGGTCGGGGGTTCGAATCCCCCTGCAGTCGCGCGATCTGCATAACCGCTTCACCCGCACACTCAATCCATCAACCGATCTCCGACCGTCGTTACTCTCGTTCGTCGTCCTCCGACTCGCCTTCGCCTGACTCGCTCTGCAAATACCGCCAGTCATGCTCTTTCTTAGGTGGCGTACGGAAAAGCGCCCGCGCAATATTCTCCGGCGTATCAGGGATCAATTCCGGCATCGGCTTTGGCGGCCTGCCGACTTTGCGTTTCTCAGGCTTTGATTCGTCACTCATGGACGTGTCTCCTATCCATATACTAGCTCGCCGTACTGGAGTCGCTTCCCAAACATCCCGCGCACCGTGCGCTCCATCTGAACAATCGTATCGGCACGGCGATTCTTGTAGCGCCCAGCAAATTCCGTCACGTAGCGGTTCAAGTGCTTCTCACTGAAGTTGTGGTACGTACCCTGATACCCACGCTTCAAACCGCTCCAGAACGACTCCAAGCCGTTTGTGTGCGCTTGCTGCCGCACGTACTCACCAACACTGTGCTTGACGGTTTCGTGATTCGACAATCCCTTGTAGGCGTGAGCATCGTCCGTGTAGACCTTCGCGCCATTGGCTACCCGCTTCCGAACCTCACCCTGAATCGTTTGCGCGTCCGTGGACGGGATCACCGTGGCGCTCACTTGGCGCGTCTTGCGATCCTTGATGCCCAGCACCGCCACTTTGCCCGTCGTGCCGCGTCCTTGGCGGAGCTTCTTCGACGCATGCTTGTTTTTCTCTTTGCCGCCGATGTAGGTTTCGTCCACTTCGACCGGCCCTTGAAATACGCTCACGTCGTCTACCCACGATTCGCGGATCCGGTGCGCCAGATGCCACGCGGTTTTCTGGGTAATTCCCAGGTCACGATGCAGCTTCAGGCTTGACGTGCCTTTGATGCCCGTATTGAGTAGGTAGATCGCCATTGCCCAGACTTGGCAGCCGAGCTTCGAGGATTCCATGACCGTGCCCGTTTTCACAGAGAAGTACTTCCGACATCCACGACACCTGTACGGCATCGTCGGATGCTTCGCTCGCGTATTGACGTTCGTGCTGTCACAACGCGGGCAGACCGGACCATCCGTCCAGCGCAGCTTCACAAACCATTCATGCGCTGTCTCATCGTCTGGGAACATCCGCGTAATCTCCACAAGGGAAATGCCCTTGCGGTGGTGCTGCCCTGGTGCTCGTTTCGCCATATTCGTTTCTGCCTTGGTCCCTGTTCCTATTACGGCAGAATAGTAGCACAACGCGGTTATCCAGTCAAGCGACTTGCAGATACTTGTCGGACTATTTTGTGGACTGAGCACTCTCACTACATCCATTTGAATCTACGAGGATTAGAGCGTCGTGATCGAGATCGTTCTAGCTCCATAAGATCAGGATTCACCTGTCGATCAAGCTTTTGCAACTGACGCCTATTATCGACTAACTCTTGTCGCATATCATCTCTGTGTTTCTCGCCGCGCCAATATTCATACACTGACCATGCTATAACTATGGCAATCAATACCCAGCTAACAATCTCCACAACAAGACAATCAGGAAACCACACTACTAATTGTCGTGATGAAGGGATAACGAGGAGTCTAACAGCAAAGAGAACCGAACGCTGTACCCTACCCAGGTTTCGACCCACGATACCATACAAGCAAAACGATCATGGAATATTCTAGCACACCTATTATACGCCACCAAGATCACTCCTTAGTATATTGGCTACTTTTGTATATAATTCCCTATGGGAAGCAGTCTAGCGGCTGGTTGGGGCCGCTATCGTTTTGGGATTGAGGCGGAATATGAAGAAGGCATTTGGTTTTGGTTGTCTCGGCTTGCTGGGCATCGGAGTAATCGTGATTGTGATCCTAGTTGTGGGTTTGGCCAATGCGCCAAAGGAAGAGCAAGTTGTTGTGCGCAGCGGTGACCAAGGATCATCGCAAGCTTCATCTTCGGATTCTGCGCCTTCTGCGGAAGTCGCATTGCCGTCTGTTGGTGATACAGCGCGTAAAGGTAATTGGCAGATCACATTTCTCGCACAAGATAAGGCGGATGAAATTGAAGGACCGTTTAGTAGTGAGAAAGCGCAAGGTGAATTTCGTATCCTTTCATTGACGTTGGCCAATATTGGACAGAAATCCTTTGCGCTCAATGGTCACGACTTTCTAATCGAAGCTCCTGGCGGAATCGAATACCAACTTTCCAGTGATGGGAGCACTAGGCTTGTTGGCGATGAAGCTGGCCCGGAGGTTTTCTGGCTTATCGAGACAATTCAACCTGGGCTGAGTAAGGATGTTCGTGTTGTATTTGACGTCCCGCCGAATGCGACTGGCTTAGTCTTGGACATACAGGGTGTGAGGTTTTCCTTGCCGGATTAGGTTTGGCCGCCAAAAATACTCCTCTCGGCGTGAGCAAATCTCACTGCCAATCCGTGCTGCGGACCAAGCCGATTGGTCTTGTTCAGGGTTTGCCTGCGTCAAGGCCCCACGTCCGCGGTCGCCGACTCGATCCACAGGCCGGCATGGTCGTGGGGCTCGGCCAGCGCCACGAGGCGCAGGTAGTTCACTCCGAGCGTCTGGTGCAGTTGCGGCGCCGTCGTCACCTGCCGCCCGTCGACCAAAACGCGGCACGTGCGGTCCCCGCGCGTATCCCAGGCCAGTTCAACCGTGTGCCAGCGCCCAGCCTCGAACGCCGGTTCACCCGCAATCTTGCCCTCCGCCGCGACCGGGACGTTGAAGGTGTTATGGAACTGATCCTGGGGGTCGAACGGGGTTGAGAAGTGGTCCGCCAGGCTTAGCCGGAACGGGCCGGCACCCGCCTCCATCCGCAGGCGGACCTGGACGCGGCCACGGCGGCCGCCGGGGAAGTTCCACACCGCCGCGGCCGTGCGTCCCGGCTGTTGCTTGGTGAGGCGCAGCGCATAGGCGCCCGCCCGGTCCGGATGCGGCTGCCGCTCGACGCCGGCGGTGCCGAAGATCGACCAGTCCTCATGCCCGTCCGCGAAATCGCTTGACTGGTGGGTCTCGTAGAGCCACGCCGGGTCCAGCCGCGCCATCAAGACGCGGCCTTCTCCCTGGCCCGAGACGATGATGACGCGGTCTTCATTCGTCACCACTGGGAAGGGATAGGCGGTGCCGAAGTCGCCGACCGTGGGCGGCGGATCGTGGCGGCGAGGATCGCGCAGCACCTCGCGGTAGCCGCGCCAGGTCAGGCCGTCGTCTTCCGAGATGGCCGCGTGCAGCACGTGGCGCCCGCCATAGGCGTAGGGGAACCGCTGGCAGCCGTTCCAGATCAGCACCAGGCGGCTGTCACTGAGGCGCACCAGGCCGACCGGCGAGTCGGATGAGATGAGCGGGGTTGGCCTGGCGACGGACCACTCGGCGCCGTCGTCCGAGAACGACTCGTAGAGCCGTCCGGTCTGTGTGCGCAGCAGCATCCATACCCGCCCGTCGAGCTTCTGGATGATCACCGGCTCGTCGGCGCCGTACGCCGGGATGGGCGCCCAGGACTTGATGTCGCGCGTGCCCTGGCGCCAGGAGTCGCCCGCGTCGTCGGAGTAGACCACCGTGGAGTAGAAGGCGCCGGCGAAGCTGAACGCGTCCAGCCCGGTGTCGACGCGGTGCGCCCAGGTCTGGCCGGTCGCCCACGCAAACGGCAGCACGATGCGGCCGCCGCGAAGCTGGATGACGCTGTTCAGCGCGCCGGTGAACCCCTCCCAGATCCGCTTCGGCTCGGTCCACGCCTCGCCGCCGTCGCGTGACTTGAGATGCCAGATGTCGAGGAACTTACCGTGGTAGGGGCCTTCATGGGCCACGCCTTCGCCCGCCAGCGGCGCGCCGAAGACCCCAGAGCCGCGGTCGTGCATAAAGAAGCAGTGCACCTCGTCGTCGGCGTCCGCCAGCACTTCCAGGCCGCCCCAGAGGCCACCCGTATCGGGCAGCGTCAGCACGTCGGGCGCTTCGTCCCAGACATGCCCGTCGTCGCGCGAGACGATGCGCGCGACGCGCGGAGTCGGGGTGTCCGTGTCCTTGAGAAAGAAGCCGTCAAGGCGACCATCGCGGCGCCGGACCACCATCGGCCGCTCGACGCCCGACGGAAGCTCGATCAGGGTTGGATGCATAGCGAATTTCCTCAGCGAGCACGTGTGACATTAGGCGGAATGACCGCGCAGGCACAAGCCCACAACGACTTTGCGATTGAGGCCCGATGTCGGCCTGCCGTTGCACCTATGCCGGCGACGGCGCAGCAAAGCCCCCGGTTAGCGGTGATCTCGCACGCGATGTGTCAGTTGCCACCCTTGGATTCTGTCCCCTTGCGATTCTCATCGCTGGCTGCGCCACGTGTCTTCCGGGCGGCTAGATCAGGGTGAATCCGCACCGTTGGCTGGCGGTTCCGTCGACTGGTGTCGAGTTTCGGCGGAAGAGTCGACAATGTCCATACCCAGATCACAATCCATCCGATAACCGTCCATCCAAGGACGAGATTTGCAAAAATAATCGACGCTTCTCGCTCGTGATCTTTGACGTGAGCAACGATGGACGGAGCAAAATAAATTACTGAACCAATAACAATTGCCAAGGCGCCAAAAAGTACACTCGCAACGGTCGGTTGAAAGAGTGTGCTGTCAAACAATACTCTAACCTCCCTGAATCATCCGAATCGGTGCCTGATCGACGCTTCCTTTCACCCACAATCTCGCACATGAACGACACTGTTCGCTGAATCCAATCTACCATGCAGCTTCGCTCACCGACCCTCTCGCTCCGGCGGCTCAGAGTTCGGGCCCCTGACGCGCCGTCCCTGCGGGATCGACGATCTCCACGTGCTGGATCAGATCCGGCAGGTCGAAGTCCAGCGGTCCCTCGGCCTCGGCGAGGTATCCGTCGCGCATGACCATGGTTTGGTCGGCGATCTGGCTCAGCGCGGGATCGTGCGTCGCCACCACGGCGGTCACGCCCTCGGAAGCCACGATGTGGCGAAACAGCAGCATGATCTCCAGCCCGGTGTTGCTGTCCAGCTCGCCGGTGGGCTCGTCGGCCAGCAAGCAGCGCTGGGCCGGTTGGCGATCGCGCGGGCGATCGCCACGCGCTGCTGCTCACCGCCGCTGAGCTCGAACGGCCGATGGTCCGCGCGCGGCTCCAGGCCGACCAAGCGCAACACCTCCCGCGTACGCGCGCCCCACGTTCGCGAGCGGGAGCGCCCGCCACGCGCAGCGCCAGCTCCACGTTCTCCCGCGCCGAGAGCACCGGCAGCAGCGCAAAGGTCTGAAAGACGAATCCGAGCTGCGGCGGCGCACCGCGGCGAGCTCGTCCTCGCTCAGCGCGCCCAAGTCGGCGCCGTCAACGAATACCTGCCCCTCGGTCGGTACGTCCAGGCCCCCGATCAAATTGAGCAAGGTCGTCTTGCCCGAACCGGAGCGACCGCGCAGAGCGTGGAGACCGCCGCGCGCGATGTCCCAGGTCGCGCCGGCGACGGCCGTCACCGCGGCGGTGCCCTCGCCGTAGCGGCGCGAGACGTTGAGCCGGACAACTTGCACGACTGTCGATCCAGTCTGCGGCGCCTGGGTCACGACGGCTCTCCGGAGTCTCGTCGGACGGCTCTACGGGCCGGACGCACCACCAGTCGTCCCTCGGCGACATCCACCGACGCGCGTCCGGAGATGCCCAACTCCTCGAGGTATGCGCGCGGAATCTGCAAGCGCCCGGTCTCGTCGACGATCACGTATTCCTCGTGGGTTGGCTCATCGGCGCCCGGCAGCCCCACGCGCCGCACGATCTCGGAGCTGGTCTGGCCATCGCGAATGGCGACGACGCGGCTCACGTGGCGCGTGACGTCCCGGTCGTGGGTCACGATCATCACCGTCAGCCGCCGTTCGGCGTTGAGCCGCCGCAGCAGCGCATAGATATCGCCGGCCGTCTGATTGTCGACCTCGCCTGTCGGCTCGTCCGCCAGCAGCAGTTCCGGCTCGTTCGCCAGGGCCACCGCGATGGCCACGCGCTGTTGCTCGCCGCCCGAAAGCTCCGGCGGCCGGTGGCCGGCCCGCGCTTCGAGTCCGCAGGCGGCGAGCAGGTCGTGGGCGCGCTGGGTCTCCGCCGGACCCACGCCGCCCGCGAACAGCATGGGGGCCACCACATTGTCCAAGGCGCTCAGATAGGGGATGAGATTGCGGGCGCTCTGCTGCCAGACGAAGCCCACCTCATACCGCTTATAGGCGGCGAGCTCCGCATCCGAAGCGTTGACCAGGTCAAGCCCCCCGACGGTGCAGGCGCCTGCCGACGGTCGGTCAAGGCCGCCCAAGATGTTGAGCAGCGTGCTCTTGCCGCTGCCGCTGTTGCCGACAATCGCCATCATCTCGCCCGCGGCCACTTCGAGATTGAGGCCGCGCAGCGCCACCACCTCAAGGTCCGCGACTTTGTAGATCCGGACCAGGTCCTGGCAGCGCACGTGAACGGCGGCACTCATCCGGTTTCTTCCCCAAACTTGATGGCCTCGTGCGTGCGCACGCGCCGCAAGAGCCAGACCGAGAGCGGCAGCGCCGCGGCGATGAGCACGCCAAACACCACGTAGATCTTGCCAATATCGTCCCACGCGGTGTCGACGATGAAGGGCGGGAATGCATCGCGCTCGCCCGCGCTGAGCTCGAGGAACGGCACGAACAGCGCGGCGGTCACCAGGCCGATGGCCGTTCCGGCGACGGTGCCGAGCACCACGAGGAACCCTTGCTCCAGCGTCACGATCGCGGCCATCTGGCGCGTCGAGATTCCCATGGCGCGCAGGATGCCGAACTCCTGCACCCGCCGCCGAAACGACAGGACCGCGTGCATGCCGAACCCGCTGAGGGTGAGTGCCGCGGCAACCACGAACGCCAGCGTCAGCAGGCCGAATGTCCCGACCAGCACGGCGTCACTGCGCGCTTGGACTATGGCCGCTCTGGCATCGACGGTGCGCAGCGCGCGGATGTCCAGGTCGTTCAGCGGCTCGACCAGCGGCTGTGCCGGTGCGTCGGGCAACAGGCGCACCAACGTGTTCCACGGCGAGCGCCCAACCACCCGGTCCACGTAGGTGAGATTGGCCAGTGCGAATGCCCCCAACCCGCGATTGTGGGCCGGCAGCGCGTCCATCCAACCCACCACCACGAAGGGCACCACCACCCGATTGATCTCCATGGTCACGGCGTCGCCGATCTGCACACCCATGACTTCGTGAAAGGGACCGCGCTCCAAGACCACGCCGCGATCGTCCGCGGCCAGCGCGTTTGCGAGGCCGTTGAGCGAGGTCAACGCGTAGTCCTCGCGCCACGCAATGGTGCGGGCAAACGGAATCGGGTCGACTGCGTGCAGCCGCACCTCGCGCAAGGCATTCACCGACGGCGTGCTGACATGCAAGAGCGCATTCTTGACCCAGTGCCGGGCTGCTTCCGTGATCGCCAACCGTCCCGAGTCGTCCGCCACGTCGAGATGCCGATCCACAGGGGCGATGTACCACGCCTGAGCATCGGCGTCGAAGTGCCCGCTCTCGATGATCTGGGCGTCGGCGCCGGTCTCAAAGTAGACCCGATCGATGAGGTTGCGATCGATCGTGGCCGCGAACGAGGCGCTGAAGGCGCCCAGGGCAAAGGTCAGCGAGAGCAACAACACCAGGCTGGTGTAGTGCGCCGGGCTGCGGCCGATCTGGCGCAGGGCCACGAAGGCGCTCACGCCGGATACCCGCGAGCTGATCACCGCGAGCGCTCGCACCGCATATGGGAAGGCGCGGAGGGCGAAGACCGATACCGCAAAGATGAAGAGAATCGGCACCAGCACCAGCAGCGTGTCCGCCAGCAGGAGATCGTCTTCGGTGTCGCCGGGCAGCGCGTCGACGCTGCGCAGCAGGAAGAACCCCGCAAGCGCCCCCGCCAGCAGCAGCACGTCCAGGAACCGCCGCTGATAGAGCGGTCGATCCAAGCTGCGCGACGCTTGCTGCTTGGCGCCCACGATGCTGAGTCTGGCCGCCGCCACGACCGGCCCCAGCATCGCGGCCAGGCTGACCCCGATCGCGCCGGCGCCGATGGCCACGTGGCTCCCGTCGAGGGATATGTCGAGCGGCGCACGCGCGTCGAAGGCCAGGAAGGTCGCCGTCTGGCCGATGGCCTGCGCGAAGCCCATGCCTAGGGCCAGCCCCGCCGCCAAAGCAGGCGTTCCGATCAGCAGGCCCTCCACCAGGTAAACGCCGACCAACTGCACCACGCCAACGCCGCGGCTGCGCAGCAGCGCGACTTCCTGGCGCTGGCGTTCGATGGCCAAGGCGACCGAGAGCCGCATGAAGCCGAGCACCATCACGACAATCGGCACGCTGAGCGCCAGCAGGGCCACGGTGAGCACCACCAGGCGGCCCTCGAACCGTTCGAGGTCGCGCTCCAAGCGGGTGTTGAGCGTTGTATTCGGCAGCACTCGCTCCGCAACCGTGCGCACGGCGGCGATGCCCTCGCGGGTGCGACCGGCGGACCCGGCTTGGAGCGCGGCGGCGTCCAGCGGGGCGAACCAGACCGCGCGGTCGAAGAGCCGCGGATGGGACACGCTCGGATAGGTTGACAGTAGACCGCCGAGAAACGCGGCTGGCGGCGTGAACAGCGTGCGCTGCGTGAGATCCTCGACGTCCTCGGGCCAGAACGGCCGACCCGCCTCAACGGGCGCGAAGCGTCCGACGATGTCGACGGCCACCACCGCCTGAGGCGTGCCCAACGCACGTGGGTCACCGAAGCGCAGCTGCACCTGGTCACCGACCACCAGGCCCCCGGCGTCGAGCATCTCCGTCGCGGCAATGGCCTCGACCAGGGGCGCCAGCGCACCGGACGGCAGGCGCAGCGAATAGACGTCGTCGGCGGCCGCGCGGCCTTCCAGCATCTCGACGTTGGCGTTCAGGCCGGAAATCGCGCCCAGCCCGCCCCAGGGAACGCCATCGCGCAGCGGCGCGCTGGGATCGTCGGACGTGAACAGGATGTGACGATTGTCGGATCGCACGAACCGCACGATGCGGTCCGGCGACACGCCGAGATTCGTGGCGATTGTCGGGCTAAGGATCTGGTCGGCCTGCCGATACTCGCCGAGCGTCGTCGACGGATCGTCCGGCAGCTGCGCCCCGCCGTGCTCGATCACCACGCCCAGGTCGAGCGGCCCCGGCGACTCCCGCAAATGCTCCCGCAGCAGGCGCGTGCTCATGCCCTCCGCGTACAGCGGCACGGCGGTGATCACGCCGACCGTGAGCGAGAGCCCAAGCAGGGTGGTCAGGGCGTGGATGGGGTTGCTGCGCAGCCGCCGCGCGGCAAACCCCAGCAGCGCGAGCACGGTGCGCCCGGCGGCGCTCAACGACGCGCCGCCGCCCGGCCCGTTCACGAGCGAACGGTGGCGAAGACCATGTCGCCCTCGGACAAGCCGTGGACGATCTCGACCTCGTCGTCAGTCTGCATGCCCAGCGTCACGGGCAGCGTGCGCCGGCGGCCGTCGATCAGCGTCTCCACGAACGAGCGTCCGTTGATCGTCCACACGGCGGTCGCCGGCACCTTGAGCACGCCGTCGGAGGCGCCGAGCAATACGCTGATGACGCCCTGCATGCCGATGGTGACGGGCCGGTCGCCCCAGGGAACCGCAAGCTGGATGAAGGGCTTGTCCGAAGCGTCGCCCGTGTCGAGCGGCAGCGTGACGACCGTTCCCTCAAGCGGTGTATCCGCAAACTCCCGCAGCGTGACCTCCACCACCTGATCGACGTGCAAGTTGGCGACCTGCGCCGTGGTGGCCACGGCCTCGAACACCAGGTCGCTCGCCCGCGCCAACTCGACGGCAGGCTCCCCGGGCGCAATCTCGCGCCCACGGACCGTCAGCACGCGGGAAATGATGCCGTCATAGGGCGCCAGGATTTCGAGCCGGGTCAACCGGTCCTCGAGCAGCGCCACCTGCTCGTCGATGCGCCCGGACTCGGCCTGCAGCCGCTGGACGTCGGCGGCGATGGCGGTGGTGCCGGCATCCAGACCGGCCAGCGCCTCGGCGGCGAGGTCGTACTCGTACTGCGCCGAGGCCAGGGCCGCCTCCGCCGCGGCCAACTCGACGTCCGAGGGGCCGGCCATCAAGCGACCCAGCTCGCCCTGCGCGTCGAGCAAGTCCAACTCGGCGACGGCACGTGCCCGCCGCGCCGCGCGCAGTTGGGGCGGTCCATCCGCGCCGGCCGCTTGCTGCTCGATCACGCGCGCCTCGGCGGCCGCAAGCTCGGCGGCGGCCAGTTTCGCATCGGCCGTCGCTATCTCTCGCGCCGACGCATCCTCGGGTATCGCGTCGCGCTCAGCCTGAGCGTCCGCGAGATCGGCCTCACGCAGCGCAAGCTCGGCGCGCGCGATCGCCACCAGCGCGTCAACCGAACGTTCGGCAGCCGTAACTGCCGCGTGGCGCTCGGCTAGAACCTCCGCCAGCAACGCCACCCGTGCTTGAGCGAAGAACACCTCAGCGTCGGGCGCCGATGCCCTGAGCGCTTCCCACACGCGTTCCCGCTCGGCAAGCTCGGCCCGTGCCGCGAGCAACGTGCGCTCGGCGGCCGCGCGTTCCGTGGCAAGCCGTGCCTCAGCTGCCGCGAGTTGCTCCAGGATCGCTCCATGGGACTCGCGCTCGGCGCCGATCTGGGCGTTGAGCGACTCCGCGTCGAGCTCCGCGAGCACGCTGCCCTGCTGCACCATCACGCCCCGCTGACCGCGCACGGTCGCGACGACGCCCGGCACGTCGAACGACAGAATCTCTTGTCCAAGCGCCTCGACCAGACCCGGAATGCGCAGGCGGTTCTCAAGGCGTCCGCGCTCGACCGCCACCATTGGATCGCGCTGCTCGGTCGAGGGATCCGGAGCGAGCGTGGGCGTGGCGTCGGCCGCGGGTGAGACGGGGTCGCACGCCGTGAGCGCGACCACCGCCGCACCGGCGATGACTAGGGCGGCCACGACGGCGCGCAGCCGACGGGCCGCGACCCAGCGTCGAACGGGCAGCGCCAGGTGTGTGGCGCATGCGGTTCGTATGTTTGCGACCGGCGACGGGATGCGATGCAGCGTCAGGGGTTGACGCCTCCCTCCACCACGGTGTCCCGAAGTGTATGCCGTGCCGCGGCAATGCATGTCAGTGGGCGAGTTCCGCACGGCGGCGCCGTCGGGCGAGGCCAGGCGCGCTCGCGTCGAGTCTGCGACCATGGGCCGATGCTCTCGCGGGAGGTGATTCCATGTCCATTAGGCTCGCCTGCGCCGATTTCACGTGGCCGTTGCTGCGGCACGAGCAGTCCCTGGCCCTGATTTCCACCCTTGGGTTCGAGGGTGTCGATCTTGGAATCTTCGGCAACCGCTCGCACATTCGCCCCGAAATGATCCAAGGCGACGTGCCCATGTGGGCCGGCATCCTGCGTGAGCGGCTGGAGCGGAACGGCCTTGAGCCCGCGGACGTGTTCCTGATCCCGTCCACGGAACCCGGCGGCATGGCGCCGAACCATCCCGATCCGGCCCAGCGTGAGGGCTGGGCGCGATGCACTTCGAGGACGTGGTGGAGCTGGCGCGCAGGCTGGAAGCCAAGGGCATTTCCACAACCTGCGGCGAGGTGTTCGAGGGCGAGACCCCCAGCGAGTCGCTGCGCAACTCCGCCGAGGAGCTCAAATGGCGCGTCGATCAGGGCGATAAGTACGGCATTGCGGTCTCGGTCGAGCCGGCGGTGGGCACCAACGCCAATACGGTTGAGTTGGCGCTGGAGATGCTGGACCTGGTGCCGGGCCTCAAGCTCACGCTGGACTACTGCCATTTCGTCTACCAGGGCATGGAGCAGACCAGCGTGGACCCGCTGCTGCCCCACGCGCGCCACTTCCACTGCCGCGGCTGCGCGCCCGATCGGATGCAGGTGGACTTCGACGAGAACGTCATCGACTACCGCCGCATCATCGAAAAGATGCAAGAGGTCGGCTACGGCGGCTGGTTCGGCGTCGAGTTCGTGTGGACCGCGATCTGGAACTGCAACCAGGTCGACAACACGGCGGAAACCATCCGCTTCCGCGACCTGGCGCTGTCCGTGATCAACGGCACCGAGCACGTGCCGTTCATGCACACGATCTAGCGCGCAAAGGCCAGGCCTCTGCTTACGGGACGGCTCGCCGCCCCTTGGGGTGGGCTGCGTCGCCTCGATTGAGCGGCGAGTTTTTTTACGTGTTCGGGGTGTTGCTTCGACTTCGAAATATAATCGGACCACTGGCGAGGTTATGTCCACAGGCGGGCTGATGCGGGTCCGGTCCCTTTTCCCCTGGTGGGAGAAGGTGAGAGCCTGTCCCGTACCACGATACGGGGATGAGGGGGATCGGCTCACCGGCGCGGCTACCATGCGTGAATGCCGCGGCTGACGACAGCGGTCGAGACCTACTTCCAAGACCTGCGGCGCATCCGCGCCTCCGGCGGCGCCACCGGCGAGCGGTCGGCCTACCCGCCGCTGGCGAACCTGCTGACCGCCGTTGGCGCCCAACTCAAGCCCAAGGTCTTCGGCGTCGTCGAGCTGGCGCAGCAGGGCGCGGGCCATCCCGACTTCGGGCTCTACGCCGCCAGGCAGGTTCGGGGCGGTCCGCCGCGCGAGGGACAAACGCCGGAACACGGCGTGGTCGAGGTCAAGCCCGCCGATGACGACGCCTGGCGCACCGCCGACAGCGATCAGGTCAGCCGCTATTGGGGCCAATATCGCCTGGTGCTGGTCACCAACTACCGCGACTTCGTGCTCGTCGGCGAGGACGCGGCGGGGCAGCCGGCGAAGCTCGAGACGTTCCGGCTGGCCGCCGATGCGGAGGAGTTCAACCGGGAGCTGCAGAAGCCGCGCACCTTTGCCGGCCGGGTTGGTGCGGGGCTGGGCGAATACCTGCTGCGCGCCCTGTCGCATCGCGCCGTGCTGGTCGAGCCCAGGGACCTCGCCTGGCTGCTGGCCTCATACGCGCGCGACGGTCTGGCGCGGGTCGAGGCGGCCGGCGACGCGCCGTCGCTGGCGGCCGTGCGCGGGGCGCTGGAGGAAGCGCTCGGCGTCAGGTTCGAGGGCGAGCGCGGCGCGGCCTTCTTCCGCTCCACTCTGGTGCAAACGCTCTTCTACGGCGTCTTTTCCGCCTGGGTGCTTTGGGCACGGCAGGCCTCACCCACCGATCGATTCAACTGGCACGAGGCCGTCTGGCACCTGCGCGCGCCGGTGCTGCGGGCGCTGTTCCAGCAGCTCTCCGATCCCGGACGCTTGCAACCCCTTGGCCTGGTCGAGGTGCTGGATTGGACCAATGCCGCGCTCGACCGCGTGGATCAGGCCGCCTTCTTCGCCCGCTTCAACGAGGGCGAGGCCGTGCCCTACTTCTACGAGCCGTTCCTGCAAGCCTTCGATCCGGCGCTGCGCAAGCAGCTGGGCGTCTGGTACACGCCCGCCGAGGTGGTGCGCTACATGGTGGCGCGGGTGGACCGCGCGCTGCGGGACGACCTGGGCATCGACGACGGGCTGGCGGCGGAGAACGTCTACGTGCTCGATCCCTGCTGCGGCACCGGCGCCTACCTGGCGGAAGTCCTGCGCCGCATCGCCGCAAACCTGCGCGACCGCGGCCTCGGCGCGCTGGCCGGCGCGCAAGTCAAGCGGGCGGCGCTGGATCGGGTGTTCGGCTTCGAGATCATGCCCGCGCCCTTCGTCGTGGCCCACTTGCAAGTCGGGGTCACCCTGCAAGAGCTCGACGCGCCGCTGGACGAGGTCGGCGACGAACGCGCCGGCGTCTTCCTCACCAACGCGCTCACCGGCTGGGAGCCGACGGTGCAGAAACCGCTGCCGTTCCCCGAGCTTGAGGAGGAACGCGACCGCGCCGAAAGGGTGAAGCAAGAGACGCCGATCCTGGTGATCCTGGGCAATCCGCCCTACAACGGCTTCGCCGGCATGGCGGTGGACGAGGAGCGCGAGCTTTCGCAGGCCTACCGCACGACGCGTCGGGTGCGGCGGCCCGAAGGCCAGGGGCTCAACGACCTCTACGTGCGCTTCTTCCGCATGGCCGAGCGCCGCATCGCCGAAAAGACCGGCCAGGGCGTGGTTTGCTTCATCTCCAACTACTCCTGGCTGGACAGCCTGTCATGTCCAGGCATGCGCGAGCGCTACATGGAGGCGTTCGACGTGATTCGGGTCGACAATCTCAACGGCGACAAGTACCGCACCGGCAAGGTCGCGCCCGACGGCTCGCCCGACCCCAGCATCTTCTCCACGCCCGACGATCCGGTCGGCATCAAGGTCGGCACCGCCGTCGCCACGCTGGTGCGCAAGCTCGACCACGCGCCCGCCGCGACTGTCGACTTCCGCAATCTGTGGGGCCAGGCCAAGCTCGAAACGCTGGCGGAAACGGCGCACGCCGACTCGGAAGTGCTCTACGACGCCATCAAGCCTGTCCTGCCGCTCGGTCTGCCCTTTGCGCCGGTGGCCGTCAGCCGGGATTGGTTTGACTGGCCAGCCGTGCCGGACCTGTTCCCAAAATGGTTTCCGGGAGTCCAGACCAAGCGCGATTCGTTTCTCGTCGATATTGATCTTGACCGACTCAAGGCGCGCGTCGCTGACTACTTTGATCCAAGCATGAGCCATGACCAGATCGCTCAGCGTTCTCCAGTCGCAGTCAAGAGCTCGTCGGGGTTTGTTGTGCGCGATGGCCGGGCAGTGCGCGATGCGCTCTTGGCGCGTGGCGGCCCTACCGAGTCGGGTTTCGTCCGCCATGCCTATCGACCGTTCGACACTCGCTGGCTCTATTGGGAGGCCGGACACGGGTTGCTTGGTCGACCCGTGCCGGAATACAGGCCGCATGTCTTCGCTGGGAACTTATGGCTGTCCGTCGTTCCACGCCTGCGAACGGATGCGACCGAGCCTCAAACCGCAGTGACCGAGCACCTTGCGTCTCTCCATCTGAACGAGTGGAGCGCCAGCATGTTTCCCGCCTGGCTCGGCGAAGACTCCCTAGGATCCGACGCGTCCGACGCGCGCCGTTCCAACCTGTCGCCGGCCGCCCGCCGCTACCTGGAACGCCTCAACCTGACCGTCGAGGATCTCTTCCATCATGTGCTGGCCGTGCTGCACGATCCCGCCTACCGCCAGGCCAACGCCGGCGCCCTGCGCATGGAATGGCCCCGCATCCCGCTCCCCGGCTGGCCCGAGCTGTCTGCCCCGCCCCCCTCTGGTAGGGGCGCGCTTTCCGGTAGGGGCTACGCATGCGTCGCCCCTACGCTCGACACGGCGGCGCATGATGGTCCCGCGTCCGCTCGGGCCGAGCAGGCCGCCCGAACGTTGGCCGCCTCCGCCGCCCGCGGGCGCGAGCTGGCCGCCCTGCTGGACCCCGACACGCCCGTTCCCGGCGTCACCACCGGCCAACTCCGAGGCGAGATCGCCGCCATCGCCGTGCCCGCCACCACCCACGACCGCAACATGACCGGCGACGACTTCGCCGTCACCGCCGGCTGGGGCCACTTCGGCGCCGGCGAGGCCGTCATGCCCGGCCAGGGCCGCGCCGTCGAACGCGCCTACACCCCTGATGAACGCGACGCGCTGGGCGCCGCGATTCCCGACACACCCGCACGTGCCGCTTCCGGCGGCGGACCCATGAAAGGCCGTGTAGGGGCAGGTTTCAAACCTGCCCCTACGCAAAGCGTCCAGGGTGCCCCGTGGGATCACGGTGGCACGCATGCACTTGCGAATGAATCCTGGGTCAAGCCCGGAATGACGGATGGGGGCGCCGTGCTGGGCGACACCACCTTCGACATCTACCTCAACGACCACGCCTACTGGCGCAACGTCCCCGCCGCTGTCTGGCGCTACAAGCTGGGCGGCTACCAGGTGCTCAAGAAGTGGCTCTCCTACCGCGAGCGCACCATCCTCGGCCGCCCGCTGCGCCCCGTAGAAGTCCAGCACTTCACCGACACCGCGCGGCGGATTGCGGCGATCCTCTTGGTGACGCAGAAGTGAGAAAGTTCGATTGGGAAGGCCTCCGGCAACACGCTCGCCGTGTCGTCGGATGGGACGGGGCATTCTGGGTTGCTTCGATAGTCGCTGTATTGGCAGTTGGCAGCGTTCTCTCGTGGGTCTTTTGGGGTGACCTAGATGACAGTCGGGAGTCCCTCAGCTCGACCGTGCGAAATCTTGGATTGGTGATTGGGGCTGTCGTTGCCGCATTGCTCGCCGTCTGGCGAAGCCGCGTAGCCGAGCGCCAAGCTAACGCAGCGCACCGCCAGGTCGAGGCAGCACGCCGCCAGGTCGAGACAGCCCACCGCCAAGTCGAAGCAGCCCAGCAGGGTCTGCTGAACGAGCGGTATCAAAAGGGTGCCGAGATGCTAGGCAGCAATGTCCTCGCCGTCCGCCTAGGCGGAATCTACGCACTGCAACGCCTCGCCGAGGAGCATCCGGAGCAATACCACCTTCAGATAATGCAGCTCTTTTGTGCGTTTGCACGTCACCCGACGAGAGACGAGCGCGAAGCACTGGCAGAGGATTTAGATAAACGTGAGCGGGACGCGGAGGATGCGCCGGCTGATCTGCACACGGAGTTACGTCAAGACGCGCAAGCCGTTATGACGGCGCTCAGCGCCTGTCACGCGAGGCAGCTCGATCTCGAGAAGTCCGCGGAGTTTCAACTGGATATCCACCGAGCGAACCTGAGACATGCCGACCTCACGAATGCCAATTTGGCCGGGGTGGACCTTCGCAACGCGAACCTGTCCCGTGCGATCCTCCTCGGCGCAGATCTATCCGAAGCAGAGCTTCTCGCCGCAACCCTTTCGGACGTAGAACTCTGGAAGGCCAACCTGTCGAGAGCGGACCTCCGGGACGCGAACCTATCTGGGGCAGTCCTCCAGAGCGCGATCCTGTTCGATGCGTTGCTTGCCAAAGCCAATCTGTCTGGAGCGAACCTCCGGGACGCAAATCTGTCCCAAGCCACCCTCATCTCCGCGAACCTGTCCCAGGCGATCCTCGTGGACACGAACCTCTCGAATGCGATCCTTTGGAACGCGAACCTGTTCGCGGCGAACATCCGGGGCGCGGACCTCTCCAATGCGCAACTGTCCGCGAACTCCGCCCAGCGTTCAGCGACCATCCTGACCCAGGAGCAACTCAATACTGCCCATGGCAATCCACCACCTAGGTTGGTCAATATTCTTGACGCCGAGACCGGCGAGCCGCTGGTCTGGCACGGCAACCCGATCGACGACGAGACGTAGACGCGCTAGAATTGCGCAAGAAAAACTGCAACCTGTATCGTGACGACAGCGTCCAATCCAGACTCCGAATCTATCCTGACCTAGTTTTTGGAATTTCACGGTGCTGTAGATTTGAAAGAGATACTTGTCAAGATCCGAAATTGCTGAGCAAAAACTGCTCAACAAACCCAATGATGCTACTAACATCTGGTTCTGATATCCTTTCCCAATCTGCATGCATTGCAAGGTTCCTTATCCTGGGCATGGTGTCCAATAAGGACTTTTGAGCTCCTGATACGAGACCCTGTGATTTGAGCGCATTGACAACTTCTCCCATAGACTTGCTTTCTATACTAAGACCGTTAACGCTTGCGTATCGCTTTAGTGCGTCTTCCAAAGCTGCTGACGCTAAGACCGCTGCCACGTCTTTGTGACCTTCCGAAAGGGCTTGTTTTGCTAGGACGACGAAATCCCCGAAGACTTCGCCAGATATTCTGAGGTCGACATTGAAGACATAGCCGCCTTCAAAGTCCTCTTTAGAACTTCGAAAGATCCCCCTCAGTGAATTAACTTCATACTCGGAGCCACGACACTTATCAACTTCCTCGGTGAAATTTATATAATGTGGAGAGTCTATTCCAAACGTTGCTTTAATTAACCCTTGGCAACTTGTCGCCCATTCTATCCAAACAGCCCTGGGGAAATAAGTGGCACGTGAACTATAACTCACGGGCATGGAAGACGACTTCTCATCCAACTCCTGGAAGCGCTTTAGAAAAATGTCATTTAGCATTCAAATCTCTCGGTGTACGCTGGCCACGTCATTGGGTCTAATATCCGTCGCAAGATTCAATCTGGGTTTGTTAGGAATGGAAATGGGAGGGCTTTCCGGGGATGCTATAGCCATGCGCAATGGACGGACAGGGTACCTGAACGGCCAATTCGTGCCGGAGGCCGACTTGCGGGTGTTGATCTTCGACTCCGCGCTGGTGTCGGGCGACATGGTGTTCGAGACCAAGCGGTCGTCCGTGCGCTTGATCCGTTCGGCTCCTACGATGCTCTTGGCCGCGTGGCGCGTGACCTTTGGGGTGGAGCGGAGCAGATGATCAAGCAGGCTGGGACCAGCAGCGAGACGCTGGCGCTGCTGCGCGCGCACAAGCCCGAGCTTGCCGAACGGTTCGGCGTCATCGAGCTGGCGCTCTTCGGGTCTGCCGTGCGGGGTGAGTCGGGCCCGGAAAGCGACGTCGACATCCTCGTCAGCTTCGACCGCCCCACCGATCCCGAGTGCTTCTTCGGCGTTCAGTTCTACATCGAGGATCTGCTCGGCCGGCCCGTCGATCTTGTCACCGATCGAGCGCTGCGACCGGAGTTGCGCCCGTACATCGAGGCCGAGGCCGTGCGTGTCTGAGCGCCGCCGCTGGGACTTGTACGTGCGCGACATGCTCCAGGCCTGCGAGCGGGTCATGGCCTATACGACGGGTATGGACCAGGCGGCGTTCATTGGCGACAGCCGCACGTACGACGCCACCTTGCGCAATCTCGAGCTCATCGGCGAAGCCGCGACCCGCATCCCAGAGGCCGGGCGCGACTCGCATGCCGACATTCCCTGGCGCGACATTATTGGGGCGAGGAATCGAATTATTCACGGCTACCTCGGGATTGACGACGATCTCATCTGGGGAATCGTGAGCCGAAGCGTTCCTGCGTTGATTCCCCTCCTGCGCGCATTGCTTGAAGAAGCGGACGGTGAGGAGCCGGCCGATGCCCGGTAGGCTGACCCGTCGCCCGTGCGACGGCGCGTGAAAATGACGCGCTGTTTTGCCGTGAAGACGCGTCCCGAAGGCAGCCCATGAGACTTCACTACCACCCGGAAACCGACAGCCTCTATGTCGAGTTCAAGGCAGGCCCTGGCGTGGAGACGCGCGAGGTTTCGGACGGGCTCAACGTCGACCTCGACGCCGCCGGCGAAGTGGTCGGCTTCGACATCGACCACGCGTCGCGGCGTTTGGATCTATCGACGCTTGAAGCCGAGGCGCTGCCCTTGCACTCCATCAAGGCAAGCTGATTGGTGAGGCGCTGACGCGGGGATCCAGCGACGCTTGACCCCGAACGGCCGCGGACCGCACGTCTGAGATTCCTCGCTGCGCTCGGAATGACAGGTTGGGGTCGACCGGACCGCCGCGGGCGCATGGAATGACGGGTTGGGCGGTTCGGGCATGAGCCGTGGGCGGCTCCCATGCTGCGCGCAGCATGGGCCACCGGGCAACGCCGCCTGATCCGAGCTGCCCACACGGTCGCCGCGCTGTTCGAGCGAGTTTTCTCCTAATCCGCGAGCCTGCGGCTGGATTCTCCGCCTTCGCGGGAATGACGAATGGTGTCACGTCTGTGTCGCGACGCAAGAATGACGGGTTCCGTCGCGCAGCATGCCGAGACTAGCTTGGCCCACTAGCGCGGCTGGGTTCGCCGTGCGCTGGGGAGGGGCGTGAAGACTCCGGCTCCTACGATGCAGGTGGCCGTGCGCCGCGCGGCCTTTGGGGTGGATGGTGAAGCCGATGATCAAGCAGGCGACTCCGGTACAGCAACGGGTCGCGCGAGGTGGTGATCAGCGCGTCGGAGCCGGACGTTTGGCTGGAGGCGACCGACAGCGTCCACCCCCAGATCAACTTTCCGGGCCTCCCCCGCCCGGTGGAGCTTGACGGCGACAACCTCTTCATGTCGTATCACCGCGGCCGGCACGGCGGCGTGGAGCCGTCTGGCCGGGGTGGTGTCCAGTGACCTGGGCGCGACCTGGCAGCCGGCGCCGGACGACTCGCCGTTTATCGACCGGCATCCGGACACCGGCTTGAACACGATGGATTTCGGCTCGGGTCCATCGATCGGCTACCCGAGCGACGGCACGATCACCCGGATCGACACCTACCCCTTCCGCCCCGACCCAGGAGAACTACCAGGAGCCCTACCTGAGTGCCGAGGGACCCCATCACCTCGTCCAGCAGCGCGCGGACTCGACGTTTCAGCTGCGCCGCTGGTCGAAGTCGGGCGAGCTGCTGGAAGTCCACCCGTTCAAGGTCGAGGGGTTTCCGTGGGACGGCACGATGGCGTCGTACGAGAACTACTCCCGCCTGATCGAGCTGGACAACGGGGACTACATGACGGTGACCGAGCAGCACCAGGTCGGCCCGCCCGAGGTGCTTGACGGGTTGAGCCCCAGCGGACGGCCGCTGGTGAAATACAGCTTCTCGAGCGCCGTCATCCGCTCGTCGGACGGCGGTCACACCTGGAAGTTTGTCGTGCACTTCCATCCCGACGACCACAAGCCGGTCTACGGCATTGCGGATCGAGCGGTGGACGAGGGGTTCGACGAGCCGGACATCATCCAGCTTGCGAACGGCGACGTCCTCTGCATGATGCGGACGGGCAGCTACTCGCCGATGTTCCAGTCGCGCTCGACGGATGGCGGCGCGACCTGGTCCGCGCCGGAATCGGTTGGCTGGCAGGGCGTGAAACCGCGCCTGCAGAAGCTGGACGAACGGCGTCCTGGCCTGCGTGGCCGGGCGCGGTGGCTATGGGCATCCGCAGATCACGCACGTGATGCTGAGTCTTGACGGCACCGGCGAGCATTGGGAGTACCCATTCGCCTTTCACACCGGGCCGGGGTGCTCGTACACGTCGGTGATGCAGCGCGACGGCCAGCTGCACGTGGTGTATTCGCACTCGGACTTCACGCGTGAACTGGGCACGAACGAGCTGCCGACGCAGTCGATCCGGCGGATCGTGATCGATGTCCGGGATGCGTAGGTTGTCTTTTTCTCGGGGCGCGGCGTCGCGGGCCCGGACGGGGCGGCACGATCACCCTCACCCTAGCCCTCTCCCTTCGAGGGCGAGGGGACCGGACTGGTACGCGGCGGGGGACCAGATTGACGGCAGCGATGGGCCGCGGCAGCGCCGAAGGGCAACCACGAGGGTTCCCGCCGTACGCGGGCGTGCCGCGCGGCAACCACGAGGGTTGCCCCTACGTGAGAACGTCGTGCGCCGAGAAGCCCTTCGACAAGCTCAGGGCGAACGGACTTGTAGCCGGATATCTTCGGCATGACGAATCCTGAGCGCCGCTGGAGGAATCAGCCGTGACAGCCATTGCGAATGTGCGCGCGCGGGAGATTCTGGATTCGCGCGGCAATCCGACGGTCGAGGTGGACGTCACGCTGGAGAGCGGCGCGTTTGGCCGTGCCGCCGTGCCGTCGGGTGCATCGACCGGCGCCCACGAGGCCCTCGAGCTGCGCGACCAGGACCCGGAGCGTTATCACGGGCGCGGGGTGCAGAAGGCCGTCCACCACATCCTCAGCGTGCTCGGACCCGAGATCGAGGGCGAGGACGCGACCAACCAGTCCTCCGTGGACGAGATGCTGCTGGCGGCGGACGGCACGCTGAACAAATCCTCGCTGGGCGCCAACGCCATCCTCGGCGTCTCGCTCGCCGTGGCGCACGCGGCGGCAGACGAGGTGGGGCTGCCGCTCTACCGCTACCTGGGCGGGCCGTTCGGCAACACGCTGCCGGTGCCGATGATGAATCTGCTCAACGGCGGGCGCCACGCCGCCGGCAGCACCGATTTTCAGGAATTCATGGTCATGCCGGTGGGCCGTCCGACGTTTAGCGAGGCGCTGCGCGCGGGCGCCGAGGTCTACCAGGCGCTGCAGCAGGAATTGTCGCGGCGCGGGCTGTCGACCACCGTGGGGGACGAGGGCGGCTTCGCGCCGGCGTTGCCCTCCAACGCCGCGGCGATGGAGCTGCTGGTGCAGGCCATCGAAGCCGCCGGCTATCAGCCGGGAGCCGACGTGTTTCTCGGGGTCGACGCCGCGGCGACCGAGTTGATTCAGCCCGATGGCCGCTATCGCTTGGACCGCGAGGACCGCACGCTGACGCGCGCGGAGCTGGTCGAGCTTGTGGGTGGAGTGGGCTGATCGGTTCCCGCTGCTGTCGATCGAGGACGGCATGGCGGAAGACGATTGGGCGGGCTGGACTGAGTTGACGGCGTCGATTGGCGACCGCGTGCAGCTCGTGGGCGACGACCTGCTCGTCACGAGCACGGAGCGTCTGGAACGCGCCGTCAACGAGCAGGCGGCCAACAGCATTCTCATCAAGGTCAACCAGGTCGGCTCGCTGACGGAGACCCAGGCCGCGATCGAGATGGCCCAGCGCGCGGGTTTCAGCGTGGTGATCTCGCACCGCTCCGGCGAGACCGAGGACACGACCATCGCCGACCTTGCCGTGGCCACGAATGCCGGTCAGATCAAGGCCGGGGCCCCGTGCCGCACCGACCGCGTGGCCAAGTACAACGCGCTGCTGCGCATCGACGAGGATCTAGGCGCGGCGGCGCGCTACGCCGGTCCGCAGGCGTTCACGAGCATTCGCCGAGTCCTGGTGTGACCCCCGACGATCTGCGGGACCTGCTGGAGCAGGTCGCCGGCGGCGCGATCACGGCCGATGAGGCGTTGCAACGGCTGCGCTATCAGCCCATCGACGACCTGGGATTCGCCCGCGTCGATACCCATCGCGCGCTGCGCACCGGCATGCCCGAGGTCATCTACGGCGCCGGCAAGACGCCGGCCCAGATTGCCGCCATCGCGGCGTCAATCGCGGGCCACGCGCAGCCGGTGCTGGTGACCAAGACCGACGCGGCGGCCTTTGAGGCCGTGTGCGACGAGCTGCCGGACGCGGTGTTTCACGCCGACGCGCGCATGATCACCCACGCGCCGGAGCCGCGGCCCGCTCCGCGAGGGAATGTGCTGGTGCTGACCGGCGGCACCTCGGACGCGTCGGTGGCGGCGGAAGCCCACCTGACGGCCCAGACGCTCGGCGCCGACGCGACCACCATCGGCGACGTGGGCGTGGCCGGACTGCATCGCTTGCTCGGTCAGCGAGAGCACCTGGACGCGGCCGACGCCATCGTGGCGGTTGCGGGCATGGAGGGCGCCCTTCCCAGCGTCGTCAGCGGACTGACGGACCGGCCCGTGATCGCCGTGCCCACGAGCGTTGGATACGGCGCCTCGCTGGGCGGGATCGCCGCGCTGCTGGCCATGCTCAGCGGGTGCGCGCCGGGCGTGTCGGTGGTGAACATCGACAACGGATTCGGCGCCGGCTATCAGGCGGCGCTGATCGCGCGTCGTGCCGGCGGAGCGGCAACCGAATGACCATCGCCCGCGCCGACTGTCCGGCGGGCGCCAGCGGCAACATGTTCCTGGGCGCGCTGCTCGACGCTGGGTTGGACCAGGCCGCGCTGGAAGCCGAGCTGCGCACGCTTGATCTGCCGCCGTGGCGGATGGTGCGCCAGGCGGTGCGCAAAGGCCCGATCGCGGCAACGCACATGGATTTCGAGATAGACGCCGCCGGTGAGCGAACGCTGAGCGACCCCGCGTCGATGTTGGCGGTGATAGCCGCCAGCGGCGTGCGAGAACCGGCCAAAGCTCGCGCCCAGCGGATGGTGCGGCGGCTGGCTGAGGCGGAGGCGGCGGTTCACGGCGTGGACCTGGAAGACGCGCACTTCCACGAGCTAGGGGCCGTGGACGCGGTGCTCGACATCGTGGGCGCGTGCGTCGCCGTAGATCTGCTGGGCATCACGGCCATGAGCACCTCGGCCATCAACACCGGCACGGGCACGGTGAAGACCTCCCACGGCATATTGCCGGTGCCGGCGCCGGCGACGGTGCGAATTCTCGAGGGGTCGCCGCTTGAGATATACGCGGACGACGTGTCCGCCGAGCTGCTGACGCCGACCGGAGCGCTGGTGCTGACCGAGTTCACCACGCACGCGGGCCGGGCGCCCGCCATGCGCGTGACCGCAACCGGATACGGCGCGGGCACCGCGGACCTGTCGATCCCCAACGTGCTGCGCGTCACCCTAGGCGAAGCCACCGGCACGCTCGGGACGGATGTCGTGACGGTGATCGAGG
This sequence comes from Chloroflexota bacterium, assembly GCA_965198185.1. GTDB lineage: Bacteria > Chloroflexota > UBA11872 > UBA11872 > UBA11872 > JAJECS01. The sequence goes on from CBDAOU010000002.1 coordinate 198,677, forward strand.
CCAACGTGGACGACATGAATCCGGAGCACTATCCCTCGGTCAGCGAGCGGCTGTTCCAAGCGGGTGCGCTGGACGTCACGCTCACGCCGCTGGTGATGAAGAAGGGGCGTCCGGGAACCCTGATCAGCGTGCTGGCCCCGCCCGAAAAGAGCCAAGCCGCGGTGGACATTCTGCTGCGCGAGACGTCGACGCTCGGGGTGCGACTGCATGACGCCCAGCGCGTCAAGGTGCCCCGGCATACGCTGCGCGTGGACACGCCGTATGGGGCGATTGCGGTGAAGGCCTCGTACGTTGACGGCCGCCTGCGCGACGTGGCGCCGGAGGCCGACGACTGCGCCCGCGCCGCGCGCGACCACGACGTTCGCCTGCAGACGGTTTACGATGCGGCGCGGGCTGCCGCGTGGAAAGCCGCGTCCCCAATTCAGCCGGCTATGGGAGGCCCAGATGACCGAACGTGACGATCACCGCCCGCTGCAGCAGACCCGTGGCGAGACCGTGCGACTGAACCGCCAGCCCGTGGGCGTGGTGCGCGCCGAAAACGCCATCGTGCGCGGCGGGTCCGTGCGCCGCGTTCAGACCGATCGCCTGCAGAGCGACGCCTCGGCCATCGGCGTGGCGCGAGCCGATGCGCTTGCCGCCGGGCAAACGCTGGTGGGGGGCGTGGCGGCGCGTGAAGCCACCGTGCGTAACAGCGCCGTCGCGGGCGCCCTCACCGCCAACGCGAAGCTGGAAAACGTGGCCGCATCGTGGATCGTGGCGGGCAACGTGCAAGCCGATCGCGTGCTGACCCTGGCCGTGGTGGGCGCCAATATCCAAGGCAACGTGCGCGCGCTGATGGGTCCGCGGGCCGCCGTGGCCTTCGGCGTGGCCCTCGGGCTTTCGACGCTATTCGCGCGACTGATCGGGCGGCTCTTGAAATAGCACCGCGCCATTGGCCTGGGCGGTGCACCGATGCGGTGCGATTTGGGCTAGGTTGAGCGTCGGAATCCCATGCTGCACGCAGCATGGGCCACCGGGCACGCGGCATGGGCCACCGGGGGCGCAGCATGGGCCAGCGGGCAGGTCCGACTGGCGTGAGGTGCGGGGCGGTTCGCGAACCGCCCCTACCCGTGTGGGACAACGATCCGCGGCCTGAGCATTGGAGGCGGCTGGTGGAAGGTGAGTTCCGCACCTACCGCAGCGACGACGACGAGGTGCGGGCGTTCCAGCGCCTGATGCCCTCCGGGCTGTTCCGTGTCTGCGAGCATCTCTTGGGTCGCTGGCAAGACGCCGGGCTGCCGCTGCGGCCAACCGCCCGGGGCTTCGCCCTGCAGGCGCCGCTGGCGGAGCGGCTGCACAGCATCGCGTGGGTCTACGCGCCCGACCCGCGACATCGCGAGCCGCGACTGGAGGTTGCCCTCGACTTGCTGCGCCGACGCGGCGTGCCCGCGGAGGACGTCGAAGCACTGCGCGAACGGCTGGATCAATATGTGGACGGCGAGGCAGCCGCGGGGCTCGCGACCGTCGCGATAACCACCTCGATGTCAGCGGACGACGCGGAGCGGCTCGCGAGCGCGCTGGTGCAATTTGCACATTCGCTCAGCTGACCCGGGGCGCGGCTTGAAGCGGAATCCCCACTCGCACAAGTGGGCCACGCTGGCGGTTGTCATGACCAGCGTGTTCATGGCCACGCTCGACTCCAGTGCGGTCAACCTCGCGCTGCCCACGCTTGCCGTCGAGCTTGACGCCACCTTCGACACCCTGCAGTGGGTGGTGCTGGCGTATTTGCTGGTGATTACGAGCTTGCTCCTGCCCCTTGGCCGCGCCGCGGACGCGCTGGGACGGCGGCGGTTGTTTGTGGCTGGGCTTGTGACCTTTGTGGCTGCCTCGTTGCTGTCGGGGATGGCCGTCAACGTGTGGATGCTCATCGCCTGTCGGGTGTTGCAGGGGGTTGGCAGCGCCGCCTTGCAGGCCATCGGCGCGGCGCTGGTGATCGATGCGTTTCCGCACAACGAACGCGGGCGCGCCATGGGATGGGTGCTCACCGCGGTATCGGCGGGGCTGGTGACGGGGCCGCTGGCCGGCGGACTCCTGGTGGGAACGATCGGGTGGCGCTGGATCTTCTATCTGAATGTTCCAGTGGGTCTGGTCAGCCTGGCGCTGGGGCTGCGGGCGCTGCCGTACACCGCCCCGGTCGGACCCAAACGCTTCGACCTCCTCGGGGCGGCATCGCTGGTGGCGGGCGTCTTGCTGGTGTTGTTCGGGCTCAATCGGGTGCAAGTCGCCGGGATCGTCGCGCCGCTGGTGCTGGCGCCCTTGGTCACGGGGATCGTGTTGCTCGGCGGATTTCTCGGGCGGCAACGCCGGTCGCCGGTGCCCACCATCGACCTCGAAATGTTCCGGGTCCGCGAGCTCAGCGCCGCCACGCTGGCGGCCTTCCTGTCGTTCTCCGGGCTGGCGTCGCTGATCCTGCTGCTGCCGTTCTACCTGGAGCGCGGTCTGGGACTGACTCCGGTGCAGGTCGGGCTGGTGCTGGTGACGATTCCGGCGCTGATGGGGTTGCTCGGACCGCCCGCCGGCGTGCTTTCGGACCGGCTGGGGCCACGACCGGTGGCGTCCGTGGGCGTGGCGGTAACCGCGGTCGGGCTTGCCCTCATGGCCACGCTGGCGGACACGGCGGGTCCCGGCGATGTGGTGGCGCGTCTGCTGGTGACGGGCGTCGGCCTGGCCCTGTTCAACAGCGCCAACGCGGGCTCCCTGATGGGCGCCGCCGCCCCGCGCCACCGTGGTCAGGCCAGCGCCACCATGGCGCTGGCGCGGAATACCGGGCAGTCCGTGGGGCAGGCGCTGTGGGGCACGCTTTGGGGCGTGCTGGCGGCGGGCATGTTGGGCGTGGCGACCGTGGGCGCTCAGCCACTCGATACCGCCTTCGACGCGTTCCGCGTGACGTGGGCGGTGGCCGCGGCCGTCACGGGGCTCGCACTCATCGCATCCGTCGCGCGCGGGCCGGCCGTCGCTGACGAGCCAGCCGCTGAAACCGCGGACTAGCGGCGAGCGCCTAGGCGGGTTGCACCAGGTCGACGACGTCCGCCGACGCCGCGCCGCCCTCGGACATCGGGTTCGTTTCCGGCCGCAGCGGATCGGGTGAGCCGGGGCCCGGTCCCCGCAGCCGGCGCAGATAGGCAATCGCCTTGCGCGTATCGCTGGCGACGCGCGGAGCGACGCAGGTCCGCACCCGCCAGCGAAAGAGCCAGTAGGTGAACGACTTATAGGCCGGCCAGGCGAGGCGCTGCCGCGGGGTCTGGCCTCGCTCTTCCGCGTAGGCCGCCAATAGCTCGGGCAGCGAGCGTCCGTAGATGCGCTCGTAGAGCCCAAGGCTTGCGGACGCGTCCAGCGCGTGGGCCTTGGCCGCCTCAAGCTCGACGGCGCAGTGCAGCGCCTCTTCCACCGTGACGCCGAAAAAGTAGTTCAGGTAGGCGGTGTGGCTCGTGGGTCCCAACGCGTCGCGGAACTCGGTCGCGGTGAGTGTGATCGGCGGTTCGCCGTTGAAGAGGAGCCGGTGGAGCTCGTCAGCCTTGGCCCCGCCGCCCGCGGCAACCAGGCGCTCGATGACCAGCAGGAGGTCCAGCGCCTGGCCGTCGATGAGATAGACCAGCCGCCGCTGCCGCACCACTTCGGACGCAAGCGTCCAGTCACCGGCCGCGCGGAGCGCCGCCAGATACCAATGTGTACCGAGCGCCAACTCCGCCCGGTAGCGCTCGAAGGGGCGGGCAACGCCCAGGGGCGCGCGATCGGTCATCGGCCGCGCCACGCCGAGCGACAGGTACGATCACGCCCGCGAGCTACATCCGAAACCGAAGGCTCCCCATCAAGCTCACCATCCATTGCGACGGCGCCAGTCGCGGCAACCCGGGACCGGCGGCTGCCGGCGTGGTCGCGCTGAACGCCGAGGGTGAAATCGTGGCCCGAGCCGCGCTGCGGCTGGGCGTGATGACCAACAACCAGGCGGAGTATCACGCCGTGTGGACCGGCATGCAGCTCGCGGGGCAGCTTGGGGCCACGGACGTCGAGTTCCGGCTGGACAGCCAGCTCGCGGCGCGGCAGCTCAGCGGCGAGTGGCGCATCAAGCACGCCGGCCTGCGCCCGCTCGCGGAGCGCGTGCGGGCCGCGCAGCCGCCGGGGGCGCAGGTGCGATATGCCCACGTGAGCCGAGAGACCAACGTTTTGGCCGACCGGTTGGCGAATTGGGCGCTGGATCGCATCGATCCGGCGGACGGCGCGCCGAGCTAGGGCGGAGCGGACGCGCAGGCGACCGCCGCGCAAGAATTTCAAAGAACTTTCGGGCAACAACTTGACGTCTGGTGGGGCCTGTGGTTTACTTCCGCCGTTGAATCGCCACGGAAGTGGTGGTTTGTGGGGGAACGTGGGGAGGATGACTGCGAGCCGTTGGCCCACTCGCGAACGTCATGAGCAATGCACGGCATCACCGGACTTCGAGTCCACCAACTCGACACCAAGGGTCGATTGGCCTTCCCCAGCAAGTTTCGCGCCTTGCTTCCCGGAGGCGGCGTGCTCACAGTGGGCGCCGAGCGGTGCCTCACATTTTATCCGAGCGAGCGGTGGCGTCAGATCGAGGACCGCTTGGCGGACATGGATCCCCTCGACCCCGACGTGCGCGATACCAAACGGCGCGTCTTCGGCATGGCCGAGCGCGTGGACTTCGATGGGCAAGGACGGATCAACATTCCGGCGCACCTCATCGAGTTCGCTGGATTGGCAAAGAAAGTCGCCGTGATCGGCACGGGCGATGTCATTGAAATCTGGGACGCCGAGACCTGGCGCGACCAGCGCGACCGGATCGACGCGGACGCCGTCGCAATCATGCGGCGAGCCGGTGGAGGCGTCCCCCACTAACTTTCGGGTGTTCTATGGGGGACGCAGTGCCTCCCCTGCGTCCCCCATACACCAAACCTTGGAAGGGAGCGTCGCCGGTCCACGCTCCGGTGCTCGTCGCGACGGTCGTTGACCTCACGGGGGTATCTCAGGGGGGGAGCTACGTGGACGCAACTGCCGGCGCCGGGGGGCACACCGAAGCCCTTGTAGCAGCCGGAGCAGCACGCGTCCTCGCGCTCGACGCCGATCCCGATGCCGTCGCGCGGCTTCACGCCAGATTCGGCGATGAACCTCGAGTCTCGGTCGCACAGGCAAATTTTCGGGACCTAGCGCGCGCGGCCCCGGCCCACGGATTCGAACGGGCTGACGGGGTGGTCTTCGACCTCGGGCTCTCCAGCGACCAGCTCGACGATCCGTCGCGCGGGTTCTCGTTTCAGCACGACGGTCCGCTGGACATGCGCTTCGATCCCACTTGCGGCCGTCCCGCGCTGGACCTGGTCAACCGACTGCCCGAACCGGAGCTGGCGGAGCTGCTGCGCCGCTACGGCGACGAGCGGCGCGCCGGACGCATTGCCCGCCGCATCGTGCAGCGCCGACCGATCACCAGCACCGCGGTGCTGGCGGCGACGGTGAAACGGGCTATCCCCGGCCGCCAGCGGCTTCACCCGGCCACGCGCACGTTTCAGGCGTTGCGCATGGCCGTCAACGACGAGCTTGGGGCGCTGACGGCCGGCCTGGAGGCGGCGCACGACCTGGCCGCCCCGGACGGCCGCGTCGTGGTCATTGCGTTCCATAGCCATGAGGACCGCATCGTCAAGCATCGCTTCCGCGCGTGGGCCGCCGCGGGCACGGCGGAGATTCTCACGCGCTCGCCGCTGCGCGCGGACGCGGCGGAAGTGACCGCCAATCGCCGGGCGCGCAGCGCCAAGCTGCGCGCTGCGCGCGTGACGTTGAGCCACTGATGCTCGCCTTCGCCGAGGACCGCCATGGCTGTCCGTGAAGCGCGGATCCAGCGCCGTCTGTCGCTTCCGACACAGTTGGCGCAGGTTGCCCTGCGCCCGATCAGCCCGTCCCGCCTGGTACTGGCTCTCATCGTGGCGGCCTTTGTGCTCGCCATGGTGTGGGTACAGCAGACGCAGGCGATCGTTCGGGTGGGCGGCGAGGTGCAGTTCCTCGAACGCCGGCTTGAGGTTCTACTTCAGACGCAACAAGACCTGCGGGCGCAGCTGGCAACCGAAAACGATCTCCCGACCGTCCAGCGGGTGGCCTTCACGGACCTGGACATGCGCGAACCGACCGATTCCCTATACGTGAGCAGTCGGGCCCTGCCGCCCGGCGTGTCGTTGGATCTGCCGGTCTGGGCGGCGCCGGGCCGGCGATTGCATGAGATTCCGTGGTGGGAAGGCTTTCTGCGAGCGATCAGTGCCACGATCACGAGCCTCCGCGAGTAAGGGCCCGGCCGCCAACCGGCCCGACGCACCCGCGGACCCGAGCCGGCGGCTGGCGGTGATGCTTGGCGGCGCGACGCTCGGGGCCGGGGTCCTCGGTTGGCGCCTGTACGACTGGCATGTCAATCAGGCGGCGGACCTCGCCGCGCGCGGCGCCGGTGAGTTGCTGGCGCGGACCGAGCTCTACCCGCGCCGCGGCACCATTTTCGACATCTCCGGCGATGTACTTGCCATCGAGCGCAGCGCCACGCGGGTGGTGGCGGACCCGAGCCTGGTGCACGAGGAGAGCGCGCCCTTCGATGTCGCCAACCGGCTCGCCGACATCCTGAGCCTCGACCCGATTCCGATTGCCAACGCCATCAGCAACCCGCGGTCCCGCTATGCCCTGTTGGCGCGCGGCATCGTGGACGACACCCAGCAGCAGTTGCGCACGGCGGTGGCGGCCGGCGAGCTGCCGGGCATCCGGCTTGAGCCGGATCGCGTGCGGGTGTATCCCAATGGCCGCCTCGGCGCCCACGCGCTCGGCTTTCTCGGCGAGCGTGTCGACCGACCGGGCGACGTCGTGGGTCAGGCCGGCGTTGAATCCCACTATGACGATTTGTTGTCGGGCAGTCCGGGCCTGCGCACGTCGGACCTCGACCGTCTCGGCCGTGAGATCCCGATTGGGCGTCACAACCTGCTGCCGGCCCGCCACGGATCGCACCTCACGCTCACCCTCAACCGCACCATCCAGCACATCGTCGAGGAAGAACTCGAAGTGGCGGTGGAGCGCTTCAGCGCGGCCTCGGGCTCGGTGATCATTCTCGATCCGCGCACCGGCGCCATCCTCGCGCTGGCCAATGTGCCCGACTACGACCCGGCGCGTGTGCACGAATACCAGTCCTTTGGCCCGGAATTCGCCAACCGCGCGTTGAGCCACATCTACGAGCCGGGCAGCACGTTCAAGCTCGTCACGATGGCCGCGGGATTGGACAGCAAGGCCGTCACCCCCGAGTCGACCCATGATCTTCCGGGCACCCTTCGCTACTTCGGCGAGGAGTTCAAGAACTGGGACTTGCAGACCTATCCCCAGCAGAACATGACGAGCGTCTTGCGTCACTCAAGCAACACCGGCGCGATCTTTGTGGCGGACAAGACCGGGGCGGACCGGTACTACGCCTACATCGATAAGTTTGGCTTTGGCGAACCCACCGGGGTGGACATCAGCGGCGAGGTGCCCGGGATCGTGCGCCGACGCGGCGACCGCGGATGGTTTCCGGCCGACCTGGCGGCCAACTCGTTCGGTCACGGGATCGGGGTGACTCCGCTCCAAATCGCCGCTGCCATCGGCGCCATCGCCAACGACGGCGTCCTGATGCGTCCGCACATCGTGCGGGCGGTCGAGCATCCGGACGGCCGGCGGGGCGTCGTGCAGCCGCAGGAGGTACGTCGGGTGATTTCGTCCGAATCCTCGCGGACCTTGATTCAGATGATAGAGAGCGCCGAAGCGGGCATCCTGAACAATCCGGCGCGGGTGGCCGGGTATCGCACCGCCGGCAAGACCGGAACCGCCGAAATCCCGCTTGGCGGGCGCTTTCAAGCCGATCTCTCGATTGCGTCCTACGTCGGTTTCGGCCCGCTCGAGGACCCCCGCCTGCTCACGCTCGTGGTCATCAACCGTCCGTTGGAGGGCTTCTTCGGAGCATTTGTGGCGTCGCCGACGTTCAAGAACATCATGACCCGGGTTTTTTCGTACCTGCGAATCCCGGCCCGCACGGCATGAGCTGATGGCGACGCGTGCACATCCGGCGCCGCGCGGTGTCCGCTGGCCGCCGCACGACCCGATTCTGCTGCTCCTCACAGTGCTTCTGCCGTTGGGCGGCGCGGTGATGGTCGCCAGCGCGCGTATCCCGGCGGTCCTGGGCGAGGGGTCCCCCCTGGACGCGGACACGATTCAGCAAATGGCGTTTGGGATCACCGGCTTGGTCCTGGCATTGGCGCTGAGCGCCGTGGACTATCAGCGCTACGAACGCCTGGCCCTGCCGGCCTTGGGCGTCGCCTGGCTGTTGCTCCTGGGCGTCTACTTCTTCTCCAACGCCCCAGCTCAGCTGGCGGCCCGACGCTGGTTCGTGATCGGAGACTTCACGCTGCAACCCAGTGAGTTCGCCAAGCTTGCTCTCATTCTGGCCCTGGCCAAGCTGGGCAAACAGTTCGGCGACCGGGTGCGGGATTGGCGCGTGGCCGTGCTTGGCGGCGGTGGGCTGCTCGCGGCGGTGCTTCTGCCCGTGCTCGCCGAGCCTGATCTGGGAACGGCGGTCACGATGGCGGCGGTGGGTCTGGCCATGCTGTTCGTGGCCGGCGTCCGCCTGCGGCACATCGCCTTGCTGCCACTCGGGGCGCTGGTGGCCGGGGCGATTTCCATCGCCGTTCACGAATACCAGCGGACGCGGGTGCTGGCGTTTCTGACGCGCGACCCCGAAGTCACCAACACTGGCTATCAGGCGGCACAGGCCAAGATCGCCCTCGGCGCCGGCGGCGTGACCGGCCGCGGCCTGGGCGCCGGCACGCAGAAGTTCTTGCTGCCGGTGCCCGATTCCGACGCCATCTTCGCCGTCATCGGCGAGGAGTTCGGGCTCGTTGGCACCGGGCTGGTGCTGGTGCTGTTTCTGGCGCTGTTCGTGCGCGGAATCCAGATCGCGGGATCCACGGAGGATCCGTTCGGCCGCTTGCTGGCGGTCGGCATCGTGACCCAGCTCACGTTTCAGGCCTTCGTGAACATGGGCGTGGTCACGGGGCTGATCCCGGTCACGGGCCTCACGCTGCCATTCGTGAGCCTGGGCGGATCGTCGCTGCTCGCCTCGCTGCTGATGATGGGCATCTTGCTCAACGTGGGGCGGAAATCCGCGTTGCAGCGGCGCGAATGAGAATCGTGCTGGCCGGCGGCGGCACCGCCGGACATATCTTTCCCACCCTGGCCGTCGCGCGGCGTCTGCGGGAGCTGCTGGGAGCCGCCGGAGCCGATCTCACCATCGTCTCCGGCTCGCGCGAGCTTGATCGCGAGCTGTACCGCGGCGTGGAGTTCGATGTCCTCCCGATTCACGTTCGCGGCATCGTAGGCGTGGGGTTCTCGCGGCTCCCGGCGCGGCTCTGGCGCCTGTGCATCTCGACGGTTGCCGTGTGGCGCGACCTTGGTCGGCGACCGCCGGACGTGATCGTCCTCAGCGGCGGCTATGTCAGCGTTCCCGTCATGCTGGCCGGGTGGCTGCGAGGCGTGCCTCGCCTGATCTTCTCCGGCGACGCGCAGCTTGGGTGGGCCACCAAGGCCCTTGCGCCGCTGGCGACCGTGGGCACGGTGGCCTTCCCGGAGGCCACGGGGCAACTGCGCGGCCCGAGGGTTGAGTTCACCGGATATCCCCTGCGGGACGCCTTTGCACGCCCTGATCGCGACGCCGGCCGAGCGGCAGTGGGCGTGAGATCGGATGAGCGATTGGTGCTGGTCGTTGGCGGCAGCCAGGGAGCGCACGCGATAAACGCCGCGATTGCGCGAGACCTCATGCCCTTGCTCGAGCGCGCCGCGGTGGTGCATGTCACTGGGCGCCGCGACATCGAGTGGCTCGCGTCCGTGCGCGAGAGCCTTTCGCCCGAGCTGCGCGCGCGCTATCACGTCCACGCCTTCATCAAGGATGGCTTTGCCGACCTTATGGCCGCCGCCGACCTGATCGTGACGCGCTCGGGCGCGACGGCGGTGGCGGAAATCGGCGCCGTTGGCACGCCCGCGGTGATTGCGCCCGGCGCCTTTGGGGCCGGGCACCAAATCGCCACGGCAAATGCCGTTGCCGCATCCGGCGCGGCGGTTGTCTTGCTGGAAGACGCGCTTACGCGGGGCAAGCTGAGCGAAACGATTCGGGACCTGCTCGCCGACGGTCCGCGCCTTGCCCAGATGCGGCGCGCGGCTGCCGCGCGCGGGCGGCCGCACGCCGCGGACGCGGTGGCCCGAATCGCGATCGAGCTGGCCGACCCAACCCGGCAGGCGGCGCCGGCATGAGCGCCACGCCTGGCCGGTTGCTGGGCGCGGGCGTGCGCCGGGTGCACATCGTGGGAATAGCCGGCGCCGGCATGTCCGGCATCGCGGCGGCGCTGCTCGATCTCCATCTCCAGGTCAGCGGCAGCGACCTGCGCGCGACTCCGGCAACTGAACGGCTGGCGTCGCGCGGCGCCAAAACCCAGCGCGGCCATGTCGCCGCCAATGTCGCCGGCGTCGACCTGGTGGTTCACTCCGCTGCCGTTCCGGCGGACAATGCGGAGCTCGTCGAGGCCCGAGCGCGCGATGTGCCCGTGGCCTCGCGCGCGGCGATCATCGCCGAGCTATTCAACGAATCGCGCGGCATCGCCATCGCCGGGACGCACGGCAAGTCCACCACGAGCGCTCTGGCCGCCTCGGTGCTGCGGGAGACCGGACGCGATCCCAGCTTTCTGCTTGGCGCCGCCAGCCCGTCGCTCGACGACGCCAACGGTCGCTACCGGCGGAACAGCTGGATGGTCGTGGAAGCCGATGAATTTGACTCGGCGTTTCTCGCCTACCGGCCCGAGATTGCCGTCATCACCAATCTCGAGCGCGACCACCTGGACTACTTTGGATCCGAGGCGCGCATGGTGGAGACCTTCGCCACCTTCGCGGCTGGGCTGCCGGCGGACGCGCACTTGATCGTCCGTGGCGACGTGGCTCATCTGCGTCGCGTGGCGGAGAGTACGCACACGCCGCCGGTGTGGTTTGGTCCCGGCGAGGCGTGGGACCTGGGGGCCTACACGCCGGTTGCCGGCGGATGCCAGTTGGAGTTCCACACGCCGCACGGGCCGTTGGCCTGCCGCCTGCCGCTGCGCGGGCGTCACAACGCCTGGAACGCGCTGGCGGCGCTGATGGCCTGCACGCTGGCCGGGGTGCCCGCGTCGGCGGCCGCGCACGCGCTCGAGTCGTTCGCCGGGGTGGAGCGCCGCTTGCAGCTGCGGGCCTGCGGCGGCGGCGTGCGGGTGCTCGAGGACTACGCGCATCATCCAACCGCGGTGCGGGTCACCATCGAGGCCGCCCGCGAACTCACCCACCAGCGGCTCTGGGCGATCTACCAGCCGCTGCTCCGCAGCCGGACGCTCGACCTGCTGGATGATTTTGTGGACGCGTTTGTCGGCGCGGACCGCGTCACCTTTGCCGAGATCTACTCACCGCCCGGCCGCGAGCACGGCGTCAGCGCCAGTTCGGCGCTGCTGGCCGCCCGCGTGCGGCATCCGGACGCGAGCTTTCTCCCGTCGTTCGAAGCCATTGCCGACCTGATCGCCGCGGAGGCCGCCGAGGGTGACCTGATCCTGGTCATGGGTCCGGACTCCGTGACGCCGCTGGTCGACCGGATCAGCGAATGGGTCTGCGCGCGGGCCGCCGCATGAGCACGATGTTGTCACTGCCAGGGCACCTCGCCGTGCGCGAGCGCGAGCCGCTGGCGCGGCATTCGACCCTTGGCGTGGGCGGTCCGGCCGACCTCTGGGTCGAGGTGCGGACCGTGGACGATCTGGTTGCGGCGCTCGACGCCGCCGAAGCGGCGGGCATCCCGCGCACGGTCGTGGGGCACGGGACGAACCTGCTGGTGGCCGACGCCGGCATCGAAGGGCTGGTGCTGGCCAACGGCTGCGTTGGATTGACGTTCGACTCGGCCGCCGGCCTGGCCCACGTTGAATCCGGTCACACCATGGCGCGGCTCGCCCGGCAGGCCGCTGCCGGCGGGCACGCCGGTCTCGGGTTCGCGATCGGCGTGCCCGGCACCGTCGGCGGCGCGGTGTTTGGCAACGCGGGCGCCTGGGGCAGCGACATCGCGGCGGTGCTGGCGTCAGCCGAGGTCTGGTATCCCGACGGCGTGCGGCAACTGCGCCCGGACGATCTGGCATTCGCCTATCGGCACAGCGCCTTGCTGGACGATTCGCAAGCGCCGGTCGTTCTCAGCGCATCGCTCCGCATCCAACCGGGCGACCCCGCTGCGCTTCAGACCGAGCTTGCGACGTTTGCGCGGCGCCGGGCGGACACCCAACCGCGGGGACAAAACGCCGGCTCATTCTTCAAGAACCCGAGCGGGGACTACGCGGGACGGCTCATCGAGTCCGCCGGACTGAAAGGGTGCGCTCGGGGCGGGGCGTTCGTCCCGCCGCTGCACGCCAACTTCATCAGCAACGACGGCACCGCCACGGCGGCGGACGTCCTGGCGCTGGCATTGCACGTGCAGACCATCGTGCAGCAGCGGCACGGGATTCGCCTTGAGCCGGAGGTGCGCGTGCTGGGCCGTTGGCATGCAGCCGCCTGGGAGCTGATGGCATGACGACCGAAACCCGCCTGTGGCACGTCCATTTTCTTTCGTTGGCCTTTGCCGGCCTGGCCACCATCCTGCTGGTCTGGATGCTCACCTCGCCCGTGCTGAAGGTGCGCAACATCACCGTGCATCGGGCGGCCTCGTCACCGCCGCCGGTAGTAAGCGCGGAACAGATCGAGTCGTTCGTCAGCCAGTTCGTCGGGGCCAGCGTGTTTCGCGTCGATACCGCCGCTATCCGTGAAGAGCTGCAGGAGATCCCGGGTGTAGCCGATGCGCTGGTCGACGTCGCCGTCGACGGCCACCTCACGGTGACGATTGCCTACGACGCGCCGGTGGCCAACTGGATCATCGGCGGGCAAAGCTACTTGGTCGACGCCGAAGGCCAGATCCTGGCGGCGCGCTACCGGCCCGATCTGGAGTTGACGATCGAGGACACCGCCGTGCGCGAGGCTGCTCCGGGCGAGCACATCAATCTGCCCGCCCTCCTTGCCGCCTACCAGCTGCAGAGCAATCTGCCGTTGCTTCGAGTGTTCCCCAACCGGATTCAGTACGCCGCCGGCAACCTCACGGTCATCGACCACTCCGGTCGCGAGTTGCAGTTCGGCGGCATTGAGAGACTTGAGCCCAAGCTTGTGGCGCTGCAGGCCGTGCTCGAGCGAGCCACCCGACGCGGTGAGCGCATCGCGTCCGTGGACCTGCGCCCGGTGGACCGACCGACCTATCGCACTACCAACGCCCCGCCGCTGATCAGCACGATCGGGGATTCCCCGTGAGATAGCGCAGGCGGGACGGGCTGAGTCAGCAGACATCCGGGGGGCACTGGAGGAGCAGACGTTGGGACGCAAGAGGACGGTCGTCGGGTTGGACGTGGGAACGACCAAGACCTGCGTGGTCGTTGGTCAGGAATATCGAGACACGCAGCTGCATGTGCTGGGCATTGGCACGGCGCCGTCGCTTGGCCTCAAGGGCGGGCAAGTGGTCGACATCGTGCAGACGATCAAGGCGATCGACGAGGCGGTGATGCGCGCCGAGGAGGTGTCGCAGACGCGCGTGCGGCACGTGGTGGCCGGCATCGCCGGCGGCCATTTGCAGTCCCATAGCCAGCACGCGGAGCTGCGGCTGGGGGTTGACGACCCGACGGTTCGGCCGCGCCACATGAACAGCATCGTGCGCACCGCGGCGGCCATTTCCCTGCCCGCCGAGCGCGAGATTGCCGCCGTCATCCCCAAGACCTTCAGCGTGGACCACCTGACGGACGTACTGGATCCGCGCGGGCTCACCGGACGTTGCCTGAAAGTCGAGGCGCACGTGGTGACGGGCGCCAGCAACGCCATGACTAACCTGGAGCGCTGCGTCACCGGCGCGGGGTGCGAGATTCGAGATCGCCTGCTGCAGCCGCTGGCGTCGGCCGCGTCGTGTCTCACGGAGGACCAACGGCGCGAGGGCGCGGCGGTGGTCGACATCGGCGGCGGCACCACCGACGTGGCGATCTACGTGGGCGATGCCTGCTGGCACATTGCCGTGCTGCCCATGGGCGGCGCGCTCGTAACCTCGGATATCGCGCGCGGCCTGCGGCTGCCCGTGCGCGTGGCCGAGGCTCTCAAGATCCAGCACGGTCGGACCGATCCGTTTGTCGATTCCGACGAGTCGGCCGTCGAGGTGCCGGGATTCGACTATGGCGCGCCGGTGGCGGTTCGCCGCCGCGACCTTGCCCAGGTCATCGACGCGCGCATGGAAGAGATCCTCACGCACGTGAAGGATGAGATCGTTCGCAGCGGCTACTACGACGTGCTGACAGCCGGCGTTGCGTTGACGGGTGGCGGGTCGCTGATCCCAGGTCTGGCGGCCAAGGCGTCCGAGATTCTGGAGCTGCCCGTGGCGCTGGGCCGGCCCCAGGCGCTCTGGGGTCTCGATGAGGGCATGCGTGAGCCGCAGTTCAGCACCGCCATTGGTTTGACGCTCATGGGCGCGGCGCCGCGCACGGACCACGGCTGGTTGGAGCAGCGGCCCGTGCGGCGGAGCGGTGGCGTGCTCACCAACCTCGGTTCGTGGCTGCGTGGCTTGGCCTCGCCGGCCGCTGCCTGACGATATGTCCCACAAACGGTTTACTCTTGTGCATAATGAGTGGCCGATCGCGTGAGCCGACCCACTGACGTCCGCCAGCGCTGGACACCGGCGACAGAGGACCATGCCATGAACGACGACACCGGCGGCACGAGCCGCATTACACGCCTCACGACGCCGCGGCGCCAGGCGGCTCCGCCCGCCAGCGAGCAATCCGCCACGATCAAGGTCGTCGGCGTTGGCGGCGGCGGCAGCAACGCCATCGACCGGATGATCGACGTCGACGTCAGCGGCGTGGACTTCATCACCGTCAACACCGACGCGCAGGCGCTGATGCGCTCGCAAGCCTCGGCGCGTGTACACATTGGCGAAAAGGCCACCCGCGGGCTTGGGTCCGGCGGGAACCCGGCCCTCGGCCACAAGGCAGCCGAGGAATCCGCCGAGGACCTGCGCGAGTCGCTCGAGGGCGCCGACATGATTTTCATCGCCGCCGGCATGGGCGGCGGCACGGGCACGGGCGGCGCGCCGGTCGTGGCTGAGATTGCCCAGGAAAGCGACGCGCTGACCGTCGGCGTGGTCACGCGTCCCTTTGCATTTGAAGGCACGGCGCGCGCTCGCGTGGCCGATGACGGCATCCAGGATCTCAGCGAGCGCGTCGACACGCTCGTGGTGATCCCCAATGACCGGCTGCTCAACGTGGCCGATGCCAAGTCCACGATCAGCGAGGCATTTGCGCTGGCCGACGATGTGCTGCGGCAGGCCATTCAGGGCGTGTCGGACCTCATCACCATGCCGGGGCTGATCAACCTCGACTTCAACGACGTGCGGGCGGTCATGACCGACGCCGGAACCGCGCTGATGGCCATGGGCGAAGGCCAGGGCGAAACCCGCGCCACCGACGCCATCACGCAGGCGCTGAACAGCCCGCTGCTCGACAGCTCGATGGACGGCGCGCGGGGCGTGCTGCTGAACTTCACCGGCGGCTCGGACATGACGCTGTATGAGGTGAACGAGGCGGCGGAGATCGTGGCCAAGACGGCGGACCCGAACGCCAACATCATCTTCGGCACGGTGGTCGACGAGTCGCTCGAAGGCCGCATTCACGTCACGGTTATCGCGACGGGCTTCCAGCTCGAGCGCAAGGAAAAGCGTCCCGCGGCGCGGACGCGCACGCGAACTCCGGCCTCGCCCCGGGTGCGCGAATTGGACTTTTCGCCCGGTCCCGAGGCCCAGCCCGAAATCGAGATTCCGGCATTCCTGCGGCGCCGGTCCGCCGGGTAAACGCTCGACCGACCGCTTTCAGTGGGCGGCGCGCGCCCGTCCGCGCCTAGAATGGCGGAATGCAACGTGCGGCTGCGGTCGATGACGGCTTACGCCTGCGCATCGCGGCGGTGCGCGAGGAGATCGCTGCAGCATGCGCCGCGGCAGGTCGCTCGCCGGAAACTGTCGAGCTGGTGGCGGTAACCAAAACGGTGCCTGCCGACGTGGTGCGCGCGGCGCTGGCCGCGGGGCTCACCACGTTCGGTGAGAATCGAGTCCAGGAGGCCGATACGAAGATTCCCCAGGTCGGTGGCGGCACGTGGCATCTCATTGGCCACTTGCAGCGAAACAAGGCTCGGACGGCGGTCCAGCGCTTCGGTTGTATCCAGAGCGTTGACTCCCCGCGACTCGCGTGTCGCTTGGAAGCCGTGCGCGAGAACCGTCCCGTGGACGTGCTGGCGCAAGTGAATCTCACCGGCACGCTGACACAAGAGGGCGTAGCGCCGGCGGACTTGGGCAGACTCTGCGAGGTCATCGACCGCGAGACGGGCCTGACGCTGCGCGGTCTCATGACCATCGGCCCGCTGGGGGGTGATCTCGCCGCCCTGCGCGCGTGTTTTCGCGAGCTGCGGGAGACGCGGGACGTGCTGCGGCCGAAGCTCCCCAACCAGCCGCTGACGGAGCTTTCCATGGGTATGACGGACGATTTTGGCGCGGCGATTGCCGAGGGCTCCACGATGGTTCGAGTCGGACGGGCTATCTTTGGCAGTCGCCCACCGGTCACGACCGCCGTGCCCGCGCCAGTATCGACGGACTTGCCATGCTGACCGGCCTCCTCGACTTCCTAAACATCCTGGTCACGATATTGGTGTTCGCGATCGTCGGACGGGCGCTGCTCTCCTGGTTCGTGCAAGACCCCAGCCACCCGCTGATGCGTCTGCTCATCGACGTCACCGAGCCGATTCTCGCCCCGATCCGCAATCGCTTGCCCTCGTCCTGGATGATCGACCTGTCACCGTTGATTGCGATCGTGGTCATTCAGATCGTGTGGCGGTTGATCGTGTCGCTCGCGCTGTCGTAGCGCGATGCCGAGATTTCCGTCCCGCCCCGCGCCGCGGGCGCAGCCCTGATGAGCGTGCCGTTGACGAAGCCCGTCGTTCTGCGCGTGCGGGCAAAGCCGAACGCCCGCGCCGAGGGCCTGACGCGCGACGCCGACGGCGGCCTGGTCGCGCGGGTAAAGGCCGCCCCGGTCGATGGCCGCGCCAACGCAGCCATCCAAGCGTTGCTGGCGCGGAGCTTGGGAGTGCCGGCGCGCGGCGTCACCATCACGGGCGGGGCCCACAGCCGCCGCAAGCGCATCGCCGTCTCCGGCCTGTCGCCCAAAGACGTTCAGGCCGCCATCGAGCGGCTGGAGCCCGAATCGCGCTGATGAATCCTCGCTGTCCGACAGAAGTAGTGCGTTCCACCGGTGCCTAGCTCGGGTCTGCGGCGGCCGCGAGGCACGGCCGACCGCTTGCCCGCCGACGCGCCCGCCTGGGAAACCGTGCTGCGCACGTTTGCCCGCGAGTGCCGTCTGCGCAACTACCACCCCATCAGCACCCCGACGTTCGAGGCCACCGAGCTGTTCGACAAGGGCACCGGCGCGACCACGGACATCGTGCAGAAAGAGATGTACACCTTCGACGACCGCGGGAGCGACTCGTTGACGCTGCGGCCCGAGGGCACGCCCTCCATCGTGCGCGCCTACCAGCAGCACGGCATGCACGTGCTGCCGCAGCCGGTGAAGCTCTACTACGTGTTGCCGGTGTTCCGCTACGACCGCCCGCAGGCGGGGCGTCTGCGCGAGCACCACCAGATCGGTGCCGAAGCGCTGGGCGACCCGAGCCCCGCAGTCGACGCCGAGGCGATCGATTTGCTCTGGAGCACGCTCCGGGCGCTTGGGGTCACGGACCTGGCGCTGCACGTGAACTCGCTTGGGGACCCCGAGTCGCGGCCCGAGTACCGCGCCGCGTTGGTGGCCTATTTCACCCCGAACGCCGACAAGCTGTGCGCGGATTGCCAGATGCGGCTGACGCAGAACCCGTTGCGGCTCCTCGACTGCAAGAAGCCGCCGTGCGAGCGCGTGAGCGCCGATGCGCCCCGCTCGCTGGATTACCTTGGCGACGCCGCGCGCGAGCACTTCGACACGCTGCAAAGCCTGCTCGCGGCGTTGGACATTCCGTGCAGCCTGGATCACCGGCTGGCCCGCGGCCTGGACTACTACAACCGCACGGTGTTCGAGATCGTGCCACCGGACAGCGGCGCCCAGAGCACCGTCGGCGGCGGCGGGCGCTACGACTACCTGGCTGAGACGCTCGGCGGCCCGCATCTGCCGGGCGTCGGCTTCGGCAGCGGCATCGAGCGCATCCTGCTCAATCGACAGCGCGTCGGGTTGAAGGAAGCGTCGTCTCCAGCGCCCGATGTGTATGTGGCGCCCCTGGCCGATGCCGCGCTGACGATTGTCACCACGCTGGCTGCCAACCTGCGGCGAGCGGGCATCGCCACGGAGACCGGGTATGCCGCTGCCAGCCCCCGCTCCCACCTGCGCCGCGCCAACGCCGTCGGTGCGCGCGTGGCGCTGATCGTGGGCCGGCGCGAAGTCGAGGCCGGGCGGGTATCACTCAAGCCCCTCGACGGCGGCGACCAGGTCGACGTGGCCCTGGACGACGTCGTGTCGTCCACGCAGGCCATCCTCGCTGGTCCGGCAACCGCGAGCGACGCATGATCGCGGTCGTCGACTACGGCGCCGGCAACCTGCACAGCGTGGAACGGGCGCTGCGGCACGTCGGTGCCGAAATCACGGTGACGCACGATCCATCCGAGATCGCCGAGGCTACCGGCGTCGTGCTGCCGGGCGTGGGGGCCGCCGCCGATACCATGCGCGGCCTGGAGCGCGCCGGCGTGATTCCAGCGATCCTGGACGCGATCGACGGCGGGGTGCCCTACATGGGCATCTGCATGGGTCTCGAGGTGCTCTACGAGACCAGCGACGAGGACGGTGGCACCACCTGCCTCGGCGTGGTTCCGGGCCGCGTCGTGCGCTTTCCGCCGACCCTGCACGTGCCGCACATGGGCTGGAATCAGGTCCGCCAGGAGGTCGTCTCGCCGCTGTTCGCCGGGATCCCGCAGGACGCCAACTTCTATTTCGTGCACTCATACCACGCGCCGGCCGACGGCGCCGCGCACGTCGCCGCCACGACCGGCTACAGCGTGACCTTCACCAGCGCGCTGCTGCGCGACAACCTCTTCGCGACGCAGTTCCACCCCGAGAAAAGCGGCGCCGCGGGCCTGCGGCTCTACGCTAACTTCGTGCGTCTGGCGGGACAGCAACCGCACGACGCGGCGTCGGCGTGATGGAGGTCTATCCGCCCGTCGATATTCGCGGCGGTCGCTGCGTGCAACTGGTGCAAGGCGACTTCGAACGGGAAACAGTCTTCTTCGACGATCCGGTGGAGGCCGCCCGGCACTGGCTGGAGCAGGGCGCCTCGTGGCTGCACGTCGTCGATCTCGACGGCGCCCGCGACGGCGTCGGCGCCAACGCGGCGATCGTCGAGGACATCATTGCCGTCGCCGGAGATACTCCGGTCCAGGTCGCGGGCGGCATCCGCTCGCACGCCGACATCGAGCGGGTGCTTGGGCACGGCGCCGCGCGGGTGGTGCTGGGCACCGCCGCCGTGCGCGATCCCGCGTTGCTGATCCGCGCCGCCGCCGGGCACCCCGGTCGCATTGCCGTGGCAGTGGAAGGACGCCACGGCCGGGCGTTCACCGACGCCTGGACGAAGGGCTCTAGCGTGTCGATCCGCGCGCTGGCGGCGCGGGCGTTGGACGCGGGCGCCGCCGCCATCATCTACACCGACGTGGTCGTCGAGGGCATGCTCAAGGGGCCGAACCTCATGGGCACGCGCGACCTGGTCGAGCAGGTGGGCGAGCAGATGCCGGTGATTGCCTCGGGCGGCATCGCCACGCTCGCTGATCTCAAGCAGTTGCGCGACGCCGGAGCGGCGGGCGCAATCATCGGGACTGCCCTGTACCGCGGGGCGTTCTCGCTGGCCGAAGCCATCCGAGCGGCTAAAGAGACTCGTGCCTAACCTCTCCGTCATTCCCGCGAAAGCGAGAATCCAGCCCCCACCGCACGTGGAATCCCTACGGAGCGCTCTGGGCGCTTGGCGCAAGGGCGGGTCTCAGACCCGCCCCTACAGGGTCTTGCGACTGTCTCTGCGGAGTGCACCCCAGTGCTGACCCGCCGCATCATTCCCTGTCTCGACGTCAAGAACGGCCGGAACGTGCGCGGCGTGAAGTTCTCCGCCGACGTGGACGCCGGCGATCCGGTCGAGCTGGCCGCGCGCTACGACCGGGAAGGCGCCGACGAGCTGGTGTTCTACGACATCACGGCTTCCGCGGAGGGCCGCGACATCATGGGCGACCTCGTCGAGCGCGTGGCCTCGGAAGTCTTCATTCCGCTCACCGTGGGCGGCGGGCTGCGCAACGCCGACGACATGTACGCGATGCTGCGGCGCGGGGCGGAAAAGGTGTCGATCAACAGCGCCGCCCACCGCGACCCCGACTTGATTCAAATCGGCGCCGACCGGTTCGGATCGCAGTGCATCGTGCTCTCCATCGATGCGCAGCGCCGGGACGACCGCGCTTCGCCTTGGTGGGAGGTGGTGCTGGATGGCGGCCGCACGCCAACCGGCCTGGATGCCATCGAGGTCGCCCGGCGCGGTGTCGAGCTTGGCGCCGGCGAGATCGTGATGAACAGCATCGATGCGGACGGCACCCGCGCCGGATACGACCTGGACCAGCTGCGCGCCGTCTGCGACGCCGTGCCGGTGCCGGTCGTCGCCTCCGGCGGCGCCGGGTCGATCGAGCACATCCGGGCGGCGCTGGTCGACGGCCGCGCGCACGCCGCGCTGGCGGCGTCGATCTTCCATTTCAAGCTGATCAGCATCGAGCGCGTCAAGCGGGAGCTGGTGGCGGCGGGGCTGCCCATGCGCATGGACCCGTTTGCGGCGGGCGGCTGACCGACCGCCGAGGTTCGCGCCTGGCTTAGGCGTCGTCGACTGGCAACTCCGGTGCTATGGCGGTCGGCGGGCTGCGGCGCCGCGTCACGGCGCGCCAGAGCCGGTATCCCAAATCGAGTCCGACACCGAGCAGGATCGTCCCCACGATGACAAAGAAAACGATCGTCTCGATCACGGGCGCATCATGCCGGGTGCGGTAGGTCAGCCGATGCCAAGGGTCTCACAGAGCTGATCGAGGCGACGCAGCGCTACGGCGTCCAGGCGATGCTCCGCGGGCGCGCGAAAGTGACTGTGGGCGATCACACCTTCGCGGCGCAACATCTCCTTGTAGACGGCGGGGCCGATGGCGTTGAGGGGCACGATCTCGCGTCGCCAGGTCTCGCGGGCGGCCTCGCGCCGGCCCTCGTGCCAGAGGTCCCAGATGCGCACGAACGATCCGACCAGGGTGGCGTGCGGCATGGTGCCCTGCGACCCGGCGGCCAGCTCTTCGATGAGCGCGCCGCCGCTGGCGCCGCCGATGATCGTGACCGAGTCGCCGGCCTTGTCGATGGCTTCGGCGACGGACTCCGCCGGCGGGGCGCTCTCGACCTTGGCGTATCGCACCTCCGGCACCGCCCGGGCCAGCGCCGCCAGCTCGTCGCCGGAGAGGTGCGCGCCGGTCATCACTTGCAAGACGATGGGTATGCGAATGGCAGCGGCAACGGCTGCGAAATTGCCGTGGAGCTCCGCTTCCGCAAGGCCATTGACGGGCGGAATCAACATCACCGCCGACGCGCCGAGCGCCTCGGCTTCCTGACTGGCGCGGACGGCAAGGACCGTGGCGGGATAGCCGGTTGACATAACGACGGGTACGCGACCTCGCGCCTGGTCGATGGTGATCCTCGCCACCAGGGTGCGTTCCGCCTCGCTCAGCTTGGGCATCTCGCTGCCGAAGGCGATCCCCAGCCCGTGAGCGCCGGCGTCGATGCAATAGTCCACCTCGCGGCGCAGGCTGTCCTCGTCGACGCGGTCCTCAAGGTCGAACGGCGTCTTGAGGATCGGGATGACGCCGCGGATATCGGCCATGGCCTGTGGCTCCGACTGACGGCTGCCCGGCATTGTTAGCAAAGGACGCCGCAGGGGCATACTGAAGCCCCGGCTTGCCACTGCAACAGCCCATGTCCAGCGCATCTGCCGATATCCGCGTGGTGACCTTCGACGGTCCCGGCACGCCCCCGGTGCTGCGCCGCGTTGCACGCCCATCCGTGCCGCCAAAGGGCGCGCTGATACGCATTGAGGCCTGCGGCGTCTGCGGCACCGATCTGCACATCCTGCAGGGGCACTGGCCGGGCGAGCTGCCCTGGCCGATCACCCTGGGTCACGAGCTGGCGGGCGTCGTGGAGGAGATCGGATCGCAACTCCGCACCGACGCGACGGGAGCACGGCTCCGCGAAGGCGATCACGTGATGCTGCCGCCGCTGAATGCCTGCGGCGTGTGCGAGGTCTGCGTGGAAACCCCGGAACGCGCCAACAAATGCCTCAACCCGACCTACTACGGGCGCAAGATCCCCTTCGAGCGTCCGCCGCACCTCTGGGGCGGTTGGGCCGACATGCTGTTCGTGGACCTGGAGGCGTTCCCCGCGACCAAGCTCTTTCGTCTGCCGGACGACATGCCCCTGATGGTGGGCACGCTGGTCGAGCCCTACAGCTCGGTGACGCGGGCCTTCAATCGGGTGGACGCGCTCGGCCTGCAAGCGGGTACCGCGGGCGCGTCGGTGGTGATTCAGGGCGCTGGGCCCATCGGCTTGCTCGCCACCGTGGCCGCCCGTCAGCGCGGGGCCGCGACCGTGGTGACGGTCGGCGATCCCGAAACGCCGCGATTGGCCTTGGCGCGCGCATTCGGCGCCGATGCCACCGTGTCACTGACGACGACGCCGGGCGCGGCGGACCGGATCGCCATGGTGCGAGAGGTTGTGGGAGGCGGCGGCGCCGACATCGTGATCGGCTGCTCGGGCAACCCGGCGGCCGGACCCGAGGGCGTGGAGATGCTGCGCGACGGCGGGACCTTCGTGGAGATGGGGCAGTTCACCGACGCCGGCAGCTTCGACACCAGCTGGCATCGCTTCTGCACCAAGGAGATCCAGCTTCTCGGCAGCTGGGCCTTCACGCCAAACGAGGTGGCCCAGGCCATGCGCGATCTGCACGCCATCCAATCCGAGTACGACTGGCCGAGGCTGCACACAAACTTCGCCCTCAGCGAGGAGGGCGTGACAGCCGCGCTCACGGCGGCGACGCGGATGACAGCCCTGAAGGCGACCGTGGTGCCGGCGATGGCGGGCAGCGACTGATCGGACGCCCAAGGTCGGTCGCCGCGCAGCGATTGGAGCGGGCGCCCACAAGGGGCGCCCCTACAGCGGACGAGGTCGTGTAGGGGCAGCCCTTGCGGCTTCCCGCAATCTTCGGTGGCCCGCGCTGCGTGCAGCGTGGGACGGGCCGCGGGTGAATCTCCCAGGCTGCGCGCAGCCTGGGCCACCGGAAATCGGGGCCCTCGTTGAACCCGCGCACGATCGAATGACTTACGCTAGTGCCCTATGGACCGCCTTCCTCGCACGATCCGCGCGCCGCGACTGACCCTGCGGCCGTTTGAGTTGCGCGATGTCGAGCCCCGTATGGTCTACTGCACCGACGCCGAGTGGGCGCGCTATTTCCCCATCGCCCAGCCGCATACCCGCCGCGACGCCGAGCTATTCGTCGTCGGGCGGCTGCTGGATGATTGGGGCCGAGACCCGTCGTGGTGGGCGGCCGATCTGGACGGGGAACTGATCGGCCACGTCGGGCTGTGGCCCGACCCGCAGAACCGCCACGCGGAGGTCGGCTACGCCATCGCCAGGCCGCGCTGGGGCCAGGGCTTCGCCACCGAGGTCGTGAGCGCCGTGGTAAACGCTGTGTTCACCACCACCGACTTCGAGCGCGTGTACGCCCGCGTCGACCTGCGCAACGGCGCCTCGCGGCGGGTCCTGGAGAAGGTGGGCATGGTCCAGGTCGGCGAGGTGCGCGACAACCGCGTCGTGCATGGCGTGCGCGTCGACGACGCCTACTACGCGGTGCTGAAGAGCGATTGGCCGCCGGCGTCTGATTCGAGCGACTGAGCCCGCGCGGCGCTATGATCGCTGCCGTCACTCCAGCAACTCCGGCAGTGTGGTGAACGAGTTTCGCGACTCGACCGACCTCATCGGCGATGCGACCTGCTTGCGCGCCCGCGCCGAGGCGGACGGCTATCTCTTCATTCGGGGCCTGTTGCCCGTCGACAACCTGGAGCGCGCGCGGCTGGAGTTTCTCGAGGTGCTGCGCGACGTGGGTTATGCCGACGCCGAGGGCTACCGTGACCAGCTGGTGAACCCCGGCAACATCCCGGACGGTCGCGGGAGCATCCCCAACGACACGTACGCACGGCTCTATCTCCTCGAATCGTTTCACGCGCTGCAGCTCGAGCCGGCGTTGCTGGGGGTCATGGAGGATCTGCTCGAACCCCCGGTGCTGGCGCATCCCAGCATCATCTCCCGGGTGATGTTCCCGCAGCGCGAGATGTTCACGACGCCCCCGCACCAGGACTTCCCCCACGTGCAGGGCACCGCCGATGTCTACACGGCGTGGTTCCCCCTGCACGACCTGCCGGCGTCCATGGGCGGGCTGGCGGTGGCCGCCGGCTCACACCGCCGGGGCGTCTACGACTACCGTCCGGCGCTCGGAGCGGGCGGCATCGCCGTGATCGATCCGCTGGAAGGCGCCTGGGTGACCAACGAGTTCCGCCAGGGCGATGTCCTGATTTTCCACAGCTTTACGGTGCATCGGGCCCTGCCGTTCACCGGCGACCGGATCCGCATGTCCGTCGACGGCCGCTATCAATGCGCCCGCGAACCGGTGCTCGAACGCAGCATGAAGCCGCACATGGGCGTGACGACGTGGGAAGAGGTCTACACCGGGTGGCAGTCCGACGATTTGCAGTACTACTGGAGTGACCTCAAGATCACGACCGACCAGCCCAACGATGTCCATCTCGAGCAGGTTGACGCTCGGACGCTCGAGGAGTTCGAAGACGGCTCCCTGTCGCCCGAGCTGGTGAAGAAATCCGTCGGCGCGCTCGAACGCATCATCGAGCGTGGCGATCCGGAGCGGCGTGAGCGGGCGGCCGCGGTGCTGGCGGCGCACTCCGCCGCCCACGAGTCATAGGCGCCGCCGGTTGGGGAGGAACTGATGGTTCGCTCGGCATCTGACGACGCGCAGCCGCACGACGCCCCGAAGGCCGCGGCCGGTAGGCGCGGCCCGCGTCGCGTCTCGAACGTCAACACGACGGACATGCGCAGCGCCATCGAATTGGGCACGCGCGCCATGGCCCGCTGCTTCAATGCGGATGACGATGATCTGCCCTTCATGTACTCGCGGCTGTGGCCCGACGGGTGGCTCGGGTTCAGTGCGTGGCACTGCGCCGTGCAGGTGTCGGGACGCCACCTGGAGGCGATGCTGCGAGCCGCCGAGGTCACCGGCACGCCGCCGGACGAGGAAGCTATCGCCAAGCACACGCGCGCGGCGTTGTTCTCGTTCTCGGGGCCGGTGCCGCTGCCCTGCAACCGACGCGAGATGGGCGCGCCGTTCGTCGAGGTGGACGAGCACAGCATTCGCGAGGGATTCCACGGGCTCAACGCGTTGGTGCGTGACCGAGGCAACGACCAGGCGGCCGAGCTGGCCGAGCGCTGCATCGCCGCGATTCGGGAGTTCTGGTCGCCGGAACGCGGCTGGGACGTGGCATCGCTCAATGGCCGGTCGGGCTTGGACTTCCAGGCGCGGCCGACCTTCGTCGAGGGGCTCGGCCGGGCCATCGGGCCGCTGGTC
Organism: Chloroflexota bacterium; assembly: GCA_965198185.1. Taxonomy (GTDB): domain Bacteria; phylum Chloroflexota; class UBA11872; order UBA11872; family UBA11872; genus JAJECS01. Next base: position 224,576 of record CBDAOU010000002.1, read on the forward strand.
AAGTACGTCCGCACGACCGGATCGGACGCGGCGTTCGAGCTGGCGCAGACCCTAAAGGACTACGCGCTGGACCATTTCTTCCTGGCTGACGGCTCGTACGAGACGGAACGCTTCGGCGCGCACGGCCACTCGACAACGTGCGTGATGTCGTCGCTGGCGCAGCTGGCCGATCTGACCGACGACGCGGCATTGCTGGAGCGCGTGAGGACCTTCTATGACCGGGGGCTGTGGACGATTCGCGACCAAATCGGCTGGGTGATGGAACGCAGCGACGCGGGCCGTAACCCCGACCAGGGCGAGCTGAACAACACCGGCGACATGCTGGAGACGGCGCTGATCCTGGCGCGGCGCGGCTACCCGGCCTACTACGACGACGCCGAGCTGATGCTGCGCGCGCATGTGCTGCCCTCGCAGTTCCGGGACACGTCGTTCACGGGGCCGTCGCCGGAGCCCGATGACAGCGATGCGCGGCGCGACGTGGCCGATCGCGCGCTGGGCATGTTCGGCTTCTGCGCGCCGTATGCGCACCGGCCGATCGGCATTCCAGAAGTCGCCCCCAGCTGGGACATCGTCGCCGGCACCACGGGATCGCTCTGTGAGGCGTTCGTGGATGCGGTGCGCCGCGACGGCGAGGTCACGCGCGTGAACCTGTGGTTCGACCACGCCACGGCGGATGCGCGGGTGGAGTCCAGCTATTCCGAGGGGACGCTGCACGTAACGCCGCTGCGCCGTGGGCCAATCGCAGTGCGGATTCCCGGCTGGCTCAGTCCCGGCGATATCCGCGTCGAACCGGCGGGACTGGAGCAGCGTTTCGCGGGCGGCTACCTGGAGTTTCCGGACCCGCCGCCAAATCAGGCCATCACTCTGCACGCGTCGCTGCCCCGTCGCGAGCTTGTCTTGAAACACCGGACCCGCGACATTCGGGTGCGGCTGCGCGGCGCAGCCGTCGAGGCCATGGACAGCTTCGGCACGGACTTCACTTACTTCGACCCCCTCGACTGACCGGGCACGGGCAACGACAACGAGCCTGCGCAACCCGTTCGTGGTGAGCTTGTCGAACCATGAACGACCCTTCGACAGGCTCAGCGCCTGCCCTGACTTCACCGAAGGGGCGAACGGCTTCACCGCTGGGCTGCACACGGCCGACCGGGCCGCGGCCCGACGCTCCGGTGTAGCATCGGTGTCACGCGGTACATGCGCGCGGGATGCGAGCAAGCGATGAAGGTTCGAGCGGTCGACTTCGTTCAGATCCAGGTGCGCGACATGGACCGCGCGCTGGGCTTCTATCGCGATGCCCTGGGGATGCCGGTCGGCGAGGCATGGGGCGACGAGTGGGTGGAGCTGGCGGCCGGCGACACAACGATCGCGCTGGCGGCCGAGGTCGAGGGCGTGAGCGTCGCGCTATCCGTCGATAGCGTGAGCGACGCCGTCGAAGAGCTCAAGGCTAAGGGCATCGAGGTGGTCGTGGGACCCCAGGGCAACGAATGGTGCGCCAGCGCCGCGATCAAGGACCCGGACGGCAACCTGCTGGTGCTGCACCAGCGCCACGACGGCACAGTGGGCTAGGCGGGATGACGCTGCCGAGGTTTGCGGTGGGCATCACGCGGAGCCGCGTTTCCACCGCTGAGGTCGTAGGGCCGACACGCTTCTACGTTTCGAACGCAAACGGCCATGCGGACTTTCGGAAGGCGGCGGGCGCGAGGCGCTATGCGCCCACTGCAGGCATCCGTCGCTACCAACCCGTCGTTGCGGTGCAGGCTGCCTCGCCAAGACGTCCCGCCGCTCCGCTCCGGTGGGCGATCCTGGCCTTTAGGGGTCTGCAAATGACCCGGCGCGGCTTGGCGAGAGCCATGAGGGTCATCTTGCACTTGCTGCTGGACGAGTCGGCCACCTCATCCCGCAGCCAGCGTGCGCTCACGGACACGGCGATCAGGCACGACATGCCCATCGACCTGTTGCCGGGCTACGGGTCGTCGGATCTCAGTTAGCCGGCGCACGGGAGAGGCGCGGTCGGCGACAGCAAATTGACCGTCGGGCATTCGTCGCGCTGAAATCTTGCGGTGCTTGCAAAATGCTGGCAGTGCTGGCATCTTACAGCTATGTCGGTTCAAGTCACCATCCGCGGAGTCCCGGAGGACGTCCGCAATGAGTTGGCGTCGCGAGCCGCCCTCCGGGGTCAATCCATGCAGGAGTTCCTGCGCGGTGAGCTGGAGCGCATCGCGTCGCGGCCCACCGTCGACGCCTGGCTGCACGAGGTGCGCCGGCGCAAGGAAGCGTCCGGCACGCGCGTGCCGGCGTCCGTGATTCTTCAGGCACGCGACGCGGACCGGCGGTGAAGGCCGTCGTCGACGCATCTGTCCTCGCCGCGGCTCTGGTCGAGACGGGACCCGAAGGATCCTGGGCCGAAGCGGCTGTCGTCGAGGGCCCCCTGGCCGGTCCGGAGTTGGTGCTGGCCGAGACCAGCAACATCCTGCGTCGGCTGGAACGGGCCGGCCGGATCTCACCGCTGGAGGCCACCGCCAACCACCGCGACATGCTGCGGTTGGACATTGCGTTGTTTTCGTTCGCCCCGTTCGCGGAGCGCGTGTGGGCGCTGCGCGAAAACGTAACCAGCTACGACGCGTGGTACGTCGCGTTGGCCGAGGCCCTCGACTGCCCGCTCGTGACGCTCGATCGCAGGCTCAGCCGCGCCAGTGGTCCAACGTGCGAATTCATCACGCCGCCTCGTTCGTAGACCTGTAGATCGCCTCGGGGTAAGCCCGAGGCTCTTTGGGCGGCGTGGGCCTATTTTGCAGTCAGTCCCTCAAAGCTCCCGCAGCGTGAGCCAGGCGGGGTGATCCGTAGCCAGCCGCCGGGGCCGGCCGTCCGCGTCGACGAAGGCATTCTGCGTGGTCGCCGTGGCGAGCAGGGTGCAGTCGCGCCGAATCTCGTAGCGCAGCCGCACGCGCAGCCGCGAGACCTCCACCAAGCACACGTCCACGGTGACCACGTCCTCGCCCTTGGCCGGAGAGATATAGCGGCAACTGCATTCGACCAGCGAGAGGAACATGCCGGCGGCGGTGAGGTCCGCGTAGCCCAGGTCGATCGCGCGCAGCCATCCGAGCCGGGCCTCTTCGAGCCAGAGGATGTAGCTGGAATGGTGCGCGATGCCCTGCGCATCGGTGTCCGAATAGCGCACGCGCAGGGTCTCGCGGTGGGCGGGCGGCCCATCGGGCGCGTCCCGGCGTTCGCGGGGCATTGCTGGCGTCGTACGGCCGCGTGCGCGGCGGACTATGCCCCGACGAGCGCGAGGAATCCGTCGATCGCGTCCGACCCGTCGAGCACCTCGATGCTCACGTCGAAGGACGCGGTCTCGCCGGGCTCGAGGGTCTGCAGGGTGCCGTCGGCGCGGTTGCGAGCCCGGCCGAGCACGGTCGAGTTGCCGGGCTCGATGCCGGTCACGTAGTCCCCCGGCGTGGTGTTTCGCCAGTGGTTCAGCTGCGGCAGCTGGTGCTTGTTCCAGGTGAAGCCCAGGCCCAGGCCGTCGCCAAGTCCACGGTTGACCAGCGCCGCGCGGGCGGTGCCGTCGGCCTCCGCCTCCACGTCGTGAATCAGCACTTGCACCTGCCAGTCGACGGAAGGGCCTTCGTAGACTTCCCACCCCTCCTCGCTGGCTCCCGGGTATTCGTCGTGGAAGCGGCGGGATTGGCTGCGCACGTGGAACCGCGATCCCTCGTCAAGCAGGGGATGGCCCGGATTCATGTGGTAGAGGATCGTCATGTGCTGCGGGCGGTGGCCGTGATTGGTCACCGTGTCGTGGATCTCGATGGTGTTGGATCCCAGCGCGGTTTCAATACGGCGGACCAGCTCCAGGTTCTCGCCGTAAAGAATCGCCTGGCGCACGCGGCCCCGGACCCACATGCGGTACTCGTCGCCGTCCCAGGCGCCGTCCGCCCAGACGTTGGTCGCGCCCAGGTTGGACAGCCGTCCATGCAGACCCTCCGCGCCGGCCTCGTCATCGTCGTCGACCGGGTCGCCCACGTTGGTAAGGCCGCCGGTTGCCAGCAGGCCGAGCACCGTGGTGCGGATCCAGCCCTGACCGCCGGGCTCGTAGCGCGCGCCCTGCACGTCGCCGGTCGGCGTGCGGAACGCCAGGGGGATGCCGCGGTACCAGGCGCCCGAGATGTCCAAGGCCCGCCCCGGCAGCACGGTGAATCGCAGACCGGACCCCGTGTCGAGGTCGACCGCCTCCACGCCGTCACCCGAGCCACCGTCCAGGCGGTATTCGCGGACGCCGCCGACCTGGGAGAGGTCGCCAACGCGCTCCATCAACTCCGCGCGGGTGTAGTGACGTCCCCAGAGCGTTGGCATCAGGTGATCCCCTGTCCAAAGCGAGAGCCGCATTGTAGGCAGGCTGGGGTACGGCGGGTTGCGTGGCGCGGGAGAGGCGCTCGGCCTCTCCATTTGTCATTCCGAGCGGAGCGAGGAACCTAAGACGTGCGAATGCCGCGCCTGGATGGGGTGCCAATCCGCTACCGGTCCGGCGGCTGGTGCACCCCCGCTGGATCGACGACGCAGAGCTCGGCCCCGGCGTTGCGTCCTTCGGGAATGGGCCAGGTCGTGCCGTATTGCAGCGTCGTCACCTGGCCGTCGACGATGAAGAACAGCTCCGGGTTGGCGGCGAACATTTCGCGCGCGGTGCGTTCCAGGTCACGGGCGCGGAAGAGTCGGGCGATGGCGTTGCCGACGCCGCGCCGCACCACGGCGCCGCGCCGCACCAATCCGCGCTGCTCCAGGCCCTCGCCCAACCGATTGAAGTCGTAGCTGCGCTCGGGCATGCCGGGGAAGTCGGGATTGGGTCCCCAGGTCTCGCTGCGCAGCGGGACGACGCGGCCGTCCGGCAGGCGCTGGAGCCCCTCCGCCACGCGCGGGCCGCGGTGGGATCCAATCTCTTGCTCCATGAAGTGACCCGCGGTGAGGTTCTGATAGGGCACGCCCAGCAACAGGAACCATCCGTCGAGATCGAAGATCGCGCGCATCGACGGCTGCGCGTCCCAGCCGTCCTGGCCTCCCGCATCCACGATGTCGTCGCGCAGCGGCCCGATGGCGGCGACGGTCTGCACGATGTGAACCGTGCGGCGGGCCTCCGGACGGCGGAAGACGTGGTTCGGGATCGCGCCGGTGGTCCCCGGCGTCTCCGCCGGATCGAAGATGAAGCCCGGGTCGCGGAACTGGCCGGTGAAGGTGGGTGCGACCAGGGTTCCCGTGGGTCCAAGCGCTGCCAGCAATGCGTCGACCACCGTGGCGGCCCCGCCGTCAACGGTGCCAATGCTGCGCAGCGAGCTGTGGACCATCACCAACCCCCCGCGCGGCACGCCCAGCCCTTCGAGATCGGCGGTGAGCTCGGGGGCGGTTCGGATTGGGCGCTCCAACGGCAACGTGTCCATGCGGAAACCATAGCGGACCGCTCCGCCATGCAATCTACTTTGGACTAGCGTAAGATTACCGAAACACCGAACATTGACCGTACACGCCGCTGATTGCTGACAGCGGCTACCAGGACGGGCTGATACCCCACCCGACTTAGCCGAGTGCCTGAAGGCGCTGATCCTTCGGTCCATGAGGGCAAATCACCGCCGCCAAAATCGATACTGGCTGTGTAGGACGGCGAGCACGCCAGGGCGGAGGCGAGTTTGAAGCGCGTCACTACAACCGCCTTTTTCAACAACCTGGAGCTCGTCCATGCGTCAGATTAGTTGAAAGCTTTCCAATTGCTTCGCTGGATCCGATGGGGCGCCTCGCTCCAGCCATTCCACCAGGTCAGGTTCCGTGGCCGGATTGACCCACACGACTCTTCCCAGCCAGCCTATTGACGGGACACACCGCGCAAAGCCCGCGCGCGCTACTCGATCATTCGAAGCGACGATCAAGTCGCCATGCCGACAGGCTTCGAGCAGATGCGTATCCTTCGCCAAGCCTTCCGCCGCTTCCACGCTGCTTGCCGAGGACGCGATCACATGGCGCAGCGCGATATTTTCTTCAGCTTCCACGTGTATGACTTTCCCTCTTCTCTCCATCGCGCTGAGCCATCGAGTCGCGAAGGCTGATCGATGATTACCCCATTCATTTTTCAGTTCATTGGTGAGCAATATCCGGTGGCAGAATGAGTAAATGGTTTGAACAAAAGCGCGGCATCTCTGTGAGCGTGATCCAACTGGACCATCCCCGGAAGAGGTGACAAGAACATCCGTATCAATTATAAGTCTTCTACGATTCCTACTTGCCGCCAATCAAGAAACCAGACTAGACCCGAGTCGGTCAGGTCCGCACAGATTGCAGAAACTCGGAGTGCGCCGACAACTCCACGTCCGCAAAGTCTTCAGGCCATTCGCCCACCCGTCCGCGCTCGTCCGGCTGTACGAAGTCGATTTTGCTGAACCCTTCCTCGTCCAGGGAGAACCAGTGCAAGCCGACCGATTCGGGTTCCAACTCGCCGCGAGCCACGAGGGTCTGGATGTGCAGCAGCAGCAGGGAACTATGCGTTTCCGCGATCACCCGCACCCCCCGCTTCGCGGCCCGCGCTAGCGCTCTGGCGAGGCCGTAGGCCGCTCGTGGATGCAAATGGCTTTCCGGCTGCTCGACATACACAGTCTGGCTAGGCTCGGCCACCTCCAGCGCCACAAGCACCGGCAGAACGTACGAGACCCCAACGCCCACGTCTGCCAGACTGAGCATTTCCGGCTTGCCTCCAGGATTCTCTCGGCCCGGGCGAGCAACGCGCAACTCGATCTCGGCATCATTGAGCTTGTGGGTAGAAACACCAGACGTTAGCCCGCATTCTTGTAAAGATCGCGTCAAATTAGCTAGGCGTTCGCCGCCGTCCGCCTCCCACTTGGCTACGACTGCCGCGGTGTAGTCCTCGAATGTGCCCGGGAACTCGCTTCCTACGTCAGTAGCCGAGTGATGCCGAGCGATTCGCCGCCGAAATGCCGGAACGTGGATGACCTTCGTAATGGCAGTGGCAAAATTGCAATTTGGATGGAACGCAGGATTGAACAGATAATGATCTGTTCCAAAAGATGACAGCGAAACTCCTAAGAAGCAACGTTGTCGTCTGACGCCCCACAACAGATCCTGAGGCCGGCTGACAGTGTCGGAATCAAGTGGCAGTGTTCCCGCCGCATCCTGCAGGGCCTTTGGAAACGCTGATCCCATGACATCTGCATATCGCTTAGCCATCTCTTCAGCAGACTCTATTTCTTTTTCGGGAATCTGGGCCTTTATTTTGTGCGAAGGTATACCTGGATAAAGTGCAAGTCGACCCTTGGAATTTGTATGCCAGATATCATGCTCATATTTTGCTTTACTGATATCTAGATTGGCCTTTGATTCACGAGAGAATCCGAGTTCTAATTCCAGGTCAAACGACCCCAAATTCATTTTCAAGGCTACCTCAAATGTTTTCATGGATTCTTGTCTTGAAATGCGCGTGAACATCTGGTCCAGGCTTGTGAATTTTGCATTTGGACCACTGATCAATAGCGGCCCGGGGTCTGTTGTTGAATCAAGTGTCTGCTTTAGCAATAACAACGGTTTGATTGAACTAGACTTTCCGGCGCTATTCGATCCGGCCAGAATGGTCAGCGGCCGTATATCTATTGATTGTGGGATTTTGTGGGAAGCAAAGCCGGAAATCGTTATCTTGCTGAGTGCTCTAATGTCGCGGAATGCCTTAGAGCTATGGAGTCTGTTTTGAACCACTTCGGTAGCCGTTCAATCCGCCTGGCGATGCGCCGATCTGGTGAAGCTGCCGCTTTGGGAGCGAAATCCTTGGAACCCAATCATACGCTGCAACCGATGAACCTGCCGATCGATATGCCCGATGGGCACGATGCTGGCCATCCCGTCCCCCTATCCCGGCGTCTCATAGGCAAAAATCCCATCCGTCTCAAGCGTGGGGCGTCGGCTCACGGGCTGCCTTCGGACACGGCGCCGAGTTCGTCTTCGAGTTGCCGCATGTAGGTGATGGCGTCGCGGGTGTAGCGGTCGAAGAAGTCCGTGTGGCCGCCGGCGCGGAAGACGGTGAAGGGGTCGGCGGTGTCCGGCAGCAGCTCGAACGCCAGCGTGCCGGTGTAGTCGACCTCGTCGAGCGCTCGCAGCACCTCGCGGAAGTCGGCGTGTCCGTAGCCCGGCGGCAGGCGGTTCGAGTCGGCCAGGTGCATGTGCGCGAGATGCGGGCCGGCGTGGCGAATCGCGTCGCCCAGGGACGCTTCCTCGATGTTCATGTGGAAGGTGTCGCCCATGACGCCGCCGTTGGTCAGGCCGATGGCCTCCCATAGCTCGACGGCCTGTTCCAAGCGGTTGAGGAAATAAGTCTCGAAGCGCGTCCAGCACTCCAGCGCGACGCTCACGCCGCGCTCGGCGGCGTATTCGCCCGCGGCCCGCAGGCCGTCCACCGCCCAGCGCCACTCGTCCTCAGGGTCGGCCAGCGGCAGCAGCTTCATGGAGGCGCTGGGCCGTCCCACGATCACCGGGGCTCCGACGTCAACCGCGAGGTCGGTGAGCGAGTTCAGATAGGCCAGCGCGCTCGCGCGGATCTCGGGGTCGGGATGGGCGAAGTCGCGGTCGGCGGTGATGACGGAGCTGATCGAGCTGACGCCAATGCCCGCGTCGGCAGCCCGACGCCGCACGGCGGGCGCGTCGTAGGTCTCGGGCTGGCCCAATAGCTCGATGCCGTCGTAACCGAACCGCGCCACGCGGTCGATGGAGGCGCCGATGTCCTCGCCGTAGTAGACCAGGGCGCTGTAGGCGTATTTGAATCGCCGCATCAGGCCGAATCCTGCGGTTGGGGCGCCGAGTATCGCACCTCGGAGCCGCGCGGCATGGGCGCCGGCTCGGAGCGGCCGGGCTCGTACCACGCGCCGGCGATGGGCGGGCGCACGGCATCCGCGGCGACCACCAGGTCCACCACGCATGGCCGGCCGCAATCGAGCGCCCAGCGAATCGCGTCCTCGACCTCGTCGTGGCGGGTTACCCGAATGCCCTCGCCGCCCAGGGCGCGCCCCAGCTCCGCGTAGTCCACCTCGACGCTGTATTCGGTGCCGATGATGCGCCCGCCGAAGTCGGCCATTTGACCGTCGCGGATGGCGGCGAGCGAGGAGTTGTTGAACACCAGCCAGACCACCGGCAGGCCCCACTCGACCGCCGTGGACACCTCCTGGTTGACCATGAGGAATCCGCCGTCGCCGGTGATCGCGACGCAGGCCTTGTCGGGCTGCGCCAGCTTGGCGCCGATGATGGCCGTGGGACCCCAGCCCATCGGCGTCCAGCCGCCGGGATTCAGGAAGCGCCCGCCGGCTCGGACGGGGTAGAACGCGGCGAAGTAGTGCGCGTGGTTGCCGGTGTCGACGGAGATGATCGAGTCGTCGGGCAAGACGCGCCGCACCTGGTCGGCCACGCGCAGCGGCTCCATGGGCGTGGCGTCGGGCGGGGTCAGCTCATGCGAGTAGGCGCGCTTGGCGCGGCTGATCAGCGCGGCGTCCTGCGCGGCCGACGGCCGTCCGCCGAGACGCTCGACGGCCTCGCGCAGGTCGTTCACCACCGCCAGCGCGTCGCCTTCCAGCCCCAGCTCGATGGGTCCCGCGCGACCCATCTCGCGGGCCTCGATGTCGATCTGGATGATGCGATTCTGCGGCACGAACGGTTTGCCCTCGGTCCACCAACTGGTCGATTCATCGGCGAAGCGATAGCCAACCGCGAGGATCACGTCGGCGCGCTCGCGAATCAGCTCGTGCGCCACGGGATGCCCCAGCCAGCCGACCATTCCCACCGCGAGCGGGTGGTCCTCCGGCACCACGCCTTTGGACACGAACGACGAGGCGATGGCCGCTCCGAGGCTCTCGGCCAGGGCGGTGACGGCCGCTCCCGCGCCGGAGATGAGGGCGCCGTTGCCGGCGATGATCAGGGGGAAGTCGGCGTCGATCAGCAGCTGCGCCGCACGTTCGGTGAGCTCGGCGTCGGCCCGCGGCCGCGCCCGCGCCGGAAACGGGTCGGGGTCCTCGGGTAGCGTCTCGACCTCCGCTGCTTGCAGGTCCCAAGGAATCTCCACGCCGACCGGTCCCGGCCGCCCCACCTGCGCCGCCGTGAAGGCCTTGCGCACGGCGGTGGGAATCGTGCGCGGGTCGGCGATGGACCAGACGCGCTTGGTGATGGGCTGCAGCATCTGCATGAACGCCTGGTCCGCCGGCGCGGTGTCGGGGCGCGAGGTCTCCTGCAGTTGCCCGCGGCCATACCAGCGCTGGATGGGCGCTCCCACGATCGCCAGCACCGGGCTGGAGGTGGACATGGCCGTGGCGATGCCCATGATCATGTTGGCGGCGCCGGGTCCCACCGACGAGCAGCACACGCCGACCTGGCCGCTGACGCGGGCGTAGCCGTCGGCAATGTGCGCCGCTGCCTGCTCGTGGCGCACGAGCTTGAAGTCGATCTGGTCGGAGCCGTGGATCGCGTCCAGGATGTTGGTGTTGCCGTGCCCGGGAATGCCGAAGACGTAGCGCACGCCGTGACGTTCGAGCGCGTCGACGAGGACTTCGGCGCCGTTCACGGGGATTTTTCCGGTTTCAGTTGCCCGCGGCAAAATGTCCGCCGCTCTCCTGGCAACTGTAGGCCATCACGGCTTTAGCGAATTCGCCGAAAGCCTTAGGAGGAGCATCTCACTGACCAAGCCCATGGCCTCAATTGCGATGCGTGAATCCTCCGCGCTGATCGTTGGGAGAAATGGGCGTCCGTCTTCGGTGCCCGCATGGTTTCGCAACTGATTTACAGCACAGCCGAGTCGATAGAGCGCGATTTCTGTTTCGCTTTGGGGATTGCCATCGTCTGTCTGTGGCCCGTGGGGAGTATGCCAAACCTAAGAGGGTGAACGCCTCTCCCAGCAATGCTGGGAAGCGAAGCCGCTCGTTGCAGTTGCCGGACAGTTGTTCGATCACATGGGCGGCGGTCGCTTCGAGAAGGTCTTTACCTGTTTTGGCGTCCAGCACTGCGTCCTCCGCACCAGCTCTGGCGCGTTGGGCGTAGCCAAGGAGTGCCTCCGTCACCTCTGGCCCGTGAAAGAACTCGAGCCTTGTCGGTCGGATCTCTCCGCCGGTAGAGAACTCAAAGCCGAGACCTGCGAAGACTGCGCGCGCATTCTGGATCGCCCCAGTGCCTAGGTAGTTCGGTGAGTCAGGGCAAAATCCGCCGCAGGCACGGAGTTCAGCAACCAGACGATGGACAAGGTCGCTCGCACCCCGAACGTCGTGTTCGATTCCCCAACTCAGGGCGCCGCGAATGCTCTCGCTCTTGCCGAGTGGTGATCGAGTTCTTGGATCGCTTGGATCAAGGCCAACGGCGCTGATATGGAACTCAATCTGTGAATGACTTGGCTCTCGAAAAGCGCTGCGGTCGTCGAACAGCCGACTCACGGCGGCAATGACCGAGACGTCAACCGGGAGCGGGTGGCGCACCACGTGGACGGCTTCCATTGCTAGAACCTCCCAGCCTAGCGGCAGGACAAGTGAATCTCCGGGGACGCTAGCACCACACCCTGCCGTTTCGCGATCGTCGGGTACCAGCGTGGCTCCCTGATGAGAAAAATTAGCATAGCTCCTGCAGGCGATCAACCCTGTCTTCGGAGGCATTGTAATCTTGCAAACCATGGTGCAAAGTCTCCGGCGGGGTTGCCTCGGCGTAGATTGAGGCGGTTTGGTACTGTTGCCAAGCTGGCGATGCTCCAGACTCTGGGGGTCGTGAGCATCGGTTGATCCCGTCCGAGAAATCGCGGCAAGTGAAACCGTGCGCAGGAAGCGATGGAGGTCTTCCCGGGAACGGCTGATGTCTTCCTAGATGGGATTCCGCGACCGAATGTTTCAGGAGCTGGTGGTGGCTGGGCAAACGCGGAGCGGTCTTCGAGATCGAATTGCCGGCTTGGAGCCGTACAGCAGTGTTCGGCGAATTGGGCTGGTTCACTGACGCATGCTGCGCATGGTCCACGCCGCCGATATCCACCTCGATACGCCCTATCGGCGTCACGACGAGGCGGTGCGCGCGCGGTTGCTCGAGGCCGGTCGCGAGGCCTTCACGCGCCTGATCGATCTGGCGCTGGAGCGTCAGGCCGACGCGCTGCTGATCGCCGGGGACCTCTTCGACAACGACTGGTTGACCCTGGCGACGGAGCGCGTGCTGGTCGATGAGCTGACGCGCGCGACCAGCGCGGGGGTCACCGTGGTCTACGCCACCGGCAATCACGATCCGGGACGGGCCAACTACCGGGCCATGGGCATCGAGTGGCCTGCGGAGCGATTCCACCTGGTCGCGTCGCGCCAGCCGCGGCAAATCGCCATCGAGCGCGCGGGCGAGGTGGTGGGCTGGGTGGTCGCGGCGGGACACCAGACGCCGCGCGAGGACCGCGACCTGGCCGCGGCGTTTCCCCGGGCGCCCGGACCGGAGCCCGCCGTGGGGCTGTTGCACGCGCAGGTCGTCGGCGCAGCCGCCGTGGAGCAGCACCACAGCTACGCCCCCACCTCGCTCGATAGCCTTGGACCCCAGCTATGCCTACTGGGCGCTGGGTCACATCCACCAGCGCCAGGAAGTGCGGGGCGATCCGCCGGTTCGCTATGCGGGCAACGTGCAGGGCCGGCAATTCGGCGAGGAGGGCGCCAAGGGGGCGTTGGTGGTGACGCTGGATCGCGGCGCCGCGCCCGAGATCGAGTTTCAGGCGCTGGCGCCGGTGCGCTGGGAGACGCTGGAGCCGGAAGGGCTCGAGGCGGCGCACACCGTGGCGGACGTGAAGGCCGCGGTGGCGGCGGCTTTCGCCGGTCCCCGGAGCGAGGCGCCGCCCGACCAGGAGTGGATTCTGCGCGTGGACTTGCGCGGAGCCTGTCCGCTGGCGCATCGCTATTGGCCAGCGGCGACGAGCGAACCGAGCTGGCCGTGCAGCTGCGCGAAGACCTGGACGTGCTCGACGTCGAGGTGCGCGACCGCGGCTTGCACCGGCCCCTGGACCTCGATGCCCACCGCGACCAACCCCATCTGCTCGGGCAGACGCTGGCGCTGCTGGCGCGCGCGGCCACCGACGACACAGAGCTCGATCGCATAACGCCTAGCGAATTGGCGGGAGCCGAGGCGGGCGATGCGACCGAGCGCCGCGCGTACCTTCGCGAGCTGCTCCAAGACCTGGACGCCGAGGCCGCCGAGCGGCTGCTGCGTGACTCGGGACGTCATGAGGCTTGACGGCTGGGAGATCGACGCCTTCGGTCCGATCAGCGGCTGGACCCAGCACGGCCTGGCCGATCAAGGCGTGGTGGTGATCGCCGGTGACAACGAGACGGGCAAGTCGGCGCTGTTCGAGTTCCTGACGACCGCGCTGTTCGGCTTCGTACCCGCCACGGCAGTGAACCATCCCTACCGCCCATGGGACGGGCGCTTTCCGGGAGGCGCGCTGCTCGCGAAGCCTCGAGCGACGGGCGCAGCGTGCGCATCGCTCGTCGCCTCACGTCGCGACCCCTGGGGACCATAGAGATAGACAGCCAGCCGCATGATCTGGCGAACCGTCCCGTCGCATGGGTCGGCGGGCTGGCGCGCGCGGTATTCACGAACCTGCACGCGGTGACCCAGAACGAGGCGCTGGGCCTGGAACCCGCGCACCTGGCAGAGCGTCGAGGACCGCATGCTCGGCGGGGCGTCGTTCGACTTTCTGCTGCCGGCTCGCGAGGTCGTGACGCAGCTCGATCAGGATCGCCAGGTGCTGTGGCGGGCCACTCGGCGGGGCCGTCCCAGGGCTACCGAGATTCGCGAGCGCTGAGCGCGTTGCGTGAGGAGCTGCGGCCGGCTGCCGGCCGGCGCGAGCAGATCGAAGCCGCGCGGACCCGATTGGATGTGCTTGCGGATCGTCTGAAGGAAATCGAGCGCGGACCGCAGGGGTTGCAGGCCATCGAGGTCATGCTGGAGCGGGACGCCACGCTGGCGCCCGTCGTGCGCCGCGCGCGACGGGCGGAAGACCTCGACGCAGAGGCCAAATCGCTTGTGCCGAGCGATGACCTTGAGGTCGATCCGCGTGCTGAACGCGAAAAACGGTGGGAGAGCATCGCGGCGTGCGACCGACGAGTCGGCGAAGTCGATGAGGAAATCCAGCAGCTAGCCGAGGTGCTCGAGATTCCACCGGCTCACCAGTCGGCGCTGACCCATCGTGACCTGATCCTGGCGTTGCAAGCGGAAGTTCCGCTGCACGTCGAGGACGACAGGCGGATCGAGCAGATGTCCAGCGCGCTGCAGCAGGAGAGCGGAGGCTTCGCGCAAATCGGCGAACGGGTTCTGGATGGAGAACTCAACGCCGATGCCGCGGCGACGCTGCGGTCACTGCGCATCGCCGAATCGCGGGGTCGCTTCGAGGCCTGGAGCGTGGCCGTGGCCGACGTTGACTATCGAGCCGTGGAACGGCGGCACGCGGCGGAAACGGCGGAGCGCACGCAGCGCGAGCGCGAGGCGCTGGGGGAGGTGCCGGACCCAGCGCAGGCCCATGGGCGCGTGCAGACCCTGATTCAACTCGACCGGGCCGAAGCACTATCGGGCGTCAGCAGTGGCGCACCGTCACGCGCTTTGGCGAGCCTTGTGCCCCGGTGCTGGTGGCGCTTGCCGGGGTGGCCGCGATCGTTGTCGGCGTCTTCTTGGTAAGCACGATCCTTGCGATTCTGGCGAGGCGTCGGCGCGTCGGTGGCCGCCGGCCGCGGCGGTGGCTCGCACGACCGTGACGGCGCGGCGCCGCGCCGTCGGATGGGTTCGGCTGCCGTAGCGGCGCTGCGCGAGCGTGCGGGATTAGCTCCGGACACGAGCGCCGCCGACGCGCTCGACGAGGCCATGCGCCGGCGCGACACGGCCCGGCGCGCGGCCGACATTGAGCAGCGGCTGGCGGCGGCAAAGGTGCTCGTCGAGGACGCCGCGCACCGGGAAGGTGAGGCCAAGCTGGCTGCCGGCGCGGCGCGCGATGCTTGGCTCGAGCTGCTTCCCGGCGTTTCGATTGCGCCCGTGCACCTGGCGCGCGCCCGCGAGACGCTGCTGCGCGATGTCGAGCAACTGCACGACCTGCTGTCGCGTACGCATGCGCTGCAGGAGGACCGCGGACTCGTGCGGCAGCGCATTGACCAGCGCCTCGGCAGCCTGCGCAGCTTGCGTGACGCGCTGGGGCTCGACTCGGCTCCCGATGCGGTGCAAGCGGTGGCGAGAGAACTGGGCCGGAAGCTGGACGCCGCGGAGAAGGCCGAGAGCGATTCCGAGGCCGCGGCGGCGTGCGATTGCCAAGCTGCGTGAAGAGCGGCAGCAGGAGGGTGACGCACGGGACGCCGCCGACACCGAGCTTGGGCAGCTGGAGGCGCGGCTGGCGCCGCTTGACGCCGAGGGTGCCGACCCGGACGTGGGTCTCGAACGTCTGGAGCGGGCGCGCGCCGCACGGGATGAGGCCAAACGCGCGCGAGCCGACCTTGACCGCGAGACGCCCAATTGGCGCGAACGCGTGGCCGATGCCGACCGGCAGGAGGCGCAGGGCAAGGACATCGAGCTTTCCGACGACCGCCGCGTCGAGCTGCGGCGCCGTGGCGCGGATTGCAGGAGGAAGCGAACGGCCTTCGCGATGAGCGAGGCGGCTTGGTACGCGACGTGTCCGAGATGGAAGCGCTGCCGGGTCCCGCGCACGTGCAGGGCGCGATCGAGGAGGCGCAGGCGGAGTTGGCGGACGTCCACCGGGCGCACGACCGGCTGGCGCTGCTGGCGGCGCGATCTCCGCCGCCGAGCGAGCCTATCGCGACGAGCACCAATCGCCGCTGCTGGAGTCGGCGAGCGCCTACCTCGCCGGCATCACCGATGGGCGCTACGACCGGTTGATTGCCGATGACTCCACGGGCGACGGGCGTGCGCCTGCACGTGCGGCGCCGCGGCGAGGACTTTCCCGTCGTTGTGGGCCACCCGCTCAGCCGCGGCACGTTGCAGCAGATCTACCTGGCGCTGCGCCTGGCGATGGTGGACCAGGTGGAGGGCGAGGATGCCGAGCGGTTACCGCTGTTCTTGGACGAGATGTTCGTGAACTGGGACCCATCGCGCACCGGCCGCGGCATGGCCGTGCTGCGCGAGATCGGCCGATCACGGCAGGTGTTTCTCTTCACCGCCGATCCGGCGTGGGCGGAGCGAACCAGCGCCCAGGCCGACGCGGTCGTGGTCGCCACACCCGGACTCACGGGATGACGTCGTCTGGTTCGCTGTGGCCGCGTTGGCAAGGGATTGTGTTGATGCTATCGCCAATCGCGTAATCGCGGGTTTCGGCCGTGAAGGGCGCCGGCGGTAGATTTGGCGAAGTGGCTTTGACGGTGCATAGCTTGCTCGGCTGGGTGGCGCGGAGATGTCAGCGGGGGGTCACGCAGCCCCAGGGGTCGCGCCTCACCAAAGGCGGCGAATGCCGTAGCGGTCGAAGGTGGATTCGTTGGAGATGAGCACGAGGTCGCGTGAGATCGCCTGGGCGATGAGCATGCGGTCGAAAGGATCGTTGAGCGGTCCCGGCAGGGCCCCGGCGCGGGCGGCTTCTTCGACGGTTATGGGCAACTCTTCGAAGTCCTGGTCGGCGATGGCGCCGGGAATGTCGGGAGCCATAGCCACGGCTTCATCCAGTCTGCCCCGGTGGTATTTGGTGGTGATCTCCCAAGCGGAGGCCGCGCTGACGAATACGACGTTCGCATCGTCGTCGATGTCGCGACGGGCCCGCCGCGGCAATCGTTCGCTCCCGTTCACCCACCAGATGAAGGCATGGGTGTCAAGCAGCAACCGCAACTACGGGCCGCCTTCCCATAAGGCCAACTCCTCAGGCGGCAGCGGCTGCAAGATGAGGTCGCTTAACTCCTCCCATTCCTTCTTTCCCTTCATGGCGCCGAACTGCCGCTTGCCGCGCTTCTTGCAGCGCACAAGCCGGGCCACGGGCTTCCCGTTGCGGGCGATGGTCACCTCTTCGCCCGCCTCGACCTGCGCCAGCAGGCGCGACAGGTGAGTCTTCGCTTCGTGGACGTTCACCGTTGCCATGGCCGACTCCTCGGGCGCCTCACCCGTGTGCTTGGCTAAGAATATGACTAATGCGGCAGCTCTTCAAGGAGCCGGGCTCGTGGCGCGGCTGGGCAGCCCGCGGCAACCGCGAGCTAGCCTCGGCCCCCCAAAAAAACGCGTGGGTGTCGAGCAGCAGCCGCACGGTTCAGCCGCCTTCCCACAGACGCAATTCCTCCTCGGGAAGCGGGTCGAAAAAGCCGTCGGGAACGACGACCTGTCCCTTAAATACGTCGGGTTGGGGGCGGCCGGTCTCGCGCGCCGGTACCATCCGGGCCACGGGCGTGCCGTTGCGGGCGATGATGACTTCCTCGCCGGCCTCGACCTGCGCCAGCAGGCGCGACAGGTGGGTCTTCGCTTCGTGGACGTTCACCGTTGCCATTGCCGACTCCTCGGGCGCCTCGGACGTGTGCTTGGCTAAGGATATGACTAACACAGGTGCTCTTCAAGAAGCGGGGCGGTTGTGGCGCGTCCGAGCATCACTGAAGCGGGCACGGTGCAGTTTCCGATGGTGCGGCACGCGGCGGAGGTCGGGTGGACGCCGCTGTCGTCTAGAAGCATGCAGGCGATGAGGAGCTGCGAGCGCCTTCAGTTGCCAGATCAGCAGCGGGCGCTTCGACCGGCTGACGCGGCTGGGATACGTTCAGTGCAAGAGTGGACGCGGCGCCGCCGCCCGCTTCGTCGCGGCCGACCGGCGACGCCTTACGCCTGATCTCCCGGCGGGAGGAGATGCCGCGCCAGCGGCTTGACCGCATCGGGCAGGGCGCCGTAGGTGGCGGGCGAGAGGTCGTCAACCGCGAAGAGGCGGCTGCTGGCGTCGTACTCCGGCGAGCCCGGACGGATGAAATTCAAATTGAGCCACCAGGCTGCAAAACGGACCACCACCGCGACGCGCGTGTCGCGGCTCGTGTTGGCGCCGCTGGCGTGCCACAAGCGGCTGTCGCACACGGCAACCGTCCCGGCCTTTCCGATGAGTCGCATCTCGCCCGCGAGAGCCTCCATGGGGTCTCCGTGCTCGGTTCCGTCGCGCGGGTGATCCGGCACCCGGTGGCTTCCCGGCATGACGTGGGTGGCGCCGTTGTCGGCGCGGAAGTCGCTCAGCATCCAAAACGTGGTCAAGTGCATCGGCACGTCTGGATACGGCGCTGGAATGTGCGGCGAAAGACCCTGGTCGTAGGGCCAATCCGCATGCCACCGCGACCGTTCAGCGCCGGGAGGCGTCACAAGTCCGGTGAAGAACGACATCCGATTGCGAGGTCCGAGCGCCGCGTCAACAACGCCGCGGAAGCGCTCCTCGACGAGGTAGGACGCCAGCGTCTGGTTGAACCGCAGCAGATTGGTGACCTTGCCCCCTCTGGCTGCCGTGGGATCCGTGGGGGGCGGACTGTCGCTATGGCGCATGACGTCGGACCGGACGCTGTCACGGATGCGGCCAACGTCCGCCGTCGGGATCACGTTGTCGATGTAGCAATAGCCGCGTTCGTGCAACTCGTCCATGGCAGGCACCTCTTCGATTCTCGATGGCGGCGGATTCTTCGACGGTTCGTGGTCGGATTTTCCCAGAGTGTGGTATCTCGATCAATCGCGCCAACGGGGCGACGCGGCGCGGAGCTATAGCCGCATTGGGCCCGTGGATGAATAGTACGCGGGCGCCTGTCTGCCGGTCAGCGGGGCGCCCGTGGCACGTTCGGATGATTCTCGCCGGCGGCCCGCTCTCGTTCGCTCGCTCGCCGTGCAGATGCGCCGTGCCGCTTTCCTGCCCGGTCGTCGAATCGTCGCGGGTGTGACGACGGTCGGGGCCGCCGACGCGGGTCGGACCGGCTGACTGACGGGCCTGCTTCCCGGCTCACCGGCCGCTTTGGGCCGAGCCCCAGTCGATTTCCTGCTGCGCGATCATCGGAATCTCGGTGAGAAAGCGATAGCAGCGTCCCGTTGGTCCGTCGTCGTCAAGCGAGGCGAGCCACAGCGCCGTAGGCACGGACGCTGAGGCCGGGGTGTCGGCGGTGGGGTTCATGGCGGTGCGCACCGAACCCGGGCTCATGGCGTTCGCCAACACGTTGTGTTCCCGACCCTCCTTCGCGATCACGGCGGTCAGCGCGTTGACGGCGGCCTTTGATGACGCGTAGGCCCCGCCGGTGGGACCGCAGATGAGCGCGGCGCCCGACGAGACGTTCACGATGCGTCCGTAGCGGCGTTCGACCATGTGCGGCATGACCGCATGACAGCAGGCATAGAGCCCGAACACGTTCACCGCAAACACCTGGGCGAAGGGCGCCGTTGGGACATCGGCCACGCGGCCGACCGCCGAGTTCACGCCGGCGTTGTTGCACAGCACGTCGATGCGCCCAAGCCGGTCCACCACTCGTTGCACGACCTCGGCGATCGCCGCGGCGTCCGTGACATCCATGCGATACACGGAACAACTCCCGCCGTCCGCGCGGATCTTGCCGGCGACTTGCTCCAGTTGCTCGGTATCCCGCGCCGTCGCGACGACGTGCGCGCCGGCTGTGGCATAGCCAAGGGCAATCTCACGCCCGATGCCGCGGCTTGCGCCTGTGACGAGCGCGACTCGGTTTGCAAGCTCCACGGTCAGGATCCTTGGCGACGCTTGAGCAGCAGCTTAGCCGACCTCGCGCGCGCCGCCGCGCCCTGGCCTTGTGGCGCGGCCTGACCCATATCGAGGTTCAACCCCACGTTCACGCGTCCTGCGCGCCTTGCGTCGCTCACCACTATCCCTTCAAGGCCCCGATCGTGACCCCGCGGAGGAAGTAGCGTTGGGCGGCAAAGAACACGGCGAACATGGGCACGGCCGCAACGGCCGCCCCCGCCATGAGCAGGCCGTAGTCCTTGGAGAGATTGTGCGTGCTCGCGAACAATTCCAGTCCATACGGCAGCGTGCGGAGCTCAGTCGTGCTGATGATAACCACGGGCCATAGGAACGCGTTCCACGATCCAATGAACATAAAGATGCCCAGCACCGCCAGCACCGGCTTCGACATCGGCAGCACGATCTGCCAGAACACGCGGATTTCACCCGCTCCATCAACGCGTGCGGCGTCCAGGATCTCGGATGGCAACGTCTGCATTCCCTGCTTGATGAGGAAGATCGCGAATGGACTCCCCAGCCATGGGAGGATAAGGCCGAAATATGTATCATCGAAATCCCATCGCACCATCAATTCGAACAGCGGAATCAGTTTAACCTCGAATGGAATAGTGATGGTTGCAATCGTAAGCCAGAACAACACTCGCCGACCGGGGAAATCCCGTTTGGCGAACGCGTAGCCAGCCGTTGCCGAGGATAGGACGACCAATACTGTAATCGCAGTCGATGTGATCGATGAATTGAGCAACCAGCGAAACATGCGACCGTCATTGATGAGCAGCTCAAAATTCCGTAGCGTGCCTGGATTTGGCCAGAAATCTGGCGGAATGGCCTCCACGCCGATCTGCGTCTTGAAGGCCGTCACCAGCATCCAGTAAATGGGCAACAGCATGATCAATGCCCAGATGGTCAGGATGCCGTAGGTCAGGAGGTTGGCGGCGAGTGGGCCTGACCAGCGTAGGCTTTGCACCGCAGCGACAACGTCGCTCAACCGACCCCGAGGTGCGCGGGCTGTGTTTGTCGCCACCTTAGTACTCGAAATCGCTGCGCAGCGCGCGATACTGAATAGCTGCGATGATGACGAGGATCACCAAGAGCACGACCGCCATGGCGCTCGATGAGCCGAACTGGAGGAATTCAAAGGCCCGGCTATAGATGTAATACGAAATTGTCGAGGTAGCGTGTGCTGGACCACCGCGAGTCATCAGCAGGACTGGGCCGAATACCTGAAATGAACTAATGGTGAGAATGATGGTGAGATATACAATGGTGGGCTTAACCAATGGAATGGTGACGTGCCGGAACTCGTGCCAGACATTGGCGCCATCAATACGTGCGCTTTCGTAAAGCTCCTTTGGAATACCGCCCATCGCGGCTGTGGCCAGGATGATGCCCGCGCCGGCGCCGGTAGCTATCTCCATGATGACGAGCGACCAGAGCGCGATGTGTGGGTTGGCCAACCAGATCACCGGCTCCATTCCGACCAATGAGAGCAGGTAGTTGAGCAGACCGATGCCGGGCTCATAGAGCCACTTCCAAACCAAGGCAATGACGGCGACAGACGCGACGGATGGGAGATAGAAGGCGCTTTTGAAAAACGTCTGGAAGATTCTGCGGCGCAGCCGGACGATGAGCTGGGCCAGCACAAGAATCATGAAGAGGAGCGGCGGCACCGTGCCGAGCGTATAGAACGCGGAGTTGATGAGCGATCGGTAGAAGACCTTGTCGTTGAAGGCGTTCTCGAAGTTCTCAAGGCCGACCCAGTCGACGGTCGCGGTGCGAAAGTCGATTTCACCGAACCCGAGCATCACCGAGCGGGCGATCGGGTACACCCAAAAGATGAAGAGGGCGATGACGGCAGGTCCAATGAATAGGTAGGACCAGAGGATGTGTCGTGTTGATGACCGCGCGAAGTATCGGCGCGACGCGGCAACAGGGCTCACGGCAGTTCTAGGTCCCCGGATTCACGCGGCATCGCCTTCGGCCGCATAGTGTAGGCAACGTTCGCAGGATCCACATTGGCCGGGGAGGTCGGGTGAGGAGACTTGGCAGGCCGCAAGCCAGAGACGGCGATGCGCGGCATACACGCGCCGCCGTCTCCCGATTGGCCGATGCTACCCTTCTGCTTCCTCGTAGAGCTTGTCGAGAATCAGTTGGCCTTCGGCCGCGGCATCGTTGAGTGCCTCTTCGGGCGAGGACTGATCCGTCATGACCGCCTGGTACATGGGCGTGTTGACCGCGCGCAGCGCAAAGTATCCGGGCTGCAACACGTCGATGGCGGTGTACTTGCCCATGCGGCGCATGAAGTCCATGTACGGGTCGCCTGCGAATAGGTCACCCACCGATCGGCGGGTGGGGAGATTATTCGTCGCCAGCGCTGGTATGCGTTGGTTTTCGGTGTTGCTCAAAAAGCGCACCCACTCGACCGTGGCCTGAAGGCGGTCATCGTCTTCCCATTGCCATAGGGCGTGCATTTGGCTCAAGCTGAATTGATGGCCCGAGTTGTCGCCTTCGAACGGGTAGTTCACCGGGTATACGTCGATATCGTCGGCATTCGCCTGACCCTCGGAAATCCAGTCAGAGTACGTTTTGGCCGAGCCGTGGTGGCCTTGGACGAACGCCGTCTGGCGCCGTATGAACTTCTGCTCAGTATCACCCCAACCCAGCGTGGGCGAATCAGGGCTGATGAGTCCCTCGTGGAACATGTCCAAGAGATAGGTCATCCCCGTGACGCCCTCCGGGCTGTTGAAGGTGTATTGGCGGCCGGAGCCTGACATCATCTTGGCGCCTCGCCCCCATAGGAAGGAGTGCCGGTAGTAGTCACCAGCCCCTTGGCTCATGTTGAAGGAAATTGCGTGGCGGCCCGCATCCGGATCGGTTATGGCGCGGCAGGCCTCGAGGAACTGCTCATAACTCCAATTCCGATCGCCCTCGGTTGGGAGCAGGTCGAGTGCTCCGGCTTCCTCGAAGAGGCGGCGATTGGAAACGAGCGAAGTGCCCGTCACAAACTGCGGGATTCCGTAGCGCTTCCCGAGCACTTCACCTTGCTCAAGGGTCAGGAAATCGTCCAGATCGTCCTGGCTGAGAAAGCGGTCAACCGGCTCGAGGAATCCTTCCAGGGCGTACCGGCGGATGTTCGTCGATCCATCCTGGATAGTGTCCGGATGTCCAGCTCCGGTGGCCGCTGAAATCGCGATCTTGTTCCGATAGTCGTCCCAAGGGAACGACGCGAAGTTGACGGTAATATGCGGAAATTGCTTCTGAAACTCGCCGACCATGTACTTCATGTAGTCATCTTCAGCGCCGGATGTGGCGTCCTCGCCTCGCCCGGTCACGCCTTTCCAGAACGGCGGCGTCCAGGTCAGGATGGTCGTGTCAGGCAGCTGCGGCGCCACTTCTTGCACGACGATCTTCTCGACCTGGACCTCCCGAGTTACAACCCGCTCAACCTCGACTTCCTTGATGACTTCCTGAGTTACGACCCGATCGACCGGAACCTCTTTGATCACCTGTTCCTTGACGATCACCTCTTGCGTGACGATCTTCTCAACGACTTCGGCCTCGCCGCATGCGGCGAGGATTGTGGCCGCTGCGGTGGCGCCGCCGATCAGAAATCCGGCCTGCAGCAGGCTCCGCCTCGACATTGAGCGCGAACTACGCATATCTATACCCTCCCGACCGGCGACTGCGCGCAACAGCCTCAGCCGCCACTCCGTAGATGATTACTGTACCAAAATGTATTACTTCGGATGATTTGGCCTCGATTCATATATCGAGCGGCCGGCAGGCCGCCTGCCGCTGGGGCGGGAACCCTTGGGCTAGGGTGGGCTGTGGCCGGGCGCTGCGGCGACTTCGAATGTGTGCCGGCCGCCCGACAGCCGACACTGGATGGCGTCCGCTCGCACGGTGATGCCGAGTGCGGCGGATCGCTGCACGTCGCCGAGGTCGATCACCGTCTCGTTATGCCGCAGGTACGTGTGGCTCGGGCTTGTCCTGTCCAGGATGAGTTCGGCCTCGACGGTCTGCGGCACTTGGGCGGTCAGGCGCATGCGCCCGCCCGCTCGATTCCAGGCGATCTCGATATTGCCCTTGGGTGTTGGAACCACTCCGCGCGCCCATGCCAAATCCGCGGTGTGGGGATGGATGCGGCAGGTCTCGAACCCCGGACCCGTCGGCGCCACGCCCAGGATGCGCGACACGAGGAGATAGCCGATCAAGGTTCCGCCGGTGTGGACCAGGCTGAGCAGCGGTTTCGGCTGCACGAGATTCACGGTTGCGCGCTCGGCGGCCTCGGCCTCTGTCGTGATTCGCAGGCCGCCGGTGAACGGATCCCACAGCTCCCACATGGTGGGGGCGTCTGAGGCTTCCAGCATGGTCGTGAAACGTGCTCGCGTGAGGTCGACGGCGATCTGGGCCTGGCCTCGCGCAAACAGCCCGTCCGCGACATACCCAAACCACAGCGGCGATGCCCGCAACAGGTCTGGGTCGGGGTCCGCCAGGCGCGCCGCGATTGCGGAGGCCTGCGAATCCGAGGCGATGTCGTAGAGCAGCGCGAGCGCGTTGGTCAGCTCGCTGGCGACGTCCGAGGCGCGTCCCTGACGATAGGCGTCGGCAAACAGCGAGCGCTCGTCATTCCAATGGAGTTCGCGCAGCGCGGCTCTGATATGGGCGGCGGTGCCGCGCCATCGCTCGGCGTCGCGCGCCGCGCCCATTTCGTCAGCCAGCCAAGCGGCGTCCTCCAGACCCTTGACGTACAGCGCGTTGGTGATGAAGCTCGTGCCCCGAAAATCGTTCGGCACCCAATCAATGGTGTTCTGCAGTGGCAGGTCGCGCAGGAGTCCGGATGCATCGCGGTGCGGCTCGAACCAGTCGATCTGGGCGACCACGCTGGGATAGAGCTCCTCGACGACCCACCGCCTGCCGGTGAACAAGTAGTGGTCGCGAACACGACTGCTCCACTGCAGCTGAAACTGCGGATGGACGCCTCGGGTGGGGTTGTTCGGCGGGTACACCATCTGCAGCATCCCGTCGCCGCGACCGCTGAGCGGCGCCATGCGCAAATACCGATCCGCCAGCGGCAGGTCGCCGTAGGCCGCGAAGAGCATGTAGAGCCCATGGCCGCCGTCCCCAGTTGGCCACGGCACTCGTTCCCGGTATGCATCACAGACCAGCGTGTCCTCCATGTGCAGGTATGTCGTATCCACGCAGGCGCGCCAAAGTCTCGCCAACATCGCGTCAGAACAATCGACGTTTCCGCGCTCGTCAGCCGGGTAGGCGTACTCATTAACGGATACGGACTCAACGGTCAGCGGCTGGTAATTGCTGCGCACAGTCAATTGGAGATAACGAAACTGCTTATACTCCGCAACTTCCCATGTCTGGTGGCCATCCCGCGCGATGTATCTATCTCCGTATCGTACGGCCGGTGGTATTCGACCGGCCTGGATCTGCTGCCCATACGTCATGTCAAGCATGGTGCCCTTTGGCGCCTGCATGCGGACGCGTGGAAAGCCAAACACCTGGCGACCGAAGTCAAGCAGAATATAAGGAGACCGCAGGCCTTTTCCCTCAACGAACCGGCTTTGAAACGTAGCCGCGGAGTCTTCGCGATTCAATAGGTTGCCCACATTCGTCATGCTCGAGTACGTGTGTGGAAAGTGAGGTTCCGCGCCCATAAGCTCGGGGATGTCGACCTGACCGGGCAGGCCGAGATCTACCAGCTCACCAGCGTCGATGACAGCGACCGGAACACGGTTTCTTTCCAAGAGCATGGGAATCTCACGAGCTTCGAGCAAAAACCACTCTAGGTCGCCCGTGGGCAGCTCCCATGCGCGCTCCCAGTCCGAGTCATCGAAGGCGAGGTTGGTCCAGTTGACAGGATCGGCGTTAGCGTCGAAGACTTCGGTGCTGCCGAGCAGCGAGTTGATCAAGCGCACGGATCGATTCCATGCCTGGGCCGGGCGAAGCCGCCACGTGTCATCGCTGCCGACCACTATGCGGGAGCCTGAGGCCGTGGTGATGTCGAGCTGGACCCACAGGCCGGCTCGCTCGCCAATGGAGTAGCTGCCGCCCGTCCAGCTTCCCCATCCTTCTCCGAGCAGCGGGGCTTCATAGAAATACTGCGTCACCGCGCGGGGCTCGCCGCGCGATGGCATGCCGTAGTGATACGCGCGCACGCCGATGACGTTTGTACCTTGCTGAAGCGTGGCGGCGACGTCGTACGTGTCATAGCTCTTCCGCCGTGGATCGCTGCGAGCTGGACCGCGACCCAAATACCGTCCGTTGAGGTAGATGACGTAGCGATCTGAAGCCGTGACATGCAGTTGCGCTGACGTCGGGTTATCATCGATGATGAAGGTCTTTCGCGCGTACATATAGAAGTGGAATGGCTTGGCCTTACCCTTGCACCATATCCATCGACCATCCCAGTGACGTACGGACTTCAGCGGTGGTTGTGCATGGATGCTCATGGTGGCGTGACCGTATTGTTTAGGGTATTTGCCGCTGCGCAAGCGTATTGGTAAGCGGTGTCGGCCGAGACGTGGACACGGGGATTATCTCGCCAGATCACTGGACCGTCTCTGCGGCAAAGCGCCCATATAATCTGAATTCATGATCCATGCAACCGACGGTCGATGTCAACCTGACCAGACACTGGCCGTCGGCGTGCCCCCGGGGATCCCGGGGCCTGATGATCCAACGTTGCGAGACGGGCACACGTTGACGAATCATGTCCGGTTGGGTAGCGTGCGGGCAGGCCGGTTCGGTGGCCGGTGCTCCGCGCGGCGCGCGGCGTCATCAACACTCGGACCGGCGGGGTAAGGAACGGCTTTTGCCGAACAGTTCTGTCCTTGCCTGACTCCGTGGCGCTGCCGCGGCTTCAGCAGGGCGGGGAGCATGCTGATGGCCAGCGTCACGCTTGATAACGTCACGAAACGGTTTGGCGACGTTGTCGCCGTCGATGACGTGTCCATCGAGGTCCAGGATCGGGAGTTTCTCGTACTCGTGGGGCCGTCGGGCTGCGGCAAGTCCACCACGCTGCGCATGGTCGCGGGGCTGGAGGAGCTGACCGGCGGCGACATCTTCATCGGCGACCGCCTGGTCAACGACGTGCCGCCCAAGGACCGCGACATCGCCATGGTGTTCCAGAGCTACGCCCTCTATCCCCACATGAGCGTCTACGACAACCTGGCGTTTGGCTTGAAGCTGCGCAAGACGCCCAAGGCCGAGATTCAGCGGCGCGTGGCCGAGGCCGCCGACATGCTGAATATCAGCGAATTGATGGAGCGCAAGCCGCGCGCGCTTTCCGGCGGCCAGCGGCAACGCGTGGCGGTTGGACGGGCCATCGTGCGCGACCCGGCCGTGTTTCTGATGGACGAGCCGCTGTCCAACCTGGACGCCAAGCTGCGCGTGCAGACGCGAGCCGAGCTGATTCGCCTGCACGAGCGCTTGCAGGCCACGGTGATCTACGTGACGCACGATCAGATGGAAGCCATGACCATGGGGACGCGCATTGCGGTGCTGCGGGATGGCGTCTTGCAGCAGCTTGGCCCGCCGCAGGAGGTCTACGCGGCGCCGAGCAACGTGTTCGTCGGCGGATTCATCGGCAGTCCGGCGATGAACTTCTTCGACGCGCGGATTTCGGGTGAGAACGGCCTGTGGGTGGAGACGGAGACCCTGCGCGTCCCCGTGCCCGCGGACCGGCGCGATTCCGTGGCGCCGCATGTCGGCAAAGATGTGATCTTCGGCATTCGTCCCGAAAACATCGCCGACCCGCAGTTTGCGGCCGGCGGCGTGAAGCATGAGGCGACCATCACGGCGACGGTGGACGTGATGGAACCGCTGGGCAGCGAGGTCATTCTCTACATGCTCGCGGGCTCGGATTCTTTCGTCGCCCGGGTCGACCCCCGCACGTCGGCGCAGGCCAATCAGCCCTTCGAGCTCGCCTTCGAGATGGACCTCATGCACCTGTTCGACCGCATGACGCAGGAGGCGATCGCGTAGCGGCTCGAATCTTGAGACGGCGCGACGGTTAGCCCTCGTCTCGCGGACCTCTATGGCTCGCAGAACGGCAGCCCGAGCGAATCGAGGTCAGTGTCCTCGACATCGCGCAACCCGGCGGGAATGCAGCCCGTGAATTGGTTGCTTCCGCCCAGCAGCAGCTTCTCCAGGTAGTCGAGGCGACCCAACTCGGCTGGGATCTCTCCGCGCAGCTGGTTGTCTCGGAGTCCTAAGAATCCCAGGTTGGCGAGGCGGCCCAACTCGGGTGGGATCGCTCCGCTGAGGTGGTTCCCATGGAGCCCCAGCCATCCCAGGTTGGCGAGGTCGCCCAGCTCGGGCGGGATCACTCCAGTAAGCTGGTTATTTCGGAGCCCGAGAAACCCCAGATTGGCAAGGCGGCCTAGCTCCGGCGGAATCGCCCCGCTGAGCTGGTTTTCGTGGAGCCCCAGCCAATCCAGGTTGCCGAGGCTGCCCAACTCGGGCGGGATCGCTCCTCGCAACTGGTTGTGTTCGAGCCCCAGCGATCTCACATTGGCGAGGCCCCCCAGCGCGGGCGGGATCTCTCCACTCAACTGGTTGTGCCGGAGCCACAGCCGTTCCAGATTCACGAGGCTTCCCAGCACGGGCGGGATCTGGCCACTCAGCTGGTTGTAGTCGAGTTCCAACACTTTCAGGTTGGCGAGACTCCCCAGCACAGGTGGGATCTGCCCACTCAACTGGTTATACCCGAGCCCCAGCACGGTCAGATTGGCGAGCTGGCCCAGCGCGGGCGGGATTGGCCCACGCAACTGGCTTTGCCCGAGATCCAGCACGGTCAGATTGGCGAGTCGGCCCAGTGCGGCTGGGATCTCACCGGTCAACTGGTTATCTCCGAGGTGGAGCGCGGCCAGTTTCGAAAGGCTCCCAAGCTCCGGTGGGATCTCGCCACGTAACTGATTGTCATCGAGCCCCAGCACGGTCAGATTGGTGAGACGGCCCAGCGCGGGCGGGATCGCCCCACTGAGCTGGTTGTGCGCGAGCAACAGCTGTTCCAAGTTGGCCAGGCGGCCCAGCGCGGGCGGGATCTCGCCGTGCAACTGGTTCCAATAGAGCCGCAGATCTACCAGGTTGGAGAGATCACCCAGTTCGGGAGGAATCGCCCCGCTGAGCTGGTTTGCACTGAGCACCAGCCGTTCCAAGTTGGCTAGGCGGCCCAGCGCGGGTGGGATCTCGCCACGCAATTGGTTGGAATTGAGTTCCAACACCTTGAGGTCGACTAGGCTCCCCAGCTCGAGCGGTATCGCTCCGCTGAGTTGGTTGTCGCTGAGCAGCAGCTGTTCCAAATTGGCCAGGCGGCTCAGCGCGGGTGGGATCTCGCCGCTCAACTGGTTCCCAAAGAGCCGCAGATGTCTCAGGTTGGAGAGATCACCCAGTTCGTGGGGAATGGCCCCGCTGAGCCGATTCCCCCAGACTGACAGCCATTCGAGAGTAGCCAGGCGGCCCAATTGGGGCGGGATCGCTCCTGCGAGCTGGTTGTTCGCGAGTGAGAGCCATTCCAGATTGGCGAGCCGGCTCAGTTCCGGCGGGATGGACCCATGCAGCCGGTTGTCAGCGAGCGCCAGGATTCTCAGGTCGGTGCAATAGCCGAGCGTGGGCGGAATCGCCCCGTGCAGTTGGTTGTCATTGAGCTCCAGCCGGCGCAGCTTGCCGAGGTAGCCCAGTGCGGGCGGGATGGTCCCTCGCAACCGGTTGTCGTGAAGCCGCAACTCGATGACCTGGGCGTGGCCGTCCGCGGTGACGCCGTGCCACTCATCGAGCGGCGTCTCACTCAGCCAGTTGGTGTTGTTCGTCCAATTTGGCCCGTCGGTGGCGAGGAAGAGCCGGACCAACGCTTCCCGGTCGGAGGCCGGCGGGGGTGCGGGCGGGGGCGGTGGGGGCGGCGGTGTCGGTGTCAGCGTAGGCGTGGACAGCGCAAAAACCGGCAGGCTCGCTGCCGCGTCCTGCGTGACTGGCGCCTTGGCCGCACCGGGAATGACCACGTTGTTTAGCTTCTTAACCTTGTCCGGCACGTTCTGCAGGTTTACCCGCCCCACCGTGGTCCCCGGCGCCGGCACGTTCCAGATCACAAAGACCGTCCGTTGGGCGCGCAGCATCTGC
Organism: Chloroflexota bacterium; assembly: GCA_965198185.1. GTDB lineage: Bacteria > Chloroflexota > UBA11872 > UBA11872 > UBA11872 > JAJECS01. The sequence continues at coordinate 254,409 of CBDAOU010000002.1, forward strand.
AGGCCTTGCGGGTTGCCGTTGACCTCGCGCTCCTCGTAGCTGATCGGCAGGCCATAGAGATTCAGCCAGTCGCGCTCGCTGAGAAAGCGCTCCTTGATCGCGGCGTTCTGGTCCAGGAGCGCCAGGTGGTTGCGGGTGATGGTGGCGAAATCGGCCCCGCGATCCGCTTCCAGCACCTGGTGGGGCGGAACGTTTGGCAGCTCAACCTCGGGGTAGCGGTTCGCGAGCACGTCGAGGGTGTTGTAGTGGTTCATGCGGCTCTTGCCGGGGTCCCACTGCAGGATGACCTTCTGGAAGGCCTGGAGCGTGAAGGGGCCGCTCATCCAGCGCTGGCTGATGGGATAGCCGATGGCCTGCAGGTCGCGCGCTTGGACAAAGTCCCAGAGCGGGACGCCATCGGCGTTGGTCACCGCGTAGCCATCGTCGGGGTCGGCCGTATCGCCGCCGGTGATGGTGAAGAGACAGCCGTCGTCGAGGGCGACGCCCTCGCACTCCAGCGCCAACACCGACGGCCAGACCGCCAGCGTGGCCGCGGCGGCGATGGCTAGGACCGCGAGCGTCACGCGCAGCCGGCGCCAACCATTGCGCACTCGGAGTCTTGGCACGAGGCCCCTCACTCAGCGGCAGGCAGCCCGGCGGCCCGCCACACACCGCCCATCCAACCCGGCAGCGTCAATCTACGTCAAGCGCCGGTCCCTGTCGCACCATGCTAGGGGGCGTGGGCCCCTGAACCGGCGCGAGGCCGTCGTGCCCTATGTCGGCAAAGATGTGATCTTCGGCATTCGTCCCGAAAACATCGCCGACCCGCAGTTTGCGGCCGGCGGCGTGAAGCATGAGGCGACCATCACGGCGACGGTGGACGTGATGGAACCGCTGGGCAGCGAGGTCATTCTCTACATGCTCGCGGGCTCGGATTCTTTCGTCGCCCGGGTCGACCCCCGCACGTCGGCGCAGGCCAATCAGCCCTTCGAGCTCGCCTTCGAGATGGACCTCATGCACCTGTTCGACCGCATGACGCAGGAGGCGATTGCGTAGCTGCTCAGACTTTCAGACGGCGCGACGGTTAGCGCTTGTCTCGGGGGCCGAAGCGGCTCAGCAGAACGGCAGCCCGAGCTGGGCGAGATCGTTGGCCTCGACACGTCGCAGTCTCTCGGGGATGCAGCCCGTGAAGCGGTTGCCGCCGGCGAGGAACAGTCCATCGAGGTTCGCGAGCTTGCCCAACTCGGGCGGGACTACGCCGTGTAACTGGTTCTGATCGAGCGCCAACCGCACCAAGCTGGAAAGGCCGCCCAGTTCGGGCGGGACTATCCCGCTGAGTTGATTCTTCCGGAGCCACAAGAATTTCAGCTTGGAGAGGCGGCCGAGCTCGGACGGAATTGCCCCGCTGAGCTGATTGCTGTGGAGCCACATCTCTTCCAAATTGGCGAGGCCGCTCAGTGCGGGCGGGATGGTTCCGCTCAACTGGTTTCTGCTGAGATCCAAGTGTGTCAGGTTGGTGAGGCGACCCAGGTCCGGCGGTATCGCTCCGCTGAGGCGGTTGTTAGTGAGCCACAGCCGGTCCAAGTTACCGAGGCGGCCAAACTCCGACGGGATCGCTCCGCTGAGTTGGTTGTCGCTGAAATCCAGAAATTTCAAGTTGGCGAGGCGGCCCAACTCAGCCGGGACCGCTTCACTGAGTTGATTGTCGCTGAGACCCAGCCGTTCCAGCTTGGCGAGGCGGCCCAACTCGGACGGGATTGCTCCGCTGAGCCGGTTCTTGTGGAGCGTCAGCTTTTCCAGCTTGGTGAGTTGACTCAGCTCGGGTGGGATCGCTCCAGCGAGTTGATTGCTACTGAGACCTAGCTGTTGCAGGTTGCCGAGGCGACCCAACGCGGGCGGGATTTCCCCCGTCAATTGATTGCCGCCGAGCTCTAGAAATTGCAGCGCGCCGAGATTGCCCAACTCGGACGGGATCTGCCCACTGAACTGGTTCAAGACGAGCCCCAGCCGGGTCAGCTTTGAGAGGCTGCCGAGGTCCGGCGGGATTGCCCCCCGCAACTGGTTCTCGCCCAGGTCCAGCTCTTCCAGGTTGACGAGGCGGGCCAGCGCGGGCGGGATCATGCCGCTCAATTGATTGAAGGTTAGATTCAGGAATCTGAGCTTGGTAAGGCGGCCCAAATCGACCGGGACTGCCCCCTCCAGCTGGTTTTCATGGAGCCACAGCACTTCAAGGCTGGCGAGACCGCCCACTTCCGGGGGAATAGGCCCACGCAGCTGATTGCGATGGAGCTCGAGCCGCGTGACTCGCCCGTTGGGGTCGGTGATGACGCCATGCCATTGGCCGAGCGGCGCGTCGCTCAGCCAGTTGCGGTTGTTCGTCCAGTTCGGCCCTCCGGTGGCGTGGTAGAGCCGGATCAGCGCTTCCCGGTCGGAAGCTGGCGGGAGGGGAAGCGGTGGGGGCGGAGCCGGTGTGTCCGCCAACACGGGCGCCGGCAGCGTGAACAGCGGCAGGTACGCAACCGCGTCTGCCAGGACTGGCGCCTCCGCCGCGTCGGGAATGATCACGTTGCTGAGCTTCTTCGCCTTGTCGGGCACGTTCTGCAGGTTCACCCGCCCGACGGTCGTTCCCGGCGCCGGCACGTTCCAGATCACGAACACCGTCCGCTGGGCGCGCAGCATTTGCAGGCCCTGCGGGTGGTCGTTGACCTCTCGCTCCTCGTAGCTGATCGGCAGCCCGTAGAGATTCAGCCAGTCGGGCTCGCTGAGGAACCGTTCCTTGATCGCGGCGTTCTGGTCCAGCAGCGCCAGGTGGTTCTGGGTGATGGTGGCGAAATTGGCCCCTCGGTCCGCCGCCAATATCTGGTGGGGCGGAACGTTTGGCAGCTCAACCTCGGGGTAGCGGTTCGCCAGCACATCGAGGGTGTTGTAGTAGTTCATGCGGCTGTTGCCGGGGTCCCACTGGAGGATCACCTTCTGGAAGGCCTGCAGCGTGAAGGGCCCGTTGACCCAGCGCTGGCTGATGGGATAGCCGATGGCCTGGAGGTCGCGCTGGCGGACGAAGTCCCAGAGCGGAACGCCGTAGGCGTTTGTGACGGCGTAGCCATCGTTGGGATCCGTGGTGTCCCCGCCGGTGATGGTGAAGAGGCAGCCGTCGTCGAGGGCGACGCCCTCGCACTCCAGCGCCGCCGCGGACGGCCACAGAGTCAGCGCTGCGGCAGTGGCGATGGCCAGCACCGCGACGCCCACGCGCAGTCGTCGCCAGCCATCACGCAGGTGCAGCTTCGGCATCACGCCCCTCACGTCGCGGCGGGCGGCCCGGTGTCGATGGGAACCGCCCGACCGGCCAGGCAGCGTCACTCTACGTCAAGGGCCATTCCCCGTCGCACCTGGGTCGAGAGCGCGGGCCTCTTGACCGGCCCGCCGCGATGCCGACTCTCTAGGAAAGCTCTGATTTAGTCCCAGGTCGCGGCCCGCCGGCAAGGCCTATGCTCAGAAGCGACGGCCAGCCGGTGAGGGCTCTGATGCACCCGCAACGCTCATTTGCCGACGTGGAGTATGACGGACAGCCGCGGCAGCCGCGGCGGGAGCGCTTGCTGCAGCGCATGGACGCGCTGCTGCCCTGGGCGCGGCTCGAAGCGCGCATCCGCCCGGTCTACCCGACCGGCGAGCGTGGTCGACCGCCCTACCCGCTGGCCCTGCTGCTGCGGATTCACTGCGTGCAGCTGTTCTACAACCTCAGCGACCCGGCGATGGAAGACGCGTTGTACGACAGCGTGGCGGTGCAGCGGTTTGTGGGGCTGACGGCGCGGGATCCGCGGCCCGATGAGACGACGATCCTCCACTTCCGACACCTGCTGGAACGACACCACCTGGGCGAGGGGCTGCTGGTGGAGATCACCCAGCACCTGGCGACGCAGGGCCTACGACTGCGCGAAGGCACGATCGTGGACGCGACCATCCTCGACGCGCCGGCGTCGACGAAGAACCGCGCGCAGGCACGCGATCCGGAGATGCATCAGGTGAAGAAGGGCAACCAGTGGTACTTCGGGATGAAGGCGCACATCGGGGTGGACGCCGCCACCGGGCTGGTGCACCGCGTGGCGACGACGGCGGCCAACGTGGCGGATATCACGCAAGTGCCGCAGCTCCTGCACGGCGCCGAGACGCGCGTGTGGGGCGATGCGGGCTACGCGGGGGTGGCCCGGCGCCCCGAGCACCAGGGCCGGTCGGTCGACTGGCAGGTGGCCTTGCGGCCGGGGCAGCGGCGGCGCTTGCCGCCGGACAGCGCCGCCGCCGAGGCGGAGCACCGCAAGGCCTCGATGCGCGCGAAGGTGGAGCATCCGTTTCTCTATGTGAAGCGCCACTTCGGCTACACCCAGGTGCGCTATCGGGGATTGGCCAAGAACCGCACCCGGCTGTGCCTGTTGTTCGGCTTCGCCAATCTGCTGCTGGCGGCGCGTGCCGCGCCGGGCTAAGCGGGCGCCGTGCGCCCTGCGCGGGGACGATGGCGCCCCCCGCACCCCATGACGGGCGGATCGAGCCCGCGCGTCGGCCCAGGCGACGATCCCGGCACCGCACGAACGCCCTGGCGCTCAGGTGCCCCAGTTGTTCAGAGGTTTCCTAGCTATCTCCGCAGAACGGCAGACCAAGCTGCCCAACGTCGTTGTATTGGACGTTTTGCAACCCTGCGGGAATGCATCCCGTGAAGCGGTTGCCTCCAGCGAAGCTAACGCTCCACAGATAGGGGAGGCGGCCTAGCTCCGGGGGAATCGCCCCGCTGAGATAGTTGCCCGCGAGCTCCAGGTTCACCAGATAGGTGAGCTGGCCAAGACCCGGCGGTACCTCGCCAGTCAACGCGTTGTCAGAGAGTTCCAGCCCTCGGAGATTCGTAAGGCGAGCCAGCTCGGACGGGATCTTCCCGCCGAGACCATTCTGCTGGAGATCCAGCCCGTCCAGGCTCCCGAGGCCGCCCAGCTCCCGTGGGATCGCTCCACTCAACTGGTTTTCGCTGAGACGCAGCGTCCGCAGGTTGGCGAGGCGACCCAACTCCGGTGGGATAGTCCCGCTCAATTGATTCCGGGAGAGATCCAGCCAATCCAGGTCAGCGAGGTGCCCGAGCGCTGCGGGGATCGACCCACCCAACAGATTGCCTTCGAGATGCAGTGATCGCAGTTTGGCGATCCCGCCCAACTCGGGTGGGATCGATCCACTCAAGTGGTTCTGCCCGAGATCCAGCCACCGAAGATTGGCAAGACGGATCAATTCGGGCGGGATCGCTCCCGTCAACTGATTCTCCGCGACCGACAGATCTCTCAGATTCGAGAGGCGACTCAACTCGGGGGGAATAGTCCCGCTCAATTGGTTCCCGCCGAGCCGCAGCCATCGCAGCTTAGTGAGGCGGCTCAACTCGCGCGGGATCGCGCCGCTGAGTTGGTTCTCATAGAGGTTCAGCTCCCGCAGGTGGGCGAGTTCCCCCAACTCTGCCGGTATCTCCCCCACCAACTGATTCTCCGCAAGGCGCAACTCCAAGACTCGGCCCGTGTGGTCGGTGATTACCCCGTGCCATTCGCTGATCGGTGATTCGCTCAGCCAATTGTTGTTGTTCGCCCAGTTTGGCCCGCCGGTCGCGCGATAGAGCGCAACGAGCACGGCCCGGTCACGGTCTGGCGCAGGCGTCTCCGCCGGCTCGGAGACAGGTGCGGCGCAAAATGCCAGGCCAAGTCCGGCAAGGTCATTGGTCCGCACCGCACGCAGTTCGTGGAGGATGCAGCCGGTGAATTCATCGTTGCCACCGAGCGTGAGCTCGTCGAGATTGTCGAGTCGGCCCAGTTCGATCGGGATTGCCCCACCCAACTGGTTGCCGTGGAGACGCAACACTTCCAGATTGGAAAGACGGCCCAACTCAGGTGGGATCGCGCCAGTCAATTGGTTCCTCGCGAGATCCAGGCGTCGTAGATCGAAGTGGCTGCCCAACGCCGACGGGATCGTCCCGCTCAGCTGATTGTCACGGAGGATGAGCGATTCCAGATTGGCAAGGTTGCCCAACGCCGGCGGGATCGCCCCGGTGAGATGATTCTCTTCGAGCCACAGCCGTGTCAGCCTTAACATGCTGCCCAACTCCCGGGGGATTGCTCCACTCAACTGGTTGTCACCGAGATTCAGCCATTCCAGGCGAGCGAGGCGACCTAGTTCCCCGGGGATGGTCCCGGTGAGGCGATTCTCGTCGAGAATCAGCCATTCCAGGCTTGCAAGCCGGCTCAACTCCCAGGGAATTGCTCCACTCAACCGGTTTGCAGCGAGTTCCAACCAAACCAGGTTGGCGAGGCGACTTAGCTCCCGGGGAATCGCCCCGCTCAGCCTGTTGTGCGAGAGCCAAAGCGTTCGCAGATTGGCGAGGCGGCTCAACTCCAGCGGAATCGCCCCACTGAGCCGATTCCTCGAGAGATTCAGGTTTCTCAGGTTGGGGAGATTGCCCAGTTCAGGCGGAATCTCTCCATACAACCGATTGTCAGCGAGCGACAGCTGACGAATATGCGGGAGGCTGCCCAACACTGATGGGATCTCACCAGTGAGCTGGTTTTCCCCGAGCCACAAGGCCGTCACCCGGCCGGTGCGGTCAATTCTGACGCCATGCCATTCACCAAGCGGCGCCTCGCTCAACCAGTTGGTGCGGTTTTCCCAGTTGGGTCCGTCGGTAGCGTGGAAGAGCTGGACCAGGGCATCCCGGTCGGAGGCTGGCGGAGGCGCGGGGGGAGGCGGTGGTGGCGGCGCCGGCGTGGGGAGCGCGAATCTCGGCAACCACGCCACTGCGTCGCGCGTCACCGGTGCCTTGGCTGCGTCCGGAATGATCACGTTGCTCAGCTTCTTTACCTTGTCGGGCACGTTCTGGAGGTTCACCCGCCCGACGGTCGTTCCCGGCGCGGGCACGTTCCAGATCACGAACACCGTCCGCTGGGCGCGCAGCATTTGCAGGCCCTGCGGGTGGTCGTTGACCTCTCGCTCCTCGTAGCTGATCGGCAGCCCGTAGAGATTCAGCCAGTCGGGCTCGCTGAGGAACCGTTCCTTGATCGCCGCGTTCTGGTCCAGCAGCGCCAGGTGGTTCCGGGTGATGGTGGCGAAGTCGGCGCCGCGATCGGCCTCAAGCACCTGGTGCGGGGGCACGTTGGGCAGCTCCACCTCGGGATACCGGTTCGCCAGCACATCGAGGGTGTTGAAGTAGTTCATGCGGCTCTTGCCGGGGTCCCACTGGAGGATGACCTTCTGGAAGGCCTGCAGGGTGAAGGGGCCGTTGACCCAGCGCTGGCTGATGGGATGGCCGATGGCTTGCAGGTCGCGCTCGCGGACAAAGTCCCAAATTGGCACACCATTGGTGTTGGTGACGGCGTAGCCATCGTTGGGATCCGTGGTGTCCCCGCCGGTGATGGTGAAGAGGCAGCCGTCGACGAGGGCGACGCCCTCGCACTCGAGCGCCGCCGCCGACGGCCAGACAGTCAGCGCGGCCACGGCGGCGATGGCCAGCACCGCGAGCACCACGCGCAGCCGGCGCCACCGATCATGCAGTCGGAACTGCGGTATTTTGGCCGCCCCCTAGCGTCGAAAGTCTGGCGGAGTCCCGCGTTCCGCCAGTCCGGCCAGTTGGAGTCTATCTGCCGGATGCTCTAGCTATTTCCGCAGAACGGCAGATCGAGCCAATTGACGTCACTCTGGTCGACATCACTCAAACCGTCGGGAATGCACCCCGTGTATTGGTTGTTGCTGCCGAGGAACAGATATTCCAAGTTGGCGAGGCCGCCCAACTCGGACGGGATCTCTCCACTTAGCTGGTTGTTGTAGAGCCGCAGCGCCCTAAGGTTGGAAAGGCCGCCGAATTCGGACGGGATCGCTCCGGTCAGCCGGTTGTCGGCGAGATACAACCATCTCAGACTGCCCAGTCGCCCGAGCGCCGGCGGAATCGGTCCACTTAGCTGATTTCTGTCGAGCGACAGCATCCATAGCTTTGCAAGGTTGCCCAATTGGGGTGGGATCGCCCCGGTCAACTGGTTGTTCTGGAGATCCAGGTGCTCTAGATCGGTGAGGCGACCCAGCAAAGGCGGTATCCCCCCGCTAAGCCGGTTGCCTCCGAGCCCCAGCGCTCGCAAGCGAAACAGATTCCCGAGTTCGGGTGGGATCGCCCCGCGCAACTGGTTGCCGCCAAGGCGCAACCCTTGCAGATCGGCGGCGTTGCCCAGCGCGGGCGGGATCGTCCCGTGAAGCTGATTGTCGCTGAGGTCCAACCACCGCAACTTGCCGAGGTAGCCCAGCGCGGGCGGGATGGTCCCGAGCAACCGGCTGTCGCGAAGCCGCAATGCAATGACCTGGGCGTGGCCGTCCGCCGTGACGCCATGCCAGTCATCGAGCGGCGCCTCGCTCAGCCAGTTGGTGTTGTTCGTCCAGTTCGGTCCTCCGGTGGCGTGGTAGAGCCGGATCAGCGCTTCCCGGTCGGAAGCTGGCGGGAGGGGAAGCGGTGGGGGCGGAGCCGGTGTGTCCGCCAACACGGGCGCCGGCAGCGTGAACAGCGGCAGGTACGCAACCGCGTCTGCCAGGACTGGCGCCTCCGCCGCGTCGGGAATGATCACGTTGCTGAGCTTCTTCGCCTTGTCGGGCACGTTCTGGAGATTCACCCGGCCAATCGTGGTTCCCGGAGCCGGTACGTTCCAGATCACGAACACCGTGCGCTGCGCCCGCAGTATCTGCAGGCCTTGCGAATTCCCGTTGACCTCCCGCTCCTCGTAGCGGATGGGCAGCCCGTAGAGGTTCAACCAGTCCGGCTCGCTGAGGAAGCGCTCCTTGATGGCCGCGTTCTGGTCCAGCAGCGCCAGGTGGTTCCGGGTGATGGTGGCGAAATCGGCGCCCCGATCGGCCTCAAGCACCTGGTGCGGGGGCACGTTGGGCAGCTCCACCTCGGGATACCGGTTCGCCAGCACATCGAGGGTGTTGAAGTAGTTCATGCGGCTCTTGCCGGGGTCCCACTGGAGGATGACCTTCTGGAAGGCCTGCAGGGTGAAGGGGCCGTTGACCCAGCGCTGGCTGATGGGATAGCCGAGGCCCTGCAGGTCGCGCTGGCGGACGAAGTCCCAGAGCGGAACGCCGTGGGTATTGGTGACGGCATAGCCGTCGTCCGGATCGGCGGTATCGCCGCCGGTGATGGTGAAGAGGCAGCCGTCGTCGAGGGCGATGCCTTCGCACTCCAACGCCGCCGCCGGCCAAACGCCCAGCGCCGCCACCACGGCAATGGCGAGCACCGCGAGCACCACGCGCAGGCGCCGCCGCCGATCATGCAGGCGAAGCTTCGGCATGGCATCCCCCACGCAGCGGCAGGCAGCCTGGCAGCCCGCCACGAACCGCCCGATCAGCCAGACAGCGCCAATCTACTGTACGTGCCTTTCTTTGTGTCACAGGGTGGCGGCGGGCGCGGGACGTCTGGTTTGGCATCGAGTGGCCGGGGCAGCTCCTAGCCTCGGCGCCCATGGCGGTGGGTGGCAGCCTGTCCCACGGTGAGGTCACAGCTTCCCCGCTTGAGCTCGGAATGCCAGCTGGGGCGAATTGAGCGCGCGCGGCGTGAGCGAATCCCCAGGCTGCACGCAGCCTGGGCCACCGGGGCACGGGAGATCGTGCCGTGGTGTTCGTGGGGCCGGCGATGCCCAGGCTTGTCTCCGAACGCTACGCTGGGACGTCGCTCCCACCACCTCCGAGGCGCCATGTTTCTGGCTTACGCCCCCGATCGGATCGCCAAGGACATCGGCGCCGATCGCCAGCTCTTCATCGACGACGACGTGGTCGCCGTCGTCAAGAACGTCACCCGCCGCTTCCACCACCCCATCAAGCACCCGGCCAACCCGATGATCGAGAACGATCAGCCGTGGGAGGTGGTGCCCTACTTCCGCAGCTGCTCGTTCAACGTGCTGCGCGATCCGGAAGACGGCCTGTTCAAGTGCTGGTATGAGGACTATCACAACTACTGGGGCAGCAAGGGCGTCCCGCGCCTGGGGAGCCGCATCTACTACGCGCAGTCAACCGACGGCATCACCTGGGAGAAGCCGCTGCTGGGGCGCCACGCCATCGACGGCCGCGACACAAACACGCTCATCGTGTCGCCGGATGCCAACGACGAGTCCACCCTGTTCCCGTCGATCATGCTGGACCCGACAGAAACGGATCACAGCCGCCGGTTCAAGAAGGTCCACGTCTACCGCGTCGGCAGGCGCGGGATGGGACTGGGTTTGGCGACGTCGGGCAACGGCCTCGACTGGTCCCGCCATCCGGCGAACCCGATCATCCCGGAGTGGGCTGCCGACTGCCAGGTGCTGACGTACGACGAGCTCGATGAGAAATATGTGCTCTGGGGCCGCTACGGCGACTCCGCCGGCGAAGCCTGGCACCCCGAGTTCGACCACTGGTTCAGCCCGGTGTGGCCGAGCCAGCCCGAGGGCGTGTGGGGAACCCGCCGCCGGGTCTGGCGGCTGGAGAGCCAGGACCTGGTCAACTGGTCGCCCGCGGAATTGATCTTCGAGCCCGGCCCGGCGGACAACCTGGACGACGGGCACTACAGCTTCGTGCCCTGGCGAGCCGGCGAGATGCACCTGGGCGTCCTCAACGTGCTGCACACCGTGGACGACACGCTGGACATGTATCTGCTGTACAGCCGCGACGGGCACCAGTGGCATCGGTTCACCGAGCACCGGCCGTTCGTGCCGCGCGGTCCCGCGGGCGCCTACGACGCGCTCGACAACGAGACGACGGTGCAGCCGCTCGTGGTCGGGGATGAGCTGTGGTTCTACTACGGCGGCAACAACGTGCATCACGACTGGTGGATCATCGGCAGCGGGCAGGGGCTCGACGTGCCGGAGGTCCACGACCCGAGCATCGCCGCGAATGGCCACCACCTGTGCCTGGCGACGCTGCGCTACGACGGCTACGTGTCGCTCGACGCCACGGTGCGTGAGGGCTACGTGGAGACCAAGCCGGTGAGGCCGACCGGCGGCCAGCTCTTCATCAACGCCCGCTGCGAGCCCGGCGGTTACGTGGAGGCGGAGGTGATGGATCCCTTCAACGACGTGTGGCCGGGCTTCGAGCGCGCCGACTGCCAGCGATTCGAGGGCGACAGCATCAGCCACAACCTCACCTGGTCGGGCGGCGCTCCCGGCGACCTGCGGGGCGGCATCAAGCTGCGGTTCCACCTGCGGCGCGCCGAGTTGTACAGCTTCGGCTTTGGCGCTGCCTGAGGGCACGCTCCCCGGCGTGGCGGGGTGTTCGCCCGCGCGCCGCAGCGCGTAGAGTAACTTCGTGCCGACTGGATCGTCGGGCGGTCCCGGCGCGTGGCGGGCTGTCGGCTGCACCTTGAGGGGCGTCATGACGCGCATGCGTCTGCATGACCTTTGGAGACGGCTGCGCGCGGTTTTGGCGGTGATTGCCATCGCCGCCGCTGCCGCGCTGTCCAGTTGGCCGTCGGCGGCGGCGCTGGAGTGCGAGGGCGTCGCCCTTGACGCCGGCTGTCTCTTCACCATCACCGGCGGCGACACGAGCGATCCCAACGACGGCTTCGCCGTGACCAACGCCGACGGCGTGCCGCTGTGGGACTTCGTGCGCGAACGCGACCTGCAGGCCATCGGCTATCCCATCAGCCAGCGCTGGGTCAACGGCCCCTTCACCCTCCAGGCCTTCCAGAAGGTCATCCTTCAGTGGGACCCCGGCAAGAGCCGCATGAACTACTACAACACCCTGGATGTGCTGGCGAACCGCTATCCCGAGGTGGATCTGCCCAACGTCCCGCCGCATCAGGTGCTAGAGGCGGATCAAGGCGCCGACTTCGCCACCATCACCGGCAACCACCTGGCGATCCTGGAGCAGAACGCCGCGATCAAGGCGCGGTTCGTGAGCGAGCCCGATTGGCTGAATCTCTACGGCCTGCCGATCAGCTACGAGGAGCGCGAGGTCAACGACAACCCGCAGGGCCTGCAGATGCTCCGCGCGCAGCGGACGGTGTTCGTGATCTGGAACGTGCCGGCGCCCGGAACGACCGTGGGCCGGGTGAACCTGCAGAACGTCCCCGACAAGGTGAAGAAGCTCAGCAACGTGATCATTCCGGATGCGGCGAAGGCGCCGGTGCTGGCAGATCAGGTGGCGTCATTGCCAGTGTTCGCGCTGGGAACGCCCCCGCCGCGGCCTGGCCCGACGCCCGCTGTGGTACCCGCCGCGGACCGAGCGGCGCTCGTCGCGCTGTACCACGCGACCGATGGACCCAACTGGATCAACAACACCAGCTGGCTGAGCGACCGTCCCAGCAGCGAATGGGTCGGCGTGCTTACCAACGACAGCGGGCGCGTCACCGAACTCGATCTCTCCTTGAATTCGCTAAACGGCGAGATTCCGGCGGCGTTGGGCCAGCTCACCAGCTTGACCGAGCTGGATCTCTCGGGAAACCTGTTGCGCGGCGAAATTCCGGCCGAACTCGGACAGCTCCCCAGCCTCGAGTCGATGGATCTTTCGCGCAATCGGTTGCGCGGTGAGATTCCGGCGGAACTGGGTCAGCTCACTAACCTCGTCCGCCTGAGACTTGGAGCGAACCGCCTGCGTGGCTCCATCCCGGCGGCGCTCGGCGGGCTGAGCCGCATGACCTCGTTGGAGCTCTGGTCGAACGATCTGAGCGGCGCCATCCCGGCTGAACTGGGCCGGCTGAGCAACCTGATTGCCCTGTGGCTCGGCCAGAACGCGTTAGACGGCGCCATCCCGGCCGAGCTGGGTCAGATCACCAATCTGCGGTGGCTGTGGCTCAACGAGAATCAGTTGAGTGGGGACATCCCAGCGGAGCTGGGCCAGCTCGTCCGCCTCGAGAGCCTGGATCTATCGCACAACCAATTGAGCGGGGCCATCCCGGCGGAGTTGGGCCAGCTCGGCAGCTTGACGAAGTTGGATCTGAGTGGGAATCAGCTGCGCGACCTGATCCCGCCGGAACTCGGCCGGCTCGGCAACATCGAGACACTGGATCTTTCACGCAATCAGTTGCGCGGCACGATCCCCGCCGCCCTCAGCGACCTCTTCAAGCTCGAAGTGCTGCGTCTCGCCCAGAACCAGTTGCAGGGCGCCATTCCAGCGGAGTTGGGGCGGATCGGATCCGTGGAGGTGCAGGCCGCCGGGTGGACGCCGTTGAGCAGGGCGCCGCCGGCGGGACCGCCCCACCTGAGAGTGCTCGACCTTTCGGGGAATCAGCTGAGCGGCGAGATTCCGCCGGAGCTCAATCAACTGAGCACCCTGTCGTCGCTGAATCTGTCCCGGAACCAGCTGGAGGGCGAGATTCCGCCGGAACTGAGTCAACTCGCCAACCTGTCATCGCTCGATCTGTCCCAGAACCACCTGCGCGGCGCGATTCCGCCGGAGCTTGGTCGACTCACCGGTCTGCTCTGGCTGAATCTGTCCCAGAACCAACTGAGCGGCGAGATTCCGCCGGAGCTGGGGTTCTCCGGTATTTGGTTGGCCGGTGAGATCCCATCCGCGTTGAGCAGCCTCTCTGACCTGATCGCACTGGACCTCCGCGACAACCAATTGACCGGCGAGATTCCAGCCGAGCTGGGTCTGCTTACCAGCTTGAGGCAGTTGCTCCTCGCGCGGAACCAGCTGCGCGGTGAGATTCCGCCCGAGTTGGGCCAACTCACCGAGCTGGAGTGGCTGGACCTCCTGCAGAACGAGTTGAGCGGCGAGGTCCCGCGAGAATTGGGCGCGCTTGCGAGTCTCGAAGTGCTGAGTCTCGCGCGGAACCAGTTGACCGGCGCCATCCCGGTGGAGTTGGGCCAGCTCGGCATGCTGCGAGCGCTGGATCTCTCGGATAATCAACTGCGCGGCGCCATCCCGCCCGAGCTGGGCCGGCTCACCGACCTGCTGGAGCTGGATCTTCAGGGAAATCAGCTCGGCGGCGGGATTCCATCCGAGCTGGCCGGGCTCACCAGGCTCGTGATTCTGGATCTCTCGGGCAACCAATTGAGCGGTGAGCTGCCGCCCGCGCTGAGCGAACGCAGAACGCTGCTCCGGCCTGATCTCGCGTCCGCAGCCACGGCCCCCGGCACGCCCCCCGCCGCGGAACGGACCGCTCTGGAAGCGCTGTACGAGGCCACGGACGGATCAAGCTGGCGCACGAGCACCAACTGGCTGAGCGACCGGCCCCTCGGCGAATGGCGCGGCGTGCGCACTGATGAACGTGGGCGCGTGACCGCTGTCGTGCTGCCGTGGAACCGGTTGGAGGGCGCGTTCCCGCCGAAACTCGGCGAGCTCGTCCACCTGACCTGGCTGGACCTGCGAGGGAATCGCGTGCGCGGCGCGATTCCAGCCGAGGTGGTCCGGCTCGGCGGCCTGCGGACGCTGGCTCTGAGCAACAACCGCCTGTACGGCGCCATCCCCGAGGAGATAGGCCGACTATCCGGGTTGACCACGCTGGATCTCGGCGACAACCAGTTGCATGGTTGGATTCCGCTGGAGCTGGGTCGCCTCACCAACCTGACCGCGCTGAATCTCAGGAGAAACGATCTGGGCGGAGAGATTCCTGCGGAGCTGGGCCAACTCACCCGCCTGGAAGACCTGAACCTCGAGTTGAATCGATTGGTCGGCCGGATCCCCGCGGCGCTGGGCCGGCTGGGCAACCTCCGCGCGCTGAATTTCGGCCATAACGATCTGCATGGTGAGATTCCGGACGAGCTGGGCCAACTCACCAACTTGACTGCGCTGGACCTGAGTTTCAACGCGTTGCGCGGGGAGATTCCGGAAGCGTTAGGTCGGCTCGCGGACCTGACCACGCTGAACCTTGCCGGGAACGCGCTTGGCGGCGAGCTGCCGGCGGCGCTGGTCGAGCTTGCCAACGTGACCGTGCTGGACCTGGCGCGCAACGAGTTGCGCGGCGAGCTGCCGGCGAATCTGGACCGGCTCGGCAATCTGACCGAGCTGGACCTGTCCGGGAACGCATTCGTTGGCGAGCTGCCGGTGGCCTTGGGCCGGCTCGGCAACCTCTCGGTGTTGAACCTGGGCGGAAATGCGATCAGTGGCGCTATCTCGCCGGCGTTGGGCCAGCTCGGCAACTTGACCGAGTTGAGCCTGGCGGCGAATGCGCTCAGCGGCGAGATCCCGGGGGAACTGGGCTCGCTCGTCAATCTGGAAGTGCTGAACCTCTCGCACAACGAGTTGCGCGGCCGGATCCCGCCGGAATTGGTCCAGTTGACCAACCTGACCGGGCTGCACCTCGGGGCGAACCAGCTGGAGGGCGCCATACCGCCGGAGCTGGTCCAGCTCACCAAGTTGATCGTGCTGGACCTTCAGCAGAACCGCTTCAGCGGCCCCATCCCCGCGGAGCTGACCCGGCTCGACAACCTGAGAGGGTTGTACCTCGCGCCCAACGACGGCCTCACGGGATGTGTGCCCGAGCGCCTGCGCTACGTGCCGGACAACGACGTGTTCAATCTCGGTTTGCCGTACTGCGGCGCCGCCGACCCCGCGGAGCGAGCCGCGCTCGTGGCGCTGTACCACGCCACGGACGGCGCGAACTGGCGTGACAACGGCTACTGGCTGAGCGACAAGCCAATCGATCAATGGAACGGCGTCGGCGTGGATCGCCGAGGGCGCGTCACCGAACTTGATCTCGGGTCCAATCAGATGCGCGGCGCGCTCCCGGCGGAGTTGGGGCAACTCACCAAGCTAGCCACGCTCTATATGCCGGGGAATCAACTCACCGGCGCGCTTCCGGCGGAAATTGGAGGACTCACCAATCTGGAAGTGGTGGCCCTGCGAGAGAATCAATTGCAGGGCGCGATCCCGCCCGCGTTGGGCCAGCTCACCAGATTGCGAGTGCTCAGTCTCGCCGAGAACCAGCTCACCGGACCGCTTCCAGCGGAGATTGGCTTGCTCACCGGCCTGCAAGTGGTGGACCTCGCTGGGAACCAGCTCAGCGGCGCGATTCCGGCAGAGTTGGGCCAGCTCACCGACCTGACAATGCTGGGTCTCTGGAGGAATAATTTCAGCGGCCCGATCCCGCCCGAATTCAGCGCGCTTACAAACCTGCCTTCGCTGGACCTGTCGCGAAACCAACTGAGCGGCGCAATCCCGCCTGAGTTGGGCACGCTCACCAACCTCACCGCACTGGACCTCTCGCAAAACCAACTGAGCGGCGCGATCCCGGAGGGGTTGGGCCAACTCACCAACCTGACATTGCTCGGCCTTCGGGACAACCAGCTGACCGGCGCGATCCCGCCTGCACTGACTCAACTCGTCAACCTGCCGTCGCTGGACCTGTCGCGCAACCAGTTGAGCGGCGCGATCCCACCTGAACTGAGCCAACTCGTCAATCTGACATCGCTGGACCTCGACGAGAACCAACTGAGCGGCGCGGTCCCGCCGGAGCTGGGCTCGCTGACGAAGCTGACCAGGCTGAGTCTCGCGTGGAATGAGCTGAGCGGCGCGATCCCGGCGGAGTTGGGCTCGCTCACCCACCTGCGGACGCTGCGCCTCATGGTGAACCAGCTGAGCGGTGAAATCCCACGCGAGCTGGGCCAACTCACCAACCTTGAGTATCTGATCCTGTCGTGGAATCAACTGAGCGGCCCGATCCCGGCGGAGTTGGGCTCGCTCACCCACCTGCGGACGCTGGGCCTCATGGTGAACCGGCTGAGCGGCGAAATCCCGCCCGAGCTGGGCCAGCTCACCAACCTTGAGTATCTGCGCGTGTCGTGGAATCAACTGAGCGGCGCGATCCCGCCTGAGCTTGGCCGGCTCACCAACCTTGCTGAACTGTCGCTCGCCACGAACCAGCTAAGCGGCACAATCCCTTCAGAGTTGGGCCGGCTCGCCAACCTCCGAGTGCTGCGCCTCGCGGACAACCCGGGCCTGCTTGGGTGTGTGCCCCCAACGTTGCGTGACGTGGCGGAGCATGACCGCCGAGCTCGGGCTGCCCGACTGCGCGCCTGCATAGGCGTTCCCGGCAGGCCCATTCCACCGCGGCGGCAGGCATGCGTTGGACCGGTTACGCGCCCCGCCGCGTCCGGTAGGGTAATGGCCGGAACGGCGAGTACGGGAGAACGCCATGACGGATCGAGAGCTCGGGGCGACGGGCATGCGTGTGAGCAGCCTCTGCATGGGGTGCTGGGAGATCGGCGGCCTGACGTGGGGACCGATGACCGCGCTCGACGCGGTGGCGCTGGTGCGCGCGGCGTTTGACGCGGGCATCACGACCTTCGATACGGCGGAGCAATACGGCGGCGGCCGCAGCGAGACCGTGCTGGGCAAGGCGCTGGAAGGCGTGCGCGACGAGGCAACCATCGTCACCAAGGTCGGCTATCTGCCCGGCACCGACGGCGCGCAGGACCTGCTCATCGACTACGAGCCCCAGGACTTCTCGCCGTCACGCATTCAACAGGCGTGCGAGCTGTCCCTGCGGCGCTTGCGCACGACCTACATCGACGTACTGCTCCTGCACGACCCGCCGTTGCACATCGTGCGGCAGCCGGACCCGTTCGAGGCGCTGCAGCGCTTGCAGCAGGCCGGCAAGATTCGCTGGTGGGGCGTGTCGGCCTCGCCCGAAGCCGCGGCTGAGGCCATCCGGCGCTGGGACGCGCCGGTCGTGGAATCCCCGTTCCATCTCGCTGACGACGGCGTGGCCAGGCACGTGCTGCCGCTGGCCGCGGAACGCGGCACGGGCGTGCTGGCGCGGTCGCCCTTCGGCAGCGGCATCCTCATGCTCGACGAGGCGGCCATCGACCGCCTGCCGGCCTCTGATTGGCGCCGCCGCCAGGCGTTCCGCGATCGCGTGCGCCAGTTGACCGGCCTGCGCGCACGCCTGCACGCGATGGCGGACACGCGTGACGAGCCAGCGCATGAGACGGCCATCCGCTACGTGCTCGGTCACGAGGCGGTGTCGTGCTCCATCGTGGGCATATCGAGCGAGCAGGACATCCAACGCAACGTGCCCGCGGGTGACCCGCCGCATTTGAGCGCTCAGGAGATCGCCGAGTTGAAGGGAGCCTAGCGGCTTCGGCTTTTCTTACTCGCCGTGCTCGGCTCGGAAACGCCGGAACAGTGCGTCTAGGTCCACGTCGTCGGGGCCGCCGTCGTGCGCCACGAACTTCGCGCCGAGCGTGAAGGACTCGTCGGGACCCAGCGTCATGGCACTGTGCCGCCACGGGCCCACGTAGATCGGGCCGTAGTCGCGCGTGAACCAGGGCGTGTCCGCGACCTCGGGGTAGGGGAAGATAGCGACGCCGGCGACATGGTCGTTGGTCACCGGACCCGAGTAGTCCACCCAGTTGGCCTGGGTGTCGAACGTCGCGGCCTCGTTGCGGGCGCCGGTTGCGCTGCGAATCTCGCCGCCGTCCAGCACGTCGATCTGATCGGCGATTCGCAACGCCAGGCCGGCGTCTTTGTCCTGACCGAAATTCACCGCGGCGTCCGACGCGGAGAGGGAGGCGACCACGTCCACGGCCACGTGGCCTGCCCAGAGGCGCACGCCGGTGCGACGCCGCTCTCGCAGCACCAGGCCGCCGGCGCCGTCGAGCCACTCGATGCGCTGGTCGAACGTGACTCCCTGGTCCGAGATATCGGTCCGGGTGTCGCGCACGAGAATCTTCGGCGGGGGGTATATGCCCAGTGTCTCGGGCGCCCAGAAATTGGAGCCGTTGACGTCCTTGTGCCCGATCCAAATCGACAGGTGGTGCGGGTGGTCGGCCGGCCCGGCCTGCGTGACCACGTGGCCCTGCATGGTTCGCACCGGAAAGACGTAGGGCCGGTAGAGCCCCTGCTGCAACGCGGCCAGGTAACGCCCGTCCGCGTAGACCTTCAGTTGGGCCTGTCGCTCGAAGACCTCGTATGTGGGCATGGCCGTCCATCGCGGTGTGGCTCGATCCCCGGCAGTCTACGCAAGCGGCGGGGCACCGTGGCCGGTCGCGTCCTTGGCGAGTGCGGATGCGCGATGGTTCTACGCGCCCACCAACGAACGCACGGTGAGTCCGCTGACGCAACGTCGACGCACCATGCCGACCAATCTTCCACGGCGCCTATAGTTTGCTCAGGCGGGCCTGACGACGGTCCGCCGGTGACCGAGGCTGGGTGCGTCCGTGGCGGCACGAATAGGGGACATGCTGCGAGTCGTGCTGGGCACCGGGTCGGCCGGCCCGCTCACGGGGGCTGCGAGGGCCAACTTCCGGCGCGACCTCGCCTTTCAGCTGCTCACCGGCGTGTTCCTGGGAGTGGTGCTCAACTTCTATCCGGTGGTGGCGCGCCGTTTGGGCGCCGGCGAGTTTCTCCTCTCGCTGCTCACGGCGGGCTCGTATCTGGGAGCGCTGGTGAGCCTGGGCGCGCCATACGTGCTGCGCACGCTGCAGCCGGCACGCCGCATCGCGCTGATCTGGGCGATTGGACGGGCGCTGTGGATCGCGGTGCTGTTTGTGACGTCGCCCGCGTTGTTCGCTGTCGTCGCGCTCGGCTACTTCCTCCTCTCGGGTCTACCGCGGCCCGGCGTCACCTGGCTCATGCAGGGGGCCTATCCCGCCCCTATACGCGGACGCGTCCTGGCCGCCGCGCGCATGGCCATGGCCGTCGCGGCGCTGATCACCGCTCCGATCGCCGGCCTGCTGCTCGACGTCGTCGGCCACGGTCCGATCCTCGCCGGCGCAGCAATCATCGGCATGCTCGCCATGGCGGCGTTCGCCGGCATCAAATCTTCGAACCCCCGCCCGTATCGACGGCGAAACCCCTGGGCGCTCGCGCGCGGGGCCTTTGCCACGCCGTCCTTCCGCGGGTTCGTGGGCGCCTGGAACACGATGGGCTTCGGGATCGCCGTCATGATGCCCGCGATTCCCATCGTGCTGGTGGATCACCTGCACGCCAGCTTTAGCACCGTGGGCGTGCTCTCGCTGCTTGCCGGAGTCGCGCAGGCGGTCTGCTACCCGCTGTGGGGACGGCTGATCGACCGGCGCACAGGGCCTTTCGGCGCCGCGCTGGCCATCGCCGTTCAGGTAGCGGCGCCGGTCATGTTCATCGTCGCCATGGCCACTACTCAGGTGGGGGTCCTCGCCGCGGCCTATGTGGCGATGGGCGTCGCCGGCGCGGGATTCGTCCTCGGATCGCAGACGACCCTGATGTCGCTGGCGCGCCCCGAGGACACGCCGCCGCTGGCCACCACATTCAACGCCTCTGCCGGCCTCTTTGGCGTCGCGGGTCCGTTTGTCGGCGGCCTGCTCCTCATCACGGGCGGGCCGAACGCCGCGCTCTCCGTCGCCGCCGCCCTGATATTTGCCGGGGCCGTTCAGATGCTCCGCGTCGCGCGTTCGTTTCGGCCCATCGATGCCCTAGCGTAGGGACCATGCGGACAACCGACCACGGCTCCCCCTATAGCGCCAGCAACCCGGCGCAGTCGAGGTCGACGACGGCGCCCGCGACGCGTTCGGCCAGGACGTCGAAAACCGACCATCCCGCCGTGCCTTCGGGCAGGACCCGCGTCGTGAGCACGACGATGCGCGACAGCACGTCCGCCATGGCGAGCCGGTAGTCGGTCGCGCACTGCTCGGCGGTGTAGCCCGTGACGCCGTGCCGCGCCAGCGCCGCCTGATACGCGCGCAGCACGTCCAGCTCCAGCGCACGCCGCGTGTCCCGGTCCGTTGCCGATAGCAGGAAATAGGCCACGTCCACCAGGCCCGGACCGCGCAACATCACCTGCCAATCGACCAACGCCGCTGGAGCGCCGGTTCCACCTGCTTCAAACATCACGTTGTCGGGGCGGAAGTCGCCGTGCAGCAGGGTCGGGGGCGCCTCAGATAGAGCACGGCGGACCGTATCCAGGCCGTCGAGCAGCGCCGGACCGACGCGGTTGCACAGGTCGGGGAAGTGACTCTGGTAACGCTCCACGAACTCCGGCCACGCCTCGCGGCAGATTGAGTGGCGCGTGGCGGTCAGCTGGTCGAACTCCGGGACCCAGTCCAGCGATGCGAGCGCCGGGCTGTCCCACCACGCGGCGTGCATGCCCGCCGCGCAGGCGATGGCCGCGTGGACCTGCTCCGGGGTGCATCCCGCCGCCGGATCGCCCGCCCGGGCCGGAGCCAGGTCTTCCAGCAGCAGCACGTAGCGCTGGCCGTCGCTGGCTGCGAAGTGAAGAGTTGCGGTGGGCACACCAACCTGTTGAGCCAGCTCGCGGTAGAAGCGAATCTCGCGGGCAGCCGCGCGAATCCGCCAGATCAACTCGCGCGTGATCGCGTTCGGGCTGTGCAGCTTGACGATGAGGCTGGCTGGCGCGCCGCGCGCCTCGCCGGCATAGGTCGCTCGCAGGCGCCGCAATTGCCCGGCGAATCCCTGGCTGCCGGCCAACGCTTCCACCTGCACGGCTGTCACCGAGCCTTCGGTGAGCACCCCGCTCGACCGCAGCGCGTCTGTGAGCCAGGCCGCGTCGATGGCCGCCGCGTCGGCGGGTATGTCAGGCATGGGCGATTTCCAGCATGGAGCGCATCAGGGAATCACCAATCATGCCTGCCTGTGGCTGACCTGCCAGCGGTTGGGAGGGTCGCGTCCGGTGCGACTACACTCCGGCCGCGCCGTTCGATCGAGCGAGACGCGGGGCCGCCCGCCATGCCCGACCACGCGTTCACCTACAGCCTCGTGGCCAACGAGGTCAGCGACGACCTCGACCAGTCCATGTCGTTCGCCGTCACTCACGGCATGTCGGCCCTCGAGCTGGACACGGTGTGGGGCGTACCGATCGAAACTACCGACGCCGAAGCACATGCGCGAGTCCGCGATGCCTTGCAGCGCGCGGGACTTGCCGCGGCCATGGTGCTTTCTCCGGCGTTCAAGTCCCTGCGGCTGGCGGACGCCGATCCCGACGACCTCGCGTCGCTGCCCGGCTGGCGCGAGCACCTGGACCAATTGACAGCCGCAATGGATTTCGCCGTGGCCGTCGGCTGCCCGCGCGTGCGGCTGTTCACCGGCCGGCGCGACGTGGGCGGTGACAATCCCAGCCCCCGCCTGCCCGACGGCGGCGGTCTGCCCGCCGCGCGCCTCGACGCGATCCGGGCGATTCTGCTTGATGCCGCCGGGCGCGCCGAGAACCTCGGGCTCACGCTGTGCGTTGAGAACGTGCGGAGCTGCTTCGGCAATACCGGCCGCAACACGGCGGCGATTCTGGCGGCGGTTGACCACCCCTCCGTGCGCACCATCTGGGACCCCGCCAACGACTTCGTCTCCGGCGGCGATGACTTTCGCGCGGGCTACGAAGCGGTCAAGCCCTGGATGGCCCACGTCCACGCCAAGGACGCCACCGTGGTCGACGCGTCCACGGGGCTCACGGCCTGGACGGCCATCGGCCAGGGCGACCTCGACTGGCCGGCCCAGATTCGCGCCCTGCTGGACGACGGCTACGACGGCCGCATCAGCCTGGAAACGCACTGGCACCCTGAAGGTCGCAGCCGGGCGCAGAACTCCCACGACTCCTTCACCGGCCTGCGCCGCGCGGTTCAGGCAGCTGCCGCGGGCGCGGTCTAGTGCAACACTTTGGTTCCGTCATTCTCGCGAAGCATGTCCCCGCGCAGGCGGGGAGCGGGAATCTAGGCCCTACCCAATTCGCCCCACCGCTCGGTCGAAGTAGTCCCCGGCGCGCGCAAGTCCAATAACGATGGATAATGGCGTCGGCGCGTCGCTGCGACCGGGCGTGCATGGCTAAGCCCGGGTCGACCTGAGGGAGACATGGCCGAGGAACGCCAGCAAATCCTCATCCTGCATTCGGGCGGTCTCAGCCTTGCGGGGCCTATCGTGGCCTGGGCCCTGTTCGACGGCGCGCAGCCCGATGACGACCGCCAGATGAAGACCGGCGACGCCGACGAGCCGCCCTACGCCAGCGTGGTCGAGGCCATGCGCGATGGCTGGCGCGTCCTTCAGCTGCCCCAACCGCCGAGCGATGTTGACCCTGGTCACCTTGACCACGAATACGTGTTGGAGAGGATGGTGCCCGTCCCATGACTACCGCCGCCCCGCCCGCCGAGACCGCCGCGCGACTGGATATGCGCCAGATGGCGCAGTTCGTCATGGACGGCTTCATCGAGTTCGACGATCTGGTGCCCGAGGACCTCAACGCGGCCGTCCACGCGGAGCAACTCCGCGCGCCCCGCGACGCCCGCTGGGAGCCCAAGATTCCCGACGCATTCCTCGATACCTCGCCCGCAATGCAGGCCGTGCTCGAGCTGCCGCGGTTCAAGTCGGTCCTCGCCAGCCTGCTCGGCCCCTCGTACATCCATGACCACTCCTACCTGCACATCACGCCCGCGGGCCAGCGCAGCGCCCAGGCGTGGCACGTCGATCACGACCGGGGCGGCCGGCGGCTGACGCGCGACGACTACTACCGCTTCAACGTCCTGATCGCCTACTTCACCCACGACGTGCCGCGCGAGATGGGGCCCACGCTGATCCTGCCGGGCTCGCACCTGCGCGACGTGGCCCATGACATCTCGCGCTACCGCAACATCGCCGGACAGAAGCACCTTTCCGGTCCCGGCGGGCGCATCGCCTTTATCCACGACGCGATCTGGCACTGCGCCCAGCCCAACCTCACCGACCAGCCGCGGTTCATGTTCAAGGTGCGCTATCACCCCGCCGAGCCCCAGCGCGAGCACTTCGACGCCACCGGCTGGGACAGCCTTGAAATGTGGCGGCTGTTCCGCGACAACGTGAACCGCCACGACTGGCAAGGCTCCTCCAGCGACCGCATCGCCGCCCGGCGCGACGATTGGTGGCGCTATCTCTGCGGGGCCGAATCCGAAAACGTGGCGGCGTAGCCCCCCGACGGCGGCGCGCCGGTAGCAGGCAAGGGTCGCGACCCGGTGCTTGCTCTCGGACGATCCGAGGGGCTTGCAACCTCAAAGGGCGGGTTTGAAACCCGCCCCTACGCGAAATCGGACGACTCCGGCGCCTATGGTTGACGACTAGGATTCTCGGGGTCTTCAGCCCACTTCGTCGGGTTGTCGATGATGTACTGCCTGATGCGGTTTAGATCGGCGTCGTTGCGTATTACGTGTTCGTAATAGCCGCGCTGCCAAGACGACATGCCGACGGTGCCGCGCGTAGCGTTGATGCACCGTGCCGAATACGTCTTGAATGCCCTGACAATCTCCGGGAGACCGTGTCGAACTCCGACGGTGTTTGTAGGGGCAGGTTTCAAACCTGCCCGTGCGGGTGGCGACGGATTGGTGACACCTCGTTCACCTTCTGCCCCGATCGGCTCCAGACCCGCGGCGTGTTCGCCGATCAGCACGACACCATGCACGTGATTGGGCATGACCGTCCAGGCATCTAGCCGAACGTGCGGGTAGTGGCGCGGTAGCCCATTCCAGACCGCCTGTGCCACGCGGCCTGCCGCGCTGAGATGCACTTCGTCGTCGACGACTTCGCCGAGGACACAGGCTCGATCCCTTGTGCATACCGTGATGAAGTACGCCCCGTCCTGGCTGTAGTCGAAGCCCCGCAGCCGTAGGGAGCGTCGGCGCCGTCCCGGTTCGTCGCCGGAAAACGGAGCGTGAGGAGCTTGCAACGTCAGGCTTGCAGCAGGCGCCGCTGCAGCAGCGACTGCATGTCCCGCCGCCCGTCGGCGATCAACAGCACGTAGACGTGGCTCGCCGTCACTCGGTAGATGATCCGGTACGGCTTGAAGAAGACCTCGCGGTACTCGCGGATGCCGATATCGAGCAGTTCCTTCGGATAGCTGCCGCGATGGGGGTGCTCGGCAAGGCTGGTGAAGACTCTTTCGATCCGCTCCAATACACAATCCGCCTCGCTGAGCGAATGGCGCTCACTGATGTCGTCGTGGATGTCCTCCAGGTCGCGCACCGCGTCGGCGGTCAGTTGGACCTCGAAGGGCATCAGCGCGTGGGTTGCCGCTCCCGCAGCCGCGCGACGACTTCGGCGGCGGGTTGCACCTCACCTGCCTCGATCTGGCGGTCGCCCAGGGCCAGAATCTTGAGCAGCGCCAGCGTTTCCTGCATCTGCTCGTAGCTGCCGATGTCCTGCAAGACCGCCTTGGCTTCGCCGTTCTGGGTGATGATCAGAGGCTCCGGCCGCTCCGCAAGCGTGCGCACGATCTCGGCGGCATGGGCCTTGACATAACTGATCGGCTTGATCTGATTGGACAGTTTCATGGCCTATCTCTCCTCCGGGCTAAATATAGACCATAAACAGGTCGGGAATGGGGCTGCCTAACGAGGAACGCTGGCTCCCGAGCTACCGCTATGGCGGGGTCAGGCCCATGTTCGAGGCTGTGGGTGCACGGGAGTTGGGCCCGCTGGGCCGGCGGCGGCACGTGGTGCGCATTGATCTGGCGGGTGAGGCGGGGGCGTCGGAGTGGTCCCCCTCACCCTGACCCTCTCCCTCGGTGGGGAGAGGGATTTCTGGCCGCTGGGCAGCCGGGCGCCCACGAGGGGCGCCCCTACAGTGCGTTCGCGGTCGTGTGTGCCCCGTGCCGTGCGATCGCCCTAGTGTGGGAGCCTAGCCGCCGTCATGGGATACCTCGTAGCCGCCGTGGTCCTCGCGGTGACGTTTGGGCTCATTCAGCGCGCGGCGCAGCGGCGGCGGGTCCATTACTTCCACGTGGCGTGGACCAACTACGTCGTCGCCGCGCTCGTGGCGCTGGTCTGGGTGGCGGCGCAGGGCGGCTGGGAGGCGTCGGCGCTGACCTACTGGGTGGGCGCGCTCAACGGCGTCGGCTTCGCCGTCCTCATCGTCTTGCAGTACTTCATGCTGGGGCAGCGGGGCGTGGGGATCACCTTTGCCCTCGGCTCGCTGGCGCTGCTGGCGCCGATCACCACGTCACTCGTGGTGTACGGCGAGCCGGCCGAGGCGGTCACGCTCAGCGGCATCGCGTTGCTGGTCGTTGCGGCGCCCCTGATCGCCTATCGCCGCATGCCGCTGCTCCCCGCGGCGAAGGTGGGTCTCTATTGGGCGGTGGTCGTCGGGCTGCTGGGATTCACCGCGGGCACGCTGGTCTCATGGAAGGTGATCAGCGAGGTCACGCCCGCCGGTGATCGCGGGGCGTTCGTGCTCGCGACGTTCGCCGGCGCGATGGTGACCGCCGGCGCGACGCTTGCCGTGCGGCGCTGGAGAGACGGTCCGGGACCGCCATTGCGCCAGGAGGGCCCGGTTCGCGCGGGATGGATCGGCACGCGGTTGTGGGTCCCGCTGCCGATCGTGATGGGCGTCGGCCTGGGCCTGTGCAACGTCGTGCAGCTCTGGCTGTTCCTTGCCGCGCTGCGTGAGGTGCCGGGGGCCGTGGCCTTCCCGGTGCACAGCGCGGGGACGGTGCTCCTCATCACGCTGGCCGGCTGGATCGTCTGGCGTGAACGACACGGCCCCATCACGCTGCTGGGGATCGCGGCGGCGCTGGCGGGGTTGGTGTTGGTCAATCTCTGAGCCGCGCGCCGGACCCCCTCACCCCCGTACTCGATACGGGGCCGGAATCCAGAGACACAAGGCGCCTTGGCCAGCCGCCTCACACCCGCTGGTGCTGCCATCGCTCAGCCGGCCGCGTCGTAGTCGGCGAGGGACAGCGCCAGGTCGAGCTCAACGTCGGCCTCAGATCCGGCGGCGCAGTCCGTGCCTGCGGCGACCGCGAACCCCAGCGATTCGAACATCCGCCGGCTGCGCACATTCGCTGAGTCGACGCACGCGTAGATGACGTCCACCCCCTCGCGGCGGAACCCAAAGTCCAGCAGCAGCCCCACCGCCTCGCGTCCGAGCCCCTGTCCCCAAAGCGCCGGCACGCCGATGGCGATGTCGATGCGCCGCACGTCCTCGCCGGGGTGACGCGCCACGAGCCGTTGCAGGTTCATGCGCTGCAGCCAGCATTCACCGATGGGCTTGCCGTTCAGTTCCATCAGAAAGCAGTGTGCGTTGACGGAAATCGCGCGCCAGATGCGCTGCACTTCGTCCAGCGTGCGTGACTGCACGTCGTCGCCCTCGGACCCCTGGAGCACTTCGGGATCGTTGTTCCAGACCAGCAGCGGCGCCCAGTCGTTCTCGGTCAACGGGCGCAGAACCAGCCGCGGTCCGCGGAGCGTTACGTCGTGCACCCGCAGCGTGGCGGGCGGCCGCGCCAACGCTTCCCGATGCTCGTCCGTCGTCGTGTGAGCGTCGCTGGGCATGATGGGCGTGCCTATACCCCCCGGCTCAGCGGAAGGTTCGCGACTATCCCATGAAGCTGCGCAACGTCAACACCACCGACATCGCCGCCGCCATCGAGGCGGGCGCTCGGACGATGGCGAACGTCTTCAACGCGGACGACGACGACATCCCGTTCTTTCGGTCCGAAGTATGGCCCGACCCGCACCTGGCTTTCAGCTCCGTGCACTCGGAGGCGCATGTTCCCGGACGGCACCTCAACGCGCTGCTGACGGCGGAGTCCCTGGGATTCCCGATCGACGAGGCGGCGGTAGAGAAGCACGCGCGGGCGGCGTTCTTTTCGTATAGCGGCCCGCTGCCGTTGCCGCTGAACCGCGAGCGGATCGACGGTCCGCTGGTGAACTTCCGCCCGCACAACGTGCGCGAAGGCTTCCATGCGCTCTACGCGCTGGCGCGCTATCGGGACTCGGCGCGGGCCCGCGAGCTGGCGGAGGCCAGCATCGCCACGATCAACGAGCTTTGGGACCCCGACAGTGACTGGGACCGCGAGGGCGCCGCCCGCGCCCACGGCATCGACGTCAAGGTCGAGACCACCTTCATCCGCGGCTTGGGTCGCGCCGTCGGCCCGCTGGTCAAGTACTACCGCGCCACGGGATACGGCCCGGCGCTGGAGCTGGCTATCCGGCTCAAGGACAAGGCCGTGGCGGACCACTTCACCGCCGACGGCAGCTACGACACGGCCCGATTCGGTCCGCACACGCACTCCACCACCTGCGTGATGTCCTCGCTGGCGCAGCTGGCCGACCTGCTGGGCGACGCGCCGCTGATGGAGCGCGTCAGGACGTTCTACAACCGCGGGCTGTGGGAGATACGCGACGAGCTTGGCTGGGTCATCGAGAGCAGCCTGCCGGACGCGCAGCCTGATTGGGGCGAGGTCAACAACACCGGCGACATCCTGGAGACGGCGCTCATTCTGGGTCGCTGGGGCTACGCCGAGGCCTACGACGACGCCGAGCGCATCCTCCGCGGGCATCTGCTGCCCAGCCAGCTTCGCGACGTGTCGTGGATACGCGAGCCGTCCGGCGCGGAGGTCGACGATGGCCGCCGCGACGTGGCCCGGCGCCACCTGGGGGCCTACGGATTTCCCGCGCCCTACGGACACCGGCCGGTCGACGCGACCCGCATCTCGTTCAACATGGACGTCGTCGGCGGCACCGTGGCGTCGCTGTGCGAGGCCTATCGCGACGTGACCCGGTTTGACGCGGCGGGTCACTGGGTCAACCTGCTCTTCGACCATCGGACCGAGGACATCGAGGTCGAGTCGCCGTATGCCGACGGCGTGCTCGGCGTCACCCTCACGCGTCCCGGACCGCTCTTCGTGCGCATGCCCGCCTGGGCGGACGTGGCCGGCGTGGAGATCGAGGATGCGGTCGCGACCAGGCCGCGAACGGGGCGCTATCTGCTGGTGGCCGAGCCGCCCGTCGGGCGGCGCATCGCCTTCAAGCTCGATCCGCCAACCAGCGAGATCGTTCTGCGGCACCGCACGCGCGACATTCGGGTCAGACTGCGGGGCGACGCGGTCGAGGCCATGGACAACTTCGGCCAGGACCTGACGTTCTTCGATCCGATTTCGTAGGCCAGCCGGCTCGGATTACAGGGCGCGCATCTCTTCGCGGAATTCACCCACGATCTTGCGCCGACGCGCGCGCATGGCGAGGTCGAGATTGGGAGCGTCGGGGGCGGCGGCGTACCTGGCGATGACTTCGCGCATGCCGTTGACCGCTTGCACGGTTACGCCCTGGTCCTCCGCCCAGGCCGCCACTGCCTCCAGCGCGGCGAGTTGCGGCTCGCACGCCAAGCGCGAGGCGAGTTCTGCCATGGGATCACGGTCGCCCGCTGCCTGGGAGTGCGCGTGCACCACCCGTCCTGCACGCGCCATCCGGAACCGCCTTGCGACTCATAACGGGTAAGAACTGACCACCCTCGTGTTGGGAGATACTGCCATATATGGTTGTTTCTGTCAAAATAGAGTGTATTCTTAGGAAATGGTACCATTCAACCCGGAATGAACCGCGATTCGCATGCCAGCGACGACCCCAGGCCCGGACGCGGCGAGTTTGCCCGCCGGCTGCGGGCCTTCATGGGCTATGCCGATCGCACGCTGGACGAGGTGGCGGCGGAGCTGCAGGCGGCCGGCGTCAGCGTGAGCCCTAGCACGGTCAATCGCTGGGCGCGGGGCCAGGGGGCGCCGAGCGTGTTCGCCGCGCGTGAGCTTGGACGCCTCGTCGAGCAGGCGGGACTGGCGGACGAGGGCCGCGGCACGGCGTGGCTGCTCGGTGAAACGCCGGTGGTGACCGCCGCCAGCCCGGCGCTCGACCGGGCCGTGCGCGCCTGGCACTTCCGGGCCGCGGACGCGGCCCTGGCCGATGCATTGGGCGAACGCGGCATCCCCGCCGGCTATCGAGCGCCCCTCGCCGAGCTGCTCGCCCGCCTGCTCGAGGAGCTCGGCGACGACCCCGACCCCGACGCGTCGGACTCGGACGACACGCCCGCGGTCGGCGGCGCGCCGCGCTAGAATATTCGGCGGGCCGGCCCCGCCAGGCGGAAGTGGCTCAGTGGTAGAGCATCTCCTTGCCAAGGAGAAGGTCACGGGTTCGAATCCCGTCTTCCGCTCCATCGAATCTAACCAAACGTAGTGGGCATTCCTCGATGGCAGTCACCGGCCATCGTCACCGTCACCTTGGCCGGTCACCGCGCGGAATCTGCCCGGCCGGCGGTTGCGGCAACTCCATGGGCTACGCCGACCACCCACCAGTGACGTGAAGCTGTTCAGCCGGCCCGTGCGAGTCCTGCCGGTTTCGTCGTTCCTGGCTGGCGCCCTCTTGCTGATTGCCGTATTGATCGCCGCGAAGCTGCTGCTGTCCCAGGCTCCGAGCATTACCGGTCCAGGGACGTATACGGCAACCGAGGGGACCACCTCGGTTGCCGCGCTGATGGTTTCGGACGCCGATACGCCCGGCGCCGACCTGACCTGGTCGCTGCCCGAGGGTGACACCGTCCGAGCAGATCAAGCCATGTTCACGCTGAGTACGGCCGGCGTCCTGGCGTTCCGGGCGGCCAAGGACTACGAAAACCCGGACGACGCCGACGAAGATGGCGTCTACGAAGTCACCGTGCAGGTAAGTGACGGCAACGACACGGTCACGGCGGACCTGTCCGTGACCGTGTCGGATGTGACCGAGGACCCGGTCCTTCAAGGTCCATCAAGCATTGGCTATGCGGAGAACCGGGTCTGGCGAGTGGCCGCTTACACCACGGTTGACCTGGCCCGGACAAGCCTGACGTGGTCGCTGGCGGGCGCGGACAGTGCCAGCTTCACCATTGATGACGGCGTGCTTCGCTTCCTGCTGCCGCCCAGTCCCGCGCCCGACTATGAGTCGCCATCGGACGCCGATGCGAACCGGGTGTATGAGATCACGGTGCAAGCCTCCGATGCATCCAACACCGTGACGAAGGACGTGACGGTTGCCGTGGCCAACGTCGATGAGCCGGGCCGAGTCTCGCTGGCGCCCGTCCTGCCGCGCACGGGAACGACGCTGACCGCCGCGCTCTCCGATCCCGACGGGGTGACCGGCAGTGTCACGTGGGCCTGGGAGCGGTCGGAGGGCCGGACGGGCTGGAGCGTCATCGCCGGGGCCGCGTCGGCCACCTACACGCCAACGGCCGCCGACTCGCAGCGCTACCTGCGGGCCACCGCCACCTACGCCGACGGCGCGGGTGCGGGCAAGACCGCTCGGGCCATCTCGGCCTACCCGCCGCTGACCCACGAGCTCAGCGACCTGGCCGTAACCGGGGCGTCCCGCGCGATGTATCCGGCCTTCAGCGCCGCGGTGCGGCATTACGCCATCGGCTGCACCCAGGGCGACACCGTGACGCTCGCGATGTCGGCCAAAGATGCGAACACCCGGCTGGCGGTCAACGGCATTCAGCGGCCCAGCCAAGACGCCGTGGTCGAAGTGGCGGGGCTGACCGGCGAAAGCGATATCACCATCACTCTCAGCGGCAGTGACGGGGCCAGCACGTCATTTGTCGTGCACTGTGTCTACGATGAATTTCCGAAAATCACGACGGAAAACCCCGGCGGCGTCGCGGGGCTGTTTCTGATTTCGGCAGCCCAACAAGACGGGCTATTCGCCCACGTCGCCATCGTGGACACCAACGGTGTGCCGCGCTTTCGCCGCCGGTTCGATGGGCAGGGGAGCGGGAGTCATTTCAAGTTGCATGAGGACGGAAAATATCCATACTCATACTCCAGAAGATCCGGCTTTATTTCGAACGTTGCAGGCGATGCGAGCCGCACGAACATCATCGTCGTGCTGGATCGAAATCTCGACGTTGTGGAAGAAGTTCAGGTCGTCCCTCCGTTGACGCAAACCACCGCGCACGACTTCGTGATCGGACCCAACGGCAACTACGTCTTCCTGAGCTACGAACCGGCGCGACGCGACTTGAGCGCGTTTGCCAATGCCGACGGTGAGCCCTATAGCACGACCGAGGGCACCGAGGATTCGGTGATTCAGGAAATCACGCCGCAAGAGTCCGAGGTGTTCAGGTGGAACTCCTGGGACCACATGGCGATTGAAGACTGTGCGCAGCACTTGTTCCCAAGGGACTACGCGCATGTCAACTCGCTTGAGGTCGTCGACGGGGACATCATTGCCTCGTTCCGCGGCTGCTCGCAGGTTCTGCGGATCGATGGGACCTCCGGAGCCGTGGTCTGGCGTCTGGGCAGGAGCAACCGCGGCGACGACGAGTGGACTCGCAACGGTAACCCGGCGCCGCTGACGATTCTGAACGATCCGTACGGCGAGTTTTGCGGACAACATGCGGCGCGAATCCTACCGAACGGCAATCTCATTCTCTTCGACAACGGCGGGCACTGTTTGGAGGACCCTGCTACGGGCCTGAGCGAGCGGGTCAGCGGCGCGTTCAGCCGCGTGGTCGAGTATTCCCTCGATCCGGACAACGGCGAGGCCATCTTCGTGCGTCATCACTCGCTGCATGGGGGCTTTGATCGGTTCGCCCGATCGCAGGGTCATGTTGAAGCCATGGACAACGGGAACTGGCTCGTCAGTTGGGGACGCGGTTTGCTTGAAGATGACCCGTACACATCCCTACCGCCCGATCAATCGGTAACCGAAGTGGATCCAACAACCGGAGCCGAGGTTTTCTCGCTACGCATGCAGCACGCAAATAGCGATGTCGTCCTTCCGACCCGGGCGTACCGGCTACCCTCGGTGGCGCTGGCGCCGTCGCTTGGCCCGCTGACGGCGGCGTTCCCGGGCCGACCCGATGCGTCGGTGGTCGAGCTCGAATCAAGTGATCCGCCGCAGGTCGTGGTGGCCTTCAGTCGGCCAGTCGTAGACGTCGTTGTCGACACCCCGTCGGTCAGAGTCTCTGGCGCCACGGTCGCCAGCGTGACGCCCCACGTGATGAACGGCGCGCCGGCCAACGCCTACCGCTTCACCCTCACGCCAACGGGCGCTGGCAGGATCACGGTTCGACTGGTCGGAAACCAGCCGTGCGAGGCCGGCGGCATCTGCGCGTCCGACGGGACCCGACTCACGACTGGCTAGCAGCCGCCGTCTCCGCCTCCACCGCCGCCGCCGACGCCCCGGCTAGGTGGCGACGCAGATCCCCGTCGCGTTCAAGATCACCAGCACCACGGCGATCACCACCACGATCAGGCAGCCCCAGCCGTGGCAGCCATAGGCTCGAGTGTCCGGGTCCGGTGAAGGGTCATCCATCACTGATTATCCCGCGCCCTGCGTGACTGCCGCTTCGGGCGCACCGTGCGGCACTACCGTGGAAGGTGAGAGGGTGCGAGCTTCCGGGCACAATGCCGCTGGTCCCGGAAGAGATTGATGCAATGAGCCGCCCGGACCCGCTCTCCGACCAGTCCGTGGAACGCAACGACCCCTTCGGTCTGTCGAAGTTCTCCATCCGGCGCTACTCGGTGCAGCACATGGTGTTGCTCTTCACCGTCATTGGCCTCATGGTCGCCACCAACATTCTGACCGCGCTCCACGGCAACGCAGCCCTGATGGTCCTGGCCGGAACGATGCTGGCGTAGGCAAGAGAACCGAGCCGGATCTTCGGCTCGCCGCTCGGTGTCATGCAATATTCATGCGAGATTCATGAAATGGCCAACCGCCAAGTCCGCAACATTCCCGACGACCTGCACGAACGGCTCCGGCGCCACGCGCGCGCGCACAGCCGCACCATGAGCGCCGTGGTGCTCAGTGCCGTGGAGCGTGAACTGGCGCGCGGCGAGTGGCGCGAGCGACTGGCCCAGCGCCCACTATCCGATCTCGGTGTCGACGCGGCGGCGTTGCTCGCGAAGGAACGCGCGATCCGCGACTCGGAATCCGGGTGATCGGCGCGGTTGTCGTCTAACCGAATAGACGCGTCAATTGGCGACGGTTTGGGCTGACACTCGCGACGGCGCAAGGCCCCTCCTACGGGCAGCCACAAGGGCTGCCCCTACACCGAAAGACCTCTGGTAGGGGCGCCCGTCGTGGGCGCCCTCGGAATGCCGCGCCGGGCAGCCACGAGGGCTGCCCCTACGAGGTCTCCTCGTCGACGGTCGGCAGCGCCTCGTTCATCGATCCGGACCGAAACCCCTCGAGGTCAAGCGTGACGAAGGCGAAGCCGAGCGCCTTGATGCCGTCCACGACTCGCTGGCGGCGCTCCGGGTCGGCGACCAGCCGCGGCAGCGCCTCCACCGGCACCTCGATGCCCTTCGATCCGCGCGATGGCGTCGTGGTGGCGTACCCGCAGCTCGTGCAGCCCTTCGGCCCGCAGCAGCGCCTCGGCGCGCTCGACCTGATTCAGGCGCTCCACGGTCACCTCCGTTCCATAGGCCACGCGCGACGCCAGGCAGGCCTGCGCCGGCTTGTTCCAGGTGGGCAGGTCGAAGCGGCGGGCCAGCTCGCGCACGTCGGCCTTGCGCAGGCCGGCTTCAACCATCGGCGCGCGCGCGCCCCGCTGCCGGCTGGCCGCCATGCCCGGCCGAAAATCGCCCAAGTCGTCCACCACCGGGCCGTAGACCATGTAGGGAATCGCATGTGCGTCCGCGTAATGCTGCAGGCAATCGAAAAGCTCCGCCTTGCAGTGGAAGCAGCGCATGCGGTCGTTGCGTCGATAGTCGGCGTTTTCGAGCTCGTGCGTCACGATCAACTCGTGGCGAATGCCGATCTGCGCCGCCACTTGGGCGGCCTCGGCGCGCTCGGATTCCGCCAGACTGGCCGAAAGCGCGGTCACCGCCACCGCCTCGTCGCCAAGCGTGTCGTGGGCGACTTTGGCGAGCAAGCTGCTATCGACACCACCCGAATACGCCACCACCACCCGCGCCATGCGGTGCAAGCTCAGGCGCAGCGCGTCGAGCTTGTCGTCGAGCGGAGCGTCGACGGCCGTGGTCGGCGCGTAGCTGCGCGCGGTCGCGGCGGTGCTAATCGGAGTCCTCCTCCGCGACGATCACCAGCGGCTCCTCATCGATTTTGCCGCCGGTGAGCCAGAACGAGCGCGCCACCGGCGCGTTCGGATCGGCCAGCGAGACGATGACAAACCGTGAGACCTCGCTGTAGCCGGACTCCAGCGCGTGCCGGAGGTCTGTGGCGGAGGGAAACGCCTCGCTCGCGGGGTGGGAGTGATAGAAGCCGAGGACATCCCACTCGTGCACGTCCTCGATCTCGCGCGTGACCCGGTAGTGATCCTCGGGGTGGATCGTGTAGTGCACTCGGCTCTGGTCGATGTTGCGCGTGCGGTAGGTCGCCAAGGCCCGGTCGCCCGTGCCGGCGATGATCCCGCAGCACTCCAGGGGCGACTCGTCGCGGGCGTGGGCCACCATGTCATCGAGTTGGCGGCGGGTTATCTCCAACGGCATGACTAGATGCTGTAGGCGGGCCGCTCGCGCGCTTCCTGCATGTCGACGGCGAGCTGGGCCACGCTTACCTCTTTCAGAGATGTCAGGATGGCCTGGCGCACGCGCCCCCACACGGGCCGCTGCGAGCATGTATCCGTCAAGTCGCAGGCCGAGGCGTCTTCAAGGCAATCGAGGATCGGCAGCGGGCCTTCGAGCACGGTCACGATGTCGCTCATGGTGATGGCGTCCGGTCCGCGCGCCAGCTCATGGCCGCCCTGGGGGCCGCGCGTGCTCCGCACCAATCCGGCCTTGCGCAGCGCACTAAACACCTGATCGAGGTACACCGGCGGGATTGACATGCGGCGCGCCACGTCAGCGCTTTGGATCGGCCCCTGCCCGTGATGCATCGCGAGGTCCGTGAGAGCCCGGACCCCATAGTCGCTTCGCATTGACAGGCGCATGGCGCAAGCTGCCTCGGGAGGGGTTGCTTCAGTGTGGCACGCCCCGAGAAACCGCCACAACGCCCGCGATTCCGCGGCGCCGTTCGCGGTGGGTCCGGCGGCGAATCAAGCTTGACGCTGGACTCGGGCGCTCCCTACAATTTTGCGGGACGGACTCTGTGCGCCTTTGATGCGCGCGAATACACCCTACAGCCCTTGCCGCGGCATCGGCGCGCCCTCACCGGCCATTTGCCTGAGGTCGCCGACGCGCAGGCACCGATAACGGGCTAGTCGGAGGAACGACAGAATGCCGAAAGAGATCCTGCTCGATACCGAGGCCCGCGCCAAGCTGGTCAAGGGTATCGATACGGTGGCCAACGCCGTCAAGACCACGCTCGGCCCCAAGGGTCGCAACGTGGCGTTGGGCAAGAAATATTCCGGGCCCACGGTCACCCACGATGGCGTGACGGTCGCCAAGGACATCGATCTCGAAGACAACTTCGAGGACATGGGCGCCCAGCTCATCAAGGAAGCGGCCAGCAAGACGAACGACGTCGCCGGTGACGGCACCACCACCGCCACGGTGCTGGCGCAAGCCATCATCAAGGCCGGGCTACGCAACGTGGCCGCCGGCGCCAATCCGATGATCATCAAGCGCGGCCTCAACTCGGCCGTGGAGATTGTCGTCGAGCGCGTCAAGAGCGACGCCAATCAGGTTCGCGGTCGCGAGGAGATCGCGCAGATCGCCTCGATTTCGGCCAACGACGAGCACATCGGCAATCTCATCGGCGAGGTGATGGACAAGGTCGGCAAGGACGGCGCCATCACCGTCGAGGAGTCCCGCGGGCTTGAGTTCGAGATCGAGTACGTCGAGGGCATGAAGTTCGACCGCGGCTACATCTCGCCCTACTTCATCACGAACCAGGACCGCATGGAGGCGGCGATCGAGGATGGCCTGATCCTCATCACCGACAAGAAGCTCTCCTCGGTCAACGACATCCTGCCCACGCTGGAGAAGGTGACCCAGGCCGGCAAGAAAGAGCTGGTCATCCTTGGCGAGGACGTCGAGGGCGAAGGCTTGGCGACCCTGGTGGTCAACAAGCTGCGCGGCGTGCTCAATGTGCTGGCGGTCAAGGCCCCCGGCTACGGCGACCGGCGCAAGGAGATGCTGCAGGACATCGCTGTCGTCACCGGCGGCACTGTGATCTCCGAGGACATGGGTCGGCGTCTCGACGGCATCATCCTCGAAGATCTCGGCAGGGCCCGGCGTGTGGTGGCCGACAAGGACGACACCACCATCGTTGAGGGCGCGGGCGACGAGTCGGCCGTGCAGGCCCGGATCACGCAGTTGAAGGGCCAGCTCGACGAGACTACTTCCGACTACGACCGCGAGAAGCTGCAGGAGCGCCTGGCCAAGCTGGCCGGGGGCGTTGCGGTGATTCGCGTCGGGGCGGCCACCGAGACCGAGCTCAAGGAGAAGAAGCACCGCGTGGAGGATGCGCTGTCCGCCACGCGCGCGGCGATCGAGGAAGGTGTCGTCCCCGGCGGCGGCATCGCCCTTCTGAACGCCGCCAGCGCGCTCGACGGCATCGAGGAGACCCTCGGCGGCGACGAGCTGGTGGGCGCCCAGGCGCTGCACCGGGCGCTGGAAGAGCCGCTGCGCTGGATCGCCACCAACTCGGGCGCCGACGGATCGGTCGTCATCGAGGAGGTTCGTCGTCGGCAGCAGGCCGAGGGTTCCATGAACATCGGCTTCGACGTGGTCGACGAGGACTATGTGGACCTGGTCAAGTCCGGCGTGATCGACCCGGCCAAGGTCACGCGGTCCGCCCTTGAGAACGCCGTCTCGATCGCGGGCATGATCCTCACCACCGAAGCCCTGATCGCCGACGCGCCCGACGACGAGGACGCAGTCGCCGCGGCCGCAGCCGCAGCCGCCGGCGGCGGTGGCATGGGCGGCATGGACTTCTAGTTCGAGCCGAACAACGTTCGAGGCCCCGTCATTTGGCGGGGCCTCGGTCGTTTAATGCGACGCACGCACCATTCGTCGTCATTCCGGCGCACAGCCTGCCCCGGACTCGATACGGGGCCGGAATCCAGGCCCCACCCCGTAGTCATTCCCACACGAATTGTCATTCCGAGCGGAGCGAGGAATCTAAGGGGCAGGCGAATGTGCACAACGCCTGTCAACTCCTTACGGCCGCCGCCTCTCGTCGTTCCCGCGGGACCGGGCTGGCTTCAAACCCGCCCCGCTCCGCCCATATGAACGGCAAACGCCTCAGTCGCCGCCGGGCGCCGCGTCCGAGTCGTCCCGCAGCACGAACACGCGATCGGAGACCGACCGCCCCAGGTGATGGGTCTGATCGCCGATGCGGACTTCGAGCGGACCGTCGAAGGGCAGGTGCTCATGCACGTGCACGCACACTCCCGGCACCAGGCCGATCTCGGCGAGGTAGGCCAAAATCGCGCGGTCACGGTCGGACACGCGGGCCACGGTGACGCGCTGCCCGGCTGTGGCGGAGGTCAGCGTAACGGCCCCGTCGTCCACCGCCTCAAGCGCCTCGGTTGGAATGAGGTCGCCGTGGGGATCGGTCGTGGGGTCCGACACCCGGGCCGCGATGCGGCGCTCGAGCTCCTCGGATATCGCGTGCTCCAGGCGGTCGGCCTCCTCGTGCACCTCGTTCCAGTCATAGCCGAGGAACTCCACCAGGAATCGCTCAATCAGGCGGTGGTGCCGCACCATCTCCAGGGCCAGGCGCTCACCGTCGGGCGTCAAGCGCACGCCTCGATAGCGCGTGTAGTCCACCAAGCCGCGCGCGTGCAGCCGTTTCACCGCGACGGTCACCGTGGCCGGCGAATTGCCCACGACCTCGGCCACGCGGCCCATCGGAATCAGCGCCCGCGCGCCCCCGGCGTCGTAGATCGCTCGCAGGTGGTCCTGGTCGCTCTCGGTCAGTTTTGGTGCGGCCACCAACCCGGCTTGCCCGCTATAGTGCGAGGGCGTCTGTGCCAATGAGTCACGAGGGTATCAGCTTGCCGCCGCCGGACTGTGGGCGTCGGTGAGGCGGCCCGCACCTGTTGGCATTTCGCGGCGCCGCTTGCTTGTGGGCCTGGGTGCCGCCGCCGGAATTGCCTTCGTCGCGTGCGGCGAACCGGCCGGGCGCACCGACGTCAACGTCTTCCCCACGGCGACGGAATTCGTGGTCGGCCCCAGCCGATTCCCCTTCACGGTGGTGACGAACGCTGGCGTCGGCATCGATCAAGCGGTGGTGGAGGTGCGCTTCTCGCTGCTTGACGGGGACGCGACGGACTTCAAGTTCTCGCGGCCCGCGGTGTTTCATGAGACCCGCGCCACGACCCCGCATGTCCACGACGATGGCATTGTGCACATGCACAGCGACACGCGCGGCTACTACGTGGTCGAGGCGGCCGACTTCGACTCTCCCGGCATCTGGTCCGCCGAGTTGACGGTCGAACCACCGGACGCCGATGAGTTCCGGGCGCGGGCCGCGTTCAACGTGATTTCGCAGCCGGCAGCGCTGGGCGTCGGCATGGCCGCGCCCCCGATCGACCATCCCACGCTGGACGACGTCGCCCATGTGGAACGGCTTTCCAGCGCCACGGATCCCGTGCTGGATATGTATGCCCTCACCGTGGCCGAGGCGCTCGCGGAAGGGCGCCCGCTGGTCGTGCAGTTCAGCACCCCGCGGTTCTGCGTCTCACACATGTGCGGGCCGGTATACGAAGAGGTGGCCGTCGCTCCACGCGACCTACGGCGACCGCGTGCGCTTCATTCACCTGGAGCCGTTCGACCTAGCCATCGCCCGGTCCGAGGGGCGGCTGGTGCCCACGCCGGCGTTCCAGGCCTGGAGTCTGCAAACGGAGCCGTGGACGTTTGTGATCGACGACGCCGGTGTTGTCAGCGCGCGGTTCGAGGGCATGGTGGGCGCCTCCGAGCTCGAAGCCGCACTGCAGCGCGTGGTTGGGTCGGCGGGGGCGGGAACGTGAGTGGCCGCCGCCCTCAAATCCGTAGCGGGTCAATCTGCCCTGACCGGGCGCCGTCATTCCCGCCCCCTTCGTCATTCCCGCGCCCATTGTCATTCCTGTCCCCTCTGTCATTCCCGTCCCATTTGTCATTCCGAGCGGAGCGAGGAATCTCAGACGTATGGCCACGGCCGCGGCGAGCGACGCGTCGCTCGCTCCGTCAGTCCGCCGGAAGGAGATCCCTACGCAACCCCTCGATCATTCCCGCCCCAATTGTCATTCCGAGCGGAGCGAGGAATCTCAGACGTACGGCCCCAGCCGCGGGGAGTGACGCATCGCCCCCTCCGTCATTCCGGCGGAAGCCGGAATCCAGGACCGTTGAGTTTGCAGGCGCGCCGGATGCTTGGCGTAGGGGCGGGTCTCAGACCCGCCCGTTCTGGACTAGGCAGACGCCTCCGAAAGCGGAAACCCGCACCCCTCCCGCAGCAGCCGAATTGAGGGAACTTGGCGCCATCCCGTGGCGGCGTGTAGCCCTGATCGTTGCCGCCATCGTCATGCTCGCGCTGCCCAGCGCCGCGGCCGCGCACGGCGGCAGCCTGGTCTTCAGCGGCGACCGCGGTCCCTATCAGATTCGGGCCTTTGCCATCCTCACCGAGGGCTGGCTCGACTACTCCATCGACCTGCGCGAGTTGGGCAGCGGCGAGCGGGTGACCGACGCCCAGGTCTCGATCATGGCCCTCACGTCCGACGGCCTGCTCGGCCCCTGGGACGCGCTCTATACCGGCACGCTCTACGAAATGATCGAGCGCGCGCCGGATGACCTGGACTGGACCATCCAGGTCGACGTCACCGGCGGCCCCGGCCCGATGACCTACGCCCACCGTCTGCGGCTCACGCCGGGAACCTGGATCTGGCCCACAGTCGCCGTGGGCGCCGTCTTCGTGCTCGCCGTGGCCGCGCACGCCTACACCGGCCGCAAGCGCCGAGCCCGCGCGAGGCAACGCCAGGAGCACGCGGCGGCGCGTTGAATCCCGGCCTGCCGGTCGAGGCGCTGGGCGATGCGTGTCGCAAGCTCACTTGGCCCGATGGATCGACCCTGGACGCGCGCAACCGCGCTTTCCGTTCCGAGCAGCGATTGTAGATCTAGTCTATACTAGACCAGTGTAAACTTTCGACGGGAACATCGGCAATGGAGCGCTCCGAGACAAACCGCGTCTGGACCGTCGCCGAGGCGAAGGCCCGGTTGTCGGAAATTCTGAGGCTGGCGGAGGAAGAGGGGCCGCAGCGCATCGGCGTCCGGCGGCCGTTTGTTGTCGTGCCTGAGAGGGTGTGGCGGGAGAAGTCGCCTCCCGAGATGCACTTGGGCCAATGGCTGATCGAAAATATGCCGCGCGGCACGAATCTGGAGATCCCTAGGGACCGAAAGTCCACGCGGGCCATCCCCTTCATCGACGACGATCCCGAATGACCGGCTATCTCCTTGACAGCAACGTGCTGTCGGAGATGACCAGGGAACAGCCGCATCCGGGCGTTATGCGGTTCCTGCGTCAGCAAAACGACTTGTGGTTGTCGGCGGTGGCGCTACATGAACTCGAGTATGGTTTGCGGTTGCTTCCTCCCGGAGCCCGCCGCAGCCGGTTGCGTGCCGCACAGTCGGGCATCATGGCGGTGCACGCCGCGCGCATCCTGCCGCTGGACCGCATGGCCGCCGAATGGGCGGCCGAACTGCGCGCCCAGGCACGCCACGCGGGGCGGGCCGTCGACGTCGGTGACGCTCTCATTGCCGGGACAGCCAAGGCGAACGGCTTGGCGATCGCCACCCGGAATGTACGGGACTTTGAGGGGATGGACATCGGCGTCATCAACCCCTGGGACAACCCATGACCACCGTCACCGAAGCCGAGGTTGAAGCCGCCGCTCGCGGCTGGCTGGCCTGGGCGGGCAGGCTCACGGGCCGCACAACGCGCCCGACCCGCCCGGCGCGTGGCGATTAAGCTTTCGGTAGTGGGTCATTCTGCTATGCGAGTGCGGAATGGCGGCCTGTCGTCCGGTGGTCAACGCACACCGCTCTTGGTTCGACCGCGGTCGAGTTGGGGATGGATTCCCGCCCCGTATCGAGTACGGGGCAGGCTCTTCGCGGGAATGACGAAAGCAAAATGATCCACTGCCGAGATACCGGCTTGAGATGAACGACTGATGCACAAGTACGAAATCATCATCTACTGGAGCAGGGAAGACGGCGTATTTGTCGCCGAAGTGCCCGAGCTTCCAGGATGCGTGGCTCATGGCGACACCCAGGAGGCGGCCTTGCGGAACGTCAACCAGGCGATGGACCTTTGGCTTGATACTGCGCGAGATTTCGGGGATCCAATCCCTGAACCGAAGGGTGAACGCTTGATGTTGGCGTGACGCGGAGCATCCCGTGACGCCTCTCGCCGAAGCCGATGTCGAACAGATTGCCCCGGCGTGGCTCGCTGACCTGGGCTGGGTCGCGGCGCACAGACCGGATATCGCCCCTGACGCGCCCGGGGCTGAGCGCGCCGACTACTGCCGGGTCGTGCTGGAACACCGTCAGGAGCACGCCCCGACGCGTTGACGGTCGGCACGGATGCGTGCCACGGTTCGCCGGCACGCTTGTGCAGGGCCTTGCCCATGCGTATTGCCATCGGCGCCATCGCGCACGAATCAAGCTCGTTCACTCCCGTCGCGACGCCCTACGAGGCATTCTCGGTAACCGGCCGCGGGCTCCTGCGGGGCGACGAGATCATCGACGTCCATCGCGGCGTCAACTCGGGCGCTGGGGGCTTCATCGCGGGCGCCGAGGAGTTCGACTTCGAGCTTGCGCCCGTGCTGTGGACTTTTGCCGAGCCGTCGGCGCCGGTCGAGGCGGACGCGTGGCGGCGGCTGAAGAGCGAATTCCTGGAGCGTCTGGCGAACGTCGCTCCGGTGGACGGCGTGTTGCTGGACCTTCACGGCGCGATGGTCATCGAGGACATCGAGGACGGCGAGGGCGATCTGCTCAGCGGCATCCGCGAGGTGATCGGGGACGACCCGCCGGTGATCGCCACGCTGGACCTCCACGGAAACATCAGCCAGCGCATGTGCGACACCACGACCGCGCTGATTCCGTGCGACAACTACCCGCACACCGACTTCCTGGAGCGGGGTCTCGAAGCCTCGGCCATGATCGTCGGGACGCTGCGCGGCGAGCTGGCGCCGGTGATGGCGTGGCGGCAACTGCCGATGCTCTGGACGGGCGGGCAGTTCACCGGGCGCGAGCCGTTCGACTCGATCGTCGCCCGCGCCCATGCGCTCGAGACGCAGCCGGGGATTCTCACAGCGTCGGTGGCGCCCGGATTTCCTTGGGCGGATATCCACGACGCCGGAGCGTCCATCATCGTGGTCGCCGACCGGGACGCGGCCCTGGCGCGGCGGGAAGCCGATGCGCTTGGCGGCTGGATCTACGCCCAGCGCGACCAGTTCTTGCCCGACCTCGACTCCTGGGACGACGCGTTGCGGACGGCGCGCGCCGTCAACCGCTGGCCGGCCGTATTTGGTGATCCCCAGGACAATCCCGGCGGCGGCGCGCCGGGCGACTCGGTCGGCATGCTGCGGGCGTTTCTGGATGCGGGTCTTTCCAATGCCCTCATCGTCACCCTGTGCGACCCGGAGGTTGTGGGCATTGCCCAGCAGGCCGGTGAGGGCGCCGAAATCACCGTGGACGTGGGCGGCAAATCGGCTCCCGACCAGGGACCGCCCGTGCGCGCCACCGCGGTGGTCGAGCGCTTGCTGGATCTCCAATTCCCGATCACGGGTCCGATGTATACGGGCATGGTGCAGAACTTCGGGCCGTCGGCGCTGCTGCGCATCGGCGGCGTCCACGTCGCGGTGGCGACGCTCCGCATGCAGGTTTTCGATCTGGAGGGACCGCGCATGCTCGGCTTCGAGCCCGAGCGCCTGTCATGGATCGGCGTCAAGTCCGCCAACCACTTTCGCGGCGCCTACGAGCCCATCGCGGGCAGCGTGCATCGGGTCGCGTTCCCGGCGCAGCACCGCTTCGACCCGCGGGAGCACCACTACACGCGCCTGCGCCGGCCGATCTGGCCGCTGGACGACGTCGCGCTCTAGAAGTGCGCCTTGGCGAGCGTTCCGCCGTCGATGGTGATGGCGCTCCCAGTAATGTATTGACACTCGTCGCTGGCCAAGAAGAGCGCCGCGGCGGCCACGTCCTCAACCCGTCCGAAGGGGCCTAGGGGAATCGCCTCGGTGCGCTTGGCCACCAGCGCCGGGTCTTGATAGCGCGCGGCGTTCTTGTCCACCAGGATCGGCCCGGGCGCCAGCAGATTGACCGAGATGCCGTGCGCGCCGAGCTCGATGGCCATGCTGCGCGTGAGCATCAGCAGGCCGCCCTTGCTGGCGGCGTAGGGCGCGGCCTGCATCTCGGAGGCGAACGAGTCCACCGAGCCCGTGTTGATGATCCGCCCGGGGACTCGGGCCGACACCATGTGGCGCGCCACCGCCTGCGCGATGACGAACGGCCCGGTGAGATTGGTCTCGATGAAGTTGCGCCAGACGTCGAGATCGACATCGAGAAACGCCCCCGCGCGACCGGTGCGTCCGGCGTTGTTGACCAGGATGTCCACCCGGCCGGTCACTTCAATCGCCTGATCGACGAGCGCGAGCACCTGGTCGGTCTGCGTGATGTCGGTCGGCACCGCCCGGGCCCAACCTCCGGCCGCCTCGATTTCGGCGACGGTGGCGTCGAGCGCCTCGGCGTTGCGTTGCGCGATCACCACGCGCGCGCCCTCCGCCGCGAAGCGCAGCGCAATGGCACGCCCGATGCCCGTGCCGCCCCCAGTGATCAGCGCGGCTTTTCCTTTGAGTCTTTCCATGTGCCTCCGCCAGATTGCGTCGCCGGCCGACGTGGCAGCGGCTCACGGCGGATATTCTCTCACTCGTGACTCTGCTCGTCGTTGAAGCGCTGCGAAGCGCCACCGCATGAACCCTGCACGGTTGGCATTGGCCGCAATCCTGCTAGCCGTCGCCGCCGGCGGCACCTGCGATGGCAGCGGCGGGACGGCGGACGGCGCTGAGACTCCGGCGACGGCCCCGGCGATAGCCCCGACGACTGCGGAGACTGCGGCAGCGGTAGTCGCGCGTCCCACGGCGCCGCGGCCGGAGCCATCGCCCGCGCCCACCGGCGCCTCCGCCCTCGCTACGACGGCCACGCCCACATCCGCCCCGACACCGACCGCCGTCTCCGACGCCAACGGCAACCCCGGAGCCCACGCCCACCACTGAACCGACACCGACAGCGACTCCCGAGTCACCGGTGCTCCGCGGCCTCGCCGCCGATGTCGTGGTGGACGGCCTCGTGCGTCCGGTTTACGCCGGACACGCCGGCGACGGCTCGGGTCG
Source organism: Chloroflexota bacterium (assembly GCA_965198185.1). Classification (GTDB taxonomy): domain Bacteria; phylum Chloroflexota; class UBA11872; order UBA11872; family UBA11872; genus JAJECS01. The sequence continues at coordinate 299,304 of CBDAOU010000002.1, forward strand.
TCTATTCGTGATCGAGAAGCAAGGCCGCATTCGCATCGTGGCCGACGGTCAGCTTGCTCCGCAACCGTTCCTGGACATCGCCGCCATCATCGATTCGGGTCCCAACGAGCGTGGACTGTTGGGTCTGGCCTTCCACCCGAACTACGCCTCGAATGGCCGCTTCTTCGTCAACTACACCGATCTGGGAGGCGATACCGTGGTGGCCGAGTACCGCGTCGCCGATGATCCGGACCGTGCCGATCCCGCATCGGCGCAGGTGCTGCTGACGCAGGAGCAGCCCTACCGGAATCACAACGGCGGCATGCTGGCATTTGGGCCGGACGGCATGCTCTATGTGGCGCTGGGCGACGGTGGCGCGGCGGGCGATCCGCAAGGCCACGGGCAGCGTCTGGATACGTTGCTTGGCACGCTTCTCCGTCTGGACGTGAACGAGCCCGGCGTCTACCGCGTGCCGCCGGACAATCCATTCGTCGGCGAGTCCATTGCCCGTGACGAAATCTGGGCTTACGGCTTGCGCAACCCGTGGCGCTTCTCCTTCGATCGCGCCACCGGCGACCTCTATATCGCCGATGTCGGGCAAAACAGCTTCGAAGAGATCGACTTCGCCCCGGTGTCGTCTTCTGGTGGCGAAAACTATGGCTGGAAACTCATGGAAGGCCACAGCTGCTTTGTTGAGGGCAGTCCCGATTGCAATTCGCTGCGCTTCACGCCGCCGATCGGCGTCTATGGCCGCGACGGCGGCTGCTCGGTGACCGGCGGCTACGTCTACCGCGGCGCGGCGTATCCGGCGCTGGTCGGCGCCTACGTGTTCGGCGACTACTGCAGCGGCAAGCTCTGGACCCTGCGGCGCGATGCGGCTGGCGCATGGCAGATGACGCTTCAAGGCGAGGTGGACGCCCGCATCACGTCGTTCGGCGAGGACGAGGCGGGGGAGATTTATATAACAGACGACGGCGGACGCCTGCTGCAACTTCGCGCCCTCACCTAGGTCCTACGTATCATCGTGCCCTAGGGCTGCATGAGGGAATCGCATGGCGCATGAATTCGCCCTGGTCGGGTGCGGCGGCATGGGACGGCGGCACCTGCGGGGCTTCGTCGAGCTGGCGCGGGTGCGACCGGGCCTCATCGAGCTTGCCGCGGTGGTCGACGTGGACCGCGAGCGGGCCGACTTCGTGGCCGGCGAGGTTGCGGAGCTGCTGGGCAGCCGTCCGGCCGCCTGCACCGGCATCGCGGAGGCGAAGGCGCAACGGCCTGAGCTAGTGGCGGCGGACATCGTCACCACCGCCGGCGCGCATCACGTCGCGGCTGCCGCGGCGCTGGACGCCGGCCTGCACGTGCTCGTCGAAAAGCCGCTGGCGGTCACCATCCGGGGTTGCGCCCGGATTCGCGCGGCCGCGTCGCGCTCTGGGTGCATGGTCTCGGTCGCGGAAAACTACCGCCGCGATCCGATCCTCCGGCTCGCGCGAGGGCTGCTGGACGCCGGCGCCATTGGCGAGCCGCGCTCGATTGTCGAGCTGCGGGCCGGCGGCGGCGACGCGATGCTCATCACTCCCTGGCGGCACTTCCGGGAGGACGGCGGCCCGCTGATGGACGTGGGCGTGCACTACGCCGACATGATCCAGTACCTCATGGGTCCCGTTGACCGAGTGGCTGGGATTACGCGGCTGCTGGAGCCGGTGCGCACGACCGGCCGCATCGACGAAGCGCCCAGCGGCATGTACGCGCGATTCCGCGGGGACTTGCCGGACACGTTCGAGGCCACGGCGCCCGACTCGCTGCAGGCCATGCTCGGGTTCGCCTCGGGCGCCGCCGGCACCTGGGGGCTTGAGCTCTCGGCCCCGGACGCTGGCAACAATCTGAGTGCGGTGCTGGGGTCGGAAGGCCGGCTCGAAACGTTCGGGGTTCGCAGTGGTCGGCCGCTGCAGGTATGGCGCGGCGGCGCGGAGCCGCTCGACGATGCCGACGTGCTCGCCCTGGCGCCCGACTTAGCGCTGGACCCGCTGACCGGCGGATCTCTTTGGGAGCGACCGCCTGGCGCGCTACGACCTTCCGTTCACCCAGGCCGACCGCAAGTTGATCGCCCTGGAGCTTGGCGAGCTGGCCGAAGCCATCGATTCAGGGAACCCCGTCGAAGTTGACCTCAATGTCGGTGAGGCCGCCGTGGCGCTGGTGCTCGCCGTGCACGAATCGAGCGAGGCCGGCGCCATGGTCACGCTTGATGACGTGCGCAGCGGTCGCGTCAGCGCCTATCAGGACGTGACCGGATCGAAAGCTCGGCCTCATCGATTGAGCCTTGTGGCGCTGGTCAGTGACGGTCTTGCGGAGGTTGACTGATTGATCGTTGACCCGGCCGTCGTGCCTGGCCTGCTGCTGCTGCTGGCGGAACTCGCTGTGCTGGCCGCGGTGGGCTATGTCGTGGTGCGGGTAGCCCTGCGGCAAGACGACGATCGCATGGCCTTGGCGCAGGGCCTGGTGGTTGGCCTGGCGCTTTGGGGCCTGATCACCAACTTCGTGCTATATGCCGTCCCAGGGCTGGCAGGCGCGGCGGTGGGCTGGGGCGTCACGCTCGCGCTGGGCGCGGTGCTGGTCTGGCGGGCGCCTGACGCCATCCGGCCGCGGCCGCGCGTGGCGGCGGGGTTCGCCGTGGCGGTCCTGGCGCTTTTCTGGATGGCGCTCGCCAGCCGCCAGGTCTTGAGCTTGTCCGATCCGCAGCACCACCTGGGAATGGCCGCCATGATCCGGGCGGGCGGGTTTCCGCCAGAGCTGCCCTGGAACCCGGGCGAGCCCCTGCGCTATCACCACGCCTCCGAGCTCCTCGTCGGATTGCTGACCCCGCCGGTCGGACCCGATTTGGGATTCGGGTCCGAGCTATTGGACGCCTATGCCTGGATGAGCTTTGCGCTGGTGGTGGTGACCGCATTGCTGCCTCGCGGGTCGTGGCGGATCGCGCTGCTGCTGGCGCCGCTGCTGCTCACGGCCGGCGCCTGGACGTGGACGAGCGCGGGTAATGGAATTCTGCAGGGTCCCGTCCCAGCGGGGCTGCCGGAAGCGGGTTTGCGCGCATCGCTGGGGGATATCTACTGGCCGGCGGTGGGGGAGTCGTGGGCACCGCGAGAAGCGGGGCTGCCCAACATCTGGAAATCCTCGTTCCCGCTGGCATATGCGCTGGTGTTGATCGTGCTGGAGCGCCTCGCGGGTGCCAAGCACCAGGCCTGGCCGGTGACCCTGGCACTCGCGGCGCTGGTCGGTTTCCTCGGTCTCTTGTCGACAACGCTCGCGCCCGTGGTTCTCGGGCTATGGGCGGCCCTGGAGGCGGTGCGTCTGGGGCAGGCACGGCGGGTGCGAGCCCTGGCCTGGCGCGCCGTTCTGCGCCCGGGCACGGGGCTGGCGCTCGCCGTGCTCCTGCTCCTGGCTGGCGGCGGCGTGTTCACGGGACTCCTGGACGGCGCGGGGTCGTCCAACGTGGTGTTCTGGTGGAGTGGCAACTCAGGCGACTGGCGATTGCTGGGCGTGTTCGAGGCGCGACCGGGCGGCGTGGGCCTGTTGGCTATTGGGCCGGTGGTCGCGGCGGCGATCGCGGCGGTGCTGGCTAGGCGGGACCCGATAGTCCTCGCGCTAGCAGTCGGCGCCGTGCTGCTGGCGGTGGCCGGGCTGGTGCTGCGCTATACGCCATTCCCACAGGACCTCGACCGGCTGGCGGGGCACGCCCGCAACTTCGCGTTGGCGGCGGTGTTGCTGGCGCTGAGCGGCCGCCTGGCGGGGCTGCGGCCCCGCTGGCGCTACGGGGCGAGCGCGCTGCTGGTCGGCCTGGTCATCTGGCCGACCAGCAGCGGGCCGATACGCAACCTGGCACTGGCGCTGGGGCAGGGGGTCGAGGTAGCCAACGCGGGGGTGGTCGCACAGGAGGCCGACGGGGAGGCTGCATGGGGTCCGGGGCGGTTTGTCATGCCTGCTGTATCCCCGCGCATCGTGGCCTATATCCGGGACCACACGCCGCTTGACGCGCGCGTGCTCGTGCCGGAGGAGAGCTTCTGGAAGGTGAGCGCCGCTACCGGCCGGCCGAACAGCTCGGGCTACGCCAACGTGCTCCACAGTCGATATGCCTTGGGCCCCGAGTACCTGGATGCTCGCGATTATCTTGAGCCGGGCGCGATGCGGCGGCTGGGGATTGACTACATCTACGCGACGGACGACTGGGCGGCAGGGCTGCCGGATCGGGCGCGGCGCTGGCTGACGGACCCCGAGTACGTCGAGCTGCTGATTCGGGACGGCGTTGAGTCGCTCTACCGGCTGCGGCCGGCGTTCCTGGCGCTGAACGTGCCGCCGACGCCGGCGTCATTCGAGGCGCTGCGGCAGGCGGTGCCCGTTGGTACCGCGGTGTACTGGCCGGCCGGCACGCCTTTCGAGAGGGACACCACCCTGCGCGTGGCGTCGGTGCTTTCCCCCGAGGCGCAGCTGTTCGGCGTGCTCAAATATGCGCTGCGTAGGGTGCATGCCCTCACGCCGCTGCCGACTGAACGGCTGGGCACGGAGACGCCGGACCTGGTGCTCGTGCCGGTTGGGCTCGAGCCGTCGGTGTTTCCGCCGGAGGGCCGGCAGCCGATCTGGTGGAACCACGAGATGGCCATCTATGCGCCCAACGGGGCGATCGCGCCGATCATGCCGCCGCTCCCCGAGGCCGAGCCGCGGCCGGTGCGTGTGCAGGTGTCCGACGCGCGGGTGGTGGACGGGCGGATGGCATTCACGGTGACCATCGACGATCACTCGCCGGACCGATGGACAGGGCAAGACTGGGTGCTCATCAGCGTTGACGAATCGCCGTGGGCGATCCCCACGCACTTGGAGGCTGACCGGCGGACGCCGCTGGTGGAGCAGTGGTTCGCCGGCCAGGTGATACGGGGGCGAGGGACGACGACACACGGCTTTGCTTACGATGCCAGGACGTCCAGTCTGGCGGTGCGGAGTGGCGACGGCGCGTACCGGACGGAGCAATCGTCGGCCGGGACCGTGAGCCCGGGCGCCTGGACGCTGGCGCTGCGCCTGCGGCGGGAGGTGGACCGTGGCACCTATCTGGCGCAGGAGGAAGCCGCGCTGATCCCGGTGCTGAAGGTGACGGTGACCGCCGACGGCGAGGTGTCCTATGCGGTCCATGATGCCGTGCGCGATGGGTAGCATGGACGCTGGCACCGATCAGGATGGGACGGATCGAAAGCTCAAGCGAATTGGGTAGATATGCGGCGGTCGCGTCGAGGCCGCCGGCGTGAGCGTTGATCCGGCGGTCCTTCCGGGACTGCTGGTGCTGGCCGGGGAGTTCATTGCGCTGGCCGCGGTGGGCTTCATCGTGGTGCGCGTGGTGCTCCGCCAGACCGACGACCGCATGGCGCTGGCGCAGGGCCTGGTGGTCGGCCCGGCGCTTTGGGGCGTGCTGGTCAACCTGCTCATGTATCTGTGGCCGGGCCTCGCGGGCGCGGCCGTGGGCTGGGGCGTCACGCTTGGGCTAGCCGCGCTCGTGGCGTGGCGCGCGCCCGACCGTATGCGAGCGGAGCCGCGCGTGGTGGCGGGGTTTGCCGTGGCCGTGCTGGCGCTGCTCTGGATCGGCCTCGCCGCTCGACAGGCGCTCACGATTCCCGACGCACCGGACCACCTGGGGATGTCCGGCGCGATTCGTGCGGGCAGCTTTCCGCCAAGCTTCTTCTGGAGCCCTGGCGTCGCCGCTCCCTATCACTACGGCACGGACCTCTTGGTGGGGGCGCTGACGCCGCCGTTCGGACCCAACTTGGCCTTCGTGACCGAGCTGCTGGGCGCCTATGCCTGGACGAGCTTCATCCTGGTGGTGGTGACGGCGCTCCTGCGGCGCTCGTCACGATTCGCCGTGCTGGTCACCGTCCCGCTTCTCCTCGGGTATGGCGTCTGGACCCAAAGCGGCGTATTCGCCAACATCCTTCAGGTTCCCGTCCCGACGGGCATCCCTTCCGCCGGTCTCCGCGCGTCGCTGGGAGAGATTTACTGGCCGTCCGTGGAGTGGCCGTTGCCGTCGCCGTTTGTCGGGGTGCCGGATATCTGGTTGCCGCGGCATCCGCTGTCGTACGCGTTGGCGTTAGTGGTGCTCGAGCGCGCCGCGGATCCCGGAGGTCGCTCGTGGTCGGCATCGCTGGCGCTCGCCGGGTTGGTCGGCTTCGTGGGCGTGATGTCAGCCACGGTCGCTCCGGTGATTTTGGCGGCGTGGGGCGTGCTCGAACTCGTGCAGCTGGTGAAGCCGGGGGCTGCCGATGCCGGGCGCCGAATCGGCGCTGCTTCGGTCAGGCGCCGGGATGGCGCTGGCGCTGGTCCTGCTGGCCGTCGGCGGCGGCACCCTCAAGTCAGCGCTCGCCAATACGGACTTGACCGGAATCTCGATTGGGTGGAACGGCAACGAGTGGCGCTCGTGGGTGCAGGGATCACTCGAGTCGCGCCCGGGCGGAATTGGCCTGCTGGGCACGGCTGGAAGCCCCATCATCGTCGCCGGCATGGCGGTGGCCCTGGCGTGGCGTGACCGATTGGTGCTGGCACTTGTGGCCGGCGTTGCGGTGCTGATGCTCGCCAAGATGGCGCTGCGCTACGACCCTGCCCCGTGGGACCTAGCCCGATTCGACGGCCACGCGCGCAGCTTTGCGCTGCTGGCGTTTCTGCTCGCGTTCAGTGTGCGTCTCGCGAACCTGCGGCCCGCGCGCTTGCGCTACGCCGCCGGCGCGCTGCTCGTGGCGTTCGTGATATGGCCAACGGTCTCGGCGTCCGTCCGCAACCTCGGCCTGGCCGTCGGACACGGGATCGAGGTCGCAAATGCAAACGTGCCGCCGGCGGAGGCCGCCGCGCGCTATTCGCACCAAGGCCGTTACGAGATGCCGTTCGTATCCGACCGCGTGGCTGCCTACCTGCGGGACCATACGCCGGTCGAGACGCGGGTGTTCTCGTCCACGCCTGGCCTCGGCGCCGTGGCCTTCGCCACCGGCCGCCCAAACGCGTCTGGGTTCTTCGGCCACGTGCACATGTATCCCAGGCTCGGTCCGGAATACCTGGACATCGCGCGCTATCTCGAGCCGGGTGCCATCCGGCGGCTCGGGGTCGAGTACATCCATGCGACCGACGCTTGGATATCTGTTCTTGCGCCTCGGGCGCAGCAATGGCTGGCGGACCCCGGGCTGTTCGACCTCATCGTGCGTGACGGACCCGACACGCTCTATCGCGTGCGGCCCGCCTTTTCGGCGCTGGATGTTCCGCCCACGCCGGAGTCGTTCGAGGCGCTGCGGCAGGCCGTGCCTGCATCCGCGACGGTTTATCTGCCCGCAACCTTCGGGACGGTGGAAGCGCTCCAGGTTGCGGCGACCTTGTCTCATGCGCGGCTTTTCGGGTCCGTGCCTGGGACACGGCTGCACCTGCTGACCTCCTGGCCGGTCGAACCGTTGGACGGGCATGCCCCCGATCTTGTGATCACGTCGACGAGCTTCGCGCCGTGGATGTTCCCGCCCGGCGGTCGTCAACCGATCTGGTGGACCGATGCAATTGCGGTCTACGCGCCGGAGGGAGCGGTGGCGCCGATCATGTCGCCGCCGCCGTCCGAGTCCGAAGCGCCGCTCGTGAGCGTTCAGTTGTCCGACGCCTTCGCCCGGGACCAGAGCTTCGTCTTCACCGTGAATTGGGACGTTCTCGACCCGGAGCAATGGTCCGGCCAAGATTGGGTGATCGTTGCCGGAGATGATTCGCCGTGGGCTATTCCAACAGCCTTCCTGTCCGGCGGGCGCATGCCCGCGCCCGTCCGGTGGTTCTCGGGTCAGGTCGCGCCCGGGTCCGAGATTGACTCCCACACCTATGAGCTCGATGTCCGTGGTCCAACGCTGGCCGTGCGACAGTCCGATGGCCGCTGGGTCGCCGCGGCGTCTACTGAAGGCAGCCTCGATCCGGGCGCCTGGACCTTGGCTATTCGCCTGCGGCACGAATGGCGACCGAACTCCTGGCGAGACGCCGCGTTCATTCCGGTGGTGAGGATCACGATCGCCGAGGGCGGGGAGGCGTCTTACGCGGTTGTCGAGCACCCCGTGGCCGTCAGGCCGCTCCCGTAGACTCGCCGGGGGATTGCGTCTCTCACGACGAGCGCCATGCTCAAGCCAGATCGACGTGTGGAGCGACCGCATGAGGAGGCGCCAGGATGTGGCGCGGTGCGGCCCGGCCGGTATCAGGTGATGCGGCTGCGACGAGGACCGCTGGCGGGCCTGTGGAGATTGCCTGACTGATGGTCGATCCGACGGTGATTCCGGGCCTGCTGCTGCTGCTGGCGGAGCTCGTCGCGTTGGCCGCGGTGGGCTACGTGGTGGTTCGCGTGGCGCTGCGGCAAGCCGACGACCGCATGGCCCTCGCGCAGGGCGTGGTGGTCGGTCTCGCCCTCTGGGGCTTGCTCGCAAATTTCGTCATGTACGTCGTCCCGGGGCTCGCAGGGGCGGCCGTGGCCTGGGCCGTCGTTGTCGCCGCCGGTGCGGCCCTCGCGTGGCGATTTCCCGACCGGATCCGCGCCCAGCCACGCACGGTCGCCGGGTTCGCGGTTGCCGTGCTGGCGCTCTGCTGGGTGGCGCTCGCCGGTCGGCAGCTCTTGTCGATTCCGGACGCTATCAACCATCTCGGGCTGGCCGCGTCAATCCGCGCGGGCGAGTTTCCGCCGGTGTTCTTCTGGACTCCCGACCTGCCGGCGTCCTACCACCACGGCACCGGCCTGCTGATCGGGCTGCTGGCGCCGCCCTTTGGCCCGGATCTGGCCTTTACCACTGAAGTCCTGGATGTGTGGCTGTGGACGGGCTTTTTCCTGGTGGTGGTGACGGCCCTCCTACGGTACGCATCGAAATTCGCGGTGCTGCTCACGGCTCCGTTGCTGCTCACCGCCGGGGCGTGGACCTTTATCGGCGACGCCGTCGATATCGTGCAGGTTCCGCTCCCGGCGGGGATTCCGGCCGCTGGGATCCGTGCCTCGCTGACCGACATCTATTGGCCGGTCGTGGAGCTGCCGTGGGCATCGGAACGCGCGGCGCTGCCGGATATCTGGCGGTTCGTCTATACGCTGTCCTATGCGCTGGCCTTCGTGGTGCTGGAGCACGCGGCGCGAGCGGAGCGCCGGACGTGGTCCGCCGCCCTGACCCTCGCCGGTCTGGTCGGCTTTCTCGGTCTGCTGGCCACCACACTGGCCCCGATCGTGCTCGTCCTATGGGCCGGGTTGGAAGCCGTGGCCCTGGTGCGATCCAGGCGCGACCGTGCGGCGCTCGGGCGAGCTGCCCTGCGACGGGGCTGGTGCTCGCCGGCGACGGGGCTGGTGCTCGCCGTGCTGCTGCTGGCATTCGGGGGCGGCTCGCTGGCGGCGGCACTCACGGGTTCGGGATCGTCCGGCTTGAGGTTCGGGTGGGTCGACCATCCGGGGTTCTACCGGCCGCTCGGCTCGTTCGAATTGCTGCCCGGTGGCGTTGGTCTGCTGCGCGTCGGCCCCGTGGTCGTCGCCGGCGTCGCCGCGCTCCTCGCCTGGCGCAACCGCCTGGTGCTGGCACTGGTGGTTGGCGTCGGCCTGCTGGTGCTGGCCGGGGTGGCGCTGCGCTACGACCCCGGGCCTTGGGTTCTCAGTCGCTTCTTTGGACACGCGCGCAACCTTGCGCTCCTGGCCCTGCTGCTGGCGCTCGTTCCTTGCCTGTCCCGTGTGCCGTCGGGGCGCTGGCGCTATGCCGCCGGCGCCCTGCTCATCGTCCTCGTCACCTGGCCGACGGTCGTGGCGCCCGTCCGAAACTTGGGTCTGGCGATTGGACAGGGCGTCGCGATTGAAAACGCCAGCCCGTCGCGGCAGGACCCCGGCGAAGGCTTCGCGGGTCAATGGCGATATGCGATGCCGCATATGTCCGACCGCGTTGCCGCGTACATTTCTGACAACACGGCAGTCGACGCGCGCGTGTTCTCACCCACGCCGGCCGACCTGTCCTTCGCCGCCGTGGCCTTCGCCACCGGCCGCCCCAACGCTTCGGGCTTTGTCGACCGCCAGTATTTCCTCTCGCACACCGGTCCCGAATATCTCGACGTGCTCCGCCATCTCGAGCCGGCAGCCGTTCGGCGGTTGGGACTCGAATACATCCGTGCCACGGACGAGTGGGTGGCCGGGCTGCCGGAGCGGGCGGCGCGCCGGCTGGCGGACCCCAACTTGTTCGAGCCCCTCATCCGCGACGGCGCCGAGTCGCTCTACCGGGTGAGGCCCGCGTTCCTCGAGCTGGACGTAGCGCCCGCGCCGACGTCCTTCGAGGCGCTGCGCCAGGCCGTGCCGGCGGGCACCACGGTGTACATGCCGGCGCCCTTCCGGACGGTACCCGCCCTCCGTGTGGCCGCGACGCTGTCCCATGCCCAGCTGCTCGGAGCCGTGGACCTAACGATGATGCATCTGCTGACGCCGTGGCCGTATGAGCGGTTCAGTGGGCAGGTGCCAGACCTGGTGATTCTGTGGTCGGCGGTCGAGCCGTGGATGTTTCCGCCCGCCGGGCGCCAGCCGATCTGGTGGAACGACGAGATTGCCGTCTATGCGCCGGGCGGGGCCGTCGCGCCGATCATGCCGCCGCCGCCAGAGCCCGGGCCTCTGCCGGTCGCCGTGCGGGTGTCGGACGTGCGCGCCACGGATGGGCGCATCGCCTTCACCGCCACCTTCGACAACCACGCACCGGAGCAGTGGACGGGCCAGGAGTGGGTCGTGGTGCTGGGAGACAGCTCGCCATGGGCCATTCCCATGCACGTGGATCCCGGCGGGCGCACGCTTGGATCCGTGGCGTGGTTTCCCGGTCAGGTTGCGCCCCGCATGACGACGACGACCCTCGCCTACGAGTTCGATATCCTCGCGCCCAGCCTGGCAGTGCGGGATGCGAACGGCGCGTTCACGCCGACGGCAGGATCGGCACAAGCGCTCGGGACGGGGTCCTGGACGCTCGTCGTCCGCCTGCAGCACGAATGGCAGCCAAACTATTGGCGGCAAACGGGCTTCATTCCCGTGCTGCGATTCAGCGTTTCCGATACCGGCGAGATTGCGTATGAAGTCTTTGACGACGTGCTTGGCAGTTTGCGTCCCTAGGTCGTTGGGGCAGCGGGCACGCATCGAGCCGTACGGGTGCGATGCCCGTGCCTAAGGAAAAGCGCATGAGCCCCGCCGGGACGCCGACCGCCGGCTGCGACGGCGGGTTACGGCGATGACGGAACCCGCGAACGCTCTGTTGGTCCTGACGCACGGCCTGCGAGCCCGTCTCACCATCAGCCCGCGTGTCCGTGGCTGGCTGCTGGCGGCATTCCTGGCCGGAAGCCTCGCGGCGGTGCTGTTGGCGCTGGTTGACGCGCTTGGCTGGCGATGGCTCGCGGGCGAATGGCTCGCGGAGCTGGACGCCACCTATGAGCGCGGGAGCATGGACCGATTCTCGGGCGTGCTCTTCGGCGTGGTTGCCGCGCTGGCCGCCGCCCAGGCGCTCCGACGACCAGCCCCCCGCAGCGGCCCGCGATGGCTCTGGGTGCTCGGCTGGCTCAGCGCGGCCTGCTTCATCGCGCTGGTGGCGTTCGAAGAGCTATATCGACAAGTGGACGTCGGATCATTCATCGCGCCCCTCCTCGGGCTGAAGGAGCTCGAGCCGCGGTTTCGCTGGGTGCTGGTGGCGGCGCCGCTTGCCGCCCTGCCGGCCGCCGCGGCGGCTTGGGTTCTCATGAGCGCGCAGCGCCGGCACCCCGCACGGGCGCTGCTCACCGTGTTGGCGCTCGCGCTGGCGCTGATCGGATTGCTCCTGGACGCCACCAGCGGTGACTTGCTCGTCTATCGCGGGCTGGTTCGATGGTTCGGATTCCCTCCCAGTCCGGAAGGCTTCTATGAGATGTTCGAGGAAGGCGTTCCGAGCAGATGGCGGCCGCGGCTCTGGCCGTCGTCTTGGTCGAGATGTTGGCGGCGCGGCCCGGCGCCGTTCGCCTGTCCACAAGCGGCCGCCGCCGCCTGGTGGTGGCGCTCGTCGTATCGGCGGGGCTGCTGGCGGTCAGTGCATTCCCGCTGGCGAGTCACCGCATCCTCAAGGGCGACGGCTGGGAGACGGGCGCCCCCTGGTCCTATGCCGGCCCCATCGCGTTCGTCGAGCAGCCGTTCCGCGCCAATCAGGACTATCTCAGGCGTATCGACGTCTGGGCCTTCGCCGACGGCGGCTCGGCGGATATGCCGGCCGAAATCTTCGTTCGGCTTACGCCCGAAGGCTCGGACCAACCCATTCGTGAGAGCCGGGCCGAAGTCCGCGGCGCCCGCCACAGCGACGCGACGGTTTCCTTTCACTTCGAACCGATCCCCGACAGCAGCGGCAAGCGCTATACCCTGACCGTCGGCCTTCTGAGCGGTCCGCGACCCTTCGTGTTCCTCGGCCTGACCCGAGGCGACGTGATCCCCGAGGGCGCCGCCCTGGTCAACGGCGAGCCGACACGCTTCGCGAACGACCTGGCCCTGCGGACCGCCTGGAGCGGGCGATTCATCGACGGCATGTTCCCGCACGACCCGCGACTTTGGGGATTGATCGGCGAGGTGATTTTCACACTGTTCCTCTGGGTGTTTGTCGTTGTCCTCGCTTGGATTCGGCTCTCGGGACCCTGGCCGCGTTTCGGGCGCCGCGTGGTCTGGCCCACGGTGCTCATCAGCGCCCTCGTGACGACCGACATCATCATCGTTGCCCTGGCCTACATTGCCGTGCGCTCGCCGACGCAACTCGCGTGACCGCGGTGGTCTTCGCGCGCCTCCTATTGGTCGACCGCCGCGGCATCGCCGATGCCAACGTTCAGCTCGCCCGTTGGGTTCGGTGGCGGACGCGCCGATGATTGAAAAACGTGGAGGTCGCCGGCTTGACCCTTGATCCGACGGTAGTTCCTGGACTTCTGCTGCTGGCGGCACAGCTCATCGCCCTGGCTGCGGTGGGCTACATCGTCGTGCGGGTGGTGCTGCGGCAGGCCGACGACCGCGTGGCGCTGGCCCAGGGTCTCGTGGTGGGACTCGCCCTCTGGGGCTTGCTCACCAATTTCGTGCTGTATGTCGTCCCGGGGCTCGCCGGAGCGGCCGTCGGCTGGGGCGCCACGGTCTGCCTGGGCGCGGTCCTGGCCTGGCGCGCGCCGTGCCCCATTCGACCGCGGCCGCGCGTGGCCGCGGGCTTCGCCGTGGTGGTCCTGGCGCTCACCTGGGCCGCGCTCGCCAGCCGCCAGCTTTTGGTGATACCCGATCCGCCGATCCATCTCGGGCTGGCCGCCACCATCCGCGCGGGCGGATTTCCGCCGGAGTTGCCCTGGCACTCGGACACACTCGTCCGCTATCACCACGCTACCGATCTGCTGGTCGGATTGCTGGCGCCACCCTTTGGGCCGGACCTGGCGTTCGTTTCCGAGCTGCTCGGCGCCTACGCCTGGACAAGTCTGGTCCTGATCGTGACCACGGCGCTGCTTCAGCGGGCATCGCTGGTGGGCGTGATCGTCACGGCCCCGCTCATGCTGAGCAGCGGCCTCTGGACCTTCACCAACGTCGGGGCTGGGGTGCTGCAGCTGCCCATTCCGGCGGGGCTGCCGGAGGCGGGCCTGCGCGCCACGCTGGCCGACATCTATTGGCCGCCCGTCGAGCTGTCCCCAATCGCGCATATCTCGGATGTCTTGGCTGATATCTGGAAGCCGGGATTCCCGCTGGGCTATGCCGTGGCATTCGTCGTGTTGAGCCACGCGGCGCGTCACGTGCGCTGGGCATGGCGAGAGACGCTGACGCTAGCCGGACTGGTGGGCTTCCTGGGCCTGCTTTCGACCACGCTCGTGCCGGTGGTGCTGGTCGTCTGGGCCGGCCTGGCGGTCATGTACTTCCTGCGAGCTCGGCGGACGGAGCCGCCGATGCAGGCGGCGCTGCGGCTGGGCTCGGGGCCCATAGTGGCCGGATTGTTGCTCCTCGTAGGCGGCGGCGCCTTTACGGGATTCCTGGACGGATCGCCGCCGTCAGGCTTGACGCTGGCGCCGGGCCTTGAATCGGTGCACTGGCAGGCGCTGGGGTCAATCGACATGCGGCCCGGCGGCGTGGGCCTGTTGGGTCTGGGGCCGCTGGCGCTCGCGGGCGTGGCGGTGGCGCTGGCGCGACGCGATCGGCTGGTGGCGGCGCTGGCGGCGAGCGCCGGCTTGCTGGTGCTGGTGTGGATCGCGCTCAGCTATCCGCCGGCGCCGTGGGATCTCAACCGCATGGCGGGGCATGCCCGCAACCTGGCGCTGATCGCGCTGCTGCTCGCGGTGAGCTCCCGCCTATCCGACCTGCCGCCCGGGCGGTGGCGCGTCGCCGCCGGCGCGCTGCTCGTGGGCCTGATCACCTGGCCCACGGTGGTGACGCCCGCGCGCAATCTCGGCCTCGCAATCGGCAATGGCGTGCAACTTGCCAATGCCCGGTGGGTGCAACAGGAGCTGATTGACCGAGGCGAGACAGTGCAAATGCGCCGATTTCAACTTCGGGCCTTGACGGGACCCGTGGCGGACTACATCCGGGACCGCACGGCCGTGGATGCGCGCGTGCTCGCCACCGAGTGGCCCTACTGGAACGTGTTCCTCGGCACCGGCCGGCCAAACAACGCGGGTTTTGCCGACGTGATCTATCTGATCTACCACCCGGGACCGGAGTATTGGGACGCCCGCCACTATCTTGAGCCGGCGGCCATCCGGCGATTGGGCCTCGAATACGTTCACGCCACGGACACTTGGGCAGCCGGATTGCCCGCCCGCGCCAAGGCGTGGCTGGCGGACCCGAGCTTCTTCGACCTCCTGATTCGCGACGGCGGCGAGGCGCTCTACCGCATTCGGCCCGCGTTTCTCGAGCTCGAGGTCGCACCGCATCCCGAGTCGTTCGAAGCGCTGCGATCCGTCCCACCGTCGGCGTCGGTCTACCTCGCCCCGCAAACCCTGTGGCTGGAGCGGCTTCGTGTCGCGTCGACGCTACCCCACGCCCGGCTGATGGGCGCCATCAGCGCACTGCCGTTGCACGTGCGCACCCCTGAACCGTGGACGGTGGAGCCACTGGGCGAGCAGGTGCCCGATCTCGTCGTCCTGCCGGCGTCGGTCGAGCCGTGGACCTGGGCTTTTCCGCCCGGCGCCCGGCAGCCTATCTGGCAGAACGACGAGATTGCGGTTTATGCGCCGGACGGAGCCGTCGCACCCATCACGCCGCCGCGAGCGGAAATCGAAGCGCCGCCGGTCACCGTCGAGGTATCCGATGCCCGCCTTGACGATGGACGCATTGCCTTTTCGGCCACCTTAGACAACAGGGCGCCGGAGCGCTGGACCGGCCAGGATTGGGTCGTGATCGGGGTGGACGACGCATCAATTTGGGAGTTTCCCGCGGAGTTTCTCACCGGAGGCGACGGGCCGGTGATTGCGAAATGGTTCGCCGGGCTCATCACATCGGATTCGGCCACGAGCGCCCACTCGTACGCGCTTGATGTGCCGGCATCCTTGCTGGCGGTGCGAAACCAAAGCGGAGCCTTGGTGCCGCTCACTGCGTCGGACGGTGCAATGGGTGCGGGGTCATGGGTGCTGGCGCTCCGCCTGCGGCACGAGTGGCAGCCGGACCATTGGCGGGAGGCCGCCTTCATTCCGGTGATGCGGATTGACGTTTCCGAGGACGGCGAGGTGACGTACTCGGTCTACGAGGACGTCCGCGGCGAATCGCCGCCATAGCGCTCGGTGGCCTGGTGTTTGAGCCATCCGCGACGGGTACGGCGCTCAGGCGGCGGAACCGCCCGCTGCTTGCGTCCGCGTCTCGCAGCATGTGACGGACCGAAGGCTCGGACGCATCGGGTGAGGTTGGGCGAATGATCGTCGATCCGGCCGTCATCCCAGGACTCCTGATCCTGGCCGCGGAGCTGGCGGCGCTGGCCGCCGTCGGCTACGTCGTCGTCCGAGTGGCTCTCCGGCAAAGCGACGACCGCGTGGCGCTGGCCCAGGGCCTGGTTGTCGGCCCCGCGCTCTGGGGATTGATCACAAACTTCGTGCTCTACGCCGTGCCGGGACTCGCGGGCGCGGCCGTCGGCTGGGGCGTCACGCTGGCCCTGGGTGCGGTCTTGGCTCGGCGTTCACCTCAACCCCTCAGGCCGCGGCTGGGGACCGCGGTCGGATTCGCTGGCGCCTTCCTGGTGCTGTTGTGGCTGGCGCTTGCCAGCCGGCAGCTGCTCGAAATGCCGGACCCGACACTTCACCTGGGATTGGCGGCATGGATCCGGGCGGGCGGATTTCCGCCGGAAGTGCCCTGGAATCCTGGGCACCTCGTGCGCTATCACCACGGCGTCGACCTGCTGGTCGGGCTGCTGACGCCGCCGGTCGGTCCCGACCTGGCGTTCGTGCAAGAGCTGCTCGGCGCCTACGCCTGGACGGCCTTCGCGCTGGTGGTGGTGACGGCGCTGCTGGGGCGCGGGTCGTGGAAGGTCTCGCTGGTCATCGCGCCGCTGCTGCTCACCGCCGGCGCCTGGACCTGGACGAGCTTGGGCGGCGGCATTCTGCAGCTTGCTGTTCCGTCCGGGTTGCCGGCAGCCGACGTTGGCGCGGCGCTGGCAAGTTTCTATTGGCCGCCGCTGGGGCCGTCGTGGCCTTCTGAGACGGCGGCGCTGCACGACGTCTGGACGCCGGCCTTCACCCTGGGATACGCCCTGACGTTTGTGGTGCTGGAGCGGGCGGCACGGTCTGAAGGCCTGTCGTGGCCTAGCGTGCTGGTTCTCGCGGGGATTGTCGGCTTTGTGGGCATTCTGGTGACCTCGCTCGTGCCGGTGCTGATTGTTTTGTGGGCTGCCCTGGCAGCGGTACATGTCGTGCAAAATCGACGCGGCCGGGCCGTGGGCGCCGCACGGCGATGGGGCGCCGGGCTGGGATTGGCCGCAGTGCTGCTGCTCTTCGGCGGGGGCGCGTTCACTGCGTTCCTCGACGGTGGACCGTCCACGAGCTTGGCGCTTACGTGGGACCTCAACCGGACGCACTGGGAGGCGCTCGGCACGTTCGACGCGCCTCTCGGCGGTGTCGGCGTGCTGGGTCTCGGACCCTTGGTCATAGCAGGCTTCGCCGTGCTATTGGCGCGGCGCGATCGTCTGGTGCTGACGCTGGCGGCGGGCGCCGGCCTGCTGGTGCTGGGCTGGCTGGTTCTCAGCTATCCGACGGCGCCGTGGGTGCTCAGTCGCTTGGCGGGACATGCCCGCAATCTGGCGCTGGTGGCGCTGCTGCTCGCGCTCACTGGCGTCTTTTCCGCACGACTTGCGAAACCCCTTCGTCATTCCCGCGAAGGCGGGAATCTAGCCCCTGGCGAACCCGGAGCCGCGCGGGATTCGACCATGGAGTCCTTCGTTCGACTGTGCCTGGCCGACGTCCGCCGTTGCGGTTTGTCCCCGGCTCTCTGGCGATCTTCTTTGGCCGTTCTGCTCGTTGGACTGATCGTCTGGCCAACTATTGCGGCGCCCGTGCGCAGTCTCGGGCATGCCGTCGGCAGCGGCGTCCAGCTGGCTAATGCTGCCTGGGTGCAGCAGGAGATGCGCCGCCAGGAGCCGGCGGAGCTGCCGCGACGGTTTCAACTGCCGGCCATGTCGGACCGCTTGGCGAGCGACATCCGCGAGCACACGTCGCTGCACGCCCGCGTGCTCACACCCGAGTGGCCCCATTGGGCGGTGTCCCTGGCCACCGGCCGTCCCAACGGCGCGGGCTTTGCCGATCTGCACCACCTGATCTACTTCACCGGCCCCGAATATCAGGACGCCGTCCACCATCTGGAGCCGGGCGCCATCCGACGGTTGGGCATCGAGTACGTCCACGCGACGGATGCCTGGGCCGCCGGACTGCCGCCGCGAGCGCGGCGCTGGCTGGCGGACCCCGACCTGTTCGAGCTCGTGGCGCGCGACGGCACGGAAGCGCTCTACCGCATCAGACAGGCGTTCCTTGAGCTCGACGTCGAGCCGCACCCGAGTCGTTCGAAGCGCTTCGCCCGGCGCCCTCGTCGACGGTCGTGTACCTCGCTCCGGAGACCATGTGGCTGGACCGGCTGCGCGTGGCCTCGGTGCTATCCCACACGCGGCTCTCGGGCGCTGTCGACACGCAGCTCCTGCACCTGCAGCGGCCTGTGCCGTGGCCGGTGGAGCCGCTGGGCGACCGGATTCCGGACCTGGTGGTCCTACCGGCGTCGATGAGTCCGGCGATGTTTCCGGGCGGCGAGTGGCAACAGATCTGGCGGAACCAAGACATCGCCGTCTACGAGCGGGAGGTCGAGGCCGAGCCGTAGATCCGGATCACGCCGGTCGGCACGGCTCTCCATCAGAAGACGTCAGGCTTTCGGGCCACCTGTCGAGGTTGCCCGGGCATCGCTACGCAGCCTCGCCACGAACGAGTCCTGGACGACGTTCACCGCCTGCATGGGAATCGGCTGATCCGCGGCCACCGGCTCGCGCACGGTGGCGCCGTAGGCCAGCCCCAGCGGCAGCACGCCGTCGGCGCTCACGGCCGCCGCCCGATCGATCAAGCCGTACACCAGTCGCCCGCCCGAGCCGTCCAGCGTGTCGCCCGGCTGCAAGTTGCGCTTGGCATATGCCAGCACCTCTGATGTCGGCGTCTCGCGCGGTGCGCCGGATGTCGCACCCAGCAGCGCCGCCTGGGCGATGCTCAGCGGGGTCTCCACGCCGCACAGGTGGTACTCCCGAAAGAGCAACGTGCGCCGCCCGTCGCGTGAGACCCGCGTGCCGTGGATGCGCAGGTCCTCGCGCACGCGCTCGTCGTCGCAGGTGACCACGGCCCATACGCCGGTGGCGATGTGTCCGGCACTTCCGACACACCGTCGGGCGCCACGGCGTTCGCCAGGTCGACGACGCCTGTGCCGCCCAGCAGACCGCCGGCGTCGCGCGGCGCGAAGAGGTTTGGCAGCTCGTTCAAGCCCGCCGACGGCTCGTGCATCCCGCGACGGTCCGGCGGCAGTCCCGTCATGTTGGACACGGCGCACATCTCGATCTGGGACTTGGTGCCGTCGCGAAACGAGTTGTACATCTGCGCGTTCAGCCGCAGCCGGTTGACCGCCTCGACGCCGTAGCCGAGCCGTGCCAGGGCCTGGTCGGGATCCCCGTGCCGGTCGGCCGGATGGAGCCGCGTCCCGCGACCGACGGCGACCGGCTGCAAGCCCAGCGTCCTGGCCCAGTCGAACAGCTCCATGATGGCGATTGGCTGGTCGCCGGCCGCGAGCGAGTAGACGACGCCCTGCCTGCGCGCCTCGCGCGCCAGGACCCAACCGCAGCTCACGTCCGCTTCAACCGTGACCATTACCACGTGGCGGCCGCGGCGCAGGGCCTCCCAGGCGTTGCGGGCCGCGACGTCCGGGATGCCGGTCGCGTCCACGAATACCTCGATGGGCGCCGACGCCAGCGCGTCGGCGTCGGGCGTCAGCGCGGCGCCACCGGCTTCAACGGACGCCTGCACCGAGGCCGCGTCTTTCGCAGCGCTGCCACTGATCGTCTGCCCAGCCGGCGGCGCACAGGGCCTCGGCGCCGTTCCTCGCGTCGGGATCGGCCACCGCCGCCAGCCGCAGACCGTCGATCTGCGCGATCTGCGCCGCAATGCTCGTCCCAAACCGCCCGGCGCCCGCCAGCGCCACCGTCACGGGACGGCCGGCCGCCGCCCGCGCCTCCAATCGCTCAAGCAATGGACGCATCATCTGGTGATCCCTAGTCGCCTGGCCTAGAGCTTCGGTCCCGCCGGGCCTAGTGTTGGACACGACGCCTGACCAGTCCATCGTGGTCCCCGGCGCGCGCCAGCACAACCCCGGCCTGGTGGCCCGCGCTGCGCCCTCCGGTGGCCCACGCTGCGTGCAGCGTGGGACCATACCGATTGCGGATGCCGACTGGAGGGTGCCTGATGTTCAGCCTATTTCGCCGTCGTGACCTGGGCGCTGTCGAAGCGCTGCTCAGCGCGGCCATACTCGGAGTCGCGCTATTCGCCTGGGGCGATCAGACCGACATGTTCAGCCGGCCGGGTCTTGCCTCGACCGACAACTGGACCTGGCGGCTATGGCAGGTCGGCGCGTTGCTCATGGCCATACCCGGCGTCTGGTGGATCTGGCGCGGGACCCGCCGCGTGACTTGGACCCGCAGCCTGATGCTCAGCGTCCTGGCGCTGATCGTGTTTCTCAATGCCTACACCGATGCAATGTTCGCCGGGCACGTGGGGGACGTTTGGAAGGCCGTCAACCCACTATTCCTCGGCTGCACCACCGTTGCCGTCGTTGTTCTCTGGAGTCGCGGTGGCTTCTGGGACGGCATCGGCGCCTCGGTCTTCGCCGCGCTCGGAACCGTCCTGTTCATCAACGCCTATTTCGTCAACCACGACATTCTCTGGGAGGCGCTGAATCCCCTGCGGGTTCTAGTCTTGCTGCTGTGGGCGATCACGGCATTGCACGGGGAGACTCGACCCCAGGAGCCCGGCGGCGAGTCTGATGCATAGGTTGGTGCGACATCGAGACGTTGCTCCCCATCGCACCAGTGGACCGCCGAGCTTTCGGCCGTGACCGACCCGGCTTCGCGATCCCGCCTTGCCACGAAGGACCTCCGGCCATGAATGGCAAGCCACTGTTTGAAGCGGCCTTTCCCTTCCAGGACGACGTGCTGACGCTGCCCGTCGAGGATCTCGATCAGGCGGCGGAGTGGTACGCCAGGTCTTTTGGCCTCACCGAGGCGGAGCGCCGGGACAGCCCGGTTCCCACCCTGCTCATGGAGCGAGACGGCGTTCGGCTCGGATTTGCCGTGAACGGCGGCGATGCCAGCACCGACGGCGCGGCGATCCTGGTCAGCGACATTCACCGCGCCAGGCAAGAGCTCGAGGCCAACGGCGTCTCCATAGCGAACTGGCGCGTGGACAAGCGCGACGGGCAGAAGCTGCAAGTGTTCTTCGTCGTGGCGCCGGATGGACTCTGCTGGTATTTCCATCAGCCCATCGGATAGCCGCGGCCCGGTTCCAC
Organism: Chloroflexota bacterium; assembly: GCA_965198185.1. Classification (GTDB taxonomy): domain Bacteria; phylum Chloroflexota; class UBA11872; order UBA11872; family UBA11872; genus JAJECS01. The sequence goes on from CBDAOU010000002.1 coordinate 320,326, forward strand.
GACTGGGGCGAGCTGGTGCATAGTCCCGGAACCACGCCGGTCCAGTGGTGACTGCCAAGCGTTGGCGGCCCGGCGACCAAATCGTCGTGCGCAGCATGTGGGGCGAGAAAATCCAGATCGCCATGCCGATGACGGTGATCGCCGATACCGAGCGAATCACGGCCCTCTACCTGGCGGCCGGCAGCCCGATCAAGAACAAGAGCACCTACCGCTCGGACCACCTGCCGATCGGCGAATGGGAGACCGTCGACGACGTCTGGCGAGACGACCTGATCCGGATCAAGTACGCGGGCGACGCCCACGCGTACTACGCCATGTGGAAGGGCGACCGGTTCCATCGCTGGTACATCAATCTTGAGAGCGCCTACGAGCGCACGCCAATCGGCCTCGACTTCACCGATCGCATCCTGGACATCGTCGTCCTGCCTGACCTGGCGGGCTGGCGGTGGAAGGACGAAGACGAGCTGGCACGGGCGGTTGCGTTGGGGCTCGTCACGCAGACCCAGGCCGATTCCTTCCATGCGGAAGGCAAACGGGCAATCGCACGGCTGGAGACCCGGCGCTCACCGTTCGCCGACGGCTGGGAAATGTGGAGTCCCGACCCGGCATGGCCAATCCCATCGCTGCCGTCGAATTGGGATCAAATCGACTAATCCGGTGGCCCACGCTGCGCGCAGCGTGGGAGGCGCCCGGTCGCCCAGGCGGCCCGGTGGCCCAGGCTGCACGCAGCCTGGGAAAGGCCCGCCTGCGTGCATCAAGCCTGCCCCGACCGCACAGCCGAGGAACCCGGTATCGATTAAGCTAGGGGGTTATGCCTGAGAACGCCATCGTCGTCCGCGGCGCGCGCGAGCACAACCTCAAGAACATCGACGTCGAGATCCCGCGCGACAAGCTCGTCGTCATCTCGGGCATCTCCGGCTCCGGCAAGTCCAGCCTGGCGTTCGACACCCTCTATGCCGAGGGCCAGCGGCGCTACGTGGAGTCGCTCTCCGCCTACGCCCGGCAGTTCTTGGGGCAGCTTGAGAAGCCGGACGTCGACCAGATCGAGGGCCTCTCGCCGGCCATCTCCATCGACCAGAAGGCGCGTTCGCACAATCCCCGCTCGACCGTGGGCACGGTCACCGAGATCTACGACTACCTGCGGCTGCTGTATGCCCGCGTGGGCCAGCCCCACTGTCCCGAGTGCGGGAAGGTCCTTACGCGGCAGACCATTCAGGAGATGGTGGACTTTGTCCTGGATTGGGACGACGGCATCCGATTCCTCGTCCTGGCGCCGGTGGTCAAGCACCGCAAGGGCGAGCACAAGGGCGTCTTCGACGACGCGCGGCAGGCCGGCTTCGCCCGCGTACGCGTGAACGGCGAGGTCTACACGCTGAATGCCGTGCCGGAGCTGGATCGCAACTTCTGGCACGACATTGAGATCGTGGTGGACCGCCTCGCGGTTCGGCGGGACGTGCACGCCCGCCTGGCCGACTCGCTGGAGACGGCCCTGAAGCTGGCCGAAGGCGTGGTCGTGCTGCAGGTCGTCGACGGCGAAGCCTTCACGCTCAGCGAGTCGTTGGCCTGCGTCGAGGACGGCTTGAGCTTCCCCACGCTCGAGCCGCGATCGTTCTCGTTCAACACGCCGCACGGAGCCTGCCCGGAGTGCGACGGCCTGGGGGCCAAGCTGGAAATCGACCCGAGCCTGGTGATTCCGAATCGACGACTGTCCATCGACGGCGGCGCCATCGCCCCGTGGGCGCGCGCGGCCGGGACGGGGCCGTCGATGACGCGCGCCGTGTTGGACGCGCTGGCCTCCAAGTACGGCTTCACCGCCTCGACCCCGATTGAGCAGCTCAGCTCCGAGGCCGTCGACGTGCTGCTGTACGGCAGCATGTCGCCGCTAACCGTCGAGCACGTCGGCAGCCGCGGACGGCGGCGGGTTTACACCTTCGAGTTTGAGGGTGTGGTGCCCAATCTGCGCCGCCGGTACCAGCAGACCGAGTCCGACTACGTGCGCGGCGAGATTGAGCGCTACATGACGCGTCGCACCTGTACCGCCTGCCAGGGCGCGCGGCTCAAGCGCGAGAGCCTGGCGGTGACCGTGGGCGAGCTCTCGATCCACGAGGCCACCGGCAGGACGGTGGAGGCCGCCGCCAGGTTCTTCGAGAGTCTCGAGCTCAGCGCGCGCGAGGCCGCCATTGCCGTTCAGGTGCTCAAGGAGGTGCGGGCGCGCCTGGGCTTCCTGGAGTCCGTGGGTCTGGAATACCTCACCCTGGACCGCGCGGCGGACACGCTCTCGGGCGGCGAGGCGCAGCGCATCCGGCTGGCGACCCAGATCGGCTCCAGCCTCGTCGGCGTGCTGTACATCCTGGACGAGCCGAGCATTGGCCTGCACCAGCGCGACAACCGCCGCCTGGTCCAGACGCTGCTCGGACTGCGCGATCTGGGCAACACCGTGCTGGTGGTCGAGCACGACGAAGAGACCATCCGCTCGGCGGACTGGGTGATCGACTTCGGGCCGGGCGCCGGCGAGCACGGCGGCCAGGTGATTGCCGAGGGGACGGTTGACCGCATCGAGCGCTCGGAGCAGTCGCTCACGGGCGCCTACCTCGCCGGGCGTGAGTCGATCCCGATCCCGCGCTCGCGGCGTGCCGGCAACGGCTCGACGATCTACGTCGAGGGCGCCGGCGCCAACAACCTCAAGGACCTCACCGTGGGCATTCCGCTTGGCACGTTCGTTTGCGTGACCGGCGTCTCCGGCTCCGGCAAGAGCACCTTGATCACCGACGTGCTGTACCGCGCCCTGGCGCAGCGGATATGGGGCAGCCGCGAGCGTCCCGGCCCGCACCGGCGCATCCGCAACGCCGAGGCGCTGGACAAGGTGATCGAGATCGACCAGTCGCCCATCGGCCGCACGCCGCGATCGAATCCGGCCACCTATACCGCCGCCTTCACGCCGATTCGCGAGCTGTTCGCCGCCGTGCCCGAGGCGCGGGCGCGCGGCTACAAGCCGGGGCGCTTCTCGTTCAACGTCAAGGGCGGGCGCTGCGAAGCCTGCCAGGGCCAGGGCCTCAACAAGATCGAGATGCAGTTCCTGCCCGACGTGTACGTGACCTGTGAGGTCTGCCACGGCGCGCGGTACAACCGCGAGGCGCTGGAAATCCGCTACAAGGGCAAGAACATCGCCGAGGTGCTGGACATGACGGTGCAGGACGCCCACGCGTTCTTCGCCAACATCCCCACGATCGAGCGCAAGCTGGGCACGTTGGTGGACGTTGGGCTTGGGTATATCCGCTTGGGTCAACCCGCGACGACGCTGTCGGGCGGCGAGGCCCAGCGCGTCAAGCTCTCCTCCGAGCTGGCCAAGCGCGCCACGGGACGCACGCTCTACATCCTCGACGAGCCGACCACCGGCCTGCATTTCGCGGACACGCGGCGGCTGATTGCCGTGCTGCAGCGGCTGGTGGACACCGGCAACACCATTATCGTCATCGAGCACAATCTGGATGTCGTCAAGAGCGCCGACTGGATCATCGACCTGGGGCCGGAAGGCGGCGACGGAGGCGGTGAGTTGGTCGTCGCCGGCACGCCGGAAGAGGTGGCCGCGGATGCCGATAGCTACACGGGCGTCTATCTCGCGCGGGTGCTGGGCCTTGAATCCGGCGGCGCGCAGGCAAACGGCGCCGACCTTGCCAGCCGCAAGCAGCCGGCTGCCGTAGGCTAGGAGCATGTCCATGGCTGAACCTCGAGTGGCGATCGTGACCGGCGGCGCGACCGGAATTGGCGGCGCCATCGCCCGCCGCCTGGCCGCGGACGGCGAGCGCGTGCTCATCGCGGACATCGACGACGAGCTGTCGGCGTCGAACGTTGCGCAAATCGAGGCCGCGGGCGGCACGGCCGCCGCGATTCACTCCGACGTGTCCCGGCATGACGACATTCGAGCGATGGTCCAGGACGCCGTCGACCGCTGGGGCCGCCTGGACATCCTGGTCAACAACGCCTTCCCCGCCATGGAAGCGCTGCCCGGCGGCGCGGAGGAAGTCACCGAGGAGCAATGGGACTTTGGCATGTCGCTGCTGGTCAAAGCCCTGTTCCTGGGCGCCAAGTACGCCGTGCCGGAAATGCGTCGGGTCGGCGGCGGCAACATCGTCAACATCGCGTCGGTCCACGGCCTGCTGATGGCGAAGGACTTTCTGGTCTACGAAGCCGGCAAATCCGCCGCAATCGGCGTCACCAAGCAGATGGCCATCCAGCACGGCCCGGACAACATCCGCGTCAACGGCATCTGTCCCGGACATATGGTCACCGAGAACATTCAACGCGTGATGTGGGATGACAACCCAAGCGGGCTCGAGCTGGTCGCGGATCAATACCCGCTCCGCCGCGCCGGGCGACCGGACGAGATCGCTTCGGCCGTGTCATTCCTGTGCTCCGAGGACGCCTCGTTCGTCACCGGCCACGCCCTGGTCGTCGACGGCGGACTCTCCATCCAGCTGCAGGAGAATATCGGCGTCCAGCAGGCCAACTTCATGCGCCGCCACCCCGAGACGCAGCCTCCCTACTAGGCCCAGTCCGCAGGCCATAGCCCGCGGTCCTCGACTGTCAATCCGCAGTCCCCAGATGTCATTTCGCATTTCCCACCATGTCATTTCGAGCGCAGCGAGAAATCTTGAGCGCTCGACCTCGGGCAACGGGATGAGGCACCGGCCGCCCGTACCTGGATGCCGGCTCACGGCTGGCATGATGGGCCGTCGGCGGGGCACAGGCGCGGGCGTCGCAACAGCGGCGGCACGACAATTCGGAGTTGAGCCCGCTGAAGTGTGGGGCGGGGATGACTGAAGCGCTTGCTCAATACATCGCCGAACGCGGGTGCGCGCCATGAAATCCCGCAAGCCCTCGGTGGCGGTGCTCGTTGGGCTGCTCCTCGCGGCGGTCCTTCTCGGCGGCGCGGCCTGTGGGGACGCGACCGAGGAGGCGGCGCCCGCCGCGCCGTCCCCGGCTGCCACGGCGCCCACGCAGACCGCCGCACTCACCCCGGAGCCAACCGCGCCCCCGGCTCCGACGCCTGCCCCCGAGCCAACCCCAACGCCCACCGCGATTCCGACTCGGACCCCGACCCCCGCGCCGGATTCGAGGCCGACGGAATACGTCGTCCGGCCCGGCGACACTCTCCGCTCAATCGCAGAGCGATTCGGTATCTCGATCGAATGCTTGGCTGAGGCAAACCAGGTCGAAGATTCCGACGGCATGCTCCCTTCTGGCTTGCCGATACGGATTCCGGCACCCGATGAGTGCGCTGCGGACGGTCCTGCTACGCCCGCGCCGACGTCGACCCTGACCGCTACGCCTGAGCCCTGCCCGACAGCTGTGGAGGCGGTCTACCTGCGGGGCTTGGGCAATGCGGTGTCGGGCATTGACGAGGCGACATTTAATCTCCAACGGCTATTCATACGCCTTGAGAATGACCCGCAGATAGTCTTCACCGACCGTTTTATTCGCGAATTCGCTGCCGTGGCGGCGGTTGCCAAGGACGAGGCACAGAAGATCCTGGACCTCACCCCACCGAAGTCGATCCTGACCTCCTCGGGGTTTCATCACACGGCCACGAGCCTGGCCCGCGCGACGATCTACAGCATGAAGCACTTTTCGGACGGCTTCGACAAGCTAGACATCGGCGAATTCGAACAGGGTGTGTACATGCTGGAGAGCCTTGAATATGACTTGCCGCTGGTGCGCGACGGGATCGACGGGTTCTGCGAGTGATGTGCACCGAACGTCCAGCCCAGCGCGTCCGCCCATTCCGCCACTGCTGTTCCGGCAAGCTCACAGCTATTGATCGCGCCAGCCGGGGTTCGTCCGGCCCTGGATCTACGGGCGGCCCTCAGCTGGCAATTCGCAGCCCCCACCTGTCATTTCGCACTCCCCACCTGTCATTTCGAGCGCAGCGAGAAATCTAGAGCGCTCGACCTCAGGCGCCGGGGCTGAATCACCATCCGCCCGCACCTGGATGCCGGCACAAGGCCGGCCTGACTCGCTGACGCCAGGGCATGTTCGGGGGCGTTTGAGCAATGGTGGTGAGACAATCGTCAATTGGACCCGCGGGGCTGCGAGGCGGGGATGCCTGAAGCGCTAGATCAACTCGTCGTCGAATGCGGCTGCTCGCCGTGACGGCCCGCAAGTCCGTAGTGCGGATGCTTGTCGCGCTGCTCCTTGGCGCGGTCCTCCTCGGGGCCGGCGGCGCGACGTGTGGCGACGCGACCGGGGAGCCGGAGCCCCCGCCGACCAATGCCGTGGCGCCCTCCGCGACCGTCACGGCGCCAAGTCCGACCGCCACGCCCTCCCCGACGCCGCGCCCTACCGCCACGCCCCGCCCGACCTTCACCCTCTCCGGGACCGGCTCGGGAGCGCACGAGATCATGCTCCCGGAGGGATCGTGGACGGTGCACACGGAGGTATTGACCAAGAACACTTGCCTGCGTGATCCCTGTCCCATCGAGTATTTCACGGTGCAAGCGGGTCACGCAGACCCTAATCATCAGGGACGTTTCACGCCGATCGACCTGCAAATACGCCATCTGTCGATGGGTGAGGGTGGGGAGATGTTGTATGTGGACGCGAGGCGCGTTTGGGTCGGGCGTCTTGGCGACATCGAGTCCGGGACGCAGCGCCTGGTAATCGGGGCGGAGCCAAACACCAAGTGGACGCTGACCTTTGAGGATCACGGCGGCCCCTTTCCACCCCCGCCTCTCGCTGGTGCGGCCGGCGAGTCTTTTGCTGTCTCCGGCACCGGCCCAGCAAGGCGCGAGATCATCCTGGCCGACGGCACCTGGAGAGTGGTCGTGGACATTTCGAAGAATTCTCACCACTGCGACGATCCCGGGGGTCGCTGCGTCCCAGCGCGTATGTGGATAGACCTAACGTCCCTGGACCACGATCGGCTTGAGAGTTTGATGCATAGGGTGGCCAGCGACTGGTCGGGGCGCGTTCCCCTGGTCGTCAGCGATAGGCATCACATCCCGCCCGGGCCGGTGCTCGTACGCGTCAACGTGATGCCGACGGCCAAGTGGACGCTGACCTTCGTGGTCGACGGCGACCCCATCCCGGCGCTGCGACCCATCCCGACGACTACCCCGACGTTGGGCTCGGCGCCGACGCCAATGCCGCTCGTCCCGCCGACGATTGCCGAGATTCAAACGGAGATGCCGTGTCTCACCACGGCGGAGGCCGCCTATACGCACGCGGTCCTCGTCGAGCTTGCTACGGCTCAGGAGCGATACGCCGCGCTCGGTGAGCTGGTCGAGCCTGTCAAGGCGGACCCTCGCGCACCCTGGGACAGAGTGGTGGACGACCTGGTTGCCGCGACGCGATCCTCCCTGCAGCACGCGCTGGCCGTCGCGCGGCCGGCCTCGATCTTCGCAGAGGAGATGCACGAGGCGGTGGTGGCCGTGGTCGATTCGTTCTTGGTCCTCGTCGACCTCCACGAGCGTGCCTTGGGATGGCGCAGCTTCGACCACCTCGCGAACGTTCCTCGGAACCAGATCGTATATGCCGCGAATCTTGAGGAACTGGGCACGCTGCTCGCCGAGGTCTGCGAGTGACGCCTGTGGCGGATGGGACGCGATTTACAGCACCGTGAGGTCTCGCAAAGTCCCCGCCGGAGTGCTCGTCGGGCTGCTCCTCGGCGTGATCCTCATCGGGGCCGGCGCGGCCTGTGGGGATGCGCCGCGGGAGCCGGCGACCGTCGCGCTGTCCCCTACCGTCAGCGCGACCGCCTCACCGACCCCGACCCTGACCCCGAGCCAACTTCGACCGCGACGCCAACACCAACCTCAACCCCGACACTGACACCGACTCCATCGCCGGTCCCGACTCCCACTCCAATGCCTGCCCCTGTCCCCACTGCAACGACGGTCCCGACGCCGACGTCCGCCCCGTAGCGGTGGCAGCTTCCCCGCGCTCGCTCGGCATGACTGGGTGGCGGTCGGAAAGATTGCGGACGGTCCTCCACGCAGTCAGCGTTGGCGAAGTCGAGATTTTGGGGTCTGCTTAGCGGGCCCGGGCGGGTCCAGCCGCCCGAACCCGCGCCGCCAGCGGCAGCGCCGCCAGCCCCACCACCATGGCCGCCGCACCTACATAGAACGCCGCCGCTAGAGCTGTTTCCGCGGTTGCAAAGACCACGGCCGCCCCTATCACTGCCCCTGTGGAATAGGCCGTGCCGTCCAGCACCATCACCCGGCTCAGCGACCCCGACGGCGCCACGTCGCCGCAGAGGCTCACCGCCATGGTGTTGATGCCCCACATCGCCACGGCCCAGACGGTGGCGACCACCAGCAATCCCGACACGCTGTCCACGAATCCAAACGCGGCGGTGGCCGGCACGGCCAGCACCAGGGTTCCGGCCAGCACGGTGCGCCGGCCCAACCGGTCTGAAAGCCGTCCGATCGCCAAGCTGGGCCACGGCGCCACCGACTGACGCGACCAGCGTCATAGCGCCGACCGCCCGCAGGTCACCGCCCACCTCCACCACTCGCGGCCCGGCCAGCAGCACCATGGCCGCATAGGCAACCGTCGACGCGATCCGAACGACCAGGACGGCGGCCACGGCCCGGGAGCGCGCCAGGCGAACGAAGCCGATGCCTGGTGGGAACTGCAACGTCCGCACCGGCGTGGACCGCGGCAAGGCCCCGAGCGTGAGCGCCAGCGCAGCCGCGAGTGCCGTTCCCGCTCCAATGGCGAACACGCGAAAGCCGAAGGCTTCCGCCACGAAGCCCTGAGCTACGCCTGCAATTCCGGGAACCAGGACCACCACGAACCCAATGGCGCCAACCGCGGCCCCGCGCCGGGACGGCGGCGCGATCTCGATGACGTAGGTTTGCAGCCCCGCCCAGAAATAGGCCATGGCCAAGCCCGCGACAGGGGCGGCCGCGATCACCCAGGCGACGTCCGGAGTGACGACCAGCACCACCATCAGGGCCGTCATGCCGGCGAGGCCGAGCGCGTGCACGCCGCGGCTTTCGAGCCGGGTGACCCAGCGGCCCGTGATCGTGGCGCCGAAGGCGCGCGCCAGGTGCATCGTGCCGATGACCAGCGCGGCGCCCGCGATGCCGCCGCCAAGCTGCTCGCGCACCAGCAGCGACATGAAGTACGACGTCGGCAGCCACCCCGCCACGCCCAAGGCCGCCACGAGCGCAAAAGTCGCGAAGCCGCGAGTGCGTAGACTGACGGACTCGGGCGCGACGCGCTCGCTGGCTGGCATCGGGTGACGGTACCAAGGCCCCGGCAACCGAAGGATCAACACATGGTCGGCGCTGCGTCTCCGGCGGTTGTCCGCGGATGGCTGCCGTGAGCGATTCTGCGCGCGTACCTGCCCGTGGTCCTCAACATGCAGGGGCGCACGGCGCTGATCGTGGGCGGCGGCGCGGCGGCGGCGGACAAGGCGGCGTACCTGGCCGACTTCGGCGTCCGTCCGACGGTGCTGGCCGAGCCGGACGCCACCATTGATGAAGGGCTCCAGGCGCTCGTTGACGAGGGACAAGCGGACCTGCGGCGCGAGCCCTACGACCCATCCCACCTTGAAGGACATGCGCTCGTGATCATCGCCACTGGCGACCGCGCCCGTGATCGAACCATCGCCGAGGACGCCCGCCGCCGCGGGGCGATCGTCAACGTCGTGGACGACCCCGACGCTTGCGATGTCTTCGCCGTCGGCTATGTCCGCCGCGGCCCCGTGGCCGTGGCGGTCAGCACCGGCGGCCGCAGTCCGGCGTTCACGGCGGCGCTGCGCGAGCACCTCGACGACGTGCTCGGATCCGCAATCGAAGAGCACCTGGAGCACTACGTGCGCTGGCGCGAGCGCGTGCGCGGCGCGGTGTCGGGCTTCGGATCGCGCGAGCGACTCTGGCGCGAGCTGCGCGCCGCCGGGCTGTACGACGTGCGCTAAACGAGGGCGCCGAGGCTGCGGGCCGGCTCGTCGACGACGCCATTGCCCGCACCGCAACGCCGAATCGGATCGCTAGCTGTACGACAACAGACCGCGGCCCTGACGTAGCGGGACCATCAACGAGTCGTGTCTGTAGCGTGCGTCCCGGGCGGCCGCCGCGGCGTCGGGTGGTCGACGCTGCGGCGCTCGCCACGCGGCGACGCACCAGCCCCGGCGCCTGGGACGCGGCTGGCGACGAGGCGTGCTCGGCAGTGGCGCGGCGGCCGCGTCACGCGCCGCTGGGCGTTGTTGAAGGGCGGCGCGACCCGCCTCGACCGTCGGCGGCAAGTGTGGCTGGTCTGCGGCGGGCGTTCGCGGTCCCTCGGCGCCGGCGTGCGCGCGCGCGCCGACACCAAGAAGCGCTGCGCGTGACCCGCAGCCCGCGCGCCGGCTGTCGAGGCCACGTGGCCGTCGACGGACCACGCCGCGGCTGGACGCGCCGCACCCAGGGCGCGGCGGATCGCGCCGAGCGACGCCTGGCGGCGAACTGCGCGGCGCCGCCTGGCACCTTTGTACGACAGAGGCGGGGCGACGCATGCTAGATCAGGGCGCGCCCGGCCGTCGCCGATGGGCAGCGACCGCACGGGGCCCTCATCGGCTGGCTGCGGTGGACGACGCCATTCCGGTCCCGAGCGCGGATGGCCTTCCGCAACGCCGACATCGGATCGTAGCCCAAGATCACGGCAACAGACCGCGCCTTCATCCGGCGCCTGAGCCGGCGGCATCAGGGAGTCGGTGTAGGGGCGCCCCTTGTGGGTGCCCGGTCCGGGCGGCCGAGCGGACAGGGGCGGATGTAGGAGCGCACTCAGCCTAGCGGATAGGCCTGCTCTGCCCACCGTGGCCCGGCTCCCTCTCCCCACCGAGGGAGAGGGTTGGGGTGAGGGGGTCACCCAAAGGAGAACGCCTCCCACAACCCCGCCCGCCGGCAGGCACATCGCTTGTCCCCGTGCGCGGGGATGAGACGACTGTAGGTGCGGTTCGCGAACCGCCCCTATCCCCGCAAGCCTGGCGCGACGGCCGTGGTCAGATAACCGCCTCGTCCGACACCATCGCCGGCGCCAGCACCGACTCCGGCGTGCCGTGGATGACCTTGTTCGCCGACGGCACCACCGTCACCAGCACGCCCGCCAGCGTCACGTCGTCGTTGGCGACGATGTAGAACGGCGAGATGCGCGTGCGCCCGTCCATCTGGCGCACCTCGTCCGCCTCGAAGTCGAAATACGGCACCCGCACCCGGCGGCTCTCGTGGTAGGGCTGGATGACATAGGGGGTGGTCGGAAAACTCTCCAGCGCCTGCTGAATCGCTTGCCCCCACTGGTCGGCCGGCACGTCGTGTCCCACGGTGACCCCCCGCGCGCCCCAGGCCAACTCGGAAAACCCCGACGGCTTGATCACCAGCCGTCGCTGCCGCTGGGTCAGCGCCGCCAGCTCGTCCCAGGTCCGCACCTGCCGGCCGGCGGTCACCAGTGCCGGATCAATGGCGGCGAATGGGGGCAGAGGCGCCGGATCGAGCACCCAGGTCGGCGCCAGGGCCACGCTTAAACGGTCCATCACGTCCCTGCCCAACTCACCCCGCCAGAAATCCTGCAGCTCCGCGTGACGGAAGAGCGCCAGCAACAGCTTCTCTTCCAGATAGGCCTTGAACGGCGGCGTGACCACGGCGAGCCGTTGCTTCATCGCGTATACGAGCAGATCGATCTTGGGGATGTTTGGCAGGTCGTGCAGCTCCAGGAAGCGGTACACCACGTCCACGCGCCGCGCATCGTCGCCGAAGGCAAGCGCGTCGCCTTGCAGGGAGAGGTCCCGCGGATGCACGGCGTGCGCATCCAGCCCCAGCGCCTGCAGGTCGTGGGCAATCGAGATCATCTCGGTGCGGTAGTCCTCCGACTCATCCGCGACCACGATGGCCACCGTCGGCTCCTCGCCCTCGGCCACCTCGCGGAACATGGCCTCCAACGCCTGCGAAACGCCCTCGGCACCGCCGACCGGATCGAAGCCCAGGTTGGCGTAGCGCCGGGTGAGCGCCGCCAGCGTGCCGAATCCCCCCGGCACCGAGTCGAGCTCTGTCGCGCGGAGCGTGCCGTCGTCGCCTGCCATGAGGTCGGGCCGGATGATGCGCGGCAGCTGGGACCGCATCCGTCGCAGTTGCCCCAGCTCGCGGACGCGCTCGGGCTTGCCTTGCTCGAGCACGCGCAACACCCAAGCTGGCAGGCGGCCGCGCGCGGCGCTCAGGTACAAGCGATTGGCCGCCTGATAGAACGCCAGCAGATCGCGGCCCAACACGCGCAGCGACTCCACGGTTGCCTGCCGCAGCGGAAAAGGCTCCGGGGAGACGCGCCACGGGACGACCGGCGCGTCTGGTCGGACGCTGGGCACGTCGCTGCCGAGATAGAGCGATCGTTCCCGTAGGGAGGGCGTGCGAGTGTTCAGCAGATGCGTCTCACGCGTTGGCGTCGTCGCGCCGTGCGGCCAGCGTCCCGCGGCAGCCGCGGGGAGTCTAGCAGAGGGTATGCGGCGATCCGGCTATGGTGTCGCTGGATCGCTCCTTGGAGATACCTATGACCATCGTACGCGCGGAATCCAAGCCACTCGCGCCGACGGATATGCCCGGGCTCGAGGCCAGCGAGGCGCTCAATGCCGAGGCCGAGTCGGCAGCGCTCACCGCGGGCGCCTTCATCCTGCGCCCCGGCAGCGAACTGCCGCTGCACCGCCACCGCGTCGAGGAAGGCTTCTACGTGGTCGACGGCACGGGCACGTTGCTGATTCGCGACGAGGAGCATCCGGTGTCGGCCGGCGACTTCCTCCTGGCTCCCGCGTGGACGCCGCACGGCTTTCGCACCGGCGACGGCGAAACCATGCACGTCGTCTACATGTACCCCGCGCTCGACCCCTGGACCGAGATTCTTTAGGGATCCTCTGAACAAGCAAACACCCATGGCGTACACGGACCTCAATCCGTTCGCCCTGAGCTTGTCGAAGGGATTAGCGAACGGATTGGCGTAGATCATGCGGTCCTAGTCGGACCCGTTCTAGGCGCCCCCTCGCCCCCGTTACTCCCCCGTGCCGTAGGTCTCGAAGCTCCAGCCGTCCAGGTCGCGGATCCGGACGGTGGTAGGCGCCAGGCCGGGTTCACCGACCGCGCGCCAGGCGCGAATCTCATCGACGTGCCCCAGGCGCCGCAGCCCCTCCCAGGAGCCCGGTTTATAGGGACTCGTGTCCCAGAAGTACAGGTTCTCGACGCCCGCGTCGTATAACGCGCCCGCGCGCCGTCGGTAGTCGGCTGAGGCCAGCCCGCGCGGCATCACATTGGGCGCCAGGCGCGTTCCCGTGCCTGCCGTCAGACTCACCCACGGCGCGATGTCGGCCGGCTCAGTCCACGATTGCTGCACGCTGCCCCACGCCGGGTGCGACGAGTAGGGAATCAGCGTATCCACCAGACCCTCGCGGACCCAGGCGGGCGCGTCGATGCCGTAGAACAGGTTTTCGTCCTCGAAGCCGGTCACGATGGCCGACACGGCGATGCGGGTCGTGCGACCAAGGCGAGCCGCCTCCTCGTCGAGCGTCGCGCGCAGCTCGCGCATGAACTGCGTCAGCGTCTCGGCGCGGAAAGCCAGCCAGCGCCTATCGCGCGGATCGAGCGCGCGGGCGTCCTGGCCATAGCGTTCCCGGAAGCCGTCCACCAGAGGCGTCTCGTACTCCAGCACGGGCATGCGCCGGTTGTAGAACATGCACACGCCGTCCACGCCGTAGGCCGCGATCTCGCGAAACAGGCTGAGCACATATTCGCGTGCCGCGGGGTGGCTGTAGGAGATGCGCGGCGTGGGGCGGCCCTGGCGGTCCATGCCGCGTTGCTCGGGATGAGCGGCAATGTACGAGGCGTCGTGCAGGTCCGGCAGCGGCGGCGGTTCGTGGAACCCCGCGACGCGGTAGCTGGCGTGCAGCTCCAGGCCCACGTCGTGCGCGTGGTCCACGGCAATGCGCAGCGGATCGATGCCCTTGTCGCGGAAGATGCGCCAGCTTTCCGCCACGAAGCGGTCGCCCTGCCGTCCGAAGTCCTGCGCGGTGTCGCAGGTCGCCGGACTGCCGATCGCGCTGAGATAGTTGGTGCGGTCGCCGGCGGCGGCTTCCCAGTAGATGCGGCCGAAGTCCGAGTCGCGGTAGGGCTCGAGCTCGCGGCGAATCTCGTCGGCTTCGGTGAGCCGATAGGACCAATGCGGTCCGTGGGCGTCATTGTGGGCGAAGAGGCGGCGGGTGCTCGAGTCGTCGCGGTCGAGCTGAAGTGACCGGACCTCACCGGCGTCGAGTGGCACCAGCTTGACATAAGCAATCGTCGCATCCGAGCCCTGCACCGACCCCGGCGCGTCGCCCGGCGTCACGCGCCAGTTGATCTGCCGGATTTCGAGCTGCTTGTCGGTAAGGTCCGCGGCCTTCCAGAACAGCTCGGTGAATTCCTCGCTGTCGGCCGAGTGCGTGGTCCAGCCGGCCTCCAGCTCCGGCACCTGGAGAATCGAAAATGCCGACTCGCCGCTCAACCGCACCGCCAGCCGGACGGTGGCGTCAGGAAACGCATACGAGCCGATCGAAATGGCGTGCCAGCCGCGCGCGTTCAACGGATAGCTGATCGGCGGCGCGTCGGTTTCCGGGCCGGCTATCAGCATCGCGCCGGCGAGGTCGCCGGCGGAGTAGGACACCGTGCGCCAGCGGCCCCGGGCGGCGCTGGCGCCGATCGCATCCGAGGGCTGGCACCGGTCCAGGTCGCAGCGGTAGTCCGCCGGCGCGCGCAGCCACCGATCCGTGAATCCGTCCCCGAGCATTTCAGACATCTAGGACTCCTCCGGCGTGCGGCGGCCTCTTACTGCGGCGTGGCCAGAATCACTGCGGGTGAGTGGGCATCTACGTCGGCCCGAGACGCACCGGGCCGAGATTCGCGCGGTCGAGAATCTGGATGCTGTCGACGAAACGGATCACGGACGACGGAAAGTCCATCAAGAGTGAATGCGTGCGCGCGCCGCCGCCGAAGAACCGCACGCCGCGCAGCAGATCGCCGTCCGTTACGCCGGTGATCGCCATGGCGAGCTGGTTGCCGCTGGCCAGGTCCTCGGTGCGGAAGATGCGTTCCTCGGCGTCGGCGACTCCCATCGCCGCCAACCGCTCCCGGTCCGCCTCGTCCCGCGGCTTGAACCGGGCCTGGATCTCACCGCCGAGACAGCGCAGGGCCGCCGCGGCCAGCACGCCCTCCGGGGCGCCGCCAATGCCCATCACGGCATGGTCGGCGGTGCCGGCAACGGCCACAGAGACCGCCGCGGTCAGGTCGCCGTCGCTGATGAGCTTGATTCGCGCACCGGCGGTGCGGATGTCGTCAATGAGCGCCGCATGTCGCGGCCGATCCAAGACGACGACGGTCAGATCGGCGATGCGCCGCCGCAACGTGCGCGCGATGATTCGCAGGTTTTCCCGCACTGAGTAATCCAGGCTCACGCGGCCGGCTGCCGGAGGGCCGACGATGAGCTTATCCATGTAGGTGTCGGGTGCGTTCAGCAGCCCGCCGCGCTCCGCGATGGCCATGGTGGCCACGGCGTTCGGCAGGCCGCCGGCCACCAGGTTCGTGCCTTCCAGCGGATCGACCGCAATGTCGAACGGAGTGCCAGACTCGGGTCCGACCGTTTCGCCGATGAAAAGCATCGGCGCCTCATCTCGCTCGCCCTCGCCGATCACGATGCGGCCTGCCAGACCGACCTGATCGAGTGCGGTGCGCATGGCGTCCACGGCCAACGAGTCGGCGTACTTGCCGTCGCCGTGTCCCATGGCGCGGGCCGCGGCCACCGCGCCGGCTTCCGTAACCCGGGCCAGGGCCGAGGCGGCCGGGCGATTAGCGGCGATCACGAATCAACTTCTCCCTGCGCGGTCGCTCGGGAAATTGTGCCTGTGTGGACGGACGTCTCCTATTGCATGCCCGGCATGGCCGCCCGTGCTACTCGCGATGGTGGGCCTCGACGGGCTTGCCGTCGGAATCGGCGAACTGCTGCAACCCCAGCCGCAGCGTGTTCCACCCCAGCACGGCGCACTTGATCCGCACCGGGAACTGCCGCACGCCTTCAAGCGCGACGCCGTCGCCCAACAGGGCTTCATCGGGCTCCTCGCCCTCCAGCATCATGCCGCGCAGGGCCTGGACGATCTCGTTGATCTCCCCAATCGGGCGACCCTCGATCGCTTCCGTCATGATCGATGCCGACGCCTGGCTGATGGAGCAGCCGTGGCCGGCAAAGCGCACGTCCTGGATCTTCCCGTCCGCGATGTCGAGCCAGAGCGTGACTTCGTCGCCGCAGAGTGGATTGGCCCCCTCGACCACCACGTCCGCGTCATCGAGCGTGCCGCGATTTCGGGGCCGCTTGTAGTGATCCATGATCACTTCGCGGTAGAGGTCGTCCAGCGCCATATCAAACGGTGCCGAAGAAGCGCTGCGCCTTGCCCACGCCCTCGACCAGACGGTCGATCTCGTCGGTCGTGTTGTAGAGGTAGACGCTCGCGCGCGCGGTTGCGTGAACGCCCAGCTTGCGCATCAGTGGCTGCGCGCAGTGGTGGCCGGCGCGGATGGCAATGCCTTCGCCGTCGAGCACCGTGCCCACGTCGTGCGGGTGCAGGTCCTCCACCGTGAATGAGACCACACCGCTGCGTTCCCCGTCCGCGTCCGGTCCATGGACCGTCACGCCCGGCATGTCGCCGAGCACGTTGACCGCGTAGGCCCCCAGTTGGCGCGCGTGCGCGTTGACCGCGTCCATGCCCACGCCCTCCAGGTAGTCGACGGCCACGCCAAGGCCGATGGCGCCGGCGATATTGGGGGTGCCGCCTTCGAATTTGTCCGGCAGGTCGGCCCACGTCGACGACTCCAGCTCCACCATGCGAATCATGCTGCCGCCGAAATGCGCCGGCTCCATCGCCTCCAGCAAAGCCTCCTTGCCGTAGAGGATGCCGATGCCGGTGGGGCCGGCCATCTTGTGTCCGGAGAAGGTCAGGAAATCCACGTCCAGCGCCTGCACGTCCACCGGCATGTGCGGCACCGATTGGGCCCCGTCGATCGCGATCAGGGCGCCGTGCTCGTGGGCCAGGCGGGCCATTTCGGCCACCGGCGCGATGACGCCGAGCACGTTGGACACGTGGTGCACCGCAACAAGCCCGGTCTGTGGTCCCAGCATGCCGCGATAGGCGTCCAGGTCGATGGCGCCCGCGGCGTCCGTGGGGATGAACTGCAAACGCGCCTCGCGTCGCTTGGCCAGCTCCTGCCACGGCACGAGGTTGCTGTGGTGCTCGACCTCCGTCAGCAGGATCTCGCTGCCGGGCGCAACGTTTGCGTCGCCCCACGAGCGGGCGAGCATGTTGATGCCGTCCGTCGTCCCGCGCGTGAAGATCACCTCATGCGGGCGCCGAGCATTGATGAAGGTGGCAATCCGAACCCGAGCGTCTTCGTAGGCCGCCGTGCCCTTCTCGCTGAGGTAGTGGATGCCGCGGTGGATGTTGGCGTTGGTGGTTTCGTAGTACTCCTGGAGGGCGTCGATCACGACCTGCGGCTTTTGCGAAGTCGCCGCGTTGTCCAGGTAGACCAGCGGCTTGCCGCGCACCCGCTGGGTCAGGATGGGGAAGTCGCGCCGGAGCGCAACGGCGTCGAGTGGAGCGGCCCGGTCGGCTGCCGCGACGGTGCCGCGCGTCGTGGTGCTCATGCCCTAAGTATCGAACAACACCAGAATGCGGCCCTGCTCGACTTTCGTCTCGTAGACCTGCACCGGCAGGATGGCCGGGAAGGTTCGTGGCCGGCCGGTGCGCACGTCGAAGTGGGAGCTGTGCTTGGGACAGCGGATCGTGCCTGCCGACGGACTGAAGTCGCCCTCCGACAAGTAGGCCTCGTCATGCGTGCACAGGTCGTCCATGGCGAAAATCTGGCCATCGACGTTGTACAGGCCGACCGGCTCCCCGTCGATATCCACCGCCGCCTTGCTGCCCGCGGGAACCGATTCGATTGAACCGACGTCAACGTAGCCGTCCGCCGCCGGCGGTGGTGGGGGCATCGGCTCAGGCCCCGGCCGCGTCCTGGCCGGCCCGCGCCTTCCCGGTGAGCACTTCGCGCAGCACGTCGCGCACACCGTCGTGGGGCACGCGGTCGAGAACCGCCTCGAAAGAGCCCTCCACGATCAGCTCCCGCGCCTGGGCTTGGGTCAGGCCGCGCGAGCACAGGTAGTACAGGTGGCTGGGCTCGACCGTCGACGTGGTTGCGCCGTGGGTGCAGCGCACGTCGTCCGCCATGATCTCCAGCCGCGGGATCGAATCCGCGCGCGTGCCGCTGTTCAGCAGCAGGTTGCGGTTGTTCTGGTAGGCGTTGGTGCGTTGGGCCTTGGGGTCCACGACGATGGTGCCGGCGTACACCGAGCGGGCGCGGCCGTCGAGCACCCCAGCAAAGAGCAGGTCGCTGGTGCCGTCCGTCGCCAGATGATCCTGCGTGGTGTGGTGATCCACGAACTGCCGGCTGCCAAGCCTGAAGGCGCCGTTCATGACCACGCTGGCCCCCGGATCGATCAATCTCGCCTCGACTCGGGCCTTGTGGAACCGTCCCCCGACGGTGACGTTGGTGCTGGTGAGCGTGGCGTCGCGGCCCACCATGGCGCGCTGCGAGAGGATCGAACGTGCGTTGGTCGCCAGGGCCTGCACGTGCGTGTACGTGAGCTGCGCGCCGGAATCCGCGAACAGCTCGGTCGCGCCGTTGACGAGCGCGGGGGAGTCGTTTGCCCACCACTCCACGATCGACGCCTGCGCTCCTTCGCCGAGCGACACCAGCACGTGCGGTTGCTGCAGCGCCGCGTTGCCGCGGGCGACCACCAGAATCGGTTGCGCCAGCACGGCGCCCCGCGGCACGTGCACCAGGGCGCCGCTCGGCCACAGCGCCGCGTTGAGGGCTTGAAACTTGCCTTGATCGGGCAGCACGGCGGCTGTGCTGAGGCGGTCGCGCACCAGCTCCGGCCGCGTCCGCGCCGCCTCGGCCAGGTCCAGCGCGACAACGCCCGCGTCGCGGGCCTCCGCGCTCATCTCGACCACACGGGCGCCTCCGGTGCCAAGCAGCACGGTGACGCTGGGCGCCAGCGCTGCCGTGGGCACCGTCGCAGGCACACTGCCGACACCATCCTGTGGCGGCGTGGGCGTCAGCGATTCCCACTGCAGCCATCGCAAATCGGTGCGCCGCCACTCCTCCTCGGAGCGTCCCGGATTCGGCGTAGCCTCATAGACGTCCCACGCGGCCTGGCGGCGTTCACGGAGCCAATCCGGCTCTTGCCGCGCGTCGGCCAGGTCGTCGACCGCTCGACGGGTCAGACCGGGCGCCCGTGCGTCAATTGCCATGCGCGAGCGTCCTTCGATGGATACCGGCCCGGATCCTGAGCCTGCTCGGGTCCAGTCGGGCTATCCGATCGAGCCTTCCATTTGCAGCTCGATCAGGCGGTTCATTTCCACCGCATATTCCATCGGCAACTCGCGCACGATGGGCTCGATGAAGCCGCTGACGACAATCGCCATGGCCTGTTCCTCGGTCAGCCCGCGGCTCATCAGGTAGAAGAGCTGCTGTTCGCCGATCTTGCTCACCGTGGCCTCGTGCTGCACGGCGGTGTTGCTTTCCTCGATGTCCATGTAGGGATAGGTGTCGGAGCGCGACTCGTCATCGAAGAGCAGCGCGTCGCACACCACGTTCGACTTCGATCGCTCCGCGCCCGGCAGCACGCTCACGTGGCCGCGGTAGCCGGCGCGGCCGCCAGCCCTGCTGATGGACTTGGACGTGATGATCGACGACGTGTCCGGCGCGGCGTGCACCATCTTGGCGCCCGCGTCCTGGTGCTGGCCCTGGCTCGCGAAGGCGATGGAGAGCACCTCGCCATGCGCGCCCGGCTCCATCAGGTACACCGACGGATATTTCATCGTGACCTTGCTGCCCAGGTTGCCGTCGATCCACTCCATGGTGGCGTCGCGGTAGGCCACCGCGCGCTTGGTCACCAGGTTGAAGACGTCCGTCGACCAGTTCTGGATCGTCGTATAGCGGCAGCGCCCGCCTTCCTTGACGATGATCTCGACCACGGCCGAGTGCAAGGAGTCCGTCGCATAGATCGGCGCCGTGCAGCCTTCGACGTAGTGCACGTACGCGCCGGGCTCGACGATGATGAGGGTGCGCTCGAACTGGCCCATGTTCTCCGCGTTGATGCGGAAATACGCCTGCAACGGCACCTCGACCTTCACCCCCGCGGGGACGTAGACGAAGCTCCCGCCGCTCCACACGGCGCTATTCAGCGCAGCGAACTTGTTGTCGCCGTTGGGGATGATCGTGCCGAAATACTCGCGCACGATCTCCGGGTGCTCGCGCAGCCCGGAGTCCATGTCGAGGAAGACCACGCCCTGTTGCTCGAGGTCCTCGCGGATGCTGTGGTAGACGACCTCGGAGTCGTACTGCGCGCCCACGCCGGCCAGGAACTTGCGCTCGGCCTCGGGAATGCCCAGGCGGTCGAACGTGTTCTTGATGTCGTCCGGCACGTCATCCCAGCTGCGGGCCTGACGGTCTTGGGGCCGGATGTAGTAATAGATGTCGTCGAAGTTGATGCGCGACAGGTCGGCGCCCCAGGTTGGCATCGGCTTGCGCTCGAACTGCTGCAGCGACTCGAGCCGGAACTCGAGCATCCACTCCGGCTCGTCCTTCTGGCGGGAGATCTCGCGCACGATGTCGGCGCTGAGTCCCTTGGGCGATTTGTAGACCGGCTTGATGTCGTCGTGGAACCCGAATTTGTAGGTATCCAGTCCAAAGTCGGCTGACTTCACCGCCATTCGCTATGCCTCCTGCGCCGCGGTTATGGCCTCGTAGCCCATCTCGTCGAGCTCCAGTGCCAGTTGCTTGCCGCCCGTGCGCGCGATGCGCCCGTCGATGAGCACGTGCACCACGTCGGGCACGATGTAGTTGAGCAGTCGCTGGTAGTGCGTGATGACCAGTGTGGCCATGTCCGCGCTGCGCAGCGTGTTGACCCCGTCGGCCACGATGCGTAGGGCGTCGATGTCGAGGCCGGAGTCCGTCTCGTCGAGGATGGCAAGCTCCGGCTGGAGCACCGCCATCTGCAAGATCTCGTTGCGCTTCTTCTCACCGCCGGAGAAGCCCTCGTTGAGGTAGCGGCTGGCGAACTTGGCGTCCATGCGCAGCAGCTGCATCTTCTCCATCATGAGCCGGCGAAACTCCATGGCCGAAATCTCGTCCTCGCGCTGGGCGTTCAGCGCCATGCGCAGGAAATTGGCCACGCGCACGCCGGTGATTTCGGAAGGGTACTGAAACGCCATGAACATGCCCAGGCGCGCGCGCTCGTCGGTGGCCAGTTCCAGGATGTCTTGACCCTTGAACGTCACGCTGCCGCTCGTCACCTCGAAGGCGGGGTGGCCCATGAGCGTATTGGCCAGGGTGCTCTTGCCGGAACCGTTGGGTCCCATGAGCGCGTGCACCTCGCCTTTGGGCACCAGCAGATCGATGCCATTGAGGATCGGGTTGCCATCCACGCTGACATGCAAGCCGTCGATGACAAGCGCGTCGGCGCCGCTGCCGTTATGCATATCGCAGCCTTGGTCGTCTCAGGTTGAAGAGGTCCTCTCTGGCGCCGGGGCGTCGGCTGATTCGAGACGCACGAGCCCTCGGGCCACCTATTTGAAGCTATCACCGCGTACCGTTCGCCCGCAAATTTACAGATAACTCTGCGAAAAACCCTAGGCAACTTCCTTCTCCCCGGAAGGAGGCCCTAGCGTAACCCCACCGTCATTCCGGCGAAGCATGTCCCCGCGCAGGCGGGGAGCCGGAATCCAGTCCGGTCAAACATGTGGGCGCGCTGGACATTTGGCGTAGGGGCGGGTCTCAGACCCGCCCTTTCTTGGGCTCCTTCCCTGGGACCTGCGAACCGCGTTTGTGGCCCACTACGCATCGCCCGCCGTGGTTTCTCGGAAGTGGAGGATCGTCGTCTCATCGGGCCGCGGATCCCGCGCCGTCAGCCCCACAAACCGCTGCACCGCCACGCTGCTCGAGGCTTGAGCCGGTACGCGGACGGTGACGCTGGCCGCAGTTGGCCGGCCGGCCGCATCCGCGACATCCGCGCCTCGAGGAGCCATGGCACATCGGCGAAGTCAACCCCGCGCCGAGTGGCAAGAGCAGCTTGCCACGGGTGTGCGCGATGTCCGCGAGATTCCGGGCCTGACGGAAGAGCAGTACCAGAAACTCGAAGCCATCGCCGAGGAGTATCCCTTCTTTACGACGCCCTACTACCTCAGCCTGATCGAGAAGTGGGACGCCAGCGACCCGATCTTCCTGCAGCAGATGCCGGACGCGCGGGAATTCGAGAACCCAAACTTCCTGGAAGACGATCCGTTGGACGAGGAAGAGGATATGCCGGTGCCGCACCTCACGCACCGCTATCCCGATCGCGTGCTGTTCGTGGTCACGCACACCTGCGCCATGTACTGCCGCTTCTGCACGCGCAAGCGCAAGGTCGGCAAGAACCCGGTGCCGCGGCCCGAAGAGCTGCAGCGCGCCATCGACTACATCGCCGAGCATGAGGAGATTCGGGATGTGCTGCTCAGCGGCGGCGACCCGCTCACCCTCACCGACACGGCGCTTGAGTGGATCGTGAGCCGCCTGCACGCCATCCCGCACGTGGAGCTCATCCGCATCGGTTCCAAGATTCCGTGCGTCAACCCCGAGCGCATCACGCCCGAGCTGTGCGAAATGCTGGCCAAGTACCCCCCCTTCTACCTCAACACCCACTTCAATCACCCGCGTGAGCTCACGCCGGAGGCCGTGCGCGCCTGCGGCTTGCTGGTGGACCACGGCATTCCGGTGGGCTGCCAGACGGTGTTGCTGCGCGACGTCAACGACGATCCCGACGTAATGAAAGAGCTGATGCACGCACTGCTCAAAGCCCGCGTGAAGCCGTATTACATCTATCAGGCCGACCTGGTGAAGGGCACCGACTACTTCCGAACCTCGGTCCAGAAGGGGCTTGAGATCATCGAGTCGCTCCAGGGCCACACCACCGGATTCGGCGTGCCCACCTTCGTGATCGACGCCCCCGGCGGCGGCGGCAAGATCCCCGTCACGCCCGATCGCATCGTGAGTCTGACCGATGACGCCATTACGCTGCGCAACTTCGAAGGGGGCGTCTACGAGTACCCCGCGCAGGGATACTCGCGAGATCATGCGGACGGCGACGTGGCCTGCGGCAATGGCGATCCCGAGGCAGCTCGCGCAAACCCGACCTGCGACTAGGCGATCGGCCGTCGCTGGCATGACGGCACCCGGCATCCGGTGAACCCCGTATCCGTGCTGCGCCGGGGCGACCTGGGCTCGTCGGTGCTCACCCTGTTCGCCGCCTTCGCCTTCGTCTCGTTCAGCACGGCGGTCGTCGGTCCCGTGCTCGGGCTGCTCCAGGACGAGTTTCAGGTGACCTATGCGTCACTGGGATTGATTGCGGGCTTGCAGGCGCTCGGCCGTGGGGTGGCCATGGTTCCGGCCGGCCGCCTGGCCGACCGGTACCCGCCGCGAGCGCTCGTGACCCTCGGCGGCGTGCTCATGGTCGTGGGGTCGCTGGCCGCGGCCGCCGCGCCGGCATACCCGATCTTGGTGCTCGGCACCGCCGTGACCGGCGTCTCCATGGCATTGATATTCACCGCCGGCATGACGCACCTGGTTCGCAACGCGCCGGAGGGCGCCCGCGGTCGCACGGTGGGCCGCGCCATGGCCGGTTGGGGGCTCGGTTCCTTGCTGGCGCCCATGGCCGCCGGCGTGCTGGCCGACGCCTTTGGCTGGCGCTCGGTCTTTCTCCTGGCGGCTGGGCTGAGCGTGGCTGCGGTGCCGCTCGGGCTGAGCCTCCGCGGCGCAATGCCTCGCCCGCCGGAACCCTCAACAGCCGCCCCTGAGCGCCGCTGGGCGCTGGGAATGACCCGGCTTCTGATTCCGGTCGTGGTCGTCAGCGCGCTCATCTGGGGCAGCGGCAGCGCGATCATGCGCCTGGTGCTTCCCCTCTACGGCAGCGAGGGCGCGCAGCTGACCCCGGCGCTGATCGGGGGATGGCTCAGCCTCTTCGCCGCGGTCACGTTCGGCCTCATGCTCGTGAGCGGCACGATTCTCGACCGGCTCGGACGCCAGACGGTGCTGCTGCTGGCCGCCATTCCCGGCATTCTCGGCGGGTTCATTCTGCTCTTGCCGACCGGCCTGGTGCCGTTCATCTTGTTCGGGCTGACCAAGGCCGGCATCGGCTTCTCCATGCCCTTGATTCCCGTCCTTGTGGCCGATCGTTGCTCGCCGGCGCACATGGGGCGCTCCATGGGCATCGTGCAGTTCCTCACGGACATTGTGAATCTGGCGCTGCCGCTCGCCCTCGGCGCGCTGCTGGATGTGAGCGGGTTCGGCGCGGTGGGGATTTTCTTCGTCGTGGCGTTCACGGCAGCCGCGATCATCGGCGCGCGCGTCATCGCCGGAACGCCGCAACAGACCTCGGAAGCGGAGCCCGACTCGACCGCGCCGGCCGCCGATCCCGCGTCGCCGCCGGTCGCCTGACCGGTCTGCCGCTGGATATTGCCTGCGACGCGCCGACAGCGGAGGCGACCGGGCGAAATCGGATGGGGCCGATCGAGGCGCCACACCCGAGAATTGCAATCGGCCATCCAAGCCAAAGCAAGGGATAGGGAGCTGCTCGCGCGAATGCGGCATTCGGCCGGTGCTCGTCGTTGAAGCGAGCAGCCGAAACCATCGCCGGTTTAGCAACGAGAGAGATTTCCGCGGCGGTGGGCAGCACACAGCGGCGGACGACATCCCGACCGGCGGGGCGCGCCGCAGAGTCCTACCGCCCGCGCCCGCCACTGGGCCCTCACGGCTGCGAGCGAGGCTAGGCGGCTACTGAACCGTATCTTGCAGCCCCACGAACGCCTGGCCGCATCATGTGGCGCCGGCGTCAATCAGGATCTGCTCGATGTCCTCGTGATCGTAGAATCTCGCTCTGTTCAAAGGTGACCATCCGCTGGAGTCTGGTGCATTGACGTCAACACCGGCGTCGACCAGGATCCGCACGACTGCGGTATGGCCTCGCCAGACCGCTGCATGCAAAAGCGGGTCACCATCGGCGTCTTTCGCGTTCACGTCGGCGCCCGCGTCAACCAGGATCTGCACGACATTCGAATGGTCGCGCCAGATCGCCTCATGGAGCACCGGGTCGTCGTCAGAGTCTCTCGCGTTCACGTCGGCGCCCGCATCGACGAGGATCCGCACGATCTCCTCGTGGTTTCGCCAGACCGCCTCGTATATGAGGGGATCGTTGTCCGAGGTCCGCACGTTGACGTTCGCGCCCCCGGCCACGAGTTGCCGCACCCGTTCCGTCTGGCCCCGCCAGACAGCTGAGTAAAGGTCAGGATCGACGAGGGGCAAGGACGACGTGGGAACGGATGCTGGCGTTTGCGCCGGGCCTGGGGGCGGCGCTCCGCCCTCGGGCTCGATCACCGTGTAGCCGAGTTCACGCAAGCCGCGAATGGCCGAGTTGCGCTGGTCCTGTGCCCACGTGACGCACGGGTCCCAGCCACGCCGCTCCGCAAAGCCGCGGTAGAAGTCCGAGTGGTATGGGTGCATCTGACCCAGGTAGGTCCCATTCGGCCACGACGGTGTGTCCTGGCAGAAGTCCTCACCCTCGTAGTTGACAGAGACAGAGAACGCCACGCCAACGGATCTCGCGTGGCCTCCCCCGACAGCTGAGTAGACGCCAAG
Source organism: Chloroflexota bacterium (assembly GCA_965198185.1). Lineage (GTDB taxonomy): Bacteria > Chloroflexota > UBA11872 > UBA11872 > UBA11872 > JAJECS01. The sequence goes on from CBDAOU010000002.1 coordinate 346,086, forward strand.
ACTGACTGGCGGCAGGGACGACGTAGGGACGGACGCCGTTGCGGATGGGCCTGGCGGCGGAGCCCCACCCTCGGGCTCGGTCACTGTGTAGCCAAGTTCACGAATGCCGCGAATGGCCGAGTTGCGCTGGTCCTGCGCCCACGTGACGCACGGGTCCCAGCCTCGCCGCTCGGCATAGCCGCGGTAGAAGTCCGAGTGGTAGGGGTGCATTTGGCCCAGATAGGTGCCGTTGGGCCACGAGGGTGTGTCCTGGCAGAAGTCTTCGCCCTCGTAGTTGAGGGCCAGCACCACTCCGGCAGTTAACGCCGCAACGATGCCCGCACTGGCCAACGCCAAGAGAATCCGCCGCATGTTGCCTCCCAGACACTTGGGTACCCACGCCAGGGTGATTGGGCTCGGCTGCGCGCCGAGGCGCCAAGATAGCAAGAGACCGGTGCCTATGTCGCCTCCCAGACACTTGGGTACCCACGCCAGGGTGATTGGGCTCGGCTGCGCGCCGAGGCGCCAAGGTAGCAAGAGACCGGTGCTTACTCATCGCCTGCGCGACGCGAACCAACCTAATGGCGGTCGATCGGCACACAGACTTGCGTCGGGCATTGCCGCGAGTCCCGGATGCACGCCAGGCGCCGCCTGTCCGCCCCGGCCAAGCCGCTCTTAGGGAATCGCCGCCCCCGAGACGATCAGCTCTCCGTCGCCGAGGACGAGTGACTCGATGCGCATGGGAACGCGCGGCAAGCCCGCGTCGACGGTGCGCGTGATCAGCTCCAAGAGGGCAGTGCTGACAAATCCCGGAGCGTGGATGTCGCCCACCTGCATGCGCCGGATCGCGATGCGCCGCTCGCTCTGCTCGATCGCGATTTCCAGATCAAGCCGAAAGTCGAAGTTCAGCCCGAGCGACATCAGCTCGCCGGTAAGCACGATCACGTCGGGGCCAAACGACACGTGCAGCCGGTCGATCGACCCCCACCAATCCGACTCCCGCCCCCATTCGGAGATCAGGGAACTTATCTCGGTGTCCGAAAAGATGATCTGCACCGGCTGCGACGCGCCGCTGGCGCGCGCACGCGCGCTCACCACGCCAAATTTCGCAACCTTGTCCAACGCCGACTCCGCGACCTCGGGCGATACAACAATCTCCGTAAGATCGCCCCGGTCCACTCTGCCGATCGCGGCAAAGAACCCGATGACGATCACCAGCGCGGCAGACGCCACGATCAGCCACAGGATGAACACCATCAGCCGGCGCACTTAGCCCCCGCTCCAACGGAAGGTCGATCGTGCCCCGTCCCGGCAGCTGGGCAGCTGGACACCCGCCACCCGATTTCGCGATTGCTGTCGGCCGTGTCTGATCAATCCGGCCATCCGGCTGAGGGTCGCGGCGTCACCATCGTATGCGGCCATCGCCGACGCCCGATAGGCTGAGGCTTCATGGCCGCAATCGTTCGCACCTCGCATGACACCGCGACGGTATGCTGCCAGACGGAACGTGGCGCCGGCTCGGCTCGGCGACACAGGGTCGCACCAGAAAGGGATGCGCATGGTTGATCGCTCGGATGCTTGGGCTCCCGTGCGCCGCCTCGACGATGGCGTCCTGCTGTTCGACGGCGCCATGGGCTCGACGCTCAATGCGAACGAGGACCTCGATTGGGAAGCGCCCGAAGAGGCCACGCTGCGGCATCCCCACCTCCTCGAGCGAGTCTATGCGGCCTATGTTGCCGCCGGGGCCGACGTCATCTCGACCAACACATTCGGCGGCAACCTTGTCCGGCTCAAGCGGGCCGGGCTGCTCGAACAGGCCGGAGAGTTCAATCGCCGCGCGGCCGAGATGGCGCGTGAGGCGGCGGGCGATAAGGCCTGGGTGGCGGGCGACATCGGCCAGAGCGGCGACTTTCTGGATCCGCTCGGCGAGATCACGCCGGACGAAATGTACGAGGCCTTCGCCGTCCAGGCGGAGCACCTCAAGGCCGGCGGCGCCGATCTACTGCTCTGCGAGACCTTCAGCGACATCCAGGAAGTGCAGATCGCCATCAAGGCAGCCAAAGAGACGGGGCTGCCGGTCTTCGCCACCATGACCTACGACATCAACTTGCACACCATGATGGGCGTCGCGCCGGCCGATGGCCTGCGAGCCTGCGAGGAAGCCGGCGCCGACGTCGTCGGCTGCAACTGCGGCAATGGCCCCGAGGAGATGACCCAGGTCCTGCAGCAGATGGTGGACGCCGGACCAACGCGCCCGCTCATGGCGCAGTCCAACGCGGGCGTTCCCGAGCTCATCGGCGGCAAGGTCTGCTACACCTATCCGCCCGAACGCATGGTCGAGTTCGCCGAACAGTGGATCGAGCTAGGGGTCAGTGTGATCGGGTCGTGTTGCGGCAGCACCGATCACACCACCACGCTGCTTCGAGAAATGATCGAAGGGCGAGCGAGTCGAGTGCCGGCCGAGGCCTGATCGCGCGCCGGAAATCTCCACGCCGCGCCGACCGCAACCGACGGCGAGCGTTGCCGCTCAGCAACCCCGCGGACGCTCGATGAATGGGATCAAGCGTCCGATGAGGTTGTCGCGAAACTCCACCGTCAGATCCAACCCGTTCACCAGGTCAAGGACGGCGTCGACCGCCTCGCTTGGCGACTCGGCAGCGGCGCCAATTCCCTGAACCCGGCCGCCGGAGAATGCGACGATCAGCCTGGACTGCGTTTCTCCGGCGTGAAGCGCCAGGCCGCGCAGGAGCCTGAACTGCTGTGCGAACAGCGCGGGACCACCGTAGCTGCGCGGCGCCAATGCGGGTGACAGGCGCAGCGCGTCTTTCGCCGCGCCGCTGGCCGCCATCAGGCGCACGGGCTCGATCTGTCCCCGCCGCGTGCCATCGGCCAGCAGGGCCAAATGCCCGATCGACGGATCGAGCGCAAATATCGCGTTATCGACGCTCGTCAGGAACACCAGCAGCTCATACGAGGCGGCATGGTGCCCGATGAAGGGGCAGGTGCGCGCCAGCCGAATCGGATCCGTGTCGACGATCGGGAACGCCGCGGAGGCTTGGCTGTCGGTCGGAGCGTCGGGCGTCTCGGCGGCGGGCGACAGCGCCCCGTCGCCGGCGTCCGTGACAGTCGTCTCGGGCGGCGCAGGCGTGGCAGCCCGGGACGCCGAGCTCGTCGCGTCGCCAGCCCGTCCCACCATCAGTGTCAGCAGCAGCACCGCCGCCACCGCCGCAAGACCCAGGCCCAGCGCGGCAATGGTGACGATTCTGGAGCGTCCGGTCACGTCGCCCCGTCCGCCGCGGTGTACCCGCCGCGGCCTTCGACCGCTCCCGACCGTGTCCGTTCAGCGCGGGCGATCAGCAAAATTGGGAATGGCAACGTGCCACCAGCAGCCCATTTGGGCGATTGCGCCCCGCCGGAAGTATAGGGGCAGCGTGGCTAGAGGCCGGCGGCGTAGCCGTCTCGCCGCGGATCGGCCCCGCCGGTCATCACACCGGTGGAGGGATCCCGGGCGACGCCCTGCATACCGCCCACGTAGCTGGTGAACGCCTCCAGAACCTTCACGTCGTGCCCGCGGGTCCGCAGCGCATCGACGGTGGCCGGCTCGATCCGCGACTCGATCCGCAGGCCCGTCCCGTCGTCCAAGACGCCGCGAGGGTCCTCGATCGCCTGCTGCAGCCCCAGTCCGTAGTCGGCCCACTTCACCAGCACCTGGGTTTGCGTCTGGCAAATGCCATGCCCGCCCGGCGTGCCCAGGGCAAGCACCGGCGCGCCGTCGCGGGTCGTCACGCTGGGGGCGATCGGCAGGGACAAGGGCGCGCCCGGCAACATGTAGTTGGGGCTGTCGGGATGCAGCTCGCCCCAGTTCAGGAAATTGTTGAGCACCACGCCGGTGCCGGGCACGGCGATGCCCGCGCCAAACGGGGATCCCAAGCTCTGGGTCACACACACGAGGTTGCCGTCCGCGTCGCCCACCGAGAGCGACGTCGTGTGCTCGCGCGACCCGCGGATGCCCGACGTCGGCTCGCCAAAGAGCTGCGTGCGGGCGCAGATCGGCTCACCCGACTCCAGACGCTCGCGCAGCGCGGCCACGGCGGTATCGCCCAGCAACTCGTCGATCTCATCGCGCGAAGCGTTGGCATGCAGGATGCGCTGCTCGGCGGCGAGGCGGATGGCGCGAAGCACGACGTCGAGCTGCTCGATGCCGTTGCGCGGCAGCGCGGCGATATCGGTGCCCGCGATGAGCCGCAGCGACTGCAGCATCTGAAAGCCTTCGGACTGCGGCGGCGGCGTGTGCACGCGCAGGTCCCGATAGCCGACGGCCACCGGGTCGTCCCACCGCGGCTGGACCGCCTCCAGATCGTCCAGCGAGACGCTCCCGCCAAGAGACTGCAAACGGTCGACCAGCCGGCGCGCTAACCGGCCGCGGTGCAGATCGTCCGGCCCATCGGCCGCTGCCGTCTCCAGCGTGTCCGCCAGGTCGTCCTGCCGCAGCACCCATCCCGGCGCCGGCGCCTCGCCGTTGTCGGTGTAGATCGCGGACCAGGCCTCGTCCCCGGCGCACACTTCCATCGACTCGTTGATGACGTAGGCGTTGAAATCGGTGATGGGATATCCGTTGCGCGCCAGGTCGATCGCCGGCGCAAAAGCTTCGCCGCGCGGGCGCCGGCCGTAAGCAGCCAGCAACTCGCACCAGCCGGCCAGGTTTCCGGGAGTGCCAACGCTGTGCGGCCCGCGCATCAAGTCCGCGCGCATCTTGGTTGTGGCGTCGTAGGTTCCCGGGACCGGTGGAATGAAATCGAGCGTGCGGATGCGACCCTCGCTTGCTACGTACAAGGTGGCCACGCCCATGCCCGCCACGCCCGACATATAGGGCTCCACGACGTTGAGCGCGGCCGCGGTCGCAACTGCCGCGTCGATGGCATTTCCGCCGGCCAACAAGAGACGCAGGCCGGCCTGCGTTGCCAGGGGGTGGGCGCTCGATACCACGCCCCGAATCGACGCGATCAGCGGGCGCGGTCCGTGCATAGGGCTTCCTGCGGCTGTCGAGCGGCGCATTGTGTCACACGTCACCGGCGAACCGGCTCCACCGTCAGCCGATCAGTACGACTCGGCGATAGCCTCCAGGCCCTCCCGGTCCAGGATCTCAATGCGCTTGCGCCCGATGGCGATCAGCCCATCCGCCTTGAGCTCATTCAAGGCCTGCGTGGCCGTCTCACGGGACGTGCCGACACGCTCCGCCAGGTCGTTGTGGGTCAGCCCGAGCATTTCCCGGGAGTCGTCACCCGTATGGCGCAGGATGAAGGTGGCCAGGCGCGCGGCCAGCGACTTGAGCGCCAGATCCTCGAGCTGCGTCTCCGCCTCACTCAGGCGCTGCGAGAGCGCCTGCATCATCCGCACCCCCACCGTCGGATAGCGCTGCATGAGTTGCTCGATGTCGTAGCGGCTCATCACGCAAAGCACCGACGCCTCGGTCGTCTCGGCGAATGAGCCATACATCGACTGCCCCAGAAATGCCATCTCGCCGAAAAACGTCCCCGGCTCCACGGTGGCCACCACAAACCGCTTGCCCTCGGGCGATATGCGGTAGATCTGCACCCCGCCGGACTTGAGGATGAACAGGCCCTCGCCGGTCTCGTCGGGCTGGAAGACGATGCGGCCCTTGGGGGCCGTCGTCATGCGAAAGATCTGCTCGACATCCTTGAGCTGCTGCTCGGACAGGTCACGAAAGATGTCGACCGCCGACAGGTATTGGCGCTTCCGTTCGGCGACGTTGCGGGCTGTCGCCCGCCCCTGCGAGCGACTGACGGCGGGCTGCGAGTCAAGACCCACGCGCTGCCCCTTTCTCCAGACGCGACAGAAACTCGCGGCGCCACGCCGGGCTCGGATTGCCCAAGTGCACCAAACGACCGTCCAGCACGTATGTTGGCACAGCGACCACCGACGCCGGAACCGATGCGGGCGCGTCGTCGACGTCGACAACGCGGACGGCGAGGGCCGGCGCGGCGCGCGCCACATCCGCGGCAATGCGCCGCGCCACCGCGCTCGCGGCGCAGTCGGCGGAAACGAAGACCTCAAGCACTCGCATCGGGCTCTTGGCGCAGCGTACGGTCGTGGACCCGCTCGCGGGCAGTGAGTTTGCGCACACTCCCCGGGGCGCGTGTGTCAGTCGTGGACGAAGGGCGCCAGGGTCTGTTCAGGGGGCAGGGGAGCGGCGCGAACGGCCGACAGGTCCTGCGCAATCGCCTCCGCCAATTCATCGGCGTCCGCGAATGTGCGCTGGGGTCGCAGCCGCGAAACGAAAAATAGGCGCATCGGCTTGTCGTAGAAGTCGCTCGCGGCGTCCAGCACGTGCGCTTCCACGACCCGCGGGTGCTCGCCGTACGTGGGACGAGTGCCGATGCTGATGGCGGTTCGCAGCGGTTGGGATGCGTCAACCACGCTCAGACCCGCGTACACCCCGTCGCCAGGCACGCACAGCCAGTCGGCATGCGAGACGTTCGCCGTGGGAAAGCCCAGCCGCCGACCTTCGCCGGCGCCACGCACCACGACTCCCTCGAGACTGTAGGTTCGTCCCAATCCGCTGTTGACGGCGGCAACAGCGCCGCGTGCCAGCGCGGCGCGAATGGCTGAGCTGCGATTGGTTCCGGCGGGGCCATGCCAGGCGATCTCCCGGTAGCGAAAGCCCAGCTCGCGGCTCAGCGACCGCAGCACCGGGGGAGTGCCGGCGCCGCCCTTGCCGATTCGAGCGTTTGGCCCCGACACCAATTCACGCATGCCGGCCTCGTCCTGCAACCGTTGCAGGAACTCGCGTGGGCTCTGCTGGGCGAAGGCCCGGTCGAACCTGAGCACGACGATGGCGTCAACGCCGCTGGCGGCCATGAGCGCCAGCCGGTCGTGAAGGGTCGTGAGCAGCGCGCGAGGATCGTCCGGTCGCAGGATCCACTCGGGCGGCGGCCACAGCGTGACTGCCACGGCGCGGGTCGCGGGCGTCTCCCGTGCCGCCGCCACCGTGGCGCGCAACAGGGCGCGGTGGCCCTGATGCACGCCGTCGAAGCGTCCTAGCGTGAGCGCCGTCGGCTGGTCGGAGCCGAGGGCGTTGAGGTCTCTATGGACGGTGCACCCGTCAAGCTGTTCCGGAAGATTCATGCCGCCGCCAGCATCACGCGGAGCTTCTGCCACGCACCGCCTGCACGCTCCGCGACGCCCAGGAAGGCGCCGGCGTCGTCATAGAAGCGGTGCAGCCCCGGTTGCTCAGAATCGAAGCACAGGCGGCGGCCATGTACGAAGTCGTCCCGATCCTTGTCCGCGACCACGCATGCTGGCACTTCGCCCAGGACGACGTCCGGCGCGTGCACGTCTTCAGCAAGTTCCGCCGGCGACGCATGGCGCAAAGCCTCGAGGCCGATGGCGTCGGCCAGGGTAAACGGGCCGACCGCGGTGCGCACCAGCGCCAGCAACGTTGCGCCGCATCCCAGCGCCACTCCCATATCGCGGGCGAGGCTGCGAATGAACGTCCCGCGGCCGCAACGCACTTCCAAGGCAATGGCCAGCGCCGCAGGGCCGGTCCCAGGGTCGTTGAGCACCAACCGGTCCTCGCGCACCGCCAGCGTCACTTCGGCCCGCGCCAGAGGCGTGACCGCGTGCACGTCGACCTCCCGCTCGGGGAGCATGAAATCCTCACCCGCCCGCGCGCGCGCATAGGCGCGCCGTCCGTCGACCCGCACCGCCGAGGTTGCCGGCGGTCGCTGGCGCAGCGCGCCGACGAATTGCGGCAGCAGTCGCAGCACCTCGGCCGCGTCTGGGGACGGTCGCACTGTGCCCATGACGGAGCCTTCCAAGTCATCCGTCGTGGTTTGCACGCCAAAGAGCACGGCCGCAATGTAGGTCTTGGGCGCCCCCAGCACGTGTTCGCTGAGCCGGGTGGCGTTTCCGATCGCCAGCGGCAGCACACCCGCGGCCAGGGGATCCAGCGTGCCGCAATGGCCAACCCGTCGCTGGCCGAAGCAGCGGCGCGCTGCACTCACGAGTGCCGTCGAACGCGCGCCGACCGGCTTGGCCGCTACGAGGAATCCACTCGGAACGTCAACTGGTGACGACACAAGACTTCAGCCCCGGCGGCGAGCCAAATGTTGGCGTTCGACGCTCACTCAAGCCGATCGGTCGGGGGGCTCGCGTCGAGATCGGAATCCTCGTGGGGCTCGTCCAGGATCTGCCGCAGGCGCTCTTCCGTCACCATTGCCGGGTCGAGTTGAAACCTGATTTGGGGTGTGAATCGCAGCCGCAGTCGCGCGCTCAGCTCGCGCCGCACGACGCCCTCCGCTCGTTCCAGCGCCGCGACCGATTCTTCGCACTGCTCCGCGTCGCCAAGCACGGTGACGAAAATCGTGGCGCGGCGTAGATCGGGGCTCACCTGCGCGCGGTTGACCGTAACGAGCCGGATATTCGGGTCGCCAAGCGTGAACCTGACGATCTCGCTGGCTTCGCGGGCAATCTGGGAGGCGATGCGCTCTGGGCGGCGCGTGGGCATGCGAGCGGCTCCGACGATCAGGGCTGACGAGTTTCGGTGTGGAAGACCTCGATGACGTCGGCGAGTTCAATATTCGTCGTGGTCTGAACGCCGAGCCCGCAGTCGAACCCTTCGCGCACTTCATCCACCGGATCGGAAAACCGCCGTAGTGTTCCGATCCGCCCTTGGCCAATCTCCTCGCCATGGCGAAGAACGCGCACGTCGGCGCCTCCATAGATCCGCCCACTGAGCACCATGCCGCCGACGATCTGCAGCGTGCGTTCGCTGCGGAACTCGCCGCGAATCTCGAGCCGCCCGTCGACGACCTCGAATTCCTCGGGTTCGAGGAGCCCCCGCAAGGCCGAATCGACCTCGTCGATCAACTCGTAGATCGTGAAATACACCCGCACGTCCACACCCTGGCGATCAGCCTCGGCGCGGGCGGCGGGGTCGATGCGCACGTCAAACCCGACCACGATGCCCTCGGCGGCAGCGGCGAGGTTCACGTCCGATTCCGTGATCGTGCCCACGCCCTCATAGATGACCACCGCTCGTGTGCGGGCCTCGCCAACGTCGCCCAGCGACTTGACCACCGCGGCCGCCGCCCCGTCCGTGCTGGCCTTCACCACCACGCTCAACTGATGCAGCTGGCCGGCGGTCATCTGAGCCGCCAGTTGCTCCAGGCTCAGCCGGATTGCTTGCTCGCCGCCGCCGCGTTGCGCCGCCGAGCGCTCGGCCCGACGGCGGCGCTTGCTGCGCTTCGCCACGCGCAGCTGATCGCCGGCGGCAGGCGTTGACTCCAGGCCCACGACTTGCACCGGTGTGGAAGGCCCGGCCTCCGTGAGCCGCTCCCCGTTGTGGTCGTAGAGCGCGCGCACACGGCCCTCGACGCTTCCCACCTGCACGTGGTCGCCGAGGCTCAGGGTTCCGCTGGTGACGACGGCGTTGGCGATGGGGCCCTGACTGCGGTCGAGCCGCGTCTCGATAACCGTGGCAGCCGCCGGGCCGTCGACTGGCGCCCGCAACTCCTCCAGTTGGGCCGTCAGGCCGATGTATTCCAGCAACTCGTCGATGCCATCGCCTTCCTCGGCGGACAGCGGCACGGCCACGACGTTGCCGCCGTAGGCCTCGACCACGACGTCATGCTCGGTCAGCTGTTGGTAGGCGCGCTCCGGATTGGCCGTGGGCAAATCGATCTTGTTGACCGCCATGATCATGGGCACGCCCGCGGCTTTGGCATGGCCAATGGCCTCGACCGTCTGCGGCATCACGCCGTCATCGGCGGCAACCACCACGACCACGATGTCGGTCACCCCGGCGCCGCGCGCCCGCATGGCGGTGAAGGCCTCATGCCCCGGTGTGTCGATGAAGGTGATGGGGCCCTCGTTGGTGGTGACCTGATAGGCGCCAATGCTCTGCGTGATCCCGCCGTGCTCGCCGGCGGCGATCTGCGTCTTCCGAATGGCATCGAGCAAGGTGGTCTTGCCGTGGTCGACGTGGCCCATCACCGTCACCACGGGCGGGCGCGGCTCGCCCGCGACGACCTCGTCGTCCGCTGCCGCGGCTTGGCCGGCGTCGGTTGCCGCCGGGGGGGGCTCGCTGCCTTCATCGATGACGTCGACGCCGAGCTTGGCCAGCACGGCGCGGGCGGTGTCGCGGTCAATGGCGGCATTGATGGTCGCCAGCACGTTGCGGGAGAGCAGCTCGATGATGATGTCGGTGCTTTCGACCTCGGCCCGCTCGGCGATCTGCGCGATGGTGGCGGTCTCGGGCAGGGGAACCGTCCGCATCGGCGCGGCTTCCGGCGCCACGGGCGCCGGGGCGGGCGCCGCCGGCGTCGGCGGTGGCGCCTTGCGTCGGCCGCCGGGTCGGTGGGGTGCGCGCCGCGCCGGGCGGCGACCACGCGCCACGCTAGTCGCTCATCGCGGGTTGAAGTCGCTGTTCTCGGACAGCGTCGATTTGGTTGGCAAGCTCATCGATGGTCTCACTGGGAATGGTCACGCGAAGCTGTGCCGCCAGCGCGCCGCGCTTGATCGCCGCGGGCCAGCATGCCTCATCGCTGCAAATGTACGCGCCGCGACCGGGCGCGCGCCCGCTTGAATCGAACTCGATCGCTCCCGCGGGGGTCCGCACGATGCGCACAAGCTCGCGCTTGGAACGCTTGGTGCGGCAGGCGATGCAGGTGCGCTGAGGCTGGTGACGCAGAGCTATGTCTCCGCGGGTCCGGCCGCCGGCCGCTCGGCGGCGGCGCCTGCCACGCCCGCATCGGGATTCTCGGCGCCGTCGACCGTTTCATCGGACCCGTTGCTCTCTGCGGCGTCCACGTCGGCTTGCTCTTCGTCAGGCGCCGCCACGCCCCGCGTTTCGGCGGGCGCCGACGCGTCGCGGATGTTGATGCGAAAGCCGGTCAGTCGTGCGGCAAGCCGCGAGTTCTGCCCTTCACGGCCGATCGCCAGCGACACCATGTCCGGGTGCACAAAAACGTCGGCCGTGCGTTCGGTTGGACTGATATGCACTGTCTGGACCCGGGCCGGGCTCAGCGAGTTGGCCACGAAGGCGCGCGGCTCGGCCGCCCACTCAATGATCTCGGCCTTCTCCTGCCCAAGCTCGCGCAGGATGTTCTGAATGCGCGTGCCGCGCATGCCCACGCAGGCCCCCACGGGGTCCAGTCCGTCTTGGAGCGAGCGCACTGCCACTTTTGAGCGCACGCCGGCGTCGCGGGCAATGCCGGTGATCTCGACGAGGCCGTTCTGAATCTCCGGCACCTCGCGCTCGAATAGGCGGCGCACGAAATCCGCGTGCCCGCGTGACACTCGCAACTGCGTTCCTCGACCGCCCTCGGCGACCTCGAGCAAGAGCACGCGCAATCGCTGGCCCACGCGATAAAACTCGCCCGGAATCTGCTCGGCGACGGACATGACGGCCTCCGCCCGACCCAGCTCAATGAACACGCCGCGCGACTCCACCCGCGTCACCCGCCCCACCAGAATCTCACCCTGATGCTCGATGAACTGGGTGTAGACCTCCATCTGCTCGGCGTCGCGCAACGCCTGCTGCATGGCCTGCCGCGCGCGCTGGGTGGCGATGCGCCCAAAATTCGGCGGCGTAATGTCGATCTGGAAAATCTCGCCCAATGGGACTGTCTCGTCATAAGTCTGGGCGTCACTGAGCGAAATCTCCCGTAGTGGATCGGCCACCTCGTCGACCACGGTCTTGTTGGCGTAGATGGTGGCCTCGCCCGTGTCCGGCGAGATCTCGACGTCAATGTCGTCGTACTCGTGGTTGGACTCGAGGTAGGCCGACGCGACAGCCGTGCGGAGGGAGTCGAGGACGGCATCTACCTGGATGCCCTTCTCGTCGGCAAGCTGCTGCAGGGCGAGAATGAACTCGCTGCGCATCGCTGCCTCCTTCGGCCGTTAGTTCGAGTCCCTCCCCAGAGACAAAGAAAAGCGGGCCCGGTCCGCCACATGTCGCCGCTAGGCCGCTCCGTTGAAGTGTATCACCGAGCGATGTGCGCCGCGAGGCCGGTCGCACTGTTGCGGCCACTCGTAATGCATTTGTTGCCTCAAAGTGGGGTGGAAACCGCGTACATATCGATTTTGCGCCTACAAAAGAGATCGTCGGGTCTACGCTCGCTTCCGACGCGACCCGCCCGAGCCGCCCGACCGCAGCACGGCGGTGAACGCTTCCTGCGGCACGTCGATCTGTCCCACCCGCTTGAGGCGCCGCTTGCCCGCCTTTTGCGCTTCCAGCAGCTTGCGCTTGCGGGACACGTCGCGCCCGTAGCACTTGGCCAGCACGTCCTTCCGCATCGGCCGCACCGATTCCCGCGCCACGATGCGCGACCCCACCGCCGCTTGCACGCTCACCTCAAACTGCTGCCGCGGGATCTCGCGCTTGAGTCGCAAAGCCAGATCGCGGCCAATCTCGGCGGCGCGGCCGCGGGGCACGATCGTCGACAGCGCATCGACCATCTGCCCGTTGAGCCGCATGTCGAGCCGCACGAAGTCGCCCGCCCGGTACTCCCCGAAGCTGTAATCGAGCGATCCATAGCCCCGGGTCGAGGACTTGAGCACGTCGAAGAACTCCGTCAGCATCTCGCCCAGCGGCAGGCCGTATTCCAGCAGCACGCGCGTCGGCTCCAGGTATTCGAGCCGGCGGTGCTCGCCGCGCCGCGACTGCAACAGCTCGATCACCGCGCCGAGGTGAGCCTCGGGGGTCACGATGGTTACTACCATCCACGGCTCGCGCACTTCGGCGATCTGCGAGGGATCCGGGAGGTCCGCCGGGCTGTCCACGAGCACTACCTGCCCGTCCCGCGTGGCAACCTCGTATTCGACTTGCGGCGTCGTGAGCACCAGCTCCAGCTCATATTCGCGCTCCAGGCGCTCGCGCACGATGTCCATGTGCAGCACGCCGAGGAAGCCGCACCGAAACCCGAACCCAAGCGCCGCCGACTGCTCCGGCTGACTCACGATCGCGGGATCGCTGAGTCGCAGGCGATCGAGCGCCTCGCGCAGCGCCGTGAAGCCCTCGGGGTCGGTGGAATACAAGCTGGCGAACACCAGTGGCTTGGGGGTGAGGTAACCGGGAAGCGGCTGCGAGGCCGGCGCGTACTCATCGGTCACGGTGTCGCCCACCGGCCACTCGCGAACTTCTTTGAGCCCGGTGGCGACGTAGCCCACGTGGCCGGTGGTGAGCACCTCGCGAGCGCTGGCCGCCGGCAAAAACACGCCGGTCTCGACCGCCTCGGCGCGCGTTCCCGCCTGCATCAGCCGCAGCCGGTCGGCTCGGCGCAGCGAGCCGTCGAACACCCGCACGCTCGCCACCACGCCGCGGTGCTGGTCATAGCTCGAATCGACGACCAGCGCCCTGAGCGGGGCGTCGGGGTCGCCCGCCGGAGGTGGCACGGCCTCCACGATCGCGCGCAGCAGGTCTTCGACGCCCTCGCCGGACTTGGCGGAGACCTGCAGCACGTCGTCGACGCTCGCGCCGAGAAAATCCGCCAGCTCCTGGGCCACGACGTCCGCTCGGGCGGTCGGCAAGTCGATCTTGTTGACGACCGGAATCACGGTCAGGTCGTGCTCGACCGCCACGTAGGCATTGGCCAGGGTCTGGGCCTCGATGCCTTGGGAGGCGTCAACCAGCAGCACCGCCCCCTCGCAGGCGGCCAGTGAGCGCGACACCTCGTAGCTGAAGTCGACGTGGCCCGGCGTGTCGATGAGATTGAGGGTGTAAGCGGTTCCGTCGAGGTCGAGCGCCATGCGCACGGGGTGCGCCTTGATGGTGATGCCGCGCTCGCGCTCCAGGTCCATGGAATCGAGCACCTGATCGCGCATCTGGCGCGCCGTCAACGTGGCCGTGCGCTCCAGCATGCGGTCGGCCAGCGTCGACTTGCCGTGGTCGATGTGGGCAATGATGCAGAAGTTGCGTGTGCGCGCTTGGTCGACTTCGCCGCCGGAGTTCATGCCTGATTCTAGTCAGCGGCGGCGGGCCGCAGCCGCCCGGCGATCCGCCGACCGAGCTCATCGAGCTCGGGGTTGCGCATGAGGCGCGCGGCGCCGAGATACACCACCAGCGCCGTCGTCAGGTAGGCCGCCAGCCAGCCGGCGGCGGTCAGGCCGTCTCCCGCCGGCCAGGTCGCCAGCCGCAATCCACCAATGGCCGCCCCCATCAGCGCTGCCGCCAGGACGATACTCAGCAGCCAGCGCGCATCCTCGCTCTTAATCGCCACCCCGCCGCGGCGGCGGAGTATTGCGGTCAAGATCACCGCCTCGACCAGCACGCCGATCGACAGTCCCAGGGCGATTCCCGGATTGCCCAGTCCCAGCGAAAAGGCCCACGACAGCACCATGTGCAGCGCCAACGAGCCCGCCCCAACGGCTACCGGAGTGCGCGTGTCGTGCATGGCGAAGAACCCGCGCACCAGCACCTCGACCGCCGCGTGCCCCGCCAGACCCACGGCGTAGAGCCGCAGCGCGTTGGCCGTCAGCTCGGTGGCGCGGGCGTCGAACGCATGCCGCTCGAAGGCCACCGTAACGATCGGTTCGGCCAGGACGGCGAGCACGACGGCCGCCGGAACGCTCAGAAACAGCACGAGCCGGCCCACGCCGTGCACCCGTCGAGCGAACGCCGCACGGTCGCCGCCGATCCAGCGATGGGCCAGATCCGGCAAGGCGGCTTCGCCCAGCGCCATGCCAAACACGCCCAGTGGCAGCAACATGACCAGGAAGGCATTGTTCAGCACCGCCACGGCCGACGGACCCTGCAACGACGCCAGGATGTTGATGTAGATCAGGCTGGCTTGGAGGACCGCCACCCCGAGCATGCGCGGCACCATCAGGCGGATGACCTTGCGCACGTCCGCGTCCGCCAGCGCCGCGCCCGGATGCCACGCCATGAAGTCGAATCGACGCGTCTTGGCCTCGCGCGCGCCGAAAATGGTCGGCAGCCCAGGCACCTGCACCAGCAAGTGCAGGCCCGTGCCGATCAACGTGCCCCACACCAAGCCGGTGAGACCGAAGACGCGCGCCAATCCCAGCGCGCCGGCGATGATCCCCAGGTTGTAGAGCACCGGGCTCAGCGCCGGCAGGGTGAAGGCGCGCTCGGCCTGCAGCGCCGACTTCGCCACGGCGCTGATGGCAAGGATCACCGGCGAGATCATGAGCCACCGCGCCGCGTCGGTCGCCAGCGCCACCGTGGCTTCCGGGAATCCCGGCGCCACCACCCGCATCAGCGGCTCGGCCAGCAGGGCGCCGATGCCCGCGGCCACCGCGGTGGCTCCGGCGACCAGGCCGCCGATGCGTCCCACGAATCGCGCCAGCGCCTGACGATCGCCCCGTGCCTTCACCTCGGCATAGACCGGGATCACCGCCGAGAGCAGGGCGCCGCCCGCCAGCAGCATGAAGATCGTGTCAGGAATGCGGAAGGCAGCGAACCACGCGTCGGCTTCGGGTCCCACGCCAAACTCGGCGTTGATGGCGGCTTGCCGCACGAATCCCAGCACCCGGCTGACCAGGATCGACGCGACCACAATTGCCGCCGCGCGGCCAATGCCCGCGCCCAGGGTGTCGTCTACAGGCTCGGAGCCGGGCTCCCGCCGGTCTATCACCGTGGTCCGGGCACTCCGGCGGCGTGCTCGCTGCCAGAAGACTGCAAGCCCCCGGCCGCCGCTACTATGACGGCACCAGCACCTGAACTGTGCAAGGTGCGCATCCGGCGCATGTCATTCACTCCCGACGACCTCGAGTTTGTCTTCCTGTCCTTCGAGGGACCCGACCAACCCTACGCGCAGGCCGGCGGACTGGGCGTACGCGTCACCCACCTCACCCAAGCGCTGGCCCGGAACGGCTTCCAGACGCATTTGGTCTTCGTGGGCGACCCGGCGCTGCCCGGCACGGAGACGCGCGAGGACGGCCGTCTGCATCTGCATCGCTGGTGCCAATGGATCAGCGCCTCGCATCCGGAGGGCGCCTATGCCGATGAAATCGCCAAAGTTCATGACTACCAGGATTCGGTTCCAGCCTTTGTCACGCAAGCCATCGTCGAGCCTGCCCTGGCCGCCGGGCGGCGCGTGGCAATCATCGCCGAGGAGTGGCACACCGCCGACGCCCTGTCCCGGCTGAGCGACTCGCTGCACTTCCTGGGCATCCGCGATGCGGTCGTGCTGCTGTGGAACGCCAACAACGACATGTCGTTCGACCGCATCAACTGGAACCGCTTGGGATACGTGGCGCAATTCACCGCAGTATCGCGCTACGTCAAGGCCCAGATGTGGTCCCACGGCGTGAACCCGCTGGTGATTCCCAACGGCATCCCGCCCGAGTTGCTCCAGCCGGTTGACGCCGACGAGCTGAACGCCATTCGCGACGCCGTCGGCCCCGGCCCCTGGTTCTTCAAGCTCGGGCGCATGGACCCGGACAAGGGCTGGCTCGCGGCGGTCGAGGCCGTGCACCGCTTGCGGGAGGGCGGCGTGCCGGCCCGCCTCGTGATGAAAGGTGGACAGTTGGAGGCGCATGCCACCGAGGTCTATGGCCACTTGGCCTGGCGCGGGCTTCAAGCGGTTGGCGTGCACACCGACGATCGCTCGATTTCCGGCATCGCGCAGGCCCTCGGCGACGCCGATCCCGAGGCCGCGGTGCTCAACGTCGAGTTCTTTCTTCCCGACGACGCGCTGCCGGTGCTTTACGCCGCCGCCGACGGCGTGCTCGCCAACAGCGGCTACGAGCCGTTTGGCCTTGTCGGGCTCGAGGCCATGGCGGCGGGCGGCGTCGCCTACGTCGGGTCAACCGGCGAGGACTACGCCATCGCCATGCGCAACAGCGTCGTCCTAGACGATGTCGGCAGCCCCGACGAGATCGTGCAGGTGGCGCAACTGCTGCGCGACGACGCCGAGCTGGCCGAGCGCATCCGCACCGGCGCGCGGGAGACGGCGCGGCTGCATACCTGGGACGCGTTGCTGCCTTTGCTGCTGAGCAAATTGCAGCTCGCCGGACGGCGGCAGGGGCTGCGCGGGCTGTAGCATCAGACGGGCCGGATTCGATGTCGGCCCAGGAGTTGACGACCTCTGGCCGAGCAACTGGTCATCTACACCGTGCTGCATCAGCCCCGCCGCGTGCGGCTGCCGGCGGTTGCCTTGCCGCGTGGCGGGTCCGCCGCCGAGCTGGCGCGCGGCATGTTCGATAACGACCTCAACCGGCACTACTTCCAGAAGGTCGCCCGCTGGTGCTACCGGCCCGCGCTGCCGCTCTGGCGCCGGCTGCTGGACGAGGGCATGACGCTGGCGCTGGGCGTGCCGCTTTCCACGGTCAAGCAGTTCGAGACCTGGGCGCCGGAGTTGCTGGAGGAAATGCAGGGGCTCGTGGCGCATCCACGCGCCGAGCTTGTTGCCGTGGAGCCCTTTCACGCCATGACCATGCTGATCGACCTGCCGACATTCGTGATCCAAATGGACCTCGCCCGCGCGGGCGCCGCCAAGCGCTTCGGCGTCGAGCCGGTCGTGGCGGACACGACCGAAATGCTCATGTCCGCCGACATCTACCGCGCGCTGCAAGCCGCCGGTTATCAGGGAACATTCATCGACGGTCGCCAGTGGGTGATGGACTGGCGCGAGTCCGCCCACCGCTACAACTTCGACGGCGGCTCGCTCAAGATCCTGCCGCGCCAATTTCCCTTGAGCGATGACGTTGGCTACCGCTTCTCGAATCGGACGTGGGATCGCTGGCCGCTCATGGCCGATACCTACGCACAGTGGGTCCGCGACGCGCCGGGCGACTTCGTGTTGCTCGCGTGGGACTTCGAGACCTTCGGCGAGCATCACAATCGCGACACCGGGATCTTCGAATTCCTCAAGGCGCTGCCGGACGCGCTTGCGGAGAAGGGCGTCACCTGCGTCACGCCCAGCGAGGTTCTGCAAGCCCCCGACCGACAGGTGCACGACCTGCCGCTCACGCCATTCCCGGCCACCTGGGCGGGTGAAAACGGCGGCCTCGACTTCTTTCTCGGCAACCACGCGCAACAGGCCATCTATCGCCTCATGAGCGTGGCCTACGGCGCGGCCCGGATGACCGGGGATGCGGAGATCGTCGAGCTTGCCCACTGGCTGATGCAATCCGACAACCTGCACTGGCTGCAATGGGTCGGCCGCGTCGGCGCCGAGGCCGACGTGTCCGCCTACTTCACGCCGCAAGAGTGGATGTGGATGGGCACCGAGCGCCTGCTCTGGGAGCACCAGCGCGTCTACGTCAACTTCCTCGACGCCATTGCCTAGGCAGGCCTCGCGGCGGTGGCCCGCGCTGCGTCTCCGGTGGCCCACGCTGCGTGCAGCGTGGGATCCGACCTCCATCACTCCCGTCCCCAAGTCCGTCATTTCCGCGGAAGCGGGAATCCATCAGCCATCCAACCTGGAAGCGCCTCGCCTAGTTCCCTCTCCCTTGAAGGGAGAGGGCTAGGGTGAGGGTGATCCGGGGCTCCGGAAGCGCCTAAGCGCCCCATGCGCATCGCGATCGTCACCTGGGAATACCCGCCCCACGTCGTGGGCGGCCTGGGAACCTATGCCGGCGCCATCGTGGCGGCCTTGCGGGCCGCCGGGCATGACGTCGAGGTGTTCGCGGCCCTGCGTGAGACCGACATGGATCCAGGAGACGGCACGCATTGGGCTCGGCCGCTCGACCTCGCCCCCCTGTATCCCTCGCTGTTTAGCGCAGAAGCGCAAGCCTGGGGACCGCTGCTCGGCGAGCTGGCGGCGACCAATGTCCTCTGGGCCGACTGCGTGCGGAAACGCCATCGCCGCGAGCCCTTCGATGTCGTGGCGATTCACGACTGGCTGTCGGCGCCCGCCGGGCTGGTGCTGGCGCCGCTGCTCGACGCGCCCGTGGTGTTCCATGTGCACAGCACCGAGCGCGGACGCCAGCCGGTTGCGCCGTCGCCCATCGTCGGGTCGTGGGAATACACCCTGGGGCACGCGGCGGCGGCCGTCGTCACCGTCAGCAAAGCGATGCGTGAGGACCTGGTCGCGCACGGCTGGCCGGCCGACCGAATCCACGCCGTCTGGAACGGCGTGGATACGCGCCGTTACCACCCGCAAGCACCGGGCGGCCCCGAGCTGCGCGCCCGCTACAACATCCCGGCGGCGGCGCCGGTGGCGCTCTTCATCGGAAGGCTCACCGACGTGAAGGGCGTGCGGCAGCTTGCGGCGGCCTGGGGCGCGGTCGCGGCGCAGCGCGCCGGGGCTTGGCTCGTGGTGCTCGGGTCCGGCGAGCTTGAGCATGAGCTGCGCGACATCTTCGCCAACTCCGGCTGCGGGGAGCGCGTGGTCATGCGCACCGAGTTTGTCGACGAGCAGGAGCGCATTGCGCACTACGCCGCCAGCGACGTGGTCGTGCTGCCCTCAACCTATGAGCCGTTCGGCCTCGTCGCCGCGGAGGCCATGGCCTGCGGCAAGCCGGCGGTCGTCGGCGCGCAGGGGGTAGTGGGCTTTCGCGAGCAGGTCGTCGCCGGCGGCCCGGAGCAGACCGGACTGCACGTCAACGGCGGCGACCCCGACGACATCGCCTGGGGCCTCAGCGAAGCCCTCCAGGACCGCGAGCGCCTCGCCGCCTGGGGCACGAACGCCCGAGCCCGCGCCGCATCCGTCTTCACCTGGGAGCGCTCCGCCGAGGCAACTCGTCGCCGTCTACCAAGCCGCCATCGAGGCGCACGCCCACGCCGCCTGACGCCCAATCCGTCATTCCTGCGAAGGGGCAGGAATCCAGCCCTGGAGGTCCGGAGTTTTTTGACGTGTTCGGGGTTTAACTTCGACTACGAATCACAAGCCTTATCCGGTGCCCGGTGGCCCGGGCTGCGTGCAGCCCGGGAATCTCGCCCGCGCGGACTGGCTGAATCGCCATTCCGAGCATCGCGAGGAATCTAAGGGGCAAGGAATGAGGCGCGGCGCGTGTAGCAACCTCACGGCATTCGGAGCGACTGAATTGGCGCGGACCGGAGCGACCCACTACCGGATATCGGCGTGCATCATGAATGTGGTATATCTATAGCTATGAAACCTATACAGATCACCTTTGACGAGGCGCTGCTGGAGCGGCTCGACGCGCATCCCGCGGTGCGGGAGCGCGGCCGCTCGGCCGTGTCCTGCGTGAGGCCGCGGCCGCCTATCTGGCCCGCAAGGACGCCGAGGACATCGCCCACCGTTACCGCGCCGGCTACGGCGATGCCGCTGGCTCGAGGCCGAGCTCGAGGGCTGGGCCGGCGGGGGCGCATGGCCGGAGGACTAGACGCCGGACCGCGCCGCGGCGAGATCTGGCACTACGGCTTCAAGCCGCCCGACAAGCGGCGTCCGGTCGTCGTCCTCACCCGCCAGGAGGTGCTCCCGCTGCTGGGCACGGCCATGGTGGCGCCGATCACGTCAACCATCCGCGGCCTGCCGAGCGAGGTGGTCGTCGGTCCGGACGAAGGCCTGCGGCACGACTCCGCCATCAACCTCGACCACGTCCAAACCGTCGAGCAACGCCAGCTGCACCGCTACGTCGGCTCCCTCAGCCCGGACAAAATGCGCCAAGTCTGCCGCGCCCTCGCCATCGCCACCGGCTGCGCCTGACGCCGACCCGTTACAGCCCATCCGTGAAGGGACAGCCCTTCTGGCTGCCCCATGGCTGGATTCACCCTTGGGGGCAGTCCTCGTGGTTGCCCGCTGGTTCATGCTTTCCGTGTAGGGGCAACCCTTGTGGTTGCCCTCTGACCGTATTTGCGGGGGGTATTCCTGGGCGCCCCTACGCGGATCGGGCCCGACATTCCCGCGATTTGTTCCGGGCGTGCCTGGTCACAAGTCCTGCGGGTTCACTGCCAGCGAGTTTTCGCGGTCGAACGACCATCGTGCTGGATTGTTGTGGACGTACTCGCGAATGCGTCGCAGCGATGCGTCATTTCGAATGACGTGCTCGTAGTAGTTGCGTTGCCACAACCGCCCGTTGAACGGTGGCCATCCCCGCCCCTTGACGCCGCGCCCGTACTCCACGGTGGTCAACGATTTGTAGGCGCCGATGACATTCCCCAGCGTGTACCGATCCACTGTAGGGGCAACCCTTGTGGTTGCCCCGCTCGGCGCATCCGGCCCCGCTACCTGCCGGTCGTCCTCCAAGGACGCCTCTTCCGGTGGGTTGAGCATCAAGATGCCGTGAATGTGGTTGGGCATCACGGCAAACGCGTCGAGCTTGATGGTCGGAAACTGACGCGGCAGGGTCGCCCAGATGTTGACTGCCATCGTCCCGGCCTCGTTCAGGCGCATAGTCTCTTCGACGATTTCGCCGAACAGACACAGTCCGTCGTTAACCACCACGGTCACGAAATAGGCGCCGACCTGCCCATAGTCAAATCCCGTCAAGCGGAGCGAGTGCCGCCGATGACGTCCCGATTTCAAGACTCGCTCCCATCAGGCACCAGGTCACCGGTCACAGGGCCTGTCCACACGTCGGCGAATCCTTCGCCGTCGCGCCGATCTGGCAGCACATGCGCTCATCCCCCGTATTCACACCGATCCTGTCCGCGTAGGGGCAGCCCTTGTGGCTGCCCTCGGCTCGGGTTCGCTGCCAATTCCGGCGGGCGCCCACAAGGGGCGCCCCTACACGGAGTTGGCCCAGTACCGCGGGTTGCGTGCAGCCTGGGAACGTCCTGTACACCCTCGCATCTTCCAACCCGTGATTCAGAGCCGAGCGTAGAGAGTCGGACGCTCGCAACCGAGATGAAACGTGAAATCCCGTCCGCCCCGAACGCGGACCCGGCCCTCTTTGCCGAATTTTGACGGCCCCGACTACTCCTCCGCCAGGCTCACCTGCTCCAGCACCTCGCGGTTCCAGATGAACTCCGGCATGCGGCCTTGCAGGACGCGTACGACCGCGAGGGCCGCGCGGCGCTCGAGCTCGAGCACCGATTCCTCGGACATGAACGCCGCGTGCGGGGTGACGATGGCGTTCGGCTCGGCGAGCAGCGGGTGGCCGTCCGGCGGCGGCTCGGCTTCCAGCACGTCGATGCCGGCGCCCGCGATCCAGCCCTCGGAGAGCGCCCGCGCCAGGGCGTATTCGTCCACCAGCGGCCCGCGCGCCGTATTGATCAGACAGGCTTCCGGCTTCATGGCTTGCAACTCGGCTTCGCCGATCACGTGGTGGGTCTCCGGCGTGAGCGGGGCGTGAACCGAGATCGCGTCCGACTCGGCCAGCAGCCGCTCTTTGCTCACCAGCTCGGCCCCGATGTCGGCCAGGCGGTCGGCGGTGATGTAGGGATCGAACACCAGGATCTTGAATCCGTGCGGGATCGCGCGCAGCGCCAGCGCGTGGCCGATGCGGCCGTAGCCCAGGATCCCCAGCGTGCGCCCGCGCAGCCGGTGGAGGGGGCGCGCGGGCTTGGTCTCCCAACGGCCGGCCTTGGTGAGCCGATCCAGCGCCACGATCTTGCGGGCGAAGGCCATCAGCAGCGCCATGGCGTGGTCGGCCACTTCCTCGATGGCGTAGTCCGGCACGTAAGTCACGGGAATGCCGCGCCGCGTGCAGGAGTCGACGTCGATGTTGTCGGTGCCCACCCCGGTGCGCCCGACTACCGCCAGTCGTGGCGAGGCCGCAATCACCCGCTCGGTGACCTTGGCGAAGCAGGTGATGATGCCGGTCACGTCCTGCGCCAGCTCGACCAGGCGGTCCTCGTCGGGGCTGTCCGACTCGATGACCTCGGCGTCAAGCTCGGCCAGCACCTCGCGCTCCGGCGCCGTGCTCGGCCAGGCGATGTCCGTGATCAGAATCCGATGGCCGGCGTTTTCCTCAGACATGACGCCCCACGCGCGTGGCCCTCAAGCAGGCCGACTGTAGGGAGGGCAAGCGCCTCGACTGCTTTCCGAGTGTCAACGCCAACGCGCCTCACCCTGTAACCGCCCACCCCCCGAAACGGACCCGGACGCACACCCGGCATTCCCAGGGCTACCAACGCGTCAGCGCTCCGGCGCCGGTCTCGCAGGCACATCCGGCGGCTCGGCGCATCGTTGACCGCAGGCGTCGCGCCTCTACTAAGATGGATTTCGGGCCGGACTGCGTCCCGAGCCTGGTGAGTTCTCGAAAATAGCAATGGCAGTCATGCGTCGTCTCGTTGCCGTCGTGTCGCTGGTTGCAGCCGTCGTGCTGCTGGTCTGGCAGTCCACGAACCCCGTCTTGGGGGACGAGCCGCATGTGCTCGTCATCGACATCGACGGCGCCATCGAGCCGCTCACCGCCGACCATATTGCGCGGGGCATCGACAAGGCGCGCGAGGACGGCGCCTCGCTGGTGGTCATCCGGTTGGACACGCCCGGCGGACTTGTCGACTCCACCCGCGAGATCGTCGAGCGACTCCTCGAAACGCACGTCCCCGTTGCCGTCTATGTATCGCCGGCGGGCGCCAGGGCGGGCTCGGCGGGGACCTTTGTGACGGCCGCGGCAAACTTCGCCGTCATGGCGCCGGGCACCAACATCGGCGCGGCTTCGGTGGTGGGTGCGGGCGGCATGGACCTGCCGGAAACGCTGGCGCGCAAGATCGACGAGGACACCCGCGCGTTCATCCGCAGCATTGCCGACATCCGGGGCCGCAACGCCGAGGCCCTGGAAGACACCGTGTCGCAGGCTCGGGCCTACTCGGAGCAAGAGGCCCTCGACCTCAACGTCATCGACCTCATCGCTCCCGATATGGAGACGATGCTCGAGCAGCTTGACGGACGCGAGACGGAGACGGCATCGGGACCCGTGGTTGTTCGATCCGCCGGTGCGC
Source organism: Chloroflexota bacterium (assembly GCA_965198185.1). GTDB lineage: Bacteria > Chloroflexota > UBA11872 > UBA11872 > UBA11872 > JAJECS01. Next base: position 369,847 of record CBDAOU010000002.1, read on the forward strand.
CCGTTTCCGAGCTCGGCCGCACGCTCCTGGAGCATCTGCTTGGGATTCTGGCCAATCCCACCGTGGCGTTCGTGCTGTTCCTCATTGGCGGGATTGCCCTGCTCGTTGAGCTGTCGGCGCCCGGCATCTTCGCCCCGGGCGTCGTCGGAGCAATCTCGCTCACCCTCTTCTTCGTTGGATTCTTCAATCTCCCGGGCAACTGGATCGGCGTGCTCCTGCTTGCGCTGGCCATGGGATTATTCTATGCCGAAACAACAGCGCCGGGCTTCAGCGCTTTCGGCCTCGGCGGGATCGTCGCCCTCGTCTTGGGCGCGGTGTTTCTCTTCGGAAACTTCTTCAGCCCGTCCGAGCTGCAAGAGCCGAGCTTTTCGGTGCATCCGATCGCCATCGGGATTGCGGCCGGGCTCGCAGCCGCGACATGGATACTGTTCATTCGTCTTGTCATGCGCGGCGGCGGCACGTCGAGGGGATTTCAGGCCGAGAACGACTGGCTGATGGAGGGCGCCTGGGGTGTGGCCCTTTCCGACCTCGAACCGGCAGGCAGGGTCCGGGTGTCGGACAAGGAGTGGTCGGCAACGGCCGATCCAGGGGTTACCATCCCTCAAGGCGAGATGGTCCGCGTCGTCGCGGTCTACGGCAAGGTGCTCAAGGTCGAAAGGCTCCAGCAGGAACGGAATCGTTGATTCACGGGTAGCTCGGGTTCGCAACCACTCGTTTGGAGGAAGATGGCAGGTTTTCACACCGTTGGTCCAAATCACGCGCTGATTGTCTCGGGCGGCAGCGCCCAGCCCCGACTGAAGGTCGGCGGGCGGATATTCGTGCTGCCGATATTGCAGAAAGCGCAGATCCTATCCCTGGAAGTTATGACCCTTCCAGTCAACACGGCCAGGGTCTACACCAAGGAGGGCGTCTCGGTTTCGGTGGACGGCATTGCGCAGGTCAAAGTCGGACGCAGCGAGAATGCGATACGCACCGCGGCGGAGCAGTTCTTGGGCAAGTCCGTGAGGGAGATCGCGGAGGTCGCCCTGCAAACCCTCGAGGGGCAGCAACGCGCCATTCTTGGCACGATGACCGTCGAGGACATTTACCGCGACCGTGTGGCCTTTGCCGAGCAAGTGCGTGACGTGGCCGCCACCGACATGACCAACATGGGGTTGGAAATCGTCAGCTTCTCGATCCGCGACATCCAGGATGAGCAGGGCTACCTCGAGGCTCTCGGTGTACGACGAACCTCGGAGGTCAAGCGGGACGCGGCCATCGGCGAGGCCCAGGCCGAACGCGACTCCGGCATCAAGGAAGCCCAAGCCGATCAGGAGCGGCAGGCGGCCCGGTTCGCCGCCGACACCGCGATCGCCGAGTCCGAACGCGACTTCCAGACGCAAAAGGCCGCCTACGACCAACAGGTCAACGCCCGGCGCGCCGAGGCCGAGTTGGCCTATCCCCTGCAGGAGGCCAAGACCCGCCAGCGGATCCGGGAGGAAGAGTCGCAGGTCGAGGTCGTCGAGCGGCAGAAGCAGATCGAGGTTCAGGTGCAAGAGGTCGCCCGGCGCGAGCGAGAGCTGGATGCAACGATCCGGCGTCCCGCCGAGGCCGAGCGCGACCAACTGGAGCTAGTCGCGGAAGGCCACAGGCGCCGCACACGAGTCGAGTCCGAAGCGGAGCGCTACAAGCTCGAGACGGTGGCGGAGGGTGAGCGCGCCCGTGTCGTCGCCGAGGCTCAGGCCGACGCCGAATCCATCAAGCTCCGCGGCCAGGCGGACGCCGACGCCATCCGAGCGAGAGGTGAGGCGGAAGCGGATGCCACGAGAGCCCAAGGTCTCGCGGAAGCCCAGGCGATGAACAAGAAGGCCGATGCCTGGAAGGAGTACGGCCAGGCGGCCATGATCCAGCAGCTCTTCGAGTCACTGCCGGACGTCGCGAGCGCCGTCGCACAACCCCTGGCCAAGACCGACAGCATCGTCGTGATCAGCAACGGCGGCGATAGCGGAGCGGGGGCCGGGGCCAGCAAGGTGACGCAGGACGTCTCGTCCACCATCGCGCAGCTGCCGGCCTTGGTGCAGTCGCTCACGGGCGTCGATCTGATCAGCACGCTCAAGAACCTGCCTGGCATCGTGTCGGACGTGTCGGCCAACGACGGTGACGCAGCCAGCGAGGAAGAAGCGGCTTCAGCGGACGAGAAGTAGCCGGACCTTCGATCGTCGGGCGGTGCAGGGACAAGGGCGCCGTGCCCTTGTCTCTGCGCCGGTGAGGCATGCGAGTGGCACCAGCCTGACGGCGGCGCTCGGACAATGCTTCAACCAATTCTTTAGCCGGCCAATCGGTGATTGAAGTCCCCGGTGACCAGGAATGGACCCTTGGGACCGGTCGCCTGCTGCTAGCGCCGATGACGCTGAACGACGCCGCGGAGCTGCATCAGCTGCTTCGGCCCCCGGATTCCGACGCACCTGGCGGTGTCAGAACCGCGGCGAGCCTGCAGGAACTCCGAGCGCGAATCCGCCGATGGGAGAGCCGGCGATCGCCCGACGGTGACGAGGTTTGGCTCAACTGGACGCTGAGACTCAAGCCATGCGGGACCGTCGTGGGGCGCATGCAGGCGACCGTGACCGAAGCCTGGGCCGACATGGCTTGGGTGATCGGGCGACGCTACCGGAATCGAGGCTATGCCACTGAGGCCGCTAGATCCATGGCCGTCTGGCTGCGTGAGTTCTTCCACGTCCGGGAAGTCCGGGCGAGTATTCACCCTGACAACTCGGCCTCGCAGAGAGTCGCCACGAAAATTGGCATGAGCCGCAGTGGGGAACGAACCGATGAGGGCGAGGAGATCTGGACCCACGCTCCGTTGACAGGACGATAGCGTGCACGAGGCCGCGCCCACAGGCCACCCCACGAACGCCAAGGCGGCCGGGAATCAGTTCCCTAGCAGCCCTGGGTCCACTGACTCACGTTGGGCAGACAGCCCTCGATGGCCTTCAACTCGCGAATCGTGACCGCCTCCGGTGAGTTCTCGATCTTCGTCAGCGTGGTCGCTGAGGGGGCGTGGTCTTCCTTGAGGTGACCAAAGATCGTGTGGTCACCCGAGACCGCGTCGCTCGCGGCCAAGTCACCCAGGAGAATGTAGAACCGCGACCCGTTGGAATTGTCAGCCCCGTTCGGCGCCATGACGAGGTGGCCCCGCGCGTACGGCCGCTGCGGAGGCTCGATTTCATAGCTGTAGCCCGGCCCGCCGGTGCCGGTGCCCGTCGGATCGCCGGTCTCGGCGAGCACGCCCGGCAGCACGCGATGGAACGTCAAGCCCTTGTAGAACCCTTCATTGACGAGGAACGTGAAGCTGTTGACGGCCAGCGGCGCCTCGGCGGGCAGCAGATTGAACGTCATGCGCCCGACATCGGTGGTGACGATGATGCTATAGGGCCGGAGGGGATCGATCCGCATTTCCGGATAGGCCTCGAATGTCGGCGGCCCGTCCGACCCGGATTCGCCGCAGGCGACCACGACCATCGCGATTACCAGCGCCAGTGCAACGACGACCACTCGTCGCATCATCATGTCCTCCGTACGTCATTACCGGCCCACGACCTATTTTGCCGCGCTTGCCGCGTTCTGGCTATGTGGCGCGGCCTGATCCCGGGAGATGTTCGCCTCGATTGCGCGAACCTCGCGAGACTTTCCGGGTCCGATCTCGATGCCGCGGGCTCTGCCTGCCGCTGCGAAGCTGGACCTCAGCCCTGCCCGCCGCTGCCAGCCAGGAGCCGGTCGACGATGCGACCCACCAACGCATCCGCCGTGACGTCGACCGCAACCTGCGTCGCCGTCCGCGCTGAGGTCGTGCCGTCAATTGCGGGCCGCATGGCTCCTCGTACGTCGCCGTCGCCGGTGTCGGCCGTGAGCGCGTGCGGCTGCATTGAGAAGAGCTCCGGCCATAGCAGGGTGGCCACCGCCGCCGGATCGTGGAGCAGCAGCTTTCCGCCGCGTCCGGTGAACTGCTCCGCGCGGGCGCGCCGGATCAGCTCGCCCAGGAATGCGCTCCCTGGCTCAGGGCGCGACAGCAGGCGCGACTCGACCGTTTCGTCCGCGACCGCCAGCTGCTGCGTCACGTCCAGCGGCGTCAGCGTCACGGGCATTCCCGAGGCCAGCACCAGGTCCGCCGCCTCGGGGTCCACGTAGAAGTTGAACTCCGCGTGCGGCGTCACGTTCCCGCCTGCATGCAGCGAGCCGCCCATGACCACGATGCCCGCCGCTCGCCGCATGGCCGCGGCGTCGCGCCGGAGCGCGGCGGCGACGTTCGTCAGCGGACCCAGCGCGATCACCGTCACAGGGTCGGGCGAGCTACCGACCTCGTCGACGATCATGTCCACTGCCGACGCCAGGGCGCGCGTCGGCGCGGCGAGCGGCCGGCGCCAGCGTTCGAGACTGGTGATCCCGGCGAGGCCGTCCGATCCGTGCACCTCCTCCGCCGTCACCAGCTCGCGCACCAGCGGCTTGGCGTATCCCTGAGCCACTCGGATCGTCCGACCCGGCGCCAGGATGCGCAGGAGATAGTCAGCGTTGGACGTCGCCGTCGCCAGATCCACGTTCCCGGCCACCGTGGTCACCGCGCGCACGGAAAGCTCCGGCGAGGCCAGCGCCAGGGCCAAGGCCAGCGCGTCATCGACGCCGGGATCGGTATCGATGACGACGGGAATGCTGGTTTCCATCAGCCTGATCCTTCGCTGGTTAGTGCCGGAGGGTCCCACGCTGCGCGCAGCGCGGGCCACCGGACCCTGATCCTTCGCTGGTTAGTGCCGGAGGGTCCCACGCTGACCCACTGGTTAGTGCCGGAGGGTCCCAGCGCGCGCGGGCTACCGCACCCTGATCTTGCGCTGGTTACTGCCGGAGGGTCCCACGTTGCATGCCGCGCGGGCCACCGCACGCGCGGCGCGCGACCACGCGCCACCCTACCCGGCGAGGTCCAATCCGCTGCCACGCACTCGACCGCTTGAGCTCTCAGCGCCGCGGCCACGCTGCCATAATGCGGCCACCGGCGATTCGCTCCGGCGCGGAAGGGGCAAGCCATGCCGCGGGACCTGGCCATTGGCAACGGACGCCTGCTGGTCGCATTCGATGGCGATTATCGGGTCCGCGACATCTATTTCCCCCACGTGGGGCTTTGGAACCACGCCGGCCACGATCCATTTCGGTTTGGGATCTGGGTCGACGGGGCATTCGATTGGATCACCGCGAGCACCTGGAACGGCACGCTGCGCTACCGACCGGACACCCTGGTCAGCGACGTTCGCTTGGTCAACGACGATCTCGGGCTAGAGCTCGTCTGTGCCGACACCGTCGATTTCCATCGCCCGATCTACCTTCGGCGCATGGTCATTCGCGACCTGCGGGGCGCCCCGCGGCAGGTCCGTCTCTTCTTCCACCACGACTTCTACTTGTTCCGCGACGGTGTGGGCGACACGACCTACTTCGATCCCCTCACGCGCGGGTTGGTGCATCACAAGCGGGACGTGCTGTTCATGGCGAACGCGTGGGCGGGCGAGCAGCCCGGCTTCGACGCGGTCAGCACGGGCACCAAGCACCTGCACGGGCTGGAGGGCACCTGGCGCGACGCCGAGGACGGCGAGCTCTCCGGCAACCCCATCGCCCAGGGTCTGGTGGACAGCACCGGCGGTGTGGAGGTGCACGTGCCCGCGGGCGGCGAAGCGGTGGCGCACTATTGGCTGGCGGTCGGCGACGAGTTTTTCGGCGTCAAGGACGACAACGACATGGTCGTGCGGCGCGGCCCCGACACCCTGATCGAACGCACGAACCACTACTGGCGCCATTGGGTCACGCGCGAAGCCATCGACCTCTCCGGGCTCGAGCCGGACATACGCGATCTCTACCGCCGCAGCCTGCTGATCGTCCGCACCCAGACCGACGACGACGGCGCGATCATCGCGGCCAACGACAGCGACATCCTGCAGTTCGGCCGCGATACCTACACCTACATGTGGCCGCGGGACGGCGCCCTGGTCGTCCAGGTGCTGATCCAGGCCGACCACCGCGAGCTGGCGCGGCGCTTCTTCGACTTCAGCCTCCGCACGATTCAGCCGGGCGGCTTCATGCTGCACAAATACAACCCCGACGGAACGCCGGGCAGCAGCTGGCATCCATGGGCGGATGCGGACGGCAACCGCATCCTGCCGATCCAGGAGGACGAAACCGCGCTGGTGCTCTGGGCCCTCGGCGCCTACGACGAGCGCTTCAAGGACGCGGAGGTCATCAAGCCGCTGTATGCGCCGCTCATCAAGCGCGCCGCCGACTTCATGGTTCGGTTCAGGCATCGGGAAACCGGACTGCCGGCGCCCTCGTGGGACCTGTGGGAAGAGCGATACGGCATCCATTCGTTCACAGTGGCGAGCGTCTACGGCGGGCTGCGGGCGGCCGCCGCGTTCGCCCGCGGGTTTGGCGAGGAAGCGGCGGCCGAGCAGTACGCCGACGCCGCCGCCGAGATCCGCGAAGCGGCTTTCGAGCACCTGTACCACCCCGGCGAGCAGCGCTTTATCCGCCGCCTGGAGGTTACCGACGACGGCGAGCTGATACCCGATATGACCATCGACGCCAGCGTCAGCGGCATGTGGCGCTTCGGGCTCTGCGAGCCGACGGACCCGCGCTGCGTCGCCACGATGCGCTCGCTGCGCGATCGGCTGTGGGTCAAGACCGACATCGGTGGCGTCGCGCGCTACGAAGACGACTACTACCACCGCGTGTCGGATGACATCGAGCGCATTCCGGGCAATCCGTGGTTCATCTGCACGCTGTGGCTGGCGCAGTGGGAAGCGGCGACGGCGGAAACCATGGCCGATCTGGAGCGTGCGCACGAGTTGATGCGCTGGGTGGTCAATCGCGCCCTGCCGAGCGGCACCCTGGCCGAGCAGGTGCACCCGCTCACCGGCCAGCCCCTCAGTGTGAGCCCGCTCACCTGGAGCCACGCCGAATTCGCCGCCACCGTGCAGACCTACGTGGCCCGCGCGCGCGAGATCCGCAGCCAGGGCGGCTGATCATCTCGGCGCGACGCTTTCGGATCCGACTGGACGACTATTGCGTCGCGGCCCGCTTGCACGACACGCCGGCGGCCGATGCCGTGTGGCAGGCCCTGCCGCTACGCGCGTCCGTGAGCACCTGGGGCGACGAAATCTACGGCGACGTCGGCCTGGACGTGAGCCTGCCGTCTGACGCAACGGACCTTGCCGCCGTGGGCGACGTGGCCATCTGGCCGCCGGGCCGCGCGCTGTGCATCTTCTTTGGCCCCACGCCGGTCAGCCGCGGCGCCGAGCCGCGCGCCGCCAGCCCGATTGCCCCGGTCGGATGCATCGACGACCCGGACGTCTCAGCCCTGCGCGGTGTTCGCTCGGGCGCGACGCTCACCATCGAGGCGCTCGACCAGCCACAGCCGTAACGCGCCGCGGCGGGTCGCATTTCTTGAAGCGGAGTTGACGCGTTCGCATTCTGTCTGGTAGCTTGATCGTGCGTGGAATCATCTGGCGCGTGACAGTTGGTCATGGTCCGTCGTGCGCCATGGAGGATGTCGCCCATGGGCGGCCCGCTCACCCAACGCCAGCATCGCGTGCTGGTAACCATCGAGCGTTTCGTGCGCGACGAGGGCTACACGCCCAGCGTCCGGGAAGTCGGCGGCATCGTCGGGCTGGCCCCGGCGACGGTGCAGCAGCACCTGGACGCCTTGGAGCGCAAGGGCTACATCCGCCGCAGCGGTCAGTCGCACGGCATCGAGATCCTGGACAACGGCGCCGATGCCGGCGTGATTCACGTGCCGATCATCGGCGAGATCGCCGCCGGCCTGCCGATCGACGCCTATGAGGAACGGATCGACACCGTGCCGGTGGCTTCGGGGCTCGCGCCTTCAAGCGACGCTTACGCGCTGCGGGTGCGCGGCGACAGCATGATCGACGACCACATTTGCGACGGCGACCTGGTAATCGTCGAGCCGGCGGATGCCGTGCACGATGGTCAGATCGCCGTGGCCATGCTGGAAGACGGCAGCGCCACGCTCAAGCGCCTCTTCCGCGAGAACGGGCGCGTGCGCCTGCAGCCGGCCAACGCCGATTTCGAGCCCATCTACGCCCGCGATGTGCGCGTGCGGGGCCAGGCCGTCGCCATCCTCCGCAGTCTCTAGGGAACCTCTGAACAAGTAGCGCGTCACTGCGGGCATCGACCCCCCATCCGTTCGATTTCCCCTTCGACAAGCTCAGGGCGAACGGATGGGGGTAAAGCCCACGGCCTTTTTCAGACCTTTCCTAGACCAAGCGCCCTCCCCGGGGGCTGTCATTCCGAGCATCGCGAGGAATCTCAGACGCCCGTGCACGGCCGCGCAACTAGCCCTGACGGGTGCGCAGAATGTGGTGCACGTGTGCGTTGAGGGCTCCCGCCGCCCATCCGTTCGCTATTTGTTCGTTCGGTTAGTGTTTGGTACTATCGGCCCGCACCGACCGCACTCGCCGCGCAAATGCAAGATCTCGGCTCAGCCACTTGGAACGGTCAGCGGGTGGTCATGCACGCCGACATGGACGCGTTCTATGCGGCCGTCGAGCAGCGTGAGCGCCCGGAGTTGCGCGGCAGGCCGGTAGTTGTCGGCGGGCCTCGCGATGGGCGCGGCGTCGTCACGGCGGCTTCATATGAAGCGCGCGACTTCGGCGTGCACTCGGCCATGCCATTGAGCCAGGCCGCGCGCCTTTGCCCGCAGGCTGAGTTCCTCCCCGGCCGCATGGCGCTCTACGCCGAGGTGTCGAGCCGGGTGATGGACCTGTTTCGTGCCTATACCCCGCTCGTCGAGCCGCTGTCGCTGGATGAGGCGTTCCTCGACGTCACCGGCTGCGAGCGTCGCTACGGCGCGCCGGCCGAGATTGCCGCGCACCTGCGCGCCGCCGTTCGCGAACGCGAAGGACTTCCAATCTCCGTCGGCGTGGCGCCCACCAAGTCCGTGGCCAAGATCGCGTCCCAGGTCGCGAAGCCCGACGGGTGCCGCGTGGTCTGCCCCGGGACGGAGAACGCCTTCCTCGACCCGCTGCCCGTCCGCATGGTCTGGGGCATCGGCCCCAAGACCGCGGCCAAGCTTGGGCGGCAGGGCGTGACCACAATCGGCGACCTGGCCCGCATCGCGCCCGAGCGAGTCCGCGCGGGCTTCGGAGGCACGGCCGCCCAGGCCGCCGTGCGGTCCCGCGGGGTCGATCCCCGCGCCGTCACAACCTCGCGGCAGCGCCGCTCCGTGGGCAATGAGGTCACCTTCGACCGCGACGTGAACGACCGGGCGACTGTGGTGGACTACCTGCAGCAGCTCGCCGAGCACGTGGGCCAGCGGCTGCGCGCCAAGCACCTCCGTGCGCGCACGATTAGCGTCAAGGTGCGCTACGCCGACTTCCGGACGATCACACGGCAAACGACGGTGTCCGCGGCCCTGGACATTGGCGCGGCGATCTTCGCGCTGGCTCGCGAGCTCTTTCTGCGCGTGGCGCGCGCCGAAGACGTCTTTCGGCTCGTCGGCGTCCACGCCTCCGCGCTCGAGACCTTCGAGCACCGGCAGTTGCCGCTGCGGCCGGCTGAGACGCGCGAGCGGCGGCGGCTCGATCGAGCGCAGGACCAGATTCGACAGCGATTTGGCGACGCGGTGCTGGCGCCCGCCTCGCTGCTCGCGAGCCAGGCCCGGATGAGCTCGAGTCGATATGCCTGGCGCGACGCGGTGCTCGGATGAGCCGTCGCCGTCGGGTCGCTCGGGATCGGGCTCCATGCTCAGTCTTGGCATCGGTGCTGGACGCACCCCCGAATGCCGTCGCCGGATTGGATTGGAGGCAAACATGAACCGATTGCCCGACACGTTCAGCTCGCTGCTGGAGCAGGTTGCCGAAGATCGAGGCGGCGGTCCGACGGTGGTGCGCTCCCGCCTGGCCGCGGTGCGCCGCGACCGCCGGCGCTTGGCGCGGCTCGAGCGCCTCTACGGCTACGCTCTGCGGCATCCGGCCCCCGATCGCGACCGGATGTTGCGTGAGGTGGCCGGGCAGGTGCTGGAGCACGGCGCGGCCTACGTTTTGGGCCGTGGGTCGCGTGAGGCTCAACTGGCCTTGAGTTGGGGGCACCAGGTCTATCGCGAAGTGCATGCCGCGCGGCGAGACTTGCGCTTTTCCCGCGGGCCGGGGCCGCGCCAGCTCGTCGCCGAGTGGCATTTCCAATTCCCGGTCGTCGACCTGGTGCTGCGGCATTTTCGACGCCGCTGGCGTGGCCACACCCTCATGATCCGGGACGGTCAGCGCACCTACGTGCAGGACGGTTGCGGCATCAGCTTGAAACTGGCGTCTGGCCGAGGGGCCGCGGGGCGGTCAATCTGGTCGGCGTCGTCAGGCGGTGATATTCTGTCAAGTCAGGCACATTTCGTCGCCGCACCTGGGAGGCAGGGGATGGCGTAGCTGCGTATGCGGTTCCTGCGGGGATCGGCCGAATCAATCCGTGCCGTGCTCACCGCGGGCAACCTCATTGGGGCCGCGCCTCCATCACTCAGCCCCGAACAGCTCGCGCTTTTCCAGACGCACACGCGGCGCAGCTTCGCCGGCGTCGTCGACCGGGCCATCGCCGACGACGCTGATCTGATCCTGATCGCGGGCGGCCTTTTCGCCCGTGCGGAACCAGGGCTTGACGACGTTCGCTTTGCTTCCCAGTCCCTTGGCCGCGCGCGCGAAGCCGGAATCGTCGTGATCGCCCTGGACGAGGCCGACGAACCCGCCACCGAGGGCACCGGCATTGCCTTTCTTGAAGAGCTCGGGTTGCTGGCCGGCGTGCGCCCGGATGGCGGCATCCGCAGCCGCACCGTCGCGGTCGGGGGGCTCACGCTCGAAGTTGGCGCCGACCCTGCGTTCAGTCAGGCGGATCCGGATTCCCCCCGCGGCCCTCTCCGCATTGCGCTCACGACCGAAAGCGACGCGCTGCAGCGCCCGGAGGCGGCGGCGGCCGACGTGATTGTTCTCGGCAACCTGCCGGATCCCGGCCAACGCCAACTGGCGGACGCGTTGGTGATCTGCCCCGGATGGTCCGCGCCCTCGGTGACCGAGCGGCAATCCGAGGCGGGCTTCGCCGTCATTGATCTCGACCACGAGGGTGTGATCGGCGCCGAGTTTCGCGAGTTGGCGGGCGTCGCGCCGGTCGTCGTCACCGTCACCGCGGGGGATCTCGTCGACCGCGATCCTGCCGCCGCCATCCGCGAGCGCCTGGCGCCGCTGATCGGGGACGCACCGCTGGTGACGCTTGAAATCGCCGGTGAGTTCTCGCGTGAGCTGTGGCACCGCTGTCGGATCGGCGATCTCAGCCGCCGCGCATCCGCGGCCGGCACGCTGGTGCACGTCGACCTGGAGCAACTCAACGTTTCCACCGGACCGTCGGACGCACAGCCGACGCGTTCGTTCGTGGTGGAGGTGCGGCGAGCAGTCGAGCAACTGAGCGCCGGGGCTGCGCCGGAGGGCGACGCCGAGACGCTGGCGCGCGCGCGCCGGTCGGTCGTCGATGGATTCCGGCGACGTGCGGAGAGTCGCGTCGCATGATCCTCCTGGAGCGGCTGACGATCCGTGAGCTTGGCGCCTTGCACCGCGTGGAATTGGCGTTTCAGCCGCAGGGTCGCCACCTGATCGCCGTTCCGAGTGACCAAGCGCAAACCTTGCACGCCGCGCTGATGACCTGTCTCTTCGGTCCCAGCAACGGCCTGCGAGCCAAGTCCGACGGAGCGACGGTGGAATGCATGCTCGCGGTCGGCGGGCGACCAATAACCGTCCGGCGCACGCTGCGGGCGACTGGCGGCGATGAGGCGGAAATGATCGTGAACCGCGGGCCGCGTTCGACCGCCATCCGCGGCGACGGGCAAGTGCGCACGGCTCTAGAGGCGATGCTGGGGCTCGATGAAGAGACGCTGCGGGTGCTGACGCAGCCGCAGTCGCGCTTCGAATTGCCCCCGGCCGCCGAGATCCGGACGCTGCTGCGCCGTCTGCTCGGCGAGCGGCGAATGCAGGAGTTGGAAGTCGAATTTGCCGACAGTCCCGCGCACTCGGAAGAGGAAACGGTGGCGCGAGCGCGGGTTGAGTTGGCGGACGCGGTGATGCGGGCCGCCGCCAACGAGGCCGAGATCGACCGCCTGGATCGCGACCTGCGGCGCTGGCGGATCCGTCAGGCGCTTCAGACGCTGACGGAGGCCTCGGAGCGCGCGGCGGCGGCCGATGCCACGGAGCGCCGGTACCGCGTGCTGCGCGGGAAATTTCTTGACGAACGCGAACGCCTGGTCGCCTACCGCGAGCTTGCCGGGCTTTGGGCGGATCACGCGCGGAGCGCCGCCCAAGCCAAGCATGCGCGGGAACACGTCGAGCGATTCGATGCGCGGCTGGCCGAGCTTGCGTCGCTGGCACAGCGTGCACAGGCGGCTGCCGAGCGTCTGGCAGCCCTCGATCGCGCCTGCGACGCCGCCAGATCGGTGGCCGAGACGTCGCAGGCGGCCGACCGCGCGCGTGCGCAGCGGGACGAGCACCAGCAAGCCGCGCATGAACTCCGGCGGGCTCGCTCCGACTTGGTCGAGGCCGAGGTGGTGCACGCCAAGGCACGGGCCGCCGCCGAGCGCGCGCACACGCTGCGCAAGCGTGCCCACGAGGACGAGCATTTGCCCGCCGCGCACCAACGGTGGAGTCAGCTCAGCGACATCCTTCAGGCCGAGGTCGAACACTCGCACGACGAGGTCGATGCCTCGGCGCTCACGCTTGAAACCACTCGCCTCAAGCAGCGCTTGCGGTCGCTGGCCATCGAGGGACAGCGCCGGCGTAATCGGCTGATGGTGTCGGCCATCGGCGTCGCCCTTGGCATCGTCCTGGCCACAATCGGGTTCAGCGGCACTGGACCGCTGGCTGTGTTGGGGGTGGTGACAGCCCTCGCCGGCGCGGCGGCGGGCGCATGGTCGCTGTGGAGCCAGCGTGCCGATCGCGCCCACGAGGACGAGCTGCTGGACCGGCTGGCCGAGCTTGATCACGACCTCCGGGCCAGCGAGCACCACGCCGCACGAGTGGCTGCCAATCGCCGTCGGCGGGCCAAGATCGAGCAGGAGCTCGAGCGGCTTGGCGTTGAGATTCCCACGTCGGCCGAGCGCGCGCGCATCATGCGTGACAGCGCCACCGCCAGATTGCGCCGGATGGCCGACGGCGACAGCGCCGCCTCGACCGGCGACCTCGAAGCCGAGTACACCCAGACGCAGCAGGAGTCGGCCCACGCCGAGCGCGAGGTGCAGCGTTTGCACGCGCGGATTCGCGCGCTGGAGGAATCGGGGGCGGAGGAGTTTGCGGCGGCTGCCGAAGCCGAGCTCCGCAGCCAGATCGCGGCGAGCGGACGCGCTCGCGGTCATGCGGCGGAACTGGCCCGATCTCTCGATCTGCCCGACGAGCGTCGGCGCTTGGCGGACGCCCGCGATGCCCAGCAGCGCGATCTGAACGCCATGCAAGAGCGTCTTGACCGGGGGGCCGACCTGGAGGCGGCGCGTCAGCGTGCGGTGTGGCAGCAACGCGCGGCCGAAGACGCGCTGCCGGGAATTGCCCAAGCCATTGACGCACTCGTGGCCACCGATTCCGCGTTGCCGCGGTTTGAACCGCGCGCCGAAGCCATAGGCCGCCTCGATGGATTGGCCGCCTTGGCCGATGTCGTCGCCGCGGTTGGCGAGGCCCGAGCGACGACGCAGGTGACTCAGGAGATGGAAACGGCGCGAGCCGCGCGCGACAGCGTCGCGCGCGCAACGACGGAGCTGGCCGGTGCCGTGCGCGCGGCTGGCGTCCACGTCGATGCCGCTCCGACCGCGTCGGAGGTTCGGGCCATCTTCCCCGGCTTGGACGAGGACCGCCTCGAAGACCCGAGTGGCGCCCGCCGCCGGATGCAGCGGGCGCGAGCGGAACGACGTGAGTTGGACGGCCAGATTCGGCAACTGGAGCTACGCACCGGCGCCGTGCGGCACGAAGTGGATCTCGAGGCGGCGCGTGCCTCGCTCGACGATCTTGTGGACCGGCGTCGCGTGCGCACCGCCGCATCGCGCTTGATGGCCCACGCGCTCGATTCGCTGGCAGGCGGTGTGCGGCCGGCAACCGAGGCCGCCCTGCGGCAGATCATCGGACGCGTGACGGGCGGGTCGTACTGGGACCTGCGCATCGCTCAGGATCAGACCGTGCAACTGTGGGACGAAGAGCGCCAGGCCTGGACGCCCCTCCGGGACGTCGCCGACGAGCTACGGGCGCGGCTCGGGTTCGCGGTTGGGATGGCCTTCCTCAGCGCCGTCCGCCCCCACGACGCTCCCCATGCCCCGGCCTTCCTGTGGCTCGACGCCGGCAAGGATGACGCCAACGCCATTGAGCCCTTGCTCGACGCACCGACGCATGCCGACTTCCAGCGGCACTTTCCGCAGATCATCGCCACGGCTGCGCCGGGCGGCTTGACACACGCGGGATTCGATCGCGTCGCACACATCGTCGACGGCACGTCGGAACCATCCCCGGCCCAGGCGGCCACCGCCCACTGGCTCAAGGCCGTTGGCTGAAGCCTCGCTCGTCATTAGGCGTGGGACCGCGCCGAACGCGACGGACGGCGCAACCCGGCCCGCGCCGAAGGCCGGGACTCGTGGGCCGGCTGCCAAGGCCGGCGCCAAAGCGCCCGCGCCGAAGCAAGGCGACAAGTCGCCTCCGGCGCTCGATCTCGCAACTCCGAAACCGCGCGGCTACCGGCCGCGCAGCGCGCGCCCACGCCCCGCGCGGGACTTCACCCGCGTTACCAACAGCCTCATGTGGCTGGGAGGGCTGGTCACGTTGGCTTTGGTGGGATATGTGCTCGTCTTCACGTCGCCCGACCGGACGGAGAACGTCTTGGCCTTCGTGGGCTTGACTGGCTTTGGGGCATTTTTCTTCGCCTGGGCCACCGGCGTGTGGCTGCGAACCAGCGACGACGCCTCAGGGCCCAGACCGCCGGCATCAATCGTCACGCGGCAGGCCGTCCTCGTCGCCGTAGGAGCCGTGGCGGTGGCAACCGCGGCCGTCAATCAGGTCGCTACCCCCGCGGCAGTGATCTTGATCGTGCTGGTGATCATCAGCGCCGAGTTGCTCCTTCGGCGCATGCACCTGGGCCGGTGAGCGCGCCCAATCCGCAAGCCGATCCCTACGCGGCCATTGCCGAGTTCTACGCGGCGGAGCATGAGGCTTGGGATGCCGATCTCCCGATGTACGTTCACCTTTCCGAGCGTGCCGGCGGGCCTGTCTTGGACCTGGCGTGCGGCACCGCGCGCGTCGGCAGGGCCCTGGCCGCGGCGGGGTTTTCGGTGCGCGGCATCGACGCATCGGCGGCGCTGCTGGCCATCGCACACCGCCACGCTCGGGATCGCGGTATTGAGATTGATCTCGAGCACGGCGACATGCGGCGGTTGCCGCCGCGAGTCGAGTTCCACGCGGTGTTCTGCGCCCTGGACTCGTTTCTGCACCTGACCTCGACCCACGATCAGCTCGACACCCTCGAAGGTGTGATGGGCGTGCTCAAGCCGGGCGGAATCTTGGCCCTCGACGTCTTCAATCCCACGCTCGATCGACTGGCGGCGTCGGACGGGGTGCTCCGGACCCAGGGCAGCTTTCAGGACGCCGAAGGAACGGCGGTTACGCACTTCGTGTCGTGGGAGGTGGACCCCGGCGCGCAGTGCATCGACGCGCTGCATATCTATGACGCGCTCGGCGCCGACGGCCAGGTGACGCGCCGCGTCACGCGCATGCCGCTGCGCTACGTGCATCGGTTCGAGCTGGAGCTGGCGCTGCGCTGCGCCGGTTTCGCGCAGATCGAGACCTACGGCAGTGAGGCCCTGGATCCCTACGACGGCGAGGGCGACCGCCTCATCGTCGTCGCAACCAAGCCGTAGAAGCCGGCGGCGCTAGGGAACCTCTGAAGAAATAGCGCGTCACTGCGGGCATCGACCCCCCATCCGTTCGATTACCCCTTCGACAAGCTCAGGGCGAACGGATGGGGGTGAGTCCACGGCCTTTTTCAGACCTTTCCTAGAGCGACCAGCGCCCGAGCACCACACCGTCGTCCGACGCACGGCGGTAGGCGTCCACTGGCCGCGCCAGGCGAACCGTGCTGGCCACGGTTTGGAACCCGAGGCGAGACATCGTGGGCAGCGCCGCGCCCGATCCCAGCGGCAGGTCGAGCTCGACATAACGCAACCGCCGGGCAGCGGCCAGCCGGCCCAGCGCGCGGCAAGCGGCCGCAGCCGAGTGGCCGTCGCGGCCCATGAATCCAACTCGCACCTCAAGAATCTCTCCCACGGGGATCGCTTCCGGGTCGCAGACCAGGCATGCGCCTGGACCGACGGCCATGAAGGCGGCATCCGAAAGCGGCACCGCCGCCGCCTGCCGTGCCACACGGTCGTCGGCGGCCCCCGAGCTATCCGATCTCAACACCTCGTCCCGAAACGTAGAGGCGGTTCGCGAACTCCCCGATCCGCTCAAGGGCCGCGGTTGAAGCTCGGCGGCGACGCCGGAGGCCGCCAGCGCGGCGGCGTCCGCGCGCAGTCGCAAGGTCACGTCCACCGGTCGCAGCCCGCGCCGGGCATAGGCGCCGAGCACCGCGCCGTCGCTCGGTGAGGCTTCGAGACCCACCAGCGCGCCCCCAGAATCTTCCAGGAATTCAAGCGCCGCCGTCGTCAGGGCGCGTCCAACTCCAAGGCCGCGGTATGCGGGGTGAACGCCCAGACCGCCGATCCAACCGACCTCCGGCTCGACGACGGCGAAGGCCGCGCCCACGGGGCCGAATCCGGGTGCGTCGACCACCCAGGCGCCGGCGCACTGGGCCTGCCAGCGGGCGGCCAGGTGGTTCGAGATAAGGACCCGTAGGCCCGATGGATTCGCGCCGGGCGGCGGCGCGAACGCCTGCGTGAGCATGTGCGCCACCGCATCGGCGTCCTCCCGCCGCATGCGCCGCACCGTTGGCGCTGGACGGCCCGCACCGGCGCCTGTCTCGGAGCCCTTGGCCGCGGAGTTCGGCACGCTAGAATCGCCTCCGTTGTCGCGGCCCGGTCGGCCGCCCGCGTCGTTCACCCGTGCAGGAGGCAAGTGTGGCGCTGCTCACGCATCCCGGCCTGGCGCCCGCCATGGGGCGGCTGGGCACCGAGACGGCGTTCGCCGTGCTCGCCCGCGCCCGGCAACTTGAAGCGCAAGGCCGCGACGTCATTCACCTCGAAATCGGTGAGCCGGACTTCGACACCCCCGCCAACATTATCGAAGCGGCCAAGCGCGCGCTGGATGACGGCTTCACGCACTATGGCCCGTCGGCCGGGCTGCCAGAGGTTCGCGCCGCCATTGCGTCGAACGTCGGTGAGAGCCGGGGAATCGTCATCGACCCCGATGAGATCGTCGTCACCCCCGGCGCCAAACCGATCATGTATTTCGCCATCACGGCGCTGTGCGGTCCCGGCGACGAGGTGCTGTATCCCGACCCTGGATTTCCGATCTACCAGTCGGTGGTCGATTTCGTCGGCGCGACCCCGGTGCCGCTGGCGCTGCGGCCGGAGCGCGAATTCCGCCTTGATCTTGACGAGCTGCGCGACAAGCTGTCGCCGCGCACCAAGCTGCTGATTCTCAACTCGCCGCAGAATCCAACGGGCGGTGTGCTCGAGCCCGCCGACATTCGAGCGATCGCGGAGCTGCTCGCCGACCACGACGCCTACGTGCTGTCCGACGAGATCTACTGCCGCATCATGTACGGCGAGATCGAGCACGCGTCGATCGCCGCCGAGCCGGGCATGCGCGATCGCACCATCATCCTCGACGGCTTCTCCAAGACCTACGCCATGACCGGCTGGCGGATGGGGTATGGCGTCATGCCGGCCGAGCTCGCGTCGGCGTTCGCCCAACTGCAGACGAACGTCACCAGCTGCACGGCCAGCTTCATTCAGATGGCGGGCATCGAAGCCTTGCAGGGACCGCAGGACGCCGCCGCCGAAATGGTTGCCGAGTTCAAGGCTCGACGAGACCAGGTCGTGGACGGTCTGAACGAGATACCGGGGGTGTCGTGCCAGCGGCCGGCGGGAGCGTTTTACGTGTTTCCTCAACTCGCGGGTTTTGATCGGGACGCGGACGAGATCGCCGCACGGCTGCTGGACGAGGCGGGAGTGGCGGTGCTGGCCGGCAGCGCCTTCGGCGACGTGGGACGCGATTCGCTGCGGCTGTCGTATGCCAACTCGCGCCAGAACTTGCGGGAAGGCGTCAAGCGCATGGCCGACTGGCTGGCCACCGCGCGAACCTGATCCGCGGCTACAGCCGCTCGAACCGTTCGACGTCGAAGCCGAAGATCGTCGCGCCGCCCACCTGGACCTCAGCCGGGTAGGGCACTGCCAACTCGCCCGGTTCCAGCATGGCGGGAATGGGACTCACCATCTGAACGCGGGTGGTGGCTCCGCGCTTGATGACCGCCAACAGCTCACCGATGCGCTCGTCGTCGACGCCGGTCAGGAATGTCACGTTGCCTTGCTGCAGGAAGCCACCCGCGGAGTCGATGCGGGTGAAGCGCACGTCGGCCTCCCGCATCAGCTCCGCCAGCCCGTCGGCGTCCTGCTGTTGGACAATGACGACGAAAAGCTTCACGAGCGGCCGGCTTGATCGGTGGGCGGCTCCGTGGCGCTCGCCGCTCCTACCGCCAACGGCAGCGGCGGCTGGACCGCCTGTGCCGCCTGGCGCAGCTTGCGTGCGTTGATTTCGGGCTCCATGCGCTGCCAGACCATCGTGCTCAGCTCGTCCGGCGGCAGCGTCGCGTCGAGCACCGCCCAACCGGGGGCGTCGGCCTGTTCCAGGTAGCCGCGACGCACGCGGGCGTGAAACTCCAGTTGCTGCGCGTTCATCCCGCCGGCTTTCTCCCAATCGCTGCCGCGTTGGCTGAGGCTGCGCAACAAGCCGATCTGAACGTCCAGGTCGAGCAACACCGTCACATCCGGCAGGACGCCGGCGGTGGCGAACGAGTTCATCTGCTCCAGCTCCGAGACGTCCAGGCCGAATCCGGCGCCCTGATATGCGAGCGTCGACGCGGCGAACCGGTCGCAGACGACGACGCCACCGCCGCTCAGCCAGGGGCGGAGGCGCTCGGTGACGTGCTCAGCGCGGGCGGCGAGCATGAGCAGGGCCTGCACCCGAGGCTCCAACTCAGGCAGGGAGCGCTCGCGGAACATCAGGGCCCGCAGCCGTTCGCCAAGCTCGGTGCCGCCGGGCTCGCGGGTCTGCAGCACGTCGAGGCCGGCCTGCTGCAACCGATCGGCCAGCAGCTGTGCCTGGGTAGATTTGCCGCTGCCCTCGGGCCCTTCGAAGGCGATGAACAGTCCGCGCCGCTTGCCGTCGACGCTCACGAGCGCGGCTGCGTCAGCGCGAGGCGCAACCGCTGGGCCGGCCCACCGGGATCGGAGGCGCCCTGGGCGCGCTGGGATGGGGCGTCATCGTCGGCTGCCGCGCCGGCTTCGCCCATTTCCATCAGGCATGACTCCATCTGCAAGACGGTGTTGCTGCGCAGCACATAGACCGGCGTGCCCCGGGCCTCGGCGTCGCGCAGCAGGCGGGGGCGACGCCGGAAGAAGCTGCGCAGCGTCATCACGATGTCGGCGGCTCCAAGGTCGCGCACGAGGCGCGCGTCGATCCCGGTGTTGATGATGGCCTGGTCCAGCCGATTGCGCCCAACGCCGAAGGGGAGAATCTGAAGGCTCCCCGACGACGAGCGATTGCGCTGGGCGGCGCCGGTCGCGCGCAAGGCCGGCGGAGGACGTTCGGGGTCGGCTGAGGCCTGGTCGAATGCCTCGCGCTCGGTGCGTCCGTCGGACAGGCGCACGCGGCGCTCGCCGGGGGCCGGCAGGCCGCGCAGCACCGCGTCAACCGTCTCCGCCACGTCGGTGTAGATCACAAACGTGTCGCGGCTGTGCAACTCGATGAGGGTGTGGAAGCTGGGCGGCGCGCGGCGCTCCAACACGGTCTTCTGCGTGCCGCGGCGACGCGCTTCCTCGTCGCCCAGCGTCACGGCCTCGACGCCGCCGACGAGGTCAGCCAGCAAGGGATTGAGCAGCACGTTCTCGAGCGTCTGCCCGTGGGCGGTGGCCACCAGTTGCACGCCGCGCTCGGCAATTGTGCGGGCGGCGCGGGCCTCGGCCTCGGTTCCGATTTCATCGACGACGACGACTTCCGGCATGTGGTTCTCGACCGCTTCGATCATGACGCGGTGCTGCAGATCCGGCTGCGCCACCTGCATGCGGCGAGCTCGTCCGATGCCCGCGTGCGCAATGTCGCCGTCGCCCGCGATTTCGTTCGACGTATCGACGACGACGACCCGGCGGTCCTCGTCGCCGGCGAGAACGCGGGCAATCTCCCGCAGCATGGTGGTCTTGCCCACGCCCGGTGGACCCAGGAGCAGCAGGTTGCGGCGCGAGGTGACGATGTCGGCCACCACGTGGGTGGTGCCGAGCAACGCTCGCCCGCGTCGAATCGTGAGCCCAACGATGCGGCCCGAGCGATTGCGCAGTGCCGAGAACCGATGCAGCGTGCGGGCGATGCCGGCGCGATTGTCGGCGGTGAAGGCGCCAACGGACGCCACGACCTCATCGAGATCGTCTCCGGTGACCTCCCGTTCCATGAGCGCCACCGACCGGCCGTCGAGCCGAGCCTCCGGGAAACGGCCGATGTCGAGCACGATCTCGACCAGCGTGTCCCAGTCGGGCAGGTCCTGGAGGGCGCCGCGCAAATCGACAGGCAGGGCCTGCAGGAGCCGGTCAAGCTCCTCGCTGTCCGAGTCCGCCGGATGCGGCACCGGCCCGTTGACAGTCGCAAGTGGCGTGGCGCGTTCTTCCATCGGGCTACCCAGGCGCTCCATCGAGCACGATGCCGCGCACCTGCTCCGCCGCCCGCACGGCGACGTCCTTGACCATGAGGGCGTGGGTGTTGGCACGCGTGAACCCCAACGCGTCGAGAGCTGAGCCGATTGGCGAATCGGCCTCACGGAGCCGGATGCGGACGGGCCGCGGCGCCGCCGCGCCCAACCGCCAGAGGGCCCATCGCAGCAGCGAAGGCGCCAGATGGTGCCCACGCGGATGGAGCATGAGCGTGAGGCGATGACTTTCTCCCGCATCGGTCCGTATTTCCATCCAGGCAAAGAGCCCGTGCTCATCGGCGACCACGTGGCGTTCGATATCCACCTTGCTCAGCCTGGGCAAGAGGCTCGACGTGCGCGGCGGAAGCTGCTCCATCTCCTCCATGGTCCGCGCTTCGGCGCGTTGCACGGCGGCCGGCGTGATGGCGCGATAGAGCTGCATGACGTCCCAGGCGTCGGGAGCTTCCTGCGGGCGCAGCCCCTCAATCTCCGGCGCTTCGCCCAGCGGCCCAAGGGATCGCTCGTATTCGTATTCGATCGCGGCCGTCGAAAATCCGTTCGCCGCAAAGGCCGGGGCGTAGGGGCTGTCCTGCCACAGGCGCGTCACGATGATCGGGCGGCCCTGTGCCGCGGCGCATCCGGCAAGTCGATGCAGCATGGCCTCGGCGGCGTCCAGCTGCGGCGGGCCGATCGGCTCGCTTCGCGCGGTGGAGTTGTGTGGCGCTAGCAGGGTGAGGGCCTCCACGCTGGCGCGCCGGGCTGCGGGCGCACAGCGCAGGAGACCGAATCCCCGCAGCCGCGGGCCGGTCCAGGCGCCAACCGCTTGCAGGTCGGGCGCCACGCCGGGCAGCGCGGCGCCGGCGGCCATGAGCGCGGGCACATGGCGACCGTGGTAGGTGACCACGTCCACGCGCGGCAGATTGGCCAGGACGAAGGTCCCGACGATTGTCGGCACGTGCCACGGGCCGAGTTTCGAGCTGGTGACGTTCATGGGCTTTCGGCCTGACGATCCCAGGCTGCACGCAGCCTGGGCCACCGGAGCAGCCTGGGCCACCGGCGGGTGGAACTGGATACGTTCATGCGGCTTGCGCCATGTTGGCGAAGAGGCTGTGCAGGCGCGGGTCGGCCGTCAGCTCGGGATGAAAAGCCGTGCCCAACAGGTTGCCTTGCCTCACCGCGACGATGCGGCCATCGTCCAGCTTGGCGAGCACCTCCACGTCGTCGCCTACGCCGCTGACAATCGGCGCCCGGATGAAGACGGCGTGAAACGCGCCGCCCGGCAGGACGTCAATTTCGAGATCGGTTTCGAAGCTATCGATCTGGCGACCGAAGGCGTTGCGCTCAACCGTCATGTCCATGAGACCAAGCACGGGCTGCGCGGCGCCAACGTCCTTGGCGAGCAAAATGAGCCCCGCGCAAGTTCCCCAGATGGGGAACCCGGACGCGCCGAGAGCGCGGACCGGCTTGAGCAGCGCGTAGGTCTCGAGCAGTTTTCCGATCGTCGTGCTCTCGCCGCCCGGGATCACGAGTCCGTCCAGCCCCTCGAGGTCGCGGGGCACGCGCACCTCACGAGATTCGACCCTAAGCCGCCGCAGCATGGCGGTGTGCTCGGCGAAGTCGCCCTGCAATGCCAGCACACCGATGACGGGGGTCACGCGCGCGGCGGCCTACCACCCACGGGTAGCGAGCAGTTCCTCCGGCGCGAGAGTGTCGCGGGCAATGCCCGTCATCGGCTCACCCAGGCCGCGGGAGGCGGTGGCGATGATGCTGGCGTCTTGATAGTGGGTGGTGGCCTCGACGACGGCCTTGGCGCGCGTGGCGGGGTCGCTGGACTTGAAGATGCCGCTGCCGACGAACACGCCGTCGGCGCCGAGCCGCATCATCAGCGCGGCGTCGGCTGGCGTGGCCACGCCGCCGGCGGCGAAGTTCACGACCGGCAGACGACCCTCGCGGGCCACGGACGCGACCAGGTCGACCGGGGCCTGCACGTCCTTGGCAAACGTCGCCCACTCGTCCTCACGCATGGTGGTGAGCCGGCGAAGGTCGCCCATGACCGCGCGCATGTGGCGCACGGCCTCGACGACATCCCCGGTGCCGGCCTCGCCCTTGGTGCGGATCATGGCCGCGCCCTCGCCAACGCGGCGCAGCGCTTCGCCGATGTTGCGGCAGCCGCAGACGAACGGCACGTCGAAGCCGCGCTTGTCCACGTGATGCGCCTCGTCCGCCGGCGTAAGGACTTCGGACTCGTCGATGTAGTCCACGCCAAGGGCCTGGAGCAATTCGGCCTCGACGAAGTGGCCGATGCGGCACTTGGCCATGACGGGAATGGACACCGCCGCCTGGATCTCGATGATCTTCTCGGGGTCGGCCATGCGCGCGACGCCGCCGTGGGCGCGAATGTCGGCCGGCACACGTTCGAGGGCCATGACGGCCGCCGCGCCGGCATCCTCGGCGATCTTCGCCTGGTCGGCGGTGACGACGTCCATGATGACGCCGCCCTTGAGCATCTGGGCCAGGCCCCGCTTGACGGTGAGAGTGTTCTTTTCCATTTGAGGCGCTACTCGCTGCGCGTGGCGATCACGTTGATCGCACCACGATCACTTGCCCAATTCTAAGCCCCTGCCTGCCGCACCGCACGGGCGCGGTTCGACCCCGTCGACGAATGGTCGCTCGGCGCGTGAGTTTTTTGACGTGTTCGGGGTTTAACTTCGATTCCGAAAGACCTTGCCGGCCACGAAATTGCCTTTGGGACGATGGTAAATCGTTGATTACAATAGTGACGCATGGCACGACCAACCAAACTCACTCCGACGGTGCGCCGCCGATTGATGGCGGCGGCTGGCGATGGCTTGACGCTGCGGGATTGCGCGGCGCTGGTGGGTGTTAGCCGCCAGACGCTGAACAACTGGATTCGCGGCGACGACGAGTTTGCGCGTGCCTTCCTCCGCGCGCGGGCGGAGGCCCGGCAGGAGGTGCTGCGGCTGCTCAAGAGCGGCGGAGGCGGCGGGCAGTGGCGCGCGCGGATGGCCTGGCTGTCGCGGACCTCGATGGACTATCGGGAACAAAGTTTCCACGGTGACATCGATGTGCCAGCGGATCCGTCCAGTCTGATCGAGACCATGCTGGCGGGGCAGACGCCGGCGAACTGACGGCTCCGAGGGCCGTGGCTGGTCCGCCGGGCCGATCCCACGCTGCACGCAGCGCGGGCCACCGGGCTGAATGGCAGCCCGCCCCGGGATTTCCTCAGAACCGCGTCAGGCGCCCGTATGCCGTTGCTCGTACTCCCGGTTCCGATGCCCGAGGCGCTGGGCCAGCCGGGCGATAGCGCTGACGTAGACAACGGCGACAAGCGCAACGGCGGCGAAATCGTCCGCGCTGAACGAAACGCGTGACGGTGCCGTTGGGGATCGACACCCGGCTGACACGGCAGCCATAGTTGCCGAGGTTGCCGACTGCCGGCGGACTGTGATCCCAACCTGTTTCCTGGATCCCATCTGCGGCCTCCAGATTCACCTGGGCGGGCGCCATTGCCCGCCGGCTCCAAATTCTACACCGCACTTCGCGGACTCAGACTTTTCGATGCGCGCCGCGCATGCGGCGCCAGGCGTGGACCGGTTTGCAGGAGGGGGCTTGAAGGTCGTTTCTTGCGTCGGGAGACGAGAGTTCTAGATTCCTCACGGCGTTCGGAATGACGGTGGGGCGGTCAAGCCGTGAGGTGGGCGAATTCCCACGCTGCACGCAGCGTGGGCCACCGGGAACGCAGCGTGGGCCACCGGGCGTTGAGCGGGCGGTTCGCGAACCGCCCCTACCCGGCTGGGGGTTCGTTGCCGCGCCCGGATTGCCGTTCGTGGATTACGAGCACGGAGCCATTGGCGACGGAGAGCTCGGCGTGGGTTCCTTTCATTTCGTTGCTGACGCCGAGGCTGGTGCCGAGCGGAGCGTGCCGTTGCGCAGGGCATAGCGCAGTCCCTGCGTGGTCACGCCGTGGGCGTCGCCGGCGACGCCCAGCAGCGTGACGAGGTCGCCGGGATTGCCGCGCCAGGCCGATGATCCGCGGACGAGCCAGATCCGATAGCGGCAGTCTTCGATGACGGCGTCCACCTCCCGCAGGCTCGGGTGCGCCAGCAGGGCGACGTTGGCCAGCAGGTGATCGACCCGCGGCCCTCCCAGGGCGCCCACGATAGTGATCGACGTCGCGCCCCGGCTCAGCGCCTCGCGGAGCGCCAGCTCGCCGTCCGTGGCGTCCTTGGCGGTGGGGAAGTCGCGGATGTCGGCGCCGGCGGCGCGCGCTCGGTGGAGCGTCTCGGGACGCACCGAGTCCTGGTCGCCGACGATCACGTCGCACTGGCCGCCGGCGGCCTCGATGTGGGCCGCGCCGCCGTCCGCGGCGATGACGAGCTGTGCGCGAGCCAGCACCTGGCGGACGTGGGTTGGATCGGCGTCACCGCCGAAAGCTACGACGGCGTGCATGGAATCCGCCGCGGTCTTGGAAATCCTCTGAAACTCACTGCGAGATCTCGGCGACCGCATTTAGCTCGCGCGGCAACCGAAGCGCCTACCTGGCTAGGCAGCCGTTCACCCCCATCCTAGCCTTCCCCTTCGAGGGGGAAGGGATTCGCGCAGAGGCTTTGCTAGTGCCCGGCGATGGCGTCCCGCACGCCCTCCGCGTTCTGCGCCCACCAGTCGCGCAGAATCTGGACGTCGGTGCCGATCGAGAAGTGGCGCACGCCCTGGTCCAGGTAGTACTTGGCCTCGTCGGGCGAGCTGATCTCGGCGCGTGGGTGCTTGCCCATGGCGAGGGCGGTCTTGATGATGTGCTCCTCCGCCGCGCGGCAGCGGGGATGCCAGTATTCGCCTGGGAGATCGATGCTCATGGCGTAGTCGGCCGGGCCGAACTGGATCATGTCGACGCCTTTGACGGCGAGGATGTTCTCGATGTCGCGGACGGCGCCATCTTTCTCGATCATCAGCGCCACCACGGAGTCTTCGAGCGCCTGGACAAAGGCCTGGCCCCCGCCCGCGTTCTCCCACCCATAGCCGACGTCGCGGCGGGATCCGGCGCCGTGGCGTCCGCCGGTGGTTGGGGTCTCGGCGCGCACGGAGGCGACGCAGTCCGCCGCCTCGGCGGCCGAGTGCACGTCGGCAAATAGGACGTTTTGAATGCCCGAGCCGATGGCGCGAATGGCGAGGAAGGTGCGGGGCTCTTGCTCGATTTTCATCATGGCGCTGAGGTGGTCGAAGAGCTCGACCGCGCGTCCGAGGTTCTCAAGCGCGTAGAGGTCGTACGGCGCGTATTCGCCGACGAACTCCACGTAGTCCAGGACGCCGGTCTGGCCGGCAAGCTCCACGACGCCCGGCCAGGAGGTCAAGATGTGGGTGCCGACCGAGGGCTGGCCGGTGTTGAGCAGTTCACGAAGGGTGTTTGGTCGCATCGCACTCGTGGCGGGATCGAACCGGGCGATAGTTCCACATGAGCGGCGGGCGGTCGAACCGGAGGACACGCTCCCGACCCAGTGTGGGCATGACGGCGGTCTTGGGAACCTCTGAAGGAACCAAGACTCATGGCATACATGGACCCCAATCCGTTCGATGCCCCCTTCGACAAGCTCAGGGCGAACGGATTGGGGTAGAGCCGATGGCCTTATTCAGACCCTTCCTAGTAGATCTCGGCGAAAGTCGGGAGGTAGGACGCCAGGGCGGCGGCCATGGCTGCGCTGCTGGAGCAGAACATGTGGTCGTCCTCGACGATGCGAAACCCGGCTTCCAGCAACTGGGCGAGGGCCGGGTGCGGGGCGGGTACGTCAAGCCGTACCGCCCTCGCACGGGGCCGGGCCCACGCCAGCGCGGCGGCCACGCAGGCGCAGGCGTCGGCGGGGTCGGCGACGCCCAATGGGCCGAGGGCGTACATGCCGGACTGCTTCGGTTCATCCGCCATGCGCTGCGGGACAAGGGCATAGCCCACGGTTGCACCGCCGCGCTGGAACCAGAGCGGCTGGGCCGCCAATTCGTCGGCGACGAAGGCGAGGTCTTGCGGTCGATGACGCCTGCAGGCGCGGGCGTCCCAGGCGATGAATGCCGGATCGTCCGCGGCGGCCACCGCGACCTCGACGCCGGCGTCGAGCGCGTTGAGATCGAACCGCTCGGTGCGGAGCTCATAGACCGGCCAGCGGGGCGTCATGCCGCTGCGGGCGTAGAGACCGATGGCGCGCCGGTCGCTTGAACTGAGGGTGCAGCGCTCGGTGTCGTCGGCCGGCATGACGGCCGCAAGCAGGCGACGCCCAAGCCCGCGGTCCTGGACCTCCGCAGCCACGGCGAGTTCGGCGAGGACGGCCACGTCGCCGCGCGTCAGCGACGCCGCCATCCCGACGATGCGGTCGCCGCGTGAAGCGACCCAGACCGTGCCGGTGGTCAGCTCATGCGCGTAGAGCGGCCGGGAGTCGTCGGTCGGCGACGGGTCTTCCCGGTCGGCCTCGGCCCACAGCCGGTCGAACTGCTCGATGTCGCCGGGGCTGGCGGGACGCAGCGCAATGTCGTCGCGCGCTTTCCGGGTCACTCCTCGCGGTACTGCCGCAGCGCTTCCCAGTTGAACTCGACGCCGAGGCCGGGTCCCTGGGGCAGCATCACGGTGCCGCGGTCCGTCAACTCGAGCTTCTCGTGAAACATGACCTCGTTGAGGCCGGCGACGTTGGGGTTGTAGTACTCGAGGATGAGCGGGAAGGGGAATGCGGCCAGCAGGTGGATGTGAATCTCCTGCAGGCCGTGGGGTGCGATGGGAATCTCATAGGCCGAGGCCAGTGCGGCGATGCGGCGGTACTCGGTGACCCCGCCCAGCACCATGGCGTCGGGATTGGCGATGCGCACGGCGTCCGTCTCAAAGAGCTCGCGAAAGCCCCAGCGGGTGTACTCGTTCTCGCCGGCGGCGACAGGAACGCTGGAGGCATTGGCGACGGCGGCGCTGCCGCGCATGTTGTCGGGCGAGACGGGCTCTTCGAACCAGAAGGCGTCGTAAGTCTCGAGGATGCGCGCCATGCGCACCGCGTCGGCGGCCACATAGGCGTTGTTGGCATCGACGAGCAGGTCCACGTCGTCGCCGATGGCGTCGCGCACGGCGGCCACGCGGCGCTCATCCTCGCGCAGCGACACGGCGCCGATCTTCATCTTCACGGCGGTGGCGCCTTGCTCGACATAACTGAGCATCTCGTCCTGTAGCTCGGGAATGCCCTTGCCCGCTTCGTAGTAGCCGCCGGCGATGTAGGCGCGCACTTCGTCGGTGTAGCCGCCCAGGAGTCGATAGAGGGGCTGCTCCACGGAACGGGCAATCACGTCCCACAAGGCGATGTCGATGGCCGAGAGCGCTCGCGTGGTCAGGCCCTTGCGCCCGAAGATCTTGGGCTGGTAAAGGCGGTCCCAGATACGCTCGACGTTGAAGGGGTCCTCGCCGATGACGGCCTCGGACATGTTCTCGATGACGGTCACCAGCACGTCGCGTCCCGAGGGAAGGCCGAGCCCGCCGCAAATGCCGACGCCCTCGATGCCCTCGTCGGTCTGGATGCGGACGACGACGTTCTTGGTATGGGTGTAGGTGTACTTGCCGTTGGTGATCGGCGGGTCATGCGGCTTGGCGTAGACCTCGGCGGATACGCGCGTCACCTTCACGGGGCACCTCCGGGAAACGGGGAACGGGAATGTACGCAGCAAACCATCGGCGGCGTCGTGGGTCAACCGATGGGCTGGGCGGCTCCAATGGAGAAAGTGATCTCGTCATGCGCCACGCCGTCCACCAGAATCTGCACGACGTAGCGGCCGATGCACTCAGTCTCGTCGATGAAGAACCCGAAGAAGCCACGCCGCATCGGCGACCGGGGCGGCAGGGTGTAGCTGCCGTGGCAGCCACCGTCGGCCTGCCAGGAGAAGCCAAGCTCGGCACCCGCCTGCACGTCGATGAACTCGACGGCGATGTATACCCGCTGCATTGGCTCAAAGGTGCTGGTCTCATCCACGGGCCGCTGGAGTCCATCGACGTTCTCGGCGGTGGCCACCCGACCCACGGAGGCCCGTGCACCGGAGGGCGGGACGATGGCGGTCGGGGTCCTCGTGATGGCTGGGGGCGGCTGGGTGGGCGCCGGCGTCGCGATCGGCGAGGGAGTCGACGGCGGCGCGGCTACGGGCGAAGTGGTGACGGTGGGCAGCGGCGTGGCGCTGCGATTCTGCAATGAGTTGGAGGGCGCCTGGGTTGTAGGCGTTGGCCGGGGATCCGGCGTTGGGTTGGGTGTGGGCGGCAGCGTGGGCGTGGCTTGGACTACGACAATTCTCGGCGTTGGCGTGGCCGGGACGACCGGCTTGTCCACGGCGTCGGAGTCGCCGCATGCACTCAGCAGCGACACCATGACGCCCACGATGATCGTCGGCGCCAGCCGAGAGAGCCGTCTGCGCATCGACCTCGCCTCTGGGCCGTGCCACCGTCCACATGGTCGAGTGGACCGGTAACGGGACGGGATGTGACGCGGGCCGCTTTGCCACGCGTCTGACGAGTCTAGCAATCGGTAGCGGCGCTCCGGCGGGGGCATTTAGGGGGCGAGCAACGCCTCAAGCCGGTCGATCACCAGCCGCCAAGCGGCCTCAATCGGCTGCCGGATTGTCAGGCCGGCCGCGAGCTGGTGCCCGCCGCCGCCAAACTCCTCGGCGATCTCCCGGATGGGGCGCCCGGTCGAACGCAAGCTTGCTCGGGTGGTTTGAGGCGCGAGTTCGTAGAACACCGCCGCAATCTCCGCGCCCACGACCTCTTGCAGGGCATTGGGGAGCCCGTGCGAGTAGTGGACGTTGGCGTCGGCCGACGCCGCCATGGCTTGGGTGACGCCGGTCCAGACGATGCGTCCGTCCGCTGTGGTCTGCACCGCCGCCAAGGCGGCGCCATATAGGCGCGTCGCGGCGATGGTCCGCGCGTTGAGCACCCGTCGCGGGATGCCGTGGGTCGAGCCGCCGGCTTCGAGCAGGCTGGCGGCTGCCCGCAGTGTCCGCGGTGAGGTGTCGGCGATCTGGAATCCCAGCGTGTCGCCGACGAGGCCCGCTTGGAGATTTGTCGCCATGTCCGCGGTCAGCGGGATGTTGGCCTCCGTCAGGATTCCCCACAACACCTCGGCCGTTGCCGCGGCGTCCGCTTCCACGTAGTTGACGGTGCCGTAGTGCTGGTTGGAGTCGTGATGGTCGATGTTGACGACCGGCCGGCGTTTCAGCAGCGCCTCACGCAGCGCTGGCTCGCCGCCCAGGAGCTTGGTGCTGGCGGTGTCTACGACGAACACGACGTCGTAGTCCGCGGCGGCGAGCGCCGCGTTCAGGGGGACGACGCCTGCGGCGCCCGGCAGCTCATCCAGGGGCGCCGCGAGGCGCTCCGGCGCGTGGACGGTCAGCACCGCCTGCACGCCGAGCTGGGCGAAGGCGCCGCCGAGCGCGAGCGCGGACCCGAGGCTGTCGGCATCCGAATCCCGGTGCGACAGCACCAAGGGCCGCTGCGCGCGATGGAGGGCGTCGATCACACGGCGCCGCGCGGCGGGGAGGTCTGGTTCGGTGAGAATGCGAGACGACTTTCGATTGGGGCTGGGGCGGCGGATTATTTTACAGGCGGCGGCCGTGGTCGGGCGCCGATCGTGCGAGCACGGCTCGCCCCGTGGGCTGGGCTCGTGCTAGCTTCAGGGTGAGGCTGCGAACGCCCCGGTCATTGAGGATACGACGCACGATGAGCGCAGTTGAAACGGACGGCCGCATCTCGCTGCCGATGGATAGCCCCGCCGAGGAACACCTTGGGCTGCCGATGGCTGCCCCGCCGCCGCCCTCGCCGGTGATGGTCACCGATCGAGCGGCACGCGCGTTCGGCGAAATCCTCACGGAGCGCGGGCACACGCAGGGCGCGCTGAAGGTCGCGGTGATCGGCGGCGGCTGCGCGGGCTACGAATACGCCATGGCGCTGGCCCACGAGCCGGAGCCGACCGACATCACGGCGCAATCGAATGGCGTCGAGGTCTACATCGATGGGCACTCGGCGCACCTGGTCGCCGGCGCCGAGATCGACTTCATCGACAGCATGATGGGCCGTGGGTTTTCGGTGCGGAATCCGAATGCCGAGACGACCTGCGGCTGCGGCAGCTCCTTCAACACCGATGGCGCGGGCGGCGCGGGCGTCACGCCGAGAGAGGGGGGCCTGCGGCTCAAACCCTCACGTAAGAGACCTTTCGTAACCCTTCCGCCCGCGAAGGCGGGAATCTAGCGGCCGCGCAACCTGTTCACCCATGCGTAGGGGCGACGCATGCGTCGCCCCTACTTTATTCAAAGGTCTCGTCAAGGGAGAGGAAGCCCTAGCGCGGAAACGCGCCGCGGAGCCCGCCGTCGACCGGGATGACGGCTCCCGTGGTCTTGGCGGACCGATCCGACGCGAGAAACGACACAGTTTCCGCAACGTCCGGTCCCGTGACGCGTTGCCCAAGCAGGTTTCGCTGCGCGTAGAACGACTCCAGGTCATCGACGGCCACGCCGTGCGCGGCCGCGCGCCCGGCCCGCAGCTCGGCGTCCCATAGCCCGGAGCCTGCGAAGACGGCGTCGGGATTGACCATGTTGACGCGGATGCCGTCGGGACCGCCCTCAATCGCGAGCACGCGGCCAAGCTGAAGCTGCGCCGCCTTGGCGGCGCTGTAGGCGCCAAAGCCGGCGCCAGGATCAAGCGCGTTCTTGGTGCAAATGAGCACGATGCTGCCTCCCAGACCCTGGGCCCGCAGCTGGCGCAGCGCGGCGCGGCAGACGAGGAAGTGCCCGGTGGCGTTGACGTCGAGGCTCTTTTGCCAGGTGTCGAGCTCCAAGTCGTCAAGCGGCGCCGCCGCCGCGATGCCGGCGTTGGAGACCACGATGTCCACGCCGCCCACCTGGCTGGCCACGGCGGCGAAGGCTTGGGCCGTTTCGCGCTCGCTCGTGACGTCGAGCGACAGCGCCTGCGCCCGGTCGCCTCGAGCGGCGATGGCCTCGGCGACGGATGTCGCTGCTTCAAGGTCAATGTCGGTGACGTACACGAACGCGCCGTCCGCCGCGAGCGCCTGCGCGATGTCCCGCCCGATGCCTCGCCCCGCGCCCGTGACCAGCGCCACGCGACGCGCCAGCTCCCGTTCCGGCGGCGCGCGGGTGAGCTTATACAGCTCGAGCGGCCAATACTCCATGTCATAGAGGTCTTGCGGCGGCAGGGCGCGGTAGGCGCCGATGGCGGTGGCGGCCTCGATGACGTCCATCGTGTGGCGGTACATGTCCGCCACCATGCCGGCCTCGTCCCAGGAGGCGCCGGTGGTGAACATGCCGCTGCCGGGAGCCAGGACGACGCGCGGCGCCGAGTCGTGCCGCGGCGTGCCGGCGTCGCCGTGCTCGCGCAGGTAGCGCTCGTAGGCCGAGCGGTACGCCGCCACGGCGACGCGCACACCGTCCGGGACGGTGCTTTGCAGGACCATTGGCAGTCGCTTGGTGCGCAGCACGTGGTCGGGCGTGACCGGGCCTTGCTGCGAGATTTGGTCCAGGTCGGGCCGGTCGACGAAGGCGCGCACGCGGGGCGACCCGTCATGGCGAAGGATGACTCGCCGGGAGGTCGAAAGCGCGCCGCGCAGCACCGGCGCCAGCTCGGCCGCGCCGGCGTCGTCGCCGGGCGCGGTCTGCCGCGCCGGCAGGTGCGGTCGTACGCGCTCCTCGGCCAGCATCACCAGCGCGATGTGCCGCTGGTACGACTCCCGCGCCGTCGCGCCGAACGTCACCAGGCCGTGCATGTCCAGGACCAGACCTTCGACGCCGGGGTTCGCGGCGTACACGTCGGCGGTGAGCTGCGCCAGCTTGAAGCCGGGCAGCACGTAGGGCACCACCGCTACCCGTTCGCCATAGACCTCGCGCAGAAGGCGGTGGCCGTCCGACTGGTTGGTGAGAGCCAGCACGGCGTCGGCGTGGGAGTGATCGACCCACGCGTCGGGCAGGAAGGCATGGAGCAGCGTCTCGATGGACGGTCGCGGGGCATCCGGATCGAGCGAGCTGCGGGCGAGGTAGGCCAGCATCTCGTCGTCGGACATCTCCGACCGGGGGCGCAATGCCTGGAGGTCATCCAGGCGCAGCCGCGCGAAGTCGCTTGTCTCGATCGTGCGGAGATCGGACCCGCTGCCCTTGATCGCCAGCGCGCGGCAGGGGCGTCCGCGGTGGTCCCGGTCATCGAGCTTGACGGAGGTGTTGCCGCCGCCGTGCAGCACCAGCGCCGGTTCCGCGCCAATGAGCCGCGAGGTGTAGACCCGAAGTCGAAGCGGGTCGAGCCCACGCGCGTCGTCGTCGGACCAACGGGATTGCATGGGATTGGCGAGGGCCGAGACCGATCGGGCGCGGGCAGTCTACTGCGAGGGGCCTACGACGCGGGCGGAGCCTCCATGGTCACGGTCTTGCCCGACGCGGCCGCCACGGCGCAAAACTCATCGTAGGTCTGCTGCAGCAGATCCTTGGGCGCCATGCCGTCCATGCTGCGCACGACGATGTCGACGGGCAGTCCCTGAGGCTTCGACATGCCGACGTAGGCCTTGAGATAGGCAGACGGAATGCGGCGCATGACCGACTGCATGAGCGGCGAGGTCTCGGATTCATGGGCGTCGATGAACACGCGCAGCCGCGCCGACTGGCCGGCGAACATGCGCTCGACGACGGGCTGGATGTGGGCGCGGAAACAGCCCTCGACCTCGCGGGGCGGCCCCGGCGTGCACCAAATGCTGGACGCTTCGACCTGAACCATGAAGCAGGGCGCCCATCCCACCGGATTGAGATGCACGCGAGCGGCGGCGGGCACGGTGCCCATCTTGAGCCGCGGCGGGCTTGAGGCTTCTTCCAAGCTGATGCCGCGCCGGCGCGCGTAGTCCTCGAGCACCTCGCGGGGCGTGTGCACGCCGCCGCCGGCGAGTTCGGCCACGGCGTCGACGGTCAGGTCGTCGGGTGTGGGGCCCAGGCCGCCGGTGGTGATGATGACGCGGGCGCGGCGGGCCACCGCGGCCCGCAGCTCGGCCGTGAGCGCGTCAAGGTCGTCGGCCAGCGCGGTGATGCGCCGCACGTCGCCGCCGGCCACGGCCACTTCGCCGGCGAGCCAGTGCGAATTGGTGTCGAGGATCAGCCCGGTCACAAGCTCGGTGCCGATGGCAAAGATCTCGACGTCGTCGTTACGCACGCGCGGTGGCCTCAGAGACGGCCCGGTATTGTACGGTCGCGTCGGGACTGCGAGCTGCCAGGGTCTGGCACTGGTGGGTGGGCCCGGTCGTCTGCGAGGCGTGCGCTGGTGGGAAGGAGCCGTCACCCTCACCCCCGTATCAAGTACGGGGCAAGCTCTAACCCTCTCCCATAGGGAGAGGGGACCGGCCCGTCCGCTGAGGGAGAGGGAAACGGGTCGTCCACTGGGGCGGAGGGGTTCAGGTCGCGGGAGAAATGTGAGCAGGCACGTGGGACTGATCATCGAGACGCACCGGCCCGATAGCCACTCCGCGGCTATCGCCGTCACCCGTCTCTACCAGTTTGGGCACTGATGGCGGCCGACTGGTACGCGTTCCGCGACTTTGATCCGGAAATGGTGCGCGACGCGCGTGCCTGGTATGCGCGGTTCCTTCCCTCCGCGGGGCGGATCCTCGACGTGGGCTGCGGGCGCGGCGAGTTCTTGGACGTGGCGGCGGCTGCCGGAATGGAAACGCACGGCGTTGACCTGGACCCGTCGATGCTGGCGCACGCCGGGGCTCACCAGGTCACCGAGGCCGAGGCGCTGGACTACTTGCAGTCGACGCCCGAGACCTTCGACGTGGTGAGCGCGCTGCACGTGATCGAGCACTTTCCGGTGGAAGAGGGCGCGGCGCTCGTGCGGCTCAGCGGAAGCCGTCTCGTCCCTGGCGGATCGTTGATCGTGGCCACGCCGAATCCGGGCAGCCTGCCGACGATTTCCCACGAGTTCTGGAAAGACCCGACCCACGTGCGGCCGTACGACGTGGAGCTGCTGGAATTCCTGTGCCGCGACGCGGGGCTTGAGGTGCTGGACTCCGGGGTCAATCCGACAGCGGCGCGCGGGCTGCCGGTGACGCTTGGCGATCTTGACATAACAGAGGGCGCTTCACCAGACGGCAGCGCTGATCCGGACGAAGACCGCGTGACGCGGTGGATGGGCGGCCGCGTGGCGCGGACGCGCTATGCGGCGGACCTTGAGGCGGCGCTGCATGAGGTGAGCGCCCAGCTGCGCCACACGCGGGATGAGTTGACGCGGGTGGCCGCGATCGTACGACGGGCGCTCGAGGTTGCCTACGAGCCTTCGGAGATATACGTGGTGGCCGGCCGGCCGGAAGCGTGATGCCTTAGGGCTCGAGGTGCTGCCGGTCGGCGAATTCCGGACCGGCGGCGTTGCCTTCCATTGCCGGCATGGCCTCGCCGTTGCGGATCAGCTCGGCGGCGTAGGCCTGGATGAGAGGCACGTTGGGCTCGAGTACGTAGGCGCCGTTTTCGGCGATGACCGTGTGCGAAAGCCCATTTTCAAACCCAACGGCGCCCTGAACCACGCGCGACGAGTCGATGGCCAGGGCGAGTTTCAACATTTGCGGAACGAGATTGAACGGCACGTCGGTCTTGAATGTGTCGCGCAGACGCTCGAGGAAGTTGGGCCACTGCAGGATCGTGCGCGGGGTCAATAGCTGGTCGCGGAGCGCGAGGAGAATCTGCTGCTGCCGCTGATCGCGGGCGATCGCCCCGTCCTGATGGCGCGAGCGCGCGTAGCGCAGCGCCATATCGCCATCGAAGTGGTTGACGCCGGCCGGGATGTACAAGGGCTCGAAGCCGGTGTCCGTGGCGTTTGGATAGCTTTCGTCATAGATCGTGGCGCTCACATCGACCTCGACGCCGCCAAAGAAGTCGACGAGCCGCCGAAAGCCGTAGAAGTCAAGCACCATCACGTAGTTAACGTTGATGCCCATGATGTCCCCAACGCGCTGTCGGAGGACGTCGGGTCCCTCATTCTGGTAGACGGAGTTGATGCGATAGGGGTCGGTGCGGCAATCGGCGATGCACAGATCGCGGGGAATCGAGATGAGGGCCGCGGAGTTGTTGGCGGGCTCAATGCGGGCGAGCACCATGGCGTCGGTGCGTCCGGTGGACTCGCCCGGCCGCTGGTCCAAGCCCACCAGCAGCAGGGAGAACGGCTGGTCTTTGGGCCAATTCGGAATCAATATCAGCGGATCGAGGACCTCCGCCTGGGTGATCGTTGGCGGCTCAACGTCCGGGGTAATCGGGGTAGACGTGGGGATCGTGATTGGAGCCGAGGCTACGGTGGCCGCGGTGGTGGGTTCGGGGGCGACGGGCCGCGCCACGACGGTGGGCGTTGGCTGGGGCGCCGGCGCGGCGGGCTCCGCACTGTTGCTGCGCCACACCAAGAGCCCAATGACACCAATGACCACGAAGACGGCCAGGGAGGCGCTGAGACTGATGATCTCGGCGCGGTGCAGCCGCCTGGCAAGCCTCTCGGACCCGTGGGGCATGCGGAGTTCAGGCATTATGTCGAATTGTGGGGTCCACTATACGACAGGTATTGATCGCGGTGGGTGTGCATGGCGTCAGAATGGAAGAGCACAGGCTGTCTCGCGCGGTATATCGCTGGGCGCCGGGGTGACGTTACGCGGGGCCGGTGCAACTTGGTGGCACCAATGACGAGCGGCGCCGCGGATCAGTTGCTATTTGCGCTCATCGGGTGCGGCACGATGGGCAGCCGTCTGGCGCGGGCGGTGGCGCGGCAATCCGACAGCCGCATCGTGTGGTGCGTGGATCGCGATATCGAGCCTGCCAGGCGGCTCGCGGCTGAGTTCGAGGGATCGCAGGCCGACGACGATGTCGAGTCGGTGCTGTTCCGGTCTCAGGTCGAGGCGGTGGTGATCGCCACCCGGCCGGACTCGCACGCGCGGCTGGTTGCCGCGGCGGCCCGCGCCGGCAAACACGTATTCGTGGAGGCGCCGTTGGCGACGAAGCTGCCGGACGCGCTGCGAGCGCATGCGGCGGTGCGCGCCGCGGGCGTGGTGGCCGGCGTCGACTTCTCGCTGCGCGCGGCGCCGGGCGTCCGGCTGGTCCGATCGGCGGTGCCGGGGCCGCGCGCGGTTGTGCTGCATGCAACTGTCGATTCATTGGCCGGCAGGTGGGAGGGCGAGGCGGAGCACGGCGGTGTTCTCGGCACCTTCGGCAGCCATGCGCTGGACCTG
The DNA here is from genome assembly GCA_965198185.1 of Chloroflexota bacterium. Classification (GTDB taxonomy): domain Bacteria; phylum Chloroflexota; class UBA11872; order UBA11872; family UBA11872; genus JAJECS01. Next base: position 407,013 of record CBDAOU010000002.1, read on the forward strand.
GCCGGATATCTGGCCGGCTCGCGCCCGGTGCGGGTGTACGGGACCGGCGGGCGGTACGTGCGCCGTGCCGGGCTGCCCGACACCCTGACGGCGACGATCAAATTTGCAAGCGGCGGCACGGCACAGGTGGTGGTGGGTGAGTTTGGCAAGTCAGAGCGAGAGGGAACGTTCTGGGGCAGCGTGAACGATGCCGAGCGTCACGCCACGCTCTGGAACGACATGAACGACGCTCGGGTCCTTGAGGGCCGGCGGGTCGTGGCTGCGACACCGGAGCAGGCGAACGGGCTGGTGGGCCCATTCGCAATGCTGGATGCGTTCGTGGCCGCGGTGCGTGGTGGCGGTCGGCCCCTGGCCGACAGCGCCGACGGGGTCCGTGCGGTGCAGTTGGCCGACGGGCTCTACGAGGCGATGCGTTTGGGACGCGCGGTGGATCTGCAGCGGGTGGCGTAGCCGTGCCGGGCGCGAACGGTGCGGGCGTTGCGAGGCGTATGCTGGGGCCGCCTTCGATGGCGGCGGTGCGCTTGGCGGGCGGCCAATGAACGGAGCGGCGATGCAACCGATTCCCACGGTGCACGAGTTGTTCATGCACGTGCGGCGGCTTGAGCACGTCGGCTATACGGTGGTGCCCGACGCCATCAGCCCGGAGCGCCTGGCGCCGATTCGCGAGCGCTTCGACGCGCTGATCGCCGACTACGAGAACGTGCCTTCCGCCGTGGTGGACGGCGCATCGACATCGGTCAAGGGCGTCGGGTCGATCGACGTCCACCGATTCTTCGAGCTCGATCCGTTGTTCGAGGACTTCATGGACCTGCCGACGGTGTTGCCGATCGTGCAGGCGGCGCGGAACCACGACGTGGTCCTGCTGTCCAGCGCGATGGGCAACTACCGGGCGCCGAACTCGCCGGCGGCGACGCTGTGGCACCGCGACGGCGGACCGTATATGCGGCTGACGATCTACCTGGACGACGTGACCGAGGAGGTCGGGCCGACGGCGGTGGTGCCCGGCAGCCACAAGGACCCGAACCGGCCCCCGCCGTGGGCGAACCACGATGGGCAGCCGCGGGCGCTGCCGGGGATGGTGCCGCTGCCGGCGCCCGCGGGCACCTGCCTGATCAACGACACGAATATCTGGCACACGGCGATGCCGAACCGAACCGCGCGCCCGCGACGGCTGGTGTGGGTGGTCTACAAGTGGTCGACGCAGGTCTATGACGTGCGCCCGGAGTGGCACCACACGCCGGAGTTCATCGCCCGGCAGACCGATCCGGTGCGGCGGGCGCTGCTGGGGTGTACGGACTAGGCTGCCCAGGACGCCCCGCTGTCTCGCCGGGATGGAGGTTTGGTAGGGGCAGGTTTCAAACCTGCCCTCATGGATGCGCAGCCACGGTACTTTAGGCCCTTGTAGGGGCAACCCTCGTGGTTGCCCTCGGGTGATACCTGGCCAAGCTTGCTGGCGGCGGTCACGCGAAATCAGGACCTGCATGCTTCAGGCGCTGCGTTCCCAGGGTGTGTCGATGCCGAGGGCGTTTCGCCAAGAGGCCTCCAGTTCGCGCCGATGCTCGTCGCCGACAGGGATGCCCGTAGCGGCGTAGCGGCGCGCGCACTCGGCTTCGGGAGCGCCGGCGAATTGGGCCATGGGAAAGCCCGGGAGCGGCGCCAGCTCCGCGATGCGCTCCGCCAGCAGGTCCATCTGGCGGCGAAATTCCGGCGGGTCGAGGAACAGGTCGATGCGGAACATCATGAACGCCGCGGCCTGGTGCGCCGAGGGGAAGCGAGGCGGTGGGGCGTCGCGCTCCTGCGGCACGCCGGCCAGAATGCCGCCCCACGCCTGGGCGATGTTGCCCATGCCGATGCAGCGGAAAATGGTGCCGGGGATCCAGTCTTCGAGCTGCTCGCGGTGCGGCGACGAGCGCAGGTCGTAGACGGGCGAGAAGTCGACGATCAGCGGGTCCGCGTCGCCGGCCGGGGCGCTGAAGCACACGGGCGAGCCGACGGCCGAACTGTAGACCGGCATGCCCGGCTCGAGGTGGGGACGCGCGCCACCGGCGACCATGCAGAGCAAGTGGTGCGGAAGCGTCATGCGGGCGTAGATACCGGCGGCGCCGATGTGTCCGTGATTCCGCGTGACGGCCACGGCGACGCCGGTCTCGCGAGCCTTGGCGATGGCCCGTTCCGTGGCCAGGTGCGCGGCGAAATAGCCCAGGCCGCCGTCGCCGTCCACGGTCAGGCTCACGGGCGTCTCGCGTATGACGCGTGGGTTGGGAGCCGGGTTGAGCCGACCCGCGCGAAGCTCGTCGGCGTAGGAGGCAATCATCCGCGTGCCATGCGAGTGCACTCCGCGCAGGTCGTTCCCCGTCAGCAACTCGGCCAGTTGGCCGGCGTGAGCATCCGGCAGACCCAAGGGCCAGGGCCGCCTCGCGCGCGAATCCCCGCAAGCGCCCGGCAGGCACCGGGACGTAGCGCTCCGGCGGTAGATTGAGCTTGTAGACGGGCGATGTGTGGGTCATGGCTCGGATTTGTGGTGAGGCTCGCGGTGGTGAGTGCGCGGTTGGCAGTTCTGCCGTGTGCAAGTTCGAGGGTTCACGTCATTGGACCGGCAACTACCTGGAGCATGTCTCGGCATGCGGGATCGTCAACCTTGCTCGCAAAGCCGCAGCCCCAATTCTTCGCGGTCCATGACCACTTTGTCTATCGGAATGCAGCCGGTGAGCCTGTTGGCCTTAAGCCAAAGCTTGGCCCGCAAGTCACCGAGCGCCTCCGGCATGTCAAGTGTCAATCGGTTGTACACAACACTCAGGCTCTTAAGTGATGGCAATTCGGAAAACTCGGCAGGTATGGTTCCTGTCAACTGGTTGTGACCGAGAGCCAGATACCACAAGTCGGTGAGTTGGCCGAGCTCCGCCGGGATGGCTCCTATCAATCGGTTGTTGTCGAGATTTAGTGTGTGTAACTGCGAGAGTCCGCCCAACTCTGGAGGTATTGGCCCTTCGAAGTGGTTGCCGGCGAGGTTGAGCAGGGTCAAGCTAGTCACTGCGCTCAAGTCCGTCGGAATGCCCCCGCACAGGAAATTGTAGGCCAGCGACAGCGAGTGCAGGTGCTTCAGCTCGCTCAACTCGGGTGGGATTACGCCGCCAAGGCTGTTCCCACTCAGATTCAACACTCGCAGCTCGGACAACTCGCCGATTGTGGGTGGAATAACTCCCCATAAACCACGGTTGGCAAGCGACAGCTCGTGGACCCGTCGTGGAGATCCGCCCACCACCACGCCCTCCCAATCGGTTATGGGACGGTCGGCGTTCCAGCCCAGCTTCGCGCTGCCGGCCAAGATGTCGCGTAGCGCAAGCAACGCCTGGCAGTCCGCCACCAATCCAGGGTTGGCGGTTGGGTTGAGGACGGCCCTACCCTCGGTACATCCGGTGACGTCGACTGGACCTTCGCGCGATGGTGGACCTGCCGCGAGGAGATGTCCGCTCTCCGAGTTCTGCCCTACCAGATTCCGCAGGTCGCTGCCGTCGGGCGCAATGGTGAATAGGACGAGATGATGGCGGCGATTGAGATTAGGCGGGCCAGTCTTGAGAATCACGATTCGCGAGCCGTCCGGCGACCACGCCGCCAGCGCCGTGTTTTGCGGACTCCAGGGGAAAAGGGCCAGAGGCTCCTGGCTCACTGGCTTCCCATCTGCGGTGACCACGCAGATCGCCGGGCGCACGAGTAGAGAAGCTTGGTGCCGTCGGGTGACCAGGCCACGGTTTCGATCCAATCGCGCGGGCGGATCAGGGGACCCATACGGCGGGTATCGGCTTGGGATACGGATGACTCGTCGTTCGTCCGACCCATCCGCGGCGATCGTGTAGAGCGCCTGCCTCGCCGCCAAGGCGTTTGGCGAATGCCAGCCGTTGCCCATCCGGTGACCATGAGGGGCCGCCTGATTGCTTCCGTCAGCCGCTGGCGGCCATCCGCCGTTGGGAGCGACGGTGAATATGGCGCGTCCCGTTTCACCATCCTCGAGCACGAAGGCCAGGCGCTGCCCGTCCGGCGACCATTGCGGCGGCTGGTGGTGAATTCGCCGGGGCCAGTCGAGATGGGCCGTACGTCCGTGCCGTCAGCGCCATGGTGGAGAGACCCATGCGCCGAGTCGACTTGTCGCTGCTGGCGAGAAACGCGATGCGCGTGCCGTCAGGCGACCACGCGGGGAAGTTGTCGAAGCGCGCTGTTTGTCAGTGAGCCGCTGCGGCTCTGCGTCGGGCGCGCGCGCGCAAGTTCATCACCGTAGTCTCGCGGTTGTCGAAGCCTTGGGTCCTTGTGCCCCGCCTGTGCCGGGCCATCGATCTGGATAAGTTGCCAATTCGGCATAGTCTTCTGTCGAGCGATGGTGTGTGGATTGTGGGTTGGGATATGTGCAGGTGGCGTAGACGACTTGCTCGCTGTCGGGGCGATCAACGGCACAGACTTTCCGATGGGCCCGGCGACACCCGCATGGGTGGGTTCGGCAAGCTGCCACAACCGCGAACCGTCCGCGCCACCACAAAAAGACTCGCTGGCGCCTTGGGTAAAGACGATCTTCGAGCCGTCTGGAGTCCATTGGACGAAGTTGCTGGAGTGCCGTTTCCAGTCCCAGCAAAGCCTGGGAAGCAGGGCGTTGAAATATGTCTGTGGATTTCTCGCGTGATGACGCGGTCCACGACTACCGCACCACGTTCGCCGCTAGGTCCGGGTTCTACATGGACCGGGGCGTGGGCTTGTAGCACCGACGTTGGGGTGGGCGAAGGCGTCGCCAGCGTCTGGCGTGGGGACTGCGGTTGGACTGCCGATTGCCTCCGTGGCCGTTGGCAGCTCCGACTCGCTTGGTGGGGGATCAGGCAGGTCCGGCCCGCAGCCGCTCACGCTGACCAGCCCGAGCGGCGAGCAGAGCGGCGATTGGCCGCCAAGCCGGACGTTGACCTCTCACGGGTCCGCCTCGCGTGTCGCTGATGACGATGGGCTGCCAGGTGCTCCATTGGATAGTACGCGCGGTTTGGTGGAATCGTTCCCTGTGCGGGGCGGTGAAGTGCCCAAATCCGCTTAGCCGGTTCAGAACGGCCTGGATTCCGGCTCAGGGCAGGAACTACGTTTAGCAGGCGCTCCGTTTGGGTGGTTCGCTTGCGGCCGGTCCCACGCTGCACGCAGCGCGGGCCACCGGAGCCCTCACCCCGGCCCTCTCCCGCGGGGAGAGGGAGCGGACGCGGCTCCTCTTTATGCTGTCCTGATTGATTCCGGCGGGCGCCCACAAGGGACGCCCCTACACGGACTCGGCGCGGGCCACCGGACCTGGATTCTGGCGTGCGCCGGAATGACGAAGGGTGTGGCAGAGCCGTCCGCAGGGGGGACTCGGTGTAGGGGCAGCCCTTGTGGCTGCCCGTCCGGATTCCGCGGGGCGCACCTACAACAGGTGGGCGCGCGTCACCCTCACCTTAACCCTCTCCCATCGAGGGAGAGGGGATCGGACGGAGGACTGCCTCGCGGCGGCGCGTGGGCGGCGGCGAGGCGGGCGCGGACTTTGGGGAGGACGAGCAGGCTCAGGCCGAAGAAGACGGCCATCATGGCGAAGACGGCGCGGTAGCCGAACAGGTCGAGGGCGATGCCGGCCGAAAGCGTGGCCAGGCCGTCGCCGCCGGCGGTGGCGACGTTGGACAGGCCCATGTACAGGCCGGGCGCGCGCTGGTCGGGAATGAGGTCGATGGCCACCGCCCAGTCGGCGGCGGTGAAGAGGCCGACGCCGACGCCGAGCACCGCGGCGAACACGACGACCTGCACAAAGGAATCCGACGTCATGAGCACGGCGGCGCTGATGAGTCCCAGTGCGGCGGCCGCCGCCACCAATCGCAGCTTGCCGTAGCGGTCGGCGAGCCACCCGGCGGGAACGGTGGTGATGAGCGCCGTCAACAGCACCGCGGCCAGGACGATGGTGGTCTTGAACTCGGGGTCGCTCTCGGCCAGGCCGCCGTCCGCGCGATCCCCTTTCAGAAAGAGCTGGATGAAGTTGTCCATGGCCTGCAGGCCCATGAAGTAGAGCAGCCGCGAGAGCATGAGCCACGCAAAGGCCGAGTGCTGGGTCAGCTCGCGCAGGCGCAGGCGCACCTCGCGCAGGACGCCTGCGAAGGGAACCGCCTCGGGCGGCCGCTGTTCGCGCACGGCGAACCACGCGGCAGCCGAGAAGATTGCCAGGACGACCATGATGGTGAAGAGCGCGGGGGCGAAGAAGGGGTTGGGCTCTTGCCCCTCGGCGGCCATGCTGAGCCACATGCCGGCGACGCCGGCGCCGACGAGCGTGCCCAGGAGGTTGGCCAGCCCGAAGAACCCCGAGGCGCGCCCGCGCGATTCGGTCGGCACCTGATCGGGAATCACGCCTTGATAGGGGCCGTGGGCGATGTTGGCGGCGATCTGGAGCAGGACCATCGCCACGAAGAGCAGGCCGTAGTTGGGCGCGTAGGCCACGAACAGCAGGCAGGGGATCGCGGCGGCGATGCCGGCCGCCATGATCGGCCGCCGACGGCCCCAGCGCAGACGCACCCGGTCGCTGAAGGCGCCGGCCAGCGGCTGGACGATGATGGCCACGATGAGGCCCACCACGACGATGAGCCCGATGGCGGTGCCCTTGACCTCGTCGTCAACCAGCTCCGGCACGCGGGTCGGCAGCAGCTGGATGTTCATGCCGCCCCAGAGGAACGACAGACCGAACCAGAAGAGGCTGATGCGAACGAGGAAGAACGCGGAGCGGCGGGCAATCTCCGTGCCGCGGCTCATGGCGCTACCGCGGGGCCGAGCGAGGGTGCTGAGTCGTCACCAAAGCGAAATACAAACAAGGTCCGCCCCGAACCATCGACCCACATCACGGCCAGATTAGACGAGTCGCCATCAGCCGTCACGTAGACCAAGGCGCGGCCGTCCGGCGTCCAGACGGGAGCGCGGTCGCCCAGGGTGTATCTGAACTCGGACAGCGGGAGCACGATGGCGCCCGTGCCGTCGGCGTTGATGATGGCGACGTGCGGCTGGCGGTCGCGGATGGTGGCGTAGGCCACGCGCTCGCCGTCGGGCGACCAGCGCGGCTCGAGGTCGGCGCCGGCGGCATCGGTGAGACGCCGTTCGTCGCTGCCATCGAGGGCCACGGTGAAGATGTCGAACTGGCCGAAGCGATCGGCGCTGTACACGAGGCGACTGCCGTCGGGCGAGAAGGATGGCGACGTTTCCGCGCGGCCGCTGCCGACGACCAGGGTCTCGGTGGCCGTCTCGACGTCGACGATCCAAATGTCGGGGCTGCCGCGGCGTTGGGATTGGAAGGCGATGTGGCTGCCGTCGGGCGACCACGAAGGCCGCGAGTCGGCCGGACCCTGCGTGAGCGGACGGATATTGCGGCCGAGGGCGTCCATCAACCAGATGCGGAATTCGCCGTCCCGGTTGCTGGCGAAGGCGATGGTCGATCCGTCGGGCGACCAGGCGGGCTGCGCGTCGTCGGCGGGATTGAACGTGAGTTGCCGCTGGCCGGTGCCGTCCGTGGCGATGACGTAGATCTCGAGGTTGCGGCCAATGTCGACCTGGTAGGCCACCCATAGGAGCGGAAATGGGGTGTCGGGAGCCGGTGGCGTGGGGGTGGGCGTGGCAGTGGCCGTGGGTGTCGGGGTGGGCGTTGGGCTCGGTGTTGGCGTGGGTGTGGCGGTTGGCGTCGGGATTGGAGTGGCCGTCGGCGCGGGCGTTGGACTGGGCGTGGGGGTTGGTGTTGCCGTGGGCGTGGGGGTCGGCAGGCTCACCGGGGCCGTCGGTGTGGGACGGGGGCGGCCGACGGGTATTTCGGCCGGGAGCGGCGCCGGTGTCGAGGCGACCACCGTGATGCGCTCGATCGGCACGCGAATCACTGACGGCGAGCTGCCGTTGCAGGCGATCGATAGGAGCAAGGCCGGGCCCGCCAGGGCCGTGGCGAATGCCCAGGATCGGGCGCGGGCTAACGCACGCGCGGCTGGTGCGGGCTGGCAGCGATTCATGCGCCGGAGTCGGTGCGCCGCCTTACGCCGCCGCGCCCCGTTTGCTCCCACTCGGGCCCTTGCCCAGGCCCACGAGTTGCTTTGGCGTGAGAAACCACCGCACCACGGCGCACTGCCCCAGCGCGATGGCGTAGGTCTGGAGCTTGCAGAGCCCGCCCGGCTTGAGACCGAATGACCCGCCCGGCGCGCCGAATGCCCATATCGAGATGAGTTGGCTCAGCGTCGGTTCGTGCCCGACCAGCATGACGCCTTTGCTCCGCTCATTTGCTCGCACGGCTGCGACGATGCCATTGAGGTCGCCGGTGGCAAGGGCGTCCGCGTACTCGATATCGGCAGCGACGGCGAGGCCCGCGTGCACGATTTCGGCCGTTTGCCGAGCGCGCAGCAGCGGGCTGGAGACGATCGTCTCGACGACGACGTTTGCGACGGCCATGCCCCTGGTGGATTGTTCCGTGCGCCGCCATCCCCGCGGGCTGAGCGGGCGGAGGTCGTCCCGGGGATAGGCCGGGCCGAAGGCCTCGGCCTTGCCGTGCCGCAGGATGTAGAGATTCATGCGACCTCCGGGATTCGTGGGATTCCGGCGTCCGGACGTGCGGTGGCGGTCAGGCCTCCGCGGCGGTGGTGACGGTGATCGGGTCGCCGGCGACGGCCACTCCGCCGGCGCTGACGGTGGACAGCATGCCCCGGCGTCCCCGTATCTCCTCCTGCAGTCCGGGCCGGAGCGCGTCCATCTTGGAACACGGGTCGCATGGGTGGGAGATCACCACCTCGACCTCGGCGCCGATGCGCAGCCGGTCGCCCTCGCTCAACGACGCCAAATCAACGCCGGTGGTGGCGACGTTTTCGCGGATGTCGCCGGGGCCGAGCTCCAGCACGTCGAGAGTCTCGGTGTCCATGAGCAGCACTTGATTGCGGGTGTCCGGCTGGGCGTGGCGGTCGCCCTCGATGCCCAGGTCGGCAATGAAGCTGAGGCTGCTGACGTCGACGTTCTGCCCGGAGCGCGGGGACAGACGCAACCAGGCGACGTGAGCGGTGGTTGACATAACACTGCCCTGCTACGTTTTGGTTGCGTCCAGCGTACGCCATCCGCGAGCGCCGACCAGCCGGCCCGACGGCGCCCCGCCACCGCGCCTATAATTGTGCGCCCGGCCGAGGTGGCGGAATTGGTAGACGCGCTAGCTTGAGGGGCTAGTGGCCTCCGGGCTGTGCGGGTTCGAGTCCCGCCCTCGGCACCGTGATTCGCCGGTCCAAACCTGCTAATCAGGCCAATTGCAGGACCCGGCGGGAACGGCGAGATTGGAGCGCGCGCCGCCGCGTCCAAGCAACGCGTTGGTGGCCACGGTGGATCCATGGACGATGGCCGCGGCCGATGTCAGTCTCCCGGCGTGCCGGCCGTCCTGCAGCGCCTGAACCGGGGCGCCCGGCATGCTGGGCGCCATGAATACGCGCAACCAGTCGCCGCTGATGACGACAACGTGGCGCCGATGTCGGCACCAGGGGCCGCTGTTGCTCAGAACGGGAAAACACGAGACCTACTCGTCCCCGAACTTGATGGCTGCATGCGTGCGGATGCCCCACAGCCTCCGCACGGTTACGGCCAGCACCAACGCGAGCGCGATGCCGAGCACAACGAATAGCTTGCCCAGGTCATCCCACGCCGTAATGGCCACGAAAGGCGGCGTCCTGCCCAGGGGCTCCGCATCGAGCTGCATGAAGGGAGTGAACAGCGCCCCCGTGAGGATCCCCAATGCGGTGCCGGCCGCTGTCCCGAGCACGACCAGGAAGCCGTGCTCGAACACGATGAGCGCCACCACCTGGCGCCTCGCGATACCCATGGCGCGCAGAATCCCGAATTCCGGGAGCTGGCGCCGGAACGATATCAGGGCGTAGGCCGCCAGGCTGGCCACCGTCAGCAGCACCGAAATCACAAACCCGGTCGTGAGAATCCCGAAAGTCCCGATCCGCATGGCATCGTTGTGGGCGCTCGCGAGCAGCTCGCGCGCATCGAACGCCTGGATCACGCGGAAGCCCAGCTCTCGCAGGCCGCCTACGAGCTCGCCGGCTCCCACGTCGGGACGCAGCCGCGCCAGCACATTCCACGGTGATTCGCCCAAGGACCGTTCGAGGTGCCCAAGGTCCGCCACGGCGAAGAAGCCCGCATTGGGAACGTGGGTGGGGAAGGTGTCAATCACGCCCGCCACAAAGAACCCCAGTTCAGCCTCACCGAGCACGACGTCGACGGGATCACCCACTTGCAGATCGGGAAGCTCCGCCAGGAGACGTCGATCGACCAGCAAGGCCCGATCGTCGGTGATCATTGCGTTCATCAGCGCCTCGAGTGACGCGGGTGCGAAATCGCGGCGCCACCACGCCGTTTGGGCGAACGGACCCGGGTCCACGCCGTAGAGCGTCACGGAGCGGGAGTAGGCCAGCGGTCCCCCCAACAGCCTGACCACCGCGTCATCACGCCAAAGGCGAGCCACCCGGTCCACCGCGGGAGCGCCGCCGGCGGTGGTGTCGAGATGCCCCTCGATCGGGGGCATGTGCCAGATCCGCTGGTTGTCATCGAATTCGCCGTACTCCTCGAAGAAGGCATCCGCGCCAATCTGGTAGTACGCGCTGTCTTCCAGGTTCCGGTTGATGGTGGCGGCCATCGACGCGCTGAACGTCCCAGTGGCGAACGTCAACATCAGCAGGATCATCAGGCCTGTGAATGGACCCGCGCGCCGCCCCATCTGCCGCAGTCCCAGAAACAACACGACGCCATCCCGGCGTGATCCCGCCCAGATCAGGAAGCGGACGATCCAGGGGAGCAGCCGCAGGAAGACCAGAGCGCCCGCCAGGATGAAGACGATGGGGATGAGCACGAGCAGAGTTCGCGCGAGTGGTTGGGCCTCGGGACCCATGTCCGGCAGGGCATCCCAGCTGCGCAGCGTGGCGTAGCCATAGAGGGCCAGCCCAAGCAGCCCGAGGTCCAGAAAGAACCGTTGATAGAACGGCCCGCGCCGGACCCGCGCGACCTGCTGTCGATGACTCACGATCGAGCGACGCGCGGCGCCGATCACCGGCGCCAGCATGGCGAGAATGCCCAGCCCCGCGGTGGCCGCGGCCAGCCCATAGTGGCCTGCCGTCAGCTCCAAGCGCAGGTCGGCCCGATTCGTAAACTCAAGGAAGCCGAGCGTCTTCCCCATCGCCTGGGCGATTCCCATGCCCAAGAACGGGCCCACGGCGATCGCCAGTCCGGCCAGCGGAAGGCTCTCCAACAGGTAGACGGCGACGACCTGCCGCGTGCTGGCGCCACGGCTCTTGAGAACGGCGATCTCGGCGCGCTGCCCGTCCACGACCATCCCGGTCGAAAGCGCCATGAAGTAGAGGACGAGGCCCACGACGGGCGCGCTGAGGACGAACAACGTGAGCTCGACTGTGGTTCGCTGCTGGTCCGCGGCGACCAGGATGCGGTCCAATCCGGTTTCCACGCTCGCGTTCGGTGCCATGGTTCCCGCCAGCGGGTCAAGTCGGCGCAACCCGCTGATGATGCTCTGGTAGTTCGCGGCGCGAATGGCGTCCGGGTCGAAGTTCGAGTACCAGGCCGCCTCGCCGTAGAGGCTCGGTCGAAGGACGAGGAGGCCGTTCACGAAGGCATCGCGGTCAACGATCAGCGCGCCCCGGTCGAAATCGCCGATCGGCTTGAACCAGTAGATTGAGCCGGGGTCCTTGGGGACGAAGCGGCCCACGATCTCGACGCGGACGACAAATGATCCCGTCGCGCCGGCGTCGCTGTGGGTCAGCTCGATGCGGTCGCCAACCAGCAGACCGTGGTCGTCCAGCGCGCGCGACGACATCATCCCTTCGAGGAGCGCGAACCGTGCCCCGGAGGCGTCCTGCGCCGTCCTGACCAAATCCGCCGGCAGCCGCCCTTCCAGCAGCTCGACGTTGTCGGCCATCCCCGTCATCGCGGCGAGGAACCCGAAAATGAACGAGGACGGCCGCAGCGGTTCACCGGTTGACGCAAACGCTTCGAGGGACATCCGGTCCGACTGGAGATAGCTCACCTGTTGCCGCTCGGGCAGTCCGACGCGGCCGGCGAGCTGCGTGCCCAACACCTCAGAGGCGTGCTGATACCCCTCGCGCCCGATCGCCAGTTGTTGGGACTGGCCTTCGGCGTGGCGCACGACGACGCTGGACGCCAGCGGCAGGCGTGCGTGCTCGATCTCGCGTCGGAGCAAGGCATCGCTGAAGCCCGCGGCAAAGAGCGGCACCGCGGTCACCAGGGCCACGCTGACCAACATGCCCACCGCCACGATCAGCATGGCGGGCCCACTGCTGTGCAGGCGCCGGAGGACTAGTCCCACGAGCGCACGCGGGAACGTCACGGTCAGTAGGACTCGAAGATGACGGCGCCTTCCTCGACCCCGTCAATGATCTCGATCTCGGAGTCACTGCGAATGCCGGTGCGCACCGGCAGGCTGCGGCGCCGCCCATCGATGAGCGCCTCGACAAACTGGCGCAGGTTCACGGTGCGGACGGCCGTGATGGGTACCTTCAGTACGTGATTCTTGACCTGCAGGGTGATGGTCATGACCGCGCGCATCCCGATCTCGACGTCCGCGTCGGCCCAATCCGCGGTGATCTTCGCTTCGTCGATGCGCACGGTGCCACCGCCGGGCGCCCCGACGTCGTGCGGCAGCACGGCCACCCGCCCCTGGAAGACCACCCCCTCCAGTCCACCGACGACCACGTGCACGGCCTGCCCCACCGCAAGCTGAGGCTGATACCCGCGAGGAACGCTGGCTCGCACCACCAGCGTGCTCACATCGGCCATCTCAACGATCGCCTCGCCCGGTTTCACCTGGGTGCCCGGCACGCGCGGCACGTACGTCACCACACCGTCACGCGGAGCCGTGAGTTGGTAGTCAGTCGTTGGCGCGTTCAACTCCGCCAGCCTCGAACGAGCAGCCCCGGCGGTTTCGCGCAGCGTCGCGACCTCATGAGCAATCCCGAGCTCGCCGTTCCGGATAGCAGCCAGGGATCGCTGGGCGGCATCGCGCCGGAGAATGGCGGCCTGCCGGTTGGTCCGCGCGTGCTCGATCGTGGCCTCGTCCGCTCCGGCGCGGAGGGCTTCCAACTCGGCTGCGGCGCTGGCAAGCGACGCCTCCGCACCCGCCGTCGACGCCCGCGCTATCTGCAGCGCGGGCGGGCCCGCGGGACGCTCGAGCAGGGAGAGGTCGTAGCGCGCGCCTGCCAGGGCGAGCGTCGCGGCGGCCACGGCCTGCTCGGCCGCTGCCAGCGCCTCGGCGGAAGCCGACGGGCTCTGCCGCTGCAGGCGCCGCAACTCGTCCTGAGCGCTCGAGAGCCGCAGCGCGTGGACCTCAACGTCGGCCCTGGCGGCGTCGATGGCCGCCGGCAGCGTCTCCTCGATGCGGCGCGCCTCCGCGCGGCGAAGGGCAACCGCGGCCTCCGCCGTGGCAACTGCCGCCTGCGCGGAGGCAACGCGTGCCGACGAAGGTCCGGCCAGCAGCGCATCGAGCGCGTGCTGCCGGGCGAAGACCTGGCTCTGGGCCAGCAGCAACGCCTCTTCAGCCGCCGCCTGTGCCTCGAAGAGCTCGGCCTCGGCGGTGTTGAGCCGCTGCTCGGCGCGTTCGAGCTCCTCCTGCGCCGCCGCGATTTCCTCCACCCTGGCACCGGTGTCCAGCTCTGCCACCACCTCGCCGGCCCGCACCGCCTCGCCGCGCCGCACGTGGATCACCTGGAGCAGTCCCGGGACGTCGAAGGCGAGGGCCGTCTCCAGCTCGGCCGCGACTCGACCCTCCAGGCGGATGTCCTGCTCGATCCGGCCTCGCTCGACCTGGACCGTGGGACGATCGAGATAGCTGGGAGGCGCTGTGATCAGCGCGGGAGCGCTCGTTTCGCTCTCGGAAAAGAAATCGCAGCCGGTCAGGGTGAGAGCCACCAGGACGAGAGCCCCCAGGGAACGGATGCCATTCCTCACTTCGGCCACCCGAGTCACGGATCGCCCGGCAACGCTGCATTCGCCGGTGAAGTCGATTCTACCGGCAGGCCGGGCGCTGATGCCTCGCGGGGCCAAATCCGGGGAGACCGGGCCCGAGACGGCCGCCGCCAGGAGGCCGATGGCGCGCATGCGGAACTTCCCGGCGCCTGGCGGCCCCTCCAGCAAGTACTCTCGGAGTGCGGATCCCGCAACGTGAGTCAACGACGGTGCGGTCGGGTCTGGAGTCGCTGATGACGCATCCTGATACACCGCAGGCTTGGATGCCGCTGACGACAGCCGAGGGCGGCACGGTAACGGCGCTGGCGACTGGGCCGCTGAGTGCGAATCGCCACGCCGTGATTGCCGGAACCCTCAGCGGGTTATATGTAGGTCGCGACGGTGGGCATGCGTGGGAGAAAGTAGGTGCATTGGGGAGCCGCTTCGTTCAGGCGGCTGCCGTCTCACCCACATTTGACAGCGATGCCACGCTCATCGTCGGCACCGCAGGCTCTGGCGCCTTCCTCTCGGTGGACGGCGGAGCGTCCTGGCGTGAACAGGACTTCTGGGGCCAGAGGCCAGACGTCACCGCCCTGGAGTTCTCACCGACCTACGCCAGCGACGGCATGATCCTGGCTGGTACGAGCCAGGACGGCGTGTACGCCACCACCAACCGGGGCCGTACCTGGAATGCCGCCAACCAGGGTCTCGCCGATCTGGGCGTCAATGCTCTGGCCGCTCAACTCGGGCCGGAGGGGCACGGCGTGCTGTTCGCCGGCACCACGGGCGGTCTGTATGAGTGGTTGGGCGACGCACAGCAATGGTTCCCCGCGCCCGGCTATCCGGCCGGCCTGCCGGTCCAGGCGATCACCTTTGCGCCCAACGCGAGTGATCGCACGGTGTTCGTGGGAACCGAGGGTGGGGGGCTTTGGCGGTCGATCGAAGGGGGCGCGTTGCGACGGCTGGAGGCTGGGGGCGCGGATGCCAGCATCAATGCCATCGCGGTGTCGCAGGACTTCGGCGCGGACGGAACACTGATGATTGCCACGGCAGAGCGTGGCCTCATGCAGTCCCGCGATCGTGGCGACTCATGGCAGCCGACGGCGGGAGCCGCGGACGCAAACGCGGTCTTAGCCCTCGCGAGTTGCGTTAACCCGGACGGCCAGGTTTGGTTGGCCGGCCTGCACGAGCGCGGCGTCCTGCGTTCGGCGGACGGCGGCGGGTCCTGGCAGCCTTCCAACGTTGGCGTGTCGAGCCGACCGGTCTTGGCGCTGGCGTTGTCCCCTGGATTCGCGTCGGATGGCACCGTCCTGGTCGGCACGGCGGCCGAAGGCGTGCTGCGCTCCACCGACGGCGGAGCGACCTGGCTCCCCACCAGCGACGGCCTCGACGAGCTGAGCGTGACCTCGCTGGCCTTCTCGCCTGCTTTCCGCGCCGACCGCCGGGTTCTGGCAATCGCCGGGGGCAGCCTGGTCGAGAGCCGCACCGGCGGGCGGGCCTGGACGCCGGCGACCGGTCTGCCGCAGGATTTGACGCCGCTGAGCCTGGCCATCGCATCCGGTTCACCCGCCGACCCTGCCATTGCGGTCGGGGGTGCGGACGGCGCCTTGCTGCTGTCGCGCGACGGCGGCGAGTCGTGGACGCAGTCGGCTGAGCGCTTCGCGGGCAAGAACGTAGTGACGGTGGCGTTCTCGCCGAACTACGCCTTGGACGGCACGCTCGTCGCGGCCACTGCGGACGACGGCATGGTCGCGGTGTACCGCACAACCGATCACGGCACGTCTTGGAGCCGTGTCTTCGAACGCGCGGGCGAGGGCTGGGTCTCGCTGGCAATCCCGCTCACGGACGGCGACGAGGACGACTTCATCGGCATCGCCACCGGAAGTCACGTGATCACGCCGCTTGGCAGCCAACTGCGGTCCTGGCGCGCGACGCGACCGACCGAGACGCGCTTGTCAGTCCTTGCGGTCGTGGCCTCGGCACAGTTCGCCACGAACGACACCCTATATGCGGCCACAACTCGCGGCGTCTTCCGATCGTCGGACCGCGGCCGCATCTGGCGCCGGCTGCCGGCCGGCATGGGAGCGCCTCCAGTGACCTGTCTGGCCCTCGCGCCTGACGAAGCGGGCACGGACGTGCTGGTCGCCGGGACGCTGGAGGGCAGCGTCTGGTGTCTGCGGGATGCCGCGGCGGCGCAGGACTAGGGGCACCCGGTGTGGCCGTTGGTGGGTAGGGAAGCAGTATCCCGCTCAGCTTCCAGGGCCTACGTGTATGGATCGGCTGCGTCGCGCAATCCATCACCCATGAAGTTGAACAACAACACCACCACGATCACAAACAGGCCAGGAATGAGCATCCAGGGATAGAGGGCGATGCTCCGCACATTCTGGGCGTCTTGCATCAGGCTTCCCCAGCTCACCGACGGCTCTCGAATCCCCAGCCCCAAGAAGCTCAGCGAGGTCTCCGCGAGGATCATGTTCGGCACCGTCAACGTCAGGCTGACGATCAGGTAGCTCATGAAACCGGGGACCATGTGGTCGAAGATGAGGCGCATGTGCCCGGCGCCGGCAACCTTGGCCGCCATCACATAGTCGTGCTCACGCAATTCAAGAATCTTGCCCCGCACCACCCGGGCCAGGCCGGCCCAGCCGATGACCGACAGGACCACCGTGATTGCGAAGTACCGCTGGATGGGCGTCCAGAACGGCGGAATGGCCGCACCGATCGTCATCCACAGCGGGATCGATGGAATGGAGATCACGACCTCGATAAACCGTTGAATGAGGATATCGGTCGTCCCACCGACATAGCCGGACACGGCGCCGATGACCACGCCGAGCACAAAACTCAGCAAGACCCCGATGAGACCGATCGAGAGACTGATCCGGGCACCCGCCATGACGCGCGAGAACACATCGCGCCCCAGCCTGTCCGTCCCAAAAAGGAATACCTTGCCATCCTGCGCACCGAAGAAGTGGAGATCCATCGTCCAAAGGCCCCAGAATTTGTAAGGCTCAGCGCGTTGAAAGAAGACAATCCTGTTTATCCTGGAAAGATCTTCTTCGTAGACTCGCTTAAACTCCACCGGGTCCAGCTCCGACTTGATGCCATAGACGAACGGTCCGTGGAAGTTGCCTTCGCTGTCCCAAAAGTGGATGCGGGAAGGCGGTGAGTTCAGAAAGCCGTGGTCCGAAATCTCCTTATAAGGGATCCAAAAGTCGTAGGTCAGTGCAAAGAAGTAGGCAATCCCTAGTAGGCACAGGCTAATCATGCCCAGCCTGTGGCGCCGCATTTTGCGCCACATGAGCGTCCATTGACCGGCCGTGTAGTGGCGTTCCTCGTCGGTGAATTCACGAATATTCACTCGCTCGACCGTAGCCTCGGTATCCGTCGAAACTCCCATCTCAGACAGCCGTTCTTTCCTGACGGATTCGAGGGTCTACGACCACCAGCAACACGTCCGACAGGAGGGTGCCGAAAATCGTGAGCGCCGCCTCGACCATCAGAATACTGCCGGCCAGGTGCATATCCTGAACGCGCAATGCAGCCAGCAGGACCGCTCCGGTCATCGGGATGTTGAGAACGATCGCTGTGATGGCACTGCCCGAGACAATTGCCGGCAACGTCCATCCCACGGTGCTAATGATGGGGTTTAATGCCATTCGAACCGGATACTTGAACAGTAATTGCCGCTCAGGAACGCCTTTGGCCCGCGCAGTCATGACGTATTGCTTTCCCAGCTCATCCAGAAGCACGCCCCGCATCACACGAATGAGGCCGGCCGTTCCGGCTGTGGAAACTACGAACACCGGGACCCAGAGGTGATTGATCATGTCCCAGAGCTTCCCAAGGCTCCATGGCTCAAGTAAATACTCGGGCGAAAAGAGCCCTCCTGGACTGACATTGAATACTTGAAATAAGAAATACATAAGGACGAGTGCGATCATAAAATTAGGAGTTGCAAGACCAATAAACCCAACGGAGGTGAATGCATAATCGCCGAGGCTATATTGATTTGTGGCTGAGTAAATTCCGATTGGGACAGCGATCAAATAGGTCAAGATGAGAGAAATTGACGTGACCAGCATCGTCGGTGGCACTACATCTTGCAGGATCGAGAGCACAGTGCGGCGCGAGCCTCCACCGTAGCTTCCGAATGAGCGCCCCATGTCGCCCCGAACGAATCGCGTGATCCAATTGAAGTACTGTTCGACGGGGGTTCGGTCCAAGCCGTAGTAGATTCGAAGGTTTTCGATTTCAGCTTCGTGGAGGGTCAAGCCCTCAGCTTTGAGTGCGTTAAGGTGGGTCGTAAGATAGTCGCCCGGAGGCAGCTGAATAACAATGAATATTAAACCGCTCAGAATCCACCAGGCGAGCACCATGTAGCCGATGCGCCGGATAAGGTAAGCCCTCACGGCGCTGCCTTAATGCACCTTGCGAAGTCGTTCACGCGGCGCGCGCGGCAGTCGCGATTTCATGGCGACTTGGTTCCGCGGACCAGACGAGGCGCAATTCGTGCCGGGGTGGTCGGCATTCGGGTCCACGTCCGCGAATGCGCTGGCTGGGGCTGTCTTGCCACGGCGGCGCCGGAGGCTCGGCAGGCCGGCATCGATCCACGAGGGGCTTCCGTGCGACCAACGTCGGAAGGCGGCAATGCGCCCGGCCAACGGCCGGCCCAATCGCCGTTGGCCAGCCACGGGCAGCGTGGCCTGAAACCGGCGAACCCCATGGCGCCCCCGGGGACTGGTCGCGCCGCTCATGTTCGCGCCCCCCTGACACCACCGACCTCGCCGCCGCCGTGTGTTTCGCGCTGCGCTCGTAGGCGCCGGGCGCGGCCGCGCGCCGGTCGCGGCCCCTCGCCCTTGGAAGTCCAAGGACGGGGGCCGCCGAACGCCGAATCAGCCGGCCGATCCTACCGGTCGTAGAAGAACTGCGTGAAGCCGTAGGGCCGCACGAAGTTGATGGCGGCAGCGAAGTTAATCTCTGTCGGCACGTTGCGCAGCGCCTGATTGACGATGGTCGGCTGCGGCGGATAGCCGACCGTGCCGATGATCGGGTACTGGTCGTAGAAGTAGGACCAGAACTTCTCTCCGAGATCGTCGTACTGCGGTGTGCCCGGCACCGCTTGGCGCCATTGCTCGCGCAGACCCTTGGCCTCTTTCACCCAGTCTGGAGGCTCCTCGCCTTCCGCGCCGTCGGTTTGGATCCATTGGGCCCAACTGCCGGCCCAATAGCTCTCGTAGGTGTCCATGCCGTAGTGCCACGAGGCCCAACGCGTGAAGTAGGCCGCCGCTTCGCTGATGTCTTGGGGAATCATCACTTCGGTGAACGACTTTGCCCGCTCGCGGAAGAGCGCTTCCGCTTCGAACTGCCACTCGGCATGGATGCCCACGGCTTGCCAGTCCTTGATGACCAACGTGGCGATGTCTTCCTTGGGCCCCTCTTGGTCCGAGACCGTCAGCAAGATGCTGAATCGCTCACCGTCGGGCCGCAGGCGCCAGCCCTCGCTGTCACGCTGGTCCAGTCCAATCCCATCGAGCAGGCGGTTGGCCTGGTCGGGATCGTACTCGGTGTGGAGCGTGGCCCACTCCGGCTTGAAGAAGCTATAGGACTCGAGCAGGTAGGGCGTGAAGGGCCGCGCCAAGCCAAAGAACAAGGTCTCGTTGATGGCCTCGCGATTGATGGCCACTGAAGCCGCGACCCGGAAGTCTTTCTCCCGGAAGATGGCAGCGATCGCCGGATCCTTGTACGTCTGGTTCGGGAACAAGGACATGGCCGACGTTCGCAAGCTCGAAGCGACCAACGTGCGGTATCCGCCGCGATCTTCCTCCGCCCGGTAAAGCTCCATGTTCTTGAGATCGAGCACGAACTGGGCAAAGTCAAGCTCACCGGCGGTAACCTTGATCTGGTAGACCTCCTTGTCCTGGATCCAGAAGTGGTTGACGTGGTCGATATACGGCAGCTGGTTTCCTGCCGTGTCCACCGCGTGGTAGTAGGGGTTTCGCTCGAATTGCGTGACCTCGGGCGAGGCGCCGACGTTGACCCATGGCCCAAGCGCAGGACGGAACGCGGCGTCCTCCCGTGACAGGGACGTGCTGGGCCCGTAGTAGAACTTGGACTTGAAGTGGTCGGCCCACGTCTCAAACCCGGCGTTCTCGGCCAGCCGCTGCGCGTCGCTGTTGTACTTCTCGTGGAATCGCTCAAGATAGTGCCGGGGCGAGAAGACCCAGGGATCTCCGGAGTACCGACCCATGCGATCCAGGTATTGGGGCGCCGGCCGGTCGAATTTGAACTCGACGACCGTATCTTCGACCTTGACGATCTCGCGGAGTCCAATCCTCTCGGCACCGTGCTGGAGACTGCCGCTCGGGTTGGCGAGATCGTTGCCCCAGTAGTCTTCGTACGTGAAAAGGAAATCGTCCGCCGTAAACGGCGCGCCATCGGACCACTTGTGGCCTTCCCGAATCTCGAAGGTGAACGTCTGCAAATCACTTGAGACGTCGAGGTTCTTGGCGAGGTCGAGAAACAGCTCGGTGCCCGACATGGTGTAGGCCATGAGGCTGGCGTCGCCCCCGTAGCCAATCTCAATCGATCGGACAACACCTCCCAGCCGCAAGGTGCCGCCGTAGTTCCCAACCTGTTCGACCGGCTCTATGACCCACGGGTCCTTCGGCAGACGGCTGTCCACCGGCGGCAGCGATCCCGCCTGGACCTGGACCGCCAGCATCGGCGCCTCCGAGAAGCGCGATGGGGTCGACACTTCCTGGATGACGACGCGCTCGACGGGGATTTCCTTGACAACCTCCCTGGTCACGACCGTCTCGACCTGGACCTCTTTGACGACCTCGACGGGGACTTCCTTGATGATTTCCTTGGTCACCACCGTCTCGACGGGGACTTCCCTGACCACCTCCCTGGTGACCACCGTCTCGACCGGAACTTCCCTGATGATCTCTTTGACTTCGGTGACCGTCACCGTCACGGTCTTCTCGGTGACCTCAGCCTCGCCGCATGCCGCCAACACGGACATGGCCGCCGTCCCGGCAGTCATAGTCAGAAATCGTCGTCGACTGAGCGTGTGCATACTGATAATGCCTCCCCCGACTATTAGCCGTCGGTATCATACGTGAGCCGGGCAATCTCGGCGAGCGGAGCGCCGCGTTGCCGGCGGACCCGTGAGTCCGGTTCTCGCTGCCCGCCTTCGCTGGTGAACGAAGCTCCGGGTCGCAAAAGAGTAAAGGCCGCGTCCCCGCGTCTCGCGTTGGTATCCCCGAGGCGCCGCAGCTATGGGGCCGATGAGCTCGGGCCCGTTGTTGGTCACGGCGTCAACAGAACGGCCGACCAGGTTCGTGCACGGCAGGTTGCCGACGGCCGGCCGCCGGCGAGCGACCTGCCAGCCCAGGTCGTCATCGTTTGCTGAAGCCGAACGTCCCCGGTGGCCAGGCTCCAGAATCGCCGGCGCAGCGGACGGCGGACTGGCCGGCGGTCCCGGCGCGATTGGCGCACAGTGAACTGGTCCGTGGATGCCGAATGCTCAGGCAGGGTTCCTCAATGCAGAAACTCAGTGGCCGGATCGGGCTGCTGGGTGGCGAGGGCGCGGCCGCAAGCGCTCCACGCTGGTCGTCGGCGGGCAGCAGTCCGCTTGCGAAACCACGTCACGCGGATTCGCCGGACGCCTTCGCAGCGCTCACGGTTCGACATGCCGCGCGGAACCGAGATTTGGAACCGTCAGTGGTCGATGCGCCCGCTCGCCGGCCGCACGTCGGCGTGTTCCACCAGCAGGCGCTCCGTTGACGGACCAAGACTATTCAACACATAATTGTTCAGCCTGCGGTAGTCCTCTACCGATAATCGCTCAGCGGTGAATCGTCGCGCATTGCGGCCGCCCGCGGACGCTAGGGGCTAATCCGCGCCTGTGTGCATGGGGGGATTCGTATGGGACGAGCGGTTGAATCGAAGATGACGCGTCGGCAATTGCTGCGCGCAGCCGTGTTGGGCGGAGGATCCGCCACGTTGGCCGCCATTCTGGCCGCGTGTGGCGAAGCTGAGGTCATTGAGAAGACCGTGACGGTGACGGTCACCGAAGTCAAAGAGGTGATCAGGGAAGTCCCGGTCGAGACCATCGTGACCAAGGAAGTCCCGGTCGAAACCGTCGTGGTCAAGGAAGTCCAGGTCGAGACGATCAAGGAAGTCCCGGTCGAGGTCGTCAAAGAGGTCGAGGTCGAGAGGATCGTCACCCGCGACGTGATCCGCGAGGTCGAAGTCCAGAAGGTCGTCACTCGCGAGGTCGAGCGGCCCGTTGATGTTCGTCGCGGCGGCACCCTGATCTTGCGCCATACGCGCGACCCGCAGGTAGGCGGGATTGAGGGCGCACAGGCGCTTGCCGAAGTCGACAAGAGCATTGCGTTCATGATCTCCGAGACGCTCCTCAAGTTCGATTTCGAGAAGGTTGAGCCCGTCCCATGGCTGGCCGAGTCTTTCGAGATCTCGCCGGACGGCACGTTCATCGACCTGACGATCCGCGACGGCATCAAGTTTCACGACGGCACCGACTTGGACGCCGATGCCGCGGTCTTCAACTTGAACCGCGTTTTTGTGGAAGATCACCCATTCCACGCTACCGGCGTGTATCCCTACACGAACTGGGCCTTGCTCAGCCATGCCGAGAAGGTGAGCAGCGATGTCGTGCGGGTGTTCTCGGGACTCGACGCCGACCCAATTCTTCACTGGCGGCTGACGACCGAGGCCACCTATCTGACAAGCCCGGCCGCCATCGAGACGTTCGGAGAAGATATCGATCTCAACCCAGTGGGAACCGGGCCGTTCAAGTTCGATTCCTTCGATCCGGGAGTTCAGCTCAGCCTGGTCCGCAATGAGGGCTACTGGAACCCGGACAACGCGCCGTTCCTTGACAAGGTCATCTACCGAATCATTCCGGACGCCCAGGCGGCGGCCGCCGAGTTCAGGGCGGGGAACCTCGATGTGTTCCCGTTCGCGTTGACGCCGGACATCCTGGAGCTCAGGGATGACGCGAAGTTCCGGCTGCAGCTGTTCGCAACGAACACGTACTTCTACCTGTCGGCCAACAACGCCATCGATCCGTTCGACAACGCGGAGTTCCGCAAGGCGCTGGCCCACGCGTACGACTGGAAGACCCGGATCAAGGAGCTGGAGCCGTTCAACGACTATCTGCCTACCCCGTGGTACCCACACGGGTATGGCTTCAACTCGAACGTGCCTACGTACGAATACGACCCGGAGAAATCCAGACAAATCTTGGAGGACCTGGGCTGGAAACTGGGTCCCGACGGCGTGCGCGTGCGCGAGAGCGACGGCAAGCGCGCCAGCTTCACCATTGCCGCTTGGCTCGCCGCGGGCACGCCGGTGGACGACAACCGACTCTTCATGCAGCAGAACCTCAAGGACATCGGGATCGAGACGGAATTCTGGATCATGGACCCCTCCGTCGTGTTCGACGACGTGGAAGGCATCCGGAATCCCGACAAGCTCGAGCTCTATCCGCTGGGATGGAACACGGCGCTGCCGGACCCGAGCTTCCTGCTGGACCCGACCTATTTGTGCGAGGAACGCCCGCCGGCGGAGAAGGCAGGCGCCGGCTGGAACTTCGCACAGTTCTGCGACGAGCGAGTGGACGCGCTTCTGACGCAAGCTCGCAAGGACATGAATCCAGAGACCCGGGCTGCCGCCTACCAGGAGGTGCAGCAGATCGTTGCGGAGGCGGCGGTCATGCAATGGGGCGTGCTGAGCCGATTCCCGGTGCTGATCAAGGGCGACGTGCACGGTCTCTTCTACCGACCCTACCGGGTCAACGAGCTCGAGCGCGTTTGGCTCGATCGGTAGCCGATCCCCGTCTTCGTCAGGGACCTTCACCTCCCTAAGCGATTCTCCCGGGACCTTTCGAAGGTCCCGGGAGCGTGCGAGGACGAACCGCTGGGACGTGTCTAGGGTGCGATATGGTTCGGTCGCAACGACCGGGATCCACCCGCCCGTCGCCATCTGGCGGCCGGGACGCTAGCTGCCGATGACCGGTTTTCTGTTACGACGCCTCGGGGCCTCGGTCTTGGTGATTGTGGGCGGAACCATCCTCGTCTTCGGCGTCTTGCGAGCGATCCCCGGAGATCCCATCCAGCTGATGCTTGGGACCCAGGGCGTTTCCAATCCCGCGCTGGTCGCCAGGTACACCGAGCGGTTCGGCCTCGATTTGCCGGCGCCCGTTCAGTATCTGTACTGGGTCGGGCAGCTGGTCCGCGGCGACCTTGGGGACTCGATCGTCCAACCGCAATCCGTCGGGGACTTCATGCGGATGCGCGCCATCAATACCGCCATCCTGGGTGCAACCGCCTGGATCATCGCTGTCCTGGGCGGAACCGGAGTCGGCATCATCGCCGCCCTGCTCGTGTATCGCCGCATGTGGGTGGCGGACTATGCGCTGTCCGGCTTCTCGGTTGTCATGATCAGCATCCCCTCCTTCTCGCTCGCCCTGATCTTGATGATCATTTTCGGCGTCAATCTCGGTTGGCTGCCCGTGCTGGGCATGCAATCGGTCGAGAGCTCCGGCCTTTTGGACAGGCTGCGGCATCTGGTCCTGCCGGCCGTGACGCTGGCCACCGTGCCCGGTTTTGTGCTCGGGCGCATCGTCAAGGCCGCGATCACCGACGCCCTTCTGGGCGACTATGCGCGTACCGCCTACGCGAAGGGCCTATCCGAGCGCCGGGTGTTTCTGATCCACGTGCTGCGCAACGCGATGGTCCCAATTGTCACCAACACCGGCCTGATGTTTGGCGGTTTCCTCTCCGGATCGGTGCTGGTCGAGTTCATGTTTGCCTGGCCGGGCCTCGGGCGCGGGCTGGTCAACGCCATCCTCGCCAGGGACTTCCCAATCGTGCAGGGCATCACGCTGCTCATCCTCGTGATCTTCACCGTCGTCAATCTCCTCGTCGACCTTTCCTACGGCCTCATCGATCCGAGGATTCGCTATGCGCGGGCATGATCCTTTGGATTCGGCGGCGCGCGGCATGAACCGCGTCCGGATGGCGGGGGCCAGTCACACCGGGACCCTTGCCGCGTGGGTGAGCGCGAACCGGTGGATCTCGGTCCTGTTGACAGTTGCCGCGGCGATGATGCTGTTCGCGATCATTGCCCCCTGGATCGCGCCGGGCGACCCAACGGAGGTCGTGCTGTCGGAGCGCTACCTCCCGCTGTGGTCGGATGGGCATGCGCTTGGAACCGATCATCTGGGCCGCGACTACCTCAGCCGGCTGGTCGTCGGTGGACGTCTCTCGATCATGGCGGGGCTCATCCCGGCGTTCGGCGCAATGGTCGCGGGCCTGGTCATCGGGATGACGAGCGGCTACTTCGGCGGTTGGGTGGATTCCGTGCTCATGCGGATCATCGACGTGCTGCTCGCCTTTCCATTCCTCTTGCTGGTGATCCTCATGGTTGCCGTGCTGGGGACGGACATTCGAAACGCCATGATCGCCCTGATGATCGGCGGCACTCCGGGAACCGCCCGGACCCTGCGCAGCCTGGTGCTTTCGATCAAGCAGCGCCCGTTTGTCGAGGCTGCGGAGGTGTCGGGACTTGGCGGCTGGCGGATCATCCGGTATGAGATTTTTCCGAACGTGCTGCCGCTGGCCGTGGCGCTCATGACGATCCAGATGAGCTGGATGATCGTGGCAATCGCCGGGCTCAGTTTCCTGGGCCTGGGTGTCAGGCCGCCGGACGCGGACTGGGGCACGCTCATTGCCGACGCGCGCGGCCACATCTTCCGGGCCCCCTATCTGGCTCTGATACCGAGTGTCCTGGTGGCCTTGGTGTCGTTTGTGTTCTTTGTGCTTGGCGACGCCCTGCAGCGCACGCTGGGCGAGGAACGGGTTCGGTAGGCCCCGAGTTGGCGATCGCGGCGGCGCGGGGAGGATGGAGGCGAAGGTGAACCGGCTGGAGGGAGGAGGCGTCGGGAAATGAGCGACCGATCGCACGAGGCTGTGCGGCAAATGGCTCTCGAACGCGTTGAGGCCATGCACGCCGAGACCATCGGACTGCTGGGGGAGTTGCTTTCCATTCCAAGCCCGACGGGCTCGGAGGCGGCCGCGCAAGTCTGGGTGGCCGAGCAGTTTTCGGAACTCGGCCTGGACGTTGACACGTTCGACTGCGACCCGGCGGCGCTAGCGTCGCTGCCCGGCTGGACGCCGTCCAAGTGGTCCTACGAGAACCGTCCCAACGTCGTGGGCGTCTGGAAAGGCACCGGGGGCGGCCGCTCGCTGATCCTCAACGCGCACATCGACACCGTCCCGGCCGAACCCGTCGAGCTTTGGACCCACGATCCGTGGGGGGCGACGATCGTGGGCGATCGCATGTATGCGCGCGGCGCCATCGACGACAAGGGCGGGATCGTTGACATCCTGGCCGCCGTGCGCGCGCTGCAGGAGGCGGGATTCGAGCCCGCGGGGGACATCATCCTGCAGAGCGCCATCGACGAAGAGGCCGCCGCCAACGGCACGCTGGCTTGCATGGCGCGCGGCTACACGGCGGATGCGGCCTGGATGGTCGATGGTTCGCCGTTGGGCCGTGCCTACACGAACCATTCAGGGCAGGTGCAGTTCGTCGTTCGCGTCTTTGGCAGCGGCGGGTCGCCGGTGCGGTCGGATCGAGAGACCGACGCCATCCACCTGGCCATGCAGGTCGCCGAAGCGCTGCGCGGACTGCGGGACCAAAAGCGCGCCGCGCCGCTTCCAGGCGGCTGGAATGCTATCGAGAACGAGATCCACTTCTCCGTCGGTCGTATCCGCGGCGGGGAGTGGTATTCCAACCTCCCGGCCAAATGCGAGATCGAGTGCTGCATGGCCTTCAACCCCCCGGACTCGCTGGCGTCGACTCGGCGGGAGATCCGGCAGACGATCGACGCGTTCGCTCGGCAAGACCCGTGGCTGCGCGACCACCCGCCCGAGGTCGAGTTCGAGGGGCTTGCGACCGAACCGGTCTGGCTGCTGCGCGAGGACGACCCCTTCTATCAGACCTTTGCCCGCGTCCATGAGGAGATCGCCGGAATTCCCGTGCGCTGGATAACCGTCAACGCCTGGTGCGACATCCGGCATTTCAGCTTTCACAAGTACACGCCGGCCTTGATTCTCGGCCCAGGCAGCGGTGGCGGGGCGCATGCGCCGGACGAGTACATTGAGCTGCCGAGCATGGTGCCGGTGATCCAGTTCGTGGCAGCCATGGCCATGGAATGGTGTGGAAACGAGATGCAGCCGTGACTCCAGTCATTGACACGCACGCCCATCTCATCGACCGACAGGAGCCCGGCTACGACGGGGTGGCGCACAAGTGGGGCGGCGCCCGATGGGGCGGGGGCGTTGACGACCTCATCGCGCAAATGGACCACGCCGGCATCGACTATGCCTGCCTGCTTACGTCCACGATCATTGACGTGATGGAGCATTTTCACCCCGACGTCCGTGACGACATCCTGGTCAGCTTCGATCCATTCATCAACAAGGCCTGCTACTGGCGCGACTGGGCGGCGCACAAAGATCGCTTCTTCCTGTTTGCCGACTCCATCGATCCACGCGTGCCCGGCTACGTCGAACGGGCGGCGCGCGACCTGGACAACGGCGCGACCGGTCTCAAAATCCTGCCCGCCTTCACGAACTCGACCATCGACGAGCCAGGCTGGCGGCCTATATTCGAGTTGATGTCGGACCGGCAGGTGCCCTGCATCATCGATCTCTCCTATTGGTATCTGCATTTCCCATGGTTCGCGCCGCGGCTCGTCGGCAAGTACGGGTCATTCGGGAATTCGCCGAGACCGTCCATACAGTGGCGGAGGCGTATCCCGACGTGCGTATGGAAATCACGCATTACGGGACTCCTATTCTCAGACCGAATGAGTTGACGAGCGTTCAATATGGCGAAGCCGAGCCCAAATCACTCGCCAACGGAGAGATCGATTACGAGCTGCTGCAAGGACCGATCGACATGATCTCGCCCCACCCAAACCTGTTCTGCGGGCTGTCGGCCTATCAACACGTCATCCCCGCAAACGAGAAGTATCCGTATCGCAGCGCGCTGCAAATCATTGAAGTTCTGGCGCAAGGCCTCGGTGCCGACCGGATCATCTTCGGAACCGATTGGCCGTATTTGGGGCACGTGGGATATCCAGAGCTCATCAGGTCCATTCGCGACGCGCCGTTCCTCAGCAGCGAGGAGTCGGCCATGATCCTGGGAGGGACCGCGTGCAGGTTCCTGTGGGGAGAGGATTCGGATGCGTACCCGGCCGGAAGATGAGGCCGATAGGGGCAGCGGACGAGCGTGAAGCAAGTGGTTGGAACAGTAACCGGTACAGGCCCAACACGGGGTCCTACCGCGGCCGGTTCCGTAGAGCATCCCGGCGAGCGTTCTCGGGACGACTCCGTGCTGCTGAGCGTCGAGAATCTTCGCACGCAATTCCACACCAAGAATGGAATCGTGCGAGCTGTCAACGGCGTGTCGTTCTCGGTCCGTCGCGGTGAAGTCGTCGGTATTGTCGGCGAGTCGGGATGCGGCAAGAGCGTCACCGCGCTTTCGATTCTCGGCCTGATCCGGCCGCCTGGCGAAATCGTGTCCGGGCGGGTGCTATTCGAGGGGCAGGACCTGGTCGGCGCGTCCATCGGGACGCTGCGCCAGATTCGGGGAAAGGAGATCGCCATGATCTTCCAGAACCCGCTCAGCTCGCTCAATCCCGTGCTCACCATCGGCTTTCAGATCCAGGAAGCGATCCTCGAACACGACCACATGGGTCGCCGCGCGGCCCGGGAGCGCGCCCTGGACCTGCTTCAGCGTGTCGGGATACCGGAGGCCGAGCGCCGCCTGCACCAGTATCCCCACCAATTCAGTGGCGGGATGGCCCAGCGCGCCATGATCGCCATGGCGCTAGCCAATCGACCCAAGCTCCTCATCGCCGACGAGCCGACAACCGCGCTGGATGTCACGATCCAGGCTCAGATCATCAGACTGCTGCATCGCCTGAGTGGCGAGCTGGGGATGGCCGTCTTGTTCATCACCCACAACATGGGCCTCGTGGCGGAGAACTGCCACCAAACGCTGGTGATGTATGCCGGCAAGATCGCCGAAATCGGCGCCACCGACGATGTGTTCGCGAGGCCGCTCCACCCGTATGCACAGGCGCTCCTCGCCTGCGTGCCCGAAGTCAAGGGCGATCGCCACGATCTCATTCCGCTGGAGGGGTTCCCGCCGGACCTGACGGTCGAAGGCCGCGGCTGCGCGTTCGAGCCCCGCTGCGCCCAGCGCTTCGAGCGCTGTCCGATCGAGGACCCTGAGCCCCGCGGCGTGGAGCCTGGGCATGCGGTTCGCTGCCACCTGTACTGATGGCCGCTAGTCCCGAGCCACTGCTCCAGGTTCAAGACGTAGTCAAGGTCTTCAACCTGCCGCATCGCGGCTTCTTCGGAGCGGCGCTCAGGCTACGCGCCGTGGCGGGGGTCAGCCTCGACATCTTTGCCGAAGAGACCCTGGGCTTGGTCGGCGAAAGCGGCTGCGGCAAGACCACGCTGGGCCGCATCATCGTTCGACTGGAGACGGCAACCGAAGGCCGCGTGCTGTTTCGCGGTCGCGACGTGCATGCTCGCTCCGGAGCCGCCGCCCACGAGGACCGGCGGTCAATCCAGATGGTGTTCCAGGACGCGACCGGGTCGCTCAACCCGAGACGTCGTGTGCGTGACATCGTGAGTCTGCCGGTCAAGGCCGGCGGCGTGGTGCCTCCCCGCCTGGTCGATGACCATGTGAGCCAGGTGCTTGAGGAAGTCGGGCTGCCGAGTGAACTTGGCGGCCGCTACCCAGGACAGCTGAGCGGCGGTCAGCAGCAGCGGGTGGCGCTGGCGCGCGCCATTGCCCTGGAGCCCGCGGTGCTCGTCGCCGACGAGCCGCTCTCCGCGCTCGATGTCTCAGTGCAGGCGCAGATCCTGCGGCTGCTGGAGCGCATCCGCGAGCGCCGGCATCTCGCGATGCTCTTCGTGTCGCACGATTTGGCCGTCGTGCGCTACTTGTGCGATCGAGTCGCGGTCATGTACTTGGGCAGAATCGTTGAAACGGGCCCGGTTGACGAGGTGTTCGAGCATCCGCGTCACCCGTACACGGTCGCGCTGCTCTCGGCTGTTCCCAGCACTCAGCGGCGGGCGGACGTCCCCATCGAGCTTGCCGGCGAAGTGCCCAGCGCGGCGGACATTCCGCCCGGATGCCCCTTCCATCCACGTTGCTGGAAGGCGCAGGACAAGTGCCGTACCGTGCTCCCCCAGCTCGATCCGCTCCATGGTGCGCGCGTCGCCTGCCACTTCCCGGAGTAGGCCGGTCGCGCTCCATATCAGAGTCGCGGACTGTAACCGACCCCGGGACGCGCGGAATCGGCCGCGCGATCGAGCTCGCCTACGCCACCGAAGGCTGCCCGGCGGCAGGACCGCGTGTCCGCAGCGGATTGGCGGGCGTGGGCGAGACGGCGGCGGCGGCAACGCGTGGTGGGCGTGGAGGTGCGTGCACCTCAGTGGCCTCAGCCCGCACGCCTCGCACTGAAATTGAGCGCGCTGCATAGCCATGGGGGAGGCTCTCGCCAGTCCCCCTCGCGCGCGGAAACTCTTCGCCCACCATCCACGGCCATCGTTCCCCGCCCCAAGGCAAAATGACCCGCTACCGTGATCCGGAATAATTGACGACCGAATAGTTCGTGGCTACACTCAGTATGTCATCTGATGACCTAATGACTATAAGATGCCGCGGCCGATTCGATCTCGTCTGCATGACGAAGTGGTCGTGGCGTATACCGGCCGCATCGTGCGGGAAGAGCTAGCCCCGGGCGATTTCCTGCCCTCGGAACCCGTCATGGGGGCCGAGTTCGGAATCAGCCGTGCGGTCGTCCGTGAAGCTCTTCGCATTCTCGCCGCTCGCGGCCTGGTGGGGGTCCACCACGGCATAGGCACGATCGTGCGGGAGCCGCACGACTGGAACGTGCTTGACCCTGGGGTCACCGAGGCGTTTCACGAGAGCCCGCAGTTTCCCGCGCTCGTCGATGAGATGCTCGAAGCGCGACGCGCGGTTGAGGTCCAGGCGGCGGCGCTCGCGGCGCGGCATGCGGTGCCGGAACACAAGCGCAGGATCGATGAAGCGCTGGCGGCCATCCCCACCGGGATCGGCGACGATCCGACGCTCTTCAACCAGCGGGATATCGAGCTCCACGCGGCGATCCTTGCGGCGACGGAGAACCGCTTTCTCTACCGAGCACTGTCACCGCTGTTTCCGCTGCTGCGGACGGTGATCCGGCTATCCACGCAAGGCAGCGAATCGGACCCAGTGGCGTACGCGGCCCAAGCTCACGGCGAGATTGTCGACGCCATCATGCGTGGGGACGACGACGCGGCCGCGGATGCGATGTCGCGGCACCTTTCGCGCACCGAAACCGACATTCGCCGCGCTATGGATCGGCTCGGTGAAGACGCTGAAGCGGGAGTGCCGGATCGCGCTCGCCGGCGGATTGACTCGATCAAATCAACGGAGCAGTCGCTCGTGCTGGAAGGAGGCGCCCATAGCGAATCCTGAGAGGTAAACGGCCGATGTTCGGGATTGTGCCGACGACCAACGCGTACGGTTCGATGACTCTCGGCAAGATCGAGGGAAGGCGGCGGGAACTCGGGCGCTCTGTCAGCCGCACACCAGCGGGCAGGGCGAGCAAATTCACGCCAGCGAAGATTCATGGAGCAGAGAGTGTCGCCTACGCCTGACGCGAACCGTGCACGTCCGACGGCAATGATTGGGAGGTTGGAGATGAATCCGAAGTTGATGTCACGACGACAGGCCCTTCGAGCCGCGATTCTCGGAACGGCTGGGGTTGGAGCGGCCGCCGCCTTGGCTGCCTGTGGCGAAGAAAAAGTCGTCGAGAAGGTGGTGACGAAGACCGTCGAAGTCGAGAAGATCGTCGTCAAGGAAGTTCCGGTTGAGGTCGTCGTTCCCGGAGGCGCCGAGCAGCAGGTCTTGCGATTCGGCACGTCAGCCGAGATGGGCTCTCTTGACAACCAGGCCGACCCGAACTCCGAGCCGAGCCGGGCGGTGATCGCCAATATTCTCGAGAACCTGACGCGCTACGGATACAAGGCCACGAGCAAGGGAACGCGCACGAAAGACCACGACTCCGTAGTTCCGTGGCTGGCTGAAGGCTACGAGATTGCCGACGATGCCAAGTCCGTCACGTACCGGCTACGCCAGGGAATCACGTTCGGTGACGGCACGCCGCTGACGGCGCAAGACGTCGCCTACAGCATGGAGCGATCGCTCACAATTCCCGGCATTCCGGCGTTCATTCTGGGCGTCATCGGCAACTTCACGGCGGAGGCCAAGCCAGAAGTCATCGACGACTTCACGGTGAAAATGAACCTCAACCCAGGGGCCAATTCGTTCACGATTCTGTCGGCGACCGAGATGGGCCCCTATGCGCCGATCATGAACAGCACGGCGCTGCAGGCTCACGCGACCGGCAGCGATCCCTGGGCGCAGGAGTGGGCGGCCACCGTGGAGGGCGCCGCGTCGATCGGCACCGGCCCCTGGATTGTGGAGGAATTCGAGTCGACGCGCTTTCTCCTGCGCGGTCGGCAGGACTACTGGGGCGGCTCCGACTACTCGGCTCGGCCGGCCGTCGGCGCGATCGAGGGCACCGTCATCACCGATGCCACCCAGCGGGCGCTACTGCTGCGCGAGGGGGCCATCGACATGACGGAGCAGCTCCTGCTGAAGGATCTGAAGGAGTTTGACGACGATTCGGCCTTCACCGTGCACCACGCCCCGGGCAGCGAGCATCACTACCTGGCGCTGAACATGAGCGAGCCGCCGTTCGACGACCTGCGCGTGCGCCAGGCGATCAACCACGCGCTGCCGCGTCAGCAGCTCGTCGACCAATTGACGTTCGGTTTCGCCCGCGCCGCTGAGGGTCCGGTGCCGTCCATCTGCTTTGGCTACCAGCCGTACTACCAGCAGTACGAGTACAACCTGGACAAGGCCAGCCAGCTGATCAAGGACGCCGGCCACGGGGACGGCCTCAGCTTCACCGTGAGGCAGGACGAGAGCTCGGCCATCCAAGGGCAGGCCCTACAGGTGCTGGCGGGCGAGCTGAGCAAGATCAACGTCAACATGGAGATCCAGAGGCTCTCGTCGGCGGCTGTGCTGGAGGGCTGCGACCTGCGAGAGGATGGGACCCAACAGGCCCAGTGCGTCGCGGCGACGATGAACTGGCCGCCCCTGATTTTCGACGCGGCCTACTTCATGATCTTCGGCTACAAGTCCGACTCGCGATCCAACTGGAGCAGGTGGGGCACGTCCGAGACCGACGACCTGATCACGGCTGCCGTGGCCGAGCTGGATGCGACGAGCAAGTTCGACCGGGTCGCCGAGATCCAGCAGCGCATCGCCGACCAGGCGCCGCGCGTGCCGTTCCTGGACGTCGACTCACACGTGGTTAGCAGGAAGGGCGTGGAGGATGTCCGCATCATGGATGTCTGGCCGCGGTTCGAGGACATCCGTGTGACGAGCTGAAGCGCGATTCGGGGAGTTACCTGAGCGAGGGTCTTGCCAATCCGGGGAAAGGCCCTCGCTCATCCCCGGCGCTGTCCGCGGCGTCGCGCAGCGGCACGGATTGAACCGATCGGCTGACTGCGGTCGTGGGCGGGCGCGGGACCAGGAGATGAGAGCACGATGACGCGACGACGATATCTGGCGCGCCGGCTGGCGCTGCTGGTGCTCGTCGTTTTCGGCATCTCGATCGTCGCCTTCCTCTTGGTGCACGTGCTCCCCGGCGACCCTGCCCGTTCGCGGCTGGGGGTCTTCGCCACGGAGGAGCTCGTGCAGCTCAAACGGGCCGAGATGGGTCTCGACAGATCGCTGCCGGAGCAATATGTCACCTACATGGGCAACGTGTTTCGGGGGGATCTCGGAGATTCGTGGCGCACCCACAATCCGGTGGCCGAGGACTTCCTCGAGCGGTTCCCGGCCACCATCGAACTCGCCCTGGCCGCGTTGCTGCTCGCCGTCGTGCTCGGCGTTTCCCTCGGCGTCGCGGCCGCGCTGCGGCGCAACGGCCCGTTCGATCACCTCGCCACATTGCTCGGGATCCTGGGCATCTCGGCGCCGGTGTTCTGGATCGGGCTACTCCTGATCATCGCGTTCGTGACCCAGCTGCATGTCCTGCCGGCGCCGCTGGGCCGACTGGCGCCGGACGTGGAGGCCCCCACGCAGCTCACGGGTCTCTACGTCGTGGACAGTCTGCTGACGGCCAATTGGGAGGCTCTGAGATCCAGCCTGCTCTATCTGGTGCTGCCTGCCGTCACGTTGGGCATCCTGCCGCTGGCGCCGATCACGCGCATGACGCGCGCCGCGATGATTGAGGCCCTGGATTCGGATTTCGTGCGCGCCGCGCGGGCGTTGGGTCTCTCCCGCTCGCAGGTCGTGCTCAAGATCGCCCTGCGCAACGCGCTGATTCCGGTGGTGTCCATGGTGGGCCTGCAACTCGGCTACCTGGTGGGGGGCGCGGTGCTGGTTGAGATTGTCTTTACCTGGAACGGCATCGGTCTGTATCTGTACCGCAGCGTGATTGGCCTGGACTTCGCGCCCATCCAGAGCCTGGTCCTCATCGTCGGGGTGGTGTTCGCGCTGATCAACCTGGCCGTCGACATGCTCTACTTCGCAATCGATCCGCGGATTCGGGTGGCCTGACATGGCTACCGCCGAGCTCGTGCCGAGCCCACTGCGTAGCGCCCTCGATCTGCCGGGCCGGCGCCTTGCCTACGTGTGGTACCAGGTGAGCCAAAACACCCTCACCGTCATTGGCCTGCTCCTGATCGCGATCGTGGTGGTGTTTGCCATCTTTGCGCCCTGGATCGCGCCGGCGAATCCGGTGAGCGGCGACCTGTTCAATACCACGCAACCACCGTCCCCGCAGCACCTGATGGGAACGGATCAGTTTGGCCGCGACATCTTCTCGCGGGTGGTGCACGGGGCGCGGGTCGACCTGGCGGTGGCGAGCATTGTGGTGTCCGTCGCGTTCGTGCTGAGCGTGGTGCTGGGCGCCCTGGCCGGGTTCGCCGGTCGGGTGGTGGACGAACTGGTCATGCGAGCCATGGACGTGGTGTTCTCGTTTCCGCCGCTGATCCTGGCCATCGGCATCGCGGTGACGATCCAGCAAGGCGGCATGCTCAGCCTGGTGGTTGCACTGACGGTGATCGCCATCCCACCGATGGTGCGGATCACCCGGGCTGAGATTCTCCATCGCAAGGAGAGTCTGTATGTGGAAGCCGCCCGTGCCATCGGCAGCTCACCGTTGCGAGTGCTGGTGGTTCACCTGGTGCCCAACTCGTTGCCGCCCCTGGTAGTGCAAGCCACGTTGACGTTCGGCTACGTGATCTTGGAGACGGCCGGTCTCAGCTTCATCGGCGTGGGCGTGAAGCCGCCGGCCCCCGAGTGGGGGATCATGGTCAGCGAGGGCGCGCCCTATGTCCGCACGGGCGAGTGGTGGGTCTCGGTGTTTCCCGGGCTGATGATCTTCGTCACGGTGCTCGGGTTCAATCTGGTCGGCAACGGCTTGCTGGACGTGCTCAACCCACGGCGGCGACGGCAATGAGCGCCAACGGCCCCCTGCTCCAAGTCTCCGAGCTGCAGGTTCACTTCAGCACCCGCGACGGCACGCTTGAGGCGGTGGACCGCATCAGCTTCGAGATCGGGTCCAACGAAATCTTCGGTCTGGTCGGCGAGAGCGGTTCCGGTAAGTCGGTCACGGCCCTCTCGATCCTGGGGCTGGTGCCACTGCCCGGGCGCATTGTGGGCGGCGACGTTGAGTTTGGCGGTCGCAACCTGCGCGAGCTCCCGGAGCGCACGTTGCGTAGCATCCGCGGCCGCGAGATCGGCATGATCTTCCAGAATCCCCGGGCGTCCCTCGATCCGGTGCGCACGGTGGCGGTGCAGCTCTCCCGCGCCTTGCGCGCCCATCATGATGTTGACCGAGCCGAAGTCCGCCGCCAGTCCATTCGCACGTTGCGCGACCTTGGCATGCCCGACCCCGAGGCGGCGCTCACGATGTACCCGCATCAACTCTCGGGAGGCATGTGCCAGCGCGTGATGGTCGCGATGATGCTGTCGGCGCGTCCGCGGCTGTTGATCGCCGATGAGCCGACCACGGCGCTGGACGAGACCGTGGGCGCGCAGCTCCTGGAGCACCTCCGCCTATTCAAGGAGACGCATGGCGCCTCGATCCTGTTGATCACCCACGACATGGGCGTCATTGCCGAAATGTGCGATCGCGTAGCCGTGATGCACGCCGGGCACGTGGTCGAGGTCGGGCCAGTCGGCGCCGTCTTTCGAGATCCCCGTCACCCCTATACGCGCGCACTCTTGGATTCGACCTTGCGCATCGATCGCGACAGCCCACTGTCGGACATCGAGCGCATTCCGGGGGTCGTGCCCAACCTGTTGCACCCGCCGCCGGGCTGCCGATTCGCCGACCGCTGCTCCTACGCGCTGCCGGTTTGCCGGCCGGTGAAACCCCCGAGGCTTGAAGTGGCGCCGGGTCACCACGTCCTCTGCCAGGAGACGGTTATCCGTGAATTCGCCGCTCCTTAGCGTCACCAAGCTGTTCAAGTATTTCTCGTCGCACGGCCAGCGCGAGCTCCGTGGGACGCCCGCGCAGCTCCGACGCGACGGTCCGGTTCGCGCGGTGGACGGGGTGACGTTCGCGGTGCGCGCGCACGAGACCTTTGGGCTGGTGGGGGAGAGCGGCTGCGGCAAGTCCACCCTGGGGCGGTGCATCCTGCGGCTGCTCGAGCCCACCGCGGGATCGGTGGCGTTTGGCGACGAGGACGTGACGCAGGCCACCGGTCAACGGTTGCGCGAGCTGCGTCGTCGGATGCAGATCGTCTTCCAGGACGCGGGCCAATCGCTGAGCCCAATGCGCACCGTGCGAGCCACCCTGGCCGAGCCGCTGCGGATCCACGCCCTTGCCCGCGGCGAGGCCGCTGAGCGTCGCGTGCTCGAGCTCTTGGGCCAGGTGGGGCTCGAACCGATGCACCGCAGCCGGTATCCCCATCAACTGAGCGGTGGACAGCAGCAGCGGGTGGCGATCGCGCGCGCTCTGGCGACCGAGCCCGACTTCATCGTCCTGGATGAACCGACATCGGCGCTGGACTCATCCTTGAAGCTCACCGTCGTCGATCTGCTCCAGCAGGTCCAGGATGCGACCGGGGTTTCCTACCTGCTGATCTCGCACGACCTCACCATCGTGCGGCACACCTGTGACCGCGTGGCGGTGATGTACCTCGGGGCGATCGTCGAAATCGGCGCCACGGCGCGAATCTTCGACGACGCCTTGCACCCGTACACGCAGGCACTGATCGCGTCGATACCGATCCCGGATCCGTTCACCAAACGCGAGCGCATCCTATTGCCGGGCGAGCCGCCCAGCCCCGCCAACATTCCCACCGGGTGCCGCTTCCAGACGCGCTGTTCGTTCGTGATGGACCGTTGTCGGCGCGAAGAACCGGCGCTGCTGGAAGCCAAGCCAGGCCATCGGGTCGCCTGTTTCCTCTACTCCGAGCCCGAGCACGAGGCGGCGCCAGCATGAGCCAGAGCCTGGCCGTGGACATCGGCGGCACCTTCACCGATCTGGTGCTGTTCGACCACGAGACGCGGGAGCTGCGGGTCGCCAAGTCGTCCTCAAGCCCCGACGCCCTGGCGGACGGCGTGTTGGCCTGCCTGGCGAGCTCCGGCGTCGAGCTTCCTGAGGTCGACTTCTTCGTTCACGGCACCACCATCGGTCTCAACGCCATTCTGGAGGGCAAGGGCGCGCCGACCGCGCTGGTGACCACCCGGGGCTTTCGGGACGTCTACGCGATCGGCCGCATGGACAAGCCCGATATGTACAGCTACGTCTACCAGAAGCCCCAGCCGCTGGTGCCACGGGACCTTGTGTTCGAGGTCGACGAGCGGATGGACGCGTTCGGCCAGGTGCTCGCTCCGCTCGATACCGCCGAGGTCGAGGTAACGGCGGGGGCGCTGACGGAGCGCGGGGTGCGCTCGGTGGCGGTCTGCACCCTGCACGCCTATGCCAATCCGGCGCATGAGCTGGCGATCAAGCGAATCCTCGAACAGCACATGGACGGGATTAACATCTCGCTCTCGCACGAAGTCAGCGGGGAATGGCGCGAGTACGAGCGCACCAGCACCGTCGCCATGAACGCCTACTTGCAGCCGTTGATCACCGCCTATTTGGAGGATCTCGAGCGCCAGCTGGCCCGGCGCGGCTATCGCCGCTCGCTCTATGTGATGCAGTGCAACGGCGGCATCATGAACACGGCCCTGGCCAAGTCCCGGTCGATCCAGACGCTGCTGTCGGGCCCAGCCGGCGGCGCGATCGGCGCC
Organism: Chloroflexota bacterium; assembly: GCA_965198185.1. GTDB lineage: Bacteria > Chloroflexota > UBA11872 > UBA11872 > UBA11872 > JAJECS01. The sequence goes on from CBDAOU010000002.1 coordinate 445,467, forward strand.
TCGCAGGTGGCTCGCCGGCTCGGCGACGCCAACATGATCAGCCTCGACATGGGCGGTACCAGCTGCGACGTGAGTCTGGTGATCGACGGTGAGGTGGGCCTGACCACTGACACGGAGATCAACCGGCTGCCGGTGCTGGTGCCCATGCTGCAAGTGAACGCCATCGGCGCCGGCGGTGGCTCACTGGCGCGGGTGGAGATCGACGGTTCCTTGCGGGTCGGTCCGCAGAGCGCAGGCGCCCGGCCGGGCCCGGCCTGCTATGGACGCGGCGGACGTGAGCCGACCGTCACGGATGCCAACCTGGTGCTGGGGCGCATCGGCGCGGATACGTTTGCCTATTTGGGCCTCGAGGTCCAGCCCGATCTGGCGGCTGATGCGGTGATGCGCGGCGTCGCTCGGCCCCTGAGCATGAGCCTTGAGCAAGCGGCCGAAGGGATCGTGCGACTGGTGACGAACCACATGGCCAACGCGGTGCGCGAGATCACCATCGGCCGCGGGCTGTCGCCCGGTGACTTCAGCCTGCTCGCATTCGGTGGCGCGGGGCCGATGCACGCCGTCGGCATCGCGCGGGAAATCGGCGTCTCGACAGTGGTTGTCCCGCCGGCGCCGGGAACGTTCTCCGCGTGGGGCATGTTGTTCGCGGACTTCCGGCAGGACCTGGTTCGGACCGTGGTGCTCGCCGTCGACTCCGGCTCGCCGGGTGAGATCGAGTCGCTGTTCGCCGCATTGGAGGTCGGCGGCCGCGCCTTGCTCCTGCGGCAAGACGTGCTCGAAGACTCCCACGAATTCGTGCGTCAGCTGGATCTGCGCTACCAAGGACAGGAGCACACCCTGACGCTGCCCGTGCCGCGGGCGGTCGATCCGAGCGCGGTCAAGAAAATGTTCGACGAGGCGCATCGCCGCGTCTACGGCTACGACCTGGCCGAACCGGTTGAGATCGTCAACCTGCGTCTGGCGGCGCGCGGCGCCACTGCCCAGCCGGAGCTCAAGCCGATCGACGCCGCCGGGCCTGGTTCGATACCAACGCCGTACCGAAGGTCACGCGTCTACTTTGAGGGCGCCTTTTGCGCGACGCCGCTCTACGATCGCGCCGATCTGCGCGCCGGTCACGCGCTCAGCGGGCCGGCAATCGTTACGGAGGCAAGCAGCACCACGGTGGTTCCGCCGGGCGCACGGCTGGCGGTCGACCCATACGGATTCTTGATCGTCGACACGGATGGGGGTGCCAATGCCGGCTGACGCGGTCACGATTGAGCTGATTCGCAATGCGCTGATCTCGGTCACGGGCGAGATGCGGTCCAAGATCATGCGGTCGGCGTTCAGCCCGATCATCTACGAGTCGCTGGATTTCTCGGTGGCGTTCTTCAACGAGCGGGTGGAGACGCTGGCCCAAGCCGACGGGCTGCCGTACTTCCTGTGCGATCTCCCCAATGCGGTGCGCGCGGTGATCGAGGACGTGGGCGGGGTCGAGCACATGCGCGCCGGCGACGTCTTCCTGGTCAACGATCCGTATCGTTGCTCGCAGCACCCGCAAGACGTGAGCATCGTCAAGCCCGCCTACTACCGGGGCGATCTGTTCGGCTTCACCGCGGTGCGCGTGCATCTGATCGACCTCGGCGGCAAGGCCGGCTTTGCGAGCACCGATGCCACCGAAATCTACCAGGAAGGCCTGGTGATTCCGACGGTTCACCTGCACAGCGAAGGTCATCTCAACGAGGAGATCGTGCGCCTGATGGCGGCCAACAGCCGCATGTCGCGATCCACGATGCTGGGCGACCTGCAAGCGCAGGTCGGCGCCTGCATCGTGGGCGAGGCGCGCCTCGTCGAGGTGATCGAGCGCTACGGCTTCGAGATCTACCGCGAGTGCTGCGATGCGCTGTTGGTGCAGGGGGAGGCCTACGCCCGGGCCAAGGTGCGGGAGATCCCCGACGGCCGCTATGCGGCGGATCTCTTTCTGGATGACGACGGGGTGAACCGCGACGAGCCGGTCCGCATCAAGGTGACCCTGATCGTCGACGAGTCCGACATGGTGGTGGATCTGACCGGTTCGAGCGGCCCGCGCGCGGGGCCCTACAACATGAACCCGAACTACACCAACGCCATCTGCCGCATCGCGTTCAAGAGCCTGACGAGCCCGCATCAGCCGTCCAATGAGGGGCACTTTCGGCCGGTGCGGGCGCTGGTGCCCGCCGAATCGGTCTTCAACGCGCAGCGGCCGTCGCCCGTGTTCTGGGGCTTCAAGACGGCGGGCACCCTGGTCGATTGCATTCGCCGTGCCGCCACCCAGGCGGTCTCGGAGCAGTCGGTGGCCGGCAACTATGGCTGGAGCTGCGGCGCCCACGTGTTCGGTGAACACCCCGCCGACGGCAGCTTCTTCGCCATGGTGGACGAAGCCGGCGGCGGGTGGGGCGCACGGCCGGGCGCCGACGGGGAGGACGCCATGGTCATGGGGGGCATTCGCAACAACCCCGTGGAGGTCTCCGAGCGGAAGTTCCCGGTCCAGGTGGAGGCCTACGGGCTTCGCGAAGGGTCGGGCGGGGCGGGAATGTTCCGCGGCGGACTCGGGGTGCGGCGCGCGACCCGTCTGCTGGCCGACGTGCGCCTGGTGGCGAACTTCGAGCGCTCGCAGTGTCTTCCCTGGGGGTTGGACGGCGGCCGGCCGGCGCAGGGCAGCTTTATAGAGATTCACCAGCCCGACGACCGTGTGGAGCGGCTGCAAAAGTGCACCAACCATGCGCTGCCAGCCGGGTCGCGCGTGGTCTATTTCACCGGTGGCGGTGGCGGTTGCGGCGACCCGCGCGAGCGTGCGATCGACCGCGTGCTGGACGATGTGCGTCGCGGCTACATCACGCCGGCCGAGGCGGAAGTTGACTACGCGGTGTGCATCAATCGGGACTCCGGCCAGGTCGATGAAGCGAAGACCCGCACACTGAGAGCTAATCACGGACGATCTGACGACGCAGCGGACTACTCCGCGGAGGGCGCCACCGAGACGCGTCACCCGCATGCCCGAGAAATGAGGGAAGGATGATTATCGACACCCAAGTCCACATCTTGGAGAAGGCCCACGCCAACGATCGCGGCGTCCGGATGCACTACACCTGGCATCCGATGTCGGCCGAGTTGCTGCTCGACGAGATGGACTACGCCGGCGTGGACAAGTGCTTCTTCATCAGCTACACGGCGGAGGATATCTGGCCGGACCTGGGCGACGCCTGGAACGATCCGGCCGCCAACCGCATCACCAAGGAGTATTTCCTCGACGCCCTGGAGGGAAACACCGATCGCTTGATCTGGTTCACCGATCACATTAACCCTGATCGACCGGGATACCTGGACCGGATCCGGGCCGATCTCGACGCGGGGGCCGTGGGGCTCAAGCTGTTTCCCGCCTATAACGGCCATTTGCCGTCAGACCCCGGCCTGCGCAAGGTCTACGAGATCTGCGCCGAGCGCGACGTGCCGATCATCATGGCCTGGGAGCGCTGGAACGATCCGCGCCTGGGCGCCTGCGTTTCGGACTATCAAGAGTTCCTCGACCTATTCGAGCCGGTTGCGCGGGACTTCCCGTCGGTAAGGTTCTTGCTGACCCATTGGGGCTGCTTCACCTGGGGTGACAACTGGCTGGCGAACTGCCGCCCGCCGTTTCCGCTCTTGGAGCCCTTTGTACGGCTGCTGAATCGGCACGAGCACCTCTACACCGACATCGCCGCCATCACGATCTTCTTCGGCGATGAGATGGCGTGGACGAATGGCCGGCTGAAAGGCCCGGAATGGGAGTACCCCTACGCCAATGGACTGGCCCTGCTGGAGGGATTGGTCAAGGGCGCGGGCGCGGAGCGGGTGATGTGGGGCACGGACTGGCCATGGACCGATGGCCGTTGCACCTACAAGCAGAACCTCACCATGGTCACGACGCACGCGGACTTCCTCTCGGACGAGGACAAGCGGCTCGTCCTCGGGGAGAACGCCGCAAAGTTCGCCGGGCTGTCGGACGACTGAGGGTTGATCGAGGCGGCGATGCGGTCACTGGCGGTGGCTTGCAAGCCGCGGCGGCTCATGTTGTCGCGGAGCTGCCGCCAGATATCGGGGCTATCCCAGCCCGTGGAGTCGAAGTTCCCGAGTTGGGGCTCGCCGGGGTGGAACGCACCTTAAACATGAAGCGGGGCTCGTGGGTGAAATAGGGTTGGGCGCAGCGCCACAGCGTGTTGTGCAAAAGCCCACGCGACCGATGGGACGTGCCGCTAGACACTGTGGGCCTCAATAGATGTGAGACGGTGGCCATGAAAAACATTACCGTCTCCGTCGATGACGTGACCTGCCGGCGTGCCCGCGTTCGCGCGGCCGAGTTGGACACGTCGGTATCAGCGCTGGTGCGGGACTACTTGTGGACCCTGGCCGTCGGGCAGGCCGGGCGCGCGCGCATGGAGTCAGTGGCCGAACGGCGGGGACGACTGTTGGATGAGGTGATTGCGGACTTCGATGCGCGTGGGGTGGGATTGGACCCGCGGGATAACCTGCTCCGGGAGGAGCTGCACGACCGGGTGCGGGCCAGGGCGGAGATGGCCGTGGCTGCACCAAAGCGGCAGGAGCACACGGAGGAGTAGCAGCCGTGCGCTTCGTCGACACCAACGTGCTCATCGACGCGGCAAGCCGGGCGACGGTCGAGCCCGAACGACGCCATCGCGCGCGACAGCTCCTGTCGGGGCCTGATTTAGCCGTATCAGTGCAGGTGCTGCAAGAGTTCTATCACCAGGCCACGCGGACCACGCGGCCAGGCTGGCTGACCCACGGCCAGGCTGGCTGACCCACGGCCAGGCGTTGCAGTTCCTGGAGCCCATCCTGACGTTGCCACTTCAGGCCATGACCTTGGAGGTATTTGAGACCGCCGTTGCCATAAGCCACCGGTTCAGATTGTCCTACTGGGACGGGACAATTCTCGCCGCAGCGCGCGTGGCAGGGTGCGAGGCAATCGACGCCGAAGACTTCAGCACGGAGCAGGACTATGACGGCCTGCGAGTGATCAATCCGTTCCAGGAGATCCCAGCGGCCTGATGAAATGAAGATCGTCTGCTGGAACATGGCCCACTCGCGCAAGTCGTGGGACGCGCTGGTCCAGATGGACGATGTCGACCTCGCGCTGCTGCAAGAGGCGTCACGCCTGCCTGATGAACTCCGTCGCAGCGTCCAAGTCGATCACAGGCTCTGGCCCGAGCGCCACAACGCCGCGCTGGGGTATCCGTCGGTGGTAGCCCAACTCTCGAACATGGTCACCGTCCGCTTCATCGCGACCGGGCGGATCGGTGATCCCTACAGCGACGACTTCTACACCAGCGAGTGGGGCACGCTCGGTGCCGCGATAGTGAGTCCGATCGACGAAGACGAATCGCTCATTGTCGTCTCCATGGCTGCCGCCTACAGCGTCTTCACGCACGAGTCGGGCTCGCCGAGTCGCCGCGAGCCCATCGGCTCGTTGCACCGGCTGATCTCCGATCTCTCGCGCTTGGTCGGCCGCCAGAGCCGCGTCATCGCCGCGGGCGACTGGGCCATCCATCCAGGCTGGAGCACTTACCCGACTCCCACCTGGAATGAACGGGAGGCGCTGCACTTCCAGACGGCCTTTGACCGAATGCGGGCACTGGGATTTCGCAAAGTCATCCCCAAGGGACGTTACGGCAATCGCGGTAATGTCGTGACATTCCAATCGATGGTCGAGACACCTGCCCAGGCCTGGGCGCAAGCCGATTACGTCTTTGCCACCGAGAATATCGCCGACCGCGTGTCCGCCTGTGCCCTCAACAGTCCCGACGACTGGGGACCAAGCGACCACTGTCGCATCGTCATTGACCTCGCCTGAGGCCTGACACTCGACGCCCAACAGTTCCTAGTCGCAGCCAAGAGCCCCACTGGTTAGCACCGTTGACCGGCACCGCTTCGTGCGACTGGCCCGATGGAGTGACGGCTTCACCGGTTGCGTGCGGCGAAGTATGTTGGCGGGGTGGTCACGCTGATCGCATGCGTGGCCCTCGCGAAACTGCTGGCCACGGGGACGGGCGGGTGAGTCCACGATGCAACTGATCGACGAACGCCTGGTCTACTCGGCCACGGACCTGGTCGGTTTCCTGGAGTGCCGGCACCTGGCCAGCCTGGAGCGCGCTGCCACTCTGCACGACCTCAGGCGCCCGCATCGCGACGATCCCGTGCTGGACCGCTTGGCGCGTCGCGGCAACGAGTATGAGACGCGCTTCCTGGAAACGCTGCGCACCCAGGACCTGCACGTGAAGGAGATTCGACCGCCCGACACCGTGTCTCCGTCCCGGGCGATTGGACCCGAACACGACGCCACGCTCCAGGCCATGCGAGACGGCGTCGACGTGATCTTCCAGGCGGTGCTGCTCGGCGATCGACGACTCGGGTACGCGGACTTCCTGCGCCGCGTCGAGAGGCCCAGCGCCCTCGGGGCGTGGAGCTATGAAGTTTGGGACACCAAGCTGGCCCGCAAACCCACGGCCCCGGCCGTGCTCCAAATCAGCATGTACTCCGACCTGCTGGGGGCCATGCAGGGGCGGCGGCCGGAACGGATGCACCTGGTGCTGGGTGGCGTCGCGCGAAGCACCGAGAGCCTTAGGGTCGCCGACTACGCGGCCTACTACCGCCTGGTGGCGCGCGAATTCGAGGCGATGCTGGACGATCCGGAAGCGGCATTCCCGGTCGCCACCAAGCCCGAACCTGTCGGGCATTGCGACTTCTGCCGCTGGAGCCAGACGTGCCGGGCGCAGTGGCGGCGGGAGGACGATCTGGCGCTGGTGGCCAACCTGACCTCCCGCCAGCGACGCGCCCTGCACGCCGTCGACGTGACCACTCGACGCGGGCTGGCCGACCCGTCGCCGCCGCTGCCGGAACGGCTGGACGGCGTCAGCCCGGACTCGCTGGCGCGGGTTCAGGCCCAGGCGGCGATCCAGGTGCGCGGGGAGGGCCGCGTGATCTCGGAGCGCATCCCGCCCGAACGCGACCGCGAGGAAGCGCTGGTCCCGGACCGGGGTCTGTGGGCGCTGCCGGAACCGTCGCCGGGCGACCTGTTCCTGGACCTGGAGGGCGATCCGTTTTTCGGCTCGGAGGAAATCGACGGCGTCGACTACCTGTTCGGCGTCATCGAGCCGGGACGGATGGACGCCGCGGGCGACCCGACGTTCCATGCGTTCTGGTCGATCGCGGATGGCACGGTGACGCCCTCGGCCGAGCGGCAGGCGTTCGAGGACTGCATCGACCTCATCATGGACCGCTGGGCGGCACACCCGGACATGCACGTCTACCACTACGCGCCCTACGAGACGACGGCGATGAAGCGGCTGGCCGGCCGCTACGCCACGCGCGAGTCACAGGTCGACCAACTGCTGCGCGGCAGCGTGTTCGTGGACCTGTACCGCGTCGTGCGGCAGGGCGTCCGCGCGTCGGTGGAGAGCTACTCCATCAAGCGGCTGGAGCCGCTCTACGGCTTCAAGCGGGAGATCGATCTGCGCGACGCGGGCGAGAGCATTGTGGAGTTCGAGCACTGGCTTGAACCTGAGAAAACACCGACCGGGACGGCCTGCTGGAGCAGATCAAGGCCTACAACCGCGACGACTGCCTGTCCACCTACTACCTGCGCGAGTGGCTGGAAGGTCAGCGCGCCGCGCTGGCGAAGGAAGTCGGCGCCGAAGCCCCGCCGCGTCCGGTGGTCGTTGCGCCCGAAGAGACCGAGGACTCGGAAGCCCAACTCGAGGTGCAGGAACTCGTTGACAGGCTGACTGAGGGTCTGCCCGAGGACTTGACGGACGGGCGGTCGCTTGAGGATCCGAGCCAACGTGGGCGGTGGCTGCTGGCGCAGCTGCTCGACTGGCACCGGCGCGAGGACAAGGCGTTCTGGTGGCGCTATTTCCACCTGAAGGACGAGCTGACCGACGAAGAGCGGGTGGACGAGTCCGATGCGCTGGGCCGGCTCAGCTTCATGAGCAAGTGGGCCGATACCAGGCCAAGGTCCCGGTCCACGATCTACCGCTTTCGGTTCCGCCACAGGACCACAAGATCGAGGTGGGGAGCCGGCCGCGCGATCAGCACGGGAATACGGTTGGCGAGGTGGTCGCGGTTGACGACCAAGACTGCGTGATCGACCTGAAGCTTGGGTCGAGCAACGCGACGCCGGCGCCGACATCGCTGATCCCCTGCGAATATGTCCGTCCAGGGCCGAAGCCGCCGAGCCTTTGGGATCTGGCCATCTGGGTGATCGAAAACGGGATTGATGCGCCCGGGCCGTATCAGGCGGCCCGAGACCTGTTGATGCGCCGTCCGCCACGGGTTGGACAGACTGACGGAGCACCGCTGGCGTCTGACGGCGAAGATGCGCAGGATGCGGCCCGGCGGCTGGTCCAGATGCTGGACGAGAGCTACCTGGCCATCCAGGGACCGCCGGGCTCCGGCAAGAGCACGGTTGGCGCCGAAATGATCGTGGACTTGGTGGAGGCCGGGAAGCGCGTGGGCGTGACGGCCAACAGCCACAAGGTCATCGGCGAGTTGCTGGAAAAGACGGCGAGGGTCGCCGACGAGCGCGGCGTGCCGGTGCGGATCGGTCAGCGGACCCGTTACCAGTCCACCGAGCCAGAATTCGCGGACGCGGTACCCCTCGCGCGAACCGGGGACGCGTGCATGGCCCTCGCGAGGGGCTCGCTGGACGTCGTGGGCGGAACCTCCTGGCTCTGGGCGCGCGACGAAGCCGAGGGCTTGGTGGACGTGCTCTGCATCGACGAGGCCGGCCAGATGTCGCTGGCCGATGCGCTGGCCTCAGCGCGTTGCGCCCAGAGCCTGTTGTTATTGGGCGACCCGCAGCAGCTGGATCAGCCGCTACAGGGCGTGCATCCGCCGGGCGCGGACCGTTCGGTGCTGGCGCACGTGCTCGATGACGCACGGGTCATGCCCAAGGACTTCGGGCTGTTTCTCGACGGCACCTGGCGCCTGCATCCCAGCATCTGCGCGTTCACCTCTGAAGTGTTCTACGAGGACAGCCTGCACGCGCACGACGGCCGCGAGAACTTGGACTTGGCCGGCTCGGCTCCATTCCAGGGGACGGGGCTGCGCTTCGTGGATGTGGAGCACCAGCGCCGCATCAGCGACTCGGAGGAAGAGGCGGAGGCAATTGCCAAGTACGTCGACCGGCTGCTCCGGTCGCGTCCGTCATGGACCGATGCCGAAGGCACGGCGCACGCGCTGACCGCTGAGGACGTGCTCATCATCACGCCGTATAACCGACAGATCCGGGAGCTCGCATCCCGGCCCGAGCTCAGGCGTTGCGCATCGGCACCGTCGATAAGTTCCAGGGCCAGGAAGCCCCGATCTCCATCTACTCGATGGCCACAAGTTCAGCCGACGAGGCCCCGCGCGGCATGGAATTCCTCTACAGCCTCAACCGCTTGAACGTCGCCACCAGCCGCGCCAAGTGCCTGGCGGTAGTCGTGGCCAGTCCCGGGCCTGCTCGCCGTGCGCTGCCGCACCCCCGCCAAATGCACCTGGCCAACGCCCTGGCGCGACTGTTCGAAATGGCGCACGACGAGATACAAAGCTCCCTGAGACTGCCGTAGTTGCAGGCCGCCAAGTTTGGGCCGAGGCCGGGTGTTCGCGGCCAAATGCTGGGGGGTGTGCGGCTCAGCGTCCGATCGGCGGGTCGCGGGCGTATGCCTCAGCCCAGCGCGTAGCGAGGTGCCCCGATGCAACTTCGCCGGAGACTGCATCGAATCTCGTAGGTCGCCCGATAGAATCCGTCGTCAGACTGTCGTCTGTAGACTTGCCCCGGTTGCGCCTGATCACGTCAGGAGCCGCCCGAGCGCCGACAGATCCAGGATTTGCCGAGCAGTGATTGATCGGCGCGACTGGAGTTTGACGTGAAGATCGTCTGCTGGAATATGGCCCATTCGCGCCGGTCATGGGACGCGCTGGTGCAGATGGCCGATGTCGACATCGCGCTCTTGCAGGAAGCTTCGCGCGTGCCCGACGGCCTGCACCAGCGCGTCGATGTCGACCATAGGCTTTGGCCAGAGCGCCACGTTGCCTCGCTGGGGTATCCCTCGGTCGTGGCAAGGCTATCGGATCGCGTAGGCGTCAAATTCATCAAGACGGGGCCGATGGGCGATCATTTCAGCCACGACTTCTACACGAGCGAGTGGGGAACGCTCGGGCCCGCGATAGTGACCCCGATCGACGGCGACGAGTCGTTCATCCTGGTTTCCATGGCTGCGGCCTATAACGCCTTCACACAGGAGTCGGGCTCCCCGAGTCGCCGCGAGTGCATCGGTTCGGTGCACCGGCTGATCTCTGATCTCTCGCGCCTGGTTGGCCGCCAGAGCCGCGTCATCGCCGCAGGCGACTGGGCCATCAACCCAGGCTGGAGCGCCTATCCGACATCGGTTTGGAACCAGCGGGAAGCCTTTCACTTCCGGACTGCATTCGACCGGATGCAGGCGCTGGGCTTTCGCCTCATAGTGCCCGAAGGACGCCGCAGCGATCGGGGTGATGTCGTGACCTTCAGCACGATGGGGAGCACACCAGCGCAAGCCCGGACGCAAGCCGACTATGTCTTCGCCACGGAGAACATTGCCGACCGCGTGTCCGTGCATGCCCTCAACCATCCTGACGACTGGGGCCCAAGCGACCATTGTCGCCTCGTCATTGACTTTGACTGAGGGTCGAAGTTCGGCGGCGATACCTTATCCATTCGCTGTGCTCGGTGCCGCGCGGCATGGAATTTCTCTACAGCCTCAACCGCCTCAACGTCGCCGCCAGCCGGGCCAAGTGCCTGGCGGTGGTGGTGGCCAGTCCGGGCCTGCTCACGGTGCGCTGCCGCACGCCCCGGCAAATGCACCTGGCCAATGCCCTGGCGCGGCTGTTCGAGATGGCGCACGACGAAATACAAAGCTCCCTGAGACTGCCGTAGTTGCCGTAGTTGGGCAGGCCGTCGCAGAAGGAATATCCCGTGAGTGCGCCTACGACACGGAGTCGATTTCGCGGCTGCCTACTTGGGCTGGCGGCGGGTGATGCGCTGGGAACCACGCTGGAGTTCAAGCGTCCGGGAACGTTCCAGCCAATTGACGACATGATCGGCGGCGGACCATTTGGCCTGACGCCCGGTCAGTGGACCGACGACACGTCGATGGCCCTCTGCCTGGCCGCGAGCTTGATCGAAAGCGGCAGGTTCGACCCGGTGGACCAGATGCGGCGCTACTTCCGGTGGCGCTATGAGGGCTATTTCTCGTCAACCGGCACGTGTTTCGACATCGGCAACACCGTCGCGCGGGCGTTGTCACGCTTCGTGGCTACCGGCGAACCCCTGGCCGGCTCCACCGACCCCGATACCGCCGGGAACGGTTCGCTCATGCGACTCGCTCCCGTGCCGATGTACTTTGCCGGCGATGCTTTCGAAGCAATTCGCATGAGCGCAGAGAGCTCGCAAACGACCCACGCGACCCCTGGCAACGGCTAAGCAGAAGAAGCGATTGATGCCTGCCGCTACTTCGCCGGCCTGCTCGTCGGGGCCTTGCGCGGCGTCGACCAAAGTCCAGACCCTCCTCTCCGCACGCTATTGCCCGTTGAGGTCGGTCGTTGGAAAAAGTACTCCCTTGGCGGGACGATCGATTGCCGAGGTCGCGGACGGTTCGTTCAAGCGCCGAGAACCGCCGGCGATCAGGGGTAGGCAACCGGCTACGTAGTGGATTCGATGGAGGCGGCTCTCTGGGCCTTTCACAAATCCAAGGACTTTCGTGAGGGGGCGCTTCTGGCCGCCAACCTCGGATGACGACGCCGACACCACCGCCGCCATCTACGGGCAGATCGCCGGCGCCACCTATGGAGCCGCAGCAATCCCGGCGGAATGGCGAGAATCGCTGACGATGGCGAGCGAGATCACGTCGATGGCCGATAGCCTCTATGACCACGCTCGCCCGTCCCTGCCCGCGGCGCTGCACCAGGGCCATTCGTCATGACCGCGGAGGTCACTGAGCGAAGCGGAGAGATCCGGGGCGTAACTGTGCGTTGGATCGATGTCATCGTCGAGGGACACACCGTGGAACAGGTTCTGTTGTTCGACGTGGCCGAGGCCGAGGCCGTGCATGGGCGGCCGTTCGATGACGAGCTAGACAAACACATCCAGATGGGGATGTTTGCCATGGACCGCATTTCGGCCGACGGAACGATGCATAAGGTCGCGTCCGCGACCAGCTACGTCCTCGACGGCAAGTGCATGCGGACGGCGAAGATCGAGCATTGCCGCGACATCGAGCCCGATGAGCGCAGGCTGGCAAATCACCCGAGCGGATGGCAGCGAGGTTTCCCGGGAACCCTGGAGCTGCGTTCCGGGAACGCCGCCGATATCACATGGTGGGCTGACGGCAGACGAGGACTGATCAATATCCCGCCCGCACGTCCACCCGGTTCCGTAGCGGCTCGCCGCGGTCGAAGCGGCGCAGGTTGTCCGTGAAGATCGCATAGATGCGCTCGAGCATGGTGTCGGACCAGCCGGCGTAGTGGGCGGTGATGATGACGTTGGGCAGCGTCCACAGGGGTGAGTCCGGCGGCAGCGGCTCGGGCGTGGTGACGTCCAGGCCGGCGGCCGCGATGACGCCGTTGCGCAGCGCGTCGATGAGCGCGTCCTGATCCACCGTCTCGCCGCGGCCCAGGTTGATGAAGCAGGCGGCGGGCCGCATGCGCGCGAACTGTTCCCGGCCGAAGAGGCGCACGGTGGCGGGCGTCAGCGGGCCGCGTTGACCACCACGTCGGAGTCACGCAGCAGGTCGTCCAGCCGGTCGGGTCCCAGGATTTCGTCCGCGAGCGCCGTCGGATTGGCGAGGTCCGAGTCGGCGAGCGGATCTAGCCCCAACTCCGGCAGCGGCGCGCGTGCCACCGGTGTCCCGCGCGGCGAGCGACGCAGGGCGATCACGCGCATGCCGATGCCGCGCGCGCGCCGCGCCAGCGCCTGTCCGACGTCGCCGAACCCCACGATGCCGAGGGTCTTGCCGGTCAGCTCGACTAGGTCGTCGCGGGGCTCGGGCGCGTAGCGCCGGGCCGCCTGCGACCGCAGCGCGTCGGGCAGGCGACGGGCCAGCGCGAACATGAGCGCCAGCGCGTGCTCGGCGATCTGGACGCCGAATGCGCCGCTGGTATTGGTGACGACGATGTCGGTGTCTGCGAGATCGACCGACAGCAGCACGTCGACGCCGGCGCCCACGGTCTGAATCCAGCGGAGATCGCGCGCCTGTCGCAACGCCGACGGGGAGAGGTAGTTGCCGAAGAAGATCATGGTGCCGGGCATTGCGTCGGGCAGCGCGTCTGTCGATAGCTCGCGGACGATCTCGAGCGAACGGTGCGGTAGCGCGGCGCGGACGCGGTCGACGAGGGTCCCGTCCGGGTCGTAGGTGAGGACGATGCGGTGGTCGGGCACGTCAGAGGTTCGGTAGGCGGGATCCTCAGGCGCCGACTTGGCGCCTGCCTGCGGGTCAGGGTAGCGCCGGACTGCCGAGGGCCGGGAGGAGGCGAACGGCGCCGTGCCAAATCACCGGCTCCTTAGATTCCTCGCCTGCGGCTCGGAATGACAATCCGGGGGGGCGGAGTGCCCGACGTGCGGCTGGCGGGTCGGGATCGCGCGCGGACTGTCGAGGGCCGGGAGGAGGCGAACGGCGTCGTGCCTCATCACCGGCTCCTTAGATTCCTCGCCTGCGTCTCGGAATGACAGCAACAGTCCGGGTGGTCGGGAAGTGACGCTGCCGCGCCCTTGAGGGCCAGCACTGGGATCTGAGTACTCTGCGTGACGCCGGCCTCATCGTCTCCCAGACCCGCGAGGGCCAAGCACGGGCGATCTGAGCTGCGGACATAGCCGCGAGGGGCGGCGCTGCCACCCGCATGCCCCAGAAACGAGGCACGGATGATTATCGACACCCAGGTCCACATATTGGAGAAGGCGCATGGGGTGGAGCGCAGTATCCGGATGCACTACACCTGGCATCCGATGTCGGCCGAGCTGCTGCTCGACGAGATGAACTACGCCGGCGTGGATAAGTGCTTCCTCATCAGCTACACCGCCGAGGACATCTGGCCGGACCTTGGCGATACCTGGGACGATCCGGCCATCAACCGCATCACCAAGGAATACTTCCTCGACGCCCTGGCGGCCGCCGACCACGACCGATTCATCTGGTTCACCGACCACATCAACCCCGATCGGCCGGGATACCTCGACCGGATCCGGGAGGATCTCGACGCGGGGGCCGTGGGGCTCAAGCTGTTCCCGGCCTATACCGGCCACTGGCCGTCGGACCCCGGTCTGCGCAAGGTCTACGAGCTATGCGCCGAGCGCGACGTGCCGATCGTCATGGCCTGGGAGCGCTGGAACGATCCGCGTCTGCGCGCCTGCGTGTCGGACTATCGGGAGTTTCTGGACCTCTTCGATCCGGTCGCGCGCGATTTCCCTCGGTGCGAAGTTTCTGTTGACCCATTGGGGCTGCTTCACCTGGGGCGACCAGTGGCTGGCCAACTGCCGCCCGCCGTTTCCTTCCTGGAGCCATTCGTGGCGCTGCTGAACCGGCACGAGCACCTCTACACCGACATCGCCGCCATCACGATCTTCTTTGGCGATGAGATTGCCTGGACCAACGGCGGGCTCGAAGGCCCGGAATGGGAATACCCCTACGCCAATGGGCTTGCGCTGCTGGAGGGGCTGGTCAAGGGCGCGGGCGCGGAGCGTGTGATGTGGGGCACGGACTGGCCCTGGACCGAGGGCCGCTGCACCTACAAGCAGAACCTCACGATGGTGACGACTCACGCGAACTTCCTCTCAGACGAGGAAATGCGTCTCGTCCTCGGCGCCAACGCGGCGAAGTTTGCTGGGCTGCCGAGCGACTAGGCAGCGATAAGTGCGGTGGTGCACACCCGAACAAGTGCGCGCACGATACATACTGTCTGCCGCGGGACTTGGCAGGAGAGGTTCGGACCACTTTTGTCCGAAGAAGGACCCGCCGACGGCAGGCGCCGCCCTGCTGTCTTTTCGCTGGCGCCAGGCATCAAGCTGGCATGGTGTCAGGATCGACCACGTGCCAGATGGAGCGCGAGGTCATATGCATCGCACGGGATCCGAGCACATTGCCGTGCCTCGACTCTATCGACGCACTACCGATGCTTACCGTAATACCAGTGCGAAATAACGGATTCGGCAATCGCCGCGGGACCCGGAGCATTCTCGGTGACAAACGCACGACGCAGGTGATATAGGCCGGGATCGACGCCCTCACAGTATTCACATTTGGCCGGACGGCGACGACCAAAGAATGTCCTCTCCTCCACAGCTTCCAAATAACTGCTGCTCACCAAGGCAAGTGAACGATACAATCGACGGAAGCTAGCGAAAAACACCTCACTGCCTACATCATTGTGGAGATTCAAAAACAATCCTGCTCCTAGCCAATAGTTGCACTGCTCAAATCGGTTCTCGTATCCCGTGATATTTGCAATTCCATCGGCGGTACATTGATCAACTAGAGTGGGCAGGAATTCTTGATCCCGATAGCCGTGAATGAACTCCATGAATGTGGCGCCACCCTCGGTAATCCAAGTCGGTCCTGCGTCCCAATAGAAGTGTGCTAATTCATGACTCATGATCCCTTCAGCATGAAGCAGCCAAGATGCGGTGCTCACCAAAAGCGGCGAGATCGTAAGGTCAGGTACGGATGCTGATCCGTAGAGACCTTCCGATACAAGCATAAGGACGGATTTTGTGGGGAATGGATCCCCCATAGTACCTTCGACCAAACGTACGGCATTTTCCAAGGTGTTCATGGTTTCTGGGTGCGCTGGCACGTCTCGGACTATGAGGAGAAGTGTTGGGCCAGCGAGAGGCAGGGATATTTCTCGCCGTTCAATGGTGATGCCCTGGATGGCTGGATCAGCTAGGTACGGGTCGATTTGCGTCGGATCGTGCATGTTCGTAATGCTGTCACTCAATCTGGCAAATTTACTCATCAGATCAAGGATGCGTGTGTGATCATCCGTTAGGCCGCCTTTAGAGGCCAGATAGGAAATAGCATTGTCCAGGGCATCGAAGTACCTGTCGGGTTCGATTCCTTGCGAAGTAGTGGGCGTAAAAGCAAGTCTCAGATTGTGGAATACATCGGCCTCATAGCCTTCGATAGTGTCCATATATGGCATGGCGATAAGTTGGGCTATCATTCGTCCAGAGCGCTCGGGTATACCGGGATATAGAAGTGTGACGTATAGGCTCTGGAACGTTCTATCAAGGACGCGGGTCTCAGTCCGGCTGATTCCATCGTGCAGCCAGTCGCGTTTTAGCACGGCTTCGACAAAGTCGGGGAAGATGAAGGAGCTGTCGTAAAGGATTCGGGCCGGAACTTGCTCGTTGTGCGTCAGGCCGTCTTGGACCCAAGGAAGGGCTGTGATCCTTAGGACCAGATCGAGCGCGACCAGGGTCTTTTCGGTCGGAGTTTGACGCATGAGGTCATGAATAATGCGGCTAACGGGTGAGGTGAAGAAGGTATCGGAGCGGTCGCGTATCAGATGCCATAGCGTGTACGGTGAGCGATTGGCGATCGTTTCGAGGCGATTTATGAGCTCTTGCTCGAGAGGCGAGACTAAGGACCTGGCCCAGCCCAATGAATAGATTGCAGATCGTGCTTTTGCCGCCAATACCTCAGGGCTTTGTTCGTCAACGGGCAACTTGGCAAGTTCGGGAATGATGACGTTGGCGAGCTTCTTCAGTTTGTCGGGCACGTTCTGCAGGTTGACGCGTCCAACGGTCGTGCCCGGCGCTGGCACGTTCCAGACCACAAAGACCGTCCGCTGGGAGCGCAGCATCTGGACGCCCTGGGGGTGGCCGTCGATCTCGCGTTCCTCGTAGCGGATGGGCAGCCCGTAGAGGTTGAGCCAGTCGGGCTCGCTGAGGAAGCGCGCCTTGATGGCCTCGTTCTGGTCGAGCAGCGCCAGGTGGTTGCGGATGATCGCGCCGAAGCTCGCGCCGCGGTCTTCCTCCAGCACCTGGTGCGCCGGGACGAACGGCAGCTCGACCTCGGGGTAGCGATTGGCCAGGACATCCAGCGTGTTGTAGTAGTTCATGCGGCGCTTGCCCGGGTCCCACTGCAGGATGACCTTCTGGAAGGCCTGCAGGGTGAAGGGCCCGTCGATCCAGCGCTGGCTGATGGGATAGCCGAGCGCGTCGCGGTCGCGGGCCTTGACGAAGTCCCACAGGGGCACGTCGTAGGCGTTGGTGACGGCAAAGCCGTCATCGGGGTCGGGGGTGTCGCCGCCGGTGACGGTGAAGAGGCAGCCGCCGTCGAGGGGAATGCCCTCGCACTCGAGGGCCGCGACCGACGGCGCAAACGCCGCGAGCAGGGCGCAAACCATCGCGGCGAGGCACAGCCGCTTGATTTGATGCATCGCTTCGACCCGTTGCCGCGACGTAACGCGCCATCCTACGCTGAGTGAACCTATGCGTGTTGCCAGCGCTGCCAATCGGTTCTTGCGGCCACGCCATCTTCTGGCGACGAGGCGATGAGCCACGATCTGAACCAGCGAGTCGAGTTGACGACCGAACGCCTGCTGCTGCGGCCGCTCGAATTTGGTGATGTCGACGACGTGCTCGCGTACGCGTCGGATCCCGAGCTGGCGCGCTTCCTCGACCTGCCCCAGCCGTACACGAGTGACGATGCGGAGGAATATGTCGCGCGTCGGGTGCTTGACGATTGGTCGAGCGAAGCAATATTCGCGATGGTCTGGGAGCGACACGTGGTCGGCACCATCGGCCTGCACGTCAGAGCGCGGGACGAGATTGCCGAGCTGGGCTACCTATTAGCTCGGTCGGTGTGGGGCCGCGGAATCGTGCCGGAGGCTGCGCGGGCCGTCATCGATTGGGGATTCGAGCGATATGCCCTGCACAAGATCAATGCGCGCTCGGACGTGCGGAACCGTCAATCGTGGCGCGTCATGGAGAAGGTCGGCATGACGCGCGAAGGCGTGCTGCGGGGCCATCGAAAGGTGCGGGACGAACACGTGGACGATGCCTGCTACGGCATCCTGCGTGAGGAGTGGGAACGGACGCGCGGAGACTCGGCCTAGAGGCGCCCGAGCCCTGTGCTAGGTTCGCGCCACAGGCGCGTGCGGGAGACCGGACAGTGGACGCTGACTGCCTGAGGCACGCGCTGACCGCCGCGGAGCAGGAAGCCTTCGAGCGCGACGGGTATCTGCATGTCGAGGGCGCGCTAGCCCAGATCACGCCGCTGAGCTCGTCGATGTGATCGACCGTCTGCACCGCGAGGGCCGGCTCGCCGCCGGAGAGACCTATGCCGGCGTCACGAACCGGGTGCAGCACTTGAACGCGGCGGGACTTGATCCGGCGTTCGTGGACCTCATCGACCACCCAGCGACCTTCCCGAAAGTGTGGGGAATCCTGGGCTGGAATATCTTCCTGCACAACACGCATCTCATGCTCACGCCGCCGGAGCCGCGCGAGGGTCCACGGGGACCCGGGGGGTGGCATCAAGACAACGGTCGCCGAACCCTTGACATGCCCGAGATCGAGATTCCGGCGCGGCTGTCGTTAAAGGTCGGCTACTTCCTCACGGATGTCGCCAAACCCGACATGGGCAATTTCTGGGTGGTTCCGGGAAGCCACCGACGGCGGAGCGTTGGGGTCAAGCCGGGGGGCGGCGGCCTTGTTCCAGGCGCTGAGCCGATCCTCTCGCGTGCCGGTGACGCGCTGATTTTCGATGCCCGCGTGTGGCATAGCGGCAGTCCGAACTACTCGGACATCACGCGGAAGGTCTTGTTCTTCGCCTATGCCTACCGCTGGCTGCACTCGGACAACGTGCTGCCGCCCGGGCACGTCGCGCGAAGTATTGGCGACCCGATTCGCCGGCAGCTTCTTGACATAATCGAAACACCTGCCGGGCGCATGGAGATCACCGACGAGACCGTCCCACTGCGGGCGTGGCTCCGGCAGCATCAGCCAGAGCTTGCCGCGAGGTTTGAATATTGAGGAAGGCCCAACACTGCGTGGCATGAACCGGCGAGATGGACTCATCCTTGTGATGAGGATCAATTGGGTGGCTGACGTGAAGCTGGGTTCGCAGTATTGCAGTCTCATGCCGTTTAATTTGCTAGCGATCAGGTTTTTGTACGGGCGGTATTGAGTCACGTGAATATCTTTCGGCTTTGGCGATGTTGCACGTTAGGTCGTCGGACGTGGAAGTCCGTGCGGATCCTAGCGGGGCTGGCGGCAAGCTTGGGCCTTCTGGGCGCGCTTGTGCTGTCCGGCAATGACGCCAATGCGTGGTGGAGTGGAACGAGTGTGATGCTGCCTCAAGCGGCCGACGTGACTGCGAGCGCATCATTGGGCGGTGACATTGATGATTCGGTTGCCGGCCCGGGCTCTCGGACGATCGCCGCGCGGCCCGTATCGAGTTCGGAGACCATGCAGCAGTCTCCGTCGGGGCACGATCCGCCGGGGGCTAGCGGGTGCTGTCGGACCGGCGGGATGGCGACGGAAGTGTCGCGATCAGGTGCTCAATATTTGTCGTATGGGCCGTTGCGCCCACCGGAAGTGAAGTGGCGGCCAGGTCGCGACCAAATTCTGTTTGGTCGCGACCGCGAGATTTATTTGGCCGCAGCGGACGGGTCGTGGATACGGCGGCTGGTGGACATCAGTGTGAACCATCCGATGCGCGAGGATTGGAATGTCAGCAGGCCAAGAGTCACTTTTGATGTCTCGCCGGACGGCGAATATATCACCTATAGCACGCTTGAGTATGCCGATCCGCCGCCGAATTCGGCGAGTGGCCGTGAGGGTGTGCAGCGTTCGAATGTCCAGCGCGCAGGTGGATTTCACCGCGAGATTGCGCGCATGCACATCGACACCGGCCGGCGAGAGCGGATTACGAGGAACGCCGTTAACGACTTTGTCCCGGCGCTTTCGCCGGACGGCACGCGGCTTGCCTTCGTTCGGAGCCTTGGATGGCTTCAGCTCTTTACGAGCAGGTCCGATGGATCCGACAGCCGGTTGCTCGTCTCCGACCTGCGAAACCCGAAGCGAGGAACCCTTGAAATTCCCGTTTGGTCGCCGGATGGCCAGCGTATCGCGATCACGGTAGGCGACGACGATCCAAGGCAGCCGGAGGAGGCGATCCATTTGATCGATGCCAGTACTGGATATGCCGAGCGCCTGACCCTCGCGTCAAGCGTCCCGGCGTGGTCGCCGGATGGGCGACGCCTGGCCTTCGCCAAACTCGATGGCGAGGAAATGGCGCTGTTTACCGTGGCCGCCGATGGATCGGATCTGCGGCGCGTGACGACGATCGTGAATTGGCGGATCCGAGTTCAGGTTGGAGTCGACATCGCCGGGCCGACGCCGGCGTGGATCCCACACATAGCGTGGTCGCCGGACGGCTCCAAGATCGTCTACAGCTGCGGCGACGCGGCCTGCGTGGTGACGGTGGATGGAACGGCCGTCGGCCATACACGGATCACGATCGACACCACATGGTTCGTGAATGGCGGGTGGTGCCGGCGTGGTCGCCGGATGGCACGCGCATTGCGGTGCTCAGCCGTCCGCCGGCTCAAATATGGCACGGGACGACCGCCCGGGCGTGGCGCTATACACCATGGCGCCCGACGGCGGGGACATTCAGATCGTCCTCATGCAAGACCAGGACGGCGAATTTCTTCCCGCGGCCCCCCGGCGCGAGATTCCCGAGGTTCCCGAGCACGTCGGTGATTGCGGGACCCCGGCGCCGCACCTGGACCTGTGCCGTCCCTGGGAGCTGTTTGCGAATGGCCCCGCGTGCGCCGCGGGTACGGCCGTCCCGGAACCGGACGCGCACCCCGGCCTGATCGACGACTGCGAAACGCTGCTGGAGTTGCGGGACGAACTAGCCGGCGCCGTGCGGTTGAACTGGAGCGCGGATCGCTCGATCCGGGATTGGGACGGCGTGATCCTCGGCGGGTCGCCGCTGCGGGTGCACGTGCTCAACCTCGAAGGGCGCGGATTGTCGGGCGTGATCCCGGCTGCCATCGGCCGACTGACGCACCTGCGTCAACTATGGCTCAACTCGAATCACTTGGGTGGCGTTCTCCCGCCGACGTTGGGAAACCTGACGCACCTCCAAGCATTCGATGTCCGTTGGAACTATCTGAGCGGAGAGCTGCCGCGAGAGTTGGGTGCCCTGCCCGAACTGAGTCTAATCCTCGTGGAATACAACTTTCTCGAGGGAAGCGGCCCATGATCCGGGACGACGGGGGCAACTGGCCGGCATGAATCTCGCCCAGAATCGACTGAATGGCTCAATTCCAGCGGAGCTCGGCCGACTGACGCAACTGAGAGTTCTTTATCTCCATCGCAACCCGCTGACGGGCCCGATTTCGGCGGAACTCGGTCAACTGGTCAACCTGGAGAGTCTGTACGTTGGAGGCTATCCGGCGGCGGAGAATAATTGGTTTACGGGCTGCATCCCACCGGCGCTGCAGAAGATCCCATCCAGCAATCTCGACAGACTTGGGTTGCCGGTGTGTGAGTCGGCGAGGTGAGCCCACTGAGGCGGAGAGGACGCCACGCTGCGATCCTGGCTGAGCGAACACCAGCCGGAGCTTGCCGCGCGGTATGAGTATTAGGGTAGGACTGCAAAACCGATTCTGGATTCTCTAGACGCACATGCCTGACGCCATGCTGCCGAGACACGCCCGGGCGGTCGTTGTTGGCGCCGGCATCGCCGGCTGCAGCGTGGCCTATCACCTGACGCAGCTTGGGTGGCGGGACATCGTGGTCGTCGACCAGGGCCCGCTGTTCGAGACCGGCGGCTCCACGTCCCACGCGCCGGGACTGGTCTTCCAGATCAACGCCTCCAAGACCATGACGAGCTTCGCGCAATACACCGTCGAGCTGTGGTCGCGGATGGAACTCGACGGCGTTCCTTGCGCCAAGACCGTGGGCAGCCTGGAGGTGGCCTGGACGCCCGAGCGGCTCGCCGACCTCAAGCGAAAGGTCGGGTACGGCATGAGCTGGGGCGTGGAGGCGCACTCGCTAAGCGCCGCCGAGGCGCGGGATCTCTTTCCCTTGCTGTCCGAGCGCATCCTGGGGGCGATATATGTCCCCTCGGACATCCAGACCAACGCGACCAGGCCGGCGGAGGCAATGGCGCATGAGGCGGAGCGAAACGGCGCGGCGTTCCACGGCAACGTCAAGGTGACCGGGTTCCGGATCGACGACGGCCGCATGGCCGGGGTGCAGACCAGCCGGGGCGATATCGAGACGGACTTGGTGGTTTCAGCCGTCGGTATCTGGGCGCCGAGTCTCGGCGGTCTGGCCGGCGTGCCGATTCCGCTGTCGCCGTTGCAGCACCTCTACGCGGTGACCACGCCCCTGCCGGACCTGGCCGGCAGCACCGAGGACATTTCGCTGCCGATCGTGCGCCACCAGGACCAAGCCATGTATTTCCGCCAGGTGGGCGAGGCCATCGGCATTGGCTCGTACCTCCACGAGCCGCTGGTTTTGGACGCGGCGGACATCCTCGACCACGGCGAGGCGCCCATCGCCCCGGCCGAGATGCCGTTTACGCCGGAACACTTCGAGAGCGGGATGGCGGCGGCGCGGGAGGTGATTCCCAGCCTCGAAGGCGCGACCTTGACGCGGAAGTTCAACGGCCTGTTCTCCTTCACCACCGACGGCTTTCCGGTACTCGGCGAATCGCCCGAGGTGCGCGGGTTCTGGTCGGCGCAGGCGGTGTGGATCACCCATGCCGGAGGCGTGGGCAAGGCGGTCGCCGAGTGGATCGTGAACGGCGAGCCGACGGTCGACCTGCGGGAGTGCGACATCCGGCGCTTCCACCCGCACATGCACAACCGCGGGTATGTCCGGGCGCGGGCGGCGCAGCAGTACCGCGAGGTGTACGACATCATCCACCCGCAGCAGCAGCCGGCCAGTCCCCGCAACATCCGCCTGACGCCGTTCTTCGAGCGGCAACGGGAGCTGGGGGCCGTCTTTTTCGAGAACGCGGGGTGGGAGCGCCCGCAGTGGTACGACGCCAACCGGGAGCTGCTCGACTCACTCAGCGTCAGCGGCGCGTCGCGTAGCGGCTGGGCGGCGCGGGAATGGTCGCCAACGGTGGCGGCGGAGCACGTGGCCTCCCGTGAGCGCGCGGCGCTGTTCGACCTCACGCCCTTTGCAAAGTTCGAGGTGACCGGCCCGGGCGCGATTGGCGCTTTGCAGCGCCTGGCGTCCAACCAGATGGACAAGCCGGTCGGGTCGATCACCTACACGCCGATGCTGACGCCGCGCGGGGGAATCAAGTGCGACTTGACGGTGACGCGGCTCGACGCGGAGCGCTTTCTGGTGGTCACCGCCGGAGGCACGGGGCCGCACGACCTCGACTGGATCGAGTCGCATCTGTCGGACGACGGCTCGGTGCGCGTGGCGAATGTCTCATCAGAGCAATGCTGCGTGGGTTTGTGGGGACCGCGGGCCCGCGACGTGCTGGGCCGTGTCTGCGAGGACGACGTGAGCGACGCCGGCTTTCCGTACATGACCGCGAGGCCGATAACCGTAGGCGGGGTTCCCGCGTTGGCGCTGCGCATCTCCTATGTGGGCGAGCTTGGGTGGGAGATCTACGCGCCCGCCGAGCAGGGGTTGCAGCTGTGGGACGCGCTCTGGGAGGCGGGCCGGCCGCTTGGGCTGATCGCCGCGGGCGGCGGCGCGTTCGACTCGTTGCGGCTGGAGAAGGGCTACCGGTTCTGGGGGAATGACATCCACACCGAGTACAACCCATACGAGGCGGGCCTGGGATTCGCAGTGCGGATGCGGAAAGGCGATTTCATCGGCAAACAGGCGCTGGGTGAGTCGCGGGCGCAGGGACTCACGCGCCGGCTGTGCTGCATGACGCTGGACGATCGCGGCAGTGTGGTCATGGGCAAGGAGCCCGTCTTGGACGGCGAGCGCGTGCTGGGCTACGTGACCAGCGCGAACTACGGGCACTCCATCGGCCGCGGCATCGTGTATGGCTATCTGCCGCTCAGCCATGCCGAGGCGGGAACAACCGTTGAT
Organism: Chloroflexota bacterium; assembly: GCA_965198185.1. GTDB lineage: Bacteria > Chloroflexota > UBA11872 > UBA11872 > UBA11872 > JAJECS01. The sequence goes on from CBDAOU010000002.1 coordinate 469,573, forward strand.
GTCCTTTACTTTTGCGAGCGTCTGCAGGCGACGGTGGCGAATGAGCCTCTGTACGATCCGCACGGCAGGCGGATGAAGGCGTGAGCCACACTGACTCGCTGGCGGTTGGCGAGATGCCGAATCGGTGTAACGACCGACGGCGACTGGAGGTCCCGAGGTGACGCAAACGCTCGTGATTGACGGACTCAAGCGGCGTCGGGTGCCGATCAACCTGCGGCAGAGCGGGAACAGCGACGCACGGATCCTGATTTCCACTCGCATCAGGAAGTCGCCGTGGTGGCACCTGTCGAAGGCCGCCGGATGCTGGGCCTACACCACCTACAACCACCTCTACCACCCGCGCGCGTACATCAGGCCGGAGGATGGAGGGCTGCTCGAGGAGTACCGCTACCTGACCCAGCACGTCAGCATGTGGGACGTTGCGGTCGAGCGGCAGATTCAGGTCAAAGGCCCGGACGCCGCCGACTTCGTCAACCTGCTGATCACGCGCGACGTGCATGCCCTCCTGCCGCCAATGCAGGCGCGCTATGTGATTCTGTGCAACCAGCATGGCGGCGTCATCAACGACCCGGTGCTGCTGCGGGTCGCCGATGACGAGTTCTGGTTCAGCATCTCGGATTCCGATGTTCTCCTTTGGGCGCAGGGCGTCAACGCCAACGCGGGATTCGACGTCGCGATCAACGAGATCGACGTGGCTCCGGTCCAGATCCAAGGGCCGAAGTCGGCGCCGCTGATGGAGAAGATGTTCGGGCCGCAGGTGCGGCAAATCCCGTACTACGGCCTGCTTCACGCAATGCTGAACGGCCACGCGGTGACGATTTCGCGCACCGGCTTCTCCGCTGAAGTGGGCTTCGAGATATACCTGCACGACGCCATGCTCCACGCGGACGACGTCTGGCCCTACATCCTGGAGCAGGGCGAAGAATTCAACCTGAAGGTGATCGCGCCCAGTCATATCCGGCGTCTGGAGGCGGGAATCCTGTCCTACGGCCAGGACCTGGATATTGAGAACAATCCCTATGAGGTGCGGCTCGGCTGGCAGGTGGATCTGAACAAGCACAACTTCATCGGCAAGGACGCCCTGGCCAGGATCAAGGCCGAGGGCGTGAGGCAGCGCCTGGTTGGGTTGAGGGTCGGCGGTGAGCCGATCGCCTGGTACAACGAGGACTTCTATCTGGTGAAGGACCGCGACGCCGGGCACGACGTGGGCTATGTCACCAGCGCCTTCTGGTCCCCAAGCGTCGGATCGAACATTGCCCTGGCGGTCATGCCGGCCACGCACTGGCGGCGAGGCACCCGCGTCAACGTGCGGCTCCCCAAGGACGGCATCGTGGACGCTGAGGTGGTGCGGGTGCCCTTTTTTGATCCGGCCAAGCAGCGGCCCAAGACCGTGCTTTGAAGCGGATCCGGGGGGCGAAGCAACGAGGGCAAACCGAGCTTCGCGGGGACCGACGGCGCCCGCTGCGGCGCGCGGATTTGGGCGCCCGGTTAATTGACGGTCACGCGGCATTCGGGCTACGCTACGTTTCCAGGCTGAGGGCGCTAGGCGTCCCGGTCCGGAACGTTCGCTAAGGGAGGCTGCACCTGCCGGACGGTGCGATGGAAACGTCGTTCCACGCACGCGCCCTTCAAGCGGCGCCCGCCGCAGCCTCTCCCGGCGCCCTACCCTCTCGGAACGTCCCATGTTGAGGGCCGCACCGCGCCGCCGACCCACCCAAAGCTCGTTGCGCCGCGTCGTCATCCCTGTCGCCATGGCCGGGCTGGCGGTTTTGGCTGCTCTGTGGAGCGTGGCGCCGCCGGCCGCGGCCAGCAGTCACTGCGCATCGCAGGACAGCGCCGCTCGGATCCGGGACTGCCGCACGCTGATCGATCTCAAGGGCGACCTGGATCCCAACAACCAGCTGAACTGGAACGAGTTCCTTGATATGGAGCATTGGGACGGGATTTTCGCCTCTCAAGCACGCGGGGTCTCGACGCTGGAGATTTACAGGACGATGTTCGGTGGGACGTTCACGCTGGGCGGCGCTACTGACCCAACGGTCCCCGCCGGGCTGGGCAGCCTTCCCAACTTGCGGTTTCTCAAGATGTGGGGGATCGGCTTGACCGGCTCGATCCCGGCCGAACTGGGCAACCTGTCGAACCTGGAAGAGTTGCGCCTGGACCAGAACGAGCTGACCGGCAGCATCCCCACCGAGCTGGGCAGCCTGAGCAACCTGCGGTATCTGAGTTTTTCAATCAACCAACTGAGCGGCGGGATTCCCAGCGACTTCGGCAACCTGAGCGCGTTGGAGTACTTGTCGCTGGATCGAAACTTCCTCGGCCTGGAAACCCACCCCACGGATGGGGATCCCCCACCGGCGACCGTCAACAACCCGATCCCCAACAGCTTGGGGAACCTGAGCGCGCTGAAGGGGCTGGCACTCGACGACAACAACTTCTCGGGGTCAATCCCGTCCGCGTTGGGAAATCTCACAGAATTGACCGCCCTTTCGCTCAGCGACAACAACTTTGACGGGAACATTTCCACGTCGCTCGGGAATCTCACGAAGCTGGAGTCGCTGAACGCCTGGGGGAACAAGCTGAGCGGTTCGATCCCGTCGCAGTTGGGCAACCTTGCCGCACTCGAACTCCTCGACCTGTCAGGCAACAGCCTGGAGAACCGAATCCCGTCTCAGCTTGGCCGCCTAAGCAACCTGCGAGAGCTGTTCCTGAATGAAAACCAGCTGAGCGGCTCCATCCCCTCGCAGTTGGGTGACCTCACGAACCTCGAAAAGCTCATCCTTGGCACGAATCGTCTGAACGACGCCATCCCGTCGGATCTGGGCGACCTCACGCTGCTCACGGACTTGGGCCTGTCGCGGAATGAGTTGAGCGGCGCCATTCCGTCCGAGCTGGGCGACATGACGAGCCTGGAGAGCCTGAACCTGGACGACAACGCGTTGAGCCTTGACATTCCGTCAGAGCTGGGCGACCTCCAGAACGTGGACTACATCAATCTCTCGTGCAATTTCCTGACCGGAAACATCCCGAGTGAACTGGGAGATATTGGCAACCTGAAGCCGGTTGATCCTGGCAAGCTGCGGATCCTGCTGTTGGACAACAACAAGCTGAATATCGAGGCGGCGGACGTGCCCGCCAGCCTCGACAACATCGGCTTCGCTCGGTTGACCAGCAACAGTGTGTGCCCCCGCGGCCAGCCGGACGCCGACCCGCCGTCCACCGACGAGGTCCCGCCGAGTTTCGAAATGGCCGAGCTGTCGCGCGACGGTCTCACGATCGTCCTTACCTACAACGAGTCGCTGGACAGCTCGAACGTACCCGCGACCACCGACTTCACCGTCAAGGTGGACGGCCAGGAGGTAACGGTATCCACCGTGGGCGTGCGGATCCGGGAGGTCAGGCTGGACCTCGGCGCCGCAGTGACGGAAAACCAGGGCGTCACCGTGGCCTATGAAGACCCAACGTCCGGCAATGACGAGAACGCGATTCAGGACCGCTCCGGCAACGACGCGGCCGACCTGAGCGAACGGACGGTCACGAATGACTCCACGGTCGACGATGGCGCTGCCCCCATCTTTCAAAGCGTCGCGTTGTCGAGTGGTGGGAACACGATCACCCTGACCTACGACGAGATTCTGGACAGCCAGGCCGGGCCGGGAACTACGAACTTTGAGGTGACCGTCGAGGGCGAAGCGCGCGGCGTCTCGCGCGTGAGCGTCGACAACCGGCAGGTCGAGTTGCGTCTGGCCAGCCCGGTGACGGTGGAGCAGACCGTCACGGTGAGCTACCTCGATCCCACCACCGGCGACGACGGAAATGCGATCCAGGACCGCTCGGGCAACGACGCGGCCACGCTCGAGAACGAGCCGGTCCCGAACGATTCCCAAGCCCAGGACAACCGCGCGCCCAGATTTGAGCGGGCGGCGATGTCCACCGACGGCCTCAGCATCACGCTGGTCTACGACGAGGCGCTGGACGACGCGGCCGGACCGGCGGCCAGCGACTTTGCGGTCGAAGTGGACGGGGAATCGGCGGACCTGTCATCGAACTCGGCGGTCACGGTCAGCGGTCGCAATGTCGTGCTGCGGCTGGCCAGCGCGGTGCGGGAGCTGCAAGACGTCACGGTGAGCTACACCGATCCGACGGGTGGCGACGACGCGAATGCGATTCAGGACGCCGCGGGCAATGACGCGGCCGACCTAGACGACCACAAGGTCACCAACGCCTCCACGGTGCTCGACCGGCAGCCGCCGCTATTTCAGAGCGTGGCGATGTCAACCGACGGCGCCACCATCACCCTGACCTACGACGAGATCCTGAACGACGGCAACGGGCCCGCGACCGCCAACTTCCAGATCAAGGTGCAGGGCGAGCGCCGGGGCGTCTCCACCGCGACCGTAAGCGGGAAGACGGTTGCACTAAAGCTCGCCACCGCGATCACCACGGGCCAGACGGTCACGGTGACCTATAACGATCCGACCGTCGGCATCGACGACCTGTTCGCGATTCAGGACCGCTCGGGCAACGACGCGGCCAGTCTGATCGATGAAGGTGTCGAGAATACGTCCGAGGTGACCGACTCCACGGCTCCGGAATTCGTGCGAGCGGTCATGTCGAGCGATGGCAGGTCGATCACGCTGACCTATGACGAGGTGCTGGACGACGCGAACGGGCCGGCGACCACGGACTTCACGGTCACCGTGGATGAAGTGGGGGCTGAGCCCTCGCAGGTGACCCTGAGCGGCCGGACGGTCGTGCTGGGGTTGGGCACGGGAGTGCTGTCACTCCAGGACGTCACGGTGAGCTACACCGATCCGACGGGCGACGATGACTCCAACGCGATTCAGGACGTGGCCGGCAATGATTCCGTCAGCTTGGTTGACCAGATGGTCGCCAATGCCTCGACGGTGCTTGACGAGGTGGCGCCGGTGTTTCAGAGCGCGACCACGTCGGCGACGGCGCCAAGATCATCCTGACCTACGACGAGATCCTGGACAGCGCGAACAAACCGGCAACCGCGAACTTCGAGATCACCGTGCAGGGCGAACAGCGGGACGCCTCCACGGTGACCGTGTCGGGAAGACGGTTGAATTGGGGCTTGGCACCGCGGTTACGGGCGGTCAGGTGGTCACCGTCGCGTACACGGATCCGACGGACGGCGTGGATGACACCAACGCGATCCAGGACCGGGCGGGGAACGACGCGGCCGACCTGAGCGAGCGAGAAATCACCAACGCCTCGGGGACCGCCGACAGTAGGGCGCCGCAGTTCGTGCGGGCGGTGCTGGCCAGCGACGGCTGGACGATCACCCTGACCTACGACGAGGTGCTGGACGACGTGAACGAACCGGCGACCACCGACTTCGCCGTCACGGTGGATGGGGATTCGGAGGCGATTTCCTCGCTGGACGTCAGGGACCGGACGGTCCTGCTGTTCTTGGCGGGCAGGGTGCCGTCACTCAAGGACGTCAAGGTGACCTACACGGATCCGAGCGCGAACAACGACCCGAATGCCGTCCAGGACCCGGCCGGCAATGACGCCGTCAGCCTCGTCGACCAGGAGGTCACCAATGCCTCCACGGTGCTCGACGAGCGGGCGCCGGAATTCGAGGACGCGACAACGTCCACCGACGGCACCAAGGTCATCCTCAGCTACGACGAGGTGTTGGACAGCGAGAACGAGCCTGCCGCCGGGAACTTCGAGATCAAGGTGCAGGGCGAATCTCGAGACGTCTCCACGGTGAGCGTGAGCGGGAAGACGGTTGAGTTGGGGCTCGGAAGCGCGGTCACGACAGGCCAGGTGGTTCTGGTGTCCTATACCGATCCGACGCACGGCGTCGACGACACCAACGCGATCCAGGACCGCGCGGGCAATGACGCGGCCGACCTGTACCAGCGTGACGTCACGAATGCCTCGACGGTTGCCGACACGAGGGCGCCGAGATTCGTGCGGGCGGCCATGTCGAGCAACGGCGGCACGCTTACGCTGACCTACGACGAGGTGCTTGACGACACGGACCGGCCGTCGACCGGCGACTTCGCGGTGACGGTGGCCGGGCAGGCGGCTGATGTCTCCTCGGTGAATGTCAGCGGCCGGGCAGTCTTGGTGAACCTGGTCAACGCGGTTACGGCGGGCCAGGACGTCAAAGTGACCTACACCGATCCCAGCGCGGACAACGACCCCAACGCCATCCAGGATCCGGCGGGCAATGACGCGGCGACTCTTACCGACCAGTCGGTCGCCAATACCTCCACGGTGCCCGACGAGCAGGCTCCCAAATTCCAAAGTGCGGCGGTGTCAAGCGACGGCCTGACGCTGACGCTGACCTACGACGAGAACCTTGGACGGCGGCAATGGTCCGAGGTCCGCCGACTTCGTGGTCTCGGTGGAGGGTGAGCGGCGGCCGGTCTCGACGGTCGCGGTCAGCGGGACTGACGTGGCGCTTCGGATGGCCAGTGTGATCACCTCGGATCTGACCGTCGCCGTGACCTACACGGATCCGACGGTTGGGGTGAACGACACGAAGGCGATCCAGGACGCGGCCGGCAACGACGCGGCCAGCCTGGTGAGTTGGTTGGCTACGAACGCCTCCACCGTCGCGGACGCGACGCCACCCGGCTTCGTGCGGGCAGTGGTGTCCAGCGACGGCGGCACGATCACGCTGACATTTGATGAAGTGCTGGATGCCGACAACGGTCCGGGGGACGGCGACTTCACCGTCAAGGTTGATGGCGAGTCGGTGGACCTGTCGGTGACTTCGACGGGCGACGTGCGCGGCCGGACCGTGGTGGTGGGGCTGGACACCGCGGTACTGACAGCCCAGGACGTCACCGTGACCTATACGGACCCGACCTCCGGCAACGACAACAGAGCGATCCAAGACCCAGCAGGCAATGACGCGGCCACGCTAACCGACCAGACGGTCACGAATGCCTCCACGGTCCCCGACGAGCGGGCACCGGAGTTTGTGAGCGCGGCGACCTCGGGCCATGGGCTCACGATCACCCTGACCTTCGACGAAATCCTTGATAGCCAGCGAAAACCGCGAACCGCCAACTTCGGGCTCACGGTGCAGGGCGAGCGTCGGGACATCTCGACAGTGACGGTGAGCGGTAGAACGGTCGATCTAGGGCTCGGCGCGGCAATCACGACGGGCCAGGTGGTCACGGTGGCCTACACCGACCCGACCGCCGGTGTGGACGATGCCAACGCGATTCAGGACCGGGCCGGGAATGACGCGGCCAGCCTGAGCAAAACGGTTACCAATGCCTCCACGGTCGCCGACACGACGGCGCCGAGCTTCGTACGGGCGGTGCTGTCGAGCGACGGCGGCACGATCGTCCTGACCTACGACGAGGTGCTGGACGATCTGCGAATAGCGTCGGCTGTCGACTTCGCGGTCACGGTGAACGAAGAATCGGCGGATCTCTCGTCGAATTCGCCGGTGACCGTCCGTGGTCGCACGGTGATGCTGGGGCTGGACAGCGCAGTGACGGCGGACCAAGACGTCAGCGTGAGCTACACCGATCCGACCGATGGCGTCAATGACACTCATGCAATTCAGGACCCCGCAGGCAATGACGCGGCCAGCCTGGCCGACCAGGAGGTCACGAATGCCTCCACGGTGCCGGACGAGCGAGCTCCGGAATTCCTGATCGCGGCCACGACGAGCGATGGGCTGACGGTTGTCTTGACCTTTGATGAAGACCTCGATAGCCAGAACAAACCGAGAACCTCCGATTTCGCGGTCACGGTGCAGGGCGAACGGCGCAATGTCTCGACGGTGGAGGTCAGTGGCAAGACCGTAACCCTGGGGATGGGAACTGTGGTTACGGCCGGTGAGACGGTCGCGGTCATCTACACCGATCCGACCGCCGGGGTGAATGACCGAAACGCGATTCAGGACTCGGTCGGCAATGACGCATCCAGTCTGACCGAGCCGGTCACCAACAATTCCACGGTCACCGATACCCAGGCGCCCACGCTGGTTCAGGCCGAGACATCAAGAGACGGCGGCCGGATCATCCTGACCTTCGACGAGGTCTTGGACAGCACGAGCGTCCCAGCGGACAGCGACTTCACCGTCACGGTGGACGGGGAATCGGTGAGTCTCTCGTCGGGCACGCCGGTGACCATCCGCGGACGCACGGTGGTTCTGGGCCTCGAAACGGCGGTGACCGCCGACCAGGACATCAAGGTGACCTACACCGATCGGACCACTGGCGATGACTCGGGCGTGCTTCAAGACCCGGCCGGCAACGACGTCGCAACGATCACCGACCAGACGGTTTCGAACCGGGTGGGGCAGCGGCCATCTCGCCCGAGTACGCCGTCTACGCCCAGCACCCCCGACACTCCCGGCACCTCCAGTACCCCGCCATCGGGCACGTCGACGCCGGACGACGAGTCGTCGGAAACGCCGGTCTCGCTCGACGTGTCGCTGACCGTGCCGGAGGGACCGGCTGAGGTGGGCCAGACGTTGACCTACACGGTGAGGGCCAGCAACACCGGAACCGAGCCCCTGACGGGCGTGACCTGGCGCGACACGTCCTTGGATCCCGCGGCCGCCTGGCAATCGCTGGGCGACCTGGCCCCCGGTGCATCGACAACCGTGTCGGGGACCTTCGGGCTGCTCCAGGCCGCTCACATTCCCCACATCATCTTGACGGTCAGGGTCGATAGCGACCAGACGGAGGAGCGGGTCGCCAGCAAGCAAGTGGAGGTTGTGGCGGCCCCGCCCGAGACGACCACCTCGCAGCAACCGTCAACCGTTGGCTTGTCGGGGCAGCAGCCAGGACCGACGCCGCCGCTGCGTGTGCCGTCGTCGCTCGTGCTGCGGGTCGTGCGAGTGCTGTATGAGGTGCCGGACGTGCACCTGGCCCACAACATCCCAGACCTGCTGCTCACGCTGCCGGATGGGTCCCAGACCACCTGCAACTTCCTCACGCACTACGAAAGCACCGGTGGGCTGACCCGTTGGGGCTTCACGACATCCGAGGTTCTCGAAGAGCGTCCCGGCTCGCTGACGCAGTACTACCAGCGTGGAGTGGTGGATTGCCACGAGCGTGAGGGCGCCTGGCTGATGGAGCGGCGGCTGGCCTGGGACCACTTTGGCGGTGGGATCGATGGCTCGGAGGACCTGGGCTACGAGCCACACCTGCTCAGCGATCAACCCGGCCAGCTGCTGGGCCCCTGGGGCCACCGGGTGTCCGACTACGCCGTGGACGGCTCCTACACCGGATTCCTGAGCTTCTTCACGGCCTTGGGCGGCGTGCCGTCGTTCGGGTATCCCAAGAGCGACGCGCGCTACGACAACGATCCGCGACGGGAATTGGGCATCGCGGCCGCCACGGAGGGCTTCATCCGGCAGTACTTCCAGGCGGCGGTGATGGAGTTTCACCCGAACACGCTGGCCCCGGTGATGCTGCGGCTGCTGGGTGACGATCTGCGCGATCGGCGCTATCCGAACGAGTCCTTCAAGCTGTATTCCAGCTTCGCCTCCGTGCCGCCGCTGCAGGTGGGTCAGATTTTCGTGGTGGAGTATGTGGCGGCCAATCCAGTGAGGGCCCCGACGCTTGGGACGCCGGTCACCTCACCGCCGCCGCCGCCCGCCCCGGCGAAACCGTCCGCCCGCGCGATTCGCGTCAATCGGGTGCTGTTCAGCGAACCGGATGCGCACCTGGCCCACAACATCCCGGACCTGATCTTGGATATGCCCGACGGATCGGAGCAGCGGTGCGACTTCCTGAGCTACTACGAGGCCACCCAAGGGTTGGCCCGCTGGGGCCACGCGATTTCCGAAGTTCTGGAGGAGTATCCCGGCACGCTCACGCAGTACTACCAGCGCGGGGTCGTGGACTGTTATGAGCACGAGGGCGGACGGCTGGTGGAGCGTCGGCTCGTCTGGGACTACATCGGCGGCGGTGTCGAGGGCGCGCCGGACCTGGGCGTTGAACCGCACCTGCTGAGTGACCAACCCGGCGATCTGCACGGGCCTTGGGGGCACCGCGTGTCGGACTACACGGTGGACGGGACCTTCACCGGCTTCTTCGCCTTCTTTACGACGCTGGGCGGCGTGAATAGCTTCGGCAATCCGAAGACCGAGGCGCGCTACGACGATGATCCGCGGGCGGTCCTGGGCATTGCGGGCGCTGATTCAGCGGTGATCCGGCAGTACTTCCAGGCGGCGGTGCTGGAGTTTCATCCGGACGACGTGTCACAGCCGGTGAAGGTGTACCTGCTCGGCCACGACGTGCGCGATCGGATGTATCCGAACGAGCTCCACGCCACCATTGCCAGCTTTGGCCCTGCCACGGCGCTGAGCGAGGGAGACGTCTACTCGCCCGAACGTCTGCGGTTGGCGGCGGCCACGGCGCCGTCGCTGCCCACCGCCGCGCCTGGACTGCCGCCGGCCCCGAGACTCGGGCTGCGGGTGGGACGCGTGCTGCACAGCAGCCCGGATCGACACTTGTCGCACAACATCCCCGACTTGACCCTCGGGCTGGCCGACGGGTCCGAGCAGCAGTGCAACTTCCTGAGCTATTACGAGGCCACCCAGGGCCTGGCCCGCTGGGGTCACGCGATTTCCGAGGTCCTGGTGGAGCACTCCGGAACGCTGACGCAGTACTACCAGCGCGGGGTGGTGGACTGCCACGTGAGTGACGGCGAGTATTTGGTTGAGCGTCGCTTGGCGTGGGACTACGTCGGCGGCGGCGCGGACGGCGCCCCGGATCTGGGCGTGGAGCCGCGTCTGCTGAGCGACCAGCCCGGCGAGCAATTGGGACCGTGGGGACACCTGGTGTCGAACTATGCCGTTGACGGGACGTATGTCGGCTTCCTGGACTACTTCACCGCGATGGGGGGCGTCGGGAGCTTTGGCTTCCCGAAGTCCGAGGCCCGCTACGACGACGATCCAGAGGCGGTGCTGCGAATCCCGAGCGCGGTGCCCGGGGTGATCCGACAATACTTCCAGGCGGCGGTGCTGGAATATCACCCCGACGACCCGACGCAGCCGGTCAAGATCTATCTGCTCGGCCACGACCTGCGTGACTGGCGCTACCCCGCGTATCGAGTGTTCGTGGCCTTCGGTCCGTTCGGGCCGCTCACGCAGGGCCAGTCCTACTTCCCCATCACCACGTCGAACGTGATCCGCCCGGCCGGCTGAGACCGGCCGCTCAACGGGCGCATGATGGGCTGAGCCCGGTCAGCCGCCTTGGTGCGGGTGGCGTCGAGCGCGCGTCAGTCGAGCTTGCGCCACAGCCTGCGGCCCGCAGGCGAATACCCGAGCTTGCGATAGAGGCGCATTGCGGGCTCGTTGAACTCATACACGATGAGCTCGATCTCGTTGATTCCGCGGTCGCGTATCCAGCGATGCGCCGCGCGCATCAGACGAGAAGCGATGCCGCGTCGTTGATGTGCGCTGGCAACTGCAAGCTCCTCGATCTCGGCGTAACGCCGTGGAATGAGCGCCGGCATTTCGGCCTGTTCAGGCTGCTCGTAGGTGTGCACGCGCGCGAGCGCAACGACGGCGCCATCCATCTCGGCGAGGAACAAAGCGCACTTCGTGTCCTCGATGTCTCGGTCAAATGCACGGCGCGAGCGGGCCGGCAGCTCAGTGGTCCGAAATAGGTGAGGAAGCTGCGCCGCGTGTAGCGCATCGACTTCCGACCAAAGCTGGCAGGCGGCCTCGTAGTCGTCAGCGACGGCGTGACGGATGCGTATCCGCATGGGACGTGCAGCATAAGCAACCGCTGCCGGGCAGCGCGCCGCTGCCTGCTCAGGCTGGTGTCGGGCCAGGCGCGACACCTCGGGGGCAGTCGGCTGAAGCCGTTGGATAGAGCCTGCCGTCCTGTCCGACCCCGCCGCCCGCCAGGCGGACGGCGTCGCCGGTGTGGTGTGCTAGCAGGCGGACCAGGAGGCCGAGCAGCCGTCGTCGAACTTGTACCCGACGGTGACCGACGAGATCGTGATTTCCTCTTGCGGCGCCGAGCCCTCACCGTCAGTGCTTGCGCCGACCGGAACGGCCTCGATCTTGGCCAAGGTGTCCAGCGATGGCTTGTGGTCCTCCTTGAGCTGGCCGAAGAGCGTGAAGTCCGGGGCTAGCCGTTCCTGGTCCGTGAGGTCGTCCAGGATGATGAAGAACTGCGAGCCGTTGGAGTTTGGCGTGCCCTTGTTGGCCATGGCCAGCCCGCCGCGGATGTAGGGCCGCTGCGGCGGCTCGATCTCAAAGCTGTAGCCCGGCCCGCCGGTTCCAGTGCCGGTGGGGTCGCCGCCCTGCACCATAAAGTCGGGGATCAGGCGGTGGAAGCTCACGCCGTCGAAATAGCCTTCGTTAGCGAGAAACAGGAAGTTTTTCACCGCCAGCGGCGCCTCGTCGAGGAAGAGGTTGAAGGTCATGCGCCCCATGTTGGTGGCGATGACCACCCACGGCGCGCCCTTGGGGATTTCCATCTCTGGGTAGGCGTCGTAACGCCCTCCGTCCGCGGATCCGGTGGAATCCGTCGAGCCCTCGCCACAAGCGGCCAACAGCACAACGAAGACCAAGCCGACCAGAGTTGCCCGCCACATCACGCACCAACCCCCGCATTCCAACAGCAACCGGCATTATCCCAGAGCACCGCGCCGGCTGAAAGCCACCGGCCGTCCGGTCGCACGACCCTAGCCGGAAGACTCCGCCTCGGGGACGAACCCACGCCGACCCTGATACAGCCCCAGACCGATGGCGAACAGGCAGAGGGAGCCGATCATCTGGAGGATGTTGTTGGCTACCAGCAGGGCGTTGATGTCAAGCCCGGAAGCGTGCTGCGCAACCACGAAGTTGACCAGCCCCGCCGCTCCGATGAGCACAAGACCGTAGGCCGCCATCTTGAAGGCGTTCATGGTGCGGCATCGAGGGGCGAGGCCCGCGCCTTTGCTGCCCACCAGCATGCTCGAACTCAATGCCCCCATCGCACCCCTCCAGTGCGCACGGTTCTCGCTTTGCACGAGAAAAACGTGAGCACGCAGTCAGGGGAAGCTCGTTGGCGCCGCGGCAGTGAGTGATTGGTCCGCATTCCGACGCCGTCGCCGCGTGTTTTTGTGTGTTGCCGAGTGGCTTCGGTAGTCGGTGCCGGCTCCTGGCGCTGGAGGTGGGGTAGCGGGGCTACGGCGCGGCGGGCGGCCCCAGCACGCGGTAGCCGAGATTCTCGGGCGTGCGCTCGGCAACGGGAAGAACCTCGATGACGACGTGGGACACGCCGACCACGTCGCCGTTTTTGTCAAAGCGGTAGTCGTCGCCGATGGCTCCGCTCCAGGTCAGGTTGTAGAGGCAGTCGCGGAAGCCGCCGGCGTCCTGGTCGTCGTTGGTCTGCCGCAGGCACTCGGCGGCGATGTAGACGCCGTCGTAGGCGGAGCCTTGAAACCAGGGCCAGGGGGCGATGCCGTAGCGGGAATTGAAGCTGGCCAGAAAGATCTTGCCGATGTCGGTGTTCAGGTCGGGGTTGGGGACGACGGCGAGCCATAGCCCCGGCCCTGCAGGTGTGTACCTAGCCGGCTATTTCACGCACTTTCGGAACGAGGACTCTGAACATGCGCTCGACTTCGGCATTTAGCCACGCTCGGTATTCTGGCCACTCATCGCGGTTCTCGACTTTCGCATCGCGCTGAACGAATACACGCGGCCTTAAGCCGTCTGTCTGATCGTGCCACGCGTACGTCTGATCAGACTCGCGCTCGATGTCATCGCTGGATGCAGAAAGCTGCTCGAACAGTGCCTGGGCCGATCTGCCACTGAACTTCAGCTCGACGCGCAGTTCCCCGATTGACCAGCTGTTCGATGGCGTATTCCAAGTAGAGAAGACCGATAGAATTTCGATTCGTGGGATTCCGGTGTAGTGGCCCATGTAAGCCCACGGAGCTGGTTTCGCACACGCGATTGTGCTTTCGGACTCCATCAATTCTCGAAAGCCCGTCCAAAACTCGAGCTGCATCTGCCGGGTTGCGCTCAACTCACCTCCTGCACCCGTCCTGGCCTTCGTCGTCTTTGCCCAGTCATTCGGCTGGACGACGATGTTGAACCGTGGCGCGGGCCGCGAGCCGTCGATTTTCAGCAGCTCGATCTCAACTCCAAAATAGGCGTACTCCCCAGTGGTGCTGGCGTTCAGCAGATCCAGGGCAGCTCGATGCTCGTCGCGAAACTTCTCGGCAATCCACACCACCGTCCGTGCATTCAGGCCGGCCGCATAGGTCAGCAGCTTGCCCAGGTGATCGTGGTCGGTGCCTGCGTATTGGTTCTCGATTACGACCCACGACTCGTCGTCACTCGCACCGTCCAGCCGCCGGGCGAGGATGTCCGCGCTGAAGCCGCCGACCGCCTGCTCGGTTCCATGTGGTTCCAGCGTGAGCCCTAGCGCCTCACCCAAGCGCGCCAAGTTTTCGGGTTGCGCCAACCAAGGCGTGAAGTGCTGCGCCTCTTCCGCCCACACCGTTCGCAGGTTTACGGACTCGAGGGTCGAAATCGCTATCTCAGACATGGCTGATACTCCCGACCGCCCCTAGTCTCGTCGGCAGATGTTTCGACCGTTGACGGTGGGACACTCTATCTCCCCGGTTCACCGACCGACACCCTCACGATTTCGCTAGAGTGCTGCTGATGGGCGGGTGGAACGTCGAACAATGAGTGAAGGCGCGGGCATGGTGGCTGCGGCGGGCGGGGACGGGCGCGAGGCCATCCCCGAAATTGGCGTCGGCCTGGTTGGCACGGGCTTCATGTGCAAGGCGCATGTGAATGCCTATCGGACGCTGCCGTACATGGCCTATCCGCCGCCGGCGCGGCCGAGGCTTCGAGGCGTGGCGGGGCGATTGGGCGCGGACGCCGAGGCGGCTGCCCGCCGCTATGGCTTCGAGCGCGCCCATGCCGATTGGCGGGAGATGCTGGCCGATCCGGCGATCCAACTGGTCGACAACTGCGGGCCGAACAACATCCACGCCGAGGTGAACATCGCGGCGCTGGACGCGGGCAAGCACGTGCTGTCCGAGAAGCCGCTGGGTCGCAACGCGGCGGAGTCGCGGCGGATGCTGGAGGCGGCCCGCAACGCCCCCGGAAAGCACATGGTGGCGTTCAACTACCGCTTCGTGCCCGCGGTGCGCAAGGCGCGCTTGCTGTTGGAGCAGGGGGCGCTGGGCCGGATCTATCACTTTCGCGCGCGGTACTGCCAGGACTGGCTGGCGGATCCGGAGCATCCGCGGGTGTGGCGGCTGCAGAAGGCGCTGTCCGGCAGCGGCGTGCTGGGCGATCTGGGCTCGCACATCGTGGACCTGGCGCGGTTCCTCGTCGGGGAGCCGACCGTGGTGAACGGACGGCTCAAGACCTTCGTGTCGGAGCGTCCGCTGGCCGAGGATTCCGCCGAGCGTGGGCCGGTGGACGTGGACGACGCGTTCGTGGCGCTGGTCGAGTTCGACAACGGCGCCATCGGCACTTTGGAAGCGAGCCGGTTTGCCGTGGGGCACCGGAACGCCAACATCTTCGAGATCAACGGCTCGAACGGCTCGCTCAAGTTCAATCTGGAACGGCTCAACGAGCTTGAGGTGCACCTGCGGCCGGACCCGTCGAATCCCCAGCCGGGCTTCCGCAGCGAGCTGATCACGGAGCCCGACGACCCGTTCATCGAGTGGTGGTGGCCGGTGGGCCATATCATCGGCTGGGAACACACCTTCGTGCATGAAATCCATCACCTGCTCGACGCCGTGGTTAACGACACGGACGTGGCGCCCTACGGCGCGACGTTCGAGGACGGCTGGCGCTGTGACGTGATCCTCGAGGCCATCACCAGGTCCGCCGCGGAAGGCGGAGCCCCCATCGAGATCGAGTACGCCCCATGAGAATCGGCGTGGTGACGGTCCTGCTGCGCGACCTGCCGCTGACGGGTGCCCTGGACTACCTGGCCTCGATCGGCGTGCAGGACCTTGAGATCGGCTGTGGCGCCTATCCCGGCAACGAGCACTGCAACGCGGCGGAGCTGCTGGCCAACGACGACAAACGCGCCGAGTTTCAGGAAGCGATTGAATCGCGTGGGCTCAAGCTGAGCGCGCTGGCCATGCACGGCAATCCGCTGCATCCCAACGCGGAGCTTGCCGAGCGGCATATCGCCGAGGAGCGCGACGCGATTCTGCTGGCCGAGAAGCTGGGCGTTGAGACCGTGGTCGGCTTTTCGGGGTGTCCCGGCGATCACGAGGGCGCGAAGTACCCCAACTGGGTCACCAACGCCTGGCCGACCGACTATCCGGCGATCCTGGAGTGGCAGTGGGAGACCAAGGTGATTCCCTACTGGCGGGAGTCGGCGGCGTTCGCCCGCGACCACGGCATTCACAAGATCGCGTTGGAGATGCACCCGGGCTTCGTGGTCTACAACACGGAGACGCTGATGCGATTGCGCGATGCCGTGGGGCCGGAGATTGGCGCCAACCTGGACCCGAGTCACCTGTTCTGGCAAGGCATTGACGTGCCGGAGGCGATTCTCGATCTGGGACGCGCCGGCGCCCTGCACCACTTCCATGCCAAGGACACCCGCATCGAGCCCACCATCGCGCGGAAGCACGGCGTGCTGGACACCAAGTCCCTGGCCGACACGGCGAACCGTGCCTGGCTGTTTCGGACGGTGGGCTATGGCCACGGGGCGGAGGTGTGGCGCGACATCGTGACCGCGCTGCGCACGGTGAACTACGACGGCCCGCTGAGCATCGAGCACGAGGACGCGCTCATGTCGCCGCGGGAGGGTCTGGAGAAGGCGGTCCGATTCCTGCGCGAGATCATCATCGAGCAGCCGACCAGCGAGGCGTATTGGGCATGACCGTGATGCTGGCGGTCGCGCTCTACACGATCCGGCGTCAAATGACGTCGCCCGCGGAGTTCGTGGCTGGGCTGGGACGGTTGCGGGATATTGGCTATCGCGGCGTCGAGGTGGCGGGCGTGCCGCTGCTGGAAGGCCCTGACCCCGCGATCTCGGCGCGCGAGCTGAAGCGCATGCTGGACGACGCCGGGTTGGCGTGCGTGGGCGCCCATGCGCTGTGGCGCCAGATTCGGGACGACACGTCGGCGGTCGTCGATCGGCTGCGAGTGCTCGACTGCTCGATGATCAGCATTCCGACGTTCGTCGATGAATTCGACCGGTTCGAGCCCGCCAGCTACGCGGCGTTCGCCGGCGAGGCGGCGATGGTGGCGCAAATCCTCGGCGAGCACGGCATTCGCCTGGGCTATCACCATCACGGGCACGAGTTCCTGCGCTTCGGCACCGACCGCCAGACGATGTTTGAAGCGCTTCTCGCTGAACCAAGCCTGGCAATCGAGATCGACGTCTACTGGGCGGCGTTTGCCGGCGTGGACCCCGCGGGGCTGATCGAGCGGCTGCCCGGACGGGTGCCGCTGCTGCACTGCAAGGACCTGGAGATGGTTCGCGACGGCGAGGCCGGCGCGCGTCCGTTCTATGCGCCGGTGGGCGAGGGCAACCTGGACTGGGAGCGGATTCTGGCCGCCAGCTATGCTGCCGGGACCCAGGCGTGGGTCGTCGAGCAGGACGAGTGCCGGCGCGACCCGTTCGACTGTCTGCGATCCAGTTTCGAGTTCCTGCACGCGCGCGTTCGGTCGTCACTCGCTTGATGCTTTGGGTGAATAGCGCGGAAAGGGCGGGTCTCAGACCCGCCCCTACCCACGTGCGAGGAGTGCGCGGCTATGGCGGGTGAGATTGGCATCGGCATCGTGGGGGCGGGCGGGATTGCCAGGGGCGGGCACATTCCGGGCTACCTGAGCATGCCGGACCGCTGCCGCATCGTGGCCATTGCCGATATCGAGATCGAGCGCGCCCAGCAGCTGGCGGCGCAGTTCGATATCCCGCACGTCTTCGACAGCTACGAGCAGATGCTGGGCGTGGATGAGATTGACGCCGTGAGCGTGTGCACCCACCCGGACGCGCACGCGCCGGTGACGATTGCCGCGTTGCAGTCCGGGCGCCACGTCATGAGCGAGAAGCCAATGGCCGTGGACCTGGCCAGCGCGCGGGCGATGGTGGCGGCTTCGCACGCGGCGAAGCGCATCCTGGCCGTGGACTTCCAGACCCGCTTCATCCAGCACGCCCAAACCATGAAGCGGTTTGTCGATGCGGGCGATTTGGGCGAGATCTACTTTGCCCGCGCCCGCTACACGCGCCGCCGCGGGATCCCGGCCTACGGCGCCTTCCACTCCACCGAGCTGAGCGGCGGTGGCGCGCTGATGGACATCGGGGTGCACGTTCTCGACACGACCCTGTGGTTCATGGGGTTTCCCACGGCGGTGTCGGCGTCGGGATCGACCTTCCGCAAGCTCGTTACCCAGGACGACGTGTTCAATCCCATGGGGCAGTGGGACCGG
The DNA here is from genome assembly GCA_965198185.1 of Chloroflexota bacterium. Lineage (GTDB taxonomy): Bacteria > Chloroflexota > UBA11872 > UBA11872 > UBA11872 > JAJECS01. Next base: position 487,952 of record CBDAOU010000002.1, read on the forward strand.
GCGGCGTCCGACGTCGATGAGAGCGCGGTGGGGCTGATCAAGTTCGCCAACGGCGCGGCCATGACGCTCGAGTGCGCCTGGGCGATGAACGTGGCGCAGGCAGACTTTGGCATCGACCTGGCGGGTGATCGGGGCGGCGGCGAGGTGCGGTTCCACGAGGCGAAGCACGCGGCGCCCGGCACGCATCCGGTGCGCGTGTTCAAGGACACGGGTGAGATGCTGGTGGACTGGATCCCAAGCTCGGGCGTGGCGATGCCGGCCTATCCGCCGGGCAACGCGCCGTCGCCGCACACGCTGTCGATGCAGAACTTCGTCACGGCCATCATCGAGGGAACCCCGCCGCTGGTGACCGGCGATCAGGGCCTGATCACGAGCACAATCATCGACGCGCTCTACCGCTCGGCGGAGACCGGTCAGCAGATTGACATAAAGCTCTAGGGCGGGTCGAGGGCCGCGAGGCGTGCCGGCGGCGGCGGGGGCACGTCGATGGTTGGGAAGGCCCGCTCTCGGCTAATTCAGAGCCTGAGGTTGAATCAGCCGATGACCATCTGGCGCGACTCCAAACCCGACTGCTTCAAGCGACGCTGTTGGGATAGGGAACGATTGCGAAGAACTGTGCGTAGTATCCAATGGAGTACCTGGTAGCCACTGCCGTGAGGGCGCGGGAGCCGGACCCGTGAGAGGCCAACAATTAGCGTCGCGCGCCGCCGTCGCTTTGCTGGCTACGGTGGGACTGCTGGCGAGCCTAGGGAGTTGTGCGCCGGGTGCCCCTCAGGCGACGAGCTCGATTCCAGCGGCGTCGCCCCAGGGTGGTGACAATTCCCCTATCGCGGACCAGACGCCAGAGCCCACAGCGCCCGACGGCGAAGCTACACCGCTAGCCAAGGTTGTTGCTCCTGAATCGTTGCCCTCGGTGCCGCGCGGACTACGCGCGCGCGCCGCGCCGACACCCGCGGGACGATCGTCTGCCAACGGCCAATCTGCGGTTTCTTTGCCGCCGTCTCTCCCAGCGATTCCGCAATGTTGGGGGGGCGATAGCGGTGTGATGTACGACGCTGGGAACCGTGACCTTCACGGCTCGCTGCAATGGGGATCGAATGACACGGAAGTTCTATTCACCCGTGGACTGATCGTGTATGCCATGCCAACTGATGGGACTCGGCTGCAGCGTGTCGTGGACGCCTCGGGGCCAACCGATCTCGGCGCGACCGATTTCGCCGCGTTACGTATCACCCATGCTGACCTGCATCCCGACGGCGCACGGATCGCCTATTCCACATGCTGGGTATACATAGATTGGCAGACGTACGGAGAACGCACCGTGCCGATTGTCACCACCGGGCTCACCCACGAGATCGCCGTGTGGGATCGCGCCACTGGGGAGACGGAGCTGCTCGCGGCCGGCGATTCACCCGTATGGTCGCCCGACGGCACGCGCATTGCGTTTGTGTCCGGCGACAAGTTTCACCTACGGCTCTTCACCATGGACGGGGACGGGTCACACGTCCGTCAACTCTTGGACTCGCCCGAGCTGCAGATCATCCGCCCACCTCGGTGGTCGCCCGACGGGCGGCGTCTCGCCTTCGTCGGGCAGGGGGATATAAGCCGGATGGTCAAGGTAGGAGAGGTGACCACGTCAGGCGAGTATCCGATTGTCGTCGTTGATGCGGACGGCTCGAACCTGCGGCATCTGACAAACGCGATCAGTGATCCGGCGTGGTCCCCGGACGGGCGGTACGTGGCGTTTGCCAGGCCGGACGACGGGACGTGGGGGTTGAATGACGCCGGAACGGTGGGGCTGTATGTCAAGCCGGTGGATGGGTCGGCGAAGGCGCGGCGGGTAACAACCATCGACGACTGGAACGTGAACGCCGGACGCTGGCGCGCGTGGGGAGCGACGCATTTCTGGATTTCGTCGGTGGCTTGGTCGCCCGACGGCTCGAGGATGCTCTACACGTGCGGCTGGCGGATCTGCGTGGTCGACCTCACCGGCAAGAAGGTGGGGAGGTCGCCGCAGGATTTGTTGGCGGCTCGGACGCCGATTGCGGCGTGGTCGCGTGACGGCACCAGGATCGCGCTTGGCAGCGTCGATGTAGCACTGGGACTGGGTGAGCGGGTGATCGATGAAGCGCTGGGTCGGGGTGAGCCGGTGCTCGCCACGATGCGGCCGAACGGCGGCAAGGGGCACCACCTGCTGCGCGCGGGCCTGGGTCTGTTGGCCGCGAACTCGACTCACCAGGACATTGCCGCCGGCCGTGCGTCGTGCGCCGCCGGGTTCGTGGTTGACGAACCGGCCGAGAACGCAGGATTGGTACGCGACTGCGAGACGCTGCTGGGGCTACGCGACACGCTGTTCGGAACGCGGCTTGCAAACTGGGGTTCGGGGGCGCCGATCGAATTGTGGACAGGCGTCGCGGTCGCCGGCGCTCCGCGTCGAGTGACGTCGCTGCTGCTGTCGCGTCTTGGCTTGAATGGGACGATTCCAGCCAAACTCGCGGAATTGACCCACTTACGGGTCTTGGACCTGTCGAGCAATAGGCTCACTGGCGCAATCCCCGGAGAACTTGGTCAGTTGGCCAATCTGGAGTACCTGCACCTCAGAAGCAATCGTTTGACAGGGACGATCCCTGAGGAACTTGGCCAGTTGACGTCGCTTGCCGAGCTGGGCCTTGGCTTTAACCAATTGACGGGCGACGTGCCGTTAGTGCTTGGTCGACTCAAGGCAATGCTTTGGCTTGGAGGCAACAAGCTGACTGGCTGCTTGCCCCCTGAGGTTGAGGTATCCGTCCAGGAACGCGGCTACGTACGGCTGCCGCCGCCGTGCAGGTGAGTCACGTGAAGCCTGCGTGGAGCACCATGGAACGGACACTCTCGTGCACGCTGCCACCAGCTGGGCAATAAGGGCCGCCGCGGTCAGCGGGGCAAGGCTGCGAGCAAGCGTCCTCGGCCGGGCGTGGTGGCCGGGATGCCGCCGAGTTGGGCGAGGCGCCAGAGGGTGGCCTGGTTGGCGGTGACGACGGGTTTGGCCAGGGACTGTTCGAGTTCGTCGATGATGGACGCGGTGCGCAGGCCGGTGCAGCTGATGAAGATGGCGTCGGCGGCGGGTGTGTCGACGCGTGAGGTCACGAGGTCGCGCGTCGCGGCGGGCTCGATGGATTCGATATCGCCGCGTTGGTTCAGCCCGACCATGTTGACCACGGCGAATCCGCTGGCTTCGAGGTAGGCGCGCAGGCGCTCGTTGAGTTCGTCGACGTGCGGAGAGAGCACCGCGAGGCGGCGCACGCCAAGCTCGCGCAGCGCGGCGGTCGCGGCGGTGGAGGTGGTGGTGGCCGGCACGCCGGCGGCGTGCGCATGTCCGCCACGATGGCTGCGTCGCCCTCGGGGCCGAGGACGTAGCTGCCGGTGGTGCAGCCGTAGGCCACGGCCTGGGCGCCGCGTTGGGCGAGGCGTTGCGCCGCGCGGCCGATGCCGGGATCGCGGGGGAGGCGCTCCACGTGGGCCAGCGTGATGCCGTCGGGGCCAAGCTCGGGCGCGGAATCCGCCGGTTCGATATCTAGCTCAAGGCCTGGCGGCACGAACAGCTCCAGCTCGGCGAGATGTCCTGGCTGCACGGCCTCGGGCCAGACGATGCCGATGCGGTGTGGGTCCATCGGCGCTAGGGGTGGTGCCGATGAGCGTGGTTGGCTGGCGGGTTCATCGAACTACTCCACCTCGACGTGCCCGTATTGGTGCACCCAGAAGATGTGGAAGGGCACGGCGGCCTTGAACCATCCGATGCGTTGCGAGAGATTCTCGTACGTCGCGAATCCCGCAGGAAGTCCGACGGCGAGCTCCGCCGCAGGGTCCTCGTCTCTGTACAGGACCATGTCGAACAGCGCGTGCGAGAACCAGTGCCGCGCTTGGGTATTGGCGCTCCGTTTGTTCTCGGGAAAGCCCTTCACCGACACCCATAGCGGCTTTCCATCGGGCGTCCTTGTCTCGATGTCTTTGCCAGGGGCGCGTGAAGCAGTGTCCGCTACCGCACGGATGGAATGCCCGCGCTCAACCAGGTAGCCGACGACTCGCGCTTGCACATTGCCCTCCCAGTGCCAGACCCGATCAGGTGAAGCGGAGCCATCTTCAGATGCTCTTAGCTTCCGGTTTCTTGGATCTGGCCTTGGGTCGTCGGGCCGACCAGGCAGCGAATTGACCAGTTTCGTTTTGCCGCAGGAGGGGCAACCGTGCTGCGCTCTGTCGATTTGCTCTTCGCGATGCAACCTACGCGCGACTTGATTCACTGATTGGTGCCGACCAATGCCAGTGTCGTCGCGCAGGCAACTGTCACACAGAGGTCCGGCTTCTTCGAGCGCGCGGATCACCCGCTCGCGTCGAGTCACGCGTCGTCTAGTCCCGCCGGTTCAGCTACTCGGGAAGAGAACATTCAGCGCTCGATGAGGGCGCGCTGGCCGTGGGTGAGGACTTCGCAGCCGTTCTTGGTGATGACGCTGGTCTCGCTGAAGGCGACGCCGAACTGTCCGAGCCGCCGCACGGCGATGGGGTGGTGGAAGACCATGCCGGGCTCGAGCACCGTGCTCTGGTCGCGCTGGATGAATCCCGTGGCGTCGGCCCAGTTGGGTGGAAATCCGGCCCCGATGCCGTAGCCGAAATTCCCGTGAAACACCAGGTCGTCGCCCGCGGCGGCGAGCTCGCGCCAGCCGGATTCGGCCACATCGCTGGCCACCGCGCCCGGCCGCAGGACGCTCAGCACGGCATTGAGGGCGGCGATGCAGGCGTCGGCCGTCCGGCGGACATCGTCGTCGGCGCGGCCGATGGTCAGCGTGCGCATCTGGGGCGCGGTGTAGCGCTGATGGCAGGCGCCGATTTCGAGAAGGACGTTGTCGCCGGGCTCGATCGTCCGTCGCTTGTGGGTGGAGTGCAGGATGCCCGAGCGGCGCCCACTGGTGACGATGGGCGCCAGGCAGGGATATTCGCCGCCCGCGCGCGCCATGGCGGCATAGGCCGCGCCGGCAACGTCGCCGTCCGTGACGCCGGCAGCCGCGGTTTCCACGGCAGCCTCTGTGGCTGACCGCGTGGCGAGAGCCGCCCAGCGGATGTGCTCGATCTCGGCGGGCGACTTCAAGCGCTTGAGCTCGATGAATAGCTCACCGGCGCTGACGAAGTCCGCGTATGGCAGGGCTTGTTCCAGTCCGGTGCGAAAGGCCGGTGTCTGACCCCAGCTGGCGTCGTCGGCGCCGATGCGGCCGCGATCCAGTCCGTGCTCCGCGAGCATTGACGCGGCGTAGGCCGGTCGGTCGCTCCCGGGCGGATAGCCGCGCAGGTCCTCGAACCACACGCTGAGCCAGGCACTGCCAAACTCCGGCGGGTCCATCACGATGGCCGGATCGCCCAGTCGGGGCACGGCCAGGCAAGCGGCGCCGTCAACGGCGAAGGTCTGGAAGCCGGAGAGATAGAAAACGTTGGCCGGGTTCATCACGAGCAGGGCATCGAGTCCGGCGGCGTCCATGGCTTGGCGGGCACGTGCAAGGCGGGCGCGGTACTCGTTGACGGAAAAGGCCAGCTCTTTGCCGATGTCCGTCAGGTCGCCGGGTGGGAAGGCCCCCCCGTCCAGGCTGGGATGCAGACGCATGGCTATCCGTTCCGCCGCACTAGCGGAACTCGTGCGGGCCCCAGTCGGCGTTGTAGTAGGTGGCGATGGCGCGGCCGGGCGGGGCCACCGCGTCCAGCCGCTCGCGGTCGGCGTCGGTGACTACCACGTTGATCGCGCCCAGGTTCTCCGCCCACTGCTCCGGCGTGCGCGGGCCGACGATGGGGCTGGTGATGCCCGGCTGCCGCATGTTCCACGCCAGCGCGAGCTGGCCGGGGGTGCAGCCCTTGTCGTTGGCGATGGCCGTCAACTCTTCCACGACCGCGAACGCCGCGTCGGTGAAGAGGCCGCGCTGGCGTTGCGCCTCGATACTGCGCTCGTACCGCGATCCGGACGGCGGCGTCGCGCCGCGGGCGTACCGGCCGGTGAGAAACCCGCCCGCCAGCGGCGCCCAGGGGATGATCCCGATGCCGAAATTCAGCGCCATGGGCACCAGCTCGCGTTCGATGCGGCGGTCGAGGAGGTGATAGGGCGGCTGGTCGCAGATCGTGCGATTGAGTCCCAGCTCGCGCGAGATCCACAGCGATTCCACCACCTGCCAGGCGGGGAAGGTGCTGGTGCCGACGTAGCGCACCTTGCCGGCGCGGACGAGGTCGTCCAGCGCGCGCAGCGTCTCATCCAGCGGCACCTCGTTGACGGGACGGTGCACCTGATAGAGGTCGATGTAGTCGGTCTGCAGGCGCTGCAGCGACGCCTCGCACTGCTCAATGATGTGGCGCCGGCTGTTGCCCTGCGCATTCGGGTCGTCGTCGCCCATGGGGAAGTGGACCTTGGTGGCCAGGACCACCTGCGCACGACGGCCCGACCCGGTCAACGCCTGCCCGACCATGGTCTCGCTGGTGCCGCGGCCATAGGAGTTGGCGGTGTCGATGAAGTTGACGCCGGCATCGAGCGCGCGGTCGATGATGGCCTGCGTCTGGTCCTGGTCGGTCACCTGGCCGAAGTTCCAGCAGCCCAGACACAGCGGGCTGACCTTGACCCCCGTGCGACCGAGATTCCGGTACTCCATTGGCCTGTCTCCCATGCGCGTCGTTGCCGCCGAGGCGAGTGTGTCATGTCGTCCGTCGCCGCGCAGGCCAGTACGCCGGCCGGTGCCGGTCACGGGACTTGCGTCATCGACGGCAGCGGCACATTCTTAGTGTCGGAAATTGTCTGATCCGTTTGGATACTTGTCGGTACCAAGACAAGAAGGATGGGATCCAATGCCGATGTCTTCGCCGAGCGTGCCGCAAGTCGCGCCCCTGACGGCTCAGTCAAATCGCCCAGTTCAAGCGCGACGGCGTTCTCGTGCTTCCCGCGGTGCTCGACCCGGACCTTTGCCGCCGGGCCCGGGACGACATGTGGCAAACGATTGCGGCAGACCTGCCCCGCATGAAGCGAGACGATCCCTCGACGTGGGGCCCGATCACTGAAGAGGAGAGCGCCGGGTTCAGAGCCCGGCGGCCCGCGAACGGCGGCGAGCCGCTGTTGAGCGGCAAGGGCCACCGGCTGACTATTCGCAATGGGGCTGAAGAGCTCTTGCTCGACCTTGGTCCCCGCGCGCTGTGGCGGGTCGCTGAGCAACTGCTCGGGGAGGGCTCGGTGGTATGGCCTGCCGGTTCGGACGAGTCCGGATTCACGACGGGGCCCTGCTTGATGGACGACGGCGCCATGGAGGGGCTGGCCAGTCACATGGGACAGGAAGTCGAGAACTTCCGGGAGCAGGCGACATTCGCGACGGAGGATCTGCGGCTGCCCAAGACTGGACCGGTGTGGATGAACGGACAGGGGACGCGCGGCCTGTATTGCACGCTGCCGAACAGCCCCTCGCCAGGATCGAACTGGCGCGGCGCCCACTCCGACGGCCCGTGCTACGGCCGGCCGCGCCTACAGTTCGCTGCCTACATCGACGACCTTCCGCCCGCGTCCGGCGGCTTCACCGTGTGGCCGGGCAGCCACACCAGGATCTGGGAGCACCAGTGGAAGGCCTTTCACGAGCACGGTCTGACGCACACGGGCGAGCGTGAGAAGGTGCGCGAGGCGGGAGGCTACGAATACCGCCCGGACCCCCTCTTCGAGCAGATCAAGGCCGACACCCAACCTGCCGATTCCTACGGTCCGGCGGGCACCGTGGTCCTGTGGCACACCAAGATTCTGCACATCCCCGGACAAAACACGTCCAGCGACGTCATCCGCCAGGCAACGATCTATGGCTATCTCAAGACGCTGGAGTCCGTCTCCGATGCGATGGCGATGGACGATACCGGCGGCGACATCTGGCGCGACTGGTCGGATGAAGTGCGTGCCACAGACGAGTGGAGCTAGACGGCCGTCTTGGGGAGTTGACGCGAGGCCTGGCGTCGGTTTGATCTGACGCCCGCGAGCGGTTCAGGCGGCATCGCGTCGGGACCAAGCGATGGGCTGGCCGGCCGCGGCGCCGGGCTGTCGATGACGTCCCCCGCCCGGAGTCTGACCGCCGGCCCGCAGCCAGGCCCGCGGCTGCCACGACCGCCCTGATGACCGCCCGCCGAACCGCGTAAGGTGTGCCCAATTGACTGCTCGCGGAGTCGCCCCCATGGCTATCACCAAGCCCAACGGCCGGCGTGAGGCGCTCGGCCGCGGTTCGTACACATTTCCCGGTCTGCGTGTGCAGGTCGAGCGCACGGAGACCCTCATCCCCGCGCATGAGAATCAGTGCCCCTGCGGGTTCCTCTTCCAGCTGGCCGATGGCGAGCTGGTGGTGGGCGGGCCTCGCACGGTCGAGCCCGAACTCACCTGGCGCCGGTCGCGTGACGGCGGCGAGACGTGGTACGCCGCGCCCGCCTGGCCCAGCTTTTACGTGCACCAATTCGACGACGGCGAGCTGCTGCACGTGGGAACGCCGGGCAACCCGTGGCTGACGCGCGGCGCCGAGCCCGGAACCTATCGCTTTTCGGCTTTCCGCTCGCACGACAACGGGCAGACGCACGCTGCGGAATCGGCGCTGATCTCGGGTGTTCCGGAGCTGGCGGAGGATGAAAGCGAGAAATGGGGACGGCACGTCTTCGCCTATGTGGACCACGGTCTCGTCGTGCTGCGCGACGGCAGCCTCCTGGCCACCGTGCTCGGGAAGTTCGCCGGCGACATCAAGCACCGGGTGTTTGTCATTCAGTCGGACGATCGCGGCGCCACCTGGCGCTACCGCTCGAGCGTGGCCTTCGACCTCAACCCGACCCACACGCACCGCATCGAGGGCTTCACCGAGCCCGACTTGCTGGCGCTGCCGAACGGCGACGTGCTCTGCTTCATGCGCACCGGCGGGCGGTACGAGGGGCGGCACAGCGCGCTCGCCATGAGCCGCTCAGCCGACGATGGGCAGTCGTGGAGCGCTCCGGAGCCCGTCGCCGACCGCGGGGTATTGCCCAAGGCGTGTCGCATGTCGAATGGCGTGCTCGCGGTGATCTATGGAAGGCCTGGCGACTGGCTCGCCTTCAGCCGCGACGACGGCCATTCCTGGATCGGGCACACATGCCTCAACCTGGGCACGCAGGCCTGGGACTGCGGCAACTACGATTGGGTTGTCGAGGTGGCGCCCGACACGCTGCTGGCTGCCTATGCCGAAACCGACCGCAACGACCCGCGGCGCAGTGCCATTCTCGGCACCTGGATAACCGTGAAGCCGACGTAACCGGCTCTGGTCACCGGCGCACCCCGTGGTTGTCTCGGGGCCTGGTCGAGTTAGCGCCGCCTCGTGGGCAAACCGTGATCGCTTCGACGATGCGAGCTGAGTGAGGTCATTCTGCTGATGTACTCGGTGCGGTTGTCGTTAGCGGGGCCGTCCAGTGTGGAGCCGATGATGTCCGCGGATCGTCGAAGGCGACCGCCAATCGTTCGGGCGAGATTCACAAGGAAACGCTTCATTGGGGCGCCTCAACCGTGCACGACGCTCCGGCACGCTACCACCGAGTCTCGAGGTGAGCGGCGCGAGTTGGTTTGAGATCCCCTCGGATGGCTAGCCGGCGACGCCGTACCGATAGACCGGATCGATGACGTTCCGCAGGCGGTCGGGGAACCGGCTCACGATTCGCGGCGCCACGTTGCGCATTCGCTTGGCGATGTGGCGACGCAGGTAGACCATGCTGACGACCATGGCCAGCAGCGAGCCGAGTGCGGCCATGGCGCCTAGAGCGCCGCCAAACATCAGGCCCGCCAGGGAGCCGTTCGCGGCGCCGAGCGGCTCGACATCGACACGGGTATAGAACGACTTGAAGCCGAAGCCCCAATCCACGCCCCAGCCTTGGGAGACGTCCATTCCGGCGACCATGCCGGCGGTGGCGGCCACACCCAGGCCGACGCCGAGCGCCCAGGTCACCCCCGCGACGTTGCGAAACAGCAGGCCCCAGGCGATGCCGAAGCCGATGAAGCTGAAGACCGGGATATGAACGGTCATGGAGAGGTTGTAGAGATCGCCCTTGGCGATGACCTGAGGGGCGGTGAATACGAGCGGCATCCATATCGCCGCGATGATGGTCCCGAGAACGAGCCCGACCTTGAATCCGCCCCAGCCACGCAGCCAGTCGGTGACAAGCTTGTTTTCGGCGAGGTCGTAGAGCACGTCGGCGACTGCCTATGGTCCGTCGCGTGCAATCACGGCGCTCGCACGGACCGTGTGCGAGCTATGTACCAGCAACTCTCCCAGCATGTGGGTGTCAGCAAGTGTGGATTCAGGACGATCGCGAGCCGTGCGCGGTCAGTGCTGCCTATTGTGAGGGACTGTAGCGAACGGTCGGGTCAATGACCTGTCGGACGCGCGCGGGGAACCGGCCGACGAGACGGGGCGCCACGTTGCGCATTCGCTTGGCGATGCGGCGGCGCAAAAACAATGTGCTGACGACCGTGGCGAGCAGCGAGCCGAGGATGGTTACGGCTCCCGCACCGACGGCATGAATTAGGAACTTGACCGCACCGACGGCAATCCCCTGCGGCTCGACGTCGACGCGGAAGTAGAACGTCTTCACGCCAAATCCCCAGTCCAGGGTCCAGCCCAGAGAAGCGGCGAGCCCCTCGGACACGCCGGCGCAGACGGCCATGACCAGGCCGAAGCCAAGAAACCAGGTCACTCCTGCGGCGAGGCGGAACAAAAGGCCCCAGATGACGCCCGCGGCGAGGAAGCCGGCGATGGGGACAGGTATAACCATCGAGAACCCGTACACCTCGCCCTGGAAGGTCTGCGGCGAGGTATATGCCAGCGGGAGCCACACGATCGCGACGATGGCGCCGATGACCATTCCCACTTTGAATCCGCCCCGGCCACGCAGCCAGTCGGTGACCAGCTTGTTCTCGGAAATGTCGTAGAGCACCGGCGGCACCCTCACACTCTGGGCCGACGGACGGGACGTCGGCGTGGAATCCTAACCGCTATCGTGCCACGTCAGGCCGGGGCGCCGCGATTCCGGCGGCGTTTCGTAGGCTGGATTCCCGGACGTGGCACGGCGGCACCGGCGTTGACTCGCTTGCCCTGGTGCTCACGGGGTCCGGGGCGCATACCTGCCAGTTCGGACATTGCCATGGCAACTCAGCCCGCATCCGTCGCCGCAACCGCGCGCCGCCTGGCCCGCTATCTGCGCCCGCACTGGCGCGCGCAGACCGGCGCGATCGTGGCCTCGCTGGTTTCCGTGGGCGCCGAGCTGCCAACGCCGCTGCTGATCAAGGTCCTGGTCGACGACGTGGCCGGCGCGCGCAACCTGAGCTTGCTGCCGCCGGTGCTCATCGCGCTTGGGGCGCTGGCCATAGTCGGGACCATCGGGGGCGTCGCCGCCAACTATCTGTTCACCAGCGCCGGCGAGCAGGCCGTCAACGTCTTGCGGCGCAGCCTGATGGACCACGTGCTGCGCGTGCCGCTCAGCTATTTTCGAGGCCGTCGCAGCGGCGAGACGGTGACCCACTTCACGGCGGATTCGGTGGCTGTGGCCGAGGCCTACGAACGGGCGTACGGCCGCGGACTGGCGGCGGCCCTCGAAGTCGGTGGCATCGTCATCGTCGTCGCGGTCGTCGACTGGCGCTTCGGTCTCCTCGCGGCCGCGCTCGTGCCGGTGTACATGCTGCTGCCGCGGCTACGCCAGGGGCACCACCTGCGGGCCGGACAGCGCGTGCAGGACACGACCGGCGACCTCGGCGGGCTGGCCACGGAATTGATCGCCGGCACGCGCGACATCCGGGCCTTCAACCGCCAGGCCTGGTCGCTCAATCGCCTGCGGCGCGCGCTGCGGGCGCTGCGCGACGCACGGGTCTACGAGGGATTCGTGCGCGGCTGGACCTGGGTCACGACCACGATCTTCTGGATTGCCTATGCCGCGATCTTCGCCGTGCTGGCCGAGCCGATCTTCGGCGGTGAGGCGACGATTGGCTTCGCCTTGGCGCTGGCCAGCTACCTGGCATGGCTGAACCGGTGCGTCACGCCGCTCACGATGTCCTACGTCGATCTGCTGCATGGCGTCGGCGCCGCGCGGCGGCTGTTCGCGTTTCTGGATACCCCGGCGGAGGGTGAGACCGGTACGGGCGAGCGGCTGACGGTCGCGGAAGGTCGCCTCGAATTCGACCGCGTGAGCGCGGCCTATTCCCCCGGGACGCCCGTGCTCACAGACGTGTCGTTCGCCGTGCCCGCCGGATCGACCACGGCGATAGTCGGTCCCAGCGGCGCCGGGAAATCGACCCTCGTCAACGTGCTGCTGCGCTTCATCCAACCGAGCGCGGGATCGATTCGCATCGACGGTCAGGACATCGGCGCCGTGGACGCCTCCGAGGTACGGCAGCACGCGGGCGTGGTGTTTCAGGACCCGGTGCTATTTCACGGAACCATCGCGGAAAACATCGGATTCGGTCGCGACGGGATCGATCGAGCCGCGGTGGAACGCGCCGCCGAGATCGCTGCGGCCAACGACTTCATTCGCGCCATGCGGGACGGCTTTGACACCCAGATCGGCGAACGCGGCTTACGGCTGTCGGGCGGCCAGGCCCAACGCCTCGCCGTGGCGCGCGCCATCGCGGGCAATCCGCGAATCCTGGTGCTGGACGAGGCCACCTCCGCGCTCGACGCCGAGTCGGAGCGCCTGGTGTTGGAGGGTCTGGCCGCCGCGCAGCGCGGGCGGACGGTGCTGATCGTGGCCCATCGCCTGGCGACGGTGCGCGCGGCCAACCAGGTGGTGGTGCTCGACGCCGGGTGCGTGGTCGATGCCGGCCGGCACGACGAGCTGTACGCACGCTGTGACCTCTACCGCGAGCTTTGCGATCTGCAGATGGTCCAACCGTCGGGGCCACGGGCGGAATGACGCCAACCGGAGTTCTGGAGCGATGAGCGCCGTCGCGCAGGCGGTGAACCAGCCGGTCGCGGCGTCGGGCTGGGATGTCGCCCGGCGGCTGTGGGCGTATCTGCGCGGCTCGCGCGCCGACTACGCCGTGGCCGCGGCGGTGACCGTGGGGAACTCGGCCGTGATGATCACCCGTCCCTGGCTGCTCCACGTCTTGATCGATGACGTGTTTGGGAAGCAGGACCGGGCATTGCTGCTGCCCACGCTGCTGGGGATCGGCGGCTTGGGCGTCGGTCTGGGTCTGGCCGCCGTGTTCGGCCACTGGTTCCACACGCGGGCCGCCGAGGGCGCGATGTCGCGCATGCGCGAGGACGTGCTGCGGCAGGCCCAGCGCATGCCCATCGGCGACCTGCGCCAGCGACGGACGGGCGACATCGTGGCGCATTTGACGACGGACGCCGCGGTGGTCGCGCGGGTCTATCTGCACGCCGGGTCGCTGGTGTTTGCCCAGGCGCTGCGGCTGCCGGCCTATCTGATCATCATGACGCTGGTTGACTGGCGACTGGGCCTGATCGCCGTGGCGGCGCTGCCGCTGCACGCGGTGATGGCGACGCGGCTCAAGGGCCGCACGCAGGCCGCCGGCCGCCTCGCGCAGGACGCGCTCGGACGTCTCTCCGCCGTATTGACCGAGTTGGTCGCCGGCGCGCGAGATGTCAAGGCCTTCAATCGGCAAGGCTGGGCCGCCGAACGGTTCGGCGCGGAGGCGCACAGCCTCTGGCGCGCGCGGGTGCGGGTGGCGCTGCTGGAGAGCCTTGGGTGGGCCGCGCACTTGTCGTACTGGGCGGCCTACATTGCCGCGTGGGCCTTTCTCGCCAATGCGGTCGTCGACGGGGCTGTGGCCGTGGGCTTGCTCGTGGCAACCGGGCAATACCTCCACCAGGTCGGTGGTCCGGTGCGCAACACCGTCACCGACTACGTCCAGCTGCAAGCCGTCGTCGGCGCGGCGCGCCGGGTGTTCGCCTTCCTGGACGCGCCGGCGGCCGATGAAGAGGCGCCCGGTGCGGACCTGCACGCGCCGCGCGGCGAGGTGCGGTTCGAGCGCGTGGGATTCAGCTACGGCGAGGGCCGGGTGCTCGACGACGTCAGCTTCACGGCCAGTCCGGGCGAGACCGTGGCCCTGGTGGGTCCGAGCGGGGCGGGCAAGTCCACGCTCATCAACCTGCTGCTGCGGTTCTATGCGCCGCAGTCGGGTCGCATCACCATCGACGGCGCCGATATCGCTGCCGCCACGACTGAATCGTCGCGACGCGGCATCGGGGCAGTGTTTCAAGACGCCACGCTTTTCGACGGATCGATCGCCGAGAACATTGCCTTCGGCCGCGCGGACGTCACGCCGGATGACGTGCGCCGCGCGGCGGTCACCGCCAATGCGCACGACTTCATCAGCACCACCGAGCATGGCTACGACACGCATATCGGCGAGCGCGGACTGCGACTCTCGGGTGGACAGATCCAGCGGGTGGCGATTGCGCGGGCGATTGCGGGCGATCCGCGCATCCTGGTGCTCGACGAGGCCACGTCCTCGCTCGACGCCGAATCCGAGCGGCTGGTCCAAACGGCGCTGCAGCGGGCCGCGCAGGGGCGCACGACGCTGGTGATCGCGCACCGGTTGGCCACGGTGCGCCGCGCCGACCGGATCGTGCTGCTGGACGAAGGCCGGGTTGTGGATACCGGACGGCACGAGGAGCTCTACGACCGCAATGAACTCTACCGGCGGCTGTGCGATCTTCAGTTTCTTACCTTGGGCGGCGAATCCGGGTGAGGCGTCAGTGGCCCAGATCAGGACGTGTCGGCCGCGAGTGGCCTACCGCGAATGCAGCTGGTAGTAGAGGCCCTGCTTCGCCAGCAGGTCCTCGTGGGTTCCTTGCTCGACGAGGCGGCCGTCATCCAAGACCAGGATGCGGTCGGCGCCCCGCACCGTCGACAGGCGGTGGGCGATGACGAAGCACGTGCGCCCCCGAAGCAGATTGTGAAGGGCCTGCTGGATGTGCACTTCCGTCTCCGTGTCCACGTTGGCCGTCGCTTCGTCAAGGATCAGGACTCGTGGATTCCGTGCGATGGCTCGGGCAAAGCTGATCAACTGCCGCTGGCCGACGCTCAGGTTGCCGCCGCGCTCTTCCAGCACGGTGTCGTAGCCGTCGGTCAGGCGTGAGATGAACCCATGCGCCCCGGCAGCCTGTGCGGCGTTGATGATGTCGACGTCGGTCAAGTCGGTCCGGTCATGCCGGATGTTCTCGCGCACCGTGGCCGAGAAGAGAAAGGCATCCTGCGGCACGATGCCGATCTGCCGCGAAAGGGAGTCGAGGGTGACTTCCCGCAGGTCACGTCCATCCACGGTCACGCGCCCGCTGGTGACGTCGTAGAGCCGCAGCAGCAGCGACACGAGGGTCGTCTTGCCGGAGCCGGTGGGCCCCACCACGGCCACGGTTTCGCCCGGCTCCACGGCCACGCTGATGTCACGCAGAACGGGTTGCCCGGGTTCGTACTCGAAGTGGACGTGCTCGAACTGGACCCTGCCGGTCACGGGCGGCAGGGCGATCGCATCCGGCGCCGTGCGCACCTCGGGCTCGATCTCCAGGAGCTCGACGGCCCGATCAGCCGCCACTAGCGACCGGGTGAGTTGGCCAAACTCGCCGGTCAGGTCGCGAATGGGCTCGAAGAGCCGCTCGATGTACAGGGCGAAGGCGATCAGCAGGCCGACGGAGAGGGACGCCCCGATCTCTTGGCCCATGACGAGGATGATGAAGGCAAGGGCAAGTGCCGCGAGGAGCTCAACGGACGGCCACAGGCCGTAGCGGTAGCGCGCGGACCGCAGCGTGGCATCGAGGTTGCACCGGTTGACGCCGCGGAAGCCGCGGGTGTTCTGCTGCTGGCGGTTGAGACTCTGCACCACGCGGATACCCGCCACGTTCTCTTGGACGCTGGAGGTGACGTCGGCGATGGTCTCGCGGGCTCTGCGAATGGGCCGGTGCGCAATCCGACGCCAAAACGCCAGACTGGGAATCAGCAAAGCCACGAACGCCAGCGTGATCGCCGCAAGCAGCGCGTCCATCACCAGCATCGCGGCCGCGATGCCGATCACGCTCACGAAACTCGCCATCGACAACGTGAGGATCCAGAGTGAATCTGCCAGCTGCTCCACGTCGTTCTGGACGCGGGACATGATCCTGCCCACCTGGTTACGGTCATAGAAAGACATTGACAGGCGTTGCACATGCGCAACGAGTTGGGTGCGGATATCGAGCACCACTAACTCGGTTATCGTCACCATGGTCCGGCTATGGACCAGGCCCGTGGCGAAGCGGGCCGCGGCAATGAGACCGAAGAGCCCCACGCTGGCGGCGAAGCCAGGCAGGTCGCCCCCAGGCGTCGCCAGCAGTTGGTCGATGGCCTGCTTCACCGTCCACGGCAACGCGACGACCGTCCCGCTATAGGCCAGCATGGTGAAGACCGCCACCGCCAGCCGCCCGCGGTACGGGCGAAAGTACCGGAACAGCCAGAGCAGCGTCCGCCAATAGCGCGTCTGGCGTTCTTGGTTGAGGTCAAGTTGCGTCCGGCCGCCGGCCGCCTGAACCGCCGGTGCCGCCATCAGCCCCAACCTCGGTGGCTACGCATCCGCACTCAACCCGCGCATTTCATCAGCCGGACGAAGCTGCAGGTCGTGGATCCGGCGGTAGTAGCCATCCAGTCGCATGAGGTCGTCGTGGGTGCCTTGCTCGACGATCCTGCCCTGGTCGAGCACCAGAATGAGGTCCGCGCGTCGCACCGTGGACAGCCGGTGGGCGATGACGAACGAGGTTCGCCCCCGGAGCACTTGCACCATTGCCTGTTGGATCAGCGCCTCGGTGGCGACGTCGACGCTGGAGGTGGAGTCGTCAAGAATCAGAATGGGAGGCGCCAGCAGGAGCGTGCGGGCAATGGCGAGCCGCTGGCGCTGCCCGCCCGACAGGGTTGCGCCGCGCTCGCCCACCGAGGTGTCATAGCCGTCCGGCAGGCTCTCGATGAACTCATGCAGCTGGGCGGCCTGGGCGGCTTGGACCACGTCCTCCATCGACGCATCGTCGACGCCGTAGGCGATGTTGTCCCGAATGGTCGCCGAAAAGACGTATACGTCCTGAAGCACGATCCCAACGCTGCGCCGCAGCGACTCGAGGGTCACGTCCCGGACGTCTACGCCGTCGATGGTGATGCGGCCCGTTGACGCGTCGTAGAAGCGGGGCAACAGGTGCGCGATGGTGCTCTTGCCGGAGCCTGAGCCGCCGACGATCGCCGCCGACTGTCCAGGCCGCAGCTCAAACGATACGTCGTGCAATGCGGGCACGCCGTCGGTGTAGGCGAACGACACCGAGTCGAACGCGACGTGCCCAGTAGCGGACAGCTCCCGAGCATCCTCGGCAATGACGAGCGGATTCTTGGTGTCGAGAACCTCGAATATGCGCGCGCCCGCGGCCATCGCGGTGGAGAAGAGTCGCACCCTCCACTCCAGGCCCGCGATGGACCCGCCCAGCATCA
Organism: Chloroflexota bacterium; assembly: GCA_965198185.1. Classification (GTDB taxonomy): domain Bacteria; phylum Chloroflexota; class UBA11872; order UBA11872; family UBA11872; genus JAJECS01. The sequence continues at coordinate 505,433 of CBDAOU010000002.1, forward strand.
CCAGGAACAGCACAAAGGCCGCCAGCGTTCCGGCGGTGGTAACCCCCTGCTGCACCTGCCACCCGCCAACGAGCAGAATCGCCGCTATCAAGGCGGCGTACAGGAAGGTGAGGACAGCGTCCCTGGTCACGGAGAGACGGTCGGCGAGAATGAAATTGGTGGCGACCGCACTGGCCCGCTCTCGATACCGCCACTGCTCGTAGTCTTGGGCGCCCAGAACTTTCACCGTTCGAATCCCCGTCAAGCTCTCTTGCAGCGCGGTGTTCATGCGCCCGGTTTCCTGGAAGGCCTGGCGATAGATCCGAAATAGTCGAACCGCCAACGTGACCCCATATCCCGAGATCAGCAGCGAGCCAACGAGGACGACGAGTCCCAGCTGCCAGTTCATGCCTAGCATGACGATGATTGGGAGAAAAAACAGCGTGAGGAAGGCGATGCCGTGCATGACGCCGATCGATATGAATCTGGAAACGGCGTCGATGTCGACCGTGGCCCGTGACATCAGGTCGCCGGTCTTCTGGCGGTCAAAGAAGCCGAAGTTGAGCCATTGCAGCTTGTCCACGAAGTCGTTCCGGAGCCGATACTCGGTCACCCGGCCAACGCGTTCGGCCAGGTAGAGGGCCTGGTACCCCAGCACGGCCCTGGCCACGCCGGCCGCAATCATCAGGACCGCGATCAGCGCCAGCGCATCTCGGCCTTGCGTCAGAAGACTGTCGACGGCGTCGCCCACGAGGCGCGGAAGAACCACACGCGGCACGATCGAGGCGGACATCACCAACGCCGTCACGGTGATGAGCGCCCGCTGCGCCAGGGCGTACTTGACCAGCCGGATGAGGATTGGCATGCAGGCTCAGGCTGTGCGGATCGCGTCAGGGACGGAGCAAGACCCTATCATCGACGCCAGTGGTGCAGACGCACGACGCTGGTGATCGCGCACCGGTTGGCCACGGTGCGCCGCGCCGACCGGATCGTGCTGCTGGACGAAGGCCGGGTTGTGGATACCGGACGGCACGAGGAGCTCTACGACCGCAATGAACTCTACCGGCGGCTGTGCGATCTTCAGTTCGCGCAGCCAGCTGTTGAGGGATGAGGCACATGCCGTTGTTTGGTGAGCTTGAGCGCCCGGCGGACGCCGGGGAGATCCGGTCGCTTACGTTTGACGCGGCCGAATTCCGGCGGCGGCATGAGGCCCTTCGGGCCGCGATGCGAGCCGAGGGCCTGGACGCGCTGGTGTGCACCTTTGCGCCCAGCGTTTGCTACGTCAGTGGCTACGAGACGCTGGCGTCGTTCGTGCCCGCATTCCTGATTGTCGCGGCCGAGCGCGAGCCGACGTTGCTGGTGGACGAGTTCGAGGCGTTCAACGCGCTGGTGTCGAGTTGGGTGGAGGACGTGGTCACCTATCCATGGTCGGAGGACCCTGCCGGTGCGCTGGTCGATGTGTTGCGCCACCGCGGATGGGCCAAGGCGAGGCTCGGCTGGGAGCACCACCAGCACGGCGGGGCGCACCAGAGCTATCAGCACGCCGCGGAATCGGTAGGCGACTCGTGGAGCTACGTCCATTGGCTGGTGGATGGGGTGCGGGCGCGGAAGAGCGCGGCGGAGATCGCGGCGATTCGGTCCGCCGGGGCGATCACGCCGCGCGGATTCGACGCCGCCAGGGCCGAGCTGCGCCCGGACGCGCCGGACACGGCCGTGGCGGCGGCCGCCTATCAGGCGCTGGTGGGCGCCGGCAGCGAGCGCATGTCGATTCAGCCCATCGTCACGGCCGGACGCAACTCCGGCATTCCGCACACCACGTTCGGGCGCTCGCGGCTGACGCCGGGGCATCCGGCGATTCTGGAGTGGGGAGCGTGCCTCAAGCGCTATACCGCGCCCATGATTCGCACGGGCGTGATCGGCGAGCTGGCCGATCCGGTCTGGGGCGAGATGTACGCGGCCTGCTCGGAGGCCGTGGAGCGGACGATTGCGGGTATGCGGCCCGGCGTGTCCACGCTTGAGCTTGGCGAGCAGGCATCCGAGCCGCTGACCGAGCTGCCGTCCCGCGTGTTCACCGACGGCAATCGCGGGTATTCGGTGGGGCTGAGCTTTGAGCCGGATTGGATGGACGTGCCGGGCCTGCAGATTTGCACCCGCCATTGGCGCAGCGAACGCTCGCTGGCCACCTATCCGACGCTTGAGCCGGGCTATGTGTTTCACGTGCGGGCGGTGGCGCGCGACGTGGGCCGCGCGGGCGTGGGCGTGAGCGAGACGGTGGCCGTCACCGAGGACGGCTGCGAAGTGCTGAGCGACGACTATCCCCGCGATCTGTTGAGGCTCGGGTAGCCGGACCCCGCCTGCGCTATCGTGCCGGTGGCTGTGAAAACAGGCCGGGGGTGTGACCAGCGCCATGGCGATTGCACGGATCGGCGTCGTGGGCACGGGGTGGTGGGCCACGGAGGCACACATTCCGGGGCTTATCGAGCATCCGCAGGCCGTGGTCGCGGCGCTGTGCGACCTGGATGCGGGGCGCGCGGCGCGGGCGGCCGAGCACTACGGTGTGGCCGCGGTTTACGACGACCTTGACCGCATGCTGGCGCGGGAGTCGCTGGACGGCCTGGTCATCGCCAGCAGCAACGCCTCACACTTCGAGTTGGCGCGCCGGGCCATCGACGCGGGGCTGCACCTGCTGATTGAGAAGCCGATGACCGAGACCGCGCCCGAGGGCCGGGTGCTGCTGGAGGCGGCCGAGCGCGCCGGCACGGAGATCCTGGTCGGCCACACGTTTCACTACACGCGGCTGGCGCGGCGCGCCCGCGAGCTGATCACCGGCGGAGCGATCGGCCAGGTCGAGCTGGTTCAAAGCCTGTTCGCGTCCTCGGCCATCCAGTCAGTGCGGGAACCGGACGCGTTGGATGGCGTCTGGGCCTATCCGGTGCACGGCCCCACGGGGCAGAACTTCAGCGCCTATGGGCAGGGGCAGAATCAGCTCACGCACTCGGCGGCGCTGGTGGCATTTGTGATCGACGACGGGCCGGAGTCGGTCCACGGGTACATGGCGAATGCCGACGTGCCCGTTGACGCGATTGATGCGCTGAGCGTGCGCTTCACCGGCGGCGCGCTGGGCACGCTGGCCAGCGTGGGTACGAAGCCCGGCGATGACACCCCCCACAACGAGCTGCGCATCTTCGGCTCGGAGGGCTGGCTCGAAGTCGACATGGAGCGGGCGACGCTGTTGACGTGGCATGGGTACGACGGCGGCGACGAGCAGATGCGCGAGGAGGATGAATCGCTGCACTACCCGCTGCGGGCGCCGGCGCGGAACCTGGCCGACGTGGTGCTCGGCCTGGCGCCGAATCTCTCGCCGGGATCGATTGCGCAGTGGTCGGTGGAGATCGTCGACGCGGCCTATCGCTCGGCGGCCAGCGGCGAGCCGGTGACGATCGCGGACCTTTATCGGGCGACGTAGGTTCCGTCGTTTCGGCATTGCGGGCACTGCTCGTCATTCCGAACGAATGTGAGGAATCTAGAGCGTTCAACCTCGCGGCCGTGGTTGGGAATCTGAGACTCCTCGCTGCGCTCGGAGTGACAAAGGTGGGCGCTCGGAGTGACAGGTTGGGCGATGCGAGCCTGTGCTTGTGGTCCGAATCCTAGGCTGCACGCAGCCCGGGCCACCGGACAGGTCGTTTGCGCGACAGGGCGGGGGATTTGCTTCGGGAGCGAAGAAAACACCCGAACACGTCAAAAAACTCCGGCCCTAAGGCGTGGGGGCTTCGCGCGACCTCCTCGCTATGCGCGGGCCAATAGCCCCTTGGGCTGCTCGAGCGCCGATGTGTCTCGCCGCGCGCTGCCTGGACTCTAGCCGCCGATGAAGGTGGAGTTTGGGTAGAAGTCGCGCCAGGCCCAGTCGAACGACGATGTCCACGGGACAGGGCTGAGGGCCTGGCCGGCCAGCGGACCGCTCGAGCCAGGCCGTTGGCCGCGCCCCAGAGCGAGCCCGTCTCACGATCGCGCAGCGCGCCGTCGCCCGTCGGCTCAAAGGTCAGCGAGCGGTCCGCCACGCGGCGCAGATAGGCTCGAACGGTGCCGGTTGCTTCATCGACCCAAACCAGAACGGGCTCGTCGCCGACCATCAGGTGCACCAGACCGGCGGCCCGCGCGTGGCCAACGTCGACCGCCGCGGACGCCTCTCCCAAGACAAGGCCGATCACCCAGTTTTCCCGCGGCGTCGCCAGAATCAGCCGCGGGCCGTTGAGGCCGTTGGCCAGCACCATAGTTTCGGGGTGGCGCGTGCTGAACCCGGCCCAGGTGTCGAGGGTTGAGGGGATTTGCGTGAGCGCCGCGCCCCGCAACTCCCCGACCAGGGCTCGGCCAATGGGCTGGCTCCAGATGCTGCCGGTGGTGTGGTCGAACCAGGTCATGGCGGTCTTGTACAGCGCGCCCTGGTTGCCAAAGACCAGCGTCTGGCCCTCGAAGCGCCGGTCGTGCACGAGACCGGTGTAGCAAAGCGGTCACCAGGTGACGAGCACCGGCGTGCCGCCGACGACGTCGTTGACCATCTCGCGGCGGTTGAGCGTGGTGACGGGATAGGCCCGCGCCTGGCCATTTACGACCAACCCAATGACGAGTTCGTCCGGCTGGAGCGGCGCCTCGGCGGCGGCCACGAATTGCGGGGTGTAGATGGGCGGGATGGCGTCGCGGCTGAGGCGCTGGTCGTAGGCGGAGTCGAACATCATCCGCTCGTGCGGGTCGGGGAGATCTTGCGGCGGCCGCGCTGTCCGGGGTGCTTCTGCGGAGCTGCGTATCGCCCATACCAGCGCAAGGGCGCCCAGGACGACGAGGGCGCCCCCGAGTGCGACCGAGCCCGCGATTCCTAAGCGGCGCCGCATGCTGAGTCTGCCCAGCGGCCGCGGAGGATCAGGCGGCAGGCGGCCTGGCCCACCTCAGCGCAGCGCGACCTGCAGCGCCTGCGCGATGTCGTCCACCGGAATGAAGGTGATGTCGTCGTGGATCCGGGGCGGGAGATCGTCGAGGTCGCGCTCATTGCCGCGCGGCAGCAGGACCCGACGAACGCCGGCACGATGGGCCGCGAGCATCTTGGGCGCGACGCCGATGGTCGGCTCGATCCGCCCGTCCACCGACAGGCTCCCGGTCGAGGCAAGTTCCGGGTCCACCGGACGATCGCGTGCCAGGGACACAATCGCGATGGCCACGGCGAGCGCGGCGGCAGCCTGGTCATTGCGCAGGGTGCTTCTTGGCACCTCCACGTGCATGTCGAACTCCTGCAAAAAACGCGCCGACACCTGAAGGTCCGACAGGCGCGCGCGGATGGCCGCGGTGACGACCACCATTTCCTTCGAGACGTTGGCGCCGTGGGTGTCGAGCATCGAAATGCGACCCAGCCCAGGGATCAGGGCATGTCCGAGCCCGGGCATTAGCACCGCAATCACGGGGCCGTGCCGACCGCCGTGCTCGTCAACCACCAGGGCGGCCGTTTGACCGCGCCGCTGCGCGCGGCGGTCGCGACGCTGGGGCGCGGGCGGCCTGCCGGCAAGATCGAAGAGATGCTCGCTGGCGACGACGCCCGGGGAGTCGGCGCGCAGCGCGCCGGTGACCAGGGTCCGGCGGACAATGCGCCGCAGAAGCTCGTCCAGGCGGCCGACGCCAGCCTCGTCGGTATAGCTCCGGATGAGTACCAGAAGGGCGTTGCCGTCAATCGTCAGGTCGGCGGCGGTCAGGCCATGGTCGGCAAGCGCAGCGGGGACTAGGGTTCGCCGGGCCAGCTCGGCTTTCTGATCGATCAAGAAACCGGGAAGCTCGGCGATATCAAGCCGAAGCCGATCGTCCTCCGATAGGGACTGGGTCCAGCGGCAGGTGACGAGGATGAGCAGGCGCGAGAGGTCGAACGGAACGCCGAAGAATGGGTCGAAAGCGCTGGCGCGAAGGCGGGCGTCAGTGAGCCGCGCCAGGAGTGTGCTGACGCCGGCGCCCCAGCGTTCGGTGGCGCGATCAAGCCCCGCCAGCACGACCACGGCCTCGGCGGACTGCGCCCGCTCTACGGCGTCCATGAGCGCGCCCGGCTGGCCGTCGCGCCGCCAGATCTCCTCGGCCGCGCCGAGTTGCGCCAGGTCGATGACCTGGAATGGTCTGTCGAGAACCCGCGCAATCGTTCGCCCGACAGCCGTCTTGCCCACGCCGTTGGGGCCGTGCAGGCAGAGGAGGCGCAGCGGCGCCTGCAAGGGTTGGGCGGCGGTTTCGTGGGCATCGTGCGCCGCCACATGTTCGACGATCGTGGCCACGGCTTGCGGGGGCGCGAAGTGCTCGGACTGAAGGGCGCTCTTGAGCGGGGCGATCGCGAGGGGTCTCGCAGGGCCGCGCGTCCACGGCAGACCGATTGCGCGCGCGACGCTCGTGGAGTCGGCGTTGCCATCATTCAAGCGCGCGGACAGGGCCTGGACCGCCTCGTCCGGCAAATCGGCCTCCGAGAGGCGAGTCCGCACGTCGGCTGGCTCCACTGTGAACTTCACCCCGGCGACACGCGCGCTTGAATCATAGCCGGGTCAATCAGCGGGGCGTCAGTGAGAATGCCCGCAAGCGGCGCCAGGCCAGCATATTGGTCTTGGAAATGCCACACGACGGTGTGCGGGGATTGACTCGCGGCGGGTGCGGCGCGAAGATCGCACCAAGAGGCGGGCGTATTCTCGGCGGTGAGGTTTAGCGTGGCTGCAGCACAGATGCCTTCGAACGAAGTTGACGTCCACGAGGCCAAGGAATTGGTCGAGAAGGGCGAAGTCCGGGTGATCGACGTGCGGACCCAGTTCCCGTTTCCGGCCATGCCGGGGGCGGAGTATGTGCCGCTCGAAGACATCCTGGCGCGCCCAACCGAGGCGGTCCCGACTGACAAGCCGATTCTCTTCATCTGCAATGTCGGCCAGACCAGCGGCGTCGCCACACAGATGGCGACGGCACTGGGTCTGAACCAGGCCTACAACATGCAGGGCGGTATGGAGGCCTGGGAAGCGGCCGGCTACACCACCGAGGATCCACCGGCCGGCCACTAGGGGCCGACCGGGCTAATTCGAGGTCTAGGGAACGAGGGTAGGCGCGTGTTCAACGTCGAGCAGGTTCAGCGATATAGCCGGCACATGCTGTTGCCGGAGGTCGGCGTCGCCGGTCAGCTCAAGCTGCTGGACGCCAGCGTCGTGGCGATTGGGGCCGGCGGCCTGGGCTCGCCGGTGCTCTACTACCTGGCCGCGGCCGGCGTGGGCAAGCTGGGCGTCGTCGATTTCGACGTGGTCGACCGCTCCAACTTGCAGCGGCAGATCCTGCACCGCGAAGACCGCGTGGGCCTGTCCAAGACCGGGTCGGCGGCCGAGACGCTCACCGGGCTCAACTCGGACGTCGAGGTGATTGAGCACAACGAGCCGCTCACCTCCGAGAACGCGATGGAGATTCTTGGCGCCTACGACGTGATCGTGAACGGCTGCGACAACTTCCCGACGCGCTACCTGGTCAACGACGCCGCCTACATGCTGGGCAAGCCGGTGGTCGACGGCAGCGTGCTGCGCTTCGAGGGCATGTCCACGGTGTTCGTACCCGGTGACGGCTGCTATCGCTGCCTCTACCCAACGCCGCCGCCGCCCGAAATGGCGCCGAGTTGCTCCGAGGCCGGCGTGCTGGGCGTGTTGCCGGGTTTGGTCGGCCTCATCCAGGCGACGGAGACGATCAAGTTGATCCTGGGCACCGGCGACACGCTTGCCGGACGCCTGTTGCTGTTCGATGCCCTCGCCATGGAGTTCCGCGAGCTCAAGCTCCGGCGGGACCCCGACTGCCCGCTGTGCGGCGACGCTCCCACGGTCACGGAGTTGATCGACTACGAGGAGTTTTGCGGCTTCGCCGGCGGCGACCGCGCGTCGCAGCCGGTCGAGGCGGGAGTTGCGGGGTAGGGGAAGGCGAATCCCGGGCTGCGCACAGCCCGGGCCACCGGACATCCGCGATGACTTCGTCTGACGCCTCGCTGCCGAGCACGGCCATCGACCGCGGCATCTACGTGATGCCGCAGTTCGTCACCTTCGAGGTGTCCGACATGGACTCGGCGCGGCGCTGGTATGTGGACGGGCTGGGGTTCGTGGAACTGGCGGTTTTTCCGGCTGCTTCGGGTGAGCCGGCGCTGGTGCACCTGCGGCGCTTTCGCTACCAGGACATCTTGCTCGTGCCGGGGCGCGAGCCGGGCGACACCCCATCCGGCGTGCGAGTCTCGTTCGCCGCCGGGGACGAAGATCTGGATGCGCGGGCGGCCGTAGCCTCGCGTGAGCCGGGCGGCGAGGTCGAGGGACCGATGCGGACGCCGTGGAATGCGCGCGATCTGCAATTCCGGGACGCCGATGGCCATCTGGTGGTGTTCACGGCAGCCGGATCTGAACGCCGACATGGACTCGGAGTTCGCGCGGCGCGTGCGTGCGTCGGTGCGCACAGATGAGGAGTCTGGCTGAAGCGCCCGATTTCGCCTTGGGTGAACTCAGGGTGGGTTCTGAGCTTGGCGAGCGCCGCCGTTCATGGTTCGACAGGCTCACCACGAACGGGGGCAGCTCACCACGAACGGGGGCAGCTCACCATGAACGGCTCGGGGCTCAGCCCGAGCGGCTCGCGGCCGCTACACGTGATAGATGTAGAGGTCGCGGTCGGTGAGCGGCAGGTCCACCCAGGCTCCGCCCTGGCGATGGCTTTCGGCGATGGCGAAGCAGGCCTCGGTGACGTGGTGCGCCTGCTCGATGTGATTCAGCGTCGGCCGTCCCGACTCGTGGGCCTCGACCAGGTCCTCCAGGCAGGCGACGACCGAGCTCGATTTCTTGACCTCGGGTAGCGGCTCGCTATGCCACTCACGGTGCCTCGATGAGTCGGTGGGTCGGTTGACCCGCAGGGCCAGTCCCTCGGCATTGTTCAGCGTGCGCACGACGCCCTCGGTGCCGACGATCTCGAATTCGTGGTGACCGGCGGGAATCGACCAGGCTTCCACGCCGTTCTCGAACTCCAGGTGATAGGTCGCCAGCGGGTCGTCGTCGAGGCGGCCGTCGACGATCTCGAGGTCGCGGGGATGGAGCTCACCGCGCACGCGCGTGATGCGGGGATCACCGAGCAGATAGGACAGCCCGTCAACGGTATGGATGTGGCCGTGAAGCAGACTCCGACCGGCGTACTGGATGCCGGCCTTCGGCTCGCCGATGCGGCCCTGGTCGATCAGGCGCCGCGCCGCGCCGAAGGTCTTCGAGAACCGATTCAGAACGCCTGAGTTGAACGCGGTCCCGTGCGCCCGGCAGGCGGCCAGCACGGCATCGGCCTCGCGGGGCGAGCAGGCGATGGCCTTTTCGAGATACATCATGGGCACACCGGCGTTCGCCACGCGCACGGCCAGCTCGGAGTGCACGTCGGCCCTGGTGCATATGGCGACCAGGTCGGGCTGCTCCTTGGCGAGCATCTCGTCGAGGTCCTCGTAGACCGCGGGGACGCCCCAGCGCTCGCTGAAGTCGGTGCGCTTCTCGGCCAGCAGGTCGCACCCGGCCACCAGATCGAGCTGCTGAACGGCCTGGCAGGCGCCCGGCAAGCCGTAGGGCAGCATGAAGTCGCGCGACGGCGGGATCTCGTCGTCGATGGTGTTGCCCATGCGGCCCAGGCCGAGGATGGCGGCGCGGTAGGTCTTCATTTCGATCTCCTGCTGGCGGAGGCGTGCTCGCTTGACGGCATGGTGCCAGGCTCAGTCCGGCGGTGCGTGGTCCAGTGACTGGATGAACCCTGCCGTCACGGCGGCGGCCGCCGCGAGATGACCGGCCGTGGTGTGGCCGGACGTCTTGCGCGGGACGAATGAGTGATCGCCGTCGACCAGCCAGTGGATGCGGATGGCGTCCGAGAGGTCATAGGCGCCGACCTCGGTCCTGGAACCGAAAGCGTCGCGCTCGCCCTGCACGATGAGCGTTGGCGTGCGCAGGGCGGCCAGATGCTCGGTGCGGAGCTTCTCCGGCTTGCCCGGCGGGTGGAACGGGTAGCCAAGGCATACGAGGCCCCGGGCGCGGACCGCGTCGGCGATGAGACTGGCCATGCGGCCGCCCATGGAGCGCCCGCCGATCACGAGGTTTTCGGCTCTGCCCAAGGCGTCGATGACTTCATGCCAGGTGTCCAGGAGAACGGCTTGGCGATCGGGTGGGCGTCGGGGACCGCCGGTGCGTCGCTGGCGCATGTAGGGGAACTCGAAGCGAACGACGCGAATGCCGGCGGCGGCGACGCCGGTGGCGATGGTTTCCATGGTCGGGTGGTCCATGGGCGCCCCGGCGCCGTGCGCTAGGACCAGGCGGTCCGTGGCGTCGGCCGGTCCGTCGGTGAGGAATGCCGGGTCGCTCATGGGAGACGCCTGCTTGTCGCGGGCAGGGCGGGTCTGAGACCCGCCCCTACGCCAAGATCCAGGATGTCTCGTGCGAGAAGGCTATTCAAGGAACCTGGATTCCGGCGTGCGCCGGAATGACGGAGGATTTCGCATCGGCCTCGTCATGTCGGGATCAGGTCAAGCGGATCTCGGCCGAGGCGAGGGCGTCCCGGAACTCTTGGAGCGGCAGGCGGCCGTCGGTCATGACGATCGACGCCGGGATGGGCGTGTGGCCGCCGGAGCCGACGCTGAGGCGCAGCGGTCCGCGGCGCGGAGGCGTGTCCACGCCGCGGGCGCGGGCTTCCGGGAATCCCCAGAGGTTGACGATCTGGGCGGCGTCGGGCGGTAGGTCGACGACGGCTTCGTGGGTGCGGTCCATGATCCCGCGGATGCCCTCCCAGAACTGCGCCACGTAGCGCGGGCCGTGCGAATCGGTGTATTCCCAGATGAAGAGGCGAATGTTGTCGGCCAGCGGAATGTTCTGCTCGACCACCTCTGATTGCAGCAGCACGGGGCCTTCGGCTGGGTTGATGAGATCGAAGCGGCGCTCGATGGGGTTCGCCAAGCTCATGGCGCGGCCGATCTGAATCGGGAAGCTCGCGGCGCAATAGGACCAGTCGCCGCCGAAGGCTTCCATCTCGACGGTTGCGGGATCGAACTCGAGACCGCGGCTCTCCGCCTGGGCCAGCAAGTCCAGGCCCCAGGCCTTGGCCTGCATCCAGCCGCGGATTTCGGTGTGCTGCAAACCGCCTGAAGGCAGCTCGAATTCGGCGTCGCGGGAGGCACCGTCACGCCGCAGTTGGTCGGCGGCAATGATCCCGTCGGCGAGCCCGCGGTTGCGGATGGCGGCACGTTGGTCGTCCTCGACGCCCTGGAAGAAATCGGTGCCGAGCGAGCGCTCTTTGGCTGCTGGGCCGCCTTCGACGCGGGACACCATGGACCGGTCACCCAGCCGCGCGTCGGCGTATTCGATGATCTCGTCGGCGGCCTCGAAGTGCGTCGGGAGAAAGTAGACGGCCTCGTCGTCGCCGGCGGCGTCGATGACGCGCTGGTACTCCCGCTGCAGCTTCTGCTCGAGCGGATAGGCGAACGGAATGCGCTCGACGAACTGGTTCCACTTGCGGTCCATGCGCTCGCGGTTGTCGGGCGGAAGCGCGAGCCAGGTGAGCGAGTGAACCGAGAGCCAGATTTTGCGCAGCGGGGTGGCCATTGGCGGGGCTTTCGTGGTGGGCCGGCGCGTCGCGGACTAGCGACGCGCCATTGTCCGCGGCGATTATGCCGCGTGTGTCGGCGGTGGAACCGGGCCGATTCCGGTCCTCCGCGTAGGGATGCCCGTTGTGACTGTGTCGAAGCCCCGTTCATGGTTCGACAGGCTCACCACGAACGGGGGCAAGCTCACCACGAACGGAGGCAGGCTCACCACGAACGGGGGCAAGCTCACCACGAACAGCCTCCGTTCGCCCTGAGCAAAGTCGAAGGGTGCCGTTCATGGTTCGACAGGCTCACCACGAACGGGGGGCGCGCCTACAATCGCCCGGGATGCTGCCGGGAGATGCGCCCATGCAATGGATCACGCTGCCGTCGCCGGATGTTGAGATGCGGGGTCTGGTGGGCGCGCCGCGGGCGCTGCTGCACCGGCTGCCGGAGGAGTGCCGCGACAGCCTGCCGGCGGATACCTGGGAGCGCTCGGAGATGGCCGCCGGCGTGCGGCTGGTCTTTCAGACGGACAGTCCCCGCGTCGCGCTGCGCTTCGAATACCTGGGACGACCGACCCGCGCCGCCAAGGTTGACGCCTATGTCGACGGCCGCTACGCGGCCCAGGACGGCGGCGACGACGCGGGACCCTGCACCGCCGATCTATTGGACGGCATGACGGGCACCCATGAGGTGGAGCTGCACATGCCGCCGTACGCCAAAGTGCGGCTCGATGCGCTGGGTCTCGCGCCCGGCGCGAGCTTGGCGGCTCCAGCCAGCCGGCCATCTCGATTCATCACCTTCCACGGCGACTCGATCACGCACGGCGCCGTAACGACCAGGGCGGGGTTGGTCTATCCGGCGCGGGTGGCCAGGTCGCTGGGAGCCGAATTCATCAACCTCGGCTTTGGGGGATCGGCGAGGGGCGAGCCCGGCATGGCGCGGATCGTGGCCGCGCTGCCGGCGGACGCCATCGTGCTCTACTACGGCATCAACACCTATGCGATTGGGAATCCGGGCCCCGTCGAATTCGGACGCATCTATGCCGAATTCCTCGAAACTGTTCGGGCCTCGCATGCGGAGACGCCGATCGTGGTCATCACGCCCACCTGGTATGTCCCGGAGTTGCACCATCGAAACGCTGCCGGCGCCAGTGTGGAGGACTATCGGCAGGTGATCCGGCGCGCGGTGTCCGACCGGGTTGCCGGCGGAGATGCCAACCTCGTCGTGCTTGAGGGATGCAGCGTCATCGGCCCGGGCGAAGAGTCGCGGCTGGCGGACATGGTGCATCCGAACGATGAGGGCTTTGCCGCGATTGCGGAGGGGCTCACGCGGCTCATCGGACAGGCGTGGGGGATGGCGTAGCTGGCCCCTTCCCGTCCAGAGATGCCTCAAGAATTCCGGAAGGGCGGGTCTCAGACCCGCCCCTACCTCAGGTACCCAGCGCGTCGAGGTTCGAAGATTCTGGACTCCGGCTTTCGCCGGAGTGACGGGGGCTACGCAGGGAGTCGCATCGAGGGAGAGGGGGACGGACGGGCGGCGAGGCGGCCATTCGGATATTGTGGCGCTCGGGGTTGCCCGACGCGGAGCGTGAGCCATTAAGCCGAAGGATGAGTTCGATGCGCGGCTGGTGGGGCCGTGCAACTCCGTGCCGACGATCTTTCATGAAGACGGCACTATCGACTATCCGTCCATCCGCAACCTCATCGACTTCAGCATCGACGGCGGATGCGACGTGATCATGCTCACCTGGGGCGACAGTCTGATCTCACTGCTCACGGACGACGAGGTCGCCGAGCTGCACCGCGTCGTGATCGATCAGACCGGCGAGCGGGCGGTCACCATCGCCTGCGACAACCTGTGGGGCCGCAACAAGGCGGTCGAGTTCGGACGCTTCGTGCGCGAGCTTGGCTTCGACATCTACATGGTGCGCCCGGCGGAGTGGGCCAAGGGCACGGCGGAGTCGCTGGCGGAGTTCTACACCGCCTGCGGGCGCGAGTCGCCGGTGATGTTCGTGGGCGACGTGCCGCTGCGTACGCTGGAGCTGCTGGCCGACGATCCGAACATGTGGGCCTTCAAGGAGGACCTGGGCTTGGACTACGCCCACGAGATCATCATGCGCTGGGGCGACCGCTGGCCGATGGTGGGCGGCGGCGGCATGAAGCGCCACCAGCTGCTGTGGGCCCACGGGCACTGCGACACCTGGCTCGATGGCTTCTGCCGCACCTTCCCGGCGGTGTCGCAGGACTATTGGCGGGCGCTGCAACGCGGCGACATCGCCGCGGCGTGGGCGCAGGCGATGCAATACGAGGTTCCGCTGCGCGCGATGGCGCAGCGCGTGCGCTATGGGCCCGACGGGCTCGTCAAGCATGCGATGGTGGAGGCTGCGGGCGTGGCGCCCCGCTGGCGGCGGTCGCCGGCGGCCAACCCGACGGAGGAAGAAATGGACGAGTTGAGAGAATTCCTGGCCGGGCTCGGACCGCAGACACAGCCGGTGCCGGCATGAAGTCGCCGGACGAGATCCGCGGCCTCATGGAAGGACCGTGCCTCTCGCTGCCGACGGTGTTCAAACGCGACGGAGACATCGATCACGAGGGTATGCGCAACGTCATCGACGTGGCGCTGGACGCCGGTTGCCAGATCGTGATGCTGACCTGGGGCGACAGTCTCGTTTCGCTGCTCACCGACACGGAGCTGGCCCAGGTGCATCGCAACGTGATCGAGCACGTGGGCAACCGGGCCGTGACCATCGGCTGCGACAACCAGTGGGCGCTGCCCAAGGCGCTGGAGTTCGGTCGCTACGTCGATGCACTGGGGTTCGATCTCTACATGGTGCGACCCGCCGACTGGGCCAAGGGCACGCCGGAGACGCTGGCCGACCACTTCCGGGCGATTGCCCAGGTGACCCGCGTGATGCTGGTGGGCATGGTGCCGCTGCGCACCTGCGAGTTGATCGAAAACGTGCCCAACGTGTTGGCGTTCAAGGAAGACCTGGCCATCGACTATGCCCACGAGGTGCAGATGCGCTGGGGCGACCGCTGGGCCATGGTCACCGGCGGCGCGCACAAGCGGCACGTGCTGTTCCATCCCCACGGCCCGCGCGCGTGGCTGGACATCTTCATCCGCTTTCACCCGCAGCCGACCGTTGACTACTGGAACGCGCTCAAACGCGACGACACCCGCACGGCCTGGGATATCGCCATGCGCTACGAGCAGAGGCTCTGGGACCTTGCCGCGCAAGTCCGCTACGAAAAGGACGGGCTGTTCGCCCACGCGCTGCTGGAGGTCTACGATGTCGCGCCGCGCTGGCGCCGTTCACCCGCGCCCGATCCAACCGATGAAGAACTCGATGAGCTGCGCGACTGGCTGCGCGGCGTTGGCCTGATGTAGCCGCCTGGAGGTTCCAAATGCGTGACCACGATGAAGTCCGCGCCCTGCTCGACGGCCCCGTCAACTCGCTGCCCACGATCTTCACCGAATCCGGTGAGATTGACTGGGACGGCACGCGGGCGGTGATCGACAAGTCGCTCGAAGGGAACTGCAACGTCATCATGCTCACCTGGGGCGACAGCCTCATCTCTCTGCTGACCGACGATGAGGTCGCGGAGCTGCACCGGGTGGTGATCGACCACGTGGACGGGCGCGCGCTGACTATCGCCTGCGACAACCAGTGGGGCCTCAACAAGGCGGTGGAGTTCGGCCGCTTCGTGCGCGGGCTGGGATACGACCTCTACATGGTCCGACCCGCCGACTGGGCCAAGGGCACGCCGGAATCCCTGGCGGCCTTCTACAAGGCCTGCGGCCAAGTGGCGCCGGTGATGTTCGTGGGCGACGTGCCGATCCGCACGCTCGAACTGGTGGCCGACGACCCGAACATGTGGGCCTTCAAAGAGGACCTGACGCTGGACTACGCGCACGAGGTCATCATGCGCTGGGGCGACCGCTGGCCGATGACCGGCGGCGGCGGCATCAAGCGTCACTACGTGCTGTGGCCCCACGGCAACTGCAACGCCTGGCTGGACGTGTTCATCTACTGCAATCTCTCGCCCCAGAAGCTCTATTGGGACGCCATCAAGCGCAACGACCTAGAGGAAGCCTGGCGCCTGGCCAGGCACTACGAGCAGCCGATCTGGGACCTGTGGCCGGTGTTCCCCGCCGGCGGCGACGGGCTGGTGCACACGATGATCGAGGTCTGTGGCGTGGCCCCCCGCTGGCGCCGCTCGCCCGCTCCCAACGCCTCCGAGGAGGACATGGAGCAGGTGCGGGATATGTTGCAGGGGTTGGGGCTGCTGTAGGGGATTCATATTCCGGGGCCAGCGAGAGCCTTTGCCACCGGGCTAAACCCACTAGCCGTCGTCAGGCACCGAGGCGCGCTGCCGGCTGAGGATCAGTAGGATCACGACAACCGGGACAAGCACCAGGGCTGAGCCTAAGAACCCCGCGCGAAGCGAGACCCCAAGAGCGACGGCGCCGAGCGCCGGACCGGCAATGAGCTGCCCAAGCGCATTGGCCTGCGCGCCCAGCGACAGCATCGTGGCTCGAACCCGCGACGGAATCACTCGGTTTTGCAGCACGCTCAGCAATGGGCCGCTGACCGCGAAAAGCGGCCCACGCATCCACAGCATCGCGAGGGCGAGTGCGAGATTCGTGGCGAGCGCGAACGCGACCAGACTGCCGATGTAGATCGCCTGTGCGGCCACCAGCACGAGGCCCATCGCGCGGTCGTTTGACGTATCGAGCTTGCGGCGCGCGATCTCTGTGGCTGCGAGCGAGAGGCCCTGACCCACATAGCCGCTGAGGCCGAACCAGGCTACAGGGTCCAGTGGGCCCAGGGGCGGCAGCGTGATGGTCTCCAGCAAGAACGGCGTGTCCAGGCGATCGGGGATTTCACTGGAGGCGCCAAAGAGGAGTGGCACTGCCACAACGAGGAGCAAACTGCGCTGGCGTCGCATGATCCGAAACGCCGTTCGCAGCGTCTCACCCATCGTCTTTAACGTCTGGCGCCGGTCCGCCGGTACTCGCGTGAATCCCCGTTCCGGCATCGTTAACGCGAGGAGGGACGCAAGCGCCACGAACATCGCGCCGCCCACCACAACCGGCAGACCCCGCGACAGACTTGAGAGGGCAACGGCTAGCGAAATACCCACGAGGCCGCCAATCAGATAGGCCTGCGTACCGCGCAACAGCGCTGCGCTGAGTCGCTCCTGCCCGACCTCGTCAGCGATCCACGCCGTTCTTGCGCCGCTGGTGAAGGTGAATCCGAGACCCCACACGACTTGGGCGGCGAGGACGCCCGCGAAGAGCGGGATCAACCCTTCCACCATGAATCCGGCACCCATGAGGACGAATCCGATCAGGATCGACAAGCGGCGGCTGTAAACATCGGCGACGACGCCGGTCGGCACTTCAAACGCCAACGTCGTCGCTTCGAGCAAGGTGCCGACTAGCACAAGCTGCAGGGCATTCAGGCCGACGGTTTCGACCTGATAGACGAGGTTGGTAGTCACCACGGTGGCGAACGCCAAGCCCTGGACGCCGGCCATCGCGATGGAGAGTGGGTAAGCCGGGAGACGCTTCATCGGATGCCACCCGCCGTAGCGACCAAAAGCGTGGACGTGCGCGGATGAGCGACGCCCGGTGGTCGACGGTGGCTGGACGATGAATGCGGCAGGCCGTGGTGGCCGCTGCGGGATCGCCGCAATCGGCCGGAAATCATGGACACAGATGGACTCCAATCCCTGATAGATGAGGTGTTGGACGGGAGCCCGCGGCGCAGCGCGGCCGCGCGTGCTAGTTCCTAGCGCCTCCGCCAGTGGTCGTAGTCGAGGCGCGGCGAACCGACGGTCTGCTCACCGCTTGCGCAATGCGCTGCGGCAAGGACGGTTGCTAGCGGGCGACCTTTCGCGTCGCAAGGCTCGCCAACAATTAAAAACTGCTCATCAGGGGTGCCATGTCGCTGCGACTCCCTGCGAATCGAAGCCCGAGCCTGGGCTTCCAGCCATCTGGGCCAATGGTGCCACAGTTCTCGCCAGCGGCAGCACCGTATCAGCGTCGAGGGTACCGTCGATGGCAAGCGGCCTTGTGCATGTGAGGGTGATTCCGCTCAGGATCGACGACCTTCGTGGTGATCTGGCGCCTGATACATCAGCCCGATCACGGCGGCGGCGACCATGAAGACGGCTTGAATGAGGAAGGCGACGCGCCAGACGCCGAGGAAGGCATTGGCGGCGGGATCTGACGCTCACGCGGCTTGGATGCTGGCCTCGGCGTCCGGTGTCGCGTCTGTTGGGGAAAAGGACAGACTACATCGCGTTTAGCAGAATTGCGGTTGTGATCCCAATGACGGCGGTGAGAAAGACGGCGGCGGCGCTGACCATGGCGCCCACGCGCACGTAAACCCGCTGCTCGAGTGCGCGCATCTCGGCGCGGACCGCCGAGATCTCGCCTCGGATCGCCGCGGTCTCGCCGCGAACCGCCGAGATCTCGGCGCGGACCGCCGCGATCTCGCGCGCGAGATCGTCCTTCGTGGCGAGGTTTTCGCCGAGGCCCTGGGCAATCGTGGAGACGAGAACGCTGGCTTGCGTCTCATTGAAGCCAGCCTCGTCCTGCAGTCGGCGAGCCGCCTTGAGGGTGTCGAAGGTCAGCATGATGCTCCCAGCCTATGTTGTCCGCGGCGGGCCCCGCAATCCGATGGGGCTGCGATCATCGGCCGGATTGTCCCAAACTCGCCGCACGGCAAAAGCTACCCGCGGCCTTGGCGGCCCGCGCGCACCCGCTGCTCAGTTTCGTTCATCATTCGGGTGAGTCGACGGTCGATACATCCAGGCAATCACGGCCGCAGCGATCATGAACACGGCCTGAACGAGGAAGGCGATGCGCCAGCCGTCCAGGAAGGCGGTGGTGGTTGTGGGGTCCGAGGCGACGGCGCTGACGCTGGCTTCGGCGCCGGCGGCGGCCATGACTGCGGTGACGATGGCCGTGATCAGGGCGAGGGCAACGATGCCGGCGATGGTGCCGGCCAGGTTCATGAAGCCGACCGCGACGGTGTAGACCCGTTCCGGCACGGCCGCGAGCAGGGCGCTGGAGCTGGGCGAGGTCACCAGCGAGAGACTGGCGCTGTGGACGACCAGCACGAGAATCACCACGGCCAGCGGCGTGTCCGCACCGAAACTCGCCAGCATGAGGACGCCGACGAGGCCCGACCAGCGGCCCGGCGATCAAGAAACGGACGCGGCGTCCAGCGATCTGAGAATCGGCCCGCGAGCGTAGCGGTCAGGGTGTAAACCGCGAATCCGGGCACGAGGATGAATCCCAGGTCGCGCGCGCTTAGTCCGAGCACGCCCTGGATGTAGAAGGGCACCAGAAACCCTCCGCCCGATAGGCCCATGAGTAGCACGATGCGGGCGCCCAGCGGCGTGACGACGGCGCGGCGCCGCAGGAGGCGCAGGTCGAATAGCGGATGGGGCGTGCGCAGCTCCCACCAGACGTAGGCGCCGCCGAACGCCGCCGCGGCCGCGATGGAGCTCCCGACGAGCGGCTCGCCCCAGCCGATCACCGGTCCCATGGTGAGGCCCAGCACGAGCGTGACCGCGGCGCCCGCGATGGCGCTGGACCCGAACCAATCGAACCGGCCTCGGCCATCCGCGGACTCGTGGGACCGACCGGCCTCCAGCACCAGCCAGGCGCCGATTGCCCCGATGACCGCCGGTACGGCGAGTGCGTGGTAGGCCCAGCGCCAGCCTGCGGCCTCGACGATGACGCCTCCGACCGCCGGCGCGACCAGGGCGCTGAATCCGACCGTGCCGGACGAAAGCCCGAGCACCTTGCCGCGCTCGCCCTCCGGGAAGAGGGTGACGGCGATGGCGATGCCGTTGGCGCCCACGATGGCCGTCGCCGCGCCCTGCAGCAGCCGCGCGGCGATCAGGGCTTCGAGCGACGGCGCCCAGCCGGCCATGAGCGACGCGCCCGTGAAGAGCGCCATGCCCCCGATGAAAAACCCTCGGCGTCCCAGGCGATCGGCCAGGTAGCCCGCGGGCATGACCACGGCGGCGGTGGTCAGCGACACCGCGATGGCGACCCACTGCACCTCGGCCAGGGTGGCGCCGAAGTCCGCCGCGATGCTGGGCAGCGTGACCGCGGCGACGTTGTGCACGATCACGCTCAGGAAGGTGCCGATGAGGATCACGGCGAGGCCGCGCCACTTGGGATCGCGGACGAGTTGCAGCCAGCCGCCGGGCTCGCCCTCTGAATCCGCCAAGACTTCAATGGGCGGCTGGCGTTCAGGCATAGTTCGAGCCGGCCGATTGATGGTCTGACAGGCTGCGGCGTAAGGTACACCAACGTTCAACGGGCTAGGTGCGCCGATGACTCGCCGACGCCGGTGACCGTTCGCAATCCCAGGCCCAATCGACGGCCATCGCCTTGACTGATCGCATTGGCGACGCGTGGCTCGGCGGCACGCCGCGGTATCTCACCGACCTGGATCGCTGCGAGCCAGCATCGGCGATTCGCTCCACTCCCGAGCTACGGCACTGGCGCGCCATGTCCTATCGCACGGACTCGCTCAGCGGCACCATGTTGGCCGCGGGACTGGAGACTGCGGCGCCGACGGTGCGATATCCGCTGGACGCTCGCGGCCTGCACGCCATCTCCATCGGCACCGTGCCGATCCGCACGGCTGCCGAGGGGCTCACGCTGGGCGTGCCGCTCAAGCTGAGCGGCGACGACACGTTCTCTTTCTTGACGATGGAGCCCTACCGGCGGCCGGACCACGGCGTGGACGTGGTTGAGTGCTATTGGAAGATCGCCGACCTCACCGGTCAGCAGCTGGATATCGGCCAGGCGAGCGCGCGGGTCGGCGAGGGTGACGGAGCTGGGGCGTACGCTTGCGCGGCGGCGCGGGTGGTTTACATAAAACTCGTGCCGCTTACGGTTGCCGAAATCGCGGGCTACCGCGCCGATCAGGCTGGTGCCGCTACGCGGCGGCTGTTCGCGCACAACGACGCCCACTTCGCTCAATATCTATTCCGCCTCACGACGGCGGACGACGTGCGGCGCGAGATCGAGCAGTACCACGAGAGCGACTTTTCGCGGATGTACTGGGAGGCAGGCGGCGGCGATCAGCTGGCGTACTTCAGCGCCATCGGGCGGCGGCACACGCTGGACGGGTTGGAGGACTATGGCCGCCGCGGCGATCGCATGCACGCCGAGAGCTGGCGCGTTTTTCGCGAGGAGGGCGTCGACCCGTTCGACGTGGCGCTGGAGCAGACGCACGCGGTGGGCATGGAGTTTCATGCGGGCTATCGCGTGGCCGCATTTCAATACCCGCCGCCGCTGGACCACCACAACCACGGCGACACGTACTTTCAGCGGCATCCGGAGTTCCACGGCGAGGACCGGGAGGGCAACCGGACGCCGCGCATTTCCTACAGCTATCCGGAAGTGCGCGCATTCGTGGTGTCGTTGCTGCGCGAGATGTCCGAACGGCCGATTGACGGGGTGTGCCTGCTGTACAACCGACGCCCGCCGCTGGTGGAATACGAGCCGCCGCTGGTTGACGGCTTCATGCGGGCCTACGGTCGCGATCCGCGGACGCTGCCGGAGGACGATCCGGAGTGGCTGGGCTTTCGCGCGGGTACGCTGACGCAATTCATGCGGGACGTGCGCGCGGCGATGGACGAGGCGTCGCGGGGTAGCTCGCGGCGCCTGGCGGTCTCCGCCATCGTCACCGCCAGTGAAGCCGAGAACCTCATGCAAGGCATTGATCTGGCGGCCTGGGTGCGCGAGGGGCTGGTGGACACGCTGATTCCCTACAGTCCCCGCCCCGACTTTCGCCCGTTCTTCAATGAGTCCAGCAGCATGGTGTGGACCGATCCCGCGCAACTCGAATTCTTGCTGGAGACGGTGGCGGGATCATCGTGCGCGCTCGCGCCGAACGTGATGCCGCGGTCGATGTCGCCGGAGGACTATCGCCGGCAGGCTGCCGCTATCTACGCGGCGGGCGCCGACAATCTGTTCTTCTGGGACTCGGCGGGCGGTGGGTGCCGGGCAAACTTCGGTCATGCGTGGAACGCCTTGCGCCGGCTGGGCCACGTGGACGAGGTGCAGGCGTGGATTGCAGCCGGCGAGCCCGACTTGCCCCAATCATCGATGCCGCTTCGCGAATGGGCCGGATGGGATCTTTCGTACGTGACTCCGGGATAGGAAGGTGAGCGCCATGTCCGATGCCATAACCGACCGTGGATTCCGCGCGGCGCCGCGGTACGTCGCCGATTTCGACCGCTGCACGCCGGCCGATGCGCTGGCGGCGGACCCCACCCGCGGTCGATGGCAGACATTGCCATTCGAGGCCGAGGGAGTTTCCGGGACCATGCTCTTCGCCGGACCGGAGACGCTGGCCCCGGATCTGACGTACCCGCTGCGGGTCGAGGGCTGGCATGCCATTTCGGTGGGTATCCACCCGACCGCGGAGGCTGAAAGCGATTTCTCACTGGTCCCGGTGAAGCTCAGCGGCGACGCGGCCTTTTCCGCGCTGACGTGGACCACGGAGGGGCATCACCTGCGCCGCAAGGAGTTGCAAGAGATCTTCTGGAAGGTCGCCGACCTCACCGGCCAAGAGGTGGTGTTCTCACAGCTGCGGCGGCGCATCGATTCCGGTGACGGGCTGGCATCGGTGCAATCGGGCTCGGCGCGCATCGCCTATCTGAAGCTGGTGCCACTGGCCGACGACGAGGTCCGTCGGCTGGTCGGTGAGCGCACGTCGGGCCGGGACCGCCGCCTGTGGGCGCACAACGACGCGCACGGCCCGCACTACGTCTACCGCATGACGACCGCCGACGAGGTCAGGCGCGAGATCGAGCCGTACCGCGACACCGACTTCAGCCGCATGTACTGGGAATCCGGCGCGGGCGATCTGATGCGGTACTTCACCAAGATTGGGCGCACGGCCACCGCGCACGGGGTCGAGATGTTTCCGCGCGTCGGCGACCGACTGCTGGCGGAGAGTTGGCGCAGCTTTCACGAGCAGGGCATCGATCCGTTTCAGGTGGCGCTGGAGCACACCCACGAGTTGGGGATGGAGTTTCACGCGGCCTACCGCCTCGCGGCTTGGACTTTTCCGCCGCCAATGAACCAGGAATATCTCGACGGGTACTACCAGGACCATCCCCAGTGGCGTTGCCTGGACCGCGACGGGAGCGAGCTGCCGCGGATGTCCTACGCGTTTCCCGAGGTGCAGGACTACTGCCTGGCGGCGCTGCGCGAGATGGCGCAGTTCGACCTCGACGGCATCTGCCTGCTGTTCAACCGCCGTCCGCCGTATCTGATGTACGAGCAGCCGCTGATCGAGGGATTTGCCGCGAGCCGCGGCGTCGATCCGCGGGAGCTGCCCGAGGACGATCCCGAGTGGTTGGCCTATCGGGCAGGCGTGCTGACGGGGTTCATGCGTCGCGTGCGGCAGGAGATGGACGCGGTCGCGCGCGAGCAGGGCCGGCGCCGCATCGAGGTCTCCGCCTGTGTGCAAGGGCTGGCGGCGGAGAACGAGCTCTTCGGCTGTGACGTTGCCACTTGGGCGCGGGAGGGGCTGATCGATGCGCTGATTCCCTATAGCGCCGCGCCGCTGGCGATGCCCACCGATGAGGACACGTGGTCAGCGCCGGAGCAGCTGGCGCCGTTCGTCGAAGCCACCCGCGGCACGGCCTGCACGCTGGCGCCAAACGTGATGCCGCGTCACATGAGCGCGGAGGACTTCCGGCGCAAGGCGCACCTGATCTATGGCACCGGAGCCGAGCACTTGTTCTTCTGGGACTGCGCGGGTCCCGGCGGGCGCGCCAATTCGCAACCGATGTGGAATGCGCTGCGGCGGCTGGGTCACCGCGATGAGATCGCCGAATGGGTGGCCGCTGGCGAGCCGGCGCTGGGCGACTGGACGGTGCCGCTGAATCGCCTAGGTGGCTGGGACATGACGGTCATCGCGCCGGGATAGCGGCGACGGAGCGTTAGGGGCCGGGTTTGCGAGGTGGTCGCGTCCGCTTGTAGCTAGCTCGACGCCCCGGGTTTCGACGACGAAACCTGCTCAGCTAGCACCCGGGTGATCCATCCGTTAATGCTGTGGCCGCTCTCTGAAGCGGCCAGGGTGACCCGTCGGTGGAGGTCGCTGCCGAGCCGCAGCTGGAGCTTGCCGGAGAACGGTGGAATGGGCTCAACGCCATCCTCGTCGCAGGACGCGAGGTACTCGTCAATGGACTTGTGGAATTCCTCACGCAGGCGCTCAGGATCGGCAGTCTCGAAGGTGGCGATGGGATAGGCGCCCGTGTTGATCACCCGCCCGTGCAGACACTGCACGGAGTCGTCGTATTCAACTTCGGCCAGATAGCCCTTGTGCTCCATCATGGTTCGACTCCCAGTGCCGCCAAGAACGCCGCGATGGCGCGTACGGTGGCTCGGCCCGTCTCCGGTCGAGGATGCGGCCGGTGTACGACCATTCGATCCGCTCCCTTTCTGAGCAGCAGCCTCGATCCCGACCGCTCGATGATCTCCACATCCGCGGCTTGGAGCAACGCCTCAATTTCGAGCCAGCGGATTCCTGCTGGTGTCGGCCTGCTGAAGAGCCGCTGCAAGGTTCGGCGGTGCCTACCGCGCATGCTTACGGATATAGTACCACTAATGGTATCTCCAGATTGCCCGGCCTAGCGCTAGGGCGCGCCGTCGCTTTGCGGTCGCATGCGCTCGCTGAAGAGTACGTCGGTGAGGTCCGCGCCCTCGAGGATGGCGTCGGTCAAGTCCACGCCGATCAACTCGGCCCCGGTGAGGTTCGCGTTGGTGAGGTCGGTGCCGTCGAGCCGCGCGCCGTTGAGCCGCGCGTTTGAAAGGTCGGCGTTGGTGAACTGCGCGCTGCGTAGGTCGGCGTCGGTAAACTTTGCGCGGATCAGTTCCGCGCCGCTGAAATCGGCGTGCCGCAGGTTCGACCGCCGAAAGCCGACGCTAAACGTTTTCGTGTCGGCCACGATGGCGTGCGCAAAGTCGCCGTCGTCGAAGCTGGACGCGTGCAGGCGAGCGCCGCGGAAGTCGGCGCTGGCGCCGTACTCCTCATATCCGGAGAAATCGGACTGCATGAGCAGCGTGCCGGACACGATCGCGTCGGTGAGCACCGCGCCGCTGAAGTCGGTGCGACGAATCTCCGATCCGTAGACCTGCATGCCGCTCAGCTGGGCCTGAGCGAAATTTGAGGCGTAGATGTCGGTGTTGATGAGCGTGGCCCCGCGCAGCGCGCCGCCCGAAAGGTTGACGCGGATCATCAAGGCGTTGGTGAGCGTGACGTTGCTGAGGTCGGCACCGGGCAGCTGGGAGTCATAGAACCGTGCTCGCCTAAGCGTGGCGCCGTCCATAACCGCGTTGGTCGCGACGGATTTGTACAGGGCGATCCACGGGGCCTTGACTTTGCGCAAGCTCGCGGCGGTCAGGTCGGCTTCCTGGAGCCCGACACCCGTCATGTCGGCGCCGTCGAATCGAGTGGCGATCAGCTGGGCGCCGCGGAATGTGGCCCCGTAGAGGTCGCTATCGGAAAGATCGGCGCCGTCCAGCGTGGCACCGACAAAGTTGGCGAATCGAAAGTCGACGCCGTTGAGGTTGGCTCCCGACAAGTTCGCGCCGGCAAAGTTGGCGTCGCGCAGAAACACGCCGGGGAGGTCCGCGTCGGCGAGGTCGCTGTCGGGACAGTTGGTGGGCGAATCGCGCCACACCGCCGTGAATTCGGACTGAATGGTGCAGGCGCCCACAACCGCGAACGGCTGGCTGATCACAACGCCCACGGCAAGGGCCGCGATCGCCAGGACGATTAGCGCGATTGTCAGATAGGCGGCGACGAATGCCGCAGATCGGCGAATGGGCAGCGAATTCCTCCCACGCGGCAGCGCCGCGCGCCTCAATGGTAGCGAGACACCGTCCGTCGCTTGGGAATGGTGCTCACCGACGGATGGTTGAAGGCGTTACCAAGGCTCCCGTTCCAGAGGCTCCAACACCACCTCACGGCCCGTGACGCTGGAGCGCTCGGCGGCGAACAGGATCTCCATGATGTGGCGACCATAGGCGCTGCTGGCCGGCGGGCGGTCGTTGGTGGCGATTGCCGTGACGAAGTCGCGGTACTGCTCGGCAAAGTCGTTGATGGGCTCGATTTCCAGATCCCGCCAGGCACCGTCCTGGCCCGCCCGCACCATGCCGCCCGGATACTCGGCGGTGTCAAAGTGCAGCTGCAGCCGACCCTGCGTGCCGTGGACGTCGATAGTGGCGGTGTCTTGGGGCCCGCGCGAGTTGGCCACCAGGATCACGACGCCGGCCACGCCATTCGCATATCGGATGAGGGCCGTGGCGGTGTCGTCGCCGTCCATGTAGTGCATGTGAGTTCCCAGGACCGCCTTCACGGATACGGCCTTGCGACCAATGAGGTGCGTGACCCAGTCGACCATGTGCACGCCGTTGCCCATCCACTGGCCGCCGCCCATGGAGCGGGTGAGGTAACAGCGGTCGAGGCGCTCAAAGGGCAGCTTGGCGCTCACGAGGGCGAGCACCTGGATGACCGGTCCGAGCGCGTTAGTGTCCAGAAAGGCCCGCGCGGTGCGCAGCGCCGGTCGATATTGGCCGGTGAGGCCGATCTGCAACAGCCGGCCGCTGCGCGCTTCGGCCTCGATCATGCGATCGCACTCGGCCATGGTCACGGCCATGGGCTTCTCGACCAGTACATGTTTGCCGGCGTCCAGAGCTTGGATAGTCACGCCGGCATGCAGGTGGTGGGGCAAGAGGATGCCCACGGCCTCGACGTCGGGATCGGCCAGCAGGTCGCGGTGGG
This sequence comes from Chloroflexota bacterium, assembly GCA_965198185.1. Lineage (GTDB taxonomy): Bacteria > Chloroflexota > UBA11872 > UBA11872 > UBA11872 > JAJECS01. The sequence continues at coordinate 531,859 of CBDAOU010000002.1, forward strand.
TGGCGTAGACCTTGGGGATGCCGAAGGCTGTGCGCCGCTCCTCGCGCCGCTCGTCAACCGGCTCCGCGCCGGCGACGCAGCGGGCGAGGCCTTCGGCTTCGAGTGCGGCGAGGCCGTTCAGGTGCCTCGCCGCGATGCCGCCGAGTCCGATGAGCCCGATCTGCAGCATGCGAGTGTTCCCGGCTACCGGTGTGCGCGAGTCTACGCGCCTCTACGCGTGCGGCGGGTCCCGGTCGGGGCCTGCGGCCAGCGCGCCGCTTGGCGTGTGGGCGTAGCCCTCGCCCGCCGGCACGTCAATCACCAGGTCGAACACAAAGCCGAGGTCCGTGTCCAGGTTTACGCGTATCACGTCGTCGCTGACGTTGGCCGTGGCGGGGTCGACACGCTGGGTCACGTAGGCGAAGTCGGCGAAACGTCCCAGCGGGTAGGCATAGCGCAGCCACACGCCGCGGTGCAGCACCGCGCCCCGCCCCGGCTCCAGCAGGAAGGCTTGGGCGGCGTCCACGTCCGGGTGCCCACTAGCGTCGTCAGGGGCGACCACGATCGCGCTCACACCGTTGACGGGGATGAGCGTGACCGTGCTCTCGGGGTGCTTCTGCAGGAACTCACAGCGGTTGCCGCGGTAGTAGTAGCGCAGGCTGCACATGTAGGCCGCCTTGGGGAACTCCAGCTCCTTGTGCACCCAGAGAAAGCCCAGGTTTCCTGGGGAGCGGTTCAAGCTGGACGCGTCGGCTGTTTCGGGTGCGATGACGGCGCCGAACGGGCGAAACGCTTCTTGCTCGAGCGGACGGACCGTGAGCGGGCGCACGGTTAGGTTGGACACCGGCGGCTTCTCAGTCAGGCGGCGCGTGGGCACGATGCCACAGATTGACCGGGTGTCGTCTAGGCCGAATCCTCGATTGAGGCGGGCTGGACGGGTCGGCCTTCGGCGGCGGACCGGCACAGGGCGATGTGCGTGCGCATGGTGCGCAGGACCTGCGCGGCGCTGACCCATGGCTCGCGCCCTTCGTGGATGGCCTGCAGGAAATCGGCGCGGGAGGCCACGAAGGAACCCGGCATGAGGGAGTGACGCAGCGGCAGCTCGACCATGAGTCCGCGCGGGGTGTGCGGTCCGTAGCGCAGCGTCGGACGCCGCATGGTCGCGGGCGGCGGGGCTCCGGCGTCCTGGCGGCCGTCAACGCTGGCCCGCTCGCCAACCGCCACGAACTCCATCTGGCGGCGATGGCGCGTGGCGAAATCGAACAGAATCGTGGCGTTGGCGCCGTCGGCGAACTTGAGAGTGCCGCTGAACACCGAGCCGACCCCATTGACGCGGCGGCTCCAGTGGGCGTAGACCTCTTCCGGCTCTTGCTCGAACCACGTCAGCAGGGTGTCGGCGGCATGCACCACGTTGTCGTAGGCCGCGTCGAAGGCGTTGGTGTGCTGGCGTCCGACGGCCGAGTGATAGAGGTAGGAGGCGGAAATCATCGGCCCCAGCACGCCGGCCTGGATCAGCGACCGGATGCCGTGGGGAACCGGCGCGAAGCGGGTGTTGTGATCGACCGCGAGCGTGATGCCGCCGGCCTGGGCTGCGTCGACCATGGCGCGGCATTGGGCGTAGGTGGCGGCGAAGGGCTTGGCCATGAGCACGTGGATGCCGCGTCGCGCGGCTTCCTCAACCGCGGCGACGCGCGTCGGCGAGAGACCAACGTCCCAGCGGATGTTGACATCCACCATGTCGAGGTCGACCGCGTCGAGCATCTCTCGGAAGTCCGCGAACACCTGCTCGACGCCCCAGCGGCGCTGCGCGGCGGCGCGGGCTTCGGGATCCGGATCGGCGGCGGCAACGGGCGTGAGGCCGACTTCGCGATAGGCGGGCAGGACCGAGTTGTGCACGACGCGACCGGCGCCGATGAGGCCGATGCGGACGCCCTGCGGAACCGGCTTGGTGAGCGAGGGCGGCGTCAGCGGAACGGCGGCGACTTCATCAAGCGAAGCCGGGCGCGGCGTTTCCGGCTCTTGGAGGATCATGGGAGGCCCTGCAGCAGCGGTCGCACGTAGGCGGCGGCTTCCCGCACGCCCTCGGCATAGTCCTGGTAGGGATCTTCGTTTTCGAGGCTCAGCGCGCCGGTGTAGCCGATGTCCCGGAGCTCCCGGAAGAATGAGGTCCAGGTATCCCGGTCGTGCCCGCGGCCGACGGTCCGGTGCATCCAGGCGCGCGGCCCTTGCGCACCGAGTGGCCGTCCGTCCAGCACGCCGGCCGTGGCGAGCTCGTCGGCAATGAGCTGCGTGTCCTTGACGTGCACGTGCCCAACCGATTCGCCCAGGGCGCGCACGACCGCGACCGGGTCCATGCCCTGCCAGAACAGGTGGCTGGGGTCGACGTTCGCGGCGATAACGGGGCCGACCGCATCGTGAAGCCGCCTAAAGGTCGGCACGTTGTACACCAGATGCATAGGGTGAAGCTCCAGGGCCACGCGGTCGATTCCGCGGCTGGCGGCGTAGCCGGCCAGGTCGCGCCACAGTCCCACGGCCGCTTGCCATTGGCGCTCGCGCAGCGCCACCGATTCCTCGGGCCAGGGAAAGCTGACCCAGTTCACCGTGCTCGCCGCGGGTCCGTCGCCACCGGTGCCGGACATGCTGATGACGGTGCGGACGTCGAGCAGGTTGGCCAGTTCGATCGTGCGCCGGATGAGTCGCCGGGCGCGCCCGCCGACACGAGGGTGGAGCGGCATGCCGGCGGCGTTGAGCGCCGCGATCGAGAGTCCGCGGTCCGCGACCATGGCGCTGACCTCGCGGCGCAGGTGCGCGTTTGCCACCAGAAGCTCTGCGGCCGCCGGTTGCCCGGCCTGGGTGATCTCGACCACATCGGCGCCGATCTCGGCCGCCAGGTCAAGGGACGCCTCGAAGTCGCTGCGGGTGACCGTGGACCGCTCCCAGCGAGGCTTGGCCGCGGCGGCGCTCGACGCCAGGTCGATGCGGCCATGCGACGCCGTGAAGAGGCGCACCAGCAGGCCGAGGCGCATGGCTATCGCACCGCTCGGGCTAGCAGCAGCGGCCTACGGCGCCGGGCTTTGCACGTCAATCACCGCACGGCAGATTCGCTGCGACGGCAGCCCGATGGTTCCCAGCTCGCGGGTGAAATCCGAGTCCGAGTAGACCACGTGCAAACGGTCGTCCCGGTACATCTTGGAGGTGTAGGAGCAGCCGCCGCGGGTGTGGAAGGCAAACGGCGCCTCCCAGTGCTCGCCATTGCCGTCCAGGCTCAGCATTACGTGCGTGATCTGCGGGTGTCCGTACGCGCCGCGGCCGGAGGCGCAGGCGAGCACGCCGTTGGGAAGCAGGGTGAGCCGCGGCTTGACGGCCTGCCAGCCGGTGTTGGTGGGCGTCGACCAGGTGTGACCGCCGTCGCTGGAGCGCGATTGGAACATCGGCGAATAGCTGCCGGTGCGCATCACGCAGAGGATGTCGCCGTTGGCCGTGAAGCTGAGGTCCGCCTCGTCGAACCCCTCATCGACCCCGCGGTCGCCGGGGCCGTAGACGGGGTTGACCTCGCCGGCGTCGAACTTGGTCACGAAATCCCAGGTGTACCCCTGATCGCTCGACCGAACGATGAAGACGCCGATGCGCGTACTACGGACGCGGCCGCGGCTATCGGTCGTCCACTCGTCCTCCGGCAGGATGTCGACCCACTCGAGGGCCGTCAGATAGTCGCCGTTGTCCAGCTCGAGGAGCGAGCTATACGACTGGTACGAGGCGCGGGCGAATGGCAGATCGCGAACCTTGAACGTGTGCTTTTCGAGCGGATCGCCTTCCTTGGACCAGCGCCGCCAAATGAACGTGGGGCTTTCGACTTGCCCCACCTCGTGGTAGGAGCCCGACGTCCGGTCCTTCCAGCGCTGGGCCAGCTCGACTGTGTCGTGGTCGATATTGACGATGCTGCCGTCGCGCGGGTACCCCACGACGCCGGACGCGAAGTCGAGGCCGTTGCGACCCGTCTCCGGGTGCACGTACGTCAGCGGGTGGTCGCGCGGCGCCTCCCGCCAGGTGGCGCCGGCGTCATCCGAGAGAGCGACTTGCAGGGGCTCGTGGCCGCCGTGACGCCCACGGTGGTAGGTCAAGAGCAAGTTGTCGCCATCGAGCTCGACGAGGCCAGGAAAGTTGATGACCGAATCGCTGGTCTCGAACCAGGTGTCGATGCGCTCAACGGTGATCGACGCCGAGCGGCCGTTTCGTTCGTATACCGCTTGCCGCAGCATGGGCGTGGCTCCAGTTGTTGGGCGCCGAAATGCTAGCCCCGGGCAAGGGTACGTGTCGAACCTCCGCGAGATTCAGTCCGGCCTCGCGCCGACAATTCAGGCCCGAGCGGCGGGTGCTTCATTTCCCGCGACGGTGATGAAGCGTCCTAGATTCCTCGCTGGGCTCGGAATGACGGGTGGGAGGTGCGGAGTTCCGCCGGGGGCGCGCGGCTGACTGGGCCGGTCGTGCTGCTGCTTAGCTGTCGCACACGCGCACGTCGATTACCGCTCGCCGGATGCGCTGCGAGGGCAGGTTGTGCGTGCCGAAGGGCCGCGTGAAGTCGGAATGGGAGAACACGACGTGCAACTGCCCGTCTCGGACGAGCGTGGACGTGTAGGAGCAACCCGGACCGGTGTGGAAACAGAAGGGCGCTTCCCAGTGATTGCCGGTGCCGTCGAGGCTGATCGTCACGTGGGTGACCTGGGGGTGGCCGTAGCCCCCGCGGCCGGCGGCGCAGGTGAGCACGCCGTTGGGCAATAAGCTCAGCCGCGGCTTGACGCCCTGCCAGCCGACCGGATGCGGCGTTCCCCAGGTGTGGCCGCCGTCGGTCGAGCGCGTTTGCCACATGGGGGAATAGGAGCCGGTTCGGTTCACGCAGAGGATGTCGCCGTTGGCGGCGACGATCAGGTCGGCCTCGGTGAGTCCCTCGTCCACGGGTCGATCGCCCCCGCCGTAGACCAGGTTCAGCGCTTCGGGTCTGAAGGCGGTGACGAAGTCCCACGTTCGGCCGCGGTCGCGCGACCGGACGATGAACGTCGTCATGGTGATCTCCCAGCGGGGCCGGCCGTCGGGCCGAATGTCGTCGGTCTTCCTCGGTGGGCCGACCTGGGCTTCCATGGCGGCGAGCAGGCTGCCGTCGTCGAGGTCCAGGATCTTGGCGTAGGTCTGGTAGGAGGCGGTTTCCCAGGGAAGCCCGGCGATCTTGAACTCGATGCTGTCGATGGGCTCGCCGTTCGAGCGCCAGGTGCGCAGGCGGAAGGTCGGGTCGTCTTCCTGCATCACCAGGTGGAACGGGCCGACGTACTTGTCCCACGTGCGCTGCGTGGCCTCGACCGTGTTGTGCTCCAGCCGCATGATCGTGCCGTTGCGGAGATATCCCAGGCTGCCGCCGCCGAACTCCATGCCGGGCGGCGCCTCGCCCCAGGTTTTGCCGTCGTCGGTCGAGTAGACGTCGCGGTGGGGCTCCACTTCGGCAATGGCGTGCTGCGAGCGGGCGAAACGCATGAATAGGCAGTCGTCCGCGAGCCCCACCACATGCGGAAAGTTGAGGATGACCTCGGTGTCCTCCTGCCAGGTGTCGATGCGCTCGACGCTGAGGGTTGCGGTGCGCTCGCCGTCGTTGTAGGTGGCGGACTCGAGCATCGGAACTAACCTCCTGCGCGGCGGCGTGCCGGCGTCATCGCGTGGTGCGGCGGATCAACCATCGAGAACGGTGACATCCAAGACTGCCCGGCGAATGGTCTGCGACGGCAGCTGGTTGGCGCCCATGTCGCGGGTGAAATCGGAGTGCGAGTAGACCACGTGCAGCCGGTCGTCCCGCTGCATGGTCGAGGTGTAGGAGCAGCCGGGACCGGTGTGGAAGGCAAATGGCGGCTCCCAGTGGCGGCCGGCGCCGTCCAGACTGAGGGTCACGTGGGTCACTTGCGGGTGGCCGTAGGCCCCGCGCCCGGCGGCGCAGGCCAGGACGCCGTTGGGCAGCAGCTCAAGGCGCGGCTTGACGCCCTGCCAACCGACGTTGACGGGGGTAGACCAGGTGCGCCCGCCGTCCTCCGAGCGCGACATGTGCATGGGCGAGTACGACCCGGTGCGGAACATGCAGAGGAGATCGTCGTTCGCCAGCCTGACCAAGTCGGCCTCGTTGAAGCCTTCGTCCAATGGGCGGTCGGCGTGGCCGTAGGTCGGCTTGAGCGCGTAGGCGTCGAAGGCCTGCACGAAGTCCCAGCTCTGGCCGCGGTCGCTGGAGCGCACGATGAAGACGCTGGTGATCGTCTTGCGCACGCGGCCGTTGGGCAGCGTCTGCCATTCACTTTCCGGAACGATCCTGACCCACTCCAGCGCCGTGAGGAAGTCGCCGTCGTCGAGCTCGAGGAGGCGCGAATAGCACTGGTACGACGCTCGATTCCACGGTATGCCGCGCACCTTGAAGGGGTGGCTCTCGACGGGCGTGGCGTCGGCCGTCCAACGATGGAAGCGAAACGTCGGGTCATCCTCCTGGAACTGGTCGTGATACGGCCCGTGCGCGCGGTCGTACCCAACGGACAAGGCGTGCTCCGTGCTGTGGTTGATGCGCACGAAGGAGCCGTCGCGCAGGTGTCCGGTAACTCCCGAGTCGTGGGTCTCGTTGATAAGGCCGGTGCGTGAGTCGCGCGAAAGTAGGGGAAAGTCATTGGGTAGGCGCCGCCAGGTAGCTCCGGCGTCGTCGGACAGATAGGCCCACGTTGGTTCCTCGCCGCCGTGGCGGCCATGGTGGATGGTCATGAAGAGCCGGTCGCCGTCGAGCTCGACGACGCCGGGGAAGTTGATGATGGATTCGCGGTCTTCCAGCCAGGTGTCGATGCGCTCGACGCTGATGCGCACCGAGCGCGAGCCGTCGGTGTATAGCGCGCTCTGGATCATGCGTGCCCGGCAGTCTGGGCTTGGTCGCTGTCAGTCATCGTGGGCCTCCACGTTGATCACGGCGCGCCGGATGCGCTGCGAGGGCAGTTGATTGGTGCCCATCTCGCGGGTGAAGTCCGAGTGCGAGAAGACGACGTGCAGCTGGCCGTCCTGGACGAAGGTGGTGGTGTAGGAGCACCCGGGTCCGGTGTGAAACGGGAAGGGTGTCTCCCAGTGGTGGCCGGTGCCGTCGAGGCTCAGGATCACGTGCGTGACCTGCGGATGCCCATAGCCGCCGCGTCCCGAGATGGCCGCGAGCACGCCGTTCGACAGGAGGTGGAGCCGCGGCTTCACGGCGGGCCAGCCCATGCTCTCCGGCTCGGTCCAGGTCTCGCCGCCGTCGGTGGAGCGCGTCTGGAATATCGGCGAGTAGGAGCCGCTGCGCATGATCAGCACCAGGTCGCCGTTGGTCGCGATTTCCAGGTCGGCTTCGTCGAAGCCTTCGTCGACGAGCCGGTCGTGCGGGCCGTAGACCTGCTCGTGCTCCCAGGGATGGAAGGTCTCCGTGACCTCCCAGGTCTTGCCGTTGTCGTGGGAGCGGACGATGCCCACCGAGAAGCGCATGTTGTAGTGGGGGCGGCCGCGCCGGTCCACGCCGGGCAGGCGTGGAGGCGCTCCGGCGAGCACGCCCATTGCGGTCAATAGCTCGCCGTCGCCAAGCTCGAGGATCCTGGCGTAATTCTCGTAGGACCCGGTCTCCCAGGGCGTGTTCTGCAGCGTGATCAGGCGGTTCTCCAGCGGCTCGCCGGCGCCGCTCCAGCGACGCCAGCGAAACGTGGGATCGGGCGTTTGCATGATGGCGTGCATCGGGCCTTCGCGCCGGCTCCACGCGCGATGCTCGAGATCGGCCTGGTGGACGTCGATGTGGGTGATGGTGCCGTCCCGCATATAGCCGCGGTTGCCGCCGGCAAAGGTGAGATAGTTCTCGCCCGTCAGCGGGCGGGCGTCGAGGAACGGGCTGTCGAGCCCCAGCGGCGTCCAGGCGGCGCCGCCGTCCTCGGAGAGGAAGGTTCGCAGCGGCTCGCCCTCGAAATCACCGTGACGCGCGTGGTTGGCGCTGAGCACCAGGCGATCCCCGTCGAGCACGACGATGCCCGGAAAGTTCACGATGGTGTCGGTGTATTCGAGGAACGTGTCGATGCGCTCAACCGAGATGGTGGCGCGTCGTCCGCCGCGTGCGTAGGTGGCCGTGGTCAGCATGGGCCTGAACTCCTTCGAACCTTGACGGGTCGCGGAGGCGTCGTGCCCTGAGTACACCACGACGGCTCGCGGTGCGCGAATGTCCCGGCTGCGCCCGGCGGTTCCGGGATTCTCGGACCGAGTGGATGCCGGCGTGCGGTTGGCCGTGTTGCCGGTCGGGGCGCGAATTGAGTAGCATGCCCGTACTTGGAATCTTGCGCGTCGCGGACGCGCGACACAGGGCCCACGCCTAGGCGTGGGGCGATGGCATGACCCAATACATCATTCGCCGCGTTCTCATCTCGATCCCGCTGATGTTCTTGCTGTCGCTCACGTCGTTCATCGTCTTCCATCTCGCGCCAGGCGATCCGATCCAGGCGTTGATCGACCCTGAAGAGATGCTCTACATGGGCCCCCATGACATCGAGGAGCTCCTCAAGCAGTACGGGCTCGACAAGCCATTGCCGGTCCAGTACTTCCTCTGGCTGAAAGAGGCCATCACGGGCAACCTGGGGTACTCCATCCAGACCCACAACGTTCCGGTGCTCGAGCTGATTCTTGACCGGCTGCCACCGACGATCAGCTTGATGACGGCCACGGTGGCGGTGGGCCTAGCCCTTGGTCTGGTGTTTGGTGTGCTTTCCGCGCTTTACCAGTACTCGCGCATGGACTACGCGCTGACGCTCAGCGCCTTCTTCATGCTGTCGGTGCCCGAATTCTTCTTTGCCCTGATGGGCATGTTTATCTTTGCGGTCGTGCTGGGATGGCTCCCGACGTTTGGCATGTGGACGCCCGGCGGGGAGACCGGTATCAACTGGGACCTGCTGCACCACGCGGTGCTGCCGGTGTTCGCGCTGGCCATGAACGATATCGCCGGGTTGATGCGCTACGCGCGCGCGTCCGTGCTCGACACGATCTCCGCCGACTTCGTGACGACGGCCCGGGCCAAGGGCCTGAGTGAGCGGCTCATCCTCTGGAAGCACGTGTTCCGCAACGCGCTCATCCCCATCGTCACGCTGATCGGTCTGCGGCTGCCGGTGCTGTTCGGCGGCGCGCTCATAGTCGAGACGATCTTCCGCTGGCCGGGCATCGGCTTGCTGGGCTACACGGCCCTCCTGCAGCGGGACTACCCGGTGATCATGGGCGTGCTGATCATCGCGTCGGTCATCACGCTGGCCGCGAACCTCTTGACCGACATTGCCTACGCCTGGGTCGACCCGCGGGTGCGCCACACGTGAGTCAGCGTCGAGGGAGAGCATGAGCACCGAGAGCCAGGCCGCGGCCGAATCCGGCTCTCAGCCGGGCCCTGCCATCTCCCAAGCGGCTGCCGATCTGGCGGCTGAGGAGATCATCCACCTTCCGCCGGAGCTTTCGCCGTTTCGCCGAGCGCTTCGCCGCTTCCTCGCCCACAAGTTGGCTCTGGCGGGATTAATCTGCCTCACGATCATGGCGCTGCTGGCCGCCAGCCAGGCAATCGTCTCGCCGTTTGATCCCGAGAAACCGCACCTGTTCAAAGTCAACCGGCCCCCGGACTCCGTGAACTGGCTAGGGACCGATCAGGTCGGGCGTGACGTGTTCAGCCGCATTCTGCAGGGCGCGCGTGTCTCGCTGTCGGTGGGCATCGTGGCGGTCTCAATCTACGTCGTCATCGGCTTCATCATCGGGTCCATTTCTGGACTTGCCGGCGGCTACGTGGACGATGCGCTGATGCGGTTCACGGACTTCGTGATGACCTTCCCAACGTTCATTCTTATCATCATCCTTGCCGGTATTACTGGCCCGAATATTTTCAATATCATGGTAATCATCGGAATCTTCGGCTGGCCCGGCCTGGCGCGGCTCTTCCGCGGCAACATCCTGGTGATGCGCGAATTGGAATACGTCATGGCGTCGCGCGCGCTTGGCGCCGCCTATCGCTACATCATCATGCGGCATATCCTGCCGAACATCGTCGGGCCGGTGACGGTGGCGATCACCTTGGGTGTGGCCGGCGCGATTCTTGCCGAGGCAGGGCTCAGCTTCCTGGGGTTCGGCGTCACCGAGCCGGCTGCGAGCTGGGGCTCGATGATCAATGCCGCGCGCGGCATTGCCTTCCTGGCCGGCTTCCCCTGGCTGTGGATCGCACCGGGCGCTGCGATCTGCATCGCGGTCCTGTCGATCAACTTCATGGGTGATGGCCTGCGCGACGCCTTCGACGTGCGTGGCCGCAGCCAGTCCGGCAAGTAGCCGGCGCACGTAGCCGGTCGTTCGTCAGGGACTTAGGCGCTTTCCAGCCGCGCTTGAGCGGCGACTGCAACTGACGCTTCCTTAGGAAGCCTTTGAACAATGAGGGGCAGATGGCGTGCGTGCGCCCCAATCCGTTCCACAGCCCCTTCGACAAGCTCAGGGCGAACGGATCGGGGCGCGGCATACGGTTTATTCAGAGCTTCCGTAGCGTCGATGCGGCCCTAGTCCGGCGACGCGGAGGCCGTGACGTCGGGCTGCATTGACCTCGCTTAGCCGGCGGATGTCCCCAGCAGACCCAGTCGCTCGAGTTCCGGCTTGACTTGATCGAGGTCGGACTCCGACGCCGACGTGTGGGGCAGCCGCAAGTGACGCGACGCGAGGCCGTTGAGTTCCAGACACGCCCGCCAGAGCGACTGCCACCCGCCCGGGAATGATTTGCCGACGCGGACCACCTTGGGATGACCGGACAAGTCGAACAGCGGCGTCTCAACCTCGCGCACCACCTTCGCCGCAGCTTCTACGTGGCCCGATTGGAGCGATTCCCAGAGCTGATTGCCAACCTGGGGCGCGAAGCTGGTGGACCAATCCATGAAGCTGCGGCAGCCATAGGTCCATTGCAGCATGTGGCGCCCAAGCTTGCCGCCGCTCATGAACTTCCAGTGGCCGTCGAATTCTTCAATCGTCTGCACGGCGTAGGCGTCGGTGCCGTCTTCTTTCATGCAGCAGATATTTGGTTCGTCCACCAGACGCTGCAGCATCTCGTGCGGGGGGAAGCCGACGATCATCACGGGCATGGCGGTCGCGACGGCTTTGTAGTGGGCCGCCACGCCGACGGGATCGGACAGCTGACCGGCCGGCGCCGCCATCACCACGTCGGCGCCAATGTCGCGCGCGTAGTGCGCGAATTCGACGGACTGGGCGGTGGCCCATAAGCCCGTGGCGGCGACAACCATCGCGCGTCCGCCCGCGCGGTCGACGACGAAGCGCGCGATGTCCGCCACCTCCTGCTCGCGCATGTAGGCGAACTGGCTGTCGCCGACTGTGAGCAGCGCGACCTGCGTGCCGCCCGAGATGCCGGTCTCGATCACGTTGGCGACCCCGTCGTAGTCGATCGCACCGTCGGCCAGAAAGCTGGTGGGGATCGACATTACGGGGCCTTCGAGTTGCGTCTTGATCTCGTCGGGTGTCATACGGTCTGGATTGGCCATGCGCGGCTCTCCCGGCGGGGGACTCCGCAGGGTATCCCAACGCTAAGCCGGCGCGCGTCCGCGGTTGGGGACGCTGGTAGTCTTGCCCACTTCGCGCCGGACCCAATCCCCGAGGGGAAGGACTACCCGATGCTCGCGACTCCACGCTACCGCGCCGGTGCCAACGTCGGGCAGATCGTTGAGCTGCCCGATGGGCAATTCCTCACCATGACGGCCGAGGGCAAGCCACCCTTCCAGGAGACGCTGGGATACGAAGCCTTCGACGATCCCTGGACGCCGGAACGCCTGGTCGTGCGGCGCGGCCGAGGCGTACCCATCGTCTGGTCCGCGCCCGAAGTGGTGCACACCATGCCGGGCAGCCCGGGTCTCTGGGGCGTCGGACGCGGCCTTGTGGATCGGAACGGCGACCTGCACGCGATTGGGCTGCGGTTTCTGAAATGGCCCAGGGACATCGAGCGGCCCCGACGCGACGAGATGCGTTGCGACGTCTTCCACGTGGCGTCGCGCGACGGTGGCACGACGTGGGAACCCCCGCACCGCGTGGACTACGGCCGTGAGTACACCGGAGCACTGCTGGGCTTTATGCAAATGTCCAGCGGGCGGCTCGTTCTGCCAATCCACTTCTACGACTTCGACCGCGAGGCGGGCAAGAACGTGGCCAAGTCCTGCTATTCGGACGATGGCGGGCGCACCTGGTACGCCGACTCGACGGAGGTGCCAGTGCCGTCTGGCGGGCGCCATAGTCATTCCGGCGCCGTGGAGCCCACGGCCGTGGAGCTTGGCGACGGCCGCGTCTGGATGGTCATTCGCACCCAGTTTCGGCGCTTCTATGAATCCTTCTCCAGCGACGGTCGGACGTGGAGCGCAGCGCAACCGACGCGGTTCAGGGCGCCGAATTCACCATGCGCGGTGGAGCGACTGGCCGACGGCCGGTTGATCTTCGTCTGGAACAACACGCAGGGGCCGCCGTTCGGCGGCGAGACGCGCAACGTGCATGCCTCACGGCACGTGATGAACGCCGCGGTATCGCCGGACGACGGGGCCACCTGGCACGGCTACCGCGAGTTCGCGCGGCAGATCGACCACGACCAAGTGGACGACCAGGTGAGCTACCCGAGCATCACGGCGCTTGCCGACGGCCACGTGCTGGTCCAGTTTGCGCACGTGATCCAGGGCTGGCGCCGCGTCGAGACGGACTACGTGGTTTTCGACCCGGACGTGCTGAGCGAGACAACCGACGCGGACGATTTCACCCACGGGGTACGCGGCTGGTCCACCAACGGCTGCGGTGGAGTCGAGGTGGCGCGTGAGGATGGAGAGGCGATGCTGCGCTTGCAGCGCGTGGACGAGCGGCCCACGGCGGCTGAGCGGAACTTCCCCTTTGGTCCGCGGGGCGAGCTGCGGTTCGAGATTCGGCGCGCGGCCGACGCGATTGGCGTTGACCTGGTGATGGACGAGACGTTCTGGCGTCCGAACGATCGCCGGACGGACGGCGCCGTGGATGCGTCCCTGGGCATCGCGGAGTTGCCGGCTGGCCTTTGGGCGCCGGTGACCGTGGCCTGGGATGTTGGCCGCGGCGAAGCGACCGTCACCGTCAATGGCTCCGAGCGCCGGATGCCGATTCAAGGCGAACCGTTCGGCCTTTGCTATCTCACGCTGTATGGGCGCGCGACCGGCCCTGAACTCGCCGGAACCAATGTCCGGCGGCTATCGGTCGAAGTCTCACCCGAGTAACTGGTTAGACGCGGAAGAGCCGGCGGTCATTCGACCGCCGGCTCTTTGCCTGCCGCGGTTGGCCGCTGCTGCTGGCGCTACCATGCGGCGGTTGGCCGTTGCCGGGAGTGAGCCATGTATTCAGTCGCCCCACCGGAATTGACGGCGGTATCGCACTGGCCGGCCCGCTGGATCTGGACCGACGGCGACCCGAAGCCGCGCAACTGCTATCTCATGGCCCGGCGGATCTTCGATCTGGAAAGCGACGCCGCGCACGCGCAGTTGCACATATCCGCGGCCGACCGCTACGTGCTCTGGGTCAACGGACGCTACTTGGGCCGGGGGCCGGCGCGCAGCGATCCACGTCGCAAGAGCTACGACACCCACGACGTGGCGGCGCATCTGACGGCGGGCCGCAACGTGATCGCCGTGCAGGCGTACCACTATGGGATGGAAGGCAGCCGCGGCACGGGGTGGGGCAGCAGCAGCGGCTCCAGCTACTCGGTAGGTGAGCGGGCGGGGCTTTGGGCGCAACTCGACCTGACCCGGGCCGATGGCTCGGCGCGCACGATCGGCACCGACTCGGATTGGGTGCTGCAACCCGCGCAGGGCTGGCGGACCGATGTCGAGGTCAGCAACAACCTTGTGGGCTACATCGAGGTCTATGACGCCGGGGCCGATCCCGTCGATTGGACCGAGCTGGACTTCGACGACAGCGGTTGGTCGCGTGCGGTCGAAATCACGGGCAGCGACGTGGAGTGGTTTGTCTTCGAAAAGCGCGAAATCCCGTTCATGGAGGAGCGGATGGTCTATCCGCGGCAGGTCGCGGACGTGGGCGAGACCATCGACCTTGGCCGGCCGGGGCAGATTGACATCCCCGAGCTGCTGTATAGCGAGCCGCACCTGCCGCTGGAGCACGCGAAAGTGCAAGAGGAAGCGGCGGCGCTGGAACCGGACGAGTCGTCCGCTTGCCTGCAGAGCGTCTTTGCGCCGGGGCAGGGAATTCGCGCACCCTACCTTGTGGTGGACTTCGGCCGGCAGCTCTTCGGTTATCCCCGGTTGGAGTTCGACGCGCCGGCGGGCGCCATGCTGGACGTGACCTATGGCCAGCAGCTGCTCGGCGGGCGCATTCCGGCCGCGCTGCGCTACGGCGACCGCGTCATCGCCCGCGAGGGCCGGCAGACATGGCAAGTCGGCGAATATCGCCAGTTTCGCTACTTGCACGTGACCGTGCGGAGCCGGCTCGCGCCGGTGCGTCTGCGCTCGATCGGTGTCAATGAATACCGCTATCCGGCCGATGTTCGCGGGCGGTTCGAGTGCTCGGACGAGGTTCTGACCAAGCTCTGGACGGCGTGCATTGACACGATGGAATCGCACATCGAGGACACGCTGGTGTGCGACTCGTATCGGGAGCGCGTGCCCTGGAGCGCCGGCGACGGCAGCCACGGGGGGCAGTTCACGTACGTCGCTTGGGGCGACTTGCCGGTGGTGGACCGCTACTTCCGCATGTTCACGCTGAGCGATCGCGGCGACGGGAATCTGATGATGGCCTTCCCGCCCAGCTTCTGGCCAACGCACGTGAACCAGCACTTCATGCTGCAGTGGAGCACGCGCATTCGCGAGAACTACCTCTACGCCGGGCGTCGCTGGATACTGGACGAGCTGTATCCCAGCGTGCGGCGTCAGCTCGATTGGTTCGTCCCGCACCGCGACCGGACGACGGGGTTGCTGACGTGGGTGCACCCGCTCTATCACATCGATTGGACGCCCAACGACTTTCGCGGGGCCAGCGTCATCACGAATTGCCTGTACGTGGCGAGCCTGGAGGACGCGGCGGCGCTGGCCGACGCGGTTGGGCGGGACGATGACGCGGTGCGCTGGCGCGAGATCGCGCAGCAGGTGCGCCCGACCGTGCGGGAGAGATTTTGGAACGAGTCGCGCGGGCTGTTCGTCGATGCGCTGCTCGACGGCGCTCAGTCACCGGTGGTGAGCGAGCTGGGAAACTCCCTCGCGATCATGTACGGCGTGGCGACGCCCGAGCAGACCGCGCGGATTGCCGACCACCTGGCGAACCCGCCGGAGGACATGGTGCCGACGAGCCCCTTGTTCTATGGCTACGTCGCGGACGCGCTGATGCTTGCCGGACCGCGGCCCGGCGCGACGGAGCGGCTGAGTGAGCGCTACGCCTACATGATGGACTCGTCCGACCAGCCCACGATCTGGGAGGGGTGGGACAACTTCACGGCGGGCAACGGCATCGTGCGCGACGAGCAGATGGCCACCTGGGCCACCGAGCAGCGCGTGCGCCCCGCCGGAGTCCGGAGCCTCGTGCATAGCGGCGGAGTGCTTACGGGCACCGTGCTTTTGGCGCGCGTTCTGGGCGTGATGCCAACCGGACCGGGGTTCTCGACGTGTCAGATCCAGCCAAGGGCGGGCGGCTTGGAGTGGGCGAGCGGCGTCCACCCCGCACCGCAGGGGGATATCGAGGTGGCGTGGCGGCGCCGCGACGGCAGCTTCGAGCTTCAGGTGACGGTGCCCGAGGGCGTCGCGGCGGAGGTGGTGCTGCCGCGAACGGACGCGGCGCAGACCGAACTGGTGATTGACGGCAGCGCGTCGCCGCTGGATCGGCCGCCGCCGGGCATCGACATTGAGGCAGACACGGTCACGATCGCGGCCGCAACCGTGGGCGCCGGCGCGCACGAATACCAACTCCGAGCGGCGGACTAGCAGGAGCAGCTATGGCGAACCAGCAGCGTCCGAATTTTCTGTTCATCACGACGGACCAGCAGCGCTGGGACGCCATGGGCCACAACAACCCGCATATCCGCACGCCGGCCATGGATTCCCTGGCGCGCGACGGGCTGCGCTTCGACCGCGCCTATCCGACGAATGCCATCTGCATGCCGGCCCGCGCCAGCATGATCACGGGCCGGAGCCAGCGCGGGCACCAGGTATTCGACCACGCGGTGAATCTGAGCGAGTCAATTCCGGTGCTGGGCGATTCGCTGCGCGAGGCCGGCTATACCACGGCGTTGATCGGCAAGGCGCACTTCAAGACCGCCGATCTCGAGGACGTGCTACCCGACGAGCCGCCGCCGGGCGCGCCGGTCAGCGACGAGGATGGGCTGTGGTACGGGCCCTACTTCGGCTTTGACTACACGGAGATCCACACCGGCCACGCGTATCCCGCCGGACATTGGCGCGTGTGGCTGGAGCGCAATCACCCCGAGGGATTGCGGCTCTGGCGGCAGGATCAGGCGCTGGAGGAGCCTAGTGGCGCCTTCGCCAGCTGGAAGAACTCAATCCCCGCCGAATGGCACTACACGCATTGGACGGCCGATCGCACCATCGAATGGCTCCGCCGGCGCGACTCCGATGAGCCGTTCTTTCTCTGGATGTCATTCGCCGACCCGCACCAGCCGTTCGCTCCGCCACGGCCCTACTGCGATATGTACGACCCGGCGGCGATGCCCCCGGCGGTGCCTCGGGAGGACGTGAGCCGTAAGCCGCCGGCCTACCAGTGGGCCCGGGACGGCATGCCGTATGGCGGCTACAACACGCACGTCGGGTGGTCCGGGGATCACTTCGGCGAGATCGTGGCGCACTACTACGGGCTGACGACGTTCATCGACGACGAAATGGCGCGCGTGCTGGAGGAGCTCGACCGGTTGGGACTGTGCGATTCCACGCACGTGGTGTTCACGTCCGACCACGGTGAGGGACTGGCGGACCACGGCGTGGCGGCGAAGCCAATGATGTCCTACGAGGCCGTGAACCGGGTGCCCTGGCTGTGGCGGCACCCGCCGACGGTGGCCGCCGGCAGAAAGTACGACAGCGTGATGACGCACCTGGATTTCGTGCCGACGGTGCTGGATCTCGCCGGGGCCGATCCGCTGCTGGGGATGGAAGGCCGCTCGTTCGCGCCGCTGCTGCGCGGCGATACCGAGACCCATCGCGACGCCGTGATCGTGGAGCGGATCACGGTGCTGGGCGGTGGCGGGAGACGGCTGCTCGACGCAAAGGCCGGCAAGACCCTGCGGGCAGCAACCAGTTGGCCGCGCGACCACGACCAGCCGTTCGAGATTCGGACCAAGATGCTGGTGACCGACCGCTGGAAGCTGCTTGCACTACGGCGGGCAGCCCCATGGCGAGCTCTACGACGTGGTCAACGACCCGGAGGACCTCAACAACCTGTGGGACGACCCGGAGTACGCGGACGTGCGGCGCGAACTGACCGACCGCCTGCTGGCGGAGCTGATCGACTCGGAGTTGGGCGACGCCGCGGCGATTCGTGGGGCGCAGGCACTGGGCGGCGCGCTGCGCGATCAACGCCTCCTCGAAGGCCAGCCCGAGGCACGGGCCTCGCTGGAGGGACGCACGCGCGGCATGTAGGCGCGGAGCTAGCTGTGGAGCTCTTCCACCTCGCTCTCGCCGCAGATGTCCATCAGGGTGTGATGCACGGCGAGGTCGTGGGAATAGTCGAACCAGGGCTGCTTCTCACCGCGCACGCACGCCGCAAACTCGTCGATGTCGGCCCTGAACGGCTCGAAGGGATCGGCGCCGTAGACGTGCCAGCCGTCGGCGCCCGCGCCGGGTCCGCCGGTGTGGATCGCCGCTGACGGCACGCGGTCGCCGGCGATCATGAACGGCGTCACGATGGCCTGAGCCTCCGAGCCGTAGACCTCAAGGCTGCGCGGGCGCCGGTTCTCAGTCTCGAGGAAACTCAGCTCGATTGAGGCGAGCGTCTCGGGATACTCCAAGACGACGATGTTCAGGTCGAAGTAGTCCTGCGCTTGGGACTCGGGACGCACCTGACGCCTGAAGGGGTGGACGGCGTCGGGCGTTCCGGCCACGGCCATGACCATATCGAGCGCGTGGCAACCCAGGTTGTAGAAGGCGCCGCCGCGGAAGTACGGCCCGCCAAGCTGGCGCGGAAGCACGCCGGCGCTGAAGGGCGAGCCCATGTGCGCCCGCACGAGATGCACGGTGCCGAAGTCGCCCGCGCGGACCATGTCGATCACGCGGCGAAACGGCGGCAGCGGGCGAAAGTTGTAGCCGACCTGAAAGAGCAAGCCCTTCTGCTGGGCCGTGCCGATCAGCTCGTCGGCATGGGCCTTGGTCCAGCCGCAGGCCTTCTCCATGAGGACGTGCTTGCCGGCGGCGAGCGCCCGGCGGGCGTAGGACGGGTTCTCGACCTCGGCCCCGCCGATGATGACGCCCTTGATGGACTCGTCGCCAAGCACGTCGTCGATGTCATCG
The DNA here is from genome assembly GCA_965198185.1 of Chloroflexota bacterium. GTDB lineage: Bacteria > Chloroflexota > UBA11872 > UBA11872 > UBA11872 > JAJECS01. The sequence goes on from CBDAOU010000002.1 coordinate 550,377, forward strand.
ATCCAGGTGATGTGCTGGTATTCGAGCGTGGTCTCCCGGTCGGCGCGGAACTCAAGGCTGGGCTCGTAGATGCCGACCAGGTCGATGTCGGGGGTGTCCCGAAGCCAGCGCGTCTTGGTGCGCGCGTGTCCGTGTTTTGCACCGAGCATGGCCAGGCGGAGTTGGTCGCTCATGGGGAGGGTCCTTGCGGTGACGCTGGCGAATTGTGTCGGCCAGCCCCGGCGGTGGCAACCGGGGCTGGGCGCTCAGTACCCCACGCGCTTGTCGACCAGGCTGAGGAGGGGCTCGCCGGCCCGAAACCGGCGCAGGTTTTCGGCGAATAGGTCCAACCAGCGGCGCTCTTCTTCGGAGGACGTGGCCCGGTGGAACGAGAGATGGAACGTGTCGATGTCCCACAGGGGCGAGTCGTCGGGGGGCGGGGCGATCTGCAGGCTGGCGCCGGCGAGGCGGCCCTCGCGGAGTGCAACAGCCAAGGCGTCGAGGTCGTAGATGACATCACGCCCGGAAACGTCGATCAGATAGGCCGAGGGCTTCATCAGCGCGAGCTCGGCGGCGCCGATCAACTGCTGGGTCTCGGGCGTGTTGGGCACGGCCACGGCGACATAGTCGGATTCGCGGAGCAGACGCGGCAGCGCGTCCCGCGTGAGCATCTCGTCGACATGCGGGTGCTCGGCGCCTTCCGAGCGGCGAAGAGCGATGACGCGCATGCCGAACGCCTGGGCAAGCCGCGCAAGCTCGCGCCCGATGCGCCCAATGCCGGCGATGCCCAGGGTCTTGCCGCGCAGCTCGGTCGGTGAGCCATAGACGTAGTCGCGCGTGGCGCGATGCTGCACGTCGTAGATCAGGCTGCGGGCGAACCCGAGCATCGAGGCCAGCGCGTGCTCGGCGCCCGGTGTGTCAAACACGCCCTTGGAGCAGGAGAAGGGAATGGGGCTGGCGACGAACTCGGGGAACAAGAATTTCTCGACGCCGCCCGAGGCCGCGTGGACCCACCGCAGCCGCCCGGCGCGGGCGAGCATGTCCGCGTCGAAGTCCCCGACGAGCAGCACGTCGGCCGTTGGCACGTGCGGCGCGACGGCGTCCGCGTCCCCCACGGCTGCGAGACGCACGCCCGGCACGTCCGACAGGGCGTCGGCCAGACTGGATGCGTCGAAGGTGGCGACTACTTGGAGCGGCGGTTCGGTCATGCGAGGTCCGAGAGTGGGGCGGCGCGCATGATCGTATCGCGCGGCGGCGCTGCGATACATTGGCGCGGTTTGAGCGCCCGCCCCCGAGGACCGCCATGAGCAGCTACCACGTCCGTTCTGCGATCAACCATCAATCCAATCCCGTGACGCGCGCCCTGCGGGAAGGCCGGGTGGTCTTGGGGGCGTGCAGCATCTCGTTTGCCTCTCCACCCGTGGCGCAGATCTTTGGCTCCGCCGGGTTCAACTTCTACTACATCGACATGGAGCACGGGCAGCCCGGCTATCCCGAGCTAGCCACGATTTGCATGGCATCCAAGCTCACGGGGATGGTGCCCATCGCGGGCACCACGAGCGTTGAGGATCACCTGATTGCCCGCCCGCTGGACGCTGGGGCGATGGGGGTGATCGTGCCGCACGTCGAGACCGCCGAACAGGCGGCCATGGCGGTGCGCTACAGCAAGTACCCGCCGGAGGGCAAGCGAGGCCTCCTGACGGCTGGTGTGCACACGGAGTTCGCGGAGCCGGACGCGGGCGATCTAACCGCGGGGCAGAACCGCGAGATCCTATCCGCGGTGAAGGTGGAGAGCGGGCTCGGCATCGAAAACATCGACGAGATCGCGGCGACGCCAGGCCTTGACGCCATCCTGATCGGCCGCACCGACCTTTCAGCCACGCTTGGCATTCCGGGTCAGATACACCATCCGGACATCAGGGACTCGGTTGAGCGCATGCTCGCCGCGGTGAAGCGCCACGGCATCGCCGGCGGCCCGCACATCGGCTCGATCGAGGAGTCGCTCGAATGGGCCGACAAGGGCGCGACCTTCATGAGCTATGGCTATGACGGCGACATGCTCATGCAGGCGTCGAAGCAGTTTGTCGGCGGAGTGGCCGAACTGCTGGGAGACCGGCTGCTCGACGTGTAGCTAGTCCAAGCCCAACAGGCTGAGGCTGTCCCGGTGAATGATGGCCTCGATCTGCTCGGACGGAATCTTGGGGAGCCCGGTGCCCTCGGTGACGTCGTTGATGCGCCGCAGGGTGTTGATGGTGCCCTCGACGGTGCTGAAGGGCAGGTCACTGCCGAAGAGCACGTTGTCGATGGCGCCGAATTCACTGAGCATGGCCAGCGCCTGGTAGAGCCACCACGGCTTGCTCTCGAGACCCGACACGTCGGTGAAGACGTTGGGGTGCTTGCGGGCGACGACCATGGCGTCGGCGAACCAGGGCAGGCCGATGTGCGCCAGGATGATCTTGAGGTCCGGAAACTCGCGCGCCACGGGGTCGTAGAGCAGCGGATTGGCCAACTCCATGGGCGTGTTGGCCATGCCCTGGTAGGCGGCGTGGGTGAGGATCGGCAGCCCAAGCTCCTGGGCGCGGGCATGGACCCGCCCGGCTTTCGGGTCGTTGGGGTGGTAGTGCTGATAAACGGGGCTCATCTTGATGCCGCGCAGGCCGAGATCGGTCACGCAGCGGTCGATTTCGTCGAGCGCGTCCGGTTGATTGGGGTCAATTGACATAAAACCAATCATCTTCTCGGGATGCTGGCGAACGTAGGCGGCGATGTGGTCGTTGGGTGTGCACATCTCCATGGCGATGGAGTTGATCCCAAACACGATCACGCGGTCTGCGGCTTTCTCGGCTTCCCAATGCCGCTCCGGCGTGACGTTGATATCCAGCACGTCCGGCGGATAGGTCAACTCGATGGCCCGGCTGAACTGCGGTCCCCATTGCTCGGAGGTGCTGAGGTGGGTGTGGACGTCGACGATCACGGCGCTTGCGCCTCCCAGAGCAGCGGCTCACCCGCGATCAACCGCCGCACGTTTTTGGCGACACCGGCCGCGGTTTCCCGGACGAAGACATCGCAGGCGTTCGAGGCGTGTGGCGTGACGAACACCGCATAGTCAAAGAGCGAGTCCGCGGGATCGACCGGTTCCTGCCAGAAGACGTCGATCCCAGCCGTGCTCAGCTTGCCGCTGCACAGCGCGTCGATGAGCGCCTCGCGGTCGATCACGTGACCCCGCGCCACGTTCACGATCACCGCGTCGTCGTCCATGGCGGCGATGGATTCGGCGTTGATCATGCCCTCGGTCTCGGGCGTGAGGGGGGTGGCCAGCGCAATGAAGCGACAGCCGCGCACGGCCTCATGCAGCTCGTCGGGCGGATGCACCGAAGTCAACCCAAGCTCGCGCACGTCGCTCTCGCGGGGCGTGCGGCGCACGCCGACGATCTCGCAGCCGAACGGCTGCAAGAGCCGCACAAGCTGGCTGCCAATGCCTCCCAGACCGATGACGCAGACCCTGGAACCAAACAGCGAATGGCCGAACGGCACGTTCCAGTCCTGCGCGCGAATGGCCTCGAGCAATCGCGGATAGCGACGTCCGGCGCCGATCAGCAGGAAAAGCGCCATCTCCGCCACGGCTTGGGCCAGCCCGCCGTCCGCCGAGGGCACGTTGGCGACTTGCACGCCGCGGGCGTTTGCCGCCGCTACGTCGATGGCGTCGATCCCAACTCCGGGCTGCTGGACCAGGCGCAACTTTGGCGATGCGTCGAGGACCCTGGCGTCAATGATGGCGCGGGCCGGGAGCAGGACCGCGGCGTCGCCCGCGTGCTCCGCGACCTTGTCCTCGGGACACGTCCGCACCCGGTGATCGGGAAGCGCCGCCTGAATGCCGCCGGACAGGTCCGGCATGTAGTCGTTGCAGAACAGCAGGTCCACGGGATGGTCCGCCTTTGCTCGCCCGCAGCCCACCGACAACGGGCGCCGAGCGCTCGGGGCCGCATGCGATCATAGGCCGCCCGTACGGCGGGTGCGAGCGCATCCGAGCCCTCGCTGGGGAGACGCGACATGCGGATCACCGACGTCAAACACTTTGAGCCCACGGTCGGGATGCGGCCGCAGAGCATCGTGAAGATCGAGACGGATGCCGGCATCGCTGGGCTGGGCGAGGCCGGCACGGCGGGCCGGGAGCGGGCGGTTGGGGGCATGTTCGACCACTACCGCGAGTTCCTGATCGGCAAGGACCCGCGGCGGATCGAAGATATCAACCAAGTGCTGTACCGCAGCCAGTATTTCGAAGGCGGCACGGTGATCACGGCCGCCGCCTCCGCGATCGACATTGCGCTTTGGGACATCCTGGGCCAGCACCTCAACACGCCGATCTGGCAGCTCCTCGGCGGGGCGTCGCGCCAGAGGGTCACGTGCTTCGCGGACGCCGTCGCCGGCGACGGCGCGACCATGCCCGAGCGCGCGGCGGACCTGGCGGCCAAGGGGTGGGGCACGGTTCGCTTCACGCCGGTGATGCCGACCGATACCGATCCCGAAGCGCCCGCGGACGTGTACGAGCCGTGGGAGTCGGTGGTGGCGACGGCCGAGATGCTGCACGCGGTGCGCGAGCGCGTGGGCCCGCGGGTGCGCTTGGGGGTGGACTTCCACCACCGTCTCAGCGTGGCCGACGCCGCCGAGTTCTGTCGCCTGGTCGACGACGTGAATCTTATGTTTCTGGAAGAGCCGATACGGTCCGAAAGTCCCGACGCCTATGCGGCGCTGCGCACGATGACCGACATTCCATTTGCCATCGGCGAGGAATTCTCGGGGATCTACGTCTTCGCGCCATTCATCGAGCGCGGGCTGAGCAACTACGTGCGCTTGGACGTTTGCAACGTCGGTGGGTTCACGGCGGCGCGGAAGGTGGCCGGCATGGCGGAGGCCCACTACCTGGAGGTGATGCCGCACAACCCGCTCGGCCCCATCTCGACGGCGGCGGCGGTGCACCTGTGCACGGCCATCCCGAACTTTGCCCTGCTTGAGTACAACTGGAATACCCGGGCGCGCCCGCCGGACTTGTTCCCGGAGGGCTTCGATATCGAGGGCGACGCGTTTCCGTTGCCCGAGGCGCCGGGGCTGGGCGTCCAACTCAACGAGGACGCGCTGGCGGACCATCCAACCGTGTTCTGGGAGGCGCCCCACCTGCGCCGCCGCGACGGCTCGTATACGAACTGGTGAGCGACGCTCGGCTCGGGCGGTTCTACTCGATCCTGCAGACGCCGTTCGACGCCGGCGGCGAAATCGATCACGCGAGCTTGGTGCGGCTGCTGCATCACCGCGAGACGTGCGGGTGCGACGGGCTGTTTCTGCTGGGCGTGGCGTCCGAGGCCATGTTCCTCAGCCGAACCGAGCAGGAAGAAGTTGTCGGCCTGGTCATGCACGAGCTTGGCGGGCGGCTGCCGGTACTGGTCGCGGCGTATGCGCCCGCCACGGCCGCGGTCACCGAGCTGGGCCGGCGCTGGGCGGATCTGGGAGCGTCCGGAGTGGTGGTGCTGCCACCCTTCGCCACGGCGCCCACGGACGACGCGGTGGTGCGTCACTACGACGCCGTCACGGCGGCGCTCGACGTGCCGGTGATCGCCCAGGACGAGCCGAACACCAGCGGCGTGGCCATGAGCGCCGGATTGCTGGCGCGTCTCGTGCGCGAGGTCGACGGCGTGGCCGCGTTCAAGGTCGAGGGGCAGCCCGTGACGCAGCGGCTGAGCGCGGTGCGGGCCTTGGTTGGGGACGCGCGTCCGCTTTACTCCGCCGCCGGCACCTCGTTTGTGCAGGAGTTGGAGCGGGGGTCGAGCGGCATGATGACGGGCTATCCCTATCCCGAGGTCATCGCCGAGACGCTGGCGCTGTTCCACGACGGCGACGTTGCCGGCGCGAATGCGCTCTGGGATCGCCTGATGCCGCTGACGGCGATGGACGCGCGGCCGGGATTGATGTGGGCGGTGCGCAAGGAGATTCTCAAGCGGCGGGGGCTGATCGACCACGCCACGGTGCGCGACCCGGCGCCCTCGATCGACGCGGCGACCCGCGACGAGATTGGGCAGCTGATCGACCGGCTGGAGCTGGCGGAGAGATACCCGGTCGTCGACTAGCCGCTCCGGCGTATGATGGCCGCGGACCGTGGCGAGGGAGATAGGTGCGCATGATGCTCGATAGCCGGAAGTGGGACGCCCGTTACGGCCACGACCTGCTCGCGGCCTACGGCCCCACGTACACGTCCTATCTCGCCATCACGTCCCCGAGCGCTTGGGCCGTGGTGGAGCGATTTTTTCCCCACCCGCCGAAGCAGCTCGAGTTCCAGCAGGGAATGGCCGAGGAGTATGTTGAGCCGCTGATCGAACGGTTGCCCGACGCCGACGTGGTGCTGGGCATCGGCGGCGGCAACGCGCTGGACGTTGGCAAGTACGTCGCCTGGAAGCTGGAAAAGCCGCTGGTGCTGATTCCGACTATCGTCTCGACGGGCGCCATCTTTCAGGCGCCGGTCGCGATTCGCCGGGCGGACATCTGGGAGTTCTGCTTCGACACCGTGGCGCCCGACTATCTGCTGCTGGACTACGACGTGATCGCGGCGGCGCCGCCGCATCTCAATCGAGCCGGCATGGGCGAATGCATCTGCAACATTGGGCAGGTGGGATCGTGGCGCTGGTGGGTGGATCAGGGCCTCGACGCCGTGCCGTGGGACCAGGCCGCGGCGGATGGGACTCTGGCCTGGGTCCGTGAGCGATGCCGGCAATTCAGCGAGGGTCTCGACGCCGAAGGCCAACTGAACGACGCCGCCATACGCATCGCCAGCGAGATCAACCGCGAGCGCTACGACGTGCCGACGTTCGAGATGAAGGTCGGGCGCAGCATCGATCACACCCTTGTCATCGCGTTCGAGTGGGTGCATGGCCGCGAGCTCATCCACTCGGAAGCGGTCTCTTTGGGCTCGCTCATCAACGCGCACGTGTATGAGTGGGGATTCGATGAGACGAAGGCGCTGCTCGACGCCTGCCAGGTTCGCTACCGCCCCGCCGAGATTGGCTGCACCTGGGACGAGGTGAAGGCGGTGGTCGCCAACATCAACGACCTGCACGACCGTCTGGGGAATCCTCCCAACTGGTTCCACCACCGCACGCTGGACGACGCGTCGTTCGAGCGGATGGCAGCCGCCATCGACGCCGCATAGCGGTGAGAGCGGGCTAATGGCGACATCGCGCGTACGCGTAGGGCTCATCGGCGCCGGAAACTTCGGCGGCGAGGTGGCGAAGATCGTCGTCCGGCGTCCGGAGCTGGAGTTAGTCGGCGTCGCCGACGTGAATGTAGACGCGGCGCGGAATCGCGGCGACATGTACGGCGTGCCCTGGTGGGGTGATCATCGCCGCCTGCTGGCGGAGTGCGACTGCGACGCGGTGGCCATCGCCACGCCCCACAACACGCACCGGGATATCGTCGTGGAAGCCGCCGCGGCTGGGCGCCACGTCTTTTGCGAGAAGACCATGGCGATCACGGTGGCCGAGTGCCACGACATGATCGAGGCGGCGGAGCGGCACGGTGTGAAGCTGATGGTGGGCCACAAGCGCCGCTTCCGCAGCGCGCAGGCCGAGATCAAGCGACTGCTCGACAGCGGGGAGTTCGGCCAGCCGCTCTCGATCAACGTGCATGGCTATTTCGGGCGGCGGATCCATGGGTTCTGGTCCCGGCGGGCGACCAACGGGGGGTTGCTGTACTGGGCCGGCACCCACGACATCGACACCATCCGCCACTACCTGGGTGAGGTCGACTCGGTTTCGGCCATGGCCGGTCCGAAGCTATTTCCCGACGTGACCGACTACGACGACGCGATTGCGGTGAACTTGCGGTTTCGCAGCGGGGCGCTGGGCTCACTGCAGGTCACCACGGCGTTTCCCATGGCTACCTACCGCACGTCGTTCAGCTATCAGATCGCCTGTGAGCACGGCGGCATCGCCTACGACCCGCGGCAGGTGGCGGTGCACTTCGCCACGCACGACGGCCCGATGCAGACGACCTTCTTCGATGGCTACGGCTTCGAGGAGGCGTTTGACACCGAGTGGGACAGCTTCGCGGGGTGGGTGCTGCGCGACGAGCCGCCGGTGCTGACCGGCGAGGACGGGCTGCGGGCGGTCGAGATCATGCAGGCGGCCTACATCTCGGTCGAGGAGGGCGGAAGGCCAATCTCGCTTCCGCTGGACCGCGACGAACGGCGGCCTTTCAGCTAGCTAGCGCCAGCCGGGTCCGCCACTGCGGGGGTAGTGCTCGCGCAGTGCGTCGTGCGCCTGTTGCCGGGCGTCCTTGCGTGCCTGCGTCGAGCGCATTCGCTGCTCCGGTGAAGGTGTGATCCAGCGCCAGGCGCGGATTACGAGGCGTGCGGCGAAGCGCGGTATCGCGAGTAGTACGCGCATTGATGGCTCCAGTGGTCGTTCGTCGGCCCGTTAGGACGCGGCCGCAGATCTGATTCTAGGCGATCGTCACGGCGGGTCGTGAGCCGCGGTGATGGGCGGAACGGCTAAGGGAAAGTCCGCCGGGCCCCACCCGCGGAGTGATTCCGGCTTACATAGTTGTTCGTCCGTTGGCTCTGACGACGATGCAGATGCTTCCCCATGGTGTGCTGCCTCGGCGCGGGCACGAACAAGCGCCAAATGCGGCGCACGGGCCATGTGGCAAAGCGGAGCACCGCGAGTGTGGCGCGCATGGAGAACCTCATCTGTTGCGGATCCGCGCGTCGGGGCGCAGACGCTGACGCGATTATATCGAGTCGGGGACGTCACCCTCACCCTCACCCTATCCCCTGTCGCTCAAGGGAGAGGGGATAAGACCCGCTCTCCAGTCCCCTCCGGAGAGGTTTCGCAAAGATTTCATCTAGAACGAGGGAATCGGACCCGGGAGGGGAGCGATCTCCACTGATGCCGCGGCGCGATAGCGGTTGTCGAACTCGACACTGCCGTCGTCCTCGCGCGTGGTCAGGGTGACGCCGCCGTCGAACAGGGGTTGGTTGCCCGACATGAAGTCACCTTCGTAGGCGCGGACCGAGACGTATTCGGCGGTGCAGCCGTAGGGCCAGCGGACGGTGTAAATCGTGCGCGGTTGGGGCTTCGGTCCCGTGGCGTTTCGGCGGAATTCCTCAAGCGCCTGCTCGTCGATCTCAATGCCCAGGCCGGGCGCGTCGGGCACGCGGACGTAGCCCCGGCGAATGTCTAGAGGCGTGCGCAACAGGTCGTCGGCGTAGATGTTCAGGGCGGTTACGGCGGGCCAACGGGCCGCGGGCAGCGCGGCGGCCAAGTGAGCCGCGAAGGCGGTGGTGATGCCCGTTCCCACGAGCTGCACAAAAAACGGCAGGTTCGCCTCGTGGGCCAGTGCGGCGCAATGCAGCGTGGCGGCGGCGCCTTCACCGTGACCCGCGAAGCCGTCGCACACGTTCTCCCGCATCGCCGTTAGGAAGTCCGGCTCGTTGAAATGCAGCGCAATGGCGCGCCGGGACTTGGCCCGCAGTGCCGCGTTGCCGGCGACGTCGCGCTGGGGGATGGGCGTCTCGAACATGTGGATCTTGGAAAACGCCTCAAGCTCGGCCAGAACCTGCTGGGCGAACCCGGCGTCGAGGAGAAATCCGTTGAAGTCGAGATCGAAGGTGGCGTGATCCGGGGTCACGGCGCTGATCGCCTCCACCTGCGCCGTGAGGTCGAACCAGGGCCGCGGCTTGAGTTTGAAGTCCGTGTAGCCCGCGGCCAGGGCGTCCTCGGCCTCGGCGGCCCAGTCCTCCGGCGGCATGTCGTAGCACCACCAGGCCAGCGGCACCCACGCGCGCGCTTGGCGGCCCACAAGCCGGTGCGCGGGCACGCCGAGCGCCTTGCCGGTGAGGTCGAACATGGCCTGCTGCAAGCCGGAGCCGAGATCGTCCTGCCAGAGCAGCTCCGACGGGTTGCGACCGATGACGCCGGCATCCACGGCGGCCATGTCGCGGTCCCAGTTGTGCATGGCGCGGGACTCGCCCCAGCCGACGATCCCAACATTGGTGGTGATGCGGCAGACCTCGATCAGGGAGAAATTGGTGATGCCGCGCCGCATGTGCGGCTCAGTGCGCGGGGTGAAGCCGACGTCGAGCTCGATGCGCTCGACGCCTGTGATCTTCATTCCGACGCGGTGTACTGGTGCCGGTCCAGGTAGTCCTCGTCGATGTCGACGCCCAGGCCCGGCCGGTCGCTCACCGCTATGAAGTCGCGCTCGAACCCCAGCGGCTCGCGCAGGGGCGCGTTGTAGGCGGGAATCCAGTTCATGGCGTGCTCCAGCCGGTAGAAGTTCGGCGTCGTCAGCCCCACGTGCGAGCCTGCCGTGATCTGAATCGGTCCGGCGGCGTTGTGCGGGCTCAGGGGCACGTAGTGGGCCTCGGCCAGGGATCCGATGCGCCGCAGCTCGCTGATGCCGCCGGTCCAGCACACGTCGGGCATGACGAAGTCGGCGAGACGCCGCTCGAGGATCGGGGCGAAGTCGAAGCGCGTGAAGAGCCGCTCGCCCACGCAGATGGGCACGGCGGTGTTCTCGCGCACCTGGCGCAGCGCGTGGTGGCTCTCGGGCGGCACCGGCTCTTCCAGCCAGGCGATGTCCAGCTCGGCCAGGCGGTCGGCGACGCGAATGGCGCTGGGCACGTCGTACTGGCCGTGGGCGTCGATCAGGATGTGGACGTTGGGTCCCACGGCCTCGCGCACCGCCGCAACGCGCGCGATGCCGCGCGACTCGTGGTCGGGCGTGATCTCGCCGCTCACATAGCCCAGGAACGCCTCCGCCATTTCGAGGAAGGGGTCGAACTTCAGCGACTGGTGGCCCGACTCGACGGTGCGCAGCGCCGCGTCGGCGAATGCTTGCGGCTCGCGTGCGCCGTCCGGCCACCACGCGTTGGCGTAGACCGGCACGGTCTCACGCACCTTGCCGCCGAGCAGGTCGTAGATCGGGCGCTCCAGGGCCTTGCCCTTGATGTCCCACAGGGCAATGTCGATGGCGCTGAGCACCTGCGTGGGCAGCCCGCGCGAGCCCATGTAGGTGTAGCGACGGAAGATGGCGTGCCAGATGGCCTCGATCTCCGCCGGGTCGCGGCCGATCAGCATGTCGCGGATCTGTTGCAACCCGAAGTCGGCGATCAGCGCGGAGCCGCCGGCCCAGGTGGACCCCTCGCCCCAGCCGGAAATGCCCGCGTCGGTGTCCACGCGCACGAACAGGATCGGGCCAAAGCGCCGATCAGCCTCGGGGACCGTGTAGAGAAACGTGCGGATGTCGGTGATCTTCATGGCGAGGCACTCCTAGCGTGCGTCGAGCCGTGCCGGCGATTGTGGACGACCGGGTGGGCGGTGTCATTTGGGAGTTCGGCATGTGCTCCGTGGCCGCCGAACGCGACGGAACTCAGCTGTGCCGGAATTGGGCACATCACTGGCTTTGAACGGAGAGGGCCTCGATTCGCCGTACCGCGGAATTGCGGTCGGCAGGGCGGGGAAATCCTAGAGATGTCCTACCGCGCCGCTGTGGGGCGATTCTGGGCGACGTGATACTAGTTGCGTCATTCGCGTATCTTGCTCTCACGATACTCATTCGCCATACTCTTGGCCGTTACACTGCGACACGCTCGGTGGTTCCATGCCTCACATAGCTTCATAAGTGCTAAGCACAGTGTTGCGATACCGAAGGCTCCGAATCCCGCAGAAAGCCAATTGATGCCGTCCGATATATACGTATTTGCGGCGGACACACCCAAGCTGATAGTCGATGCAAGCCAAGGTATCGAATCTTGCCAACGTGGCGCCTTAATCGCATCCTCTAAGTCGCGGAGCTTTATTTCTAAACTATCACTGTCCATCATGATATCTACACTAGAACGCATGTCCACATAATCTCTATTGGACTCCCCAAGACCTGGATTTGTGAGAGTCACTCTTTTTCCTCATGTAGGTCAAATGATGCAGTTGCGAAGTGGGCAATGAATCCGCAGGTTTTGCAAACAATGGGAATCGATTGCAGCTGTGGTGATCCTGCACCTGTTTCATGAGGAAAGTCTGGCCATAACTTGACACGCGAAACTGTATCTACACCGACAACATCCCAACTTCCCTGATTGCAAATTGGACAAGTGATGGAAATAGATTCCTTGGCGTCTTCTAACTTCTTTAAGAGCTGTCGCCTAAACACCTCGTGTCGCTTTGACTCTTCAGCCATTCATTCAAGCTCCTCGCAGCCGTGTCACTGCGACCCGACCTTACTAAGCATACGAAGTGCCGCTAGGCAGTCAATCCGTGTCTATGACTCACCGAGCGTGTGAAGCACGCGCAACGCTCTAATGCTGCGGAAATAGTAGTGGGCAAATCGGGATTTTCCCGTGCGTGGTGCACTTTGAAGAGTGCGGGGGAGATGCCTGCCGCGGTGATTGCTTTTCGCCGGAAGGTCATGCCAACTCGCGTCAGTTGGTGGCGCGGCGGTATTCGTAGGTGGCGGCGGTGATGAGGACGGCGCTGGTGGCGAGCAGGACCCAGAAGCCGGGGACGATGTGCTCCCAGATCCAGCCGTCGATGATGATGGTGCGCACGGCGACGAGGATGTACTCGATGGGGTTGAGGCCGACGGCGAACTGGAACCAGCCGGTGAGCAGATCGCGCGGCATGAAGGCCGACGTGAGAAACGCCAGCGGCATGAAGAGCAGCCAGCTGTTCACGGTGACCTGCACGCTGCGCGTGCGCACGGCGATGATCAGCCCCACGCAGCCCATGGCTACTCCAAGCAGCACGGCGGCCGCGATGACGGCGAGGACGCCCAGCACGCCGCCTTCAAACCGGACCCCGATGGCCGTCGCCACCAGCACGATCGCGACCACCTGGGCGATGGCCCGCGTGGCGCCGATGGCGAGCGTTCCCAGCAGGATCGAGAAGCGGTTGACGGGCGACAGCAACAGCTTGTCGACGTAGCCGGACATGATGTCGGTGAGCAGCACCATGGCCATGTCGCTGCCGCTGAAGACGACGGCCATCACGATCACCATGGCGGTCAGGAATGCCTGGTAGTCGGACGCGGGGAATCCGGGAAGGCCCGTGATGCTGCGCAGCGGCTCGCCGAAGAAGAGGTACATGACGGCGGACGACAGCACGGCGGCCACGATCATGGTGGGTTGCGCCAGCCAGGTCTTCAGATTGCGGACGTAGATGTAGGAACTCTCGCGCAGGATCAGCATGGTTACCTCCGGTTCACGCCCATCCACTGGCCCCACACGCGGGACTCGGCGTCCTCGTCGGCCCCGGCCTCGCGAATCTCGCGTCCCGTGTGGTGCAGGAAAACGTCGTCCAACGACGGACGGGTGACGGCCAGGTTGGCCACCGGGACGGCCGCGTCGTTTAGGGCGCGCAAGATGGCGGGCGCGGCGGCGCCGCCGTCGTCGACGGTGGCCGTCAGCCCGTCGGGCGTGGTGTCGGCTTCGTGCACTGACGGGAGCTGGCGCAAGGCGCCGATCGCGGTTTCGGTGCGGCCATCGGGGGAGTCCATGGGGCCGAACGCCACGCGCACGACGTCGCCGCCGACCTCGGCCTTGAGGGCGCCGGGCGAGCCTTCGGCGACCAGACGCCCGTGGTCGATGATGGCCAGCCGCCGGCAGAGCCGGTCGGCCTCGTCCATGTGCTGGGTCGTGAGCAGCACGGTGACGCCCTGCGCGTTGAGCTGCTCCAGGTGCTCCCAGATCGCCAGGCGGCTCTGGGGGTCGAGGCCGGAAGTCGGCTCGTCCAAGAACAGGATGTTTGGACGGTGCATGAGCGCTCCGGCCAGGTCGATGCGCCGCCGCATGCCGCCGGAATAGGCCCCGATCTTGCGGGCCCCAACGCCCGACAGTCCCACGAGCTCGAGCAGCTCGTCGGCGCGGCGGTTGGCGTCAGCGCGCGCGAGGCCGTAGAGACGCCCCTGCAATACGAGGAAGTCGCGTCCCTTCGAGAGATCGTCCAGGCCGACTTCCTGCAGGGCGACGCCGATGGCCGACCGGACGGCCCGCGCATCCGATTCGATGTCGATGCCGGCGACTTTCACGTGGCCGGCGCTCTTGGGCAGCAGCGTGGCCAGGATCTTGATCGTGGTGGTCTTGCCCGCGCCGTTGGGGCCGAGAAAGCCGAAGAACTCGCCTTGCTCGACGGTGAAATCAATGCCGTCAACAGCGCGGGTACCGCCGGGATAGGTCTTTTCCAGGCCTTGGACCAGGACGGCAGGCTGACGCTGCAATTCGGCCTCCGGACGGACTGTTTAACGCGCTGCGGCGATGCTACCAGCGGAGAGGCCGAAGGGCGCCCACTAGGGGCGCCCCTACACGGAGGGGGGCGGTGTGGGGCGGTCCCACGCTGCACGCAGCGTGGGACCGCCGGGTGCCGTAGGCGGACCGGGCGCCCACGAGGGGCGCCCCTACCCGGATTTTGCTAGCTGTAGGGCTGAAGTGTCGAGAGATCGATCTCGATGCCGAAGCCGGGGGCAGCGGAGGGACGGAGGCGGCCGTTGACGGGGTGGGCGGCGCCGGGGACTGAGACGGCGTCGGCGAGGTCGGTGCCGGGGCCCGAGGCGACGAAGTACTCGCCCCAGGGAATGCCCGGCAGGGCGTAGCAGGCGTGCTGGCCGTAGGGCTCGTTGGCGCCGGCGTGCGGGATGACCGCCAGCCCCGCCGCGTCGGCGATGGCGCAGATTCGCATGAGGGCCGTGATGCCGCCCACCCACATGACGTCCGGTTGCAGGATGTCCACTAGGCGGCGGCTGGCGGCGTGCTGGAACGGCGCCGGGGTGTACCAGTGCTCGCCGGTGGCAAGCGTCTGCCAGGGCACGCGGCTACGCAACGCGGCGTGGCTGTCCATGTCTTCCGAGCGCAGCGCTTCTTCGATCCACTTGAGCTTGAAGGGCCGCAGCTCCTCGATGAGGCGCACGGCGTACTCGACGTCGAGGGACATCCAGCAGTCGAGCATTAGCTCGACATCGGGTCCAACGAGGTCGCGCAGGGCGGCGAGGTCATCGACGTTGCGGCGCAGGCCGTCCAGGCCGTCGGGCGGGCCGTAGCGGCAAGGGTGCTTGGTGGCCGTGAAGCCCAGCTCCAAGTGCCACTCGTGCTGCGGCCCGGTGGCGTAGCACACAATCTCGTCGCGCGCGGGGCCGCCGAGCAGTTCGTAGACCGGTCGATCCAGCACCTTGCCCTTCAGGTCCCACAGCGCGAGATCGATGGCGCTCACGGCGTATGAGGCCAGTCCCGTGGCGCCGAAGGGCGAGCACAGCCGCAGCATCATGTCGTATAGGCGCTCGGTGGCCAGCGCCGGTTCGCCGACGATGCGAGGCCCGAGGTAGTCGTCGACCAGCGCGGCCATCGGTCGGCCGATCGCACCAATGCCGAGACCCTGGGTGCCGTCCTCGGCGGTGACCACCACGCCCACGCCGGGCCAGGACGGGGTCCAGCTGGAGCGGACTTCGGCATAACGCGGATAGCGAGCCATGGGCGATCCCACGCGAGCGTCCTCGGTCCACGACGCACGGGGTTTGCTCGTGGCGCGCCGTTCGCCGAAGTCGAGGGCGACCGCTTGGACGTTGGCGATCTTCATGGCGTGCCGGCGGATGGCCCCCCGCCTTCGCGGGGGTGACGGGTTCGGACGTTGGCGATCTTCACCGAACGCTGGCTAGGAAAAGCTGACGGAGTCGCCCGGCTTGAGCTCGATGACGCTTGTGCGGGGCGTGAGGTCGGCGATTCGCCGACGCAGGTCGTCGATGTCCGCCGCCTGATTGGGGAAGGTGTCGTAGTGGCAGGGGATGACGGCCCGCGGCCGTGTCAGCGCGGCGGCCATGGCCGCTTCCTTGACGCCCATGGTGTATTTGCCGCCGGCCGGCAGGATCACCAAATCGGGCGCGTAGAGCTGGCTGATGAGCGCCATGTCGCCGAACACGCCGGTGTCGGCGGTGTCGTAGATCACCGGCCCGTCGTCGAAGGTCATGACGAAGCCGCAGACGCTGCCGTCGGGCTCGGCGTAGACCGTGCCGTCTTTGTAGGCCTGGCCGTGCATGCCGGTGGAGTGGTCGGCGCGGACCATGGTGTAGGCGACGCCGCCCAGCTTGGCCGTGCCGCCGATGTTGAGGGGGCAGGAGTCGGTGTCGAAGCCGATGCCGTGGGTGTCGGCGTAGCCGGCGACCTCCGGGCTGGCAATCAGGGTGGCGCCGGTTTTCTGGACGATGGCGATGGCGTCGCCCAGGTGGTCGACGTGCCCGTGCGAGACGCACACGACATCGGCACGGTCGACGTCGGCGAGACCCTCGGAGCAGACGGGGTTGTCGTCAAGCCAGGGGTCGAAGTAGATCACTTCCCCTGTCGGGGCCGTGAAGCGGAACGATGCGTGACCGAGGAAGTTGATTTCAACGGATTTCATGGAATTAAGACCTCCGTATAGCTGCTCGGGCGTCGCCTGCGCGGCTAGCTGACGCCGAAAGCGAGCGATTGATGCCGGATCTTGTCGTCTTCGATGACAAATGTATCGGTGCCCGACGCGCTGCGGCCGTCGGCGTGACTGCCGCGCCACTCCAGCATCACGATTGGTTCCGAGGTGGTCACCGACACCTGCTCGATGGCGAACCCGTCGAGCGCGCCGCCAATTTCCTCGAAGAACCGGGTGATTTCCGCGTGACCCTGGGCGGTCTTGCCCGGTCGCACGAATAGCGCGTCGTCGGCGTAGTCGGAGAGCAGGCGGTCCATGTCGCCGGCCATCACCGCGTCCCAGTGATGGTCGAACACCTCTTGGGCGGTACGCATCGCGCGGTCTCGCTTTGGGGGCGCCGGCTTGTCGTGTCGGCGCGGAGGGGACTTTATGATACCGGGGCGGCGGGCCCGCCTTGCCGCGATTCGCCGGTGGTTACATGCCCCGAGACACCGACCCGAAGCGCAGCGTCGCCGACCTGCAAGTCGACGATCCGGTTGAGCTTGAGGTCACGCGCAACAGTCTCATCGGCATCTGCGAGGAGATGGGCGTGGCCATGCTGCGCACGTCGTACTCGACGATGTTCAACGAGGCGCGCGACTTTTCGTGCGTGGTGTTCGACGCCGAGGGCGAGATGATCGGCCAGGGCGACTTCTGTCCGGCCCACATCGGCGCCATCGTTCACACCGTCGAGTGGGCCATCAAGGAAGTCGGCCCGGACAACATGCACCCGGGCGACGTGATCCTGCACAACGACCCCTATCGCGGCGGCTGCCACTTGCCCGAGTTCATGACGCTGAAACCATGCTTCTACGAGGGCGAGGTGGTGGCCTACGCGGCCAACATCGCCCACATGACGGATATCGGCGGCATGGTGCCGGCGGCCTTCGGGGATACGCGCAACATTTTCCAGGAAGGCTTGCGGCTGCCGCCGATCAAGATCTACCAAGACGACCAGCCGGTGGAAGACATCTTCGCGATCATCACGTCCAACGTGCGCACGCCGAAGGTGTCGCGCGGCGACCTTATGGCGATGGTTGGATCAACGTATCTGGCCGAGCGGCGCATCGTGGGCGTGGTGGAGAAGCTTGGCGTGGAGCGCTTCCGCCAGCTTGCGGGCCAGATCAAAGACGTGTCGGAAGTGCTCATGCGGCAGGCCATCGACCGGCTGCCGGACGGCGCATACACCGCCGAGGGCTTCCTGGAGGACGACGGCGTGATTCCCGACCGGCCCTGGAAAATCCGGGCCACGGTGGTGATTCGCGGCGACGAGGTGATCGTCGACTACACGGGATCGGACCCGCAGGCGGCCGGCGCGATCAACCAGTCATTCGGCACCACGGCGTCGGCGACATATGCCGGCATCTTTCACATGATCGACAACGCCATCCCGTGGAATCACGGCGCTTACCGACCCATTGCCATCGTGGCGCCGCCGGGGTCGATTGTGAATGTGAACTACCCCGGCTCGTGCGTGGGCGGGAATTCCGACACGTATCCCACGACGGTCGACATCCTGCTGGCGGCCTTCGCGCAGGCCAGCGATCGCAGCTCCGCGGCCGACGGCGGCACCTGCGGCCTGCTGGGGTTCTATGGGGCGAATATCGACACGGGCGAACCCTTCGTCATTCTTCACCACGAAGGCATGGGGTGGGGCGGCCGGCGCGACGCGGACGGCAACGACGCGCAGATCGTGAAGAACGGCAACTGCCTCAACGCGCCCTGCGAAGTCTGGGAAACGCGCTACCCCGTGCGGCTGGACGAGTATTCGCTAGCCGAGGGCGGCGCGGGCGCAGGCGCCTATCGGGGCGGCCACGGCGTGCAACGCATCTGGACCTGCCTTTCGCCGATGACCGTGAGCGCCCACCTGAACCGCACGTCCAACCGGCCGTGGGGCCTGCACGGCGGCACGGAAGGCGGAACGACCGCGCTGCTTTTCCGACGCGCCGGGGAAACCGAGTGGCAGACGGCCCGGGAGATGTTCGGCACGATCTCCGACGGAAAGTTTTCCAATGTCGTGCTCGATATTGGCGATCAGATCCTGTTGCGCACGCCCGGCGGGGGCGGGTACGGCGATCCGCGCGACCGCGACCCGGCGCTGGTTCTCGAGGATGTGAGGGACTTACTACTCGAACCGGAGGAGGCACGGGAAATGTACGGTGTGGCCGTGAACGTGGAGGCCGGTCGGGCCGAACTCGGCGAAACGGACCAGCGCCGCCGCACTGCCAATGGAGCCGCTGAATGACTCAGGCACCTGAATTTGACGACGCCCTGCGGCAGCGCTTTCAGGCGCTGCACTCCGCCCTGATCGCCGACAGCCTGGACCGCATGGGCGTGCCGGTGCAGGCCATGCGGCCCGACGTGCGTCCGATGTATCCCGGTGCCCGCATCGTGGGTCGAGCGCTGCCGCTCTTGCAGACCGCCGTCTACCGCCCGCCGGACGAGCCATACGAGGTGCTGTTCGAAGCCTTCCGCGCCATGCGTCCCAATGACGTGCTCGTCATCACCACAACCGGCCACTACGCCTCGGGCGTGTGGGGCGGACTGCTGAGCACGTCGGCGCAGACGCGCGGCGCGGTGGGCTGCGTGATCGACGGCCTGACGCGTGACGTGCACGAGATCGAGGAGATTGACTTTCCGGTGTTTGCGGTCGGCCAGAGCCCGGTGGACTCGGAGGGCCGCTGCGAGGGCATCGAGTGGGGCCAGCCGATCGACTGCGCCGGCGCGCGGGTTGCGTACGGCGACGTGATCGTCGGCGATGACATGGGCGTCGTGTTGGTCCCGGGCGAGGCGGCGGAAGAGGTGTTGGACCGAGCCGAGGCCAAGGGACGCGGTGAGTCCGACGTGCGCGAGATTCTGGCCACCGGTCGCGATGTGGGCGAGGTCTTCAAGGAATACGGCATCCTGTAAGTCGGGGCTCGTGTTCGCGCCGGCCGCGGGGAAGGCCCCAAGTTGTTGCTTGGGTCTGCCCCTTAGATTCCTCGCTGCGCTCGGAATGACAGGGTGGGCGGCTCGGAATGACAGGAAAGGGAATGCCGACGGTGGGCGATCAGGCAAGCGAGTGGTTCACCATGGGTGATCGGCCTGGCGACTGCCTTGTGATTGGATGGCGCCAATGACCGAGCCCCGCTTCCGGGTTGTTATCACCGACTGCGATTTCGAGATGCCGCCGGTGATTGAGCAGGCCGAGCTTGATCCGATCGGCGCTGAGATTGTCGTCGAGCAGTGCTTCACGGAAGACGCGTTGATCGAGAAGGTGGCCGACGCCGACGGGCTGCTCGAACAATACGCGCCCATAACGGCGCGCGTCGTCGATGCCCTCCAGCGATGCAAGGTGATCGTGCGCTACGGCACCGGCATGGATCCGATCGACGTGGCGGCGGCCACGGCGAAGGGCATCGTGGTCTGCAACGTGCGCGACTATCAGGTTGGCGAAGTCGCCGATCACACCATGGGTTTTCTGCTCGCCCTGGCGCGCCACCTCGTGGTCTACAACGACGACGTGCGCGCCGGCATTTGGGACGCCAGCGGAAGGGTGCCCGAGCGCATGGAACGCATCGAGGGCCAGACGCTGGGGCTGATCGGGCTTGGGCAGACCGCGCAGGCGGTGGCGGCGCGCGCGCGAGCCTTTGGGTTGCGGTCCATCGGACATTCGCCCCGCGCGCCGGATTCCGCTTTCGCGGCGGCGCAGGTCGAGCGTGTGCCGCTGGACGATCTGCTGCGGCAGTCGGATTTCGTCTCGGTGCACACGCCGTTGCGGGCGCAGACGTTTCATCTGATCGGCGAGGCCGAGTTTGAATTGATGAAGCCCAGCGTATTCCTCATCAACACCGCCCGCGGCGCGGTGGTGGACAACGCGGCGCTGGCGCGGGCGCTGAAGGACGGGCAAATTGCCGGCGCCGGGCTCGACGTGATGGAAGAAGAGCCGCTGCCGATGGACTCGGCCTTGCGTGAGGCGCCGAACCTCATCGTCACGCCGCACGGCGGGTTCTACTCGCGGACGTCGATCCGCATCCTGCGCCGCGAGGCGGCGGCGGAGGTCGCGCGCGTGCTTCGCGGCGAGCCGCCGAACTCGGTCTTCGAGCCGGAGTAGCACGGCCCTAAGGCTGGTTCCCGCAGGTGAGACCTTTGACAAAAGAGGCACGGGCGGTTCGTGAACCGACCCTACTCGTGGCCCAATAGGTTGAGCGGCCGCTAGATTCCCGCTCCCCGCCTGCGCGGGGACAGGCTCCGCGGGAATGATGGAGAGGTGACGCAAGGGTCCCCAGTTCGAGTCTAGTTGCTGTCGAAGGCCGTCCAGTCGACGTCAACCCAGCGGCGCTCGCGGGCGCTCGTCAGGGCGGCGTCGTGCACGATCTGGATGCCGAAGCCGTCCTGGAACGTGGGGTAGGTCGGCGCTTCAGGCTGGCCGCCGTCAGCAACGGCGCGGTAGACCTCGCGGAACAGGAGCCGGAACGTGTCGGCGAAGCCTTCGCGGTAGGCGCCGGGATTGTCCATGAACCGGCCGCCCTCTTCGGTCGCTTGTCGCGGGTCCGGCACCACGATTTCATTGGGTTCGGTGCGATGCCCGAGCCAGAGCTCGTTGGGCCGCTCCGAATCCCAGCTCACGCCCATGCGCGAGGCGTCGATCTCGACGCGGATACGGTAGGGATGTCCCACCGCCACGTGCGAGAGCGAGAGGACGCCGCGGGCGCCGTTGGCCCAATGCACGAGCAGGTTCGAGACATCCTCGCCGGGCGCGTCGTAGTCGTCCATGCCGCCGTCGGGCCGGGGGCGCTTGCGTGTGGCGTGCGCCGTGAGGAAATCCGCGCACACGGCAGTGACGCGGCTGCCGATGACGAAGCTGGTGAGATCGAGCAGGTGGCTGCCGGTGGTCGAGGTGACGATGGTGGGTCCGCCCATGTCCGGCAGGAGGCGCCAGTCCCAATCCGTCTCGAGCCAAAACGTGTCGTCTGCGACGGAGGCCCGGACGAGCATTACGCGGTCGAGCGTGCCCAGCCGACGCCGAGCGGCCAACTCCTGCACCAGCGTGTAGAAGCGGTTGTTGAAGCAAATGGCATTCACGCGGCCTGAGTCCGCGGCGCGCCGGTAGAGGTCGCCGGCGGAACCGGCGTCGGTGGTGAGGGGCTTCTCGCACACGACGTGCGCGCCGGCGTCGAGGGACGCGCCGGCGTGCTCGAGGTGATAGGTGTCGGGGGTGCAGACGTGCACCGCGTCCGGGTTGGTGGCGCGCAGGGCGGTGGCCAGGTCGGGATCTCCGCGTGGGACGCCGAATTCCGCGGCAGCCGCGATGCTGCGTGCCTCGCTGCTCGCCACCACGCTCACGATGTCGACGTTGTTGCGGCGCAGGGCGTCGATATGCACGCGTCCGATCACGCCCGTGCCCAGCACGATGGCTCGCGGTCTCTCCACGGTTTGACCTCTATTCCGGTGCGGCGGCGCCGACCCAGGAGGGGTGATCGCCATGGTAGGCAATGGGCACGTGCGCCGGGCGCATTTCGGTCATACTTGGGGCCGCACACGTCGCCGGCGCGCGATTGTTGGGATCAGGGAGCGATGCAATGAGACTCGGCCTTTCACAGGCGGCCTATCGCTGGGTGTCATACCCGGGCCTGCGCATCGATCAGCCCGAATATGGTTTTCGCGGCCTGGAGTATCCGTACGGCACGACCGCGGTGCCGCCCGCGGAGCTGGACGGCGCGCTGGAGTGGTGGATCGAGCGTTGCGACGAGTGGGGCTTTGACAACCTCTATACGGCCGCGTCCCTCTTGGATGGCAAGGAGGCGGCGGCTGCCGCGGGTCGGCTGCTCGCGGAGAACGGCATCGAGTGGGTCGGCTCCGTGAACGGCGCCTGGGCCGTCGACCGCGACGAGTGGCCGGCCGTGCACGAGCGCGCGGCGACGCACCTGGACTGGATGCAGGCCGGCGGCGTGCGAATCAGCTCCATGGTGAACGCCGACCCGCCGGGGCCTCCGGGCCAGCCCATGCCTAACGGTGGTCTGCGATTCGGGCACTTCAGCACCGAGACGCCCATTGGCGTGCAGATCGATCGCATGATCGACAACTTGTCCAAGCTGGTGGTCGAGGCGGAGAAATGCGGCATCGTGCTGGCCTTCGAGAACCACATGGACTACCGCATCAGCGAGATCGTGCAGGTGGTGGAGGGCGTCGCGTCGCCGTGGCTGCGGATCAACTACGACTTCGCCAACAGTTACTCGGTCGTGGAGGACCAGGTCGATGCCGCCCACATGGCCGCGCCCTATACCGTGATGACGCATCTCAAGGACATGCGGGTGCAATCCATCACGACGACCGGCGAGCCGCGGTTCTTTCACGCGCCCGTGGGCTACGGCAGCGTGGAAGTTCTCGAGATCATGGAGATCTTGCAGCAGAACGCGCCGGACCCCGATGATCTGCCCCATTGCATCGAGACGTGCTGCCTGCCGCAGTACGACCCGCAGCTGTGGATGAAGCTGACCATCGAGTGGCTGGAAGCCAACTGCGCGCAGTACTTCCCCAAGCGGTTTGCGAGCGCGTGAGGCAGGCGTCGCTGAGCGGTCCGGTCGGCGCCCTGGGATGAGCCGCCGGTTTCGCGTGGTATCCGCCGGCGCGGGTTTGCCGCACCGGGATCGCGAGGCCGAGGTGCTTGCCGACATCGCCGATATGGTGTTCCTGGGCGCTCCGCCACACGCCGAGCTGTTCGACGCCGTGGCCGACGCCGACGCGATGCTGACCGAGCTGACCCCAGTGGATGGCGACTTGCTGGATCACGCGCCGAATCTGCGCGGCGTCGTGGTCTACGGCGTGGGCACGGAGAAGGTCGATCTGAATGCGGCGAAAGAGCGCGGCGTGGTGGTGGCGCATACGCCCGATGCCTTCACCTCCGAGGTCGCCGAGCACGCCATCGCCCTGTTGCTGGCGCTGGCACGCTGCGTGACCGCGTCGGACAGCGACGTGCGCGAGCGCCACATGTGGCGCACCTACGACGACACGTTTCAACCACGGCGCCTACGCGGATCGACGCTCGGCGTGCTGGGCTACGGGCGCATCGGCCGCGCGACCGCGGCGTTGGCCGCCGGCTTCGGCATGCGGCTGGTGGTCTTCGATCCCTTTCTTCCGGCGGAACAGCTCAGGCCGCCGCCGGGGGCGGAAATGCGCGTGGCGAGCGGTCTCGATGACCTATTGGAATCGGTCGATGCCCTCACGGTGCACGTTCCGCTCACCGCCGACACCCGGGAAATGCTCGGCGCTGCGGAAATGGCTCGCATGCGCCGCGGCGCGCTGCTGATCAACGTGTCGCGCGGCGGCATCATCGATCACGGCGCGCTGCAGAATGCGCTAGCCTCTGGCGCCCTGGGCGGGGCTGGTCTGGACGTGTTCGAAACCGAACCGCCAAACTTCGACCATCCGCTTCTCCGCGAGTCCAATCTCATCGTCACGCCCCACATTGCCTGGAAATCTGAATCCGCGGCCCTGGGCTGCCAACTTGCAGCGGTGGCCGAGGTGCGTCGTATCCTGCTCGGCGACGAGCCAGAGCATCGAGTGATCTGAGGCAGGCGCGCGTTGGCTATTCGCATCGGCATTGACACGGGCGGGACCTTCACCGACCTCGTCGCTCTCGACGAGGAATCGGGGGAGGCGCAGGTCGTCAAGCGGCCCTCGACGCCCGACTCTCCCAGCGACGCGATCTTCGACGCGCTTGCGCACAGCCAAATCCCCGCCGACGCGGTGGGCTATTTCGTGCTCGGCACCACGGTTGGCGTGAACGCGCTGCTCCAGCGCAAGGGCGCTCGGGTTCTGTACGTGACCACCGCGGGATTCGAGGACGTGCCGTTCCTGCAGCGGGTGGATCGCAAATTCCACTACGACCTCGACTGGGAGCGACCGGAGCCCCTGGTCACGCGGCGCGACTGCCTGGGCGTGGCGGAGCGACTCGACTACATGGGCGAGGTCGTCGACCCGCTGACGTCGGACGCCCTCGGCAGTCTCAGCGACATGCTGCGCGCCCGCTTGAATGAAGGCACGAACGGCGCGGTGGCCGTGGCGGTCAACTGTCTGTTCTCATACGTCAAGCCCGACCACGAGCGCATGATTCGCGACTACCTGACGCGCGAGTTTCCCGAGCTTTCGATTTCCCTGTCGCATGAGGTCGCGCCGATCTGGCGCGAGTACGACCGAGCGAGCACGACCATTGCCGACGCCTATATCCGGCCCCTGCTGCAGGGATTCATCCACGCGCTGGATGAGGGGCTCGCGTCATGGGGGAATACCCGCTCGTGGGCGGTGATGAAGTCCAACGGCGGCCAGATGCTGGCGGAGTCGGCGGCGGACCGTCCGGCGCAGACGGTGCTTTCCGGGCTGCCGGGCGGGATTATCGCGGCGAAGTACTACGGCGAATCGCTGAACGACGACAACATCATCAGCTTCGACATGGGCGGCACCAGCACGGACGTGGGTGTGGTGGACGACGGCGCCATCGGCTACACCACGGCCTGGGAGATTGAATTCGGGCTGCCGGTCGCGGCGCCGTTCATTGAGATGACGACGATGGGCGCGGGCGGCGGGTCGATCGCCTGGGTCAACCCCGGCGGATTGCTCCAAGCTGGGCCGCAAAGCGCCGGCGCCGTGCCGGGGCCGGTCTGCTATGCGCAGGGGGGCACCGAGCCCACGGTCACCGACGCCAACGTGGTGCTCGGACGGCTTAATCCGGAGAATTTCCTGGGCGGTGAGGTGCGACTCGACGCGGGCCTCGCCCATCGTGCGCTCACCGAGCTGGGCGAAGAGCTTGGCCTCGGTCCGGAGGCCACGGCTCAGGCCGTGCTGGACATTGCCGTCGAGAACATCGCGGAGGCCATGCGCCTGCTCACGGTGCGGCGCGGTCTGGACCCGCGGCAGTTCAGCCTGGTGGCCTTCGGCGGCGCCGGGCCGCTCCACGCGGCGGCCATCGCGAAGGTGATTGGGGCGCGCCGGGTGCTGATTCCGCCGCATCCAGGGCTCAGTTCCGCCTTCGGCGCGTTGCTCGCCGACATGCGGGTCGATAAGACTTGGACCCACATCCTGCGCTCGGATCGTCTGGACGCGCCCGCGATCAACGCGCGACTCAACGAGCTGGTGGCGGAGGCCACGGCCGACTTGCAGCACGAAGGCTTCGCGGGCACGCCGCAGATCCAGCGGTCGGTGAACATGCGCTATCTCGGTCAGAACTACGAGGAAGAAATCCCGATCCCCGGCGGCGAGGCCACGCCCGAATCGCTGGCTCAATTGCTCGCGGCGTTTGAGACGCACTACGAGGCGACCTACGGCTACCGGATTCCCGACGAGATCATTGAGCTGGTGCAGTTCAACGTCACGGTGTTCGGCGACACCGCCAAGCCGGCGTTGCCACTGCTGCCCGAGGGATCGCCCGCGACTCCGGCGGGAATGCGCCAAGTGTGGTTCTCGTCAGAAGGCCCGGTCGATTGCCCCGTCTTTGCCCGCGAGGATCTCTCGCCAGCCGACCGAATTGCCGGGCCGGCCATCATCGAGGAGCTCGATTCCACGACCGCCGTCCACCCCGGTCAACTTTTGACCGTCAGCCCGCATGGCACGGCCGTGCTCGAATGGACCGTGGAGTCCGCATGAGTGCGATGCGCGAACGGAGGCGCCACCGATGACAACGTCCAGCGCCCCAGCCAGCGTCGACCTCGTGACGCTGAACGTGGTCTACAACCGTCTGGTGGGCATTTGCCGCGAGATGGGCACCACGATGATGCGCACGGCCTACTCGCCGATCTTCAGCGAGAGCCGTGACTTCTCCTGCGTCCTCTTCGACCGCCAGGGGCGCATGCTCGCGCAAACCGAGTTCTGCCCGGCGCAGGTGGGGGCGATCCGCTTCGTGGTCAAGTGGCTGATCGCCGAGATCGGCGAGGAGAACGTCCGCGAGGGCGACATCATCGTGCACAACGACCCCTACCGGGGCGGCGTCCACATGCCGGAGCACGTGGTTATCAAGCCGGTCTACTACGACGGCGAGATCTTCGGCTACGTCTCGAACATCGCCCATCTGGTTGAAATCGGCGGCCTGGCCGTCGGCGGGTTCGCAGCAACCGCCACCGAGATCTACCAAGAGGGCCTGCGGCTGCCGCCGGTGTGGCTGATGCGCGGCGGCGAATACAACCAAGACGTGTGGCGCATCATGATGTCGAACCACCGCGCGCCGCGATACACGTGGGGCGACCTGCACGCCATGATGGCGTCGCTGAACGTGGCCGAGCAGCGCACCCACGAGCTGCTGGATGTCTACGGCGTCGAGCGCATCACCCAGGTCAGCGACGAGCTGCTCGACTATGCCGAGCGGTGGATGCGGGACGAGATTCGCGCCATCCCCGACGGCGAATACACCTTCGAGGGCCACATGGAGGATGCCCGCGACGAGCCGCTGCGCGACTGGATTCGATTGCGGCTGGTCGTTTCCGACGGGAGCCTCGTGGCCGACTTCAGCGACAGCGATCCCCAGGCGCAGCACGTGCTGAACTGCACCTACGGCGTGACGGCCTCGGGCACCTACAACGCGGTGTTCCACTTTGCCGACAACAACGTGCCGCACAACGACGGCGCCTATCGGCCGATCACGGTGATTGCCCCGCCGGGAACGATCACCAACGTGGTCCATCCCGGGCCTTGCGTGGGCGGCAACACCGAGACGCATCCACGGGTGTGGGGCATCGTGATCGGCGCCCTTTCCAAGGCCGTGCCGGAGCGGGTCTCGGCGGACACCGGCGGCACGTCCTGCAACTTTCTCTTCGGCGGCACGCATCCGGATACCGACCGGTACTACGTGCACTACCACTTCGACGGCGTCGGCTGGGGCGGGCGGGCGAACGCGGACGGCAACAGCAACCAGGTGATCCCCAACGGCAACTGCCCGTCGACGCCGGTGGAGATTTTCGAGACGCGATACCCGTTCCTCGAGCGGTCCTATCGCCTGCGGCAGGACTCCGGCGGCGCCGGAACGCAGCGGGGAGGACTTGGCTCGGAACGGATCCTCGAGGTGCGGGCGCCGGAGATCACCGTGTCGGCGTTGTTCGACCGCATGGTGTCGGGCGCCTGGGGCCTCTTTGGCGGCGAGGACGGGCAGCAATCGGCGCTATTGGTCAAGCGCGTGGGCCATGACACGTTCGTGACCTTCCGCGAGGCTTACGCCACGGCCAGCAACTCGCGCGTGGCCAACATTGTGCTGAAAGAGGGCGATCAGGTTATGCTCGCGAGTCCCGGCGGGGGAGGCTACGGCGATCCGAGGGCACGCGCTCCGGAAGCCGTGCGCCGCGACGTGATGGAGGGATTCGTGTCGGAGATGGCCGGGCGCGATGTCTACGGCGTGGCGCTGCAGCGCCTCAACGGAACGTTGACGATCGACGTCGACGAGACTGCGAGACTTCGCGCCGACGCGCCGCCTCCGGCGCCGCCGACCATCACCGACGAGACGCGCGATATCGTGTCCGCCGTGCCCCGATCCGAGACCGGCGGACACTGGGAGCAGCTCAAGGCCGATTGGTGGCAAACTGACGTGACGAACTGCCAGCTATGCGGTCAGGTGATCCCGCGCGACGTGTGGGTGAGCGCGAGCGGCATACGATTCTGTTCGGTGGAGTGCGATGATAGGCATCACGACTACTGGCTGCCGAGGCAAGCGGACCAAGTGATTGAGCAAACGATATGAGCGAGAACGGCCGATTGCTCGAGGTTCGGGATCTCGCCGTCGAATTCAAGACGGACGAGGGCATCGTTCGGGCCGTCAACGGGATTGCCTACGAGCTTTCGGCGGGTGGGTCCCTGGGCATCGTCGGAGAGTCGGGCAGCGGCAAGAGCGTGAGTTCGCTGGCATTGCTGCGGCTTATCCCGCGGCCGGCCGGTCAAATCACCGGCGGCGAGGTGATGTTCGACGGTGAAGACCTGCTTCAGGTCGACGCCGATGAAATGCGAGAAAT
This sequence comes from Chloroflexota bacterium, assembly GCA_965198185.1. GTDB lineage: Bacteria > Chloroflexota > UBA11872 > UBA11872 > UBA11872 > JAJECS01. The sequence continues at coordinate 578,788 of CBDAOU010000002.1, forward strand.
CCGCGGCGGCAGGATCTCCATGATCTTTCAAGACCCGATGAGCTCGCTCAATCCGGTGCTGACGGTGGGCCGTCAGATCGATGAGGCGCAGCGCCTGCATATGGGCGTGAGCAAGCAAGAAGCCCGCGCGCGCACGGTGGAGTTGCTGGATCGGGTGGGCATTCCGTCGCCTGCCGAACGCGCTGACGACTATCCGCACCAGCTCTCGGGCGGCATGCAGCAACGGGCCATGATCGCGATGGCGATCTCGTGTGAACCGCAGCTGCTCATCGCCGACGAACCCACGACCGCGCTGGACGTGACGATTCAGGCGCAGGTCATCGAGCTGATCTCAAATCTGCGCAGCGAATTGGGCATGGCGGCCATCCTGATCACCCACGACCTGGCGCTGGTCGCCGGGTTCTGTGAGGAAATCGTGGTGATGTACGGCGGATATATCGTCGAGCGCGCACAGGCCCGCGACGTGTTCTATACGCCCAAGCACCCGTACACGATCGGCTTGCTGGAGTCGATGCCCAACATCGCCGCGGCGCGAGGCGACCGCCTGAGCGCCATCCCCGGCGCGCCCCCCGACATGACCAACCTTCCAGTGGGGTGCCCATTTGCGCCGCGCTGCCGGTTTGCGAAGGACAAGTGCATCGAGGAAATGCCTCCGATAGAGACGATCGGAGACGGCCGAACGATCCGCTGCTGGGTCGACGTGGATACGGGTGAGCTGCGATGAGTGACGCAACGGCCGGCGAGACCATGACTACCGCCCAGAGCGGCAACGGCGCCCCCGCCAAAGGGGAAACGCTGCTGGCCGTGAACGGGCTGACGAAGTACTTCCCGGTGATGCGCGGCTTCATCATCCGCCGCCAGTCCGGGCTGGTGCGGGCGGTTGACGGCATCAGCTTCGAGCTGAACGCGGGCGAGACCTTGGGCCTGGTTGGCGAGTCCGGCTGCGGCAAGACCACCACCGGCAACACGATCATGCAGCTCGAGCCGCCGACAGCAGGCGAAGTGGTTTTCGAGGGCAACGATCTCGTCCAGCTCTCACGCGACGAGCAGCGGCGGGCGCGCCGGAAGATGCAGATGATCTTTCAGGACCCGTACGGCTCGCTGAATCCGCGGATGTCGGTCGGGCGGATCATCGAAGAGCCGCTGCAGGTGCATAACCTCCACGGTAGCCGCGACGAGCGCCGCGAGCGCGTGCGCGAGCTGCTGCGCCTGGTGGGGCTCGATCCGCGCTTCTCCAGCCGCTACCCGCACGAATTCTCGGGTGGACAGCGGCAGCGCATTGCCTTCGCCCGCGCGCTGGCCGTGCAGCCGTCGTTCATCGTCTGCGACGAGCCCGTGTCCGCGCTGGACGTGTCGATTCAGGCGCAGATCATGAACCTGCTGCTGGACCTGCAGCAGCAGCTGGGCGTGGCGTATCTGTTCATCTCCCACGACTTCAAGGTGGTGCGGCAGATCAGTCACCGGATCGCGGTCATGTATCTCGGCCAGATCGTCGAGATGGCGCCCAGCGAGCAGTTCTACGTGCGCCCGCTGCATCCGTACACGCGATGCCTGCTGTCCGCCGTGCCGGTGCCCGACCCTGACCTGGAAGCCAAGCGCGAGCGCATCATCCTGACGGGCGACGTGCCGAGTCCGGTGAACCCGCCGTCGGGATGCCGCTTCCACCCCCGGTGCCCGTGGGCCGAGGACCGCTGTGCGACGGAAGAGCCGGAGCTCACCGATGTGGGCGGCGGTCACTTCGTGTCGTGCCACTTCTGGAAAGACATCGAGGATGCCGGCGGCGCGCTGCCCATGGCCGCGAACGGGGCGTCGGCGGGCTAGGAGTCTGGGCTAGCGGGCGGGTGGTCTTTGGGACTTAGCCGCCAGAGGTCAGATCGCCTGGAGACAATTGCTTGCGGCGTAACGTCTCGCCGGTCTTCAGGTGGGGCCTCTCGCGGCGGGATTGACGCATCATTTCTTGGCGGCAGACGGGCAGATCAACCCAGGTGGTGCCGCCAAGCTCGTATATCGCTGGCGGGATGCAACCGGTGAACGGATTGCCATCGAGCTCCAGATACTCAAGGTTGGCCAGTTGGCCCTGCGGATTGCCCCGGTGAGTTCGTTGCCACTGAGGTCGGCAGATTCGCCAACTGGCCCAACTCGGCGGGATTGCCCCGGTGAGTTCGTTGTAACCGAGGTCGAGGGCTACCAGATTCGCCAGCTGGCCCAGCTCCGGCGGGATCGGGCCAGTCAGGATGTTCTCGCTGAGGTCCAGCGCTTCCAGATTCGCCAACCGACTCAACTCGGCAGGGATCTCGCCGGTCAGGCGGTTGTCGTGGAGAAACAGACGCTTCAAGTTGGCGAGCTGGCCCAGTTCCAGCGGGATCTCGCCGGTCAGGCGGTTGTCGTGGAGAAACAGACGCTTCAAATTGGCGAGCTGGCCCAGTTCCAGCGGGATCTCGCCGGTCAGGCGGTTGTCGTGGAGAAACAGACGCTTCAAATTGGCGAGCTGGCCCAGTTCCAGCTCACGATCTCGCCGGTCAGGATGTTCTCGCTGAGGTCCAGCACTTCCAGATTCGCCAACCGACTCAACTCGGCAGGGACGGGGCCCTGCAGGTGGTTATTGTCAAGCCACAGACCAGTCAGGCGGTCATTTCGCCCAATTCGGCCGGGATAGCTCCGCTGAGGAGGTTCCTATCCAGCCGCAGCACTTGGAGGTTGGTCAGCTGCCCCAACTCGGGCGGGATCGTCCCACCCAAGTTGTGCCGGTTCAGCTCCAGCACTTGGAGGTGGGTCAGCTGGCCCAATTCGGGCGGGATGATGCCCCGCAGCAAGACGTCCTCGGAAAGAGAGATCGCCGTGACTCGCGCCGGCGACCCGGCCACGACCACGCCCTCCCAGGTCGTCAGTGGGCGTTTGCCGGCCCACGGCAACGGGGCGCCGCCCGCCAGACTCCCTTGCAACCGCAGCAGCGTCTCGCAGTCGCCGACCAAGCCGGAGTTGGCGGCCGGGTCGGGGACGACCGTTCCCCCGGCGCACCCGGTGACGTCCACCGGGCCCTCCGCTCGTCGGGGCCCGATCGCCTGGGGTTTGCCGTCCCCGTCTGGACCCAGGATTTTGCCGTCTGGCCATGATGTAGAGCCGGCGGTAACCAACGCCTACGTTCACGGCGATTCGCGTACTATCTGGTGACCATGCCGCCCTCATCCCGTACGCGTCGTCCATGCGTGGGGCGGGATCGGCCCAGGACGTTCCCATCCACGTCAACCACGCATATGTCCAACCCACACGTGTCGAATCTTCGAGCCGTCGGGCGACCAGGCCACGGTGTCGACCCAGGCACGGGTGGGATCCGATAGGAAATACACATTGTTGCCATAGGCGTCCAGCTGCAGATGCCAGTCAGTGATCGAGGTCAGGGCCGCGCGTCGCTGCCGTCCACCGCGATCGAGTAGAGCGCCACCCCGTCGCCGTCGACTTTCGCAAACGCCAGCCGCTCGCCGTCCGGCGACCAGGACGCGCCGCTGACGGCGTCCGCTAGGTGGATGACCTCCTCGCCGGTCGGCATGGCAACGAGCTTCAGCGCCGAAATGCCAAGAACGATCTGTCGCACCGCAACGGCGAGCCAGCGGCCGTCCGGCGACCACGCGGGCGGCTGAGTGGCGACGATATTGCCGGGGCTCCCAACATCAATAGCCCACCGCGGTTGGTACCGTCAGCCCGCATGACACAGATTCACAGTGTGCCGTCCACCCACGAGAAACGCGATGTGCGTGCCGTCCGGCGACCACGCGGGATTGTGTTCAGATGATCTTCCACTGGCTGTGAGTCGCTGACGAGTCGACCCCAGGATCGTCGTTCGGGCCAGGTCGAAGTAGAAGCCGGCGTATTTGCGGTCTATACGGGATAAGGCGGGAAACTGGCAGGTGGGGTAGACGATGTGCTCACCAGTGGGCGAGATGTCGAAGCTCGCCGCCACCCGCTCACGCTGGCCCACCTGTCCCACCCGCCACATCCGAGAGCCGTCCGCGGCAACCCCGAGAATCTCCACCAGCCCTGACTCGAAGTACTCGAAGTTTTCCACCGACGAATCAAACCCGAAGATGTCCACGGCTTCCGCGAGTATCTCCACTCGACGTATTCCTCCCCGGCCCTGAGACGAATCAAACCCGAAGAAGATTGCCGTGCCGTCGGGCTTCCACCTGACGGTTCCGGCCGGCTGCCCGAAGGTCCCGGGTGAGCACGGCACATCTGTCCCCGGGGGCCTTACCTCCACATAACGCTCTCTAAGCGGCGCGACTTCCACAACCACTTGCGGTGTCACGGCAGCCTCCGATGTCGCGCTGTCGTCGGCATCTTCGGGACCTTCGACCACCGACGGCGCATCCCGCGATCCCAGGCTTCGTTCCCCATCAGCCGGTGCGCCGCCGGGGGTAGGCGTCCCCCCCACGACGATTGAACCTGGGCTAGGCGTCGCCCCCCCGACGGAGCTACTAGGCCCACAGCTCCACACGCCAAGAGCCATTGCGACAACGACGACTGCCGTGCACGACCTCTCCACCATCTCAGCAAAGCGACGCTGTGCCGGAATCAATTGCCCTGGCCCCGCATGCCGAATGTTCATGCAGTCTCGTACCGAGTGTTCCAATTGATACTACGCGCGGCGCGGTGGAATCGTTCCATGGCTGCGAACGAAGGGAACTCCACTTGATCGAAGTGCCGCGGTGCGCTTGCTGTCGCGCTCTGCGGCTGGACGGGATGGAACGCACTGACTACGCTCGCGCGCGTCGTTCTTGCGTTGCCAGGTGGACTAGCGTGCGAATTCGTTCGGTCGAGGTGCGGACTGCGTCGGACACGCACCACAACGCCAACTACGTCACGATCACGACGGAGTCGGGGCTGGTGGGCCTCGGCGAGGCGTATGCGGCCGGTCCCGACCTGGCGGTTGCCGAGACGGTGCGCTACCTCGGCGAGTGGCTGGTGGGGCAGGACGCCACGCGGCGCGAGCGGCTGTGGCAGCTGTGCTATCGCGGGCTGCGCTTTCCGGCGGGCGCGGTGGGCTGGGCGGCCATCAGCGGCATCGACCTGGCGCTGTGGGACCTGGCGGGCAAGCTGGCCGATCAACCGGTGTATCAGCTGCTGGGCGGCGCCTATCGCGACCGCGTGTGGGTCTACTTCGACGTGGTCACCGGCGAGCCGGCGGACATGGCGGAGGAAGCCAAGGCCATGGCCGGCAACCATGGGTTCACGGCATTCAAGTTGTTTCCCTACGCGGTGGAGGACGACCGCCTCCCGTGGGGACAGATCATCAGGCTGGTAGTGGAGCGCGTGGCGGCCGTGCGCGCGGCGGTGGGCGATGCGGCCGAGATCGGCGTGGACTTTCACGCCAAGCTGGAAGAGCCGGCCAAAGCCGCCGAGCTGGCGCGGGCGATCGAGCCGTTCCGGCCGATGTTCATCGAGGAGCCGATCCGGCCGGGCAGTCACACGGTGATGGCCGAGGCGCGGCGGGCGATGAACGTGCCCGTGGCGACCGGCGAGAGCCTCTACGGCAAGCACGAGTTCCAGGCGCTGATCGAGGCGCAGGGCGCCGATCTCTTGCAGCCCGACATCCTGCTCTGCGGCGGCATGACTGAGATACGCAAGATCGCGGCGCTGGCCGAGGCGCACATGCTGTCGCTAGCGCCGCACAACCCCTTTGGCGGTCTATCGTCCGTGGCCACGGCGCACTTCGGCGCGGCCACGCCCAATTTCCTCATCATGGAATCGCCGCAAACGGTGGGGCCGCGCGCGTCGGCGCAGGCGCTCCGAGCCAGCTTCCTCCACGGCGGCATCGAGATCGAGGACGGCTATGTCAAACTGCCGCAGGGTCCGGGCTGGGGCGTGACGCTCAACGAGGCGCTCGTGGCGCGGCACCCCTATCAATCTTGGCGGCGCCCCGTGCCGGCGAAGGCCGACGGCGGCTTCGGCTACTACTAGGAGCAGCGGGTATGGACTGGGCGCCGCGATACTCCGTGGGTCTGTATCACCATCTGGGAATGGTCGACGGCCCCTCGATGGACGAGATTGACGAGGCCTTTCGCGCCGTCGACCAGATTCCCGACCTGGCGGGTATCGAGTTCTTCAGCGGCACGTGCGTCACGCTGGACAACGCGCACCAGGTGAAGCAGCGGCTCGACGACCGTGGGCTGAAGTGCTCCATGATTCACCACGGTGAGCCCTATATTCGCGGCTCGTTCCCGTGGGCTGCCTTCACGTCACCCGACGCAGCCGAGCGGCGCGAGGCCATCGACATGTGCCTGCACGCCGTTGAAGTGGCTCGCGCGCTCGACGGTTTGGGTATCTACGTGTTCACGCCGATGGACGGCGCGGACTATCCGTTTCAACAGGACTTCCGCGCGGCGCGCGAGCGGACGCTGGACGCGTTGCGCGAGATCTGCGCGGCCGCCGGCGAGCTGAAGGTGGCGCTGGAGTTCCGGCCCTACCTACCGCGCGGCTGGGCCATGGTGGGCTCGATGAGCAAGACGTTGGAGATCATCGGTGAGCTGAATCTGCCCAATCTCGGGGCGCAGCTGGAGGTGAGCCACACCTTGATGAGCGGCGAGAACGTGGCGCAAGCGGCGTGGGAAGCGGCGCGCCGGGGTCTGCTGTATCACGTGCACCTCAACGACACCCAGCTGCCGCAAGACCTGTCGACGATCTTCGCCAGCCATCACTTGTGGGAATCGCTGGAGATGCTCCACTGGCTGCGCGAGGCCGACTACCCGTACTTCCTGGGCATGGACGTGGTCTGGACGCGCGAGGAGCCCATTCGCAGCGCGCAGCAGTTCGTGTCGAATACGAACTACCTGCTGCGCGTGCTGGACGCGATCGATGCCGACAGCCTGGCCGACGCGATGGGCCGCAACGACATCCTCGATACGCAGGAGCTGGTGTGGCGCGCGCTGCGGGAGACCTCGTGACGAGTCGCCCATGAAGCTCGGCATCTCACAGGCGTGCTATCGGTGGATGGCCTATCCGGACATGCGCCGCGACCGCCCGATCTTCCTCCAGGACGAGTGGCGGCTGCCCTACTTGCAGACGCTGGACCCGCCGGATCCGGACGAGCCGCTTGAGAACTGGCTGCTCGATCGGGTGGAGTCCCTGGGCCTGGAGTCGCTCTATGTGGCGTCGCGAACGTTCGCCGGGCGCGCGGCGGCCCAGGCCTTTCGCGAGCGCGCGGTGGCAGCCGGGGTGATGCTCGTGAGCAACGTGACCTTCAACGTCGCCGCCAGCGCCGAAGAGTGGGAGGGCGGGGAGTATCACACCACCATCCAGCAGATCTGGCGCAGTGCCTGGGGCGGCGCCACCGTCTCGGCGGCGGTGCACAACCAGGCAGTGCGGCACAACCACTTCACCAAGGACCCGCCGATAGAGGTTCAACTGGAGCGCGCGGAGGCCAACTTCCGATCGCTGATGCCGGTTTGCGCCGAGTACGGCGTGGTGCTGGCCTGGGAGAACCACATCGACTATCGCTTGGCCGAGGTCGTGCAGGTGGTCGAGGCCATCGACTCACCCTGGCTGCGGATCAACCTGGATACCGCCAACCCCATCGCCGTGATCGAGGATCCGATGGACGGCGCGCGGCTGGCGGCCAAATACGCCGTCAACATGCACCTCAAGGACATGCGCATCCAGCCGGCCACCGGAACCGGCGAGCCGCAGGTGTCCTGGGCGCCCTTAGGGCGTGGCCATGTCCCCATTTTGGAAATCCTGGACCTGGTGCAAACCGAGGCGGAGGACCCGGACGGGATGCCGGTGTGCATCGAAGTTGCGCCGCCGCCAGATCACGATCCCGACGTGTGGGTACGGGCCAGCATCGAGTGGCTGCGCGCGGAGCGCGGGCACCTGTTTGAGCCGGCATGAAGCTCGGACTCTCGCAGGCCAGCTATCGCTGGGTGGCGTATCCCTGGCTGCGCACCGACAGCGCGACCTACCGGTATTCCACGGGCCGTCTGCCCTATTTCGCTTCGGTGGAGCCGCCGGAGACGGCTGACGACTTGCCGGGATGGATGATCGAGCGAGCGCGGGCACACGGGTTGACGGCGCTGTACTTGGATCCCGGTTGGTTTGGCGACGAGGCCCGTGCCGCTCAGTTTGGCGAAAGCATGCGCGCCGCCGGCATCGAGTATTTCGGGTTGGCGGATCCCGATCTCCCGGCTGACCCCGATGCCTGGGGCGCAACGGACATGGCCGCGCGACGGGGCGCCCGCGACGCCATGTCGTTTGGGCTGACCGAGACGGCGCCGCGCTGGACCGGCGGCTCAGACTTTCAACGGTGCGTGCGGGCGATCGAGATCGCAGCGGCTGCCGGCGCGACCATCGTCAACGTGGTCCATCGTGAGGCCGCGCTGCGCCACCGGTTCATCCAGGACCCGCCGCTGGCGCAGCAGCTCGACGCGATGATCCGCAACCTCACGTCGCTCATTCCCATCGCGGAGGAGCTGGGCGTGGTGCTCACCACCGAATCGCACATGGACTATCGCGTTGCCGACCTTGTGGAGGTGATGGAAGCCGTCGATTCGCCCTGGCTGCGCCACAACTTCGACTTTGCCAACTCGATCTCCGTGGTCGAGGACCCACTCGACGCGGCGCGGCTCGCCGCGCCGTACACCGTGATGACTCATATCAAGGACATGCGCGTGCAGCCCTATACGCTGATCGGTGAACCGAGGTTCTTTAACGCGCCCATCGGGGACGGCGACGTGCCGGTGCTCGATATCCTTGAGGTGCTGCAGAACGGTGCTCCCGATCCTGAGAACTTGCAGCACTGCGTGGAGGTCCTTGCGCCGCCCGAGCATGACGCGGAGGCGTGGGTCGTGGCGAGCTTGGACTGGCTGCGCGAGCATGCCGCGCCGTACTTTACGTAGGCCGTAGGGAACACCGCTTGGGTTGAGCTTCGACGAAGCACCTTGTACAGGGAGAACGCCCGTGTCTTGCCAACGTCTAAGGTCCGTCACCGATGAGTGAGTCTGATCGCACGCCGGTCGCGCAGCGCCTATCCGCGCGGGAGGGCGGCACGGTCACCTCGCTGTCCAGCACTTTAGGCGCGGACGGGTCGGCCACCGTGTTTGCCGGCACGCTGACCGGCGTGTTCCGTTCCGACGACGCCGGCTGTACCTGGACGCCAACCAATGCCGCGCTGCGCAGCCCGTTCGTTGAGGCTGTCGCGGCGTCGCCGGACTTCAGCAACGACCAGACGGTCGTCGCGGGAACCACCGATGCCGGCCTTCACATCTCGTATGACGGTGGGGCGAGTTGGGTGCGCCGGATGTTCTGGGGCGAGCATCCAACGGTGACGGCTTTGGCGTTTTCTCCCTTCTTTGCCGAGGACGAAACCATTGCCGCGGGAACCGACGGCCGCGGCGTCTATATCTCGGACAACCGCGGTCAGTCCTGGAACGGCTATGGACCCGAGCTGGCCGATGCATTGATCACCGCGCTGGCGGTGGCGCCCCACTCGGCCGATGTGTTGTTCGCCGGCGCGGCCGACGGCGGGATCATGCGCAGCGTCGATCAGGCCCGATCCTGGTCGGCTGGCCCCGGCCTGCCCGCGGAAGCGACGGTCTTGGGCATCGCCATGTCGCCGACGTTCGGCAATGACGGGCTGGTGCTTGCCGGCACCGAGGCGCATGGGCTCTATCGCTCGCAGGACCACGGCACGACCTGGAACGCCGTCGATGAGGTGCCGTCGAATCGTCCCATCAACGCCGTCACTGTCCTTGGGGGCGTCGACCGCGCCGCGATCGCGATTTCCGGCAATACGCTTTGGCGGTCGCAGGACGACGGCGCCACCTGGCATCGCGTTCGCCTCCGGGGAGCGCGGAGCGAGTCGCTGCTGGCCCTCGCCACCGCGGGCGACGGAGTCGTGCTCGCCGGCGTGAACGACGCCGGCTTGATTCGCTCCGCCAACGGCGGCGAGACGTGGGCGCCGAGTAGCACGGGTTTTACGAGCCTTCCCTTGCTCGACCTGCGACCGTCGCCCGACTTTGCCCGCGATGGCGTGATCCTGGCCGGGTCGGCCAACGACGGCGTGTTGATTTCCCGTGACGGCGGACAGCATTGGTCCGAGGTGACCAAGGGGCTGCCCGAACCCACTGTGGTCGGTCTGGCGCTTTCGCCGGCATTCGCCGATGACGGTATCGCCTTGGCGCTGTCGGCGGACATGCTGCTCCGCACGTCGGACGCCGGCGCAACCTGGGAACCGGTTAACGGCGTGTCGCCGGACCTGCCGGTCATGGCGGCGGCCTTCTCGCCCGCGTTCGCCGACGATGGGCTGATCGCGCTCGGCGGCTATGGGGGCTACGTGCTCACGAGCAGCGACGCGGGCAAAACGTGGAATGCCGCCGACGAGCGGTTTCGCGGATCAGCGGTCGTGGAGCTGGCGTTTTCGCCGCGATTCGCCGCGAACGGCACGATGCTGGCGGCAACGACGGGAGAAGGACTCGTTGCCGTCTACCGATCCACGGATCGCGGGGCGTCGTGGTCGCGCTACGTGCAGCAAGAGGGGGCGTATCACTGGGCGTCGCTCACGATCCCTGACGCTGAACCTGCTGACGGTGAAGAGTTCTTCTGCTTGGCGACGGGGCCCCACGTGTTGCGGCCGAGCGGCACGGTCGTCGGCCACTGGAACGCGCTCTATCCGCATGGGATGGAGACCGCGATTCGCTCCGTGGTCGCCTCGCTTGAGTTTGCGGACGACGACACGCTGTTCGTGGCGACGAGCGCCGGTCTGCTCCGCTCGTCCGACCGGGGCCGCCTGTGGTATCCGCTGCTGGACGAGCTCTACGGCGTGCCGATCGAGTCGGTGGCCGTCGCTCGCGCCGCCGCCGGTGGGCAGGTGTTGTTGGTCGCGACCATCCATGGGGAAGTGTGGCGCGTCGACGATCCGGCGGCTGCGCCGCGGTAGCGTTCGAAGCTAAGGCGCTGGCTTCTGGGCGGTCGCGTCAGGGCCGTCGTCGGCGCCGGCGCGGCGGCGTTGCTGCAACTGGCGCCAAAGCTTGGTTTCTTGCCCTGAGCCGCTGCCGTCGTAGAAGCGGAGATCTTGCAGCGAGGGCGGCAGATACGGCTGATTGACATAATTGTCCGGGTAGTCATGGGGGAAGAGGTAGTCCGTATCGGCCTCGTGCGGTCCGCGCGGGGGCGTGTTGCGTAGATGCGGCGGGACTTCCAGGTCGGCGCCCGCGGCGATCGCCTCCTCCGCGGCGTCCAGTGCACGGCCGGCGGCGTTGCTCTTGGGCGCGCAGGCGAGATAGATCGTCGCCTGGGCCAGCGCGTATCGGCCCTCTGGCAGTCCCACACGCTCGACGGCGGCCGCGGCGGCGGTTGCCATCGGGAGCCCGTGCGGATCGGCGTTGCCGATGTCTTCCGAGGCCAGAATGACCAATCGTCGGGCGATGAACTCAGGAGCCTCGCCGGCCTGCAGCATCTTGGCGAGCCATAGCAGCGCGGCGTCCGGGTCGGACCCGCGGACGCTCTTGATGAATGCCGAAATGGTGTCGTAGTGGTCATCGCCCGCGCGGTCGTAGCGGACGCCGCGCTCGAGCACCGCTTGACGCACGGTTTCGGCGTCCACGTTGGCCGAACCGAGCACGGTGGCGTGCAGCGCCGCGGCTTCGGTCCAATTCAGGGCCGTGCGGGCGTCGCCGCCGGCCCCCGCGACGATCGCGTTGACGGCCTTTGGATCGAAGGTGAGTCCGAGCTCGCCGAGGCCGCGGTCGCCGTCGTCGATGGCCCGCTGGACGATCACGCGCAGGTCGTCGCGTGAGAGCGGCTCAAGCCGCAGCACCCGCACCCGCGACAGCAGGGGCGCGATGACGCTGGTGTAGGGATTCTCCGTGGTCGCGCCCCACAAGACGATGGTGCCGTCTTCAACGTGCGGCAGGAGCGCATCCTGCTGGGCCTTGTTGAAGCGATGGATCTCGTCGATGAACACGACGGTGCGGCGTTGCTCGTATGCCAATGCCTCTCGCGCCCCGGCGACGGCATCGCGGATGTCGCGTACGCCGGAGGTGACCGCGCTGAGTTGAAGGAAGCGCCGGCGGGTGGCAGTTGCGGCGAGCCGCGCGAGGGTGGTCTTGCCCGATCCGGGCGGTCCCCAGAGGACGGCGGACCAGATGGCGTCGCGTTCGATCGAGGCGCGCAGCGATGACCCGGGCGCCAACAGGTGACGTTGCCCAATGAAATCGTCCAGGGTGCGCGGCCGCATGCGGGCCGCGAGCGGGGCACCGGCTTCGATCACCCCGCGCGACGCGTGCTCGAATAGATTTTCAGCCATTGGCAGGTGGGAATGACGGGGCGGGCGCCGACCGAGGTCGACGCGTTCGGCTATCGGCTGCGTCTAGCGATCGGGCCGCACGCCCAGCGTGACTTCGGTTCGTTGGGGCTCGTCTCCGGCATCCATCCGCAGATACCAGACTGTAACGGTACTGCCAGGTCCGTACTTTGCCAGAATGCGGCCCAGTTCGCCGATGTCGCCGACGGGTAGGTCATTAATGCCGACGATGATGTCGCCGGCCTCCAGGCCGGCTTCCTCGGCGCCGGCGCCCACGGTGATGGCCTGGATGTATAGGCCTTGGTTCACCGGCAAGTCGAAGTGCCGTGCGATGGCGGGCGTGATGGTGGCGGAGCGGATGCCCATGAACCCTCGGGTGACGACGCCGTCCTCGATCAAGGCGTCGATTACCAGCTTGGCGTTGTCGATGGCGATGGCGAAGCCGATGCCGTCGGCGGCACCCGCGCCAGCGGAGTTCACGCCGACCACCTCGCCGTAGAGATTCAGCAGCGGCCCTCCGCTGTTGCCAGGGTTGATCGATGCGTCGGTCTGGATGAGGTCGCTGAGGGTGAGTCGCTGGGGACCGATGTTGGTGAGCACTCGGCCCAGGCCACTGACGACCCCGGCGGTGACGGTGGGGCCGCCGGCAAGGTCCAGCGCGTGGCCGATGGCGACAACGATTTCACCCGCACGCAGATCCTCCGATGAGCCCAGCGGCAGCGGCGTGAGTCCTTCTACATCGATGCGGAGCACGGCCAGGTCGGTCTGTGGATCAAGCCCGACGATCTCCGCATCCACGGCATGGTTTGGCTGGCGTCGACTGGGAGTCGGTGCAGATTGTGTCCCGCTCGCCGCTGTGGTGAGGGCGTAGGTGACGACGACGCGATCGGCGCCCTGGACCACGTGATTGTTGGTGACGATGTAGCCGTCGGCGCTGATGATGAATCCGGTGCCAACGCCGCCTCCGGGCATGGGCCCGTCACCGTCATCAGTCGTCGCGACTTCGGTCACGATGTGAACCACGGAGGGGCGCACTTGCTCGACGAGGTCTGGGATTGTCAGCGCCAGCCGCAGATCGTCGTCGGTGGCGGCAGTTTCCGTCGTCGCGGGCGTTGTCAGTGCAGTTGGCGACACTGAAGCTGCCGTGGGCGTCGACGCCGGGCTAGCAGTGGTTGGTGTCGGCGAGACGGCCTCGGCCGTCGCCGTCGGCTGGGAGATTTCTACCGCCGCCGTCGGCGCGGGCAGTTCGGCGGTGGCCGTGAGTCCGGCAAGAGTCGCCGCTTGGCCACCGGCCGATATACCGGATGGCAAGCTGTCGCCGTCGCACGCCGCGACTGTCAGAGCCAGGCCGCCCGCTAGGAGCGTTGTCAGTGCAAGTCGCCGGAGGTTCATAGTCTCGCCTTCGGTTGCTCCGGGCATTGTCAGTCGAGGCTAGCACCGACAATTCGCTGAGATCGCGGGCATTCTCACGTTCGCGGCAGACCGCTTGCGGCGCGGGCTAGGATGGCCCAGCCGCCCGCTCCACGATGCCCCGGTGACTGATGGCGACGCCTGATCTGTCACGCGAAGCGATCCGAGAGGTCGTGCGCCGCGCGTTGGCGGAGGACCTGGGCGCGGGCGACGTGACGACCGCGGCAGTGGTCGATCCATCTGCCAGTGCGCAAGCACGGATCGTGTTTCGCGAGCCCGGCATCGTGGCGGGAATGGACGTGGTGCGGGAAGTGTTCGCGCAACTCGACGCCGCGGCGGAGGTGGATGCCGCGATTGCCGATGGGTCGCGGGTCGAGGCCGGTGAACTGGCAGCGGTGGTGCGCGCCCCAGCCCGGGCCATGCTTACGGGCGAGCGCGTCGCGCTCAATTTCCTGCAACGCCTCAGCGGCGTCGCCACGCTTACCCGAGCTTTCGTCGATGCCGTCGAGGGGACCGGGGTGCGCATTCTCGATACCCGCAAGACGACGCCGACGCTGCGTGCCTTTGAGAAGTACGCCGTGCGGATGGGTGGCGGCGCGAATCATCGCGCCGGGCTCTACGACGCGATTCTGATCAAGGACAACCATATTGCCGCCGCGGGGGGCGTGGCTGAAGCGATTGCGCGTGCGCGGCGTGCGGCTCCGGCGGGCATGCGGATCCAAGTTGAGGTCGAAACCGTCGACGAGGCGGCGGCGGCCGTTGCGGCGGGCGCCCACGCGCTGTTGTTTGACAACATGCCGGTTGCGGAGGCCAAGCGCGCCGTTGCGGTGGCTACCGGCGACGTGCGCTTGGAAGTTACGGGCGGCGTGACGTTGGCAAACGTGCGGGCGTACGCCGAGACCGGCGTTCACGACATCTCGGTGGGGGCGCTCACGCACTCGGCACGCGCCATCGATATCGGGCTGGACTTCTAGGACACGGCGATGGCTGGGGGCTGGGTGCGGAGGCCGTGCCTAGGTGCCGAGCATTGGCTGCATGCGCGGCCAGGCCGCTTCGTGATCCAGCAGTTGCTGCTTCACGCCGGTGCCGCGGGCATAGCCGCCCAGGCCCCGTGAACCGACGATGCGATGGCAGGGCACGAAGATGAGGTTTGGGCTCGACCCGACCGCTCGGCCAACGGCTCGCGTGGCATGGGGACTGCCGACGGCGCGCGCCAGCCAGGCATAGCTGCGGGTTTCGCCGAACGGCACGTCGCGGATGGCCTCCCAGGTCCGTCGCTGAAAGTCGGTTCCGGCTCGGTGATCCAGGGCCACGTCCAGGCGCTGGCGACCGGCGGTGAGGTACTCCCACAGCTCTTCGAGGCCTTGGCCGGCCGTTTGATAGGCGGCGCGTCCCGCGACGGGCCACTGGCCGTGCTCGGCGCGCCGTCGGCGCGAGCGTTGGGCCCCGCGCGATCGGGTGCGCGCGGCGCTTGACGTCCGCTGCAGTGCGGTGACGCAGGCGGCTTCGCGGGTGTGGGCCAGCGTGGCGCACACAAGCCCCACTTCGCTGGCCGCGACCCCACACCAACCCCAGCCATCGATGGTCCTGACGGCGAGGGCAAATTCGAGAAAACCGTCCGTCATATGGTCAGGCGGCGCTTGCTCCAGGGACTGGCAGTGTATCCAGGACCTCCGCCACGATGTCGCGGGTGTCCACGCTGCGAATGCGGGCGGCCGGGCTCACGATGACGCGGTGGGACAGGACAGCCACGGCAAGGTCCTTCACGTCGTCAGGAATGACGTAGTCACGGCCGCGCATCGCCGCGAGCGCCTGGCTGCCGCGGTAGAGAAAGAGACTGCCCCGCGGGCTGGCGCCGAGATAGACCTCGCCGTGATCGCGGGTGGCCCGCACAAGGTCGACGATGTACTCGTGCACCAGCTGATCGATGTAAACCTCCCGCACTGCCGCTTGTGCGGCCAGGATCGTGTCGGAGTCGGCCACTTGCTCGACTTCAGTGAGCGGGTGCGTATGTCGCTGGGCGCCCAGAACAGCAACTTCATCCGATCGATCGGGGTAGCCAAGGTTCACGCGCAGAAAGAACCGGTCGAGCTGGGCCTCTGGCAGGGGGAACGTGCCCTCGTACTCGATGGGGTTTTGCGTGGCCATAACCAGAAATGGGCTTGGCAGCGTGTGGGTGACACCGTCGACGGTGATCTGGCGCTCCTCCATGGCCTCGAGCAGGGACGATTGCGTCTTGGGGGTGGCGCGATTCACCTCATCCGCCAGCAGGATCTGCGACATCACCGGACCGGCGCGGAATTCGAATTCCTGCGACTTCTGGTTGTAGATGGTCACGCCGGTCACGTCGCTCGGCAGCATGTCCGGCGTGAACTGCACCCGGCTGAACGTGAGGCCCACCGACTGGGCCATAGCCTTGGCGAGCGTCGTTTTCCCGACGCCCGGCACGTCTTCGATCAGGATGTGCCCGTTGCTCAGGAGGGCAACTACGGTGAGCTCCACGGCGCCGCGCTTGCCGATGATGACCCGATTGACGCTGTCGGAGACGTGTTGCGCGACTGTGCCGATTTCATCCATGTGGTGCTCGCCTACCTGGGGGCTGGTCCCGCCCGCGCCAAGCCAGCGAGCGGCACTATACCCGACAGGTCGTGAGTTGACGGCCATCCGGGCGCGCGTGAAGCTTGGGGCGTGGCGCGGCCGCGTCCCCGGCGGGGATAGTTGAGTGGCCCAACGTGGGCTTCCCAAGCCCAAAACGCGGGTTCGATTCCCGTTCCCCGCTCCGTTGCCTGATGTGCGGCGCCGCTAGGCGCCGGTGCCGTCGGCGAGCCGCGGCAACACGAACTGGCGCAATTTGTCCTTGCCAAGCACGATCATCCGCCCGTCGATCTCACTGACCCACAGCCCTCGAATGTCACCGAAGAAGTCATCCGAGCCGGCGTACTTGAACTGCCGCACGAAGGTGCCGGCCGTGCCCTCGCGCTTATCGATCTCGACGATGCGCTGGCTGTCCTGGTCGGCTAGGTAGAGGCTTTCGGACTCGGGGTCGGTGAAGATTCGAGACGCCCGCAGCGCGTCACCTTCGAGCCCGGCAATGTCGAAGCCGATTTGCGAACCGCCGCGGAATCTCAGGACTGTTCCGTCGTCAACCAGGACCCATATGTCGCCGTCAATCGCGAAGTCAACGGCACTGGAAATGTCGATCTCGTCGCGCGCATCGAGATAGCTGGTCGGACCCAGCTCGTATCCGCCGGCGGTCCACTGGTACTTGAAGATCGAGTTCGCGCCCGGATCGAGCACGTAAAGGTTGTTGTTGAAGTTATCGAAGGCCACCGGGGTGCGCCATTCTTCGGTGCCGGTGATGCGAAGCAGGCGCGAGGTGCCGTCCTCGTCGATAGTGAAGATGTTGTACCGGTTGTCCACGACGATTGGACTCAATGACCGGTCGACGACGGCGATCAAATCCTGGACGGTCACCGACCCGACGACGTCGCCTTTCCTGAGTAGCGACACGCCTTGTCGCGCCGTCTCATAGGACAACAGCTGGTCGGATATGGCGTCGATCACATACTTCGAATCCAGCCGAACATCGAGGGCTTCGATCGCGCTGCCAATGCCTGCGCTATCGAACTCATCGATGGTTGAGCTTGGAACGATCTTGTAGACGCGATTAATGCGTTCTTCTTCGCGGGTGATGTCGTCAAGCAGACGGTTGATGTCCTGTGCGAGCAGCCGCGCGGTGTCTGCCGAGATCGCTTGAGTGGCCAAGTCTTCGGCGTCGCGCAGCATCAACAGGGCGGCGGCGCGGCCGTCGGCAGGCCCGCGGTCTTGCGCCTCGCGGAATAGGTCTTCGGCCTGGGTGAGCAGCTCCGTGGCCCGGGAGCTTGAGGAAACAGGTTGGAAACCGACCGGGGTGATTGCCGCGGCGGTCGACCCACCGTCGGGCGTGGGCGCTTCGACCAGGTTGCTTTCGGCGGGGGCAGGTGAATTGCGCAGGATGAGCAGCACCGCCATGACCACCAGCAACGCCAGCGACAGGCCAAAGAGCAGAGTTCCCGGACCTGGAAACGACCGGCGGCGGCGTACCAACAGCGGATCGCGGTGTCCCTGCAAGTCAGCGCCTACATACTCGAGTGGGCGCGCCGGGTGCACGGGAGCGCCGCCGGACGGAGAAGTGCCCGGACGTGCGGCCCGAAGGTTCCGCAGGCTCCCCCAGTCGTCGTCGAGTTGGTCGGGCGGCGGCTGAGGCACCGCAGGCTCGGGCCGAACGCGGGCGCGGCGGCTTCTGCCTGAGACGAGGTCGACAAGCGCACGGACGCCCACCATCGGCAGCACAATAACGAGTGTGATGAGCGTAACCGGCAACGAGATGATTCGCTGTGACAGGGTTTTCCGTGGCGCCGGTGCCATTTGATCCCGGGAAAAATCCAACTGGGGATCGGCGGCATAGACGCCGGCTGGCTGGGTTTGCCTCCGCAGACGCGGCTCCGCTCGACGGGGTGATTGGAAGTCGGCAGCGTCCGACTCCATCGCTGATTCGCTTTGGTAGGCGGGCGCCGGGTCCCCGTGCAATGGGGCGGCGGTGGTGTCCATGTCCCCGGCAGCGCGGGGATGTCCGGCGACCGGCGAGATTCCGCGAGCCGAGATGTCCGCAAACTGCACGACCAGGACCTCGCAATGCTGCCCGCCGCGCTGGGCAATGAGCGCGCACATGTCGTAGGCCGCTTCCTGGGCCGAGCGCCGGCGCAGCATGCCGAGAATCTCTCGCTCCGTGAGTTCATGGCGAAGGTCCGTCGAAGCCAAGACCAGACAGTCGCCGTCGTCGAGCCGCGCACGAAAAAGATCGATTTCCTGCTCAACGTCAAGACTGGATTGGTAGTCGGAATCGAGATCGGGCTCGTTGGGCAGGGCATTGATCGTGCCGCTGCGCAAGAAATACACCTGCGTGGGCATGATCTGGGCGATGTAGACGACGCCGTCGGCAATGACGGCCCCAGTTGCGCCGACGACGGCGGAGGCCTCGCCCGGACCAGCCGCGACTGCAACGCCATAGGAGGCTTGCCGCATGGCGCTGACCAAGGCCGCGGCGATGTCGTCGGGCTCTTCGGCGTAGTAGGTGGAGGTGGCGGTGTTGACGAACGCGCGTCCTTGGCGATCCGTGCCGCCTTGCACCACGACGTAGAGATCCCCAAGCGTGGCTTGCGCCGATGGCGCCCGGGCAACCTGGATTCGGGGGCTGTCGTGGCGGGGAGTGCCGCCTCGCAGGCTTGCCTGGCCAGTGTCAACCAAGCGCGGCTATGTCCTTCGAGCGGTAGAGCCGGGCGCAGCGTGCGGCCGGCACCGTGTTTGCTAGTGCCCCTGTCCTCATATGCTAGCGTTAATCCAACTGTTGGTTTAGGCGACGCGCACGTGCGCAAGGAGTTGTCTCTGCGAGCCCCACCCCACCGTTTTGCGGAACCCCGAACCCGGCCGAAGGGGCCGCGGGTGAACGATGAGATCCGTGTTCGCGAAGTCCGGCTGATCGACGAGGGCGGTGAACAAATCGGGATCGTCCCGACCGAGCAAGCCCTGGAAGTCGCGCGGGGACGCGGTCTCGACTTGGTGGAAGTCTCGCCGGATGCCCATCCGCCGGTCACCAAGATCCTTGACTACGGCAAGTTCAAGTATCACCAAACACGCAAGCAGGGGGAAGGCAAGAAGCGCCAGAAAGCCGGCACCGTCAAGGAAGTTCGATTTCGCCCGGCTACTCGCGAGCATGACCTCGAGTTCCTCATCCGTCGCCTGGAGCGGTTTCTCAAGGACGGCAATAAGGTGAAGGCCACGGTGCGGTTTCGTGCCCGCGAGCGGATTCATCCGGAGTTCGGGGTCCGTATTCTCGAGCGTGTGAAGCAGACCTTGGCCGACAGTGGGGTCGTTGAGCGGGACATCATGCCGGAACAAGACGGCCGGGTGCTCAGCGTGATCATGGCGCCGAGCGGTCGGGCTTAGGCCGCGCCCCCAGCGTCCACACTCACTCTCGCCGTGACTTCCGCTAAGCGACACGCACCGCTGCGCGCCACATGGCCCCAGCGAACGCACACCTGCGGCGAACTGCGGCTGTTGCACACCGAGCAGGCCGTCACCCTGAATGGCTGGGTCCACCGTCGACGCGACCAGGGCGGGCTGATCTTCATTGACCTGCGCGACCGGTATGGCGTTACCCAGATCGTGGTCAATCGCGACGAGGCGCCGGAGGCGCATGCGGTCGCCAGCCGCGCGCGATCGGAATTTGTGCTCAGCGTGTCCGGTCCAGTTCGCGCGCGACCGCAGGGTACGGCCAATCCCGACCTCGCCACGGGCGACATTGAGCTGGGCGTGCACACGGTGACGGTGCTGGCCGAGTCCAAGGCGCCGCCGTTCGAGATCACGGCCGAGACGAATGTCGACGAAAGCGTCCGCTTGCGTCACCGCTATCTGGATCTACGTCGGCGACGCTTGCGCGAACGCATCGAGCTGCGCCACGAAATCGTGCGCGAGATGCGGGAGCACCTCTGGGCGCGTGATTTTCTGGAGCTTGAGACGCCGACGCTCGTGCGCAGCACGCCCGAGGGATCGCGCGACTTTGTGGTTCCCAGCCGTCTGCATCCGGGGAATTTCTACGCCCTGCCGCAGTCGCCGCAGCAAATGAAGCAGCTGCTGATGGTGGCGGGCATGGACCGCTACTTCCAGCTGGCGCGCTGCTACCGGGACGAGGACCTGCGCGCGGAGCGCGTGTTCGAGCACACCCAGCTCGATATTGAGATGGCCTTCGTGGACCGCGAGGACGTTCTCCAACTCATTGAAGAGCTGTATCTGCAAATCATCGGCAAGCTGTCGTCAAAGAAAGTCCAGGAAGTTCCATTTCCGCGCATTCAATATGCGGATGCGATTCGCCGGTTCGGGACCGACAAGCCCGATGTGCGGTTTGGACTTGAGCTGGTCGACGTGGCGCCGGATATTGCGGGACGAGGATTCCGCGCGTTCGACGACGCCCTTGCCGCTGGTGGGCACGTGAAGGCGGTGGTGGCGCCGGGTATCGCCGGCTACTCGCGGCGCGAGGTGAGCGCGCTGCAGGACATCGTGCAAGAAGCCGGGGCGGCCGGCATGGCGACCATCGCGTTGAACGACGATGGCTCGATTCGCTCGCCGCTCAGCCGTTTCTTCGACGAGGACGCGCTGCTGGCGGCGGCGCGGAACGCAGGGGCGAACCAAGGCGATCTTGTGTGCATCGTTGCCGGAACAGCGGAAGTCGTGGCCACGGCGCTTGGGGACTTGCGCCAGCACCTGGGTCACGCTCTGAACCTCATCGAACCGGACCAACTGGCGTTCGTGTGGATCATCGATTTTCCGCTGTTCGAAATCGATGAGGAGCACGGAGGCTTTACCTTCAGCCACAACCCATTCTGCTCACCGGCCGACGATTCCTTCGACCTGCTGTATGAGGACCCGGGCCGGGCGTTGTCCAAGCAATATGACCTGATCGGCAACGGTCACGAGATTGGCGGTGGCAGCATCCGCGCCCATCGAGCCAAAGACCTGCGGCGTATCTACCAGGTGATGGGCTACGGCGACGCGGAGATCGACGACAGCATTGGCCACATGCTGGAGGCCTTTACGTACGGCGCGCCGCCGCACGGCGGCATCGCCATGGGCGTGGACCGGCTGGCGATGCTCCTCGGAGGTACGGAAAACCTGCGGGACGTCACCGTGTTCCCCAAGAACCAGGCCGGCTTTGACCTCATGCTGGGCGCGCCTGGGCCGCTGGCGCCGGAGCAGCTCAAGGAGCTGAACCTGGCACTTCGGGACGAATCCCCGGAGCCTCCGCAGGCGGAGTAGCCGCGGCGGGATGCGGCTACTCGGGCGGGGTCGCGTCGAGTCGGGCGCCGAGCCAGTTGCGAATGTCGTCCAGCTCGTCCGGAGCAATCCGGTGCGCGACCGAGTACTCGCGGTAGGTGACGTCGGCGCCGCTGGCGGTTAGGACATCGCGGGCGTTGTGCCCTTCGGTCACGGAAATGAGCGGATCGGCATTGCCGTGTCCAACGAAGATGGGGAGGCGGTCAAGATTTCCGCCTTCGGCGCCACTGACGGCCTCCGGCAAATACCCGCTCAGCGCGACCACGCCCGCTAAACGCCGGGGATCGGTGAGCACCGTGGCCAGGGACATCACCGCGCCCTGGCTGAAGCCAAGCAGGAACACGCGTCTGGGATCGACGGGATAACCCGCGACAACCGCGTGGAGGAACTCACGCAGCCGCGACAGACTGGGGGCGAAGGTCGTGGGGTCGGGGTCGCCGATGTCGTGCATGTCATACCAGGCATATCCCACGCCAAATGGGCCGGTGAGCGCATACGGCGCTTGGGCGGCCACTACGAGAACGTCGTCGCGCCCGAGCTCGGCCGCGAGGGGCAGCAGATCGTGCGCGTCGGCCCCGAGACCGTGGAGCAGCACGAGCAGGGCATAGGTATCGGAAGTGCTCGACGGCGGCGAGATGAGGTGGTCGAGCGGGGCTGGAATGGGAGTCCAGCGGTCCGTTACGCTCATGATCCCCCGCCGGTACGCCGCACGGTGGCGCTGTCGAGCTCGTCCATCGTGCCAAGTCCCAGCGTGTGCAGGCCGTGGTACAACCCGCGGCGCTCGAGGAGTTGGCTGTGCGTGCCGCGCTCCGCAATGCGTCCGTGTTCCAGGACGAGAATCTCGGTGGCCCGCCGCACCGTCGACAGTCGGTGGGCAATCACGATGGCCGTCCGGCCGGCCATGAGCGTCTCGAGGCCGCGCTGAATGTACGCCTCGGTCTCGGCGTCCACGGCGCTGGTGGCCTCGTCGAGCACGAGCACGCGGGGATTCAGGAGCAGCGCCCGAGCGAAGGACACGAGCTGCCGCTGTCCAATTGAGAGACCGCCGCCGCGCTCTTCGATCTGGGTGTCATATCCGAACGGGAGTGACTGCACGAATTCGTCAAATCCAACGGCTCGCGCCGCGGCGACCACCTCGGCGCGTGTTGCCGTCGGCCGGCCGTAGGCAATGTTCTCGTGGATGCTGCCGCTGAAGAGCGTCGGCTCCTGCAGCACCAGCGCCATGCGTCGGCGCAGCGAACGCTGTGTGACGTTACGGACATCGTGACCGTCAACCGTGATCGTGCCCGAGGTGACCTCGTAGAACCGGAAGAGCAGGTTGATGATGGTGGTCTTGCCGGCGCCGGTTGCGCCGACAAGCGCGATTGTGTCCCCGGGTCGCGCGCGCAGGTCGATGCCGTGGAGCACGGGCACGGCAGGCTCGTAGCCGAAGCTCACGTCCGCAAACCGAATCTCGCCGCTGATTTCGCCAAGCTCTTGCGCGTCAGGGGCATCGGTGATCTCCGGCTCGATGTCCAGAATCTCGAAGATGCGCTCGCCCGATGCCATGGCGCTTTGCAGCGTTTCGTAGCGCGTGGCGAGCTCCTGAATCGGCGCGAAGAAGCGCTCGATGAACAGCGCGAACGTGGCGACAAGGCCCAGCGTCATGCCGTTGGCCCCATCGATCACGAAGCTCCCGCCAAACCACAGCACCAGCCCGGTGGCCACAGCAGTGAAGATCTCGACCACCGGAACCGTGGCGGACGAGATGGTGAAGGTGCGGAACTGCGCCTGGAGCTGAGACTGGTTGACCACGTCGAAGCGCTCGAGATTGACTGCCTCGCGGGCAAAGGCCTGCGTGATGCGCATGCCGAGCACCGACTCGGCGAGCACGCCGTTGAGCGTCGAGGTGCGGGCCCGCATGGTGCGGTACCAGCGGCGCGCCACGGACGCGACGAGCCGAGCGCTGAGGTAGAGCAACGGCGTCACCACCAGGCAGAGCAGGGTGAGTTGCCAGCTCAGCAGGCTCATTGCCACGAGGATGCCCAATAGCATGGCCACATCCGCCGCGGCGCCAAGCACACCCTCGGTGAGCACCTCGCCGATGGCCTCGATGTCGGATACGACACGGCTAATCAGGCGTCCGGTGATCTGGCGGTCGAAGAAGCCAAGCGAGAGGCGCTGATAGTGCCGAAACACGCCGGTGCGCAGCCGATGCAAGAGCTGGTTGCCCAAGCGTGCGGTTAGCTGGCGTTGCACCCCGAGAGCGACTCCGTGGCCCAGCGTCACCGCCGCGTAGGCGACGACGGCGAGCAAGAGCACGGTGCTGTCGCCCGCCTGCACGCCGTCGTCGATCGCCCTGCCGATGATCACGGGCTGCAGCACGCCAAATGCGGCAACGGCCAAGAGCGACGTGAGCGCCAGGCTCATCCGCCGCCGGTCCGCGCTGAGCATCCCCACGAGCCGCCGCGCCACTCGGGCGTCGAGAGCCGGCGCTTCCGCCGGCTCTTCGGCGAAGGTCCCGCGGGCGTCCGCGCCGCTCACTGCCATGGCGTCACGCCTAGCCCGCGCCCGCGTTGCCGGCGATCGCGCGTGGCGAGTCGTCCGCACCGGTATCCGAGTGCCGCTGCCGCTCGACGAGTTCGCGATAGAAGCCCGAGCGAGCCGCGAGCTCGTCGTGCGTGCCGCGGTCGGACACGCGGCCCGCCTCGATGACCAGAATCTGATCCGCGTGCCGCACGGAGCTCACCCGTTGGGAAATGACGAATGTGGTGCGTCTCCGCGCGCCGGACCGTAGGGCTTCCTGGATACGGCGCTCGGTTTCCGTGTCCACGCTGGCCGTCGCATCGTCGAGGATGAGCACGGGCGCCTCGGTCAGCAGCGCGCGGGCGATGGTCACGCGCTGGCGCTGGCCGCCGCTCAATCCCACGCCGCGCTCGCCGACGACGGTTTCAAAGCCGTCGGGCAGGTTTTCGATGAAATCCAGCGCCTGGGCGTCGCGCGCCGCGGCAATGACGCGTTCCGTGTCCGCCGTGGGATCGCCGTAGGCGAGGTTGTTGCGCACGGTGTCGGAAAACAGCATGGCGTCTTGGGGCACGATGGCGACCTGGCGCCGGAGGGCCGTCAGCTCGTATTCGCGCACGTCGACGCCGTCGAGCCGCACGGCGCCCGCGGTTGCGTCGTAGTAGCGCGGAATGAGCTGCGCCAGGCTGCTCTTGCCGGACCCGGTGGGGCCAACAATGCCAATCACGGAACCTGCCGGGGCCTCTGCGCTGATTTCGTGGAGCACGGGTTCGCGGCGCCCGTAGGCCAGAGCCACCCCGTCGAGCTCGACGTGGCCGGTTACTCGATCCGGCGCGTGAGCGTTTGGCGGCGACGCGATGCGCGCGGGTTCATCGAGGAGCTCGAACACGCGGCCGCCCGACACGATGGCAATGGCGATCCGCTGGACGGCAAAGCCCAACTGCTGCGTCGGTGGGATGAGCCGTGCAAAGTAGTAGTAGAACGCCACCAGCACTCCCACCGAGACCGTTCCTTCGAGCGCCAGGCGCCCGCCGATCCCTAGAACGATGACGGTGCCGATGCCGGCGACGGTCAGCATGGTCGGCATGAACCGGGCGCGCAGCCGCGCGGGACGCATGGACAGGTCGAATAGCTCGTTCGCCGCGCGGTCAAAGGCTTCGATTTCGACGGATTCGTTGGCGAACGCCTTGACGACGCGCACACCGTTGAGATTCTCGGATAGCACCCGAGTTAGGGCGGCTTGCTGCTGCTGGATGCGCTGCCACATGGGGCGCACGACCTTGCCGTACCACACCGACATGGCCGCGAGAATCACAAGCACGGGGATGATCAGCAGCGTCAGCGTGGCGCTGGTGAGGGCCATCCCGACGATGATCGCGACGTAGAGTCCGAGAACTCGCACCGTCTCGGTCACCCCGACGCCGGCGAACATGCGGGCCCGGTTCAAGTCACTGACGGCCCGGGTGATGATGTCGCCGCTGTCGACGCGGTCGTAGTAGCTGTATGGCAGTCGCTGGAGCTGTGCGTACAGGTCGAGGCGCATGCGGGAAGCAACGCGCGTTTCGTAGGCGCGCATGGTCATGCGGTTGAAGAAGAATCCGACGCCGCGCAGGACGATGAGCGCGGCCGTGAATCCCACCAGGGCGGCGAGACGCTCGCGGTCGCCAGCCCGAATGCCCTCGTCGATGACGCGCGCGATGACCTGGGGAATCAGCACGTCCATGGCGGTTGCGACGGCCCACATGCCCAGTGACAACAGCGCCCATCGCCAGTGCGGCCGGACGTATTTGAGAATTCGGACGAGCGGCCTTATGCGCGAACCCCTTGTGAAGGCTCTTCGGCGCCCGACGGCAGCGGCGCGCCGTTGGCCCCGTCGGGTTGCTCCGCCGTCGCAGTGGCTGGCGGCGTCAGGGGCTCGTCCGGGTGCTCATGCAGGCGGGCCTGTGCGTGGAGGACCTCAAGCGTGCCCCACCGTGCGAACGTCCAAATGAGCGCGCCGATGGGAATGCCGAAGACGATGCCCCAGAACCCTGCCGCCACCCCGCCAACGATCACGCTCAGAATCACTATCAGAGGATTCACCCCCAGGGCGGTGCCCATGACCCGCGGCTTGACGATGTTCTCGATGACAAGAGACAGGACAGCCACGCTGATTCCCACCCAGATCGCCAGATCGACGCGCACGGTCAGGGCCATCGCGATGGGGAGCCCAATCCCGGCGGCGAGCCCGACAAACGGGATGAACATGAGCAAGCCGGTAGCGACGGCAACCAACAGGCCGAAGGGCATGTCGGCAAGGAAGAAGATCACGACCACGGCGCCGCCCCAAATCGTTGAAGCCACGGCCTGGCCGCCGAGCCATCCACCAAACGTGCGCTCGGCGGAGCGAATGCCGCGGTCAAATCGCGCGCGCCACTCGGCGGGCAGCTCGCGGCGCAGCCGCTGCAAGTTCATGTCCCACCCCAGCAGAATGTAGAACGAGATGATCAAGGTCAGGATGGCCAGTCCGAGTCCGCCGAGGACGGCTCCCGTCGATGCCAATATCCCCGAGGCGATGTCCTGACCGAGGGTGATGATCTGCGCATTGAAGCCGGTGACGACCTCGGTGACGGTGTCTTGCGGCACCCCCCACTGCAGCAGCTGCGCGCGTAGATTTTCGAGGATCTGCGTGGTGTTCGCGGCCCCGGCCGTCAGGTTGGCGGCCGCACGGCCAATTTCGGCGAACAGCGGCGGCAGGATGAAGAAGGCGGTCAAGGCGGTAATGCCGGCGATCACGACATAGACGATGGTGGCCGCGAGCAAGCGGGGTATCCGAAAGCGGCGCATGAACCGCACCGGCTCGAGGGCGATGAGGTTGATGATCCAGGCCAGCAGCAGCGTCACGACCAGGGCCGCAACGTTCCCGATGAGGCCCCAGAGGAATTGCAGCAGCCACACGGTGGCGACGGCGATCCCAAGAACAACGAGGATCGTCCGCAAACGCTGATAGTTCACGCGCGCATGGGCTCGGCGACCCACGGACCTAGTCGACTGTCCGGCATTCTACCCGCGCAGTTGGCGCTTCCCGTGGGTTGTCCCACCAAATCTCGAGCGAACCGAGGATCGGTCGCGATGGCATCGCACTAGAATCGAGCGGTAGCGCGCCTTCCGCGGCGCGCCACTTGGAGACGCTCCGCCGTGCCTGCCGCCGTCAGCACCGCCGTTGAAGAGAAGCTCGCCGGGCTGCCCGACGCGCCCGGGGTCTACCTCATGCGCCGGGACGATGGCACCGTGGCGTACATCGGAAAGGCACGCTCGCTCCGCAGCCGCGTGCGCAGCTATTTCCGGCGTGGCGATCGAACGGCCAAGACGATATCTCTCGTCCAGCGCGTGGCCGATCTCGAGGTGATCGTCACGGACTCCGAGGTCGAGGCGCTCCTGCTGGAGAACAACCTCATCAAGGAGCATCGTCCGCCATTCAACGTGACGTTTCGCGACGACAAGGGCTACCTCTACGTCAAGATCACGATCAGCGAGACCTATCCGCGCGTCGGCACGACTCGCCGCATCCTCAAGGACGGCGCGCTGTACTTCGGGCCCTTCACCAGCGCCAAATCGGTGCGTCAGACGCTCAAGCTGCTCAACCGACTGTTCGCCTACCGGACGTGCACCATCGACATGGGCACGCCGATCCCGCGGCCGTGCCTGAAGTATCACTTGGGGCTGTGCATCGCGCCCTGCACGCGGTACTGCACGGTCGAGGAATATGCGGCGGTGGTAGACGGCGCGGTTGGCTTCATGCGCGGCGACTATGACCACGTGGTGGACCAACTCACCGCGCAAATGTGGACCGCCGCCGAGGCGCACGAGTACGAGACGGCCGCCAAGCATCGTGACCGGCTGAAGGCGATTGACAGGGTCGTGGCCGAGCAGAAGATCACGGACCTTCGCGGCGGTCAGATTGACGTCATCGCCGCGGCGCGCGAGGGGCGCGATGCTCAGGCAACCGTGCTGCGCATCCGGGGCGGGAAGATGATTGGGCGCGGCACCTACGAGCTGGCCGTGACGGGCGAGGAGACGGACAGCGAACTGCTGGACGACTTCGTGCGCGAGTACTACGACCGCGCGCCCGAGGTGCCGCTGCTGGTGCTCACCGCGGCGCGGCTGTCGGACCCCGAGCCGCTGGCGGCGTGGCTGAGCACTATGCGCGGCGCGAAGGTGGAAGTCCGCGCGCCGCAGCGCGGCCAAAAGCGCAAGCTCGTGGCCATGGCCGCCCGCAACGTGCGCGAGACGCTGCAGCTTGAGCGCACCCGCTGGCTCAACTCCGGGCGCAAGCTCCGCCAGGCGTTGCTCGAAGTCGGCACGGCCCTGGAGCTGGAACGGCTGCCCCGGCGCATCGAGGCCTACGACATCTCCCACATCCAGGGCTCGCTCGTGGTTGGCTCGCTGGTGGTCTTCGAGGACGGTGTGGCCAAGAAAGGCAAGTACCGGCGATTCAAGGTCAGAAACTCTCCGGGAAACGACGACTTCGAGTCCATGCGGGAAGTGCTGCGGCGCCGCTTTACCCGCTACACGAAGATCGCCGCCGATCGAGGGGCATCCGAGGGCGAGTTGGGGCAGCGCGCACTGGCCGTCGTCCCGTTAGGGGAGGTGGACCCGAGCGCGGAGTTGCCGCCGCCGATCAACGTGACGGCGGGCTCGACCAGCGAGTGGGGCTCCGCGCCGGATCTCGTGCTCATCGACGGGGGTAAGGGCCAGCTGAGCGCGGCGTTGGACGTGTTTCGGGAGTTTGGCATCGATCCGGCGGAAATCCCGCTGGCCGCGATCGCCAAGCAACGCGAGGAGCTGTTTGTGCCGGGCCGCTCGGCCCCGATTCGGCTTCCCCATGACAGTGATGGCATGCGGCTGGTGCAGCGGATTCGCGATGAGGCGCATCGCTTCGCGGTGAGCTTTCACATCAAGCTGCGCACCAAGAAGGGACGGCGATCGATCCTGGACGAGATTCCGGGCATTGGCCCGAAGCGCAAGCGGGCGCTCTTGCGCGCCTTCGGTTCACTCGAGCAGATTCGGCATGCATCGGCAACGGAGTTGGCGACCGTTGACGGCATGACGGCGAGCGCCGCGCGTGCGCTCAAGGAGGCACTGTGAAACCAGAGGCTGAACGCCAGCACATCTCGGCGCGGCATGCGACCTATGAATTCGACGCCGCTGCGACCCCGGTGGCGTTGGTTCCGTCGCACGCCCGGCTCACCATCGCGGCTCGCGATGCCTACGACGGACATTGCGACGACCTGGACGTGGCCGCCTATGCGCGACGACGAACGCCGGGCCGCATGAACCCCTGCACTGGTCCGATCGGGGTGAGGGATGCAGCTCCGGGCGACACGCTGCGCGTGTCGATCAACGCGATTCGTCTCGCACCCCGCGGATTTGTGGCGGCGCTGCCGGGAACCGGGATTCTCGGCGATCAGGCGGTGAATCCGGGCATTGAGCCGTTTGACGTGCACGGCGATGAGGTGCGGTTCGCCGGCCGCGTCGGTCTGCCGGCGCGGCCCATGGTGGGCACGATCGGCGTGGCGCCGGCCGCGGGAAGCATCATTACCCTCAGCCTCGGCGACCACGGCGGCAATCTGGACTTCAACGAGATCACGGCCGGCGCCACGGTGTACTTGCCGGTGCGGGTGCCGGGGGCGCTTTTCGGCATTGGCGACGTTCACGCCACCATGGGCGACGGCGAGGCGCACTCCGGGGTGAACATCACCGCCGAGATCGATGTCACCCTCGACGTTCTGCGCGGCGAGCCGCTCACGCGTCCGTGGTTCGAGACGGCGACGCACGTGATGACGGTTGGCGTCGCCGACGAACTCTCCGAGGCGCTTCGACAAGCGACAGCCGGGATGGAGCAGAGACTGACGGGCGACCTTGGCGTGACGCCCACCCAGGCTCGCATGCTCTCGGGGGCCGCAGTGGATCTCAGGCTGGGTCAGGCCGGGGGATACGGCGTGCCGGTAAGCGCCTATGCCCGCTTTCCGAAGTCGGCTCTGTAGCGAACCTCGTCTGACGCCACGACATTCCCGCGCTGATGGCCGGTGAATGCGACAGGGCGCCCGCAAGGGGCGCCCCTACACGGAAATTGCGGTCGTAGGGGCAGCCCTTGTGGCTGCCCTGACCACCTCTTTCCAAACACCTGCGTCTGACCGGGTTAGGTAGCTCGTCACGCGTCGACCGGGTCGCTGCGTTGCGGTGCCGGTGTCGGCGCCGCGCTCCCACTGCGTATGGAATACGCCCGGGCGGTCGACGCGCCGGTAGGTGTGCGCGCCGAAGTAGTCCCGCTGAGCCTGCGTGAGGTTCATGGGCAGCCGGTCGGAGCGGTAGGCGTCGTAGTAGTCCAGCGAGGCGCTCATGGCGGCGAACGGCAGACCGGCGCTCTTGGCGCCCGTCACGACCCTGCGCCAGCCCTCATCCGCTTGGGCAAGCTGCGTCCGAAACTGCTCGTCCAGCAAGAGGTTCACCAGCGATGGATCGCCGTTGAAGGCCCGTTGGATGTCGCCCAGCAGGCGGGCGCGAATGATGCAGCCGCCCTTCCAGATGCGCGCCAACTCCGCGGGTTTGAGGTCGTAGGCATAGGCCTCCGATGCGGCGCGGAGCAACGACATGCCCTGGGCGTAGGAGCACACCTTGGCCGCGTAAAGGGCCTGGCGCACACATTCGACGAGGCCGTCGAAGCACTCGATCCGCGGTGCGCCGCCAGGGCGAAGCTGTGCCGCGGCCGCGACCCGTTCGTCCTTGAGCGCCGAGATGTGACGCGACCATACGGCGGCGTCGATGGTGGGGATCGGCGTGCCCAGATCGAGCGCGTCGCGTGACGTCCAGCGCCCGGTGCCCTTCTGCCCGGCCTGATCGAGGATGGCGTCGACGAGGAAGCCGTCGCTTTCGGTGTCGCGCACCTTGAAGATGTCGGCGGTGATCTGAATCAGATAGGACTCGAGAGCGCCTTCGTTCCAGGCGGCGAAGATGTCGGCCAGCTCGTCCGGCCCGTAGCCCGCGGCGGCCAGAAAGCTATAGGCCTCGGCGATGAGCTGCATGTCGCCGTATTCGATGCCGTTGTGGACCATCTTGACATAATGTCCTGCGCTTCTGCGGCCCACATGGGTTACGCAGGGGCCGTCGTCCACCTGTGCGGCGATCTGGGTGAGGATGGGTTCGAGTCGCGCATAGGCCCGCTCATCGCCGCCAGGCATGATCGAGGGACCGTAGCGCGCGCCCGTCTCGCCGCCGCTGATGCCGGTACCCAAGTAGTGCATCTGGGCGCCCTCGACCACGTCGATGCGGCGCTCGGTGTCGGCATAGAAGGAGTTGCCGCCGTCCACGATGGTGTCCCCGGGGTCGAGCAGCGGGATGAGTTGGTTGAGAACGGCGTCAACGGCGCGACCGGCATCGACCATGAGGATCACCCGCCGCGGGCGCTCCAGCGCGGCGACGAAGTCCTCCAGATGCTCGACGCCCTGAATGTCCGTGCCGGAGGCCTCGCGCTCCAGGAACCGCGTGGTGCGGCTGTAAGTGCGGTTGTAGACGGCGAGCGGGAAGCCGCGCGAGGCGATGTTGAGGGCGAGGTTTCGACCCATAACGCCCAAGCCGATTAATCCGGCGGCGGCGGTGGCAGGCATGACGCGGTGGTCCTCTCACGGGGCTCGGCGGCAGGCTACCGCCATTCTCACCTACGTGCCGCTGTCTGTGGATTCGGCCCTTCGACATCGTGGCCACGGAGCCGGTGGCACAATCGCGGGATGGTGGGATCCGGACCGGGAGTGCTGTGGCGAGACGACGCGGAACCGGGGCCGCGAATAAGCTCGAGCGTCGCCGTGAAGCGCGCGAGCAGCGACAACGGGTCGCCCGACATCGCCGGTGGCGGAAGCGTTCGCTAATCGGCGCTAGCGTATTGGCCGTCGTGGGCGGCATCGCGGCGCTGATCGTCGTGTGGATCGTGTCGAGCATGCCATCCGCCGAGGTTGCCGCCCGGCGAGTCCGAGTCGACGACGAAGGCCGCCTGCACGTGCGGGTGGGCGAGCCCATCACATACGAGAATGTGCCGCCGGCGTCGGGGCCCCACTACCCCATCACCGCTCCGTACGGGATTTACGAAGAGCCGGTCGAGGATGGTCTGTGGGTGCACAACCTGGAGCACGGCGCGATCGCGCTCCTCTATCGGTGCGACGTCGATTGCGACGAAGTCGTGCCGCCGATCGAGGCGATCTATGAGGACCTTCCCAATGGGGCCTTCGGCGAAGTCAAGCTGATCGCCATGCCGTATGCGGGCCTCGTGCCAAAGTTCATGCTTGTCGCCTGGCATTGGCAGGAGCCGATGGACAGCTTCGAGCCCGATCGGGTGCGCGACTTCTACCGCGATTTCATCGACCGCGGACCCGAGCAAGCCCCGTAGTGCAGCAATTCGCCGTGCGCTTCGCCATTCTCAGTGACGCCCACATAGTTTCGCCCGGTGCGGCGCCGCAGCACGGCGTGGACGCGCGGTGCATCTGGCGAAGGCGGTGCGATCCCTGGCCGGCATTCGTCCGGCGCCGCTCTTCGTGGTGCATCTGGGGATCTGACGAGCACGCCCAAGCCCGGCGGCCTATGCCGAGTTCATTCGGATCACGCGCGACGTGCCGATGCCGCAGCTCTACGTGCAGGGCAATCACGACGACGGCGCAATGCTCGCCCAGGCGCTACCGCTGCCGAGCGACGTTGAGCCCGCGGGCGCTCCCGACGGCTACTACGCGCTGGTTCGCGGCGGGGTGCAGGTGGTGGTGCTCAACTCCAACCCTGTCGGCGGCGGGATCGGGGGTCGTCTCGGCGACGAGCAACTCGCCTGGCTCGATCGCACCCTGGCCGCACGTCGCCGTGAACCGACGGTGCTATTCGTCCACCACCACTGCCATCCAATCGGCATCGATTGGCTGGACGGCGTCTCGCTGCAGAACGCCGATGAGCTATTTGGCGTCCTCCAGCGTCATGATCGCGTGCTGGGTGTCTTTTCAGGTCACGTGCACCGGCGCACGAGCGCCACGGTGAACGGCATCCGCAGCGAGACGGCGCCGTCGACCTGGGTCACCCTAGGTCGGGATCGATCCGACCCACACGTGGACGCGCACCAGGGCTTCCTGGTGGTGGACGTGCATGACGATGGGCTGGAC
Organism: Chloroflexota bacterium; assembly: GCA_965198185.1. Taxonomy (GTDB): domain Bacteria; phylum Chloroflexota; class UBA11872; order UBA11872; family UBA11872; genus JAJECS01. Next base: position 612,028 of record CBDAOU010000002.1, read on the forward strand.
ATTACCGAGGTGTCGATCTGAGATAGGCGGGGCGGGTTTGAAACCCGCCGCTACGGTCCGAAACGATCGCGCAGGCGGGGGCGGCGGTCGAAGTCTAAGACGATGACCGTGTCGATGGGGTCGGGGGCGAATGCCGGAAGCTCGCGCAGCCAGATGCGGTTCCGGCGCTGGTCGAACTCGATGGGGGTTCCGCTGTGCAGGAATCGGGCCGAGAGCAGCGTGCCGTCCAGGTTGCCCAGCACCATCTCCTGGCCGGGCCAGCGCCAGCAGTGCAAGTACAGCGTGTTGCCCTTGATGGTGTGGTGCCGTCCGACGCTGCCGACGCGCATGAGGCGCTCGGGCATGCGCTCGGAGCCGTAGATTGACTCTTTGTTCGCGCGCATCCAGGCGCCGATGCTGCGCAGACGCTCGACGGACTCGAACGGAATGTGGCCTTCGGGGTCGGGTCCCACGTTGAGCAGATAGTTGCCTCCGCCGGCTGCCGCGGTGACAAGGAAGTGAATGAGCTGCCGCGGCGTGCGCCACTCGTGGTCGATGGTGGAGTAGCCCCAGGTGGTGTTCATGGTCATGCAGCTTTCCCACGGCCGCCCAGGGACCGACGCGGTGACGTGCTGCTCCGGCGTATCGAAGTCCTCGGGCAGCAGGGACCGGTCGTTGATCAAGATGTTCGGCTGCAGCTCGCGCACGCGGGCGTTGAGCGCGGCGGAGTGCCAGTCCTCGGGGGTGTACGGCCAGCCGCCGTCGTACCAGAGCACGGCGAGCTCGCCATAGTCGGTGCAGAGTTCTTCGACCTGGGCGTGCACATAGGCCCGAAACCGAGCCCATCCTTCAGGGTCGGCCTGTGGCCCGCGGAAGTACTCCGGCCAGCGCCAATCGAGCAGCGAGAAGTAGAAGCCATAGGGCATGCGCCGCTTCTGGCAGGCCGCGACGAACTCGGCCAGCACGTCGCGGCCGGCCGCGGAGTTTGGCGCCGTGAAGTCGGAGACCTTCGAGTCCCAAAGCGCAAAGCCTTCATGATGGCGTGAGGTGAGGATCATGTAGCGCATGCCCGTATCCTGGGCGAGCGCGACCCAATCGTCCGGGGAGTAGCGGGCGGCGCTGAACCGGTCGGCCAGGCGGGCGTACTCCTCGTTGGGGATTTCCTCCTGGTACATGGTCCACTCGTGGCGGGCGAGCGCGGAGTACAAACCCCAGTGAATGAACATGCCGAAGCGGGCATCGTTGAACCACCGAAGCGCGTGGGGAGAGGCCATGAGTCGCAGTCTTTCGCGGGCGCGGGGACGCAGGGCATCATCAATGGCGCCCCATCGAACGCGCAAGCGTCCAGGGAGCGATTGCCCCTTCGGTGAGCTCAGGCAGGCTCTTCGGCTTTTGAAGGGCGTGGTTCGACAAGCTCACCACGAACGGAGGCTCGGAGGCTCGCCACGAACGGAGTTCCCGTTTCCCTCAAGCTCATGGAGGATCGTTGTGAACCGTCAATGTGGGAAGAGCAGCTAAACGCGTGACTGGGGCGGGTCCTGTCCTCGTGGTGATGGCGGTTCGCGCCGAAATGCGCGAGCTGCCGGATGCCGTTCGCGGGGAATCGGTGTGGCACGCGCCGCCGGTCCATGAGCCCCCGCGCGTGGTAGCCGAGCGCTGTGGCATCGGTCCGGCCAACGCCGCGCGAGCGACCGACGCCGCGCTCGCGCGATGGCGGCCCAGGGCCGTGCTGGTCGCCGGGATCGCGGGAGGGCTTCAGCCCGATCTTTCGCCCGGCACACCCGTTGTGCTCGACACGGTGCGCACCGCTGATTCGCGTGTATCGGTTTCGCCTGATCTCGTCCAGGCCGTCGAGGTGGCGCTGCGAGAGGCCGGAGTCGACGCGATGCGCGGCGAGGGTTGGACCGTGGACGGTGTGGCCGATAGTGCCGCCAAGCGTCGGCTCGGCGCGGACGGCGCGCTGACGGTGGACAGTGAGTCATATGCCGTGCTCGCTCGGGCGTCGGCTCAGGGCATTCCCGCCGCGGCGTTGCGCGTCGTCGCCGATCCGCTGGAGCGCGGCGTGCCTCGCTCCATCGCCGCGCTGGCTTGGATCGATGGCGCGGCCTGGTGGCCGCAGGCGCTGGATTTGTGGCGGCTGCCCATCGAGATTGGTGACGCGGCGCAGTTCCGGCGTGACTTGCGTGACGGCCTGGTCGGCCTCCGCTCCGCGCTGCGGCCGGCGCTTGACGCTTTGAGGGAGTGACAGCGCCTTACGATTGGCTACGATTGCGTCGGCCAGCTCGGCCTGTGCCTTCGGGCATGCCGGCTGGCGTTATGCCGCCCGCGGCGTTTGACCTGCCGCTCTGCACTTGAACGGACGCCATGACCGAACACGCTGACCCCGCCACTGCGTTACTTGTCGCTGGCATCGTGATCTTCGTGCTCGCGTACGCCGCTATTGCGAGCGATCGCGTGCCCAAGTCGGCGGTCGCCATCGCGGGCGGCGTGCTGATGATCATGATCGGCGTCATTGATCAGCACCTCGCCTTCGAGCACATCGATCTCAACGTGATCTTCCTGCTCGTCGGCATGATGGTGCTGGCGGGATTGATCAGCGAGACGGGCGCGTTTCAGTACCTAGCGATCGTCGCGGCACAGCGAACGGGCGGCAACGGAATTCATCTGGCCGTAGCGCTGTCGGTGATCACCGCGGTGCTCTCCGCGTTCCTGGACAACGTCACGACCGTCATTCTCATCGCGCCCATCACCTTGATGGTGGCTCGCCAGCTGCACATCAATCCGATTCCGCTGTTCATCGCCGAGATCCTGGCGTCCAACATTGGCGGCGCGACCACGTTGATTGGCGACCCACCCAACATCCTGATTGGAAGCGCGGGGAACATCGACTTCGCCGAATTCGCGGCCCATATGACCCCGCCGATCCTGATCATGCTGCCGCTGTTTTTGCTGAGCCTGCGTTGGATGTTTCGGGGCCAGCTGGCGGTAGAGCCCGTGCATGCCGCCGCGCTCGCGAAGCTGGACCCGGCCGAGTACATCACCGACCGGCGCGGCCTGAAGATCGGCTTGGCCGTGCTGGCACTGACGGTCTTCGGGTTTCTGATTCACGGCGCGCTGCACTGGGAACCTGCCACGATCGCGCTCGGCGGCGCCGCGCTGGCCATGCTGCTGCTGCGGGCCAATCCGCATAAGGCGATGGCCGCGGTCGAGTGGCCGAGCGTGATGTTCTTCGTCGGGCTCTTCATGATGGTCGGCGGCCTGGTGGAGCTGGGGGTGCTGGATGCGATCGCCAACTTCATTCGCGACCTGACCCAGGGCAACGTCTTCGCGACGGCGGTGCTGACGATCTGGGTGAGCGGTATTGCGTCGGCCATCGTGGACAACATTCCGTTCGCCGCCACGATGCTGCCGGTGGTGCAGAACCTCGAAGCCGCCGGCCTCAACCCCGACAACATTCTCTGGTGGTCGTTGGCGCTGGGCGCCGACCTCGGCGGAAACGCCACGATCATCGGCGCGTCGGCCAACGTGATCCTGGCCGGGATTGCCGAGCGCGAGGGCTACAAGATCGGCTTTGGGCAGTTCATGCGCTATGGCGTGCCGGTTGCCGTGGTGTGCATGGCGATTTCCACGGTTTGGATCTGGGTGAGGTACATCGCGTTCGCGTAGCGACCGTGAGCTTGTCGAAGGGCGTGGTTCGACAGGCTCACCACGAACGGGGAGGGCGCACCACGAAGGGGCCGGTTCTCCCTTGTGCGTGGCTCGCGAAGCTCACGCCCGTGGTTCTGAAGTCGTGAGCGCGCCGTCTGGCGCGCTACCTTAGGGCACCGCTCTCGCCGCAGGACCACCCGCTCATGCGCTTTTGCATCGTTGGTTCCGGTGCCATCACGACGTTTCACCGCGACGCGCTGCTGGACATGGAGGGGGTTGTCATCGACAGCGTGGTGAGCCGGCTGCAGCCGTCGGCCGAGGAGTTTGCCGAGACGTGCCACGCCAAGTTCGCCACGACCGAACTTGCCGAGGCGCTGGCGCGACCCAACGTCGATGCGGTGCTGATCACGTCGCCGAATCGAATGCACTACGAGCAGGCTATGGCGTCCATTGCGGCGGGCAAGCACGTGCTGCTCGAGATCCCGATGACGCTGCGCCTCGATCAGGCCGAGGAGCTTGACCGGGCGGCCCGCGCCGCCGGTATCACGCTGATGATTTGCCACACCGAGCGCTACTACGCCCCCAACCTTTGGCTGCATGAGCGCATTGCCCGCGGCAGCCTGCGTCCGCTGCACCTCCATCGCGACTGGCATTTTTTCCGCCGCGAAAACATTGGCTGGACCGGGCGGCAGCGCAGCTGGGTGGACGACATCCTGTGGCACCACGGCGGCCACGCGGTGGACAACGCGTTGTGGATGTTCGGCGATGAGCCGCACGTCGCCCGCGCGCTCTACGGCCCGCCCAGCGGACCCAACCAGGTGCCGCTGGACCTGTCGATGCAGTTGGGCTTCCCCGGCGGCGGCCTGGCGTCGCTGGTGCTCTCGTACAACGCGATGGTTGACAAGGTGACGACGCGCACCGTGCTGATCTGCGAGGAAGACACATTCACCTTTCTCCATGACGTGCTGGTCAACCATGCGGGCGAGGTGGTGGCGCGGGAGGAGCAAATGGGCGCCGTGCCGCGCCAAAACCGCGAGTTCGTCAGCGCGGTCATGGAAGGGCGGGAGCCGCGCACTGGGGTCCCGGAGCTGCTGCCCTCGTGGCGCACGCTGGACCGACTGGAGCGCAGCGCGCGCGAATCGACCGCCTAGCCGTGTCGGGCGGCCGTATCCCGGTGGTCTGGTCCGACGACCACGTTGGCCACGCACCGACGCTGCAGGCCATCGACGGCGTCGACTATCCGCATCCCGAGGTCCCTTCCCGGCCCAGATTGATCCGTGAGGCGCTGGTCAAGGCTGATCTGGCGGAACTGATCCCGGCAGAGCCTTGCGACGATGGCCTCGTGGACCGTGTCCATGCAGCGGCCTACCGCCAGTTCATGGACGAGGCGTGTGCGGAATTGGACGCCGATGAGCAGCTCGCACCAGCCGGCGTGTCGGCGGATCAAGCGGTGCTCGGCAGTGATCGGCTGGACATACGGGCGAGCTACTTCGCTTTCGGCACCGACGCTCCGCTGATGCGCGCGACGTACCGGGCGGCGCGATCGGCGGTTGACGTGGCCGTGACCGGTGCGGCGCGGGTCGCCGAAGGAGCGCCCCACGTGCTCGCGCTGTGTCGCCCGCCGGGCCATCACGCGGAGCATGATCGAATGGGCGGCTTCTGCTATTTCAACAACGCGGTCATCGCCGCCCATGAGCTGCTCCCGACGGGTCGGGTCGCCATTCTGGACGTGGACTATCACCACGGCAACGGATCGCAGCACCTCACCTACGACCGGAGCGACATTCTGTATGCCTCGCTGCACGCGGATCCCCGCTGGGCCTATCCGGGATTCTCGGGAACCGCCGCGGAGCGCGGGTCAGGCGATGGGCGAGGGACTCAACCACAACTATCCGCTGTGGCCGGGAACCGCGATTGATGACTACGCCAGCGCGCTTTCGGGTGCCTGCGAACGGATTGCGGCGTTCGCTCCGGCAAGGCTCATCGTCTCGCTGGGATTCGACACCCATGCCGACGACCCGATCGCGTCGTTTGCGCTGCGCAGTGAGGATTTCGCGCGCATCAGCGCCGAAATCGCGGCTCTAGACGTTCCCACGCTCCACGTGCTGGAGGGCGGCTACGCGCTGGCGCGGCTCGGTGAGTCCGCCGTGTCCTATTTCGGTGCGCTCACTTGAGGAATGCGATGTCGTGGGCGCAGTTCTAGCCGCGGGCCTCGCGCTGTCGCTGGACGGCCCGTGGAAGGCCGCCGCTGTTGATGACTTCCGCTGAAATGATGCGCTCGCGGCGGTCCTCGACCGGCAGGTCCACAGGCACGATGCCGCGTCGGTGCGATTGGCGCGTGGCGACGGCGATTTCCAGCGCTTCGCGCGCGTCCTCGCCGCTGCACTTGGGGGTGTCGCCGGTCTCGATGCAGTGCAGCAGGTCGTAGATCACATTCACGGCTCCGGCGCGTACCTGGCGCTCGGGCGGGAAGAAGCGACGGGCCGCCTGCGAATTTCGCTGTCCGCCAACGGGGGCCTCGCTGGTCCAAAGCTCGGTGGCGCGCCCGTCGCCCATGATGCGGATCATGCCGGTCGAGCCGGTGATGTCGTACGAATGATCATTGGGACCGTTGTCCAGCGCGCGAAAATAGCCGCGCACGCCGTTGGGAAACGCGAGGTAGCCGCTGGCCGTGAAGTCGTTTTCGCTCATGGGGTCTTCGTCCGGACCCAGCTCACCCACGACCCAATCGGCGCGACCGCCGGTGAACATGGTGAGCGTAGTGAGCATGTGACTGCCGTTGTGCGAAAGCCCCGATCGTGCCCGAGCCTCAACGTGCAATACGTCGCCGATGAGGCCGTCGTTGACCATGCGCAGGGATTGGGTATAGGTGTCCATCCAGCGGCGCGTGCAGTTGACGGCGAGCGCGATGCCCGCGCTATTGCAGGCGTCGACCACGTCGTCGGCCTCTTGCAGAGAAATGGTGATCGGCTTTTCGGCCCAGATGGCCTTGACCCCGTAGTCTCCTCGGGCAATGTCGATCAGGATGGAGGCGCGAGGCGCCGCGGAGGTGCACACGCTCACGATGTCGGGTCGCGTTTCGTCGAGCATCGCGCGATAGTCGGCGTAGATCGCGTCGAAGCCCCAGCGCTGTCGCGCGGCCTCGCGCTGCTCTTCCCAGGTGTCGGCCATGCCAACGATCTCAACTTCGGGAACGGCTTGAAGGCAGGCAATGTGGGAATAGGGGAGGGAGTGCCCGTCGTAGACCTGAATCTCGTCGTCGATGGTGCTGGCGATGCGGCCGAGACCGATGATTGCTGCCCGTGTGCGCGCCATGGCGCCTCCTGGAGATGCCCGTGCTCAACCGCCGCAGTATGACCGGCCGGCGCTCGATGTGCATGGTTGTGGCGGGGCTCGTCGCCGGCGTGGCGCTCTTGACGGCGTGCGGACCGACGGCGGACGAGCCGGTGGACCCCGCGACACCCACGGCCGTTCAATCGCTGCTCACCAACAGTGATTGGATAGTGGCTCACCCGGACGCTGCCGAAATTGTCGGCCGACAGGTGGAATTGCGCGGCTGGGTGTTTCAGGTCGCCGATCTGCCGGATGGAGATGAGACGACATTCCTGGTGTGGGTGGACTTTGACAACGACGACCTGCCGACGGCGTTCGTCATCCAGGGGGCGCCGCCCGAGCTTGAGGCAGGTGCGTTCGTGGTCGTGCGCGGCGTTGTCGAGGGCGACGAGACGCACACCTATCCCGATGGACGCGAGGCGCAGGTGCCTCGCGTGCGCGTGACGGCGCTGACGATCACCGATCGCCTCGGAATTCGCCCCGCCGTATGGTCGGTCGACGTCGGTCAAACGCTCACCCAGCTAGATATTCGCGTGACGCTTGAGCGAATTGAGTTCGCCGCGGAGGAGACCCGGCTCCTATTTGTGGTGGAGAACCAGAGCGACGAGACCATTAGCGCCATTGGGACGGGGGTGCTGGTGCAGCGGGGCGATGCGGAGTACCAGGCGATGTTCCCGACCGGACACGGCGTGCCGCCCCCGCGCGGACGGGTGGAAGCGGGGGCGGTTGAACGCGGCTGGTTCCAGTTTCCGCCCTTGGACCGCATCGGGCCGCCGCTGGTCATCATGTGGGACGGCGCCCGTCCGGATTCGCCGGTGCAGCGTTTCCGACCTTGGCAATGGGTGGTGGACACCGCCGGAGGGCAACGGCCCGAGGGGTGACCTGGGCTTTACTCGACGGGTTCGGCGCCCGGCATGCCGTCGATGCGCCGGCGAATCAGCACCAGCGCCATGATCGATGTCGCGGCCATGAATCCGGCGGACGCCGCGCCGGCGTAGTCGAGCCAGTTGATCTCCAGCCACAGGTAGATGAGCAGGAAGGGGTAGAACGACATCCAGGTCTTGATCGCCAGCGGCACGTCGGCGCCGTGGCGATTGGCGGCATAGAGCAGGAAATTCACCAGCGGATACGACAGCGCATAGGCCACGCCGATCTCGCCGCGCAGCGCGCCGGCGGCGACCAGGCCGCCGACGAAGGTGATCTCGCGAACGTGGTCGGCGACCTGATCCGCCAGGGCGCCGAAGGGCGAGGACTTTCCCGTGCGTCGGGCGAGCGCGCCGTCGATCGCGTCCAGAAGCAGCGTTGCCACGAATAGTCCCAGCGCCACCCGCGGCGCATGCGCGATCAGCGCCGCGGCGGCGAAACCGATGGGAATCTGGCTGAACGACACCGCCGTCGGCGGTACGCCCATGCGGGCAAGCACCGCCACCACCGGCGCGAGGACGAGGGCCATTCCCCGACGAAACGGGCCGAGGATGATGCGCTCGGCGCGCGAATACGACCCTGCCGCCGGTTGACCGCCCTCGCCGTCCACGGCCGCCTACCAGGCCAGCCGCTCGGCCAAGTAGCCGTGCAGATCGTCCACGGCCACGCGGTCCTGAGCCATCGTGTCGCGGTGACGGACGGTCACCGAGCGGTCGTCGAGCGATTCGTAGTCCACGGTGATGCCGAACGGCGTCCCGGCCTCGTCCTGGCGGGCGTAGCGCCGCCCAATGGATCCACCGGAGTCGTAGAAGACCGCCCACGACGCCGCCAGGCGGGCTCGCACGTCGCGTGCCAGCTTGACCAGATCGGGCTTGTTGCGCGCCAACGGAAATATGGCGGCCTTGATGGGCGCCAGTCGCGGGTCAAGGTTCAGGAACACCCGTTTCTCGCCGCGCACTTCCTGCTCGGTGTAGGCGTCGGCCAGGAACGCAAGCGCCGCCCGGTCGACGCCGCCCGACGGCTCGATGACATAGGGGCGGATGTGCGACTTGGACGCTTCGTCGAAGACGGTGAGAGTCTCGCCGCTCGCTTCCGCATGCCGTGCGAGATCGAAGTCGGTGCGGTTGGCGATGCCTTCGAGCTCACCCCAGCCGAAGGGGAAGTCGTACTCGATATCGGTGGTGCCCTTCGCGTAGTGCGAAAGCTCATCGGCGCCATGGGGTCGTAGACGCAGGCGGTCGGGACTGAGGCCGAATTCCTGCCACCAGTCGAAGCGCTCGTCGATCCAGGATTCGTAGGCCGACGCGTCCTGCCCCGGCTCCACGAAATACTCCAACTCCATCTGCTCGAACTCACGGCTGCGGAAGATGAAGTTGCCCGTGGTGATCTCGTTGCGGAAGGCCTTGCCGATCTGGGCGATTCCGAACGGCAGCCGCACGCGCGTCGAGTCCAGGACGTTCTTGAAATTCACGAAGATGGCCTGGGCGGTTTCCGGCCGCAGATAGGCCGTGGCGGACGATTCCTGCACGGGCCCGACCTGCGTGCTGAACATGGTGTTGAAGCGTCGGGGCTCGGTGAGCGCCGCTCCGTCGTGGGGGCACGTACCCTCAGGCACGTCATCCTGGCGATAGCGACGCCGGCAATCGGGGCACTCGACCAGGGGGTCGTTGAAGTTCTCCACGTGCCCCGAGGCCTCCCAGATGCGGGGGTGCATGAGGATCGAGGCATTCAGCCCCACCACGTCCTCGCGAGCCATCACCACGCGGCGCCACCACGCCTCCTTGATGTTGCGGATCAACTCCGCGCCCAGCGGCCCGTAGTCCCAGGTGCTGGCAAACCCGCCATAGATTTCGGAGCTCCCGAACACGAAGCCGCGTCGCTTCGCGAGAGCGACGAGTGTGTCGAGGTCCGGCGCAGCCATGGCTAGTCCTTCCGATGCGGGGTCGACGCGCTGTCGATCGCGCCTTGGGTGGGGCCGGTCAGCGCGCTGCCAGTTTCCCAGGCGCCGCCGGTGTCAGCATGCGTGCGGACTTGACGTCGCGTTCGAGGATTGTCGTCGAATACGCCCGCAGGATGTCTCGAACCTCGGTGCGCACGGCAGTATCCACGCGCAAACGCGCGGCGGCGTGAAAGCCATCGCGCGCGAGATAGCGCAGCACCTTGAGCGCCGAGACGCTCAGGGGACGTGTTTCATGGTCACGGCTGTGGGTCGGGCAGACGACTCCTCCCGCCGCGCTGGCAAAGCGATGGTCGCCGGGTTGCAGCGGCTGTCCGCAGGTGGTGCAGCGGCCAAGCTCGGGCGAATAACCGTGCAGCTTCAGGAGGATGCATGCCAGCGCCGTGAGCCAGAGCTCAGGCGGATCAGAGCTCAGGTCGAGCCCCCGGAGAAACGTGAGCATCGCCTCGTAGGCGTCAAGCGATGGCTCGTTGTCTTCGCTCAGGCCGTCGAGCAACTCCACGGACCACCCCGCGGCGGCGAAGGCCGCCAGATCGGTCCGCAGGCGCGGATGCGATTCCAACTCCTCGACCTGCGAAAGGATGTCGAGCGACGAGCCCACGACGCCCAAGATGCGGACGCGATTGAACAGCTCGATGCTGGGCGCCAGATGGCTGGCCGGCCGCCGCGAGCCGCGCGCGACCAAGCGCCGCCGTCCGAACTCGCGTGTGAAGAGCGTGACGATGCGGTCGGCATCGCCCAGGTCGCGCCGGCCAAGCACGATGCCCTCGGCGCGATATGTGTGCGACCGTCCCATTTCCGGCATGGCCTCAGCCTAAGCGGCGGCAGTAGTGCGAGCAACGGCCGCCGTCACGCGGAATCGCCGCCGTCGCCGGACTTCGCTGTCGTCTCTGGAGGCACGAGCTCGATTTCGACCACGCGGGGGCCTTCCATGCGGCGGACGCGGAGTTGCCAACCCTGATGCGTCACGGTCTGTCCCACACGGGGCATGGCTCCTAGCTGGTTCATCACGTAGCCGGCCACCGTGGAGTAGGCGCCCTCCGGAAGCTGAAGGCCGGTCCGATCTTCGAGGTCGGCGGGACGCAGGCTGCCGGCCACCACCATGCGTCCGCGTCCTGGCGGCGGTAGTTGGGCCTGTCGATCGAACTCGTCGGCGATCTCGCCCACCAGCTCTTCGAGAAGATCCTCCAAGGTGACCACGCCTGCCGGGCTGCCGTGCTCATCGATGGCGAGCACCATGTGGCTGCGCCGGCGCCGCATGTCGAGCAGCACCGCGCCCAGCGTGGCGGTCTCGGGCACCACCGGTAGACGGCGGATCATGGCGGCGGGCAGCGTCGACGACGGACGCAGGTCGGTTTGCGCCAGCAGGTCCTTGACGTGCACGAATCCCCGGAATTCGTCCGGTTGGCTGCCGAGCACCGGCAATCGGGAGTGCCCGGTTTCGGCGGCCAGGGCCTCGATCTCACGAATGGTTGCGGTGGCGGGAACGGTTACGACCGACGATCGCGGCAGCATGATGTCGCGGGCCTTGCGCCATTCGAGGCCGATGGCGCCCTGGGCTAGCCGATAGTCGGACATGTCGATGGCTCCGATGCGACGCAGCGCCGAGAGCATCTCGCCGATCTGCGACGCGGTGTAGCGGGCGTGAAGCTCCTCGCGCGGGGCAATGCCGAAGGCACGCAGCACGAGATTGGCCATGCCATTAAGGGCCCAAAGCACCGGTCGAATCGCGTTGGCGTAGGCCCGGAACGGCACCGAGACCCAGAGCATGGTCCGGATTGGTTCGGCGATGGCGATGTTCTTGGGCGCCATCTCGCCGAGCACCATGTGGAGGAAGACGACGAGGATGAGGGCGATTGCGGTGGCGATGCCGTGAATCACGATCTCGGGAAGCTCAATGTGGTCGCCGACCGCGTGGATGATCAGGTCGGCAATGGCCGGCTCGGCGACGAACCCAAGCCCCAGTGAGGCCAAGGTGATCCCGAACTGCGCGCCGGTGAGCATGAAGGCCAGCTCACGCAGCGAGGCGCTGGCCAGACGGGCACGGTAGCCGCCGAGCGCGGCCTGGGCCTCGATGGCCGATCGGCGTCCGGCAGCCGCGGTTATGGCGACCTCCGCCGCGACCATGAACGCGTTGACGCCGAGCAGCAGAATGGCCGCCAGGAGAAACACACCGTTCATGAGCGATCCCTCAGGCGCGCCGGCGAGGTGAGCAACACCTGCGCGATGCGGGGACCGTCCATTTCGAGAATCTGAAAGCGCCAACCGTCGATCTCGACGCGCGCACCGACGTTCGGCACTCGTTGAATGCGAACGAACAACAGTCCCGCCAGGGTGTCGTAGCGCCCTTGGGGCACTTGGAACCCGGTGGCTTCCAGCAGCTCTTGCCGCCGGATGCGTCCGTCCGCCTCATAGATGCCGGTTCCAGTCGGCGTCGCGAGACGCACGGCCGGCGGGTCATATTCGTCCTCGATCGCGCCCAGCACCCGTTCGACGATGTCCTCGATCGTGACGAGCCCCGCTTCGTTGCCGAACTCGTCGAGGACGATGGCCATCGCCTGCCCGCGCTGCTGCAACTCAACCAGCAGGCTGTGCAGGTTGGTGGATTCGGGGACAACCACCAGCGGTTGGCTGCCAGGTGCGATCACTGTCCGCGCGCGGTCGTCCGCCGCGACCCGGAGCGCGTCTTTCACGTGCGCGATGGCCACGAACCCGGAGCCGCTCGGATGCTGGACCGGAAAGCGCGAGTGCCCGCTGGCTTGGGCGGCTTCGATCAAGGTTGCGTAGGTGGCATCGCTGGGCAGCGATATGACGGACGAGCGCGGGACGAGAACATCGCGCGCCACGCTGTCGCGCAGGCTAAGCGCGCGATCGAGCAGGGTGTGCTCCACGCCCTCGATCTCACCCTCCAGCGCCGCCCAGCGGAGCGTGCTGCGCAGCTCCTCGAGCGACTCGACGCCGGGGAGTTCCTCGCGCGGCTGAATCCCCACGCGCTGCATGGACCAGTTGGCGGCGGCATTCAGGAACCGAATGAGGGGTCGAGCCAGCATGTTGATCAGAAGTACGGGCGGCACGAAGACGAGGGCGGTCCGGGCCGGCCGCGCGATGGCGAGATTCTTCGGCGCCAGCTCGCCAAAGACCATCTGCAGCGCGGTTGCGAGGGCGAGGGCGATCCCCGCGGTTGCGGCGCCGATCGATCCCGGCGGCACCCAACCCAACAACGGCCGCAACATGGGCGAGAGGGCGCCATCGACCACCCATCCCAAAATCAGCGAGCTGATGGTGATTCCGAGTTGGGCGCCCGAGAGCTGGAACGAAAGCGTCCGCAGGGCCTGCTGCACGGGACGCGCGCCGCGCACGTTGCGCCTGACCATGTCGTCGATGCGATAGCGATCCACGGCGACCAGGGCGAACTGACCGCCGGCGAATAGCGCATTGATGGCGATGAGCACCACGAACACCGCAAGACCGGCGATGATTTCTATGGCGGCGTTCCCTACCTGACCTTAGGCCGACGCGACCAGCCGCGCCGGCCGGCAATCCGTGCGCGGCTGGCGGCAGCGGAACTGTATTGGGGCACCGTATCGGGAGGCTGGTCAGCCTCCATGAGCCGGCTCCGCGGGAATTTTGCGCACCCGCACGCGCATGATCCGATTGGCGTCCGTGGCGAGCACCTCGAGCGTCGCACCGTCCACGGCGACGGAATCGCCGGGGTTTGGAATGACCCCCATTGCGTTGTAGACGAGGCCGCCGATCGTGTCGACATCGTCGGCGGCCAGGTCCAGCCCGAGTGCCGCATTGACTTCGGTGATGAGGACGCTCGCGTCCGCCTCGACCGTCCCCACGCCGGCGGACTCGATGGGAACTTCCGGCGAGTCGAACTCATCTTCGATCTCGCCCACGATTTCTTCCAAGAGATCCTCAATGGTGACCAGTCCGTCGGTTTCGCCGTGCTCGTTCACCACGATGGCCATATGCGTGTTGCGGGCGCGCAGGTCGCGCAACAGCAGGTCGACGCGCTGCGATTCCGGCACGAAGAGCGGCGGGCGGACGAGCGATGAAAGATCAGGCGGCGGTTGGCCGTCGAGCAGGGCCGCGCTGGCCTCCCGCACGTGCAATATGCCCACGACGGCGTCGAGGTCGTCACCGTAGACGGGAAGCCGCGAGAGGCCATGCTCGTGCGCCAACGCCAGCGCCGTCCGAACCCGGTGGGTTTGGGGCACGGCCACGATGTCGGGGCGGGGCGTCATGACTTGGCGCGCGACGCGATCGCCGAGCTGAATGACGTTGGCGATCATCTGAGAGTCATAGGCGTCGATCATGCCGCCGCGCGTACCGGCCTCCACGGCGTTCAACACCGCGGCGTCCTCCGGGTCGGGCGCCTTCCACGCCTCCTGCTCGGCCGGGCTCAACAGCTTTTCGAGCTGGCGCGTCGCCGGGAGGAACGCCTCGTAGATCAACCAGGGAACGAACGTGAGACGCTCGGCCAGTGTCTGCGGATATCGCTGCGCCAGGATGCGCGGCAGGATGCGGGCGAAGCCCGCGTGCAGCACGCCGAGCGCGCCGATGGCAATGACCACGCTCCCGGCGCGGTTCGGGACCACGGTCATTAGTGCGTCGGCCATCAGGGTGGCCGCAAGCGTGGCTGAAACGAGGAGGGCGACGGTGTCGCTGAGGCGCTGCCCGACCCAGAATCGGAATCGATTCGTTAGGAGTTCATGGCGCCGCCGCGCCGGGCCTGGGGCGTTGGGCGCAGGCGGTTCGAGATCGGTGCGCGCCTTTTCGTTGAGCGCACTCTCACCGGCGCTGGCGACGGCGGAAAGCCCCGTCATTATGAGAATGCCGACTAGACCGAGCCAACTAACAGGATCCAAAAAGGATCCGCTCCTCGTTCAGACGCCGCACTGACGGGTGCGTACGCCCTCGGGTGCCGCGCGGTCCGCGTTCGCGCGCCCACTCTCGATATCCCGAATTCGGGCTCTCACTTGAACAATGCCGTGACGGATTCATCGTTATGAATCCGGCGGACAGCCTCTCCAAACAAGTCGTGCGTGTGGACCAATTGTATTTTGCCGTTCATGAGTCCGTCTTCAATCGGGATCGTGTCCGTGATGAAGAGCCGCTCGATGGGCGCGTCCTGGATCCGTTCGAGCGCATCCGCGGCAAATACGGGGTGCACGGCGCAGGCGTACACGCTGCGTGCGCCGCGTTCGCGCAGGGCCTCGCTGGCCTCAACCAGCGTGTGGCCGGTCGAGACCTGATCATCCACCACGATGGCGTCGCGTCCTTCGACGTCTCCAACGATTTGCAGGTGCTCAATCCTATCCGCTGCGGTGCGATTCTTGAAGACGACGGCCAAGGGCGCGTCGCTGACTCGTTGACTGAAGTCGTGCGCACGGGTTACGCCGCCGGCATCGGGCGACACGATGACCGGTTGCGTCAGTCCCATTCGCTCGATCGCGTCGGCAAGCAGCGGCGCAGCCAGCAGGTGATCGACGGGGATATCAAAGAATCCCTGAACCGCTGGGGCGTGGAGGTCAAGGGTCACGATACGGGAGGCCCCGGCTGCCTCGAGGATATTGGCGACGAGCTTGGCCGTGATCGGTTCGCGGCCGGTGGATTTCTTCTCTTGCCGCGCGTAGCCGAAGTACGGCATCAACGCCGTGACGCGACCGGCGGATGCCCGGCGCAGCGCGTCGATCATGATCAGAAGCTGCATGAGGTTGCGGTCTACCGGCGCGCAGGTCGACTGCACGACAAAGGCGTCAGTGCCGCGTACGTTTTCCGAGATCTGGATGTGCGACTCGCCGTCGGGGAAATGGCCGACCGTCGCTTCGCCTAGCGGGCGTCCAAGCGTGCGTGCAATGCGCGCAGCTAGGCCCCGGTTGCTGCTCCCGGAAAATATCTTCAGCTCGCCGTCCACGGAGGCCTCCCACCTACTCCGCTAGCGACGGATTCGCGCCGGAA
Source organism: Chloroflexota bacterium (assembly GCA_965198185.1). Lineage (GTDB taxonomy): Bacteria > Chloroflexota > UBA11872 > UBA11872 > UBA11872 > JAJECS01. Next base: position 627,836 of record CBDAOU010000002.1, read on the forward strand.
TGCCCACCGCCAACATGCCCGGCGGGACATCCCTCGTGACGACCGCGCTGGCGCTGGTTCGCGCGCCCTCGCCGACGGTCACGGGGGCGATCAGCATGGTGTCGCTGCCAATGAAGGCTTCAGCGCCGATCACGGTGCGGTGCTTGGTCGTACCGTCGAAGTTGCACGTCACCGTGCCGGCCCCGATGTTTGCACCATCGCCAATCTCCACGTCTCCAAGATAGCCGAAATGGTGCACGTGCACGCGGCTTCCGAGCTTTGCGGCCTTGAGTTCGGTTTGTGACCCGATGTGACTGTCGGGCCCGATGGCGCAGCCGCCGCGCACGTGAGCGAACGGGCCGACCACGACGCGGTCACCGAGGCTCGAGGCGGACACCCGCGACGATTCGACGACGCAATCCACGCCAACGGTCGCGTCGATGAGCCGGCAGTTCGGCCCAATGGTCGATCCGGCGCCAACAGCGGTGGCGCCCTCAAGTGACGTGCCCGGCAGGAGCACGGAGCCGGGGCCGACGGTCACGCCACGGTGCAGATAGGTCGTCGTGGGGTCCCGCAGCTGCACGCCCTGCTCCATGAGCGAATGGCGCAGACGATGCTGCATGGCCTGCTCGGCCTCCGCCAGGCGGACGAGATCGTCGCAGCCGATGGTCTCCGCGTCGTTGGCGATCAGGTGAGCGGCCACCTGACGACCATCGGCAATGGCGAGCTCGATCACGGCCGTCAGGTAGCGCTCGCCCGTCGCTGGACTTTGGGGCACTCGCGGCAGGGCGGTGCCAAGCCACTCGGCGTCGAACGCCATCAAACCGGAATTGCGCGCGGTCAGGGCGTAGGTTGCCGGATCCGCGTCAGCCGCCTCGACAATTGCCTGCACCGATCCGTCGCCGGACATCACGACCCGGCCGTAGTCGCCCGGCGTTTGCGCCTCGGTCCACCCCACGACGATCGCGGCGTCGCGCTCGTCACGCAGGGCCGCCAGCTCACGGACGGTTTGCGTCGTGAGCAGCGGCGAATCGCCGTACAAGACGACAACCGTGCCGGGTTTGTCCCAGACGCCGGCCGCCTGCGCGGCCGCCGCGGTTCCGTAGTCGTGGGGCGGCTGCTCGACGATGCGCACGTTCTCGCCCACGGCATCGCGCAGGTCGACCTCCGACGATGCGACCACCACGATCGGGTCGCAGCCGGCCTCACGCGCGGTTGCCACGACGTGCGCCACCAGCGGCCAGCCGGCGACTTGATGCAGCACCTTCGGGCCTGACGCGGCCATGCGCACACCGCGTCCAGCGGCCAGGATTACTGCTGTTGGCGTCATGAGCGGCTCGCGGCTGGGGAGGGAGGATTCGAACCTCCGAATCGCGGATCCAAAATCCGCTGCCTTACCCCTTGGCTACTCCCCATCCAGGTTCAGCGTAGAGATCGGATAACAATGGGTCAACGGATGCCGTCCCGCACTTGCTACGCGTCGGCAGCCGGGCGAAAGCGGGTGAGGTGTGCCCAGTGGCCGGCGACTCGCCCGCGCTCGACGGCATCCTCGGCAGCTACAGCGTCGGTAAACAGCCCGAAACAGGTGGCGCCGCTGCCGGCCATCACCGCCGGACGGGCGCCCGCCGCGTGCAGTTCCGCGAGGATGTCGCCGACGACCGGCGCCCGCCGCGATGCAGCCGGCGTGAGGTCGTTGCGCATTGCGTCTGCCGGCAGCTCGCCCGCAGCAATCGCACGGGCAAGATTCATCGTTCGCTTGCCGTCGCTCCACTCAGATGACCGCAACTCCGCATAGACATCGGCGGTTTTTAGCGCAATGTCCGGTCGCACTAGCACGACATGCCGCATCGGGGCCGGCGGCAGCTGGCGCAGGACTTCGCCGCGACCGGTGGCCAGCGCCGTTCCGCCGCGTACCAGAAACGGCACGTCGGAGCCCAGTGCGGCTGCGATCTGCACGAGACGCGAATGGTCGACGTCAGCACCCCAAAGTTGGTTCAGGGCCGCGAGTACCGCGGCTGCGTCGGCGCTGCCGCCCCCCAAGCCGGCGGCCGCCGGAGTGCACTTCTCGACGCTGACGTGCGCGCCGGACTCTACGCCGAGCGTCCGACGCAGCAGATGCGCCGCGCGCAGAGCCAGGTCGTCCTCCGGCGACAGGCCTGGAAGGGATGGCCGACCGGTAACGGTTGGAGCGGATTCCACGCTCACTTCGTCCGCAAGCTCCAGCGTTTGCATCACCGTCACCAGCTCGTGATACCCGTCCGGCCGGCGGCCGGTGACCTGCAATCCGAGGTTGATCTTGGCCGGGGCCGCTCGCGTGAGGCGGCGCACCGTCTAGGCGGCCGCGGTCTGGTCGCGTGTCAGCCCGATGGAGGCCAGGATCCGCTCCTCGAGATGCCGCATGCGCCGGTGGTCCGGCGCGTTGTCGTGCGCATGGCCGGCGAAGTGAAGGAGGGCATGGGTGATGAGATAGGCGAACTCGCGCTCCGGGCCGTGGCCGTGCGCCTGCCCCTGGCTAACGACTCGCTCATACGAGAGCGCCACGTCCCCCATGGTCTCGGAGTCGGAACCAGGCGCGGTGGCGTCGGGCGGGAAGGCGAGCACGTCTGTCGGTTGGTCGACGTTGCGAAACTGCCGGTTCAGCCGGCGCATTTCGGCATCGCTGCAGATTCTCAGCACAACCGTGCCCCGCAAATCGCCGGCGCCGGCCACTGCCGTTGCGACCCGCGCCGCCAGTGCGCGCATGGGTTCGGTCAATTCGTGTGCGTCGACCAGCTCCAGCGTCAGCGCCGTTTGGGTCACGAATCGATAAGCAGGGCGCGCACCGTCGCGCTCACGGCCTTGCCGTCCACGGTGCCCTGCGCGCGCAGGCGGGCCATCAGCGGTCCCATCACGCGGCCCATGTCGCCCGGCCCGGAAGCGCCCGTGTCGTCGATGACGGCGCGTGCGGCAGCCTCGATGGCCGCTGCGTCTATTGCGGGCGGGAGATATGCGGCGATGACTTGGAGCTCCGCTTGCTCTTCCGCGGCTTTGTCCGCACGGCCGCCGGACTCATAAAGCTTGATTGCTTCTTCGCGCCGTCGCGCTTCGCGGGCGAGCACGGCGCGGACCAGATCGTCGTCGGCGTCCTGCTGATTGTCCTTGGCCTCGTAGGCGATGGCCGACCGGAGCGTCCGCAGCAGTCGCACGCGCGGCCGGTCGCCGCTGCGCAACGCGGACGTGAGATCGCCGGAGATTCGTTCGACCAAGCTCATGCGGTGTATTGCGATGCGCCCATGCCGACGCGGATTCGCGCTAGAGCGCCTGGCTCTCCGCCTGCATGGCCTTGAGCGCGGCGCGCCGGGCCTTGCGGCGCTTGGCCGCCGCCTTCTTCTTGCGCAGCACGCTGGGCTTGTCGAATGCGCTCCGCCGCCGAGACTCCGTAATAATGCCCTCTTGCTGCACCTTCTTGTTGAAGCGTCGCAGCGCGGCGTCGAAGCTCTCGTTGGCGCCTACGGTGATATGAACCAAGAACTCCTCCTCGGCGTTTCCGCCAATAAAAGACCCGCCGCTTGGGCGGGCTTCAGTCGGTCGCGAACAACGCCTGGGGGTATCGGAAAAGGTGCCTCCTGGCGACGCACAGCCAGTTCTGCCAGCCACCTCGCAGCAGCCCTCGCTATCTTAGGAGCCGGATGATTCATCGGTCAATGCAACCTTCCGTGCTGCGACACATTCCTAGTGGGCCGCGGAACGGCTGCCAGCCCTCAGGTGGGCGCGCAGCCTGTTCCGGTCGTCGGCAGGTGAGCTGGGAGTGGATTCCCGCTTTCGGAGACCTTTGCATAGATGGTCGACATCCCACGCCCGACCCCCGGATCACCCTCACCCTAGCCCTCTCCCTTCAAGGGCGAGGGAACCCGGCCTGCTCTCCAATCTCCACTGGAGGAGTTACGCAAAGGTCTCCATTCGCGGGAATGACGGACCTTGGGTGTCCCACCCCTCGTTCTCCAGCATCACGCGTGGGCGTCTCGTGACCGACGTGAACTGGCTGGCGCTGGCCATCGGGGCGCCGCTGGCGCTCCTGCTCACGCTGGCGATTCGCACGCTGGCCCGCCGGCGCGGGTGGATGCACCAGCCGGGGCCGGATCGGATCCACGCCAAGCCCGTGCCTCGGCTGGGCGGGATGGCGATGTACGCGGCCTTCGTCATCGTGGCGCTGGTGGTGGCGCATCCCTACGATCTCGCACTGGCCGGTCTGCTCGGCGGCGCGACGGTGATCGCCGTCGTGATGCTCGTCGACGACATCCGCGGGCTGCGTCCCCGAGACAAGTTCTTGGCCCAGCTATTGGCCGCGGCCATTCCGCTGGCCAGCGGCATTCGCATCGACGCGGTGAGCAACCCGCTCGGCGGCGTGATCGAACTGCCGCTGGTGGTGGTGGTGCCATTCACCTTGTTTTGGATTGTCGGCATGATGAACGCCATCAATTTCACGGACGGTCAGGACGGGCTGGCGAGCGGCGTTTCAACGATTGCCGCCCTGGTGCTTGTGGTGCTTTCCAGCCGCCTGGGGCTGCCCGACGTGGCGACGCTTGCGCTGGCGCTCGCGGCCGTGTCGCTGGGGTTTCTGCCGCTCAACTTCTACCCCGCGAGCATCATCATGGGCGACAGCGGCTCGCACTTTCTGGGATTCAGCCTGGCGGTGATCGCGATTCTCGGTCCAGCAAAGATCGCGACGGCGATGCTCGTGCTTGGCGTGCCGATCCTGGAAGTCGCCTGGTCCATCGTGCGTCGGGTGGCGCAGGGCGGGAGCATGAGCACCCGCGACGCGCGGCACCTGCACCATCGCCTGTGGGAGGCGGGTCTGGCACAGCCCGTGGTGGCGCTGTTCTACTACGTAGTGGCAGCCGGGCTGGGAGTCATTGCGCTTCTCGTGGAACGGGTGAACAAGGTCTACGCGTTTCTCGGCCTCATGGGCTTGTTGCTGCTGCTGCTGCTGGTGCTGGCGCGCCTGCCTCGCCGGCGGCTTATCGGGCGCCCCGTCGAGCCGCCGCGCATGGTTGAGCACTAACCCTGTGATAGGTTTTATGGTGTCCATGGGAGACGCTGCATGAAGCCCGAGATTCACCCTGACTACGTCGATTGCGCCGTCACATGCGCCTGCGGCAACAGCTTTACGACGCGCGCCACGGTTGCCACCATCAACGTTGACGTGTGCGCCGAGTGCCACCCGTTCTTCACGGGGCAGCAGCGACTGGTCGACACCGCCGGCCAGGTGGAGCGGTTCGAGCGACGCCGCAGGCGAGCGCGCGTCGAGGCCTAGCGACGGATACGCGGCGCCTGCGCCGTGATCCCACCGCAGAAAGATCGACGGCAGACGTGACGGCGGCTGACGCGCAAAGCAACGAGCTGCGCATCAACTACGGCGGCCAAGCCGTGCTCGAGGGCGTGATGATGCGCGGCCGCAAAGCGCTGGCAACGGCGGTGCGGCACCCCGCGGGACATATCGTGCTGCGGGCGGATACGCTCGACCCCGACCGGCTCTCGCAGCGCCTGCGCCGCGCCTATTTCTTGCGTGGGGTCGTGGCGGTGTGGGAAATGCTCGTCATCGGCATGCGGTCGCTCAGCTTCTCGGCGCGCGTGCAGATGGCCGAGGCCGACGGCTCCGAAACCGAGGACGATGAATCCTCGGCCTACGTCACCGGCAGCCTGGTGTTCGGCTTGGCGCTCGGGGTGGGGTTGTTCTTCGTCCTGCCGCTCGTGATCACCTCATTCGCGGATGCGAGTGTGGAGTCGGATCTCGTCAGCAACATCATCGAAGGCGGCGTCAGGCTGGCGGTGTTCATCGCCTATCTCCTCGGCATCGGCTTTCTGCCCGACATTCGGCGGGTCTGGATGTATCACGGCGCCGAGCACAAGACCATCAATGCCCTGGAGGCCGGCGAGCGCCTCACGACCGCCAACGTGCAGCGGCAGAGCTTGGCGCATCCGCGCTGCGGCACGGCGTTTCTGGTGATGCTGGTGGTGATTTCGATCATTGTGTTCGCGTTTCTCGGACGGCCGCCCTTCGTGCTGCGCGTCCTGTCGCGCATCGCGTTGCTGCCGATCATCGCGGGCGTGGGATTCGAGCTCATCATGCTGACGGCGCGGTATCGATCGAATCTGTTGGCGCGGCTCGTCGCGGCGCCCGGCATGTGGGTGCAGCGCTTGACGACCCGCGAGCCCGATGACGATCAGGTCGAGGTGGCGATTGCCGCCATGGATCGCGTGCTTGAGGACGAGGGCCAGCTAGCTTCGCTTCGGCCCCAAGATCAGCCGGTGGTTGTGCCGCATGCTTGACCGACTTGACGTGCTGCACGCGCGCTCCGAAGAGATCACGACCAAGCTGGCCGATCCCGCGGTGACGAGCGATCTGGCTCAGCTTGCGGCGCTGTCGAAGGAGCTTTCGCGTCTCACGCCGCTGGTTCGTCTGCGCGAGCGATGGCTGGCAGCGACGGACCGGATCGAGGAAGCGCGCGAGCTCGTCGATTCGCCGGATTCCGAGCTCGCCGAACTGGCCGCCGAAGAACTGGTGGCGGCCGAGGAGGAGCTGAGCGAGATTGACGACGCCGTGCGGGAGCGGCTTGTGGGCCGGGATCCCGACGATGCCCGCAACGCCATCGTCGAGTTGCGCGCCGGCACCGGCGGTGACGAAGCCGGTCTGTTCGCCAAGGAGCTGCTGCGGATGTACGTCCGCCTGGCCGAGCGACGCCGCCTGCGCACCGAGGTGATGTCGACGAACGAGACGGGCATCGGCGGCCTCAAGGAGGGGGTGCTGCGGATCGTCGGCGAGGGCGCCTACGGGATCTTTCGGCACGAGAGCGGCGTTCACCGCGTGCAACGCGTCCCGGTGACGGAAGCGAGCGGGCGCCTCCACACGTCGGCCGCCAGCGTTGCCGTGCTGCCGGAGGCCGATGCCATCGAGCTGAAAATTCCCGACGCGGATATCCGCGTGGACGTGTTTCGTTCGAGCGGCCACGGCGGTCAGAGCGTGAACACCACCGACTCCGCCGTGCGGGTGACCCACTTGCCCACGGGCACGGCCGTCAGCATGCAGGACGAGAAATCACAGCTGCAGAATCGGGCCAAGGCCATGGCGATCCTGCGCGCCCGCTTGCTGCAGGCGGAACGCGAGCGCCAGGCCGCGGAGCGCGGCGAGTTGCGACGGGGCCAGATCGGCTCGGGCGACCGCAGCGAAAAGATCCGCACCTATAACTTCCCGCAAGATCGCGTCACGGATCACCGGATCGGAGTCACGCAGCACAATCTGGACGGGATCCTTGACGGCGACCTGGATCGATTGATCGATGCCTTGCAAGCTCGCGCGGCGGAGGAGCGGGTCAAGGCTGCCGTGCACTGAGACCAAGCCGCGGACCGTCGACGCGTGTCGGCGACAGGCCGTGAGCCAGTTGCTCGCGGCAGGCGTCGAAACACCGCTGCTTGACGCCAACGTGCTGCTGGGTGAGGCATTGGATGTGGACCCGGCTCGGATTCCCCTCTGTGGCGAGCGGCGCTTGACGGTTGGCCAATCCCGTCGCTTTGAGGCGATGGTGGAGCGACGGGCGGCGCGCGAGCCGGTGGCATACATCGTCGGACGCAAGGCGTTTGCGAACGGCTCAATCCAAACGACCCCGGCTGTGCTCGTGCCGCGCCCCGAGACCGAGACGCTGGTGGCGGCGACGCTTGCGGCGGCGCGGGAGCTGCGGCCGCGCGCCCTGATCGACGTGGGCACGGGGTCGGGCGCGGTGGCGCTGGCATTGGCCCGCGCGATGCCGGAAATGCTGGTGGTTGCCGGCGACGTGTCCCCCAAGGCGCTGAGCGTCGCTCGGCGCAACGTCGATGCCTGGAAGCTCGGCGCTCGGGTGCATTTGGTGCGGGCCGATGGACTGCGCGCGGTTCACCCGTCAGGGACGGTAGTTGCCGCCAACCTTCCGTACGTTCCATCCGCCATTCTCTCCACGCTGGAGCCCGAAGTCTCGAAGTGGGAGCCGCGCCAGGCCCTGGACGGCGGAACCGACGGACTTGCTGCCGTCCGGCGGCTCATGCGTCAATGCGCTCGAACCCAACCGCTTGCCTTGCTGCTCGAAGTGGCCCATGACCAGCGCGTACGAGTTTCTGCCCTGGCCGCGGCTGCGGGCTTCGCCTGTCATGCGGTGCACCGAGACCTTGCGGGGTTTGCGCGAGTGCTCGACTTCCGCCCGATAGGCGCCCGGTGAGTCGGGACGCCGCGCCTCCGCCGCGGGGTCTGCTCTTTCTGGTGACGGCGCCGACGGCGGCGGGGAAGGACAGCGTGCTGCGCACGCTGCGGCGCCGCGGCGTGGACCTGACCTGGGCGACGACGGCGGTCACGCGGGGCCCGCGGGCGGGAGAAGTTGAAGGCCGCGACCACTTCTTTCTCGAGCCAGCCGAGTTTGAAGCGCGCCGGCGCGCCGGGTGGTTTCTCGAGACCGCGCGGGTATACGGACGGCTCTACGGCACGCCGCTGCATCAAGTCCGGGAACCGCTTGAGGCCGGAGAAGACGTGGTGCTGCGGCTCGACGTGCAGGGCGCGCGCGTGTTGCAGCGCCTGGCGCCGCCGGCCATTGTGATCTTCATCGAGCCGCCGTCGGTCGAGGAGGCGATGCGGCGCATCAGAGAACGCGGGACCGAGTCGCCGGAGGAGGCCGAGCGGCGACTGCAGGCCATGCGTGACTTTGAGTTGGATTTTGCCCGGCAGGCCGACTATCGCGTGCCCAACGCCACGGGCGAGCTGGACGCCGCGGCGGACCAGGTGTGGGACATCGTCGTGTCGGAGCGGCTGCGGGCCAATCCGCGGCGCGTGGACCCGGCGACCCTGCGTCCTTGGAGCGATCCTCCCGTCGAGCCGTGACGGGCGCGGGGAGATTCGCCGAAGTCGTCGTCGGCGCGGGCGACGTGCGCGGCGCACAGACGTTTCACTACGAGATTCCAGCGGATCTTCAAGGACGGGTGCGGCCGGGCCATCTGGTGTTGGTGCCGTTCGGTACCCGCCAGTCGCACGCCGTCGTGATGCGGGTGAGCGACGCATCGCCGGTGGAGTCGACCCGTCCCATTTTCGACATCATCTGGGACGCCGAGGTATTGGACGCCGCGCATCGTGAACTCGCCGAGTGGGCCGCGCGCCGTTATGCCGCGCCGATCCTCGACGCGGTGAATCTCGCGGCGCCGCCCGGGCTGGCGCGGTACCTGCGGTCGACCTATACGGTTGCGGACGACGGCGGCCAGCCGCAGGTTGAGCTTGCCCGGGCCGAGGCCCGGACCCTGGAATTGATTCGCCAGCGCGGGGAAGCGTCCGAGGCTGCGATTCGGCGGAGTGCCGGCAAGACCGCCGCCCGAGCGGGAGTCCGGCGGCTCGTTGCCCTGGGGCTCGTCAACCGACGGATTTCGCTGCACCTGCCGCAGCCGGCAGGCGAGCGTATGGTGTCCGCGACGGCGGTCGAAGACTCCGGCTCGGTGGACGAGCGGTTGGCGCGCGCCCCGAAGCAACGCGCGCTGTGGCAGGTGCTGGAGGCTGCGGCTACGCCCCTTCCCGTGCCGCAGGCGCTACGTGCGGCCGGCGTCGGGCCGCCGATATTGCGGGCGCTGGTTGCGCGTGGGCTGGCGCAGGTCGAGCGGCGTCCCAGCACCACGTACCTGGTTGATGTCCAAGACCGCGGAAAGATGCCGGCCGGGACGCTTGACACCGAAGTTTGGCACCAGATTCAAGGCATGCTGGAAGGTGGCAGCGCGGGCGTGGCTTTGCTCCAGGGCGACGAAGCCGACCGCTGGTCGATCTACGCCCGGGCCATCGAGCACGTCGTCGACGATGGCCGCCAAGCATTGGTCATCGCGCCCGACATCCGCACGGCGTCTCGCCTGGCGGACTGGCTGGCGCCGCGGGTCAAGGCCAGGGTTGCGGAAGCCGGGCGGGCGCGGACCGACGCCGAGCGCATTTCGCTGTGGACTGCGGTGCGGAACGGCGCGGTGGAGGTGCTGGTCGGCACCCGCGCGGCCGTATTTACGCCATTGGCACGCCCGGGGATCGTGATCGTGGACCGTGAGGAAGACCCGGGTCACAAGAACCGCAACACGCCGCGCTACCACGTGCGCGTCGTCGCCAGACGCCTGGCCGAAGTGAGCGGTTGCTCCCTGGTGCTTGGAACCGAAACGCCGAGCGTGGAGTCGTTCTACGACGTTGAGGCCGAGCGATCGCGCCTGGTCAACGTGCGCGCCTCGGAGGTGACAGCCCAACCGCTGCAAATCGGAGAACCTGCATCCGGCGATCCGCCGCGAACCGACGGTGTTGATGTGGTTGATATGCGCCGCGCGGTTACGGTGGGCAGGCACGGCGTAATTTCGCGGCGCCTCTTCGAGGCCCTGCGCCAAGTCTTGCAGGACGACGGTCGCGCGGTGCTCTACGTCAATCGCCGGGGCACGGCCACCCTCACGGTCTGCCGCGACTGCGGGCATGTGTTCGGCTGCCCGCGGTGCAGCACGGGGATGGTCCAGCATCGGGATGCGGCAGTCTTGCAGTGCCACGTGTGCAACTGGCGCGAGGACCCGCCCCGCGATTGCCCCGTGTGCTACGGCCGCCGCTTGCGGCTGTGGGGCTACGGCACCGAGGCCGTCGCGGAGGCCGTGAGCCATTTGTTCCCGAGATCCAATGTTGCGCGCGTGGACAGCGACCGGCCGGCACGCGACGTCGAAGCGGCGGCGAGCGCGTTCGAGCGCGGCGCGGGCGTGGACGTGCTGGTCGGCACCCAGCGACTTGCGGGGTTTGGCGAGGCCCTGCGCGCACCCCTGCTGGGAATCGTGCAGGCCGACGTGGGGCTCCAATTTCCCGACTTCCTGGCGCCGGAGCGGGTGTTCATCAATCTCATGCGGCTGCGGCGGCTCGTAGCCGGCGGCGCGGCTGGGGGCCGCATGGTGGTGCAGACGTTGATGCCGCGCCACCACGTCACCCAGGCGCTGCAAGCCGGCGACTATCGGCACTTCTTCCGCGCGGAGCTGGCGGAGCGCCAAGCGGAAGGGCTGCCGCCATTCCGGCCCGTCGCGCGGGCGACCTTCGCGCACGTCGACGACGATCGCGCGGCGGCGGAAGCGCAGCGGGCGCGCCGCGAGCTCGAGACGATTGCCAGCGCCGCCGGATCCTTGGAGCTCGAGATTCTGGGTCCCGCGCCGGCCGCGCTGCACCGGCGGCGGGGGCAATATGTATGGCAACTGCTGCTTTTCGGGGCGGATGCTCGAAAGGTCTTGCCGGAGTTGCACCGTGGTTGGACGATTGACGTCGACCCCATTGAGTTGACATAAATAACTCACAGATGCCAGTGCTACCCGTGCTTCCGGTCGACCACCCCATGCTGCGGCGCAAATCCAGCCGCATTCGCAGCGTGACCCCAGGCATCCGTCGCATGATCGACGACATGTTCGCCACCATGGACCACCACCACGCCGTGGGCGTGGCGGCGAATCAGATCGGACGCCCCTGGCGGTTGGTCGTGGTGAGCGTCGACGACGATCGGCTGGCGCTGGTGAATCCGGAGATCGCTTGGTCCAGCGGTTCGGAGGTCGCCGACGAAGGTTGCCTGAGCCTGCCCAATTGGTACGGACCCGTGGAGCGCGCCGTCACAATCCGGCTGCGGGCGCTGGACGCCCAGGGCCGACCGCTGCGGCGCGAGGCGACCGGACTCCTGGCGCGCGCCATCCAGCACGAAATCGACCACCTGGACGGCGTGATCTTTACCGATCGGCTGACGGATCCGGATGCCCTGCGATTCGTGGATCCTGCGTCGGACGAGGCGCAGCGCCTGCGGGCGTCCTAGGCATGCCGCGGCCGCGCCGGGGACAAGGCGGCTGACGACGTGAGGGTCGTATTCCTGGGCACCCCGGAGTTTGCGCTGCCGGCGCTACGCCGCCTGCATGCGCGGGGTGTGGTTGAGCTGGTCGTCTCGCAGCCCGACCGACCGGCGGGCAGACGTGGCATGGACCGAACGCCCGCGGTTGTCGCTGAGGCGCGCAGGCTCGAGATCGAGACCATGCAGCCCTCGAATCCGAATGACTCGGTGAGTCTGGAGCGCATTCGCGCAGCGCAGCCGGACGTGTTGGTGGTCGTGGCTTACGGTCGCCTGCTGCGGCAGTCGCTGCTTGAGTTGGCCCCCGCGGGCGTGATCAATCTTCACCCGTCGCTCCTGCCCGCGTATCGCGGCGCTTCGCCGATCCAGGCGGCTATCCATGACGGGCTGACTCGCACGGGAGTGACGCTCATGCGCATGGATGCCGGGCTGGACACCGGGCCGGTGATTGCGGCGCGTGAGGCGGTCATCGGCGCGGAGGACACATCGCCCACACTGCATGACCGACTGGCCGGCCTGGGCGCGGAATTGCTCGACGAGGTGCTGGACCCGTGGGTCGCTGGACGCCTGACGGCGCAACCGCAGGACCCTGACGCCGCGACTTTGACCCGACCGCTTGAGCGGGCTGATGCCGAGCTTGATCTGCGGCGCCCGGCGCGTGCGCTCTTCGACCAGTGGCGGGCGTTTCAACCGTGGCCGGGGGCCTTCGTGCGGGTTGACGGGCAGCGTGTGGTGCTGGCGGCGATGGAGCAACCCCTGCCGGCGGACGCTCCAGTCGGCCAGGCGTCGCTCGACGGTGAGACGCTGATCGTGGGTTGCGGATCCGGTGCGCTGCGGCTGACCCGGCTGCAACCGGAAGGCCGCACGGCGATGCCGGCACGCGCCTTCGCCAACGGCTATGGCGCGTTGCTGAGCGCATCGTGGGGCGACCCGTCGCCCTCGCCGCGGCCGCCGTTGACGCGTCCCGCAAGCTAGAGTCGGGACGCAGATGCCGCGCGGCGCCGAGGATTACTGTGGCTTTGATTCTGGCCGGGGCCGTGCCGTTGGTGGCGATGCTGGCGGTGCTGTGGGCGCAGTTTCGCGTGCGCAGCACCTTCGCGCGTCACGCGGACATCGTTGCCGACTTCGGCCAGCCCGCTCACCAGGCGGCTCGCTATCTGCTGGCGTCGGTTGGGCTGCGTGATGTCAAGGTGACCGCGGTTCCCGGAACGCTGACGGATCATTACGACCCCGCGCGGCGTGAGCTTCGCCTATCCGAAGAGGTCTACGGCGATGAATCGATTGCCGCCGTGGCGATTGCGGCGCACGAGGTCGGCCACGCCATGCAGGACGCCCTGGGGCATCCGCTGCTGCGCCTGCGGGTGCTGGTGGCCAAGGCGGCGTCGGCATTTGCCGCCGTCGCGCCCCTGATCATGGTGGCCGGGCTGGCGGGCGGCATCGCCACGCGGCATCCGACGGCCTTCGCGGTTGCGGCATCCGGCGTCATGGGCTTGCTGCTGGCCTTTGCGCTTGCCGCGGTTGCGCTGCCGGTGGAGTTCGACGCCAGCCGCCGCGCGCGACGATCGCTTGAAGCGGCGGGCATCACCACGGCTGCGGAGGCGCCGCGCGTCCGCGAACTGCTGGATGCCGCTGCCTGGACCTATCTCGCTTCGCTGGTGGGCACGTTCGCCCGCATGCTGGTCGGCGCGCTGCGCGTGTTTGGCAGGATTCGGTGAGCGAAAACGCCGTGCTTGGCGAAAGTTTTGGCACAGGCCGTGCGAGAGCCCGGTGCTAATCTTGAGCGACTGGCCGTGAGGCTGCGAACTGCCGTTCGCGCGGGGCACGCCTTAGGTGTTTTTCCCCTTTTTCGACATTTGGTACATCGTGCTCATTGCGCCAGCTTTCATCCTGGCGATGTGGGCCCAGTCGCGCGTGCGGGGCACCTATCAGAAGTACTCCCAGGTCGTCTCGTCAACCGGCATGCCGGCCGCGATGGCCGCGCGCCGGATTCTGGATGCGGTCGGGCTCTATCACGTGGAAGTTCGGCGGGTGCCCGGCGAGTTGACCGACCACTACGACCCCCGGCAAAAGGTGCTGCGGCTTTCCGAGGGTGTCTACAACAGCAACTCGCTCGCGGCCGTCGCCATCGCGGCGCACGAGGCCGGACATGCCGTCCAAGACCAGACCCGCTACCCGTGGCTGGCGATGCGCAGCGCGATGGTGCCGGTGACGACGTTTGGATCCAAGTTCGGCTACGTGCTGCTGATCGCGGGCTTCTTGATGGCCGGCTTCCTGCAGAGCGAGATTGGCGTACCGATTGCCGTCATCGGGCTGGTGCTCTTCAGCACCGCGTTCGTGTTCTCGCTGATCACCCTGCCGGTGGAATTCAATGCCAGCACCCGCGCGCTCAAGCTGATGGAGTCGGTACGCGTGGTGAGCAGTCCCGAGCGGGCGCACGCCAAGAAAGTGCTCGACGCGGCGGCCCTGACGTATGTCGCGGCCATGTTCATCGCCCTCATGCAGGTGGTGTACTTCGCGCTCCGCTTGCTGACCTTGACGGGAAGTCGGGACTAGGCCGACCGGATCATCGGCGGCCACGGGGGCGGAATGGCACGCAGAACCTCGCTTGAAATCGTGACGACCGACCTCACCGCTCAGCGGGATTCCTCGCGAGGCCCCCGGCTTGCGGCAAGCGCGGTGTCCGATTCGGAGCTTGCCGAGCTCCTGCCTGGGGAGCCCAGCTACCGGCGCGATCAAATCCGGCGCGGCGTATTTAGCGGCGCGGCGCGCGGATTCGACCAGATCACGCCGCTGCCGCTTCGGCTTCGCGAGCGGCTCGACGCGACGCTCGCGTTCAGCAGCATCAGTCCGGAGCGCGTGCGGGTGGCCGGCGACGGAACCCGAGCATTCCTCTTTCGAGCCGACGACGAGACGGTCTTCGAAACCGTGCAACTGCCGAGCGAGCGCGGTTCCGCGACAACGGTCTGCATTAGCTCGCAAGCCGGATGTGCGATGGGGTGCACCTTTTGCGCCACCGGCACGCTGGGACTCACGCGCAACTTAAGCGTGGCGGAGATCGTGGACCAGTTCCTGCACGTGCGGCGTGAGAGCTTGGCGAGCGCGGCGCCGGACCGCCTGGTTTTCATGGGGATGGGCGAGCCGCTGGCCAACACTGCCAACGTGCACGACGCGATCGAGGCGCTGGTCGATCCGGGGCGGGGCGGGCTTGGGTCGCGCCACATTACGGTCTCGACGGTTGGGCTCCCGGCTGGCATCGCGGAGCTGACGCGCTGGCCGTGGCAGATCGGCCTGGCGATCTCGCTGCACGCGGCAAGCGACGATATCCGCGCCACCCTGGTGCCGCTGGCCAAGCACGTCGACCTTGCGACGCTAATGTCGGCCAGCATCGCCTACCAGCGGGCGACGCGGCGGCGGGTATCGTACGAGTACACCATGCTCCGCGATGTCAACGACCATGTGGCCCAGGCGCGCGATCTGGCGCGGCTGGTCAACGGTCAGACATGCCACGTGAATCTGATCCCCTTCAACCCCTTTCCCGGCGCGGCCTACGAGGCGCCGCCAGCGGCGACGACGCGTCGATTCCGGGACGAGCTGCAGCGTCACGGCGTGGCCGCGACGATTCGGCGAACACGGGGGCGCGAGGTCGCCGGCGCTTGCGGGCAGCTTCGGGCCGACGGCGCGGCCTGGCGGCGACGGACGCCGGCAGCGGCGACCACCAACGCTGCGCTAACGGCCAGCCAGGGTTCGCCCGATCGCTTCGATGTCGTCTAAGGCGCCGGTGCGCATCGCGCCGTCGATCTTGGCGGCCGATTTCGGTCGCTTGGGCGAAGAGATCGCAGCCGTCGACGCCGGCGGGGCCGACTGGATTCACATCGATGTGATGGATGGGGCGTTTGTCCCGAGCATTTCGTTTGGCACGCCCGCCGTCGTCGCGGCGCGTTCCGCCACAAAGCTGCCGCTGGATGTGCACCTGATGATCCAGCCGGTCGAGCCGCATCTCGAGGAGTTCGTGGCCGCGGGCGCCGATGCCGTCACAATCCACGTCGAAGCTGCCGAGGACCCTGCCGAATGCTTGCGCCGGATTCGCGGTCTCGGCGTGCGCGCCGGGCTTTCGCTGCGGCCGGGGACGCCGGAGTCATCCGTCTGGCCCTATCTGGGTGCCCTCGACGTGCTACTGGTGATGAGCGTGGAGCCCGGAGCGGGCGGGCAGGCGTTCATTCCAGAAATGCTCGACCGCATCGCGTCGTTGGCCGACCGGATCACGTCGCAATCGCTCCCGGTTGATCTGGTGGTCGACGGCGGCATCAACGCGGAGACCGCCGCGCGCGTTGCCGAAGCTGGTGGAGGAGTTCTGGTCGCGGGGACCTCGGTCTTCGGCCATCCCGATGGCCCGGCCGCCGGCGTGCGCGCGCTCAGAGGCGCGGTAGGTTAGGCCTGTTTATCGAGGGTGCGGATGCAGCCGGTGCAGATGTTCATGCGCTGGTAGCGCCCGTCAACGAACAGACGCTTGCGCTGCACGTTGACGCGCCAACGGCGCGGCTTCTTGGTGGCTTTCCGTTCCCAGCGCCCGGAGGCCTTGTGACGAATGTGATGCCCAAACTGCGTGCGCGTGCCGCAAACTTGACAGCTCGCCACGGGCCTCACCAATTCCTTGCATTGACGGAGAATTCAAGGCGTTCCTAAGATCGCCCGCAACAGGCTAGCACGGGAAGTGGGCAATTCCGTGGCGACATCCGACCAGCACACCGGAGATAACGGGCCACCCGACGTCGTTTCCGGAACTGCGTTTCAGCGGGCCATGGCGGCGAGTCTGGAATGGCTCGAGGCAAACTCCGCACGCATTGACCGGCTCAATGTCTTTCCCGTGCCCGACGGAGACACCGGCACCAACATGGTGCTGACGCTCCGGGCGGCAGTGGAACAGGCTTCGCGCCGGGAGGCGCCCACCGTTGCCGAGGTCGGCCGCGACCTGGCTCGCGGCGCTCTGCTCGGGGCACGGGGCAATTCCGGGGTGATTCTTTCGCAAATCCTGCGGGGGATGAGCGAAGGTTTGGCAAAGTTCGCGCACTGCGGTCCGGCCGAATTCGCCCGGGGCATCGAGCAGGCGTCCCGAGCGGCCGATGAATCGGTAACGAATCCGGTCGAAGGCACCATCCTCACGGTGGCGCGGGACGCGGCAAAGGCTGCGGTGGGAAATGCCGTGGGCACGCTGGAGGATCTGGGGACGGCCGTCGTCGACGCGGCGCGCACCTCGGTTCAGCGAACGCCCGAGCAGTTGGCCGTGCTCAAGGAGGCCGGCGTCGTCGATGCGGGCGGCCAAGGCTTGCTGGTGATCTACGAGGGTTTGCTGCGCAATCTACGCGGTCTCCCACCGCCGGAAGTGATGACCGAGGACCGTGGTCTTGATACGTTTTCGGAGTTTGCCGCCGCCCACGGCACCGATGAGCACGGCTATTGCACGGAGTTCGTGATCCTCGGTACCGACATGAATCCCGATGTGGTGCGCGAAACCATGGGTGAATACGGGGGCTCGTTGCTCGTGGTCGGCGACCCCACCCTCATCCGCGTCCACGTGCACACCGAGACGCCCGGCGAAGTGCTGAACGCCGCGCTGACATTCGGCCCGCTGGATGCCGTCAAGGCGGAAAACATGGACATGCAACAGGCCGAGAGCTTCGCCGGCGCCGCCACCGAAGCGTCGACCGCCACGGTTGCGCGCGTCCCGGTTGTGGCGACGGCCACGGGAGACGGCCTTACCAAAGTCTTCGAAAGCCTCGGCGCCACCGTCGTCGAGGGCGGGGCCAGCATGAATCCGAGCGCCGGCGACATCCTGCAGGCGGTCGAGGCGTTCGAGGGCGACTGGGCGGTAGTGCTGCCCAACAACAAGAACATCGTGATGGCCGCGCGCCAGGCGGCCGAGCAATGCGACAAGGATGTGCGCGTGGTCAGCACGCGGACGGTGCCCGAGGGCGTGGCCGCGCTCGTGGCGTTCAACGTAACGGCGTCGGCTGATACGAATGAACGCATGATGCAGACGGCGGCGGATGAGATCACCACGCTTGAAATCACCCAAGCCGTGCGCGATGCGAAGATCGGCGGCTTGACCATCAAGCAGGGGGACTACCTCGGCCTCCAGGACGACGAGCTGGTGACCACCGGCCAGGTTCCCAATGACTTGGTGAAGCGCCTGCTGGAGGGGCTGGCCGACGACGAGCCGGAACTCGCCACGATCTACTACGGCAGCCAGGTGGCATCCGAAACCGTTGAGCGGCTGAGCGATGACCTCCAGGCGAGCTTTCCGGACCTAGAGGTCGAAGTGATTTTGGGCGGCCAGGAGCTCTACCACTACGTCATCTCGGTCGAGTAGCGCGTGAGTGGGGCCGGCGCGCCGGCCACGCCGGCGATGGTCGAGCGGATTGCGCGCATCCTGCGTACCGAGCAGCAAACCGGGCATCAGGACACTGCCGTCGACGGCGGGCTATCCCGCTGGCTTGAACGCGACCTCGGTGATCTGCCGCCGGAGGTTGTCACCGCGCTGCGACGCCTCTCGAAATACTCATCCCTGAAGCCTGCAACGCGGCAGCATTTGACGGAAGCCGTGTTGCCGCTGCTGACGGCCGACGAAGTGCCTGGACCAAAGGGCAGCGTGGCTGATTCGGTCACTGAGCTGTGGGGGATCGGGGCCGCGGCGGCCAAGCGACTGCGCAGCCTGGGGATCTCGACCGCGGGCGATTTGCTGCGGCATGCGCCGCATCGCTACATCGACCACAGCGCGATTGTCCCCATCGCCGGCGTCGAGGCGGGGCAGGACGTGACGCTTGTCGGGTCGATTATTGATGTCGCCTCGCGCCGAGCGCAGACCCGTCGTCTCAGCATCACCGAGGCGGTCTTGCAAGACGATTCGGGGCAGATCAGCGCCGTATGGTTCAACCAGCCGTATCTGGCGAACACGCTCGCCGGTCGGCCGAATGTGGCGCTCGCCGGTCGTGTTGAGTACGGCCGGCACGGGCTGCAACTGACGAGCCCGGAGTATGAGCTGGACGCGGCGGAGCGGATTCACGCCGGGCGCCTGGTGCCGGTCTACCCGCTGACTGCCGGCGTGACCCAGCGCCAGCTGCGGCGGTGGGTTTCAGCGGCGGTGGATTCGCACGCGCACGTCCTGGAGGACCCCTTGCCGGAGGCGGTGCGGGAGCGCCGTGACCTGCCCGGCTTGAAGGACGCGGTGGTCATGATGCACCGCCCGGACTCGGCTGCCAGTGCCGAGGCCGCGATGGCGCGCCTGGCGTTCGACGAGTTGCTCGTCTACCAGCTTGCGATCCTCACGCATCGCGGGCGCTGGCGCGACTCCCAGCCAGGGCGGCCTATCGAATTCGACCGCGACGCGATGGCCGAGTTCGGCGCGCAACTGCCATTCAAGCTCACCGGCGATCAACGGGCCGCGCTGGCTGCGGTCCTCACCGACCTGGGGCGCGACACGCCCATGAGCCGGCTGGTGCAGGGCGACGTCGGCTCGGGCAAGACGGCCGTTGCCGCGGGCGCGCTCTTCGCGGTATGCCGCGCCGGCTGGCAGGGCGCGATGATGGCCCCCACGGAGGTGCTGGCCGAGCAGCATACGCAGACGCTCGCCGAACTGCTGGGGCCGCTGGGCGTGCGTGTCGAGCGCATCAGCGGCGGCATTCCGGCTGCGCCGAAGCGCCGGCTGTGGCGCGATGTGGCCGCCGGTGAGATCGGCGTGGTCGTGGGGACGCAGGCGCTCATCCAGCAAAGCGCGCGGTTCGCCCGCCTGAATCTCGCCGTGGTGGATGAGCAGCATCGGTTTGGCGTGCAGCAGCGGGGTGAGATTCGGGCCAAGGGCTACAACCCGCACCTGCTGGCGATGACCGCCACACCCATTCCGCGCACCCTCGCGCTTACGTTTTATGGCGATCTGGACATCACGTCGATCCGTGAGATGCCCAGCGGGCGAAAACCGGTGCGCACGGCCTGGGTGCCGAAATCGCGCCGAGCCGACGCCTACGCGTTCGTGCGCGAGCGGGTGGAGGCCGGCGGACGGGCATTTCTGATCTGTCCGCTGATTCAGGAGTCGGAATCGCTCCAAGTGCGGTCCGCCAAAGATGAATTTGAGCGCCTCACCACGCAGGTCTATCCCGATCTGGCGCATGCCATTGGACTCTTGCACGGACGCCTGAGCGCCAAGGCCAAAGACGCGGTGATGCGATCCTTTCGGGATGGCGAGGTGAAGATTCTTGTGGGAACGGCGGTCGTGGAAGTCGGCATCGACGTGCCGCAGGCCAACGTGATCATGATCGAAGGCGCCGAGCGCTTTGGGCTATCGCAGCTGCACCAATTGCGTGGTCGCGTCGGACGCGGCGGCCAGCAGAGTCATTGTTTGCTGCTGAGCGATACCACGGATGCCAGCGAAAACGCCCGGCTTCGCATCCTGCAAAGCGTGCATGATGGCTTCGCACTTGCGGAGCGTGACCTGGAACTGCGCGGCCCCGGGGATATCTTGGGCACGCGGCAGCACGGGCTGACGAGCTTTCGGTTTGCGAACGTGAGCGATATGGAAATGATCTGGCGAACGCGTGAGGACGCGGAAGCCATCATGCAGGCCGACCCTGAGCTTGAGCGTCCGGAGCACGCCCGGCTCGCGGCCGCCGTTCAATCGATGCTTCAGGAGAGCGAATGGAGCTGAGCCCGCAACTCGTCGGCTCGCTCCGCCGTCCCTGAGTGGCAGCCAAGGGACGCGGGCTCCGCGTGGTGGCGGGCGAGTTTCGCGGGCGGCGCATCGATGTGGCGGCGGGCACGCGCCCGACGATCGATCGCCTGCGGGCGGCGATTTTCGACTCCTTGGGCGGTCCACCGCCGGCACGGGTGCTGGATTGCTATGCGGGTTCCGGCGCCTTCGGAATCGAGGCGCTGAGCCGCGGCGCTGAACATGCGCGACTCATTGAGCGCGACGCCCGCGCATGCGCGGCAATTCGCGCCAACCTGCGCCGGCTGGAACTGGAACACTGCGCCAGCGTTGAGCGCGCGAACGTTCTCCGCGCCGATCTTGCCGCTGGTGGTCCATTTGGCCTGGTCCTGGCAGATCCGCCCTACGACGATGACCCGTGGATCTCGCTTATGGAGCGGCTGGCGCAGCCCGGCGTGGTTGCCGGCGGTGGAATGATCGTGGCTGAATTCAGCGCGCGGCGCGCCGCTCCCGACCCACCGCCGACATGGGACGTGTGGAAGACGCGGCGTCACGGCGATGGGGCTTTTGCCATCTATTGCCGGTCAGGGAACTTCGAGTCTGATGACGATTGAATGTCGCTATAATCGAGTTCGCAACCCCAGCGGCTTTCCAATATGCGGGCGCTTTTTGCTGCCACATTCGACCCAGCTACTAACGGACACCTGGACCTGATTGCGCGCAGCGCAGCCGTTCACGCCGAGGTTGTGGCGGGAGTATACGAGCAGCCGCAATCGCGCACGCTGTTTTCCACGGAAGAACGCGTCGCGTTGCTGGAGGCGGCAACCGCGCATCTGCCCAACGTCTCCGTACGCGACTATCGGGGTCTCACGGTAGACTTTGCGCGGGACATTGAAGCGAGCGTATTGGTGCGCGGGCTGCGAGCAGTGTCTGACTTCGAGTATGAATTCGCCCTGTCGGCCATGAATCGCCGTCTGGCGCCGGAGTTGGATACGGTGTTTTTTGTCTCAGCCCCCGAGCATGCGTACGTGAGTTCGTCGTTGGTGCGGGAGATCGGTGCCCTTGGCCGCAGCGTGGCGCCGTTTGTGCCACCAAACGTTGCCACGGCCGTGGCCGCGAAGTACGGCGATGCGTCGCCGAGGAGGTAGCTAGCCATCGATCTCATCAACCTGATCGAACGCCTTGAGGCTCTCGTAACCGCCGCCCAGCGCGTGCCGATGATGCGTCGCATCGTGATGGATGAGCGCGGCCTACTCGAGATCGTTGACGAAATGCGTATTCGAATCCCGGAGGAAGTCCGGGAGGCGCGGCGGGTGCTGCGTGAACGCGAGCAGATCCCACAATCGGCCCAGATGGAGGCGGAGCAGATCATCCAGCAGGCCCGGGAGCAGGCGGATCAAATGCTGCGCGACGAGGAGATTGTGCGCCAAGCCGAAGCGCGGGCGGAGCAGATCGTCGAGGTGGCGGAGGAGCGAACCGAGGCGTCGCGCGAGGAAATGGATGTCTACGCCCTCAACATGCTGCGAGATATCGAGCACCGCTTGATTTCCCACCTGGCCAGCATTCGACGCGGCATTACGGCGCTCGACGAAGATTCCGCCGGTATTACGGAAATCGGCGAAGAAGAAACCGTATAGGCCGCTTAGGCGTCCCGTCATCGTGAATGACTTTGTCTTCAATGTCGCGGCCTTTGTGCGCGAGCCGCCCGGAACCAGCCGGCGGGACGACGTTCTGGCTCCGCCCGAGGCGCTGGACGTCCCGGAGGTGGTTGGACCCGTGGTTGGCCGGGTGCAGCTGGTGCGATTGGGCGATGTCATCCACGCAACCGGCGAATTCGAGACGCCGGTCGAGCAACCGTGCGCACGATGTCTCGAGCCGGCCCGCAAGACCCTGACCTTCGAGGCCGATGGCGAGTTCGTGATCGACCCGGGCGAGCGCGCGACCGAGGATTCGGGCCTGGAGCCTGTTTGGCCGCTGGATGAGCGGCACAACCTTGACCTTTCGCCGCTGCTGGCCGAGGGCGTGATTGCCGCGCTGCCGCTGATGCCCGTTTGCCGGCCGGCGTGTCCCGGCCTGGAGGCCGTGGAGAAGCCTGCTGAAGCGGCGATCGATCCGCGCTGGAGTCAACTCGCCGAACTTCGCGCCACAATGTTTCCGGATATGCCCGGAACTAAGCGATAATAGGAGCCTATGGGAGCCCAACCTAAACGTCGGCTGACGCGCTCGCGTCGCCACCGGCGCCGAAATCAAATCCGCGTCGCCAGCCCGACCCTGGTGCGCTGTCCGACCTGTCACGCCCTGATGCGAAGCCATCATGTCTGCGAGGTCTGCGGCAATCTGCGCGGCACCGTGGTCGTGGAGCCAAGCGAGCAGGCTGCCAAGTATCGGTAGCGGGCGCGGGCGGCGGTGACAACCGCCGGTAAGCCAGGGGTCGCCTACGTCTTTCCGGGACAGGGCGCCCAAGCGGTCGGCATGGGCGCGGACCTCTTTGCCAGATCGAGTGCCGCGCGCGACGTGTTTGCGGCGGCGAACAAGGCCTTTGGCGATGATCTGGCCGCCTGTTGCTTCCATGGTCCGGCCGAGGCCTTGCACCCAACCCGCACGCAGCAGCCGGCAATTGTCGCGGTGGCTCTCGCCGCATTTGCCGCCTTCAACGAGGCTCTCGGCCACCCGGGTGTGGCGCTGAGTGACGATCACGCCCCGCCCGTGCGCGCCCTGGCGGGGCACAGCGTGGGCTTGTGGGCCGCGGTGGCCGTTGGCGGGGCGCTCGACCTTGGCACCACGATGGCGATGGTTGTAACCCGTGGAAAGGCCATGCAGTCCGCAGCGGCGATCCGGCCGGGACGTATGAGCGCTGTCCTGGCGCTGGCCCCCGAGTTGGCTGAATCAGTTGTGGCTGAGATTCGCGCGCGTGTTCCTGGAAGCTATCTCTCCGTGGCCAATATCAACACGCCCGGCCAGGTGATTGTCGGCGGGGACTTGACGTCGCTGGGCGAGCTGCCCGAGGCGGCGAAGGCGGCCGGCGCGCGCCGGGTGGTGCCGTTGGAGGTTTCCGGGGCGTTTCACACCGTCGCCATGCTGCCGGCGCGGGACGTGATGCGTGATCGCCTATTGGCGGTTCCGTTCGAGGATCCCCGAGTTCCCGTGATCGCCAATTTGGATGGCCAGCCCATGCGCACAGCCGCCGAGTTGCGCGTTGAGCTTGCGGAGCACGTGGCGGCCCCATTGCAGTGGTGGCGCGGCGTGGGCACACTCGTGGAGCTGGGCGTGACCCATGTCGTGGAATTTGGGCACAAAGGCCTGCTGACAAGCATGCTGCGCCGCGCGGGGCAAGACGTTTCCCTGCTCAACGTCTACGATGCTGATTCGGCCGACGCCGCGGCGAAGGAATTGCGCAATGTCTGACCCCATAGCTGGCCGCCTGACCGATCGGCGCACGTTGATCACCGGGGCGTCTGGTGCGCTGGGTGAGGCGTTTGCTCGTCGCTTGGGGGCCGAGGGTGCGCGGCTGGTGCTGCACTACAACCGGAACGAGGCCAAGGCGCGGACGCTGGCCGCGGCGATCCAGGAAGCCGGCGGCTCGGCCGTGGTCGTGGGAGGCGAGTTGTCGACCACCGAGGGCGCCAATCACGTCGTGGATGAATCGATCCGAGTTCTTGGCGGTCTGGACGTGCTCATCAATAACGCCGGCATCATTCGCGACGCGCTGCTGATGCGGATGCGGGACGAGGACTGGGACGACGTGATCCGCACGAACCTGCGCTCGGCGTTCGCCTGCTCGCGGCGGGCGGTGCGCGGGATGTTGCGGCAGCGCGACGGGCGGATCATCAACATCTCGTCGGTGGCCGGCACCGGGGGCAATGCCGGCCAAACGAACTACGCCGCCGCCAAGGCCGGATTGGTGGGATTTACCCTTGCCTTGGCGCGCGAGGTGGCCGCTCGCGGGATCACGGTCAATGCCGTGGCCCCTGGATTCGTCATTTCGCCGCTGACCGATGACCTGGAGGGGGAGCTTCGCGAGTGGATCATCGACCGCATCCCGCTGGGGCGCTTTGCCACGCCTGACGATGTTGCGGGCGCGGTGGCGTTTCTGGCGTCCAGTGACGCCTCGTACATCACCGGGCAGGTCATGACGATCGACGGCGGCCTCCACATGGGATGACGCCGGGTGCTTGAAAAAGTGCTGGTGGCCAACCGGGGCGAAATGGCGGTGCGAGTCATTCGGGCGTGTCACGACCTCGGGATCGGCACGGTGGCGATCTACTCAGAGGCCGATGCCGACAGTCTGCCGGTGCATATTGCGGATGAGACGGTGTGCATCGGCCCTGCCGCCTCAAGCGCGAGCTACTTGAATGTCCCGAATATCATCGGCGCCGCGCTGAATACGGGCGCGGATGCGGTGCATCCCGGCGCAGGGTTCCTGGCGGAGAATGCCTATTTCGCGGAAGTCTGCGCCCGCTACAACCTGACGTTTGTGGGGCCGGACCCGGACACCATTCGAGCGCTGGGCGACAAAGTGCGCGCCCGCGCGGCGGCCGTGGCGGCGGGCTTACCGGTCGTGCCCGGGTCCGAGGAGCCGGTGCGCGACGCCACCCATGCCCGTGAAATCGCGCGCGAGATTGGGTTCCCGGTCGTGCTCAAGGCCGCGGCCGGCGGTGGGGGGCGCGGCATACGACCGGTCGCTGATCCCGACGAGCTAACCGGGCTGTTCTCGCTGGCGCAGGCCGAGGCGCGAGCCTCATTCGGCAGCGGCGATCTCTACGTCGAAAAACTGATCGAGTCACCCCGTCACGTCGAGGTGCAGGTGATCGGCGACGGCAGATCGGTGCTCCATGCATGGCATCGCGAGTGCTCCATTCAACGCCGCTATCAGAAGCTCGTCGAAGAGGCCCCGGCGCCCAACCTGCCGGATGGCCTGAGCGATCGAATCACACAGGCCGCGGTGCACCTGATGCGAGACCTGGACTACCGCAGCGCGGGCACCGTCGAGTTCTTGGTGGACGCAGACGGCGACTTCTTTTTCATGGAGGCGAATGCGCGCATTCAGGTCGAGCATCCCATCACCGAAGCGATCACGGGCCTCGACGTGGTTGGCGCGCAGCTCCGGATCGCCGGCGGCGACACGCTCGGCGTTGGCCAGGAGGATGTGGGCTGTCATGGCCATGCCGTGGAGTTCCGGTTGACCGCCGAAGATCCGGCGCGGGATTTCCGGCCCGACTCGGGGCGGATCACGCGGCTCCACCTTCCCGGCGGCCTTGGCGTGCGCGTGGACACGCACGTTTACGCCGGGTACGAGGTGCCGCCGTTCTACGATTCCCTGCTGGCGAAACTGATCGTGTGGGGCGAGACCCGTGCGGAGGCACTGAACCGCGCGCGCCGTGCCCTGGCGGAGACGGTGTTGGAGGGCCCGGCCACCAACCTGGCCTTTCACCAAGCGGTGGTCGACGACCCACAGTTTGCTGCAGGGTCCTATGACGTGAGCTACGTCGAGGCCCTGCACGACCGGGTGGCCGGCGTCACGGCCTAACGGTGGCCGCACGCCCGCGCCGCGACCGCCGAGCGGCCCGCGAAGCTGTGATGCGGGTGCTGTTCGAAGCCGCCATTCGAGGAGGCGATCCGCTGGACCTCTTCACGTCCCGACAGCACGAGCTGGGTCTGGCCGCGGGCACGCGGGCCTATGCCGGAACGCTCGTTGAGGAAATCGTCGCGCGTTCCGAGGACCTTGATGCGACAATCAGTGAGTTGGCCCCCGCCTGGCCCATTGCGCAAATGGCTCAGCTGGAAGTGGCTATTCTGCGAATCGGCATCGCCGAGATCGACTCCGGCCACGTGCCGCCGGCGGTGGCGATCAACGAGGCGGTTGAGCTTGCGAAGCAGTACTGCACCGATGGCGGGCGACGTCTCGTCAACGGTGCGTTGGGGACGCACGTGCGACGCCGGGCGGACTCGCCGGCGTCGTAGACAGTAGGCTTGGGTATGGACGCGGACAGACCTGCCGAACGCCCGGACGAGCCGCCCGAGGAACCTCGGGCGCCAGACGGGGAACCTCAGGAGCCGGAGGGCGAAGCAACCGGCGGCGTGATGACGCTGCGCGAGCACCTCCAGGAGCTCCGCACGCGGCTCACGATTGCCGTGCTGGCCGTCATCGTGGGAAGTCTGGTGGTGTGGCCGTTCAAGGATTTTGTATTCGAAGTCGTGCAGTATCCGCTGCCGCGCGGCGCCATCTTGCAGCAGATTTCCCCCACGGAGACCCTGTTCACTTTCTTCATGATCTCAATCATCATCGGGTTGGGTGTCGCCAGTCCCATCGTGCTGTATCAAGTCCTGGCCTATGTGGCGCCCGGTCTCTACGCGCATGAAAGGCGCTGGCTCTACCTGAGTATTCCGGCGATCGCGGTGGCGTTCCTCATCGGGGCGGCCTTCGCGTGGTTCGTGGTGCTGCGGTTTACCGTGGGATTCCTGGCGGGTTTCGCGCCGAGATCAATTGCGACGGAGTTCACGGTCGCGACCTGGGTCACGTTCGTTCTGCGGATTTTGCTCGCAGTCGGCATCGCCTTCGAAACGCCATTCTTCATCTTTGCGCTGGCAAAGATCGGCGTCGTCAAGGCCAGCACGCTGGGCAAGTACCGCCGCTATGCCATAGTCGCGATTGTGATCCTGGCTGCCGTCATCACGCCAACGCCGGATCCCTTCACCCAGCTATCGGTGGCCGTGCCGGTATACGCGCTGTATGAGATCGGCGTCGTGCTGGCCCGCGTGGCGGCGCCTGAAGATGAACCGGAGGCGGCAGACGGCCAGGCCGGCGCCGAGCCGGCGGTGAGCGGCTAGTCGTCGAAGTTCAGTCCTCGGTCGACAGCTTTTGGGTGGGCGGCGTGTCGGGCAGCGCGAGGCCAAGCTCTTGCAGGCCACGCTGCATGTCTTGCGGCGGCGCCACTGCCGCGCGCCAGCGACCGCCTGACGGATCGGTGAACTCAAGCGTCCAGGCGTGCAGCAGCAGGCGACTGGCTAGCGGCGGCTGCGGTCCGTAGCGCGGATCGCCCAGCACCGGGTGGCCGATGGACGCGAGGTGGACCCGAATCTGGTGCGTTCGGCCGGTGCGCGGACGCACGTCCAGCAGTGAGGCGCTCGTGCTGGACTCGAGCACCGCAAAGGAGGTCTGGGCCGCGCGCCCGGATCGCGTGACGGCCATGTGGGTGCGGCGGGTTGGGTGACGGCCGATGGGAGCGTCGATGTCGGCGGTGGCAACCGTTGGCCGGCTGTGCACCGCGGCCAGATAGCGCTTCTTGACCTCGCGGTGCTCGAACGCCTGTTGGAAGACCTGGTAGGCCGCCGCCGTCCGCGCGATGAGAACGACGCCCGACGTGTCGCGGTCCAGCCGATGCACGATGCCGGGGCGTCTCGGATTGCCCACGTGGGCCAACTCCGGGTAGTGGGCGACCAGTTGGTGGGCTAGCGTCGCCGGCTCATCGGCCGCTCCCGGGTGCATGACCAACCCGGACGGCTTGTCCACCACGACGAGGTCCTGCGTTTCGAGAATGACGCGCAGCGGGCGGCAATCGGGAGTCAGCGAGCCACGAGTCTCGGCCAGGTCGACCGCAACATTGTCGCCAGGCGATATGCGGTAGTCGGGGTCCCGGGGCTCGTCGTTAACCAGAACGCGATTGGCCTGAATCAGCCGCGAAGCTTGTGAGCGACTCACCTCGGAAATGGCGTCTGCCACGAAGCGATCCAGACGGCGCCCGGCGGCGGTATCCGGAACAACGACGCTTCGCGTAGCGGCGCTCACAGCCGCGACCGATTCGCCCAAGATGCCCGGCCCTCCGCCAATCGCTGCCTATACTCGTGCCAGGCGTGCCCGGCTCGGGTCGCCCTTCTCATGGGAGACGGCTCCGGCGGTGCTGCAGCGCAATAGCAACGTCCTGCTTGAGATCACGGAAACCGTGCTCTTGGCATTGCTGATCTTCTTCGGCACGCGGATGGTTGTGCAGAATTTTCGCGTGGATGGCGGCAGCATGGTGCCCGCGCTCGAGAACGGGGAATTCCTCCTTGTGAACAAGCTGGCCTATGTGGCCGCGCAACCCAGCCGCGGCGACGTGGTTGTGTTTCGATCCCCAGCCAAACCCGACGAGGACCTGGTGAAGCGCATCGTCGGACTGCCGAACGAAACCGTGGAATTTCGTGACGGCGGCGTGTATCTGGACGGGCGCCGGCTCGATGAGGGCGACTACTACGCGGGTATAACGGGCTCCCGCACAGGCCGCAGCTTGGTGGTTCCCGAGCAGGCCTATTTCGTCCTTGGCGATAACCGGGGCCAGAGCATCGATTCCCGGAGCTTCGGCATCGTGCCGGGCGCGTCGATCGTCGGGCAGGTTTGGTTGGTGTATTGGCCGGTGGGCAAGTTTGGCGTTCTGCCCGGCGACACCCCCGGCTTTCGGCCGACGCCGGAACGCGTCAGTCTGCTTCAGGCGGCCTAGCTCGCGGCGTCGCATCGTCGCTCGGCCACGCCTCAATCAGGCGGCGCTTGGTCTGGTCCAGCGATTCCGGGAGCACCTTCGTGTCGGCCGTCACGGCCATGAAGCTGGTATCGCCCTCCCAGCGCGGCACAAGGTGGAAGTGCAAATGAGCCGGGATTCCGGCGCCCGCGGCGCGCCCGAGATTCATCCCCACGTTAAACGCATCAGGTCCTAGCGCGTCGCCCAGCGCCCTACGGCCTTGCGTGAGCAGGTGCATCAGCTCGGCCGCTTCCTCCGGGCTCAGGTCCACAATGTCGGCCACGTGGCGGTAGGGCAACACCATCAGATGCCCGTTGTTGTAGGGGAAGAGATTGAGCGTGGCGTAGGTCAGCCGACCTGCCTTTACGACAAGCTCCGGATGCCCGACCGCGGTCTCGCGGTCGGTGCAGAACGGACAGTCCGACGTCTTGTCAGCCGCTGTCGCCACGTACTCCAATCGCCACGGGCTCCAAAGTCGCTGCGAGACCATCTGGGTGTCCCGGGGGCCTGTCTGCGGATGGTACCGAGACTAGGGTGCGCGCGCTGATACGATCGGCGAATGAGCCTTAGCCGATTTCACAGCCCGGTGGCCCGGGCGATGGAGCAGAATCCGCTGCGGCCCAACTGGTCGATGCAGCGGCCGGGTCTGCTGAGCCTGGCGTTCGGGTTTCCGGATGCCGCGAGCTTCCCGTACGACGACCTGGGGCGAGTGACCCAAGATCTCATGGCGCAGCGCCATGCCGACGCGCTCCAGTACGGGCCGGTGTCCGGTCCAGAGCCGCTGCGGGCCTTCGTGGCCGATTGGGCGCGGACGACGGAGGGCCTGCCCGTGGGGCCCGAGAACGTGCTGATTACGAGCGGCGCGTCGCAGGCCATCGTGCTCACCGCGCGTCTCCTCGTGCCGGCGGGCGGCACCATCCTCGTCGAGTCGCCCACCTTCATCGGCGCGCTGTGGTTTCTGCGTGGGCTCGGCCTGGAGGTCGTTGGGGTTCCGGTAGACGCGGATGGGATCGAGCCAGATGCGCTGGAAGACACGGTGCGCCGGCTGCGGGCGTCTGGCGTCGATGTCAACGTCGTGTACACCATGCCGACCGTCCACAATCCAATTGGCACGAATGCCTCCGAGGCACGCCGGCAGGAACTCACCGCCGTCGCCGAACGTCTCGACCTGGTCTTTCTCGAAGACGACGCCTACGGCGATCTGATCTTCGACGGCGAGCGCCCGACGGCGTTGTACACGCTGGCTGGGCCTGAGCGAGTCATCAAGATGGGCACCTTCTCAAAGCTCGTTGCCGGCGGCATGCGGCTGGGTTGGGCGTTGGCCGATCCGGACGACGTGGCGACGATGTGCAGCCTCAAGGCCGACAGTGCGAGCAGTCCGTTCGCGGCCTGGACAGCGGCCGAGTACCTCGCCGCGGGAGCCCTGGCGGATCGCGTGCCGGCGCTTCGGTCGCTCTATCGAGCCCGCCGTGACGCCATGCTCGAGGAATTGGAGCCGCTGGCGCGGCTTGGCTGTATCGTGGTCGCGCCCGGTGGGCGGCTTCTTTCGTGTGGCTCACGCTGCCCGAGGGGGTGGATAGCGAGGCCATTCGAGGCACGATTGAGGATCACGGCGTCACCTATCTGGCGGGCCACCATTGCTTCGCCGACGGCGAACGGCGCCGCGACATCCGGCTGGCGTATAGCTATTTGCCTGAGGACCAGATTCGAGAAGGCGTTCGGCGACTCGTGCGAGGGCTGGAGGCGGTGCTGGCGAACTAGGACGGTCGCCGGGCCGCCGCCGACGCGGACTGTTGGGGAACGGCTGTTCCCACCCCCGGCGCTTGGCCATCGCCAACGGCGACGGGCGCTGTCCACTCCACCGCTACCGCAGCCCAGGAGAGCCCAGCCCCAAAGCCAACGAGGACAAGACGGTCGCCTGGGGACACGCGCCCCTGGGCGAGGGCCTCGCAGAGGGCGATCGGAATCGACGCCGACGACGTATTGCCATACACGTCGGCGTTGACGACGACCCGATCCGGCGTCAAGCGCAGCTCATCGGTGATGGCGTTGATGATCCGCAGATTGGCCTGATGCGGGATGAAGAGATCGAGGTCGGTGGGCTGCCAGCCGGCGCGAGCCATGGCCACGGCAGCCGCGCGGACCGTGGCCTTGACGGCGAACTTATAGACCGCCCGCCCGTTCATTGAAAGAAGGTGCAGGCGGTCCCGCACCGTTTCCATGCTGGCGGGACGTTTGCTGCCGCCGGCGGGAATATGCAGCAGCGGGGCGCCACTGCCGTCGGACCCTAGTGAGTTGCCGCGAATGCCGCCATCCGCGCTGCCTTGCATGACGACCGCGCCGGCGCCGTCGCCAAACAGGACGCAGGTCGATCGGTCCGTCCAGTCGACGATCCGCGACATCGTCTCGGAGCCGATTAGCAGCACGGTCTTGGCGGTTCCCGCCTCGATGAGTGCGCGCCCGAGCTCCAGGCCATAGGTGAAGCCGGCGCAGGCGGCGTTCAGATCGAAGGCCCCCGCGCTGCGGGCCCCAATTGCGTCCTGGATCAAGTTGGCCGTCGCCGGCATGGGCGTTTCGGGCGTGAGGGTGGCCACGATCACGAGGTCGACGTCGGCTGCGGTAAGTCCCGCCTGCGCCAGCGCACGAGTGGCCGCGTCGTAACCCAGGCTGAAGGTTGTGTCGCCGTCGGCGGCAATCCGCCGCTGCCGGATGCCGGTGCGTGACGCGATCCAGGCATCCGTGGTGTTGACCATCGACTCGAGATGGGCATTGGTCCAAATCTGCTCGGGGACCGCCATTCCCCAGCCGACAATCGTGGCTGACATGGATCCTCTCGTGGCAGAAGCAAAGTGGCCGCCGCGGCGGCCCGCGTCGCAGAATAGCGCGGACTTGAGACTTGTTCGACCAGCTCCAAGGCCACACGTTTGGCGGGTTCTCGGTCGTGGCCCGCGATATACTTAACCAGGCGCGCTTCGCCTACTTCGGCGCCGGCCCTCAGGGCGGTACGGAACTCCATGGACAATCGAATCGTCGTTACCGGCTATGGAGCGGTGACTCCACTGGCGGATACCGCCGCTGCGACGTGGCGTGGCGTTCTGGAAGGGCAGAGCGGAGTCGCGCGCATCACGGCCTTCGATCCCACACCCTTCACGTCACAGATCGCGGGTGAGGTCACCCCATGGGATCCCAAGGCAAAGCTCGGGGCCAAGCACGCCCGGCGCACTGATCGCTTTACGCAGTTTGCGCTGGAAGCGTCGCGGGCGGCGCTCGAGCACTCGGGTCTGGAAATCACGGAGGCCAACCGCCATCGCATCGGCGTGTACATCGGAACCGGCGTCGGTGGATTGGTGTTGCTGCAGAACCAGACCGACGTGCTGCGCGCACGCGGTCCGTCGCGCGTGAGTCCATTCTTCATTCCGCTGATCATCGGGAACATGGCCGCGGGGATGGTCTCCATGGAGTATCGGATCGAGGGACCGAATCTCGCCATAGTTTCCGCCTGTGCCTCAGGCGCGCACTCCATCGGCGAAGCGGCCGAGGTGATCAAGCGCGGCGAAGCGGACGCGATGTTGGCGGGTGGCACGGAAGGCGCAATCTCGCCCATCGGTCTCGCCGGCTTTTGCGCGGGACGCGCGCTATCGACGCGAAACGATGAGCCTGAGCGCGCCTCGCGTCCGTTCGATCGGGAACGGGATGGCTTTGTTGCCGCCGAGGGTGCCGGAGTCGTGATTCTGGAGTCGTACGCGCATGCCAAGGCGCGCGGGGCCGAGATCTGCGGCGAGCTCTTGGGCTACGGCGCCTCCGCCGACGCGTTCCACATGACCCAGCCGCCTGCCGACGGCCGCGGCGCACGTCTCGCGATGGAGAACGCCCTGCGAAAGGCCCACCTCGATAGTGCCGACATCGACTACGTCAATGCGCACGGCACCGCGACCGAACAGGGAGACGCCGCCGAGACCCAAGCGCTCAAGGCCGTCTTCAACAGCGGGGCGGCGGATGTTCCCGTGAGCTCCACAAAGTCGATGATGGGCCATCTCATCGGAGCCGCCGGCGCCGTGGAATTCATTCTGTGCCTGCAAGCCCTGCGAGACAACGTTGCGCCGCCGACGATCAACTACGAGGTTCCGGACCCGGACTGCGATTTGGACTACGTGCCCAACCAGGCTCGCGAGTTGCCACTCCGACGGGTGATGTCGAACAGCTTCGGATTCGGAGGCCAGAATGCGGCGCTCATCGTCGGGTCAGACACCGGCTAAGGGTGTGGTGACGCGCGGTGACCATGAGCGTGCGGCAGCGTGTGATGGCCGTGCTCGACGCGATGCGCGATCTGAATCTCGCCGAGCTCGAGATTCGCATCGGCTCGGAACGCGTGCGTCTCAGACGCGCCGGCATGCCGTCGGCGCGAGCGCCGGCGGAGGTGTCGGCAGCGGCCAAGCCTGATGAGCCACCGGGCCACTTGGTGCGCGCACCCCTTGCCGGCACATTCTTCGCCACGCCCAAGCCGGGCGACCCGGCGTTCGTGCAAGTAGGGCAACAGATTCGCGAGGGCGATCTGGTCGGTCTCGTCGAGGCCATGAAGGTCTTCAACGAAGTTGTGTCCGACGTTGATGGCCGCGTGGCGCGCGTTCTCGTTCGGAGCGGCGATGGTGTGGCCGCGGGCCAACCACTGCTGCGCGTCGACGCCGAGGCCTCAACCCAGGGTGGGTATCCTTAGGGTATGTCTACCGTGATCGCTGGCGTACGCCGCCGTCCTTCCATCGTGGTGTCCGACGCTCTGCTTATCGCCGCATTCACCGTGATGATGTGGCCGGCGGCACACGCTAGGGTCGAGGCCGAGCCCGTCCCCTACACCCTGCAGGTGTTGATGGTGTTGCTGGCCGGCTTGCTGCTCGGCCCGTGGCGCGGAGGCGCCGCCATGGGGTTCTACGCCATCATCGGATTCGCCGGAGCACCTATATTCGCTCGTGGCGGCGGACCGGCCTATTTCTTCTCGCCGTCAGCCGGATATATCTACGGATTTGTCATCGCGGCCGTGGTGGTGGGGCTGACCGCCCAACTCCTTCGCCGGAGGTTCGAGGCCAAGTCGGACGGCAGCCAGGGGGTGATCGAGCGCTTCGCCAGAGTCGAGCTGCCGGCCGCGCTGGCGGGTCTTCCCATCATCTACATCTTTGGCGTCAACCACCTCGCCCTGTACTATCTGCTCGCCACTGATCAGTCCAATCCTTGGGGGCAGGCCTGGCTCAATGGCGCCGGAATCTTCATCTGGTACGACGCCATCAAGGCCGCTATCGCGGCGACAATTGCGAGCAGTGCCGGGTTACAGAGAGAGGTAATGCGTGGGGACGTTTGAACGTGTAGTGGCGGTGATCGCGGATAAGCTCGACATTCCCACCGAGGATATCGCCCAGGAGTCGAAGTTTGTCGAGGATCTCAACGCCGACTCGCTGGATCAGGTTGAGTTGATCATGGCGCTCGAGGACGAGTACGACATCACGATTCCCGACGAGGACGCCCAAAAGATCGTCTCCGTCAAGGACGCGCTGGACTACATCGAGACGAACGTCGAGTCGGGCTAGGACTCTTGGCGGGCGGCTGTAGCCGCTGAGAGCACAGTTTGGCGGTGCGTTCGCGCCGATCAGTCTCGGCATCATGGACTGGTGGCGGCTGGGCGTGGTGCGCGTGGGTACTATCGTCAGCGGCGACCTCACGTCGTGATCCTAGGGACAAGCCAATGACACGGGCGGAGCCGACCGAAGCCGTTTCGGCCTCCGCCCATTTCGAGGCGGCGCGCGAAGTCCTGGTGGCCGGCATTTCGGGGGCGGCTCGCGAGAACGCGGCCCTGGGCCGCGCCATGCTGGCGACCAGAGGCGAAGGTCCGTACATCATCGAGCCCGATGGGCAGCGCTATCTCGACTATTTCTCCGGCTTCGGCTCGGTCATCCTCGGGTACGACCACGCCGGCGTGCGCGCGTCAATCCAGCAAGCGCTGGACCTAGGCATCATCCACGGGCCCGAGACGGTTTATCAGGAGCAGCTCGCGCGACGCCTCGTGAACCTTGTGCCCTCGGCCGAGATGGTGCGGTTCGCCAATTCGGGCTCGGAGGCCACGATGGCCGCCATCCGTCTCGCGCGCACGTATACCAACCGTACAAAGATCCTCAAGTTCGAGGGCCATTTCCACGGCATCCACGAGCACGTGCTCTACAAC
This sequence comes from Chloroflexota bacterium, assembly GCA_965198185.1. GTDB lineage: Bacteria > Chloroflexota > UBA11872 > UBA11872 > UBA11872 > JAJECS01. The sequence continues at coordinate 663,068 of CBDAOU010000002.1, forward strand.
ACCCATCCGGAGCCTCGTGCCGTCACGCCCGGCGAGATCGTGGCGACGTCCGCGGACTCCGCGGGCATCCCTTCGGCGTTCGCCGACGCTGTGATCGTGGTGCCGTGGAACGACTTGCCGGCCGTGAACCATGCTTTCGAGCGCTATGGCCCGGACATCGCCGCCGTGATCATGGAGCCGATCAACTACAACGCCGGCGCGCTGCTGGCGGAAATCGAGTACCTACGGGCGGTGCGCGAGATCACGCGCGACCACGGGAGCCTGTTGATCTTCGACGAGGTCTTGTCGGGATTCCGCACCGGCACCGACTGCGCGCAGGGCTTCTACGGCGTCACGCCCGATCTGACGCTGCTCGGCAAGGCCGTGGCGAACGGCGTGCCGCTGGCGGTCATCGCGGGCCGGCGCGAGGTGATGTCGTCACTGGCGCCGCTGGGCCAGTCGGCGCATAGCGGAACATACTCCGGCCACATTTTCGGCGTCATGGCCGCGCTGGCCACGCTCGATGCGCTGGAGTCCCCCGGAGTCTACGACGGCGAAGTGGGGCTGATGGCGATGTCCGAGCGGCTATACAGCGGCTTGCGGGAGATCTTCGATCACCGGGACATTCGCTGCCGCGTGCAGGGCGTGGGCCCGCGATTCGCGCTGTATTTCGGTCTCGACCCGGATGTGGAGCCCCGTGCCTATCAGGACATTGCCGGACACGATTCGGACGCCCTGAAGCGTTTTGCCCGGGCGTGCTACGCGCGCGGCGTCTACTTTCACGTCTACGACGTGGTGGTCGGCCACCACGGATTCGGGGCCGCGCACGACGCCCAGGTCATTGACGACACGCTGGACTGAAGCGGGTGGACGCGGCGTGGTGTCGGCCACCACGGATTGGCCCAGGTCATTGACGACACGCTGGACCTGGACGCGGCGTGTGTGGACCTGGCGGCAGACTGAGAACCGAGGCGCTCTAGAAGAGCCCCGTCGCGACGGACGACTGAGCCCAGGCAAAGATGCCGCCGCCGACGATGCCCAATGCCAATGTTGCACCCGCGGTGGCCGTGATGACGGCCGTGTGCAGGTCGGCCACGACGGCAGAGCCTCCCTCGCTGGACGCCGCCTCGGCCTCGGGATCGCTCATGAACATCTGCACGATGACGCGCAGGTAGTAGAACGCCGACACGACCGATGTCACGACCAGCAGCACGGCGAGCCAGCCCAGATCGGACTCAACCGCCGCCTGAAGAATGTAGAGCTTGCCGAAAAAGCCGGATAGCGGAGGAATGCCGGTCAACCCGAGCATGAACACCGCCATCGCGATCGCGGGAACCGGCGAGCGCTGCATCAGGCCGCGGAATGCCGAGATCTCGTTGCTGCCGGTCTGGTATTCCACAACGTGGGCGACCGCGAACGCCCCGAAGTTCATGAACGCGTAGACGAACCCGTAGAACAGCACCGACGGCAGCCCGACGAAGTCGAACGATACGAAGCCGGTGTCGGTTTCGACGCGCGTGACCGCCGCGAGCCCGACCAGCATGTATCCGGTGTGCGCGATGCTCGAATACCCGAGCATGCGCTTGATGTTCGACTGCGAGATGGCCACGAGATTGCCGACGATCATGGTGGCGCTGGCGATGATCGCGATCGCCATGGCGACGTTGAGCACCACTGAGGGCTCGGTGCCCGTGGCGGGGCCCTGGAAGCCGAATCCGAGCCCCACGACACGCGCCAGCAGTGCCACGGCGGCGATTTTCGGTCCCACGGAAATAAACGCGGCCAGGGGCGTGGGCGCACCCTGATAGGCGTCGGGCGTCCACGCGTGAAACGGCACCGCGGCGACCTTGAACCCAAAGCCGACCAGGACCAGTCCGATCGCGAACAGCATCCACGGGCTGGCGCCCACGGTCATGATGCGCTCGGCAAGCTCGGGAAAGTAGGTCGTGCCGGTGAGGCCGTAGGTCCAAGCAATGCCGTAGATCAGCACCGCGGTGGCGAACGCCCCGAGTACCAGGTATTTCATGGCCGCTTCCACCGAATCCCGGCGGAACCGGGTCATGGCCGTGAGCACGTACACCGGGACGGCCATCAGCTCCAGGGCGATGAACGCCGTCACCCAATCGACGGCGCCGGCCATGAGCAGCATGCCGCTGAGCGAGAACTGCAACGTGGCCGCCGTCTCGGTGAATGGAATGCGCTCGAAGCGTTGGGATGCGGTGATGACGGCGAGCGATCCGACGACAAGGAAGAGCGCGCGGAAGAAGGTTGAAAATCCGTCGATGACGAGCTGACCGCTGAAGATCTCGAGCGCTCCGCCGTCGATCGGTTGGCGCAGCGCCATGACGATGCCCGCGACGGCATTGGCGCCCAGCACGATGCTGACCGACCACCATCGATCGTCGTTGCGCAGGATCGCCGTCCAGAGCAGCAGCAACATGGCGCTGCCCGCGACGATGATCTCCGGGAGGATCCAGGTGAGGTCGGAAGCTTGGACTTCGCCCATGGCGCTAGCCCACCAACCCGGCGGTGGCGCCGGTGATCATGTCAACGAAGGTCGCCGGATAGATGCCGATCCATAGCACCAGCACGGCAAGCGCGGCGAAGGCCGCGCCCTCCACGCGGTTTATGTCGTTGATCGAGCTGAGGGCGTCGTTGTGTATTCGACCCAGCACGACGCGCTGGTACATCCAGAGCATGTAGGCCGCGGCGAGCACCACGCCGATGGCAGCCGCGACGCCGGCGCTGGTGGCGTAGTCGAAGGCGCCGACCAGCACCAGGAACTCGCCGACGAAACTGCTCAGCATCGGCAGCCCCAGCGAAGCCAACGTAAAGAACCCTAGCGCGACGGCATAGGCGGGCATTCGCGTCACCAGGCCGCCGAGCTCCGCGATTTGCCGGGTGTGCGCGCGGTCGTAAACCACGCCCACGGCGAGGAACAGCGCGCCGGTGACGAGCCCATGGCTCATCATCAGGAGTATGGCGCCGTCAATCCCCGTCTGCGATCCGCTGAAGATTCCAAGGGTGACGAAGCCCATGTGGCTCACGCTGGAGTAGGCGATGAGCTTCTTGAGATCGGGCTGAACCATGGCCACGAGGGCGCCGTAGATGATGGCGACCACCGAAAGCACGATGAGCAGCCCACGCACGTCGGCCACGGCATCGGGCGTCATTGGCAACATGAAGCGCAAGAATCCGTAGGCGCCCATCTTTAGCAGCACGCCCGCCAGCAGCACGCTGCCGCCGGTCGGGGCCTCGACGTGTGCGTCGGGCAGCCAGGTGTGGAAGGGAAACATGGGGACTTTGATGGCGAACGCGAGCAAGAACGCCACGAACACCCAGCGCTGCAGTCCGATCGCGGCGTCTTGCATCTGCGCCGGAATGGCTTCGATGTCGAAGGTCCCAGTGTTGAACCGGAGCGCCAGGATCGCCACCAGCATGAGGACGCTGCCGGCGAAGGTGTAGAGGAAGAACTTGATCGTGGCGTAGATGCGGCGATCGCCGCCCCAGATGCCGATCATCAGGTACATCGGGATCAGCATCATTTCCCAGAACACGTAGAACAGGATGAAATCGAGCGTGACGAACACGCCCATCATTCCGGTTTGCAGCAACAGCAGGTTGAGGAAGAACTCCCGGGCTCGGGTCTTGATCGTGAGCCACGAGGTGGCTGCCACAACCGGCCCGAGAATTCCTGTCAGCAGCACCATCAGAATCGAGATGCCGTCCACGCCCAGCTTGTAGTTGATATCGAGGGCCGGAATCCACGCGGCAAATTCGCCGTGCTGATATGCGAGTTCGGGATCGAATTCGGTATTGAAGGTGATGACGATGACGATGGCGAAGACCAGTTGAACCAGCGTGGCGCCAAAGGCCGCCAGTGCCTGCAGGTCGCGTGTGCGCGCAAGCAGCACCGTCGGGATGCCGATGAGCAGCGGCAGCCACAGCAGCAGCGAGAGGAGGGGAAGGTCGAGCGCGGCTTCGCCGCTCATGTTGGGTTCCCCGTGAAGATCATGAGTCCGCCGATGACCAGCACGATGCCGACGACCATCAGCAGCGCGTAGTTTTGCGCCTGACCGGTCTGGAGGCGCTGCATCTCACTGCTCAGGCGGCGCGTGACGGCGCCCGACGCGTTGACGAGTCCGTCGATGACGGCGACGTCAAATCCCCACGACACCACGGCGATGGCGCGGGTCAGCATCACCATCATCCCGTCGCCGAGGTGGTCCATGTACCACTTGCGCTGGAACAGGCGCTCGGCACCGGGCGCCATACGGCGCGCGGCGTCGGGAATCGGAACGCCCTTGCGGTACGCGAGGTACGCAATCGCCACGCCGGAAACGGCCACCACGGTCGAGACGATGGCGAGCACCAGCGTCGGCGGATCACCGGCACCCTCGAAATGGGTAATGCCGGCCGTCTGGTAGAGGTATTCGTGAAGGAATCCGTGCTCGGGTGGAATCCCGAGAACCAACCCCGCGACGACCGCGCCGACCGCTAGGATCCCGAGCGGCAGGGTCATCACCCAGGGCGATTCATGGGCGTGGTCGTAAAGCTCCTGGTTGCGCGGCTTGCCGTGGAACGTCATGAGGATCATGCGCAGCGTGTAGAACGCCGTCATGAGCGACACCACCAGGCCGACGATGAAGAACAGCCAGAAGATGCCCGCGCCGTGGTCGGCGGCAAGCGACGCTCCCGCGGGCGCGGTGGCCTTCAGGAACGCGCTGGCCAGGATTTCGTCCTTGCTCCAGAAACCGGCGAGCGGGAAAACGGCGGCGAGAGCCAGCCCGCCCAGCAGAAATGTGCCGTAGGTCAGCGGCAGCTTGCGCCATAACCCGCCCATCTGGCGCATGTCCTGCTCGTCGTTCACTGCATGGATGACGCTGCCGGATCCAAGGAACAGCAGCGCCTTGAAGAATGCATGCGTCACCAGGTGGAAAATTGCAATGGAATACGCACCGGCCCCCAAGGCCAAGAACATCAGCCCAAGCTGGCTCACGGTCGAATAGGCCAGCACGCGTTTGATGTCGGTTTGGACGAGGGCAATGGTCGCGGCGACGAAGGCGGTGACCGTACCGATGGCCGCGATGAATATCAGGGCCTCGGGCGCCACCGTGTAAATCGGGTTCATGCGCGCCACGATGTAGACCCCCGCCGTGACCATGGTGGCGGCGTGGATCAGGGCGCTGACGGGCGTGGGGCCTTCCATCGCGTCCGGCAACCACACGTGGAGCGGGAACTGCGCGGACTTGCCCATGGCCCCAATGAATAGCAGGAAGGCGATGGCCGTGGTCATGGCCGGGTCTTTGTCGCCGATGACCTCGAAGATTTCGCGGTAGCGCAGCGAATCGAAGTGCAAGAACGCCAGGACGATGCCGATGATGAAGCCAAAATCGCCGATGCGATTGACCAGGAAGGCCTTGGTGGCGGCGACATTGGCGCTGTGTCGGTCGTGCCAGTAGCCAATGAGCAGATACGAGCACAGCCCCACCATTTCCCAGAAGATGAAGAGCTGCAGCAGGTTGTCCGACATGACCAGCATGACCATGCTGAACACGAACAGCGGGATCCAGGTGTGGAAGCGCGGCTTCGCCGGGTCGTGATCCATGTAGCCCACGGAGTAGAGCGCCACCAGCGCGCTCACGCCCGTGACCACCAGGAGCATCACCACGGCCAGCGGGTCGAGCAGGAAGCCGATGTTCACGGCGAATGTGCCGGAGTCAACCCAGGGATAGAACGTCCAGCCGGGTTGGTCCGCGCTGATGCCGCCGATCCACAGCGCGCCGGTGAACAGGAACGACGCCAGGATGGCGCCGGTGGAAACCCAGCCGGTCGCGCGCGGCATGCGCCGTCCGGCGACGCCGTTGACGACGAACGCCAACAGCGGCGCAAACGGGATCAGCCAGACGACCTCAAACACGGCCGCCGCCTTGCAACGATTGGTGCAGGGTCATCCGCGCAGATCGTCCAACTGGTCAATGTTGACCACGGGGAATACCCGGCTGAGGGCTACGAGGATCGCCAGGCCGACGGCAACCTCTGCGGCCGCGACGGTGAGCGAGAAGATGACCATCACGTTGCCGGCCATGTCCTCGAGAAAGGCCGAGAACGCCGCCAGGGTGAGGTTTGCGCCATTGAGCATCAGCTCGATTGAGATGAGCATCACGATGATGTTGCGCCGGAGCAGGGTGCCCAGCACCCCGAGCGAGAAGAGCAGGCCGCCGACGACCAGGTAGGCGTTGAGATCCATCAGGACGCGGCCTCGGCCGATTCGCCTGCCTCGGCGGCCTCCGGCATGGATTCGAGCTCGCGATCGAATCGCCGCGCCAAGACGATTGCGCCGATGGCCGCGGCCAAGAGCAGGACGCTGGCGACCTCGAAGGGCAACAGGTACTCGCTGAATAGGACCGCGGCGATGGCCTGGGTGCTGCCGCCGAGGTCGGAGACCGTCTGCGGCGGAAAGGCGCCCAGAAAGGCCTCGCGGACTTCCGGCGTGCCGACCCCGACGAAGACGGCCTCAACCGCCAGCAAGGCGGACAGCGGCACTGCGAGCCAGAGCTGTCGATGGACGAAGCGCTCGTCCGCAATCCCGCGCATGTCCAGCATCATCAGCGTGAAGAGAAACAGCACGACGATGGCGCCGGCATAGACGATGATTTGGACCACGGCCAGGAAGCCGGCGCCCAAGATCACGAACAAGCCGGCCACGTGGAAGATCACGTAGACCAGCGAAAGGGCGGAGTGCACCGGATTGCGCAGGGCCAGAACCCCCACACCGCCGGTGACGGCCATGAAGGCGAGATACCAGAAGGCGATGATTTCGGCGATGTTGTCAGTCATCGCCGAACCATAGCCGGGGACGCGTTCCCGGACCGATGTTCTGGTCTTCGAGCGATCGATTGTTCAGGTCGTGCTCGTAAATGTCGATCATCTTGAACCCATCGATCACGAGCCCGCGGCGATCTTCGGTGACGAGGTGGAAATCATGCGTGCGCTGCAGGGCGTCGACCGGGCAGGCCTCGATGCAGAAGTAGCAGAAGACGCAACGGCCCACGTCGAAGATGTAGCGGTCCACGACCCTTGTGCCATCGGCGCCCTCGCTGGTGTCGACGCGGATCACGTCGTTCGGGCAGGCCGTCTCGCACAGCCCGCAGCCCACACACGTGAGGCCGTTGGTGACCTCGTCGCGGCGCATGCCCACCTGCCCGCGGAACCTATACGCGATGTCGCGTACGTTCTCGGGGTACATGACCGTGGCGGGCTTGCGGCGACCTACCGAGAAGACGGTGGCGAAGCCCTTGAGGATTCCTGAACCTAGTGGCATCGCGGTCTCAACTCCATGCCAGGCGCAATCCGGCGGCCAAAAGCAAATTCACTACTCCGATGGGCATGAGGATTTTCCAGCAGAAGCTCATGAGCTGGTCGAACCGCAGCCGCGGCAGGGCGGCCCGGAGCAACAGGAACACGGAGATGAAAGCGCCGGTCTTCAGGGCGAACCACACGATGCCGGTCAGACCCTCCAGGCCTGGGATGGTCCATCCCAGCCAGCCGCCGAGATAGAGCGTGGTGATGATGGCCGAAATGAGGATGATGTTGGCGTATTCCGCGATGAAGAACATCGCGAACCGCATGCCGGAGTACTCCACGTGGAAGCCGGCGACAATCTCGCTTTCGGCTTCGGGCAGGTCGAACGGCACGCGATTGGTCTCGGCCACGCCGGCAATCACGAAGAGCAGAAACCCCACGAACTGCGGGACGATGAACCATAGCCCACGCTGCTGGTCGACGATATCGATGAGGCTGAGCGACCCGGCGTAGACGATCACGGCCAGCACCGCCAGCCCCATGATGAGCTCGTAGCTGATGACCTGGGCGCTGGCGCGGAGGGCGCCGAAGTGGGCGTATTTGCTGTTTGACGACCATCCCGACATGACCACGCCGTAGACGCCCAGCGAGCCCATGGCGAGGAAAAACAGAATGCCCACGTTCAGGTCGGTGGCCCAGAGCCCGATCTCGCGTCCCAGGTGGATCTCCGGACCGATGGGCACGATGGCCCACGCCGCCAATGCTGGAACCACCAAGAACACCGGTCCGAACCAGAACACGACCTTGTCGGCGCCGCGCGGAATCAGGTCTTCCTTGATGCCGAGCTTCAGCCCGTCGGCCGCCGTTTGCAGGATTCCGCTCCAACCAACCCGATTGGGACCAATGCGGGACTGGAGCCGTCCGAGCGTCCAGCGTTCCACGAGCACGAGAATCAGCGGCGCGCCCAGGAAAATCAGCAGGATGACGACGCACTTGATCGCGACGATCAGCCATGCCCAGCCGTCCATCGGCTAGCGCTTCGTCACTTGCACGGGAATCCCGTTCGGGCCGGTCGGGTCGAGACGCCGCGGCGGCGCTTCGAGAAACCGGTCCGGCAAGTTCACGACGCCGCGCGGCACACGGCTCGCCACCAGGGTCTTGAGGTTCAGCGCGCCGGCGTGCGAGGCCAGGCTGATGGCGTCGCCATCGGTCACGCCGAGGTCATCGGCGTCCGCGGGGTTCAATTCGGCGACGGCCTCCGGCAGCATCAGGGAAAGACTCGGCGCGCGCCGGCCGGTGACGCCGGCGGTATAGAGGTGCTGCTCAGTTGCGAGCGTGAAGCCCTCCGAGCCGTTGGTCTGGGTCAACGCTCCGTTCAGGTCGCCGATCGGCGCCCCGCCTTCGATGTCCGGCATGCGCCAGAGGCGCTCGAGCTCTTCCGAGATTGGCTCATGTGAACGCCAGCCGAAGTCGTGGCCGAGCGCGGCGGCCAGGCGCCCGATGATTTCCCAGTCCGGGTGGGCATCGCCGACGGGGATGATGGCCGGCGCCAGGGCGCCGCGCCGACCCTCGAAGTTCGTGAAGTGGCCGCCCTTCTCCGCGAACGAAGCGCCTGGGAGCACCACGTCCGCTACTTCGGCGGTGGGACTCATGAAAATGTCTTGCACGATCAGCAACTCGAGATTCGACAGATGCTCACGCGTGGCGTCCGGATCCCCGGCGCTGCCGACCAGGTCCTCGCCCATCACGTAGAGCGCCTTGGCACTGCCCCCTAGGAAGGCGGCCAGCGACGGGCCGGCATCCTCCGGCGCGGATGCGCCGGTCACGCCCTCGACCTCGGCGCGCGCCTCGGCGTCCGCCACGGGTCGCAGACCGGGCAGCATGTCGGGCGCCATGCCGGTGAGTAGCGTGCCCACGGTGTTGGCTCGTTCCGCCAGCGGAAACAGGCGGACATCCGCATATGCCTGCACAAGGCCGGCCGCGGCTTGCGCGAGCTCCTTCGTGCGGCCCAGCGTCCAAACGCCGGTGTCCCACACGACGGCAATGGAGCCAGCCGCCCCGAGCGCGTCGCGCATGGTTTGCAGCGTCGATTCGGAGGCGCCGGTCACCGCGTCGGGGATATCGTCACGTCCCGCCAGCGCGGCCAGCAAGGCCGCCTCGCCGCCGGGTCGCACACGCACGCTGGCCGCGGCATAGCGATCCAGGGTGCTGGCGAGCCGGGTGGCCATGAGCAGTTGGCGGCCGTTCCGCCGCACGGCGCGTTTGATGTGCGCGCCGACGACGTTGTGGGTCTGCCCGATATCGGCGCCGACGACCAGAATCACGTCCGATTCGAGCAGTTCATTCTGCGATCGCAGCACGGCCCGGCTGCCCAGCACGGACGCGAGGGCGTGGAACGTCTCGTGGAAGCCGCTCGATTGGCTGTAGACGTTGTTGCTGCCGACGACCTGGCGCGTGAATCGCTGCAGGGCGTAGTTGTCCTCGTTGGTGCAATTCGGCGAGCCGACCGCGCCGACGGCGCTGGGCCCGTGGCGGTCGATCACGCCACGCAGCGCGCCGCTCACGTGAGAGATCGCCTCATGCCAGGTTGCCGGTTCCAGGCGCCCGTTGCGGCGGATGAGCGGCTGCGTCAGCCGCTCGTCGCTGTTGACAAACGAGTGACCGAAGAAGCCCTTGGCGCAGAGGATGCCGTTGGCCGGTTCCTCGAGGCCGTTGGTGCGCGTGCGCACCACGTCGCCGTGGCGTGACTCCACGAGGAGCGAGCAGCCCACGGAGCAGTGCGGGCAGGTCGACGCGGTCTTGTCGGTTTGCCAGCTTCGCGCCGCGTGCTTGAACGGGCGGCTGAGCAGCGCGCCCACCGGGCACGTTTCGATGCACATGCCGCAGCGTTCGCAGTCCATCTCCTTGTGCTGCGCCGGCGCGATGAACGTGCCGATCGCCCGATGGACGAAGTCGAGGGCGTAGACGCCGATCTGCTCGTCGCATATCCGCACGCAGCGCCCGCACAGGATGCAGCGGTTGTGGTTGATGAGGATGACCTCGTTGAGGATTTCCTCGGGGTGCGCCTTCGGGACGGTTTCGTAGGGGCTCTGGTGGATTTCCTGGGCGAAAGTCTCGTCCTGCAGCTCGCACGTGCCGGCCTGGTCGCAATAGGGGCAATCCAGCGGGTGGTGCTGCAGCTGCAGCTCGATCACGTGGCTGCGGATTTCCTTGATCGACTTGCTGTTCGTGACCACGCTCATGCCGGGCGCGGCCTGCATGGTGCAGGAGGCCATGGGCCGCGGCGGCCCGGGCTGAATCTCCACCACGCACATACGGCAGGCGCCGTAGGGGTCGAGTCGGGGATCGGTGCAGAGCGTTGGGACTTCGACGCCGATGGACTCACAGGCTTGCAGCACCGTGGAGCCCGCGGGCACCTGCACCTCGACGCCGTCGACCGTCAGGCTGATGAGTTCGTTGCTCACCGGTCCACCTCGCCCAAGACGATGTCGATGCTGCCGATGAGGGCCACCGTGTCGGCGATCATCCCGCCGACCGCCGCATCCTCCATGACGCCGAGGTTGACGAACGACGGCGAGCGCACGTGGCAGCGATAGGGCATGCCGCTTCCATCGCTCACGAAGTAGTAGCCCAGCTCTCCCTTGGGGCCCTCGATCCCGAAGTACGCCTCGCCAACCGGCGGCTCGACACCGTGCATGACCAACTTGAAGTGATTGATCATGGCTTCCATGTCGAACGGTACTCGCCCTACGTCCGGCGGAACCAGGTCGGGGCGGTCCGCGTTGGATGGGGCGTCCGGCGGCAGATCGCGGAGCTGCTCCATGCATTGCCGCACGATCCGCGTCGCTTGGTACATCTCATTGAGCCGCACCAGGTAGCGGGCGTAGACGTCGCCCTCGGGAAATACCGGGATCTCGAAGTCGACCAGGTCATAGGCCGCGTAGGGCCGCGCCTTGCGCAGGTCCCAGTTGACTCCCGATCCGCGCAGGCTCGGGCCGGTGAGGCCGTAGCTCAGGGCCTGCTCGGCGGGTATGACGCCCACGCCGCGAGTGCGGCTCTGAAAGATCTCGTTGCCGGTCAATAGGCTGTTGAGTTCGTCGAGCGTGTAGCTGTCGAGAAAGGCGTCGACGTTTTCGACCCAGCTCTCGGGGATGTCGTGCGGGCCGGTGCCGCCCACCCGCATGAAGGAGGTGGTGAGGCGCGCGCCGCAGGCCTGCTCGAAGAGAAAAAGGATCTTTTCGCGCTCGCGCAGGGACCACAGGAAGGCCGACATGGCGCCGATGTCCATCGCGTGCGTGCCAATCCAGATGTGATGGGAGGCCAGCCGCGAAAGCTCGGCAACCGCCGTGCGGAGCAGCTTGGCCCGCAGCGGGATTTCGTCCTCCATGCCCATCAGCTTCTCAATGGCCATGAGGTAGCCCATGTTGTTCGACGGGCCGGCGGTGTAGTCCATGCGGTCGGTGAGCGTGATGCCGCCGCGGTAGTCGTGGGTTTCGATGAGCTTCTCCACGCCGCGGTGCAGGTAGCCCACGTCGGGAGTGCATTTGGTGACGGTTTCGCCGTCGACCTCTATCAGCAGGCGCATCACGCCGTGGGTGCTGGGGTGTTGCGGCCCCATGTTCAGCACCATCTGGTTTTCGCTGACCTGCTCGATGTCGCCAAACATGCTGGCGGTGCCGGCTTCGACCGTCATGAGCCCGATGCTCCCGCCGGCGGCTCGTCCCAGAAGTCATCCGGGTCGAGTCGGCCGAACAGATCGTTGCGGTGGGCGTCCTCGGGGAAGGTGGGGCCTTCGACCGGGTAGTCCTTGCGCAGCGGGTGACCTTCGTAGCCGTCGGGCAAGAGCACTCGCCGCGGGTCGGGATGGCCCTCGAAGCGCACGCCGAAGAGATCGTGCACCTCCCGCTCCAGCCAGCGCGCCGACTGGTAGGTGTGGGCCAGCGTGGCGACCGAGCCGCCATCGCAGATACGCGCTTTCACCCGCAGGTACAGGTTGTTGCTGAGCGAGCGGTACTGGTAGACCAGCTCGAACTCGCGCCCGACGTCCGCGGGCCAGTGCACGGCCGTCACGTCGATGAGCTGCTCGAAGCGCAACTCGGCGTCATCGCGCAGCGCTTGAGCCAGCGCGGCTATGGCATCCGGCGAGATCTCAACGACGGGGTCGCCGCGTACAAGGCGACCGCTCTGGAATGCCTCGCCCGCAAGTTCGCGCACGCGGCTGACGATGCCCGCCGCGTCGATGGTGGGGGCCGGCGCCGTGGCGATCACGGGCTAGCGGCTCCAGTCCAAGGCGCCCTTGCGCCAGGCATAGACGTATCCGACGCCGAGGATGCCGATGAACACTAGCGCTTCGATGAACAGGAAGAGCTGCTCGTCAAGATTGCTGTAGAGGACGACCCAGGGATAGAGGAACGCCAGCTCGACGTCGAAGATCAGAAACAGCATGGCGACGATATAGAACCGAACGTTGTGGCGGCCGCGCGTGTCGCCGATGGCGGGCATGCCGGACTCGTAGGCCTCGCCCTTCACAGGGTCTTTGCGGCGCGGCTTGAGGGCCATGGTCCCCACGAAGCTGCCGATGGTGAAGAGGAGCGCGAGCGCGATGAGAATGACAACGGCGATCCAGGACGGCATTAGGACGCGCTGCTACCCCTCGTCGATTGACAGTTGGTGAGAGTTTTCACAAGCCGGCCTCATGATACGTACCACGCCCCGCCCGCGCCACGCCTCCCGTCGGTGAGGGCGTGCGTGAGCGACTCCACCTCCATGGAGAGGTCCACGTTCGAGACCCGGACGCCGCCGGGGACGCGCAACTGCACCGGCGCAAAGTTGAGGATGGCGTGCACGTCCGCGGCCACCACCTGTTCGACGACGGCCTGCGCGGCCTCCGCGGGCACGGCCACCAACACGATTGCCACGTCGAGTTGGTGGGCTTCCCTGGCGAATCCGGCGACGTCGGAAACGGGCACGCCTTCGACCACAGTGCCGATCTTGGCCGGGTCAACGTCGAAGGCGGCGGCGATCTTGTACTCGGGGCCGCGAAAGCCGCGATAGGCCAGCAGGGCTCGGCCGAGATTCCCCACGCCCACCAGTCCCAGGGGCCACGAGCGGTCGATTCCGAGAATGCGTGCGAGCTGGGCACGCAGCGCATCGACGGAGTAGCCGACCCCGCGGGTGCCAAACGAGCCGAAATAGGCTAGGTCGCGGCGCACCTGCGGCGCCGTGGACCCGGCGAGGTCGCTCAGCACCTTGGACGACACGTGAGGAACGCCCTGGTCCAGGAGTGCGCCGAGTGCGCGGTAGTACGCAGAAAGACGCCGCACGGTGGTTGGGGGCACACGTTGCGACGAGCGGCGATCAACCATGCGATGGCGTCAAGTTTTCGCGGTCGGCACCACGAGAGCGAGACGGCCGCAATCTAGCATGGACGCTAACCGGCGTGTGCTCCGACGTGTGACCGGAGCGATGGGTAGGATGCGCTCAGGAGGAGAGCGCGCATGGAGGTTGCCGGAGTGATACGAGAGCAGAGCTTCGACATTGCAGGGGTGCCGTTCCCGGTCGGGACGGCGTACTACCGCGCCCCGATGCCCAGGCTCGACGTCTGGGACGACGACTTTGCGCGATTGCGCGCCGCGGGCTTGCGCATCGTCCGCAGCTTTACCTATTGGAACCACATGGAGCCGCGACCGGGCCAGTATGAGCTGGAGGACTTTGACCGGCTGTTCGATCTGGCGGATAAACACGATCTCCAGGTATGGCTCGACATCATTCTGGCCACGCACGGGGCCTGCCCGGAGTGGCTGACCCGCGAGCATCCCGACATGCGGGTGGTCACCTACCGCGGGGAACGGGTATCGCCGACCGCGGGCGCGGCCACGCCGCAGGGCTCCCAGATGCACTGCTACGACCACCCGGCCTGGCGTGAATACGGGGGCGCGCTGCTGCGCCACGTGGTGACGCGCTACCGGGAGCGGCCGAGCCTGCTGATCTGGGGACTCTGGGACGGGGTCAACCTCGCGTCGGCATTCTGCCGCGGCAGCGACGGCTATCCCTGCTACTGCCCGCACACGCTGGCGCGGTACGAGGCCTGGCTGCGGGAGCGATTCACGCTGGACGAGCTCAACCGGCGCCTGCTGCGCCGCTACCGCCGCTGGGAGGACGTGGAGCCGCCGCGGTCGAATGGCAACGTGGTGGAGATGCTGCTGTACCGGCGGTTCCACTATGAGAATCTGGCCGGCCATCTTCAATGGATGGTCGACGAGACCAAGCGGCTCGATCCGGTCCATGAGACCCGTTCCCATGGCGGGTGGTCCCCTCGGCCCTGGGACGAGAGCTGCGCGGCCATCGCCGACAGCTGGGGCATGTCCATGCCCTCCAACAACCTGCTGACCTCTCGAGACCCACACCAGCTTGCGGAGCGCGCGTTCGGGTTCGATTGGTCGCGCAGCGCCGGAAAGCACGGGCGCTGGTGGAACGAAGAAATCTACGCGGGGATGTCACGCGGCGGGGTGACGTGGAAGAAGCAATCCGACCCGCGTGAGTTAACCACGCTGCTCTGGATGACCCTGGCGCATGGCGCTTCGGGGGCCATGTTCTGGCAGTACCGGCCGGAATACCTCAGCTTCGAGTCGCCGGGCTACAACCTGGTGGCGCTGGACGGGGAGCCCACGCCGCGATTCGCCGCCGCGACGCGGGCCATCCGGCAGATCGACGGCCTGCGCGAGCACCTGCCGCTGGAGTGCCCGCGCGCCGAGGTGGGGATCGTCTATCACCCTGAATCGCAGGAGCTCTTCGGCTACAACGACGAGAACGAGCGCTACCTGGGCGACCTGCGCGGCGTGTACCGCACGCTCTGGACGCACGGCGTTCCCGCCGACGTGCTCACTCCGTCAATGGACTGGGCCGGCTACCGGTTGCTGTTTCTGCCCAACGTGACGCTGATGACCGGTGCCGTGCGGGAGCGGATCGAGCGCACGCTGGAGCAGAGTCCGCGGACCCGGCTGGTGGCGGAGGGCAGCTTTGGGCTGTATGCGGGCGATGGGCAGTCCAGCTACGGCCCGCCGGAGGGCCTGGCCAAGCGGCTGGGGGTGCGGGTGGCGGACTTCTCGGCGGTGACCGAGTACGACATCGAGCAGGGATGCAACGTGGTGCAGACGCCCCACGGCCGGCACGCGATCACCAGCCCCTGCGGCTATGCCGTGCTCGAGCCGCGGGGGGAGACGCGCGCCATCGCTTCCCTGGACGGGGCCACCGTCGCGGTGCAGACCGCGGACGGGCGGTTCACGTGGTACGGGCTGAGTCTGTCGGCGGGGTTCGGCGACGTGGGGCAGCCCGAGTTGGTGCTGGGGCTGGTTGGCGAGGCCGGCATCGAAGCGCCGGTGGCGATCGAGGGCGGCCGGGTGGTGCCGGCGGTGCGGCGGTCGCGGCAGGGAGGCTGGCTGGTGTTTGTCTTCAATCTGGAGCCGGCCACGGCGCAGGTGCGGCTGCGCCCGCGATGGCCGATTGCCGCGGCGCGCGACCTCATCACACAGGCCGATCTTGCGGTCGAGGACCACTCGTTCCAGCTCACGATCGATCAATGGGAAGTCGCGGTCATCCATTGCACCGAGGGCTGAGCGGAGCAGGGGAAGCATCACCGGCTTGTGATGCGGACACGATCGGGCCGCGTCGCGGTCGTGTCCGCCCGCCGGCCATGAGCAACGACCGGCTCACGGATGAAAGGACCGAGGCAGATGTCTGACCAGCAGAGTTTTGGCATTCCAGGGGTCCCGTTTCCGGTTGGGGTGGAGTACTACCGCGCCCCGATCCCCAAGCTCGACGTATGGGACGAGGACTTCGCGCGTTTGCGCGCCGCGGGCTTCCGCATTGTCCGCAGCTTCTCCTATTGGAACCACATGGAGCCGCGGCCGGGCCAGTACGAGCTGGAGGACTTCGACCGCCTGTTCGATCTGGCTGAGAAGCACGATCTCCAGGTCTGGCTCGACCTCACGCTGGCCACGCACGGGGCCTGCCCCGAGTGGCTGACCCGCGAGCATCCCGACATGCGGATCGTCACCGACAGCGGGGAACCGGTAGCGCCGACTGCGGGCGCGGCCACGCCGCAGGGCTCGCAGATTCACTGCTACGACCACCCGGCCTGGCGCGACTATGGGGGCGCGCTGCTGCGCCACGTGGTGCGGCGCTACCGGGAGCGGCCCAGCTTGCTGATATGGGGCCTTTGGGACGGTGTCGGCCTGGCGTCGGCACGCGGCTATCCCTGCTACTGCCGGCACACGCTGGCGCGGTACGAGGCGTGGCTGCGCGAGCGCTTCACGCTGGACGAGCTCAACGAGCGGCTGCTGCGGCGCTACCGCCGCTGGGAGGACGTGGAGCCGCCGCGGTCGAATGGGAACGTGGTGGAGATGCTGCTGTACCGGCGGTTCCACTACGAAAACCTGGCCGGTTACCTGCAATGGATGGTCGACGAGACCAAGCAGATCGATCCCGACCATGAGACCCGTGCCCACGGCGGTTGGTCCCCTCGCCCCTGGGACGAGGTCTGCGGGGCCATCGCCGACAGTTGGGGCATGTCCATGCCCTCGAACAACCTGCTGACCTCCAGAGACCCGCACCAGATTTCGGGGCGAGCGTTTGGGTTCGATTGGTCGCGCAGCGCGGGCAAGCACGGGCGCTGGTGGAACGAGGAGATCTACGCGGGCATGTCACGCGGCGGAGTTAGCTGGAAGAAGCAATCCGACCCGCGCGAGCTGACCACCCTGCTCTGGATGACCCTGGCGCATGGCGCTTCGGGGGCCATGTTCTGGCAGTACCGGCCGGAGTACCTCAGCTTCGAGTCGCCGGGCTACAACCTGGCGGCGTTGGATGGCGAGCCTACGCCGCGATTCGCGGCCGCGACGCGGGCCATCCAGCAGATCGACGGCCTGCGCGAGCACCTGCCGCTGGAGTGCCCGCGCGCCGAGGTGGGGATCGTCTATCACCCTGAATCGCAGGAGCTCTTCGGCTACAACGACGAGAACGAGCGCTACCTGGGCGACCTGCGCGGCGTGTACCGCACGCTCTGGACGCACGGCGTTCCCGCCGACGTGCTCACTCCGTCAATGGACTGGGCCGGCTACCGGTTGCTGTTTCTGCCCAACGTGACGCTGATGACCGGTGCCGTGCGGGAGCGGATCGAGCGCACGCTGGAGCAGAGTCCGCAGACCCGGCTGGTGGCGGAGGGCAGCTTTGGGCTGTATGCGGGCGATGGGCAGTCCAGCTACGGCCCGCCGGAGGGCCTGGCCAAGCGGCTGGGGGTGCGGGTGGCGGACTTCTCGGCGGTGACCGAGTACGACATCGAGCAGGGATGCAACGTGGTGCAGACGCCCCACGGCCGGCACGCGATCACCAGCCCCTGCGGCTATGCCGTGCTCGAGCCGCGCGGGGAGACGCGCGCCATCGCTTCCCTGGACGGGGCCACCGTCGCGGTGCAGACCGCGGACGGGCGGTTCACGTGGTACGGGCTGAGTCTGTCGGCGGGGTTCGGCGACGTGGGGCAGCCCGAGTTGGTGCTGGGGCTGGTGGGCGAGGCCGGCATCGAAGCGCCGGTGGCCGTCGAAGGCGACCGGGTGGTGCCGGCGGTGCGGCGGTCGCGGCAGGGAGGCTGGCTGGTGTTTGTCTTCAATCTGGAGCCGGCCACGGCGCAGGTGCGGCTGCGCCCGCGATGGCCGATTGCCGCGGCGCGCGACCTTCTGGCCCAGGCCGATCTTGTCGTTGAGGACAACGCCTTCCGGCTTGCGATCGAGCAGTGGGAGGTCGCTGTCGTCCATTGCCCGGAGGTGTGATCGGGGCCGGGATTCGGCCGACGGCTCGGCCGCGGCCGGGTGCCCTGCTCCTGCGTCCATCTCGGCATAGGCCACAATGCGCACCGGGCGGCACCCTGAGCGTGTAGCTGGGTGATGGAGATCGCCTCGAGACCGTAGGAGGGAACGCGTGCGCGTTGGCGTAGACGTGGGCGGCACGTTTACCGATTTTGTCGTCATCACCGGCGGCGAAATGCGTGTCTTCAAGGTCCCGAGCACGCCGGGCGCACCGGAGCAGGCGGTGGTGGACGGCCTGGGCGCGGGAGGCATCACGGCGGCCGAGGCCATCGTGCATGGGTCCACCGTGGCCACCAACGCTTTGCTGGAGCGGCGCGGGGCTCGTGCCGTATTGGTCACGACGGAGGGGTTTCGCGATGTGCTGGAGATCGGCCGCCAGAACCGTCCGGTGCTCTATGAGCTGGAGCCTGAGCGACCGGCGCCGCTGATTCCACGGGACCGGCGGCTGGAAGTGACCGAGCGCGTCGGCGCCGACGGAAGCGTCGTGACCCAGATCGATCAGGCATCGCTCGACCGTCTCGAGGCCCGTGTACGGCGGCTAGCCCCCACGTCGGCCGCCGTCTGCTTGCTGTTCAGTTTCTTGCAGCCGGCCCATGAGCGGGCGGTGCGTGAGGCATTGCGCCGGGCGGGCGTGGAGGCTGTCTCGCTCTCATCCGAGGTCCTGCCGGAATACCGCGAGTACGAGCGCACCAGCACAACGGTGGTCGACGCCTACGTGGCGCCGGTCGTTGCCCGGTATCTGCGCCGGCTGGAGCCGGCCATGCCCGGTCCCTTGTGGGTGGTGCAATCGAACGGCGGCGTGCTGCGGTCGGTCGAGGCCGCGGAGGCGCCGGTGCGAACCGTGCTCAGCGGCCCCGCTGCAGGCGTCGTTGGCGCGCAACACGTCGCGCGTGCCTCCGGCATTGCCAACATCGTCACGTTGGACATGGGCGGCACGTCGACCGATGTTGCCGTATGCCCCGGAGAGCCGCTGCGCACGACCCACGCGGAGGTGGCCGGCCTGCCGGTGGCCATTCCCATGACGGACATTCACACGGTTGGCGCCGGCGGCGGTTCGATTGCCCAACTCGACGAAGCCGGCGCCTTGCGGGTGGGACCGCGCAGCGCGGGCGCCGTGCCGGGCCCGGCGGCGTACGGCCGCGGGGGAACCGAGCCAACCGTGACCGACGCGAACCTCGTGCTGGGGCGCCTAGCCCCGGACGCGGCGCTCGGGGACCGCGTGCACCTGGATGTGCCAAAAGCCCGCCGCGCGATTGAGCGGCTCGTTTTCGACGATGAGCGCTCCGACGCCGCGCTGCGCCGGGCGGCGCTGGCGGTGATTGCCGTGGCGAACGCGCACATGGATCGCGCCCTGCGCGTCATCACGCTGGAACGCGGCTTCGACCCGCGCGACTTCACGATGCTTCCCTTTGGCGGCGCCGGCCCAATGCACTGCTGTGAGCTGGCGGAACGGCTCGAAATCGAGCAAGTGCTGGTGCCGCCGCATCCCGGCGTGCTTTCCGCGCTCGG
Organism: Chloroflexota bacterium; assembly: GCA_965198185.1. Lineage (GTDB taxonomy): Bacteria > Chloroflexota > UBA11872 > UBA11872 > UBA11872 > JAJECS01. The sequence goes on from CBDAOU010000002.1 coordinate 682,717, forward strand.
CGCGTTGGCCGGAGCCCACACTCGCGAATACACCGCCACCGTGCTTGACGAGGCGCACGCGCTCACGCCGGTCCGGCTGCGGGAGCTGTTTGGTCCGCTTGAGCAGGCGGCACGCGACGACCTGGCGCCGGCGCGCGAGCCGCGGCTCCAGCGGCTGCTGGACGTGCGCTACGTGGGGCAGTCCTTCGAGTTGAGCGTGCCGCTCGGAGATGGGGGTGTGCCCGAGGTCGTGCGTTTGTTCCACGAGCGACACCACCAGCGCTATGCCCACAGCCGGCCGGGCGCCCCCGTCGAGATCGTCGTCGCGCGGCTCGTCGCAACAGTGCCGCAACCGCCCATTTCACCCGCGGTTCCGGCGGCACGCGGTGCTCCGGAGGCGGGAACGACTCAGGCCACCCTGGCCGACGGCGTCGTGCGCGACGTGCCGCTCTTGTCACGCCACGATCTAGGCGCCGGCTTCGATTTTGACGGGCCGGCGGTGGTTACCCAGTCCGACGCGACCACCTGGGTGGCGCCCGGCTGGCGTGCCACCGTGGACCCGCAGGGGGCGATGATCCTGCGACGCCTCGCATAGCCCGTCACGCGGCGCTTGGTGAGTTTGGTCACCCTGGTGTGGATCGTGTGGCCCTATCGTTGATCCCCGGCATGTCTGTCATCGAAGTCCAGGACCTCCGCAAGACCTACGGCGACGTCAAGGCCGTCGACGGCGTGTCGTTTGCCGTCGAGGTGGGCGAGGTCTTCGGCATGCTCGGGCCCAACGGCGCGGGCAAGACGACGACGGTCGAGATCATGGAGGGGCTGCGCCCGCGTGACTCCGGAGCGGTGCGTGTGCTGGGGCTGGACCCGGGTCGCGAGCCCAGCGACCTCAAGCGCAATATCGGCGTCCAGCTACAGCAGGTTGCGCTATACCCGCGCCTGCGCGTGGTTGAGGTGATCGAGCTCTTCGCCTCGTTTTACGGTCGAGCGGGCGTGGCCGACCGCCTCATGACGCTCCTGGGTTTGGAGGAGCGACGCCGAGCCTTCGTCAAGGACCTTTCCGGCGGGCAGCAACAGCGGCTCTCCGTGGCGCTGGCGTTGGTCAACGACCCGCCAATCATTTTTCTCGACGAGCCGACGACCGGCATGGACCCGCAGGCCCGGCGCAGCCTGTGGGAGACGATCGAGCAGTTCAAGGCCCAGGGCCGCACGGTGCTGCTGACGACGCACTACATGGAAGAGGCGGAGCGTCTCTGCGATCGCGTGGCCGTGATGGACCACGGCCGCATCATTGCCATGGATACGCCCGAAGATCTCGTGCGGGCGCACTTTGCCGAGGACGCCATCGAATTCAGCCGGCGCGATGGTTTGACCGAGGCCGAAATCGGGTCGCTGCCGGCGGTCGTGAGCGCCGGCATGCAAGGCGACCGGGTGAGCATGTTCAGCGACGACGTGCCGGCGTCGATGGCGGCGCTACTGCAACTTGGACAAGAGCGCGGCGAGCCCATTCAGAACCTGCGGCTGCGTCGGGCCACGCTTGAAGATGTGTTCCTCAAGCTCACCGGACGGACGTTGCGAGATTGAGAGCCCTCGTTCAACTCACGCTGGCGAACACGCGCGAATTCGTGCGGGACCGTGCCGCGCTGTTCTGGACCTTTGCGTTTCCGCTGCTGTTCGTCCTGATCTTTGGGCTGGTCTTCAGCCGCGATACCGGCACGCAGTATGAGGTTGGTCTGGTCAACGAGGACGCCTCGCCGCAGGCCAGCGTGCTTGTCGAGACGCTGGCCGCCATGGACGTGTTCGATCTCTCGCGGGGCAGTCGGGCGGACGAGCTTGCCAGCTTGGAGGACGGCGACCGGCGGGCCGTGATCACGATCCCGAGCGGATTCGGTGGCTCGATTGACGCGGGCGCGCCCATGTCCGTGGACATCCACTACGACGCGACGCGGCAGACGACGCAGCAGGTGGTCGTGCCGGTAATCCTTCAAGCGTTCGAGGTGGCGGATCGCGCGCTCACCCGGAGCCAACCGGTCGTGCGCCCGGCGTTTCAGACCCTCCAGAGCGAGCGGCTCTCGACCATCGACTTCATCGTGCCCGGCATCGTGGCGTTCAGCGTCATGAACGCGGGCGTGTTTGGCGCGGTGAACGTGGTGTCGCTGCGCGAGCGCCGCGTCCTCCGCCGCTTGCAAGCGACGCCGGTGTCCCGGCTCACACTGGTGAGCGCCGATCTGGTCCTGCGCATGGTGCTGGTGTTGGCGCAGACCGCCATTCTCATCCTCGTTGCGCGCCTGGTCTTTGATATTCGTCTGAATACCGACGTGGGTGCACTGGCGGCGTTGGCCGGCGTGGTGGTGTTGGGTGGCTTGGCATTCCTCGCGATTGGCTTCTTCCTTGGGTCGTTCACCAAAACGGAGCAGGGGTTCTTTCCGGTGGCGCAGGTCGTGACGTTTCCCATGATGTTCATCTCGGGCGTGTTCTTCCCGCTCGAATTCATGCCGGATTGGCTGCGGCCGGTGATCAACGTGCTCCCGCTGACGCATCTGGCCGAGGCCACGCGCCAGCTCATGATCGGCGGTGCGGCGACAATTCCAATGGGCGTGGCCGTGGCGGCAATGGCGGCATATCTGGTCGTATTCGTGGCGCTGGCGGTGCGCCTGTTTCGCTGGGAGTAACGCTTACGCGTTGAGGGCGCGGTGCAGCGTTCGCACCTCGCGCACCAGGGCCGGCGGGTCCAGACCGACCGTTTCGATCATGTGCAGTGTGCCCGGATTTCGGCCCACGGTGCGCATGAGCATGGCGAGATCCAGCCCGTCCTCGAGGGGGCGATGCAGCGGCACGCTGGGACGCGTTCCCGGCGCCGTGTTGTGCCAGCGGATTTCCGCGATCTGATCCAGAAATCGCCGCAGATAGTCCATCCGGGCCTCGAACGCGAGGTGATTTGCGTCCACCGAGTGGAACGCAAAGCCCGTGTGGAGGGCGAAGCGAAAGTGGCGGGCGCCGTCCAGCGCGTTGAGCACGCTGTCGATCCGCCCGAGCACCGCCTCGCCGCCGGCGTTTGCAATGGCGATGGGCAGGCCGGGGAACAGGTTGTGCAGCGTGCGCATGCTCTCCCGCAGCGCGTCCAGGTGCGCCGCCTCATGGGCCACCTGACGGCCGGGATGCACCACGTACATCTCCATGGGGTGCCGGTGCTCGAAGAACTCCACGATCTGCACGATTTGCCGCAGGGCCACGCTGCGCGAATAGCTGGTGACGTCGGTGATCGCTGAACGGTCGGTCGTGGCGGCGTCGGCGAAGAGATTGAGATGGAACCGCAGCGGGGCGTCGTCAAGGATCTCGATGGCCTGCGGGTCGAAGACGGTGATCACGCCCATCTCGTGCATGGACGTTGACAGGCCCAGCTCGACAACGTCGAATTCCAGATGCACCGCCACTTCGACAACGTGGCGCAGACGCTCATGGAAGCGACGGCGACTCTCGGGCGCTATGCGGGGATTGAATCCGAGGCGCAGGGGCTTCATGCCGCCGCCCCGCGGGGGTGGGCCTGCACCTTGGCAGGTCGTATCCGGGACGATGCCGGCACAGTGTCGACGGTACAGGTCACGGGCTTGCGAGCGTTGGCGAAACGTCCCACAGGCCGGTGCTGAAATAGCGATCGCCGGCATCGGGAAACAGGGTCACGACGACGGCTTGCGGGTCGTCCTTGAGCACGGTTTCGACCGCGTACATGTAGGCGCCGGCCGATTGGCCCACGAACAGGCCCTCCGCCGCCAGGCGAACGGAAAACTCGCGAGCCGCGTCCACGTCGATCTCGACCCAGGTGTCGATGAGCGAGGCGTCGAGGATTGCCGGGACGAGGTGGTCCGGCCCCATGGGCTTGAGTCCCTCGATCCCCGGAAACTCCGGTGGAGCGGCGCACACGATCTGCACGTCGGGACGCACCTCGTCGAGGCGGCGCGCAACGCCGGTGATCGTGCCGCCAGTGCCGACGCCCGCGACGAAATGCGTGACGTCGGGCGGCGCCTGGGTGAGAATTTCGCTCGCGGTGCCGTCGTAGTGGGCCTGCCAGTTCGAGGCGTTGCTGTACTGGTCGGCGAAGTAGTACCGCTCGGGATTCGCCTGGTGGCGCCGCTGGACCTCGCGCATGGCCTCGTCGTAGCCGAGGATGGCGTCGGTGAAGCGGATGCGCGCGCCGTGCGCGGCGATGCGTTGCACGCGCTCCCGGCTGGCGTTGTCGGGCATCACGATCTCGACGTCGTGTCCCAAGAGCCCGCCGATCATCGCGTAGGCGATGCCGGCGTTGCCCGACGACGAGTCAAGGATTGTCTGGCCGGGGCGCAGCTCGCCACACGCTTGTGCGTCGGCCAGCATGCGCGCCACGGGGCGATCCTTGATCGACCCGCCCGGATTGAAGGCCTCCATTTTGGCGAAGACCCTGGCGCGCGGATAGCGATCGCGGAACAGTCGCGTCTCCACCAGCGGCGTGCGGCCGATGAGCTGGAGCGTGGGATGCCGGTCGATCACCGGGTCTACTGCCATCCGGGCTCCACCTCAAGCACTTTCAGGCCGTCGAGATACGGTTGAAGGACCTCCGGCACGCGGACGGTGCCGTCGGCTTGCTGGCCGCTCTCCAGAATGGCCACCATGGTACGGGCCATGCCAAGCCCGGACCCATTGAGCGTATGCAGGTATTCCGTGTGGCTGCCACCGGGCTTGCGAGCCCGGATGCCGGCGCGCCGGGCCTGGAACGCCTCACAATTCGAAATCGATGAGACTTCGAGCCAGGCGTTGACGCCCGGAGCCCAAGCTTCCAGGTCGTAGGTCTTGGCGGCGGTGAATCCGAGATCGCCGGTGCATATTTCCAGCGTGCGGTGCGGCAGGCCGAGCGCCTCGACGGCGGCCTCGGCATGCCGTCGCATCGTCTCCAGCTCGTCGTACGAGTGCTCGGCGAGGGAGAAGGTATAGAGCTCGACCTTGTCAAACTGATGCAAGCGCTGGAGACCGCGCGTGTCGATGCCGGCGGCGCCGGCCTCGCGGCGAAACGCAGGGGTGTAGGCGACGTAGCGCAGCGGGAGGTGGGCACCGTCCAAAACCTCGTCACGGTGCATGGCCGTGAGCGGCACTTCGGCCGTCGGATTGAGCCAGAGGTCGTCGGTGGCCGTTTGATAGGAATCGTCGGCGAATTTCGGCAGCTTGCCCGAGTCGGTCATTCCCCGGCTCGTGACGAGTGCCGGCGGCAACACTTCAAGGTAGCCATGCTCCCGAACCTGGAAGTCGATGGCCCAGGCGACCAGGGCGCGCTGCAAGCGCGCTCCGCCGGCGCGGAACAGCCAGAATCCCGATCCGGCGATCTTGGCCGCTCGCGGGAAATCGAGCACGCCCAGCATCTCGCCGAGCTCCCAATGGGGGCGCGGCTCGAAGTCGAAGCTGCGCGGCGTGCCGTGGGAGGCGACGAGCGGGTTGTCGCCGGCGTCGCGACCGGCTGGAACTGTCGCATGCGGCAACGCCGGGAACTGCACCAGCAGGCGGTCGAGGGATTCCTCGATTCGTCCAAGCTCCGGCTCGGATTCGTCAAGGTCTTGGGACAACGCGCGGGTCTGGGCGATGAGGGTCTCGCGCTCGCCGGGATCGGACGCCGAGCCGATGGCCCGCGAGACGCGCTTGCGTTCGGCCCGCCACTGCTCCACTTCAACCAGCAAGGCGCGCCGTTCCCGGTCGAGGTCGAGCAATTCGTCCAACGGCGCATCGTCGCCCCGGGCGTCTAGCCCGGTGCGGACGAGGTCCGCGTTTTCACGAAGGAAGCGCAGGGGAAGCATGTGGGAGCAACGTAGCGTATGGCAACGGTCAACTGACCTTGGGCCGAGTCGCCCGATGCTTGATTCTACGCAGGCGTTCGCAGTTGGGGGAACAGGATGACGTCACGGATGTTTGCCGCGTCGGTGAGCACCATGGTGAGTCGGTCGATGCCGAGCCCCATGCCGCCTGCGGGCGGCATCCCGTGTTCGAGCGCGCGGATGAAATCTTCGTCAACCGGATGGGCTTCCGCGTCGTCGCCCGACTGTTCGGTCAGGCGGCGGCGCTGATCGATGGGGTCGTTCAACTCGGTGTATCCGTTGCCAAGCTCCATCCCCAGCACGAAGGGCTCAAAGCGCTCGACGTAGCGCGGGTTGTCGGGCGCGCGCTTGGCGAGCGGCGTGGTCTCCGCGGGATAGCGCGTGAGAAACGTCGGTTGCACGAAGGTGGGCTCGACAAGGGCCTTCATCAGCTCGTCGAGCATGCGCGCACGCGCCGACCCGGCATCGAGCTTCAGGCCACGGCTGGCCGCTGCCTCGCGGATCTGCGCGTCGGTCAGTCGCTCGTCGTCCAGGTCGATCCCCGCGGCATCGAGCAGTGCGTCGCGGTACGTCACCTGCCGCCAGGGCGGCGTGAAATCGAGTGACATCTCGCCGTGAACAACGCGCGTGTCGCCGGCGACGGCCTTGGCGGCCTCGACGACCAGGGACTCGGTGAGCTGGAGCATGTCGCCAAGATCAGCGAAGGCCTGATAGGCCTCGAGCATGGTGAACTCGGGGCTGTGGGTGCGGTCGATGCCCTCGTTGCGATAGTCCTTGCAGATCTCGTATACGCGCTCGTAGCCGGCGACCAGCAGGCGCTTGAGGTACAGCTCGTCGGCGATGCGCAGATAGAAGTCGCGCCCCAGGGACTCATAGCGCGTGGTGAAGGGCACCGCGTTGCCGCCGCCATACAAGGGCTGAAGCGAGGGGGTTTCCACCTCCATGAACCCCTGCGCATCCAGCACCCGGCGAATCGCGCTCACGATCCGCGTACGCGCCTCGAAGCGCTGGCGCACGTCTTGGTTGGCAATAATGTCGAGATAGCGCTGGCGGTACCGCGCCTCCGGGTCTTGCAGGCCGCGCCATTTCTCTGGGAGGGGCCTGAGGGCCTTCACGGCAAGCGTAAGTCGCTGTACGCGCACGGACGGCTCGCCGGCGCGCGTGCGAAACACCGGCCCACCCGCCGAAACAATGTCGCCCACGTCGAGCACGTCGAGCACGTGCCGGTAGGCATCGGCGCCGAGCTCGCCGGCATTCAGGAAGAGCTGGATCTCACCCGATCCATCGCGCAGCGCGGCGAAGCTGGTCTTGCCCATGCGCCGCAGGGACATGACGCGTCCAGCGACGTCGACTTCGGGACTGCTCGGCTCGTCGGCGAACGAGCGCGCCTCGGCCGCGAGGTGCGAGCGGGGCGCGCGGGAGGGAAATAGTGGCTCGCCCGCTGCGGCGATGCGGTCGAGCTTGGCGAGCCGTGCCTCGTAGAGCCGGTCGCCCGATGCTCCGGCGGGATCCGGCGCTGCCTCCGCGATCAGGTGATTCCTGTGATCTCGTAGGCGCGCGGGCCTGCGGGCGTCTCCACGGTGACCTGCTCGCCGACCTTGCGCCCGACGAGCGCTAGGCCCAGCGGCGATTCGTTCGAGATCTTGCCGGTCGCGATGTCAATTTCCTCGGTCCCGACGATGGTGAACTCGCGCTGGCTCTCGCCGTCGTCGCGGACGCTGACGGTGCCGCCGATGCTGACGGTGTCGGACGAGTGCGCGCTGACGATGATGGCGTCCCGCAGCAGCCGCTCAAGCATCATGATCCGGCCTTCGGTGAACGCCTGATCGTTCTTGACCTCGTCCGGCTCGTTGCCTTCGCTTAGCTCGCCAAACTCCTTGGCCTCGTGGATGCGCCGGATGATCTCCGGCCGCTTCACCGTCTTCAGCTCGTGAAGCTCGGCCTCGAGGCGCAGTCGCCCCTCCTCAGTCAAGAACTTGCTTGCCATGGGCCTGGTTCGCCTCCCCCAATGCCGCAGCGGGTTGGCATGGTTCGATGCACGGTGACGACGTCAATTATAGGAGAGCGGGCTGGCAAGAGGCGGCTACGTTGGACCGGCCTCCGTCGCCGTGAATCGAAAGCGCGTCTCCATGAGTTGGGCCGGTGCTTCGGGATCGTCGTGGTCGAGGCTCCAGGTGTGTTCGTCGACGTCGATCGACGGGCATGCTTCGCCGGCCGCGGTCGCGGCGGTGGCGGCGAGCCGGCGGCCGACGGCGAGCGCATGCTCGCGGGCCTGGGACTCAGCGGCAAACATCGCGCGGCCCTCGGCGCTGTGGACGGCGTAGTCAATGGCGCCGCCGCGACGCAGGTGCTGCGGGCGCAGCAGCACGTCGATCTCTTGCACGATCCGGGTGGACGCCGCCCCGACCGCGCTGGCCACGGCCGCATAGTCGGGAACGATGGACTCGGTGCGCAGACGGCCGGCTACTTGAGGCAGCCAGGCGGCTCCGGCAGCGCCGAGGGCGATCAGCGGCAGCGTGAGGCCAAGGCCAACGTCCAGCGGCCCGACACGGCTCGACGGCGATGCGCTCGTATCGAGCAAATACGCCCCCAGTTGATCGTCCGACTCGGAGAGGTCGGGCCGCCCGGCGGCAATGGCGCGGCGAAGCGTGGCCGTGCACAGCGCCCGGATCACGTCCTCGTGCGCGCGGGCCACAAACGCATCCGGGTCGGTGCGGCTCTCGCGGGCGGCGATGCGGCTGGCGATGGTCGCCGCCTCGACATCGAAATCGGTGTAGTCGCCGCGTACGTGCAGTAGGTCGGTAGGCGTGAGCCCAATTCGCATGACGAGGCGGCGCGCCACCAGGCCGTCGACGGGGAGCAGGCGGGCGTCGCGGGCGCCGGCCTGCTTGGCCAGCGCGACCACGTCGAGTGGGCCGTGCGTCAGCGCCTGCAGCACGCGTTGCTCGGCGTCTGAAACCGCCTCGTCGGCGAGCGGTCGGCCCAGGGTGTAGAACTCCCACACGGGGACGAGCCGATGCGATTGGCGCTGCGCATCGAGCTTTGCCAAACGCTCTCGGATTTCGGGCAATTCGTGGGCCGCCCGCGAAAGCGGCACGACTCGCTCAGGGCCGATGACGAGGTCGAGCGGATCCGCACGGATGCGGCTGTCGCCGCCTATGGCCGCCGAGCGAACGGCGGCGGCGCGCACGGCCGTGCGCCAGCCGGCGAGCCAAGCCCCTCGGTCGGTGAGGGTTGGGCGTCCGGCGTCGAGAATGCCGACGTCAGTTGACGTCCCACCCATATCGACCACGACCGCTCGGTCGATGCCGGCAAGTCTTGCCCCGCCAACCGCACTGGCCGCGGGTCCGGAGAACAGGGTGTCGACGGGGCGATGGCGGGCAAGGTCAAGCGCCATCAGGGTCGCATCGCCGCGGACGACCATCGGTGGCACGGCTACGCCGCGGCGCCGAACCGACTGTTCCAGCGTGCTGAGCAACTCGCCGGTCACGGCCAGCAACCTGGCGTTGAGCGTCGCCGTCGTGGCGCGGCGGATAGAGTCCAACTGCGAGCTGAGCGTGCCGCCGGCCACGATCGGCAGATTGGTGAGCTCGCGCGCCAGCCGCACGGCGCGCTGCTCGTGATCCGGATTGCGCGGCGCGAGGTAGCTCGAAATGGCCAGCGCGTCGACCTCGCCCGCCAAGCGGCCGACAGCTTCGCGCAGTCCGTCCTCGTCGAAGGGCGTGACCTCCGCGCCGAAGATGTCGTGGCGTCCCCCGACGTGCGCAACCGCGGACGCGCGGATATGCCGATCCAAGCGGTAATGCCGCATCACGCCGGAGTCGTATCCGATCAGGATGCAGCCGACGCGGCTTCCCAAGCCTTCCAGGGCGGCATTCGTGGCCAGGGTTGTGGACAGTGCGGCCCGACGAATCTGCGTCCAGGCGTCGCCGGGCAGCCCGTCCAGCGCCGCCTCGATGCCTAGAGCCAGGTTGTCGTGGGTGGTGAGCGCCTTGTGCGCGGCCTTGACCGCCCCGGATTCGGCGTCGAGAAGGACGGCATCGGTGAACGTTCCGCCCGTGTCGACTCCCAGGATCAAGCTCATCGAAGCCGGCTGGGGTGAACCGCGCGGCGCCCGCACCGCCGAGCAGCGTGCCTCAGGGGTCGATCCGGTGCGCGGGTGCGCCGGCTAGCGCGGCGCGTGGTAGTTGGGCGCCTCTTTGACCAACACGACGTCGTGCGGGTGTCCCTCATCGACGCTGGCGCGGGAAGCACGAACGAATCGCCCCTTCGTCTGCAGCTCCCGGATGTCGGCCGCGCCGACGTATCCCATCGCCGACCGGAGGCCGCCAACAAGCTGATTAATCATATGGACGGTTGGACCGCGATAGGGCGTCTGAGCTTCGACGCCCTCGGCGACCAGCTTGGCGGCATCGTGCACCTGGTGCTGGCCGTAGCGGTCGCGTGACGATCCCGCGCGCTCCATCATGGCGCCAATCGAGCCCATGCCGCGGTATTCCTTGAATCGCTCGCCCTGGCGATAGACGATCTCGCCCGGACTGTCGTCGGTGCCGGCGAACATGTTGCCGATCATGACGGCCGCCGCGCCGGCGCCAATGGCCTTGGCTATATCGCCCGAATAGCGCACGCCGCCATCGGCGATGAGCGGGACGCCGTGCTCGCTGCATGGTCCGAGACAGTCGGAAATCGCCGTGAGCTGCGGCACGCCCACGCCGGCCACGACGCGCGTGGTGCAGATGGCCGCGGGCCCGATGCCAACCTTCACGCAATCGGCGCCCGCCTGGATCAGCGCGCTGGCCCCGGCCGCGGTGGCGACGTTGCCGGCGATGACGTCGACATCCAGCGACTCCTTGACGCGGCGCACCGTGTCGATGACCGCGCTGTGGTGTCCGTGCGCGGAGTCCACCACCACGACATCGGCGCCCGCCGAAACCAGCTCGCGGGCGCGCGGCAGCCCTTCGTTGTGGGTGCCGATGGCGCCGGCCACAACCAATCGGCCTGACCCGTCGTAGACGGCGCTGGGGAATTCTTCGCGCTTGGCAATGTCCTTGACCGTGATCAGGCCACGCAGCTGGCCGCTTTCGTCCACCACCGGCAGTTTCTCGATGCGGTGGAGGTGCAGCAGCTCCTCGGCCTGTTCGAGCGTGGTGCCGACCGGCGCGGTCACCAGCCGCTGCGTCGTCATCAGATCGGCGACCCGCATCGTGTCGTCACGGCAAAAACGCAGATCGCGGTTGGTGAGGATGCCGACCAGCTGCCCGCGCGAGTCGGTGATCGGCACGCCGGAGATGCGATACCGCGCCATGACCTCGTTGGCCTCGCCCACGGTGGCGGTCGGCGGCAAGGTGATGGGGTCGACGATCATCCCGGATTGCGAGCGCTTGACCTTGTCAACTTCGAGCGCCTGGTCCTCGAATCCAAGGTTGCGGTGAATCACGCCGATGCCTCCGGCCCTGGCCAGCGTGATGGCCATGCGGGCTTCGGTGACGGTGTCCATGGCGGCGGAGACCAGGGGCGCATTGAGGCTGATCCGCGGGGTGATGCGCGTGCTCGTTGACACGTCGGTGGGTAGGACCTCGGATCGCCCCGGAACCAGGAGGACGTCGTCGAAGGTCAAGCCTTCGACGATGGTTCGGTTGCCCACGGAGTGCAGCTCTTCGGTCCGCAGCGGATCTGACTCAACGCTCACGCCGTAACCTCCATGCCCGGAGCCTCCCCGGAACGCAAAGCACCCCGATCGACTGTCGATCGGGGTGCGGTATCAGCGACGTTCAGCCGCGTCAGGCGCACGGGCAAACGTGCGCTCGTTCCCAACGCGGCACAAGACCACTCAGCATTGCGGCATTGTACAACGGCCCGGCGGCGCGCCCAACGGATTCAGGGACGCATTATCGTTATAGAATTCGGCATCGCATGGTGGGCGTAGCTCAATTCGGTTAGAGCGTCTGGTTGTGGCCCAGAAGGCTGGGGGTTCAAATCCCCTCGCTCACCCCATCCTGACCGGCTGCGCCGTCGACCCGGGGGCTTACAGCACTCCGGCGGCTGCCGCCGGCCTTTGGTAGATTCCGCCGAGGTGTCCCTATCCAGCTCGGATCGTGACGCAAGCCGCGCCGAGCGGCCGGTCGCGGCGTCTACTCCCGATGTGCCCGAAAGCAGCGCGACGGGCACGCTCGTGATCGTCGTCGCGGCAATCCTGCTCGTGGCCGCGGTGGTGTTCATCGTGGTGGCCGACAACGTGCTGCGCACCAGCGGTCAGATTCCGGACATCCTGCAGCCAACCGCTACGGCGCCGCCGCGCACGCCGACCGTGACAGGCCCCGGGCTGTCGGTGGTTACTCCGCCAGCCGCGAACATCGATCTGCCGCTGCCCGAGGCGAGGGTGACCGCGGTGCCGACGCCCACGGTCGTGCCGGTCCGCACCGTGCGTCCATCGCGCTATATCGGATATATCGTGGAGCCCGGCGACACGCTGGCCGGAATTGCCAGCCGGTTCGGGTTTACGTTTGAAGAAATCGCGGCGGTGAATGGAATCGACGAGCCGTTTACGATCCAGATCGGGGAGACGATTCTGATTCCGCGTCGCTGACGCCGTCGGCGGGCTTCACGTCCGTCTCTGCCGGCGTTGAGTCGCCGCCGTCGCCGGTGACGGGGGTGTCGCCCTCCGCATCCGGCGCCGTCGCTTCGGACGATGCGGGCTCGGCGTCAACGGCTGCGGCCGCCGACTGATCGCCGGCGGGCTTGGCTTCCTCGTCGTCCGTATCGTCCGACGCCGTGCTATCCGTGGTCGTCGCCTCGGCGGCGGGAGCGTCCGCCGATTTCTCCGGCGCGTCGCCGCCGGACGCCTCGGCTTCGGGTGGAGCCGTCGGCGGCTCAGCGGATGCTTCCTCGGCGCCGGATTCGGAAACCTCCGCGTCCGGCGCGGCTACAGGCGCTTCGGTGGCGGCGACCGGGGCAGGGACGGGCTCCTCGCCGGGCGGCTCGCCGGGGTCCAGGGCGACCACGCGAACCGGCCAGGCTTCGACTCCTTCGATTCGCATGGGGAGCGCCATCACCGCGAAGCGTTCGTCGCTGAGTTCATCCGTATTGGTGGCACCGCGTATCACGGGGATTTCGTTGGCAAACAGCGACGTGAGGACCGTGCGCTCCTCGTTCCACGACGGCGACGAGCCAATGGCGATCCGGTGATCGAGCACCAGCATCTTGATGCCCTTGTCCCAGAGCCACTGCGAGGCGAACACCGTGAGCTTGGGTCGGCCCGAGGCGTTGGGCGCCAGGGCCAAGACGGCAATGTCGCCGCGGCGCACGCGATCGCCAGCCGCATCGTCCAGATCCATCTGGGTTATATCGGCCGCGCCGTTTGACGCGGGCAGCCGCAGGGCCACGCCCTCACCAAAGAAGCGGTCGACGGGCGCCTCGGCCAGCGAATAGCCTGACGCCAGGTAGCGCCGCGACGTGACCACGTGCGTGCCCGCCGTGGTTTCCATGGCGACGCGATGAAACACCCCATGCCCGCTTCGCGGACGCTCGTATTCAAGGACGTTGAACGCCCCGTCTAAGCCGTCGCGAGGCAGCGGCTGAGTGAGATCGATGATCCTGCGAGCCATTGGTGCCGGGTGGGTGAAGTCGATCGGCGCGATTGATCGTCGCCGGTGGATTGGGCCGCGTCAATACACTCCCGTGCTGCTCGGAGGGCGAGCGCCCCCCGAGATGTCGATCTGCTTCACCCATCGATCGCTAGGCCTCGTGGCGATATGCCGTGTCTTTGGGCTGATCACGCCTTCGCTAGGGCGCCCGTATCATGTTCGAGCAGCTCTATCGGCCTATGCCGGAGCGGGCTACCCATGAAGAACCAGAGGCTTGACCACGACACGCTCAATGACATCGTGCAGCGGGTCGTCGAGGTTGCTCAGCCCGATAAGATCATCCTTTTTGGTTCAGCGGCCCGGGGTGAAATGGGCAGCAACAGCGATGTGGATCTGCTGATAGTCAAGGACGCCGCCGACGCGCGCGGCCTCGTGGCGCGGATACACCGAAACCTCCGCGGCGTGCGAGTCGCAGTTGATGCGATTGTCGTCGCGCCGGCGCATGTCGAGCGCTACAAAGACAGCCACGCGTTGGTAATCAAGCCCGCCCTGCGGGAAGGAACGGTGGTCTATGAAGCCGCGTAGGCGCTACCCACCGGACGACCCGCGCGAGTGGCTGAGCCGCGCCCGCAGCAATCTGTCCAAGGCCAAGAACTGCGTTCCAGGTGTTTATCTTGAAGATCTCTGCTTCGATGCCTAGCAGGCGGCGGAGAAGGCGGTCAAGGCTCTCTTGCTTGCGCGAGGCGTCGAATTCCCCTACGTGCACGACATTGGTCTCTTGCTCACCCTGCTGGAAGATGCTGGCGAGACCGTGCCGGAAGAGATCCGCCAGGCTGAGATACTGAACCTATACGCCACTGCTACGCGATATCCGAGCACCGCCCAGCCAGTGCTGGAGCATGAGTATGCGGAAGCGCTGCGAATCGCCGAATCGGTGGTTCAATGGACCGAAATTCGCCTTTGATCATTGCGGTCTGCGGGTGTCCAGCCCAGAACGCCTACCCGTTCTGCCATCGTCTCGCAGAACTTGACGCGGCGCGGGTAGCTCGGGCACGGGCAATGGACACGTTGCGAGACTCGACGGGTCGCCGGCGCCGGAGCCGCTAGCTCAGTACCTCGATCGCTCGCCCCCACACCGGTTCGGCTAACTCGATACCCAAGGCGGGCACGTGCTCGCGGTAAAACGCCAGGCCGGCCGCTTCCAGATGCACCGGCATCAGGCGCCGCGGCTGGGCGATCTCAATGAACTCGAGCAGATCGGCGCCCGACGCATGCCCCGAGGCGTGAAACCGCTCTTGACTGGGGTCGTCGCCAAGTCGGCCCAGCATCCGCATCTGCAAGAGATCGACCCACTGCCGCAACCGGTTGATGTCCAGGATCTGTTCCTCGTTGTATGGCTCGCTGGTTGAGTAGATCCACGTGCCGCCGCCGGCATCGATGTCCAGCAGGCGCAGCACGTCGTAGAAACTCAACGCCAGAACGAAGTCGCCGGGTGAGCGGGCGATCTCGTCCGGGTCGACCATGGCGTTGCCGTAGGTCTCGGCGACGAGCTGGCCCCAGGCTCGGCGACTCTCCCGCCGCTCCCGATAGATCAAGGGACCCTTCGCGGGGTCCGGTAGCGGCGTTGCGGGGTCGGCCGTGGCGAGCGCGTGCAGCAGAAATGCGTCCTTCTCGAGCACCACGAGTTGACGCCCGCTATGGCGCGCCGCGTCCAGAAAGGTGTCGAGCCGCTCGAAGTTGCGTGGACTGAAGTCGCCCACGACCAGCCCTTCGGCCTTGCCGACTGCCTCGTGCACGCTCTGCCGGACTCCCTCTTCGGTGGCGCCGCGTCCATAGGGAGCTTGGGTTCCCTCGCAGATCAGCAGCGCGAGGTCGAGGGCCTGCAGCGCCTGGGCAAATTGCCGGGTGAGGTCGCCCGCGTGACCGTGCATGCGGATGTCGCCCGAATACGCAATCCAGCCGACTGACGTCTCGATGGCGAATCCGTGGCCGCCGGGGATTGAGTGGTCGACGGGGTAGGCGCGGACGCGATGACCGTCGATTTCACCGCTGAAGGCCGCGGTCCCGCGCAGGGTCCAGCCTGCGGTTTGCTTATTGAATTGCGGCGTTGTCCAAAAGTCCTCGGCGGCTTCTGTCCAGGCGTCGCCGTCGACCAGCGACCAGGATCGCTGTTCGCCGGACGTCCGTTCCGTCGTCAGAACCGCGCCGTGGGCGATGCGCGGCCGGGTAATGACGGTCTCGTTCTCGAGGCCGGACTGACCGCAGTCCTGCATGCCCTTCGCGATCAGCGCGGTGGCGGAACTGCCGACGATTGGGATGTTGGAGTCGAGGAACGACAGGTGGCCGTGGTGGTCTTGATGCGCGTGTGAGAGCAGCACCGCCCGTGGCCGCACGTCTTCCCGGTAGCCGGCTTGACTCCGTGCATGGGTCCAGAAGGCCCTGGCCTCCGGCAGTGCTTCCAGATCGGTCCGATACAGCCCCTCCAGCGGAGGCAGCAGCCCAGTGCGCAGGAAGTCGAACGCACCGGCGGTGGTGCGGGGGACGAGGAATTCCTCGAAGTATCGAGCGTGGGCGCTGAACGACTTTCCGAAGTCGAGCAGCACCTGCCAGTCGCCGTCTTCGAGCAGCAGCTTGTTGCCGCCGATCTCGCCGATGCCGCCCCAGCCGGTGACCCGCACGGACACGGGGCTAAGCCGACGGTGGGACGCGGGCGCCGCTCATGGCGCGAATCTAGCCGCTGCCCTGGCGCAGCACGGCTGGATTCTGCACCGATCGCGGCGGATTCCCCCGCAGCACGTGGGCGACGTTCTTCATCGCTGCTTCCGGACCGAAGGCGTGCATCTCGTCGGATTCGCCGGCGTGGTGCGGCGTGGTGATGACGTTGGGCATCGACAGCAAGGGGTTGTCGTGGGTGGCCGGCTCGACCTCGAGTACATCGAGACCAGCGCCGGCGAGCGCGCCCGCATTGAGCGCGGCCACAAGCGCCGCTTCATGCACGATCGGACCGCGCGCGGTGTTGATGAGAAAGGCGCTTGACTTCATCTTGGCCAGCGCCGCGGCGTCAATCAGATGCTGCGTGCTTGGGTTCAGCGGCGCGTGAATCGAGAGGTAGTCGGAGCGGCGCAGCAGGTCGTCGAAGTCGACGGGCTCGACGTCCAAGTCGCGCATGACGTTCGGATCCATGTAGGGATCATGGGCGATGACCGACATCCCCAGCACCTGGCCCCGCACGGCCATGGCCTGCGCGATGTTTCCGAAGGCGAGCAGCCCCAGAGTGAGCCCGCGCAGCCGGGGCCATGGGTGTGCGGCGTCGCAGATGTCGTAGCGTGAGAGCGGTAGGCGCTCGTGGATCTGCCGATAGGCGAAGCCGATCCGGCGGTAGCAGGCCAGCAGCAGCATCAGGGCGTGGTCGGCAACTTCTTCGATGCAGAGGTCGGGAACGTTGCCAACCGGCACGCCGTGCCGGGTAGCCGCCTCCAGATCCACCGTGTCCACACCGTCGGACCAGCAGCACACGGCCTCCAAGCCCGCTCCGGCCACGAAGTCTTCCTCAATCATCGTGTGCCCCTGCACCAAGACGACGCTCGCCTCGGGAAGCGCGGCGCGGCGAACCGCTTCGTCGTGCAGATCGGCGTGCCGAATCGTGCCTCCGGCGTCTTGGACGACTTGACGATGCTGCAAGAGCATCTTGTGTTGCGGTTCGGGGACTAGGACGATGCGCTCGGTGGTCATGGCGGGCTCCGGCGAGCGACTGGCGCCGCTAGCGTACGGCACTGCGGTGCGCCGCCGCGTGGGACGCTAGCCGCTGTCGACGGCCTCGTCGATATCGAGCAGGTGAACCCAGGTGGGGCCGGGCCGCAGCTCCAACGGAGTGCCGCGGGTTGTCCGAAAGCGTGTGACCGCCTCGGCGTTCGGCCGCTCCCACGTGCCCTGAATTCGCAGGCCGTCACGAAAGACCGTCACCGGACCTGACCCGGTGGTGGGGATGGCCAGTGACAGGTTTCCGAGCGAATCCTCGATGAAGGCCGTGACGCGGATCTCCACGTGCTGAATCACGACGTTGGCGACGGCGATAGCCGCATCATTTGCCGCGTCGATGTCCGGCACGCCCCCCAGCGAGCGTCGCCAGCGGCCGATGGCCGGGTCATAGCTGTACTGCACTTGAAACGCGGTTCGCGGACCTGGCGGGATTGTGATCGACCGCACGGCGCCGATGCCTTGGCGCGCTCGCGCGAAGTCGAGACTTTCGATCGGGCGCCGGGTCTCATGGCGGAGAGCGCCGAACTCGCGCAGGCCGGCCAGGCTGACGTAGGCGTTGAAGGGCGATGGGCGGCTCGTGAGGCGTGTGTAGGGGCGGTCGCCGGCGTAGAAGAACTCGTCCATGTCGGCCGCTGCCGAGGCGCGCAGGTCCTCCATTACCGGTGGGCTAGCGCCGACATGGGCAAAAAGCGCGTCGAACTGTTGCACCAGGTCGCGGTCAACAAACCGCGCGCTGCGGATTGGACCGACCAGGTCGACCTCGCTGTCCAGGAAGAATGCGGTGTAGCGGGTCACTGAGCCTTCGGTCTCGTGCTCATAGACGATGCCCGCCTGGCTGAGGCCGCTCTGCGGCCGCGCTCCGGGTGTGTTGTCGATCTTGACGGCGACTACCCGGCGGGCGAGCGCCTCCGCCGAGATTGGCAGGCCGGTTAGTGGCGACCGCAGCGGAGAGGGCGTGGGCGTTGGGGTCGGCGTCGCCGTAGGTGTGGGCGTCGCGCGGGGCGTGGGTCTCGGCGGAGCGGTCGGCCGCGCCACGGCAACGGCCGTGGGCCGGGCAGCAACCGGAGCTCCAGGTGTGGCAGTCGATGCGGGAAGCGTGGTCGGCGGCGCGGCTACTACCGGGGTCGATACGGGCGGTTGGGTTGCTGGCTGCGTCGCGGTACCCGTCGGAAGGGCTGTGGGAATTGCTGCCTGCGTCGTGGCGGGCGCTGCTCCCACCGACGTGGGTACCGCGGTTGGCGCCGCCGAGGCTGGGGTCGACGCCGACGGTGCGGCCGGAGTCGTTGCCGCCGGCGCCGCGGCGGTGGATGCCTGGGACGCGGACGGTGTCGTCGTCTCCGGCGCGACCGGGGCAATGGACGTGGTCTCCGGCTCCGGCGCTGCTTCGCCGCAGGCGGCGGCCAGCGCCGCCGCTGCGACGCCAAACGAGGCGCGCAGCACGGCGCGTCGTGACGTGCGCCGCACTACGCGGGTTGTTCCGCGGTGCGCAGTGTGTCCATCTGGCGGACGGCCTGACGTCGTGTTGCTCACGGTGCGAGCGAACTGCAAGTGGGAGCTGTCCATGCGAACTCGTGCGCCCACATCAACGCGATCAAGCTGCCCGAGGTAACGCGGGGCGCGGGAAAATTGTCGCTCCCAAGTCTCTGCTCCGTGTCGTCCTAGCGCGCGCGTCCTCGGGCGCCGCCCAGCGCCTCGCGCACAATGATGTCGTCGATCAAGCGTTCAACGGGCGCCAGGTCGTCGGTGTATACGACCGTCGACTCCGGCACGGCTCTGAGCCGCCACGGGCGCAGCGCGATTTCCTCCAGGACGGCATCGTCCGTGGCCAGCGCGGCGGCATGGAGCTCTTCGTCGGTGATTGGGCGCAGCGCGCCATAGATCAGGCTGTTGTTGTAGCCCGTGGGGAGATCAAGCACGTAGATGTAGGGGAAGACGGCCCGCATCGTGGACGACAGGGCTTCGACGAGGCGAAAGTCCTGGCCCGTGCGGCCGGCGTTAAGTGCCAGTACCCCGTTGGGACTTAGGTGGTCGCGGGCCTCCTGAAAGAACTCGCGCGTTACCAGGTGAAACGGGATATACGGCTGGCGGTAGGCATCGACGGCGATAACGTCGTAGCGGTCCTCCGAATGCTGGAGATAGGTGCGTCCGTCGGCGGCGACGATGTTCAGGTTCGGCTCGTTCATGTCGAAGTAGCGCTGGCCGAGCTCAATGACCTTGGGGTCGAGTTCGACACCGTCAATCTGCACGTCGTCGCCGTACACGGCGGTGTATTGCTTGGATACGGTGCCGGCGCCAAGCCCAACGATCAGCAGGGAGTTCACCTCGGTTGTCGGCTGGCCGCCAATGAGCGGCGCCAGCAGAAAATAGTCCCACGGCCCACCGGTCAGCAGGCGATCCGGGTGATAGATGGAGTGGGTCCCGATGCCCTCGTTCAGCACCAGTCGCAGTCCGCGCCCGGGGTCGTCAATGACCTGGATGAACTGAATGGCGGAGTCTCCCTCCCAGACCAATCCGTCCACCGGTCGCACGGCTCCGGGCCTGATGAGCAGCCACAGGATGATGAGGATGATGGCGAAGGCGGCGTAGATGCCCCGGCGCACCCTGGTTCGCGCTCCGAGTAGCGCCAGGCCAAGCAGCACCCAGGCAAAGAGCAGAAACGTCAGCCGCGTGCCGAACGTCGGAACCAGGGTGAGCACCGGCAGAAACGCCCCGGCGATGCTGCCGATGGTGCTAAGGGCGTAGACCTGGCCCGCTCGCCGGCCCGCGTGCTGTACGTCGTGCGTCACGAGTCGAATGGCAAACGGGGACACCATGCCGAGCATCGTGAGCGGCACCGAGAACAGCAGCAGCACACCGAGCAATGAGCCGAAGAACAGGCCGCCGCTCAACCGCGCGATGGCCTCGGACGAGATTTCGAGCACCGGGCCGGCCACGAAGGGCACGAGACCAACGCCAAAGGCCGCGATGGCGATGATGTGGAAGAGCGTGGATTCTCGCGGCCGACGGTCCGCCACCATGCCGCCGATCCAATACCCGATCGAAAGATAGAGCAGCGTCAGCCCGATGACGACGGCCCAAATGATGGTGCTGGTGCCGAAGAATGGCGCGAGCAGGCGCGAGGCCGTGATCTCAACCGCCAGAATCGACATACCCGAGAAAAATGTCGTGACCAGCACCAGCACAATGCGCGAGGCGCCGCGAGCATCGCTTGGCATGGGTGGATTCTGCGCGCCTGCTGGGGCGGGGCCGTCGATCAGCGTTCTCCTGGGAGCAGCGGCAACGTGCTCGCTGACGCGACGTTCAGCATATCGCCAGAAGTCTCAATACCCTAGAACTTGACCGTGCCACCGCGGGTCGGTCGCGCCGAACCGGGCGCCGCTCGCGGGGTCGAGCATGATGCCCTGACTGCGGGCCCGTGCCGTGAACGCGGGCGCCCAGGACACGTTGTGGCCGCGCTGCTCCAGGGCGCCGGCGACGTCGAGTTCGAACCGGGACTCCAGCGTGAGCGTGTCGGCATCGTGATACCAGCGAGGGGCGTCCATCGCGGCCTGCCAGTGCATCCCGTGGTCGATCACGTTGGTCAAGACTTGAAAGTTCGCCTGCGTCTGAAAATTACCGCCGGGCGAGCCGCCGAGCATCATCAGCGCGCCGTCGCGCTGCACCATGTAGGTGTTGAGCGTGTGGATGGGCCGTTTGCCACCGGCGAGGCAGTTGGGGCTGTCGGCGTCGAGGGAAAACCCATTCATGCGGTTGTTGAGCAGCACGCCCGTCCCCGGAATGACGAATGCCGAGCCGAACTGGTGAAAGACGCTCTGGATCAGCGTGATGGCATTGCCGTCCTCGTCGATCGCCGCCACCGCCGTGGTGTCCTGGCCCGCACCGCTCGGGTCGGGGGAAGCGGAGCGGTGCGACGCTCGCGCCGGGTTGAGCATCATCCGCCGCCGCGCCGCGAACTCCTTGGACACGAGGGTGCCGATGGGGACGTCGACGTGCGCGGGGTCGCCCATGTGGGCCAGGCGGTCGGCGAACGCCAGCTTGTGAGCCTCGGCCATGACGTGCAGGCAGTGCGCCGTGCCGAAGCGCAGCGCGCCGAGGTCAAACCCCTCCGCAATGTTGAGGTCCGCGAGCACTAGGTAGCCCTGCGACGGCGGCGGCTGCTCCAGCACCTCGTATCCGCGATAGAACGTCCGCAGCGGTGGCAAAACCTCTACGGGCGCTGCGGTCAGATCGTCGGCTGACCAATCTCCACCGGCCATTTCAGATGCTTGCAGCAAGCGTTCGGCAAACATCCCTCCGTAGAAGCCGGACGCGCCATTGGCTGCGATTTCGCGCAGCGTCTCCGCCAGCTCAGGTTGCACCAGCGTTTCGCCGGGTCGAGGTGCGCGCCCACCGGGGGCGAGCACGGCGGCGGTCGACGGGTACTGGTTGAGCGTTTCGAGCGACTGGCTGATAGCGCCGGCCAGCGCCATGTCGACGGGAAACCCGCCACTGGCATAGACGATCGCGGGCGCTAGCACGCGCTCGAGCGGCATGTGCCCGTACCGCCGGTTGATCATGTCCCAGGCGGCTACGGCTCCCGGCAACGTGGCCGACCGCAGCCCATGGGTGGGAATGCCCTCGGGATAGCCTGATCGATCAGCCGCCGCCGGCGCGGGCCCGCTGGCGTTGACGGCCTCGACGAGGCCCGAGGCCGCTGGTCGGCACAGCGCGAACGCGTCGCCGCCGAGCTGATTGGAGCTAGGCTCGACCACCGCGATGACCGCGGCGGCCCCGACCGCGGCGTCGAACGCGTTGCCGCCGTCCAGCAGCAGACGGACGCCGGTTGCCGTGGCCAGGGGATGTCCGGTGGACACCATGGTGTGCGCCGTCACGACCGGGCCGCGTCCGGTGCTCACAAACGCGCGGGTGCCCACGCCGGCCGCCGCGTTCACGCCGCGATCCGGCGGCGACGGTCGTCTGCGATGCCTAGCTCACCGTGTGCATGGGCATGATCACGTGGCTGTGCGTTTCGATCTCCTCGTCGCCGTCCACCGGACGAAATCGTCCGGGGCTCGTGGCGCCGGAGGTGCCCACCGAGATGCGCTCGGTGGCGATCGAGCCTAGACATTCGGACAAAAAACGCGGGTTGAAGGCGATGAGCCCACCATCGCCGCTGACCTCCGCATCGAGCTCGCCGGAGTTCTCGCCGAGCTCGGCCGAATTCGACGTCAGGACCACGCGCCCAGACTCGCCGTCGGCGCCCGGCTGGACGTGCAGCTTGATGACATTCGCCCCCGAGCTGGCAAAGAGCGAGGCAATGCGGGTGGCCTGCGCAAATGCCTGGGTGTCAACCACGACGCGCGTGTCAACCTCGCCTGGGATCAGCTGCGGGTAGTTCGGAAACTGTCCGTCGATCAGAGTGGCGATGAAGGTGACGGTGCTGGTCCGGAACAAGACCTGCGACTGCGTCTCGCTGAGCCCGATGGTCACCGTGCCGGGATCGTCGGCGAGCATTCGCTGGAGCTCGACCATGGCGGGGCGCGGCACGACGATCTGCACCGCCTCGGCGAGGCCGGTCTCAACCTCTTCGCGACGCACGGCCAGTCGATAGCCGTCGGCGGCAGCCAGCTCGATGTGGTCGGGGGCGATGGTGATCGACACGCCGGCGAGCACCGGTCGGCTGTCGTCGGTCGCGGCGGCGGTTACCACCTGGCCGATTACGTCTCCGAGCAAGTCGGTGGCCAAGTCCACCTCGCGCTCGTCGCCCGTGGTTGGAATGGGCGGAAAGTCCTCGGCACTGAGCCCTTTGAGCTTGGCCTGAAACCGGCCGGACGCCACGCTGAGGCTGTCGGTTTCGTCGTCGCTGACCAAGGTCACCGGACCCTCGGGGAGCTGTGCGACGAAGTCGCTCAACAGGCGGGCGGGCACGGTGATGGCGCCGTCATCTTCGACGCTGGCGCCCAGCCATACCGACATTGCGAGTTGCTGGTTCATGCCGGAGAGCCGCAGTCCGCCGTCTTCGGACTGCAGCAGCACGTTGCTCAAGACCGGCAGCGTGCTCCGGGTGGCGACGGCGCGACTCACGAGCGCCAAGCCACGGCTGAGATTCTCTTGCAGGCAGGTCACGCGCATCCGCAGGTCCTCCCAACCAAAAGCGGATTCTGGTCGCCGCGCACGCTATCTATTGGGTGTGCCCGGCCAGCGGATACTAGGGGTTGTGGGGACCGCGCGTCAACGCGATTTGATTGCTGCTAGGCTGGCGCTGCAGCGGCTGATCGCACCAGCCTCCGCTCTGAAGGTGATAGTGGCGTGTCCTTGCGTGTAATCGTGGCAGAAGACGAGACCATCATCCGGATGGACCTCACCGAGCGCTTGCAGGCGTCGGGCTATCAGGTCGTCGGCGAGGCCGGTGACGGAGAGAGCGCGGTCAAGATGGCGCGCGAGTTGCGTCCGGACGTCGTTGTCATGGACATCCGGATGCCCGAGACGGATGGCATCGAAGCCGCGCGTCGCCTCACGGACGAGCGGGTCGCCCCGGTCGTGCTCGTCACGTCGTATTCCGACCGGCACCTCATCAATCAGGCGCTCGAAGCCGGCGCCATCAACTACGTCCTCAAGCCGCTGCGAGACAACGAGCTCGAGGCGGCCCTGGAAGTGGCCATGTCGCGCTATCGAGAGTTCTTGGCCATCAGCGACGAAGTGGCCGACCTCAAGGACCAGCTAGAGACGCGCAAGGCGGTCGAGCGCGCGAAGGGCCTGTTAATGACACGTCTCGGCTTGGACGAGCCCGAGGCATTCAGACGAATTCAGAAGCTCAGCATGGACCGTCGCAAGCCTATGCGCGAGGTCGCCGAAGCGATCATTCTGTCGGAAGAGATCTAGCAAGCAACGGCGCGCACCGTGACGACGATTGACGCGCGGCCGCGTGGATCGCGCCTCCACGCGATTGTGGCCGCGGCGCTCGTGCTTGCCGGCCTCCTCACCATCTACGGGCGATTGATCTTCGAAGGTCTGGTGCTTTCGGGCTACGACCTCCAGACGTACTTCTACCCCTACTGGGCCTATGCCGCGGCGTCGCTTGGCGACGGCCGGCTTCCCCTCTGGAATCCGCACGTGTTCATGGGCGTGCCGTTTTTGGCGAATCCACAGTCGGCGGTGCTTTATCCGCTCAACTGGCCGCTCTATCTGCTCGATCCCGCGCGCGCGCTTCCCGCAGCGCTGATGGTGCACGTGGCGCTGGCCGCGCTGGGGATGCTGGCGCTGGCGCGTGTGGGTCTGCGCCTTGGGTGGCCGGCGGCTGCGACCGGCGCCGCGGCGTTCGCATTCAGCGGGTTCTTCGCCGGGCAAATGGAGCACATCAACCAGGTGAGCGTGGCGGCCTGGATTCCATGGCTGGTGCTGGCCATCGAGTTGGGGATTTCGGGACGCCGGCGCTGGTGGGCGGCGACGCCGGTGATTGTGGCCTTGATGATTCTGGCCGGTCACCCGCAGACGGCTTACGTGGGACTGGCGCTCGGTCTGGCATGGGCGCTTCTGGCCGGTCTTCAAAGGATGAGCGCTGGGTCGGTGCGGCAGCGAGTCCGCGGGGCGCTGGGCGGGCTGGGCCTGTGGCTGCTTGGCGCCGTGGGCGGCGCCGCGCTTGCCGCGGCCCAAATCCTGCCGGCCCTCGACCTTTCGCGCGAGGGCATCCGCGCCGGCGGGTTGAAGTTTGAGGAGGCGGTTTCGTTTTCCCTGCCCACCGGGGAGGCGCTGCCCGGATTGCTTCCGACGTTCCTGCACTTGCCGTCGAGTACGGAATTCGTGGCCTATGTCGGCATCGTGGGCGTCACGTTGGCGGTGCTTGGCGCGGTGCATCGTTGGCGTGAGCCGCGCGTCGCATTCCTGGTGCTGGCAACGTTCGTGGCGATTCTGCTTGCCTTGGGACCGGCCACACCCTTATTTGGCTTGGCGCATCGGGTGGTGCCAGGCGTCGCGCTCTTCCGCGTGCCGGCGCGTTGGCTGCTCGTGGCCGTGTTCGCGCTGGCGCTGCTGGCGGCCTATGGCACTGAGGCGCTGGGGGCTGCATCGGGCCGGCCGTGGCGCGAGCGCCTTGAGCGGCTCGGCGCCTGGTTCCTGGTGCTCGCGGCGCTGGGCGGGCTCTCCCTGGGTGTTGCAATCGCGGAGCCGCCATTGCGCGACGGTCTCGCCTGGACCTGGGGGCTTGTCGCCGGCATCGCCATCGCCTTCGTGGCTGTTTCTGTTCTGGCGCCGCGCCGGCTTTACTCGTGGCTGGCGCCGCTCATCCTCATCGCCGAGCTAGTCGCGGCGGTCGGCCCCGCGGCGATTCGGGAGCCCATTCCTATCGACGCTTATGAGGCGAGAGGCCAGACGCTGCCGCGCCTGAACGAAATTGCAGGCTCGGGACGGATCCTCTCGATCGCCGAGCCTTCCTACGAAATCAACGACCCCGACCGCGCGGCGCTTGCCAAAGCCTGGCTGGATCAGCTGGGCGAAGTGCCCTGGCGCGAATTCAAGGTGGCCTGGAAGAACCGGGACATCTTGAATCCAAATCTCACCATGGCCTACGGGCTGGATACGCCGGATGGCTACGATGGCGGGCTCCTGCCGCTGTCGACCCACGTGCAGCTCCGAGATGCGGTGATTCCCGGATCGGCGACACATCCCGACGCGCTGCTGATGAACCAAGTCAAGGCCGTGCCATCAAACAGCGCATTGGAGATGCTGAGCGTTCACGCGGTGATTGACGATCGCTTCGCCACATTCGAAACCGACGTGGCCGCGTTTGATCTTCGACTGGTCGCGAGACTTAGGGAGCCGATCCACATTCACTCGCTCGATGTCGCCGGCGTGATCGGGGTTGCCATTTTGGCTTCCGGAGATGCAAGTGGCAGCGGTACCGAGGCCGGCCGCATCGTGCTGACGGACGCGGCTGGCAATCAGGTCGAGTGGCCGCTGCGACGGTCAGTGGACGATCCCACCTTTGTTGGGCTGGCCAATGCGGCGCCCGCGCCCCAGCGCGACGGCTTGCCGCCGCATTCGGTGCTGTCGAGCGCGATGGTCGACGGGCCGCTCCGGGTCACTGCAATCACCGTCGAGCCGCAGGGCGGAGTGCTCGACGTGCGTGGGCTGTCGCTGCTGCTGGAGGATGGGTCGTCGATAGGAGTGCTCCTGCGTGCCGGACCCGGCATGGTTGTGGAACTGGCCGGAGACGTAACCATCACGCGACGCGCGCAGGCGGCGCAGCGGGTCTGGCTGCCGGCGCGCGTGGGGTTGGCCGCAACCGTGGCCGGTACGAGGCGCGCCCTGTCGTACCCGGGGTTAACGCCCGTGGAGGAAGCGTGGCTAGTCACGTCGACGCGAAATCCTGCGTTGTCCAACGCCATTCGTCGCGCGCTGGAAGACATGGGAATCGTGAACCGCCGCGAGCCGGTGGGCTTGGTCCTGCCTGATGACGTAGCGCGTCTCAGGCGTGAGTTCGGCACGCGTGACGCGTGGCTGCGATTCGATGCCCCGGCAACGGCGGTGATGACCGAGGACACCCCGGAGCGCGTGACCATTGAAGTCGTTTCCGAAGGCCCTCGGATGCTCGTGCTCAACGACACCCTGTATCCAGGCTGGGCGGCCTACATCGACGGCGGCCGTACGACGATCTGGCAGGCGAACCTGGCCCAACGGGCCGTGCTGATTCCCTCCGCCGGGCACCACACGGTCACGTTTGAGTTTTCGTCCCACCCGCTGCACGTCGGCGCCATCGTCAGTGCCGTCGCGGCCTCCGTTTGGGTGCTTGGGGTGCTGGCGTTGCTGGCATGGCGGCGCGCGGCCTAGCGTGAGGCTCGCCTACGTCGCGCCCTTCGGGTTCGCCCCCAAGAACACCACGGCGCGCCGGGTGATGCCAATGGCGCGGGCCATGGTCGCGCGCGGGCATCAGGCAGGAGTTGTGGTCCCGGCCTACGACGACCCGGAGAGCTTTGGAAGACATTGGAATGACTCAGGCGTCGAGGTCCACACGCTCCCGCGGCCGCGCGGGATGGCATTGCCGCTGGCGAGTGTCCCGCTGACCCAGCTAGCTCTTGCCAGAAGCGCCTTGCGCCGGCTTGAGCGATGGCGTCCCGACATCGTCCACGTGTTCAAGCCCAAGGCGGTATCGGGGCTGGTGCAAGCCTTGCTCTGGCGCAGGCGCGATCGCCCGGGGCTGGTGTTGGACTGCGACGACTGGGAAGGCAAGGCCGGATGGAGCGCCAACGAGCCGTATTCCTGGTGGCAGCGCGAAGTCTTCGAGCGGCAGGAGCGATGGGGGCTCGACGCGTGTGACGCGCGAACTACCGCAAGCTTGGAGCTGGCGCGGCGGCGTGGCGCTGTACCGGTCGAGCGCATTGTCAACGGATTCGACGCCGACACCTATCGATTGTGGTGTGAAGCACCGCCGCCGTCGGCTTCTCCGCCGCGGCCGCACGCCGTCATCTACACCCGCTTCTACGACGTCCCGCCCGAGGAATGGGTGCAACTTGTAGTGAGCCTGCTGACGCGCGAGCCCGAGCTCACGCTATCCATTGTGGGCGCCGGGCCGCGATCGCCAATGGCAGACATGCTGCCGGCGCTCGAACGGCAAGGCCTATCCGACCGCGTGCGGGTGTGCGGCTGGCTGGACTTCGCCCGGCTTGGAGCGTTCTTCGCTGACTGCGACCTCGCCCTCATGCCGATGGCGGACACCCTGGCCAACCGTTCGAAGTGCTCCGTCCGCTATATCGATCTGATGATTGCGGGGGTGCCGATTGTGGCCTCTCCCGTCGGCGAGGCGACCGCGTATGTTCGCGACGGCGAAACCGGATACCTGGCGGCGGAGGCTTCGATGGAGGCTCTCACGGCTGCCGCCGCGAGGGCCTTGCAGGACCCGCAGCGCGGCGTGATGGCGCAGCAAGCCCGCGCGTATGCGATGGGAGAGCTTTCATGGTCGCGCCTCACCGCGTCGCTGGATGGGCTGTACGAGACGGTGCTGGCGGCGCGGGCCAGCCTGCGCCGCTAGCTACCCGGAAGACTGGGTCGGGCTTGGCGTAGCCGCCGGCACGGCGCCGCCCGGTCCGGGAATGGCAGTTGCCGCCGGGGTGGCGCTGGGCGCCGAAAGTGGCGAGATCCGCACGTCCACAACCGCCGGTGTGTGCTGCACCATGCGCAGGGTATCCGGCGCCGGATTCGTGATGACCGGACGGATCTGGTGGAGGCCGGGGGCGCGATTGCTCAGATCAACTTCCGCCAGAATGTCGCCACCCCGCAGGCCTTGCAGAATCTCGGCCGGGCCCGACATCACGATCTGCAGGAATGGCTGGTCGGCGATTGCCTGAAGGCCGCTGCCGAGATTCGTCAGAACAACCGCGACCTGAATCGTGGTGGTCTCGTCTAGCGGCTCGACGACCACCGCCACTTGGGCGAATGGCTGATCGCTGCGGATCGTGATGCCCTCGGGCGCTTCGAAGCCGACATCGCGCCGGACATCGCTGCGGGCATCTTCGAGGTCGACGGGCAACGTTTGCACGGCCTCCACGCGCTCCAGCGCTCCGGGCTCGCCTTCGATCTCGACGCTGGTGGGAACCACGCTCATTTGGGCGATGTAGAAGGAGGGCGCCACCGCGCCTTCGATTCGGGGCACCACGGGCACGCGTTTGCGGCTCGTGATGCGCGTGACCGGCACGTTGACCAACACCGTGGGCGGATCGACGCGCACGTCCTGCACCTCATTCCCCTGTCGATCCACGGGGATCAAGAGCCCCTCGACCCGGACGTCGCGGGTCGCGCCCTCCAGGCTGAGCGCGGCCTGGACGCTGGCAACGCTGTCCACGGCCGAGGACGGGCCGCTGATCGTGGCGTCGGCCGGCTCGGCGGTGATGTCGGCGAGGTCGGCGCGATAGCCGGTCGCGACGGCGCTCTCGATCCGGGCGTTGACCCTCATGTCGCGCTCAACGATCGGATCGAGGTCAACGAAAATGTTCTCCGGCGTAATGCGCACCACTTCGACCTGCGAATCGGAAACGGCGACGGCGACGTCGGCCTGGTGACTGCCGGCAGGCATCCCGGTGAGATCGACGCGGGCGACGAAGTTGGCGGCGGTGAGGCCGGCCAGGTTGACCTTGGGCCCTTCAACACTCACGTATACCGGAGGAATTGGGGATACCAGCACGAGATTCCGCGTGTCCAGACCGATCGGCTCGATGCTCAAGCTTCCGGGGAACGGTTGAGTTGCATCGGGGTTTTGGTCGAGGGTGAGGCCCGCCCATACCAAGGCGGAAAGTGCCAGGGCAACGAGAAACCGAATCCCGAGGCTATTGCGCGCGTAGCGCAGGGCGCGGGCCGTCCAAAGCGCTTGAGGACTGGGGCGTCGCACCTAGCGGCGTGAAATCCAGGCCGGCAGGCTTTGCAGAGCCGCCCCACGGGTCTGCACGCGGAAGGCCGTCTCGAGGCGGCGGCGCAATTGGTCCGGCGTCAGGTGCCGTTCGAGTCGGCCGTCGGAGGCGAAGGAGATGCCGCCGCTCTCTTCCGAGGTCATCACGACCACCGCATCCGAGACTTCGGTGATCCCGAGACCGGCACGATGACGGCTCCCCACGTGGTCTTGCGGGCCGAGGGCGTCGCTGAGCGGCAACATCACGTGCGCCGCCGTCACCATCCGGCCACGAACGAGTATGGCGCCGTCGTGCAGCTCCGAACCGGGGTGAAACGCGGTCAGCAACAGCTCTTGCGAGAGCTGCGCTTCAAGGCGGGTGCCGGTGGCGGCGTATTCGTCAAGACCGCCGGTTCGCTGGATGACGACGATCGATCCCCACACGCGTCCCGAAAGCGCCTCAACCGCCGTGACCACCTCGCCGATCATCACCTCGGTATCTTCGCGCGACGCAGTGCCGAAGGGCCGTGCGACCAACGTGCCGGTGCGGCCCACGCGCTCGAGCAGCCGACGAATCTCCGGCTGAAACACCACCACGATCGCGAATCCCAGCAGGATCAGCCCGTTTTCCACGATCCAGTTGATCAACGCCAGCTGCAGCACACGCCCAATGACCAGGATCGCCACGAGCACTACGAGAGCGCCGCGTACCAGGAGGTCCGCTTGGGTGCCGCGAATCAGCGTCAACACACCATGAAAGAGCAGCGCGACGAGAATGATCTGCGCGGCGGCACCCCAGTTGAATTCGGAGACGAGGTATTCGAGCTGTTCCACTGCCCGCTTTGCCACCGTGGCGCTTGCCCCAAGTGTAGCGCGTGGACGGGGCCGGCTCCTACGGCAGCGCTTCCAGTGCGTCCTCGCCGAGAATGAGCATGACGAGCAACGCCTTTTGGGCGTGGAGGCGGTTCTCGGCTTGATCGAACACCACCGATTGCGGGCCGTCCATCACGTCGTCGGTGACTTCCTCTCCGCGGTGAGCGGGCAGGCAGTGCATGAAGACGGCGTCGGACCGGGCGCCGGCCATGAGGGCGGCGTTGACCTGAAACGGCGCGAAGGCCGCGAGGCGGTCGGCGCGTTCGTCCTCGAGCCCCATGCTGACCCATGAATCGGTGTAGACCGCATCGGCGTCTTTGACCGCTGCCTCAGCGCTGGAGACGAGCTCGATGTTTGCGCCCGAGGCGCGCGCGAGCCGGCGCGCCTGCTCGACGATGTTTGGGTCAGGCTCATAGCCGCGTGGCGTCCCGACCCGTACATGCAGACCGGTCAGCGCCCCGCCAAGCAGCAGGGAGTGGCAGACATTGAAGCCGTCACCCACATAGGCCAGGGTGCGGCCGGAAAGCGCGCCGAAGCGTTCGC
Source organism: Chloroflexota bacterium (assembly GCA_965198185.1). GTDB lineage: Bacteria > Chloroflexota > UBA11872 > UBA11872 > UBA11872 > JAJECS01. The sequence continues at coordinate 713,637 of CBDAOU010000002.1, forward strand.
GGAGGGTAAGCAAGTCGGCCAGCACTTGGCATGGATGGAAGCGGTCGCTGAGACCGTTGATGATTGGTACACGCGCGTATTCGGCCAACTCTTCCAGCACGTTCTGGTCGTAGACCCGCGCCATAACGGCGTCGACCCAGCGTTCCAGGTTGCGCGCGATGTCGGGTACCGATTCCCGCACGCCCAATTGCGTGTGCTCGGCCATCAGATCGACGGCCTGTCCGCCGAGATGAACCATTCCCACCACAAATGTGGTGCGAGTGCGCAGCGAGGCCTTCTCAAACAGCATCCCGAGCGTTCGTCCGCGGAGAAGGGCGTGCGGCAGCCCCTGGGCTTGGGCGCGCTTCAACCGCGCGGCCGCGTCGAGAAGGGTCTCGACCTCGCGGCGCGTCAGGTCCGCCAGGGAAAGCACGTCGCGTCCCTGGAGGCCGGGGACGGCAGGCACGGCCTCAGTAGATGGCACCGAAGTCAACCTCGGTGTAGTAGTTGGCCAGGATTTGCTCGCCATTGGCGCCCGTCTCCGCCATGGCGTTCGCGCTGCGCAACGGCAGCCCGATGCCGTGGCCCAAGAGCGTTTGGCCTTGGCTGTAGGGGTCGGGCACGGCGATGGCCCACGGTTTGAAGGCGCCGCCCCAGGTTTCATGCCAGCTCCGGGTGCTCCCGTCGGCACGTGAGAAATAGACGGCCATGATGGTCGCGCCGTCGTAGGTCATTACCTGCCCGCGCGTATCGGCCACTGCCTCGCGCAACCGTGTTCCTGTGAGTTCGCGCGCCAGGCCGTGATAGACCTGATGCCGCGTGAACATGGTGGGTGTGTGGCGCGTGGAGCCCGCCGCGTCGAAAACCAAGTTGTTGGCGCGGCGTTCGGCTCGAGTCGCCATGGCGTAGCTGCGAAACGCAATGGCCGAGGCGCGCAGCGCCTCCCAGGGTATGTAGTCACCCTGTTCGGCAATTCCTGACAGATAGTCCTCCAGCGGCAGTGTGTTGACTACCCAGGCTGAGCTATAGCGCGGGAGCCAGACGAACTCGAACGATCCCCGATAGGTCCGCCAGGGTGCCGTCTCCGCCAGGCGCAGCAGCGAGCCTTCGAGTGGGAAGATCTTGACACGTCCGACCGTGGTTTCCCGCACGTTGCCCGGGAGCTGCAAGACCTGTTGCTCGCCGGGGATGTCACGTTGGATGACGACGGATGCACCGCCGGTGAGCTCAGCCATCTCCGAACCGCCCGCGTCGAGGATGCGAAGCCCTTGGGTGGAGGTGATAGTGGCGGCGGTGACCCCCGGGTTGTCATCGCTGATGTCCAGCAGGCCGACGCGCATCTCCGGCTCCCCAGTCTCCGCGTGGGTCGCCACGGTGGGCGCGGCGATGCCCTTGGCCGTGAACCACTCGTCATGCTGCTGCAAGTCGGGCTGCAGGCGGTACTGTCCCGGGGAGTCGGGCAGCTTGAGTGAGGTCGTCAGTTCGACCTTCTCGCCGGCGGCGACATCCGACGGCAGGGTGAGCGATGCGGGCGCCTCGCGGTCGCGCGGCGGGTGGCGATCGGCCCAGCGAAAACCTAATGTTACGGCGTCATCGCCGCTGGACGCCCAAGTGTCGGACCCACTATTGGTTATGACCAGACGAAACTGGGTAGATGCGCTCGGCACAGTGACCGCCGGCGCGTCGACCTCATAGGCCGCGGCCAGGCTGTCTTGCGTCTGGCTCAGCCAGGTGCGACCCAGGTCGGCGATCCGGATCGCCGGAGTGCGGTCAGCGTCATAAGTGAGTTTGCCTCGCTGAAACCACTGCGCGGTGACGCCGTCATCAACGACCTCTTCTGAAATCGGGTAGCCCAACAAGCTGGCGCCGCCGTGGTCGCGCCAATAGCTGAGAAAGCCGAGGCGCAGCGACTGCCTGGTATCCGGTATGTAAATGATCTGGCTGGTGTCGCGGAACGGCTGCGTCTGTCCGAAGTAACGGTCGCCTGAGACCCGCATGCCAAGCAGTGCCGGCTGAACCTCGAAATCGGTGCCGCTGTGCTCGGTCCATTGTTCCAAGAGGAAGTTCTCGAAGAGCTGGACCTGACGACCGTTCAACTCATAGCGAACGGTAAGCGGATTGCCGAGCACGTCGGCGCCGCCCATGCGGTCGTAGAAGTCCTTGAACAGCGAATCGACCGCGAGTTCGAACTGCTGGGCGGAAACGGCAGCGTTCCACGGCGCCACACCGGCGGCTGCTGCCGTTACTACGGTATACAGCAGGGCCCGCCGAGAGACTCGCATCCGAGCGATAGATCGAGTGCTACTCATAGAAGGGGGCGCACATCACGTGGCCGCGCGTGTAGCGCTGGCGTGCGGATAGTGAAGCGTGATGGACAATAGGGAAGATATCACAGCGGGCCTCGGCCGAACGGTTGCCAATGGTTAACGCGAGGGCAAGCCGTGCCGTTGCGCGGGACCCAACGGACCAGACGTCAGGAGCGGCAAAGGGGACGGTTTTGTCGGAAGCCATTTCTGAGATGCGATGACGTTCACCCCCGGCGACCGGATCTACTTGGATCACGCGGCCACAACGCCGCTGGATCCCGACGTGCAGCAGGCGATGGCGGAGGTCCAAGTCGGCCCATTCGGCAATCCGTCAAGCGTTCATGCGACGGGACGCCACGCCCGCGCCGAGCTCGACCGTGCACGGCGGCAAGTGGCGGATGCGCTCGGTGCGCAACCGCATGAAATCGTCTTCACCTCCGGCGGCACCGAGGCCAACAACCTGGCAATTGCCGGGATTGCTCGCAGCGCCGATCGCGGCCACACGGCCGTCAGCGCCATCGAGCATCACGCGGTGCTGCGCGCGGCGTGGGCGCTGCGCGACCGCGGCTTCGAGATCTCCGAGATTCTCGTGGATGTGCATGGTCTCGTAACGCCGGACGCGCTCGCCGCACAGCTGCGGCCGGATACCGCGCTCGTCAGCATCGCCCTGGCCAACAATGAGATCGGCACGGTGCAAGACATCTCCACGCTGGCGCGAATCGCGCACGACGCGGGTGCGCTCGTTCATACCGATGCGGTGCAGGCGGTCGGGCAACTCGACATAAATGTTGATCGATTGGGCGTTGATCTGCTATCACTATCAGGCCACAAGATCTATGGGCCCAAGGGCATCGGCGCGCTCTACGTGCGTGATGGCGTGGAGCTCGAACCGCTGGCTTGGGGTGGTGCGCAAGAGATGGGTCGTCGGGCAGGCACGGAAAACGTCGCGGCGGCCGTCGGTCTCGCGCACGCGCTCACCGCCGCATGTGTCCTGCGGCGCACCATGAACTCGCGACTTGCCGAGTTGTCGGGAGCATTGGTTGACGCGGTTCTGGCGCATGTGCCGCACGCACGCTTGACAGGTCACCCAACGTCTCGCGTGCCAACGATTGCCAGCTTCGCGTTTGCCAACGTGGACGCCGAGCCCCTCTTGATCAACCTGGACCTGGACGGCGTAGACGCCTCTTCGGGAGCCGCCTGCGAGGCGGGTTCGGTGGAACCCTCGCACGTCATCGAGGCGCTCGGGCTCCCGCCGCCATACCGTCGGGGGCCGCTGCGCTTGAGTCTTGGGCGGGCAACGACCCGGGGCGAGGTTCTACGGGCTACGAAGATTGTCTCCAGGCACGCCAATCGACTGCATGCCGTGCCGGGTCCAGCCGCGGCAGATTCGGGAGCGAGCTAGCGTGGAAGTCTTCCTGCTCATCCCGCCGCATGTCTACCTCGGGCTCGTGCTGGCCACGATCGTCGCGTTTCTCTTTCACGCCTTTGTTGGACGCCGGCAGCGGGCGGGAATTCTCTACTGGCCGTTCGGCATCGGCGGGTTTGCCGCCGGGGCGCTTATGGCGGCGCCGCTCGGCGCGACGTATCTCATGATCGGCGGATTGCCCGTACTGGCCGCGCTGCTCGGCTGCGTACTCGGCGTGGCGATCGCGCACGTGCTGTTGTCGTAGCGAACCGCGGTCGTTGACCTAACATAATCTTCGTGGTAGGTTCCGCCGAGGGGGTGCCTACCGGCAAATGCTTGGGCGATTGGTCCGGTTTGCGCTTGGGTTGGCGGTGGGGTTCTTCCTCGGGGTGGCGCTGCGCTCGACCCGGTCGTCAAGCGCGGCGGATGGCGCGTAAGCGTGCGCGAGGAGTAGCGAGCACGACGAGAGGCCGTACCGGCTAGACAGCCGGAATTGACGCGAACTTAAGGGGCTGCTGGGGAGGCAATCTCCGGCGGTCTTTTGCTATGTCCCATCGGTGAGGAGACTGCCGGAGTCATGCGAACAGACGAGATCCGCGAGATGTTCCTCGCGTACTTTGCGGATCGCGGGCATGTCGTGCTTCCAGGCTCTTCCCTGATCCCCACCGGCGATCCGAGCGTGCTGCTGACAAGCGCGGGCATGCAGCAGTTCAAGGCGTATTTCAGCGGCGAACGCCCGGCGCCGTACCCGCGTGTGGCCACGGTGCAAAAGACGTTCCGCACCACGGACTTGGACGAGGTCGGCGACCTCAGCCACATGACGTTCTTCGAGATGCTGGGCAACTTCAGCTTCAACGACTACTTCAAAGAGGAAGCCATCGCGTATGCACGCGACTTGGTGGTGAATGTCGCTGGCATCGACCCCGCCCATGTCTGGGTGACGGTCTTCGAGGGCCGTGAGGGTGTGCCCCGCGACGCCGAATCGGCTGAGATTTGGGCGGACGTGGGGCATCCAAGGGAACGAATTGCCTTCTTGGGCGATGACAATTTCTGGCCGCCGACCGGTGATAGCGGGCCCTGCGGCCCGACCACCGAGATCTTTGTCAATCTCAGCCCAGACGAGCCGGATGTTGGGCCGGTGCTGGCGCCGGACCGCTATCTCGAGATCTACAACCTCGTCTTCAACCAATACTTCCAAGACACGTCGGGCAAGCTCAGCCCGCTCATGCCAGGCGTGGATACGGGTGCGGGGCTTGAGCGCTGGGCGTGGGCGCTCCAGGACGCGGAATCTATCTACGACACCGACGTGTGGGTACCGCTGCTGAGCCTTGTGAGCGCGCGCGCCGGTCGGGCGTATGTGACTGATGAGGCATCCGGACGCTCAATGCGCATCGTGGCGCAGCACGCCCGTGCGGCGGCGTTTCTTATCGCCGACGGCGTGATGCCGGGCAACGAGGGTCGGGGCTACGTGCTGCGCCGCAGCCTGCGTCATGCCGTGCGGCATGCCGACGTGCTGCGGATGGGGGATGACGCGCTCTCCCCCCTCGCGGACGTGACCGTCGACACCTTCGGCGCGGCGTATCCCGAGCTGGAGCGGCGGCGCACCTTTATCTGCGACGCCGTTCGCGACGAGGAAGCACGTTTCCGCCGGACGCTCGAGACTGGCATCGCGCTGCTGGACGAGATGCTGACCGATATTCCCGCCGGCGGCACGCTGCCGGGGGCACGCGCCTTTCTCCTCTATGACACCTACGGCTTTCCGCGCGACGTGACCCAGGAGGTCGTGGAAGCGCGCGGCGTCAGCATGGACGACGAGGGCTTTGACACAGCGCTAACCGAACAACGGGCGCGCAGCCGCGCGGCGCAGAAGGGCGACCGCGCGGCGCGGCTCCCCGCCGGCTTCGGCGAAACCGTCTTTCTCGGGTATGGCGGGCAAGTCTCCGGGGCGGGAACGGTCGTTGCCATCGATGTTGAGGGCGGTCTTGAAGATTCAGTGAACGCTCCCAGCCGGGCAATGGTTGTGCTTGACCAGACGCCGTTTTATGCGGAGGCCGGTGGTCAGGTGGGCGACACCGGCGTCCTTCGCGGCGACGGCGTCGTGGCGCGGGTGCGTGATACGCAGGGCGCTCCCGAAGGAACCCATGTCCACCTCGTCGACATCACCGAGGGAGTTCTGCAGGTCGGCGCTGTGGTCGAGGCGGAAGTCGATGGCTCGCGACGGGTCGACGTTATGCGCAATCACTCGGCAACTCACCTCTTGCACGCGGCGCTCCGAACGACGCTTGGTTCGCACGTGCAACAGGCCGGCTCGCTTGTAGCTCCAGATCGTCTTCGCTTCGACTTCACCCATCCAAGCCCAGTGGATCGGACGCAGTTGCGCGCCATCCAGCATTGGGTCAATGACCGTGTGCTCGACGATTTGCCGGTCGCCACCGAAACGGCGGAAGTCCGCGCGGCGGTGGAACGCGGCGCGATGGCGCTTTTCGGCGAAAAATATGGTGAGGTCGTGCGCGTGGTCGCCATGGGCGACCAGTCGCTTGAGCTTTGCGGGGGCACGCACTGCAGCGCCACGAGCCAGATCGGCATGTTCGCCATTGCCAGCGAAGGCGGCATTGCCGCCGGCGTGCGTCGCGTCGAGGCGCTGACCGGGCACGGCGCCGCCGAGTACCTGCAACGCCAGCAGGACATCCTCCAGGAAGTGGCGCAAGAATCCGGTGCGTCGCCGGCTGAATCGGCGGAGCGCATCCGGCGGCTCAAAGCCGAACTCTCCGAGGCGCGCCGCCGCATCGCCGCGGCCGAACGGGCGGAGGCCGGACGCGCCGCCGCGGCGCTGTTGCAGGGAAGCGAGCGGGTGGACGGCCTCACGTTGATCGCCGGGCAGGTGAATGTGTCCAACCGCGACGCGCTGCGTCAGGTCACGGAGTCGCTGCGCGGCGAGCTTGACGAGCCCTGGGTGGTCCTCTTGGCTACCAGCGTTGCGGCAAAGCCAGCGTTTGTGGCGGCGGTCTCCGCCCAGGCCGTGGACGCGGGCGTCCATGCCGGCGATCTGGCCCGAACCGTCGCGACGGTGACAGGCGGCGGCGGGGGCGGCCGACCGGAACTTGCCATGTCCGGCGGCACCGACGCTACCAAGATCGGCGAGGCACTCGACGCCGGGCGGCGCTACATCGCCGGCATTGGCGCGGCGTCGTGACTACGCGCCACGGCCCGAAACTGGAGCGGCTCCCGACACGAACCTCGCGCCGCCGCCGGCGGCAGGTTCGATCGCGTCCCGAGCGTGCCTCAGCGATGCGCGAGCCGTTGTTCGAGCGCCTGGACGAAGTCGATAGTCCGCGAACGATGCGCACCTATCGCCGGTGGGACCACAATCACCACCCGGCACGGATCCTGGCGCCCGCGGTCCTGACGGTGCTGGGCGTGATTGCGGTGTGGATCGTCATGGCCTTTTGGATCTGGCCGTCGGCAACCGTGCACGTGTCGCCGCTGGCCACGCATGTGCCGATTACGCTCGACGTGCGCATCGATCCTGAGCTTTCAGACGCCGACGTTGACACGCGCGCCATTCCCGGAACGGTGGTCACCGCCGCGAGCGACGGCTCGATGTCCATGCCAACGACGGGGAGGCGTCGGGAGCCGGTGGAGTTCGCCCGCGGGCGAATTACCTTGAGAAATCGCACCCGTGAGGCTGTTGTCGCCCCCCGCAATACTCAGGTTCGCACCCAGCAAGGCACGAGCTTTCTGACGGACGCGGAAGTGCTGGTTCCGCCAACGGTGGAAATCGTGGGTCAGACGGTTCCCGGCGAAGCGACAGTTAGCGTGACCGCCGAGCAGCCAGGCACGACGGGGAACGTGCAATCGCTGGCCATCGTGGCCGTGGACGGCCCGACGGCGGAGTTCCTTGACGTCTTCAATTCGCAGCCCATTTCGGGCGCCGCGGAGCGGGAAATCGCCCTGGTATCTCAGCGCGACGTCGAGGAGTTGGAGCAGGTGCTGCTCGAACGGCTGCAGAGCGCGGCCGTGGAAGAGCTGCGACGCGATCGCCCCGAGCAGCACACGCTGGTCGTATGGTCGCCGAAAGCCGGCAATCCTGAGATTGTGCAACGGGACTTCAGCGCCGACGTTGACCAGCTCGCGGCGGTGTTGCAGCTGAATTTGCAGGTCCGCGCCAGCGGCACGGTCTTCGCGAACGACGACCTGGAGCGGATCATTGCCAATGGGCTCGCGAGCGGCGGTGCGGATGTCGAATTTGATGAGATCCACGTTCTGCGGACCGAGGTCCTTGATGAATCATTTGGCCGGGTGGATATGCGCATCGAGGCGGTGGGTGAATCGGTCGCGAAGCTTGACACCGATGCCATTCGCGGCATGCTGGCCGGCGCCAGCCTGGACGACGGCACGGCGGCGCTGAACGGGCTGTCGCAAGTTGCGACCTGGCAGGTGTCGCATGATCCACCCGACACGGAAAATTTCCCGCGCTGGGGTTGGCGCATCGATGTCCAAGTCACGGAGCCGACGGCCATCCCGGCGGGTTGAGCCCGCCGAGCCGCCGCCACCGCGCCACCGACGCATCATTGGCCTCGACTTGGGATCGCGCCGCATCGGCGTGGCAATCTCCGACGCAGAGGGCGGCTTCATCGCCCACCGCCAGGTGATCGAGCGGCAGAATCTGATGCGTGATCGAGCAGCCGTGGCGGCAATCGTGGAGGACTACCCCAACGCTACGATTCTTGTCGGTCTGCCGTTGTCTATGGATGGAACCGAAGGTCCCCAGGCGGCCCGGGCGCGCCAATGGGCCCGTCAGCTTCTGGAGATTCGCTGGGACGCGGTAGTGTTTCGCGACGAACGGCTCACCACCGCCGCCGCGCGGGCGCGGGTGCGGGATGGTGCCGTGGATGCCGTGGATGCCGTGGCTGCCGAGGTGCTCGTGCAGGATTTCTTGAATGATCGGAGTGCCTGGTGAGGGCTATTGGGCTTCTCATCCAAGCGTTCGTCGTCGTGCTGCTCACGATCGGCGCGGTGGCGTTCTTGGGCTTCACCGTGGTGAGCCGGTTCGCGGATTCACCGGCGCCGGTGGCGGCGCAGACCGTGCTCTTTACCATTCCCCCGGGGACGACGACCAGTGACATTGGGCGCGCGCTGCAGCGCGATGGCCTGATTCGCAGCGACCTGCTGTTTCGCCTCCTGGTTGATCGGCGCGGCCTCGACGGCCGTCTGCGGCAGGGCGTCTATCTCTTGCGGCAAGACATGTCGTTGGACGAAATCCTCACCATGCTGGAGGCCGGGCTGGCCGCGGAGCAGACGGTGACGTTTCCGGAAGGCTTTCGGATTGAAGAGATGGCCGATCGGCTCGACGAGCAGACCCATATCGCCGGCGCCGATTTCCTGGCAATCGCGCGGAACGACATCGCCACGCTGGCCGAAGAGTTTCCCTTCCTGCGCGCCATTCCGCCCAGCGTGTCGCTTGAGGGCTACCTGTTTCCCGACACCTATCAGATCAACTCCGCGACGACGGCAGGCGATCTGATTCGCGCCATGCTGCGACGCTTCGATGATATTGTGACCGTCGACATGCGTGCAGCGGCGGCGGCCCGGGGCTGGGATTTGCACGCCCTGATCACCGTCGCGTCGGTCGTGGAGCGCGAGGCGCGAATCGACGAGGAGTACGCATTGGTAGCCGGCGTTTTCGCCAACCGCCTCACGCTCGGCATCCCGCTGCAGGCCGACCCCACCGTGCAGTACGCGCTGGGCCGTACCGAGGGTGGCCGAGGCTGGTGGAAGCCCGACCTGACCACCGCCGATTTCCGCGTGGATTCGCCGTACAACACTTATATGTACGCCGGCCTCATGCCGGGACCGATTGCCAACCCCGGCTTGAAGTCGATTGCGGCGTCTGCCAACCCAGCCGAGACGCCCTATATTTTCTTCGTCGCCAAGGGCGACGGCTCCCATGCATTTTCCGTGACGCTGGAGGAGCATGAGCGCAACATTGCCCAATACCGAGCCCTGCCGTGAGCGGCGGTGAGGCGGCGGGCGAAAATCGCGCGGAGAGCGTCACGTCGCGGCTCGCCGATCTCGGCGTTGAAATCCTCTTGATTCACGGCGCCGCAAATCGCCGCTATCTCAGCGGATTCACGGGGAGCGCCGGCGTGTTGCTCATTGGCCTGGAGCAGCGGGTGCTCGTCACGGACTTTCGTTACACCGTCCAGGCGCGCGAGCAGGCACCGGCGTTCGACGTCGTGGAGACGTCAGAGCCGCTGGAGGGCCTGGCCGACGCCGTGGCCGCTGCCGGCGCGACCCGCGTTGGATTCGAGCCCGAACACCTCACCTATGCCGGATTTCAAAAGCTGGAAGCACGGCTCGCCGCATTGACGCCGGCGGCGTGCCCGGCGCCTGTCGACGGTGTCGTCGAGCAGCTGCGGGTGCTCAAGGATCCGGGCGAGACGGCGGTCATGCGGAAGGCCGTGAACATTGCCGACCAGGTGATGGCGCGGGCGGCGGCGTGGATCGAGCCGGGCGTCACGGAGCGGGCGCTGGCGAATCGCCTAGAGGCCGCCATGCGTGACCTCGGCGCTGAGGGGCCCGCGTTCGACACGATCGTCGCGGCCGGACCCAACGCGGCCATGGCCCATCACCAGCCGGGCGATCACCCCATTGCCGAAGGTGAGCCGGTGATCGTTGACCTCGGCGCACGAGTCGAGGGCTATTGCTCCGATATCACCCGCACGTTCGTCGCCGGCGCGGCGGACGAGACGTTTCAGCGAATCTACGACCTTGTGCTGGAGGCGCAGCTCGCGGCTGAAGCCGGAGTCTGTGCCGGATTGTCGGGACGGGCCGCCGACGCGCTGGCGCGCGATCCGATCACGGCGGCAGGACACGGCAGTGATTTCGGCCACGGCACGGGCCACGGCGTGGGGTTGGAGATTCACGAGTCCCCGCGACTCTCGACGCGTTCCGAAGATACGCTCGCGTCGGGCATGGTCACGTCGGTGGAGCCCGGAATCTATCTTCCTGGATGGGGCGGCGTGCGGATTGAAGACTTGGTATTGGTGCAGGACGGTGGCGTCGAGGTGCTGACGCAGGCGCCAAAATGACTGCCGCACCAAATCATGTGAGGCGTTCCGATGGTTGACCCTGGTGAGCTGCGGCGCGGCAATGTCGTGCGGATCGACGGAAAGCTCTTGGAAGTCGTTGAGCATCAGCACCAGAAGATCGGCCGCGGCAGCGCACAGACCAAGCTCAGGCTGCGCGACATCGTCAACCACGCCACCTCCGACCGGGTGTTCCAGGCGAGCCAGCGCTTCGAGCGGGTGCGGCTGGACGTTGACCCCGCGCAGTTTCTGTACCGGAGTTCCGACGCCTATCACTTCATGAATATGGAGACGTATGAAGAGGTTGCGCTGAGCGCTGACGAGGTCGGCTCGGCCGCGGACTACCTGGTGGACGGGCTGGAGCTTGAACTGACAACGTTCGAGGGCCGAACAATAGGGCTCAACTTCCCTTTATCCGTTGACATACCGGTCGCCCACACCGAGCCGGGAGTTCGAGGTGACACGGCGACCGCCGCGAGCAAGCCGGCGACGCTGAGCACGGGCCTGCAGATTGAGGTGCCGCTCTTCATCAATACCGGCGACGTCATACGGGTGGACACACGCACCGGCGACTACAGCACGCGCGTGGGCCAAGCGTGATCGCCGTGCCTGGAGGCTGTCTTGACTGACGAGTGGGAACGCGCGCTTTCGGAAATGCTGCCCGAGCTGGTCGAAACGGCTCGCAGCGCGCGGCTTGAGGAGCTTGAGGTAGCTGACGAGCGTCACACGATTCGCCTGCGGCTCGCGGAGGCTGCAGCGGATGTCTCCGAAGTGACGGAGGCGGCGGAATCCGAATCCGCCGACCCACCGGTTGCTCGAACCGCGCACGTCGGCATCTTTCACCGCCGACCCGAGGACGGCGCCGATCCGATCGTCGAGCCCGGCGAGGTGCTGGAAGAAGGTGCGGCGCTTGGCTTCGTGGACGTGCTCGGCGTATTTCACGCGGTGCCGGCGCCGTTCGATGGAACGGTTGAGGCGTTTCTGGTCCCCGATGGCCAACCGGTTGAATACGGGCAGCCCATCGCCCGCTTGACGCCAGGCGAGTAGCGTTCCGGCCTCGAAGCTCTGGCCGTAGGCCGCTTCGGTCCTGTCGTGCTCTGTGCGCCGTACTCCTTTCCGTCGTCGCTGGCGGGCTGTCCGTACCTCGCGCCCCGCACGGCCGCAGGTGTATCGGGGCGCCACATCGAACGTCGGAGTCAAACTGGCTCGTCGATAAGATTCGCATCGCCGGTATTCTTTGAGTGGTAAAGTCCAATTCGGGACGGACTTGTGAATTCGACTCAAGAATTCGGGTGCGCGTCGGCAGTTGCCGGACGCGCCGAGTCCGGGTGCGACTGCGGTCGCGGCAGGGGAGGAACCCATGACAAAAACCTTGAACAGGCGTGATGTTGTGCGCCTCGGAGCGCTTGGTCTCGCAGGTGGCGTTGGCGCGGCGGCGCTGGCCGCGTGCGGCGAGGGCGAGGTCGAGGTCCGCACGGTCGAGGTGGAGAAGATCGTCACCGTCACCGAGATCAGAGAGGTCGAAGTCGAAAAGGTGGTGGAGAAAGAGGTCATCAGGGAAGTCCCGGTCGAGCGGGTCGTGACCCAAGAAGTCGAAAAGATCGTCGAGAAGATCGTTGAGGTCCCCGAAGAGACGCAGGTTGCGGGCGTCTTCGAAATCGGCCCTGTCAAGGCGGTTCGCTTCGGCAACCACCGCGACCTTACGCCCTACAATCCGCAGTACGGCGGCAAGATAACGCACGCGGCGCCCGGCGCCATCAACAACCTCGACCCGCTGCATTTCCCGGACGGCTGGTCGCTGATGGGTGGAGGCCAGCCCCTCTTCGACGCGCTGATTGCACACGGGCCGGGTGGGCAGTTGGCTCCTTGGCTCGCGACGGACTGGACGGTTTCCGACGATCTGCTGACCTACACGTTCCAGCTCCGAAACGACGTGCAGTTCCACGACGGCACGCCGTTCAACGCCGATGCGGCCAAGTTTAACTTCGACTTGTGGATGGACCCCGACATGAACCCCGGCTGGAACGCCAACATCGGCAATCAATTGGCCAGCGTCTCGGCGCCCGGTGAGTTCACGCTGGAGTTGACGCTGACCGAGGTCAACGTCTTCTTCCTGGACCTCCTGGCCGGCGGCTCGGCCGTGTTTGCGTCGCCGAAGGCCGTGGCGGAATACGGTGAAGATCTCACCCGCAACCCCGTGAGCACCGGACCGTACAAGTTCAAGGAGTGGAAAGAGAACATTTCACTCACCATGGTCCGGAACGACGACTACAACTGGGGCCCGCCCTGGGCGTTCAACCAAGGGCCGGCGTTTGCCGACGAGTGGACCTCGTTTGAGTTGACGGACGTTTCGGCCAAGGTGGCGGCCTACGAGGCCGACGAGCTGAGCTGGATGCACCACTACAGCCTCACCGAGCTGCAGCCGTTCTTCGGGGACCCGGCGCATCAGGTCTTCATCGGGCTTGGCCCCGGGCAGCCGTGGTACTTGCAGACCAACACCTCCAATTTCCCCACGGAAGACCTGGCGGTGCGCAAGGCCCTGATCCACGCCACCGACCGTGGCACGGTCACCCGCAGCGTCACCCTTGGATTTGGCGCACTGGCAGGCAGCCTGCTCACGCCGGGAACCGTCGGATACAACCCGGAGCTGGACGGCTACTACGACTTCAACATCGAAAAGGCCAACCAGATCCTCGATGAGGCCGGCTACGCGCGCGGCGACGGCGGCTTCCGCTACGACTCCAGTGGTCAGCTCCTGGAGGTCTCATTCCCCGACACGCCGAATCCGTTCTCGCAGCCGTACAAGCTCAACATCGAGAATGCGATCGGCATTTCGGTGGCCACGCCCAACATGGAGTGGGGCACCGCGGTCGAGCAGTACCTGCAAGGCCTGCATACGCACAAGTGGCAGGGCGGCGTGGGCCTGGAAGGCGGCCTGGTGCTCGATACCGTCTATCACTCCCGCAACTTCGGCGTGCCGGGCAACCGTGCCTACACGTGGTTCGTCAACGAGGAGATCGACAGCTTGCTCGATGCCGTGCGCACTGAGCCCGACCAGGCGCAGCGCGCGCAGATGACGAATCGTGTGCACACGATTGTGATGGAGCAGGCCTTGGGTATTCCGTTGGTCGAGTGGGGATCGCTATTCCCGGCCAACACGAACAAGGTCGGCGGACGTGTCTTCCACACGATCTTGACGTCGCCGTATCCCTTCGACCTCTATTCGACGGAGGGGTAACAGCGAGGCCATAAGGAGAGCGTGATCGCCGGACGGTGATCTGGCGCAGGAATGGGCAAGTACATCATCATCCGGGTGCTGGCGGCGGTGCCGGTGCTCATCGGAGTGCTGCTGATCGTATTTCTCCTCCTGCGCCTGATCCCCGGCGATCCGGTTTCGCTGCTCCTTGAGTCGCGTGGCGAATCGTCGATCTTCACCAGCCGCATTCCGCTTGAAGCGGTCGAGCGGCTGCGTGACTCCTATCACCTCAACGACCCTATCCCCGTGCAGTTCGCGCTGTACGCCAGGGACGTGGTGGTGGGCGATTTCGGCCGGTCGTTTCAGACGAACCAGCAGATCGGCGAGCTTGTCAAGGAGCTGTTCCCCGAGACGCTGAAGCTCACCATGGCCGGGATGGGCGTCGCGTTGCTGGTGGGACTGATCTCAGGGATGGTATCGGCCATCCGACACCATACCTGGGTGGACTACACAGGCCAGGTCGTGGCCGTGTTCGGCGTCTCGGTGCCTGACTTCTTCTTTGGTCTCGTCCTGATCTATATCTTCAGCGTTATTCTCAGATGGCTGCCGGCGCTAGGGCAGGACAAGCCGGAGGGCCTCATCATGCCCGCCGTCACGCTGGGCGTGAGCGCCGCCGCGATCATTGCCCGCATGACGCGCTCCTCCATGCTCGACGTCATGAGCCGTGATTTCGTGCGGACGGCGCGCGCTAAGGGCCTCCGTGAGTCGGCCGTGGTGATTCGCCATGCGCTCAAGAACAGCTTGATTCCGGTCATCACCATCGTTGGCTTGCAGTTCGGCAGCCTGCTCACCGGCGCAATCGTTGTCGAAGTCGTGTTCACGCGGCAGGGTCTCGGCTTTGAGCTGGTGGAGGCCGTGCAGCGCCGCAACTATCCGGTGGTGCAAGCCCTCGTCATGTTCGCGTCGCTCGTGTATGTCGCCGTCAATATCCTCGTCGACGTCCTCTACACCTACGTCGACCCGCGCATCCGGATTCAGAACTGACGTGGTGTCTCGATGCAGCGCCATGCAGCGCGAGGTCAATCAGCGCCCGGAGGGACTTCTCTGCTCAGCACAGGTAATCTCCGCGCACCCCCAGGCAGGCGGCCGTGGCGGCGACTGACGACCTGACGGTCGAGCAGGCACTCGAAGGTCAAGGCGCGGCGCCCCCGCGCAGCGAGTGGGGCCTCGCCTGGCGGAGGTTCCTGCGCAATCGGGCCGCTATCGCCGGCGGCATCGTGATGATCGCTATCGCTCTTGTTGCGATTCTGGCCGATGTTATCGCGCCCTATTCCCTCAACTACTACAACCCAGAGCTGTTCAATTCGCAGCCTGGCGAAGGAGGGCACCTGCTTGGCACGGACCGTGTGGGACGCGATGTGCTTACGCGGCTCGTTCACGGGGCACGCATCTCGCTTCGCATTGGCTTCCTCGCAGTGGCCATAGCCGCCATTGGCGGCACCCTCGTCGGCCTGGTAGCTGGGTTCTTCGGCGGGAAGGTCGATTGGGCGATCAGTCGCGTGTTGGACGTGCTGCTGGCGTTCCCAGGCATCTTGCTGGCCATCGTGATCGTGTCGACACTGGGACCCGGGATCAACAACGCACTGATTGCGCTGGGGATCTCCGCCATTCCCTACTACGCGCGCGTCGTTCGGGGCACCACGTTGTCGGCGCGTGAGTTGGTGTATGTACGCGCGGCGCGAGCCGTCGGAATGCGCGAGACCCGCATCATGCTGCGTCACGTGCTGCCCAACATCATCGGCCCCATCATCATCATGGCCACCCTTGGCCTAGCCTCCGCAATTATCGCCGCTGCGGGGCTGGGATTCCTCGGTTTGGGCGCCGAGCCGCCGACCCCCGAATGGGGACTGGAACTCGCCGAGGGGCGGCGCTACCTCCGAACAGCGCCGTGGGTGCCCGCCGCTCCCGGCGTCGCGATCTTCATTACCGTCATGTCGATCAATCTTCTGGGCGACGGGATCCGTGAGGCCCTCGACCCACAGGCCAGCGCCTGGACGAATTGAACGTCGCCCACACCCGCGGGCGTGGCCGCTAGCCCAGGTTCTACGGCCTGCGGTTGAGCCTGACTTAGTTGGAAGCGGTCGGCGCTTGGCTACGGGTTGGCGATGAACGTGACGCCGAACGCGCCGCGCCCGGTGTGCGTGGCGATCACCGGCCCCATCTCAATGCCGGGCAGGAGTGCCGCCGACACGTCGAACTCGCGCTGGATGTCGGCCTCGAGGGTGGCGTACATGTCGTCCGCCCCCACGTGCATTACCGAGATGCTGTGCAGGCCGTTCGGCGCGCGCTCCCGGACGTAGTCCACCAGCGCGCGCCGGGCCTTGGTGAAGGACCGCACGCGGATGACGGGTTCCACTTGTCCATCGTGCACGTGCAGCACTGGCTTCAAGCTCAGGATCGACCCCACAAAGGCTTGAGCTCCGCCAATGCGGCCGCCCCGACGCAAGTATTCCAACGTGGGCACGACGAACGCCACATACGTGCGCGCGCCCAGTTCGTTCACAAGCTCCACGACCGCCTCGGCGCTCGCTCCGCTGTTGGCCGCCTGGGCCGCCTCGACGGAAAGCAAGCCGACGCCAATCGGCGGCAAATCGTTTCGGACCAAGTGGACCTCCACGTCAGGCAGCTGGTCGGAAGCCAAGCGTGCCGATTCAAGCGTCCCGCTCAGCTTTGACGAAAGATGGATCGACACGATGGCGCTGCCGTCCGCCCCACAGCGTTGATAGATGTCCATGACTGCGGCCGGCGCCGGCTGCGACGTGGTCGGATGCTCGGGCCGGCTCTCCAGCATGGTGAAGAACTCGGTCGGCGTGATATCGACCCCGTCGGTGAAATCGTCAGTGCCGAAATGCACGTGCAGCGGCACCACCTCGATGCCGTGCTCGTCGAAAAGACTCCGGGGCAAATAGGCCGTGCTGTCGGTCACGATCTTGACAGCCATGCGAATACTCCAATCCAACCTCAGCGCCTGGCATTCGTCCCATCGGCGGGTGCATCGTTGCCACCGAGCCGGGCGCTATCTCGCCACCCGCCAGATGATACTCCCGCGAACCTTGGAGTGCCGTAGCTGCGACCGATCCGGCGCCGATCGTTGAGATTTGCCCGCCTAGTCGCTGGGCGGGATGTAGCGATTGGCCAACTCGACATAATCCTCACGCGGCGGGCTGAAGATGTCGAGGACAAGTGCGGGGCCCTTTACCGTCCGTGCCCGGTGGCGCATGCCGCCGGGGATGATGAACATATCCCCCGGGCGGCAGAGGCGGGTCTCGTCGCCGATGGTGAGTTCCATCTCGCCCTCGAGCAGCATGCCGGCCTGCTCGTGCGGGTGCTGATGGGTCGGCACCACGCTGCCTTCGTCCAACTGCAAGCGTGACAGCATCACTCGCTCGCCGTAGGGCGTACGGGCGCGGGCGCCCGGGGCAAGCTCGATTTCGGGGTGATCGTTCGGGTCAATGAACGGCATGGGTGGTCTCCCGGTCGGCGGACCGTCGCGCCGGCATGCCGCAGTGGCGCCGACGGCCGCACTGTGGCGTGCGAACGGTACTCTACGAATGTCTGGCGCGTTTGTGGAGGTGAGCCGTGGTTGTCGGGGACCTGTTTGGCAAGCGTATGGCGCTGGCCGCCTCCGGCGGGCTGGACAGCTGCACCATTACCCGCTGGCTGGTGGAAGAAGGGGTGCACGTCGCCGCGCTCACGGCTGACCTGGGTCAGCCGGATGAAGCGAACATTGCCGACATCCCGGAGCGCATGCGCGCCGCGGGCGCCGAGGACGCCGTCCTGGTTGATGCGCGCGACAAGCTTGCCCAGGCCGGACTGGAGATCATCCAGACCCAGGCGCGCTATGAGGGCGGCTACTGGAACACCACCGGCATCGCGCGGCATGTCACGGTTCAGGCCCTGCTTCCTGAGGTTCAGCGACGCGGAATCACCGTGCTGGGGCACGGCGCCACCGGCCGCGGCAACGATCAGGTGCGGTTCCAGCTGGTGGCCAACATGCTGGCGCCCGAGGTGCAGGTGTACGCCCCGTGGCGCGACACAGAGTTTCTGGAGCAGTTTCCGGGTCGCCGGGAAATGATCGTCTACTGCGAGCAAGAAGAGATCCCCATCCGCGCGACGCTCGACAAGCCCTACTCAACCGACGCCAATCTGCTCGGACTGACCCACGAGGCCGGTCAGCTTGAAGAGCTCGAGACCCCCGCCCAATTCGTGCGGCCGCAGATGGGCGCATATCCCCACGAGGCGCCCGATGCAGCCCAGCGCGTGGCGATTCGCTTCGAGCAGGGCGTTCCGACTGCCATTGACGGCCGATCCGTCACACCGCGGGAAGCCATCGAGCAGGCCAATGCCATCGGCGGCAGGCACGGCGTGGGCATCGGTCTGCACGTTGTTGAAAACCGCTTTGTCGGCATCAAATCGCGCGGGGTGTATGAGGCGCCCGGCATGGAGCTGCTCGGGACCTGCTATGCCTACCTGCAGCAACTCATCCTCGATCGACGCGCCCGAGTCGTATTCGACCAGATGTCGGCGCAACTCGCGCGGCAGGTTTATGAGGGCTATTGGTTCGATCTCGCCAGTAGCGCCATGCGGCGAGCCGTCGACACGTTCACGTCGTTGACCACCGGCACGATCGTCGTTGACATCTATCGGGGCCACGTCGCCTACGCCAGCGCGCAAGATGTGCCGCATTCGCTGTACAGCGACGCCTCGAGCATGGAGGGCGTGGGCGACTTCGATCATCGGGATTCCGAGGGGTTCCTGGGCGTGTTGGGCGTGAGCGCCCGCGCTCTGAGCACCAAGGGCCACATCGACTCGGCTTAGACAGGCCCCATGTGATGCACTGGTGCACGTCCGCCGTGGATCGAGGGGAATCATGGCGGTAGCGCGTGCGGCGGCGCTGGGAAGCATGCTCCGGCAATTCCCGGGATTGGACACGGTCGTCGTCACGGCCGCGTTGGTGCTCGGCTTCCAGGCGATCCGAGTCTTCACCACCCACACGGTTTGGATCATCGGGGAGACTTCGAGCCGCGAAGTGCTCGCTCTCGTGGTGCTTGGCGGCTTCGCCGCCGCCATCCTGGCGTGGCCGTTTGCCCGTGCCGTCGGCGTGCAAGCGGCGAGTCGGTGGTCGCTGCGATTGCTGGCGGCCGGGGCGGCCGTGGGACAGATATCCGCCGTTCCCGGAATCGACTTCGTGGCCGGCCTCGCCGGCACGATTGCGCTGGGCTGGTTCCTCGCGTTGCTGCCCTCGCTGGGGCCTGCGGCGCGCATCGCGCTGGCCCTCGCGCTCGCACTCGATCTGACCATCCGCGTGAGCTTCATCACGGTGGATGCGCCGTTCGCGCACCATCCGGCGGCTTCCGCGGTCGTTGCCGTTGCGGTAGCCATCGTTGCCGTGGGCGCACCGCGCATTGCTCGCCACGCGACACGACTGCCGGCCTGGCGCGACGGCTGGTCGCTCATCGGGATCGGTCCTGGGCTGGTGGTGTTCATGCTGCTGAGCGGCAACCTGGGCCAGGTCATCGTTGGCGCGGATATTGATTTCCGGGCCGCGGGGCTCGCGCTGGCTGTCGGCGCCGCGGTCGGCGTCGTTTGGACCTGGGCGCTGATTCAAGCCGGGCCGCTTCTCGACCGGGTCTTGCTCGGCGTCGCTGCTGTCGTTCTTATTGCGGGTTTTGTGCTCCTCGACACCGGGACGGCGGCGGCCGGTCTGGGGGCTGCGGCTGTGGCAGCTGCGCTGCCGGTCGTGCTTGCTCCAATGCTTCCGCGGCTGAACGCCTCTGACCGTGTCGCGCCCAGCGTTGTGTCGATGACGATTGGCCTGCTGCTGCTGGTGATACTGCTGTTTGTCTTCTATTCGTTCTACGGACCTGGGTGGGTGCTTTGGGCCGCGGTCATTGCCACCGCCGTCCTGGGCATCGGCGGATTCTTGAGGCGGGCAGGGGCGGCGGAGCCTGGGAGGCCGGCGGGCCTGCGCGGCTGGCCAGCACCAGTTGTCGTGGCTGGGTTGGTGCTCCTTCCGGCCGCCGCCGTCGCCGGAGCCGCCGCGCCGCCGGGCGTCGGATCCCCGGACACCGACGGCCTCCGGGTCATCACCTACAACATCCGCCAGGGATTCGGCGTGGAAGGCCGCTTCGATCTCGAGGCCGTTGCGCGGACGCTCGAGGACAACCCTGCCGACGTGATCGCGTTGCAGGAGGTCGGTCGCGGCTGGGTGATTTCAGGAGCGGCGGATACGCTCACCTGGCTCTCCCAGCGGCTCGACATGCCGTCTGTCTATGGACCGGCGGCAGGTGACCTGTGGGGCAATGCCGTGCTCACCCGATTGCCCATGCGCAGCACCGTCCATCACTTCGACAATCCGGGGCGGATTCCGCGCGGCGCGGTCGAGGTTGAGATCGACGCGCCGGAAGTGACCTACACCATTCTCAATGCCCATCTGGACCACGCGATTGACGGCGGCCCGACGCGCGAGGCTCAGACGCGTGCGCTGCTCGACGTGTGGGGCGGCCGGTCGCACACGTTGCTGGCAGGCGATATGAACGCGGAGGCGGACGAACCGTCGATGCAACTCGTGTTCGACGCTGGATTTCTCGACCCGGACGCTGACGGGCCGCAAACGTTTCCCGAGGACGGCAGACGCATCGACTACGTGCTCCACACCTCCGATCTCGCGGTGGTCGAAGTCCGGCGGCCGGTCACGGCTGCGTCCGACCACGAGCCGGTGTGGGTGAAGCTGACGCCGCACCTTCTGGCGGCCACCATTCCCCGCTAACGGGATCGGGCCTCTGACCAGAGCGCGGTCCGTGGTTCGCATCCGCGACATTCCATCGCACGGTTCACCTATAGCGACCTCCGCCGCGGATTGCCGACCGAGCCGCCCAGCTAAGCTCTGGCATGCGCTTCGGGGACCTCACCTACCGAGAAATAGGCGAGCGGGCGAGGGGCGGCTGCCTGGCAATTCTGCCTACGGGTTGTACCGAGCAGCAGGGCCCCCACCTCCCCGTCGACTTCGACACCTGGTTTGCCGAGCGGCTGTGCCAGGCGGCGTCCGAACGGGCCTCGTGTGGCTACGGGGTCGAGTCGCTCGTGCTGCCGGCCATGCCGTTCGGGCCGACGCCCGAGCATCGAAACTACGGAGCGGGCTACATCGATATCCCGCGCCGACTCCACGGCCATCTCGTGTTCGCAGCCCTTGAATCCCTCGCCGAGCAAGGCTTTGCACGCATCGTCGTCTGGCATGGCTGCGGCGGCCACGATCTAGGGAGCACAGTACGCGAGTTCAACTGGAAGCGTAGGAGCAGGTCCGCGGCGTTCTTGCCGCAACATCCCTTCCACGACATTTGGCAACGCCTTGGCGACCCGGATGTGCCCGGCGGACATGCCGACAGCTTCACGACCTCGATCGTGCTTCATCTGCGTCCAGATGCCGTCCGGAAGCACGAGATCGTAAATCCCGCACATCCGCCCGTTGACTGGCAGGATCCCGACCTGGACTTCGCGCGCTATTCGTCCACGGGGGTGATCGGCGACCCGACGCACGCCAGCGCCGAGCTGGGTGCAAGGCTCTGGGAGGCTGCCGTTGCCAGAGTTGCGAGAACCCTGCGCACGATCGCAACGACCGCCGACGCTTGAGCCATTGCGCGCGTCGTATCGACCAGAATCAACCTCGCTCGGACCTGCGACGTGGGATCGACTTCAACTGAGGCGCGCGCGCGCCCAGACCTGCCAGCTGTCGGGCGCTTTCTCGTTCAATCAGCGCCCGCAGGCTCTCTCTCACCAAAGCTGTTCTTCCGTCGATGCCGCTGAGCCGGTGGGCTTCGTTCAACAGCCGTTCGTCGAGGTCTAGGGTCGTTCGCACATCGTTTCTCATTTTCGAAGCCTTGAGCGCCACGTTATGCATCAATTGACGACCGCATCGACAAGTGCCCGCTCACGCGACTTGCGGCTCAATCCAGGTGAGTTTGGCATACGCGTCTGTGCGTTTGATGCGCCTGGGGCAACAAAGAAAGATCAGAATCCGGTCGCGGACATGGAACGATTCCGCCAAAACGCGCGTAGTGTCTAGTGGAATACCTCCGGAGCACGGGCCATGAGGGCGGCATATGACCGATGAGCAAGCTGTCCTGCGTTGTCAGGACGGCGAGCGCGAAGCCTTCCGCCACCTGGTGGAGCGCTATCAAGATGTTCTCTACGGCACGGCGGTCCTGATGACCGGAGACCGGGCGCAGGCTGAGGAGCACGTGCAAGAGGCCTTTCTTGCCGCCTGGCGCGGCATTCAGGGCTTTCACAGCGAACGCCCAGTCAAACCCTGGCTCGTGCGCATCCTCGTGAACTCCGTCGTGTCCCAGCGCAGAAAGCGAGCGGTGTCCACGGTCCCCCTTGAGTACGAGAGTGAATCCGATGACCAGACGCAGCCGGCCGAGGAATTAGAGGCGCAGCTCGATCGCGCCGCGATCCGGCAAGCGCTGGGCGGCCTCAATCCGGATCACCGGCAGGTCGTGGTCTTGCGCTTCTTCGCCGGTCTCACGGTTCCCCAGCTGGCCGAAGCCATCGGCGTGCGCGAGGGCACCGTCAAATCGAGGCTGCACCGCGCGCTTGGCCAACTCCGCGATCAGCTGACAACGGGCGATGCCAGAGAGGCTTACGGCCATGGCCAGTAACTATTCGTCAGACCAGGACATGGAGCGCACGCTGCGCGGGCACTTCGCGGCGGAAGCCGACGACCTGCGCGCCCCCACGAACCTTTGGGAGTCGCTGGAAGGCCGTCTCGAGCCTCACCCGGCGCCAAATCCGGTCACGCGGATTCGCCGCAAGATCCTCGCGGCCGCCAGGCAGAACTGGCTGCCCGCCATGGTCACCGGCGGGGCCGTCGCGGTTGCCGCCTCGGCGGTCTTGGTGGCCGGAAACCTTGGGCAAGAGTCTTCCGTCGTCGAAAAGACCGTGGTGGTCACCGAAGTCAGAGAGGTAATCAGAGAGGTCCCTGTCGAGACGATCGTGACCAGGGAAGTCATCAAGGAAGTACCAGTCGAGACGGTCGTGACCCGGGAAGTCATCAAGGAGGTCGCGGTCGAAGCCATTGTGGTGGAAAAGATCATTACCCAGGAGGTCATCAGGGAGGTAGTCAAGGAGGTCGTGGTCGAGAAGGTCGTGGAGAAGGAGGTCGCGTTTGAGAAGATCGTCACGCGACCACCCGCAGCTGCGGCGACTCCGGCACCGACTTCCGCCGCAACGGCAGCGCCCCCTGCGGCTGCTGAGGCCGCCCCCGCTCCCACCGCGCGGCCGGCGGACACCACCTTCCAGGACTACGGCCGGCAGCCGGTGGTCGCCACGGTTGACGATGCCGTCTCGACCTTCAGCCTGGACACCGACCGCACGTCGTACCAGCTGGCGCTCACCTGGGCCCAGCAGGGCTACGACATCGAGCCGGACTCGGTGCGGGCCGAAGAGTGGATCAACGCCTTCAACTACCAGTACGCGCCACCGGCGGACGACTGGGGCTTCGCGATCACCAGCGACCTCGTCGCGCATCCGCTGGAGGAGCGCAAGCACCTGGTCCGGATTGGGTTCCAGGCGGCGGAAGTGCCGGACGACCGTCCGCTCAACGTGACCCTGGTGCTCGACGCCTCGGGCTCGATGGGCGACGGCAACCGCGTCGACATTGCGCGAGCGGCCGCGGAGACCATTCGCCGCAGCCTGCGCCCGCAGGATCGGGTGGCGGTGGTGCACTTCACCACCGATGTGATCCACCACCTGACGGTGGAGCACTCGGCACCCGACGCCTACTCGGTCGAGTCCTCGATTGCGCAGCTGTCGCCGCATGGCAGCACCAACGTGCAGGCGGGACTCAATCTGGGGGTGCAGCTGGCGAACCGGGCGCGGCTGGAACGGCCCGAGGCGAACAACTACGTCATCTTGATGTCGGACGGGGTGGCCAATGTGGATGCCACCAACCCGTTCGCGATCCTCGAGTCGGCCTACGACCGGGACGCCGGCAACCCGTTGCGGCTCATCACCGTTGGGGTTGGCATCAACAACTACAACGACGTGTTGCTGGAGCAGCTGGCGCAGCACGGCAACGGGTGGTACCGCTACCTCGACGATCCCGACCAGGCGCGGACGACCTTCAGCCGGGCGAACTGGCTGGCGCTGTCGACGCCCTTCGCGGACCAGACTCGGGCCCAGGTGACCTGGGACCCGGACGTGGTCAAGTCGTGGCGGATCATCGGCTACGAGAACCGGGTGACGTCGGATGCAAGCTTCGCGGAGGACCGCAAGGAGTTCGCGGAGCTGCCCTCGGGCACGGCGACGACAGTGTTCTACGAGGTGGAGCTGCAGGACGGCGTGCGCCGTGGCGATGACCTCACGCTGGGCCGGGTGGAGTTGCGCTGGGTGGTGCCGGAGACGGGCCAATCGCGCAGCCAGCAGGTGGAGGTGACGGGACGCCCCGACGGCAGCTTCGGCAGCGCGGCGGTGGATCCGCTCCTGCGGCTGGGCGGCATCGTGGCGCTGGCGGCGGACCGCTACAGCAGTCTGCCGCGAGGCGCGGACGACGGCGCGGCTGGAGTGTCCACCGACCTGGCCATCTTGCAGGAGGAGCTGGGGACGCTGGCCGGTCCGCTGGGCGGGCTGGACGCCTACCGCGACTTCCGCTTCCTGCTGGAGCGCATGGCGGAGCGGGCCTACCAACAGGCCCCGCCGGAAGCCCCCTCCGGCTACAGCCGCTAGCCCTACGGCGCCTGCCGGTCACACCGACCGGCAGGGGCCGTAGTCGTCCCGAAGCGCGATTGCTCCGGATCGCGCTGCTCTGGACGCGAAGCGACAGAGGCTCAAATCGCGAGCTATTCTCAGGCTCCGCTCGTTTGGTGAGGAATACTCGCCGCTGGTCTGGATGCCTCGACCGGCGTCCGGCTGAGCAATTGGGATGGCGACACGTGCAACATCGCCGCGCCGCGGGGCACTGATGGCTGAATCACAGCCGAACGACAATATCCGCTACGAGCCGGATGAGCGCCCTCCGTGGTTGCTAGCCGGCGGCGCGGGTTTTCAGGCCGCCATGATCATGCTGGCGCCGGTCGTTCTGACCGTCGTCATCGTGGTTCAAATTGCCGACCAGTCCGCCGACTACCTGTCGTGGGCCATATTTGCGGCGCTGCTGATCAGTGGCGCAACCACCATTCTCCAAGCGGTCCGCGTTGGGCGGTTCGGCGCCGGGCACGTGCTCTTCATGGGGACGTCGGGGGCCTTCATTGCCGTCTGCGTCACGGCGCTGGTGAAGGGCGGTCCGTCAACGATGGCGAGCCTCGTCGTGGTCTCCGCGCTGTTTCAGTTCTTGCTGGCCGCCCGCCTCCCGCTGTTGCGACGCATTTTCACGCCGGTTGTCACCGGCACGGTGATCATGCTGATCGCCGTAACGGTGATGCCGCTCGTCTTCGATGCGCTGACGCAAGTCCCCGACGGCACCGCGGCGGCTGCGGCGCCGGTCGCGGCGGTTGTCACTCTGGGCACCGTGGCCGCTCTGGTCTTGCGTGCGTCGCCCGCATGGCGGCTGTGGTCACCGCTCATCGGCATCATGGTCGGCTGCGTCGTCGCTGCGCCGTTCGGCATCTACGACGCGCAGCCGGTGCTCGATGCGCCGTGGGTTGGAATTCCATTGGACGGATGGCCGGGATTCGATCTGACCCCGGGGGTTGAATTCTGGGCGCTGCTGCCGGCGTTCATCGTGGTCACCATCGTCGGGGCGATTGAGACCATTGGCGACAGCGTGGCCATCCAGCAGGTGTCTCGCCGTAAGCCGCGCGCAACCGATTTCCGGCTCGTGCAGGGTGCGCTCAACGCCGACGGCATGGGCAATCTGCTGTCCGGGCTCGCGGGCACTCTGCCCAATACCACCTATTCGAGCAGCGTGCCGCTATCCGGCGTCACGGGAATTGCTGCTCGACGTGTCGGAATTGCGATAGGCGTCATCTTCATCCTTCTCGCGTTCTTCCCCAAGGTTGCGGCCGTGTTGATCGCTATTCCGGGTCCCGTGGTGGCGGCCTACATCACCGTTCTCATCGGGGTGCTATTCGTGCAAGGGATGAAGATCATCGTCCAGGACGGCGTGGATCACCGCACCGCCGCCATTGCTGGGTTGTCGTTTTGGATCGGCGTGGGCTTTCAGAACAAGGTGATATTCGCCGATCAATTGGGCGAAGGGGTCATCGGCGTATTCCTCAGCAACGGCATGACGTCGGGCGCTCTCGCCGCAATCGTCATGATGCTATTCATGGAACTGACGAGCCCGCCGCGCCGGCGGCTGCAGGTGGCTCTGGACATGGCGTCCCTTCAACGAATCGACGAGTTTCTGCGCGCGTACGCGTCCAAGCACGGCTGGAACGAGGCATCGGCGGATCGGCTGGCCTCGGCGGGTGAGGAGACACTGGCCATCCTGTTGCAGGGGAATGAAGCAGCTGTGGACGGTGGCGAGCGACGCCTAGCGATTTCTGCGCGGAAAGAGGGCCAGGCGGTGGAAATGGAGTTCACGACGGCGTTGGAGGGCGAGAACATGGAAGATCGCTTGGCCTATCTGAGCCAATTGCCCCCGGTGCCGGACGAACGCGAGGTCTCGTTTCGCTTGCTGTGGCACTACGCCTCGTCGGTGCAGCACCAGAAATATCACGGTGTCGACATCATCACGGTGCATGTCGGGCAGACCGACTAGCCCGATGACTGACACCGTTGTGGCGTCGACTTCAGAACCTGCCCCCAACGCTTGGTCCGG
Source organism: Chloroflexota bacterium (assembly GCA_965198185.1). GTDB lineage: Bacteria > Chloroflexota > UBA11872 > UBA11872 > UBA11872 > JAJECS01. The sequence goes on from CBDAOU010000002.1 coordinate 740,428, forward strand.
GATGCGGCGCCGGGAATGCAACGCCCGAATTAGAAACGGAGCGGTGACATGACCGAATCCAGCTACACCATGGGCTACAGCGAGGAGTTTCGGCAGCTGCTGAATCGGCGCAGCGCGGAGACGCATGCATCACACCTCCTGCCCCTGCTCAAGCCCGGCATGCGCGTGCTCGACTTTGGCTGCGGGCCAGGCACGATCACCGTCGGTTTGGCCCGGGCGGTAGAGCCTGGAGAGATCCACGGCCTCGACGTCGAGGAGTCGCAAATCAATCTGGCGCGCGCCGCCGCCGAGGCCGGGGGGCACCACAACGCGACGTTCCACGTGGGCAACGCGACCGATCTTCCGTTCGACGACGATTCCTTCGACGTCGCCCATTGCCATGCCGTACTGATGCACGTTCCGGATACCCCCGGCACGCTGGCCGAGGTGAAGCGGGTTCTGAAGCCGGGCGGCATCATCTCCAGCCGTGAGTTCATCGTGGACTCCTCGTTCCTGGAACCCGGCACCGAGAACACCGCGGCCGCGTGGGCTACGTTTGCCAACCTGCTCAGCGCAAACGGCGGGCATCCCCAGATGGGCAAGGAGCTGAAGAACAAGCTCATCGAGGCTGGGTTTTCCGACATCAGGGCGACCGCATCGTTCGATATCTTCAGCGCCCCCGAGGACGTCGCGTTTCTTCACGCGTTTATCGGCGACTGGTTCTACTCGGCGGACGTGATCGCGGCAGCCACGAAATACGGGCTGGCCACGCAGGAGCAGTTTGACCAGTGGCTCCTCGAGCACAACGAGTGGAGGAACCACGTCGGCGCCGTCGGAGCGCTTGCATTCGGCGAGGCCATAGCCGTCAAGCCCTGCTCTTGACCCGCGTGTGAGCCCGCTGCGGTCGGGTTATCCGCCCTTCCAGCTATGGCCGCACGTAGAAACCTTCACCAGAATGCAGCTCCCGTGACGTGGTCTAGGCGCATCACTCAATGCCGGACCGGTCTCCGAGCGGGCCGGCGATGCTAGCGCTCGCCCAGATATGCACGCTCGGTTGATTCAATTGGTGCCCCGCGGCCGGATTCAGCAAGCCTCCCGGCCGTTCGCGCCAACCACGACGACCGGCACTTCGATCTCGCTGAACCAGGTCACGTTTTCCTCGACCATGCCCAGCGTCAACGTATAGGGCCCCGGACCGGATGGGGCCTCGACCGCGCCCTCGAAGACATATCCGGAACCGGTCTCCATTTTCGGCCATGGTTCGCGGCGCGCGTCGTGGAGCACGAGCAGCCGAGTTTCGAGGGAGGCCAGGTCTTGCGCCACGAATCGGTCCTCTGGGAGTGACCACCGCGCGCCTAGCCGATAGGCCGGGCCCCACGGCTGGGCCCCGGTGTTCAAGGCCTGGACTTGGACGAGCGCAGTTTCGCCGGGGTGAACGCACGCCGGCCATGTCAGGACACGAAGGTCCGCTGTCTGAGGAGACCGGTCGTTCGCTGACGATGGTGCGACGATTTCAATGTCGGTGACGGCAAGCTGCGTGCCCTCGACCAATAGCCGCAGGCGATATCGACCTGGTGACGCCGGTGTCTGCGTGGCGAGTGGCGCAAGTGCCTGTGCCGTTGCGCCGGCCGGAATGATCGGTGGCGGGCGCAGGTGTATCGACTGCCGGACGGAGGCGCTGCCGTCAGCGGCCTCCCACACCAGTTCGCCCGTGCGCGTGCGACGTCCCGGGGGAGGGCGCCACGGCCGGCCCGACTGATTCTGCACCGTGACGGGCACCAAGATGTTCGAGTTTGGCGGCGATTGCTGCAGCAGCACGAGCTGAATATTGGCGTCGCTCCAACTGGCCGCCGACGAGATCCCCTCGGATCCGAGGTGACTCACGGCATAGCGCTCGGTCTCGATCACCTGGGTCCCCGGCCGCGTCGCCATTATCGCGTCTTGCCAAGCGTCGACCTGATCGGCGGCCATGAAATCGCGATCCAGGACGACGGTGCGCACGCCAAAGGCCAGGAGTGCGTCCAGCGTCTGCTGCCGGTTGCCGCTGTAGGTCCTATTGATCATGCGCGCAAGGTAGGACACGCCCCGATGCTCATACCCTGGGGTCCCGTCGAGGACCGGCTGGCGGCCGCCGTTGAGCGCCGACCAGGTTCGACGCATGGCGACATCCGGTGAGACGTCCTGGTCGCCGCTGACTGGAAGGAAGGCGATGGGGCCTTCCGGCACCTGTGCCAGGGCTGCCTCGAGATCCCGATCGCGAGGAATATCGACAACCGACACCGGGATTCGTGCGAACTCGACGGCAAGGAAGCCAAGGAGGACCACAGCCACCAAGGACGCTGTCCATCCCCGAATCCGGCGCCAGCGGTAGAGTCGGTCGACGGCGATGGCGGCAAGGAACGCCATTGCCAGCACCACGCCCGTGGCGAACAACGCCGTAAAGCGCATCGCGGCGAATCCAGGGATCAGCGCATGGGCTGCCGCGTACGGGAGACTCCAGCCCGTGAGTTCATGGTTCCACCACAATTCGGGTCCCAGGGACAGCACGAACATGAGAAGGCCCATTGCCCCTAGGGCGATGGCAACGGCGCGGGGTCGTCGGGCGATGCCCGCGATCAGTCCAACGGTGGCGAGCACGGCGGGCCCGATGGCGGGGAAGACGGGATCGGTGCCGTGGAAATTGCGCGCCACCGCCTGAAACCAACGCTGCGACAGTGTGGCTTGGGGCAGATACTGCGGCAGTTGGGCGCTTTGTAGGCGCGCCTCGCTGAGCGTCCGAACGTCCTGATTGTCAAGCCAGAACCCCACGTATCCCATGAGGAGGGGGATGAACGGCAGCGCCGCGGCCAGCGTTCCCGCTGCTGCCTTGAGGTATAGCTGGCGGTCAAGGTCTCTGAGTCGGCCACTCAGCACGGCGGCGATGATTAGGGTGAGCAGCGTGACGAGCGCGATGAAGCCGCCGTAGATTCCCGTGGCCAGTTGGATGAATACGCACAGCCAGGCTGCACTCACCTTCCACCACGCCGGCCGCTGCAGGAACCAGAACCAGAGCGCCATGGCCAGTGGAGTCCACCAAATCATGAAGAGGGTGTGGAACTGAAAGAACTCCTGCTGGATCGGTGCGAAGGCAAAGATGAACCCGGCCACGACCGCGGGCCACCACCGGCCCAGCAGGATCCAAGCGGCGCCGGTGGCGGCCGTGGCGTTGAGAATCGGACTGGCGATGGTGAGGACGTTGAGTCCAATTCCCGGCCCAAAGATCGCCGCGACCGGCACGTAAATCGGCAATCCACCGAGCAGCAGGTGGGAGAAGAAGATGGAATCGCCCATGCCGTAGGACATCAACCCTTCAAAGAACCGCTGGGGCTCCGTGAAGAGGGCATAGCGCGCCCATTCCAGCAAGTAGATGACTTGCAGGTTGTCGATGTGGCCGTAGTGGAACTTGTCGCCGCCGATTGGGGGTAACGTGGCTAGCGCGGCGACCACGAAGAGTGCGCCCGCGGCTGCCAATCGAATAATCCATGCGAGCCGCGTGGAGCCGGCAAGGCGCCCCGGGTGCGCGCGAAGGCGCGTCAGCATGGTCCGCAGGTCGATATCGCGCTCACCGCCGCATTGTGCCTGCGGCGTTGTGCCCCGGCCATTGGCGGCGCCGCGTTCATATGTGAGGGACGCTGGCTTGTGGACACGGCCGATGGCGTTCCTGACGAAGTGTCCGATGACGCGGCAACATTCGTCTCACGTCCCAGAATCCTGGCTTGCATTGCGTGCATTCACTCATGACCTCCGCCCCTCATCGGATCAACCTGGCGTCGGTCCGGATTGGGGAGGACATGTGCCCCTGCCGATGTCCAGGCCTATGGATCCAACCTGGGCCTCGTTAACGGTGTCAGCACGCCGCACCGTCGCTCGTCTCAACTACGACGAGCGGCATCTCAATCTCGCTGAACCAGCCGACGCCTTCCTCAACCATGCCGAGGGTCAGCGTATAGAGACCTGGGTAGGAGGGGGCCTGGAGGCTTCCCTCATAGACGACGACGGATCCGGTTGCGATGGTTGCCCAGCGTGACTGGTGGACGTCGTAGGGCGTGCGTAACCGTGCTTCGAGTTTCTCCAGCGGTTGCCGGACAAAGCGATCGTCGGGCGTTGACCAGCGCACACCGAGTCGCTGCGTTGGGCCCCACGGCTGCATGCCGGTATTGAGCGCTTCCACTTGAACGCGCACGGATTCACCGGCGGGAACACATGGCGGCAACGCCAGGACGCGCAAGTCCGCCGCTTGCCGCGGGCGGGAAGTCGCTGACGTCCGTGCGCGCATCTCAATGTCCGTGACCGATAGCTGAGTGCCGTCGACCAATAGCCGCAGGCGGTATTGGCCGGGGGACGCCGGCGTGCGCATGGCGAGCAGGTCGAGGGCCTGCACCGTCGCGCCGGCGGGAATGATCGGAGGAACGCGCAGCAGAATCGGTTGCCGACTGACCGCGGCGCCGTCTGGCGATTCCCAGACCAGGTGGCCCGTGCGTGCATGGCGGCCTGGCGGGGGACGCCAGGGATGGTCGGCGAGGTTGCGAACGGTAACCGACACGGCGAAATCCGAGCCTGAGAGCGCGGTTTGCCGCAGCGCTGGTCGAATCTCGACGTCGGACCATGCGGCTACAGTTGCGACCTCCTGTGGACCCAGATAGCTGACGACGAAACGCTCGCTTTCGTAGATGCGCGTTGCCGGGCGAGTCGCTTGAATCGTGGCCTTCCACGCCGCGGCAACATCGGAGGCCATGAACTGGCGATCCAGGACGATGGTGCGCACGCCGAAGGCCACAAGCGCATCCAGAACTTGCCGCCGGTCACTGGCGTTGGCCCAATTCGTCAGGCGCGCGAGATACGCAGTGCCGCGCGGCTCATACCCGGAATATCCGCTGACTATGGGCTGGCGACCTCCATTGAGCGACCACCAGGCCCTTCGTACGCCTTCCTCGACGGGCAAGAAACCGGCGGTGACAGGCAAGAAGGCGACGGGCCCGTCCGGCAGCTGGGCCAGCGTGTCTTGGAGCTTGTGGTTGTAGGGAATCTCGACGGGCCGCACCGGTGGCCGGGCAAACTCAACCGCGAGGATGCCAAGCAGAGCCACGGCCACCAGGTGAGTCGCCCAGCCTTGGACTCGCCGCCAGCTTGCACGAATCGATCGACGGCGATGGCCGCCAGAACGCCATGGCCAGCACCATTCCCACGGCGAACAGCTCCGGGTTGCGCATGGAGGCGAAGCCCGGAATCAGCGCATGCGCCGCGCCGTACGGAAGGCTCCAGCCGGTGCGCTCGCCGTCCCACCACAACTCCGGCCCGAGGGACAGCGCGAACATGAAAAGGCCGGTGATGCCCAGGGCAATGGCAACCGCCCGTGGGCGACGGGCGATGCCCGCGACCAGGCCAAGCGAGGCGAGCACCGACGGCACGATGACGGGAAACGTCGGGGTCATTCCATGGACGTTGCGTGCGAGCTCCTGGAACCAAAGGTGAGACGGCGCGACCGTTGGCAGGTATGTCGGGAGGCGAGCGCTCAGCATGCGCGCCTCTTCGAGGGTCCGGACTTCCTGGTTGTCCAGCCAAAATCCCACATACCCCACGAACAGCGGGATGAATGGCAGCGCGGCGACGAGGGTTGCCACTGCAGATATGGCGATCAGTCGCCGGTCCAATTGCCGGAGTCGGCCGCTCAGCAGGGCCGCGACCATCAGCACCAGGAGTGTGACGAGCGCGATGAAGCCTACGTAGATGCCGGTCGCCAACTGGATGAACACGCATAGCCAGGCGCCGCTGAACTTCCACCACGTCGGCCGTTGCAGGAACCAGAACCAGAACATCATGGCCAGGGGAGTCCACCAGAACATGAAGGTGTGGTGGAACTGAAAGAATTCCTGCTGGATCGGCGCGAAGGCGAAGATGAAGCCAGCAATGACGGATGGCCACCACCGTCCGAGCAAGACCCAGGCAGCCGCCGTGGCGGCTGCGGCGTTGAGAATTGGGCTGGCGATCGTCAGGACGTTGATGCCCGTTCCCGGCCCGAAGATCGCCGCGACCGGCGCATAGATCGGCAGCCCGCCGAGCAACAGGTGGGTGTAGAACACCGAGTCGCCCATGCCGAAATACATGAGGCCCTCGAAGAAACGGTGGGGCTCGCTGAAGAGCGCGTAGCGCGCCCACTCCATCGTGTAGATGAAGAGGATGTTGTCGATGTGTCCGTAGTGGAATTGGTCGCCATCGAAGAGCGGCAGAGTGTTCAGCGCGGCGGCGACGAACAGCGCGCCCGTGGCTGACAGCTTCAGGAACCACCGGAACCGAGCAGAGGCAACCAAGTGCCCGGGGGGCGCGCGCAGGCGCGTCAGCATGGTCCGCAGGTCAATAGCACGCCCACAGCCGCATTGTGCATGCCGCGGTGCGTGCCGACCATTGCCGCACCGCGTTCATGGGTGAGGGGCTTCGGCCAGGCAGCAACGGCACTGGTCGCGGCTGACAGCGGAGCGTGGGTGCGGCATTCTTGCCGGCGGACGCTTCGAGTTGGCTGAATCTGTGCCGAATCTTGCCCGCCAAATTGAGTTTCCGTCGCCCAGCGAGGTGCGCATCGCCGAGATGCCGGTCGCGGAGGCCGGGCCGTCGCAGCTCGTGGTCGAGGCCACGCGCACGCTGATCAGCGCCGGCACCGAGCAAAACCTGCTGGAAGGCGATCACCGCGCTGCCGGTCTCGCGGAAGCGCCTGATGCGCTTCGCCCCGGCTATTCGTGGGTCGGGCGCGTGATTGAGGCCGGCGACGAGACTGCCGGATTTGCCGCGGGCGATCGGATCGTGGCATCGCTGCCACACGTAAGCATGGCGCTGATCCCTGCCGCCGATCGCCCCATGACGAGACTCGAAACGCCGCAGCTATTGCCCGATGCCGTCTCCGATGACGCGGCGACGTTCGTATCGCTCGCCGATGTCGCGCTGCACGCCGTGCGACGCGCCCAGCCGTCGATTGGCGACGCCGTGGCGGTGTTTGGGGTTGGCGTGGTGGGCCAGCTCATCGTGCAGTTCGCCCGCATGGCGGGGGCCTATCCGGTTGTGGCCGTGGACCTTGACGATCGACGATTGGAGATCGCCGTCACCAGCGGCGCGACGCACACGGTAAATGCGGGCCGTGACGACGCCGTGGAGGCCATCCGCCAAGCGTCATATGGCAACGGCGCGCGCGCGGTGTTCATGGCCACGCGCACGCCGCACGTGCTGCCCGACTGCATCCGCGCCGCCGACAACGGGGGCGTGATCGCGGTGACCGGCAGCGCGCCGGGCACTGTGGGGATTGAGCTGCAGGTTGACCTGTTGCGGCGTGAGCTCACGATCTTCGGCACGTATCAGGCCTTCTATCCCCACGAGCCCTATCACAAGTTCCAGTGGCCGCGGCCCCGCAATCGCGAATACGTGATCGAGTTGATGGCGCGCGACGATCTGCGCGTTGACCATCTTATTTCACACCGCGTGCGGTATTCCGGAGCTGCGGAAATGTACGCCCTGATCGAGCAAGGACCGAGCGGATGGCTGGCTATCGTCCTCGATTGGACGGACTCGCCCTAGTGGGAGGCGTCATGACGACACGTTTCTACTTTCGCAGCACCTGAGACTCCTGTCGCAAGGCCCGTGTGGCCCTGGATCGAGCCGGCGTTGCCTATGAGCCGCATGATTACGCCCGCCGACCGCTGACCGACGAGGAGCTGGCCGACATCGTTGGCAGCGGCCAGGCTGTGACCTACGTCAATCCACGCAGTCCGGGATTCCGAAAGCTCGGCATCTCGCACCAAGACCTGGATGAGGAGTCGGCGGTCGCGATCATGCACGAGAACAACGTGATCGTGCGGCGACCGATCGTCGTTCATGGCGACCAGCGCATCGTTGGACTCGACGTGGATGGCTATGAACGGCTGGCACGGGAGCCGACACCCTCGATCTGGCCCCGTTCTACGCGCCGTGCAGGGCGCCGGCGGGTAAGCCGGGGAGCGAGAGCGGACGGCTAGGGCGCGGAAACCACCGAAACCGTGGTCGTTGTCTCTTTGGCGCCGCCCACGCGCCGCTCGGGAAATTCGGCTTGGCGGACAACCGGATAGGTCTGCTCCCGCTGCAGCGGGATGGGCTGTTTGACGAGGTCGCGGTCGCCTGTCGCGCTGCGCAGCAAGTGGGCGGACATGATGGTGAAGAGACCGCCACCCGAGGCGCGACCGGCGTTCAACTCGAAGTACTTGCGTGACATGACGCCCATGTTCTCCAGCTTGATGTCTTCACTGGCCTCCGGCTGCTGCCGCAGCCGCCCCAGGAAAACCTCGCAGAACATGTTGGTGCCGCTGGCGAGCTGCGCCCGGCCATAGGCGCGGCACACGAAGGGCCGGACGGGGTAGATCTCGCACCGGTTGTCGTCGCCGAGCATCGGGCAACGGGTGGACTCCTTGACGAAGCCACGTCCGACGGCGCGCACAAAGACCCGCGGCGGTTTGTTGCCCATGTCAAGCCAGCGACCCAGCGGATTCCCCGGCTGCTCCATTTGGGCATGCACGCGACCGACGATCTCTTGGCGCTGCTGTTTGGATAGGTTCTGGCGCATCCAGGTGTGGATCAGGTCCCACTCCTGCTCGCCCACCAGCACCTGGTGCTTGCAGCAACGCGCGCAGCCGTCCTGGCAGGTGATGATCGGGTTCTCCTTGACCACGAGCTCCGACCAGCCTTCGAGCGCGGCGTACATCTCGGGCAGCGTGCGCGCCGAGCGGACCATGCGCTCATGAAAGTCGTGCAGGTCGACGGCCTGGGCCTTCTTGGGCTTGCGTGCCACAGCCGCTCATCAGATCTTGCGGATTCCTTAGTATCGCGGCGTAGACCCGCGGCTACAACCGGTCGCGGCGGCGTAGAGACGCAAGCCGAACGCCCGGCACTGGCGATGGTGTCCTTGGTGACGATGGGAACGAAGGTGTCCCAGACTCGCGGCACGAGTTCGGGCGCGATGTGGTCGCCGTCAGTCACGTAGCCCGAATGTGGGCTCCGCGCCGAGGCTTGCAACTGCGTGCGCTGCTGAGCTGGCACGCAGACCTAGATCGGCGTGCGCGCGCGGCCGTGCGCGATCACGAGGGGTGGGACCTTGCGGTGCTGGATTTCCCGGCAACGAGCTATCTTCCCACCAGGTTGCCCCGGCAGTATTGTCGCCGCTGACGAGCTTAACGACTGTGTTCGGGATGGGAACAGGTGTGGCCTCGTCGCTCGAGTCACCGGGAAACCCAACACCGGAAGGGTTTAGCAAAGCTGCAATGTTGCCGGCCTAACGACATTCTAAGCCCTCGACCGTTAGTACGGCTCTGCTCAACGGCTCTCACCGCTTACACATGCCGCCTATCAACCAGCTAATCTCGCTGGGGTCTTACCTGGTTAATCCAGTGGGAGGCCTCATCTTGAGGTGGGCTTCGCACTTAGATGCTTTCAGCGCTTATCCCATCCGGACATAGCTACCGAGCAATGCCGCTGGCGCGACAACTCGTGCACTAGAGGTCCGTCCAATCGGCTCCTCTCGTACTTCGATCAGATTCTCTCAAGCCTCCTGCGCCCGCGGCGGATAGAGACCGAACTGTCTCACGACGTTCTGAACCCAGCTCGCGTGCCACTTTAATGGGCGAACAGCCCAACCCTTGGGACCTTCTTCAGCCCCAGGATGTGACGAGCCGACATCGAGGTGCCGAACCGCGCCGTCTATGTGAACTATTGGGCGCGACTAGCCTGTTATCCCCGGGGTAGCTTTTATCCGATGACCACGGCCCTTCCACTCGGAACCGTAGGGTCGCTAAGCCCGACTTTCGTCTCTGCTCGACGTGTCTGTCTCGCAGTCAAGCTCCCTTGTGCCTTTGCACTCTACAGCTGATTGCCATCCAGCCTGAGGGAACCTTTGGGCGCCTCCGTTACATTTTAGGAGGCGACCGCCCCAGTCAAACTGCCCACCTGAGAATGTCCCTGCGCCGGATAACGGTCGCAGGTTAGGGACGCAACTGTACAAGGGTGGTATCCCAAGGGTGACTCCACCGAGGCTAGCGCCCCGGATTCACCGTCTCCCACCTATCCTTCACATGCACAGACGCGACTCAATCCCAAGATGCAGTAAAGCTCCACGGGGTCTTTTTGTCCTGCCGCAGGTCGCCCGCATCTTCACGGGCAATGCAATTTCGCCGGGTAGTCTGCCGAGACAGTGCTCAAGTCGTTACGCCATTCGTGCGGGTCGGAACTTACCCGACAAGGAATTTCGCTACCTTAGGACCGTTAGAGTTACGGCCGCCGTTCACCGGGGCTTCGATTTCGAGCTTGCACCCGTCCTCTTAACCTTCCGGCACTGGGCAGGCGTCAGCCCCTATACATCACCTTGCGGTTTCGCAGGGACCTGTGTTTTTGTTAAACAGTCGCTCGAGCCTGTGCACTGCGGCCCCCTCGGGCTCTGGCGCGCGCAGCGCCTTCACCCTACCGAGGCACCCCTTCTCCCGAAGTTACGGGGCTAATTTGCCGAGTTCCTTAGCAGACCGTGTCCCGATCCCCTTCCGGCATTCACCGGTGCCCACCAGTGTCGGTTTGCGGTACGGACACCTCAAGTGCTCGCTACGAGGCTTTTCTAGCCAGGTCGGATCAATCGAGTTGCTCGCGGGTGACCTTGAGCTTCCCATCGCGCCTCGGAACTAGTGCCGTGGATTTACCTGCGGCACCTTCCTACACGCTTGGACGTACATAGCCATAAGTACGCTCGACCTACCGTCCCGGGTCCCCCCTTCGCTGATATCGCATTCGAGGTGGTACGGGAATATAAACCCGTTGCCCTTCGCCTACGCCCTTCGGCCTCGGCTTAGGCCCGACTAACCCTGAGCGGAGTATCCTTCCTCAGGAACCCTTGGGCTTTCGGGGTGCAGGATTCTCACCTGCATTGACGCTACTCATACCGGCATTCTCACTTCTGCGCGCTCCAGCCGTGCTTCCGCTCGACCTTCGCGGCACGCAGAACGCTCCCCTACCGCCGACGGCTGACGCCGCCGACCCGTGGCTTCGGTGTCTTGCTTGAGCCCCGTTACATTTTCGGCGCAGGGCCCCTGAACCAGTGAGCTGTTACGCATTCTTTAAATGATGGCTGCTTCTAAGCCAACATCCTGGCTGTCTCTGCGACCCCACATCCTTTCCCACTTAGCAAGAACTTAGGGACCTTAGCCGACGGTCTGGGCTGTTTCCCTTTTGACCATGGAGATTAGCCCCCACAGTCTGACTGCCGGGCCGATGTCGCAGCATTCGGAGTTTGATAGGACTTGGTATCCGTTAGGATCCTTACCCAGTCAGTGCTCTACCTCCGCGACACCATAGCCCGACGCTAGCCCTAAAGCTATTTCGGGGAGAACCAGCTATCTCCAGGTACGATTGGCATTTCACCTCTACCCCCAGCTCATCCCCCAGATTTGAGACTCTGGTGAGTTCGGGCCTCCACGGAATGTTACTTCCGCTTCACCCTGGCCAGGGGTAGCTCACCTGGTTTCGGGTCTACTCCACATGACTCAACGCCCTATTCAGACTCGGTTTCCCTACGGCTCCGGACCTGAGGCCCTTAACCTTGCCATGCAAAGTAACTCGCCGGTTCATTCTCCAAAAGGCACGCCATCACGCCTTCCGTGTTGACGAGGCGTTTATCCGGTGGCTTGCTGCCCGTTTGGCCATCCGAAGATGGCCGCCGGGGCCTCGCCCCACCGGTCCGCGCCTCACACGGCATAGCGCTCTGACTGTCTGTAAGCGCTCGGTTTCAGGTTCTATTTCACTCCCCTCCCGGGGTTCTTTTCACCTTTCCCTCACGGTACTCGTTCACTATCGGTCGCCAAGGGTATTTAGTCTTGGAAGGTGGTCCTCCCAGGTTCCCACAGGGTTTCACGTGTCCCGTGGTACTCAGGAAATCCGGCCCAGATCGCTCCGTTTTCGCCTACTGGACTCTCACCGTCTCTGGCGGGGCGTTCCAGCCCCTTCGGCTAACGGACGATTTGGTAACTGGGTGCCGTGCCCACACACGGCTCCGGCTCCTACAACGCCCGGTCGGCAACGGCGTGGGCCTATCACACCGACCGGATTTGGACTGTTCCCGTTTCGCTCGCCACTACTTCGGGAATCTCGTTTTGATTTTGCTTCCTCGGGGTACTTAGAGGTTTCAGTTCCCCCGGTGCCCTCGACGCGGCTACTACGGCCCGAAGGCCTTCAACGCGTCGTGGCGAGGTATTACCCCCGCCGGGTTTCCCCATTCGGGAATCCACGGATCAGCGCCTGCTCGCGGCTCCCCGTGGCTTATCGCAGCCTGCTACGCCCTTCGTCGGCCCTTGGCGCCAAGGCATCCGCCGAGCGCCCTTCGTAGCTTAGATATCGTTAGACCGGCAAAACTGCAGCTTTGCGTGCTATTCAGTTGTCAAGGTTCACCCGCGCACCGCCCGTCGGTTCGCGAGGCACAGTGACGCAAGGCATAGCTTGCGCCCAGAAATCCAAGGGTACTGACGCCCGGATGCGCCGTCAATGCGAAATGCGGCGATTCCGCTGTTTCTCACACTCGCTGAGCGACTGGCCGGGCACCCTCGGCGATCTGCCGGCCGGGGAGTTTCTTGACGTGTTCGGGGGTTTTCTTCGACTCCGAAGTTTGAGCCGGGCAGCACTTTGACGAGCCGGCCATCGCGCGAGACTCCTTCTCCGCGAAGCGGTGCTATTTGACATAATATTGATTCACCGTAGGAATCCCGCTCGCGGCGGCGGCCTTCCCGGTGCGGCCCTTCAGGGGGACGGAAATGGTCGTGAGCCAGAGCGACGGTCGCACCGGCGCACCCGGCTGGTCAGCCCGGACGGCCCGGCGCCTGCAAGTACCAGAGCAGCTGGATTTCGTCCGGATACTCGGAGTACGCGTGTTCCCGGACGCTGCCGAGCTTGAATCCGTGCTTGGCATAGAAGCGGCAGGCGGCGGGATTGTTGTTCTGGGACTCCACCTTGAGCACGGTGCAACCCTGATCCCAGGCAAACTGCGCCGCCGCCTGGAGCAGCCGGCTTCCGGTGCCTTGTCGTCGATGTGAGGGGGCGATGCGGATATCCCACAGGACGCCAAGGTCCGCCCGACCTTCCAGCATGCGCACCGTCGGCGTGCGGTGCACCACCACGGCGCCGCCGACGCGCCCTCCCGCGTCGTAGGCGCCGAAGAAGCCCCAGTGGGAGATGTCGCCGAATTGCAGCCAGCGCGACACCGGCTCGCCCGCATCAAAGTCCTTCGTCAGCGGCGGGTCGATGGGTGCTTCGGTGATGCGGAGTCCTTCGAGGCCCGAGCGCTGCCACTCGATCCGCAGGATGGACGTCGTGGTGAAGGAAATCGGGACCGTGCCGTACTCGGCCAGCGACGGCGGCTGGTCGCGGCGGACGGTGATTGACATCTGTTGACCCGGAAGGGGCGTGGCGGATTGCCTTGCGAGGCTACTACCACGGGCGGCAGGGTTTTCGAGGATCCCCGCGGAGCGACGCCAATAGACAGTCGGATCGCAGCCTGCAAGGATCAGCCACTGCATGCGACGGGCGCGCGCCACCGTGAACGACCAGCCAGACACCGTCATGGACTCCCGGCCTGCGGTGACGTTTGACGACATCGTGGACGGTCTCAAGGCGTTGGGGCTGGCCCGTGTCGAGATAGTTGTGGTCCACTCGTCGCTGACCGCCTTTGGCTGGGTGAACGGCGGTCCGCGCACGGTGGTTGCCGCGCTGCGCGCCGTGGTTCCCACGGTCATCGCGCCCGCCTTCACCTATGTTTCCCTGTTGCCGTCGCCGCCGGAACCCTACATCCCATATAACGCCGATACGCCCGCCGCGACGTGGGAAGAGTTTCGGGAAGCGCTGCCGCGCACGCCGGTTCACCGCACGGATGGGCCGATCGACCGAAACATGGGCGCCATCGCGGCCGCGCTGGCCGGCGAGCCAGACGCGTTCCGCAGCCCGACGCCGATTTGCGGATTCTCGGGTGTTGGACCCCGTGCATCCGAACTGCTGGCCCTCGGAATCGCTGAGCATCCGCTTGCGGTCCTCGAGACTGCCGCTGGGAACGGCGGGTGGATTCTGCTGCTCGGCGTCGGGCATGAGTCAAACACGACGATTCACGTCGCGGAGAATCTCGAGCACCGCGGCGGCTTCACGCGCTATGCGCGCGTCGCCGAAGATCCCGGCGGCTGGACGGCGGTTCGCGCCGTCGGCGGCTCGTCGAGCGGCTTCCCCGCCATCGAGCCGCACCTGCACGGCATCCAGCGTGAGCATCGAATCGGCGCCGCACGCTGCCTGACCATGCCCGCCGCGGACACAATCCGGGCGGCACGCAACGCTATTCGGTGCGACCCGGCCGCCCTCCTGGCGTCAGACAAAGACACCTCCGGCACCACGGGATATGACGCCTTGGCGAAGCGTCAGGCCTATCTGCGGGGCTTGGTCAGCGACTAGGTCGTCGAGCCGACTGTCGGCCGGCCTGCCCTCCCCGTTCAGGGAAGGCTCTTTCAAGGCGGCGGCGGCCGACTGCCCACGCAGGGCCCCTTCAGTAATATCGCGGCAGACGGTGAAGGTTGTGCGCTGAGCCAGTGGCGGACCCACACGGCTCAGGGAAGGGACTCAATTTCATGGACATGGCGAGACGGGTAGTAGCGGGGTCGCTTGTCGCAATCGCGTTTGTCGTGGGGCTGAACCTGATCCTCACGCCGGTCTACCACGACGGCGGCCCGACCTATCCGGTTTGGCAGGTTGTCAACTGGTTCATGGCGGTGGCGGTTCCGATTGCGCTCGTGGTGAGCACGCTGCGCAAGCGGGCCGTGACCGGCAGTGGCACCGACACCGTCACTCGTGAGTATCTGTCGGCCACGGCGGTGCTTTACGGGTCAATCGCCTTGGTGATCCTCTTTTACTGGGGCTGGCTGTGGACCTTCTGGCCGGAGAACGAGACCGGTCTTGCGGCCCAGTCCCACATCAGCCACTTCCCATGGGTCGACGTGCTCTTCACGTGGGTGGTTGGGAACACCGGCTTCTACCTGTGGAACGGCGCCGCGCGGCGTCTCGCCGAGGGCTAGACATTCAAGGCCGATAGCTCGACCGCGTGGGCGCCGTCGCCGCCGCTTCCGGTGTGAAGAACATCCTGCGCATGCCCTTGATCTTCGCGTTGTCCCGACCATGGAGAACGGCTGGGGCCTCGCGGAAGACCGCGATATCGTAAGCTCAATCTGGACAGAATGTTTAGCCTCCCCGGCTCCACCATCGGCGATGCTTGGTTTGTCATTGACGATGGTGTGGCCCACTGCTTCTTCTGCACCTCGTCGGCGCCCCAACCCTCCTGGAACTGGGACATCGGCCACGCCGTGAGTCGGGACCTAGTGCATTGGCAATACGTCGGCCTGGCCTTGGAGCGTGGACCCGGCGAGTCCTGGGACAGTCAAACCCTCTCCACCGGCTCCGTTCTCGCCTGGAAGGGGCGCTTCTGGATGGCCTACAGCGCCGTGCGCCGGAACGAGAACCCGATCACGCGCACGGTGCATCGCGTGGGGCTGGCCGTCTCCGACGATCTGTATTCCTGGAGCAAATACGAGCACAATCCGGTCAATGAGCGCGACCCGCGGCTCTACGAGCGTCTCGGCCCCGTGCACAAGGCGTTCGGCCAATGGCGCGATCCGATGCTCTTCGACGCGGGGGACCGCGTGTATCAGTACGTATGCGCCCGCAGCAAGTCCCCGGACCGCGACCGCCGGGGCACGGCCGGGTTGGTGACCAGCCGGGATATGCTGACGTGGCAGGTTGAGCCGCCGCTGCAGGTTGACTCCATCGCCACCGAGATCGAGGTCCCGCAGGTGTACCGGATCGACGGGCGGTACTACCTGCTCTTCTGCACCTCGACCAACCGTCTACTCCCGGCGTTCAAGCGCCGGTTTCCCGGCCACCCGTTTCGCAACGCTGACTTCTCGATGGTCGGCGATTCACCGCTGGGGCCGTTTCATCTCCACGGCACCGGTGAGGTTCTTCCTCCAGACGCGCCGGTTCAGCCCTATGCGAGCCGCCTCATCCGGTGGGAAGGGCAATGGGTGATGCTCGGCACGCCGCTCGGCGGCACCCGCTACATCTGCGACCCGATCCCGGTTGCCGCCGGCGAAACCGGTATCCGGGCTGCCTGAGCGGCGGCACCCTGGGGAATCTCTGATCAAATGGAGGCCCATGGAGCCCAATCCGCTCGATAACCCCTTCGACAAGCTCAGGGCGAATGGATTGGGGTAAAGCCCGTGGCCCCATTCAGACCTTCCCAAGCTCTGAGCGCATCGATGCCGGATTGGCGGGCGTTTCGGTACATTGCCAGCCGCGGCGGCGAGTCTAAAGACCGTCAAGGCTGGGAGAGGCGAGGGAACCGTGGCGCAGACAACCGTTGACAACTTTGCCGATCGGGGTTTCACGAACCAGGCGATCTACCGCACCGATTTGGACCGCTGTGCGCCGGCTGAGGCGCTAGGGGCGAATCCGCAGCATCGCCGCTGGCGCGCGATGGCCTACGCAACCGATGAGCTCTCCGGCACGATGCTGCTGGCCGGACCGAACACGGTGGCGCCGAAGGTGCGCTATCCGCTGGGCGTGCAGGGCTGGCACGCGGTATCCATCGGCGTGATGCCGTCCCGGACCGGCGAGAGCGATGGCCACGCGGTGCTCGTGCGCCTCAGCGATGACGCGGTCGAGACGATGCTCAAGAGCGGGGCCGCTACATCGGACGGCGCGCACGATCGGGCGATCGTCGAGATGTTCTGGAAGGTTGCGGACCTCACGGATCAGGACCTCCACATCGGCCAGGCGGCTTGGCAGGAGGCCCCGGGCGACGACATTGGCGCGATGCGCTGCACGCACGCGCGGATTGCCTATATCAAGCTCGTCCCGCTTACCGACGCGGAGGTCGAGGCGGTGCGTGCCGATCAGGCGCAGGAGCGGCATCGGACCCTCTTCGCGCATCAGGACGCCCACGGGCCGCACTGGCTCTGGCGCCTGACGACGGCGGATGGGATCCGGCGCGAGCTGGAGCCCTACCGCGACACCGACTTCTCGCGTATGTATTGGGAATGCGGTCAGGGCGATCTGATGTACAACCTCACCAACGTCGGGCGCCGCTGCACGTTCGATGGGCTGGACGACTTTGATCGCGTCGGCGACCGCCTGCACGCGGAAAGCTGGCGGGCCTTTGCCGCCCAGGGGGCCGACCCGTTTCGGGTTGCCTTGGACTACTGCCATGAGATCGGCATGGAATTCCATGCCAGCTGGCGGGTGGCCGGGTTCCACTTTCCGCCTCCGCATGACCACTTCGACTACGGCGACGGCATCTACAAGCGGCATCCGGAGTGGCGCGGTGAGGATCGGAACGGCGTGCGCACGCCGCGCATGGCCTACAGCTTCCCCGAGGTTCGCGCCCACGCCGTGGAGTTGCTGCGAGAGGTGGCCCAGCACCCGATCGATGGCGTGTGCCTGCTGTACAACCGGCGGCCGCCGCTGGTCGAGTATGAGCGCCCGATCGTCGAGGGATTCACTCGGACGCATGGGGGCTTCCCGCGCCAGCTGCCGCCGGACGATCCAACCTGGCTGCGGTACCGGGCGCAGACCCTGACGCAGTTCATGCGCGAGGTCCGGGCCGCCATGGACGATGAGGCGCGGAAGCAGGGCCGGTCGGACCGAATCCAGGTCTCGGCCATCGTCGGCGCCACCGAGCAGGAGAACTTGGAGATTGCGATCGACCTGCGCGCCTGGGTTGCCGAGGGCCTGGTCGACACGCTGATTCCCTACTCGTCGGAGCTCGGGATGGACAGTGCGCCGCACGCGTGGACCGACCCCAACGATGCCGCGTGGCTGCTGGACCTGACGGAGGGGTCGACCTGCACCGTGGCGCCGAACATCATGCCGCGCCATCGCGGCCGGCAACTTCCCCCGGCACCGCACC
This sequence comes from Chloroflexota bacterium, assembly GCA_965198185.1. Classification (GTDB taxonomy): domain Bacteria; phylum Chloroflexota; class UBA11872; order UBA11872; family UBA11872; genus JAJECS01. The sequence continues at coordinate 758,420 of CBDAOU010000002.1, forward strand.
TTGTGCGAATTCCGTCGTCGCCACCTGGCGGACTTTGCGATCTCTTCCGGGAGGTGGTGCACCTGGCGCGCGAACTGGGGCTGGTCGAGCTGGGGACCTTCGACGGCTCCAAGCTCCGCGCCAACGCCTCCAAGCGCAAAGCCATGAGTTTCGCCGCCGTGCCGACGGCCTGCGGGCGGGCGTGCCGCACCTATTCTTCTGGGACTGCGCCGGCCCGGCGGGTCGAGCGAACTACCAAGACATGTGGTCGGCGATTCGGCGACTGGGGCATCGCGAGGAAATTGCCGCTTGGCAAGCGGCCGGCGAGGCGGAGTTGGTCACGCCGACCCAGAAGCTCCACCTGCTGGGCGACTGGGATCTGAGCTACCAGACGCCTGGGTAGGCCACCCGAGGGAAGGTCTGAATGTGGCCGCTGGCCTTACCCCAATCCGTTCGATAAGCCCTTCGACAAGCTCAGGGCGAACGGATTGGGATCCGTGTAGGTTGTGGCTCGCTACCTATCCAGAGGTTGCTACGTGCGGTCCACGAGCCGCAGCCAGCGCAGGTCGACGCTACCCGTGGCGTCGGCCGCGGGATGCAGCACGCAGGCGAGCTGCCGGCCGTCGATTGGGACGATGTCCGGGTAGCCGCACCGTACGCCGTCCGCCTTAGGAGGCGCGCCGGGGGACGGGGCGGCCAGCCAACCGACGCGCCGCCAGGTTTCGCCGGCGTCCTCGCTGACGCTGCACGCCACGGCGGATCGATTGCCGCGTTCATCCCGATAGGCACAGAGCACCGCCCCGGACCGCAGGCGGTGCAGCTTGATGTTCGCGCCGGCGAAGTCGGTTGAGCGCGGCTCGCTCCAGGTCCGGCCGTCGTCAACCGAGTGGGCGAACACGCTGGGATGGCCGCCGAAGACTCGCGCCACGGCGAGGAAGCGCCCATCGGCCAGCCGCACGATGTCCATATCGCCGAAGCCGAGTTTTGGGTGCTCGGCGACGATCACCGGTGGAGAAAACGTGGCGCCCAGGTCGGCGGTGAAGGTCACCCCGGCGCGCCACCCGACGTCGCGTCCGGTCGTACCAATGGCGGCGAGCATGTGGCGGCCGTCGGCCAACTGGTGCGGATTGCTGGCGCCGTAGAGCTCTGTCCAGCCTGGGTATAGACGGACCTCGGGAGCGACGGGCGCCCACGTCTTGCCGCCGTCGGATGAAGCGGACGTCGCCAGGTGCCAGCCCGTGCAGGGCTCGTCGCCCGGCAGCGAAGGATCGATCTGGAGTCGGCCGAGCGCCAGCAGCAGCCGTTTGTCGCTGAACGGCATGAGGCCGCCCATGTTGAGGCAGTCCCATCCCGATTTCGCGTAGAGCGCCTCGGGGGTGGTCCACGTCGCCCCGTCGTCGTCCGAGCGCGAGACCACTAAGGCGCCGTTGTTGAGCCGGCGGGTTCCCCGGATGCGGCTGAAGCTGAGCACAAGCCGACCGCGCGGGAGTCGCGCCAGGCTGGCCATGTGATGGAGGTGCGGCTCGTCGGCTGAAAAGAGCCTTCGGACATCCTGAATGCCGATCGGCGCGTCACCGCCAATGTCAGGATCGCCGGGGGTCACTGGCTCTGGCCCTGGCAAGGCGCATGACGGACGATCAGCACATTGGTGTCGCCGGCGATCACACGCGGTCGACTACGTCGTAAAGTGCATCCCGGTCGGCGATATCGACGTTGGGTGGTGCGTCTCCGGTTACGGTATCCAGACGCAGCCGGAACGGCGGCCTGCGGCGCCTCGCTCCCGCCAGCCGCGCGCGTAGGGCGTCCTCAACGAATCGGGCGAGCGTAATCCCATCCCGCGCTGCCCGCCGCTTGGCTTGGCGCAGCACTTGGTCGTTCAGATTCAGCGTGGTCTTCATTGCAGGTCCGAAGAGGCGCAAGTGTATGGCTCGACCATATTATTCGGGCATCAACTTCCCATGCCTCACGTATGGCGCGCCGGCCGGCAAGGACATAGCGGACATGGACAAGCCGAACATCCTCGTCATCATGTCGGACGAGCACGATGGGCGCGTGAGCTCGCCGTACGGGCATCCGCTGGTCGAAACCCCGGCCATGCAGCGGCTGGCCGACCGAGGCGTGGTCTTCGAGAACGCGTACTGCAACTTTCCAATCTGCGTGCCGTCGCGCTCGTCGTTCATGACCGGGCGCTATGCCAGCCGGATCGGCGTGTGGGACAACGCGGCGACGCTGCCCAGCGACGAGCCCACGTGGGCGCATCGGCTGAACGCCCTGGGATATGACACGACCTTGGTCGGACGCATGCATTTCGCGGGCCTCGACGTGCGCCACGGGTTTCGCCGACACCTGGTCGGCGAAATGGAGATCGGCCGCAGCGACCCGTTATTCACCTGGGACAACGCCGACGAGGTGATCTCGAGCCGGGCCGCGCTTATCCGCGAGGCCGGGCCGGGCGAGGCGGAGCACCAGGTGTATGACGACTGCGTCGCGGCTCGTGCCGGCGCATATTTGGCCGAGCCCGAGCGCAAGGAAGGGCCGTGGGCCTGCTGCGTCGGGTTCATGACACCCCACTTTCCGCTGATCGTGCGCCAGCGGTACTTCGACCGCTACTGGCCACAGCGCACGGACCTGCCGGTCATCCCGCCCGGTCATCTGGAGCGACTGCATCCGCACAACCAGTGGATGCGGCGATTCATGGACTTGCTCGATGGATTCACCGACGAGGAGGTGCGCCGTGCGCGCGCCGCCTACTACGGGCTGGTCAGCTTTTTGGACGACCGCGTTGGCGCCGTGCTGCACGCGCTGGAGGCCAACGGCTTGGCGGACAACACCATCGTGGTCTACGTATCCGATCACGGTGAGATGGCCGGGGAGCACGGCATGTGGTGCAAGCACGCCTTCTATGAGGGGGCTGTGCGCGTTCCCATGCTGATGGCCTGGCCTGGACATGTCGCGCCGGGCCGGCGAATCGGGCAGGTCACGTCGTTGCTCGACCTGACGCGCACGCTTCTCGATATCGCCGGCGATGAAACCAGCGATCTCGACGGCGTGAGCCTGCTTGACGTGCTTGAAGGCCGAGCGCCCGAGAGCGAAGGCATGGCCATTGCCGAATTCACCGCCCACGGCACCGACCGACCGGGACGGATGGTGCGCCGCGGGCGGTTCAAGCTCAATCACTATCTCAACCAGCCGGTGGAGCTGTACGACCTGGAGCGTGACCCGGATGAGTTCAACGATCTGGCGGCGGATCCAGCGCACGCCCGGGTCCGGGACGAGCTCACGGCCCTGGTGCTGCGGGACTGGGATCCTGCCAACATCGACCGCCGCGTGCGCGAGAGTCAGCGGCGTCGGCAGATGATGCTCCGTGGAAACCTTGAACCAGACCGCCGCTGGACCGACGTCTAGCTGCCGATGCCGCTGATCGGACGCACCGCCAATCCCATAGCCCGTGCAGATGGCCTGGTCCGCATTGCCGAAATTTGCAGCATAGAATACGCTGCTTCAGGCGGACGCCTCAAGGGTGGAAGATAATCGCCACTATGACCGAGCAAGATCCTCAGATAACGGTCAACGGACTGTGGAAGGTATTTGGCAATAGACCGGAGCGAGTATTTCGACCTGAGCATGCATCCAAGACTCGATCTGAGATCCAGGATGAGCTGGGTCTGGTTACTGCACTGCGCGACGTGTCCTTCACCGTGGAGAAGGGCATGGTGTTCGTTGTCATGGGACTGTCCGGCAGCGGCAAGTCAACACTCGTGCGCTGTCTCATCCGGCTCATCGAAGCCACCAAGGGTCAGATTTCCTTTGACGGAGAGGACATTTTCGGCTACTCCCAACCGCAGCTCATCGAGTTCCGTCGGCAGAAAACGGCAATGGTCTTTCAACACTATGGACTTCTTCCGCACCGCAGCGTGATTGACAACGTTGCTGTCGGCCTCGAGATACGCGGCGTCGACAAGCCAACTCGATACCGCATGGCCGCCGAGACCATCCAAACCGTCGGCCTCGCGGGTTGGGAAAACTACCGCCCCCACGAAATGAGCGGCGGCATGCAGCAGCGGGTCGGGCTCGCCAGGGCGTTGACCGTCGATCCCGACGTGCTGCTCATGGACGAGCCCTTCAGCGGCCTCGATCCCCTCATTCGCCGCGAGATGCAAGACGAGCTCATGTCGCTTCAAACCGAGCTGCATAAGACCATCGTGTTCATCACGCACGACCTCGACGAGGCCCTCAAGATCGGCGACCGCATCGCCATCATGCGCGACGGCCGGATCATTCAGCAGGGCTCACCCGAGGAGATCATCACCCTGCCGAGCGACGACTACGTCACGGACTTCGTTCAAGATGTCTCGCGAGCCAAGGTCATGCAGGCCAAGGCCATCATGTGTGAGCCCGACGTCGTGATCTACGAGCGGCAGGGACCCCGCGCGGCGTTACATGCGATGCGGCAACATAAGCTCGACGCCGTGTTCCTGATCAGCCGCACCTTCAATCTGCGGGGCGTCCTCACCAGGGATCGGGCGGCAAAGCTTGCCGATCAACGCGCCGCAACACTCGTGGCGGCGCCGGTCGATCTTGCCGTGACCACCCCTCCCGACGCCTACCTTGCCGACGTCATCCCAATGGCCGCTCAGACCGAGCGCCCCGTTGCCGTGGTCAGCGACAACGGCAGCCTGCTCGGTGAGATTCGGCGGGACGCACTGCTCGCCGCCGTCGCCGAGGGCGGCCCGGGGGACTAGCGTGGCACGAGCCATCCGAGCGTCGACTGGCACTCACCGCCAGCCCCGTCCGCCGCGGCTTTCGGGCGCAACGCCCAGGCAGCTGGCGCGCCGGGTGCGGGCGCTGCCGCGCTACTTCCGCTGGCTGGCCGCCGTCGTCATCGTCGTCATCGTCTTGCTCGTCAGCCTGGGCGTCTGGGGAGCGGAGATGGGATTCCCCACCACCGTGTCCAAATCCGACGTCTCGACGGCCGACGGCGGCGTGACGACGATCGAACGCACGGTGCGGGAAGTCACCGGCGGAGCCATTGATGACGCCGTCGACTGGCTCAACCGCGAGGCCAGCTGGCTCTTCGACAACCTTGGCACGATCACCGACGTTGTGCTCGTGCGCATCGAAGACCTGCTGCGCTGGTTGCCCTGGCCCGCCGTCATCGTCGGACTTGCCCTGCTGTCCTTTGCCATCGGGCGCTGGAGTCTCTCCCTCTTCACTTCACTCGCCCTGCTCTTCATCGGCTTCATGGACCTCTGGGGGAACACCATCGACACCGTGGCGCTGATGATCGTCGCGGTGGCTATCGCCGTGCTCATCGGTCTTCCCCTGGGCGTGCTGGCCTCCCGCAGCCGGATCGCCGACAACCTCATGCGCCCCATCCTCGACGGCATGCAAACCATGCCCAGCTTTGTCTACCTGCTTCCCGGCATCCTCTTCTTTGGCTTGGGGAAGCCCGCCGGCATCTTCGCCACCATCATCTACGCCGTACCGCCGTTGATCCGGCTCACCAACCTGGGAATCCGCCAGGTTTCGCCCGAGACCATCGAAGCCGTGCGGTCCTTTGGCGCGTCGCCATTGCAGATTCTCGCCAAGGTGCAGATCCCCATTGCCTTGCCGACCATCATGGCCGGCGTCAACCAGACGACCCTGATGGCGCTGGCCATGGTCACCATCGCCAGCATGGTGGCCGCCGGCGGCCTGGGCGACAACGTGCTGCGCGCCTTGCAGAAGAACCAGTCCGGCAACGGCGCCATCGCCGGGCTGGCGATCGTCTTCCTGGCAATCATCTTCGACCGCTTCACGCAGGCCGTCTCCCGCGGTCGCCATGAGGTCCGGCGCGCCGGATAGCCGCCGGTGATTTGGCCCGTCACCCAGTTCAACAGCGCCTCCCGCGGATATGCCCTGACGGTCACGAGGATTCTGGCCAGTCTGAGCGTGTCGGCCGCGGGTCCATGGCCGACGCCAGGTCGGGGCCATTGGCGTGTTGTGGCATGCCGAGCTAAGGTGCTAGGGCGAGTGCATTTCGTCGAAACAGTTATGGATAGGGTGCCGGTCATGATTTCTAGGTATATGCGGCTCGTGCTTGTCATCGCAGTGCTTGCCATCATGGGCGTCGCAGCTTGTGGCGAGTCCGAGCAGGAAGCCGAAGCTCCGCCGCCAACGCTGGTCTTCAGCGATCTCAACTGGGACAGTGCCCAGATTCAAAATCGCATTGCCCAGTACATCGTCGAGAAGGGCTACGGCTACCCCACGGACGTGGTGTTCGGTGGCACCCTGCCGCTATTCCAGGGCCTGCGGGGTGGGGACAGTCACATCACGCTCGAAATCTGGCTGCCCAACCAGCGTGAAGCTTGGGACGACGCTATCGCCAACGGTGAAGTGGTCCCCGTTGGCAAGAGCCTGGGCAACGACTGGCAGTCCGGGTTCGTCATTCCGGCCTATCTGCAAGAGCAATACCCCGAGCTTGACAACGTCGAGGACCTGAAGGACGAGCAGTTCAAGGAGATCTTCGCGACGGCAGCCAGCGGCGGGAAGGCGCGATTGGTGTCATGCATCATCGGTTGGTCCTGCGAAGAGAACATCGCGGCCCAGATCGAGGCCTACGGCCTTTCCGAGCACCTTGAGGTCATCAATCCCGGCGACGGCGCCGCGCTCAACGCCGACCTGTACGGCGCCTATGAGAGACAAGAGCCCTGGCTTGGATACCAGTGGGGCACCAACGAGGCGGCCCTTGTGCTGGACCTGGTTCGCCTGGAAGAGCCTCCGTATAGCTCCGAATGCTGGGCGACAACCAAGGCGTGCGGCTTCCAAGACGCCACCATCCTGATCGCGGTGCACCCCGATGTGGTCACCGACGCGCCGGATGTCGTCGAGATGCTGCGGGCCTGGGACGTCAACATCGACGTGTACAAGCCAATTGCCAAATGGATGCTCGACAATCCCGACGCCGACGCCAAGGATGCCGCCCTATGGTGGCTGAAGGGCAATGCGGCTCTTTGGGGTGCTTGGGTGACGGCTGACGCGGCAACCGCGATCCAGGCCGCTCTCGACGCCAACGAAATCCCCGACGGCTGGCCGACCGAGTAGCCCAGAGGCTTGCGCCGTGCGCTACCGAGCGCCGGCGCAAGCCTGACGGCCGCCGGGCGTGTCCGGGACGCTGCACCTAGGCCGTGGGCGTGGACGCCTTGATCCGGAACGAATAGAGCTGGGCATCGCGGAGGATGAAGCGCAGCCGCCGGTGCGGCAGCCGGTGGGTGTAGACCTCGCCACCCTGTGACGGAATGTCAACCGGCAGCTGAGGGTCGTCGCGCCACGTCACCGTGTGCTCGATGGCGTCGCCGGTGAAGACATCGCAGTCATCGCGGCTGCAGCCGGCGAGCACCTGGTCGTGGACGTCCAGGGCCTCGGCCTTCACGTAGCCCTCGGGGCCGCAGGCGGCGTTGATGACCAACCGGTCACCCGGCGCGACCCACGGCTGCGTGAGGATCATGCCCTCGCGCATGCGGTCGGCGTCCAGCGACACGAATCCGTATTTCCGCAGCTTCGCCAGGCCCAGGCCGAAGCCCACCAAGTTCATGTCCCAAGCTTCCGGAGCGTCCAGGCCCTCTTCCTGGCCATGGATCCACCAGTCGTGATGGGACCTGGACCCGCCGTGGAAGACCATCCAATCCTCCCCGTCGACGTCGGGGAAGCGCGGCAAGCTGGTGTAGCACTGGTTCCATGAACCCTTCGGACCTAGCGGCAACCAGGCTTGCCCCGGAAACAGCCGCTGCCAGTTCCGCCCGTCGCGGCTGTGCACCAGCTGTACGTCGAGCGTGTTCTCGACCATATGAAACACCTGCACAAACCCGATCCATTGCCCGCCGAGCCACATGGCACTCATGCTGTAGAACGAGTCGTCGATATTGTCGAGCAGCGAATCCGGGGCCAGGATCAACCGCGGTTCGCTCCAGTGGAGGTAGTCGCGGCTCTCGGAGAGGTATATGCGGCGCCGCCCACGGCGATTGGGCGAACCGGCGGATGCATCCCAGGTCGGATGGCCGCCCAATTCGGTGGCGTGAAGCGGACGCGAGCGCGGCGCCAGGCTCATCCATGGATGCCGCGTGAAGAGCAAATAGGTGCCGGTTCCCGGGTCGAACGCCGGCTGAGCCGAGTCTCCAATGCGAGTGCCGCCCCGGCCGACGGTGGGGCGCTCGTCGGCCACGGTCCAGTGAATGCCGTCGGGCGAATAGCCGAGGCGGACGTGCGCGCCGGGCTCGTCGCTGGCCACGGCGTACCCCGGCGGAACCATGACGTGGAAGCCCTTATAGCGCCGGCTGGGATCGTGCTCGAGCGGGTCCTCAAAGACCGAAAGGCCCCACGTACTGCCATAGGTCTCGCTGCCGAGGATGATGTTGGTGTCGTGACCGTCTTCATGCAGCAGGCCGAGCGGGGGCTTGATCCACTCGAAGCCGTCGTCCGAATACGCGTAGCAGACGCGCAGGCGACCGTTGGCCCAGTCGATGAACGCGCCGCCCTTGCGCGCCAGCCGCTCGCGGTCCACGTTAAGGTCGGTGTAGGTGCAGTGGAGACGATCAGTTTCCGGATCTCGCCACAAGCTCCAATCCACGCTGGAGAAGTACGGCACGTGCTCCCAGGGGCGGTCGCGTTGGATGAAGGGGCTGCCCTGGACGCTGACCGGCCGGTGCAGGCGTCGCGTGACGTGCTGCACCTCTTCGATCAACCCGTCGTCGAAGAAGTACTGAGGCGTGTCGCCGATGATCAGCTGAACGGCGTCGAGCTGGCTCATGGTCCCTCCAAGCTATTTACGAGCCCACCGTGTCTCGCGCGCGCCCAGTGGCTCAGGCGCCTGTTGGGCCGGCGCGACAGCCGCGGAACGCATGGCGGCGGTTCTCGCCGGGTGTCTTGCGGACGGTCCGGCTGCATGGCGGGATGATGCCTGCTTACGACGGCCGGCGCTATCTCGTGCAGGGCAGCCCACCGGCGGATGCTTCTGTGAGCGGTGTGACGCACGGAACGCGTCGTAGCAAGATACGCACAGCCGCTCTACGTAAGGTTCCCGCTACGTGAAACTCAGGGGGACCCAACACCGAGCTGGACGCCTCAGGGTGTCTCGTCCATCCGACCGGGCCACTGCCAATGTCGGTGGCATCACGCAGTTCTACCTACGCCGCCGCCTGATTCCGGGCTTCCTCTTCCTGATCGGCATTTCCGCGATTGGGGTGGCCGGATTCGTCGTTGTCGAGGGGATGGATCCCGTTGACGCCCTGTACATGGTCGTCATCACCCTCAGCACCGTGGGGTTTACCGAGGTGCACACGCTGTCCACACCGGGGCGCGTTTTCACGTCGGTGCTGATCGTGACGGGCGTCGGTACACTCGCCTGGACGGCGGCCAACTACATCGAGTACCTCGCCGAAGGACACTTGGGCGCGCACTTCGCACGCCGCCGACGCACGAGGCTCCTTTCGCGGATGCAGCATCACTACATCGTCGGGTCCTATGGCCGCGTGGGCGCGCGCATTTCCCAGGAGCTGCGCAACGATGGCTGCGATGTCGTGGTGATCGACGTCGATGCGGCACGATGCCAGGCGGCCGCGGATGACGGCTTTGTGAGCATTGCCGATCGCGCCTCGTCGGATGCCGCGCTGATGGAAGCCGGCATCGAGCGGGCGGCGGCCATCATCGTGGCGACCAACGATGACGCGGAAAACGTTTACGCGGTGCTCGCGGCTCGGGTGCTGGCGCCAGAGGTTCCCGTCATCGCTCGCGCCGCGTCTGACGAGGCGGTGGGGCGGCTTCAATCGGCTGGTGCCCTGCGCGTATTCTCGCCGCCCATCGAGGGCGCGCTGAGCATGGTTGGCTATGTCAGGAGGCCGCACGTGCGGGACGTGCTTGACCAGCTTTTGAACCCGCATTCGGCGGATCTGGACATCCGCGAGGCCGTCGTTCCCGCCGGCTCCCAGCTCGACGGCCAAACCGTTGAAGGGCTGGCGCTGCAGGAGGCCGGCAGCTCGCTCTTGGCCCTGGTTCGGCAGGGGCACGCCGAGTTGGCGCCGTCAAGCGGCCGAACGGTGGCAGCCGGCGATGTGCTGGTGATTGTGGGCGCCCCTGAGGAGTTGCAGCGGTTTTTCCAGGAACATGGGCTGGTCGACGCGCAGCCCGACGCCTCGGAGCGGTCCACCAGCATTGCTTGAATCTCACGATGCAGCGTCGCCGGTGGTGGCAGCCCCATTGGGTGATGCGGCAGAATGGGTGGCGGGCCGACAAGTTGATGCGGGGAAGAGCGTGATGCGGCGAGTGGTCATTGTTGGGCTGGCGGCTCTATTGGTCATTGTCGGTGCTGCGTGCGGCGAAGGCGAGCCGGAAGGGCCTCCGGTATACGAGGCCTACCCGCCGATGGAAATCGATCCGCTCCGACCGTATAGCGTCACGTTCACCACGAGCGTCGGACGTATCAGCTTCCAGCTGTTTCCGAAGGAAGCGCCGCTGGCGGTCAACAGTTTCATCTTCCTAGCAAATGAGGGCTATTTCGACGGTGTGGCGTTTCATCGAGTGATTCCCGGCGTGCTCGCCGAAACTGGCGACGCCACGGGAACGGGCACCGGCAACCCGGGCTACACCTTCGAGGTTGAGCCGCCGCAGCGACCCTATGCACGCGGCGGCATAGCTCTGGCCAATGACGGGACACCAAACTCGAACGGGTCGCGGTTCTTCTTCATCCTCGGCGATCTCGCGGGAAGTCCCGAGGCGCCACATGAGTACACGGTCTTTGGCCAAGTCAAAGAGGACCACGCTCCGTCCCAGGCGACGCTGGACAAGATCGAGGCGGCACAGGAAGAGGTCATCATCCGGTCGTTGCAGGCAACGGAAGGCTGCCTGCCGAGCTGGGGTGGCTACGGCCCCTGCTAGGACCGATTGCGGGCAACGTATAGCTCGCTGCATGGGCGCCACGTGCCATCCGATTGGGCGCGGCGTGGCGCCGGTGAGTTGAGCCGACGGGGGCCGGGCGGCTGCGGATGACGGGTCCTTGACCCGCATGGGGGGTCGCGCCAGGTCTAGCCGGACCCATGCGACGTGCGGCAGAATGGTCGGCAGAACGTCATGCAGCCGTGGAGAAGGTCATGATGCAGCGAGCGATCCTAGCCGGGCTGGCTGCCCTATTGCTCATCGTTGTGGCAGCGTGCGGCGAGTCCGAGCCGGAAGGGCCTCCGGTCTACGAGGCCTACCCACCGATGGCGATTGACCCGCTCCGAGCCTATACCGTCACCTTTACCACCAGCGTCGGACGCATCACCTTCCAGCTGCTTCCGGAAGAGGCGCCGCTGGCGGTCAACAGCTTCGTTTTCTTGGCAAGGGAGGGTTACTTCGACGGCGTGACGTTTCATCGCATCGTTCCGGGAGTGCTTGCCGAAACGGGCGACGCGACGGGCACGGGCACCGGCAACCCGGGCTACACCTTCGAGGTGGAGCCGCCGCAGCGGCCCTATGAACGCGGCGGCATTGCCCTCGTCAACGACGGGACGCCGAACTCCAACGGCTCACGGTTCTTCTTCATCCTCGGCGATCTCGCCGGAAGCGCCGAGGCGCCGCACGAGTACACGATCTTCGGCCATCTGAAGCCGAATCACCCGCCGTCCGTAGCGACGCTCGACAAGATCGAGGCCGCCCAGGAAGAGGTCATCATCCGGTCGCTGCAGGTCACCGAGGGATGTCTGCCGAGCCGGGGCAACTACGGGGCATGCTAGGGCCGACTTCGGCCAACGCGTAGCTCGCTTCATGGGTGCAGGCGCCATCCGAATGGGCGCGTGGCGCCGGCGAGTTGAGCCGACGGGGGCCGGGCGGCTGCGGATGACGGGTCCTCGACCCGCATGGGGGGTCGCGCCAGGTCTAGCCGGACCCATGCGACGTGCGGCAGAATGGTCGGCAGAACGTTATGCAGCCGTGGAGAAGGTCATGATGCAGCGAGCGATCCTAGCCGGGCTGGCTGCCCTATTGCTCATCGTTGTGGCAGCGTGCGGCGAGTCCGAGCCGGAAGGGCCTCCGGTCTACGAGGCCTACCCACCGATGGCGATTGATCCACTCCGGTCCTATAGCATCACCTTCACCACCAGCGTCGGACGCATCACCTTCCAGCTGTTTCCGGATGAGGCGCCGCTGGCGGTCAACAACTTCATTTTTCTCGCAAACAGTGGCTACTACGACGGCGTCGCGATTCATCGGATTGTCCCCGGTGTGCTCGCCGAATCGGGCGACGCGACGGGCACGGGCACCGGCAACCCGGGCTACACCTTCGAGGTGGAGCAGTCGCAGCGGCCCTATGAACGCGGCGGCATCGCCCTGGCCAACGACGGGACGCCGAACTCCAACGGATCGCGGTTCTTCATCATCCTCGGCGATCTGGCCGGAAGCGCCGAGGCGCCGCATGAGTACACGGTGTTCGGCCATCTGAAGCCGAATCACGCGCCGTCGGTGGCAACGCTCGACAAGATCGAGGCGGCACAGGAGGAAGTCATCATCCGGTCGCTGACGGCGACGGAGGGCTGCCTGCCGAGCGGCGGTCCCTACCAGTGCTCATGACGAGTCCTCGACCCGGATGGCGGTCGCGCGAGGTCTAGCAGGTTCGATGGCAAGTGCGGCAGAAAGTCTGGCGGACCCAGGGGCTGACGGGGAGAAGGGCGCCGTGCGGCGAGCAGTAATGGTCGGGTTAGCCTCCCTCATCTTCGTTGTGGTTGCCGCGTGCGGCGAGCCGGAACCGGTAGGGCCTCCGGTATTCGATGCTTATCCGCCGATGGAGGTTGAAGTGCTACGGCCCTATAGCGTCACTTTCACCACCAGCGTCGGACGCATCCGCTTCCTGATGTTGCCGCAGGAAGCACCGCTGGCGGTCAACAGCTTCATCTTCCTGATAAACGAGGGCTACTACGACGGCCTCGCGTTTCATCGGATTGTCCCCGGCCTGTTCGCCGAATCGGGCGATGCCACGGGCACCGGCACCGGTAACGCGGGCTACACCTTTGAAATCGAGTCACCGCAGCGGCCGTACGCGCGCGGACTGATTGCTCTGGCCAACGACGGGACGCCGAACTCCAACGGATCGCGGTTCTTGTTCATCCTCGGCAATCTGGCCGGAAGCGCCGAGGCGCCGCACGAGTACACGATCTTCGGCCATATCAGGGAAACCCACGCGGTGTCTCAGGCGACGTTGGACAAGATCGAGGCCGCGGAGGAGGAGGTCACCATCCTGTCGACGGTAGCGACGCCTCTAGGCCGGCCTTGGACTGGTCTACAGCGCGCGGAGGAAGAGGTCACCATCCTGTCGACGGTAGCGACGGAAGGCTGCCTGCCGAGCGGCGGGCCCTTCCAGTGCTCATGACGGGGCCTGGACCCGCACGGGGGGCACGCGAGGTCTAGCAGGTCCCATGCCAGGTTCGGCAGAATGTCGGGCGGACCCAGGGCCTGCCGGGAAGAAGAGCGCAATGCGGCGAGCGGTATTGGTCGGGTTAGCCTCCCTCATCTTCGTTGTGGTTGCCGCGTGCGGCGAGCCGGAACCGGTAGAGCCTCCGGTATTCGATGTTTATCCGCCGATGGAGGTTGAAGTGCTACGGCCCTATAGCGTCACCTTCACCACGAGCGTCGGTCGCATCAGATTCGTGCTGTTGCCGGAGGAGGCGCCGCTGGCGGTCAACAGCTTCATCTTCCTAACAAACCAAGGCTACTACGACGGCGTCGCGTTTCATCGGATTGTCCCCGGTGTGCTCGCCGAAACGGGCGACGCGACGGGCACGGGCACCGGCAACCCGGGCTACACCTTCGAGGTCGAGCCGCCGCAGCGGCCGTATGAACGCGGCGGCATAGCTCTGGCCAACGACGGCACGCCGAACTCCAACGGATCGCGGTTCTTCTTCATCCTCGGCGATCTGGCCGGAAGCGCCGAGGCGCCACATGAGTACACGGTCTTCGGCCATGTCAGGGAAAATCATGCTGTGTCTCAGGCGACGTTGGACAAGATCGAGGCCGCGCAGGAGGAGGTCACCATCCTGTCGTCGACAGCGACGGAAGGCTGTCTGCCAAGCTGGAGCGGCTTCGGCCGATGTTGATGCCGATGTGCCGCATCCTCGAGGTCGACTGTTAGGGAACCTCTGAACAAGTAGCGCGTCACTGCGGGCATCAGCCCCCCATCCGTTCGATTACCCCTTCGACAAGCTCAGGGCGAACGGATGGGGGTAAAGTCCACGGCCTTTTTCAGACCTTTCCTAGGCGCCCAAGCCGCTTGCCGGACAGGCCGTTCCACAAGCCGGGTGCCGGGAGTGGCTCGACCGTGACGGATGCTCCAGGCGATCCCTGCGCATGCATGGCCCAGGCTGCCGCCACCAGTTTTGGGTGGAGATGAGGGAACTCCCCCACGATCCGCACATTCCAAACCTGTTAAACGGCATCCATGCGGCGCGTTTTGTGCATGGATTGTTCATAGTTTCCCGCCAATGCGTCGGCCAAACGGTCGGCGGCGTCGCGTTTCGTGGTGCTGTGCGGGTGGACGTAGCGGTCCGCCGTCATGGCGATCGAGCTATGCCCGAGCTGCTCGGAGACGGTCACCAGGTCCACGCCAGCGGCGATGGCGAGCGTGGCGTAGGTGTCGCGCAAGTCGTGGATGCGCAGCGCCGGGAGCCCGGCCACTTGCAGCGCTTCAGCAAACCACCGGCTCAGCGTGTTCGGCCCTATCGGGACGCCGTGCGTCCGCGCCCGCCCGTCCAGACGCGTGAACACGAAACCGCGGTCCGCGTAGGCCGGCCCCAGCTGCTCGCGCAGCGCGTCCTGCTCGCGCTTATGTCGCGCGAGCACCACCATCAACGGCTCGCCCGCGAAGACGAGGCGGCGCTCGCCGGTTTTCGTCGGCCCGAGGCCAAAGCCGCCGCGCTGCCGCTTGAGTTGCTCGCGCACGTCAATCGTCCGGTGCTCGAAGTCCACCGCGCCCCAGCGCAAGCCCAGCGCTTCGCCGCGCCGGAGGCCGGCATGCAGCAGCAGATGGGCGATGGGGTAGAGCTGCCGCAGCCGCGCGTTGCCCATGCGACACACGTCCAGCAGCGATTGCGCCTCGTGGACCGCCAGCACGCGATAGTCGCGCCGCTGGCGCGGCGGGAGCGCGATATCCACGACGGGATTTGTCGTCAGCAGGCGGCGACGCACGGCGAGCTTGCACATGCCATGCAGCACCAGCCGCAGCGTTTCCGCCGTGGCGATCTTGCCCGCGTCCACGACCAGGTCGACGCAATGCTGCACGTCGGCGTGCGTCAGCCGGTCGAGCCGGATATGCCCCAGCGTCGGCCCGACGTAGGTGCGCACGACGGCGCGATACCGGCGCCAGGTGCCGTAGGTGCGCGTCCGCTCGACTTGGGCCAGCCACGCGTCCGCAAAGTCGCCGAGGCGCACGCGCCCATGCTCGTGGCCGATCCCGAATTCCAGCTCGGCGAGAAATGCCCGCCAGTTGCGCTCAAGCTCGCGCTTCGTGCGCCCGTCCACCGTGCGGGACTTGTAGCGCGAGCCGCCGACGTGGACACGAATCAGATACCGATCCTCGCCGCGCTTGGTGGCCGATCCGCGCAGGGAACCGACGCGCGTCACGGCAGCCTCACGATCTCGGCATCGGACTCGGGCGCGTCGAGCGTGAGCGCCCCAGCTTCGAGCAGCTCGAGGAGCCGGCGCCGGGGAATCCGCATCCAGGTGCCAGCGCGAAAGCAGGGGATGGTCCCGCGCCGGATGGCGGTACGAATCAGGCCCTGGCCCACGCGCAAGAGGCCGGCCGCCTCCCGAACGGTCAGGAATTCTTGCGAGTTGAGACTCTCAATCTCGTCGGCGGTCAAGAGTTTCGCGGGAACCCTAGGCACGGCTAGCCCGCCGCGTGCCGAAGTCGACCACGCGCCAGCTCGGATGCGTCGCGGTGAGGCCGCGTAGCTCTAGCTGGCGCACTGGAAGGTGGCTGCCGGGCGGGGCCGCTTCGGCGGGCGCGGTGGCCTCGCGGTGTCCGCCGTCCTCTCCCCGCCCGGCTCGCCGTCAAAATGGCCGCCTTGGCGCGGTAGATGGTGCGCTCCGAGCACTGCGCCATCGCGGCCAGCACGCGGACGGGGATCAGTGGCGGCAGCTTGCCGAGCGTGCGCAGCTCCCGGCGCCGGCGCTTCACCGTGGCGACGCTCACGCCGGCCAGGGCGGCGACGCGCGCATTGGTGCGCTCGCGGCGGCGCTCGGCCCACAGAATCAGCGGATCGAGGCGATGATCCCTTTCTGCCACTTGACACACCCGGTCACTCGCCGGCGGCCAGCGGAACACCCTTGGGATCGTCGGCGTCGAACTTCACCCAGCGCAGTTCGCTCGGATGCTTCCACCAGCCGTCAATGACCTTCTGCCAGCCCTCGGCTTGCAGTTGCTCAATCGTCGGACCGACGCCGGGGTGTCGCGGGCTGGGGATGATGCGGACGCGCGCGGTGCCCCATCCAATCGCGACCAGCCGCATGTACTCCACGGGCGCGCAGCCCCATAGCTTGGCCTGGTGCTGGATGGTCTCCCACTCGTAGTCGTTGACCCTGACGTTCACCTGACGGTCACGCCGCCAGGCCACCTCGCCTTCTGCCATATCGCCGCCCTCCACTCACGCTATGTATCGTGAAGATATCACGACCGTATCGGCGCGTCTAGTCGTCTGCTGCCATGAGGCTTGCGAGGCCCGCCGCCTTGGCCGCGTCCATGCCGGCACCGGCCCCGCAGCAGACTCGCATGCTACCGGCGAGGGTGCGAGTTTGCGCTAGCCCCAGGGTCCGCAGCGTCGGCACACGGTGGGCCGCCCGGCCTCTGGTGGTAGGCCATCGAGGCCCATCAAGGTCCAGCCGCAGCGTCGGCACGTCGGAAAGTCACGGGCGGCCCGCGCGGGCTGGCGCCGCCGCCGCTTCGCCATTAGTCGTCTGCCGCCATGAGGCCCGCCAGGCCCGCCGCCTTGCTCGGGTCCATGCCGGCGCCGACCATGGACTGGAACGCGCGCGCCCGGCTGGCGATATCCGCCGCTCCGAGTTCGTCCCAGCCGAGCAAAACCGGGCCGCCCAGCTTCTCGGATAGCTCGAAGCTCACCATGCGGCCCAACGGCGCGATCACGGCGAATAACGCCTGCCGGTAGGCTTCGCGTCCTGCGGAGCTTGACGTGGCGGCGAATAGGGCCGCAGGAACGCCACACGCCGCGAAAACTTCGCGGCTCGCGTGCTCGGCGAGGCTCACCAGGGCGCCGGGCGGATTCGCGCCCAGGCGTCGCGGCTGCCAGTCGGCTTGCCCGCCGCTCGGTGCGCCGCCCCAGTCGCCGCCCTCGACCACCAGGGCCTTGCCGTGCGCCTTGCGGATATCCGCCTTGAGCCTGTCGACCGTCGCGTCGGCGCCGTCCACGGGGATCGGCAGCAGGTTGCCGCGCGGCCCGCTAGATTCGTCGGCCAGTGCGGCCACCGTCTCGGCGCTCAGTTTGCCCGCCAGGGCCGCGGCTTGGAGCGGGCCGACGCCGCGCCATGGCTTCGCCGGGTCGGCGGCATACCGGAGGTGCACGACGGCGGCCGCCGGCTGCTTGTCGTGCGTGACCGTCGCCGACGGGCCGCCCAGCGTGACGTTGTAGGCCCACGTTCGCGGGTCCGGTTGGCCGATTACGTCGTGCGTCTGGGCCGGGAGCAGCCGCAACCCGTCGCCGGTCGTGTCAATCAGGCAGACGTATTCGCCATGCCTGATCAGCGCCCGGCCCATCATGGCCAGCACGCTCGGCTCCAAGGCTCCCGCCACGGAGTCTTCCGCCTGAACCGTCGCGCTCGCAAAGGCGCGGCCCACCAGGCCGGCGCATGCTTCGAGGGCCGCCGTGGCGGACGCCGTCGCCGTCGTGGCGCCGCTCGCGTTGGCCTGTATCTGCGCCACCACGGCATCGGTGAATGAATCCTCGCGGCGCTCACCGCGCCATGGCCACAGCCTCACGTTGAGCCCTCCACGGTGATATCTAGGAACCGGCGCCGCGTGTCGGGCGGCTCGGCAACCGTCACTATCGACGTGCCGCCGGCAAAGGCGTTACCCGCCTCGACCACGCGCACGCGCCGGCCCGCTTCCAGGGCCTCGACCACGGGCGGCAAGTAGCGAATCCGGTAGGTGCGGCGCACGGCGCCGCGCGCCCCGCCCGCCTCTAGCAGCCGGTTGGCGCTTGTGTCGAGCCGCGAGGCCCAGACGTTGACGGTGACGTTATCCGGCGCGTACTCCCCGCGGGTCGAGGTGCCGCCGCGGTCGTAGGTGATGGTCACGCGGCGGTCGGCGGGCATCAGTCGGCCCCCGCCCGGTGCACGCGGTAGGGCAGCAGGATCGCAGCGGCGCCCGAGTTGCGCAGTGCGTTGGCGTAGTGCGAGCCGCGCGGGGCCGTGGGCTGGTCGAACCAGTAGCCGGTGAGCCGCACCACCGCTTCATCGTGGACGGTGTCGGGCGCGTCGGGCGCATGGCGCACCACCAGATCCGCCGCGACGGTGCGCAGCCGTGCGGCTTGCAACGCTTCATCGTGCGTATCCCCGAGCCGTAGCGCGGCCCGCAGTTCGGGCGACGTGAGCGTTACAGCCATAGCGTGGCCGCCCGTGGGCGCGTGTCAGCGTCCGCCGGCTCGCCGAAGTCATCGGCCCGTAGGTCCAACGCCGTGCCGGTGTAGGCCGGGCGCGTGACGATGCTCAGCTCCGGCAGCACGGCTTGCGCGATATCCCGAATCAGCACGCCGGGATTGCCCGGCTCAGGCGTCAGGCGTTCGGCGTTCGGCACGACGTTGGCGGGTGGCACTTGGAAACCGGGACTCACGCCGCCGGCCCGCCCGGTCCGTACCTGCTTCACCAGGTCCAGCATGTAGGTGGGCATATCGGCCTCGTCGGGCAAGTCCACCGCGAACGTCACGGCGTCCGCCGTGGATTCGACGCGCGCCGTGCGGCTTAGGCGATCCCCTAGGGATGGTCTGAATAAGCCCTGCAGTTGCGGTAGGACCTATGCTGGCGGGCAACCGGCGCCGGTGAGGAAACGCGATGCACCCGCAGCGATCATTTGCCGATGTGGAGTACGAGGGCAAGAAGCGCCAGACCCGGCGGGAGCGCTTGCTGCAGCGGATGGACGGCTTGATTCCGTGGCAGCGGCTGGAGCAGCGGATTCGCCCGGTGTACCCCACCGGCGAGTGCGGGCGGCCGCCCTATCCGTTGTCGGTGATGTTGCGGATTCACTGCGTGCAGCTGTTTTACAACCTCAGCGACCCGGCGATGGAGGACGCGCTCTATGAGATCGCGTCCATCCAGCGCTTCGTGGGGGTGTCGGTGCGGGGGCCGCTGCCCGACGAGACGACGATCCTGAACTTTCGGCACCTGCTGGAACAGCATGACCTGGGCGAGGCGCTGCTGGCGGAGATCACGCGGCACCTGGCGGCACAGGGCGTGCGGCTGCGGGAAGGCACGATCGTGGACGCGACCATCATCGACGCCCCGGCGTCGACCAAGAACCGCGCCCAGCAGCGGGACCCCGAGATGCATCAGGCCAAGAAGGGGAACCAGTGGTACTTCGGGATGAAGGCGCACATCGGGGTGGATGCCGCGACGGGGTTGGTGCACCGCGTGGCGACGACCGCGGCGCACGTGGCGGACGTGACGCAGGTGCCGCAGCTCCTCCACGGGAGCGAGACGCGGGTGTGGGGCGACGCGGGGTATCAGGGCGTGGCGCGACGCCCGGAGCACCGCGGCCGGGCGATGGACTGGCAGGTGGCGCTGCGGCCCGGGCAGCGGCGCCGCTTGCCACCGGGCAGTGTGGCCGCGCAGGTCGAGCGGCGCAAGGCGGCGATCCGGGCGAAGGTCGAGCATCCGTTCCTGTACGTGAAGCGCCACTTCGGCTACGCGACGGTGCGCTATCGGGGCCTGGCGAAGAACCGCAACCGGCTCTGCCTGTTGTTTGGGCTGGCGAATCTGTTGCTGGCGGAGCGCGCCGCGCCCGCGTAAGTGGGAGGCCTGCGCCCTGCCGCGGGGCGCGGACGGGCCCACCCGTGGGTGACAGGGCGGATCGGCCCCGATCACCGCCCCAGGCCCCGATCACCACACACCACCAGCACCCCGGCGCTCAGCGGTGCCGGTTGTTCAGAGCTTTCCTAGCGGCCGGTTGAAGTCGTGGCCGACCAGGATGTGCGTATTCCGGCGCGCCAGCTCTTGCTCGATCGCCTCACGCTGGGCGCGCTCGATCGCGCGACCGATGGTGTCGGCCAGCTCGGCTTGCAGCTCCTCGAATCGCCGAAGCTGCCAGCCGAAGGCATCCGGCCCAAACCGCTCTTTGCGGCGCGCGCCGCGGCTGCGGACGGTCGCCAGCTTGCCGTACGGAAAGCTGCCGGCCAGCACCCGGGCGCCGCCGCTCTGGCGTATCTCAAGGTCCGCCGCCCATATGGCGAATTCGGCCATGCGGGTCTCCGGTTAGGCGTGCTGCGATTGCTGCTTGTAGAACCCGGCAGCCCGCAGAATCTTCACCGCGTGCAACATGACGGCCGTCACGACAATCTGGCCGTTGGCCGCCTTCGTGATTTCGTCGGGGATCAACGTCACGCCCTCCCAGACGGGCGCGACCATATCGGCGCGCATGCCGAGCCGCACGATGGCGTTCTGCTTCGAGTTGGCGACGGACGGCACGTGAGCGCTCACCCGCACGCCGCTGGTGGCGTCGATCAGGTCCTCAAGGGCCGCGCGGTCGCCGGCGTTGTTGCTGC
This sequence comes from Chloroflexota bacterium, assembly GCA_965198185.1. Classification (GTDB taxonomy): domain Bacteria; phylum Chloroflexota; class UBA11872; order UBA11872; family UBA11872; genus JAJECS01. Next base: position 779,161 of record CBDAOU010000002.1, read on the forward strand.
GGAATTGGGCCGCCGCGTGCCCGTAGGTCGCGGCGCCCATCACCACGCGAATGTCGCTCACGTCGCCGGCGAAGCGCCCGTCGACGCGGCCATAGGCGAATTCGCTGCGATAGTCCGCGTAGGTCGTGACGGCGCTGGCGTTGTGGTTGGCCAGGTTGGTGCCAGTCAACAGGCCATTGGTGCCGGCGATGATCTCTTTGTCGAGCGCCACCGCGAGCCCGTCGCTCAAGTTCTGCCGCAGCGCCATGTCCATGCCGGCGAAGCGGGCGCGGTCCTCACGCGAATAGAAAAACGCGGCTTGCAGGCGGCTCGGGCTCAGCACGTCGGCACTGAATGCGCCGGTTGTCTCTGCGGCGGCCGCATTCTCTGCCGGCGTCTTCACGCTCAGCTCCGACGTGAGTACGGGATAGACCGCCTCGCCGACGCCGACCGTCGGCATGTCCACGCCCAGGAACGCGCCCACGCTCTGCGGGAAGACGTACGGCAGGATCGCGGCCTGATTCTGACCAACGTCGCCGGGCGCCGGCGTGACGGCGCGGGTCTCAAGGGCCGCGTCTCGCAGCAGGCTCAACGGCACCTGATTGGGCGCGAGCTTGTAGTGCTGCTGCAATTCGGCCATGGCGCCGTCGCTCACGCGATGCTCCAGCACGGCGCCAAACAGGGCGCCCACGTCGGCGCGTTGCTCCAGGTCCACCAGCTTGGGATCGCGCGTCTCGACCGTCTCCGGCGTCTCGCGCGTCTCCAGCGGCTTGTCGTCGGCGATGGTGAGCGCTTGCACGCGCCGCTCCACGTCGCCGTATTCGGTGCGCAGCGTGTCAATCTCCGAGCGTTGTTCGTCGCTCAGGTCGCCCACGGCGCCCAGCTCCGCGAGCTTCTGGCGAATCTCCGAAGCCCGCAATTGCGCCTTCTGCAAGTCAGTCATGAATGCCCCACTGCCTACTACATCTCGTGCCACTAGTCGATTCTAGCGCAGTACCTACAACATATGGTATGGCATATCGGCCACGGTGGCCGTTTTGGACTTCGCTCTCTAGGTGGCGAAGTTACGGAAGGGGGATCATGTGATCCGGTTTCCCCCGAGACGCTCCCGCACCAGGTCGCGCCAGGCGTCGCGCGCCGGCCAGGGCCGCGCGTTCTCGCCGGCGGTCTTGCGGATATGGCAGGCCCGGCACAACGTCTGGCAGCCGTCCACGGCGTAGGGATCGCCGCCACGGTGCAAGGGCCGCACGTGGTCGCACTCAAGGCGGCCCGCCTTGCCGCACTGGCGGCAACGGTGGCCGTCGCGCTCGAACGTCTGCCGACGCACGCGCGCCCAGCGCCGGCGATCCAGGCGCGGTCCCTTGCGCCAGCTTCGGCGGCTCACCCGGCGATGCCGTGATAGACGCCGCCCGCCCGCTTCGGCATGCGCGACGCGAGACCCACGGCCAGCACGGCGGCGGCGGCGGCATCGTCGCGCGCTCGCAGCCGACGGCCGCCCTCGGCACCCTTCGCCAGCTTCGCGTTGCCCGCCGGGTCCTGCACGGTGCGGGCCTCGGCCATGGCCGACGTGAGTAGCAGGCTCGGCAGCGGCGTCACCGCGCCCTCAAGGCATAGGCGGCGGAACGCGCGCACGTCCTCTGCGCCGTCCTTGAATCCCATTCCCCGCAGCTCGAACGCCGCCGCCCGTAGGCCGCACGCCTTGAGCGCGTCCCGCAGCTCGGCCTCGCGCCAGCGGTCGCAGGCGATCCGCGCCGGCGCGCCGAAGTGATCCCGCGCCGCCGTCATAAGGGCCGCGACGTCGACCGCCGCGCCGCCCGTCTGGATCAATTCACCGCGCCGGGCGCACTGCGTGTAGAGCGCGCCCACGCCGTCCGCCAAGCCGCGCTCGGATAGGTCCGGCTCGCGTGGGAACGCGGCCAGCACTTCGAGCCGCCCCGAGTCCGGCCAGTAGGCCGCCACGGCGGACTGCGCCGCCGACGTGCCAAGGTCCACGCCCCACAGGCAGCGGCCCTCGCGGTCGGCCTCACCCTCAATGCGCCGCCACGTGGCCGCTGCCAGCAGCAGCGAGCGCGCCGTGTCGGCGGTGCCGAGATTCAGCCGTAGCGCCTCGAAGCTGGGCGCGAGCGTCGGATCGCGGCGCGCCCGCCGCGCCTCGGAGCGGATGGCCGCCTCAAGGTCCGGCATGTAGGCCAGGCTGGGATTCGCGCGCTGCCACGTGCGCTTCTGGTACGGCGGGTCGCCTGGCCGCGCCGCGTGGACTTGCGCGTAGTCGCCGTCGTCTAGCAGCTTGGCGAACCAGTGTGTTTCGGAGTCGGGCCGCGTGCCGAGCGCCAGGAACAGGCACTCGGGGAGCTTGCCCGCCGCCGTGCGCAGCGCCGCGACCATCCGCTCCCCGGTGTTCTCTGGCCACTGCGCCGGTTCGTCGGCCAGGATCAATCGCGGCGCCAGCCCGTGCGCCCGCTTGGGATCGCTCCCAATGCACCGCACGCGGGCGCCGGTTTCGAGCCGCTGAATCTGCGCCCACGCCGTCGAATCCCAGAGCCGATAGCGCCGCTTGTCGTGGGCTGCCGGTCCCATGAACGCCAACACGTGCTCGAAGCTGATACGCGCCTGCTCGAAGCTGGACGCCACCAGAACCGTATCGCCGCGCCGCACCGCCAGCGGGCCGTCCAGTGCGGAGCACGCGAGGCCGGCGCATAGCGTCGTCTTGCCGTTGCCACGCGCCACGCTCAGGCCCGCCTCGGCCACGCCACGCCGGAACGCGCCGCGAATGAATCGGCGCTCCCATGGCAGCACGGGGAACGGCTGGCCGGCGAGCCGCCCCTGCGTGACTTCGAGGCCGCCCAGGTAGTCCACCAGGGCGCGCGCCAGGCCGCTGGTGCGACTCACCCTATCCTCAGTTCGTGACTACCCACACCGCTGCCCGCCCTCCCAGCGCGCCCCGAGCCAGGGGTCCCCACGCGCCGCCGCTTCGCCGACCTGTACTCCCGACACATGGCCGCCCACGCCGCGCGGCACGCCTCGCACCGGCAGCCCCAGTTGCCGTAGCCGTTCGTCGTGCCGTGCACGTGCACTGGCGTCGGCGCGGCCCGTCTGGCCGCGTCGGCCCGCCGCTTCCGGTTGCGGTTCGCCGCGCGGCAGGCCTCGCAGCGGCAGCCGTGATGCCCGTATCCCGTCGCCGTGCCGTGCTTCACCGCGGCACTCCCAAATGCACCGCCTCTACGCCGCGCTCGCGTCCGCAGCACAAGCAATGATCCATCACGCCGCCCTCGGGCGGGAACGACCAGCCGCAGCCCGCGCAGAAGTTGCCGGGGAGCGTAGCGGCATAGGCCACTAGACCCACACGCTGCGCGATCTCGCCGATGGTGAGCGGCTCTCCCATCCGTGTTCCAGGGGATGTAATCCCTTCGCTGGGACTTGTGGGACTTGTCTTATGGGACTCTCCGAATGGGACTGGGTTACGGATTCGCGGCGGATAGGTTACGGATTCGCGGCCAGTTAGGTTGCGGATTGGCGACTCCGGGATGGTCTGGACGCTGCGCTCCCAGTCGCCTTCCACCTTGATGCTTGACACCCTGAGGCGTAGGTCGCTCGCGTCCCGCTTGCGAATCAACGCCGCCCGGATATCCGCCAGGAAGTAGTTGGCGGCAGTACCACGTCGGCCCGTGGTGACCCGTTCGGCATACCCCGTCTCTATCAGCCGCGCGACCCCGTCGGAGCTATGGGACTTGGGGAGGCCGGTTAGCACGCCAATGCGGTCATAGCTCGCCCACACTTCGCCCGCCTCATTCACGTGCTCGCAGAGCGCCTGATAGACGCGCCACGCGTAACTGTTGCGCTTCCGGCTCATGGCGCGCCACGGCTCGGATGCTCGATTGTGCCGACGGGCAAAGTTCCGGGCCATGCGATCACGGGCGGGATCGTCGACGGCCAGGCGTAGCAAGTCCGGCCAGAGCACGCGGCGCTTGTTGTGCATAGGTTTGTTCATAGATTGAGGCGAATCGTCACGCACGGAGAGGCACGGGAAGGTCGCTCGGACACGCCCATAACAGAAGGGAGCGGCGCTATGGGAGACCGAGCGAAACAGGTGGTGGAGATGAGGGGACTCGAACCCCTAACCCCTGCCTTGCAAAGGCAGTGCTCTACCAATTGAGCTACATCCCCTTGGAGGGATTCTAAGCCAGGGCCGTCCGGATGTGACGCTCTGATACCATCGCGCACGGCTCCGGGCTCTTAGCTCAGTCGGTTAGAGCGCGCCTCTGATAAGGGCGAGGTCCGTGGTTCGAATCCACGAGGGCCCACCATTCACTAGCCACAGGGAGTTCCCATGTCCGGCGTCAAGCCCATTCCCGACGGCTATACGGCCATCACGCCCTACCTTGTCGTGGAGAACGCTGCCGAGCTCCTTGATTTCCTCGCGAAGGCATTTGGAGGCATCGAGCGGATGCGTCTCGCCATGCCCGAGGGCGGCATCGGCCACGCCGAGGTGGAAATCGACGGCGCCGTGCTCATGCTGTCCGACGCTTTGCCGCCCGATTTCCCGGCCAGCGCCACGAAGCTCCATCTCTACGTCGAGGATGTGGACAGCGCCTACGCCCAGGCCGTGAGCGCCGGCGCGACATCCGTGGCCGAGCCCGCCGACCAGTTCTACGGCGACCGCGCCGCCCGAATTGTCGACCCGTGCGGCAATCACTGGACGATCGCCAGCCATATCGAGGACGTCGACCTGGACGAAGCCATGCGCCGAATGGCCGCCATGGAGCCGAATTAAGCCGAGCGCGGCACCAGTTCGGGGGTGCGGCATTGCCGGGGCACCACGTCGAGCGTCGCTCGCTGCGCAGCCCGAATACTCCCCCTCAACGACAGCCTGTCGCTCACTGAGACCGATGGCGATTCTCATGCTGGCAGGCACGTCGCGAAGGGCCGTGGCGAACGGTTTCGGGTAGACGTTGTGCCCATGGTGAAGGTCAGGTCGATTGGGCCCGATGATCTTGATTTGGCCGGCCGCGCCATGGCTGCGGTGTGCACTTCCGTTGCCACCGAACACGCGCTTTGCACCCGTGACTCGATGGGCAAGGTGCTACCATCCGCCACGCTTGGGGAAGAGGCGTCCGGGCGAATCGCGGAGCTGCGTGGGCCTTCATCCTTCGGCAGACTCAGGCTGAACGGGCCGTGCCGTCGTCCAATCGTCTGGCCAGAGCCTGGCCAGGCCGGACGATCGGGTCAGGGAAGCTTGGGAAGACGGGAACTACTGCGATGGACGAAGACACCAAGTGGAGAGGGTCTCGGCGGACGCTGTTCCAGGCCACCCGGATAGGACAAGAGGGAATGAACACAAAGTGGGAATCGCATGACGGCGCCATTGTTGCCACGGTCGACGGCCGGGTCGACGGTGCCAATGCCCATGAGTTTCAGGAGGCATTGGAAGCCGTGATCAAGGCGAGCGACAGTGCCGTGATCCTCGATTTCGAGCAACTCTCCTACATCAGCAGTGCCGGCCTGCGGGTGGTCTTGCTGGCCGCGAAGGAGCTCCGCAAGCAGAACAAGCAATTTGGCGTCTGCTCGTTGGCCGGGTCGATCCTCGAGGTTTTCAAGATCAGTGGATTCGATCAGATCATTCCGGTTCATGCGTCCCAGTCCGAGGCAATCGCCGCAGTTACCGCCTGATCAATCCAATCGCGTTCCCGGGCGTGCCGCTTCGGGGTCGCATTGGTAGAGCAACGTAGTCAGAACGGCAATGGGGCATGACGGATCGACCATGCAAAATCCTCCTCGTTGACGACGAGCCAGACCTTGAGCCGCTCGTGCTGCAGCGCATGCGGCGCAGCATTCGGCGTGGCAAATACACGTTCGTCTTTGCTCACAATGGGATTGAGGCGCTTGAGCGGCTGAACGAGGACGAAGAAATCGACATGGTTCTCTCGGACATCAATATGCCGCAGATGGATGGCCTCACACTGCTGGAACAAATACCGAAGGTCAATCCCAACATTCGTTCGGTCATCATTTCCGCCTATGGCGACATGAAGAACATCCGTACGGCGATGAATCGCGGTGCGTTCGACTTCGTCACCAAGCCGGTCGACTTTGGTGACCTGCAGGTCACCATCGACCGGACGTTGCACCACCTCAACGAATGGCGGGTGGCCCTCGCGGCGCGCGACAAGCTGGTCTCGCTGCAAAACGAACTCGACGTTGCCAGCAGGATGCAGCAGTCAATTCTCCCAAGGCAATTCCCCGTGCGTGACGACTGTGAAGTCTTCGCCAACATGGCGCCGGCGCGTAACGTTGGCGGCGATTTCTATGATCTCCTCCAGCTGGATGATGGGCGGATTGGACTGGCGGTCGCCGACGTTTCCGACAAGGGGGTGCCAGCCGCGCTATTCATGATGTCGACCAGCACGCTGCTCAAGGGTGCGGCCATTGGTCGTGGAGATCCGGGGGGTGTGTTGAATGAGGTCAATGACCTGCTCAACGAGAGCAACGAAACCGCCATGTTCGTCACGCTCCTTTACGGCGTGTACGACCCGGCCACCATGGAATTCACCTACGCCGACGGCGGCCACAACACGCCGCTTGTGGTGCACGCCGACGGCAGTTCCACAGAGCTTCCCCTGACCAATGGGATTGCCTTGGGCGTGATGCCCGAACTCCCATACCGGCAGGAGACGGCAACTCTTACCAACGCGGACACGGTGGTGCTCTACACCGACGGCGTCACCGAGGCCATGAACGCGGATGGGGAAGAATTCGGGGTTGATCGGCTACGCGAGGTCTTTGCGGCAAATCCTCCGCAAGATTGCGAGCAAGCGAACCGGGCAGTCTTCAAGGCCGTTCACGCGTTCGCGGGCGACACGCCGCAATCAGACGATGTCACCTGTCTCGTATTCCGCCCCCACGAGGCTGGACCGTGAGCGCCACGTTGTCCCTCGCGGTCAAGACGAAGGCCGAGGAGCTGGCACGCATCACCGCCGCGGTTGAGGAATTTGGGGCGCAACAGGAATGGCCGCCGGACCTTGTCTTTCGCGTGAACCTGGCTCTTGAGGAACTGGGAATGAACATCATGAATCACGGCCATGATCAGGGCCTCCACGAGTTTGCTATCACGCTCGTTTCGGAAGACGACACGCTCACTATCGAGATCGTCGACGATGGCCGACCGTTCGATCCGCTGCATGACGCGAAGCAGCCCGACGTGGGCGCGGCGATCGAAGACCGGCCCATCGGCGGGCTAGGCATCTACTTTGTGCGCGAGATGATGGACGAATTGCACTATCGGCGCGAGGAGGGCAAGAACCATCTGACCCTCGTATCGCGCAGATGATCTGTGTTGACTGGAGCACGAGCTACCGGGATCAATAATATGATTGCGGCGCCACAGATTGCGGCAACATATCGACGATTGCATGGATGTCCCGCCAACGGCCATCGATCGATTCCGGGCAAATCGGCGCAATGCTTCTACATCAGACCGTGGTGGCGATGACATTGCGGAACAATCCGCGTGACAAGCGGAGGGGCCGCCAATCCGCTGAAACTGTCGAGCGCGGCTCGTCTCCCACGATGCGATCGAGGGGCTGGCGTTTGAGCAGGGCTCGGCTGATCGTGTCGGCACTGTTGACTCTTGCAGCAATTTTTTCCGCCATGGGTCTGGCTGCTTGTGGCCCCACCACGGACGATGACGGTGTGCCGCAGCCGACAAGCACGGTTACGAGTCCCGTAGTCGAGGAAGGGACCGTGGCTGCGCCCGCTGGGGAATCCGGCGTGTTCGATGACCGCATTCTCTTCGGCCAGTCGGCGGCATTCAACGGGCCGGCCCAGGAATTGGGTCTCAACATGCGGCTGGGCATTCTGGCCGCCTTTCAGGAAGTGAATCAGCAAGGTGGCGTTCATGGCCGCCAGATCGATCTGACCTGGCTCGATGATGCCTACGAACCCGAGGCGGCTGCCACGAACACCCTCAAGCTCATCAACGAGCAAGAGGTCTTCGCGCTCATCGGCGCGGTCGGCACGCCGACGTCGCGCTCTGCCACTCCGGTAGCCAAGGCCGCCGGCGTGCCGTACATCGGTCCTTTCACCGGTGCAGAATTCCTGCGTGACGCCACCATCCTGGACAACGTGATCAACATGCGCGCGTCGTACTTCCAGGAGACCGAGGAGATGGTGAATCGCCTCACCACGGACCTGGGCGTCGAGCGCATAGCCGTTCTCTACCAGGACGACTCGTACGGCCTCGCCGGATTCAACGGGGTGCGGTTGGCGCTGGAACGCCGCGGGATGAAGATGGCCGCCCTCGGCATCTACACCCGAAACACCACCGCCGTAAAGAGGGCGCTGCTCGATCTGCGTCAAGGCAATCCCGAAGCCGTGATCATCATTGGCGCCTACCAGCCCGTTGCGGCCATGATCGCCTGGGGCCGGCAGACCGGCTTCGATCCCATCTTCATGACCGTTTCCTTCGTCGGCAGCAACGCCTTGGCGGAAGAGCTGGGCGAGGGTGGCGCGGGCGTGTTCGTCACCCAGGTCGTGCCGTTCCCGACCGACGGTTCCCTGCCGGTCGTGCAGGCCTATCACCGCGCGCTCGCCGACTACGATCCGGACGCCGTCCCCGGATTCGTCTCTTTCGAGGGCTATTTGGCAGGGCGACTCGCAATTGCGGGACTTGACCGCTGCGGTCGAGAGGTGAGCCGCGCCTGCCTGTTCGAGAGCTTTCGCAGCACCGAGCCCATCGACATCGAGGGATTCCGTCTGAACTACGGTTCCGGAGACAACCAGGGCTCGGACCAGGTGTTTCTTACCGTCATCGGCCCTGACGCCAACTATCACCCGGCCGAGACGCTGCGAGACGTGCCCAGATGACCGCGTGGCTCCGGCGGCGCCTCGCAAGCCGCTACCAAATCTCCACCCAATTGCTCCTCGGGATATGGGGCGCCGTCGCACTCACCGTCGCGGCGGGATTGGTGGGCTGGTTCTCCTTCAACCGCGTCGGCGACGAGCAGAGCCGCGTCAACGAAGGCAGCGTGCCCGAGCTGGCCGCCGCGTTCGGGGTCGCCGACTACAGCAGCACGCTGGTCGCCGCCGCTCCGCGGCTCACCACCGCCGCCACGCCTGAGGACGTGGCACGGGTCGCCGCCAGCATCGAAGAGGCGTACGGCGCTCTAGAGGCGCAGCTGGCCGTGCTCGAGCGCGGCGCGGCCGAAGACGAGCGGGTGCAGCGCATCCGCGCCCACGCCGACTCGCTGATCGCCAACATCGAGGCGATCGAGGCGGACATGGCCCAGTTCTTCGACCTCTCCGAGCGCAGCGCCGCCCTGCGGCTCGAATTGGCGGAGCTGCGTTTTCGGCTGGACAGCGTCGTCATTCCGGCGATCGACGACCAGTTTTTCTACGCCATGACGGGCTATCGCAGCCTGGGTGAGCCGCCGGCGCCGCGCAATGAGCACTTCTCGGAGACCGAATTCAGCAGCTACCGGCGTTTGGCCGAGATGCAGGCAGATGCCAGCATCGCGGAGCAGCTGCTCGCATCGGCCTCGATATTGTCCGAGCCCGCATTGCTGGAAGCGCTGCGCGAGCGCTTTGAGGCTGCCGCCCGTCGCATTCAACGCAATTTGGCGGCGCTCGAATCGGACGCGCTGCGCGCTGAAGTCGCGCCGGTCTTCGACCAGTTGCTCGAACTTGGAATCGGCGAGGAGACCGGATTTGATTTGCTGGCCAGCGAACTCCAGCTGATCCAGCAGCAGCGCGACTTGCTGGCGAGCAACCAGGAAATCACCGTGGACCTCATCGCGGAGGTGAATGGCCTGGTCAGCACGGCTGAGGCCAGCGTCGAGGAGGCCACGAGCGCCTCGACACAGGCCATCTTCACGGGCCGCGTCCTCCTGCTCGCCATTAGCGCCGTGAGCGTGACCGGCGCCGTTCTCATCGCGTGGCTCTTTGTTGGCCGCTTCATCTCCAGCCGGCTGCAGCAACTTTCAGATTGGATGCGCCGACTCGCCGGCGGCGACCTCGAAACGACGGTGGAACTCAGCGGTCGCGACGAGATTGCCGAGATGGCTGCCGCCCTCGAGGTTTTCCGTCAGCACGCACTGGAAATTCAGCGTCTGAACTTGGTCGAAAAGCTGGCGAACGAGCTCCAGAGCAAGAACGATCAGCTTGAAACCGCGCTTGGGGACCTTCAGCGCGCGCAGGACCAGATAGTCTCGCAGCAGAAGCTGGCGGCTCTGGGTGAGCTCACGGCCGGCGTGGCCCACGAAATCAAGAATCCGCTGAACTTCGTCAAGAACTTCTCGGAGGTCTCGGGGGAGCTCATCGAGGAGCTCAGCGAGATCCTCGATGAGGGCGGTGAGACCTTGAGTGCCGACGATCGAGAGCTTATCCAGGAGATCTCATCCGACCTCACCGATAATCTCGAGCGCATCCGCTCGCATGGAGACCGCGCCAACCACATCGTCCACGACATGCTGATGATGGGTCGTGGCGCCGGCGATCGGCAGTCCACCGACATCAACCGCCTGCTCGACGAGCACGCCCGACTGGCCTACCACAGCGCAAGGGCGACCGATACGGACTTTCAGCTCGATCTCAAGCAAGACCTGGATCCCGAGGTCGGCGAGCTGGAGGTCGTTCCCCAGGACCTCGGTCGCGTATTCCTGAATATGGTGAGCAACGCCTGTTACGCCACCGATGAGAAACGCCGCGGCGGTGGAAACAGCGACGGTGAGACGTACTGGCCGACCCTATGGCTCGCGTCGCGGCGTGGCGCCGAACATATTGAGGTCAAAATAAAGGACAACGGCATGGGGATGCCTCCCGACGTCATCGAAAAGATCTTCAACCCGTTCTTCACCACCAAGCCCACCGACCAGGGCACAGGCCTTGGGTTGGCCATTTCCAATGACATCGTGCGTCAGCATGGGGGCACCATTCGGGTCGAATCGGAGCCGGGCGAGTTCACCGAAATGACGATTGCGATTCCCCTGAACCCTCCCGCCGCGGCCTTGGCCGGCGCTACGGAGGGCGACGGCGCGGCCACGGAGGCGCCAACCGTTTAGGATTGGCGCCGCGAGCCAGACGCTCGTTTCGCGCCTATGCGTCGGCAGTGAGCGATAGGAGAAGGTGCCTCCGTGGCAGGTGCGCACTTCACAAACGACCTCTTCGGGTTCCTGCACGAGCTGCAACTGAACAACAACCGGGACTGGTTTCAGGCGAACAAGGCGAGATACCAGGCGGTTGTGCTGGAACCGATGACGGACTTCGTGGCGGACTTCGGCGGTTTCCTGCCAAGCATCAGTTCGCATTTCGTGGCGGACCCGCGCGCGCACGGCGGCTCGGTTTTCCGCATCTACCGAGACGTTCGCTTTTCGAAGGACAAGAGCCCCTACAAGACCCATGCCGCGGTGCACTTCCGCCACGAGACGGGACGCGAGGTTCATGGCCCGGGCTTCTATCTGCATCTGGCCCCGGGCGAGGTGTACGCCGGCGCGGGCATTTGGCGCCCGGATTCCAGGACCATGGCCAAGGTGCGGGATGCGATCGTCGCCGATCCTGCCGGATGGACCCGCGCGATTTCCGATCAGGAATTCGCGGCGGTGTTTTCGCTCGAGGGTGAGTCGCTGAAGCGGCCGCCGAGGGGCTACGACCCCGACCATCCCCTGATCGATGACTTGAAGCGCAAGGACTTCGTGGCGGCAACCGAATTCAGCGAGGAAGACGCGGTCGCGCCGGATTTCATCGATACGTATGCCGACGCGTGCCGCAAGGCCACGCCTTTCATGGGGTTCTTGACCACCGCCGTGGGCCTGGCCTGGTAGCCGCGAACTTCTCAAGCACCGCGCACTAGCAGGGTGGCAAGATTAGGCTGCGGCCTGCGATCCGCGGCGTACGTGGCTCATTTGCGCCGCTTGGATGGCTGAGGCGTCATCGTGGATTTCGACACCTACGAACTCGACCCGTCGGTCTACGACGAAATGTTCTGGCCCGACGGCACGCCGCGGGAACACTGCCGGCCGCTTTATGAAGCCCTGCGCGGGTTTTCCGCCGAAGAGCTGAGCGGCGTCTAGGAGCGTGCCACGCGCTCCTTTTCGCATGAGGGAATCTCGTTCACGGTCTACGGCGAGGCCGAAGCGCAGGAGCGAATTATCCCGATCGATTGCCTGCCACGGGTGCTTTCCGGCGACGATTGGCAGCTGATCGAATTCGGCCTCACCCAGCGCCTCACCGCTCTGAATCGCTTTCTGGAAGACGTCTACAAGGAGGCTCGGATTGTGTCGGACGGCGTTATCCCGACCGACGTCGTCCGCGGCTGTCCGCAATACCGGATCGAAATGCGCGGGTTCTCGCCACCGCATGGCGTGTGGGTTGCCATTTGCGGCACCGATATCGTGCGCACGAACGACGGCTTTCTGGTGCTCGAAGACAATCTGCGCGTGCCGTCCGGCGTTTCTTACATGATTGCCAATCGGAAGGTGATCAAGGCCGGCTTGCGCCGCATCTATCGCAGCGCGCGAGTGCGCGAGGTGGAACACTATGGGCGCCTCTTGCAGGCCGCCCTGCGCGAGTTGGCGCCGGCAGATCGATCCTACCCGTGCATCGCTCTGCTGACGCCCGGGGTCTACAACGCAGCCTTCTACGAGCACATGTTTCTCGCCGGGGAGATCGGGGCGGAGCTTGTGGAAGGCCGCGACTTGGTCGTGAACGACGGCTATGTCTATATGTGCACGACCGCGGGGCTGCGCCGGGTTGACGTGATGTACCGGCGTGTCGACGACGACTTTTTGGATCCCCTGATATTCCGGCCCGACTCGCTTCTTGGGGTGCCTGGTCTGTTGCACGCCTACAGGCGCGGCAACGTCTCATTGGTGAACGCCCCGGGAACCGGCATCGCGGACGACAAGAGCGTCTACGCCTATGTGCCTGAGATGATTCGCTACTACCTGGGCGAAGATCCGATCCTGGCGAACGTTGAAACCTATCTCTGCCGCCGACCCGAAGGCCTTGAATACACGCTCGACAACCTGGAAAACCTGGTGGTCAAGCGCGTTGGGGAATCCGGAGGTTACGGCATGCTGGTGGGGCCGCACGCGACCCCTGCGGAGCGCGCCGCGTACGCCGATGAGGTGCGCGCCAATCCGGCGGACTTCATCGCGCAACCGGTTCTGGCGTTGTCACGTACTCCATGTCTAATTGAGGGCCGCTTCGAAGCACGGCATGTCGACCTGCGGCCGTTCGTGCTGCGTGGCCGCGAGACGCGCACCGTCCCCGGCGCGTTCTGCCGCGTGGCCCTGCGTCGGGGCAGCTTGGTGGTGAACTCAAGCCAGGGCGGCGGAGGCAAGAATCTCTGGGTTCTCGACGACTGAGGGATGCCACTAGTGGTAGAGGCAGCGAGCTCCGAGACAGCCAGTGCGGCATCGCCGGATTGCGGGCTCCGAGTGGCGCACGTCGCGGGATCTCGCGTGCCGGCCGGGGAGGCCATCGTTAGCAATATTCTGTATCAATAACTACACTCACGCCGCCCAGCCGTCCGTAGCCGAAGGACCGCCATGCGCGCGCTCGTGAGCCCTCTTGTCAGACCGTTTCCGCGACGCCTCGTGCTCATATTGGTCATGGCGCTCGCGATTCCGCTGCTTATACCGACCGTCGCGCGTGCCGCGGTGGCCGACGAGGTGACGTTCGTCTTCAACACGTTTGCGTTCCTGGTCTGGGGGGCGCTGGTGATGTTCATGTGTGCCGGATTCACCATGCTCGAGTCCGGCTCGGTGCGCACTAAGAACGCCTCCATGATCTGCCTCAAGAACATCGGCCTTTACTCCATCGCCGGACTCGCGTATTTCATCATCGGCTACAACCTGATGTACGTGGATGTCGGCTCGGTCATCGGCTCGTTCGCTTTCCTCTACGGACCATCGAGCGATGAGATTGATCTGTTGGCCGGCGACGAAGGCGCGGTCTCCGGCGTGGTCGCCAACGGCCACTCCACCATGTCTGACTGGTTCTTCCAGATGGTCTTTGTCGCCACCGCCGCCTCGATCGTGTCGGGCGCTCTGGCCGAGCGGGTCAAGATGTGGTCGTTCTTCCTGTTCACCCTTTTGCTCACCGCCTTCATCTACCCCATCGTCGGCGCCTGGACCTGGGGCGGCGGCTGGCTGTCTGAGCTGGGATTCCAGGACTTTGCCGGCTCGACCATCGTGCACGGCGTCGGCGGCTGGGCGGCCCTCGCCGGCATCCTGGTCGTCGGCCCTCGGCTCGGCAAATACCGACAGGATGGCAGCGCGCGGGCCACACCGCCCTCCAACATCCTGATCGTGACACTCGGCGTGTTTATTCTTTGGCTCGGTTGGTTTGGATTCAACGGCGGCTCGCAATTGGCCTTGGGCAGCGCCTTCGACGCGGTCGCCATGAGCCATGTGCTCGTCAACACCAACCTGGCGGCGGCGGCTGGCGTCGTGGCCGCTATTGCCGTCTCGCGTCCGCTCATGGGGCGCACGGACCTGTTCGTTGGCCTCAACGGGGCCATCGCGGGGCTGGTTTCGATCACCGCTGGGCCTGATATCGTTGACCACTATTGGGCCATCGTCATCGGCGCGATCGGCGCGATCGTATGTACCCTCGGGCTCAAGCTGTTGGAGAAGTTCAAGCTAGACGATGTCGTCGGGGCCGTTCCCGCCCACCTCTTCGCCGGCATCTGGGGAACCCTTGCCGCATCGATTGCCGCTGGCGCCAGCTTCGGCATTCAACTTGTCGGGGTGCTGGCCGTCGGCGCGTTCGTGTTCGGTGTCTCGTGGTTGGTGTGGCGCCTACTGGACCTGACGCTCAAGGTCCGTGTGTCGCGCCAAGTCGAGCAATTGGGCCAGGACGCCGGCGAGCTGGGCATCGAGGCGTATCCGGAATTCGTCCTCATGCCGGAGGAATTCGACGAGGACTAGTTCGCGTTGGCGCCCGCCGCCAGCAGCGGCGGGCGCCGGCCCGCTACGGTAACGCCATCGCGGTCTATGGGAGCTGAGCCACATGCTGGTGCGCAGTGCTCAGGGGCTCTACTGGATGAGCCGCTACTTGGAGCGCGCGCAGCGCCTGTGCCGGTTGCTCCAACTGCAGACGGAATCGCTCGTCGACCGCCCGGTTCGGGAAATCCACTTCGGCTGGAGCCGGATCTACGCGGTGTCAACCGGCAGCCGCCGGCTGGGCGAATTGAGCTGCTCGGCAGCGACGACTACACCCTGGCCGACTCGTACACGTTGGCCGGGGACTTGACGTTTGAGCGATCCAATCCCGACTCGGTGTGGAGCTGTTTCGACCGCGGTCGCGAAAACGCCCGGCAGATTCGCCAGTCCATCAGCACGCCGATGTGGACCCGACTAAACCTGGCCTACCTGCGACTCCAAGAGCTGGAGCTGCAAGACATCTGGGCGGTTTCGCCCGAGAGCTTCTACGCCGAAACGGTGGCGCAGATTGACACCTTCGTGGGCGTGGCCTCGGCCACGATGTACCGCGGCGAAGGCTGGCGCTTCATGCAGCTCGGGCGCTTTGTCGAGCGCGCCCAACTCCTGGCCGCGCTGCTCGTGGCGCAGCTCAATGCCGAACGGCATGTCGAAGAGGCTTCCGACGCCGACTGGACCGGCTTGTTGCGCCTCGGTCACGCCTTTGAGGTCTACAACCGTCGCTACAGCGTCGCCGTGCAGCCGCGTCAAGTGTTGGACTTGCTCGTCACGGAGCCTCGGCTTCCGGACTCGCTGTGCCGGTCGGTTGACCGGGCCGCGGAGGAGATTGCCGCGATCGGTCCAGGTCCCGACGCGCGCTCCAGCGGCGCCGTACAGCGCTTGGCTGGTCGAATCGGCGCCGTCATTCACCACCAATGGCCCGACCACGACGACTGCCACGAGCTCCTCGAGCAAGTGAGCGCCGATTGCTTTGCGCTCACGATCAGGTTTCGGCCGCGTACTTCGACTATGCGATCGAAGACGCGCCGCTTCGCTGAGCCGATGGGTGCTCCGGCGTCGTTCGACATCGAGCACATCACTCGCTACCACTACTCGTCGCCCGTGAGTGGTTGTGTGATGACCCTGTGCCTCGAGCCGCGTCACGACGCCGGCCAGCGGCTCCTGCGATTCGAGATCGAATCCGATCCTCCGGCCCCGTGAACGCAGAGGCGGACAGTTTCGGCAACACGAAGCACGTCCTCAACATCCACCGGGAGCACCGAGCCCTCACAATCACCGCCCGCTCCGCCGTGGAGCAAATGCCGCCAGCCACGCTGCCGGAGTCTCTTCGCGACGACGCGTGGGCCGAGATTCGTCAATGGCAGGGTTCATTCACGCTTTGGGACTTCACACAGCCCAGCGCCCTGACCCGACATTCCCCGGCCCTGGCTGCATTCGTGGACCGACTTGGGATCGAGCCGGTCGGCGATCCGCTGCATGCGCTGCAACGGCTGTCGAGCACGCTCTACGGCAGCTTCGAATACGTCCCCGGGAGCACGTCGGCGGTGTCGCCGGTGGACCACATCCTGGAAACCGGTCGCGGCGTCTGCCAGGACTACGCCCATGCCATGATCGCGATTGCGCGCTCCTGGGGCGTTCCCGCTCGCTATGTGTCCGGCTACCTCCATATCGCCGATCCGGACCGAGCCGACGATCCATTGCCGCAGACAGCCAGCCATGCCTGGGTCGAGTGCAAGCTGCCCGAGCTTGGCTGGGTTGGCTTTGACGCCACCAACGACAGCCTCGCCGGACAAGGCCACATACGGCTGGCGGTTGGTCGGGACTATGGCGACGTGGCCCCGACCAGCGGGATTCTTCGCGGTGGCGGCGAAAGCCGGATTGAGGTCGAAGTCCAGGTGCGTGCCATCCCGCCAGGATGACGAGTTCCGCGCCAATGCCCCGCGCCGGATCCGTCTCGCCGCGGCTGGTTCGTAGAATTGGCCATGCAGCAGCAGCAGCCCTCCGACGCGCTCTCGGAACGAGACGAGCGATCGACTGACGGGCTGAATCCAGAGCAACGGACCGCGGTCGAACACGTCATGGGTCCGCTGCTCGTCTTTGCCGGCGCCGGTACGGGCAAGACGCGCGTGATTACCCATCGCGTGGCCGAGCTTGTCGCGCACGGGGTGGCCCCGTGGCACATCCTCGCCGTCACGTTCACCAACAAGGCGGCGAACGAGATGCGCGACCGAATCGTGCAACTGGTGGGGCCTTCGGCGGGTGGCGTCAACGTCGGCACCTTCCACAGTCAGAGCCTGCGGATTCTGCGCCGCGACTTCCACCGCATCGGCTGGGAATCGGACTTCTCGATCTACGACGGGACCGATCAACTGCGGGCCGTCAAGCAGGCCATGTCGGACCTGGATATGCCGCTTAACACCATCAGCCCACAGGCCGTGCGCAATGAAATCTCCCGCGCCAAGGACGAGCTTGCGACCCCGCACGAATATGCCGAGCGCGCCGAGGGGTTTTTCCAGGAAACGACCGCCACGATCTATCACCGCTATCAGCGGTTGCTGCGCGACGCGCAGGCGGTCGACTTCGGCGACATGATTGCGTACGCCGTTCGCATTCTGCGGGAGTCGCCCGAAGCGCGGGCGGCGTATCACGACCGATTCCGCTTCATCCTGGTCGACGAATACCAGGACACGAACCGCGCGCAGTACTACCTCATCCGCGAGCTGGCCGCCGGCCACGGCAACGTGTGTGTGGTAGGCGATGACGATCAGAGCATCTACTCGTGGCGGGGCGCCGACATTCGCAACATCCTGGAATTCGAGCAGCAATTTTCCGCGGCGTCGGTGGTTCGGCTGGAGCGCAACTATCGGTCGACCAAGCGGATTCTGGCGGCGGCGAACGAGGTGATCTCGAAACTCACCAGGCGTGCTCCCAAGACGCTGTGGACGGACCGGGATGAAGGCCATGCATTGGGCGTCATCGAAGCCCATGACGAGGAAGACGAAGCGCGCCAAGTCCTTGAAGTCGTTCGCAAGTTAAGCGCCGATCAACAGGTGGCCCGGCGCGACATCGCGATCATGTACCGCACGAACGCTCAGTCCCGGGCGTTCGAGGAGCTGTTCGTGCGGCTGGGGGTTCCGTACCAACTGGTCGGTGCGACTGAGTTCTACAACCGCAAGGAGGTGCGCGATGTCCTGGCGTACCTGCGCGCGGTGGCCAATCCGCGCGACCTGCTCAGCTTCGAGCGCATTGCCAACGTTCCCCGGCGCGGCATCGGCGCCACCACGTTGAAGAGCCTCCGCACGTGGGCCGAGCAGACGGGCCTGGCGCCGGGCGAGCTGGCGCGCTGGCTGGCGCAGCAGGCCGAGTCGCCCGACGCCGTGGAGGCGGAAGTGCCGCTCGCCGCCCGGGCCCGCCGCGCGGTCACTGAGTTGGGTCGGGTGATGCGCAAGCTCGACATGGTGGCCGCCGAGCTGCCGGTCGGCAGCCTCATCAACGCCGTCGTGCAAGAAACCGGGTATGACGACGTGCTGGACAACGACCCGGAGCGTTCGGAAGAGCGCTGGGAAAACGTGGTGGAGCTGGCCGCCGCCGCCGGCAAGTACGACGAGTTCGAGCCACGCGAAGGGCTACAGCGCTTTCTCTATGAAGCGGCGCTGGTTTCCGAGGTTGACAACCTGGCCGAGCAGTCCGAAGCGATCACCATGCTCACGTTCCACGCCGCAAAGGGGTTGGAGTTTGGCGTGGTGTTCATGACGGGAATGGAGGAAGAGCTGTTCCCCCACATCAGGTCCCAGGACGACCCAGACCAGATGGAGGAAGAGCGGCGGCTCGCCTATGTCGGCATCACCAGGGCCGAGGATCGGCTCTTCATCTCCTATGCGCGTTTCCGCTCGGGCTGGGGCACGCCGGTACGCTTTCCGTCGCGCTTCCTGAACGACATTCCGCAGGAGCTTCTTGTGTACGAGCGCCGCCTGAGCGAGCAGCCCGGCCTGCCGTCCGTCGCGCCGTTGACGCCGCCGACTGAACCGCAGGCGCCGACGGAGCGAACTTTCCGGGACGGGCAGAAGGTGCGGCACCGAGTGTTCGGCGACGGCCTGGTCGTGGCCGGAAAGATCACGCGTTTCGATGAAGAGGTGTCGGTGATGTTCGAGACGGCGGGCCTCAAGCACCTGGCGGTGAACCTTGCCAACCTGGAGGCTCTCAACTGAGCGGCGCGTTTGCCGGATGGACTTTCATTTTCGACTTCGACGGGACCGTCAGCCCGTCGGACATGGGCCATGTCTTGTTCGATGCCCTGGCAACGCCAGAGTGGCGCGTCATCGATGCTCGCTGGATTCGGCGTGAGATTCCGACCAGCGTGCGGGCTCGCGCCCAATTCGACCTGGTGACGCCTGACCTTGGCGCAATCCACCGGCTCATCGACGAGCAAGCCGTCGACCAGGCATTTCCAGAGCTGGCCCGTGGTCTTCAAGGCGAGGGCGCCGAAGTGCGCATTGCCAGCGACGGATTCGACATCTATATCAGCCGCATGCTCGCGGCGGCCGAACTGGTTGATCTACCGGTGGATTCGAATCGTCTCGATGTGCGCCAGGGCGCCATCGTGCTTGAGTTTCCGCACGAGGACGACGGCTGCGGGCATTGCGGCATGTGCAAGGCCCTGCCGGTGCGGCGGGCCAAGGCACGGGGACTGCGCGCGGTTTACATCGGCGACGGATACTCGGACCGATGCGCCGTCGCGGAGGCCGACGTGATCTTCGCCAAGGACAGCCTGGCGGCCCACTGTGAGGCCAATGGCATTCCCTACCACGCCTTCGAGAGCCTTGCCGACGTTCAGGCCTGGGTGACACAACGAACCCCGGTCGGCAAGAACTGCCGCTGATATGACCTTCCGCGAGCTTGCCGCCGTCTTCGAGCGCCTGGACGAAACCAGCGCCCGCAACGCGATGATCGACATCCTGGCGGAGGTTTACGGCGCGGTCGGGCCGGACGAGGCCGCGCAGGTGACCTACCTCATTCAGGGCCGCCTGGTGCCCAAGTTCGTCGACCTGGAGTTTGGCGTGGCCGGGCGGCTCATGATCGACGCCTTGGCACAGGCGTTCGAGCGTGAGCACGCGGAAGTGGAGGCGGTGTCTCGCGAGACGGGCGATCTGGGCACGGCGGCCGAGCGGATGACGGATCACGAGGGCGGCGACCTCTCGGTGGGCGATGTGTTCACACGGCTGCGCGAAGTTGCCGAAGCCGAGGGATCGGGCTCTCAGGAGCGCAAGGTGCAGGGAATCGCCGCCATCCTCCAGGAGCTGGATGCGCGCTCGAATCGCTACTTGCCGCGGATTCCGTTGGGGCGCCTGCGGCTGGGCGTGGGCGACCCAACGGTGATGGACGCGCTTTCGGTCGCGAAGGTGGGCGACAAGTCCGAGCGCAAAGTGATCGAGCGTGCCTACAACCTCACCAGCGACCTGGGTTTGGTCGCGCACGACTACGTGGCCGAGGGCCGCGCCGCCATGGAAGCCGTTGAAGTGCGCGTGGGATATCCCGTGCGCATGGCCCAAGCCGAGCGCCTCTCCAGTGGCGCCGAGATCGTCGAGAAGATTGGGCGTACGGGCGTGGAAGCAAAATATGACGGCTTTCGCGTGCAGATCCACCGCGACGGCCCGCGCGTCAGCATTTTCAGCCGCAATCTCGAAGATATGACGGGCATGTTTCCCGAGGTCACGGAGGCGGTGCTCACGCAAGTACGCGCCGAGCGAGCGATCTTCGAGGGCGAAGCGATGGGCATCGATCCGGACAGCGGCGAGTTCCTGCCTTTCCAAGTCACCGTGTCGCGCAAACGCAAGCACGGCATTGAGGAAGCGGCGGCCAAGATGCCGTTGACCGTGCAAGCGTTCGACGTGCTTTTCGACGGTGAAGACGTAGCTACGCTCCCATTCACCGAGCGGCGTGAGCGCCTCGCGGCGCTGATCGGCCCGGGTGACGGCATCGTGGTGTCGCGGGTGCTTGAAACCGAGGATCCGGAAGCCATCGATCGCTTCTTTGGCGCGCAGGTCGACGCCGGTCTTGAAGGAATTCTGGCCAAGCGGCTGGACGCTCCCTACGAGGCGGGCAAGCGCAACTTCAATTGGATCAAGCTCAAGCGCAGCTATTCGGCGGCGCTCCACGACACGCTCGACTGCGTGCTGATCGGCTACTGGGGCGGGCGGGGCAAGCGCGCCGCCTGGGGCATCGGGGCGCTCCTGAGCGCGGTGTGGGATCCCGAAAGCGAGACCTTCAAGACCATCGCGCGCATCGGCACCGGCTATTCGGATGAGGAATGGGTCCGCATTCGGGAGATGCTCGACGCCCACGCCGTGCCCGAGCAGCCGACCTCGGTTGACTCGCATGTCACGCCCGATGTCTGGAGCGCGCCCACCTATGTCGTGGAGGTGTTGGCCGACGAGATCACGCTCAGCCCCACGCACACCGCCGGTCGCAGCGAATCCCAGCTGGGCATGGCGCTGCGCTTCCCGCGCGTGCTGAACTTCGTGCGCGAGGACAAGGACCCCACCGACGCCACCACGGTTGCCGAAGCCCGGGCGATGTTTGAGCAGCAAACCGCCAAGGCCGGCGGCAGCTGAGGTCGCTTTACTGTCCTAGCTTGTCATTTCGAACGCCGTGAGGAATCGAGAGCCGCCGTACAGAGCCCCTGCCCCTTAGATTCCTCGCCTGCGGCTCGGAATGACAGAGAGGGCGCTCGGAAGGACCGTGGGGGCGCGCGAGTGGCAAGAGAGGGGCGCGAGGCGCCGAGCGGGTGTGACGGTGTCGCGAAGCTGGATGCCGACTCAGAGACGGCATGACAGTAGGGCCCTGGTCGCAGCCAGGCCCGCCGACTACCGCTCCGCCGAGTCCGCCGGCTCAAACACGAGTGGATGCTTTGGCTCGTAGATCCCGATCCACGCGTCGCCAGGGACCTCGATGGTGGTCGCAATGCCCCACTCTTCTTCATGGATCGGCTCGCGCAGCTTCACGCCCTTGGCCTGGAGTCGGGCCACCGTGGCGTGAATGTCGTCGCACAGCAGGTGCAGCTCATGATCGCGGTCGCCGTCCTCCGGGTGGAGTCCCACCTCCGTAGGCGGAAGTGCGAACACGAGCCAGCCGTCGCCGGCGTTCACCCAGGGAAACTCGAGCACGTCGCGAAAGAACGCCCGCGCGGCCTCGGCATCCTTGGTGAAGATCAGGGAATGGACTCCGATGAACATGGAAGACTCCTCCGTCGCGTCCGGCGGCGTTCCTATCTTGCCGGACATCCGGTGTCAGCTGGCGCAGATTTCCGCCCGTGCAAGCTAGGCTGCACCCGTACGGCGACTCGGAGCGGCAGATGACTCTTGGCGACAGTTTCCGCCTCGACGGCCGCTGCGCGCTGGTCACCGGCGCCAGCCGCGGGATCGGGCGAGCCATTGCCGAGGCCTTCGCCGAAGCGGGAGCGGACGTGGCGCTGGCCGCGCGCACCGTATCCGACCTCGAAACGGTTGCCGCGGCGGTCGAAGGATTCGGACGCCACGCGGTTGTGCTGCCGCTGGACGTGCGCGACGTGGCCGCTGTCGAGGAGGCGGTCGGCAATAGCGCCGCGGCCTTGGGCGGTCTCGACATCTTGGTGAACAACGCGGGGGTCTACTTCCACACGACCGTCGACGAGCTGACGCCGGATCAGTTTCAGCTGGTGCTCGACGTCAACCTGCGCGCGGCCGTGTTCGCCATGCAGGCGGCGCGGCCGCACATGCGGGCGCGCGGCGGCGGCGTGGTGATCAACATCAGCTCGATTGCCGCGGAAAAGGGCGGACCCAACGTCTACGGCGCCAGCAAGGCGGCGTTGGAAAGCTTCACCCGCAGCGCGGATCGCGATTGGACATCGGACAACATTCGCTGCGTGGCAATCGCGCCAGGCATGATCGACACGGACATGGAGGCGGAGTTTTTGGCCGACCCGTCGCGCATCGATCCGGTCATCGAAACGACGGCCCGGCGCCGCGTGGCCCAGCCTGCCGAAGTGGCCGCCGCGGCGGTCTTTCTGGCGTCACGGGCGGCGGATTTCATCAGCGGCGCCGTGCTCCACGTCGACGGCGGCCGGAGCGCGAACTACTAGCCATGCAGGAAGAGTTTTCGCTTGCGGGTCGCCGGGCGCTGATCACGGGCGCCAGCCGAGGCGTCGGCCGCGGCATCGCCCTGGCGTTCGCCGAGGCGGGCGCCGACATAGCCATTGCGGCGACCGACTCCGAGAAATTGAATCGCGTTGCCGCGGAGGCGCAACGTCTTGGAGTCTCCGCGCACGCGATCACGGTAGACCTGGCAGACGTCGACGCCGTGTTGGACATGGTCGACCGCGCCCATTCCTCAATGGGCGGGCTGGATGTGTTGGTCAACAACGCAGCCGTTCACGGCGGCGATGCCGGCACCGACGCTTCCGTCGAGGAGTTCGAGCAGCTGGTCAACGTGAATCTGCGAGCGCCCGTATTTGCGTCGCAGCGGGCGGGAGAGCATATGCGGGCCGCGGGCGGTGGCGTGATCATCAACATCAGTTCGACTGCCGCGGTCCGAGGCCTCGGCGTATACGGCGCCGTGAAGGCCGGGCTCGAGTCCTTCACGGAAGGGCTGGCCCGCGCGTGGGGGCCAGACGGCATCCGCGTGGTCGCCATCCAGCCGGGGCTCATTAGCACCGACGCGACCGCGTCCCTGGAGCAGGACTCCGACCGGCTCGAACGCTTCCTGAGCCAAACCCACCTGCGGCGCATCGGCCAACCGCGCGACGTTGCCGGCGCGGCCGTCTTCCTGGCCTCGGACGCCGCGAGCTTCATCACCGGCGCGGTGCTCCCGGTGTCGGGCGGTCGCGTCTACAAGCTCTAGGCAGCCCAACGCCTATAATCCGACTCGGTTCGTCCCACCTGAATTCCCATGATCGACCGCGAGCAAGTGGTGCACGTCGCGGCCCTGGCGCGCCTGGCGCTGTCGGACGCCGAGATCGACCGCATGCAGGCCAGCTTGCAGCAGATTCTGCAGGCGTTCGAGGCGCTCAACGAGCTCGATGTGTCAGACGTGGCGCCTACGGCGCAGGTCATTCCGTTGGCGACCGTCGAGCGACCGGACACTACCGAGGCGCCGCTCGCGCGCGACGACGTGATGCGCAATGCCCCGCGAGTCGAGCGCGACCAGATTCGCGTTCCTCCTATTCTTCCGGGGGAATAGCGCGCGTGCCTGATAGTGGATCCGGCGGGGGGCCAGCTCGTGGCTAACGACCTCTTCCGTCTCACCGTCACCGAGGCTGAGGCCGCGCTTGCGTCCGGCGAGGCCTCCTCGGTCGAACTCACTCGCAGCGTGTTGGACCGCATCGCCGCCGTCGACGCGCGCACCGGCGCCTACCTGCTGGTGACCGCCGATGCCGCGCTGGCGCAGGCGCAGGCGGCCGATACGCGCCGAGCGCGCGGCGGCGCGGGGCCGCTGCTCGGAATTCCGCTGGCGATCAAGGACGTGCTCTGTACCGAGGGCGTCACGACGACCTGCGCTTCACGAATTCTCGAAGGCTTCGTGCCGCCTTACGACGCCACCGTCGTCGCGTGTCTCAAAGACGCCGGCGCCGTGCTGGTGGGCAAGACGAACATGGACGAATTTGCCATGGGGTCGTCCAACGAGAACTCGGGGTTTCACCCCGTCCGCAATCCGTGGGACCTGTCGAAGGTGCCGGGCGGGTCCAGCGGCGGGTCGGCGGCGGCGGTGGCGGCGGACGAGTGTCTGGCGGCGCTGGGCTCGGACACCGGCGGGAGCGTGCGGCAGCCCGCGGCGCTGTGCGGCTGCGTGGGCCTCAAGCCCACCTACGGCCGCGTGTCGCGCTATGGCCTGGTGGCCTTCGCCTCATCACTCGATCAAGTGGGGCCGCTGACCAAATCGGTGCGCGACGCGGCCGTGATGCTGAGCGCCATTGCCGGCCACGACGCGCGCGATGCCACGTCGCTGCCGGAGCCGGTGCCGGACTACGCCGCGGCGCTGGACGGAATCGTCGAGGGCATGCGCGTTGGGGTGGCGCCGGAGTACTTCGGGGAAGGCATCGACGACGGCGTGACCTCGGCCGTGCGCGATGCGATCGGCGTCCTCGAAGCCAACGGCGCCGAGCTTCGCGAGATCACGCTGCCTCACACCGAGTACGCGCTGCCGGTCTACTACGTCAT
This sequence comes from Chloroflexota bacterium, assembly GCA_965198185.1. Lineage (GTDB taxonomy): Bacteria > Chloroflexota > UBA11872 > UBA11872 > UBA11872 > JAJECS01. The sequence continues at coordinate 804,263 of CBDAOU010000002.1, forward strand.
CGCTCCGTCCGAGGCCAGCGCAAACTTGGCCCGCTACAACGGCGTGAAATATGGGCTCTCCGATCCGCAAGCCGTCGACGTGGACGAAATGATGGCCACGGTGCGCGCGCGCGGCTTCGGCGCCGAGGTCAAGCGACGGATCATGCTGGGCACATTCGCGCTGTCGTCGGGCTACTACGACGCCTACTACCTGCGCGCCCAGAAGATACGAACCCTCATCAAGCAGGACTTCGACACTGCGTTCGCCTCGGTTGATGTGATTGCCGCGCCGACGTCGCCGACCACTGCGTTCGACCTCGGCGGCCGTGTGGCCGATCCCTTGGCGATGTATCGCGCCGACGTGCTCACGTTGCCCGCGTCGCTGGCGGGCCTGCCAGCCATCAGCGTGCCGTGCGGCTTCGTCGACGGATTGCCGGTGGGGCTTCAGCTCATTGCCCCGCCGTTGCAAGAGGCGCGCCTGCTGCGCGTGGCCGACGCCTACGAGCGACTGCGCCCCAAGTCGCCCGCGCCCCTACAGGCGGTGGAAGCGTGACGATGCATGCGGGGTACCGCGTAGTCATCGGCCTCGAGACGCACGTGCAGCTCAAGACGGCCAGCAAGATGTTTTGCCGCACCAGCGCGGCTTACGCGTCAGCACCGCCCAATACGCTCGTGTGCCCGGTGTGCCTGGGAATGCCCGGGGTGTTGCCGGTAATCAATTCGGCGGCGGTCGACCTCACGATCATGACGGGCCTCGCCCTGCACAGCGAGATTCCACCGCACGCCAAATTCGACCGGAAGAACTACGCGTATCCGGATTTGATGAAGTGGTATCAGATCTCGCAATACGACATGCCGCTGTGCGTCGGGGGCTGGCTGGAGGTCAGCGCGAACGGCGAGACCCGGCGGATTCGCATCACCCGGGTTCACCTGGAAGAGGACACCGCCAAGCTCACCCACGTGGCGGGCGACGACGGCCAGCCGGCGAGCTTGATCGACGTGAATCGCTCGGGCGTGCCACTGATGGAGGTTGTGACCGAGCCGGATATCACCAGCGCCGCCGAAGCGATGGCCTATGGATTCAAGCTGCGCAACATCCTGCGCTGGCTGGGCGTATCCACCGCCAACATGCAGGACGGCGCGCTGCGAATCGACGCCAACGTCTCCGTGTGGCCGGTGGATGTCGAAACCGGCAACGCCAAGGTCGAGGTCAAGAACATGAATTCATTCCGAGCGCTGGGCCAGGCGTTGGAATTCGAGATCGAGCGCCAGATCGCGCTCTACGAACGCGGTGATCGGCTGGAGCAAGAGACGCGCGGCTGGGACGAGACCGCAGCCCGCACCGTTTCCCAGCGCACCAAGGAGTACGCCCACGACTATCGCTACTTCCCGGAGCCCGATTTGCCGCCGCTTGCCATCACTCGCGACCGCGTGCGGCACTTGCGGAACGAGCTGCCCGAGCTACCGGATGCGGTTCGGCAGCGACTGGTGAGCGAGCTTGGCGTCGCTCCGGAGGACGCTGATGCGTTGGTTGAGGACCGTGATCTGACCGCCTATTCCCTCGATGTCATCGAGCGCCATGACGGATCCACCACGGAAGTGGTGACCTGGATGCTCCAGGACGTGCGGCGGCTGCTCAACGCGCGCGAGGTGGCGTCCGCGGCGATTCCCGTTTCAACCGCATCGATGGCGGAGCTGCTGGCGCTAAGGGCAAAGGGCGACCTGAGCAGCACCATGGCGGGCACGGTGCTCGAGGAGATGTTCGCCACTGGAAAGCCGTTGGACGAGATCGTGGCCGCCCGCGGCCGGCAGATCAGCGATACCGATGCATTGGTCGAAATCGCCCGCGACGTCATGGCCGAAAACCCGCAAGCGATCACCGACTTTCATGCGGGCAAGGATCGCGCGATTCAGTTCTTGATGGGCCAGGTCATGCGGCGCACGCGGGGGCAGGCCAATCCCGGTAAGGTGACGGAGTTGCTTCGCGTCGAGCTCGACCGGGATCGAACCGGCTGAGGTGGCGATGGACACTGTGAACTCGACGGACTCGACCAGCCCCGAACTTGGAGCCTACGAAACGGCGCTGCGCCAGTTTGACGAGGCTGCGGAGATTCTCGATCTGGATCCCGACATGCGGGAGCTTCTGCGCCGCCCAAAGCGCGAGTTGGTCGTTAATTTTCCCGTGGAGATGGACGACAGCAGCATCCGCATGTTTCGGGGATATCGCGTCCACCACAACATCACACGGGGGCCGGCCAAAGGGGGCATTCGCTTCCATCCCCAAGCCGACCTCGACGAGGTGCGCGCCCTCGCGATGTGGATGACGTGGAAGTGCGCCGTCATGAACTTGCCCTACGGCGGCGCCAAAGGCGGCGTTGAGGTCGATCCGCACCGCCTCAGCATGACCGAGCTGGAGAATCTGACGCGACGGTATGCCACCGAGATCGCCGTCCTCATCGGCCCCGAGTTTGATATCCCGGCACCGGACATGGGCACCAATGCCCAAGTCATGGCCTGGATCATGGACACCATCTCCATGCACGCTGGGCACTCGATTCCCGCGGTCGTCACTGGCAAACCGGTGGCCGTTGGCGGGTCCGAAGGGCGGGCATCCGCCACGTCCCGGGGCATGCTCGAGGTGACCCTGGCGATGCTGCAGCGTCAGGGGCGCGATCCCGAGGGCATGCGGGTGGCGGTTCAGGGTGCGGGCAATGTTGGGATGGGCGCGGTGCGCCTCTTCCATGAGGCCGGATTCCGCATCGTTGCCGTGAGTGACAGTGAGGGCGGAGCAATGCGCGAAACAGGGTTCGATGCCGCAATGGTCGAGCGACATGGCGCCGGCGGCGGACTGATGCATGACCTGCCCGACGCCGACCGAATCACCAATCGCGAGTTGCTCGAACTTCCGGTGGACATCCTGGCGCCGGCGGCCATCGAGGGCCAGCTCACGGCCGCGAACGCTTCGCAGGTCAAGGCGTCGATGATTGTCGAAGGCGCGAACGGCCCAACGACGCCGGCGGCAGATCTCGAGTTTGCGGATCGCGGGATAACCGTGATCCCCGACATCTTGGCGAATGCCGGCGGGGTGACGGTGTCCTACTTCGAATGGGTGCAGGACCTGCAGCAGTTTTTCTGGACTGAAGGCGAGATCAACGCGCGACTGGGCCGCCAGATGCGGGACGCGCTTGAAAGCGTCGCCGTCACGGCCGAGCAAGCGGGAGTCACCTTGCGCCAGGCGGCCCATATGCTGGCGATTTCCCGCGTGGCCGAAGCTTCGCGGTTGCGGGGCATTTATCCGTAGGAGCGCGTGCCGCCGCCTGATCTAGTTGGTCGCGCCGTCCCGCACCGCCTGCCAGGAAAACTGGCGACCATCGACAAAGACGGCTTCAACGTCGGCGAACGCGTGGCGCCCTTCGTCGGCGGGGTTGTAGAGCCGCGTAGGCGAGTTCAGCAAGACGGCCGGCTTGTCGCCAATGACCATGAATCCGTGGTGGACGAGCCGAGGGATTAGGACGCAGTGCTGCGCGTCGTCGCCCGCGACCTCACCCAGCGGGAGCAAGTCGAGTGTGCCCTGTGTCGGCGATTCCGGTCGCCCGTCCCACAGGGCCAGCACGATTGAGCCAGCCGCGACGATGAAGCGGTCTTCCTGGTGCTCGTGCACGTGCCATTCGTCCTCGTCGCGGGCCAGTCCGGCCGGGGTGACCGAGTAATACGTTTGGGCGAAAGCCCGCGTGTCCGGGTCATAGATGTCAGGCCAATCGGTCCGAAGAATCTCAACAAGTGTTCCCGACTCGTCCCGATTGACACGCAGCGGACGGGCCACGGCGTCGTGTATCCAAGAGTGGAACCGCACGGATTTCCTCACGCTCCAAACCTGAGAATGCAGTGTAGGCGACCGGCGACAGCCAAAAGCCATTTGACACCTGTAACGCGCCGGAGTGCTAGCATGCATAGGCGACTTTGAGGACAGGTCAGGCGCCGATGCCTCGCACGAGTCCGAGCCCAGCGACGCGGATGTCGTACCAGCGACGCCAGAGCGTACGGGACAGCGCCATGCGCATGGTGCGCACCATCGGTGCCGAGTATCCCGATTTACGCGTCACCATCGACGTGGACAGCGTGGACGGCGAGGACGCATTCGTCTGGGTTGAAGTCCTGCGTGGGTTGCGACCGGTCGGCCTTTCCGCATTCATCGACCGGGTGGCACGGCAGTGCGCCCGTCGGACCGGCTTCTGGATCGTGCCGCGGATCGTCAGCACGAGCCTGGAGTCCAAGCCGGAGATTCGCCTCCGACCGCGGATCGGCACCGCCCGACCGTTCGCCTAGCCGCTAGCCGTCGAGTTCGTCGATGGCCACACGGCGGCCGGCGCCGTGCGACTCGTAGGCCGCATGCACGATTTCCACCGCGCGGCGCCCAATGTCTCCCGGCGATGAGTTGCGGTCCGTGAGGCCAAGGGTCAGCTCGACCAGTTCGGCCGGGGGCCCGTCGCAGCGATAGGCGCCGTCGTCCACGCCGACGGCCAACTCTTGGTTGTCGCCGTCATCTCGAAAAACGGCAAGCCGCGCCCGATCGATGTCGTACAACAAGGCGCCCTCACTGCCGAAGATGCGCAGGTCGAGTTGAAACCGCGCGCCCACAGGAAGGGCGGCGGTGCCCGAGATTGAGGCAAGGGCGCCGCCGCGAAAGTGCACTGTGAGGGCGTTGTGCAAGTCGACGCGAGCGCCGCCGTCAGCCATGGCCGCGTACACCGCCTCGGGTTCGAGCTCGGTCAGCCAGGTGAGCAGGCCAAGCGCGTGACTGAGCTGGGCCTGGCCGTATCCCCCTTGGGAGAGTTCCGGGTCCGCATAGTTGTCAAACTCCGGCGCGACGAGGGGCGGCTCGCCGAAGTGAAAGGCAGTGCCCATGAAGAATTCCTTCGACGGCGATCCCATGTGACAGGCCACGTGCTCCACGGTTCCCACGGCGCCGCTGTCCATCAGTTCTTTGGCGCGGACGGTGAGCGGGCGGTGGTGCCACCCGTACGACACCAACAGATGCCGTTCAACGTCGCGTGCCAGTGCGACGAGGCGGCGTGCGTCTCCGGCGCGAGTGCACATGGGCTTCTCCACGAGCACGTGGCAGCCCGCCTCCAGCGCCGCGACGGCATGGGCGGCGTGGTGGCGATGCGGCGAAGCGACGACAACCGCGTCCAGGTTGTGGCTGAGCAGGTCGTTCGCATCCGGCGTCGCGTACTGGAAACCGAAGTGCTGCTGCACGCGTGAGAGGACTTCGGTGTCGAGGCCGCACACGGCCACCATTTCCACGTCGTTCCGAGCAGCCAGCAGCGGCATGTGATTGGTGGTGGCCCACCAGCCCGCCCCAATGAATCCGATGCGGGCCTTGCGGCTGGGATGCTGCGGCCGACGCGCCGCCTCCGCGATCATCTCGTCGGAGAGAATCCCGACGTCCGAGTGCGGGGACTCGGTGGGTGACGCCTCCGGACCCGATGCTGCGCTCACGGTTTGCCCATCTCCTTTGCGCAAGCCCCATGTTGGCGGGCAGGCCCGTGGCGCGGAGTCACGGGCGAATGTCGTCGAGGGCCTGCCGCTGCTCGGCCGTGAGCGTCCAGCCCGCGGCGCCGCACAGCTCATCGACTCGCTCGGGCCGCTCCGTTTTGGGGATAGCAATGACGTTGTCATGGTCGAGCAACCAGCGGATTGCGACTTGCGCCGGGGTTTTGCCGGCCCCTTCCGCGACTTGCCGGATCACGGTGGCATCGGGCCCGGCAGCGACTCTTCCAAGCGCCAGCGGCGCAAAGGCAATCACGGTGATGTCGTGGGCCTGGCAATACGGCAGGACATCCGCCTCAATCCGCCGATCAAGCACGCTGTAGGGCACCTGGTTCGCGACCAACGGCGAGCTTTCGAGGGCGTCGCTGGCGTCTTCCATTTGCTGAACGCTGAAATTGCTCACGCCGATGTAGCGGATGACGCCATCAGCCACAAGCTGTTCCATGGCGCGCATGGTCTCGGTGATTGGAATTGTCCCGCTGGGCGAGTGAATCTGGTAGAGATCAATCACCTCGATGCCCAGCCGTTCGCGGCTGGCGAGCGCGTGCGATATCACGCTGTCGTAGCGAAGGTTCTGTGCGCTGACCTTAGTTGCCACGAGCGCGGCTGCACCTGCCTCTCGAAGCTCGCGACCGACATTGCTTTCGGCCACGCCCGGCTCATCGCCGGAGGCGTTGTAGGACTCGGCCGTGTCGATGAGGTGAGCGCCCAGCTCGATCGCGCGCGCCAGCACCCCCGGATCGCCGTGGTAGCGAGCCGTGCCGAATCCAATGCGCGGGATTATCTGATCGGTGGGGCCGAGGGGCGCGTACTCCATGCGAATCTCGCTTGTCACTGCGGTCGGTCGCCTTCGCCCAGTGTAAGCCCGTCGCCAAGACCTCTGACCGTGCGCTACGAGAGCCGCCGCAAGCGAACGCCAGTTTGGTGGCTAGGGTTCGACCGAATACACGGTGGAATCGGGGAAGAAGTTGAACCAGCCGAACCAATAGGCCAGATGGCCCGGCAGGCGTTCCAGCCGCTTGCCGCCCGGTCCGAGCAGGGCGTCCTCGGTGACCTGCCAGACGGCGCCGCTCTGGTCCACCAGCGCTTGCGGGTCGGCGCCCGCGGTGAACTCCAATCCGCCCCCGTCGTAGGCCCGAACCTCGGCGCCCGCCCGCCAGATCGCTGGTGCGCCTAAGGTGCGGTCGCGACCCTCTCCCTTGAGATTGCCGCGCGACGCCACGATCACCACGCTTTGGCCCGCGAGTTCATCGTTGACAACCACGCGCTCCGTAAGGAGTTCGGTCAGATAGGCGCGCCGGACGCCGTTGATGGTGAGGCCGAACACACGATCCTTGGTGCGGAGTTCGTTGCTCTCGAACGGCACGGGGAAGCGCGTCTCGGGGCTGGCGAAATAGGCGCCGTACGCGGCGCCAGGCGAATATGCACGCAGGTATCCGGTTTCAATATCGAGTGCCAGCGAGTCGGGATGTTGGGCCGTCCAATCGGCCCACGTCGAGACGACGACGGGCAAGATGTTGAGCCGGATATCGCTCGTCGCGAGGGGACCGAGCACTGGCTCGCCACTCAACTGATTCCACAATGATCTGGTGTTGCGGTCGTACATCAGCTTGTTGCTGCGCATGAGCAGGCCGGAGGTGCCAAACGTGAACACGGTGTCGTCGACCCTGCCGTCGAAGAGCACCCCGGCGCCGCATAGCGTGCAGTAGACCAGCGAGACGGGGACGCCGCCGACAACGTCGTTGGCCAACTCGTGCCAGTCCAGGATTCGTAAGGGATACGCCCGGTGGTCGCCATTGATGGACACGCCGAACAGCAGGTCATCGGGCTCGAGGTAGTCGACGTCCGCCGCAGGGCGGAAGGCCGGGTTTTCCAAGGGTGGGATGCCGTCCACCCGCACGCCGCCCCAGACGATTTCTTCCGTGCGAATCTTGCCCGGATCCTCGCCCTGGAAGAACTCGGTCATGACGGGGTCGATGGCTCCCAGCAGCCAGCCCTTCCACTGGCTGAATCCAGGTGGCGCCTGCAAGTTGGTCTGGGCGTACCACTTTGTCCACTCCGAGGTATAGACAAAGTTGAAGCCTGTCAGCGCCTTGAGGGCATTCCGCACGCCAGGTACGCCAGGGCCGCGGATGATGACCATTTCGTTGGACCGCACCAATTCCACGAGCACGGCTACAAACCGCTGATCGCCGGCCGCAGCCACGGCGTCAACGATCGCCCTGGTGCGGGACGAGTTCCGACGCTGCAACAGTCCGAAGAGCAGCACCTCCACGTCGGCGTCGTCGAACGGCGGCTCGGGGATCGGGGCCTCGGTTAGCGGTGTCGGCGCCGCCGTTGCGGGCGGTTGCGGCGTTGGCTCGGGAGTGGCGGCGGCTTCCGGTGTCGGCAGTGCAGGTGTGACGTCCGGTGTCGGGGGTGCCGGAGGCTCAGCTTCGGGTGTGCTCGCCGCGGGTGATCGGCTCTCCGTGACGGTCGAATCGCCGTCGCAGGCGGCCAGCGCCAATGCCCCTGCCGCGCCCGCGGTGCCAATCAGCAGCCGTCGGCGGCTGATCGCACGGCGACGGTTGCGCGGGCCGAGAGATTCCAGTGGCGTGGCAGGCACCCCTGCGTTCAAACGGCTTCCATTGAAGCTGACTACGTCCCGCCAGTCTGGACGGTTTCTTAGCTTGTGGCGAATTGCCGGCGTTTCCTGCCATGCTGGTCGACGGCCTCACCGGCGAAGCTTCCAAGAAGGGCCTATGTCTGATTCAGACATCATCGACGCGCACGTTCACGTCTGGAGCGCCGATGCCGAGCGGTTCCCGCTGGCGCCGGGATTCGACCCCAGCGACTTTTGGTTTCCGAGCTTTGATGGCGAAGAGCTTGTGGCCCGGGCGGAGCCGGCAGGCGTGCGCCGATTCAACCTGGTGCAGATGACGTGGTACGGCCTCGATCACTCATACGTCTTGGACCTCATCCAGCGCGATCCACGGCGCTTCGCCGGCACGGCGATCGTGCCCGCCATTGTGGACGTCGGCCTGCCCGACCCAGACCGCGCGATGCAAGCGCTGGCCGAGCAGGGCATCCGGGCGTTTCGCGTCCGTGGGCAATCGACGCGTCCGGCGGTCCCCGTCGGCGAGCAATGGCTGGACTATCCGGCGTTCGAAGCGATGTTTCGCATGGCGGCGGCCCGGAACCTGCCGCTCAGCTTCCTGTGTGGGGCCGATGACTTGCCCGAAATCGACCGGATGTGCGCTCGGCACGGCGAAGCGCCGGTGATTGTGGATCACCTGGCGCGCCTCGGGCCGGCCACGGGGGCGACGGCGGAGGACGTGGACGCGCTCTGTGCGCTGGCCCGGCATCCACGCACGATGGTGAAGGTGAGCGCGTTCGCCGCGCTGAGTCAGGACGGGCCGCCATATCTGGACATGTTGCCCATCGTTCGCCGGGTGCTGGATACGTTCGGGCCGGAGCGGTGCATGTGGGCCAGCGACAGCCCCCTGCAGACGGTGCCGCCACACAGCTATGAGGCGTCGGTGGGTCTGCTGGCGGAGCACGCCGACTTCCTCAGCAGCGGCGACCGTGCCCAGCTGTTGTACGGCACCGCCGAGCGCGTCTTCTGGCCCGATTGATCGGTTTCGGCGCGACGGCCATGAGGCACAATCGCGCGAGGTGATGGATTGGAGGCCAACGGTGGCAGATGAATTTGATGGTCGCGTTGCCCTGGTTACGGGCGCGGCCCGCGGAATGGGACAAGCGATAGCCGAGCTCCTGGCGGCCCGCGGTGCACAGGTGGCCGTGAACGACCTGGACCCTGAAGTAACGGCAGCGACGAGCCAAGCCATCGGAAACGGGTCGTTGGCTGTGCATGGCGACGTGTCTGACCCCAATCGTGTGCGCGCCATCGTCGCCGAGGTGGCGGACCACTACGGCCGGCTGGATGTGTTGGTGAACAACGCCGGCATCGCGTATCACCGCAAGATTCACGAGATTACCGACGAGGAATGGGCGCGGGTGTTCGCGGTCAACGTGCAGGCGGTGTTCACGTTCATTCAGGCCGCGATGACGCCTATGGCCGCGAACGGCTACGGACGCATCGTCAATTTCTCGTCGACGGCGGGCAAGAACGTCAGCACGGTGGCCGGCGCTCACTACACGGCGTCGAAGGCGGCGGTGCTTGGCATCACGCGCGCATCGGCCCTGGAGCTCGCGGTGCACGGAATCACGGTCAACTCGGTGTGCCCCGGCATGATCGACACGCAGATGATCAAAGACGCGTGGCCCCAGGAACGCATCGATGCCTATATCCCCTCGATTCCGCTGCAGCGCCTCGGTAAGCCGTCGGAGGTCGCGGAGCTTGTGACATTTCTCGCCTCCGAGCGCGCCGGCTACATCACCGGCGCGGCAATCGACATCACCGGCGGGGAGCTGATGGTATGAGGGCTGGCGGCGCCGTCACTTGAGCCATTGGCGCGGCGCGGACGAGATTCAGGCCCGGCTGCGCGGGCCGGTGAATCCGTTGCCGACCAAGTTCACGCCGGATGGCGAGATCGACCCGGACGGCATGCGGGCCACGATCGACGCGTCGCTGGACGCCGGCGTCGAGGTCATCATGCTCACCTGGGGCGAGTCGCTGGTGTCGCTGCTGACCGACGACGAGGTTGCCCGAATCCACCGCATCGTGATCGATCACGTCGGGCGGCGCGCGGTCACCATCGCCTGCGATGCGATGTGGGGGCTGAACAAGGCGCGCGAGTTCGCGGCATATGCGGACGATCTGGGGTTCGACCTATACATGGCCCGTCCCGCGGAATGGGCGCGCGGAACGCCGGAGTCGCTGGCGGATTGGTATCGCGGCGTGGCGCAGCAAACGCGCGTGATGTTCGTGGGCAACGTGCCGCTGCGCACCTGCGAGCTGGTTGAGGACGAGCCGAATCTGCTGGCGTTCAAGGAAGACATCGACCTCGCCTACGCCCACGAGGTCCTGATGCGCTGGGGCGACCGCTGGCCGATGACCGGCGGCGGGGGCATGAAGCGCCACCATCTGCTGTGGCCCCACGGGTGCCGCTCATGGCTGGACGTGTTCGTGCGCTCGTATCCCGAGCCGGCCATGACCTACTGGAACGCCGTTGCAGGCGGGGGACAACGCCACGGCGTGGGCGGCAGTTGAGCGCTCCGAGTTGGCAATCGCGCCTTTGGTGGCAGCGTGCAGGATCGGCGGCAACGGCTTTTTCGCTTCCATGGGCGAGGCGCACGGCGTATCGCCACGCTGGAGGCGATCTCCGGCGCCCAACGCCACCGACGCGGAAATCGCCGAGCTGCGCGAGGCGCTGCAGGCGCTGCATTTGGCCTGATGATCGTGGTGGCTGGCTTCCGGCGAATGCGCGCGTGAGTGCCTTGCGCCAACTGACGCGAATACCGCGGAAGGGCCATGTCGTCATTGCGCTGCTGCTTTCCCCCTGGTTGGCCCTGCTGGGATGGCTGACCAGCGTTGGGTGGTTCATCACCGACGACGCCTTCATCAGCTTTCGCTATGTCCGCAACCTGCTCGAAGGGCACGGCTTGGTATTCAATCCCGGCGAGTACGTGGAGGGCTACACCAACTTCCTGTGGATTCTGGAGCTCGCCGCAATCTGGCGCGTGCTCGGCATCCGGCCGGAGCACGTCGCCAACTGGCTGTCGGTCATCTACACCGTCGGCACGATTGCCGTGATGCTGTGGTGGGTGGCGCGGATGCCGTTCCTGCGCCACCGAGGGCTGATCGCCTGGATGGCGCTGGGGTTGATCTGCAGCAGCGCGACCTTCGCCGTGTGGACCTCGGGCGGCGGGCTGGAGACACGGCAGTTCACCTTCTTCGCCCTCGTCGCAGTGGCCTGCCTGAGTGTCTTCGGCGCCAATCGCTGGGGGCTGCTGGCCGCCTCGCTAAGCCTGGCGGCTGCCGCCCTGACGCGGCCCGAAGGCCTGCTGCTGGCGGCCTGCTGCGTTGGTGGTTCGTGGTGCACCGCCTGGTCACGGCCCGGATGCTCGACTGGCGCGGGACGCTGGCGCTGGCTGGCCCCTTCGTCGTCCTGATTGGCGGCCACTTTCTCGCGCGCTATCGGTACTACGGCGAATGGCTGCCGAACACCTACTACGCAAAGCACGTGGGGCCGTGGTACGAGTCCGGCTTTCGCTATCTGTCGGCCGCCGCGATCGAGACCGGGCTCTATCTGCTGATCCCTCTCGCGTACGTGGCCTTGCGCGCCCGTTGGCGCGAGCACCGGGATGGGCTTTACGCCCTGGTGCTGCTGGTGGTCGGGACGCACATGGCCTATCTCTTTGAGATAGGCGGGGACCTTTACGAATACCGACCCATGGACTTCTACTGGCCGTTGTTGGCGGTCCCTGCCGCTGGTGGGGTTGCCCGGGTGGCTGACCGGCTTGCTGACTTGTTGCGGCGGTTGACGAAGCACCTCCGGTGGCCTGGACCGCGATTCCTGGCGATCGCTCTCTTCGTCCCGCTTGTCTTCTATGCCAGCGCGATTCAGGCGGTTCTGCTATTCGAGGGCACGGCGGTGACTAGGCCAGATTTCGGCGTCCCACCACAAGTCGTGCTTGATGAATCCAACTCCGGGTGGGTGCAGGCCGCGCCAGGGATGCCGGCGCTCGTCGCCATCTCTAACGACCTTCGCTTGAGCTCCGAGCCCAACTTCGTCGGTCTACGGACCCACCAACACCACGGATTTAACGCTCCAGCAATACCTGGATGGCAGGCCTATGAGGAGTCGTCCCGCCAGGTCATTCCAAGCGATGCGGTGATGTATGAATCGTCTATCGGAATTGTCTCGTATTACTTGCCAAACCTAACGGTCATCGACCTATTTGGGCTTGCCGACCACACGATAGCCCGTAATCCGGTCACGCTGACGAATAGTGAGCGACGAATTGCTCACGACCGGTCGGCGCCGCCGGGGTATCTTCAGCGCCGGGGAGTGAACATCCGTCTCTACCCAGCCGTTGCAACCGAAGCCGAAGCACTCGCTCGGGCGAACTACGCTGTGAAGGTCGGCCCGGAAACCTGGATGCCATTCGACGTCTTCGATCACATTTGGGCGAACGAGCGCTTCGCTGGTCGCGACCTGCGGGCTATCAATCGTTACTCGCAGACCGACCCGGCCGGTAACCGCTTTGCGAAGGACGGCGGCCGGTATGTGGGCGAGCAGTTCCTGGGGCGCTTTGACGGGACCGACCTGGATGGCTGGCATCGCGAAGGCAAAGCGGTCACCAACCACGCGTTGGCGCCGTTTCCGACAGGATCATTCCGATTCGTGGCCATGTGGGGCCTGGGATTTCTGACGACGTACTTTCCGGGCAAGTGGGAGCGGACGGGCCGGGCGTATTCCCCGACATTCAAGGCGAGGGACGATCAATACCTCATGTTCCTTATTGCCGGAGAGCTGCATGAACGGCGTCGGCATGCGACTACTGGCCGATGGTGAGGAGGTTGCCGTTTGGCGCGGCGAACGCTGGGAGGCCTTCGAGTTGGCGTGTATCCGTTGCGGCAGGTCGCCGGCAAAGAGTTGCAACTCGAGATCTTCAACAATGAGATAGGGGACCGGCCGCGCCTCATGCTCGATCATGTGATGCTGGTTCGGAGAGAGTGAGCCGGCAGCCACTGATGGCTCTACTGGAGCATCGACCATGCGCATAACTGACATTCGCTCGCTGCTGCGCCATCCGGCGCGGCTGACGCTGATCGAAGTTCACACGGACGAAGGCATCGTGGGAGTCGGGTCCACCGCTTCCCCGCCGAGCATGATCGAAGCGATCATCAATGATCCCAGCGACGGCCTGCGCCTGTTTGTCGTGGGTCAGGATCCCACCGTTCCCGAGGCGCTGTGGCGGCGGATGACCCAGCGATGGCCCGCGCAGCGCGGACGCGCCGACCGCGGCGGCCTGCAGGCGAACGCCATGGCCGCCATCGACATGGCCGTGTGGGACATCGCCGGCAAGGCCGCGGGAAGCCGGTGCACGAGCTGCTCGGCGGCGCGCGTGTGGATCGCGTGCTGGCCTATGGCTCGGCATCCACGATGTACTACGCCGCGAGCAAGAAGAGCGACGAGGACGCGCGGGAGCGACGGCTGCGGCGCAAGCCCCCAGAAGAGATCGCCCGCGAATGCAGGACGCTGCGTGAGCAGGGGTTCAAGGCCGTCAAGTTCGGCTGGGGCAACAATTTCAACGACGAGGGAATGGCCAAGCTGGCCGCGGCGCGGGAGGCGTTGGGCCCCGACATTCGCCTGAGCGTCGACTTCGGATGTCCCGCCTATTTCGACCCGGACTGGACCCCACAGGACGCTATCGCCGCCGCGCGCAAGCTCGAGGCCTACGACGTGTACTTCTTCGAGGAGGCGTTGCATCCGTTGGACGTGGACGGCTTTGCCGAGGTGACCGCGGCCACGTCGGTCCACATCGCCACTGGGGAGAGCCTGACCACGACCGAGGAGTTTGACCCGTTCATCCGGCGGCGCGCGCTCGACATCGTCCAGCCGGACGCGGCGCAAATGGGCATCACGCAGACCCTTCAGGTGGCGCGCGAGGCAGAGGCCGCGGGAATGATGTGCGTGCCGCACGGTCCGTGGACGGTCTTCACCGTGACGTGCCACACGCAGATCCTGAGCGTGGCGGGCCTGGAGCCGATGATCGAGTACCCGGCGCTCGTCAGCTATCGCGGTGAGGGCATGATCCAGCAGCGAGCCACGGCGATGGCCAACTACGAGATCGTCGATACGCCGCCGGAGCTTGTGGACGGACACGTGGTGCTGCCGCAAGGCCCCGGCCTGGGGCTCGGCAACCTTGTGCCGGAGGCCGTGGCGCGCTACCAGGCGCTCATGGCGGAGGCGGCGGCCTAGGCCGGAGGGTCCGCGCGGCCTTGGATTTGGAGGAGTGGGTCATTTTGCTATGCGAGGGTGGCATGGCAGCCTGTCGTCCGGAGTGGCAACGCATGCGCCCTTGGTTCGGCCCCAGGCAAGCTGGGGATGGATTTCCGCCTTCGCGGGAATGACGGAATCAAAGTGACCCACTACCGGATTTGGCGCCCCCGTGCCGCCGGCTCGCGTACCATCAAGCCCGATCAACGACTTACTTGAGGCGTCATGCGCATCGCCACCGGCACCATCGCCCACGAATCCAGCAGCTTTACGCCGATTCCCACGCCCTACGAATCGTTCTCTCAGGGGTCGGCCCTGGGCATCGTGCGCGGCCAGGAGATTCTGGAAGCGCATCGCGGGACTAACCGTGAGCCAGCCGGCTACCTGGAAAGCGCCGAGGAGCACGGCTTCGATCTCGTGGGGTTGCTGTGGACGGCGACGCAGCCGTCGGGACCCATCGAGGCGTCGGCGTGGCGTCGCCTGAAGGGCGAATTCATCGAGCGCTTGCAGGCTGCCATGCCGGTCGACGGCGGTCTCTTCGACCTGCACGGCGCGATGGTCGCGGAGGGCGTCGAGGACGCCGAAGGCGACCTGCTCGCGTCGGTCCGGGAAGTCATGGGGCCCGACCGGCCGATCTTTGTGACGCTTGACCTGCACTGCAACATCACGCCGCAGATGGTGGAAATGGCCGACGTCATCATCCCCTGCGACAACTTCCCACATACCGACCTGCGGGAGCGCGGGCGCGAGGCCGCCGACCTGATCGTGCGCACCCTGCGCGGCGAGATCGAGCCTGCGATGGGCTGGACCCAGCTGCCGCAGCTCTGGGTGGCCGGTCAGTTCACGGGGCTTGAGCCGTTCAAGTCGATCATCGGTCGAGCGCACAAGCTGGAGGCCCAGCCGGGAATCCTTACAGCTTCCGTGGCGCCGGGGTTTACCTGGGCGGACATCGAGCACGCGGGATCGTCGGTGATTGTCATCGCGGACGGTGACCAGGCGCTGGCCGACCGCGAGTCACGCGCGCTCGGCGAGTGGGTGTTTTCCCAGCGCGAGCACTTTGACGCCCATATGGTGAGTTTCGACGAGGCGCTGGAGGCCGCGCGCGAAATGGATAGCTGGCCGGCGGTGATCACGGACCCGCAGGACAACCCCGGCGCCGGCACTCCCGGCGATTCCACCGGGATGCTGCGGGCGTTCCTCGAGGCCGACCTGCAGAATGCGTTGCTGGCCTGCGTGTGGGACCCGGAAGTAGCGGCCGCCGCGACTGCCGCAGGCATCGGCGCCGAGCTAACCGTCGAGGTGGGCGGAAAATCGATCGCCTCGCAGGGAGCGCCGGTGCCAATGACGGCGACTGTCGAGCATCTATGGGACGGCAAGTTCATCATCGAGGGCCCGATGCATGCCGGCATCCGCGAGGACTACGGGCCGACGGCGGTGCTTCGCCAAGGCGGGGTGTACGTGGCGGTGATGACCGAGCGCAGCCAGATTTACGATTTGGAGCCGATACGCAAGATGGGATTCGACCCGGCCGCCCTGCGCTGGATCGGTCTCAAGTCGATCAATCACTTCCGCGCCGCGTTCTCGCGCGTCTCCGACAGCATTCACCGGGTCGAATTCCCCAGCTGCCAGCCGCACGACGCGCGGAAGCTGCCGTACCAACGCTTGCGCCGGCCCATCTGGCCGCTGGACGAGGGCGCGACGCTCTAAGGCGCGGGCGATGGCTCAGGGCCGCGCGCTTGGAGCCATTTCGGGGGCTATCACGAGTGGGCGGTAGTTGTCGCTCCCCATGCTGCACGCAGCATGGGCCACCGGACGGCATGGGCCACCGATCCGTCGCGCTAGAGCTTGCCCTCGCGGCGGTCTCGCTCGATGAGGGCCGGATCGCGGTCGATCGGGTCGCCGAAGCCGCCGCCGCCCGAGGTCTGCATCGAGATCACGTCGCCAACGGCAATGGGCATGTTGGAGACCTTGTTCGGCAGGCGGCGCTCATGCTCGGTTTCGGGGTTGAGGACATAGCGGCCAGACACGCCGGGCTCACCGCCCAGCATGCCAAGCGGCGCAAATTTGTAGTGGTCGCCAAGCAGGTTCAAACGCGCGCCCTCGACGAGCACTCGAATGTCGCGCCGCAGGCCCAGACCGCCGCGGAACTCCCCTGCCCCGCCGGTGCCCGGCAGGAGCGCATAGTGCTCGACGCGCAGACGCGGGTTCGACTCGACGACTTCGATGGGAGTGGTCGCCAGGTTGTGGACGTGGGCACTGTAGGCATCTAGCCCGTCCGACGTGGGCCGCGCGCCCCAGCCCCCCACCTCGATTTCGAAGTGCACCCACGGTGCGCCGGTGCCGGCGTCGAAACCGCCGATGTTACAGATGTTGCTCGCGCCGTAGTAGCCGGCGGTGACACGGTCCGGAATCGCCTGCACCAGCGCCTGCATCATGGCGTCCACGATGCGGTGGCAGGTGGTGACGCGGCTGGCCACTGGGGCCGGTGGACCGGCATTTACCAGCGATCGCTCGGGCGCCCGCACCGTGATCGCGCGGCGCCAGGCGTCGTTCTTTGGAATGTCCATGCCGATGGTCGCCATGGCGACGTACATGACGGAGCTGCGCGTCATCTCCATCGTGGCGTTCACCGGGCCCGCGGGCTGCGGGGAAGTGCCGGCAAAGTCCACCTCGAGCGCGTCGCCGCGACGGGTGATTGCGACCTCGATGCGCAGCGGGTCGTCCGTGATGCCGTCGTCGTCCACGTGATCGACGCCGCGATAGGCGCCTTCGGGGATGAGCGCCAAGCGCTGTCGCACCTGGCGCTCGGTGCTGTCCAGGATCTCGGCCATGGCGGCGCGGGCCGTGACCTTGCCGTACTGCTCGGCCAGCGCCTCCAGGGTCGCCTCTCCGAGCGAGGTGCAGGCCCACATGGCCGTCAGGTCGCCGCGCAGCTTCTCGGGCTCGCGCACGTTCAATCCAATGAGCTGCAGCAGCTCTTCGTTGACTTCGCCGCCCCGAATGATTTTGCTGGGCGGAATGCGCAGGCCCTCGTGATAGATCTCGGTGGCCGAGGCCAAGTAACCGCCGGCGGCGCCGCCGCCCGTATCCAGCATGTGCCCGATGGCGCCGGCAAACCCGATGAGCTCGCCGCCGATAAACGCGGGCCGAAACACCGTGTAGTCGGGCAGGTGCTGTGCCTCGCAGGCATAGGGATCATTCATGAGCACCACGTCGCCTGGCTGCCAGTCGTAGCCGGTGCGGACGAGGTATCGCATGGGCGCGGACATGGTCATCATCTGGAACGGGATCTGCGACGACTGGGCGACCATGTGGCCTTCGGCGTCGAAGATCGCGGTTGAGTAGTCCAGAACCTCGCGAATCACGGTGGAGAACGAGCTCTTCCACAAGGTGACGGCCATTTGCTCCGCGCCGGCCACCAGCCGGTTGCGAATCAGCGCGAGGGTGATCGGATCGACGGCGGCGCTCATGCGGGTGCGATCTCCAACACGATGTCGCCCGTCGCTTGGATGTGGGCGGACGTGGCGGGCGGAACCACCAGCGTCGTCTGATCTTGGATGACGAGGGCGGGCCCGTCGAGGCGGTCGTCCCGGCCGAGCCGCTCCCGGGCGTAAACGGGTGCATCAAGGCTCTCGCCGGCCCAGATCATGGGCTGGACACCAACCATGCGCCGGGCCAGCGGCTCGGCAGCCGGCGCAAGTTCGGTGGGTCGTGGCCGAGTCGTGGCGGCGGTGACGCTGGCGCGGAGCGCGACCCACTCAATCGCCGCGTTTTCGTCGCGATGGCCGTGCAGCCGGGCGTGCTCGCGGTGGAACTCCTTATTCACCTGTTGCCGCAGGGCATCGTCAAATGCCTCGGGCTCGTCCAACCACACCGGGACTTCGTATGCCTGACCCGCGTAGCGGACATCGACGCCGAAACGGGCGCTGATGGCGTTGTCTCCGAAGCCGGCCTCGCGCAGCTCACGCCCACCCTGGTCGCGCAGTTCCTCGTATTGCCGCTTGACCTCGGCAAGGTCCAGATCAACCTCTTTGTTCAACATGGCTGAGGAGAAATCGCGGCGAGCTTCCGCCACGAGCAGCCCACGCGCCGATTGCACGCCGGCTTCGGGCGGAATCACCACTTGCCGGCAGCCGAGCTCACGCGCGAGGTCGGCGGCGTGCATAGGACCGGCCCCGCCAAACGCCACCATCACGAAGTCGCGTGGGTCGTGGCCGCGGGCGACAGACACAAGCTCCAACGCCCGTCCCATCTGCGCGCCGGCCAAGGCGAGGATGCCCTCCGCCGCCCGCTCGATGCTCATGCCAAGCGGCGCCGCCACGTGCTCGGCGACAGCCCTGCGCGCGGCATCTAGGTCAAGCTGGATATGGCCGCCGGCAAATCGGTCGGGCCGCAGGCGGCCGAGCACCACGTTGGCATCGGTGGTGGTGGGACGCGTGCCGCCCAGGCCGTAGCACGCCGGTCCCGGATCGGCGCCGGCACTTCTCGGACCCACATATAGCGAACCGGCGGCGTCCACGCCGGCAATCGAGCCGCCGCCCGTGCCGATCTCGACCAAGTCGATCACCGGGGTGCGGAGCGGGTAGCCGGTGCCAAAGCCGCCGTGCAGGCCGCCGCCGATTTCGTAGTCGTTGTTGATGGTGGCATGGCCGTCGCGGATCAGCGTAGCCTTGGTGCTGGTGCCGCCCATGTCGAAGGAGATCACGTTGGATGCTCCCAGGCGACGCCCCACCTCGGCGGCGGCGATGACTCCCGCGGCCGGTCCCGATTCGACGATTGAGGCCGGTTCGCGCGCGACGGTGGCGGCCGGCGCCATGCCGCCGCTTGACTGCATCACTGAGAGCGGCGCAGCGATGCCTCGCGCCGTGAGCCGTGAGCCGATTTCGCGCACGTAGGTAGCGACGCGTGGCAGGACGGCCGCATGCACGGCTGCCGTGCTGAAGCGCTCGTACTCCCGATACTCGCGGCACACCGTGTGGCTCGCGACCACGGGCAAGCCCGTCTCGCGCGCGATGACGTCGGCGGCTTCCCGTTCGTGCTGCGGGTAGCCATAGCTGTGAAGAAACGCCACCACGACGACCTCGGCCCCCAGGCCCTTCAGCTCGTGGGCGGCGCGCAGCACGTCAGACTCGCTCAGGGGTTCGATGATCGAGCCGTCGGCGCCGATGCGTTCGCGCACCTCCAGTCGCCGCTCGCGCGGCACGAGGACCGGTGGTTTCTCGAGGAACAGGTTGTAGAGATCGCGCCGCTGATGCCGCCCGATTTCCAATACGTCGCGAAACCCGCGGGTCGTCACCATGCCCAGCCGCGCTGTCTTGCCCTCGAGAACGGCATTTGTGGCGACAGTGGTGGCGTGCACGATCTCGCGGATCTCGTCCTCGCCCGAGGCCGCCTGCCAGCGCTCCAGCACGTCCAACAGCCCATGGGCAGGATTGGCCGGCGTGGTCAAGACCTTGGCGGTCCACGTACGTCCATCATCCGCCACAGCAAACAGGTCCGTGAACGTGCCGCCGATGTCGATGCCAGCGCGCGTCAAGCCGTTGTCCGCCGTGCGATCTGGTGCGGCGCGATTGTAGTGGCGACCGGCGATGCGGTCGGCCGCCTATACTCGAAGCCTGCGAGCTTCGGAGGCTGCCTGTGATCGAAGTCATCGAATCCGGCTTGGTCTATCGCAGTCTGGAATCTCAGTCGCCGCCTCTACACACGTGGCACCCGACCGCGGTCCTGCTCGAGTCCGGGGAGCTGGTGGCTGCCTTCGACATCGCCGAGCACGCCGAAAGTCTGGACTATGCGACCTATGTCGCGCGCTCGTCCGACGAGGGCCGCACATGGTCGGAACCGGTGCGCATGTTCCAGGACTCCGTCCAGGGCCGCGTGACGAGCTTTGCGCGCATCGCCCGCGTGGGACCGAACGAGCTGATTGCGACCGGCGCTCGCGCCTACCGCCGGCCCGACGACGACAGCCTGGTGAATCGCGACACGTTGGGCTTCGTGCCGGTCGATTTGATCTTGCTGCGCAGCGCTGACGACGCGCATACCTGGAGCAGGCCGGAGACTATCGAGCCGCCGCTGGAAGGGCCGTCGTTCGAGATCTGCCACGCGGTGATCGTGCTGCGCGACGGCCGCTGGCTCTGGCCCACCGCCACTTGGAAGGGCTGGGATGGCGACGCGCCGAACGGCATGAAGGCGATCGCGCTGGTCTCGTTCGACCACGGCAAGTCGTGGCCAACCTATCTGGACGTCTTGGATCAATACGACCGCCACGTGCTCTCCTGGGAACAGTCCATCGTGGAGCTGTCCGACGCCCGGCTCTTGCAGGTTGCCTGGGCCTACGACGAGACCTCGGGGCATAGCGAACCGACGCCCTATGTGATCTCGGCAGATAGCTGGTCGTTTTCGCACCCGCGAGCTACGGGATTGCGAGGGCAAACGACCAAGCTGCACGTCCTGGCGGACGGGACGGTGCTGGCGCTCTACCGTCGCGACAACCGACCCGGGCTGTGGGCCCAACGCGTCCGCATCGATGGCGACGCTTGGGTGAATCTGGAAGAGCTGGCCGTCTGGCAGGGCGCATCGTCAGGAATGACCGGCGAAGGCGCGGGTGCGGACGAGCTGGTGGACCTGCAGTTCGGCTTTCCGCAGATGCTCTCGCTGCCCGACGGTGACGTGTTCGCCGTCTTCTGGTGCGAGGAAGACGGCATCCGCAACATTCGCTGGTTCCGCATCCGGGTGACGTAGCGCTGGGCGGATACGCGGCCCCAACCGCTGGCCGCCCAGAACGTC
Source organism: Chloroflexota bacterium (assembly GCA_965198185.1). Lineage (GTDB taxonomy): Bacteria > Chloroflexota > UBA11872 > UBA11872 > UBA11872 > JAJECS01. Next base: position 825,463 of record CBDAOU010000002.1, read on the forward strand.
GCTAGCGGACTACCTCACCGCGAGCCGATCTCGGCAATCGATTGCTAGGCCAGATGCACCACTGCGTGCTTCCAGGCCGGAATTGTGAGCTCGAATCCGTCGTCACCGAGGGGAAGGTCCGCCTTGGCGAGCAGATTGCGTGCCGACCGAATCGAGTGGCGCGGGCGCACGGTCACATTGGCCGCGGAGCGCTCGAGATTGAACAGAAAGGCCACGTCACCACCGATGGCCGAACCGCGAACCACCGGCACGACGCCCGATCCCTCGATCGTCAGCGGCGCCTCAATGCCGGCTGCGCGCACGTGGGGAAGGACCAGGTCCGGGTGGCCGGCGTTGCCGAATCCGGCCGACAGCGACAGCCCCCACCACGTCAATCGTCCGTCGGCGCTGCGCACGGCCACCGTCTCGCCTTCAAGCGAGGCAACGGCGGTTGCGTCGCCCTTGGGCTCAAGCACGGCGTAGCCGCATGGAGTGCTGATCGAAATCTCACCCGTGGGCGTCCGAAGCACGTTCCGACCCATGGCGATATCGCGCTCGGTGATGGCGTTGAAGTCCGCCACTCTCACGCCCACGCGCTCGGCGAAGCCCTCGGGCGGCCCATAGGACGATTGCCCGTCAGCCGAGTAGAGCCCAAAGCTCCCGTCGGCCACCAATTGCACGTCCGGGTTGGCGCTGAGCGTTTGCTCGATGCGCCGGCGGAGCTCGTCCGTCATCAGCGCCGCGTTGGTCAGGTAGATGAGGCGGTAGGGCGACCAGTCCATGCCGGGTGACACGATGTCGACCGGAACGCCGTTCGCCCAGAGCGTGCGGTGGACGCCGCGCATGTCGTCGAGATAGCGGTCGTCCTCGTCGTTGTAGGAGAACAGCTCCTGGGACTCCGAGTGGTAGACGACGGCCACATCCGCTGTGTCGCAGGTGAGCGGCAGGTGCTCTTCCATACCGGCGATCTGGCACAACGCCTCGATGGTGGATTGCCAGCGGGCGGTGGGCTGGCCGTCCAAGGCGATCAGGTTGTAGCCGGGCGACTCAAAGCTGAAGTACTCGGGACGGTATTGCCAGTACATGGCGCCCGCGCCGCCCGAGGCTAGACACATCCACAACAGCATGGTGGGTTCCTCGGGCGCGGATTGCTTGCGCCAGGTCACGCCGCCGCCCGACATGCCCGAGTAGATCTCTTCGTTCCACCAGCGACCGTTCTTGCCGACACTGCGCGACCAGTCGTAGCCGAAGGCCCGCTCCGAAAGCTTGTAGGGGTCTTCGGAGGTCAGCAGGTTGTTGGACGACATGGACATGCCCCAGCTATCGGCGACGGGCGCGCATTTGGTGTCCTGGGGACGGGGATACCAGGCGCCGTGCGAGCGCTTTTCGTGCACCGGGTCCACGTCGTTGGCGACGTCCATGACCCACTGGAGATGGCCCGCCAGGTTCTCGTAGTGGAACTGCTTGTAGAGCAGCATTTCGACGACGTTTTGGTTCGAGCGCGGCGGTTGCACGTCCTCCCAGCGGCGATAGCGCCGCTGCACCCGCGCATTCAGCTCGTCGAGCGTGAAGCGCTCCTTCAGCCAGGCGTCGTAACGCGCGAGTGTGCTGGGGCAATAGCAGGGCAAGCCGTCGGACGTTTTGCTCCAGGCGGCCGACAGCGCGATGCCGTCCCAAAGGCCCCACACCAGCATGGCCGGGTGGTCCTTGTAGCGCCCGATCATGTAGCGCAGCAGCAGCTCGCCGTATTCGCGCCAGGCCGGATGGTCGTAGCAGTGGATCTGGCTGCCCTGGGGATACGCGGGGCTGGCGCTGGTCAGCGAGACGTGGCCGCGATGGCTGACCACGCGCATGTCGGGGTGCTCGCGCGTGAGCCACTCGGGGCAGGCGCCGTGCGTGGCCAGCGGCAGGTCGAGCCACATGCGCAGGTCGTGCTTGTGGGCCAGATCGAAGAGCAGGTCGACGTCGTCAGTCTCGTAGATTCCAGGCCGCGGCTCGAGGTGATTCCAATAGTTGAAGGTGCGAATGACGCGCATGCCGCCGGCGCGGATGCGTGCGAAGTCCTCGTCCCACAGCTCTGGCTTGGGAACCGGTGCGCGGTAGTACTCCACACCCACCGGAAACGGAACGCCGGGAATGCCGAATTGGTTATCGCTCGACACGTCAACCCCTTGCTGGGCAGCGCGTTCGCCAGTGGGCGAGCAACGCGTGGAAGCGCGTGGTCAGCATGGTGGTGCGGCCGGCTCGGGCCGTCAAGGGACGAGTCGCGGGATGTGCCCACGAGCCGTTGTCGTGGCTCGAAGTTGACATAAATACCATTGCCAGGCGAAATGCAGCCGCGACTCGCGTGGGCTGCATTGACGCAGGGACGAATCAATCCGAGCGTCGCTCCGGGTCAAGCCTTGAGTTGAAACACCGCCTCTATGGACAGTGGGACATTGCGCGGCATGGTGCCCACGCCAACTGCCGAGCGCACGCCCCGGCCCTCGGGCCCAAACACCTCAAGCATCAGCTCCGAGCAGCCGTTGACGACCTCGCCGGCCTGGTCCATGCCCGGTGCGGCGTTCACATGCCCCAGCATGCGCACGACCCGTTCAATGCGGTCGAGCGATCCGACCACGGAGCGCGCGGCGGACAGCAGCCCAATCCCCGCCGCCCGCGCCGCTTGTTTGGCCTCGGCGACCGTGTAGTCGGCACCCACCTGACCCGGACGCCAATCGCCTCCCGGTGAGTGACCCGAGACCCAAACCAGGTCTCCCGTGACGACGGCTGGGATGTAGGGTGCGTCGGGGAGCGGGGGCGGCAGGTCCGACAATTCGATGCCCAAACCGGCAAGTCGGTCTTCTGGGGACATGGCAAGTGCTCCAGTGCGTGAGCGGCTCGCCGGAGTCTAGCGGCGGCGGGAATCTGGTTTCAGCCTTGCCGTATACAGTGGCAAATGGCCAGCATCCAGCATGCGTTTGTTCGGCGCTCGGACATGTAGTGCCGGCAATCAGCGCATTTTCGACATGGAGACGCAGGGGGGATGCAGTGATGGGATCGGAACCGTTTGACCAACCCGGAGCGACTGGACAGACGCTGCGTGACGCCGAGTTCGACCGCCGGGTCATTGCCTATTGGCGGTGGCTGATCTCAATCTACCTGGCCGTCACTATTGTCGGGATTCCGCTCATCCCGTTCTGGTTGCTCTTTAGCCTCTGGTTCGCCCCGGAGTATCACCGGCGCTTGTCCGCGCGACTGACGACGCAGGCCATCGAGCTCCGCAAAGGTGTCTTCAACCGCCGCGAATCCACCATCCCGCTGAATCGGATCACCGACCTGCGCCTGCACGACGGGCCGGTGATGCGTCACTTCAAGCTGCGCGGCTTGCGGGTGGAGACCGCGGGGCAGTCGGGCCAGTACGCCAGCAGCGAGGGCGATCTGATCGGTGTGGTGGATGCGGAAGAGATTCGCAACGCGATCCTCATGCAGCGGCAACGAGTGCTGGGCGCCGAGCCCGATGAAGACGCTCCCAAGGCGGCCGCAGGCGCCACCGAGATCCTCACCGAGATACGAGACATCCTGGCACGGATGGAGGTGAAGGAGTAGCCGCATCACTCCTGGTCGCCGAATCTGGTCTCCAAGCAATTGCGCTTGGTGCAGGCGAAACGCCACGCGAGTCTCCGCCGGCGAGCACCAGGCTGCGTCGTACACTGTGTAATACAGCAAGGCTTGGGGACTTGAATGGGCGTCAGAACGGTGCGGCTTGACGAGCCGGCAGAGCGCATACTGGCCGCCGTGCGCAAAAGGACCGGACTGACGATTTCGGACGTGCTCAAGCGCGGTCTGCACGCATATGCGGCTGCGTCGCTGGACGATGCGGCCGCGACACCGTACGAGGTATATCGGAGGCTTGATCTCGGGCCAGGTGGGTATGCGACGGCTGCGGCCAGGGATGCGAAGGCCGCGGTCGCCGAAGCTATCGCAACGAAGCACCGGCGGTGATCCTGGTCGACACCGGACCGCTCGTGGCCCTGTTCGATCCAGCCGACGCGGACCATCGTCGCTGCGTGGACACTCTTCGGACCATTGAGCAGCCAATCGCCACAACCGTTCCCGTGCTGACCGAGGCCTTTCACCTCCTCCGGCCGGCAAGCCTCGGGGCCAGACGCTTGATGGAGTTCATTGCCGGCGAGGGGCTGCGCGTGCTGTTCCTGGATGACGAGGGCCTGGCCCGGGCCTTCGCGCTCATGGCGCAGTACGCCGACGCCCCGATGGACCTAGCCGACGCTTCGCTTGTGGCGACGGCGGAACGACTCGAGCTAGTCGCGGTTTTCACGCTTGACCGCAACGACTTTCACACCTACCGCATCAAGCGCGGCCACCGGCACGAAGCGTTCGAGGTTGTTGGCTGACGGCAATCTAGCTGGTGAAGCCGACTGCGAGTTTGTCCGACGAAGTTTCAGGCGTGAGCAACGAAGGCGTTAGATTCCTTTGGCCACCTCGGGCCACTGGCTTTCTGGGAACGCCTGCAGCGTCTGGGTTCCGGCGCCGAAATGCTCGCGCAGCGCCAGAATGGCCTGCGCGCAAGCCACCGCGTCGGGAAACTGCATGACGGCCACGCTGTCGAATTGCCCCATGGTCAGGTAGATCTCCACGAGCTTTCCGCCGTGGTCTTCGATGACTTTGCGCGTCTCCGGAGCGCCTTCGCCCAGCGCATCGCGGTAGGCGCCTTCGGCTGCCCCTGAGTCGGCCTGCAGGCTGATCAGGCCAATGAATGTCTGCATGAAACGTGTCTCCCATCCAAGCTGTTCAACGTGGGGAGATTATGGCACCGGGAACCACAAACGCCGGACCGGATCGCGTGCTCACGGTACGGTGCATAGGCGAGTCGGCAGGCAGCTGACGAAGCAATTCCAACGCGAGCGAATACACATGCACGCCCGCGGCCTCATACATTGGGGCCTATGGCGCTACCTAACGTCCTGATCATTACGACCCACGACACGGGCCGTTTCATTGCGCCATACGGCGTTGCCAGCGTGGATACGCCGAATTTGAACCGGCTGGCGGCCGGCGGGGCGCGGTTCAATGCCTACACCACGGCACCGCAGTGCTCGCCGAGCCGCGCGAGCCTGACGACCGGCCGCTATCCCCACGCCAATGGAACCATGGGGCTGACGCACGGCGAGCACCGCTGGGACCTGCACCCCAACGAGCGCACCATTCCGCAGGTCTTGCGCACGGCGGGCTACCGCAGCGGCCACTGGGGCGTGGAGCACGCTGCGCGCGATCCGTTGCGCATGGGCAATGACCTCTACGACGACAGTCGCGACATTGCAGCGATCATTGCCGGGGTTGCCGCGTTCATCGATGCCGATCCTGGGCGTCCGTTTGTGGCGCAGATCGGCCTCACCGAGACCCACCGCGTGGACGACCATGGCTTCGGCGGCGGGTCGTTCGACGCCAGGGGGATCACCGTGCCCGCCTACCTGGTGGACGCTGCGAACACTCGCGCCGACGTGGCGGACTTTCAAGGCTGTGTCAATCGAGCCGACGCGCACGTCGGTCAAGTCATCAAGGTGCTCGAAGATCGCGGCATGCTGGATCAGACCCTGGTGCTCTTCGTGAGCGACCACGGCATCGCCTTTCCCCGCGCCAAATGCACGCTCTACGACCCGGGCATTGAAATCTCACTGATTGCCCGGCTGCCAGGATCCGCGCTGAGCGGCGGCGCTGCTCCAGCGGGAATGGCCAGCATCATGGATATTGTCCCGACGCTGACCGATTTGACTTGCGCGGTGGCTCCACCCGACCTCCACGGCAGGTCCTTGCTCCCGCTGGCGGCCGGCGACTCCGTGGGTTACTCCGAGCTGTTCGTCGAGAAGACCTATCACAGCTACTACGACCCCATGCGCGGCATCCGAACCGACGGATGGAAGTACATTCGCAATTTCGAGGCCGGATTGGGTGTCGAGGTGCCTGCCGACGTCGCTGGGGGCGGGGCGTATCGTGACCTGGTGGGCCGAATGGAACCGTCGGTGCACGCGCCCGTTGAGCTGTACGACCTACAGTCCGATCCCAGTGAGTGGACCAACCTCGCTGGTTGTCCTGACTATGCAAGCGTCCAGGCTGAGATGGAAGCCAGGTTGGTCAACTGGATGCGTGAAACGGGCGATCCGCTGCTCGACGGGCCGGTGGCCTCGCCGTTCTATCGCCGGGCTGTTCGAGCCCTCGCTGGCTAGGCGTGCCACCATGGCCGTGAGGCCAGCGCCAACCGGATATGTGACCGCTCGTGTGCGCAAGGTATAGCCGTCACTCGAACCCTCAAGTTCTGGCGGACTTCTTCAAGACCGCGCCGCTTGAGGAGGCAGTTGCGCTGCCTCTGCCGAGCTTCAATGTCGCCCCCACGCAACCGTCGCTGGCGGTGGTAGACGGGCCGCGCCGCCTTGACGTGATGCGCTGGGGGCTGATCCCCGTGTGGGCCAAGGACGCGAGGTTTGGCGCGCGCACCATCAACGCTCGCGCCGAGACCGTGGCCGACAAGCCGGCCTTCCGCGCCGCGTTTCGCGCGCGCCGCTGCCTGGTCCCGGCCGACGGCTTCTATGAGTGGACGGGTCCGCGCAAGATGCGCCGCCCGCTCTACATCCGGCGGGCCGACGGTCACCCGTTGGCATTGGCCGGACTCTGGGAGTGGCACGCTGAGTTTGGCCTGTCGTTCACGATCATCACCACGGGCCCCAGCAGCTGGATGTCGAACATCCATCACCGCATGCCGGCGATCCTGGAGCCTGACGACTGGGACGCGTGGCTCTCAGGCGACGACAGCGACCCGGGCTGGCAAGCGGCTCTCTTGCGACCGGCGGCTGAGGAGGTGCTGTCTTGCCACCCGGTCAGTCGCGCCGTCAACGCGGTGGCCAACAACGGACCTGAGTTGATCGAGCCCATTGCCGCACCGGAAACCCAGCCATCACAGAATGTGGATTCCCAGCCGTCGCTATTCGCAGACGATAATCGCCGCTAATCTACGAGCGGCACGAAACTGTGACCAGGACCGGGCGTTCCCTGACGAGGCGGGGATGATCTAGAGGACGAGTGCATGTCTGATCTCCGGACCCAATTGCTCGAGCAGGGCTTTGTCATCATCCCGCGGACCATTCCGCCTGAGCGACTCGACGGTCTCCGGGCAAGCTTCGAGGTCCTCGTCGGGCGGCAGTTCGACCGATGGCAGAGCGAGCGGGACGCCGCTGGCCAATGGCCGGACAGCTACTTTGCCCGCCAGCCGCGTGTTCTGATTCAGAGCGTGGTGGACGCGTCAACCGCGGAGACGGTCGAGCTGTGCCTGGACGACAGCACGCTTGGCAAGAGCCGCCGGCTGATGCAAGCGCCGCACGCCGCGCCGACGTTGATGTCGATGATGTGCAATCCCGCCGAGGACCACGGCCCGGATCGCTGGCACCGGGATATCCGGCCGTCGGCGCTGGCGCCGCTGGCTGGATTGCAGCACGACGCCCGAGCCAATGGACCGGCTTATGTGCAGTGGAACATTCCCCTTTTCGACGACGCGGTGCTGTGGGTGGTTCCCGGCAGCCACTGGCGGGTGAACTCGGACGAGGAGAACCGAGGTCTTGCGCGCGACCCCTCGGTGCCCCTGCCCGGCGGCATCCCCGTCGAGCTGAACGCGGGCGACGCCGTGGTCTATCTGAACACCATGCTGCACTGGGGCAGCGACTACAGCGCCAAGCTGCGCCGCACGGTCCACCTGGGCTATCGGGCATTTGGCGGCGCCATCTATCCGCACGCCCACGCCTTCAACTGGAATCTGGGCTTCACCAGCCGCCTACCTGCGGCGACGCGTCGCCGGTTCGAGGCGTTCTTCGAGTTGCATGCTGGGGAACGACGGGTGATCGAGGCGGTGCTTCGTGCTGCCTTGCAGCGCGACGCTGATGAGTTTGCGCGTCAGCTGGCGACCCTCCACCCAGGGGCTGAGGGCCGCATCGTGGCCCTGGTGCTGCTGTCCAAGCTGGTCCTGCGGCTGCCGAGTCTCGCCCAGACCGATGACGCTGGGTTTGACCTGCGCAAGGACATTGCCGACGCCTTCACCGCCAGCGAGATTTCGGTCATCGGGCACCGGTTTGCCACGCTCGATGCCGCACTGCGCGCGCCGGATGACCACCTCGTCCCCGGCTTTCAAGACGGCCCGGCGGGCTATTCCTTCAACGATATGCCGGCGGGTTTCGGCGTCGACAAGTTCATCGCCAGCTGGGACGCAGCCGCCTAACCACGGAGTTGCGGCGCGATTTACAGCGGCTGCGGTGACCTACATGCCAGGAGACGGGGCGTCGTCTTCGCCTTGCTGCGACGCGAAGAGGGATTGATAGCCCCCTGACCAATCCGGCGGAATCTGGCACGGGCGCGGATCGTGGTGCGCATAGCGCGCCGGCTTGCCGCGCACGATCGTGCCGTAGTAACTCGACATAATTGGATTGTAGGTATACGGGAACGCGTCCGCCGACGAGTAGGCGTGGAGCAGCAGCGGACGCCCGGCATCCGACTGGTTTGGCGGCGATCCATGCACCGTGCGGCAGTTGTGAATCGTCAGTGAACCTGCGGGTCCCGTCATGTATTCGACCTGGTCGAGGTCCAGGGTCGCCGCGTCGGCATCGGAGAGCGAGCCGTTCCACGAATCGTCCTCGTCGTACATGTCGAACAGCGGGCCGTTGTGGCTGCCCGGAAGGCCACCGAGCGGGCCTTGATCCGGGCCGCAGTCGTAGAGCAGCGTCCCGATCGTCGCCGGCGAGTAGTTCGTGTGCGGCCAGAACTGAACGTCCTGATGCCACTTCACCTCTTCGCCGCCTTTGGCCCACTTGAAATTCAGCTTCGAGTGGTGAAACTTCACGTCCGGTCCCACGATGTCGGCCGCCACGTCGGCCAGGATGGATTCTGACGCGAACTCCCAATAGGCGGGGTGCTGCACGACGGGGCTTGTCAGGCGGCGCAGCCGTGGGCTGTCGGCCGTGTGGTCCGGCTCCAGGTCCCACACGGCGTCGGATTCCGTGATCTGGCGACTCCGTTCGACAAACTCGTTGGTTACGTCGCGCAGGCGCTCGATCCACTCGTTGGGAACGACGTTCTCCACGAGAACGTAGCCCTTCTCGAAATACGACTCGCGCTGAGCCTGGGTGAGCACGCGCGGCGGATGGGAGAGGATTTGCTCTGGAGTCATTTGGCAGCCTCCGAGGTTCGCGGACCCGTTGCTCTCAGGGTATCCAAGTATGACCGCATCTGCTCACTCGGGCCGGTCGACAGGATGTCTCAGCACCGGCGAGACAGATTGACACCTGTTCTGGCGCGCATCGAAATCTGTGCGATCATCCGGAGCACTTTCCGGAACCCGGGCGCACCACCCACGGAATGACTACCAACGGCTCAACGACCAGCGATATCACACTCCAGCATGTGACGGCGCAGCCGACGCTTGTGGTGCGCTTCAATTTTGGCGGGCGCGAGGTGGGCGAGCTGATGGGCCACGCGCTGGATGCGGTGCAGGAGTATCTGACACGCGCGCAGGTCAGTCCGGCTGGCCCGCCGTTCACCCGCTACCTGGCGATGACCGAAGAGGTCAAGCGCGCCGAGACTGGCTTTCCCGTGGAGTGGGCGATTGAGGGCGGTGACCTGGTAGTTGCCAGCGAGCTTCCGTCCGGACGGGTGGCTCGCATGATCCATACGGGGCCGTATGAGGATTTGATGGACGCGCACAACAAGATGGTGGATTGGATCCGGGATCGCGGACTCAAGCCGGCGGGCGGTCCCATTGAGGTCTACATCAACGATCCCTTCCAGGTGGAGGATCCGTCGGAGTTCCAAACCGAGGTCATTTGGCCCATTGAGTGACGCAATGCGCTTCGAGGATTTCCGCCGCGCGCGAGCCTGACGCCCGCGGCCCTGAGCTCTAAACGGCGGGCACCACCACGGGCTCGACGCGGCCGGACTCGATCGACCGATTCATGGCGAGCACCACCGCCAGGCTCCGCATGCCGTCGGCGTATGAGCTGAGGATGTCGGACGTGTCGCCGGTGCGCACCGCATCCAGGAAGGTGACCATCTCCTGGTAGTGCATGAAGTCGGGCGGCGCGTCGGACGGCGCGTCACCAGAGCGCGAGCCGTCGCGGCCGATGCTCGGGGCACGGGGGAACTCGTCACGAACCACGGTACCGTCCCCGTTCGGATCGCCGATCGTGCCGAACACGCCCGGCGTTGCTCCCGAAGATTCGAGCGCCAAATGGAAATCTGGACCGTTTAGCTCAAACGTAGTCTTCCCCCATGGCGTCGCCCACGAATGCACGTGGTGGCCTGCCGCGCCCGATTCGAACCTGATGGTGCTGACGGCGGTGTCCTCCACCGTAAACCCAGGTCCTTTGGGGCACGCCATGTTGTTGCCCAGCGTGTGGACGCTTGTGATTTCGCCGACGAAATAGCGCATCAGGTCAACGAAGTGAATGCCTTGGTCGACCAACGGACCGCCGGAGCGGGCCTTGTCAAAGAACCAGGGACGGAATCCGCCAGTGAGTGCGGGACTGCTGAGATAGGTGCTGAGCACCAGGTTGACCGGCCGGCCGGCGATCAGTTCGCGCAGACGCTGGACCGGCGGCAAGTAGCGCATGTTGAACCCGGCCATGCACAGGATGCCGCTGTCGCGGACGATGTGAGCCACGGCCTGGGCGTGCTCCAGGGTGTCCGCCGGCGGCTTCTCACAGAACACCGCCACGTTGCGTTCCGCCGCCCGTTCGACCACCTGGCGTCGGATCCCGGGGGGCACGCAGATCAGAACGGCGTCCAACCCACGCTCCGCGTCGAACATGGCGTCGACCGACGGATAGGTGCTGGCGCCGGCGCGCGTCGCCAACTTTTTTGCCTGGGCATCGTCGGCATCGCAGACGGCGACGACTCGATTGCCGTCGATGAATTCGAGGTTCGAATAGTGCCGTGTACCTATGCTGCCGGCACCGATGATGGCGAGCGCGAGGTCGTCGGATCGGTTCATGCGTCGCTCCTAGCCACGGGGCACACCGGCTTCCCGAAAGGCGCCGTCCAAGGTTGCGTAGGCGAATTCGGCGGCGGCCACAGCGTCGTAGCCCGGCTTGCCCCAGACCATTCCACTGACTTCGAGGGTGATGAAGTCGTCCCAGCCTGCCTCATGCATGGCGCGCACGTAGCCTTTCGTATCCAGCTCGCCCTGCCCGAGCAACAGCAGATCCCGGCTGCCGTCGTCGTGAACGCGCGTGTCGGTTACGTGCGTGTGTCCGGTGATGGGCACCAGCGCCGGCACGGCCTCTTCGACCGATTCGCCGGCTAGGAAGAAGTGCACCATGTCGAAGTGCAGCTTCACGCGGTCGTTGCCGATTTGCTCGATTAGCCACAGTGCGCGACTCGTTCGGTCGACGGCTGCGCCCGAGTGAGCTTCGATCGCGACGTGGAATCCCTCACGCTGGGCGAGCTCGCCGTACTCGCGGCCCGCCGCGGCCAGCGAGTCGCGGATCTTGAGCCACTCATAGTCCCTTCCGCCGATGCCGAATGCCAGCACCGGCTCGCGGTCCGGTACGAAATCGCGCATCAGGCCATTGAGCTCGCTGGCGAACGAAAGATTCGCGGCGTGCTTGGCGGCCTCCGTCTCGTGGACGTGAAGGGCCGTGGCAAACATGGCCGGCACACCCATGCCATGGTCCGCGAGCAATCCTCGTATGTCCGCGCGCCGGCTCGGAGTCATCGCCTCCGGCAGCGAACCGGCGTGGCGCGGCCCCACGCAAATTTCGATGCCGTCGTAGCCCATCCCCGCCAGGAGTGGAATGGCGTCCTCGAGCATGTGAGCGGGCATGGCATAGGTCCCGTAGGCGATCTTCATGCGGTACGACTCCATGATCCTGGGCGGACGGCGAGGCAGCCGACCGGGCGTGCGAAACGAAGGCGGGGGCGTCGTCTGGATGCTTCCGGGTTGGATGCGGTCAAGCCTCGCATCACGACGCGCTGCGGCCGTTCAGCGGTGTCCGTACGGCGTCGACAAACTCCCGCCAGCCACTGGCTTCCCACTCGCGCCGACGCTCGTTGATGCCGTCAATGATCACATCGCGGGTGTTCTCGTCGGCGACGAGGCGCGTGGTCTCCATATAGCGCACCAAGCGGTCGAGTTCACGGCCGATGGATGACCTGGCCAGATCGGCCGCCGCATTCCTGTCGGCATCCGTGGCATACGACCCGCGTAGCTTGGCGGCACGCTTGGAATATTTCTCAAGCCACGGGAGCGGCACTTCGCCCTCGTTCACAATGAGCTCGGCGGTGCGGTGTCGCTCTTCAATTTGGTTTGCGGCCCGCTGAACCATCCACTTGGCCCAGAGGGCTGTTCCGGTGCACACCAGGGCGATAAGTATGCCCAGCGGAATGACCAGCTCAAACATGAATGCCCGCTATGCCTACGGCCGTCCCGCCTCGCCCCACCAACGCGGAATGCCGGCGGGCCGGGCTATCGGACTCACGCGGTCACGCCGTGAAGGTCAAGCTCCTCGGCAAAGTGACAGGCCGCTTCATGCCCGTCGCCCACCACGCGCAACTCCGGGGTTTCCTCGCGGCAACGGTCTTGGGCGTAGCGGCAGCGCGGGTGGAAATAGCAACCGCTCGGCGGGTCCGCCGGGTCCGCAACCTCGCCCTCAAGCGTGATCTCTTGGAGCTTCCGCTTGGGGTCTGGCAGCGGCACCGCCGACATCAGCGCCTCGGTGTAGGGATGCTTCGGGTTGCTGAAGAGCTCCTCGGTTGATGCGTGCTCGACGACCTTGCCGACGTACATCACGGCCACCTCGTCGGAGATGTGCTCGACGACGCTGAGATCGTGCGCGATGAACAGATAGGCGATGCCGAACTCGGATTGCAAGTCTTCCAGCAGATTGATGATCTGCGCCTGCACCGAGACGTCGAGCGCCGATACGGCTTCGTCACAGATGATGATCTTTGGGTTCAAGGCCAGCGCGCGGGCAATCCCGATGCGCTGGCGCTGGCCGCCGCTGAACGCATGCGGATAGCGCTTAAGATAGCGGATGTCGAGGCCCACAACTTCAAGCAATTCGCTCACGCGGGTTTCGAGCTCACGGCCGCGCGCGACGTTGTGAATGCGCAGAGGCTCGCTCACGATGTCCAGCACGGTCTTGCGGGGATCAAGGCTGGAGTATGGGTCTTGGAACACCATCTGCAGGTTGCGCCGAAACTCGCGCAACGCGCGCGAGCTCAACTCGGTGAGCTCGGTTTCCACGTTATCGACATGCATGCGCACGCTGCCGTCGGTGGGCTCGATCGCACGCACCACGCAGCGTCCGAGCGTGGTCTTGCCACAGCCCGACTCCCCGACCAGCCCGAGAGTCTTGCCTTCGGCGATCGATAGGCTGACGTCGTCCACGGCGCGAACGTGGCCAACGACCCGTCGCAGCAGACCGCTCTCGATCGGGAAATACTTCTTTAGCCCTTCAATCTCGAGAACGGTGTCTGCGGTCTGGCCGTTGGACGCCCTCTCCGGCGTGGGCTGGGAAACGGTGTTCTGCATGCCGTCCTCGCTACTCATAGAGCACACACCGTACGTGATGGCCCGGCGACGTTTCGATCATGTCCGGCACCTTGGCGTCGCAGCGGCCGGGGATGAACTTGGGACAACGGGAGCCAAAGCCACATTCCTCTGGCGGATTGAGCGGCACCGGCACGGTGCCCGCAATCGAGCTGAGGCGCTCGCCGCGCGTCAATCCGATCCGCGGGATGGATTGCATGAGCGCTTGCGTATATGGGTGCTGCGGCTCGCCGAAGATACTCTCGACCGAGCCTTGCTCCACGACGCGCCCCAGGTACATCACGACCATCTGATCGGCCATATTTGCGATCACGCCCAGGTTGTGCGTGATGAACATGATCGACATGCCCATCTCTTTTTGCAGATCCTGCATCAGGCGCAGAATCTGTGCCTGAATTGTCACGTCCAGCGCGGTCGTAGGCTCGTCGGCAATGAGGAGCTTGGGCCGCAAAGCCAGCGCCATGGCGATCATGGCTCGTTGACGCATCCCGCCGGAAAGCTCGTGCGGCAGCGCGTCGACGCGCCGCTCGGCTTCCGGGATTCCCACCTGGCGCAGCACTTCGATGGCACGTTCGCGGGCAGCCTGCTTCGGTACGTCCTCGTGCACCAGGATGGCTTCCATGATCTGATTGCCGACGCTGTGCACCGGCGAGAACGCCGTCATCGGCTCCTGGAAGATCATGGCAATGTCCCGGCCTCGGACGTCGCGAATCTCTCGCCCGGAGGGGTGGAGCGTCGCAAGGTCAACGGTCTCGCCGTTGCGTCGCAGCCAAATATTGCCTTGCACCTCGCCGGGCTTGGGAACGATACGTAGGATCGACTGGCCAGTCACGCTCTTGCCGCAGCCGGATTCGCCCACGATCCCCAGCGTCTCGTTGCGACGGATGTTGAAGGACACGCCATCGACGGCCTTCAGCGTTCCCTCCTCCAATTCGAAGTAGGTGCGGACGTCGGCCAACTCGAGAATGACATCCTCGTCCGTGGGAGCACTCGACTCGGGCGCGGCGACGGTTGCGTGTTCTTCTGTCATGGTTCGCCTATCGATACGGGTCCGCGGCGTCGCGAAGACCGTCACCGAGGAAGTTGAAGAGCATCACGGTGAGGATCACGAACACCCCCGGAATCATTAGCCAGGGGAAGACCGCGATCGTGCTCACGTTTTGCGCGTCCTGCATGAGGGTGCCCCAGCTCACGGCGGGGGCGCGAATGCCCAGACGCAGGAAGCTCAACGTGGTCTCGGCAATGATCATGGACGGCACCGCTAGCGTCAGGTGGACGATCAGGTAGCTCATGAAGCCGGGCACGAGGTGATCGAACAGCACCCGCATGTTCCCGGCGCCGGCCACTCGGGCCGCCATCACGTAGTCGTTCTCGCGCAACTCGAGGATCTTGCCGCGCACGACCCGAGCCAGGCCCGCCCAACTGACCACCGAAAGCACGACGGTGATCGCGAAATAGGTTTGGAGCGGCGACCAGGTGATCGGCACGGCGGCGCTTAGCGACATCCAAAGCGGAATCGTGGGCACCGATATCACGAATTCGATGAATCGCTGGATCAGCAGATCAACCGTGCCACCGAAGTAACCGGAGATACCCCCGATAATGATTCCAAGGACGAAGCTAAGGACGACGCCCACGAAGCCGATCGAGAGGCTGATACGGGACGCGGATAGCGTCCGCGAGAAAACGTCGCGCCCCAAGTCATCCGTGCCGAACAAGTGAATGGTCGTTCCCTCGACGCCGAAGAAATGCCGATCCCATTGGAAGAGGCCCCAGAATTTGAAGGGCGCGCCTTGCGTGAACAGGCCAATGGGATGGATCCGGGTCGGGTCTTCCTCGAAGGTCCGCTTGAACGTCTGCGCATCGACCAGGGAGTGGGTGCCGTACAAGAAGGGCATTTGCCAATTCCCTTCGCTGTCGATGACGTGAATGCGGGTCGGCGGCGACGACAGCTTGTCGTGCCGGTCCGTGAAGTCGTAGGGAATCCAAAAGTCGTAGGTCATGGCAAGGAGGTAGCCGAGGAGCAGCAGCAGCCCGCTGGCATAACCCAGCCGGTGGCGGCGGAACTTGCGCCACATGAGCTGCCACTGCGAAGCGACGTAGTACTGCTCTTCCTCGGTGAATTCACGGATTGAGATCCCAGGCGCGGAGGCCCCCCCGGGGCCAGTGGTCGGTTCGAGAGCGCTTGTTGCCATGGGTTAGACCGCCGCGGCGCGCTCTTGGCGGATCCGCGGATCCACCAGCGCCAATAGGATGTCGGAGAGAAACGTTCCGAAGATCACCAGGGCTCCCTCAACCATGACGATGCTGCCGGCCAGGAACATGTCCTGTGCCCGCAGGGCTGTCAGCAGCACGGGCCCAGTCATGGGCAGGCTCAGAACGATGGCCACGATGGCGTTGCCGCCGAAGATGCCCGGAAGAATGTAGGCCGTACCGCTCACGATGGGGTTGAGCGACAGCCGCACGGGGTATTTGAACAGTAGCCGTGGCTCGGACACGCCCCGCGCACGGGCTGTGATTACATACTGCTTGCCGAGCTCATCGAGCAGTACGCCCCGCATTACCCGCATGGTGCCGGCGGTGCCGGCGGTGCCGAGCACCACGACGGGCACGGTGAGGTGTTTCAACATGTCAAGGACTTTTTCAATTGACCAATCAGCCAGCGCGTACTCGGGCGCGAACAACCCGCCAGCCGAGATGCCGAAATACCTGAACAGCATGAACATCAAGAGCAATGCCAGCATGAAGTTGGGAACCGCCAAGCCGACGAAGCCGACGGCGGTGAAGAAGTAGTCGCCCGGTCGGTATTGGTGCGTCGCGGAGTAAATGCCGATCGGGATGGCGACCGCGTAGGTGAAAACGAGCGCGAGCGTGGACAGGATGATCGTGAAGGGCAACACCTCGGCGAGGATCTTGGTGACCGGTTGCTCGGCGGAGCGCCAACTGCCGAACGAGCGACCCAGGTCGCCGAGCACGAAGCGGCCCGCCCAGAAGAAATATTGCTCGATGGGCGTGCGGTCAAGCCCGTAGTAGAGCTTGAGGGCTTCGATTTCCTCGCGCTCGAGGAATGTTCCGGCCTGTTCCTGGCCGGCGATGTAGTTGGTAAGGAAGTCGCCGGGCGGGAGTTGAATGACGATGAAGACCACCACGCTCAGCAGCCACCAGCCGACGACCATGAATATGAACCGTCGGAGCAGATATGCCCTCATGCGTTGCGTCCCTCTCTGACGCCCAACCTCGAACCCTCGACTTGACCTTCAGTCCGTCTCGGCCACGACGGTCGCTACCGTAGCGCAAACCTCGCGACCGGCGCCACCGGGAGCCGCCGACCAGATTGGCCGGCGACTCCCAGCGGCATTAGATCGCGATTACGCGTCCGGGATGAACCACTGGAACGCGCGATAGGGCTTGGTGAAATTGGCCCCCGCGCCGAACCACAGGTTCTCCTCGTCGTCCGGGAAGTTCTTCACCCGGTTGTTGATGATCACCGGCTGCGGGGCAAGCCCCACGGTGCCGATCACCGTCAATTGCTCCGCCTGCCACCCGAAGAACTCCTTACCCAAGGAGTCGTACTCCGGTGTGCCAGGTGCAGCCAGCAACCAGGCAAATTTCGCCTCGGCGTTGGCCTGGATCTCCGGCGGCGGCGTCGGACCCTCGGCGCCGTCGGTGGCGAACCACTTGGTCCATGCGCCCGCCCAAACGGCGCGCTTGCCCTTGTAGCCCCAGACCCACGGGACCCAGCGGGTGAAGAACCCGGCGGCTTCCGTGTGCTCGGTGCCGATCATGATCTCGGTGAGCTGGTCCAAGCGTTCCTCGTAGAGCGGGCGCTCCATCTGGTTCCACTGGGTGTCCAGCCCGACATCGCGCCAGTTCTCAGCCACCAACTCGGCGATCGAGTCCTTCGGGCCTTCCTGGTCGCCAATCTCGAAGATCAACGTCAGGCGCTCGCCGTCCGGTCGCAGGCGCCAGCCTTCGCCGTCTCGCTCGTCCAAGCCGATCCCGTCCAACAGCTCGTTGGCCTTGGCCGCGTCGAACTCGGTGTGGATCGTGCCCCAGCGGTCCTCGTAGAACGTGTAGCTCGGGAGGATGGTGCCCTGGAACGGCGTCGCCAGACCGAAGAACACGGCCTCGTTGATGGCGTCGCGGTCGATGGCCACTGAGAGCGCGATGCGGAAATCGAGCTCTTGGAAGATCTCCGCCACCGCCGCGTCCTTGTACGTCCAGTTCGGCAGGAGCGCCAAGGCCGAGCTGCGCAGGGCCTTGGCGATCAGCGTCCGGTAGTTGCCGGACCCCTCGTTGTCGCGGTACAGCGGCATGTTGTTGAAGTCGAGCTCAAACTGCCCGAAGTCCAACGACCCCGCCGTGATGCGAATCTGGTAGACCTCTTTGTCCGAGAGCAACTCGTAGTCCAGGCCGTCCACGTAGGGAAGCTGGTTCCCCTCGGTGTCGACGATGTGGTAGTACGGGTTGCGGTCGAGCGCGGCCCGGTCCGCCGAGTGGGCCGTGAGCGTCCACGGCGCCAGCACCGGTCGGTTCACCGCATGCTCGGTGAACCAGGTCTGGTGCGCGCCCCAACGGATCTTGGCCTGGTAGAGCTGCACCCAGTTCTCGAACCCCTCGTCCGTCGCCATCTTCTCGGCGTCGGGGTTGAAGTCCGCGTGGAACTGGTCCACGTAGTGCGAGGCGATGTAGAACCCGCGCTCACTGCCGCCGCGGCCAAGGCGGTCCAACAGGATCGGCACCGGGTCGGGATAGGAAATCTCAACCGTGTGCTCGTCCGGCGTTTCCACCTTCGGCGGGTTGCCAGCGATCTTCGGCCCCGCTCCGGATGGCTGCAGCTCCTCGTTGAGCATGTAGTTTTCGTACTGCCACTTGAAGTTCTCGGACGTGAACGGCGCCCCGTCCGACCACTTGTGGCCGTTGCGCAACTCGTAAATCACGGTCGTGCCGTCAGAACTCACCGAGTGGTTCTTGACCGCGTCGTTGACCAGCGCCGTGCCCTCCATGTTGTAGGCCACGGCGTCGGTGCGGTTGGCGTTGCCGATGTCCACCGAAATCGCCACGCTGGCCCAATTCGTGCGGCCACCGTAGTTGCCGATCGCTTCCCACGGCTGCCAGATCAGCGGCTCCGAGGGCAGGCGCTCTTCAACCGGCGGAAGCTCGCCCGCGGCCACCTGGGCGGCCAGCGCCGGCGCTTCGTTGTACGGCTTGCCGAGCTCGAAGGTGCCGCCCGTGTTGCGATCGAGCTCCATCATCATGCCGTCGCTGGGCGCTTCCGTCATCGCCGCAGTCGGAGCGGCCGTCGGCGCGGCCGTCGGAGCTGCGGTTGGCGCGGCGGTCGCCGCGACGGTCTCCGCTACCGGCGCCGCCGCTTCTTCCTCAGCTTCACCACAAGCGGCCAGCACGCCAACGGCGGCGGCGCCCGCGGTCACGGCGAGCATTCGCCGTCTACTTAGCAACAAATCCTTCGTCATCCTCTCCCCCTTCGGGTCTCTATGGTCCCTTGGCGGCACTCCGGCCGCCGATTCGGCGCTCAGCGTGGCGCCACCGAACAACTGACGCACGCATGTCCTCTGCTCCCACGCGCGCCGAATCTAGAGAAACGCGAGCTAACCACAGCTTGAATGGATGGCGTCGCGAACGTCACGCCGAATATTGCCACATGCATCCGGCGTTGTCTGCCACCTTCTCGCGCGCTCATCGGTTTGAGCACGCCGTTTGCGAACTCCACGTGCTGGAAAAGCCTCCCAGGCGTGCACGGCAGCTACTGCTTACGCAGCGGCCCAACCGGCCCCATGGCGGTTCGGGTGCCGACCATACCCCTTGAAGAATTGGCATGTCAACGGAAGCGGGGCGATGTCACAGGTTCGTGCTGTTCCGTAACCCTGGCGCCGAATTCCCAAATGCACGACGACACCGGAAAACACGAAAACCGACCTGTTGAAGCGTCCCGGGCTGGGGCGGCGAAGGACGTCGCGAAACGGTTTTGCGCTCGGAGCGTGGACCAGTTTGTCGAGGGTCCGCCGTCGCGGGGTCGCTTCCCGGTGACTGACCCGATTGACTCGCGCCGGCGGGCCGGGACAAGTAGCATGCCGCGGTACCGCTTGCCCCCGCATCGTGGCCTGCCACATGTCTGAGCCAGCCTTCGCCAGCATTCCCGAGCACCCGTTTCCTGTCGGCGTGGAGCACTACCGCGGGCCAATCCCGAAGCTAGACGTTTGGGACGGCGACTATGCGCGCATCCGGGCGTCTGGCATGCGCATCGTGCGCAGCCATTCCTACTGGAACCACATGGAGCCCCGCCCGGGGCAGTACGAGCTGGATGACTTCGACCTCATGTTCGACCTGGGGGAGAAGCACGGGCTCTACGTGTGGCTGGACATCATGCTGGGCACGCACGGCGCCGGCCCCGAATGGCTGACCCGCGAACATCCCGAGATGCGCGTGGTGAACTACCTGGGGCAAACCGTGGCATCGCACGCCAGCTCGGCGTATCCGCAGGGCGGCGTGATCCACTGCTACGACCATCCGGCCTGGCGCGAATACGGCGGCGGCCTCATCCGGCACGTCGTCAATCGCTACAAGGACCGCCCAAGCCTGCTGATCTGGGGGCTCTGGGACGGGGTCAACTACTCGGCTGCCTGGAGTCCGCAGGGCGGCGGCTATCCGTGCTATTGCGACTACACCCTGGCCAAATACAAGGCCTGGCTGCGAGACCGCTACACGCTCGACGAGCTGAACGAGCGGTTCCTACGCCGCTATCGGCGCTGGGAGGACGTGGAGCCGCCACGCTCGCACAACAACGTCGTCGAGATGCTGGTGTATCGCCGGTTCCACTACGAAAACCTGGCCAATCACTTGAAATGGATGGTGGACACGGCGAACGCCATTGATCCCGTGCACGAGAAGCGGGCGCACGGCGCCTGGTCCCCGCGTCCGTGGGATGAGATCTGCGCCCCCTATGCGGACAGCTGGGGCATGTCCATGCCGTCCAACAACCTGCTCACCTCGGACGATCCTTACAAGATCGCCGAGCGGGCCTTCTCGTTCGATTGGTCGCGCAGCGTCGGCAAGAACGGTCGCTGGTGGAACGAGGAAATCTACGCCGGCATGTCGCCGGCCGGCGTGACCTGGAAGAAGCAATCAGACCCGCAGGAGACGACCACACTCCTCTGGATGACCCTGGCGCACGGCGCGGCCGGTGCGATGTTCTGGCAGTACCGCCCGGAGTACCTGAGCTTCGAGTCGCCGGGGTACAGCCTGACGGCGCTGGACGGCAACGACACGCCGAGGCTCACGTCCGCCGCCGAAGCGGTCTCGCAGATCCAAGGCCTCCGCGAGCATCTGCCGCTGGAATGCCCGCCCGCCGAGGTGGCCGTCATCTATCACCCGGAATCCCAGGAGCTGTTCAACTACAACGACGAAGGCGAACGCTTCGTGGCCGACGTGCGCGGCGTCTATCGCACGCTGTGGGCCAACGGCATTCCGGCCGACGTGCTTTCGCCCAACATGGATTGGTCCGGCTACAAGCTCGTGATCATGCCCAACGCGGCGCTCATGACGGAGGCGCTGCAACGACGGATCGAAGCGACGCTCGACAACTCGCCCGAGACGCGCATCGTCGCCGAGGGCAGCTTCGGCATGTACTCTGCCGACGGCCAATCGAGCTACGCGCCCCCGCAGGGCTTTGCCGAGCGGTTTGGCGTGCGCGTCGCCGACTTTTCCGGAGTTACCGAATTCGATATCAACGAGGGTCGCAATCAATTGACGACCCCCTATGGCAACCTCGCAATCACGAGCCCGTGCGGCTATGCCGTACTCGAACCGCTGGGCACGACGAAAGCCGTGGCCACGCTCGAGGGAGAGACAGTGGCGGTGCAGACGGCCGACGCGCGCTTCACCTGGCTAGGCCTGACGACGTCGGCTGGCTTCGGCGACGTGGGAGTGCCCGAAGTGGTGCTGGGGCTGGCGCGGGACGCCGGCGTGACCGCACCCGTCGAGGTCACGGGGGATCGCGTTATTCCAGTCGTACGGCGGTCCCGCATTGGGGGGCGTCTGCTCTTTGTGTTCAACGTGGAACGAACCGCGGCACGTTGCCAGCTTCGTCCGCGCGAGCTCGCTGTGTCGGCGCGCGATCTGCTCACCAACACGGATCTTTTAGTGACCGACGGCGCCTTCGAGCTCGAGATCGAGCCATGGGGGCGCGCCGTCATCCATCTGCCGGACCCCGCGTGACTGACAAGCGAGAAGCGCTGGGCATGCCCGGCCGGGCCGCCGGCTAGCGCATCACGTCCATGGCTGCACCTCGACGACGCCCCGTCTGGTCACGGCTCCGCGAAGGCAGCGGCGGCACGGTCACGTGCCTGGCGGCCGCGCCGATCGGCTCGGGGTCGTCGGCCGTGCTGGCAGGGACGCTTAGCGGGCTCTTCCTGTCACCGGACGGTGGCATGACCTGGAGGCGCGCGGCGGGCGGCCTCGGTGCACCGTACGTCCAAGCCGCGGCGGTCTCGCCGGGGTTTGCCGCCGACAACACCCTGCTCGTGGGCACGGTCGACGCGTCGGCCTTCGTATCGATCGACGGCGGCGCGACGTGGCGCGACACCTTCTTCTGGGGCGCCACCGCCAGCGTGACGTCCGCGGCGTTCTCGCCGCAGTATGCGGAGGACCGGCTGGCGCTGGTTGGCACGGAGAGCGGCGGGGTGTACGTGTCCGCCAACCTCGGTCGGACATGGAACGCGCAAAACGACGGCCTGGACGACCAGCAGGTCCTCGCCGTGGCCGTGTCGCCGGGACCCCCGCACCAGGAGCGCGTTCTCGCTGGGACCGCGAGCGGCCTCTACATGCGTTCCCGCGGCGCCAGCGCCTGGCGCTTGGCGGACGATTGCGCCCAAGGGCTATCCCATTCAGGCGCTCGAGTTCGTTGCGCACCCTGATGCCTATACAGCCTATGTCGCCACTGAGGGCGCCGGCGTCTACCGCACGACAACGAACGGGCTTACCTGGCAGCAGCTTCCCGAGGTAGGCGCGGAAACGACAGTAAATGCGCTGGTCATTTCGCCCACCTACGTCGCGGACGGCACGGTCTTCATCGCAACTGCCGAGCGAGGTTTCTTGCGGACGACCGACCGTGGAGAGACCTGGCAGCAGATCGGCAACATCGACGGTCGAGCGATTCTGACCCTGGCCGTCGCTGAAACCGGCGGTGGCTGGACGCTGCTGGCCGGCCTCTACGAAGGCGGCGTCTGGCGTTCCGACGATCAGGGTGAAACTTGGCGGCGCAGCGACGAGGGCCTCGCCAGCCGGCCGCTGCTCACGTTGGCCGCGTCACCAGCCTTCGCGGAAGACGGCACGCTCATCGCGGGCACCGCCGACGAGGGGCTGCTGTGCTCGCACGATGCCGGACGGACGTGGTCCCCGCCGGAAGCCGCGCCCGACGAGCCAACGATATCCACGCTGGCCCTGTCACCGGACTTCGGAAACGACCAGCGCGCGCTCGCCATCGCCGGGGCCGAAGTGCACGAGAGCACCGACGGCGGCCGCCACTGGGACGCATTGGCCGGTCTCCCGGAGGCGTTCGCCCCCGTGAGCCTGACGATTGGAGCCGAGGGGCGTCTCGCGGTTGGCGGCGGGGCCGGAGACCTGCATGTTTCCGATGACGGCGGGACGACGTGGCGCCAGGTTGCCGAACGATTTGGCAACGGGCGTATTGTGGCGACTGCCTTTTCTCCGCGAGTGACGCGCGACGGGACGATCTTTGTCACCGCCGTAGCGGATGGGCGCATCCGCCTCTATCACACGCGCGACGCGGGCGTGACCTGGGTGCGCGTGTTCGAGAAGGGCGCGCGCGGCCAGCTGGCGCCCATCGCCGTCCCGGCCACCTACCGCGATGCGCGCGCGTTCGTGGGCGTGGTTGCGGGGCGCGATGTCTTCACGCCCAACGGCCCGCGGCTCGCCTCATGGGTCGAGGGCCGGGTGAGTGTGGATCGGTTGGCCGCGGTCACCAGCCTGGTTATCTCGCCGAACTTTGGCCGCACCGGCAGGTTCTACGCCGGCACGGGCCTGGGGCTGTTCCATTCGCGGGACCGGGGTCACACCTGGAGCCCCACCGGCGGCCGCAACGCGCCCGCCAATGTCACCTGCGTCACGGCGGCCATCGAAGCCTCAGGCGCCGAGGCAGTCTTCGCCGGCACACTGGACGGCGACGTTTGGCGCCGCGGTCCCCGCGAGGCGACCGACTAGGACAATCGCCGCCCCCTAACCGGGGGTGTCGTAGGAGAAGTCCCAGTCTCCGAGCGTGGTCAGCGTGTGCTGCGGCGCCGAGAGATCGGGCTCGCCCGCCTGGTGCCAAGCTTCGATGTTCTCGCGATGCCCCAGCGA
Source organism: Chloroflexota bacterium (assembly GCA_965198185.1). Taxonomy (GTDB): domain Bacteria; phylum Chloroflexota; class UBA11872; order UBA11872; family UBA11872; genus JAJECS01. Next base: position 849,401 of record CBDAOU010000002.1, read on the forward strand.
CCGCAGGCCCTTAAATGAATCGTGCGCCGTGGTGCAGTCCCAGAAGAACAGCCGCTCGACGCCAGTGCGGTAGATGCGCCCGGCCGCATGCTGATACTCCGCCGGCGTCATGGACCGCGGCAGCACGCTTGCGGCCAGGTCGACCGGCGTGTCGCGCACGAGGTCCGCGAAGAACTGCAGCTGCCGCTCGGGTTCCTCCCAGGCGGGCACGCGGCTGTTGAGCTCCGGCGCCGAGGTGTACGGAATGATCGTGTCGATGAGGCCTTCGGCTACCCAGGCCCGCAGGTCCAGGGCGCGGTGCAGATTCTCGGCTTCGTCCTTCATCACGATCGCCGAGACCTGCACGGGCTTGTCGCGCCCGGTGGCCGCGGCAACTTCCGCCAGCCCCGCCCGCAGCTCGCGCATGAAGTCCGTCATCACGCCCGCCCGGAACCGCAGCCAGTCCGGATCGTGCTCGTCCAGTTCGCGCGGGTCCTGTCCCGACGCGGCCTTGAATGCCTCCACGATGTGCGGCTCGTACTCGGTGAACGGCGGCCGCCGGTTGTAGAGCAAGCACACGCCGTCAACCGGCTTCTCCGCCATCTCGCGCAACAGTGAGACCGCAAAGGCGCGGAAGCCCGGATAGGCGTAGGAAAGGCGCGGCGTGATCCGCCCGTCACGGTCCAGACTGCGCCACTCAGGATGCGCTTCAAATACCCCCGCGCCAGAGTTGAAGTGATCGCTTGGCGGCGGGTAGTGAAAGCCGGTCACGCGCCACGACGCATGCATCTCCATGCCCATGTCGTGCACGTGCTCAATGGCGACGTCATAGGGATCGATGCCCTGGTCGCGGAAGATTCGCCACGACTCCGACTGTTTCCGGTAGCCGACGTGCGAAAAGTCCTCGTAGGCGTCCAGCGTGTGGTCGCGGGCGATCTTGGTGAAGTAGTTGAGCAAGTCGCCGCCGCCGGTCTCCAAGTACATCCGCTCGAAGTCGGTGTGGCGATACGGCTCCAGGTGACCCTGAATGTCCGCCGGAGTCTGCGGTCGGATCTGGCCCATCCAGCCGTGGTTGTCGTCGTGGGCGAAGAGACGCTTGGTGTCCGTCCGCGCACGATCGGCCTGCAGGGCCGCAACCTCGCCGTCGGTGAGGGGCACGAGCTTGACGTAGGCCGGGCGGGCCGGCAGGCAGTCGCACACGCCGTCCGGCTGATTGACATCCGACGACACGGCAATTTGCTTGAACTGCATGTCCTGACCAGTGAGGTCGGCGATCTTGAAGAATGTTTCCGACAGCTGCACGCCGCCGCCGGGCTGGGGGTTGATGCGTGGCGGGAGATGCAGGTTGGTGAAGCCGCGCTCGCCGCTGAGCTTCGCCAGCAGGTTGCCGCTCCACTCGTACAGCTCGTGGTCGTGCACCATTTGACCGATCGAGATCGCGTGCCAGCCGCTCACGCCGAGGGGCAAGGTCACGGCCGGCGCCGCCGTGTTGTCGCCCGCGTAGAGCAGCGTGCCGCTTAAGTCGGCGGCGGAGTACGCGAACGCTCGCCAGTGGCCGGTCCGTGGCTCCGCCGAGAGCGCTTCCGCCGGCTGGCAGCGGTCGAGATTCGTGAGATAGATCGGCGGCTGGGACAGACCGAGGTCGCCGATGTGTGCGATGCCTGATGCGGACATTGGGAACCACCTTTGCGGCAAACGGACGGATCCTCTGGCCGCGGTGGGCGGCCGCCACGGTGCCGCAGTATGCTCCGGTCGGCACGGCCTCGCCAAAACGGACGCGGTGATCTTCCCCAATCCGGTCATAAAGAAGCTCGCGCGGGGCGACGTGTCGCTTGGCTCGTGGCTCAATCTGGCCTCGCCGCTGGCGGCCGAAGTGCTGGCCGAGGCCGGCTACGACTGGCTGGCCATCGACACCGAGCACACGGCCTGGGACCTGGCCGACGTCACCCACACTGTTCGGGCCATCGAGGCGCGGGGCGCGGTGCCGATGGCTCGCGCCTGGTCGCACGAACCGGACGCCCTCGGCCGGATTCTGGACACGGGAGTGATGGGCCTCATCGTGCCGCACGTGAGCACGGCCAAGCAGGCGGAGGCAATTGCCGAGGCGGTGCGATTCGCGCCGCGCGGCCATCGGTCGGGCGGCAACTCTCGCGCCGCCATCGCCGCAGACTACGCCTCGCAGATCAACGACAACCTGCTGGTTTGCCCGCAAATCGAGGACCGCGAAGGCGTCGAGAACATCGCCGAGATCATGGCGGTGGACGGCATGGATGTCGCATTCATCGGTCCAAACGACCTCGTCGTCGCTCTGGGCTATACGCGTGCCGACGTCTATCGCGCGCCGGAGCACCTGGACGCCATGGCGCGGATCCTGGCCGGCGCGCAGGCCAACGGGAAGCCGGCGGGCACGCCTGCGCCGTCGGCGTCACATGCCCGGCAGCTCATCGCGCAGGGATTCACGTTCGTCGATATTTCCAGCGATCTGCGCATGCTGGCCCAGATCGCGTCGCAGGAACTGCAGGCGGCCCGCGCCTGACCTGAAAGGACGTCCCATGGCTCCCGCATCAACCGCTGCCGATCGCTGGGCCGACGCCCACGTGAGCGATCCGGATTTCGTGGTCTACATCCCGCAGGACGGCGATACGCCGGCGCATCGCGAGGCGTCCGAGAACGGGCCGTGGGACGCGGGCAACGTGCACTTCGTGGTCACGCCCACCACCACCGGCGCCTTGCTCGGCACCTGGACGCAGGCCGACGGGAACAGCTTTCACGGCCCCAACGCTCGCGTCGTCGTGGCGCGCAGCGAGGACCGCGGCCGCACCTGGAGCCGGCCGACGGTGCTTGACGGCCCGCCGGAAGGCACCGAGCAGACGGCCGTGTGGTCGGTGCCCGTGGTCGTGCCACACAGCGGACGCGTCTGGATCTTCTATCACCGCAACACCGGCCCGGTGGACTTTGACCGCGGCATGACCGGGGTGCTGTCCTGGCGCGTGTCGGACGACGACGGCCACACGTGGGGAGCGCGGCACGATACGCCGATTGCCCGCGGAGCCATCGACGATCCCGATCCGGCCCTGCTCAGCAGTTGGGTCACGTCCGGATGGCAGGCGCCGATCGTCACCCGGCGTGGCAGCGTGCTGTGCCCGATCACGCGCTGGGCGGGCAATGTCTTCCAGGGTCAGTTTGAGACCGTGACGCCCGAGATCGGCTTCAACGAGCGGCACCACGAGGCGTGGTTCCTGCGCTTCGACAACGTGATGACGGTGGACGACCCGGCCGACCTGACCGTGTCGACCTGGCCGGATGCCGACCACGGCATCCGCGTGCCGCAACTGCGCGATCCGCGCATGAGCACCGCCATGGAGCCGAGCATTCAGCCCCTTAGCGACGGACGCATCGTGTGCGTGCTGCGCACCATGACGGGCTACATCTGGTACTCCGTGTCGAGCGACGACGGGCAATCGTGGTCCGAGGCGGAAATGCTGCGCTTTCAGCCGGGCGGTCCGCCGATTCCGCACCCCTCGTCGCCGTGTCCGCTCTACAAGCTGCGCGATGGACGCTATCTGCTGTTCTTTCACAACAACGACGGCACCGCCAACGGCGGCAGCGGACCCGGCAGCGGCGAGTCGCGCCGGCCGGTGTTCGTCAGCGTGGGACGCGAGATCGACAATCCGGGCGGTCAGCCGCTGGTCTTTGGACGGCCCCACCTCATCGTCGACAACGCGTGGTCAACTTCGGTGACTCGCGGGCGTCCTGGCGGCATCGCCCCCTACGGCAGCCTCACCGACTTCGCCGGTGAAGTCATCCTCTGGTACGGCGACCGGATGCAATATCTGCTCGGTCGGCGGTTGACCGAGCAGATGCTCGACGACTCCTGGCTCCCGCGGTGAGCCCTCGGTGAGCAACCGGGCGTGGCGGCCGCGATTCTCGGACGGCCTCTATCGCCACTTCCCAACGCGCCACGTCGACGGGCCTTCGAACGCGGAGATCGACGCCGCCTTTCGGCACATGGACGGCGTTCCGGACGTCGAGGGCGTGGAGTGTTTCAGTCGCACGACCGTCACGCTGGAAAACGCGGCGCATGTGAAGCGGCGGCTCGACGAGCGCGGCCTCGTGTGCGCCATGGTGTCCCACGGCGAGACGGTGGCGCGGGGATTCCCCAAGGCGCTCTGGACGGCGCCCGAACCGGATGAGCGGCGCAACGCCATCGACATGGCTCTCTACTCGATCGAGGTGGCGCGCGCTCTCGATGCCCGCGGCATCTATCTGTTCACCGCACTCGATGGGCCCGACTATCCGTTCCAGCAGAATTTCCGTCGGGCGCGGCGCTACACCGTGGACGCGCTGCGCGAGATCTGCGACGCGGCCGGCGACCTGCTCGTCGCGCTGGAATACCGCATCCACACGCCAAAGGGCTGGTCCAACATCGGCTCGATGGCGGCCACGCTGGATCTGGCCCACGAGGTCGGGCGACCGAATCTCGGCGCGCAGCTCGAGGTGGCCCACACGCTGCTCAGCCACGAGAACCTCGGCCAGGCCGCCTGGGATGCCGCTCGCCTGGGACGCCTGCATCACCTGCATCTCAACGACACGCAGCTGCCGACCGACATCGGCACGATATTCGCGAGCAGCCACTTTTGGGAGTGCCTGGAGCTGTTCTACTGGCTGCGCGAGGCCGACTACGCCGGCTTCCTGGGCATCGACTGCTTCTGGTGGCAGGTCGACTCGGCGCTGAACGCCGCCCAACAGGTCCACAACATCCATTTCATGCTGCGCGTGCTGGACGCCCTCGGCGACACGGCCTTCCGTGAAGCGATGGCCGACCAGGACATCCTCGCGACCCAGCGCATGCTCTGGGAGGCGCTGCGCCGGGCAAGCTAGCGGCGGCTCTGAGGCCCTTGATCTAGCGGTCGGTCGAGGTGTCTCCCGGGTGCGGCGCACCGCGAAGCCGCTCGTTGAATTCGACGACGTTTCCCTCCGGGTCCTTGGCGTACAGCACGCGCCGCCAGATCCGGGGCCAGTCGACCGGCCCGCCCCATACGTCCAATCCCTCGGCGCGGAGCGTGTCGACGATCGGATCCAGCTCATCCACCACGAACTGCACGTGATTGGGTCCGTTGCCGGATGGACCGCGCGCGGGGCTTGAATCCGGGTGATGGTGATATTTCAGCAACTCAACCGCTTCCGGGCGCTCGTCGGTGCCCAGGAACACGGCATCAAGCTTGACGTCGGTGAGCCCGGCGAGCGTGTCGATGTGCGACCCCTCGAGCGTCACGGTGCGGGTCTCCCGCAACCCCACAACTCGAACGTAGAAGTCCCGCATGCGATCCATGTCCTGCACCACGAGTCCAACGTGACCGACCGTGGGCTGGCTGGGGGGCATTGGCGAGCTCAGACAAACGGGGCGGCATTCTTGCACGCAGCGGCAAACCGATTGCGGGACTCAAGTACGCTGAAGATCGCCGGACGCAGTGGGCGCCGCTCATGCGGTACGACCTAGCCGAGAACTACGACCTCACCGACCGGCTCAGAGGCTGGCCGGGGTTCCGGATCGGCGCCGCGGCCGGGCTCGTGATCGCGCTCGTCTGGATCTATCAAGTCGGCCTGGCGCCGGCCGTGCTCGCGGGCGACACCTTTGCGCTGGGCATCGGCCTGCAAACCATCGTCTTCGGACTGCTCTTTGCCGGATGGACCTGGGGGCTGCTCTTCCGTCTGCGCGCCGGCCTATCGTGGGCGGCCGGTCTGGCGGTGACGCTCGGTCTAGTGACCGGGCTAGTTGCCGGGCTCGATGCCCTCCTCGGCTGGGGACTGGATTGGCAGATCGGCGAACGCGGTGTGCTCTTGCCCGGGGACGTAGGTCCCCAGGGCTTCGGACTAGCCGTGCTGTCCGGCACGTTGTGGGCCGTCAGCACCGCCGCGTTCGTGGTCGTATTCGCGATGGTCGCCGCCGTCATCGGCGCGACGGCGCTGCGGCGCTTTACCAAGCCTTGGGCCGGGCGCGTCTTTCCGCGGATCGTGGACGGACTGCCGGAATTCTGGCAGGAATTTCTGGCCCCTCGCCGACAGGCCAAGCCGTCGCTCCGAGACACCCTGGCGCTCGATGCTCAACGTCGCCTCCCCGAGCTCGCCCGGGCCTGGCGCACGGTCTACGGGCGTGCGTTGCTGATCCTGGCGTACGGCGGGGCCGTGATCACGCAATTGTGGATCGAGCCCGCCGAGCGAACCGACGCCGCGTTCATTTTTGGAATGTTCGCCATGGCTGACGGCGCCCTGCTGTTGGTGCTCGCCGACACCAGCCGAGCCTTCGCGCCGGCGCGGCGTCAGCTACGCCTTGAAGCGGTTGCTTCCATCGTGATTGGGCTGATAGCTGCCGGCATCTCGTTCGGCTATGGCCGCCCCATGCCGCTCGATTTGTTCTACGGGTTGGTTGCGATGTGGGCGGTGCTGACGGCCGGGGCTCAATTCTCAGTAACGTTCGCCTTGCGCCACGGCGATTCGGCGCACCTGGTGATCCTCTACACGATCCTGGTCGCCGTGACACGGCTCGTCTACGGCATTGAGGCCGCCGCCGCGCCAGACGTGGTACGCCTCGCCTACGCGCAGAGTGTGATTCTCATGGCGGTCGTGGCGCTCACCGCCATGCTCTACGTGCTTCTCGGCAACGTCTTGCGCGACTGGCCGCGATCCGAATTCGAAGCGGCGAGGCGCTCAGTGCGTACCTGAGAACGCTGGCCTGCGACGTGCCCCGGTGTCACACTGCGCGCCTGATGTCGCGTCAAGGTATTCGGGGGCAGATATGAGTCGCGGACAGGACGTGGTCGCGCGCATGAAGGGCCCGGTCGTTCCGATCAACTTGTGCTTCAACGTGGATGGCACACCCGACTACCCCTCCATTGCACGCTACGTGGATTGGCTCGCGGACGAGGGCGTGCCAATTCTCATGCTCACGGCCGGCAGCAGCGAGTTCGCCAGCCTGAGCGACGATGAGATCTGGCGTCTCACCGCCGTCGTGGCCGAAGCCAACCAGGGGCGCGCGGTATTCATTGCCTCCTCGGGGCTATGGAAACCGTCCGTCACGCGCGAATTCCTGGTCCACGCCGACCGCGTGGGCGCCGACGCCGTCAAGCTGCAGTTCAGCAGTTGGCTCACGCTCAGCCGCGAGGTGGTGGTGCGCTACTTCGACCTGGTGCAGGACGCCGCCGAAGTGCCGCTGCTGCTGCTCTCCGGTGGCAACTTCCCAAACGACGCCGCCATCGAGCTGGCGTCGCGGCCCAACATGATCGGCATCAAGAACGACGGGCACCCGTTCTACGACTACTACGAGCTACTGCGCGGCACCGCGGATGAGGACTTTGGCGTCATCAGCGGCGGACAGATGCGCAACTTCATGTTCGGGCACCCGCTGGGCTCGGCCGCCTACCTATGTCCCATCGCCCCGATCCGGCCGCGCCTGGCCAACGAGTTCTACGCGCACCTGGCCGCCGGCCGCACCAGCGAAGCCTGGGAATTCGTCTTCAAGTACGAAGACCCGTGGCTTCTGTGGGCCGCGAGCCAGAACTGGCTGGCGTCGATCAAAGCGGCGATCCACCTCCAAGGGCTCTACCCCAACAACTTGCTGGGACACGCCTACCCGGCGCCGGGCCCGGAAGTGCTCGAGAACGTGCGGGCGAAGCTGGTTGAGGTGTTCGGCAGCGCGACGGCGAGTTAGGTGTTCTGCGCACCTAGCGCATTGACGCCGATTCTCCGTTCGTAGAGGCAGGCCCCGATAAGCGCTCCGTCACGTCGGTGGTCGCCCGGAGCTTTCGTCGACACCAAGCGGCGCCCTGCCCGGGCCGCAGCGCCACCTCAGATCGCCCGGCCGCGGTGCTCCGGGCGTCAGCAACCCGCGTCGCCCCACACCCGCGTCTCGCGTGGAGGACGTCGCCACGCGGTGCACCAACCCCTTCGACAAGCTCAGGGCGAACGCGCGGGGGAAGCGGCCCTGGCCGCCCCGGGTGCTGCGCAGCGCTCGCCCGGGATGCCGCCGCAGGCTCAGGACTCGTCTCGTCGGGCGCGAACGCCTGGATGGACGCGATCTCATAGAGCGCGTCCTCCATCGCCGGGTCGCTGAGGTTGTAAAACAGCTGCACGCAGTGAATCCGCAACATCACCGACAACGGATAGGGCGGCCGCCCGCACTCGCCGGTGGGGTACACCGGGCGAATCCGCTGCTCCAGCCGCTGCCACGGAATCAAGCCGTCCATCCGCTGCAGCAAGCGCTCCCGCCGGGTCTGGCGCTTCTTGCCCTCGTACTCCACGGCGATCGCTGCGGGTGCATCGCGTTTCCTCACCGGCGCCGGTTGCCCGCCAGCATAGGTCCTACCGCAACGCAGGGCTTATTCAGACCATCCCTAGCGCATTGACGCCGATTCCGTTAAGACGCCGGTGTTGTCGCCCGCCCGTCTGCACATTCTGCGGCCCGGGCTGCGCGCAGCCCGGGATGCCGGACTACGCGAACGCCAGGTTGCGCTTCTGGCCGCGGACGATCAGGCCCTTGACGCCGGTGTTGTGCCCGCCGGTCTGCACATTCTGCGGATCGCGGTAGCCGGTGCGAACCAGGCGCCGCCACTGATTGGTGCGGTTCGGATCCGACCCAGGTAGCTCATGAAAACCACGTCGCCGGCATTGGCCGGCACGGTCGTGGCGTCCGCCAGCCGGTACTCGTCCACCGGCAGGTGCGGACGGGTGTCCTTGGAGTCGACCCGCCCGATGTGCGGCAGCGGGCCGAGCTTGTGGCTGCCGGGTAGGAACTTCAAGCAGCCGTTGGCCTCCGTGGCGTCGTCGATATGCAGCAGCGCGTCGATGTACCCCGGCCCCTCATGCGCGTAGAACGGATAGTCCTGGTGCATGGGAAACGGCGTGCCCATCTCCGGTCCCTTGGCGTGCAGCACCGAGTGGTGGTACTCGACGCTAGTGCCGAGCAGGTCCGCCACCGCGCCCACCAGCTTGTCATCGGTGACGGCACGGAAGTATTCCTCGGAATATGAGGGGAGGTCGGCCAAGACATCCAGGCGCGCGCGCTGGTCTTCCTCGGCTGTCATATAGGCTTGACGCCATGGCCCTTTCCATCCCGGACCGTGCGTGGCCCACTCTTGCATGAGTCGTTCGAGCTCTTCCGACTGCCGGGCGACGGCGTCGGTGTCGAAGACTTTCTCCAGCCGCAAGAAACCCTGCTCGTTAAAGGCGTCGACTTGATCCTGCGTCAGCGTTTGCATGAAAACACCTCTGGACCCGATGCCGCAGTCTACCGACCGTTGAATTGGCGCCAACGACGGTGACGGCACAAGCTCCCGCGACAGACGTTCCGGCCGCGGTGATTCCTCGGTCACGCTGGTGGCTGCTCACGCTGCGCGCTGTGTTGCCGCTGCTCTACGCCAACGCGCAGATTGGCCTGCTGTGGCCCCAAGACCTCGTGGCGCCGCCGGCCATCATCTTCGGCATCTTTGTGCTCACCGATGGCGCGCTGGCGCTGCTCGTGGCGTTCGCCGTGCGCGAGTTTCACCCGGCGCGCGGCCTGGTCGTGGCCGACGCCGGCCTGGCGGCCGCCGCGGGCATCACGGCATTCCTGTTCTGGTTCGTGGTGTGGCCAGCGTCGCTCCCGGCGGCGGTTTTTGCAGGGCTCGCCGGGACCTGGGCCTTCTTGAGCGGCCTGCTGCACGTCGCCATCGCCATTCCCCTGCGGCGTCTTGACGAGGCCCAGATGCCGCTGCTGTTCATCATCATGAGCGGCTTGGCGCGGATGGGCTACGGAATACCCACGGCCCTCTCGGCCCTGGTCGTCGTCAACCTCGTCGGCTTTCGCCGAATCCTCGCGCTTCAGCAGTGGTTCGTGCTGCTGCTCGGGGTCACTTACCTCTTGTTCTATGGCGGACTGGCCGAAGTCTGGCGGGAGCGGCGGCAAGCCCAGGTCGAGACGCAGGAACGGGTGGCGCGCAAGGATGCTCGAGTGCAGATGGCGCGCGAGCGTCGCGCCGGCCGGGAAGTACGGGCGTCCACCCGACGCGGCGGCCGTCGCCGCCGCCAGCGTGGGCTATGATCCCGCACTCGCCGCCGGCTGCGGGCGCAGGTTCAGCAGTCGGCGACGGCGCCCGAACGAAGGAGGCGCGCGGTGATGATTGACGAGAGCCAGCATCAGACCTATTCCGACGATTGGCGGCGCACCAACCCCGATCTCGCGTTCTTCCTGCCGCCGAAGCCGCCCGAGTGGCAGGAGTCGGTGGATCACGTGCTGGTCAGCCTCACGCGTGAGGGCGCGCTGCTGGCCATCTGGACCTACTGCACCAAGGAGCACGCCGCCGACGAGTCGATCATGGTGCGCCGCAGCGAAGACGGCGGCCGCACCTGGAGTGGTCCCGACGTGCTGGCGGGTCCGGGACGCTACCCCGGCCAGGTCGCTTCGTTCGGCTTCCCCGTCATGAGCCAGGGCGGGCGCATCTACTGCTTCTACAACCGCAGCACCGGCCTGGGCGACGGCTACACCAACGCGTTCTTGGAATGCAAGGTGTCCGACGACGACGGCCGCACCTGGGTGGACGGCAACGTGCAGATTCCCTTCCGCCACACCCGCTTCGATCTTCCCGATCCCAAAGCCGGTCCTTCGTGCATCGTCTGGCAGAAGCCCATTCGCGATCGCAACAACAAGCACATTGTGGGCATCACCCGTTGGACCTCGGAGCGCGTCAGGCGTCGCACGCCGGCCAGCGCCAATGCACCGCGCGGCGTTGGCGACTGCCACGTCGAGTTCCTGCGGTTCGAGAACGTCGACGACGAGCCCGATCCGCGCGATCTGGAGCTGACCTGGCTGCCCGACAGCGACGATCTCGTTTCGTCACCGGTCATGTTCGATACCGAGTACACCGCCGGCCACTCGTTTGCGCAGGAGCCCGGCTTGGTGCTGCTGCCGGACGGCCGCCTGTTCGCCAGCATGCGCACGCCCAACGGGCAGATCTGGTACACGGTTTCAGCCGATGACGGCCACTCATGGCGGCCAAGCGAGATGCTGCGGTTTCGCGACGGCGGCGCTCCCATGGAGAACCCGGTCTCGCCTACGCCGCTCTATCGGCTGCACGATGGGCGCTATATCCAGTTGCTGCAAAACCATGACGGCTGGGGCTACAACGGCTTCGGCCCGTTGAACAGCGACAGCCGGCGGCCGCAGTTCCTATCGGTTGGCGAGTTTCGCCCCAACGCCCACCAGCCCCTCTGGTTCAGCGAGCCGCTGCTGCTGTTCGACACCGACGGCGTGGGCGTGGCGCCGCACTACCGGCCCTGGCTGTCGATGTACTCCAGCCTCACGGAACGCGAGGGCGAGCGCATTCTCTGGTATTCCGATCGCAAGCTGTTCGGCCTGGGCCGCTACATCACCGACGAGATGCTGGCGCCGCTGACGGTTCCTGAGGCGTAGACCGGCGGCGTTGCAGGCGTTATTGTAATTCAATCAATGCCGATGACTTTGATTGAATTGAAACGCCATCATCTAGAGGGTGCGCCATGACTCAGATCACCGCGCGTGTGCCGGACGAACTGGCTGAATCGCTGGACGCGGCCGCAGCAATGCTCAAGCGCAGCCGCGCCGCAGTGGTCCGCCAGGCGCTAGAGCAATACCTGGAGAACTTCGACGACCTCTCCGTGGCACTAGACCGGCTGCGAGATCCCGCGGACCCCGTGCTGGACTGGGACGAGGTCAGGCGTGAGCTACTCGGTTCGGATTAAGCGCAGCGCGTCACGAGAACTGGCACGAATCCCCCGACCGGCGAGGACGCGATTGGTCCATGCCATCGACGGCCTCGGCGCGCAGCCGTTGGCAGGCAGCGCGCTCAAGGGCGGGCTACGCGGTCTGCGCCGCCTGCGCGTTGGCGACTACCGCATCGTGTATGAGCTGCTCGACGACGAGCTGGTCGTCCTTGTCATCCGCGTGGCCCACCGTCGCGGCGCCTACCGCCCCATTTGACTCCTGCGGTATTCCCGCGCCGCTTCCGTCATTCCCACGCGTAGGCCGAGCACCTGCGATTCCTGGGCACGCTGATCGGGCATAGACTGTCGAGCGTGCACGCCGGGTGCGCTCAGCGAAGGGAAAGCTCCTTGGCCACCGTCGCGTTCATCACCGAGTCCGAAGCCAAGCATCGGCGGCCCTACGCCGAGGCCATCCGGGACGTAGCGCGGATCGAGGCCGCGCATGTGGTCGATGACGGGGATGACGGACTTCTCGGGCTGATCGGTTCGAAGCTCGTGGGACGTCACACAACTGTCGACGGCTTGCTCGCGGCGGCGCGTCCGGACATGGCCATTGTGTCGCTGGTGGCGGCGAACTCACCGCCCGTGATCGAGGCGCTGCTCAACGCCGGCATACCAATCATGGCGGAGAAGCCAGCCTGCGTGGATCCCGAAGATTTTGCTCCTCTGGCTCGACTGGCGGAGGAGAAGGGCGCGCCGCTGATGCTGGCCCTGGCGAACCGGATGCGTCCGGACATGCAGGACGCTCGCCGCATCATCGCCGAAGGCGGCATCGGGGAGCTGTATGCCGTGCGGGCGGTGCAGGTGGCGGACCAGACCCGCATCCAGGAGCTCGCGAGCCCGATTGGACATTCGAGCGCGCCAAGGCTGGGGGCGGCCATTTGGTCTGGCTGGGGATTCACTTCGTGGACGTGATTCGCTACGTCACCGGCCGCGACATCGAGCAGGTGCAGGCGCTGACGGGAGTCGTGGGCGGCGCGCCGATCGACGTCGAGGACCTGGCCCTCGTCAACATGCGGCTGTCCGGCGGAGCGATGGTGTCGCTGTTCTCCGGCTATCTCATGGAGGAGAAGGGGCATCAGGGCTTGACGATCTACGGCTCGCGGGGATGGATTCAGACCGATGCCGCCGCGTCGCCTCGGCTCGTGTGGTGCTCGGGCCGCGGGCGACGACGCGGGTGCGGCGGACGCTCTACGAGGATCGGGGCGCGCCCTACACCGCTGGGTGTCCGAGACGCTGCGCGCCTGTCTGGGCGAGATCGAGCCGCCGCTCTCCGCCGCGGACGGCCTGGCGGCGCTGCGCGTCGTGCACGCGGCGTATGCTTCAGCCGCCCACGGCAGTCTGGAGACGGTGGCGTAGACCGTCCAGATCCGAGCCTTTTGAACGCGCGCAGCGGCGTTCTGCGGCATGCTTGGGCGTCGCGGTCGGCGGAAGTTTTGGTGGCACCTTGCGGCAAAGGACCGGTGAGCCATGAAGATCGTCGGCTATTGCGATCCCCTGCACGTCGCCCCGGCGACACGGTGCGCTTCATGGTGAGCAGCGCGCACCCGAGCTATCGGGCCGACCTCGTCCGGCTGGTGCATTGCGACAACAATCCCCGCGGGCCCGGGTTCAAGGCGCCGATGGTCGACTCCGCCATCAGCGGTGACTACGCCGGTCGCGAGCAGGCCATCCGCACCGGCTCCAGCGTGCAAATCCCCTACGCCGACGCGCTGGGCGAACTGGACAGCTTCACCGTCACGGCCTGGATCATGCCCACGATGCCTGTGAAGGAGGAGACGCAGGCCCTTATCAAGCAGGCGTTCGATGCAGGTGAGGAAGACCGGGTCGTTCAGGTCGAGGGGGCTCGGGGCGTGCAGCAGGCCATCATCTCCCACGGCCTCGAGGCTCCGAAGAGCGCTGGCTACGGCCTGTCCATCGGCATCGGCGGCCATGTCGTGGGCCAGGTCGGAGACGGCGCGGGCGGCATGACGGTCGTCGGTCCCGCCACGCCGCTGCTGGAGCATCAATGGACGTTCGCGGCGATGACCTATGACGCGAACTCGCGGCGACTGGCGGTCTATCAGCTACCCAAGCATCCGTGGCCGGTCGAGCGCGGCCGCGGCACCGCGACCACGACGGCGCCAAGCGTCAGGCCGGCTGTGGGAGCGCCGCTGGTCTTGGCAGCTGCGCTCGAATCCCACGAGGGCGACACGGTGCTCACAAATTCCCACTTCAACGGCAAGATCGACGCGCCCCGCGTCTACGATCGCGCCCTCTCGGGCGACGAGATCGAGGCGCTCGCGCGCGGCGGCGACTCACTGGCGGTTGAAGGACTCGTCGCCGCTTGGGACTTCAGCCAGGACATCGGCACCGACCGCGTGACTGACGTCGGCCCGCAGGGACTCCACGGACGCGCGGTGCAGATGCCTACCCGCGGCGTCACCGGCCACAACCACACCGGGCGCGAGACGAATTACCGCCTTGCACCCGACGAATACGGCGCCATCCACTTCCACGACGACGACCTCGAGGACGCCGGGTGGGAGGTCGGCTTCGAGCTGACGGTGCCGGACGACCTGCGCAGCGGCGTATACGCCGCCTGGGTGCGGTCGGGCGACGACGAGGACTACATCACGTTCTTCGTGCGGCCCGCGGACGGTGCCAAGACCGCCGCCATCGGCGTGTTGATGTCCACGGTGTCCTACGTCACCTACGCGAACTTCCGCGACGTCGACGGCGGCTTCTGGAACCCCGAGCGCGTTCCCAACGCGGATCCCAGCCTGAACCCGGCGGCGCACGAATTCCTGCGCGCAAACCCGATGCCGGGGCTGTACGACTTCCACACCGACGGAACCGGCGCGGCGCTGTGCTCCTGGCGCCGGCCGATCTTGAATATGCGCGCCACTTACCGCTACCGCGTCTGGTCGGCGCCGTCGCGATTCCCGGCGGACCTCTACATGATCGACTGGCTTGAGGCCCAAGGCCTGGCGTACGACGTAATCACGGACCACGATCTCCACGCCCAGGGCGCGGATTTGCTCAAGAGGCATCGGGTCATCATCTCGGGCTCGCATCCCGAATATTGGACCTCGCCCATGATCGAGGGGCTGGAGACCTACCTCAACGACGGCGGGCGCCTGATGTACCTGGGCGGCAACGGGTTCTTCGGCGTCGCCGCCGTCGATCCGAACCGACCGCACGTCGTCGAAGTGCGGCGCTGGGGCACGAGCTGGCCCTTCGAGCACCCGCCGGCCGAGCGGGTGCTGGCCACCACCGGCGAGCTGGGCGGCGCCTGGCGCAACCGCGGGCGTCCGCCGCAGGCCCTGGTCGGGATCGGTTGCGGTTCGGCAGGCTTCGACAAGGGCTCGCCCTACCTCCGACAACCCGACAGCTACGAACCGCGCGCGGCGTTCATTTTCGAGGGCATCGGCGAGGATGAGCGCGTCGGCGACATCCCGTCGCTGGTGGTCAACCACGGCGCCGCGGGCTATGAGATGGACCGGCTGGACTTCAGCCTGGGCACGCCACCGCACACGCTGCTGTTGGCCTCGTCGCTGGGGCATTCGGACAAATACGTCGGGCTCGCCGACGAGGCGCTGTGGTATACGCGGGGAATCGACGGCGTGACGGTTTCGGACCCGCCGACCCCCGGAGAGTTTCACCCGTTTATTCGCGCCGACATGACGTATTTCGAGACGCCCAACGGCGGCGGCGTGTTCTCGACGGGATCCATCGCCTGGCGCTCGTGCCTGTCCTACAACGACTATGACAACACGGTTTCACGCGTGACCGAGAACGTCGTGCGGCGGTTCGCCTCGCCCGAGCCGCTGGCGGATCCGTCGGCCAATCCGAGCACTTGGACAAGCGCCGGCGAGTTCCGGCGGAAGGAGTAAACCCGTGGCTCAGGAATTCGAGCGACACACGCCCCGCGACTCACTGCCGATGCCGCCGCCGATGGATTTTCCTGAGGTGGGCGCGTCCGAATCCGAGGTCTTGGGCGACGTGTACGCACGGATTACCGAAGACCCCTTCTCGGTCGAGCGGAATTTCGGCATCACTTACGTCGGGCCGCCGCACCCCATCGTGGAGCGCGTCGCGACGCTGGCCCGCGGCACCTATTTCGTGGAATGGGCGCGCGAGATGAACCCCGGCGCCTACGCATTCGAGAAGGAAGCCGTGCGCATGATGGCCAGCCTGCTCGGCCGGCCGGAGGCGACGGGGTTCATCACCAGCGGCGGCACCGAGTCGAACATGTCGGCCATGCGGCTGGCGCGCAACCTGGGCGGCAAGTCGGAGCCCGAAGTGGTGATGCCCACCTCGGCGCACTACAGCTTTCGGCTGGGCGCCGAGTTGCTCGGCATCCGCCTGATCGAGACGCCCGTCGACGAGCAGATGGTCCCGGACATGGATGCGGTCAAGCACGCCATCACGCCCAACACCGTGGCGTTGATCTGCTCCGCGCCCGAGGGGAACTTCGGGCAGCTGGACCCCATTCCCGAATTCGCCAAGCTGGCGCTCGAGCACAACCTGTATCTGCATGTCGACGGGGCGTTCGGCGGCTTCATCCTGCCGTTCATGCGCGAGTTGGGGCACGATCTGCCCGACTTTGATCTCAGCGTGCCGGGCGTCAGCTCGTTCATGACCGATGGCCACAAGCTGGGCCTGCTGCCGGTGGCGACGGGGTTCTTCCTGATCCGCGACGCGAGCCTTTTGGAAGCAGTGCCGCTGGAGACGACGTTCATCCACACGCTCACCGCCACCAAGCCCGGCGACCATGCCGCCGCGGCGTGGGCCGTGATGCGGCACCTGGGACGCGCCGGCTACCGCGCCTCGGCCGCGCGGCTGCTGGAGTCGGTGCGCATCGTCGTCGATGGCATCGAGGCCATCGACGAGCTGCGGCTGATGGTGAAACCGTTGATTAGCGTTATCAACTTCACCTCGGACACGGTGGACATGGAACAGGTGTTCAACGAGCTCTCACGGCGCGGCTGGGGCAGCACCTTCGGCCACATGAACGGCCACGCCCGCATCCGCCTGTCGCTCCATCCCAGCCGCGATGCCGATCACGCCTACGGGTTCGTCCGGGCCTTGAAGGAGTCGGTGCAGGCCGCGAGGTAGAGGCTGGCTCGGTGGATCTGGAGATTCGTCATTCCGGCGGAAGCCGGAATCCAGGATAACTCGATACTGTGTGTATGTACTGGCGCGACGTGGAAGGGAGTTGCAATGGTCGAACCGTATGATGCCCCGCCCCTGAAGTCATGGCTGGGATTCCTTGCATTGTTCGATACCAAGGTCGGTCATGGGCGCTGCGGCGCGGCGATGGTCACGAACGATCTCGGTGAGCCGCTCGAATTCCGGGTCAGTGAGCCCGTGCGCCCGTCGCCGGTGCAGCGCGCGTTATATGGAGAAAGACTTTGGCCTTATGTCGACGCGGAATTGATTGCCAGTCGCCTGCTCACCGAATTGCGGCGCTCGCCGGCGCTGGTTCTAACGAATCGGGTTAGCGTCCTCGATGTCACGAGCAATACCACGCTGTGTTTCGTGACTAATGCGGACGCCTTCCAGTCGTCGGGCGCTGCACGACCCTACCGTCGGCTGGATGCGGTCGGCGCAACGCATAGGGCGCTGGTGCTGGTCGCCGCCAGAGAGGCGGATCTGACTTTCTGTGCGGAGTTGATGGAAAAAGCGATGCGCCAGGTTGATCCTGTCAAGGCGTTCGCGCGGATGGAAACGGCCTACGGCGAGCTCGCCGAATCTGATGACCGGTACCGCTAGCGGCGTCGGTCTGCCCGGCTCGCGCCTGACGCGGCTCTTGGCCGGCCTCCCGCGTGTCAAGAGTGAAGCCGTCGATTTCACGCTTCCGGGTGTCACGAGCGAGGCCGTCGAATTCACACTTCCGCTTGTCACCAGCGAGGCCGTCGATTTCAAACTTCCGTGTGTCAAGAGCGAACCCGTCGACATCAGCCTGCCGTGCGTTGAGAGCGAAGCCGTCGAGATCACGCTTCCGCGCGTCAATAGCGGAGCCGTCGATATCAGACTCCCGCGCGTCGAGAGTGAAGCCGTCGAGATCACGCTTCCGCGTATCAAGAGCGAAGGCGTCGATGTCACGATTCTTGCTCCGCGCACCGAGGGAACGATTCTCAATGAGCAGCGCGAATCGGCGCCTCGGCGGCGATGGACGCGCTCGAAATGGCCGATTGGCGATCTAAAGTCGCGACACCCGGTGTCGCAGCTTCGCTCGATTGTTCATCTACTGCACCCGCCCGGATACGACAAATCCTTTGACATTGTATTGCCGCACCCTCTCTACAGCTTCCAGAGCCAAGGAGTGAGTTGGCTTCTAGAGCACTCGCCTGGGGCGCTGCTGGCGGATGACATGGGTCTTGGCAAGACCGTGCAGGCTATCGTTGCAATCCGGCTGCTCTTCCGGCATCGGGAAATCACGAAGGCCCTAGTCGTAGCGCCGAAGTCGGTGCAGACTAGCTGGGCGCGCCACTTCGCTGAGTGGGCACCCGAACTCACGGTATTGGTGATCGCCGGTAGCCCCTACAAGCGGGCGGCGATGTGGAGGACACTCACTACCCAGCGTTGCCACGTTGGCGTCGTCACCTATGACACGCTGAGTACGGGATGCTGACACCGCTACGCAGCCTCACCTAACGCTTGGGGTCCTGGTCGCAGACGAGACGCAGTTCATCAAAAATCCGACGACGAAACGTCACGGTGCGATGTCGAAAATGCTGTCCCAACGCCGGTGGGGGCTAACCGGCACGCCCCTCGAGAATCGAGTGGAGGAATTGGAGACCATCCTCTCCTTCCTCGACCGCGACCTCGCACGCCGATTGCCTGTGAAGGCGGCGACGGAGCGGATCATGTTGCGTCGACGCAAGACCGAGGTTCTGCACGAACTTCCGAAACTGGTCAGTCACGTGGAGTTTATTGGGCTTGGCCCGAAGCAGCGCCGCATCTATGAACGCGCCGAACGCGAGGGCATCGCTGAATTGATGCAGGGCGACGTCAGCATCACGAATGTGCTCGGTTTGATCACGCGGCTGAAGCAGGTCTGCAACGGCGTGCCCGGCGAGAATGCCAAACTTGACTGGTTGCTGGACTATCTCGACATAGCGGTGGCGCTGCACGACAAGACGCTAGTTTTCTCGCAATACGTGGAGACACTGGACCAGATCGCGCCAACACTCGACCGCTTCGCGCCGTTGACATACACGGGGAGTATGAGTGGGGGGCAGCGCGATCAGGCGGTCGAAGCATTCCAGAAGAACCCAAACTGCCATGCGATGCTCGTGTCGCTCCGGCCGGGTGGTACAGGGTTGACGCTGACTGCGGCCAACCGAGTAGTGCACTTTGACTCGTGGTGGAATCCCGCGGTGATGAACCAGGCCACCGCCCGCACGCATCGCATCGGCCAGACGAAGGGCGTGATTGAGACGACATTAGTGACCGTGGACACGGTCGAAGAGCGTATTCAGCGCATCCTTGATGAGAAGCGCAAGTTATTCGGGGAATTCGTGGATGATCTGAGCGTGCAGGGCGTTGCCCGTATGTTGACCGAAGCTGAGGTATTCGGCCTCTTCGGTCTCAAGGCCCCGCGCCGGAACAAATGACCTCAGGACAGACGCCGGCTCAGGCCCACGGATCGAGCGCGACTTTGACCACGCCGTCTGAAGCGCCGGCTGAGCGGACGAGCTCGATGCCTTCGGCGGCCTGGGCCAGGGGCAGGCGGTGGGTGAGCATGCGTTCCAGCGGGTAGCGTCCGGTCTCGGCCAGTTGGACGGCGGCGCGGACGGCCTGTGTCTCGTGGCTGTTGACGCCCAGGGCGCGGACCTCTTTGGCCACCAGCTGGTCCCAGGGCAGCTCGACGGGCGCGCCGCCTTTCGACCCGGCCATGATGAACGTGCCGAGCGGCCGCACGACCGACGCCGCCTGGGTGGACGCCTCCGGGCTGGCCGTCACGTCGATCACGACGTCCGCCAGCCGGCCTTCCGTGAGCCTCTGCGATTTCGGTGACGGTTGAAGCGGAGGCGGTCAGCGTGTCGGTGGCGCCGAAATCGCGAGCAAGCTTGAGCCGCTCGCGGTCGCGCGCCAGGCCGACCACGATGATCCGGCTCGCGCCGGCGGCGTGCGCCGCGATGGTCGACGCCAGTCCTTGCGGACCCGGTCCAAAGACGACGACCGTGTCGCCGACGCCAGCGTTGCCTACCGTCTGTACCCAACGGATGCCGTTGGCGAGCACGGCGCCGATCACGACGCCGGCCTCTCGGGCGTGATCCGCTCGGACACGCGGTGGACA
This sequence comes from Chloroflexota bacterium, assembly GCA_965198185.1. GTDB lineage: Bacteria > Chloroflexota > UBA11872 > UBA11872 > UBA11872 > JAJECS01. The sequence continues at coordinate 869,442 of CBDAOU010000002.1, forward strand.
CGGGCGCGCGGCGGCAGGTAAAGGAATTGTCCGTAGGCGCCCCACAGGTGCGGCGGATCGACGGCCGAGATCCGCCCGCCGTAGCCCTGCTCGTCGGCGCACATTTGATAGGAGCCGCGGCGGCACCACTCGCAGCGGCCGCAACCGAAGCTGGCCTCGACAATGACGCGGTCGCCGACTCTGACCCGCCACCGTTCGGCGGCGGCCGTTCCCACCTGCTCGATGCGGCCGACGATTTCGTGGCCCAGGAGGGCCGGGACGTTGCGGACCACAGCCGAGTGGCCGTCCCAGTGGTGGATATCGCTGCCGCAGATGCCGGCGAGCTCGATCCGCAGCAAGCCGTCGTCGTCGCCGGTCGCGGGCAGCGGGAAGTCGCGCAGCTCCATGCGGCGAGGCGCAACGAGCACGGCGCCACGGCTCGACGTCATGCGCGGTTTGTGGGACTGGATTGCCGCCCCGTATCGAGTACGGGGCAGGCTCTTCGCGAGAATGACGGATGGGACGGCGGCGCGGCCTGAGACCATGCGAGCTGCCCGAACTGGATTCCGGCGTGCGCCGGAATGACGAACAACGTGGCCCTTCGCCTTGAGATCACGCGCGGCTTGCCAGGCAGCCGATGATGGTGTCCACGTGCGCCACGAACTCGGCTGTCAGTTCGATGGTCTCGCCGAGCGTCGCCTGTTGGTCCCAGTTCCATGAGCCGTCTTCCTGCTGCGTGTCCACGAACCAGTCGCCCACGCGTGCCGCCCAGTCGCCGTATGCGGTCTCTCCGGTCAGCTGATAGAGCAGCGCCGCGCCCCAGCCACTCTTGCAGACCTGTGCATAGTCGAACTGGCGCGGCGTGCATTGCATCGAGAACGCCATGTAGTCGCGCGCGAGTGCGACATAGTCCGGCTGCGGATCGACCATGTGCAGCCGGCAAAGGAACGCCGCCGCGATGCCGCCGACCGTCCAGCGCTGCTTTCGGGCGGCTTGGGCCTCAACCGTAAACCAGGCTTCTTCGCCGGGAGTGTCGATGACGAGCGCCTGCCGCTCCCGCGACCAGGCGTAATGCAGTCGGTCGGGCAGCTCGCGCTGCGCCCGCCAGATCCGTTCGAGGAAGGCATGCACGGCCTGCGCCGCGTCCAGACGTCCCAGGGCGATGCACGCCAGGCCGCAACCGCAGGCGTAGGGAATGTCCATCACGTCGCCGGGCGAGCCGTCGGCGTCCAGGTCGTTGGTGAACCCACCGGACTGTGGGTCCTGCATGGTGAGGACGAAGTCGAGCCCGCGACTGCTCAGGTCGAACTGCCGCGCCATGTGGGCGCCGTAGACGAGGGTGGCGTTGCGATAGGCGTAGGCGTCGGTCAGCACCCGGTGGCCGCGATTGAAGTCGCCGTCGGGGGTGAACATGTGCCGGCGGATCCAGCCGCAAAGCGCCGCGGCCGCCGCGGTCTCGCCGGCGACGGTGAAGGTCCAGGGCACGCGATAGAACCTGAATCCGTGCGCCGGATCGCCGATGGAGCCGTCGGGGTGCGTCTGCCCCAGCAGCCAGTCGACGCCGCGTCGCTTGGCGGCGGCATAGTTGTCCAGCCGGGTACGCAGATCGGGCGGCAAGGTATTAGTCGCCATGGACGGCCAGCTTAGCCCTCGGGCTAGTGCGTCGACAGCGCCCGGCCGGTCGCGCTACGGTCCCAATATCCTCAAGTCCGCAATGAGAGTTGTCTACGGATGCGCAGGCGACCGTCATGACGTTGGCCATTGACGCCTTCTACGGCGGTCACGTCGAGATGCCGAACCCGGGATTCCGGGGGCCACCGGCGCATTTGCGGCGGCAGAGCGACGCGCACCTGGCCACGGTGTACGACGAGGCGCTGCGATTCGCCGAGCTGATGGAGCGCACGGGGTACGACACCCTCTGGCTGGCGGAGCATCACTTTCAGCGCGAGGGCTACGGCTGCATCGGCAACGTGCCGCTGCTGAGTCTGCACCTGGCGCACCACACCGAGCGGCTGAAGTTCGGCGCGTTCTTCAACACGGTCACCGCCTGGCACCCGCTGCGACTGGCCGAGGACTACGCCATGGTCGACGTGCTCACCGGCGGGCGGCTCCGCTTCGGCATCGGGCGCGGCTATGTCGCCCGCGAGGTGGAGACCCTTGGCGGGCCGCTGCTCGACGACGCGGCCAACCGCGACCTGTTCGAGGAGCAGGTGGAGATCATGCTCAAGTCCTGGCACGAGCCGGAATTTGCGCACGCCGGAGCGGCCTATCGGGTGCCCGCCGACGTGCCGCACATGTTTGATGATCTTGTTGACATAACACTCGTGCCGCGGCCCGCTCATCTCCCGGTAGAGGTGTGGCAGCCGATCACCAGCACGAAGCGGCGCGGCTTGGACTTCATGGCGCGGCACGGCATCAAGGGCGTGATCGCCGGCGGGACGGCGCCGGGTGGGCGGGCGGAACAGTTGGCCGCGCTCTATCGTGATGCCCAGGCAAGGGCCGGCCGCGAGATGCAGCTCGGCGAGGGCCTGGCAGTCGGATTCCAGATACACCTCGCGGATAGCCGCGAGACCGCCCTACGCGAAGCGACCCCGTGGTGCGAGGAGCATCTCAAAGGGCTCGCGCCGCTGGGCCGTTATCCGCAGCTCAGCGATGCCCAGATTAAAGCCACGGCGCAAGGTGAGGCGGCCTACGAGGCGGGACTGCCCTCGATTCACGACCTGGACGCCGAGGGAACCTGGGTATGTGGCACCCCGGAGCATGTGCGCGACCACCTCCGCGGCCTGCTCGAACGGCTGCCCGGCCTGCGCCGGGTCTTCATCCAGACCGGGTCTCTGGGCGTGCCGCCGTCCGCCATGCGGGCCGATATCGAGTGGTTCGCGCAGGACCTGATGCCCAGCTTTGCCGCCGCACCGGCGGAGTCCACCGGGTAACCCAGCCTCTATTCGGTCAGGCGGCGTTCACGCCACCCGCAGGCGAAACCAGCGGATGTTGTAGACCTCGTTCTCTTCGCACCAGAACGCCACGTAGACATTCCCGTCGGGAAGCAGCGCGAGGCTCGGAAAACCGAACGGAAGGTCGACCAACTCTTGCCCGCTGCTTTCCGTGGCGCCGGTCATGCTGGATGACGCGCCTTCCCAGAGCGGCAACTCAGCAAGGTTGACCCAGTCGTCGCCGTCGAGGCGCGAGAGGTTGGCCCACAGCCCCGGGCGGTCGTCGTGGCGGTAGACGAACAGGATGCGGTCGTCCGGCAGCACCAGCAGCTTGCCCGTCTGTCCGTGAATGCCGGTGGACCGCGGCGCGGAAAAGGTCCGGCCGTCGGTTGAGATGGCGTATGGATTAGGCTCGGTGCCGCCGCTGGCGAAGTCGAAGGCCCAGCAGGCTGCCAATAGCCGGCCGTCGTTCAGCTGCCGCAGCGAGACCTCCCACGAGTAGACGCCCCGGTGGGTCTCGTCGATCAGCACTAAGTGCTCGGGCCAGGACCGTCCGCGGTCGTGCGAGACGAACGCTAGGGCCATGGCCCCGATGGGCTCCTCGCCGTCCCAGCCGCGCCAGGGGGCCATGGGAGCCAGCCAGCGCCCATCGGCCAGCTCCACGATGTGGTGACACACCTCCCAGGCGGGACTCCACACGGGTGGCTCGAGGGTCTCGGGGACGCTCCACGTATGCCCGCGGTCGGAGCTGCGCACTGTGATGAGGTCCATCGGCGCGTGGCCGAGGTTCTCGCGGTTGACAAGCTGCCCGCCGTGGACGTCGCGGTAGGTGCGACCGCCGATGCCCACCAGCGTGCCGTCGCGCAGCGGGCTCACGCGCGTCCCGCCGGTCGTTGGTCGCGGCGTGGGATGGTCGATGAGCAGCTCAGGCGCCGACCAGGTGACGCCGCCATCCGACGAGCGGGCTTTGTAGGTTTGGTAATCGAGGGCTTCCACGCCCGATGCGAGATCGAAGCTGGCGAAGAGCTCGCCATCGTCGAGCACCACGATCGAGGGATGCCAGGCGTGCACGGCGCGACGCTCCGGCTCCGGATTGCGATAGACGAGGCCCGTGGCCAGCACTTCAATCATGGTTGATCTCCGGCTGCCATAATCCGGGCTGATTCGCGGTCGGGTGGCCCGCCGCTGAATTCGGCACTGCCCAACGGTGCGTAGGGAGCATGCAATGCCTCCGGTCGAAGCCTTGGTGGATGCCCGCCGCAGCATAGAAGCCCGCTACCGGGCGCGCACGCCGGCATCGGGGGCGCTGCATGAACGGGCGCTGCAGTCGCTGCCCGGCGGCGAGTCCCGCACGGCGACCTGGTTTGCGCCCTATCCGACGTATATCGCCTCGGGCCTGGGCACGAGCCTGACTGACGTTGACGGCAATCCGCTGATGGATTTCACCTTCAACTCCACGTCGGTGATCCATGGCCATGCGCACCCCGATATCGTCGCGGCCGTGCAGCGCCGTGTAGCGGAAGGCACCGCGTGGAACGCCCCCAACGCCGGCCAAGTGGAGTTGGCGGAGATCCTGTGCGAGCGGGTGCCGTCGCTCGACCAGGTGCGGTTCTGCGCCTCGGGCACCGAGGCGAACATGCAGACGATCAAGGCCGCGCGTGCGTTCACCGACCGCGACGTCATCATCAAGATGGACCTGGCCTATCACGGCACTTATGAGGGCGTGGAGATCCACAAGGGATCCGGCGGTTGGGGCGGGCCGGGTTCGACCGTTTCACGGGGCGTGCCGAGCAACGCCGTCGACAACGTGCTGATCGCGCCGTTCGACGACGCGGAAATCGTGGAGTGGCTGCTCGAATCGCATCCAGGGCAAGTGGCCGCCATCGTGGTGAATCCGGCGCAGACCCAGGGCGGCCTGCGCGCGCCGTCGCCGGGCTATCTGAAGGCCCTGCGGGACGCCGCGCACGCCCACGGCGCGCTGCTGGTCTTCGATGAGGTGATTACGCTGCGGCTAGCGCGCGGCGGCGGCCAGGAATTCTTCGGCGTGCTGCCGGACCTCACGGCAATGGGCAAGATCATCGGCGGGGGACTGCCCGTGGGCGGCTTCGGTGGGCGGGCGGACGTGATGGGAATCTTCGCCGACCGGCAACCGCCGCTGCTGCCGCACGCGGGCACGTTCAATGGCAACCCGGCCACCATGGCCGCGGGCATCACGGCCATGCAGTTGCTCGACGCGCCGGCCGTCGAGCGTCTGGCAGAGCTCGGCAAGGCGCTTGGCGAGAGCCTCGTGAAGGCTTCGCAGCAGGCCGGGGTTGCGCTTCAGGTGACCCAGATTGCCTCGGTGATCGGAATGGACATCCCGCAGGCCGGCGCATTCGCGGGAGAGATTCTGGAGCTGATCACGCTTGAACTGCTGAACCGGGGGTTCAAGGCAGGTTCCATGATGACCGTGTCCACGGCAACGACTCCAAACGAGATCCACGCGCTTGAGGATGCGCTGACGGATGTGCTGCGGGAGCTGCGTCCCGCGATCACCAAGGTCGCGCCCGCGGCAACGCACCACCCGGCGTCCGTCGCCTAGTTCGCGCGTCGTGACAGCTGCCCGGTAGCGTTCATCACTTGACCGACGTGGCGGCGGCCGTCACGATAGGTGGTTAATCGAGTCGGTTTGCGGCAGGCCCGCAACCGATGTCGCCAACTGCCGTCCACAGGAATAGGAGCCGCGCGTCGTGGCTGCCATAGCAACCAGTGTTCGTCGTTTGCCGGGCCCGATCTTGGCGCTCTTGTCGTCGGTTATCTTCGTTGCCCTTGCCCTATTGATTCTTCGCGTCACGTTTAATCCGAACGAAGACGCGATGCGGGCCAGCGCCGCGGCGTCGCGCCCCCGGCGCGAGGCGGTCCAGATTCGCACGCAGGCGCCGACGGACACATCAACGACCACAGATTCGACAGCGGCGACGGAAGACGCCGCAACGAGCGGCCTGCCGGGCGTCGGCGACACCCTGATAACGACGGATGAGCTGAGCGTCACGTTGCTCGCCGTCGACGATCTATCGGTGCTGCCGCAGCTCCAGTTTGACCCGGTCGACCCCCGCAAAGATTACTTCCGGATCATTACCATCGAATTCGAGAACAACGGCTCCGACCCGACCACCGTGAAGAACACCGAGATCTGGTTGGTGAAGGACGACGACTCCCGCATCGTTGTCGATGCGAACTCACTTGACAAGCTCATCTCCGCACCCCCGCTTGCTTTCGATAGCCGGGCACTGTTTCTGGCGGAATCGGTGGCGGTGGACAAATCACTCGTGGTGTCGGTGACGTTCGACGTCAGGGAAACCGACGAGGTCACAACGATCTATGTCGAGGGCCTGATATTTGCCATGCCTGCGGTCAATCTCGATGGTGGAGCCATGGCCGAAGCTGAGGCTGGGGCCGCGGCCGAGACCGAGGCCGAGGCCACGCCGGAGGCCGATGTTCGCGACACCCGCGCCGGGAGCTCACTGGACACGAGGGAGAACCGGGGCCGAGCTCGCATTGAAGCCGTGGAGCAATCCGCGGTATCGCGCACCGGCCTTCCCCCGGTGGGCGCCACCCAGCTCGGGGAAGACGGGCTCGAGGTGACGCTCGTATCGGTGCAACGATTCGAGGAGCTGACGCAGGTTCATGGCTCGCCGTTCAGGGCCAAGAAGGGCGTGTTCCATCTCGTGACCATCACCTTCAACAACACCAATGACAGCGGGAACATCGTCGTCTCAAAGGCGAACATCTACTTGATCGATCCGGACGGCAACGAGATCTCCGTGGACTCGCCGGGTATCAATGCACTCATCGGCATGGCCACGACGGCAACTGAAGGCCGACCGCTCTTCCTCGTCGAGAGCGTGCCGAACGGAAAGACGGCCACGGTGGCCGTGGTATTCGATGTCGATCCGGACTTGGTTGACCTGTTGATCGATATCGAGGGCTTTCGCTTCGAGGTACCCAACCCCTAGGCTTCGTCGCCCAGCCGCCAGCGTGTGGGCAGGGTGACTGAGCCCTCGGACGAGCCTGGGTTTCCGCGCACCATCCGCACCGGGCGACTCACGCTTCGGCCGTTCAGGCTGACCGACACTGCCGCGGTGCATGCCTATGAGTCGGACGCAGCCTACGGAGAGTTCCTCGGCGTGCCGCGTCCATTTTGTCGGGCGGATGCCGAGCGAAGCGTCGCGTCGCGGGTGCTCTGCGACTGGTCACAGTCTGCGATGTGGGCTGTGGACCTCGAGGGCGACGCCATTGGACACGTGGGAATGACTCTGTACGCGGGGCATGGCCGCATCGATCTCTACTACGGCCTGGCTCCCGCGCACTGGGGAAAGGGCTACACGACGGAGGCCGTGCGCGCCGCCATCGATGCCGCGTTCACGGGGCATCCGGGCGTCAACCGCATTCAGGCCGACGCCAATCCGCAGAATCCGGCCTCGCTTCGGGTCATGGAAAAGGCCGGGATGATCCGCGAGGGGCTGCTGCGCCAATACGTCGTCATGCGCGGTGTGGCCACCGATCAGGTCATGTGCAGCATCCTGCGGCGTGAGTGGGAGGCCGCGCGCGAGGGGTAGGGGACGTTCAACACCGGCACTCGGACCATCCCATCCATGGACCCACCGGGACCCTTATCGCCGCGAGATTCGACCGCCGATTTGCTCCAACACCCGCAGGGTGTCGGCCACCGCCCAGGTTTCGACGATGCGCCCGTCCACCACGCGCCGGATGGCAATCACCTCTCCGCTCACCGCTTTCCCCGTGGCCGGGATGCCTTGATAGGTCCCGAGGTGGGTCCCGTGCCACGTCGCGTGCGTGGTCACGAACTCGCCGTCCTCGAGCTGCCGCTCGATGGTCCATCGCAAGTCGGGAAACGCCTCCAGGCGGTCGCGATGAACGGCCTTGATCTCGGCCGGCGACACGCTCGCGCCGCCGCGGTGGACGAGACCCGTCGGATCGTGGAGATCGTCGAACACCTCCCAATTCCTACCGTTGAATGCCTCATCGGCCAGGCGCCGCACGATATCTCCGTTGCCGCCGCTCATGGGCGTGTTCCAAATGTTCGCGGCGCCGGACCTCGACTACCGGCCATGCGCTAGTCGTCCTCGGGCATGAAGCCGGCGTTGATGAAACCGCCGTCAATGGTGATGGCGGTGCCGCTGATGTAGGTCGATCCGTCACCGCACAGAAACAGCGTAAGGTCGGCGATCTCCTCCGGCACCGCCTCGCGCTTCATGGGGAAGCGACGAATGCGCTGATCGCGCAGCTCCGGGCGGCGCCGGTAGATCTCCTGCACCATCGGCGTTTTCGTCACGCCCGGGCAGATGGCGTTGACGTTGATGTCGTAACGCGCCCACTCGATGGAGAGCATCTGCGCCAGCGCGATCAAGCCGGCCTTGGCGGGACTGTAGGCGCCGCGGTCCGGCACCGGGACCATGGCCCCGACCGATGAGATCAGCACCACCCGCCCGCCTTCGCCCTGGCGCACCAGCTGCCGTCCGATGGCCTGGCAGAGCAGGAACCCGCCGGTTAGATGGGTGTCGAGCACCGAGCGCCAGTCCTCCTCGGCCAGCTCAAGCAGCGGGGCGATGGCGGTGTTGCCGGCGCCGTGGATCAGAAAATCACAACGGCCAAAGTGGTCGACGACTTCGTCTACGGCCTGCTGCACCGACGCGCCCGAAGCGGAATCGAGAGCCACGGGCAAGGCCCGGCCGCCGCTCTCGACGATCTCGCGCGTGAGCGTCTCACTCCGTTCGCGATCGATGTCGGCGATGGCGACAGCGGTCCCTTCGCCGACGAAGCGACGACAGATCGCCGCTCCCAGGCCGCCCGCGCCGCCGCTTACAAATGCCACCTTGCCCGTCATGGTGTTGCCCCTTCCCGTTTCGGCCGCCCAGAGCGCGCCCTGACCGCCGATGGGTCACGCTGCACGGCGTCTCGTTCGCGCGCAGCCTATCGCCCAGCGCCGTCCTCGGGCGAAGCGCCTCCCGCCTGACTGTCCGCCAATGGATCACGGCGTGCTCCGGCACCGTCGGTGTCGAGCTAGTGGCGGCGCATGAGTTCAGCGATCAACCGCGCCACTTCTTGCGGGCATTCGAGGGGCAGTGAGTGCGATGCGCCGGTCAGCCAGCGAAGCTCAATGTTGTCGCGCCGCGGGATGTGAAGCTGTTCATGCGTCGCCGGGTCGCGACCACGATCGCCGTAGAGCTCGAGAATCGGAAGATCGGTGCGCTGGAGGACGTCGTACCCGTCCCACGTTCGCCAGATGGCGGCAAACGCGGCCCGTTGTTGCCCGGTCCAGCGGCGCAAGACCTCCTGCCGCAGTTCTTCTCGCTGCGCCAGCTGTGCATCCGAAAGCGTGCTCATGGTGTCGTCCTGAAACGCGTCGCGTTGGGCGTGGTGATTGGTCCAACCCTCGATTGAGATGACGCCGGCCAAGGTTTCAGGTCGCACGCGTGCAACCTCCAGCGCGATCATGCCTCCGATGCTGTGACCGCCAATGAAGAACTTCGCGAGGGATTGGCGGTCCGCGACCCGCAGCACGTCCTGGGCGAACAGCTCGATGGACCCGTTCGCGGGCGGCGGCCAGCTGCCGCCATGGCCGCGGAGCTCGATGACGATGATGTGCCACCCCTCGTCAAGGTGATCGACGATGTCCTTGAGCGCCCCGGCCGCGTTGAAGCTGCCCGGAATGAGGACCAGCGGCGGCGCCCGCCCCTCGCGCACGTGGTAGGCAATCGTGGCGCCCGGCGCCTCAATCGAGTGCGGGACGAATGCCGGGCCCAGCCCGTCGCCAGCGACCGGTGGAGCCGAATCCGAACTCACGGGGCCGTCTCCGGCCACCGATTGCGCAAGCCGTCGAGATCGGCAATTCGCACGCGCAGAACTTCCACCGTTTGCTTGCCGCCGGCGAAGGCGATGAACAGATGGCCGTCGTGCTCGATGACGTGCGGGTAGTCCACCCAGCGTCCGCCCACCAAGTACGCCATCGAGTGAAAGACCAGGCCATCGTCACTGATTGAGATCGTGAGCGGGTCGCGCTGCTTGGGGTTCGGGTTCGAGACCAACACGTAGCGACCGTCGGCCAGCCGCAGCCCGCTGAATTTGGACGTGGCGTCCGGGAAGTTTGTACGCACCGGGAGAGTCCAGATGCGCCCGCTGTCGATGGACAACGAGCGATAGAGGAAGCCGCGCCGGCGGCCGTCGCGGAAGAGCGCTGCCAGACGGCCGTCGGGCAGCGTCCACCAGTGCGGCTCCTCAGCCGAAAGCTCGGTGTTTGAGCCCAGCACGGGAAACGACGTCCACCGATCGATCGCGTCCACGCCGCCCACCAGGAAGTCAACACCGACCTCGCGGTAGCTGTGGCGTCGCCGGGACATCATCCATTGGCCGTTGGGCAGCCGCTCGGGTGGGAAGTTGTTGATAGCGTCACGGCAGACGACTCCCGCGGGCGTCCACGACTCCCCGGTGGGATCGAGCCGAAACCCGTGCAGCGCCAGGCTCGGTCCGAAGAATCCGGCCGCCTCGTCAAGCGATGCCAGGGCCAACAGTTCGCCGTCGCGCTGCCAGAATCCGCGGGAGATGTAGCGCAGGCCCCGGTCGGTGCGCTGTCCATACCACGGGGAGGTCGGGCCGGACCGAGGCGGCGCCGGCGTGAGAAAACGGGGGGTCGTCCACCGGAGCCCGTCGCCACTGGTGGCGAACTTCACCCGCTGACCCACGCGGTCCTCGATTCCCGGGCCGTCGCTCCACATGACCCAGAACTTGCCACCGAAGTGCGCCAGGTAGTTGTGCTGGTTGACGCCGCCTCGCTCGCGGTCGAGATCGCTGCCGTGGTGAGCCTCGGCGCGCACGTCGCTCACGAGCACGTGCTCCGACGGCACCCGCGGCAGCGCGGCGAAGTCGATCGTGTGCGGGTCGTCCGGCACCCACGGACCGGCCAACATGAGCGCCGGATCAACCGGCGGCGGTAGCTCTACGGACATGGGCGCTCCACCACCTGGCCCTGGGCGGCGAGGAGACTCTGAAGCTCGTCTATCGGAACGCGGCGCGGCGTGACGTCATGCCGCAGCGCCAGGTGCGCGGCGGTTCCGGCTGCCTGGCCCAGCGCCATCCACGTGGGCTCCATGCGGATCGACGAGTAGGCCACGTGCGTGGTCGAAGCCGCGACCGGAACGATCAGGTTCTCGATGCCCCGAGGAATCATGATGCGATAGGGGATTTCATAGGGCCGCGTGAGCGCGTCCAGCATGCCCAAGTAGCCTTCGAGCACCTGTGTGTCGGTCGGCTGGCGTTTGCGGCAGGGGAAGCTGTCGATGGGGAATTCGCCCACCGCGATCGCGTCGTCGTGCCGTCGCGAATCGGTGGTCATGTCGTGCTCGGTCAGTGTGTATTCGCCGATGAGCCGGCGGCCCTCGCGTACGTAGAGCTGGAAGGGAAAGTGCCCGTTGTCGGCGAATTCGTCGAGCGGCAGGTGATAGCCGTTGGCGATTCGCCGGTGCTCGGCCGGCACGTGCTCGTCGTTCTGCAGGAACCACAGCAAGCCCAATGACAGGTCGCGGTGCCTCTGGCAGATGCGCCGCCGGGTGGCATCGTCGCCCGCGATGTAGCCCTGGTTCTCGTCCGGAAATGGAAATGCGAGCGGCCGCGGGTTGATATTGACATCGGTCTTTTCGTTGGGGATCTCGGTCACCGATAGCGCACGTACCAACGTGTCGAAGTGGGCGGGGTTGTAGCCGCGTCCCGGCTTGAGCGTCTTCGGCCCGCTGAGGCGTCCGGCGGCAAGATCGTCGAAGTAGCCGACATAGTCATTCCGGTCGTAGCCAGAAGGCGGTTCGGTGAGCCGGTAAGCGTTTGATGGGTCCGTGGTCAGGCACAGGCGGTAGGTATAGGCCGGCAGCCGCTCATCCGCGGCGCCGGTTGTCCCAGGGAGAAACGCGCCTTCCTGGTAGTCGTAGTAGACAACGCCGGCGTGCGGCTCGTCGAAGGCGTCACGCGACTCCCGTCCGAGGCGATAGTCAGCACCCGCGGCTGCGTAGAGGTCGCCTTCGTACGTGGCGTCGACGAATAGGCGTCCGTGGATCACGGTCGAACGCCCGCTTCGCCGATCAACGACCTCGATGGCTGTCACGGCCTGGCCCGAACGCTCGACGGTCGTCAGCCGCACGCCGCGCAGCACCTCGATCATGGCCTGACCACCAACCATGGCCTCGAAGACCGCCTCGGCGACCGATGGCTCGTAGTAGTAGCCGCCGTCGCACAGGCGCACGTTGTCGGAGTCGGGGCCGTAGCGGGCGACATAGACGGCCAACACACGCTGGGTGAACTCGCGGAACAGGCCGCCGATGAGCCCCCGATGCTCGACGTCACTCTTGCCCAGCCCGCTGGCCGCCATCCCGCCGATGTGCCGGTGGTAATCGATCAGCGCGACCGAGCGTCCCAAGCGTGCAGCCGCCACGGCCGTCGCGATGCCTCCCGGCGTTCCTCCGAGGATGACAACGTCGGCCGACTGTGAGGCTCTTGGCGTCACGTGTTGGGGATTGCACCGGCTGTGATCCGAGAGTGCGGACATACCTGGATTGCCGCGCACTGGCTGCGCGTGTTGGTCGGCTTAGCGCAGGGTACGCGCTAGGTGACGGACGCGAGGCGCGCGGCGTTGCGCCCGGGATCGGTCAGGTAGAGCCGGTCGTCGTCGCGCGTGACAAGCCCGCGGTCGGCCGTCGACTGCATCACACGTTCGGCAAAGTCGGGCTCCCAGCGCATGTGCCGCTGCATATGGTCGATCCGGCTTTCGTCCGCCGCCGCAGGCGTGCCCTCATGGGTCGCCAAGTGGATTAGCAACATTTGTCGGGCGAACTCCCAGCGCTGGCGCCGGCGGCGGCGAGCCGTCACCAGCAAGCCGCGCTCGGGCGCCAGCAGTAGGACGAGGGCGAACGCCACCCCAACGACCGTGGCCATGGCGCCGGCGATGTTGGCATCGAGCACGCGCGCGAGCCAGTAACCGCCAATCGCACAGGCGGCCCCAATGGCCACGCTGAGCCCGAGCATGCGCGGCAGCCGATCGGTTAGCAGATGCGCCGCCGCGGGGGGACCGATCATCAGCGCCACCACCAGAATGCTGCCCACGGTGTCGAAGGCGCCCACGGCGGTCACCGACACCATTCCCATCAACCCGTAGTGGATCAATGCGGGCGAAAACCCGAGGGCAGTCGCCAGCCCGGCATCGAACGTGGCGAGCTTGAGCTCCTTGTAGAACACGCCGCCGACGATCACGTTGATGAGCAGGATGCCGCCCATGACCCACAGCGCCATCGGCCCAAGGTCGACGCCGAACGGGACGAAACGGTTGAACGGGGCAAACGCGAGCTCGCCAAGCAGCACGGCGTCAGTGTCGAGATGCACGTCGCCGGCGACGGCCGATATGAGAATCACGGCAATGGAGAACAGGGCCGGAAACACCAACCCAATGGCCGTGTCCTCCCGCACCAGGCCGGTCCGGTTGACGACCTCCACCAGCGCGACGGTCACCAGCCCGACGACGGCCGCGCCGGCGATGAGCAGCGGCGACCGCAGATCGGCCACGATGAAGAACGCCAGCACGATGCCCAGCAGGACCGTGTGGCTGATGGCGTCGCTCATCATGGACATACGCCGCAACATCAAGAAGGCGCCCGGAATGGCGCACGCGGCAGCCACGACCGCCGCGACGAGCTGAACCTCAAGCTGCGCCGGCGTCACGGGGCGCCCTGGGCAACGCTGCGCAGGCGTGCTGCTCGCGCAGCCTCGGCGCGGCCCGCGTCCGTGAGGGCCCACGCGTCGCCCGCATCACGTCGCGCCAGGCCCCGCGCGGCAAGCTCCGCCAGCGCACGATCGACGACCGCCCGGCCGCGGACCGCGTACAGCGCGGCCACGTTGTGGGCATGGTTGGGCTCCCGGGCGTGCTGCGCCGAGAGCGCCGCCAGATCCGCGAGGACGGCCTCTACAGCCAGCAGCCGGCGGCGGCGCCAATCACGGAGGCGCACCCACGCCACCCCGCGGCTTGGGGCGAACAGCAGCGAGACGACCACGATGCCCGTGGCGACCAGCACGATCGTCGGCCCGGTGGCGATGTGCGCCGTCGTGCTGATAACCGAGCCCGCCACGCCGGCGGCCGCGCCGAGCACGGCGGAGAGGATCACCATGACGCCGAGCCGGTCGGTCCACTGGCGGGCGGCGGCGCCGGGCGCGACGACCATGGCGCTCATCAGCACCACGCCGACAGTCTTGAGCCCCACCACGATGGCGATGACCAACAGACTCGTCAGGAGCACATCGAGCCGACGGACGGGATACCCCAGCGAGGCGGCGAAGTCGGGGTTGAAGCTCAAGAGCTTGAATTCCTTCCAGAGCACCAGCAGCGCCAGCACCGCGATGGCGCCGACGGCGGCCATGGTGATCACGTCGTTCTCGAGCAGCGCGGCCGCTTGACCGAAGAGATATCGATCAAGCCCGGCCTTGCCGGCCGCCGGCAGTCGCTGAATGAAGGTGAGCACCACCAGCCCCGCGCCGAAAAACACGCTGAGGATCAGCGCCATGGCGGCGTCGGATTTCACTCGCGAGGTCCGAACGATGCCGATGATGGCCAGCGTGGCCACCCACCCGGCCAACGCCGCGCCGATCATGAGCACCAGCGGCGTGCGGCTGCCGGTGATCAGGAAGGCGAGCGCGACGCCCGGCAGCGCGGCGTGGGACATGGCGTCTCCCAGAAGCGCCTGCCGCCGCAGCACGGCAAATGCACCCACGGCGCCGCTGACCACGCCCAGCGCCGCCGATCCCAGCGCCACCGTGCGCAGCGTGTAGTCGAAGAGCAGGTCGCTGAAAACGTCCATCGGCCCAGGCCGTCAGTCGCGCCGGCGCCGAGCGGTCACGGCGACGAGCCGGAACCGGCGCCGTTCGAGTGGGCGCCGCCGATTCCGGACACACGTCCACCATAGGTCAGCCGCAGATTCTCCTCGGTGAACACGTCCACGACCGGCCCGGCCGCGATGCGGCGCACATTGAGCAGCGTGACCCAGTCGAAGTACTCGGCCACGGTCTGCAAGTCGTGGTGGACCGCAACCACGGTCTTGCCCTCGGCGCGCAGGGTGCGCAGCAGGCTCACAATCGCCCGCTCGGTCGTCGCGTCCACGCCCTGGAACGGTTCGTCCATGAGGTAGACCTCGGCGTCCTGCACCAGCGCTCGGGCGAGGAACACGCGCTGCTGTTGGCCGCCGGAAAGCTGGCTGATCTGCCGGTCGGCGTAGGCCTCCATGCCAACTTGGCGGAGGGCGGCCTGCGATCGCCCGCGTTCGGCGGTTCCCGGTCGGCGGACCCATCCCAACCGGCCATAGGTCCCCATGGTGACGACGTCGAGCGCTGTAGTGGGAAAGTCCCAGTCCACGCTGCTGCGCTGCGGCACGTAGGCCACCAACTGACGCTGCTCGCGGTAGGAACGCCCCAAGATGCGCACGCGCCCGGCAGCTGGACGAAGCAGACCGAGAATGGTCCGCAGCAGGGTCGTCTTGCCGGCGCCGTTGGGTCCCACGATGGCCATCAGCACCCCACTGGGAACTTCGAGATCCACGTCCCAAAGCGCCGGGCGCTGGTGGTATGCCAGCGTCACGTCGGTGGCCTGCACCGCCAACGGTGCGTCGGGCCGCGAATGTCCGGATAAAGGCGTCTGCGCGGCGGTGATCGTCATTCGCCGCTGAGCCCGCCGACGATCGTGTCGATGTTGTGGCGGATCATGCCCAGGTACGTACCTTCCGACGTGCCCTCTTCGCCCATCGCGTCGGAGAAGATCTCGCCGCCAACGACCACCGCGTGCCCTCGGGCGCCCGCAGCTTCGATGACGGCTTGCACGCCCTGGTCCGGCACCGAGGACTCGATGAAGACGGCGCGAATTCCCCGGTCGCTGATGAACTGCGCCAGGTTCTGTACGTCGGCGGTGCTTGCCTCACTCTCGGTGCTGATCCCCTGCAAGCCCCGCACGTCGAAGCCATAGCGCCGCGCGAAGTAGTTGAACGCGTCGTGGGCCGTGACCAATGCGCGGATCTCGGCGTCCAGCGTGTCGGCTTGCTCTTTCACGTAGCCATCTAGAGCTTCGATCTTCGCGATATACGACTCGGCGTTGGCCCGAAAGGCCGCCGCGCTGTCGGGGTCCAATTCCACAAGCGCGTCCCGGACGCTCGCGACCACCACCGCCCACAGCTCAAGGTCGAACCAGACGTGCGGGTCGTAGGCGCCTTCGAATTCGGGCGGCGCCAGCAGGCGGGCGCGATCGATGTCGTCCGTCACGCGCACCGAGCGAATCCCAAGATCCTCCAGGCGCTCCAGGACACCGGTCATGCCGGCCTCGAGATGCAGGCCGTTCCAGAACACGGCGTCGGCAGATTCGAGGCGGGTGATGTCGCTCTCGCTGGCGCGGTAGAGGTGCGGATCGACACCGGGCCCCATCAGGGCGTGCACGTCCACCGCATCGCCGCCCACTTGGCGCACGGCGTCGGCGATCTGCCCCAGCGTGGCGACGATGCGCAGCCGGCGTGCGTCAACGCTGTCAACCTCGGAGCCGATGGTGCCGGTGCTGCCGGTGCTGCCGGTGCAAGCGGCCAGAAGCAGCAGGACGGCGGTTAGGCCCACGAGCAACCCGTGGGCCGGCGCTGCTTGAGCGGCTCTCGACGGCAGGCGTGACTTCCCCGCAGGCAGCATTCGCATCCATAATTGCATGAGGCAAGATCACAGGTCAATCGAGCAAATACGAAAGTTGACTAAATTAACAATGACCCGCGTGGCGGTGGCGTCGCCCAGAGCTACCGGTCGCCGTCCAGCGTCAACAGGAGGAGCCTGCGGTCCGTTCGGCCGGGGTCAAGATTCGCGCGATCGGCCGTAGAGCACATCTTGACATCACTTTTGGAAGGCATCATGATGCCAGCATGCGAACCACGCTCACGCTAGACGACGATGTTGCGGACTTTCTGCACGAGCAGGCCCGGCTCCACGACAAACCGTTCAAGCAGGTGGTGAACGACACGTTGCGGCGGGGGATGTCGCCTGCCGTCCGCGAGGATGGGCCGGTGTATCGGGTCAAGCCACTCCGCGGCGGATTCCGGCCGGGAATCGACCCGCTCAAGCTGAATCAGCTGAACGATGCATTGGAGACGCAGGCGTTCACCGACGGGGACGCCGATTGATCATCCCGGATCTGAATCTGTTGCTCTACGCCCACAACGGCGGCGCGCCATTCCACGACGCCGCCCGGCGTTGGTGGGAATCGTCGGTGAACGGGACGGAGCGAGTCGGGGTGGCCTGGGCGGTGGCCGCCGGGTTCGTGCGGCTGATGACCCATCCGATGGTGCTGGCGCATCCCGCAACGCCGGCGGCAGCGGCAGACTACGTGGAAGAGTGGTTCCGCTTTCCCAACGTCATCCCGCTGAACCCCGGCACCGAGCACCTGGCGCTGTTCCGGCGCTGTCTCGCCGCCGCGGGCGTGGGGGGCAACCTGGTGACCGACGCGCACTTGGCGGCCCTGGCGTTGGAGTATCAAGCGGAGCTGCACTCCAACGACATGGACTTCGGGCGCTTCCCGGGCCTCCGCTGGCGCAATCCGCTCTGAGCGGTCTCTTCCGTGCGAGTGATCGCGGCAAAGCCGCGCTGACTTACTTGCTTCGCCCCTCAGCCTCGTATTCGCGGAGGCAGCTCACGATGACTTCATTCATGGGGGGGAATCTCGTCGTCGCGAAGTCTGCCACCCACGCTTTCAGTTTGACGCGTGTCGTGCCGTCATCCCAGCCTACCCCTAAGTCATCTTCCTCCAACATATAGTCCTCGTCTGTGTGCAGAATCATCCAGGAATCGCGAAGCGAGCTCTCTCTTGGTCCGAAAAGCGTCGGATGCTGTCTGATGGCTTCGAAAAGAATCTTCCTCAAGTGCTGATTTGAATTATTGGCAGGAGACATCCAAACCCGGAGGCGTGGCTGCCCGTCATAGATTTTGAATTCGAACAGGAACAAGGCGTCGGAACTGCTTTCCCAGCCGCTGCCTGTCCGCGTCACTCCATACTGGTCCCAGTCGATTGCTCGGAATCGAACGGCATTGCTAATCTCCGGATCTAATCTCCACGCCGGTTGCTGTTCGATTGCTTCCTTGAGTATCGACTTGGCTTCAGCCGCCCAGTCTGGCCGATTCGCGAACAATAGCTCCACCGCCTCCCGGTGCTCCAGGTAGATTCGTCGGGCCAATTGTGAAACGCTGGTGTCGGGCACGAGATTCCTCCTTAGCGTGGTTGCGTATTGACGCAAGAACGCGCGGATGTCGCCGTTCGGCGAACGGTCGTCGTTATCCACGATCTGTTGCAAGATGTCGCATATGGTTGAGTACGTGAGGGACTGCCAATATTCTTTTTCGTCATCGCGGTACGGCTCGGTCCCCCACGGCGTCAAGAACACGTGGTGTCTGGTAAACGTTGGGTAGGCGAATTCCAGCGCGTTCCGATAACGGGTTAGCTGCTCATGATGTTCGCTGGTAAACGTCTTGTTTTCGATAGCGCACAAGGCCTGCGCGGATGCGTCGACGATCAGAATATCCAGGTAGCCCAGTTGTCCGTGGACTGTGTGTTCCCATTCCCGAATCACGGCCACCGCCGACCAATCAACCGACCGGGCTGCTTCTGGCACTCCGGCACGGCGAAGAAGCTGCCGGAGGAAGCGATCGCCCAAGCCATGGCTTGCCGTTGGTCTCAACAGCCAGGCCAGCACGTTTGAATGGAATTGCTCCGAGCCCCAGAGCGCTTCGCCTGATCCCAACCTGAGTTGGCCGACAAAATCGAGCGCGTCGAACTCGGATCGTCGCTGTGCGGCAAGCCCCTCCAGTCGCTGCAGACGCTCATCAGCGAACAGCGTGTGGAGTATCGCCGCTTGTCGCGCGCGCTCCTCGCCAAGTGCGCGCTCCAGATGCTCCAGCGCCGGCAGCAGTTCCGGTAGGGAGGGTCTTTGAGCGGCACTGCTGGCCGCAACGAGACCTTCGGGCACCGGCCCTTCGCCCGTCGTATTCGCGTTAGGCATTGGCAGTGTCGCCACCATCAACCGTGAGATCAGCCCCAGAAATCAAGAGGGTATCCGGTGGCCCACGCTGCGAACAGCGTGCAATACCTCAGGCTCCATTGCGCCACAATCGGTCTGGGCCGGTGGCATTGACTTTGGGACGGGTCGCGCGGGGCTACGCCAGTGCCTACTCGTCGCCGGCCGAAATGTCCTCCGAGGCCAAGGCCGTGGTCTCAGCAAAGACCTTGAACCCGCGCATGATCGTCAGCGATTGGCGCTTGAACAGCGGCCGCATGAACCACGACGCGATGCGCATGAAGCCACCGAAGTCAAAGACGTTGTGGGCCACCCAGGAGGTGGCGTCGGGGCCTTCTTTGATGAACCGATTCTCGATGACGTTGCGCACGCCATCGGTCTCGTAGATGCCGCTGATCTCGTCGGGCAGGTTGTAGCGCGTGAGCGTTTCGATCATGTCAAACGTTTCGCCGTTGTCCCGTGCGAACGTCAGACGCGACTTGGCCCCCGGACGCCCAGGAGTACCGCTGACGTGCTCGAAGCTCTGCAAGCCCTCCATCCACTGGACCAGGTTGTCAGGGTCGTCAAAAAACTCGACCACCCGCTCGCGCGGCAGGTTGATTACGAGCTTGCAGGTGTACTTCACATAACGCTCCAGCGGTGCTTTGAATCCATGCTACCGCGCGAGCCTGTAGGCGGTGTCGCGGTCTCCTCCACCTGCCACGGCACGTCCGGCCTGCCTCTATGCCCGCGACACGCGGCGAAGTGTGACGAGAAGAAACCAGCGCGGCACACGTCGAGCGTCTTAGTCTGTACGTGTGGCTGTGGCACAACGCAAGGAGCTTGCCATGTCCGAGCAGACCAAGGTCGTCATTGTTGGCGCCGGGCACAACGGATTGGTCGCGGCGGGGTATCTCGGGCGGGCCGGATTGAATGTCCAGGTCCTGGAGCGCCGGGATGTCGTCGGCGGCGCGGCGGTCACCGAGGAGTGGTTTCCCGGCTTCCACATCTCTACCTGCTCCTACGTCTGCCACATCCTGCAGCAGAAGGTGATCGACGACCTGGAGTTGCGCCGGCACGGCTTCCACGTCCACCCCATCGACCCGTCGCGCATCCATCCCTTCCCCAACGGCAAGGTGGTGACGCTCTGGCACGACGACGAGCAGACGGTCGACGATATCCGCAGCGTGTCGCCGGAGGATGCCGACGCCTGGATGGATTGGGCCGATCTGTGGCATCGCGCGACGGGCATTCTCAGCAGCTACTACCTCCGCCCGCCTCCCTCGCTGGCCGAGGTAACGGAGAGGTTTCGCCAGGAGGGCGAGGAGGAACTGCTGGAGACCCTGCTCACCGTCCCGTTCAAGGACCTGATCGAGCGCTACTTCGTCTCCGACGAAGTCAAGGCGTCGGTGTCCACGGGCGCGATGGACATGGGAGATATCAGCGCGCCGGGCAGCGCCTACATCACGGCGCTCTACCGATTCAGCGCCTTCCGGGAGGACACGGAGAACTACGGGATCGTCCGCGGCGGCATGGGCGGCATCACCCAGTCGCTCGCTCGCTCCGCCGAGGCGGCCGGCGTGTCGATCAGGACCGGCGCCGACGTGCGACGCATCCTGGTGCAGCGGGGTCGGGCCATCGGCGTCCAGCTCCAGGACGGAGAGGTGATCGACGCCGACATCGTGCTGTCGAACGCGGACCCCAAGCGGACCTTCCTCAAGCTGCTGGACGAGGCCGACCTGGACCCGGAGGTCGTCGAGGCGGTCAAGGCGCTGAAGACGGAGTCGGCCTCGGCCAAGTTCCTTTGCGCCCTAAGGGAGTTGCCTGACTTCTCCGCCCACCTGGGTGACGGGTACAACCCGGAGCACCTGGCGATGATGAGCCTCTGCCCCTCGGTCGAGCAGCCCGAGCGGAGTTGGAACGACTCCAAGAACGGCCGGGTGCCCGACACGCCGATCATCCAGGTCCAGATCCCAACCGTGTACGACCCGACGATTGCTCCCGAAGGCTGTCACGTGCTCTCGATGTGGGTGTTCTTCGTGCCGCCGCACATCCGGGATGGCTCCTGGGAAGAGATGCGCCGACCGTTTGGCGAGTGGCTCATCGACGAACTGACCAAGTACGCCCCGAATTTCAGGGACGCGATCATCGACTGGACCCTGCTGACGCCGGAGGACATCGAGGAGCGCATCGGCCTCACCGACGGCAACATCAGGCATATCGACGTCATTCCGCAGCAGATGCTGTCGCGCCGGCCGCTGCCGGGCTGGTCCGACTACCGGACGCCGATCGAGGGCCTCTATTTGTGCGGCGCCGGCACGCATCCCGGCGGCGAGGTGACGGGCGCGCCGGGACACAACGCCGCCCACGTCGTGTTGGCCAAGCTGGGTCGTTAAGCGCGGGGAGCGCCGCGACGTTGGGGAGGTGCGTCGCGGCGCTCCGGTGCGCCGGCGGTCAGCGCGTGTCTAGCCTTGGGGTGAGGTATCCACCCACTGGCCGCCGTCGGCCGCTACGGCCGCGTGCGACAGCCCGGCGGCACTGCCGGCGCCGTCGTGAATGCCGCCGCCGTTCAACCGCAGGCTGTTGGCGCCGATGCCAATGCCGTCGGTGTCCGCCTCGCCGGGCGGTTCGTGGTAGTGGAAGACCACCATGCCACGGCCGCCCCGGTCCGCGTCGCCTGGCGGTTCGTGGTGGTGGAAGACCACCATTCCGCGGCCGTCCCGGTCCGCGTCGCCTGGCGGCTCGTGGTGATGGAAGACCACCATTCCGCGGCCGTCCCGGTCCGCGTCGCCTGGCGGCTCGTGGTGATGGAAGGCCACGATGCCACTGCCGCCCCTGTCCGCGTCGCCGGGCGGTTCGTGGTGATGGGCGAGGACTGGGCCAGCCGCCGGCCACGGAGCCACAGCTGCCAGCAGAGCGAGAAGGGCGGCCACCGACATGCATCGCCCAACCGGACCGCACAGCCGACGTCGAATCTTGCGCATTTGCCCGCGCAATTGCTCGTTCATCGTCCACCACCTTTGGGGATGACTTACGTATAGAACTATAGTGAGTTGCACGAATGACAATAGTGAGTTCCAAAACGATATAGCATTAACTTAAGTTAATTGCCTTGTGAAGGCTTTCACAATATCCGGTCTATTCTGACTTGCAATAAATCGAACAAGACGTGATCGGCGCTTTAGCCAAGCCCTGGCGAGCCTTGTTCCTCGACGCTGCCGCGCGCCCGCGGTCACTCACGGTTGCCCCAGGGCTCAGCGGTCAGCCAATCGCACCACAGGGGCTATCGGCGCCGACCGTTGCCCGACGCCATCAGAGTCAACGCGGCATCCTCCGGGATCCGACGCACTCGGCCGCAAGAACTGCGACAGCCAGCGACGTGCGCAGCGCCGCCCGCGAATTGGATGTCAGGTGACTGGACTGCCGGCCTGCGGATGGTTCGCGAACGGGTCCCGAAGGCCCGGAGGTCGGAGCGCGGGAATTTGAACCTCCGACCTCATCGTCCGGGAAGAGGTGCGCCATCCGGCTGCGGCGCAGTCCGAAGAAAACCACGAAGTTGGCTTGACCCGGCAGCCGGGCGTGCAGAAAACCCGGAGCGCCGCGACCTCGTCGTGGGTCGCGGCGCTCCGTTGCGCCGATGGGTCAGCTGGTTTCTAACCCTGGGGAGGAGAGGTGTCCACCCGCTGGCCGCCGTCGGCCGCTAGGGCCGCGTGCGACAGCCCGGCGGCATTGCCGGCGCTGTCGTAGATGCCGCCGCCATTCAGCCGCAGGCTGTTGGCGCCGATGCCAATGCCGTCGGTGTCCGCGTCGCCTTCCGCCACTGTGTAGCGGAAGACCGCGGTGTCACTCGACGCTTGACCGGATGCCAACGACGCCTGCCGAGCCTCGCCACCGATGTCCAGTTCGACCTGCGGAGCGCCGTTGATCCGCACGGACTCGCTGAACGTCACGGCAACGTCGACAACTTCGCCCGCGCGGTACGCCGTCCCATCCGCGGGGCGCGACTGAATGCTGATCGAGGCAATGGAGGGAACGGTCGTATCGATCCGCTGGTTGGCCAGGGGGCCGGTGCCCACGTAGTAGGGAATGGCTTCCACGTCTGTACCCCGAGCCGTGATCGTGCCGCCGCCGCCAAACGCGGATTCCGGAACTCCCAGGGCGACGCTGACCCCGTCAATGGCCGTGTCGCCGGGCCGGACCGTGTATTGGAATATCAGCGTGTCGGTGCCGGAGCCACGGGCGTACGTGGCGTCGCGCCATCCGTCGGTCCCCTGACCGATGTAGAAGCCCATCGTGACCTCGCCGTCCACTTCGACGTCGATGTCGAAGTTCATCGCGAACTCGATGATCTGGTTGGCGCGGTAGGCGCTCCAACCGTCGGGCGGCGTCGAGGTGACCCGGACGCGCTTCGCGTATGGGCGGCCGTCGACCTTGTGATCGGACGACGACGGCATCCCGCCATAGGTGAGATGGGCCGGAGCGTTCGTGCCCTTGGCATTGATCGTCCCGCCGAAGCCGTAGGTGGGATTGCGGTCGTCGTCCACGCCCGCGGCGCCCACGCTGATCCCGTCCGTGTCGCGGTCGACCGGCTGCACTTGATACCTAAACGTCAGGCGGTCGGTTCCCGAGCCGCTGTGGTAGCGCGCTCCGCGCCAGCTGTTGTCGCCGTCGCCCAGGAACAGACTGATCAAGGGACGGCCCTCAACCTCGACCGGACCGTCGAACGTCACCGTCACGTCGATGCTCTCGCCGGTGTGGTACGTGTCCCAGCCGTTCGGCTTGTTGGTCCAGCCATTCGGCAACCGGTCGCCCTGAACCGGCCTCGAGGAGATCTCGACGTCGCTGATTTCGGGGGAATCGTCGTCGATGATCGTGATCACGCAGCCGTGCCAAATTCCGCTCTCCCAATAGCCGATGGAGAAGGTCTCGTCGCGTTCGGGCTTGTCGTCCTCCTTCGTAGTCACGGGGACCCACAGGGAGTCGCTGTCCGACTCCCCGACCATCCACACCCCGTCGAACCATGCATAGTCGTCGCGGCCCGCGGTGAAGTCCTCGCTGTACGTGAAAATCGTGGCGCAGATTCTTCGGTGGTTCTTCCAGCGAACCTGCATCTGCGCGGAATTGCCCTCCAGGATCGGATCCGGACAGACCACGTACATCCCCGTGTGCTCGGCGAGGACTGGACGGACCGCCGCGGGCCAGGGAGCCAATGTGGCCAGCAGAGCGAGAAGGGCGGCCACCGTCATACATCGCACGGTCAGGCCGCGCAGCAGGCATCGAATCTTCCGCATTCGCTCGTTCATCGTCCACCACTCTGTGGATGACTTATATATAGAACGATAGAGAGTTGGATAAAAGAAAATCGTGAGTTCTATAACAGGGACTCTTTAACTTAAATTAATGGTCTTGTGAACACGTTCACAAGAACTCGCTCTGCTCGAATCCGCACATGATCGAACAAATGTGGTCGGATTCCGGGCTAGTCAATGGCGGACCGGGATTGGCGCCGGTGCCACAAGCCGCTTATCGACCGCCCGCGCCGCGAGCTTCGACCGGCCAGCAATCAGAACGCAGGGCCGCCCGGCTCGGGTTGACGGCGTGGGGACAACGCGCGTCGGGCATGCCGCGATCGAATTCCGTGATCCAGTCGGGGCGTCAGCCCGACCGCCGCCGCACTCGGCCGCGCCACCTGCCGGCGGCCATTTGGATGGTCCCGCGAACCCACGAAGGTCGGGGCGAGAGGATTTGAACCTCCGACCTCATCGTCCCGAACGATGCGCGCTACCTGGCTGCGCCACGCCCCGATGGCCGCCAGTATAGGCGAGCGTCGGCGTTCAGACGGTTAGGCCAGCCGCCGTTCAGGGTCGAGGGCGTTGCGCAGGGGCACCCAGGCCTCCGATAGCCGCGCCCTCTGTTCCGGCGGGCGGTCGATGGCGGCCCAGCCGCCCCGACTTTGAATCGCGGTCGTGACGGCCTCGGCCGAGCCGCGGCTTGGGCAACCGACCAAGGCGCGGGTATCGTCGGCGCTGACGACTCGCGGCAGCCCGCCGGCGATAGCTTCCCACTCGGGTTCACCCCAGCCCGCCGGCAACTCCTCGGCGCGCACCTCGTAGGGCGAACCGAGCACTTCGGCCAATGGCGAGCCCGCGTCGGATGCCACGGCGTCACCGGGGACGGCATGGCGTAGGCGCAGGGTCACCTCAGCCAGCGCGCCGAGACGTCCGCCGGAGCCCCACATGGCGTGCGTGAGGCCATAGCCGGCCGAGAACTTGACCGTCGCGCCGCCCACCTGAATGGCCTCGCCAGAGGCCAGCACGACCGTGGCGCCCAGAATCCAGCGACGGGCCGGCGCGTCGGCCGCACGCACTGCCGCGCCGCGCCCCGAGGCGATGAGCCCGCCCACGGTGCCGCCGGGCTCGAGCCGCTCCACGGGCCAAACCAACCCGTGCTCCCACAAGCGGCGGCGAAAATCCGCAAGCCGTACACCGGCCTGCACCCTCGCGACGAGGTCACGCGGCTCGATTTGCACCTGCGCGAGACCAGCGGTCGAGACCACCACGGCATCAGGCGGAGGGGACATCGTGCGCGATGACAAGCTCTGCGTACCGACAAGGCGAACCGTACGGGCTTCCGCCAGCGCGTCGCCGAGCGCGGCTATGGTGGTCGGCATCAGATCGGCCGGCGGATGGCGCATGCGGGCAAAGGGTAGCGCGGGGGCCTTGCACGGCCCAGAATCGGCCATGACTACCTGGCAGCAGGACGCGCGGCGATTGGCGGGACTTCGGTGATGCGCCGGGTGCAACGCGCGGCCGCCACGGCTGTGGGACGGACCGTGGCCGCGGTGTCCCGCTCGACTCGGCGCGGCGGGGGAACCGCAATCAGCGGCCTGGCGGCGCAGGCGGTCGCGCCGCAGTACGTGCCCGACGGCCTCAACAGCCTGGCCCGGCTGGTGCTCATCAGCGGCACCAACGGCAAGACCACGACCACGGCGCTGCTGGCGGCGGCGCTGCGCGCCACGGGTCATGAGGTCTGGACGAACCCCACCGGGTCGAATCTCGAGCGCGGCATCGCCGCGGCGCTGGTGCGGCGCGCTGCGTGGCACGGCGAACAGCGTCGCGAACGGGCGGCAATCGGCGTGTTCGAGGTCGATGAATGGGCGCTTGCCGCGCTTCTGCCGCGCGTGAGACCGACTCTGGTGATGCTGCTGAATCTGTTTCGCGACCAACTTGACCGCTACGGCGAGATCGATACAACCGCCCGCGCCTGGCGTGCGGTCGTTGCCGGGCTGCCCGACACCGCAACCGTTGTCGCCAACGCCGACGATCCGCTGATCGCCTCGGTGGCCCAGGTTCACAGCGGCCGGATCGATTGGTTCGGCAGCGATGGTCTCGGCGCGGCGGGGGTTCTCGACCCTTGGGCCGACGTACGGGGCTGTCCGCGGTGCGGCGAACCGTTGGTCTACGACGCCGTTACCTTCGCGCACCTGGGTCGCTACTGCTGTCCGGCGGGCGATCTCGCGCGTCCCTCGCCCGACGTGGCCATTGTGGCCGCGGAACCCCGCGGAATGGACGGGTTGGATCTCACGCTGACGGCCGATGACTGGCGATCCGGGACGGAGGTGCCGCTGCCGGGCCTCTACAGCGCGTACAACGTCGCCGCCGCCGTTGCCGCCGCACGAGCCCTGGGCATCGGACCGGCCGAAGCTCTGGACGCAGTCGCCCAGACCGGCCCGGCTTTTGGCCGTGCGGAAGCGATCTCGACTCCGCACGGGGAGATAGTCCTGCTGCTCACCAAGAATCCCACCAGCGCCAATCAGGTGCTGGATCTGCTGGCCGCCGAGCCGGAGCGGCTCGATACGCTGGTGCTGCTGAACGACGGCGTCGCCGACGGCGAGGATGTCTCGTGGATTTGGGACGTGGAGTTCGAGCGGTTGCGACCGCGGCGGCTCACGCTTGGCGGTCGACGGGCCTATGACCTGGAGCTGCGCGTGAAGTATGCCGGCGTGGAGCCGTCGGACGGCGGCTTGGTGGTCGAGCCGGGCATCGCCGAACCGCTCGATCGGGCGCTCAGTCGTGCCGACGGCCGGCTGGCGGTCATCGCCACCTACACCGCCATGCTGGCCGTGCGTGACGTGTGCGTCGCGCGGGGCTGGGCGACGCCCTACTGGAGCGACGAATGATGGCTCAAAGGCCAACGCTGCGGCTGGCGTACCTATTTCCCGACCTGATGAACCTCTACGCGGACCGGGGCAACGTGACGTGTCTGCAGCAACGCTGCGCCTGGCGCGGCATCGACCTGCGGGTGACGACGGTCGCCTGGGGCGACGCACTGACCGAGACACAGGACATCTACGTCATCGGCGGCGGTCAGGACCGCCAGCAGCGGGCCGCCAGCGAGGGCCTGGCGCAGCGGCACGCCGAGCGCATCAGGCGCGACGTCGCCGACGGCGCGGCCCTGCTGGCCGTGTGTGGCGGCTATCAGCTGATGGGCCGGTCATATCGCGACGCCGACGGCACTGTGATGGCCGGACTCGGCATTTTCGATATAGAAACGGTTCACCCGGGTGCCGACGTGTCGCGCTGCATCGGCAACATCGCCTGCCGCTGGCAAGGGGCGCATCTGGTTGGCTTCGAAAACCATGGCGGCCGCACCTACCTTGGCGCCGGCGCACAGCCGCTGGCGGAAGTCGTGCGCGGGTTTGGCAACAACGGGGAGGATGGCAGGGAGGGTGCAGTCCAGGGCAGCGCTATCGGCACCTATTTGCACGGGTCGCTGCTGCCCAAGAATCCGCACCTGGCCGATCACCTGCTGACCGTGGCGCTGCGTCGCGTGGCGCCGGAATACACGCTCGCGCCGCTTGACGATGACGTCGAGTGGCGCGCCCATCGGGCGGCGCTGCGGATTGCCGGGGTGTCGGAGCGTCGCTAGGCCGGCGGCGCTGTATCGACTTCGTCCATCGAGGTCTGAATGATCCGTGCCACCAGTTCGGGCTGGTCGAGTTGAACGGAATGCCCCGCGCTCGCGATTACGCGTATTCGTCCCCTGGGCACGCGCGCCGCGATCTCGCGGCTCAGTTCAACCGAGAGCGTGCGATCGCCGGCGCCCCACAGGACCAGCACCGGAGCGCGCACGTCCGCAAGCTGCGCGCGCAGGTCGTCGACCGGCGGCTGAATGTAGCCGTGGCGGATGCCCTCCAGGAACTCGGGCGTCTGCGTCTGTCGGAACAGGTCGTCGATGCGCCCGCGCGGCAGTCGGTGGGGGTGCGCCATCTGCCCCCGCTGCCGCCAGGCGAGCCATTGGCGACTGAACATGCTGCGTTCGAACAGCCATATCACCAACGGCCAGGTCCACGCGGAGCGTGAGGGATACGGGTCGGGCTCGCGGGCAAACGGCGCGATGAGCACCATATTTCGAACGCGCCCGGGATAGCGACTGGCGAAGGCCAGCGCCGTCTGCCCGCCCATGGAGGCGCCGACCAGGGTCACTTGGTCGAGCCGCAGGGCGTCAAGCAGTGCCCGCAGCCACTCGGTACGTCCCCATACGCCGCGCGGCACCGCCGCGCCCTTGGCCGAGCGACCGAACCCCGGCAAGTCCACTGCCACGCAGCGGAAGTCCGGCCCAAATTGGTCGATCACCGGGTCCCACACGGCGGCCGTGCTGAAGAAGCCGTGCAGGAACACGACGGGCGGGCCGTCGCCCCAAATGCGAACGTGATAGAGCGCGCCGCCAACGTTCACAAACTCTGCCCCGTCCACCGCCGGGCCGGTCGGGGTGGGCACATCCGGCGGCCGCAGGCGGCGCCTGGCCGCCAACAGCGCCGCGGCTGCGGCCAGCGCCGTTGCGAGCACCAGTTGGCGCATGGAATGTCCGCGGGCAACCTCGCCCCGGCACGCTAGCACCTCCGGCTGACCGACGGCCGCAATCCCCAGCCCTTGGCAGCGCCTACACTGGAGCCGTGATCGATGGCCGTTCCCGCCGCGGACGCACGGCCCCGAGGGTCATGCTGGACACTTCACCCAAGCCACGAATTGGCCGCCATGCGTGACGCGCCCGCCGCGCGTCGCTCGCGCCGCTGGTGGTTGCGCCGCAGCTTCGTGCCGCCGGTGATCGCGGCGCTGGCCGCCGTCGGCATCGGCACCGCCTGGCGCCTCCTCTGGACTCCCGCTGCGCGTCGCTTTGGCGGCACCATTCGCGCCGGCCGGCCGGATGACTATCAGGTCGGGGAGACCCGCCACTGGCCCGAGGGCCAGTTTCATCTGGTGCGGCTGTCCGACGGCTTCCTGGCGCTCTATGAACGCTGCCCGCATCTCGGTTGCCCGATTCCACCGCCGCGTGACGGCGTATTCGAATGCCGCTGCCACTTTTCGCGCTTCGCGCTCAACGGCGAGCGGTTGACCGGACCCGCCGAGCGTCCGATGGACCTCTTTCCGGTCGGCCTTAGCGGCGGGGCCCTGCTGGTGCGCACTGGTGTATCGGACGTACGGCAGCGCAGCGCCTACGACCCGGGCCAGGCGCTTCAGCCTTAGCTCCGTGGCATCATGCGCCGCGTGACGACCCGACCACCGTGTGAGGAGCGCCTACGCTCATGAGACATCCCACCTACGACGCCGCGTGCGATGTGTGCCACGCCAACGCGGGCGAGGAACCGAGCCACGGCGGCGTGATCTTCGCCAACGATCTCTGGTTCGTGCGCCACTCGCCGCTTCCCGCCCCGCTGGCGGGCTGGATGATGCTCCATCCCCAGCGACACGTGCAGGGACCGGCGCATTTCACGGATGAAGAGGCCGCAAACTTCGGCCCGCTGCTGCGGCATCTCACGCATACCCTCGAGCGGGTAACCGGCGCGCTGCGAATCTACGTCGTCGCGTTTGGCGAAAGCGTGCCCCACATGCACGCCCACCTGGCGCCGCGCTACGCCAAGATGCCCAACGACGCCGTGGCGTGGAGCCTCAGCGACACATTTCGTCAGGTTGCCGGCGGCGACCTGCCGGGCGCCGATCAGGCCGACGTGGACCGCGTGATCGCGGACTACCGCGCGGCGCTGGAGGCCGATCCGCCGCCGCGATAACCAACGTCACCGCATCCGTTGACTTGCGGTTAACATAAAGCGCGCTCGCTGCGTCCGGTTTCCGAAGCCGTCATTCCCGCGGAGGCGGGAATCCAGCTGCGGCTGTCAAGGCGCGCCAGCGGACGCCGTTTTCCCCAGGACTCGGATCCGCTAGAACCAAGACGCCGCGACAAAGCGCGGGGCGGTGACCACGCCTCGCGAGGCAATGCCCGAGCGTCGCAGCGCGTCGTCCAAGCGCATGGTCAGCGGCGGTTCCGCCGCATCCAGCGCCGCGTGAAACTCGGCCAGCGGGTCCGTCTCGTGTTCCAGCGCGAGCGCCAGCGTGACCAGCGTGCGGCCGCCGTAAATGCCCAGCGCAGCCCGCGCGTGCTGGACGAGCCGGTCCAGCTCGCGCGGCGCTCCGGCGATCAGCACGCCGTCCCGCGGCGGCGCCTCCGGCGGCAGCACCATCAGCGGATTCACGGACGCGCCGTGCACGGTGGCCGGGTTCAGGCGCTCCAACATCCGTTCGACGGACAATCGCCCCACCCCATCGAGATCTCCGATCACCGCCAGGCCGTCGCCCGCGCCTGGGACCAGCCAGAAGCGCGACTCCTCCGAGCCGTACGGCGTCTCCGGGACGGTCCGGCGGAACGGCGGGCGCGCCTGCGTCACGTCGTCCACGATTGTGACAACCGTCTGCCGCACGCGCTCGACGACATCGGCCGGCAGCGACCGTCGGGCGTGCACCAGCTCCGGAATATCCGCGATGTGGAAGGTCCCGTCGGTGAACGCCTCGACGTCCGCGATCATGTCGCGCCAGGTCACGACGCCGTCGCACACCGCCACCGGCTCAATAACGTTCACGTACCAGTGCGGCCCGGGCGTCGACAGCTCCATAACCTGCCGCCACGCCCCGTACCAGTAGTGGTCCAGGCTGTCGTCTTGGCCGGTCCACGTCGAGCCGTCCGCCATGCGGAAGTCCGTGCCGGCGGGGACCCAAATCGTGAATCCCTCCGCCGTCACCCTGCGCACGCGCGCCCGGCATTCCCACTTGGGCGCGTCGGCGTTCCACGGCAGCTTGCGCACGGTGACCCGCTGTCCGGGCCGAAGGCCGGCCTGGGCGTCCGGCTCGCCGATCGAGAACTCCCTGCCTGCAACAACGCGCGGAATGTCCGCCTGCCAGTCTAGGCGGAACCGGACGGGTGCCCACCCGGGACGCCCCTACACGAGGTCCACGCGGCGCAGGTGGCGTTCGTGGAACGCTTCCAGGCGCTCCTCGGGCATGAGCAGCACCAGGTCGGGCTCGAGGCCGGCCACGAAGCCAACGTCATGCGAGACGACCACCAGCGTGGCCGCGTAGCTGCGCAACGCTTCCACGAGCCAGGCCTGCGTGGTCTGGTCGAGGTTGCTGTTGGGCTCGTCAAGCAACAGGAGATTGCGCCGCTGGAGCATGAGCCGGGCTATGGCCAGGCGTGCCCGCTCGCCGGCGGAGAGCGTACGCAGCGGTCGAAAGATGTGGTCCTCGTTGAACAGCAGGGTGGCGAGAAAGCCGCGAACAACGGTCTCCCTGGGGCTGGTGAGTTGGCGAATCGCGTCGAAGGCGGTTCGCGCCGCCAGCGCCGAATCGAGGGAGTGCGCGAAGTGAGCCAAGTCGACGTTGTGTCCGTGCGCCACAGTGCCCTGCCGGGCTTGCAGATTGCCGGACAGGATGTTGAGCAGGGTGGACTTGCCGGCGCCGTTGCGGCCAATGACGGCCAGCCGCTGGCCGCGTTCCAGGACGAAGCGGACCCGGTGCAGGACCGGCACGGTCCCGTAGGCATGGGCGATGTCGCGCACGTCCAGCACCAGGCGTCCCGACCGCGGCGCCTGCCCAACGCGCATGCCGATCTCACCCGGCGTGAGGGGCAACTCGACCACCTGCTCGCGCATGCGGTCCAGCCGGCGGTCCATCACCTTGACCCGGCGGGCGAGCTTGTCGCTCTTGAAAGCATGAGCGCGCAGACGGTCGGTGGTGGCCTCGAATCGCTTGATCTCGCGCTGCTGCCGCGCGTGGGTCGTCTCCAGCGTGCCCCGGCGCGCCTCGCTCCAGGCCAGGTAGTCGGAGTAGCCGCCCTTGAACTCGGTGAGCCTGCGCGACCGGCCGTCGAGCTCGTAGACGCGCGAGATGGCGTGGTCGAGCAGGCGCAGGTCGTGGGACACGATCAGGACGGCCGCCTCGGTCCGGGCCAGAAAGTCCATCAGCCAGCGCGTGGCGTCGACGTCGAGGTGGTTGGTCGGCTCGTCGAGCAGCAACAGGTCGGCGCCGCTGGCGAGCACGCGCGCCATTTCCAGCCGGGTGCGCTGTCCGGCTGACAGGGTGCGCACGGCTTGATTCGCCAGGCTCGCGGGCAGCCCAAGACCGTTGAGCACGGTGGCCGCGCTGGCTTGTGCCGCATAGCCGCCGGCTTCGCGGAATTCCTCTTCGATGCGGCCGTAGGTCTCCACGGCGGCGTTGAGATCGGGACCAGCCGCGTCGGCAAGCGACTGCTCGGCCTGGTCCAGGCGGGCGGCCAATGGCGCCGTGGGACCGCTGGATACCACAACGTCGATGAGCGATGCGCCCGGCAACAGCGCGTCGGAGAGTTCGGGCTCCTGCGGCAGATGGCCAATGCGCCGTGGGCGGGACACCTGCCCGGCGTCGGGGCCCAGGGTCCCGGCGGCGACGTGCAGCAGAGTGGATTTGCCGGCGCCGTTCACACCGGCAAGTCCGACTTTCTCACCGCGCCCGACGAACAGCGAGGCGCCCCGCAGGACTTCCTGCGGTCCCCAGGCAAACGAAACGTTGGTGATGCTCAACATGGGTCTGGTCTGTTCCTTCTGATCCGCCCAAGCAAAAACCGCGGACGCTGTGGCGTGGTGGCCCGTCCGCGGCTGGCGATGCTGGTGGTTGCTGGTCAGGTCGGAGGGCGCACTCCACCCAGGGCAGGCCGGCGCACGGAGCAGCGGCGCTGCAATTCGGGGCGGCCGGTAGGAACGGTTGGCCAGCGCATAGCGTTGAGCATAAGCATGCGCATTTCGCTGTCAAGCCGGCTAGATGGGCTTCAGCGCTCGATGCCGCACGCCGTCATGGCGATACTGCAGCATGGACAACGGCTTGACCTACGCTCCGCCGGGCTACGACTGCCCCTTCTGTCGCATCGCACGCGGGCAGTTTGGCGGGCCGGTGCTCGGCGGCGCAGAGGCCGACGTGTTGCGGACGCCGGACGTGACGGCCTTTGTCGGCTCCCACTGGTGGCCGCGGAATGAGGGATCGGTGATCGTGATCCCCAACGCGCACTACGAATCAATCTTCGACCTGCCTGCCGAGGCTGCCGCGCAGATTCACGCGGTGGCGCAGCGCGTTGCCGTGGCTATGACCAGCGTCTATCGGTGCGAGGGTGTCTCGACGCGTCAGCACAACGGCCCCGGGGGCGGCCAGGACGTCTGGCACTACCACGTCCACGTCTTGCCGCGTTGGCGCAACGACCGCTTGTACGAGCGCACTGCGGAACGCTTCCGCGCACCGCCGGACGAACGTGCGCGGCGGGCAGCCATGCTGCGGGCGGTGCTTGATTCCGACCTCGCGTAAGCCTTGCTGGCGCGGCGGTCGGTAGCCCGGCGCGTGTCAGGCCCCGATTCTTGGGCGCTGAATTGCAGACACGGCGCCGGCGCGACCAACGTCAGGCGTGGCCTTGATCCTCGGGCGTGGCGTCACGGCTTCCGCGGTCCAGGCGTCGGCTGGTGTCGGCGTAGATGTCGCGGCGCTCACGGGCGTGGCGTCGGCCGACGGCGATGACGGTAACTGTGCGGCGTGCATTGTCGATCGCAAAGATGATTGGCACTTGTCCGGCGCGAACGCTGCGTAGACCGGCCAGCTTGCCCCGCAGCGGGGGATAGCGATCGGGCTCAACGGCCAGCGTTGCCATCTTGGCCCGAGCGCGCGCCCTATCTGACGTATCGAGCGCCGGCAGGTCCCGACGGTGCACGTTCTCGGTGACGTAGACCGTGTACCCGTCGCTCGAGCTCATTCAGCGTCGCTGAGGTCGTCCAGCGCGACGACGCGACCTTCGCGCATGGCGCTGAGGCCCGACCGGATGGATGCGAGCAGCTGCGGATCGCCGAGAATCTCGAGCGTTTCGATCTGGCGGGAAAGATCGGCGACCCGCGCGCGGAGGGCTTCGGCCTCACCGGCCATCTC
Source organism: Chloroflexota bacterium (assembly GCA_965198185.1). Taxonomy (GTDB): domain Bacteria; phylum Chloroflexota; class UBA11872; order UBA11872; family UBA11872; genus JAJECS01. Next base: position 903,711 of record CBDAOU010000002.1, read on the forward strand.
GGCAAGATCGGCGCGCTTGACGATCGCCAGGTCCGCTTTGTCACCTTGCATGATCGTGATGGGAACCCCGTTGCGCACGCGGGTCAGCATGGTGGGGAGGTCCTTGCGGAGGTTGGTCACGCTGACAATGTCGTCGGAGAACGAGTGATGCACGGCGCAGTTCCTCAAGCGAGTGGCGATTGCTGGGTGTGGCGACCACAGCATACTTGAAACAATATTCTATTCTGTACTGAATAGTGTACGCTGAATGTTTGGAGCCTCACTCGGAGCCCCGGAAACGAGCGTCCGAGCATCTGCGCTCCACCGGGTACCACCTCGTTGCCGGTGTCTGCAGTCCTAGTCTGCCGGTGTCCCTGACTCGTCTGGGCTCTGCGCCACAATGGCGGCCAGCAACACCCGAGGTCTACCCATGCAAGAGATCGCCCGCATCAATATCGACGCCTCGCCCGAGGCCGTTTTCGCGTTGTTGGCGGACACCGACCGCCGCGGCGAGTGGCAGGCGGGCGTCGAGACGTTCGACTACGCGTCGGAATTCGACCCGGACGACGCCGTCGGCGCGGCCTTTACCCAGCGCATCCGCGAAGGCTGGCGGGTCACGGAGTATCAGGGCGAGATCACGACCTACGATCCGGGGGCGGCGTGGGGCTCGCGCACGGTTGGCGGTTCCTACCAGATGGTCGTCGAATATCGGCTCACGCCGGTCGACGGCGGCACGACGGTGATCACCGTCGTCGAGATGGATTCGTCCTCGTGGTTCGTGCGCCTGATGGGCTTTCTGTTCGGCTGGCTCACGCGCTCGCTGGGCCGCAAGCACCTGCGCAAGCTGAAGGAGCTCGTCGAAGCGGCCTGACCAGCACCCGATGTCGCGCATTCGCCTGATTCACTGGAACGCCGCCGAGGCCGCGGAGCGGGCGTCGCGGCTGGCTCAGAACGACCTGCGGGTGGATCACGCGCCGCTTGACCCAAAAGGGCTGCAGCGGCGTGCCGAGACGCCGTCGTCATCGATCTGAGCCGGCTGCCGTCGCGCGGGCGCGACCTGGGCGCGGCGCTGCGGCAGAGCAAGGCCACGCGGGCCGTGCCGTTGGTGTTCGTGGGCGGCGATGCGGTCAAGGTCGCCCGCGTGTGCGAGCTGTTGCCGGACGCTGTCTACAGCGACTGGGCGGGGATTCACGAGGCGTTAGCGCACGCGATGGAGCATCCGCCGTCGGAGCCGGTGGTCCCCGCGTCGAATCTGGCCGGCTACTCCGGCACGCCGCTGCCGCGCAAGCTGGGTATCAAGTCCGGCTACGCCGTGGCGCTGGTGGGCGCGCCCGGGGGCTTCGAGCGCACGACGGACCTGATCATCTGGTTCGTCGGCGCCCGCCGCGAGCTCGAACGGCGCACCGCGCGCTACGGGGCCAGGGCCGGCGCCGGCGGGCTGTGGATCTGCTGGCCCAAGAAGGCCTCCGGCGTGGTGTCCGACCTGTCGGAGCGCGTGGTGCGCGAAACCCTGGCGCATGGCCTGGTGGACTACAAGATCGCGTCCATCGACTCGACCTGGTCGGGCCTGCGCTTTACGCGCCGCAAATCCGGCTGACGCCGGCGCTCGGCTACCCGGGCCGCGGCCAGGGATGCTCGGCGATCGCCGCTTCGTTGAGGTCCGTGCCCCAGCCTGGCGCGGTGGGAATGCGCATGTGACTGTCGGCGATCTCGGGCAACGCGGTCACGATGTCATCGCGCCAGGGCGCCGAGTCCACGTCGGTTTCCATCATCGCCAGGTTGGTGACGCAGGCGCTCCACTGCGCGGCGATGAACGTGGCCAGGTGGCTGTAGTGGGGCTCATATACCTAACGCGACTAAATCCGCCGCTTGGCGCATGTACAGGCGGCGGATTCCTTCCGGCGCGACGCGGAACTTCGTGCCGTGGTTGCGGAGGCCATCGCTCCCGGGTCGTGCTTCCCGCGGGTCGAAGTCCACGGCGATGCGGCCGATGAGGATGTCGTAGATGAAGTCGGCCAGGTGGAACGCCTGGCAGGCGTCCGCCCGTAGAATCCGCACGCGGCGACCCGTGCGCTCACCCTCCGCCAGCATGAGCCGGTTGAGCTTCGCGCCAGCCGCCGATAGCAGCGATTGGTGGTATCAGTAGGGGTCGGCCCGTTCCCGGGCCGTGGGGTACCAGAAGCTGCCCAGCATCGTCGTAGACGCGGAACCGGTCCGTCCTGGTTCCAACGTAGCTATGCGTCGACTGATGCCAGCCGTTGTGCATGATCTAATTCTACTCTTCAATACGCCTAGAGCGTCGAACTCGAACAAGCGTGACTGATCCGATTAGCGCGATCACGAGGAGAGCACAATGATCGGCCACGGCGTGGACGACTGGCTCTCGGTAGCCGCCGACGCCGGTGTCGATGCCGTGGGTCTCGATCTGGGCGTCGGCGACGCCTCCGTCGGCGTGGGAGTTGTCGCTGATCTTCCTGGCGTGGGCGACATCACCTCGGGAGTCGTGGACTGACCTGCGCGTGGGTTCGGCGTATTCCTTCGCTCCTGCAGGATTTCGGGTAAAGGGGCCTTCGTTCCGGGAACTGGGGAGGAGCCTTTGCCCAATACCGCGAGGTCTTCACTTGCGTGCTCTAGCGGCCCCGAACGGCTGGCAATGTGATTGTCATCGTACACGAGGTAATAGTCTCCAAGAGTGAACGGCAGATGACTACCCGCACAAGATGTGCCCGCGTGTGAATCCAATTTCCCATAGATATACGTCGTCTCATACAGCGGTCCTCTCCATACTGTGTCAACCTTGAATTCATACACTTCGTCGTTTGGAATTTGGTGTACCGCAATGACCTTACCAGCGAATACGTACGCAGACTTCTGCAGTTCTTCGGATGGAGTTCCTGGTGGCGCCCACGAACAGGCGTTGGATTCACGTGCGAAGAACAGGATCGCCGCACTAGCCAAGAGGACGACGAGCAAGAATCGAGTGACGAGCGTCGTCAAGGGCACCAAGAGGCGTTTGCGTGCGACTACGGGATGACTCGTCTGATTACGCGCTTGCTGATGATCTTATCAAGAGTGATTGACGGGAACAAATGGGGCTCATATACCTAACGCAAATAGATCCGGCACTGGCGCATGTACAGGCGGCAGATTCTTTCCGGCGCGGCGGCCATCCGGCGGATCAGCCCGCCGCGGTGTTATGGCCGGCGTCGCGCTCGTCAGCCGCCAGCGCGCGGTATTTCGCCGCCCGCTCGATGATCAGATGCTGGATTTCCTGCTCGCCGACCTCGCGCATCGGCCGCACCGGCACGCCGACCAACAGGGATCGCTCGGGGAACTCCTTGTTCTCGGCACGCCGCTGCCGCGCAAGCTGGGTATCAAGTCCGGCTACGCCGTGGCGCTGGTGGGCGCGCCCGAGGGCTTCGAGCGCACCCTCGGCGAGCTGCCGCCCGACGTGATCCTGCGGCGCCGCGCCCAGGGACGCTGTGACCTGATCGTCTGGTTCGTCGGCGCCCGCCGCGAGCTCGAACGGCGCACCGCGCGCTACGGGGCCAAGGCCGGCGCCGGCGGGCTGTGGATCTGCTGGCCCAAGAAGGCCTCCGGCGTGGTGTCCGACCTATCGGAGCGCGTGGTGCGCAAGGCCGGTCTGGCCCGTGGCCTGGTGGACTACAAGATCGCGTCCATCGACCGGACCTGGTCGGGCCTGCGCTTCACCCGCCGCAAGTCCGGCTGACGCCGGCGCGGCGTATTCGGCTACGCGGGCCGCGGCCAGGGATGCGCCGCGATCGCCGCTTCGTTGAGATCCGTGCCCAGACCCGGCGCGGTGGGGATGCGCATGTGGCCGTCGACGATCTCGGGCAACACGGTCACGATCTCGTCGCGCCAGGGCACCGCGTCGACATCGGTTTCCATCATCGCCAGGTTGGTTACGCAGGCGCTCCACTGCGCCGCAATGAACGTCGCCAGGTGGCTGTAGTAGTTGTGCGGCGCGACGTTGATCTCATAGGCCGCCGCCAGCCCGGCGATTTCCACCGACTGCGCCAGGCCGTTCCACGGCACGTCGACCACCGCCACGTCCACCGCGTGTCCCTCCAGGAACGGCAGGAAGTCCCGCACGGTGTTGAGGCTTTCGAGCGAGGCCAGCGGCATGGGCGCGGCCCTCCGGATATCCCGCAGCGCCGCCGGGTCGTACATGTCGATCTCGATCCAACGGAGGTCGAATGGTTCGAGTGCCCGCGCGAGCTTCATGCAGGCCTCGGGGCGAAAGCGGAAGTTCAGGTCGAGGCAGATGTCGACGTGGGGCCCCACGGCCTCCCGCAGCGTGCCGATCAGGCGCACCGCCGTGTCGAGCGTCGCGTGGTCGAGGTTCGAGTCGCCCACCGTCCAAAACTGCGCCGGCGCGCCCGGCGCGAGGATGTTGGTCTTGAGCGCCGTATAGCCACGGCGCACGACCTCACGGCCCAGCTCGGCGATGTCGTCCCAGGTCCGCAGCGGCGGCGTGCCGAGGTGCTCCGGATAGCGCGCGCGGTAGCTGCCGCAGTGCGACCAATAGAGCCGGACGGAATCTCGGGTCGGACCGCCAAACAGCCGGTGCACCGGCACGCCGAGCGCCTTGCCCTGGATATCCCACAGCGCCAGCTCGATACCCGCGATGCACTTGGCCAGCAATCCGCCCACGTTTTGCTGCGTGTGGCGGTTGAGGTCGCGCAGGATGGCGCGGATGCCGCCCGGGTCGCGTCCCACCACCAGCGGGGCCAGGTCGCGGATGCCGCCGGCCAGGGCATGCGCGGCGCGCCAATCGGTGCACTCGCCGTAGCCGGTGATGCCGGCGTCGGTGGTGACCTTGACGAAGGTCCAGGCGGTCCAGCCCGCGTCGCATTGCAGCGGCTCGACCGTGGCGACCTTCACCGGAGCACCCGACTAAGAAAGTCGCCAGCCGCCAAGTAGGCGCAATCCTGGATCACCGCTACCACTCCATCCCGTGCTCGCGCAGGCTCACGTAGTTGGACGGGCCGCGGGCGATCACCAGGTGGTCGAGCACCTCGACGCCGAGGATCTTGCCGGCCTCGGCGGCCGAGCGCGTCAGCTTGGCGTCATCGTCGGAGGGCGACGGATCGCCGGAGGGATGGTTGTGGGCCAGGATCACGGCCGGGCAGTCCTGGCGCACGGCGTCGCGAAACACCTCCGCCATGCGCGCGCCCACGGTGTTGACCCGGCCTTCGGCGATCTTTGACACGTTCAGCACGCGATGGCGTGCGTCGAGCAACACGACCTGGAGCGTCTCACGCGGCAGGGCGGCCATGCGCGGCGCCAAGATTCGCGCGGCGTCCGCCGGGCTGCGGATTTCGGGCCGCGAGTCCAGCGGCTCGCGCTGGAGGCGGCGTCCGAGCTCCAGCGCGGCCTTGATCTGCACCGCCTTCGCGCGGCCGATGCCGTGGTGGGCGCAGAGCTCGACCACGCTGGCGCTTTCAAGCGCGGCTAGGCCACCCATGCCGGCGAGCAGCGATTGGGCCAGCTCGACGGCGCTGCCGCGGTCGGACCCGACCCGCAGGATGATCGCCAGCAGCTCGGCTTCGCTAAGGGCGTCGGGGCCTTCCTCGGCCAGCCGCTCCCGCGGGCGGCTGGCGGCGGCCATATCACGAATGCGAACGCTATAGCCGGGCCGCCGGTCGTCGGGCGCGGCGGCCATGCGGCGGATCAGCCCGCCGCGGTGTTGTGGCCGGCGTCGCGCTCGTCGGCCGCCAGCGCGCGGTATTCCGCCGCCCGCTCGATGATCAGGTGCTGGATTTCCTGCTCGGTGACGTCGCGCATCGGCCGCGCCGGCACGCCGACGAGCAACGATTGCTCGGGGAACTCCTTGTTCTCCGGCACCAGCGCAGCCGCTCCGACGACCGAGTGGCGGCGGATGTGCGCTCCGCTGAGCACCGTCGACTGGATGCCGATGAGGCATTCGTCCTCGATGGTGCAGGCGTGCAGCACGGCCATGTGCCCCACGGTGACGTTGGCGCCGATGCGCAGCGGCACGCCGGGGTCCACGTGCAGCACGCAGCCGTCCTGGATATTCGTGCCGGCGCCGATGATCACCGGCGCGATGTCGGCGCGAATCACCGTGTTGAACCACACGCTGGCGCCGTCCCCGAGGCGCACGTCACCTATGAGCTTGGCGCCGGGCGCCACAAAGGCGCCGCGGCCGACGGTGGGCGCCCGTCCGTTGATCGCCAGCAGACTTGGGGCAGTGTCCGCCGCGGGCTCGGGCTGCATGTCCCGTAGGAGGACCTCCTCCTGCAGCGCGCGCAGGTAGGCGTCGTCGAGCGTTTCACGCGGCCGCAGGATCAGATAGAGCACCGCGCCGAACGGCCCCAGCAGCAGCACCATCAAGGTGGCGAACATGCGCACGTAGAGGTCCTGCGTGCGCCGCCCGATGTCATAGTGCGCCCAGATGGCGCCGGCCACCCACGCCGCCGCCGCGAAGGCGGCGATCAAGGCCAGCGCCACGGTTATGCCGCGGCCGAGCGGCTCCACGCTAGGTTGACCTGGACCGGAGAGGCATACCCGATTGTAGAGGCGTCGCGCTCATGCGGCCGGTGCGCGGATTGCGTGCAGCACGTCGCTCACGATCCCAGGGTCGACGGGATGCCCCGGGCTGGCCGCGCCGATGCGCTCGGCCAGCACCCATTGGATGCGTCCGCCGCGCACCTTCTTGTCCCGCTGCATGGCTTGCATCAACTCGTCGGGTGCGGCGTTCGCGAAGGATTGCGGCAGCCCGACGCGCCGGAGCAGCGCATGCTGCCGGTCGGCGTCGGCTTGCGCCAGCGCGCCGACGCACACGCTGATGGCCGCGGCGCCGCGCATGCCGATCGCCACCGCCTCGCCGTGCCGATAGGCCCCATAGCCGCCGACGGTCTCCAGGGCGTGGGCGATGGTGTGCCCGTAGTTAAGCACGGCACGCGCGCCGCGGTCGTGCGGATCCTCGTCGACGATCCGCGCCTTCCAGCGCACGCAGCGCGTCACCAGCTCCTCGAGGAGATCGGGGTCGTCGAGCACATCGGCGTGCCGCTCGATGCGCTCGAACATGTCGGCGTCGAAGATGACCGCCGTCTTGATCACTTCGGCGTAGTCCGCCACGAGTTGCGCCCGCGGCAGCGTGGCCAGCAAGTCGGGATCTATGACGGATTGCCGCGCCGGGTAGAAGGCGCCGACGAGGTTCTTGCCCGCCGCCAAGTCCACCGCGACCTTGCCGCCGACGCTGCTGTCGATCTGGGCCAGCAGTGTGGTTGGGACCTGAATCAGCGGGACGCCGCGCAGGTAGGTGGCGGCGACGAACCCGACGAGGTCGCCCACCACGCCGCCGCCCAGCGCGATGATCGGATCGCCGCGCTCGGCGCCCTGCTCCGCCAGCCAGCTCCAGAGCTCGGCAGCCGCCGCCACGGACTTGCTGGGTTCCCCCGGCGGAACCGCGTGCGAGCCGACGGTAACGCCGTCTCGCGTCAGGTCCGCGAGGATGCGCTCGCCGTGCAGGCGCATCACGGTGGTATCGCCGATCAGCCACGCGCGCGGCGGCAGGCTCTCCCGGTCCAGCACCTGCGCCAGCCGGCAGCTGGCGCCGCGCTCGATCCGGATGCCGTCCAGGGTTTCCATCAGGCCGGTCGGCAGCCGTGGGCGGCGCGCACCTCCGCGGTCAGCATTTCCGCAATTTCGGCCACCGAGCGATCGTCGGTGTCGATATGCACGTGGGCCTGCCGGTACGCGGCTTCGCGCGTCGTGATCAAATCCACGAGACGACGGCGCGGATCGCCGTTCAGCATCGGCCGCGGCTCATCCGCCAGTCCGGCTTCCAGGCGGGCGGCAGCGACGGCCGGGCTGACCTGGAGCCAGGCGACGAGTCCGCGGGCCAGCAGTCGGCCCCGCGTGACCGCGTCGGCCATGGCGCCGCCGCCGAGCGCCCCCACGGAACCCGGTTTGCCGCTGAGTCGATCCACCACATCCCGCTCCAGGGCGCGAAAGGCCGGTTCGCCGTCCTCAGCGAAGATTTCCGGGATCGATCGACCCGCCTGCGCCGCGATCTCGACGTCGCTGTCCCAGGCGGTCCAGCCAAGCCGATCGGCCGCGGCCGCCGCGACCGACGACTTGCCGGCGCCGCTGAGCCCCACGAGGAACAGCCGGTCCCAGGGACCGCGGCCGCTCACGTGGCCGCAGGGGCTGCCCGCGAGGCCGCCCGCTGCGCGCGCACCGCGGCCGCGATGTCGAGCATGTTGTCGCCGCCGAATTTCTCCAGCAGCGCGTCGGCCAGCACCAGCGCCACCATGGCTTCGCCGATCACGCCGGCCGCGGGCACCACGCACACGTCGGAGCGTTCGAAGTGCGCCTGCGTGCGCTGAAGGGTCTTGACGTCGACGGTTTGCAGCGGGGTGCGCATCGTCGAGATCGGCTTGAGGGCGCCGCGCACGACCAGCGGCTGTCCGTTGGTCATGCCGCCTTCGGTGCCGCCGGCGCGATTGCTCAGGCGCGTCCAGCCGCGGGCCTGCGTGCGGTCGATCTCGTCGTGCACGTCGTGGCCCCGCCGCGCCGTGTTGTCAAAGGCGCTGCCGATCTCCACGCCCTTGACGGCGTTGATGCTCAGAATGGCTTGGGCGAGACGCCCGTCGAGCTTGCGGTCCCAGTGCACGTGGCTGCCGAGACCGATGGGCAATCCCCAGGCCACGACCTCGAAGACGCCGCCCAGGGTCGAGCCGGCGTCCCGCGCGGCGTCGATTGCCTCGATCATCGCCTCGGCACGCTTCGGGGTGACGGCGCGCACCGGCGACGCCTCGACCGCGTCCCAGGACCAGGTTTCCGGTTGCAACGGATCGAGGTCGGGCGTGTCGTCGACCGGACCGATGCGCGCCGCGCGGCTGCGGATCTCGATGCCGGTGGCCGCCAGCAACCGCCGCGCCACCGCCCCGGCGGCGACGCGTGAGGTGGTTTCGCGCGCACTGGAACGCTCGAGAATGTTGCGCAGGTCGTCCGTGCCGTACTTGACCATGCCCGCCAGGTCCGCGTGGCCCGGCCGGGGCTTGGTCACCGGCGGAATGTTGCCGTCGATCGGCTCCACCGCCATCTTCTCGCGCCAGTTCGCCCAGTCGCGGTTCTCGATCAGCAATGCCACCGGACTGCCCAGCGTGCGGCCGTGGCGCACGCCGCTGCGAATGGTGACCTGGTCGCGCTCGATCTGCATGCGGCCGCCGCGACCGTAGCCGCCCTGCCGCCGCGCCAGGTCGGGGTTGATGTCGTCCGCCGTGAGGGCAAGGCCGAACGGCAGCCCCTCGACGATCACGGTCAAGCCGGGGCCGTGCGACTCGCCGGCGGTAAGAAAACGAAGCTGTCCCATGGCGTTTAGGCGTCCGGCGCGGCCAGCGCGCTACGGGCCGCGTCCATCATAGTGGGCACCGGGGCGGGTTGACCGAGCCAGCGCTCCAGGCTGGCCGCTCCTTGCAAGACCAGCATCTCCAGGCCGCCGAGCACGCGGCAGCCGATGGACCGTGCGTGGGCCAGCAAGGGCGTTTCCGCGGGGCGGTACACGATGTCGCAGACGAAGAGGCCGTCGTGAAGCCAGGCGGCCGGCAGCGGCATGGTCAGCGGACCGGGGCCGCCCGCCATGCCCAGGCTCGTGGCATTCACGAGCAGCGTCGCCTCGCGCAGTTCGCGCGCCAGCCCCGGATCGTCGAGACCGCGACTGGCGACCCCGAGTGGCTCATCGCGCAGGGCGTGCGCCAAGGCGTCGGCGCGTTCAACACGCCGATTGGCAAGGGTGAGATGCTCCACGCCGAGGTCGCGCAGCGCCCAGGCCACGGCGCGCCCCGCGCCGCCGGCGCCCAGCAGCACGGCGCGCGCACCGGCCGGATCGAAGGCGCCGTGTTCGGTGAGGGCGCGGGCAAAGCCTGCGACGTCGGTATTGTCGCCGACGAGCCGGCCGCCGTCGGCATCCACCGTGTTGACGGCCCCAAGCCGTTCCGCGGCGGGCGTGCGGCGGTTGACCAGCTCGGCCACGCGCAGCTTGTGGGGGATGGTGACGTTCAGGCCGCGCCATTCACCCCGGCGTGCCTCGGTCAGCCGCGTTTCCAAGTCTTCCGGCGGCGTCGGGACGGCGTCATACGTCGCCGGTATGCCCAGGGCGTCAAGCGCCGCCTGCTGAAACACGGGCGACAGGGTGTGCCCCAGCGGCCAGCCGATCACGCCGAAGCGGAGGCGTCGATTCATTCGCTCAGGGCCGCCAGATCATCCCAGAATCCGGGATAGGACACGGCGGCGCTGGCGGCGCCGTCGATGGTGACGGGGCCGTTGCCCGCGAGGGCGGCAGCCGCCGCCAGCATGGCGATGCGGTGATCGCCCGCGGCGTCGACGCGTCCGCCGCCGAGCGACTGGACGCCGGCGGCCACGAAGCCGTCGGATTGCTCGTCGACCTCGACCCCGAGCGCCGCGAGCGCGGCGGCGGTCGTGCGCAGGCGGTTCGACTCCTTGGCGGCCAGCTCCGCCGCGTCGCTGAGCCGGGACTCGCCCTCGGCATGCGCGGCCAGCAGAGCGACGAGCGGCGCCTCGTCGATGAGCCGCGGCACGAGGTCGCCGCCCACGTCGCTGGCGCGCAGGGTTGACGATCGGACCACGATGGTTCCGGCGGGTTCCGGTTCGCGGCGCTCGATCTCGACAGTCAGGTCGGCGCCCATGGCGCGCAGCACGTCCAGCAGGCCGGTACGCAGAGGGTTGAGACCCACGTCGCGGATGGTGATCTCCGCGTCGGGATGCACTGCCGCCGCCGAGATCCAAAAGGCCGCCGACGAGAAGTCGCCGGGTATGTCCAGGTCCAGCGGCGCCAGCGACCCGTTGGGCGCGCACGTGACGGCGGCGCCGTCCGACGTGACACCCGCGCCCTGCGCGCGCAGCAGGCGCTCCGTGTGGTCGCGCGACGGCGCCGGCTGCTCGAGCGTCGTCGGCCCCTCGGCTTGAAGCGCGGCGAGCAGGACGGCCGACTTGACCTGGGCGCTGGCGACGTTCGACGTGAGGCCGGCGCCCCGCAAGCTGGCCGGCGCGAAGGCCAGGGGCGCGCGGGCGCCGTTGGCGCGGGCGTGGATGTGGGCGCCCATGGCGCGCAGCGGCTCGATGACGCGCCGCATCGGGCGGCGGCGCAGCGAGTCGTCGCCGGTCAGGAATGAGTGAAACGGCCGGCCGGCGAGGATGCCGCTCGCCAGGCGCAGCGTGGTGCCGCTGTTGCCGCACGGCAATACGTCGGCCGGCTCGTGCAGGCCGGAATAGCCGCGGCCACGCACCACCAGCTCCTGGCCGTGCACGGCGTGGTCCACGCCCAGGGCGGCGATGACGCCGGCCGTGGCTTGCGTGTCGGCGCCGAGTCCGGGCCGACGGAAGCGCGAGTCCCCGTCTCCGATCGCTCCCAGCAGATAGGCCCGATGGGTGATGGACTTGTCGCCCGGCACGCGCAGCTCGCCGCGCAGCCGGCGCGCCGGCTGGACGACGCGAGTCCGCGCGGGCGACATCAGGTCACCGCGGCAGCGGACGGCACCGAGCGCCCCAGCGCCTGCGCCAGCGGCACGAGCTTGCGCATGAGCTGGGTGAAGTGCTCCAGGCTGAGGCTCTGCGCCCCGTCGATGAGCGCCGTATCCGGCGAGGGATGCACCTCGAGCAACACGCCGTCGGCGCCGGCAGCGACCGCCGCCAGGGTCATGGGCTCGACCATGTGCCACTTGCCGGTGCCCTGGGACGGATCCACGATGATCGGCAGGTGGGTGGCGCGGCGCAGCAGCGGGACGGCGTTGAGATCCAGCGTAAAGCGCGACTCGGTTTCAAAGGTGCGAATGCCGCGCTCGCAGAGCAGAACGTTGGGGTTGCCCGCGGCGAGAATGTACTCGGCGCACATGATCCACTCTTCGATGGTGTTGCCCATGCCGCGCTTGAGCAGCACCGGCGTCTCGAGCCGCCCGGCCTCCGTGAGCAAGGGGTAGTTCTGGGCATTGCGAGTGCCGATCTGCAGGATGTCGGCGACATCGGCGACCGCCTCGACCTGGCGGGGGTCGAGCACCTCGGTGATGACGGGCAAGCCGGTGAGCGCCTTGGCTTCCTCGAGCAAGCGCAGGCCCTCGGGTCCCATCCCCTGGAAACTGTAGGGCGAGCTGCGCGGCTTGAACGCGCCGCCGCGCAGGATGTGCGCGCCCTGCGCCGTGACGTGCGCGGCGGTTTCGAGCAGCTGCTCGCGGCTCTCAACCGTGCAGGGGCCGGCCATGACCGCAACCGACCCGTCGCCGATGGTCGCGCCGCCCACGCTGATGCTCGTGCGGTCCTGCCCGTTGCGCTGCGCCGCCAGCTTGTAGGGCGCACCGATGGGCATCGCGGATTCGACGCCCGGCATGCGCTCGATCTGCTGCAGCAGCTCGGGCGGCCGGCGGCCGATGACGGCGATCACCGTCTTCTCGACGCCGTACAGCATCCGCGTTTCCATACCCTCGGCGCGGATACGTCCGGCGACGGCTTCGATCTGGTCGCTCGAGGCCTGCTTGGCCAGCACAACAATCATGGGCGGGCTCTCCTTCGGTGGAATCCGGGCAACAAAAAAGCAGAGGCGTTGACCTCTGCTGCCGGCGCGTTCTCGATCGGGTGGCTACATGGCGTGCGCACCCGGCCGCGCCGGCTGCATAAACGCGAAGGTATACCGCGCGACCCAACCGAATCTAGACATGTATCGACCTACACCTTCGCTGCACGTGGCGAGTGTGCGCGCGAGGTTGCCATTCGTCAATGGTCGAATCGAGGTCTCTGGACAGTCGCGTACCGTTCGATCGCGCGCAATTCGCCAGGGCAGCCTCGATCGACAGGGTGCGAGCCGCGTGTCGCGCCCGCCTTGACGCCCTTGGCCCGGCCACCGTCTGGCGGTGCGCCGATGGATAGGCGTTTGCAAGGTTGCACGATGGCGCGGGTATATGCTTGGTCGGCTGCAGCTGGACAGACGGGAATGGCGCAGACACCTAACGGCGACAACCGACGGCCGGCCTCCGAGGCCGCACTGGTGGCGGCATGGCTGCAGCAGGCGACGCGTCTCGGCCCCTGGCGCGACAGCGCCGGCCGGAGCGTGGCGGTGATCTATCCGGGGCGCTGGACCGGCCTGCCGGGCCCGGATTTGCGCGACGCCATCGTGAGCATCGACGAGGGGCCGGCGCTGCGGCTTGATCTCGAGGTGCATGTGAATGCCGCCGACTGGTGGCGCCACGGTCACCACGCCGATCCGGCCTACGCGGCGGTCGGCCTGCACCTGGTGTGGCAGGTGGACGCCAATCCGCCCGGGGCATCGCCGGCGGCAATTGCGCTGGGACAGGTGCTCACCACCGCCGGCGAATCGATCGATTCGCGCCCAACGCCCGACATGGAGACGCTCCCCTGCCGGCGGCCCCACTTGCCGGACGCCGCCTCCCACCAAGTGATCGTGGCGGCCATCGAGGAGCAGGGCCGGCATCGCCACGCTGAGAAGGCGGCGGTGATGGAGAGCAATATCGCGGCGCTGGGCCCGGACCAAGCGCTGCACCTGGCCATGCTGCGCGCGCTCGGCTATCGGCCCAACGCCGCGGCGTTCGAGGCCCTGGGCGGCTGTGTCACGAGCAGCCTCGCCGAAGCCCTGAACGGAAACGGCGACGTTGCCGGCCTTGGGGTGCTCGAGGCCGTGCTCATGGGCGCCGCGGGGCTGCTGCCCGCACAGCGCCCGAGGCATCCGGCCGACGGTTACGCCCGCACGCTGCAGCGCATCTGGCGGTCGTTCGGGAAACTCACCTGCCTGCGGGCGGACGACTGGACCACGCAGTCGGTGCGGCCGGCGAACCGGCCCACGCGCCGCGTGACCGCGGCGGCGCGGCTGCTCGCCCGGGCGCCGGACGCGGGCGCAACCATGGTCGAAACCGTGCTGGCAGATGTGCGCCGGGCGGCCGCCGACTCAGATCTGCGCCGGCTCCAGGCCCGGTTTCAGATTGTCGAGCGGCCGGACGCCTACTGGGCCCGGCACTACGATTTTGGGCGACCGGCGCGGCGGCCGGCACCCGCGCTGGTCGGTGTCGGCCGGGCGCGGGAGATCCTGGTCAACGCCGTGCTCCCATTCGCGGCGGCCATGGGGAGTGCGCGCGGCCAGCCGGACCTGACGCGGGCCAGCGCCGACATCCTCGCGGCGCTCCCGGGCGCGATGTGGAATCAAGACTCGCGCTACATGGCCCACACGTTGGGTATCGAGCGTCGCGGGCTCGGCGGGGCGCAGGCCCAGCAGGGGATGCTGCGGCTCCACCGCCGCTGGTGCCGGGACAAGCGCTGCGCGGCCTGCCCCATGGCGCAGCGCGCCGCGGCACCGGGCCTGGCGACGACCGCCGTTCCCTAGAACGACGCGCGCTATCCGGTGGCGGCGAGCGCCAACTCCCGCGCGACGGCCTCCGCCGCGGCGAGGGCTGCTTCGGCCGATTGGCGACCGAAGATCGCCTCTTGCACCTGCGCCTGCAGCTCGTGCTCCCAGGTCAAGAACCAGCGTTCCCACAGCCGCTCCACGGGACGAGCGGCGGCCAATATCGACATCAGGGCGTCCCGATCGATCCACCCGGCCAGATCGTCCCCGATCTCCGGCCGCTCGAGCAGCGGACGGTACGCCGGCATCAGCCCCTCCTGCCGCAGCCAGAAGGCGGCCGAGGCATAGTCGCCGGCGGGCCCGGGGCCTCCCAGGTAGTTCACCAGATCGACGGCGTCAGGCGGGTGCGGCGCGTTCGCGGCCACCGCATAGAGCGGCGTCCAGGCCACCGTGCCAAGCGGCGCGGCGATGCCGGGAATGGCCGCCGCGCCAAAGGCGCCGGGCGCGGCCTGGTTGAGGCGGCGCAGCACGTGAGCGCCAACGATGCTGAAGATGTGCTCCTGGCGGGCGAGCGCGTCGTATGTCGCTGAGCCGAAGTCGGGATCGACGATGTTCGACATCGCGGTGGCGTCGCGCAGCCACTCCAGCACCGCGACCGCCGCCGGATCCGGACCCTCCGGCGCCGCCAGCCGGCCGCCGGACGCGTACACCAGCCCCCACCAGGGGAGGTTCGTGAACACCTTGGGCGCGAGATTCAATGAGATGCCGAATTCGACGATTTGCCGGCGCGCGGCGTCGCGGCTGATGTCGGTGAGCTCTTCGAGCGTGCTGGGGACCGGCGCTCCCACGCGGTCCAGCAGCTGCCGGTTGTAGGCCAGCACCATCACGTCGGCGTAGTACGGCAGGCCCACCACCTGACCGCCAAAGGTCACGGCCTGGCGGGCGTAGGGCCACATGGCGTCGAGCACCACGCGCCAGGTGTCCGCGGCGCCCAGGGTTTGCAGGGCCCGGCCCGACCACCACGCGCCCACCAGGCCGTCGCGCGCCTGCACGACGTCCACCGACGGCTGGTGGGTCAGCGCTTCGAGGGCCCGGGTGGGATAGTCGCGCTCCGCCTGCTCATGGAGCACGCGAACGTCGCCGCGGTAACGCTCGAAATCGTCGAGCCGCTGTCGCAGCAGGTCGGGCCGGAACGGCCAGCCCAACAGCCGCAGCAGCGCCGGGGCCGGGGTCGACGGCGCCGGCGGTGCGGGGGGTGGCGCGGTCGGGATTGGCGACGGCGCGGGCGTAACGTCCGGCGCCGCCTCGCCGCAGGCCGCGAACGCGAGGGCGGCTCCCACGCCCGCGCCGATCATTTGACGGCGCGAGATGCGGGGGCGCTCGACGTGTCGCATAACGTGGGAGTGTAGCCCGGAGCGAGCAGCGCACCGCGTGCGGTCGCGGAGGTCGCCGCTCCATTGGAAAATATATGATGCCGGACTGAGAATTCTTGACATGGTCACACTCAATGTTTAAAATCAGCCTGATATCGTCGCGCAGTGGGGCAAGCCGTGATGGGTGACTTGGCGGCGCGGGTCGACGACACGTCGGCCTCCGCGACGACGGCCGCGGAAACGCGCTCGGAGCTCGCCGTCATGCCCCTCGTGCCGCTGCTTGATTGGGTCGCGTTTCCCGAGATGGCCATGCCGTTGCAGGCCAGCCGCGACGCGTCGCTGGCGGCCGTGGCGGCCGCCGAGACGGGCGAGGGACGCGTGGTGCTCGTGGCGCAGCGGCGCACCAGCGCCAATGTGCGCCCAACCGACCTGTACGACGTGGGAACCATTGCCGAGGTCATTCGCAAGCTGCGCATGCCGGACGGCAGCCAGCAGGTCCTGTTGCAGGGCCGCCAACGCGCCCGTCTCGAATCCGTCGAAGAGCACGAAGGGCATCTCGTCGCCCGCGTCGAGCCGGTGGATACCCCCCACGAGTCGTCGCTGGAGCTCGAAGCCCTGCGTCGCGTGGTGGTGGCCCAGGTCGAGGCGGTGGCCGAGGAGACCAACACCTTTCCGCCCGACGTCGTGGCCATGACGCGGCGCGTGTCCGATCCGAGCTGGCTGTGCGATTACATCTGCTTTTCGTCCGACATGCCCATGCGCGAGCGCCAGGACGTCTTGGAAGCGTTCTCGCCCGTGGAGCGGCTGCGACGCGTGGCCCGCTATCTCGCCCGTCAAGCGGAAATCCTGGATATCCGCAACAAGATTCAAGGCGAGATCCAGGACGGCATCGAGAAGGTTCAGCGCGACTTCTACCTGCGCGAGCAGCTGCGGGCAATTCAGCGCGAGCTGGGGATCTCGAACACCCAGATCGACGACACTGACGAGCTCAGCCGGCGGGTGCTGGAAGCCGATCTGCCCCCGGTGGTGCAGGCGAAGGCCGAGCATGAAATCAGCCGTCTGGAAGCGACGCCCCCGACCTCACCCGAAATCGGCGTCATCCGCGGCTACCTCGACTGGCTGCTCGGCCTGCCCTGGAGCACGGAGACAACCGATCGCCGCGATCTGCGGCGGGCGCGGCGGGTGCTCGAGCGCGACCACTACGGCTTGGTGCGCGTCAAGCAGCGGGTGTTGGAGTTTCTCGCGGTGCGCATGCTGTCGGACGCCTTCCGCACGCCGATCCTGTGCTTGGTCGGACCGCCCGGCGTCGGCAAGACCAGCCTGGGGCACTCGGTGGCACGGGCGCTGGGACGCGAGTTCGTGCGGATCTCGCTGGGCGGCGTGCGCGACGAGGCGGAAATCCGCGGCCATCGCCGGACCTATGTCGGAGCGTTGCCGGGCCGCATCGTGCAAGCCATGCGCCGCGCGGGCTCGCGCAATCCCGTGCTGCTGCTGGATGAGGTCGACAAGATCGGGCGCGACTTCCGGGGCGATCCTTCGTCCGCGTTGCTGGAAGTGCTGGACCCGGAGCACAACCACAGCTTCACCGACCACTATCTCGAAGTGCCCCTCGATCTATCGCGCGTGCTCTTTATCGCCACGGCCAACGAAGCCGAGCCGATTCCGGCGGTGCTGCGCGATCGGATGGAGATCATCGAGCTGCACGGCTACACCGAGGACGAGAAGGTGCGCATCGCCGATGGGCACCTCCTGCCACGTCAGCTGAAGCAACACGGGCTCGGCGGGCGCGGCATCGAGTTCTCGGACCGCGCCATTCGCGAGGCCATCCGGCATTACACGCGCGAGGCCGGCGTGCGCAACCTCGAGCGCGAGCTCGGGTCGGTGTGCCGCAAGCTGGCGCGCCGCGTGGCGGACCGGCGGCGCATCGCGCGCCGGGTCACCCCGCGCGTGGTGCGCTCGCTCCTGGGGGCGCCGCGCTATCTGCCTGAAGACGACGACCGCTCGCCGCTGGTGGGCGTGGCCACCGGCCTGGCCGTCACGCCGTTTGGCGGCGAGGTGCTCGACGTGGAGGCCGCGGCCGTGCCCGGCAGCGGCAAGCTGCGGCTCACCGGCCAGCTCGGCGACGTGATGCGCGAGTCGGCTCAGGCGGCGCTGTCCTACGTGCGCGCGCGCGGCGATGCCTTTGGCATCGATCGACCCGACTTCGGCCAGACGGACGTGCACGTGCACGTGCCGGCGGGCAGCGTGCCCAAGGACGGCCCGTCGGCGGGCATCACCATGAGCACGGCCATCATGTCGGCCGTCGCCGGCGTGCCGGTCCGACGCCAGGTGGCCATGACGGGCGAGGTCACGCTGCGCGGCCGCGTGCTGCCGATCGGCGGGCTCAAGGAAAAGGTGCTGGCGGCGCACCGCGCCGGCCTGCGCACCGTGGTGGCGCCGGCCGAGAACCGGGCGGACATCGACGACGTGCCCGCCAAGGTGCGGCGACAGATGCGATTTGTGTGGGTGGACGACATGGACGCGGTCTTGACGACCGCATTGATGACACCGGCGAACAGCCAGCCCGCGCCCCATGGCGCGACGGCCTAGGAGGCAGAGCGAATGGCAACCAAGATCATCGGCATCGACCTCGGCACGACGAACTCCGTCGTCGCCGTGATGGAGGGCGGGGCGCCAACCGTGGTGACCAACAGCGAGGGCTCGCGCATCACGCCCAGCGTGGTGGCCTTCGCCAAGGACGGCCAGCGGCTGGTGGGTCAGCTGGCACGACGCCAGGCGGTGATGAATCCCCAAAACACCATCTACTCGTCCAAGCGCTTCACGGGCCGCCGCTACGACGAAGTCGGCGACGAGCGCAGCGCGGTGACGTTTGACGTGGTCGAGGGCAAGGCCGGTGAAGCGCTCATCAGGGTCCCGGAGCGCGGGCAGGAGATTACGCCGGAAGAGATCGCATCGATGGTGCTGCAAAAGCTCAAGCAGGAGGCTGAGCGCTATCTGGGCGAGTCGGTCACCGATGCCGTGATCACCGTGCCGGCCTACTTCAACGACTCGCAGCGACAGGCCACCCGCAATGCCGGCGAGGTTGCCGGGCTGAACGTGCGGCGCATCATCAACGAGCCGACCGCGGCGGCCCTGGCCTACGGGCTGGACAAGAAGGGCGCCGAGACGATCCTCGTTTGGGACCTGGGAGGCGGCACGTTCGACGTGTCGATCCTCGAGGCCGGCGACGGCGTGTTCGAAGTCAAGGCGACCAGCGGCGACACGCATCTGGGCGGCGACGACTACGACCGCCGCATCGTCGACCACGTGGCGGACGACTTCCAGCGCGAGCAGGGCATCGACCTGCGCCAGGACCCGCAGTCGCTACAGCGATTGGTCGAGGGCGCGGAGAAGGCCAAGCAGGAGCTGTCAACCGTTCCGCAGACCCAGATTAGCCTGCCCTTCATCACCGCCGACCAGCACGGCCCCAAGCACCTCGATCACACGCTCACGCGGGCCCAGTTCGAGGACTTGACGGCAGACTTGACGGCGCGCTGCGTGCCGCCGTTCAAGCAGGCCCTGCGGGACGCCGGCATCGAGGCCAGCGCCATCGACGAGGTGGTGCTCGTCGGCGGGTCCACCCGCATGCCGGCGATTGTGGACGTGGTCACTCGCCTGAGCGGCAAGGAGCCGGACCAGAGCGTCAATCCCGATGAGGTGGTCGCGGTTGGCGCGGCCATCCAAGGCGGCGTCCTGGCCGGCGAGGTTGACGACGTGGTGCTGCTGGACGTGACGCCGTTGTCGCTGGGCGTGGAAACCCTCGGCGGCGTCATGACGAGCTTGATCGAGCGCAATACCACCATCCCGACGAGCAAGTCGGAGATTTTCTCGACGGCCGAGGATGGGCAGACCGCGGTCGACATCCACGTGCTGCAGGGCGAGCGCCCCATGGCGCGTGACAACACGACGCTGGGCCGCTTCCGCCTCGAGGGCATTCCGGCGGCGCCGCGCGGCGTGCCGCAGGTCGAGGTGACGTTCGACCTCGACGCCAACGGCATCGTCAACGTGTCGGCGAAGGACTTGGCAACCGGCAAGGAACAGCGCATCACCATCTCGGCGAGCACCAATCTCTCGCGCGAGCAGGTTGATGCCCTGGTCCAAGAGGCCGAGGAGAACGCCGAGGCGGATCGGGAGGCCCTCGATGCGATCGAGACCCGCAACGCCGCCGACAGCCTCGCCTATCAGACCGAGCGGCTGATCAAGGACAACAGCGAGAAGCTCAACGCGGATGATTGCGCCGCGGCCGAGCAGGCCATCGAGGATGTGCGCGAGGCCCTCAAGGACGACGACCTGGACAAGCTCCGCAGCGCGGTGGCCGTGCTGCAAACGGCCTCGCAAAAGCTCGGCGAGCAGCTCTATGCCGCCCAGCAAGCCCAGGGCGACGGCGCCCCCGCCGACGGCCCGCCGCCTTCGACCGACGCCGACGACGTGGTGGACGCGGAGTTTGAGACGAGCGACGCGGACGCCGAGACGCAGCCCGCCGACGAGAAGTAGCCCATGAGCGCCACCGATCACAACCAGCGAACGCCCGGCGTGAATGACGACGCGCCGGTGGCCGAATCCGAGGCGGCGGAGGAGATCGCCGCGCTGCGCACGGAGGTGGAGTCGCTCAACGACAAGCTGCTGCGCGTGCGCGCCGACACGGACAACTTCCGCAAGCGGCTTGAACGCACGACCGAGGAACTCGTCCGCGACGCCAAGCGCCGGCTGCTTATGGACCTGCTCAACCTCGCCGACGACCTCGAGCGGGCACTGGCGGCGTCGCACGATGACGGCAAGGCGCTTGCCGAGGGCGTGGATCTCACCCTCACGCGGCTGCGCGACGGCCTGGCTGGCCATGGCGTCCGGCCCATGGTGTCCGGCGGCGCCTTCGACCCCAACCTGCATGAGGCCGTCGCGACCGTGGAATCCGCCGAACTTTCTGACGGCCACATCGTGGACGAGGTCAGCCGGGGCTATCTCTGGGGGGACGTGGTGCTGCGCGCCGCGCGCGTGCGCGTGGCGGTGGCGCCCGAGGACTAGCGGCGCCATGGAATACCAGGATTACTACAAGACGTTGGGCGTCAGCCGGCAGGCCAGCGACACCGAGCTCAAGCGGGCCTACCGCCGCCTCGCGCGTCGGTATCACCCCGACGTCAATCCCGGCGACGCCCAGGCGGACACGCGCTTCAAGGAAATCAACGAGGCCTATCAGGTCCTCAGCGACCCGGAAAAACGCAAGCGCTACGACCGCTTTGGATCGAATTGGCGTCGAACCGGTTCGTTCGAGGAGGCGTTCCGCCACGCCGGAGCGCCGCACGGCGCTTCCCCGCGAGGCTTCGCCGGCGCGGGATTCAGCGATTTCTTCGAGTCGCTGTTCGGCAGCATGGGCTTCGGCGGCCAGCGTCCGGGGCCGCCTCCCAGCGCGGACGTGGAGGATCGCCTGGACATCGCCCTGCGCGAAGTCGCCGAAGGCGGCCAGCGCTCGCTGGCCCTGCGCATACCCCAAGCGAACGGCCACGTCCGCGAGCAGCGGATCGACGTCACCATTCCGAGGGGCGTGCGCGACGGTCAGCGCCTGCGCGTGGCCGGCCAGGGCAGCATCCGGCCCGATGGCTCGCGCGGCGACCTGTATCTCCGCGTGACAGTGGCGCCCGACTCGCGCTTCGAGCGCCACGACGCGGACCTGCACACCACCGTGACCATCGGTCTCACCGAGGCCATGCTCGGCGCCAACGTCACGGTTCCCACCCTCGGCGGACCTTCGTTGACGATGCGGGTGCCGCCGGAAACGCGCGACGGGTCGCGCATGCGGCTTCGCGGCCAAGGGCTGCCCCAGGCCAGTTCGGCTGAGCGCGGAGACATGCTCGTGCGCATTCGCGTGCGGCTGCCGCAAGACCTCTCACACCGCGAGCAAGCGCTGTTCCGCGAGCTTGCCGAGCTGCGCGGCGAGCAGCCGCTGCCCCAGCCACGCTAAATGCGCTCCCCCGACGACCTCGACGCCGCCACCGACCAGGACACCGGCATGCGTGAGCGACCCGCGGTGTTCATCGGCGTGGTGGCCGAGATCACGCACGTGCATCCGCAGACGCTGCGGCACTACGAGCGCATCGGGCTGGTCACCCCGGGACGATCCCGGGGCAATGTGCGCCTGTACTCACAAGAGGACATCGAGCGCGTGCGGCTGATCCAGCGCCTGACCAACGAGCTGGGGGTGAATCTGGCCGGCGTGGAGGTGATTTTGAACATGCGCGATAGCCACGAGCGCCTGCGGCAGGAATACGAACGCCGCGAGCAACGCTTGCGGGAGCGCCTGACGGCGGAGATCGCGCGACTGCGCAGCGCCCTTCGCCGCGTCGTCGGCTAGCAGGTACAAGCAAGGAGTCCAGACACCAATGATCGATTTCGACCGATTCACGGAAAAGGCCCAAGAGACCGTTCAGCGTGCCCAGTCCATCATGCTGGAGCACGCGCACAACCAGCTTGATGCCGAGCACATTCTGCTGGCGCTGCTCGAACCGGCGGACGGTGTGGCGGTGCGCATCGTGCAGCGGCTGCGCGTCTCGCCGGACCTGATTCGCGGGGAGATACGACGTCTCCTGGCCGACAAACCGCGGGTCAACGTCGAGGACGGCGCCGGTGGGGTGGCGCAGGGCCAGATGTTCGTAACCCCGCAGACCCTCGAGCTCTTGAACGCGGCCCGCGAGGAGGCCGAGCGCCTCAGCGACGAGTTCGTGGGCAATGAGCACTTGTTGTTGGCCGTGGCGCGGTCCCGCACCGCCAAGGCGGGGCACGTGCTGCGGCGCTTGGGCATCGACGCCGAGGGCATATATAGCGCCCTGCGCGAGGTTCGGGGTGCGCAACGGTCCTCGAGCCCGTCGGCCGAAAGCCGCTATGAGGTGCTCGAGAAGTACAGCACCGACCTGACGGAAATCGCGCGCCAGGACAAGCTCGATCCAGTCATCGGCCGCGAACCAGAGATCAAGCGCGTGGTCCAGGTGCTCGCGCGCCGCACCAAGAACAACCCGGCGCTAATCGGCGAGCCGGGCGTCGGTAAGACAGCCATCGTCGAGGGTCTGGCGCAGCGCATCGCGCACAACGACGTGCCGCGCATCCTGCGCGACCGCCGCGTGCTGGCCATCGACATGGGCGCCATGGTCGCCGGCTCGAAGTTTCGCGGCGAATTCGAGGAACGGCTCAAGGCCGTCATCAACGAAGTCCGCGCCTCCGACGGCGAGATCATCCTGTTCTTCGATGAGCTGCATCAAGCCGTCGGCGCGGGTGCCGCCGAGGGCGCGATCGACGCGTCCAGCATGCTCAAGCCGGCCCTGGCCCGCGGGGAGCTGCAAGCCATCGGCGCCACCACGCTCGACGAATTCCGCACCCGCGTCGAGCGCGACAAGGCGCTGGCGCGGCGGTTTCAGCCGGTCTACGTGGACGAGCCGTCGGTCGAGGAGACGGTGGCGGTGTTGCGCGGGCTGCGCCCGCGATACGAGAAGCACCACGACCTCAAGATCAACGACGAGGCGATCGACGCCGCCGCCCGACTGTCCGACCGCTATCTCACCGAGCGCCACCTGCCCGATAAGGCGATCGACCTGATGGACGAGGCGTCAGCCAAAGTCCGGGTCGATATCTTCGACACGCCGCCCGAGCTGCGCGACGTCGAAAAGCGCATCGAGGAGCTGCAGGAAGAAGAGGAGCAAGCCTGGCAGGCGCGCGACTACGAGCGCGCCGCCAACGTCAAGTCGGATGTGCTGCAGCTGAACGCCAAGCTCGAGGAGTGGCGCAAGCGCTGGCTGGCCGAGCGTGACCTGGACGACGTGGTGCGACGCGAGGACATCGCCGACGTGGTCGCCAATATCACCGGCATTCCCGTGGCCCGCATGTTCGAGGAGGAGGCCGAGCGCCTGCTCCACATGGAAGACGCGCTGCACCAGCGCATCGTGAACCAGAAAGAGGCGGTGACGGCCGTATCGGACGCGATCCGGCGTTCACGCGCCGGCATTGCCGATCCGCGCCGCCCGATCGGGTCGTTCTTCTTCCTGGGGCCCACCGGCGTCGGCAAGACCGAGCTTGCCCGCGCGCTCGCCGAATTCATGTTCGACGACGAATCGGCCATGCTGCGCATCGATATGTCGGAGTACGGCGAGCGGCACGCGGTGAGCCGTCTCGTGGGGGCGCCGCCGGGCTACGTCGGCTACGACGACGCGGCCCAGCTCACGGAAAAGATCCGACGCCGCCCTTACCAGGTGGTGCTATTCGACGAGGTCGAGAAGGCCCACCCGGAGATCTTCAACGTCCTGCTGCAAGTGCTCGACGACGGGCGGCTCACCGACGGCCACGGCCGCGTGGTGGATTTCAGCCACACCATCATCATCATGACGTCCAACGTCGGCGCCCAGCACATTCGGCGGGAAAACTCCCTGGGGTTTCGGCACAGCGAGGCCGGGGACGCGACGGAGAGCGACTATCGGGCCATGCGCACCCGGCTGCGGAACGAGCTGCGCAAGTCGTTCCGTCCCGAGTTTCTCAACCGGGTGGACGAGATCATCATCTTCCACTCGCTGACGCAGCCGCAGCTGCGCGAGATCGTGGACCTGATGGCCGCCGACTTCGGCCGCCGCATGTCCGCGCAGGGGATCGGCGTTGAGCTCACCACTGCCGCCAAGGACCACATTCTCGAGATCGGCTGGAACCCGGACTACGGTGCGCGGCCGCTGCGGCGCACCCTGCAGCGCGAGGTGGAAAACCACATCGCGCGCCTGCTGCTCGACCAGAGCTGCGAGACCGGCTGCACGATCAACGTTGACGTGGCCGACGGCGAGTTCAGGTTCGATGTGCAGATCGCCGTGGCGCCGGAACTCGAAAACGGCGCCCAGGCCGCCGCGGACGCCTCCGCCGAACCGGCCGCGAGCCGCACCTAGCCGCAATACCGGTCGGGGAACGGCCCTCACGGCCTCCCCAGCGCGAGGGCCGCTCGTTGACCGGAGTGGGCATTGTTCCGCGCCATTCGCCCCAAGGCAACAACTTCGACGCTCGCAGAAACGCGAGCTACGGCGCTGGTTAGGTGAGCAACGTCGCTAACCTGTCGGAAGGAGGCTCCAATGCCTCGCTTCAACCACCTGGGTCGTGTCGGACGCCGAAGTCTCGCGGCGGTGCTCCTCTTGGCCTGTTTGGCCGTGGCGGCAGGCCCTGTGTTGGCGGAAGGCACAGAGAAGACGGGCTACCCGCCGACGCAGAGCGGAGAGGATGAGGGTGCCCCCAGCGTCACGTATACGCAGGGGGCGGTAGCGGTGGCGATCAGATCACTATGTCCGTCGAGGTGTGTCAGGTTAAATCACACAACCCGCACAATTCCAGACACCGTGGGGGCAACATTAACCAGATAAGTGACATCAATTGCAGCGCGCCGATGACGGAGCTGTCGATATCGACAACGCTGCAGAAAGAGGTATGCTTTATCATCTGCTTGTGGGTTGATTTTGCACCGACAGGGTACGACACACAGTACAATGCGATTGAAGCTGAAGCCAGATCAAATAAATCTTGTGAGGATGGGACGTACCGTGGTATCAGCAGCCACGTCCTTGTCTGGCCGAACGGCAAGGTAGACGCAGGCGGGACCACCTCTGCCACAGTGTCCATTACCTGTGGCCCGTGAGAATGGCCGCCCCGCGTTAGCCAGGATTCACAGCCCGATACCTATCAGCGGTGAAATGAAATCGAATTCGCTTACGCGGCGGCCTAGGGTTGCAAGCGGTCGGCCCGCGCGGAGGAATCCTCCCGGAAGCCACCAGGTGCCCTCCGTGTCCCACGACCACAGCATCGTGGTGCCGGCCGCCGAGCCGTGGCGAACGAATGGCACGGTCAGGAGCGCCATGAACGTTAGGTGGACGCCGTCCCACTGCGTTGCCACGCTCGTCCAGTCTGGCACAAGCGTCCCGACTCCCGCTGGGCTCTGCGGGTCCCGATTCGTGCGAGGATGAGCGACGCAGAGCGCGTACCAGTCGGCGGGACCGACGATTTCCAGCACTCGCGCGGACTCGTCGATCTCGGCCTCGAATCGGGGGTAAGCGGAGCTCGACATCCACTCTCCAACGCCCCGCCCGATCGCTGCGTCGAGGCACGAATACTGTCCACGCAGCGTGGAGGTGATCCGCCATCCGTCGGGGCGTTGGGCGTAGTCCTCCCACTTCAAGTTCCGCTCGGACGACTCTGTCTGGCATGAGGCTATTGTCGATGTGTGGTAGTCCACGTGGTAGTCCACGAGTACCTGCCGGGCCCTGTCGAAAGAGGCCGTCCACCAGCGGCTGTCTGGATGGGCCGCTACTTGGTGGGCCACGTTCTCCAGGCGTGAGCGCAGTAAGAACGCGGCGCGGACGTCCCGTTCGAACGTGGGCGACCACGGATTGACTACATTCAAGGCAATCGCGGCTCGCACGAACGCTTGCGGGGGAGTGACGGCGAGATCGACGGGGACCTGATCCCGCTCGATCGTCAGCAAGAAACAACACCCCACGGGGGAGCGTAGGATTCGGTCGGCCCAATCATCGGTCCGGGGTTCCATCGACTATTGCGCCTTCTTTATTCGCTGACGAGCACCGCTGTAAACAGTCAGCCGCCGAATCCCTCGGTCACAATGCAGTTCTCCCAGATTGCCAAGCCGCCGGCACCAACGACGACTATCCAGATAATCGCGAGGAGACAACTCTTTAAGTCTAAGTTGTCCAAGCCGCCCATCTTACGCATTCACCAGCACCGCCGCCGTCATCCCGCGCCCGTCACGAGGCCGGGTCAGGCGATGAAACGCACGGCTCGCACAGTCGATCTGGTCCGAGTAGTCCGAATTGGGGAACAGCGACGCCCGCTGAACAAACGTCCGGTTCCACGGTCCGCGCACCAGCTTCACGTTGCCCGCCTGCCCGGGATCCTGCGCTTGCGGGGGACGGCAAGGTGCCCCACCATTCGCTGCACGGCATCGCCGTAAGAGGTGCGCTGATGGCCCACGTGGCATTTGAACGGTTGACACGGGATGAAATCGGCGCCCTGGCGCCCTCGGCGGTGGCGATCTTGCCCACCGCGGCTATCGAGCAGCACGGGCCGCACAATCCCGTGGGCCTCGACACCATGTGCTGCATGGCCGTTGCCCGAAGCGCCGCCGAAGCCGTGGGCCCGGATCTGAACGTCGTCGTGTGCCCGCCGCTGCACTTCGGCAGCTCGCACCACCACCTGCCCTGGCCCGGCGTCCTGACGCTCACCAGTCACACCTTCGGCGTGGTGGTTTACGAGCTGCTCGACAGCCTCCGCATGATGGGGTTTCGCCGCGTGCTCGTGCTGAACGGCCACGGCGGCAACGAGTTTCTGATCCAGCAGACCGCGCGCGACTTCGTCTTGGCCTACCGGGATGTGCACGTCGTCGCCGGCAGCTACTGGGACATCGCCCGCGCCGCGCTGGAAGCGGTTCCCCACGACGGAGAGTTCTCCATTCCCGGACACGCGGGATCGTTTGAAACGGCGCTCATGCTCCACCTCGACCCCGACCTGGTGCGGACCGATCACATTCCCGTGCGCGGCGATACACGGCTGCCGGCCGGCGTCGCCAACGTGACCGACGTGCGCGACGGAGAATTCCTAGGCGACCGGCCCACCGGCGTGAGCGACGACGCGTCACACGGCACGGCCGAGCTGGGACGCCAATACCTCGACGCGGCAGCGACGGTGGTGGCGGCGCAGATTAAGGAGGTCGCCGCAGCCGGTTGCGAGTGAGCTGAGGCCTAGCCCGAGTCTCCGTCTGGCGCCGGGAAACCCATCGCGTCGCCGAACTGATCCTGGAAGTCGGGCACGGCGGACAACTCGACATAATGCACGTGGCCGGGCAGGTCGGTGGCACGCACGCGCGATGTCAAGGACAGCAGGCACATGCGCG
The DNA here is from genome assembly GCA_965198185.1 of Chloroflexota bacterium. GTDB lineage: Bacteria > Chloroflexota > UBA11872 > UBA11872 > UBA11872 > JAJECS01. Next base: position 931,363 of record CBDAOU010000002.1, read on the forward strand.
CGCCATGGCCGGCGGCGTTGCCAATCGCCTCGACGGCCGCAACGGGCACGGGTGGCAGTAGCCCAATGGCCAGGGCTCGCGCCGGGTCGATGTAGCTGCCGAAGGCGCCGGCCAGCAGCACGCGGTCGAGATCGGACGGTTGCAAGCCGGCCTCGCGCAGCAGCACGTTCGTGCCGCAGCGGATGCTGCCCTTGGCCAGCTGCAAGCGACGGATGTCCTGCGCGTGCAACGCAATGCTCTCCTCCGGCGACGCCGGATCGCCGGTGAGCACGAATTCCCCGCCGGTGTCGTCCGGTCGCACGCGGTCGGCCAGGCCCGGCAGCTCCCGCTCCATTTCGTCGCGCGAAAGCAGCCGTCCACTCGGCAACACCGCGCCGACGCGCAGCAGCTCGGCCACGGCGTCGACCAGGCCCGAGCCGCAGATGCCCTCGGGCTCGCCGCCGCCGATCACGTCCACCTCCACCGACGCCGGGGTCATGCGCACGCGCTCGATCGCCCCGGGCGCCGCGCGCATGCCGCGCGTGATCTCGGCGCCCTCAAACGCCGGGCCCGCCGGCGCCGCGGTGGCGAAGAGCCGTCGCCGATGCGCCAGCACGATCTCGCCGTTGGTGCCCACGTCGATGACCAGCGTCGTGCCGCGGCGGCGGCCAAGGTTCGTGCTGAGCATCACCCCCACGATGTCGCCGCCCACATAGCTGGCAACCGCTGGCGCCACCCACACCCACGCCGACGGGAGCACCGGCAAGTCGAGCTCCGACGCCCGCAACGAGACGGGGTCGACGGTGGTCGGCGCAAACGGCGAATACGAGATGCGTGACGGGTCGATGCCCAGCAGCAAGTGCGTCATCACCGTGTTGCCGACGAACGCCGCCTCATAGACGCGGTCCGGCCGCACGTCGGCGGCCTCCAGGCAGCGCGTGGTGATGCCGCGCACGGTGTCCAGAATCGCCCGGTGCAGCCGCTCGACAAACTCCGGCCCGCGCATCGTGGCGCTCATGCGGCTGATCACGTCGCCGCCGTAGATGTGCTGGCCGTTGATGTCCGACGCCACGGCGATTTCTTGCCCGGTCGTCAAGTCCATGAGCGCGCCGACCACCGTCGTCGTGCCGATATCGAAGGCCAGGCCATAGGCCTCACCGGTGGTATCTCCTCGCTCGACCGATATCACCCGGTTGCCCGCGATCACCACGGTGACGCCCTGGCTGATTTCCTCGCCGATCGCCCCCAGCCGGCTCAGCGCATCCCGCGTCGGATCGAGGTCACCGGCGGCGGCGGCCAGCTCGTTTTGGACCAGGCTCCAGTCGGCGCGCGGATCGTGCAGGGTCGACGGCGATGGCTTGACATAAATCTTCTGGACGTTTGGATCCAGACTGATGCGGCCCAGACCGGCGCTTTCCACCACGCGCACCGCTCGAATCCCGAGCGGATGCGAGTAGACCGCGCCGTGGTCCACCGGATGCTGGCAAGCCAGACGCCAGCCGCCGGCGAGCTGCGCAATGGCCAGCCGGCGCTTGTCATGCGGGGTGGGCTCGGGGACGGCGGCATCGCGCACCAGCACCCGGCAGGTGCCGCAGGTTCCCTTGCCGGCACACACCGTTTCCACCGGAATGTCGTTGATGTGAGCGGCATCGAGAATCGTCGTGCCGACTTCGGTTTCGATCTCGCGGTCTTCGGGCAAGAAGCGACAAGAAACGGTGCTGGGGGCGCTAATTGGGCGGACCTCCGGAGTCGACATGGTCATTGTGCGCGAATGCGCCCGTGAAGACGACGGCGCAACCGCATACAATTGTCGAGATTTGCGGGGACGACGCAAGCGGACGGAGGTCCAACCACCATGGCAACCAGCGACGGCAGCGGTCCGGCCGGCGAGCGCCGCCACGATTTTGGGCTGGATCAAATCCCCCTGGGCGCCCAGCCGTGGGGCAAGGCGCCGATGGTGCATGGCGACGACACCATCCCCCTGCGTCAACTCTCGGACCGCGTTGGCTTGCTGGACGCCATGACCACCACGGTGGACAAGCTCTTCTCCTGGGCACAGTCCAATGCGCTGTGGGGCCTGGGCTTCGGGCTGGCCTGCTGCGCGATCGAGATGATGGCGAGCGCCTCGCCGCACTACGACCTCGACCGCTTCGGCACCATCTTTCGCTCGTCGCCGCGGCAATCGGACGTGATGGTCGTCTCCGGCACCGTGACCAACAAGATGGCGCCGGTGGTCAAGCGGCTCTACGACCAGATGCCCGACCCCAAGTGGGTGATCGCCATGGGCGCGTGCGCCACCTGCGGCGGTCCGTTCCGCAGCTACAGCACGCTCCAGGGCGTCGACCGCGTCGTGCCCGTGGACGTCTACATCGCCGGGTGCCCGCCGCGACCCGAGGCGCTCATCGACGGCATCGTCATGCTGCAGCGCAAGATCCAGCGCGAAGGCATCATGGGCACCGGCCGGATAAAGGCGCTGCGCGAGGAGCAGGCGGCCGAGGCCGGCTAGGTTTCGACCACAGGCGCGCGGCCCTCAGGCCACCCTCGATGACGACACCTGACAGCCGTATTCGCCTAGAGCTTCACGCACACACCCACGCGTCGCCCGACTGCGGGCTGAGCCCCACCCGCCTGGTCGAACTGTTGCAGGCCCGCGGCTTCCAGGCGCTGGCGGTGACGGACCACAACACCATGGACGGCGCCTTCGAAATGGCGCGCGTCTCGCCCCTGCCCACCATCCTGGCCGAGGAGATCAAGAGCACCGCCGGCGACATCATCGGCCTCTTCCTCAAGGAAGAGATCCCGCGCGACATGTCGCCGCAGGACACCGTGGCCGCCATCAAGGATCAGGGCGGGCTGGTGCTCGTGCCGCACCCGTTCGATTCGCTGCGACGGTCGGCGCTGCGCGAGGACACCGACAGCATTCGCGAGCACATCGACATCCTCGAGGTGTTCAACGGGCGCACCTTGCGCGAGCGCGACAACCGAACCGCGCAGGACTACGCGCGGGACCACGACCTGGTGGCCTCAGTCGGCTCGGACTCGCATCTGGCCCGCGAGGTGGGCGTGAGCTGGCAGCTCCTCGAACCCTGGAGCGAGCCCGCCGAGTTCCTGGACAACCTGCGCACCGCCGAGCTGCACATGGAGCTGGCCCCGGCCTGGGTGCACGCCGGCAGCTCGCTGCACGCCTACGCGACGAAGTTTCGGAAGCGGCTGAATACCTGGTTCGCGCGCTGACGGGACGTCCGTGACGGCGGACGCGGTGTCCGACGGCTGGGCCGCGTTCACGCGGCGGGGGCTGACGCTGTGGCTGCCGGCCTCGGTCAACCTGGGAATAGCCAGCCTGCTCGCACCGGCCATGAACGCCTTGCTGGCCCGGGCCGACGACCCCGCAGCGTCGATCGCCGGGTTCTCGGTTGCACTGGGCGTCATCACCATCGTGGCGCTGCCCCAGTTCCGCATTCAGCAGCTGACGCTGGTGTTTCTGCACGATCAACGCGCGCTGCGCAGCCTGCGCCGCTTCGTCGCCATCACGGCCGCAGTCGTCGGCGCGGTCAGCTGCGCCGCGGCGCTCACGCCGCTGGCCGATCTGATTCTCGAGGGGATCTTTGCCGCCACGGGCGATCTGCTGACCCAGGCGCGGGCGGCCCTGGTGGCGCTCTGCCCGCTGCCGGTGTTCATGGTGGCGCGCACGCATCTGCACGGCGCGGCGCTGCGGCTCGGGCAGGCGCGGTTGGTGTGGCTGGGCACGGGGCTCGGCGCCGGCGGCGCCGTTGCCATTTCCGCCGCGCTGATCGCGGCGGGCACGCAGGGCGCGGCCGCGGCCGGCGTGGGCATCACGCTGGCCGCCGGCCTGGAGACGGTGATGTTGCTGGCCGCCACCCGTGGGCTGCTGCGACATGGGCTCCCCGCGCATTCGCCGCGCGGCCTCGATTCGAGCCTGGGCGCGGTGGCGCGCTTCTTCACCCCGCTGATCTTCGCTTCGTTGCTTCCCGCCGCAACCACGCCGATCGTCAACGCGGCGCTGGCTCGCACGCCCGAGCCCGAGACCTCGCTGGCGGCTTTTGCCATCGCCATCGGGCTCTTCCAGTTCCTGACGATCCTGCTCTGGGGCGCCCAGCCGGCGATGCTCGCGCTGCTGGCGCGCGGCGACGACATGCGCCGCATCACGATCCTGACCAACGGGGTTGCGGGCCTGGTTCTGGTCGCTTCAATGGCGGCGGCATTCGTGCCGCCCCTGAGCGAGGCGATCATCGAGGGCGTCAGCGGCGCCCGGGATCGGCTGGCCGACCTGTCGCTGCTGGGGCTGCGCGTGCTGGCGCCGCTGCCACTGATTCTGGTGCAGGAGCAGGTCTTCGCCTCGTCGCTGATGCAGATCCGGCGCACCCGCCCAATTTTCTATGTGAACGTGTGGCGGCTGGTCGCGCTGCTGGCGTTTGTGGTGCTCACGCTCAACCTGGGCGGGCTGCCCGGCGTCGCCGTGGGCGCCGGAGCTTGGGCGGCCAGCCTGATCGTCGAAGCGGTGGCGACATTCGCCTATGGCCGCGGTGCTTACCGCCAGCTTGCCGCTGCCGAGTCGTTGACATTCGCCCGATAGCGCATACGATGCGAGGCAGCGAGACGACGTGAGATTGCGATAGGTCTTGATGGGCACGAAGAGCCGCATCCGCCACGGCATGCATATGCCGACTCCGGGAGGAATGTGCCCCGAACGCTGACGTCGTAAGCCACCGCAACCACGACCGCGGACGCCGGGCACAGGCCCACCAGATGTTCCGCGGTTTTTTTATTGGCGCGAACCGCCGCGTCCCACCCCTAAGGATGAGAAATGTCCACTGCCGTTGAAATAGCTGAATTGGAAAAGGGCTTCGACCCGACAGGGCTCGTGGGCGAGCTGCGCCGCGTCGTCGGGCGGCCGGGGCCGCGCGTAGCCGCACTGCGCCGGGTCACCCTGCGCGTGGCGCGGGGTGAGATCTACGGCGTCGTCGGCTCGAACGGCTCCGGCAAGTCCACCCTTGCGCGCATCGTGGCCACGCTGTTGACGCCCGACGCGGGGCGCGCGCTCGTTTTTGGCCACGACGTGGAGCGTGAGGCCACAGACGTGCGCCGCATGCTGAATCGCGTGTCAGTCGACGCGTCATTCTTCAAGAAGCTGAGCCCGCTGGAAAACCTCGTCTTTTCCGGACGGCTATACGACCTGCCACCGCGCACCGCTGAGCCGCGCGCACGCCAGATTCTGCAGCGATTGGGCATCACCGGCGCCACCCTCACCCGGCCGGTCGAGCAGATGTCGCGGGGCATGCAGCAGAAGGTGGCCGTGGCGCGGGCCTTCCTTACCTCGCCGGTGCTGCTGGTTCTCGATGAGCCCACGACCGGGCTGGACCCCGCGTCGAAGCGCGACGTTCAGGCGTTCATCCAGGAGGTGCGTGACAGCCACGACGCGACGGTGCTGCTCATGTCGCACGACATGGACGAGATTGCCCGGCTGTGCGATCGGATGGCCGTTCTGGATGACGGACGGATCGTCGCGCAGGGAACGCCGGCGTCATTGGCCGCGCCCGGCGAATCGTTGGAGGACGCCTTCATTCGCCTGACGGGCCATTCCCTGGGCGACACCACGAACAGACGCACGGAGCGGGCCGAGCCTGCCGGCGTCGGGGAGAAGCAGCAATGATTGCCGTCCGGCGCGAGTGGCGGGCCTCCTACGCCTTCGTCGAGCTGAATTTCCGCGCCATTAGGCGCTATTGGGGCTGGGAAGCCGTCTGGATGGCGTTTGCCGTCGTCAACGCCCTGACGGTGGCCTATATCGCCCCAGGCGGACGGGAGGTCACGGGCGAGGACTTTGCCACCGACCGGCTGGTGCTCTTTCTGGTCGTCGGCACCGTGGTGTGGGCCTATCTGCAGCAGGTGTTCGATTCCGTCGGATTCATGATCGCCTGGCAGCGCTGGGAAGGGACCATCGAGAGCACGTTCATGGCCCCGGCGCGGCGGCTGACCATGGTGGCGGGCACCAGCGCATTTGCCATTGCCTATGCCTTCATCCGCGCACTTGTGGTGCTGGGCGTCGTCTCGCTGTTCTTCGATCTCGATCTGCTTCAGGCCAACTGGCTCACCGCGCTGGCGATGATCGCCGTCGGCAGCATTGGATTCCTTGGGCTGGCGGTGATGGTGGCCGCCCTACCCCTGCTGTTCCTGGAACGCGGCGAGCAGATGGTGATGATCACCCTCGCGGCGCTGTTGCTCGTGTCGGGCGTGTTCTACCCGATCGAGGTGCTGCCGGGCTGGCTCCAGGTCGTGGGGCATCTTTCGCCGGCCACCTACGTGCTCGAAGGCATGCGCGCGGCCGTGCTGGATGGCGCGTCAATCGGCGACGTGGCCGAGCTGTTTCCGCCGCTGCTTGCCATCGCGGGCGTCGCGCTGCCGCTCGGCGTCGTGGTGTTCCGCGCCGCCGAGCGATATGCGCTGCGCAGCGGGCGCCTGAAGCGACACGGATGATGCGTCAACGATCGCGGACCGATGGCATGCGTCACGCTCGTCCCGGGGCCGCTTCGGCACTAAATGCCCCGCCGGCGGCGGCGAATGCGCAACAATCAACCTGCGCGCCCAGGCGGCGCGCGTTCATGTGGGAGCGCACATCAGGCATGGATCCGGTGCAACTCGGGATTCCCAAGGGCAGTTTGCAGGACGCGACCATTGAGTTGCTCCGCCGCGCAGGCTGGAGCGTCTCGGTGTCGTCGCGCAACTACGTACCGGGCATCGATGACGACCATGTGCGCTGCAAGCTTGTCCGCGCCCAAGAAATCTCGCGCTACGTCGAGGACGGCAGCCTCGACGCGGGCATCACCGGGCTCGACTGGACGCTCGAGAACGCCTCGGACGTGCGCGTCGTCGCCGATCTGGTCTATTCCAAGGTCAGCTTCCAGCCGACCCGGTGGGTACTGGCGGTGCCCAACGACTCGCCGGCGCAGTGTGCGCAGGATCTGGCGGGCGGCAAGATCGCCACGGAGCTCGTGAATTTCTCCAGGCAATACTTCAGCAGCCGCGGCATCGACGTAACCGTGGAGTTCTCATGGGGCGCGACGGAGCTTAAGGCCGCCGAGGGCCTGGCCGACGCCATCGTCGAGGTCACGGAAACCGAGACGACCATTCGCGCCCACGGCCTGCGCGTCATCGAGACGCTCACAACCTCGAATCCACAGTTGATCGCCAACCACGCCGCCTACGCCGACTCTGCCAAGCGGCGCAAGATCGATCAGATCGGGCTCTTGCTCAAGGGCGCGCTGGAAGCCGAGTCCCGGGTGGGCCTCAAGATGAATGTGCCGCGGGGGCGGGTGGAGCAGATCGTCGAGGTGCTGCCGAGCATCACCGCGCCGACCGTCGCCAATCTCTTTGGCACGGACTGGCTGTCCATCGAGATCGTGGTGTCGGACCACGAAGTGCGTGAGCTGATCCCGGAGCTTCGCGCCAAGGGGGCCGAGGGCATCATCGAGTACCCCCTCAACAAGATCGTCTGATCAGCGGCGCTCAAGGCGTCGGGCAAAGGCCGATAGAGCCGTGGGGTCGGTGCACGGGCGGTAGTGCCCAGGAAGCACCACGCGCGCGCCGCTCACCGCCAGGCGGCGGGCGGACGCGCGCTGCTCGCTGAGGCTGGTGGCCAGCCAGGGCACGTTCTCACGCAAGTGGCCGCGGCTGTAGACCACCGCGTCGCCGGCCACGAGGACATCGCCGCGTTGCAGCGACATGCTGCCCGGCGTGTGGCCCGGCGTATGCAGCACCTGCCAATCGTCGATCATGTCGCCTTCCCGTACGGGTGAGACGTCCACGGGCGGCCGCCACCGGGTGATCCAGGTGATGAGCGGCCAATAGAGCACGGACCGGAGGCCCGGGCAGGTCTCGGGCGCCGCCAGGTACGGCACGTCGGCTTCATGAATCACCACCGGCGCGCCGGTGCGCCGGTGGAGCTCGGCCGCGCTGCCGCTGTGGTCCATGTCGAAGTGGGTCAGCACGATGCGGTCGATGGCCGACGGCTCGATGCCGATCTCGCGTACCGTGCGCAGGATCGCGCTGGCCCGACCGGGGACGCCGGTGTCGACCAGCACCGTCGCCGCCCCGGTCAGCAAGTAGCACCACGCGCCGAGAAAGGAGTCCACGGCGTAGCAACCGTGGGCGACCTCAAGCGGCAGCCGGCGCCGCTGGTTCATGCCGTGCCCATCAGACCAGGCTCATAGCCGAGGCTACCCCCCGTAGCTCATCCCCGTGGCAGAAAGGAGTTGCGGCTCGCCGCCGCGTTCGGACCCGCCGACCACCTCGCCGAAGTAGACGACGTGATCGCCGGGCTGCTCACTGCCCACGACACGGCACTCGAACCAGGCCACGGCCGCATCCAGGACCGGTGAGCCGGTGTCGTACGTCGTCACCGGCTCGCCCTCGAGACGGCCCTCGCCACTAGTGGACTTGGCCGTGAATTTGAGCGAGAGGTCCTTGGACCCGTCCGGCAAGACCGAAATCGAAAACACCCCGGTCGCGTCGATGTTCTGCCGCGTGTGCGCGCCGTCCTGCACGGCCAGGGCAACGACGCGCGGATCGAAGGACACCTGCGTCAGCCAGTTCGCCGTCATGCCGTTGGGCTCGCCATCCGCCGACTTCGAGCCGACCACCACCAGACCGTATACAAGGGCATTCAGCGCGTCGGATACCGGGTCGCTGTCAGACATGTGAGATCCCATCTAGGTACACAGCTTTGGCTCCATCCGATTATCCGCGGCTTGGTGCACCTGGGGCAATGCCGCGCGACAGCGCGCGCGAAACAAGGCGGTGTGCCGCACCAGCTGCGCTACGATGCCTCGCCGCCTACCACAGCCGCCCTGGAGCCTACGTGTCACGCGTCAATCGTTGCATCGAGTTGCTGGAGCAGGGACAGCCCGTCTACTACGCCCGGGTCGACCCGCTCGACCTCAGCTATGAGCTTGGCCGCGAGCTCAGCGGCACCTGGGCGGACTACCTGCGCATCGAGTTCGAGCACCAGGGTCTCGATGCGGTCGCGCTGTCCCGCTTCATGCGCGGCATGGTTGATGCCGGACCGACGCGGAGCGGTCATCGCACGCCCATGGTGATGTGCACTCTGCCCGCCACCGGCATGAGCGCCGACGAGGTGCGGCTGAACGCCTGGCAAATCCGTCACATTCTCTCGACCGGCGTCCACGGGCTCTATCTGGCCCACGTGCGCGATCCCGCAGCCGTGCGGGCCTTCGTCGAAGCGTGTCGATTTCCGCACCACACCGTGGGCATCGGCGATGACCTAGGCATCGGCACCCGCGGCCACGGCGCCGAATCCCACCCCGCGGACATCTGGGGGCTGGACGTTTCCGACTACGTGCGCGTCGCCGACCCCTGGCCGCTCAATCCGGCTGGCGAGTTGGCCCTGGGCATCAAGGTCGAGGACCGCTTCGGCTTGCCGCATGCCGATGCCTGCATGGCCGTGCCGGGCGTCGCCTTCGGCGAGTGGGGCCCCGGCGACATGGGGCTCTTTTTCGGCCATCCCGAGTGGAAAGACGCCCCCTACAGCCCGCAAATGGACGCCGCGTGGCGGCAGGTGAAGGCCGCCTGCGACCGTGCGGGCATCTACTTTCTCTGCGCCTGGGACGACCCGGCGCTCACGCCCGAGCAGCGCGCGGACCTGCTGATCAATGAGATCGGCGCCAAGCTCATCGCGGCGGGCGACGGACCCATCCTGGCCGCCGCCGGCCGGGCGCTCACCGGGCGCACCATGCCGGTGTGATCGCTAGATCCAGCTTGCCGGGAAAGCCGGCGCTATGCAGGCCGGGCCAGCAACTGCAGGCACACGGGCGCCGGCACGGCGGCCTCCTGGCCCGAGAACTCGAGCCGTCCTGACGTTTGGTCGACGCGGAAAACCACGATATTTCCGGAGTTCTGGTTGGCGGCAAGCAAGAACCGTCCGTCGGGCGTAATCAGGAAATTTCGCGGGACCTCGCCTCGGGTCGACGTCTGACCGAGCGACGTCAGCCGCCCCGAGTCCGGCTCGACCGCAAATGCCGCAATTGAGTCGTGGCCGCGGTTCGAGGCGTACACGAAGCGACCGTCGGGCGATACGTGGATGTCGGCGCTGGTGTTCTCGCCGCTCCACGTCGCGGGAAGCGTCGAGACGCGTTGTTGAAACGTCAACGCGCCCGATGGCGCGTCGTAGTCATACACGGAAACCGCCGACCCTAGCTCGTTGGCGAGGTAGGCGTGGGCGTACGCCGGATGAAAGGTGAAATGCCGCGGCCCGTCGCCCGGCTCGGCGGGCACGGTCAGGTCCGGTAGCTCGACCAAACGCCCGGCCGCGTGGTCGATGCGATAGACCACGATCGCGTCGATGCCCAGATCGCAGGCGTATACCAGCGCGTTGGCGCGGTCGATCATGACGCAATGCGCGTGCGCCTGCCGCTGGCGCTCGGGGTCGATCGACGAGCCGCGATGCTGGACGAAATCGCTGCGCGCCCCAAGCGATCCATCAGGCTTTATCGGCAAGAGGCACACGCTGCCGCCGAAGTAGTTCGCCACCACGACGTAGGAATCCGTGCGGTCGACCTGCACGTGACAGGGCCCGGCGCCGCCGGTGTGCTCCATGTTCAGCAGTGTGAGCGAGCCGTGCCGATCAATCGCGTAGGCCGAAATTTCGCCGTCGCCGGACATCTGCTCCGAAACGGCGTACAGGTGCTCACCGCTCGGGTCGATGGCAAGAAACGTCGGATTCTCGACGCCGGGTTGGACGTCAACGCATTCGATGGCGCCGGTCGCGGCATTCATGCGGCAGGTGTAAATGCCTTCAGCGCCCAAATCGGTGTAGGTGCCGACGAACAGGGTGATCTCGTCGTTCACGCTCGGACCCTTCCCGGCACGCCGCAGTGCGTGAGGCTGGCCGACCATAGCACCGGGTCCGAACGGTACGCCGACGCCCGGTCCGCGAGCGGTGCCGCCGGCACGGCACATCCCAGGCACAATGCGATCCGGATTGAAGTTCGGAAAGCCGCTGATGCACGCGCACAACCCCGCGTCCCATGGCTCGTCGCCGACAGGGCGAACCGCGATACGCGCCGGCAAGCTCTTCGACGGCGCAAGCCGGACGCTCGTCGACGACGCCGTGGTTGTGGTCGCCGGCGACCGGGTGGCCGCCGCCGGACCCGCGGCCGATATCGACGTCGACCCTGACGACGCGCTGATCGACCTGCGTCCGTGCACGGTGCTGCCGGGGCTGATCGACGCTCACGTTCACCTGATGGGTCAAAACCCGGCGCACGCGCATCCTGGGCCCATCGAATACCGCGCCATTCGGTCGGCGGCACAGGCCAAGGCGCTGCTGGACGCTGGGTTCACGACGCTGCGCGACCTCGGCTCGCAAACGTCGGTCGCCCTCAAGCAAGCCATCGAGGATGGCGCCGTGCCGGGGCCGCGAATGATTGCCGCCGGCTACGCCATCGCCCGCACGGGCGGCCCCTGGTTCGGCATGGAGCCGTTGTGGCGCTGGGTGCGGCCCGCCGACGGCGTCGACGCCTGCCGCCAAGCCGTGCATCGCTGCATCCGGGAAGGATCAAGCGTCATCAAGATTGGCACCTCGACCGGGCGAGCCGACGCTGCCTGGGGCGAGATTCCGACCTACAGCGTGGCCGAGGTGCAAGCCGTCGTTGAGGAGGCGCATGCCTGGGGCTTGCGCGTGGCGGCGCACGCCATGGGCAATGAGGGCGTGCGCCGGGCGGTGCTTGGCGGCGTCGACACCGTGGAGCACGGCTACAACATCAACGACGACACCCTCGGCCTGATCATCGAGCGCGGCGTCTACCTGGTTCCGACGCTACGCGCGCGGGCCTTCGGCACCAGCGACGGCGAGCGGCGGACGTACGCCGCGCAGGTGCGCGCACTGCGCCGGGCCTATGCGGCCGGGGCGCGCCTCGCACTCGGCACCGATACGACCGGCGGCGCCGGCATGCCGCACGGACCTGAAAACGCCGTCGAATTCAGGCTGATGGCCGAGACCATGGAGCCGGTGGACGCGCTGCTGTCGGGCACGCGGGTGGCGGCGCAGGCGCTCGGCCTGCATCCGCACGTCGGCGGCCTGCGACCCGGAGCGGCCGCCGACCTGGTTGCCGTGCGCGAAAATCCGTTGCGCGATCTCGACACGCTTCAGCGGGTCGAATTCGTCATGCAGGGCGGCCGCGTCGTCGTGGCGCCTTAGCTCTCCGCCGCGTGCCCGGACCCCGGTGCTAGGCCGTCGCTGAATCCCGCATGGCGTCGGCGATGGCGTCGTGCACTCCGCTGCCGATCTGCGGGAGCGCCGTGCCGCGTCTGTCAATTTCGTCCGCGACATGGCACGCCACCATGTGGCCGTTCCCGTAGTCGCGCAGCGGTGGCTCCTCCTCACGGCACACGTCCTGGGCGACGGCGCAGCGAGTGTTGAAGCGGCATCCCTTGGGTGGGTCCGTCGGACTCGGCAATTCCCCGGGGATGATCTGGCGTTCCCGCTGCTGGGTGGGGTCGGGAACCGGAATCGCATCCATAAGGGCCCGGGTGTACGGATGAATCGTGTTCCTGAACAGCTCTGCCGTTTCGGCCTCCTCCACGATCTTGCCCAGGTACATCACGGCCACGCGGTCACAGACGTAGCGCACCACGGCCAAGTTATGCGCAATGAACAAATAGGTGAGGCCGAATTCTCCTTGGAGATCGCGCAGCAGGTTCAGAATCTGCGATTGAATCGATACATCCAGGGCCGAAACCGGCTCGTCGCACACGAGGAACTGGGGCCGCAGCACCAGCGCCCGCGCAATGCCGATCCGCTGGCGCTGACCGCCGGAAAACTCGTGCGGGTACCGCTGGGCGTAGTGACTGCTGATGCCGACGATATCCATGATTTCGCGAATCTGGTCGTTGCGTTCCTCGGGATTTCCGATCTTATGGACCTCGAGACCTTCACCGATGATGCCGCCGACGGTGATCCGCGGATCGAGCGATCCATAGGGATCCTGAAAGATGATCTGCATATTGCGGGCAAGCGCCCTGCGGTCGAGCGTGGCCACATCCTCGCCGCCGAAGAGAATCTTGCCGCCCGTTGGTGGGTAGATGCGGAGGATGGTTCGGCCCACGGTGGTCTTGCCGCAGCCGCTCTCGCCCACCAGGCCGAAGGTCTCACCGCGCTTGATGTCAAAGGAAACCTCGTCCGCGGCGTGTACATGGCCGATGGTGCGCAGCAGAATGCCGCCGCGTACCGGAAAGTGCTTCGTGAGACCCTGAACCGAGACGAGAACGTCGTCGGATGCGCCGTTGCCCGATGCAGCAGTTTCTTCGGTGGCCACTAGTTCGCCAATCCCGCGGTCGCGCGAGCCTGTGGCAGCGGCTCACCGTCAAGCCCCGAGGGTCGCTGGGGATACAGGTGGCAGCGCACCGTGCGCCCATCGTCAAGCCGCTGGAGCTGCGGACGGTTTTCAACACAAATGTTCATGGCCTCTGGACAACGGGACTGAAACAGACAGCCGCGCGGCAGCCGCATCATGTGCGGCACCGACCCCCGGATAGTCGAGAGCCGTTCGCTGCGGTCCGTCACCAAGCTCGGAATGCTCGTCATCAGCCCCCGGGTATATGGGTGCTTCGGCGCGGCGAAGAGGGATGCGACGTCGGCATACTCGACGACTTCACCCGTGTACATCACCGCCACGTCATCCGCCATTTCGGCAATAACGCCGAGATCGTGGGTGATCAGCAGCAGCGCCATACCCGTCCGGGCTCGAATTTCCCGGATCAATTCGAGAATCTGGGCCTGAATCGTTACGTCCAAGGCGGTCGTGGGCTCGTCGGCCAGGAGCAACTGGGGTTCGCACGCCAGCGCCATGGCAATCATCACCCGCTGGCGCATGCCACCGGACAGCTCATGCGGATACGCCTTGATTCGCTGCTCGGGTTGCGGGATTCCCACGAGCCGCAGGACTTCGATTATCCGTTCGTAGCGCTGCTTGCGCGAGAAGTCGCGGTGCTCGTGCAAAACTTCGCCGATCTGATTGCCGGTGTTGAAGACGGGGTTGAGCGCCGTCATGGGCTCCTGGAAGATCATGGAAATCTCGTCACCGCGCACACTGCGCATCTCGCGATCGCTGAGCGTGCGCAGATCGCGGTCCTGCCACACGACCTCGCCCGCGACTATGTCACCCGGCGCGCGAATCAGGCGCATCACGCTGAGCGCACTCACGCTCTTGCCGCAGCCGGATTCACCGACAAGTCCGAGCGTCTTGCCGCGCTCAATGGCGTAGGACACGCCGTCGACGGCCCGAACGATACCATCGCGAACTCGAAAATGCGTGCGCAGATTCCGCACCGACAACAGCAAGTCGCCTCTTTCGACGCGTTCCGGAAGCTGCATGCCCGGGTCGGGCGCGCCGTTTTTCTCGCTCATCGACGGTCGGGCACGTCGCCCGCTCCGCACGTCGGAGTCCGCAGGGCGTTGGGACAATGCACTGCAAACATCGGTTGAAGCGTTACTCCGTAGGTCGTGGCCCGGTGCCCACCCATGGACGGCTCGCGCACGTTCCATGGACGACTGGTCGGCTGCGGGGATGAGTTTAGGCGCGGGCGCCCACAGGCGTCAACGTGTGGCGTCATGAAACCTCGCGCAGCTCAATGCCGGTGTAGTAGTGCGTGAGGATTTCGTCGTAGGTATGCCCCGCCAGTGCCATGCCCTGCGCGCCCCATTGGCTCATCCCGAGGCCGTGGCCGAATCCGCGGCCGGTGAGGATTAGCGACGGCGGGCGCTCGAACACCGCCACGTGCACCGCCCCATTCACCAGCTCGATATCCGGCGGCGCCGTCGCGAAGGCGATGCTGCGGCGCACGGAGGTAATCCGGTGCCCTTCCTGCAGCAACGCGCCAAAGCGCCGCGGCGCCGCGCCGATCAACTCCACGGACGCCACCGGGGCGAGCTTCAACTCGACAAATGAGCTTGGCAAGCCCAGCGCCGTGCGAACCTGATCGCCGTAGAGTTCCACCTCTCCCGAGGTGCCGACGACCAGCACCCGCAGCGGGCGTCCCGCCGGCGTACGCTCGAGGACTCGCAGATCCACAATCGCGCCGACGCCTTGGTTGCGGAAGGTTCGATAGTCGGCGAGCTCGGGCAGGGGAATCATCCGCGTCCAGCGATACCCCTCCGCGCCCCACGACGCCGTCATGGCGGTGGCGTCCCCGGGCGACGGCACGCTGCGGAGATAGGGAACCGCCGTCCCCCACACGTGTTCGGAACTCTCGGTCACGTCACCGGCGTTCGCCGAGTAGAGCGCTTCGATCGGCGCGCCGTCGAACATGGCCACGATGCCGGCGGTCGCCGCGACCGCCGCTTGCGTCCGGGCGGACTCGCTGCGCATTCCGCCATAGGCCTGGCAGTTCTGGTTGTCGCAAATGTCATAGACCTCGGCGGGTTGCAGGTGCTGAATGGCGTAGGTCCGCGCCGCGACGGCCTGCGCCTTCAGTGCCTCGATTTCCCAATCGCGGGGCATCTCCGCGCCCACGACCGACGCCAGGTAATCGTCGAAGCCCACGTGGTTCACAACGAGCAAGCCCGCTTCCGCACGGCGAATATCAAGCCCGCCACGGTATGGCTTGCCATCGAGCCAAATGGCGGCACGCGGCTCGCGCGGCTGAATCTCAAGCCTGGCCGGAAGCTCAAATGTCGCCCATCCGCCAACCGCGAGCGTGGGTCGGGGCGCGAGCAGACGTGCCGCGACGCCGATCTCGGTGCGCAGCAGGCGACGGTGGCGCTCAACTCGCCCAACATCCACGTACGGACCGAGATGCACGAGATTCGGCTCGGCTGCCCGCACCGGCCCTTCCACGCCGATCTCACGAGCCCAGGGCGCCGCGTTTTCCGGGGCGAACGCGAGAAACCGCGAGAAGCCCCCGAAAACGATTCGTTGTCCTGGGGCCGCGTCCCGCGCGCGGCCGTCGATCACGACGGTCGTCGCGCCTTGGGACTCCAGCGTGAGGGTGTCGCCGATGTCGCTCAGCAGCACGCGGATGACCTCGGGCAAGGCCAGCTCGCGTTGCTGGGCACCCGCGCCGGTGGTCGCGAGAAGGGCGAGCGCGAGGGCAAGGCCACCCGCGGCGGCAATCACCGCCGCTCTCAGTCGCGCAGTTGGACCACGCTGGCCGTGAAGGGGCCAACGCACAGATCCGCCGCGCGCCGCAATCATCAAATGCTCCCGCTCCACCACCGCAGGTCGATGTCGACTACGGCGCGGTGGGAAGCGTCGGACTAAGACTCGGGCTTTTTCTCGGCCGGGGCCTCGGTTGCGCCTTCGCTTGCGGCATCGGCGCTGGCCGCGGTGGTGGCCGGGGTCTCCGGCGCCTCAGCCGCCGCGTCCTGCTCGTCCCCTTCTTCTTCTTCCCCGTCCTCGAGGCCCGCCCGCGCCTCGCTGCGGAACTCGCGCACGCTCTTGCCGAGCGCCTGCCCCACACCGGCGATGCGCCCGGCGCCGAACAAGGCGATCACGATCAGCAAGATGATGAGCAACTCAAGCGGCCCAAGTGATGTGAACACGGCTAAATTCTCCCTCGCTGCGGCAGCGAGAGCGCTGCCACTGGTGGACTAGTCCTCGTTGTCGGCGTTCTGCCCACAGCCGCCGTTGCGACCGTTCGACGCATCTACGCCAACACGTTTCCGACCACGGTTGTTCGATACACCGTACGCCACTTTACCTTCTCCCCGTGCCCAGGGATGAAAATGGGGCCGATGCCATCGCCAGCGCCCCATCCTAGCCTTGCGCGTTGAGGAGCTGGAACCCGAAGTCCAGAAGCACCCCCGCGTCCCTTTCGCGTTGGCTGCTACCCAGCAGCACCACCATGAGGCGCCGACCGTCCCGTTCGGCCGCCGCGATGATGTTGCCGCCGGCATCTTGTGTGCGTCCGGTCTTGACGCCGAGCGCGCCTGGGTAGGACCAGAGCAAGCCATTGAGGTTCGTCGCGGTGTAGGTGCCGTGGGCCGGGCCGGCCGGAATCACATAGGCGCGCGTAGCCACGATGCGGGCGAGAAGCGGAAAGCGCTCGATGGCGTCCGCGGCAAGCACGGCCATCTCGAACGCCGTGCTCTGATGCTCGGGCGCGTCATAGCCCACCGCGTTGACAAATGTGGTGTGGCTGAGTCCCAGCCTTCGCGCGAGATCGTTCATCTGCGCCACGGTGTAGGCCTCGCCGCCAATCCCGTCCGCGATGGTCACCGCCGCATCGTTCGCCGACGGCAACAGCATGGCGAACAACAAGTCTTGCAGCGTGAGCACCTCGCCGGGCACGAGGCCGATGATGTTGGGCGGCTGCTCGGCGGCCGCGGGCGGCACCTGAATTCGCGTATCGGCCGGCGCTTGCTCCAGAGCGACGATAGCGGTCGCCAGCTTGGCCAGACTCGCCGGGGCGTGCGGCTCATGGACGTCGCGCCCGAAGAGGATGGTGCGCTGGCCAAGATCGACGAGCATGGCGGACGCCGCCGTGATCGGCGGGGCTTCGACCGGTTGAATGAACGGGTCCTCAATGAATGCGGCGTTGCCGCCGCGAGCCTGCGTCGGCGCGTTGGCCTGGGCGCGGTAAATGTCACGGTCGAGCAGATTCACCACGCGGCCCATATCGGGAAGCGGCGCCTCCACGGACGAGAAAATCCGCGTGAGCAACAGCACGCCGGCAATTGCCGCCAGCACGACAAGAAACAACTCCGCGCCACGCCGGAAGCGCATGGCCTGGACCCGTCGCACCTGACGCTTTGGCGGTTTGCCTCGCAACCGCTCGTGATAGATCGGCGCCGGTACCGCGACGCCCGCGGCGTCCGCGTGTCCGGCATCGAGCAACTCTTCTTGTTGCCATCCGTCACCGACTCGGCGGGCTTGGCGGCCGCGTTTTCTTGTCGGCATCCGCCGGCTACCCGGCCTGGTTTCCGGCGATGTAGTCGAGGCTGCGGCGATAGTCCTCTTCGCGGATCAGCTGCTCGCTCATGTAGTAGTTCAGCATGGTGCGCAACGAGAGGATCGGCAGGAGGTGCAAGCCGTGCTGCTGCAGGCGGCGAGCAGCCCCCTGGTCGCGATCGATCAGCACGATGACATCGCGAACGACCAGACCCTGCGCGCGCATGGCGTTCGCCGTGGCGATCACTGAGCCGCCGGTGGTGATCAGATCGTCAACCAGCAGCGCATGCTGCCCGGGCAAAAACCGACCTTCGAGCAATAGCCCGCCGGACGACCGCTGGGGCGACAAGTAGACGAGCGGGACATCGGTTGCCAACGAGTAGGCCGTTGCCAGATGCAGGCCGCCCATGGGGACGCCCGCCACAAGCTCGAAGGGCTCGGCGGGATGGTGACGGCGCGCCACCGCGACTTCTGCCGTCTGGCGCACGAGATCGGCGGCGGTGCGCAGGGCGCCAGGAACGGCAATGAGTCGCTTCGGGTTTACATAAACCGGAGAATCGACCGTCGAACGACCGAGCGTGAAGCTGCCAAACTCAATGCCGCCCAATTCGTAAATCTGGCGAGCCAGGCCCAGCGTGGTGTTGTCGTCGGCCGTCACGCGTGCCTCGCGCAAGCTGCGACGCGCCGTGCCCGCCGCTGCGGCCTCCCGGGCGGACTCTGCGTCGCTGCAATTATTGGGGCCGCGCATCGCTCGGTCAAGAACCGTGGCGAGTAGCGGCGTGTGTGGGAAGCCCCAGTCCGGTTCTATCGGTGCGCCATCGGCCCGCGGGACGCCGTAGCCACCATCGGCGCACCTACAATATGTCGGAATCTGGCTCGCTCACAGGCGAATTCCGTGGACCGCGACTCCATTCAAGCTCCCGCCATTGCCGGCATGCAAGGCCCCTACGACGCCGCGCGCGTCGAGACCCACTGGTACGACCTGTGGGAGCAAGCCGGTCACTTCGTCCCGCCCGACGACACTGACTGTGAGCCGTTTGTCATCGCCATTCCCCCGCCGAACATCACCGGCGCCTTGCACAACGGCCACGTGATGTTCGTGGCCTACCAAGACCTGATGACTCGCTGGTACCGCATGCGAGGGCGCGCCGCGCTCTGGATACCGGGAACGGATCACGCGGCCATCGCCACTCAGGCGGTGATCGAGCGCGAGCTGCGGCGCGAGGGCACGTCGCGGCACGAGATCGGCCGCGAAGGATTCGAGCGTCGCTTTTGGCAGTGGCGCGACACCTACGGCTCGCGCATCACCCAGCAGCTCCGCCGCCTTGGCGCATCGGCCGACTGGACGCGCGAGCGTTTCACCATGGACGACCAGCTCACGCGCGCCGTGCGTGAGGCCTTCGTTCGCCTCTACGAGAAGGGTCTCGTCTACCGCGGCGAATACCTGGTGAATTGGTGCCCGGAGGACCGCTCGGCCATCAGCGATCTGGAGGTGGAGCACGAAACCGTCAACGGGCAGATCTGGCACATCCGCTATCCGTTGCAGGACGGTGGTCATGTCGTCGTTGCCACCACGCGACCCGAGACGATGCTGGGCGACACCGCCGTCGCCGTCCATCCGGACGACGACCGCTATCGCAATTTGGTGGGTCGGACCGCCGTCGTGCCGGGAATTGGCCGGGAGATTCCCGTCATCGCGGACCCCGAGGTTGACCAGGAATTCGGCAGCGGCGCCGTAAAAATCACCCCCGGCCACGACCCTAACGACTGGCGCATGGGACAGCGGCACGGGCTCCCGGTCGTCAGCATCCTCAGCGACGACGGCTCGCTGAACGATGCAGCGGGCCGCTGGTCCGGGATGGACCGCTTCGAGGCGAGAAGCGCTTACGTCGAGTTTCTCGAGCGCGAGGGCTTGCTCGAGCGCGTCGAGCCCCATACGCATGCCCTCGGCCACTGCCAGCGGGACGGCTCGGTCGTCGAGCCGCGCGTGTCCCAGCAGTGGTTCGTCAATGCCAAGCCAATGGCCGACAAGGCGGCCCAGGCCGTCCACGACGGCACGCTCACCTTCTATCCGCGTCGGGCCGCCGACGAGTTTTTGCGCTGGATGGAGATCATTCAGCCCTGGTGCATCTCGCGTCAGCTCTGGCTGGGGCACCGCATCCCGGTGTGGTACTGCGGCGCCTGCGGCGAAACGCTGGTGTCTCGCACCGATCCAGAGTGCTGCGCGGCGTGCGGTGCTGATGATCTCAACCAAGACCCGGACGTCCTCGATACCTGGTTCAGCTCGGGGCTCTGGCCGTTTTCCACGCTCGGCTGGCCGGACGAGACGCCCGACTTCCAGCGGTTCTATCCCACCGACGTCCTGGAAACCGGCATCGACATCATCTTTTTCTGGGTGGCGCGCATGGTCATGCTTGGTCTGGAGCTCACCGACCGGCTGCCGTTCCACACCGTCTATTTCAACGGCATGGTGCGGCACGCCGACGGCTCGAAGATCGAGAAATCGAACTATCAGCCCGGCGACGATCCGGCGGAGGTCATCGAGCCGTACGGCTCCGATGCCTTCCGCTTCATGATGGTCACGTCCACCTCGGAAGGCGCCGATCTGCGCATCAATCTCAATCGCATCGAGGCCTCGGCGCACTTCGCCAACAAACTGTGGAACGGGGCGAAGTTTGTGATCGGCGCCATGCAGCGCACGTCCGATACCGAGGACGCGGCCCCGCCAACCGTCGTCGACGAATGGATCACGGCGCAGCTTGCCGCGCTGCACGCGGACGTCGTGCGCCTGGTGGAGAGCTATCAATTCGGCGAAGCCGGGCGCCGCCTGCACGATTTCTTGTGGTCCGAGTTCTTTGATTGGTACGTCGAGGCCGCCAAGATCCGCCTCTATTCGGGCACTGCGGGCGAGGCGCGGCGGGCGGGCGCGACGCTGGCCCACGTGCTGGACGGCAGTCTGCGACTGCTGCATCCGTTCATGCCGTTCGTGACCGAGGAGATCTGGCATCACTTTCGTGCGGCCGGCGGCGCGCCGGATGCCCCCGAGTGGCTCATCGTCACGCCCATCGGCGATCCGCCGTCACCGGGCAACGCGGAGGCGGTGCGGCAGGTTCGCGATCTCATCGGCATCGTGCAGGGGATTCGCAACGCGCGGCATGAATCGCAGGTGGAGCCGGGGCGCATGATCGAGGCGCGCATCATCCTCGACGGCGAAGCCGAGTTCATCGAGCGCGAGCGCGCCTTCGTGGAGCGGCTGGCGCGGGTGGAGCCGTTGTCCTTCCACGCCACGGGAACCCAGTTCGCCGACCCCGCGGTGACGGTGCGCACCGCCGGTGTCGAGGTGAATCTGCCGCTCGCGGGGATGATCGATATCGCCGTCGAGCACGAGCGCTTGGCTCGCGAGCGGGCGGCGCGGCTGGCCGACCTGGAGCGCGCGGAAGCCCTCTTGGCCAACGAGGCCTTCACGGCACGCGCGCCCAAAGCCGTGGTCGACAACGAACGGCAGAAGGCCGCGGCCGCACAGACGGCGCTGGCCCAGATCGACGACCGCTTGGAGGCGCTGCCGCCTTTGACCTAGCGCGAGCTCCCCGCGTCGCGAACGTAGAGTTGGCGCAGGGTGGTGGCCCCGCGCACGGTGGACCCGCCGATCCCGCGGGCCCTGGCCGCCTTCACGTCCTCGAGTGCCGGCCGCACCTGCGACGACAGCTGGTCAATGAAGTGCAGCGCGATGGCCTCGGGAATCATGGGCTCGACTACGGCGGCGAACTCGAGCGTGCCCTGATGGCTGAGCACCAGATGTCGCAGGAGCATGGCGGTTTCAGCATCGCAGTCAACCGTGGCAATGGCGGCATCGAGCAGCTGCACGCCATGCACCATGTGGCCTTCGAGGTTTCCTGCCGCGGTATAGGCAAACTCGCTGGTGACGTCGAGCTCGAGGACCTTGCCCAGGTCGTGCAAGATCACCCCGGCCACCACCAGGTCGCGGTCCAGCTCGGGGAATGTCTCGGTGACCCGATCCGCCAGCTGCAACATCTCGACCGTGTGCTCGGCCAAGCCGCCCACCCAGGCATGGTGGCGCCCCTTGGCCGCTGGCCAGGTCATCATCCGCTCGGCCACCTCCGGTTGCTGCAGGACGGCGCGCACCACGGCCTTCACCGTGGCGTCCTTGATCGAATCGGCAGCTTGAGCGATGGCGTCCCGCAGTGACGCCTGGTCACGCTCGCCGTGCGGCAGCAGCGCCGTCGCGTCCCACTGCACCTCGGAGCGCTCCATCCGCGTCAGCTTGACGTTCACTCGCCCCCGAAACTCTTCCGCGCGCCCTTCGACGGTGTAGGTCTGGCCTGCGTCGACCACCGCGGCAAGCTCCGGCGGCACCGAGAAGTACAGCGCGTCGATCGAATCGCGGTCCTGATCCCGCAGCGTCACGCGCAGATACGGGTCGCCGGAGCGGCTGGTCCGCACGTCGGGCCCGGCAATCACAAATGTCCCGGACACCATTTGACCGGGCCGAATGTCGGCGATTCTCACAGGCGGTTATCCAGAGGCGGAATTGCCCATCCTACCCAGGCCCGCTGCAACAACCGGCCGCGCGGCACAGCAAGACGGCAAATGACGAGTGCCGCGTTCAGCGCTGGCGAAGACCTACCGACGGCGGCGCCACCACGAACGAATCCGGCCACCAAACGTCGGCGCCGGACGGTGGTCGGACAGATCGATCACCTGGCCGCGCCACATCTGGGGACTGGATGGCTTGGCGGGACCGGACCGGGAGCGGCGCTCGATGACGCCGCGGCCGATGGCGAGGAGAAACGTGATGCCCCCGGCCACCGCAAATATGGCGGCCACCGGTCTAAGTGGCGTGGCATACAGCAGAAGACCCAGGACGACAAGGCTGGCGGCCGTCACCAGCATTTCGTTGGTGCTGGCGAAACGGCGGCGGATCCATCCACCAAAGGCGTCCAGCCACGGCCCACGGGGGCGGTCTCGGTCGGAGTCTGACGAAGGCGGATCGCCGCTCTCGGGCGAGTCGAACTCGTTCTGATCGAGGATGTCCCGAACTTCCTCGCGCCAGTCTTTCGTCACCTGATCTCGCCACTCAAGCACTACGTGAACCCAAGTATAACTCCGGCGTCGGCTCGGACCCTGGCTGTATCGCGCAGTCCAGCTTCGATATGCTCCTCAGATCGTGGCCGCCGTGGCATTTGAGCTCGAAGTCTTTCGCCATCTCTTCGCGTCAGTCGCCGAAGAGATGGGCGTCACCGTGCAACGCAGCGCCCATTCCCCCAACATCAAGGAGCGGCGCGACCACTCCTGCGCCGTGTTCGATCACGCGGGCCAGATGGTGGCGCAGGCCGCCCATGTCCCGGTGCACCTGGGCGCCATGCCCATGGCGGTGCAAGCGGCGGTCGACTTCTACGACGAGGGCAGACCCGCCCAGGGCGACGTGATCATCGTCAACGATCCCTATCTCGGGGGCACACACCTCCCGGACATCACCACGGTGTCACCCGTATACGTGGGAGAGCCGCTGGAGCTGTGGGGCTGGGTTGCCACGCGCGCCCACCACGCCGACGTCGGCGGACTGACGCCCGGCTCGATGCCCATGTCGACGGAGCTCTTCCACGAAGGCATCGTCATTCCGCCGCTCAAGCTCGTGGACGCCGGAGCCGTCGACGAGCAATTGATCAAGCTCATCTGCCGCAACGTGCGCACCCCCGATGAACGGCGCGGTGACCTGGCGGCGCAGCTCGCCTCGCACCGGGTCGGCGAAACGCGGCTGCAGGCGTTCGCCCGCCGCTATGGGCCCGGCGAGCTGACCCGCATGGCGCGGGAGCTCATGGCCTACACCGAGCAATTGGTGGTCGCGCGGCTGCGGCGCGTGCCCAACGGCGAATACACGTTTGAGGATTTCCTTGACGATGATGGCCGGGGCGGACCCTCCACGCCCCTTCGGGTCACCATCACGGTGCGCGACGGCCGTTTCATCGTCGACTTCACCGGTACCGGGGCGGCAGTGCCCGGATCGCTCAATGCGCCATCCGCGATCACGCACTCCGCGGCGCTCTACATCGTGCGCTGCCTGGCGGGCGCCGACGTGCCGGCCAACGACGGGGCGCGGGCCGTGCTGGACGTGCGGGTGCCACTGGGAACCGTGCTCAATCCCCAGCCGCCGCACGCCGTGGCGGCTGGAAACGTCGAAACTTCCCAGCGCATCGTGGATGTGCTCTGGGGCGCCCTGGCGCAAGCGCTGCCTGACGAGGTCCCCGCCGCCAGCCAGGGGACGATGAACAATCTGGTCATCGGCGGAACGGACCCGCGATCGGGAGGGGCCTATACCTACTACGAAACCATTGCCGGAGGCGCCGGCGCCGGTCCCACCCGGCATGGGACGAGCGGCATTCACGTCGCCATGACCAACACGCTGAACACGCCCATCGAGGCGCTTGAGCTTGCCTATCCGATGCGCGCGCGGCGCTATGCCTTGCGCCCGGGATCCGGCGGCGCTGGCGCGCATCGCGGCGGCAACGGCGTCGTGCGCGAGCTTGAAATGCTGGCGCCGGCGTCGGTCACGATCGTGGCCGAGCGGCGCCGGATTGGCCCCTGGGGACTGCGCGGCGGCGGATCAGGCCGTCGCGGGCGCGACCGGGTCCAGCGCCACGGACGTTGGCGCGACGTTCCCGGCAAGGGGACGCATCATCTGGAAACGGGCGACTTGGTCCAAGTTTCCACGCCCGGCGGCGGCGGATGGGGCGCTAGCGACGTCGATTGAAGAGGCGGAAGCGGCGCTCCGCGTCCTCGGCCGGCGGCGCGTGAGTATCAAACTCGACTCCCAGCACCTCGCGGTAGACCGCACCGGCCGGCGATAGGTCGCTTTCGAATAGCGAAACCGCCGACACCGTATGGGCGCCCAACGCCCCGAGGCGCGCGGCCTCGAAGCGGCGCGCCACGCCCATCCGCGTCGAGGGCGTCGCCTGCCGACCGATGCGCGCCAGCGTGACGTGCGGGCTGAACGGCCGGGCCCCCATGCGCAGGCCGATTCCTTGCATCTCGCGCGTGATGGCCGCCTGCAAATCGCGCACGGCGTCGAGGTCGCCGGTGACACCGACCCACGCCACGCGCGGCTCGCCGCCGGTCGGAAACGTGCCGCCGCTGCCGAACCTGAGCACGAAGGGCGAGTGCCCACGGGTGGCGGCCTCCAGGCCGGACCGGATGCTGTCCGTGGAGTGGGCCGGCACTTCGCCGAGAAAGGCCAAGGTCAGATGCAAACTCTCGGCGGACATGCAGCGCACGTCGCGCACGTTGCCGACCAACGAGCGCGCGCGTCTGGCGAGCTCAGCCCGCAGCTCGGGCGGATAAGAAATGGCCACAAACGCTCGCATAGGCTGCGAGTATAATTTCCCGTCTGGGGTGGGCCTGATCGTCGGCCGCGCCCGCGGCAATTCTCGGGGCCTTCCCACGCGCGAGGTTTATCCATGGCTGCGGCCGAAGGCGTCCTAATTCGCGACGACACGGCGCCGCTGGACGCCGCGCGCCGGCACGAGCTGGGCGAGCAGCTCCGAGACCGCATGCGCCGTGCCGAGTCAGGCGCCTCCGCAGCCACCATGGCCGCCGCCGACTTGGCCGTGGCGATCCACACCACGGTTCCCAACCCCGCGTTGACGGTGTTCTGGGACGCCGGGGGCCACGCCGAGGCCTACCGGCATCTGCTGGGCCTCGAGCCAGCGACATCGGCCCCACCAGCGCCCGGGCGCGCCGTATCCGAAGCCGTGGGCGCCGCCGTGGCGCGCATGCTGCGGCAGGATCCGACGTCGATCGTCGCAGTTATCGACGGGCAGGGGCTGAGCGCGGGACTGGCCTTCGAGGCGGTCAATCACGCCGGGCACCTGCAACTGCCGCTGGTGCTGGTGCTGGTTGACGCGCCAGCCACGCGCACCCGCAGCGTCGGCGCCGTATCGCGCCACCTCACCCGGCTGCGCGGCCACCCGCGCTATGCCGAAGCCAAGACCCTTATCGAGCAAGCGTTGAGCCGGATGCCGGCAGGCGGTCAGGCCGTCGAAGTTGCGCGCCGGCTGAAGAATTCGATGCGCGAGCTGCTCATTCCGACGGAGATTTGGGAGGAGTTGCTCGGCTTCACTTATTTGGGGCCCGTTGATGGAGCAAGCTCCGACGCGTTGTCGGAATCGCTGGCGCTGGCGTTGGAAGTGCGGCGGCCGGTGCTGCTGCATGTGGCGGCTCCAGCCGGCGCGGCCGTGCGGCGCCTGGGGCTGCGCGCCGACCGCAACGGCGCCGCAGCGGCTCGTGGAGTCTGGTTGGCGGCGGCGGCAGCCGCGATCGCGGACCTTGCGGAAGCTGACGAGCTGTGCGTGGCCGTGAGCGCGGGCAGCACGGCCCGCGCGGCGTTGCACGCCGTCGCCGAGCGCGTGCCCGAGCGTTTCTTGGACGTCGAGCTCGGCGAAGCGCACGGCATGTCGCTGGCGGCGAGCTTGGCCCAGCAGGGGCTGCGCCCGGTGGTGGCGCTCGCGGCATCCCGCACGCTGGCCACCATTGCCCCCCTGCTCACCGACGCCGTCGGGGCCGCGTCGCCGCTGACGATTCTTGCTTATCCGGATGCGGCGGATGACTCGGCGACCCGGGTGTTGCCGCTGAGCGCGGTCCCAGGTCTCGACGTGGTCGTGCCGGAGCAACCGAGCGACTTGCGGGACATCCTCGCGGCGGCGATCGCCGGGCGGCGCTGGACCCTGATTCAATTGCCCGCGCGCGCCGCGCTGGAGTAGCCGCCCGTCACCGGCCCGATGCACGGCGATTCCTCCCCGATCATTGACGCGCACACCCACGTCGTGCCCCCGGACGTTGCGGCCGACCGGGATCGCTACCTCGAAGCCGATCTCTGGTTTCGCCGGCTCTACCGCAATCCCCGGCGCACCCTCGCCACCGCCGATGACGTGGCGCTGGAAATGGCCCGCTCAGGCGTGGATACCACCGTGGCCTTCGGCTTTGCGTGGCGGGACCCGAGTCTCTGCGTCCTCAACAATGACTACATCCTGGAGCAAGCCGCCGCGCACCCGGAGTCGCTGGTTCCCTACTGCGTGGTGTCACCGTCCGACCTCGAGTTCAGCATCGTGGAAATGGAGCGCTGCCGGCGGCGGGGCGCCGTCGGGGTGGGCGAACTGTTTCCGGAAGGCCAGGGGTGGAACCTGCACGACCGCGGCGCCCTGCGGGCATTCATCGGCGCGGTTCGCGGGCTTGAGCTGGTGCTCAACCTGCATGTGAGCGAACCCGCCGGCCACGACTATCCCGGCAAGGACTCCACCACGCCCGCGGCGATCTGGCCGCTGATCGAGATGGCCGGCGGCGAGGTCCCCATCGTGCTCTCACATTGGGGCGGCGGCGCCGCGTTCTACGAACTGATGCCGGAGGTACGCGACCTCACCCGCCAGATCTATTACGACTCGGCCGCCAGCCACCTGCTGTATCTGCCCACCGTGTTCGACGTGATGGCGCGTCTGGCGCCCGGCCGGATTCTCTTCGGCAGTGATTTTCCGCTGATGACGCAGCGCCGGGCGCTGCGTCACGTGCGCGCGGCAGGGCTCGACGCAAGCACGATGGCGGCGTTGCTGGGCGGGAATGCCCGGCGGCTGGGACTGGGCGGCGCCGCTAGATTGACATAACGCTCGCAGCGCGAGTTCGCTAGCGCGCCAGCTCCCGTTCGATCTCCGCCGACAGGCGCGCAAGATGCGTCGGGTCATAGCCCACCTCGGCGGCCTGCTCCACGAGCCGGCGCGTTTGGTCCAGTCCGGCGCGGTGCTCCGCCGATCCCGGCTCCTCGCGCACGGCCACCTGCAAGGCGTCCCGCGCTTCGAGGTAGAGCTGGCGCCCCTGCTCCTCCGGCGTTTCCTCCGTGACCCCGACTCCAAGCAGCCGCTTGGTCAGCGCGACCGCCGAGGCTGCGTCGGGCGCGTAGCCGTCGGCATTGATTTCGTCGGCGTATCGCTGGGTGACCGGCGCCCCACCGATGATGCATTGCACCTGGTCGTCGAGACCCGCCGCCTCGACGGCTTCAATCGTGCTGCGCATGTTGGTCATCGTCGTCGTCAGCAGCGCCGACATGCCCACGACGTGCGCCCCTTGGCTGAGCGCTTCCTGAACGTATTCGTCGGGGTGGGTGTCGATCCCGGTGTCGGTGACGTCGAAACCGGCGCCCTCAAGCATCATCGCCACCAGGTTCTTGCCGATGTCGTGCAGATCGCCGCGCACCGTCCCAATGACGATCCTGCCCAGCGGCTCGATCCCAGATTCCGTCAGCAGCGGACGTAGAATGGCCATGCCCGTCTTCATCGCCCTGGCAGAAATAAGCACTTCCGGCACGTAATACTGGTTCGTGCGGAACAGCTCGCCCACGACGTCCATCCCTGGAATCATGCCTTCGTTGATAATCGATCCGGGCGGCACATCGGCGTCGAGGCAAGCCTTGACAATGCGATCCACGCCCGGAGCGTCGCCCTTGATGATGCAGTCGCTCAATTCCTGGAATTCGGCGTCGGTATCGATATCCGCCATTGCACGTCCTGGGTTTCCGGGGGATTCTTGACGGGCCGCGTGCCGCGTCCTCTACAACTTGGCGCGTGCCGACCCGATCCAGCCGCGAGCGTACCATCACCACGCTTCGCGCGACCGCCAATTGACCTCCCCACAGGGGGGCGCGCCCGTGCCACGATGGGCTGCGTTCCCGCCGCGAGAGACTGCCCTGCGCGTGGCCACAGCGTCCGTCGTCGTGCTCGCCAGCACCAGTCCACACAAGCTGGTTGAGTTTCAGCGGCTGTTTCACGGGTCGCCGGTACAAATCCGGCGCCCGACGGACTTTGGGCGCACGCCACAGGTAGCCGAGACCGGCGCCACGTTTCTGCAAAACGCGCGGATCAAGGCCACGGCGTATGCGCGGGCCTGCCGGGCGTGGAGCCTGGCCGACGACTCGGGTTTGGAGGTTGATAGCTTGGGCGGCGCGCCGGGTGTTCGATCGGCGCGGTTCGCCGGACCCAATGCCAGCGACGGCACGCGCAACGCCAAGCTGCTGCGGGCCCTGGCCGATATACCGGATGCGCGGCGAACGGCGCGCTTCCGTTGCGCGGTGGCGCTGGCCGCGCCGGACGGGACGATTGTCTACACGGCCGTCCGCAGTTGCGACGGCCGCATCGGGCACGCGCCGCGCGGTAGTCAGGGATTCGGCTACGACCCGCTGTTCATCGTCGGCTCGGGTGATCGAACCATGGCAGAACTGACGCCCGTCGAGAAGAACCGCGTGAGTCATCGCGGGCTGGCGGCGCGAGCGGCGCGCCGCTTCCTCGAACACCGCCTCGCCACGCCGCAGTCCGGCTGATCGACGGAATTGACGGCGGCCGGCGCCACCGGCTTGAGGATTCACGCGGCAGCCCCTTTGCTACGCTCCGGCGCGGCAGCGATCCTCTAGTCACACGTGCCATCTGACGCCCGCGCCGCCCTCGTCACCGCCGCCGCATCGCTTGCCGGTCAGGCGATCGGACGCCGCCTAGCACTCGACGGAGCTTCCGTCGCATTTGCCGCCGAGAACGCCGATGCCGCATCCGAAGCGGCTGAATCCGTCCGCGCCGCCGGAGGAGAGGCGGCGGCATTCGCGATGGATGTTCGGGACTGGACGTCGACCCAGCGCACGTTGCAAGCCGTACGAGAACGCTGGTCGCGGCTGGACCTGGTGGTGAACGTGGTCGACGACCCGCCGCCGGTGCCGTTCCTGGCCTTGTCCGAGGCCGACGTCGAGTCCTCATTCGACGCCGCTCTGGTCGGATTGATGCACGGCGTCCGGGCGGCGGCGGAGGAGATGCGGGCGGCGGGCGCGGGGTGCATCGTCAACGTGTTCCCGCTCAGCGGCGAAAACAACGTGCTCGGGGGCGCGACGGCCGGCGCGGCGGAGATGCTCACTCGCGCCGCGGGCGTCGAGCTCGCCCCGCTCGGAATCCGCGTCGCCGGTGTCGCCGCGAAGAGCATTCGCGACAACCCGACGTCCATTGCCGACGCCGTGGCCTTCGTGGCCTCGCCCGACGCCAGCTACGTCACCGGATCGACCCTCGTGGTCTCCGAAAGCTACGCCCCGCAGTGGAACGCCCGGTAGCCATCGTCACCGGCGCCGCCCACGGCATAGGCCAGGCATGCGCTCTGCGTCTGGCGAAAGACGGCTACTGCGTGGTGGCCACGGATATCGACGCCGCGGTGCATGCGCACGCCGTGGAAGGCCAGATCGAGACGCATGAGCTCGACGTAGCCGATGTCGCCGCCGGCCGCTCGCTGGTGGAAGACGCCGCCCGGCGACTCGGCGGCGTGGATGCGCTGGTCAACAACGCGGGATTCACGGAGCGCCGATCCATCGAGCAGCTGGAGACCGCGGAATGGCGCCGCATGCTTGAGGTGCATGTAGTGGGGCCGGTGTTTCTGATTCAGGCTGTCGCGCGCGACGTGATCCGGCGCGGGGCCGCCGGCGCCGTGGTGAACATCTCCTCCATTCGCGCCATCGTGGCGGAGCCGGGACAGCTGCATTACTGCGCGGCCAAGGGCGCGCTGCACGCGTTGGCGCCGGCATTGGCTCCGGAGCTGGGGCGGCACAACGTGCGGATCAACAACGTGGCGCCCGGCCTGGTCGCCACGCGCATGACGGCCAATGTGCGCGCCGACCCGGCGGCGCTGTCGCTGCGACTGCCCCGCCTGCCGATGGGTCGCTACGCGAAACCGGACGAAGTCGCGGCCTGCGTGGCTCATCTGCTTTCCGTTGACGCCCGTGCCATCTCCGGGCAGACGCTGGCGGCCGACGGCGGATATCTGGCCGGGTAAGTCGAACTCGGCCCCGACTGGGCCTATGCTCGATACTTGCGTATGCGTGCCTTCGACCGGCCAGCCTTTCGCCCTTCGCGTCGGCGCGGCCAGAATTTCCTGGTGGACCGCGGCATTCAGCGCCGTATCGCCCAAGCGGCGCAATTGCCGCCCGATGCGGTCGTGCTCGAGATCGGCGCGGGCACCGGATTGCTCACCGAGGCGCTGCGTCCGCTCGCGTCGCGCGTGATCGCGGTGGAAGTTGAGCGTGAGCTGGCAGAGCGACTGCGCGAGCAGTTTGCCGCGGATGAGGCGATCACCGTGGTGCATGACGACGCACTTTCGTTGGACGTTGCCGCCCTAGACGTCCCCGACTATCACGTGGTCGCCAACCTGCCGTTTAGCGTTGGCACGCGCCTGCTGATCGAGCTGCTGGAATCCGCCATCCCGCCCCAGAGCCTTACGGTTCTGCTGCAACGCGACGTGGTCGACCGCGCGTGCGCCTCGCCCGGGCGCATGCGGCTGCTGAGCGTGATCGTGCAGTCGCTGGCGGAGCCGCAACGGCTGTTCGACATACCGCCGGGCGCATTCCGGCCACGACCCAAAGTGACGTCCACGTTGCTGCGCCTGCGGCCGAGGGCCCTAGGCGCGAGCGACCGCGCCCGGATTTCACGCCGAATTGCCGCCGCCCGCCACGCGTTTCGGCAGCCGCGCAAGCAGCTGGCCAATGCCCTCGGGGGATCGCCGGGCATAGGCGCGGCGCTGGAGACGCGGGACATCGATCCCAGGCGGCGGCCCGAAACGCTGTCATTGGACGAGTGGGACGCCGTGGCCGACACGCTCGCAGCCCAACTGACCGTCACCACGACAGAGTCGATGGCCACGTGAGCTGGCTCCGGCGCTTTCGACGCGAACCGGCGAAGACCGACGCGGCGTATCTGATCGTTGGCCTGGGCAATCCGGGCCCTGAGTACGCGCACACGCGGCACAACGCGGGTTTCGATGTGTGCAAACGGCTTGCCGACCGGCGGCGAGATTGGCGCCGCACGCGCGCCGCGCACACGTGGGACGGCGAGGTTGCGGGCGTGACGGTCACGCTGCTCAAGCCGAGAACCTACGTCAACGCGTCCGGACCGGCGGTGGCCCGCGCGCTGAGCTCCACAGGTCTGTCCGCTGACCGCCTCATCGTGGTGCACGACGATCTCGACTTGGCATTTGCGCGTGTGCGCCTGCGCCAGGGCGGTTCATCGGGCGGGCATCGCGGCGTCGAGTCAATCCTGCAGGCGGTGGGAGGGGCCGAGTTCCTGCGCGTGAAGATCGGCATCGGCCGCCCGCCGCCGAATATGGATCCGGCGCAATATGTGCTGCAACGCTTTGCCGCTTCCGAACGGGAGGCAATCGACCAAGCGTTCAATCGCGCGGCTGAGGCGGTGCGGGCCTTATTAACGCGGCCGCTGGCCGACGTGATGCAACAGGTGAACCAAAACCATGCGGCTATCCGACCTCGCAGCTGAATTCGCCGGCGAGCCGACGCTGGCCGCGGCGTTGGCGGCGACCGGGCAGGAGGAGGAATCGCTTACCGTCGAGCTGCGCGATGGACTGAAGCCCGTGTACGTCGCGTTGCTGGTCGAACGCCTGCGGCGCCCGCTCATCGTCGTGACTGCCGAGGAGGCGCGAGCCGGGGAGCTGGCGCATGACATCGGCCTGTGGGCCGGTGACGTCCCCGTGTTGCATTTCCCCGACGTCGACCAACCGGCATTCGCGATGCTGGCCATCAATCACGACCTCCTCGCTCGGCGCGTGGCCGTGATGGGCCGGCTGGCGCACGCCAATGCGGGCGATCCCATCGTCGTGGTCGCTTCGGTCCGCGCCCTCATGCGGCGGCTCATGCCGGTGGACGAATTCAGGGGCAACTACCTCACACTCGCGCCGGGCGCGGTCACCGACCTGGACGCATTGACTCGACGCCTCGTCAGCCTGGGATATGAATCGACGCCGCTCGTCGAACGGCCGGGCGAGTTTGCCCACCGCGGCGGCATCGTGGACATCTTTGCCCCGGGCGCCGGGCTGCCCGTGCGGGTCGATTTCTTCGGCGATGAGATCGAGTCCGTGCGCACGTTTGATCCGGACTCGCAGCGCTCCCTGCGTCCGGCGCCTGAATTGATCATCACTCCCGCCACCGAGGTCCCGATTTGGCTGGGCAATCGGGTCGCTGGACGTCTGCGCGAGCTGCCGCTTGCCAATCTGCGGCCCGAAGACCGGCAGACGTGGCGCAGCCACCTCGAGCGACTCGAAGGCGGCGAGTACTTTGACGACGCCGCGTTCTACACGACCAGCCTGCTGCCCGATGCCGTATCGCTGCTCGACTATGCGTCGCACGGGGTGCATGTGGTCGACGAACTCGAGCAGCTGCGACTGGCCGCCCGCGACGCCGAGCGCACCGCGACGGAGAACCGGGAGCGCCTGGCGGCCAACGGCGAGCTCCCCGCGGACTTCACCTCGCCGCTGTTTCCCGCAGCCGCCGCGATCGAACGCGTGGAACGCGCGACGGTGCGGCTGACCTACGTCCCCAGCCTGCCCGGCGCCGCCGACGGCCGGCGCACGGTCATCGAGAATTTCGGCCCCGTGCCTTCGTATGCGGGGCGCCTGCGGCGCCTGTCCGACGACTTGGAAGCCCTGCGTCGCGACGACCGCCGCGTGGTGATCGTGAGCTACCAGGGACGCCGCCTGCAACGGCTTTTGCTCGATCAACATCTGCCGACCGTGGCGCTTGAGGAATTGGAGGCACTGGACGCCTCGGGCTCCATCAGCGTGCTCGGCGGCACGCTGAGTGAAGGGCTGCGCCACGACGGCCTGCGACTCACCCTGGTCACTGACGCCGAGGTCTTTGGCCGCCGACGACTTCGGCGCGGCCGACGGTCACGGCGCGGGGCGGAGCGGACCTTCCTCGCCGACCTCCAGCCCGGTGATTTCGTGGTGCACGTGGACCACGGCGTGGCGCGTTTCACCGGCATCGTGCAGCTCGAGGACACGGGCGGCGCGCGTGAGTACCTGCTCTTGGAGTACCAGGGTGACGACCGCCTCTACGTGCCGGTCGATCAGGTCGCCCGCGTGCAGAAATTTGTCGGCATGAGCGAAGCCGAGCCCAAGCTCAGCCGGCTCAACACCGCCGACTGGCAGCGTGCGAAACGGCGTGCGCGGAAATCGGCGGAGTCGATCGCTGCCGAGCTGCTGGACATCTACGCCGCGCGCGAGCTGGCCACCGGCATGGCGTTCGGCGCCGATTCCGCGGCACAGCGGGATTTCGAGGAAGCGTTCGCCTTCATCGAGACGCCGGACCAACTCAGCGCAATCGCCGATACCAAGACCGATATGGAACGCGAGCGCCCGATGGATCGCCTCGTGGCCGGCGACGTCGGCTATGGCAAGACCGAGGTGGCCCTGCGCGCGGCCTTCAAGGCCGCCATGGACGGGCGGCAGGTGGCGGTGCTGGTGCCGACCACCATCCTGGCGCAGCAGCACTTCGATACGTTCGTCTCGCGTCTGACCGACTATCCGGTCAAGGTCGAGCTGCTCAGCCGGTTCCGCAGTCGCCGCGAGCAGCTGGACGTGCTGGCGGGGCTGGCGTCTGGGGACGTTGACATCGTCATCGGAACGCATCGGCTCCTGCAGCGCGATGTGACGTTTGCCGACCTGGGGCTGATCGTGGTCGACGAAGAGCAGCGCTTCGGCGTCGCGCACAAAGAGCGGCTCAAGGCGCTGCGCAAGAACGTGGACGTGCTCACGCTCACCGCCACGCCGATCCCCCGCACGCTGCATATGGCGCTGGCCAGCCTGCGTGAGATCAGCGTGATCGAGTCGCCGCCGGAGCAGCGCCTGGCCGTCAAGACCTACGTGACAACCTACGACGACGGCATCGTGCGAGAAGCCGTGCGCTCCGAGCTAGGTCGCGGCGGGCAGGTCTATTTCCTGCACAACCGGGTACAAACGATCTACACCTGGCAACGACGGCTGCAGGAGTTGCTGCCGCATGTGGAGATGCTCGTGGCCCACGGTCAAATGCCGCCGGCGGAGCTCGAGGAAGTGATGTATCGCTTTGCCCGTGGCGATGCCCAGGTGCTGGTGGCGACCGCCATCATCGAGAACGGGTTGGACATTCCGAACGTCAACACCATTGTCGTCAACGACGCCTGGCAGTTCGGCCTGGCGCAGCTGTATCAGCTGCGGGGCCGCGTGGGCCGGGCTGCCGCTCAGGCCTATGCCTACTTCATGTATCAAAAGGGGCACACGCTCACCGAGCAGGCCCAGAAGCGCCTGCAGACGATTCTCGAGGCGTCGGATCTTGGGGCCGGCTTCCGCATCGCGATGCGCGACCTTGAGATTCGCGGCGCGGGAAATCTGCTTGGCGCCGAGCAGCATGGCCACATGAGCGCCGTCGGTTTCGACCTCTACTCGCGGATGCTCGCGGACGCCGTGGACCGGCTGCGGGGCGTGGCGCCCGATCCCGAGCTGCCGGGCGCGGTGGTGGACCTTCCGCTCGACGCGTTTCTCCCCGATGACTACATGGGCTCCTATGCCACCAAGGTGCGCGAATACCAGCGACTGGCCCGGCTGCGCGGAATCGACGAAGTCGAGGCGGCCATCGCGGATATCCGAGACCGGTTTGGTGCGCTGCCGCGGCCCGTGGACAATCTGGCGTATCTGCTGCGGATCAAGGCGCGCGCGCAGGCGCTGGGGTTTTCCGCCGTCACAACCTACGGACGTGAGCTGATCATCAAGTCGCCGCCGGATTTCGTACCCAGCCCAACCGTGATGCTCAAAGCGGCAGGATGGGGCATCAAGCGCGGCCAGGCCGGCCTCGTGTGGCCCGACTTCGCCCGCGATGCAGAATGGCAAGCCAAGTTAATGCGGCTGCTCGACGACCTCGTACGCTGGGACGCGCTGGCGCCGGCGTCTCGGTAGGGACGCCGAGCGAACCGGTAACCGAAAAAAGGCAAGGACAAACAACACGATCATGGCCGCACGCAAACGCGCCGCCACCGCGGCGACGGGGACCGGACGGGAAAAGAACCTCGTCATCGTGGAGTCGGGCGCCAAGGCCGCCACGCTGCAGCGATTCCTCGGGTCGCAATACAAGGTCGTGGCGTCGGTGGGTCATGTGCGCGACCTGCCGGCCAGCGCCGCCCAAGTCCCCAAGAGCATCAAGGGCAAAAGCTGGGCCACGCTGGCGGTTAATGTGGACGAAGGCTTCCGCCCGGTTTACATAATCCCCGCCGACCGGAAGCGCGTCGTCGCCAGCCTGCGGAGCGACTTGAAGAACGCGCGAGAGCTGTTGATCGCGACCGATGAAGATCGAGAGGGCGAGGCGATCGCCTGGCACCTGGTCGAAGTCTTGAAGCCTCGATTGCCTATCCGGCGCATGGTCTTCCACGAGATCACGCACTCGGCCGTGGAGGCAGCGCTGGGGCGCACGCGCGACATCGACGAGCACTTGGTGCGGGCGCAGGAAGCGCGTCGCGTGCTGGATCGGCTGATTGGGTATCTGGTGTCGCCGGTCCTTTGGAAAAAGGTGCAAAGCGGCCTGTCCGCCGGTCGCGTGCAGACTCCGGCGTTGCGGCTCATCGTCGACCGCGAACGCGAACGAATGGCCTTCGTGCATGCGGACTATTGGGGGCTGACGGCGACGCTGGCGCCTGTCGGTCGCCCCGACGCCACGTTCCCCGCCCGTCTGGTGAGTCTCGACGGCCAGGACATCGCCGTCGGCGAGGACTTTGACCAGGCCACCGGCGATCTGCTGGCGAGCCGCTCGGTTCGACGCCTCGACGCGGGTGACGCGCGCCGCCTCGCCACGGCGCTTGCCGACGCGGCGTTTCACGTGGTTAGCGTGGAGAAGCGCCCAGTCACGCGGCGTCCGGCGCCGCCGTTTATCACCTCGACGCTGCAGCAAGCGGCCTCACGCCGATTTCGCTTCAGTGCCCGCCGAACGATGCGGGTGGCCCAGCGGCTCTACGAGAGCGGCTACATCACCTATATGCGCACGGATTCACCCGCGCTGTCCCAGCAGGCCATTGCCGCGGCGCGGGCCGAGGTTCGGGAGCGCGCCGGCGACGAATACCTCCCCGACCAACCACGGCGGTACCGCGCGCGGACCGCAAGGGCTCAGGAGGCACATGAGGCCATTCGCCCCGCCGGCGAGCGCTTCCAGCACCCGAATGACCTGGGAGCCGACGTGGACGCCGATGGGCAGCGCCTCTACACGCTGATTTGGCAACGCACGCTGGCCTCGCAAATGCGGGACGCCCAGTTCGAACGGACTCGCGTGCGGATTGAGGCCGCCGCAGGCTCCGACGGCGCCGCGGTGTTTCAGGCCAACGGCCAAGTCGTGGTCTTTGATGGCTTCCTAAGGATCTACAGCGCCGGAGACGGCGACGACGACCGGCTCCTTCCGGACATGTCCGGCGGCCAAGAGTTGGCCGTGCACGCGGTCGAACCCACCGAGCGCACGACGCGCCCGCCTGACCGTTGGACCGAGGCCAGCCTGATCCGCGAATTGGAGCGGCTGGACATCGGTCGCCCCTCCACCTACGCCACCATTCTGGAGACGATTCAGGACAAGTACGTGGCGCGCAAGGGTGCGGCGCTGGTTCCCCGGTGGCACGCGTTCGCCGTGATTCAGCTCATGGCCGCGCATTTCCCCGAGTTGGCCGACTCCGGCTTCACCGCCCGCATGGAAGACGGGCTGGACCGGGTGGCCGCGGGCGAGCTCGATCCGCTGCCCTGGCTATCGGAGTTCTACTTCGGTTCTGACGGCGCGGCGGCCAACGGCGACCAGGCCATGCTGCGCGAGGGCCTGCACCACCGCATCGATTCGAGCTGGGATGCCATCGACGCACGCACGGTCTGCACCATCCCGCTGGCCGGCGCGAACGGATCGCAACTTGCTGTTCGGATCGGGCGCTACGGCCCCTTCATCACCGCACCCGACAGCGACATTCGAGCGCGGGTGCCGGAGGACTTGGACCCCGATCAACTGACCGTCGACGCGGCCGCCGAGTTGCTGGAGCAGGCGGCGCGCGGGGATCAGCCGCTTGGCAGCGACCCTGAATCGGGGCTGCCGATCTTTCTCAAGCACGGTCGCCGAGGCGTGTACTTGCAGCGTGGCGACGGCCAAGCCAGCTCTGGGGCCGGCAGCCGAAAGCGCCCGCAGACCACCAGCGTATGGCCCACGATCGATCCCGAGTCGATCACTCTCGACCAGGCGCTCGAGTTGCTCGCGTATCCGAAGCGGTTGGGGACCCACCCTGAAACGGGCGAGGACGTGACCGTGCAGGACGGACCGTACGGCCCCTACGTGCGATGTGGCAGCGAGTCTCGCAGTCTGCCCGGGCAAGGCGATGCCCGCTACGACAAGCTGGCATCCGTCGAACTCGCTGAGGCCCTTGAGGTGCTGCGAACGCCGCGCCAGACACGTCGGCGCGGTGAGCCGCCCCCGGCGCTGGCCGAGCTCGGGCCGCACCCGACCTCGCAGGCGACCATCACGGTGCGCGACGGTCGCTATGGTCCCTATGTCACCGACGGCAAGCTCAACGCCAGCGTGCCCAAGGATCGCGATCCGTCATCGATCACCCTCGCCGAGGCAGTGGATTTGCTGGCGGCCCGCGCGGAGCGTGTCGCGGCAGGGGGCGGGCGCCGCCGCGGGCGGTCAGGAAGCCGGCGACGCGCTTGAGGCTCACGGCCGGCAGGCGTCCGTCATGCCGGCGGCCTGCGATATGCTTGGCGCACGCCCGAACATTGCGGGCGAATACACACGCCGTCTGACCTGCTGCGCCCTGCCGCGCAAGCGGTTGGCAGCCGGGGCGACGACGGCGGATGAGCCAAGGGCAAACGAAAGGACGATGCGGCATGGCGGTTGCAACCATGCGAGACCTGCTGGAAGCCGGGGTGCACTTCGGGCACCGCACACCTCGGTGGAACCCGAAGATGCGCCCATTTATTTTTGGGGCGCGCGGCGGGATTCATATCGTGGACCTGCAGCACACCGTGCGCGGTCTGATGGCCGCACAGGCGTTTATTCGATCAATTGCGGCCGAAGGCGGCGAGATCATCTTTGTCGGCACCAAGCAGCAAGCGCAAGAGGTGGTGCGCGAAGAGGCCGAGCGCTGCGGGGCGCACTTCGTGGTGCACCGCTGGCTGGGCGGCACATTGACCAACTTCGACACCCTGCGGACCCGGGTGCAGCGGCTGCGTGAGCTGCAAGCGCGGCAGCAAGCCGGCGACGTCGAGCGAATGTCGAAGAAGGCGGCGCATGCCCACTCAATCGAGACGGCCCGGCTTGAGAAACGCATGGGCGGCATCCGCAACCTCTCGCGGCTGCCCGCCGCGCTTTTCATCATCGATCCCAAGCGCGAGGCGATCGCCGTCAAAGAGGCGCGTCGTTTGAACATCCCGATCATCGCGCTCACCGACACGAACTGCGATCCGGAGGTCGTCGACTACGTGATTCCCGGCAACGACGATTCGATTCGCGCCGTGCGGGCGGTCGCGGAGCAAATCGCCAACACCGTCCTCGGGGGTCGCGAAGAGCACGAGCGGCGGGAAGCCGAGCGAGCGGTGCAAGCCGCTCGGGAAGCCGAAGCCGCCATGGCGGCGGCCGCTCGCGCCGAGCAGCAAGGTGCGTCCGCGGCGGACATGGAAGCCGCCATGCTCGCGGCGGCCGAGGAAACAGCGCCCGCGGGCGGGGAATCCCAGGCAACAACCCAGCCCGGGGGGGCAGCGGCCGCCAAGCCGGCAACGGCAGATGCGGCCTCCGCACGGCGTCCCGCGCGTGCTCGGCGACGGGCTACAGCACAGTCCGGCCCTCCGCCGCGCGGCCGGCGCAAGCCTCGCGCCGCATCGCCACCCCCGGCCGCACCGAAACCCCCGCAGGACGCGAGCAATGGCTAAAGTCTCAATCGAAAACATCCGGGCGCTTCGGGCCGAGACTGGGGCCGGCGTCATGGACGTCAAGCGAGCCCTTGAGGACGCCGGCGGATCAATCGAGGACGCTCAGGCGTTGTTGCAGGAGCGCGGGCTCGAGCTTTCGGCCAAACGCGCCGACCGCGAGACCGGCGAAGGGATCATCGAGGCGTACGTGCATCCGGGTCGCCCACTGGGCGCGCTCGTGGAGCTCCGCTGCGAGACCGACTTCGTCGCCCGCACGCCCGAGTTCACAGCCTTGGCGCACGATCTGGTCATGCACATTGCCGCGATGGCGCCCGAGCGGGTTGCCGACGAGGACACGGGGGACGGGCAGGCCCTGCTCGACCAGCCGTGGTTTCGCGACACGTCCAGAAAGGTGCACGAGGTCGTGCACGACGTCGAGGCCCGGGTCGGAGAACGAATTCAGATCGGGCGGTTTATTCGCTACGAGATCTAGCGCCGGTACGGGGGGAACAGCGGTGCGAGCCCACACATATCAGCGTGTGCTCCTGAAGATTGGCGGGGAATCGCTCGCCGGTGAAGACGGGTTCAGCATCGAGCCCGGCCGCGCGCGCGCCGTGGCCGACCGAATCGTCGAGGCCCGCGCGCTCAACGTCGAGATCGCCATCGTCATCGGCGGGGGCAACTTCTGGCGCGGCGGTGAGATGCCGACCATGGCCCGCTCGACGGCCGACTACATCGGCATGCTGGGCACGGTGATGAACGCCCTTGCCCTACAGGAGGCGCTGGAAGGCGTCGACGTTCCCACTCGCGTCCAAACGGCCATCGAGATGCGCGAGGTGGCAGAGCCCTACATCCGGCGCAAGGCCATGGCCCACCTCGAGCAAGGACGCGTGGTCATCTTTGCCGCCGGCACGGGCAATCCGTTCTTCACCACGGACACGGCCGGTGCCTTGCGCGCGATGGAGATCAACGCCCAGGCCCTGCTCAAGGCGACCAAGGTCGACGGCGCATATACGGACGACCCGGAGCTGAATCCCAATGCCACCCGGCTCGACGAGATCACCTATCTGGACGCTCTCAACCGAGGGCTGCGGATCATGGATGCGACGGCGTTCAGCCTCTGCATGGACAACGACCTGCCGATCGTGGTCTTTCGGCTTGAGGACCCGGGCAGCTTGCAGCGCGTGCTCACCGGCGAGCGCGTCGGTACAGTGATCGCGGCATGAGCGAGCTCATCGACGAATTCCTCGACGACGCGACCCACCGCATGCGGCAGGCCGTGGCCCACCTTGAACAGGAGTTGCAGGCCACACGCACCGGGCGCGCCTCGCCCGCCTTGGTGGAGAACCTCAGCGTCGAGTACTACGGCCAGCCGACGGCCCTCAAGCAAATCGCCGGCATCTCCGTGCCGGAAGTGCGTTTGCTGGTGATTCAGCCCTGGGACAAGTCGGCCATTCCCGATATCGAACGCGCGATCCTCAAGTCCGATCTCGGCATCACGCCGTCAAACGACGGCGCGGTGATCCACTTGCCGATTCCACCCCTCAGCGAAGACCGTCGACGCGACCTGGTGAAGATCGTCCGCAGCCGCGTGGAGGATGCGCGCGTGGCGGTTCGCAATATTCGTCGGGACGTGCATGACGACCTGCGCGACCTCTCCCGCCAGAAAGAGGCCTCCGAGGACGAGGTCCACCGAGGCGGGCAACAGCTGCAGCAGCTGACCGACCGCAACATCGCGGCCGTCGATGCCGCCGGCGAACGCAAGGAAACCGAGGTGATGACCGTTTAAATGCCAGCACGGCCTTGATGGGATCCGAGACGCCGACGCCCGACCACGTGGCCATCATCATGGACGGCAACGGTCGCTGGGCGCGCAGCCGCCAGCTGCCTCGAACCGAGGGGCACCGCGAGGGTGCGCTGCGAGTGCGCGGGATTGCCGAGGCCTGCATTGACCTCGGCATCTCCACCCTGACCGTCTTCGCCTTCTCCACCGAGAATTGGGACCGACCCCACGACGAAGTGGACGTGCTGATGGCCCTGATTCCCGAGCGCCTGGCAGCCGAGCGCGACACGATCTTCAACAAGGACGTGCGCATTCGAGTGCTGGGCGAGATCGAGACGCTGCCGCTGGCGGATCGCGTGGCCGTGCGGACCATCGTCCGCCAGACGGTGAAGCATCAAGCGTTGACGCTCAACATCGCGTTCAACTACGGCGGTCGTTCCGAGATTCTGCGGGCCGTGCGCAATCTGATGCGCGACGGTATCTCGCCGGAAGACGTGAGCGAGGACCTCTTCGCGTCGTATCTCTACACCAGCGATATTCCCGATCCCGATCTGGTCATTCGCACGGCGGGGGAACAGCGCTTGAGCAATTTCCTCATCTGGCAGGCGGCGTACGCGGAGCTCTACTCCACGCCGACGCTGTGGCCCGATTTCACCCGCGAGGAGTTCGACAAGGCCCTGGCCACTTACCGGCAACGCGAACGCAAGTTCGGGCGCGTGGCGGACCAACCGCGCGTGGTAAGCGACCTGATCTCCGGATAGCGTTCGCTGCGCGCGCGCGTCGTCAGCGGGGCCGTCCTCATCCCGGCGGTTGTGGCGCTGGTCTGGTGGCACCCGGCGGCGCTGGCGGTACTCGCGATTGTCGGGGCCGCACTGACGGCGCACGAGCTGGCGCACCTGCTTGTGTGCAACCCGCGCCAGCACTTGCGAGCCCTCGCGCCGGCCCTTGGGGCCTTGTGCGTGGCACTGGTGGCGCTTCCAGGAGGTGAGCGAGTCTGGCTGGCGGCGCTCACCACCGCACTGCTTGCCGCGGGGCTGATCGCCCAACTGGGCACGACCGAGCAACACCGCTTTGCCAACTGGGCGCTTGCGGCGGCGGCCGGCGGCTACGCCGGCGCGCTGCTCGGGCTGGCGGTGGTGCTGCGCGCGTCGCCCGACGGGTTCGCCTGGACCCTGCTGGCGCTGGTCGTCACCTGGGCTTACGACTCACTAGCGTTTCTGACCGGTCGCAGCGTCGGACGCCACGGCTTCATGACGCACATCTCGCCACGGAAGACGTGGGAGGGCGTCGCCGGAGGCACCGCCGCCAGCATCGCCG
The DNA here is from genome assembly GCA_965198185.1 of Chloroflexota bacterium. Taxonomy (GTDB): domain Bacteria; phylum Chloroflexota; class UBA11872; order UBA11872; family UBA11872; genus JAJECS01. The sequence continues at coordinate 974,116 of CBDAOU010000002.1, forward strand.
CCACGGCGGCCTTCTTACCGTTCCTGCCGATCGAAGGCTGGCAGATCGTCCCCTTGGGCCTGGCATGGGCCGCTGCCGCACAGACCGGCGACCTCGTGGCGTCGATGGTCAAGCGGGACGCCGGCGCGAAGGACAGCGGCAAATTGATCCCGGGCCATGGTGGTATGTTGGATCGCGTGGACGGCCTGCTGTTCGTGGTGCCGGCCGTGTTCGCCGCCGCCCACTTCATCAGCTAGCGATTCCAAGGCGCGAGCACGCCGCCGCCCACACATCCGGAGCGCGCTTTGAGTTCGGCACGCAAGCGAATCGTGATCCTCGGCGCAACCGGATCCATCGGCTGCCAGACCCTTGACGTCGTGCGCGCGCACCCCGACCGCTTCGAGGTCTGCGGGCTCACCTGCAACTCGAGTTGCGATCTGCTGGTGCAGCAAATCACGGAGTTCAACGTGCCAGCGGCTTGCCTGCGGGATACGTCGGCGGCAACCGCGGCGTGGCCGGCGAATTGCGAGCGCTTGCCCTACCCGGAGGGCCTCGAGCAGCTCGCGGGGCGCGACGACGTGGACATGGTCGTGGTGGCGACGGTCGGCGACGTCGGATTCCGCCCCACCGAGGCGGCTCTCCGAGCCGGCAACACCGTCGCCCTGGCGAGCAAGGAGCTGCTGGTGATGGGCGGCCGGCTGTTCCGCGATCTCGCGGACAGCACCGGGGCTCAAATCCTGCCGATCGACAGCGAGCACAGCGCCCTGTGGCAGTGCCTGGCAGGCGAAGACCCGGCGGCCATTCGCCGGCTGATTCTCACGGCGTCCGGCGGGCCGTTTCGCGAGACCGACGCCGCCACTGTGCGCGACGCGACCGCCGCGGAGGCGCTCAAGCACCCGAACTGGGTCATGGGGCCAAAGATCACCACCGACTCGGCCAGCCTGATGAACAAGGGATTGGAGGTCATCGAGGCCCATTGGCTGTTCGACATGCCCTACGACCGCATCGAAGTGATCATTCATCCAGAGTCCATCGTGCACTCCATGGTTGAATTCCACGACGGCTCGCTGAAAGCCCAGCTTGGAACCCCGGATATGCGCCACCCCATTCAATATGCGTTGGCCTACCCCGAGCGGCTGAACGCCGCCCATTCCAACCTGGCGTTGGACGAGCTGCGGCAGTTGCGATTCGAGACGCCGGACCTCGAACGGTTTCCCCTGCTGCGCGCGGCGATGGAGGCCGGCCGGGCCGGCGGCACCGCGCCGGCCACGCTGTGCGGCGCCGATGACGCGGCGGTCGAGATTTTCCTGGGTGGCGACTTGCGCTTCGGAGAGATGGTGGACGCCGTGCTGGACGCGATGGCGGCAACGCCGGTGCGACCCCTTGACTCGCTCGACACGGCCCTCGACGCCCATCGCCAGGGCGTCGAGCACGTACGCCGGAGCGTCGCGGCCGCGTCGTGAATCCGATCCAGGCCCTGCTCGATTCCGGGGCGAGCATGGTGATCGTGATCCCGATCTTCCTGGCGCTGCTGTCGCTCATCGTGTTCGTGCACGAATTGGGCCACTACGCCCTCGCCCGCCGCTTTGGCGTCGCGGTCCATACCTTCGCCATCGGTTTGCCCCCGCGCGTGTGGTCGCGGCTCCGCGGCGACGACGCCATTCCGGCGGAGCCGCTGGCACAAGACGCCGCGTCGCAAGTCGACGGCGTGGTTCGGCTCGTCGGCGCCACCGACCCGGACGATCCCGGGCTCCGCAACGCCATCCTGCTGTACAGCGACGTCGAGCCTCCGACGCGGGCGGAACTGCGCGCGGCTGAGGCCTCGGGCGCGGTGGGCGCCATCCTGGCCGTGCCGCCGGAGCTGACTGTGCATCTGGCGGGCGCCGACGCTCTGGCGCTGCCGGTCGTGCGCGTCGATCCCGAGACGGGAGCGGCCATTGCCGCGCGCCTTCGCGACGGGGAGTTGCAGGCCGAGCTTCGCCGGGGCCCGCAGGCAGCCTTCGGTTCCACCGGGGCGTCCATTCACCTCGGCGGCACGCGGTTCGCCATCAACGCTCTGCCCCTTGGCGGCTATGTGCGCCTGGCGGGCGAGTCAAACGACTTCGACGCGCCGCAGGGGTTCGCACGGCGAAAGCCTTGGCAGCGCGCGCTGATCCTCGTGGCCGGGCCTTTGATGAACTTCCTGCTCGCGCCGATCCTCTTCATGGCGGGATCGCTCATCGCCGACGAGGTTGGGGCGCGCATCGTGGCGGTCGCCGAGGCTTCGCCAGCGGCGCGAGCGGGTCTGCTGGCCGACGACCGGATTCTGGCGGTTGACGGCGCCGCCGCTGCCAGCGTGCGCGATGTGATTGGCGCCTTGGATGGCGCAGCCGGGCAACCGGTCACGTTCGAGATCCAGCGCGGTGCGGCCACCGTCACCGTGCGCGCGGTGCCGCGGGCCGAGCCGCCGCCTGGTGAAGGCCCCCTCGGCATCGTCATCGGTTCGGTGCGCGAACCCGCGCCGCTGCACATCGCGGCGGTGCGCGGGGTCACCCGCACGATCGAGTCATTGGGCCTGGTGCCGCTGGCCATTGGGGAATGGATCGGCGGCGGGCCGGTCCAGGTCGCCGGTCCCGTCGGCATCGCCGCAGTCGTTGACCAGGCGGCCCGTCGCGGCCTTGAGACTGTGCTCTTCCTGGGCGCGCTGCTCTCGGCGCAGATTGGGCTGATCAACTTGCTTCCGTGGCCCGGTCTTGACGGGGGCAGGCTGGTGTTCGTGGGCTTCGAGTGGCTCACCGGTCGGCGGCTGAATCCGCGCCGCGAGGCCGCCTTCCACTTCGTGGGCATCATGCTGCTGATGGCGCTGGCGGTGGTCATCACCGTCAGCGACGTGCAGCGGTTGGCGGGGTTCTAGCCGCATGGCTAACTGGAGTCCGTCCGCATAACCGGCTACGCTCGGAGCGGCCCGCGTTCGTGTCTGCATACGTGCATGGCGAGGTGACGCTGCTGTGATTCGACGCCGAGGATCATTTCCCATCAAGGTCCGCGACGTGGAGATCGGCGGCGGGGCGCCGATCAGCATCCAGTCGATGACGATCACCGACACGCGCGACGTCGCCGCCACGCTCGCCCAGATCCACCAGCTCGTCGAAGCCGGCTGCGACATCGTGCGCCTGGCCGTGCCCGACAAGTACGCCGCCGCAGCGCTCCCCGACATCCGCGCCGGCACCGACGCGCCGCTGGTGGCCGACATCCACTTCGACCATCGGCTGGCCCTCATGGCCGCCGAAGCCGGCATGGACTGCCTGCGCATCAATCCGGGCAACATCGGCGGACGTGAGAAGGTCGAAGCGGTCGTTCGCGCCTGCAAGGAGCGCGAGATCCCGATCCGTATCGGGGTCAACGCCGGATCGATCCAGGAGGCCTGGTCCAAGAAGGTCGACCGACGCCCCGAGGGCCAGGAGCTCGTGGAAGCCATGGTTGAGGACGCTCTCGAGCACGTCAAAATCCTGGAAGATCTCAACTTCGACCAGATCAAGATTTCGCTCAAGTCGTTCGAGGTTGAAGTGACGATTGAGGCCTACAAGGCCATCGCCCAGCGCACCATGTACCCCTTCCACATCGGCATCACGGAGTCCGGTCCGCCGCGCACCGGCATCATCCGCTCGTCTGTCGGGCTCGGCAGTCTGCTGTACGACGGCTACGGCGACACCATGCGCGTGTCGCTCACGACCGACCCCGTCGAGGAAGTCTTCGTCGCCACCGAAATCCTCAAGGTGCTCGGCCTCAAGGAAGCCGGTCCCACGATGGTCTCGTGTCCGTCCTGCGGACGCTGCGAGATCGACCTTTTCGGCCTAACCGATGCGGTAGAAGAGGTGATGGGCACGGTCAAGGAGCCGCTCAAGGTCGCGGTGATGGGCTGCGTCGTGAATGGCCCCGGTGAGGCAATGGATGCCGACATCGGCATTGCCGGCGGCAAGGGCCGCGGCGTGATCTTCCGCAAGGGCGAGATCCTGCGCACCGTGGATGAGTCGGACATGCTGCCCGTGCTGACCGACGAGATCCGCAAGCTGGAGGCCGAGTTCGTCGCGAATGGCGATTCGTCCAACTAGCGCGTCCGCAGCTCGATGTCCAGCGCCCGCCGTTGTCTCGGGCACCCCCACGTAGGACCTGCATGACGTCGATGCTTGCCGTGCGCAAGGCCGCGCCAACCCGCGGGGTCGAGCTGGCCGAGTTGCCGCGACCGCGGCCCGCCGCCGATGAAATCCTGATCAAGGTGCGGCGCAGCGGCATCTGCGGCTCGGACAAGCATCTGTATCTCTGGGACGAATGGGCGGCCGGCAACTACCCCACGCCCTTCACATTGGGCCACGAACTCGTCGGCGAAGTTGCCGACGCCGGGGACCAGGTGCAGGGCTACGAGCTCGGCGACCTCGTCGCCATCGAGAGCCATATCTTCGATGGCGTCTGCCGCCCATGCCGCACCGGCAACGCCCACGTGTGCGAGAACCTGCGCATTCTCGGCATCGACGTGTCCGGCGGGTTCGCCGAATACGCCGCCGTGCCCATGCGGCTCGCCTGGCGCGTACCGCCTTCAATTCCACTGGAGCGGGCGGTCCTCTTCGAGCCGTTGGGCAACGCCGTGCACGCCACCATGCGCTACGACGTATCCGGTCAGCCGGTCGCGGTGTACGGGTGCGGGCCCATGGGCCTCATGGCAATCGCGGTGGCCTACACGGCAGGAGCCTTCCCGATCGTGGCCACGGACGTATCGGCCTATCGCCGGACGCTGGCTGAGCAGGTCGGGGCGCATGTGACCGTGGATGCCGCCAGCCCAACCGTCGAGCACGATATCGTCGATGCCCTCGGTGAGCGCCCCACCGTCAGCCTGGAAATGTCCGGGCACCCCACGGCGCTGCGTCAGGCCCTGCGCGTCTCGGCCAATGCCGGCAAGATCGTGTTCTTGGGCATTCCGCCCAAGCCCATCGTCATCGACCTGGCCGAGGAGTTCATGTTCAAGGGCTTGGAAGCCTACGGCGTCACCGGGCGATTGATTTGGGACACCTGGTACCGCACGGAGGCCTTCCTCCAGACCCATGGCGATCTGCTTGAGCCGCTTGTGACGCACACGTTTCCGCTGCACAAGTTCGAGGACGCCATGCAACTGGTGCTCTCGGGCGACTGCGGCAAAGTGCTGCTCGACGTCGATGCCTAGCCGATCGTCAGCATCGCCACCCCCACGACGCTGACCAGAATGCCGGCAATGGCGTAGCGTCCCGGCCGCTCGCGCAGGATCGCGCTGCTCAAGATCAGCACGAACACGGGGGCCGTGGCTGTGAGCGCGCCGCCGCGCGCCGCGCCGATGACTTGAATGCCGGAGAGAAACATATAGCCGCCCACCGTCAGAGCCAGCAGTCCACTCCCTAGCGCGATCAGGCTGTCACGCCGGCCGAGGCTCACAGGCGCCCAGCGGCCGCCGGAGGCGAGCGCGGCCACATTCAACGCCAGCGCCGCCAGCGGCATCCGCACGGCGTTGACGATCTCCGGCGGCAGGCCCTCGAGGGCGATCCTGAGCGCATTCAAATCGAGAGCGAACATCAGGGACGCGAGCAACGCGTAAACGGCGCCCACCGAGGTACGCAGTCGCCACGGCCCGGGCGCCGCCGCGCCGGACCGCGCGGCGGGCTCGATGGCGAGCAGCAGCCCACCGGCCACGGTGAGCACTCCACCGGCCCCGGCGATCACGGTGAGCGTCTCGCCAAGCACCGTGATGGCGATCAGGGCGGTGAACAGCGGATAGGTCGACGCCAGGGCGTAAGCCCGCGAGACTCCCACCCGGGGCACGGCGCGAATGACGAGCACTTCGCCGCCGCCGATCCCAAGGGCCACGGCGGCCAGGATGGCGAGCAGATTCACCAGGGGCATGGATGCGGCCTCGCCCCAGCGACCGCCCACCGTCACAATCAGCGCGAAGGCCGCCGCCGGCGCGATGGCTCGCACGGCGGTGATTGGCAGCGCCCCATGCCGCGCGGTTAGCGGACGCAAGGCCACAATGCTCACCGCCCATGAGAGAGCGGCGCCCAGCAGCAACAGCTCCGCCACAGGCCTCTCCAGGCGGCATGCCGCGTCGCAATCCCCGGCGACGCCAAGCGCAGCCTACGCCGCCGCGCGCCCGCAGACGCGGCTTTCCGGGCGCGGGTAGTACCATCACGTAACAGTTCGGCTTTTGTACGGCCTGGAACGGCGCGGCGAAATGGGAGGCTGGGGCGTGGCGGCGTGAGCACGACGACGCTGACACCGCTGCGGCGCCAATACCTTGACATAAAACGGCAGCATCCCGAAGCGCTGCTGTTCTTCCGCCTCGGTGACTTCTACGAGCTGTTCGACCGGGACGCGGAGGTCGCCGCCGAAGAGCTGCAAATCGTCCTCACCTCGCGCGAATTCGGTCGGAGCGGACGCTCGTCCATGTGCGGCGTGCCGCATCACGCGGTGGCCGGATATATCGCCAAGCTTGTCTCGGCCGGACACCGCGTGGCGGTGTGCGACCAGGTGAACGCCTCCGGCAATGGCCTCGTGGATCGCGCGGTCACGCGGGTGATCACGCCGGGCACGATCGTCGACGAGGACATGCTGCGGCCGCAGGCGAACAACTACTTGGCGGCCGTCGTGCCCTCGGAGAACCACGTGGGCTTCGCCTACGCCGACGTGACCACCGGCGAATTCAGCGCCACCGAGCTGCGCCGCGATCAGCTCGATCCCGAACTCAGTCGGATAGCGCCGCGCGAGACGCTGGCCTTCGGCGACGTCGACCTGCCCGGCGCAGTTACCGGCCCCGACTGGATGGCCGATCCCTCCACGGCGGAGGAGTCGCTGCGCCGCCATTTCGGCGTCCAGGACCTCGACGGTCTGGGGCTCGCGCACCGTCCGCAGGCGCTGCGGGCCGCCGGGGCGCTGCTCGCCTACGTCACCGAAACGGACGCAAACGCGCTTCACGTGCTCACCGGCCTGCACGCCTACAGCGTGGCGGCCCACATGGAGCTCGACCCCGCCACACGAATGAATCTGGAGCTGGAAACAGGCGGACGCGCCTCGCGCCGCGACCACAGCTTGCTGGGTGTGCTGGATCACACCCGCACACCCATGGGCGCCCGGCGTTTGCGGCGGCATGTCGCGCGTCCCTCACTCGAGCGCGACGTGATCGAGCAACGACTGGACCTGGTCGAGGCGCTCGCGACCGACGCCGACTGTCGAGCGGAGCTGCGGGACGCCCTGAGATCCGTCGGCGATCTCGAGCGACTGGCCAACCGAGTCCTGCGACGCACGGCGAGCGTCAACGACGCCCGCCGCGTCGCCACCGCGCTCGACGGCCTCGCCTCGGTGCGTGGGGCGCTCGACGAAGCCGCCGGGGCACTTGAGCGTCCGCGCGAACGCATCGACACCTGCGACGCGGCTCAGGCGCTGATCGCGCGAGCCATCGACGACGGCGAGCGCACTATCCGCGCCGGCTACAGCGACGAGCTGGACCGGTTGGTGGCCGGCGCCGGGTCGGCCAAGGCCTGGATCGCGGCGCTCGAATCGCAGGAACGCGAGCGCCTGGGGATCAGGTCGCTCAAAGTTCGCTTCAATCGCGTGTTTGGCTACTACATCGAAGTCGGCCGCGCCTATGCGGACCGGGTGCCGGAGCGCTATGAGCGTCGGCAGACGCTGGCCAACGCGGAGCGCTACGTGGTCCCTGAGCTGAAGGAGCGCGAGGCGGAGGTTCTCAACGCCCAGGAACAGATCGAGGCCCTCGAATCCCTGTTGTTCGAGGAAGTGGTGGAACGTCTCGCGGGATGGGCTCCCACCATGCTCGACTCGTCGGCGGCCATTGCCGCGCTTGACGTCGCCGCATCGCTGGCCGAGGTGGCCGTGCTCCAGGGCTACACGCGACCGCGGCTCACCGATGAGGGCCGCATCGAGATCGAGGCCGGTCGCCATCCGGTCGTCGAGGCCAGCCAAACGGAGCCGTTCGTCCCGAACGACACGCGACTCGATCCCGATGATCGGCAAATCCTGGTGCTCACCGGACCCAACATGGCCGGCAAGTCCACCTATTTGCGCCAGACGGCGTTGATCGTGCTGCTGGCGCAGATCGGCAGCTTCGTGCCCGCCGAGCGCGCCGAGATCAGTCTGGTGGATCGCATCTTCACGCGCGCGGGCGCTCGCGACGACCTCGCGGCCGGCGCCAGCACCTTCATGGTGGAAATGCTGGAGCTTGCCGCCATTCTGGCGCAGGCCACGCCCCGCAGCCTGCTCATTCTGGATGAGATCGGCCGCGGCACGAGCACCTACGACGGGATTTCCGTGGCGCAGGCGGTTGTCGAGCATCTGCACCACCACCCGCGGCTGCGCGCCAAGACGATCTTCGCCACGCACTACCACGAGCTGACGGCGGTGGCCGACACGCTTCCGCGGGTACACAACGCCAACGTCGCCGTCGCCGAGCAGGGAGAACGAGTCGTGTTTCTGCGGAGCATCGTCGACGGACCGGCGGACCGCAGCTATGGCGTGCAGGTGGCCCAGCTGGCCGGCCTGCCGCCGGCCGTAATCCGGCGCGCGCGCGAGATCCTGGTCGAGCTTGAGCGGCTGGCCGCCGGCACCAAAGCGGTCCCCGGCATCCAGCTCACGTTGCTGACCCCGGAAGAGCATCCCGTCGTCAAGCGGTTGCGGGATCTGGATCCGGAGCAACTGAGCCCGCTGGACGCGCTGGGCCTGCTCTACGAGTTGCGCAACGAAGCCGACGCATGAGCATCCGCCGCCTCCCACCCGATATCGCGAGCAAGATCGCCGCCGGCGAGGTGATCGAACGTCCGGCCTCGGTGGTGAAAGAGCTGATCGAGAACGCGATCGACGCCGGCGCCCGTCGGGTCACGGTCGAAGTGCACGAGGGTGGTCTGGGCTTCATTGAAGTCATTGACGACGGTCACGGCATCGCCGCCGACGAGTTGGAGCTCGCCGTGCAACGCCACAGCACCAGCAAGCTGCGCACGGTGGACGACCTGTCGCGCATCCGCACGCTGGGATTTCGCGGCGAAGCGCTCGCCAGCATCGCCGCCGTGGCCGAGTTGACCGTCGCGTCGGTCACGGACTCCGGGTCGCCGGGTCGCCGGGTGACGGCTCGCGACGACGCCATCGTCGAGTCAACGCCGCATGGCGGCCCGGTCGGGACGCACGTCACGGTGCGGGCGCTTTTCCGCTCGATCCCGGCGCGCCGCCAGTTCTTGAAGGCCGAGCGCACGGAGCTGGGTCACGTTATGGATGTCGTGACACATTCCGCGATTGGTCATCCATCGGTCGCGTTCCGTCTGCTCGACGGCGAACGCGAGCGGGTGCGCACACCCGGCACCGACGACCTGCGCGCCACGCTGGTGGCGATCTACGGCCAAGCCCTCGTCAAGGACCTGATCGAGCTACCGCCGGGCGAGACGCTCGGCATCGACGGCTTCATCTCGCAGCCGCACGTCCAGCGCAGCTCGCGCCGCGAAATCTCGCTCTTCGTCAACGGCCGTTGGGTCGGCGACCGGCTGCTGGCCGGCGCGATCAGCGACGCCTACCAAGGCCTGCTGCCAAGCCGCCGCTACCCGGTCGTGATTCTCCGACTGGAGATTCCGCCCGAAGACGTCGACGTCAACGTGCATCCGGCCAAGGCCGAAGTGAGGTTCCGCCGCGGCGGCGAAGTGTTCAGCCGGGTCTCAGCCACGGTGCGCCGCGCCCTGACCGCTGGGGGCGCGGTGACGCCCGCGCGGGTGGATGAGCCCATCCTGGACCAGTTCTACCTGCCCACCAGCGCCATGCCGTGGGATGGTCAAGCACCGGCGGCGCCGCGCAACCTGCCCGGCGAGCCGCCGACGGAGCCCGCGCCCGAGGCGGATGCGAGCGGCGGCGGGCAGCTTCGCTCGCCCGTGCCGCGCGCCCTGGGACAGATCGATCACACCTACATCGTGGCCGCCGGCCCCGCCGGGGTGTATCTGATCGACCAGCATGCCGCCCATGAGCGCATCCTCTACGACCAATTGGGCCAATCCGGCAACGGCGCCAGCCAGGCCTTGCTTGACCCGGTGGTAGTGACGCTTTCGGCTCCGGCCTCGGAGTGGGTCGGCGATCACTTGGACGACCTGGGCGCATTGGGCCTGGACCTTGAACCGTTCGGCGCGAACGCATGGCTGGTGCGCCGCGTGCCGGCGACGGGCCGGCCCATCGACGCGGCGGTCTATCTGTCGGCCGTAGTCGACGAGGCGCGCGAGGCGCCCACCGGGCGGCGCGTCGTCACCGAGCAATTGCGCTGGTCCGCGGCGTGCCACGCGGCCGTGAAAGCCGGCGATCAGCTCGCCACCGACGAGATGCAGGCCGTGGTCGAGGGCCTGGAGCGCTGCGATCTGGGGCTCACGTGCCCGCACGGCCGCCCCACCATGATCCTGCTCACGCGGGACCTGCTCGATCGGCAGTTCGGCCGCGGCTAACGCACAAGAGCGCTCCAACGTCGCGTAGCATCATCGGCTGATCCCGACACACATCCAGGGTGGGAGTTCGACATGCGGCTAGCCGACAAGGTGGCAATCGTGACCGGGGGCGCCAAGGGCATCGGTCGGGGCATCGCGACGGCGTTCGCCGCCGAGGGCTGCCGCGTGGTCATCGCCGACATTGATGAGGAATCCGCCGAACGAACCGTGTCCGAGATTCAGGAAGCCGGCGGGCTGGCGGAGTTTCAAGCCACCGACGTGCGCGCGCCCGACGATATCGAGCAGACCATCGAGCGCACCGTGGCGGCGCATGGACGGCTGGACGTGATGGTCAACAACGCCGGCTGGCACCCGCCGGCCATGACCATCGACGAAACGTCCCTCGAGCTCTTCGAGTCGCAGCTCACGCTCAACCTCACCAGCACGTATCTCGGCAGCAAGTTCGCCGTGCCGCATCTGCGCAAGGTCAAGGGCAACATCATCAATACGGCCTCCCTGGTCGGCGTTGTGGGCCAGACGCTGGCCACGGCCTACGCGGCATCAAAGGGCGGCCAGGTCGGCTTCACCAAAGCCCTGGCGGTCGAGCTTGCGCCGCAGGGCGTGCGGGTGAATTGCATCTGTCCCGCCGGGGTCGACACGCCGCTGTTGTGGGAGTGGGCCAACACGCTCGACGATCCGGCAGCCGCGGCGCGCTCGGTTGACGCGCTGCATCCGTTGGGACGCATGGCGCGAGCGGAGGAGATCGGACGCGCGGCGCTCTTCCTGGCGAGTGACGACGCGTCGTTCGTCACCGGTCACTCGCTGGTGGTGGACGGCGGCGCAACGCTCGACTACTCCCCGGCCCAATACTCAGCGTGACGCCACCGGGCGCGACGGAGACTAACGCCGGCTAGAACCGCTCGGTCCGAATGCCCAGCTGCGACCGCGAGAGGTAGGGCGTGCATCCTGGCTGTCCCTGAAACTCGGCGAAGTGCGCCGGAATCTCGCCGCCGGCGTCCTCGATCGCCAATCTGACAAGTCGCTCCACCACGTCCGGATGGTCCGCCGCCAGGTTGTTCGTGAGCTCCGGATCGTCTTGCACCCGATACAGCAGCGGCTCTTCGCCCCAAATCGAGGCGTTGCACCACCAGGTGTCGTCGATCACGGTCACCAGCGGGCCCCAGGCAACCGTCGCGTGGGATCGGGAGGACCGAGCATCCCCCTTTGGCAGAGGCCCCAAGTCTGTCCCGTCGACGCCGGGCTCCAGACCGCCGGCGGCCAGGATCGTCGCCGCCACGTCGGTGTTCATCACCAGGTCGTCGCAGGTCGTGCCGCGCCCCGCGTCGTTCGGCGACCGGATGAGCAGCGCCAAATCGGCCACGGCGTGGGTCATCGGATGCCCCTGCTTGCTCACCAGCCCCTTGTCGCCCGGATCGAGCCCCAGGTTGTGTCCGTGATCGGAGACCACGATCACCAGCGTGTCGTCCAGACGCCCGCTGAGCGCCAACGCCTCGTAGAAATGACCGAACCAGCGGTCGCACAGGGTGACTTCGCCGGCATAGTTCGCCTGGCAGCGCTCAAGCTCGCGCGCGGTATACACCCCTTCATGCGGCGCGTAGAGCGATTGGATGATGTCCGCGGTGTCGTCCTCCACGGAGTCGTACATGCGCCGGTAATTCTCCGGCGGCTCCCACGGCTCGTGCGGATCGAATGAGTCCACCACCAGGAAGAACCGCTCCGCGTCCTGGTTCTCGTAAACCCAGCGGCTGGCGCTGCGGAAGAGTCGCGCTGGGTAGTAGTCGGCCTCGTCCTGACGGAACTGGTTGTTGAGGAGGTACTGCCGGAAGAACTCCGTGCGCTGGTGCACCGGCGGAAATCGCTCCGGGACGTGGCGCCGGATGGCGCCGGGCGGAAGCGCCGGTCCCGAGCGAAAACGGTCGGTCTCCTGTCCGCGAATCCAATCCCACTCGTCGAACCCACGATGGAAGTTCTTGGATGGCTTGAATTGGTGATAGCAGTCGGTGAGCAGCGCCGTGCGATACCCCACCTCACGCAGGCGCTCCGCAACCGTGTCCTGTTCCTCGGGAATGGGGCCCCATCCGGGCGTTCCCTGGAAGTCGCCCTTGAGGTCGCGGTGCCCATGAAACGGATAGGTCCGCAGTCCCGTATGGATCGCCCGCCGAAACGGCAAGGTCGGCAACGACTCGGGATAGGCGCGCGTGAACCGCACCGACTCGCGCGCAAAGGCGTCCAGGTGGGGCGTGGAGATCCACTCGTTGCCATAGGCGCCGAGATGGTCCTTGCGCAGCGTGTCGAAGATCACCAGCACGATGTTCATGGGTAGTTGGGGCCTTGCCGCTTTGACCCGTGCGGACGGGACTTAGGCCCGCGGATCGTAGCCCAGCCGCACAACCGGCTGATAGCCGATCAATGTTTAGCTAATGACCCTGTGCCTGCTTGGCAAGGCTGACCAGGTTGGCCAGCAGGCAATAGACCGTGAGCGGTCCGACGCCGCCGGGCACGGGCGAGTAGGCCGATGCGACTTGGGCCACGCCGTCCGCGTCCACGTCACCCTTCACACCGTCGGCCGTGTAGGTGGCGCCGACGTCGACGATCACGGCGCCCGGCTTCACGTGCTCGCGCCTAATTAGCCCAGGCCGTCCCACGCACGTGACCACCACGTCCGCTTGCGACGTGACCTCGGCGAGGTCCGGCGTCCGCGAATGGCAAAGGGTCACGGTGGCGTCGCGTGCCAGCAGCAGCAGCGCCACCGGTTTTCCCACGCTCCGGCTACGACCCACAACCGCCGCCCGGCGCCCGGCCAGCGGGACTTTGTAGTAGTCCAACAGGCGCAAGGCGGCCGTTGCCACGCCCGGCGCCAGATCGGAGGCTCCCGCCAGCACCTCGCCGATCGCAGCGCGCGTAATCCGGTCAACGTCCTTCGACGGCGGCAACGCGGCGATGACGCCTGCGGTGTCGACGGACGACGGCAACGGCAGCGCCACGATGATTCCCTGGACCTGCTCGTCGACCGCCAGCCGCTCGACTAGCGCGACAACGTCGGTGGTCGTGGACGCGTCGTCAATCAGCTCCTCGCGGACCGGGACGCCGACTCGCCGAGCGCCGCGGGTGACCTGCCGGGCATAGTCGGACCCGGCGGGATGGTGCGCGCACCGAACGAACGCCATGGCAGGGGCACTGGCGAACCGCGCAATCTCGGCGGCTATCGAGTCACGCAGCATCCGAGCCGGTTGACGGCCGGTCATCACCGTCACGTCCGTAGCTCCGACAGCACGTGGTCCGCCGCGGCATCGGCGCGCGGCAGGGCGGCGCGAAAGCGCTCGCAGCGGCGTTTGAGATCCGCGCGCGCCGCCGCGTCGGCGACCGAGCGGACATTCGCGGCGATGTTCATCTCGCCGGTGCGGATGGCGCCGCGCGCCAGAGCGGCGCCGGCCGCCGCATCGCTCCGCACGCGCGGGTTTCCGTGGGCCACCGTGGTCGCGGCCAGGTCGATGACCTCAATCGCCAGCTCACCCACCGTTGCCGGAACACGACTTGCCTCCAACGCCGCCGCGGCGACCGCCTCGGCCCGCGCGGTCTTCGCGGCGCGCGGCAGTCGGTAGGCCGCCAGCAATGCGGCGTAGGCAGCGGCATCCGCTTCCATGAGCTCAAGCGCCTCGGCGCGAATCTCATCCGCCCGTGCCACGATTTGTTCCATCTCGGCATGCACGGACCGATAGCGCGATCGGGACAGCGTGAGCCGGGCGCTCATGGCGACCAGCGCCGCGCCCAGCGCCAAGGCCGCCGCCGCCGCGCTGCCTCCGCCGGGAGTGGACGCCTCGGACGCAAGGGCTGCGGCGAACTCTTCTATCGTTGCGCCCGCGCCGCCTTCCGGCACGCTAGGCCGCGACGCCGGCCCCGCCCACGGCGGCAGCCGGGGCAAGCGCGGGAACCGGCGTCGGCCGCGGCAATTCGAGGCCGGCGGCTTTGACGATGCGCGGCACGGCCTTCTCCCAGTCGATGGCCATCACGTGCACGCCGTGCACGCCCTCGATCTCGCGCACCTGTTCAATGATCTCCAGGCAGATCTTGATGCCCTCGGTGCGCGGCTTGCGGGCGCCGCGCATCCGCTGCATCACGGCGTCGGGAACTTCCATGCCCGCGACCTTGAACTTCATGAACTCGGCCATCCGAGCCGACTTTAGCGGCCCGACGCCGGCGAGAATGTGAACTTCCTCGTGGATGCCCTCATCGCGAACGCGCGACATCCACTCGGCGAATCGATCCACGTTGAAGATCATTTGCGTCAGGGCGAACTCCTGACCGGCGGCGGCTTTCTTGACCATGCGCAGCGGGCGGAAGCCATAGGGCGGCGCAAAGGGATTGGCCGCACCGCCGATGAAGAGCCGGAAGTCGCCCTCGATCGGGTCGCCCGCGGCGTTGCGGTTCTCATCGCGGAGACGCTTCAGCAAGCGAACGAGCTGTACGCCCTGCAAGTCGAACACCGGCTTGGCCATGGGATGGTCACCGAGGACCAGCGAGTCCCCGCTGATTGACATAAAATTGCGAATGCCAAACGCCTGCGCCGCAATCACATCCGATTGAATGCCCAGCCGATTTCGGTCGCGGCAGGAGAGCTGCATGATCGGCTCGACGCCGCCCTGGAGGCAGAGCAACGCCGCGCCCCAATGCGACATCTTGAGCGCCGCGCCTTGGTTGTCCGTACAGCTGGCGGCGTCCACAAAGCCGCGCAGAATCTCCACTTTCGCCCGGACGTCGGCTGCGTCAGGGCCCTTGGGCGGTCCAAGCTCGCACGTGACGGCGAAGTGGCCGCTGTCGAGCACAGCCTGCAGATGGCTATACGGCGGCCCCGTGTCGGGAGCTTCGTTCGTGGGAGATTCAGACACCGGAGGCAGTCATCTCGACGGCGGGCAAGTAGGCATCGTGCATCCTAACGCGGGGGCGGGTCGATTGAACGCATGCGGGAGATGACGGCATTGCTCATCGTGCTCACGGGTCCAACGGCGTCGGGCAAGACCGCCGCGGCGCTGCAACTCGCCAACGAGCTTCCGATCGAGGTTGTTTCAGCCGACTCGCGCCAGGTCTACCGGGGCATGGACATCGGCACGGCCAAGCCGACGGCCAGCGAGCGAGGCCGGGTGCCGCACCATCTGGTTGACATCATCGAGCCGCACGCGACCTACAGCGCGCATCGCTTCGTGCAAGACGCGCGCCGCGCGATCGACGACATCTGCCGTCGCGGGCGCCTTCCCCTGGTGGTCGGCGGCACGGGCTTCTATATCAAGGCGCTGGTCGACCCCGCGTTGCTGGCCGAAGTGCCACCGGACCCCGAGCTGCGCCGCGACCTCGAAGCGCTGCAGGAACGCGAAGGCGCGGCCGGCCTGGCGGCGCGGTTGCAGCGCACGGATCCGCAGCGGGCCGCCACCATCGACCGCGCCAACCCGCGCCGGCTGATGCGCGCCATCGAGGTCGCCGAGGGCAGCCGGTCCGTGGGCAATTCCCCGGCACCGCCGCCCAGCGCAATCTTCGGCATCGATCACCCGGCGGACGTTTTGGCCGACCGCATCGAATGGCGCGTGCACGACATGTACGCCAACGGACTGGTGGAAGAGACGCGCCATCTGCTGAAATGCGGCATTCCGCGCGACGCCCCAGCGCTCACCGGCGTTGGCTACCGCGAAGCCGCCGCCGTGCTCGACGGAAGCCTCGCGCTCGACGAGGCCAAGCAGCGAACGGTCAAGCCGCACGCGCCAGTTTGCGCGACGCCAGCGCACCTGGTTTCGGCACCAGCTTCCCGTACACTGGCGTTCTCCAGAGACGATTCTGGAGGCGCTTGCCGCGCGGTTGCGCGACCCGGCTGGAGACGGAAAGCCCTGACGTGAGCCTGACATTCACCAAGATGCACGGAGCCGGCAACGACTTCGTGCTGCTCGATGGCCGTGAGGCATTGCCTGGCGACATTGGTCCGTTGGCGGCCGAGCTTGCCAACCGGCGCTTCGGCGTGGGCTGTGACCAGGTCCTGGTCGTTCGCGACGGCCGGGAAGCCCGCTTCGCCATGGAGATCTGGAACGCGGACGGATCGCGTGCCGAAATGTGCGGCAATGGGATTCGCTGCTTCGCCAAGTGGTTGTACGAACGCGGCGAGCTGGGCAATCAGCGCGAAGTCATCGAGACGCTCGCCGGTCCCCGCTGGGTCGAGGCTGCCGAAGCGAACGGCGGGCTTCGCGTCACCACGGGCATGGGCGTGCCGTCGTTCGACCCGATGTCGCTCCCCATGGTTCCTGGAGAGTCGGCGCCCAACGTGACGACGCTGCACGTCAACGGTCACGCAATCGAGGTCACCGGTGTGTCCGTTGGCAACCCGCACGCCGTCGCCTTCATCGACGACGTTGATGCCTTTCCGCTGGCCCAAATAGGCCCGATGGTCGAGCACCACCCGACATTTCCGGAGCGCACGAACTTTGAGATCGTCGACGTCACATCCCCTGGAGAGTTGCGCGTCCGCGTGTGGGAGCGGGGCGCCGGCCTCACCCTGGCGTGCGGCACCGGCGCCGCCGCGACGGCGGCCGCGGCGATTTCCGCGGGGCGGGTGGCGCCCGGACACGTCGCCCTCGACATGCCCGGCGGACAGCTGCACGTGACCTGGGACGGCGACGGGAACGAAGTCACCATGCAGGGCCCCGCGGCGACGGTGTTTACCGGCGAGTGGCCCACCGAATGACGCCATTCCACACATATTGCGGCGCTGCCTAGTGTCCGCGTCGCGGATTGAATTCGCCGATCGCATCTCGGCGCTGCCGCCCTATCTGTTTGCCGAGCTCGACAAGCTACGCGACGCCAAGCGCGCCGAGGGCGTGGACGTTATCAGCCTCGGCATCGGCGACCCCGACCTGCCGACACCGACGCCGATCGTGGCGGAGCTCGAGCGCGGCGCGCGGGATCCCGCCAATCATCGCTATCCGGAGTACTACGGTCTGGATGAACTGCGCGCGGCCATCGCGGATTGGTATGCGCGACGGTTCGACGTCACCCTCGACCCGGCGACCGAGGTTGTCCCCCTGATCGGCTCCAAGGAGGGCATTGCACATCTGCCGCTGGCGCTGATCAACCCCGGCGACACGGTGCTGATGACCGATCCGGGCTATCCGGTGTATGCCATTGGCACCATGCTGGCCGGCGGTCGCTCGCACATGGTCCCGCTCACCGCCGCGAACGCCTGGCTGCCCGATCTTGAGGCCATCCCGACGGAGGCGCTGGAGGCAGCCAAGCTGATGTGGCTGTGCTATCCCAGCAATCCGACGGCGGCCATCGCACCGTTCGAGTTCTTCGAGCAGGCCGTGGCCTTCGCGCGTCGCCATGGGCTGGTGCTCGCCCAGGATGCGGCCTACTCCGAGGTGACCTACGACGGCACACGGTGCCGCAGCATCCTCGAAGTGCCCGGCGCGAGTGACGTGGCCGTTGAGTTTCACTCGCTCTCCAAGACCTACAACATGACCGGCTGGCGCATAGGCTGGATGGTCGGCAATGCCGATGTCGTCGAAGCGCTGGGGCGGGTGAAGACCAACGTGGATTCGGGCATCTTCCAGGCCGTGCAACTCGCGGGGATTGCCGCGCTGGATGTCTCGCAGCGCTGGATCGACAGCCGCAACGCGCACTTGCAACGGCGGCGGGACCTCGTGCTCGATGCCCTGCGCGCGACGGGCCTCAACCCCGAGACGCCGAAGGCGAGCCTGTATCTCTGGTCGCCGGTGCCGGACGGCACAACTTCGGTTGACTTCGCGCACCGGCTCATCGAATCCGCCGGGGTCATCGTCACGCCCGGCGTGGGATTCGGCGCCGGCGGCGAGGGCTATTTCCGCATCTCCCTCACCACACCCGACGACCGCCTCCAGGAGGCTCTGGATCGCATCGCCGCGCTCAGCTTCTGAGAGCGACCCGCTCCAGGCTCGCGAGCGGGCCTTTCTGGTGGGCATTGACGGGCTCGCGTCGCTGGGTGACTGGCCGGCCGAGACCTCGCTGGACGAGCTGACCCGATTGGTGGATACGGCCGGCGCCGCGGTTGCCGGACGGCGCTGCGTCAGGATTCGAGAGCCCAATCCCGCCACGCTGATCGGTAAAGGCCAGCTGCAAGACGCGATCGATGCGAGTCGCGCCGTCGCCGCGGACGTTCTGGTGGTTGACACCGAGTTGCTGCCACGTCAGCAGCGGAACATCGAGCGCGCCTTCGAGGGCAAAGTGCTCGACCGCACCGGCGTGATCCTGGACATTTTCGCCGCCCGCGCGCATACGGCGGAAGGCCGGCTACAGGTGGAGCGCGCCCAGCTCGAATACCTGCTGCCCCGCCTGTCGGAGCTATGGGTCGAGTTCTCCCGCCAGCGCGGCGGCATCGGCCCCTTCCGCGGTCCGGGCGAGACGCAAATCGAGACCGACCGGCGGCTCTACCGCGACCACATCCGCGACGTCGACGCCCGGCTGAAGCGTGTGCGGGAGCAGCGCGGCAGCCGCCGGCGCCAGCGCCGCGACGCGGGCCTGAACGTCGCCGCGCTCGTCGGTTACACCAACGCCGGCAAGAGCTCGCTGCTCAACGCCCTGACCGATGCATCGGTGCTGACCGAGAACCGGCTGTTCGCCACGCTTGATCCGACCACGCGGCGCTTGGACTTGCCGCAGGGCGGGGAACTCCTGCTCACGGATACGGTCGGCTTCATTCAGCGGCTGCCGCCGCGGCTTGTCGACGCCTTTCGCGCCACGCTGGAAGAGGTGCTTGAGGCGCAGTTCCTGGTGCACGTGGTGGATGCGGCGTCGCCCGACATGCTGCGCCAGGTGCGGGTGGTGGAACACACGCTCGGCGAAATTGGCGTTCGCGCGCGGCCGTTGATCACCGCCCTCAACAAAAGCGATCTGGCCCCGGAGGTGGATGTCGCCGATTTCCCCAACGCGGTGCGCGTGTCCGCCCTGACCGGACAGGGGCTGGATGAACTGCGCGACAGGCTCGGGGAGGCGGCGCGCGCGTCGAGTGTCAACGTGACCGTGCGGATTCCCTATGCCCACAGCGAGCTCGTGAGCCTGTTTCATCGCCGCGGTGCGGTGCTGCATGAGGCGCATGAACCGGGCGGCACCCGAATCACGGGCACGCTGCCGCCGGCGTTGGCCGTTCGCTACGACCACTACCGCATTGAGGCCGAGCAGCAATGACCGCGCCGGGCGGAATGCGGATCGGCGTCGCGCGCGGGGATATCACGCCGAGCGTCGGCGTTGACCTGTCCGGCTTCAGCCCCCGCATGGGCGCCGCCCTCGGCGTGCGGGACCAGCTTGAGCTGAACGTCATGGTGGCCACCGCCGGCAATTCGAGCGTGCTGCTGGCCGCCTTTGACCTCGTCGGGCTCACGCCGGCATGGATCGAGCGGACCCGAGCCCACGTCAGCGCGGCGACGGGAGTCGCCGCCGATCATCAAATGTACGCCTGCACCCACGGGCACGGAGGGCCGGAAACCGGCGTGCTGCCAACCATGGGGGAGCCGGACGAGGACTTTCTCGACGACCTCACGTCTAGAACCGTCGCCGTGGCCCAAGCAGCCATGGAGCGCCAAACCCGCGCGGATATCGTCATCGGACACGGAGCCTCGTTCGCCGGGGTCAACCGCCGCTCGCGTGCCGTGGCGCCGGACGGACCGGCCGACGGAGGGCCGGACGACATCGACCCAACGCTCATGGCGGCGCAAGCTCGTGATGGCGACGGGCGTCCGTTGGTCACGCTGGTGAACTACGGCTGCCACCCGACCAGCAGCCGCGAACGGATCTTCTCGGCGGACTATCCGGGCCACTTGCGGCGGCGCGTGCGCTTGATCACCGGCGCGCCGTGCCTCTTCATCAACGGGGCCGGGGCCAACGTGAACCTGCGCTTTGCGGACCCCCGCGCGCGCGGCTACGGCGAAGCTCGCAGCTACGGCCATTCACTCGCCTTGACGGCGGTCCGGGCCCTCCAGACCGCGCGGCCTTCAGCTTCCACTGAGGTGGCAGCCGCCAGCCGTCCGGCCACCCTCGTACACGCCGACTTGCCGAGCCCGGCGGAAGCCCGCGCGCTGCGAGCGGCAGGCGAGGCGAACGACGAAGTCGCCGCCAGCGACGTGATGCGCCGCCATTTCCAGGCCTACGAAGTCGAGCACGCCGACCGCGTGTTGGCGGCGCATGACGATCCGGCCCGGACCGGCCGGCAGGAGGTCGAACTTCAAGCGCTCAGGATTGGCGATCTTGCCGTGATCGCGACGCCGGTGGAGCTGTTCGCCGCGGACGGCCAGGCGATTCGGGCAGGCTCGGCGGCGCCGGCAACTATGGTCGCCGGATGGAGCAACGGCAACTGGGGCTACCTGCCCACCCGCCGCGTGGCCGCGCACGGCGGCTACGAGGCCGAAACCGCCCACCGCTGGTATCAGCAACCGGCGGCCTGGACGCCGGAAAGCGGCGACGAGTTGCGCACCGCCGCACTCACTTCCCTGGCGGAACTCTTTAGCGCGTAAGCCTTTCGGGTCCCCGGCGTCGGCGGCGGGCGCGCGCGGACGCCTCGTCCACCGGCACGCTGAAGCGATCGAACACCTCGCGCAGGTGCGCGGTCTCGTAGTGGGCGTAAATGCGCTTGGTCGTATCGGG
The DNA here is from genome assembly GCA_965198185.1 of Chloroflexota bacterium. GTDB lineage: Bacteria > Chloroflexota > UBA11872 > UBA11872 > UBA11872 > JAJECS01. The sequence goes on from CBDAOU010000002.1 coordinate 995,220, forward strand.
TGAGGCGTGACCCAGGATGTCCTGCACGTGGGAGAGATTCGCGCCGCGATTGAGCAGCGACGTGGCCTTGAGGTGGCGGAACCCGTGGGTGGTGGCCGTCACCCCGACCGCCGCGCCGTAGCGTTTGACGATCTTCCACACCGACTGGGGGGACAGGCGAAGGCGCTCACCGCCGCGGCCGGGATCGCGTGGCGCGCCGTGATGGCGGATGAAGAGCGGCACATAGGTGTCGCGGCGCGCATCCAGATAGGCGCGCAGGGCATCCCGCGCGTCGTCATCGAAGAAGACCACGCGCTCGCGCCGGCCCTTGCCGGTGATCAGCGCCTGTTGGGCGTGGCCGTCGTCGACGTCGCGGCGATCGAGTCGCGCCACCTCGGCGCGGCGCATGCCCGTGCCGTAGAGCACCTGCAGCAAGGCGCGGTCGCGCGCGAAGCGCAGGCGGGTCTCTTCGCCGGCGTCGGCGGGAATCAGCGCCGGAAGCTCGTTCTTGACATAATCAACAATGATCGCCAGCCCATCGTCCACGCGCGGTGTGCGATAGCGCGGCGCGGCGCGCACGCCGTGCAGACGCTCCACGGCGCGCTCGATCGAAAGCGTGGTCAGCGATCCCTCGCGCAGGCAATGCCGCAAGAAGGCGCGGGCGGCAGCCACGTAGGTCGCGATGGTCGCCTCACGCTCAGGCCCCAGCTCATCGGCCAGCGCCAGATAGAAACCCTCGAGCGCGCCGTCGTCGAGCCGGTCGAGCGTAATCTCATCCGCCCCGGCCTCCTGGCGCGCCCACTTCGTGAAGCGGCGCAGGCCGGTGGCGTAGGTGCTGCGCGTCCGCGGGGATTTTGCCCGCAGACTGTCCAGGAAGCGCTCGGAGGCGGCGTGAAGCGTACGGTCCATGGGTAGTAACTTTACATAATACCATCACACATGTCAAGCAACTGTTACTTCCGGCTTGCGCGATTGTGCGAAGACACGGTTGAACGACTATGCGTCCTCGAGCAATCCCCCGGCTTCGGCCGCCCGCCAGAAGGCGTAGTCGGCGTGGTGGACGATGGTGTTCTCGAGGCTGCGCTCGACGAGCTCGCCCTCGCCGGAGTGGGCACCAGCCATGTGCGCCACCGCCTCCGGAAGGCCAACCGTCAGGCAGATGTGCACGCCGTAGGCGGGGTGGCGGATCGACGGACGGCCGGTCTTGCCGGGCGACGCTTGCCAGCGCGCCTGATTGACGGGGTCGTACTCCCACGGCTTGCCCACGTCGTGACACAGCGCGCCGGCAACCAGCAGGTCGCGGTCGAGAGGCAGCGCGGGAAACTGCCGCTGCAGTTCATCCCCCAACAGAATGGCGAGCTGCGTCACACCGCGGATATGGTCGGCCTGGGTGCCGTCGATGAGCTTGGGCATGCCGGGGTTGCCGGACGCCGGAATGTCGGCGATCGCGTCGAAGCTGCTCCGGTCCAGCGCCACGGCCCACGCCTCGGCGACCTTTTCGCGCAGGTCCGGGTCGACGATCTCGGCGATTTGCGGCAGCTCGTCGCTGACTCGCTCACGCTGCGCATCCGTAATCGACATGGCGTCCTCCCGCGGCGGCGACCGATCCAGTGTGCCGCAGGCGAAAAGCGCTAGGCGAGCGCCTGGCTGTGCGGCCCTGTGTGTTGACAGCTAGTAGAACTAATGCGTATTAGTTCTACTGATGCCATTCAAGTACGGGCGAGTCCGGTCGTCAGGATTCAACGACGAGAACTCAACGCCAACGGCGGGGCCATTGACGCCAGCTGAACGGGACGGGCGCGCGGATCGTCGATCCAACCTGAATGCCTGGGTCGGACGCAGCAGCCCCGAGGATCGCCACCCTGATCCTGAACAAGCGCATGGACTGCCGCGCCAAGGCTCCCTGGAGCGTGTCGCCACTCCGCCATTGTTCATGGGTTCGCGGCAAATGGCCCTAGCCTTGGTCCGAAGCCAAGGATATATCGTGATATTTATGTAAAGTTCAAAGCCACGCCCTACGACCCACTCACCAAGCAGCCCACCGCCTCGACGGCCCGAAATCGATTGTCGAAGGCGACGCTGCCGTCGTCTTCGCTCGTGGTCAGCGCCACGCCGCGCTCGAACACGGGCTGGTTGCCGGCTATGAAATCAGGCTCGTAGACATCCCGGTCCACGTACTCGGCGGTGCGCCCGTCGGCCCAGCGCACCGTGTAGATCGTGCGCGGCAGCTCGAACGGGCTGGCATCGGGACGTCGCAGGCGGTGGATGAGGTCCTCATCCACGGTCACGCCGAGGCCCGGCGCCTCGGGCACGCGCACGTAGCCGTGTTCGACAGTCAGCGGCTCCGAGAGCAGATCGTAGGCGTAGGTGTTGAGACAGGTGATGGCCGGCCAGCGCGCCGCCGGCAACACCGCGCCCAGGTGCATCGCGAACGCGGTCGTGATGCCGGTGCCCACGAGCTGAAGCCACAGCGGCATATTGGCGGCGGCGGCCTGCGCCCCTTGGTGCAGGCACGTCGCAGCGTCGCCGCTGACGACAAAGCCGTCGCACACGCCCTCGCGCACGGCGGTCAGGAAGGGCGGCGAGTCGAAATGCATCGCGATCGGTCGCGGCACGGCCGCCCGCAGGGATTGGTTCCCGCCGATGTCGGTCTGGGGGATCGGCGTTTCGAAGATCGCGATCTTGGGATAGCCGGCCAGCGTCGTCAGCAGCGGTTTGGCATGTCCGGCGTCGACCAGCATGCCATTGAAATCGAGATCCAGCTTCGCGTGCGCGGGCGTCGCGGCGCTCACGGCTTCCACCTGCTCGACGATGTCGAACCAGGGCCGCGCCTTCAGCTTGAACGCGGTATAGCCGGCCTCGATGCCGGCGCGCGCCTCCGCCGCCCAGTCGTGCGGCGGCATGTCGTAGCACCACCACGCCAGGGGACACCGTGCGCGCACGGCGGATCCCATGAGCCGATGCACCGGCACCCCGAGCGACTTCCCGACAACGTCGAACAGCGCCTGCTGCAGCCCGGGGCCAAGCGACTCGTCCCAGAGCAGATCGGCCGGATTGGCGCCCATGGCGCGGTCCACGCTCGCGTCGGTCACGAGGCCCCAGGTGTAGTGCGGCAGAGTCTCGCCCCACCCCACGAGCCCGGTGTCGGTGGTAACTTTGCATACCTCGGAAAGGGCCCAATTGGCCAGCCCACGCCGCATGTGGCGACCCGCCGTGGGCGTGTGACCAGCGTCGACGACGATTCGCTCGATTCGCGTGATCCGCATCCCGGCACCTGATGTCTGTGGCGCATCACAGTCTCGCATGCGCATCCGGCGTGCCGACGACGGCGGAGACGCTGGCGCCAGTGGGGAGAGTTCACGCCGCAATGCCTCACCGCTCGTCACTGCTCGGACGCCGGCGAGTTCTGGCGTACGTTGCCGGCCTGGGCCTAGCCACCGTCTGCCCCGTCACGGCCCGCCCGGCGCCCGCCGTGGAGGCCCTGTCACTGCCGGTCGCGGGTGATTCCTCGCCCCGAACCTGGTGGCTGGATCAGTGGTACGGCAACACCACGTTCGCCTACCGCATGCGCCGCAGCATCTACTTCGCGGGTCAGGGACTGCACTTCGGCGTCGACTTTGGCATGGCCTGCGGTACGGAGGTTCTCGCCGCGGCGGATGGCATCGTGCGCGAGATCGGCGGTGTGCGCCGCGCCTGGCCGCTGCACGTGTCCATCGACCATCCCCATCTCGGCATCACCACGATTTACGGGCATCTATCGCAGAGCATCGTGGCCAACATCGGCGATGAGGTCCGTCGCGGCGAGGTGATCGCCGAAAGCGGTGACTCGGTGACCCATGCGTGCAGCGGATCGCCCCACCTGCATTTCGAAGTGAGGCACGACGCCATGCGCGTCAGCACGAATCCGGTGCCCTGGATCGCCGCCGATTGGCCGGCGATCTATGCGCCCCGGAGCGGGCCGCCCTTCGAAATCGATCTCAGCAATCCAACGCGCTGGCAGTCGATCTATGAGCAACCGGACGTGCGCTTCGGCGGGCCCTACCTGAACGAGTTCGAGCAGGCGTGGCCACCCGCATAGATCCCGCCACCGTGCGGCTCTATTCGGCGGTCTCCCGCCGCGTGCATCCCGGCTGGATTTGGTCACCCGATGGACACGAGTTCTGGATGCTCGACATCGACGACACCGGGCTGCCATATACGCGCGCCGTAAACCTGCAATCAGGCGGCGAGCGCGTCGTGACACACGCGTGGGGCCAGTTTTCGCGGTCGCGGCGCTACATCCTGACCGCCGGCCAGCAAGCTCAGGCAACCCGCGTGCACGACCGCCGCACGCTCGCCACGTGGGAGGTGCCGCAGATTGGCAACCGCCCGCTGCCCAACCCGGCGGAGACGCACCTCGCCGGCAGTCTGTGGCACCCGGGCGCCCAGCAGCCGTTCACCACGCCGGCGGATGTAGTTCGCACGCGAATGGACGGCGGGGACCGCCACGTGGTGGCGCGGGTGTTGGGCGGCGTTGCCGGCTGGCGCGCCGACGGCATGCTCCTCGTGATTGGGCGCGATGGCTTGGATGCAGCCACCACCCTCCGCGTCATCGGGGCCACGGGCGAGCTGGAAGACGAATGGCCGCTCGGCCGGCGAGTGCGGGTGGCGGACGTGTCACCGTCCGGCCGGCACATGACGTTTGCGGTCGTCCTTGACGAGCGTGGGCGCAACGGACAGTTCGCGATCGACCTGTTCAGTGGCCGCAGGCAGACCTTGCCGTCGCGCATGAGCACGCGCTGGATGCCCGACGAAAGCGGTCTGTTGGCCGTCGCCCTCAGACGCGCGTCCGGCCGTCCCTTCCGCATGTGGCGTCTGGCCTATCCGAAGCTGTATCTGGAGGGCGCGCTGACCGATCCGGACCGCCACAACGTCGACATGGAAGTGCTGGATTGGCAAATCAGCCCCACCGGCACCGCCCTGGCGTTCCGCACGCCGCGCGAGGCACACCTCCACGTCGTTACCTGGGAGCGCAACCAAGCCAGCTAAGGGGCTGAGCGTTCGGCTTTAGTCGGCGGCCGTCCAGTTCACGTCCGGTGAGCGGTTGGCGGTCACTTCATCGAGGCGGCGGACCGGCGCCGTCACCGGGGCGGCGTGCAGCAACTCCGGGTCGTGCTCGGCCTCTTGAGCCACGCTGATCAGAGCGTCCGCGAACTGATCGAGCGACTCGATCGACTCGGTCTCGGTCGGCTCAATCATCAGCGCCTCGTCGACGATGAGTGGAAAATAGACCGTGGGCGGATGGACGCCGTAGTCGATGAGCCGCTTGGCAATGTCCGTCGTCCGCACGCCCAGCCGCCGCTGCCGCGTGCCGGCCAGCACCACCTCGTGCATGCAGAGGCGGTCGTACGGGATGTCGTAGTACGGCGCCAGTCGCGCCCGGAGATAGTTTGCGTGCAGCACGGCGTCATTGGCGACCTCGCGCATGCCTTCTCGGCCCAGGCTCCGGATGTAGGTGTAAGCCCGGATCAGATTTCCGACGTTTCCAAGGTGCGAGTGCACCCGGCCGATGCTTTCGGGACCTGCCGGCTGCAGCGCAAAGCCCTGGTCCGCTTGGACGATATGCGGATCCGGCAGAAACGGCGCCAGATGCGCCTGCACGCCGAGCGCGCCGGCTCCGGGTCCACCGCCGCCGTGGGGCGTGGTGAATGTTTTATGTAAATTCAAGTGCATCACGTCGATGCCCAGATCGCCCGGGCGCACCCGACCCAACATCGCGTTCAAGTTGGCGCCGTCGCCATATACCTGGCCGCCGGCTTCGTGGACGCGCCGCGTGACCTCGAGAATCCGTTGCTCGAACAGGCCCAGCGTGGTCGGCAGAGTGAGCATCAGGGCGGCGACATCACCATTGAGCTTCGCGTCCAGCTCGGCTAGGTCGATGTTGCCGTCGGGCGCCGTACCCAGCGGCTGGACGCGCATCCCGGTCATGGTGGCCGTTGCGGGATTCGTGCCGTGCGCCGAGTCGGGCACGAGCACCGTGCTCCGCCGCTCGCCGCGACTGCGCAGCCAGGCCCGAATGCAAAGCATTCCAACCATCTCGCCCTGCGACCCCGCCGCGGGCTGGGTCGTGACTCGGTCGAAGCCCGCGATCTCGCCGAGCAGCGCTTCCAATTCGTAGATCAGGGCCAGCAGCCCCTGCACGGAGGTCTCGGGCTGATAGGGATGCGGCTCCGCGAGCCCCGGCAACCGCGCCGTGACCTCGTTGATCTTGGGGTTGTATTTCATCGTGCACGACCCCAGCGGATAGATCGCCGTGTCGATGCTGTGATTGCGCTGCGAGAGCCGCACAAAGTGCCGCATTACGTCGATCTCCGAGACCTCCGGCAGATCGAGTCGGTCGCGGATCTGGTCGGGCGGCAGCACCGCATGCGGCTCGACGTCGTCGAACTGCGGCAGCGGCGGCCGCACACCGGGGCGCCCAGGACTGGCCAGCTCGAAGATCAGCGGCTCGCTAGCCACGATGCACGGCCTGCCATGCGTTCGCCAGCGCCTCGAGGTCGGCGTGCGTGGTGAGGTCCGTCGCGCACACGAGCAGCGCGTCATCGAGCGCCGGATCCACTCGGCCGAGTGGATAGCCGGCGAAGACCCCCAGGTCGGCCAGCGCCGTGACGGTCTCCTCGGCGCCACGGGGCGTGTGGACGACGAACTCATGAAAGTACGGCGCCGCGTCCGAGACGGTGGCCCCGACGTGTTTGAGCGCCGCCGCACATCGATGCGCCGCGCTCAGGCTGCGCGTCGCCAGATCCCGCACGCCCCCCGGGCCCAACGCGCTGATCGAAATCGCCGCGCCAAGCGCCACCAAGGCCTGATTGGTCGTGATATTGGACGTGGCGCGCTCACGGCGGATGTGCTGCTCACGGGTCTGCAGGGTAAGCACGAACCCCTGCTGTCCATCGAGATCGGTCGTGCGCCCGGCGATGCGTCCTGGAAGTCGCCGGATGAACTCCCGTCGCGTCGCGAGCATGCCCGCGCCAGGCCCTCCGTAGGCCGGCGGTCCGACCAACGACCGCAACTCGCCCGCCACAACATCAGCCCCCAGGTCACCCGGCGCAGTCAGCAGCCCAAGCGAAATCGGGTCGGTGACGACGTAGACGACCTTGGCTCCGTAGCGCTCGGCGGCCTCCACCACCGGCGCCGGATCGACAACCCAGCCGAAGAAGTCCGGGCGCTGCAACACCACGCAGGCGGTGGTGTCGTCGATGGCCGCGGCGACAGCCTCGATGTTCGGTTCCAAGCCGTCCTGAGACCGTGACCAAGCATCGACGGTGCGAAGCTCCACGCCGACTGCCTGGGTGTAGGTGGCCGCCACTTCGCGATAGGTCGGATGCACACTGCCGGCCAAGACGACGCCGGAGCGGCGGGTGATGGCCCGGCACATGAGCACCGCTTCCGCCAGCGCGGAAGCGCCGTCGTAGAGCGAGGCGTTCGCCACCTCCATGCCCGTGAGCCGGCAGACGAGGCTTTGAAACTCGTACATGGCCTGCAGCGTGCCCTGCGACATCTCCGCCTGATATGGCGTATAGCCCGTGTACCACTCGGAGCGCAGCAGCAGCTGGTCCACGAGGGCCGGCACGAAATGGCGGTAGAAACCGGCGCCGAGGAAGCTGGGAACGTGGTCCGGGACCTCGTTCTTCTCCGCTAGCGAACGCACCTCGCGCAGCACGTCGACTTCCGGCAGCGCGTCGGGCAGATCGAGATCGGGATCCCGGTGTGAGCCAGGAATGTCGACGAACAAATCGTCAATGGAATCGACGCCGATGGTCCGCAGCATGCGTGCGCGGTCGGCGTCGGTGCTAGGCGAGTAGCTCATCCACGAATGCGTCGTAGGCCTCGGCGTCCAGCAAATCCTCGACGGCCGCGGCGGCGTCATCCGGGCGCACGCGGATGAGCCAGCCCTCGTCCATGGGAGAGCTGTTGACCAGCTCGGGCGCGCCGTCGAGCGCTGCATTGACCGCGGTTATTTCCCCGGCCACCGGCGCGTAGAGCGGCGACACGGCCTTCACGGACTCAACGGTGCCGAATTCGTCCATTACCTCGACGTGGCCGCCCTCAGCGGGAAGCTCCACATACACCACGTCGCCCAGTTCCTCGGCGGCATAGGGCGTGATGCCCACGATGACATCATCGCCGTCAAATCGGGCCCACTCGTGCTCACGCGTATAGCGCGCGTCGGTTGGGAGAGCCATGCGATCCCGTCTACCTGGTGTGGCGCGCGCGGGCCCGCAACGACACCGGCACGCGCCGCGATGCTCGGCAAGACCGGTGCCTAGAATAGCCCAGCTCCCCACGGGCGTTTGTGAAACTGGTGACATTGCCCGGATCATGCACCGTCGTATTCTTGGGCACCGGCGACCCCGCCGCGCTGCCGCCGAGAGCCTGTGCGGCAATTCGCGACGCCGACTCGCTGGCCGCCTGGATCGATCCGCCCGCGGGTCTGCTGGATCGGCCTGTCGTGCGCCTGGACACGCCATCGCGCCTAGCATGGGAACCTGCGCTGGGTGACCTGCGCGGCGTGGACGTGGCCTATCTGGCTCCGGGCTACGGACCCGACGACGACCCCGGGGCGGCCATCATTCGCGAGGTGATGGAAGATGCGGGCGTTGAGGTTGAAGTCATCGGACTGGACGCCCCCAATCTGCCCGGCCCGGTGGTGATTGGACCGGCGGCCGAGGCCTGGCGGCCCGATCCGGCGCTGGCGGCCGTGGTCCGCGGCGTACGCGATACAGCCGAGCTCGACCGCTGGCGCCAAACCATCGCACAGGAGTTCGGTCCGGCGGTCCAAGTGCGCGCGCGTGTGTGGACCTCGACCACCTGGATTGAGGTGGAGGAGCGTCCGGCAGCATTCCCGCTGACGCTGCGCGCGGAGCCCACGGAGGAGTCACGCCGGCGGTCGACGACCCGTCTGCGCGAAATATTCGAGACTCTGCGCGGTCCTGATGGCTGCCCGTGGGACCGGGCCCAGACTCACGCCTCGCTGCGCAAGTATGTCCTCGAGGAGGCAGCGGAAGTCGTTGACGCGATCGACGCCGGCGATCCTGGCGAACTTGCGGGAGAGCTCGGCGACCTGCTGGCCAACATCGCGCTCCACGCGGAGATCGCGCGTCAGGCCAATTCCTTTGCCTGGCCTGACGTCGTTGAGGGCATCACCGCCAAGATGGTCCGGCGACATCCGCACGTCTTTGGCGAGCAGACCGCCCGCCAGATATCCGAGGTCGCCGCAATCTGGCAGCGCGCCAAGCGGGCTGAAGCCGCTCGGGACGGTCACACCAAGTCACATGGCGCGCTACCGGCCCTGGCGCAGGCGGCCAAGCTTTCCGGGACTCTGGATGGAGATGCCGCGTCAGCCGGTCTGTCCCAAGACGCCGAGGACGCGCTGAACTGGTTTCGAGATTCGGGGATCGCCGCAGACGAATCCAGGGCCGGCGACGCGCTTCTGGGTCTGGCGCTCGCCGCCAAGGATGCCGGGATAGACCCGGAACTGGCGCTCCGCGACGCGCTGCGGCGCATTCGCGCGGAGCTTACGGGGAACAAATCCGCGCCGGCCGACGGTGCGTCAGCCGAAGATCATTATGTCAAATAGGGCGTGGTGTTTGCGTCTGTCGGGGCCACCACGGCCGGCGATAGTCATCTCTGCCAGTATGTGCAGCATGGACTCGGCGACTACCGCGGACTGATGCAACGCCTCGTCGCCCTGATCAGCGACTTCGGGCTGAGTGACCCATATGCGGGCCAGATGGAGGCGGCGGTACTTGCCGCTGCCCCTGACGCTCGCGTCGTGTCGATCACGCACGGCATCCCACCGCAGGACATTGCCTTCGGCGCCATCGTCGTGGCGGCTTCGCTCGAGCACCTGCCCACGGGCGCGATCGTGGTTGCGGTCGTCGATCCCGGCGTCGGCGGCCAGCGGCGTGGGCTGATCGTGCGGGCGGCGTCGCGGTGGCTGGTGGGTCCCGACAACGGCCTCTTGCTGGGCGCGCCCGCCGTTGAGGGCGTCTGGCATCTCGACCGCCCCGAGTATTGGCGTCCCGATCCTCATCCCACCTTCCATGGCCGGGACGTCTTCGCCCCCGTCGCGGCGCACCTGGCACGCCACGTGCGACCGGACGCGATGGCATCGCCAATCAAGGACCCACGGCCCGCGCCCGAACTCCTGGCGCGGCCGGCATGCGGCGTCGTGGAGGGACGGGTCGTGCACATCGATCGCTTCGGAAATCTGATCACCAACATTCCCAGCAGCGCCGTACACGCCATCGAGCACGCCGTTGTGGAGATCCGCGACGGTGCATCGGCGGCGTGCAGGCGACCTATGGGTCAGGATCGACTCCGGTGGCCGTGCTGAGCAGCCTTGGGCTGCTGGAGATCGCGGTGCCGGGCGGCAGCGCCGAAGCCACCCTGGGTGCACAGCGTGGCGAGCGGGTTCGGCTCCGGCCGGCGTGACCTGGATATTGCGGCCTGCATTGGACGTGGCGAGCGTTCGCCTTGCGGCCGCGGGGCATTGGCATAGGCGACGTGGGCACGGGGTATCTCGCGGAGCGCCTGCGGAGGTGCGGGGTGACTTGGGCCTGGATGCCCACTTTCGCGGGAATGACGGATCGGCAGCCGGCAATGCTCTTCGCTTATGTAAAGTCCTGTGTCCAGCAGCTACCAGCGCACATTCCCAGTACCCCAAAGCTAGGTCTCCAGCAGGTAGCCATTGGCATGGAAACCGCACGGCGCCGCATGCGCCGTTCCGTGCAAGGGCTGCGTCATGCTGCTGAGATTCGCAAGCGATCCTGAGCTGCTCGTCACCGTCATCATCGCGTTCGTGGTGGCCATCACGATCCACGAGGCTGCGCATGCCCTCGCCGCCACCTGGCTTGGCGACGATCTGCCGCGGCTCCAGGGACGCTTGACGTTGAATCCCATGCGCCACCTCGATCCGCTCGGCACGGTCATGATCGCCATCGCCTCGTTCGGCTGGGGCCGGCCGGTGCTCGTGAATCCGTACCGGCTGCGATTTGGCGTCAACCGCGGCATGGCGCTGGTGGCGCTCGCGGGCCCGGTGTCGAATCTGGCGCTTGCGGTCGCGCTGACGCCGGTGACTCGACAGCTCATTGCGTCAGCGCCTTTCGACACGACGACGCTGGCGCTCATCGTGGTCGTGCAGCTCAATATCTTCATCGCGGCCTTCAACCTGCTGCCGATCCCGCCGCTGGATGGATTCAGCGTGCTGGTCGGCGTGGTGCCGGACCCACTGGCCGACCGGCTGAACGAGTTGCGGCGGTACGGCCCCTATCTGCTCATCGGCATCTTCATGCTCTTCTGGGTGATTCCCCAGGGCGCGATCATCATCACCGGTCCGGCCCAGTGGGTCTTCGAGCTTCTCCTTGCCGCTTAGGTACCGCGTGCGGCAGTTCGCGCAGACATTCAGCCGCACGGTGCCGCGCCAGCAATTGGACGAGGCCTTGCAGCGGCTGACGGCGAACGAGCGTCGACTCCTGGCTCGGCTGCAACCGGTCGATCAGCGACACTCGTTGGCCGTATATGCGGCTGCCCGGGCAGCCGCCCCCGACGACCGTGCGCTCTGCGTGGCGGCACTGCTGCATGATGTCGGCAAGGGGCGACCGGGGCGCATCGATCGCGTGATGCTCACGCTGCTGGAGACTTCCGCCCCCTGGCTCCTCATCCGCTGGCTCCGACACTCGCCCAGCAGCCGTCGCGGCCGCGTCGCGCGCCTGGCGGGGCACACCGAGGCCAGCGCAAGGTTCGCGGAGCTCGCGGGATCGGCCCCCGCAGTGGTGGAGACGATTCGCGCCTACGGCCACCGCGACCACGCCCGCGGGCGGCTGCTGGCACAGCTGGACGCCGAGCAATGAGGGTTCCGTGGCGCGCGGTCGGCCAACACTCGGCGTTGACCGGCTTCGAGGTCCGCGTTGAGGGCTTCGACGGGCCGCTCGACCTGCTGCTGGAGCTCATCGAGCGGCAGGGATTGGACATCACGGGCGTCTCCGTGCTCGCGGTCACGGACCAGTTCCTCGCCTACGCGCACGACATCGAGGCGCGGTACGCCGACGCCGCCTCGGAATTCCTGCTCGTGGGCTCCCAGCTGTTGTTGCTCAAATCGCGCGCCCTGTTGCCGGCGCAGGACCATGAGCCGGAGGAAGAAACGGCCGACGATCTTGCTGCCCGGTTGCGGGTTTACGCCGCGTTCAAAGCCGTTGCCGCCGATCTGGGCGACCGTTGGGAGTCGGGCGCGACGTCGTTCATTCGCGTTGCCACGCCGCTCGTGGCCCAGCCGCCGCTGGAGTCCGGGGGCGGCGATCTGGACGTGCTCATGGCCGCCATGCAAGCGCTCGTGGCCGGTGCCGAGGAGCAGGCCGGGCCGCCCGTGCCGCACCGGCGCGTCAGCATCGACGACTGTGTGCGGATCGTTCGGGAGCGCCTGGCCGGCGAGGGCGAGTTGGCGTTTTCGGCACTTGCCGCGGAGTGCAGCGGACGCGACGAGCTCGTCGCGACCTTCATCGCCCTGCTCCACCTCGTCATCGAGCGCAGCGTGCAGGTCGTGCAGGCGCGTCCCTTCGGCGAGATCATGCTGCGCTGGTCGGCCGAGACGTCCAACGGGGATGGGCAAGCGACATGACGACCACGCCTCACGACGAGATTGGGGCCGCCGAGGGGCTCGACCACGCCGATGGGTTGGTCGACGACCTGGGCCTAAGCGTGGTGATCGAGGCCCTGCTGTTCGTCGCCGATCGTCCCTTGACCGTTGACGAGCTGGCAGAAATCACCGGCGCGCCCGTCCCAGACGTGTCCGGGTCGATGTCGCGGCTGCAAGAGGCCTACGCCGACCGCGGCATCGTGCTGTTGCAGCATGCCGACGGCTATCGGTTGGTCTCGTCTCCGCGGGCGGCCACGTTTTGTCGTCGATTGCTTGGCCTGGAGACGCGAGCGCGCCTCTCGCGAGCCGCGCTCGAGACCCTGGGGATCATTGCCTATCGACAGCCGGTGACGCGCTCGGAGATCGAGAACATCAGGGGCGTCGACGCCGACAGCGCCCTGGCCACATTGCTCGCCCGCGGTTTAGTGGAAGAAGTCGGCCGGCTCGACACGCCCGGACGGCCGATCCAATTTGGAACGTCCGACCTGTTTCTGGCGTACTTCGGGATTCCATCGCTGAGCGCCTTGCCGGAACTCGACCTCCCCGACCCGGAGCACGGCGACGCTACGTCAGGCGCAACCACGAACGACTGAGCGGCGCTAGCGCTTCGTAAACTGCTTGGCCTTGCGCGCGCCGACCAGGCCGGGCTTCTTGCGCTCCTTCACGCGCGCATCGCGCGTGAGCATGCCGGCGCGCTTCAACGGCGGCCGGAACTCGCGGTCCATCTCACACAGCGCTCGTGCCAATCCCAGGCGGATTGCGCCTGCCTGTCCGCGCTGCCCACCGCCCTTCACCAGCACGGAGATTCCAACGTTGGCCTCTTCAAGCACACGCAGGGGCTCCAACGCGTGGAATCGGTCGAAGGCCAGCGGCAGAAATTGCTCGATGGGCTTGCCGTTCACGATGAACGGGCCGCCGCCCGGATAGACCCGCACCTGGGCAATGGCTGCCTTGCGGCGGCCCAGGCCGTAGTAGTAGTTGCCTTCAAGCATGGTGTCAGGTTACCGCCTTCGGCTGTTGTCCGGCGTGAGGATGCTCCGCGCCGCCGTAGACGCGCAGGCGGCGGAAGCATGCCCGCCCAAGGGAGTTCTTTGGCAGCATGCCGCGGACCGCGTGCTCGATGACTCGCTCGGGCCGTTTCTCGAGCATCCGGTCCAGACGCGTCCGCCGTAGCCCGCCCGGATAGCCCGAGTGGCGATAGTAGTACTTCTGTGTCGCCTTATTGCCCGTCACCCGCACCTGCGACGCATTGATGACGATCACGCCATCGCCGCAATCGAGATTGGGCGCAAACTCCGGCTTGTGCTTGCCACGCAAGAGCTGCGCCACTTCGGTCGCCAGTCGGCCGAGCACACGTTCGCGCGCGTCCACCACCGTCCAGGCGCGGGCATTGCGCGTCTCGTCGCTCATGCCACCACCTCCAGCACTGGCGCCGCTTGGTCGGATCCGTGCGCCACGAGGTCATATTGCACGTCAATCAGCGTCAAGCCATGCGCCGGCGCGGTTGCGCCCACGGACGCGCGGTCGCCACATTGCAGCAAGCGCCGCACGTCTCCGGCGGTGAGCTCCCCGCGGCCAACCCGCACCAGGGCAGCCACCATCCGCCGCACCATTCGGTGAAGAAACGCGTTGCCTGAGACACGCACAGCAACCAGGGGTCCTTCGCGCCATACCGCGATATTCGTGATGTCACGCCAGGTGCGCGTCTCGGGTCCAACCGTAAACGCGCGAAAATCGTGGCTGCCCACGAATTCGGCGCCGGCCTCCTGCATACGCGCGATGTCCAGCGGTTCACGAACGTGCCATGCGCGGCCCCGATCCAGGACCGGGCGTTGGGGTGTCTGGACGATGCGGTATTCGTAGGTGCGCCGGACCGCGTCGCGCCGCGCGTGAAAGCCGTCCGAAACCGATGCAAGGCTGTGCGCGACCACATCTTCGGGCAAGCGGGCATTCCAGGCTCGCCGGAGCGTCGCGTCATCCAGTCGCGTCACCACGCGAGTGCTGACGACCTGACCGGTCGCATGCGTGCCGGCATCCGTGCGACCGGCGCCGATGACGTGCACCTGGTGGCCGACGACCGATGCAAGTGCGGCTTCCAGTTCTTGCTGCACTGTGCGCCCGGCCGCCTGGCGCTGGAATCCGGCAAAGCCGGCGCCGTCATATTCGACGGTCGCGCAGATCGCGCGGGATTGGGTCACAGCAGCTCCAAGCGAGCGATGGGTGCGCCATCGCCAAGGCGGCGGCCCAGGCGATACATCTTGGTAAACCCGCTGGTGCGATCGGCAAACCGCTCCGGCACGGTGTCAAACAAGTCCTTCACGACCTCTCGGTCGGGCAGCCACGCCAGCGCCTGACGCCGGGCATGCAGATCGCCCCGTTTAGCCAGCGTGACCAGGTGATCCACCTCGGGGCGGATGGCCTTGGCGCGCGCCTCGGTGGTTTGGAGGTGACCGTGCACAAGCAACGATCGCACCAAGCCACGAACGAGCGACTTGCGGCGAGCCGGGTCGCATCCAAGGTGCCGTCCCTTGCGGCGGTGGCGCATGGCTAGCTCGGCTCCTCGGGCAATTCGGCATCCGCAAGCGTGAAACCCCGCTGGGCCAGCCCGGCGCGAATCTCGTCGACTAGACGAACGCCCATGCCGCGCAGCGCGAAGAGGTCCTCTTCGGTCATCGCCGCGACTTCCTCGACGGTCTCGACCCCGTGCCGTTTGAGACAGTTCACAGCCCGATTCGAGAGCTTGAGATCCTCGAGCGGCTCGCCCGGCGCCACGCCCTGATCGGTCAACAGATCGACCGATGGACCCTCCACGACTTCGTCGCCGCCGATCATGTTGAAGGATTCGACCAGCTGCAGTGCGGCGGCGCGCAGCGCCTCGTGCGGCCCGGTGGTGCCGTCGGTCCACACGTGCAGCACCAGCCGGTCGTGCTCGGTGTCCTGCCCTACTTGGGCGTGCTCCACGTGGTATTCGGCCTTGGTGACCGGCGTGAACACGCGATCGAGTGGGATGACGCCAATTGGCAGCGACTTCGTGCCTTCGGATGGAACGTATCCCGCGCCCTGCTCGACGGTGAATTCGCAGCGCAGCAGACCCTCGCTGGGCAGCTCGCACAGGTAATGGTCGGCATTCACGATTTCCACTCCGCTGGGCAACTCGATCTGGCCGGCGGTGATGATGCCGGGCCCGGTTTGCTCGAGCATGCACAGTGAGGGCTCGCGATTGAACGACCGCAGTCTCACGCGCTTGACGTTTAGCAGAAACTCCACGATATCCTCGCGCATGAAGTCAAGCGTGCTGAATTCATGCAGCGCACCATCGATCCGCGCCGTGGCAATGGCCGCGCCAGGCAGCGACGAAAGCAGGGTGCGGCGAAGCGGAGTGCCAAGCGTGTGGGCAAAGCCTCGACGAAGCGGCTCGATATGAAATAAGCCGTAGTCGTCGCCAAGCTCCTTCGCCTCAACGGCGATCGGAGCGGGCTCAGCGGGACTGGCGGCTTCCAACGATTCTAGTAACACAGGCGTCCTCTCGTGTGCGGTTGGCGCACGTCACGCATGCGCCTCCGCACGAAGTCCCTAGCGGGAATAGAACTCAACGATGAGCTGCTCGTTCACAGTGGCGTCGATCTGGTCGCGTCCCGGCAGCGCTGTCACGGCGCCGCTGAGTTCATCTGGGATGACATGCACCCACGCCGGGCGCCCCATCGCGTCGGCCCGGCTCAGCGCGCTGACGATGGCGTCCAACTGGCGGCTCTTCTCACGCACCTGCACGTTGTCGCCGACCTTAAGCGTCGCCGAGGGAATGGTGTGCTTGCGGCCGTTGAGCAGCATATGGCCGTGGTTGACGAGCTGACGCGCCTGCGCTCGGCTGAGCGCGAAGCCCATTCGGTACACGACGTTGTCGGCGCGCAACTCCAACTCCTGCAGCAGGCGCTCACCTCGTGAGCCGGAGCCGCGGCCCGCGCGCTTGAAGTAGCGGCGGAACTGGCGCTCCAGAACCCCGTAAAGGCGGCGGGCCTTCTGTTTCTCCCGCAGCTGCACCGCGAATTCCGTTGCCCGGCGGCGCGAAAGCCCACGCGCGCCCGGGCCGCCGCGATCGCCGCGTCGCTCAATCGCGCACTTCGGCGTGTGGCAGCGGTCGCCCTTCAAGAACAGCTTTTCCCCTTCACGCCGGCAGAGCCGACAGACGGGTCCGGTGTAGCGTGCCATTGGCGGTGGTTCCTCGAATCCGGTCTAGACGCGCCGGCGCTTGGGCGGCCGCGGGCCGTTGTGGGGAATCGGCGTCACGTCGGAAATGCTGGTGATATTGAGGCCGGAGCCCTGTAGCGCTCGAATGGCTGCGTCGCGGCCCGACCCCGGACCGCGAACGTACACGTCAAGATCGCGCATGCCCATATCCATGGCCTGACGCGCCGCTTGATCGGCGGCCTGCTGCGCCGCGAACGGTGTGCTCTTGCGCGAACCGCGAATGCCCACGGTGCCGCCGCTCACGCTGGTGAGCGTCTGGCCCTGGAGGTCCGTGATCGTGATGATCGTGTTGTTGAATGTCGCGTGCACATGGGCAGCGCCCTTCGGTACCGGCGTACGGTCGCGTCGGCGTGCGCGACTGGAGCGTTCGGCCACGCTAACCCCGCTTGATCACGCGCTTGCGGATCCCCACTGAACGTCGCGGCCCTTTGCGTGACCGGGCGTTGGTCCGCGTCCGCTGACCGCGCGCGGGAAGGCCAGTGCGGTGACGAATGCCGCGATAGCATCCAATCTCACGCAGGCGCGAAAGATTGGTTTGCACCTCGCGCCGCTTCTCACCCTCAACGCGATGGTGCCGGTCGATCTGGTCACGAATTCGCCCGAGATCTTCGTTGGTCAGATCGATGACCCGCTTCGTCCCGGGCACGCCGGCGTCGGTCAAGATGCGGCGGCTGCTCGTGCGCCCGATGCCGTAGATATAGGTCAGTGCGATCTCGACGGGCTTCTCCCGCGGAATGTCGACGCCGGCGATACGTGCCATGACCCTCCCTGCCTACCCTTGCCGCTGCTTGTGCTTCGGGTTCTCGCAGATCACGAGGACCCGGCCACGACGACGAATGACGCGGCACTTATCGCAACGCGGCTTGACGGATGCGGTGACTTTCATGATTTGGCGCTACTCGACCCGCTCATTGCGCAGCCGCCAGGTGATGCGCCCGCGCGTGAGGTCGTAGGGAGAAAGTTCAAGCTTCACACGGTCGCCCACGCCGACGCGAATGAAGCGCAACCGCATGCGACCGGACAGGTGGGCCAGAATCGCCGGCGGCTCGTTCTCGTCGGAGCCGGTCACCAGGCGCAGCGGCTTGCCGTTCGGCCCGATCGGGCGCACGAGAAACATCGTGTTGGGCAGGGTGTCGACCACCTCGCCCTCGACTTCGATCATCGGCGATTTGCTCTTGCCGTTGGACTCGGCGGTGCGGGACTCTCGTGCCGATCGTTGGGCCATCAGGCGCCCGCCCGACTCGTGAGGACGATCGGTCCAGACGCACCGACGACAACCGTGTGCTCGAAGTGCGCCGACAGGCTGCCGTCGGCGGTGCGGGCGGTCCAGCCGTCGGTGTCGAAGCGCACATCGGGACTACCCACGTTCACCATGGGCTCGATCGCAACGGCGGTACCGACCTCGAGCACGGCGCCCGTGCCCGCCGTGCCGAAGTTCGGCACTTGCGGCGGTTCGTGCATGTCTTGTCCGATTCCGTGTCCCACAAATCTCCTTACAACCGAAAATCCGGCGCTCTCGACAAGGTGCTGTACGGCCGCGCCGACATCACCGAGACGATTCCCCGGTTGTGCGGCTGCGACTGCCACGTCTAGCGCGTTGCGCGTGACGGCGATTAGACGCTCCGCCTCGTCGTCGACTTCGCCGACAGCAACGGTTACCGCCGAGTCGGAGTGCCACCCGTCAAGGATCACTCCGCAATCGACTCCAATGATATCGCCTTCCTGCAACGCATTTCCACTGGGAATGCCATGCACGATGACATCGTTGGTGGAGGCGCAAATGCTTCCCGGAAAAGGCGCCACTCCTGGCGACCCGGCCGGCACGCCCAGAAACGACGGGGTACCCCCGTGGTCGCGAATATATTCCTCGGCCAGAGTGTTGAGCTCATTCGTCGCAACCCCGGGCTGCACGGCATCCACAACGAGGGCGAGCGCCCGCGCGAGCAAGCTGCCCGACGCCTGCATGCCCTCAACCTGCTTGGGCGTTTTGGCAATCGCAGTTCCAGCGGTCACGCGGCAAGCGCTTCCACGGCGTTGCCGATACGTCGGGCAACGGTGTCAATGTCGGCGTCGCCGTTGACGCGAGCCACCAGGCCGCGCTCGGTGTAGTACTCAATCAGCGGCGCGGTCTCGGTCTGATAGACCTCCAGCCGATAGCGCGCCGTCGCGTAGTCGTCATCGTCTCGGCCACGACTCATGATCCGGTTGAGCGCCAATTCGTCGGGGAGCTCCAAAACAAGCGCCAGATGCACGCGTGTGGAGTAGTTGGCGAGCACGCCATCCAGCGCTTCGGCCTGTGCGTGGGTGCGGGGAAATCCGTCGAAGCAAATGCCGCGCCCCCGCTGCCCGGCGACGAAACCCTCGACGAGCTGCAATACCAGGTCGTCGGGCACGAGCCGACCCGCTTCGACGTATTTGCGCACCGCTCTCCCGGCGGACGTGCCTTCCTCGATCGCTTGGCGCAACAGCCCGCCGGTCGACACGTGGGTGATGTTGAGTCGTTCGACCAGCAATTCAGCCTGCGTGCCCTTGCCAGCACCCGGCGGCCCGAGGAAAACCACGACCAATGGTGAATGTGACCTCAACCTACCGGATGAATCCTTCGTAGTTGCGCATCAGGAGCTGGGCTTCAAGCTGGCGCATGGTATCGAGCACCACGCCGACCACAATCAGCAATCCCGTGCTGCTCAGCGCCACGGCGTTGACGTTGGTCACCAACTGCGCCAGGAATGGCAGCACCGCCACGAAGCCAAGAAACAGCGCGCCAGCCACCGTAAGGCGATTCACCACGCGCATCAGGTATTGCTGCGTTGGACGGCCCGGCCGTATCCCCGGAATGAAGCCGCCGTTCTTCTGGAGGTTCTCCGCAAGGTTCTGCTGTTGAAAGATGACCAAGGTATAGAAGTAAGTGAAGGCGATGACTAGGAAAAAGGTCGCCACCCAATAGATGAAGTTCTCGGGGCTCATGGCATTGGCGATGCCGCCGGCCAGATTGGCCAACCACGTGATATCGGCGCCCTCGAAATAGCTGGCGATCGTTCCCGGCAGCAGCATGAAGGAGAAGGCGAATATCAGGGGGATCATGCCCGCCGAGTTCACCTTGAGCGGGATGTGCGTGCTCTGGCCGCCGTACATGCGATTTCCGCGCACGCGCTTGGCGTAGTGCACCGGAATGCGCCGCTGCGCCTCCTGCACGAACACAATCGCACTGATCATGGCCAGGCCGATCACCACGACCGCCAGGAAGCCGCCGATGTTTTCGCCGGCGAACAGGGCCTGCCCGACGGCCTGCGGGGCCCCGGCCACGATGCCCGCAAAGATGATGATGGAAACGCCGTTGCCGACGCCGTTCTCCGTGATCAACTCACCCAGCCAAAGCAGGAACATGGAGCCGGCGGTCATCACGATCAGCATGGCCACGATCTCGGGGGCCCCGAGTGACGGTGAGATCAAGTCGGCCTGTGAGGTCCGCAGCAGCGTGATCTGACCGAAGCCTTGCAGCATGGCAAACGGGACCGTCGCGATTCGCGTGTACTGTGCGATGCGCTTACGCCCGCTATCGCCCTCCTTGGAAAGCTCCTGCAACCGGGGAATCAGCGGCGTGAGGACCTGAAACGCAATCATCGCGGTGACGTAGGGGTAGACCCCCAACGCCACGATCGAAAAGTTCTCCAGCGCGCCGCCCGAGAGCAAGTTCAAAAACCCGAGGAGCTGATTGCCTTCGAAAAACTCTTGCAGCCGGTCCGTCGCGACCCCGGGCATGGGGATGTGCGCCACGAGCCGGAAGATCACCAGCAGGCCGATTGTGAACAGGATCTTCCGGCGTACATCCGGCAAGCGGAATGCGGTGATGGCGGTCTGAATCACGCCGGAAGTTCCTCGGCGGTGCCGCCGGCCTCCTCGATCTTCTTCTTGGCCGCAGCCGAAAACTTGGGTGCACGAATCGTCAGCGCATGCGGCAAGTCGCCGCCCGCCAATACCTTGAACAAGCCATCGTCGATGATGCCGCGGGCCTGCAACTCAGCCGCACCGACAACAGACCCTGCGTCAAACTCGGCCAAACGGCCGACGTTCACCGGCTGGTAATCCGTCCGAAATCGGTCGTTGGTGAATCCGCGGCGGGCGGGAAAGCGCCGCAGGAGCGGCGTCTGACCACCCTCAAACCCCGGTGTCGGACCCGACCCGCTCCGCGCGCCTTGGCCGAGCGTGCCGCGGCCCGCTGTCTTGCCGCGGCCGCTGCCTTCGCCGCGACCGACCCGCCGCCGCCGGCGACGCCGCTGCGAAGTTCGAACGAGCACGTGCGGTTTCACGGTCGAACTACTCCGCGGACTCGCGGCGGCACTCGACGAGGTGGCCGACAACCACCAACATGCCGTCGATCGCCGGCGACTGCTCGCGCTCGGCCGTCTTGCCGATCCGGCCGAGGCCCAGGGCGCGCAGCGTCTCCTGCTGGCGGCGCGTGGTGCCAATCGCGCTCCGCACCTGCCGCAGCTGCAGCTTAGCGCTAGCCATCGCCAGGGGACTCAATCGGGGCCAGGCGCCGTGCGCGCTGGGCGCTGGGATCGCTCAGCGCCTGGAGGCCCTCCACGGTTGCCTGAACGACATTGATCGCGTTTGACGAGCCGATGATCTTGGTCAGCACGTTGCGCACGCCGGCCAATTCAAGCACGGCGCGCACCGCGCCGCCCGCGATCACGCCGGTTCCCGAACCGGCGGGACGCAAGATGACCTTGGACGCACGAAACCTTGCTTCGACGTAGTGGGGAATGGATCCATCCTCGGTGAGCGGAACTTCGAACATGGCGCGACGGGCCCGCTCCTGCCCCTTTTGAATGGCGTCCGCCACCTCGCGCGCGCGACCCACGCTGACGCCAACGCGCCCGTTGCGATCGCCCACAACCACGATGGCGTTGAAGCCGAAGCGTCGGCCACCGCGGACCACTTTCGATACGCGCTTGATGCGCACCACGCGATCCTCAAACCGCTGGCGCTCGCCGTCACTGTCGAGAAAGCTGGGCTGACCTCGCCCGCGACCGTCAAATTGCATAGCTAAAACTCCAAGCCGTCGGCGCGCGCCGCGTCAGCTACAGCCTTCACGCGGCCGGCATAGGCGAATCCGCCGCGGTCAAATACCACTTGCGAAAGCTGCAGCGCCTTGGCGCGTTCGGCGATGGCTCGACCAACGCTGCCGGCCTGCGCGCGCCTCGACCCCTCGCCCATGTCCGACTCAAGCGTCGAGGCAGCGGCCAGCGTCATCCCGCGCGCGTCGTCGACCACCTGGGCGTAAGTGTGCTTCAAACTCCGGAACACAGCCAGACGCGGACGCTCCGCAGTTCCGCGCACTCGCGCCCGCAAGCGTCGGTGACGCCGCATTCGGCTCGCGCGCCGTGAGTGAGCGGCCATCAGGCGGTCGCCAATCCGGCGGCGGTCTTGCCGGGCTTCTGACGGACGTATTCGCCCGCGTAGCGGACGCCCTTGCCCTTGTAGGGATCAGCGGGCCGCACCGCGCGGATTTCGGCGGCGATCTGGCCAACGGCCTCTTTGTCAATCCCCGCAACCACGATGTGCGTCGGGTCCGGCACCTGGATGTCCACGCCGTCCGGCGCTCTGATCACCTGAGGATGCGAGAAGCCCAGTTGAAGATCGAGGGCGCCGCCTTGAAGCGACGCGCGATAGCCGGTGCCCTGAATCTCAAGTCGCTTTTGAAAGCCTTCGGTGACGCCGGTGATCATGTTCGCCAGCAGCTGACGCGTGAGGCCGTGCAGGGCCCGCTGTTTGCGCTCGTCATTCGAGCGCGTCACCTGGAGCATGCCGTCGGCCGGGGTGATCGTCATCGATGCCGGCAGCGTGCGCGCAAGCGATCCGCGCGGTCCCTTGACTTCAACGGCGTTGCCTTCGCCGACGTTGACCGTAACCCCGGAGGGGATGGGTACGGGAAGTTGGCCAATGCGTGACATGCCGCGAGCTACCAGACAAAGGCGACGATTTCGCCGCCGAGTCGGCGCCGACGCGCCTCGCTTCCGGTCATCAACCCGCTGGAGGTGGATACCAGGGCCACGCCAATACCGCCCATCACGCGCGGGATCTCGCGTGCGCGGGTATACACGCGCAAACCCGGACGACTCACGCGCTTGGAGCCCCTGAGCACCGGCTCATCGTTCGCGTCATACCGCAAATCGATCTCAATCGAAGCCCGCGGCGATCCGTCAACGACCGCGTAGCCGGTGATAAAACCCTCGTCCCGCAGCAGCTCGGCGATGCGCTCCTTTTGCCCGGAATGCGGCACCGGCACCTTGCGGTGGTGCGCCATCACGGCGTTGCGCATCCGCGTGAGCATGTCGGCAATTGGGTCAGTCATTTCGCCCTACCAGCTCGACTTCGTCACGCCGGGAATTTCCCCCTGCGCCGCCAACGTGCGAAAGCAAATTCGGCACAGGTCGAACCGGCGCATGTAGGCCCGCGGGCGCCCGCAGAGCACGCAGCGATTGCGGTAGCGCACCTTGTAGCGGAGCTTGCGGCCCCGCAGCGACCGCTCGTCGAAGTTCGGCGAATTGAAGGCATTCCGCTCTCGCTCCCACTTCACAATCTTGCACTTCTTGGCCATGCGGGCTCCTAGGCTGCTTCTTCGCGTTCGAAGGGCAGTCCGATGGCTTCCAGCAACCGCCGCGCCTGCGCGTCGGTTCGGGCGCTGGTGACCATGGTGACTTCCAATCCGCGGATCTGGTCGATCGAGTCGTAGTCGATCTCCGGGAAGACAAGCTGCTCGGGCAGGCCGATCGAATAGTTGCCACGACCGTCGAAGGCGCGCAGTGACAGGCCGCGAAAGTCGCGCAGCCGCGGCAGCGCCAGGTTGATCAAGCGATCGACGAATTCATACATCCGCCGGCCGCGCAGGGTGGTTTTCACGCCCACACGCTGGCCCGCACGCAGGCGAAAGGCCGCGACGCTGCGTTTGGCCCGGGTGACGATCGGCCGCTGGCCCGTGGCTGTCGCGATATCGCGCACGGTGTGGTCCACGATCGCGTCGTTGCTCAACGCCGCGCCGATGCCGACGTTCACCACGACCTTTTCCAGCTGCGGCACCTCGTGGAGGTTGCGCAGCCCCAGGTCCCGTTGCAATTCGGGGCGGATCGACTCTCGATACCGATCAAGCAGGCGTGCCATTACTCGTCCAGCGGTTCGTTGCAGCTCTTGCAGTGGCGGATACGCGCCCCGCGGCGGCCTACACGGATTCCAATGCGGGAACGCGTGTCGCACTGCTGACAGACCAGCATGACGTTCGAGACGTCAAGCGGGGCGTTGAAGTCAATGATACCGGCCCGCTGGCCAATGGCCCGCGGCTTGGTGTGCCGTTTGCGGACATTGACGCCCTCGACCACGAGTTGGCCCGTCTCCGGCACCACGCGATCGATCACGCCCTGGCGGCCCTTGTCGCGCCCGGTGAGCACCTCGACGGTATCGCCCTTGCGGAGCCGAAATTGGTGTGCGGGCGCCATGCTCAAAGCACCTCCGGCGCGAGCGACACGATGCGCATGAAGCGCCGTTCACGGAGCTCGCGCGCCACCGGACCGAAGATGCGCGTGCCGCGCGGCGCGGTGCCGTCCAACACGACGGCGGCGTTGTCGTCGAAGCGAATTCGCGATCCGTCCGCGCGCCGATATTCCTTGGCGACGCGCACGACGACCGCCTGCACCACGCTGCCCTTCGGCACCGGGCTATTCGGCGCGGCTTGCTTGACACTGGCCACAACCACGTCGCCCACGCCGGCATATTTGCGGCCGGAACCGCCGAGCACGCGGATGCACATGATCTCGCGCGCTCCGCTGTTGTCGGCGACCCTTAGCCGGCTCTGTTGCTGAACCATGGGGTTATCGAGTCTCGCTCTCTGACACATCCTCATCTGCGTCGGTCTCTGACACATCCTCACCTGCGTCGGATGGCGCCTCTATCGATGCCTCGGTCGCTTCTTCCTCGACTGGCTCGACATCCGCCGCTTGTGCGGCCTCACTGGCAGCCTCGACGGCTGCCTGCTCCTCTTCGGTGAGCGTGGCGCGATTCACGATGCGCGTGAGTCGCCAGCGTTTGCGGCGGCTGTAGGGCCGCGAGGCCGTGACCTCCACCACGTCCCCAACTTCACACGCGTTTTCGGGGTCGTGCGCCAATAGCTTGCGCCGGATGCGGACTGGTTTTCGGTAGAGCGGGTGCCGGCGCACCGATTCCACTCGGACGGCAATGGTCTTGTCCGAGCGATTGCTCACCACGGTCCCCACGCGCCGCTGGCGCCGTTGGTTAGCTGCCACCATCACTCGACCTCATCGCCCGCGGCAGCCCCAACGAGCTCGCGCTCGCGCTGCACGGTCATGATCTGCGCAATTTCGCGTCGCAATTCACCCAGCCGCGAGGTCGCGGTGAGCTGTAGCGTCGCATGCTGCACGCGCAGGCGGAACAGCTCTTCCTTCGCCTCTCGGCGGCGGGTTTCCAAAGCCTCGGCGTCAAGCGCCCGAATCTCTGCCAGATCAGCCAACGACAACCTCACGATTTCGGGTGATGACGCGAGTGGCCACGGAGATCTTGTGTGACGCGAGCCGCATCGCCTCGCGGCCGAGCTCTTCGTCGATACCGGCAATTTCAAACAGCACGCGTCCGGGCTTGACCACGGCCACCCAGTGATCGACGTTGCCCTTGCCGCTTCCCATGCGCGTCTCGGCGGGCTTGGCGCTGACCGGCTTGTCGGGAAAAAAGCGAATCCAGACCTGGCCGCCGCGCTGAACGGCGTGCGTAATGGCGCGCCGCGCGGCTTCGATCTCGCGGCTGTCAACCCAGCCCGCGCTGAGCGCTTGCAACCCAACTTCTCCGAAGTGCAGCGCGTTGCCGCGCGCGGCGCGGCCCCGCCGACGGCCGCGGTGAGCCTTGCGGAATTTGGTTCGCTTGGGCATCAACATGACGTTAGTTGCCTCTGGGCGCGCGTCGGCCGCCCATCCCCGTCCGGCCCACGCGGCCGGCCAGCATATCCGCGGTGTCGCTCAGCGTGTCGCGCCGATGGATCCACGCCTTGACGCCGATGCGCCCTTGCGCCGTGCGGGCTTCGGTGAATCCGTAGTCGATGTCGGCGTCGAGCGTCTGCAGCGGTACGGTCCCGCTGAGCTCGAACTCGGTGCGCGCCATCTCTCGCCCGCCGAGTCGACCACTCACCATGACCTTCACGCCCATGGCGCCAGCGCGCATGCTGCGCTCGGCCGTGACCTTCATGGCCCGCCGGAACGAGACGCGCCGCTCCAGCTGTTCGGCCACGTTGCGCGCCACCAAGAACGCGTCCAACTCAGGTTGACCGATCTCCTGGACATCGACGACGGTGCGCTTCTTCGTGTGGAGCTCCAGCAGGCGCTGAATCTCCTCGCGGTTGCTTCCCCCACGGCCAATCACGATGCCCGGCCGCGCCGTGTGGATGATGACGCGCAGCTGGCTGACCTGGCGTTCAATCTCGATGCGCGAGACGCCGGCCCCAAACCCGCGCCGCCGCCCGCCACGTCGCTGATCGCGCCGCCCGGGCGGGTTGTCAAGGAACTTTCGCACGATCTTGCGGATCTGGAAGTCCTCGGCCAGCAGCGCGGTGTAGTCGCGGTCGGCGTACCACGTGCTGAGCCAGCGCTTCGTGTATCCAAGGCGAAAGCCAATTGGGTGAACCTTACGTCCCATGCCTATTCGCTTTCGTCGTCCACGACGACCGTGATGTGGGCGGACCGCTTGCGATAGAACCCCGGGCGCCCACGGGCCTTTGCCCGGTAGCGCCGGAGCGACGGTCCCTGGTCCACGCGCACGTCACGCACGATGAGGCCATCCCGCTCCAGGCCATAGTTGTGCTCGGCATTCGCCAGCGCCGACTTCAGCACTTTGGCGATCTCGAACGCCGCCCGCTGCGGCAGATGCGCCAGGGTTGCCAAGGCAACCTCGGGGGACATCCCTCGCACTTCGTTCGCCACAAGGCGAGCGCGTCGCGGTGCCATGCGAACGTACTTGGCCGTTGCCCAGACTTGCATGCGACTAGCGTGCTCCCTGCTGCGCCGCCACGCGCGACCCCGCCTGGCTGTGGCTGCGATAGGTGCGCGTGGGCGCGAATTCACCCAGACGATGGCCCACCATGTTCTCCGAGACGTAGACGGGCACATGGCGTCGACCGTCATGCACGGCAATGGTGAGTCCAACCATTTCCGGATGGATCACGCTTGCGCGGCTCCAGGTGCGGATGACCTGCTTCTGACGGCTGCGGCTGGCTTCGGCCACACGCTTCTCCAGCTTGGGGTCGATGTACCAACCTTTTTTCGAGCTTCGTGACATGCTGCCCTATTTCCTGCGGCGTCGAATGATATAGCGGTCGCTGCGGCGCCGCCCGAGACGAGTGCGGCGACCTAGAGCCGGTTTGCCCCATGGCGTCTTGGGGCCGGGGAGTCCCACCGGGGCCTTCCCCTCACCACCGCCGTGAGGATGATCGCGCGGCGTCATGGCCGAGCCACGCACTTGCGGCCGGCGACGGCGCCAGCGAATGCGACCGGCCTTGCCCGCCGACTGGTTGCTGTGATCCTGGTTGCCGACACGTCCCACCGTGGCCATTCCGGCCAGCGGAACCTGTCGCATTTCGCCCGACGGCATCCGCAGCGTGGCCAGACCGCGGTCCTTGGCCATCAGCTGCCCGCTCATGCCGGCGCTGCGGATGAGCTTGGCGCCTCCCCCGGGCACCAACTCGACCGCGTGCACCTCGGTTCCGGCGGGCATGTCCGCCAGGCGCATGGCGTTGCCGACGCGCGGCTCGGCCTTTGGGCCGGATACGACCTCGGAGCCCACCCGCAAGCCCTGCGGCGCCAGGATGTAGCGCTTCTCTCCGTCGGCGTAGACCAGCAGCGCGATGTGGGCGGAGCGGTTTGGGTCGTATTCGATACTCGCGATCGTCGCAGGTACGCCGAGCTTGTTTCGCCGCCAGTCAATCACGCGATAGCGCCGTTTGGCCCCGCCGCCTCGGTGCCGCACGGTGATGCGGCCTTGGTTGTTGCGTCCGGCTCTTTCGGTCAGCGGTCGCAACAGCGCCTTGTGCGGCTTGGACTCGGTGACTTCCTCGTGATCGACCGACACGTAGCCACGGCGCCCGGGCGACGTCGGATCGTAGGTACGAAGTCCCATACCTAGGTACCCGGATAGATGTCGATGGCGTGCCCCTCGGCGAGGGTCACGATGGCCTTGCGTTTGGACGACCGATGGCCCTCGAACCGCCCAAACCGCCGCGGCTTGCCGCGAAGATTCATGACGTTGACGTCGCTGACGTCAACGCGAAACAACGCCTCGACGGCCTCCCTGATCATGTGCTTGGACGCTGTGGGATGAACCTCGAACACATACTTGCGATCTCCCACAAGCACGGTCGATTTCTCCGTCACCACTGGTCGGATCACGACGTCCGCGGGGTCAGGCATCGTGGGCTCCCCGCAGGAGGTCGAGCGCGGCATCGGTCGCCACGACGTGATCGGCCGCGGCCACGTCCATAAAACCCACGGCGTCGGCGCGTTGCACCGTCACGCCGGGGATATTGCGTGACGACCGCCGGAGCGCCTCCGGCGGCTCTTGATCGAGCAGGAGCAATCGCCCGGCCAATCCGGCGTCTGCCAGCCATGCGGCGCGTTCCTTGGTCTTGGCCGTGTCCCCCCAGCCTTCGACACGATGCACGCAATCGGCCTGTGCCTTTTGCGCCAAGAGGCTTCGGAGCGCTTCGCGTCGCTCGCGCCGGCTAAGCCGGCGCCGCACGGTGCGCGGACGGGGTCCAAAGGTGACGGCGCCGCCCCGCCGTTGTCCAGCGGACGCGCTGCCGGCACGCGCGCGTCCCACGCCCTTCTGGCGGTACAGCTTTTGCGCGCTCGCCGTTACCTCGCTACGTGTCTGCGTGCTGTTCGTGCTTTGCCGACGGCGCTGCGCGCCGACGATTGCGGCCCGACGCAGGAGTTCTCCCCGCGCTCCAGGCTCGCCGAACAAGTCGGGGGCCACGGAACTGATCGGCGCCGTGTCTCTGGCCGTCATCAATCCCGGCTCCCATGCCGCGAGGTTGGTCGGACCATGAGAATGCCGTTGCGCGGGCCGGGTACGGCGCCGCGCAGGGCGATGTAGTTCTTCTCGGCGTCCACGTGCTCCACGCGCAGGCGCTTGGCGGTCACCCGCCGGCCGCCCATACGGCCGGCCATGCGCATGCCCTTGAACACCCGGCTCGGACTGGTTCCCGCGCCCACCGATCCCGGGGCTCGAAGCCGGTCGGACTGGCCGTGCGTGCGCGGCCCGCCACGAAAGTTATGACGGCGCACGACGCCGGCAAAACCCTTGCCCTTCGAAATGCCTGTGACGTCAACCAAGTCGCCCGGCGCGAACATGTCGGCCCGCAACTCCGCGCCAACCTCGAGATCAGGCGCGCTGTCCAGGCGAAACTCACGCAACTCTCGGTACGCCGGCGCGTCCTGCAGGTGTCCTCGCTCCGCTCGCGAGAGTTTCGAATCGCGGGTCACGTCGAAACCGACCTGCAGCGCGGTATAGCCGTCGCGCTCCATCGTGCGCACGTCCGTCACAGTGCACGGGCCGGCCTCGATCAACGTCACGCCGCACGCGCGTCCGTCATCGTCGAAGCGTTGGGTCATGCCGATTTTGCGACCCAGAATTCCCGCAGCCATGGCGCTAGGACTTCAACTCGATGTCGACGCCGGCGGCCAGTTGCAACCGCAGGAGCTCGTCCATCGTCTGCTGCGTGGGGTCAATTACGTCGATGAGGCGCTTGTGCGTGCGCATCTCGAACTGCTCGCGCGAGTCCTTATCGATAAAGGGGGACCGGATGACCGTCCACTTCTTCTTCTGGGTCGGAAGTGGAATCGGACCACGAACATCGGCGCCGGTGCGATCCGCCGCTTCGATGATGCGGCGGGCCGCGTCGTCCAGCACCTTGTGATCGTAGGCCTTGAGGCGAATGCGAATCCGCTGACGCGGGGCCTGTCGCCGGGCGCGCCCACTGGCTGGCCGCCCGGCCGGCGGTTCGCCCGGACTGTCGGCGGATGCGCGTGCCTCAGCCATCGCGGTTAGTTAACGATCTTGGTCACGACGCCGGCACCTACCGTCACGCCGCCTTCGCGAATCGCAAAGTGAACGCCGTCCTCGAGCGCCACGGGCGCGCCGAGCTTCACGGTCATCTCAATGTTGTCGCCGGGCACGACCATCTCCGTGCCTTCCGGCAGGTTGACCTCACCCGTGACGTCGGTGGTGTGGATGTAGAACTGCGGCCGATAGCCATTGAAGAACGGGGTGTGGCGGCCGCCTTCGTCCTTGGTCAGGACGTAGACGTTCGCCATGAATTCCGTGTGCGGCGTGATGGAGCCGGGGGCGGCCAGCACCATTCCGCGCTCGACCTCGTGGCGCTCGATCCCGCGGAGCAGGCAGCCAACGTTGTCGCCGGCGACGCCCTCATCGAGCGTCTTGCGGAACATCTCGACGCCGGTGCACACCCGACGGTCCACCAGGTCGCGCATGCCGACGATGTCCACTTCCTCACCGGGCGTGACCACGCCCCGCTCGACGCGGCCCGTGACCACGGTTCCACGCCCCTTGATGCCGAACACGTCCTCGATCGGCATCAGGAACGGCTCGTCGACCGGGCGCTGCGGCTCTTCGAAGTAGGTGTCGATCGTCTCGACCAGCTCCAGAATCGGCGCGAATTCGGGGGCGTCCGGATCGGCGCTGTCGGACTCCAGCGCATGCAGGGCGCTGCCGCGCACGATTGGCACGTCGTCGCCCGGGAACTCGTACTTGTTCAAGAGATCGCGGAGCTCAAGCTCAACAAGCTCGATCAACTCCTCGTCATCCACCATGTCGACTTTATTCAAGTAGACGACGATCGCGCCCACTTCGACCTGGCGCGCCAGCAGCACGTGCTCGAAGGTCTGCGGCATGGGGCCGTCGGGAGCGCTGACTACGAGAATGGCGCCGTCCATTTGCGCGGCGCCGGTGATCATGTTCTTGATGTAGTCGCGGTGACCCGGCGCATCGATATGCGCGTAGTGCCGACTATCGCTTTCGTATTCCACATGAGCGATCGAAATCGTGATGCCACGCTCGCGCTCCTCGGGCGCTTTGTCGATGGCGTCGAACGCCTCGAATTGCGCCAAGCCTCGCAACGACAGCACTTTGGTGATGGCTGCCGTGAGCGTGGTCTTGCCGTGGTCGACATGGCCAATGGTGCCGACGTTGACATGCGGCTTCGTGCGTTCGAACTTGACTCGTCCCATTCGCTGCGTGCTCCTGATGCGCCGGCCGAGTGGCCGCGCGCCTAGACCCCTGTGAGAACTTCCTGTCCCGTACCGGCCCCCGGCCGGACGGCGTAGTGCGAGAACTCCATCGAAAACGTTCCCCGGCCCTGAGTGGCCGAGCGTAACGCACTAGCGTACCCAAACATTGTCGCCAGCGGTACTTCTGCGCGAATCACGCTCGATCCGCCTCGTGGCTCGGTACCTTGGACTTCGCCCCGCTTGGACAACAAGCTCGCCAGCACATCGCCGACGTAGTCGTCGGGAATCACGACGTCAACCGCCATCACGGGCTCGAGAACGGCGGTCCCCGAGCGTCGCAAGGCCTCTTCCACCGCCCACGCCCCGGCAATTTCGAACGCGATCTCGGATGAGTCCACGTCATGCGACGAGCCATCGACGATGCGCACGCGCACGTCAACGACCTGGTAGCCCTTTAGTCCACCGGTCAGCGCTCGTCGCGCGCCGCGTTCAGCCGCGGGCAGAAAGCTGAGCGGAATGGCGCCGCCGACGATACGCGTCTCGATTTCGACGCCGGCGCCCGGTTCCAGCGGCTCAAGCTCGACAACCACATGGCCATATTGCCCGCGCCCGCCGGTCTGGCGGATAAAGCGGCCTATCGCCTGGACGGCCCGCAACGGGCGTTCGCGATAGGCCACCTGCGGGCGCCCGACGTTGGCGCCGACGCGAAACTCGCGCAGCAGGCGGTCCACGATTACTTCCAGGTGCAGCTCGCCCATGCCGGCAATCAGCGTCTGGCCAGTCTCTGCATCGGCTCGTACCTGGAAGGTCGGATCCTCGTCGCCCAGCTTGCCCAGCGCCGTGATGATGCGGTCTTGATCCGCTCGGCTCTTGGGCTCGATGGCGATGGTCACGACCGGATCAGGGAACGTGATCGATTCCAGCAACACGGGATGCGCCGGGTCGGCGAGCGTGTCTCCGGTGCCGACGTCGCGCATGCCAACGGCCGCGACGATATCGCCGGGCACGATGGCATCTTTGATTTCCTCGCGCTTATCGGCATGCATGCGCAGCACCCGGCTCAGGCGTTGCCGCCGACCCGTTCCTACGTTGAGGACCGTCGTGCCAGGCTCGATTCGACCTGAATAGACGCGAAAATACGCCAGTTTGCCCGAATGCGGATCGGCCACCATCTTGAACGCCAGCGCGGCAAACGGCTCGTCTTCCGCTGCGGGTCGCTCACGGGGCTCGTCGCTGGCGGGGTCGATTCCGCGAACGGGCGGCACGTCGAGCGGCGAGGGCAGATAGTGCGCCACCGCGTCGAGCACCGGCTCGATGCCGCGATTTCGCAGCGCGCTGCCGAAGAGGACCGGCACGAGCTGGGATTGGATCGTCCCGCGTCGCAGCGCGGCGATGATCGCCGCGGCGTCGACGTCGTCGTCGTTGAGGTAGAGCTCGGCAATGTCGTCGTCGAACTCACTGAGCGCTTCAAGCAGCTGCAGTCGTGCGACAACCGCCACCTCGGCAAGTTCGTCTGGAATGTCCTCGATCGACGGCTCAATGGCCGCATCACTGGGCCAAACGATGGCTTGCATCTCGACGAGGTCGACCACCCCCCGAAATTCCTGCTCGCGGCCTATCGGGAGCTGGATCGGAACGGGATTCGCCCCTAGCCGCTCACGAATGGAGCGGACCGCCGCGTCGGCGTCGGCCCCGACACGGTCCATCTTGTTGATGAGGGCGACGCGCGGAACGTCGTATTTGTCGGCCTGGCGCCACACGGTCTCCGACTGCGGCTCGACACCGTGCACGGCGTCGAAGACGACGAGCCCACCGTCGAGCACACGCAGCGAGCGCTCCACCTCGGCGGTGAAGTCCACGTGCCCAGGCGTGTCGATGACGTTGATCCGCCGGTCCCGCCAGTAGCAGGTCGTGGCCGCCGCGACGATGGTGATGCCGCGCTCGCGCTCCTGCGCCATCCAGTCCATCTGCGTGGTGCCGTCGTCGATAACGCCGATGCGGTGGATGCGTCCCGTATAAAAGAGGATGCGCTCGGTCGTGGTGGTCTTGCCGGCATCGATGTGGGCGATGATGCCAATGTTGCGCGTTCGCGCGATTGCAGCTTCGGACATGGTGCGACGAACTCGGTCTAAAACGCGTAGATGGCGAATGCGCGATTCGCCTCGGCCATGCGATGCATCTCTTCGCGGCGACGAACTGCGCCGCCCTGTCCCGAAGCTGCATCGAGAAGCTCAAACGCCAGTCGCTCGTGCATGGAGCGTCCGGATCGCGCCCGTGCGGAGCTGATGAGCCAGCGCACGGCTAGTGAGTATCGGCGGTCCCCGCGAATCTCGACGGGCACCTGATAGGTCGCGCCACCCACACGGCGCGGCTTGACTTCGATTTGCGGCATGACGTTGCGAATAGCCTCTTCAAACGCGTCGACCGCCGGTGCGCCGCCGCGCTCCTCGACGAGGTCAAAGGCGCCGTAGACGATCGCCTGCGCCTTTGCCTTGAAGCCATGACGCATTAGCTTGTTGATAAAGCGCTCCACCGTCCGATTGTTGTATTTCGGATCGGGTGCGGTCATACGCCGCTCGGGGCGCTTTCGACGTGGCATGTTGCTAAGGCTCCTGGTTAGTGCGTGGGGCCCCGGGTCCGAGCAATCCGGAAGCCATTGCTGGCCACCAACTGCTCCACGGGGGAATTGAACCTACGCGCCGCGCCTGGTGCCGTACTTTGACCGCCCTTGCTTGCGATTCTCGACGCCCGTGGCATCCAGAGGTCCCCGTACGACGTGATAGCGCACTCCAGGCAGGTCTTTCACGCGTCCGCCGCGAATGAGAACTACCGAGTGCTCCTGGAGTTGATGTCCTTCACCCGGAATGTAGGCCGTGACCTCCATCCCATTCGACAATCGCACCCGCGCCACCTTGCGCAGCGCCGAATTCGGCTTTCGCGGCGTGACGGTGCGCACCAGCGTGCATACGCCGCGCTTCTGGGGCGCCCCGCGGGTGCGCACCATGCGCCGGCGCAGGCCGTTGTAGGCGAAGTGCAGCGCGGGCGCCGTCACTTTTCGCCGCGACTTGCGCCGACCCTTGCGAACAAGCTGGTTTATCGTTGGCACATGAACACCGATGTCTGTTTGATTAGGGGCACGACAAAGCAGCACGCACTAAGGCGCCCGTTTCCAAGCTATCACTGCGCCTGTTCTCCGTCAACGTCCGCGTCGTTGTTTTCGGCTTCGCCGACGGGGTCGTCCTGAACGTTTGCCTCCTCGATCGGCTCGTCGGAACTTGATCGCAGAAACGCCGCAAACTGGTCGGCCGCGGCGTTGGGTCGCTCGGGAATTTCCGCGAGCAACGTGCGGTCATCGTCGCTCTCACCGGCCAGGGCCTGCATCAGGCTGTCGATCGAGCGGCCATCGCCGCCGTCGGCAGCCTCAGCGCCGGAGCCGACCGCCGCCAGCACGCCCTCACCGTCGACATCTTCGCCCACGAGTGCACCGACGTCGCCTTCGCCGGCCGGGATCACCACGCCGTCGTGGTACCGCTTCCAGCCGGTGCCGGCCGGAATCAGCTTGCCAATGATCACGTTCTCCTTCAGACCGTGGAGATGGTCGGTTTTGCCCTCGACCACGGCCTCGGTGAGCACTCGCGTCGTGTCCTGGAACGACGCCGCGGCCAGGAAGCTCTCATTGTTGAGCGAGGCCTTGGTGACGCCGAGCAGCACCCAGCGAGCGGTTGCCGGACGCAGGTCCTCGGCAACGGCCGTTTCGTTGGCCTCGTCGAATACGTGCCGATCGATCAGGGTTCCGGGCAGCATGTCGGTGTCGCCGGGCATTTCGATGAGGACGCGCCGCAGCATCTGCCGCACGATCACTTCGATGTGCTTGTCGTTCACGGCCACGCCCACGATGCGGTAGACCGACTGCACCTGCTGGACGACATAGCGCTGCAGCGCCTCGCGACCGCGCAAGCGCAAGATGTCCTGCGGATTCAGCGGGCCGGCAGTGAGTTGCTGGCCCTTCGAGACCAGCTGACCACTCTGAACGCCGAGATCCGCGGCCGGCGACACCGGGTATTCGAGCGTCTCCTCCGACTCCGACCGCAGGACGATCTCGCCGTCGCGCACCGTCACCACGCCATCGCTGGTCGTCCGAGGACCGGCGCCCGCGACACTGGCCAGCGCCCGCTTGCTGATCGTGTTCGACTTGCTCTTGGCCTTTCGAGCGAGCAGGTCCTCCGCTTGCTCGCGCGGAAGGGCGAGGGTCGCGTCCTTCGCGACTTCGTCGCCGTCCTCCACGATCGGCACAAAGTCCTCAGCCACCTCATATACCTGCTCGTGGATGTGCGCCGAGACGACGCGGATCACCTTGCGATCGTCTTCTTCGACGATCTCGGCCGTGCCCTCGAGATCGCTCATCACGGCCACGCCCTTTGGCACGCGGGCCTCGAAGAGCTCCTCGACGCGCGGCAGCCCCTGCACGCGGTCCGTAATGTCGGTGCCCATGACCACCCCGCCCAGGTGGAAGGTGCGCATGGTCAGCTGTGTGGCCGGCTCGCCCATGGACTGGGCGGCGATGATGCCGACCGCGGCGCCTTCCTCCACCAACTCATGGCGGGCCAGATCCATGCCGTAGCACATCTGGCAGACGCCGCGCGCATTGCGGCAATGCATCACCGACCGGGAGTAGACCTCGCCCACCTCCGCGTCGTCGATGGCCTTGGTGTGATGCCGGTCGACCATCACATCGGCCGGCACGATGATTTCCCCCGTGTCGGGGTGCGCAACCGGCGCCAGCGTGAAGCGACCGAAGGCCCGAGCGCCTACCGAACCCTCAACCTGATCGGGGTCCGCGGTGACGATGTGGTCGCC
This sequence comes from Chloroflexota bacterium, assembly GCA_965198185.1. Taxonomy (GTDB): domain Bacteria; phylum Chloroflexota; class UBA11872; order UBA11872; family UBA11872; genus JAJECS01. Next base: position 1,031,277 of record CBDAOU010000002.1, read on the forward strand.
TTCCGTTGCCCCGCAGTCCTCGCCCATCACGATCACGTCCTGTGCGACATCTACCAGGCGGCGCGTGAGATATCCACTGTCCGCCGTTCGCAGCGCCGTGTCGGCAAGACCCTTGCGCGCGCCGTGCGTGGAGATGAAGTACTCCAGCACGCTCAGACCCTCGCGGAAATTCGCCCGCACCGGCATCTCGATGATTTGGCCCGTTGGATCGGACATGAGTCCGCGCATGCCGGACACTTGACGAATCTGATCGAAGTTCCCCTTGGCCGCTCCGGAATTGCCCATCATGTAGACGGGGCCGAGTCGGTCGAGGTGCTCGGGCACGGCCGCGGTCACCAGCTCCATTGCCTCGGTCCACTTCTGCACCGTCAACTTGTAGCGCTCACGGTCCGTGATGAACCCATCGCTGTAGCTGCGCTCGATCTCCGCCACGTCCGCGTCGGCGCTCGCTAGCACGTCGTGCTTCACGGCGGGAATCACCAGATCGAACACCCCCATCGTCACGCCCGAGCGTGTCGCCCAGTACATGCCGATGTCCTTCACCCGGTCGGCAACCTCGGCCGTCGCCTCGATGCCGCTAGAGAAGAAGGCTCCGGCCAGCACGCGACGCAACCCGCCCTTGTCGACTCGCTCGTTGACGAACCGCAACTCGCGCGGCAGCGCCGTGTTGAACATGATCCGGCCAACGGTGGTCTCAACAAAGGCCGGCGATGGCGCCTCGTCCTCAGGCACGGGGAAGTCCGTAGACGTCACACGGAGATTGATTTTCGCGTGCAGATGCAGCGTGCCGTGCTCGAACGCCAGCAGGGCGTCGCCGAAATCGGCAAACGTCTTGCCTTCGCCCAAGGTGCCCGCAACCATCTCCGTCAGGTAATACGCGCCGAGCGCCATGTCCTTGGTCGGCGCGATGATGGGTGCACCGTCCGCGGGCGAGAGCACGTTGAGCGTGCTTTTCATGATGTAGCGGGCTTCGTCTTGCGCGGCCCGGCTCAGCGGCACGTGCACGGCCATCTGGTCGCCGTCGAAGTCGGCGTTGAAGGCCGTACAGACCAGCGGATGAATCTGAATCGCGCTGCCCGTAACCAGCACGATATCGAACGCCTGAATGCCGAGCCGGTGCAGCGTCGGCGCGCGGTTCAGCAACACCGGGTGGTCCTGGGTAACTTCCGCGAGTGCATCCCACACCACGGGCTCGGGGTGCTCGACCATGCGCTTGGCGCTCTTGATGTTGCTGGCATGGCCGTAGTCGACCAGCTTGCGCATCACAAACGGCTTGAAGAGCTCCAGCGCCATCTTGGTGGGCAGGCCGCACTGATTCAGCTTCAAATGCGGACCGACCACGATCACCGAGCGGCCCGAGTAGTCCACCCGCTTGCCCAGCAGGTTCTGGCGGAACCGCCCTTGCTTGCCGCGGAGCTGGTCGCTGAGGGACTTGTAGGGGTGGTTGGACGAGCCGGTGACCGCGCGACCGCGCCGGCCGTTGTCGATCAGCGCATCCACCGCCTCTTGGAGCATCCGCTTCTCGTTGCGCACGATGATCTCGGGCGCGCCGAGCTCCACCAGACGCTTGAGCCGGTTGTTCCGATTGATCACGCGGCGGTAGAGGTCGTTAAGGTCGCTGGTCGCGAACCTGCCGCCATCCAGCTGAACCATGGGCCGGATGTCCGGCGGCAACACGGGCAGCACCGATAGGACCATCCACTCTGGACGGTTGCCCGAGCGGCGAAACGCCTCAACCACCTTCAAGCGCTTCGTCGCCTTCTTACGCCGCTGGATCGACGGCGATTCGATTTCCTCGCGCAGCTCGGCGGCCAGGGCGTCGAGGTCGACATTGCCTATGAGCTCAACGACGGCCTCGGCGCCGATGCCGGCGCGGAAAACCTCGCCGCAGGTGTGGCTTAGCTGCTGGTATCGGGGCTCGCTGAGAAGCTGATGCAACTCAAGCGTGGTTAGGTCTTCGGCGCGCTGCTGGTAGTACTCGCGGGTGCCCGCGATCTGCGACGCGCGCTCCTCGTCCACGCCCATGGCCTCCTGGTCGGCCTCACGACGCCGGGCCAGCTTCGTGGCGCCAAACCGCTCGTTGGCGGCAGAGACGGCGACCTCGGCCGCCGCCTCGATGGCGGCGAGCGACTCGGCATTGATCTCGGCGCCGGCAGCGATGATCGGCTCTTCAAGCCAGCTCAGCCGTATCTCATCCTCAGCCTGGCTGCCGCTGGTGGCAACCGGCGTGAGGCGCGCCACGATTGTTTCAGCCTCTTCTTGGAGCCGGGCGACTTCGCCCTCGAGTTGCTCGTCGAGCTTCGCCATCTGCTCGGCCGTCTCGGCCTCAAGATCCTCCGCCCGCTGCACCAACTCGGCCTCGATCTCCGCCACACGCGCCGCCAGGTCTTCGTCAATGCGAGCCAGGGCCGCGTCGCGCTCGGCTTCGTCGAACTCCGTCACGATGAACGATGCGAAGTAGACGATCTTCTCCAGATCGCGCGGGGTGATGTCCAGGATCTGCCCAATCCGGCTCGGCGTACCCTTCAGGAACCAGATATGGGTGACGGGGGCGGCGAGCTCGATGTGGCCCATGCGCTCACGCCGCACGCGTGAACGGGTGACCTCCACGCCGCACTTGTCGCAAATGATGCCGCGGTAGCGGATCTTCTTGTACTTGCCGCACGAGCACTCCCAGTCCTTTGTGGGACCGAAGATGCGCTCGCAGAACAACCCGTCGCGCTCCGGCTTGAGCGTTCGATAGTTGATGGTCTCCGGCTTGATGACCTCGCCGTAGGACCATGACCGAACTTGCTCCGGCGATGCGAGGCGGATACGGATCGCGTTGAATTTATTGACCTCAAGCACGCTCGTCTTGCCTCCTACAGCCGGTATTCACGGCCCTGTATGTTGATGCCGTCCAGGTCCGGCAACATGTCATGCGTGTGCTCGACCACTAGCGGCACTTCCTCTTCGTGTTCGTCGAGAATGTCCACCGCCACCCCCAAGCTCTGCAGCTCTTTGACGAGCACGCGGAAGGACTCCGGGATTCCGGGTTCGAGGATCGTCTCGCCCTTGACGATGGCCTCATAGGTCTTCACTCGCCCAAGGATGTCGTCGGACTTGACGGTGAGCATTTCCTGCAGCGTGTGGGCGGCGCCGTAGGCCTCGAGCGCCCACACCTCCATCTCGCCGAAGCGCTGGCCGCCCATCTGCGCCTTGCCGCCGAGCGGCTGCTGCGTGATCAGCGAGTAGGGTCCGGTCGACCGCGCATGGATCTTGTCGTCCACCATGTGTCCGAGCTTCATCATGTAGATCACGCCCACGACGACCTCTTGATCGAACTCGTCGCCGGTGCGACCGTCGATCAGTTGCGCCTTGCCGTGCTCGGGCAGATCGGCCTCCGCCAGCGCCGCGATGATGTCGGACTCGTCGGCACTGTCGAATACGGGCGTGATCGCACGGAAATTCATCTTGGCGGCCGCCCGACCCAGGTGCGTCTCCAGCGACTGCCCCACGTTCATCCGCGAGGCCACGCCCAAGGGGTTGAGAATCAGGTCGATCGGGGTGCCGTCCTCGAGATGGGGCATGTCCTCGTCGGGCAGGATCATGGACACCACGCCCTTGTTCCCGTGGCGTCCCGCCATCTTGTCGCCAACCATCAGTTTGCGCTTGGACGCCACACTCACGCGGACCATCTCGGTCACGCCGGCCTGAAGGTCGGCGGCGTCGGCGGCAGTGAAGCGCTTGACGTCGATCACCCGTCCCGACTCACCCGTCGGCAGGTGCTTTGAGGTGTCCTTCACTTCGCGGGCGTCGCGGCCAAAGATGGCGCGCAACAAGCGGTCCTCACCGCTGAGCTCGGTCTCCCCCTTGGGGGTGATCTTGCCCACCAAAATGTCGTCCGGTCCGACCTCAGCCCCCACGTAGACGACACCGGTGTCGTCGAGATTGCGCAATCCCTCTTCGCTCTGATTGGGAATGTCCCGCGTGATCTCCTCAGGTCCCAGCTTGGTATCGCGCGCTTCCACCTCGTACTGCTCAATGTGAATCGAGGTAAAGACGTCGTCCTTGACCAAACGTTCGCTGACGACGATCGCGTCCTCGTAGTTGCCGCCTTCCCAGAACATGAAGGCCACAAGGATGTTCTGACCGAGCGAAAGCATGGTGTCGCTCGTGGCCATGCTCTCGGCAATGACTTGGCCGGCTCGGACCTCGTCTCCGACCCGCACCACCGGCCGCTGGCTGATGCACGTGGCCGTGTTGGAACGCTCGAATTTGCGCAGGCGATAGGTGTGCTCGCCCTGGCCGGGATGCTCGACGACGATCTGGCGAGCGGTGACCTCGCGAACCGCGCCGTCGGCCACGGCGCTCACCATATGGCCCGAGTCGGTCGCGGCGCGCGCCTCCATTCCGGTGACCACCAGCGGCGCTTCGGGCGTGATGAGCGGCACGGCTTGCCGCTGCATGTTGGCTCCCATCAGGGCGCGGTTTGCATCGTCGTGCTCCAGGAACGGAATCATGGCCGCGGGCACGCTCACGATCTGCTGCGGCGAGGCGTCGATGAACTCGACATCCGCGACGGGAGATTCGTGGATCAGCGCGCCATGACGCACCGACACCCGGTCGGCCGCGAACTCGCCGTTGGGCTTCAACGCCGCGTTCGCCTGGGCGATCGTGAACTGCTCCTCGGCGTCGGCGGTCATGTATTCGATCTCGTCCGTCACCCAGGGGCGAACCGGAATCTCGGCATCGCCATCCGCGGCGGCCAAGATGGCGGCAGCGTCCGGTGTGATCTTCTTCCCGGCCGCTACGAGCACGTCTGCGCCGTCCGGCGCGTGAATCGACTTGGAGGCGGTTCGGCCCGCAAGGGCCGCCGCATCCGACGCCGGCGCGGTGTGGGCCACCCGGCGGTACGGCGTCTCAATGAATCCGTAGGGATTCACCTTGGCGAAGGTGGCAAGGGTGTTGATCAACCCGATGCTTGGCCCTTCCGGCGTCTCGATCGGGCACACCCGGCCGTAGTGGCTGTAGTGCACGTCCCGCACGTCGAAACCGGCACGCTCACGCGAGAGCCCACCGGGTCCCATGGCGCTGAGGCGACGCTTGTGCCCCAGCTCGGCAAGCGGATTGGCCTGGTCCATGAACTGCGACAGCTGGCTGCCGCCGAAGAATTCCTTGATCGCCGCCGTCACCGGCCGCGTGTTGATCAACCCTGAAGGTGTGGCCTCGGCAGCATCCTGGATGCTCATACGTTCCTTGATCACCCGCTCCATGCGGAGCAGCCCGATACGGAACTGTTCGGCCAGCAGTTCGCCCACCGCGCGCACCCGCCGGTTTCCAAGATGGTCGATGTGGTCGGGTTGTCCCTGCACCACGTTGAGCCGCACGATCTCGCGCACGATGGCCAGCAGGTCGTCCGGCCGCAGGGTGCGCATTTCGTCGTCCGGATCGGCGCCCAGTCGCTTGTTGAGCTTGTAGCGGCCAACCGGGCCAAGGTCGTAGCGGCGGATGGTGAAAAACGTCTGCTCGATCAGCGTCCGGGCGTTATCCACCGTGGCCGGGTCGCCGGGCCGCAGCCGGTGGTAGAGCTCGATCAGGCCGTCTTCATGACTGATGGCGGTATCGCGCCGCGTGGCGGAGTCGCCAATCGTGGACCGAATGAACTGATGGTCCGGGTCGGTGTCGATGTCGGCGAACAGCCCGAGCAGCACCTCGTCCGCCCCCCACTCCGGCGAGATGGCCCGCAAGAACGTGGTGACGGGAAGGCGTCGCTTGCGGTCGATCTTCACGCCGATCAGGTTCTGGCTCGCCGTCTCGAACTCAAGCCAGGCGCCGCGCTTCGGAATGAGCTTGGCGCCGAAGCGCCGCCGTCCGGTTGCGGGGTCGTCCTCAGCCGAGAAGTACACCCCGGGCGAGCGCACCAACTGGCTCACGACCACCCGCTCGGCACCGTTGTAGATAAACGTGCCCTGACTGGTCATGAGCGGGAAGTCGCCCATGTAGACGGTCATTTCCTTGATCTCGTCGGTCTGCTTGTTGTGCAACCTTGCCTTGACGCGCAGCGGAGCCTGATAGGTGCGATCCGCCTCGCGGCACTGCTCTTCGGAATAGGCCGGCTTGTCGAACGGCTCGTCGGGCACTTCGAAATGCAGCTCGAGGTTGCGTCCGGTGAAGTCTTGAATGGGCGAGATCTCGGCGAAGAGCTCGCGCAAATATTCCTCTTTGAACCGATTGAACGACTCGATTTGGAGATCGATGAGGTTCGGCGGGTCGATGAGGCTGCGAGTCTTGCCGTAGTACCGAGCCTCTACCTGCGATGCCGCACCGTTGTTAGCCATGGAGCCTCAGCTTCTCAGGTCCGGCAAACGTGCCGGACAAATACCGTCGTGCAAACGACCAGCCCTGTTTCGTGACGAACAAGCGCACGCCGGGCCTTGGTGCACGCTCGGGGGGCAAGGGCGCCACCCATGTCTTATCAGACGCAATCGACCAACTTGCGCGAATAACCTCGCCTTGTGAGTCGTAGATCCAACACCCTGGGTAGGGGGCTTTCTGAAGACGACACAAAACACCCAGGGCGGACCAAAATCCACCTGGGTGATAAACCTATTCGATTCGCCCTAGCTCAAGCTGGGCGCAGAGTTCCCGCACGACGCTTTCAGCCTAGCATCCGGCCGGAAGCCGTCAAGACGTGCAGGCCCGCCGCGGGCTGTGCGGGCGAACGCGCTGCGCCTGCCGGTCTACCCGAGCTCCCCACGCAGCTGCCGACCACCGAGCACGTGCAGGTGCACATGGCCGACGGACTGCGCCCCATGACGCCCATGGTTCACGGTTACCCGATACCCGGACTGCTTCACACCCTCGGTCCGCGCCACGTTGGCAGCAATGGTGAGCAAGCGTCCTGCCAATTCCGGATCGTCCCGCAACGCGTCAAGTCCCGACAGGTGTCGGCGCGGCACGACGAGGACGTGCACTGGGGCTTGCGGAGCAATATCTCGGAACGCTATGACGGCGTCGTCCGCAAACACTTGATCCGACGGTATGGCGCCCGCCACGATCTTGCAGAAGAGACAGTCCGAATCAGCGCCTTCGGAACTCGCACCGCTCGCCGTCATGCACCTGCTCCCGCGACTGCCGGCGCGCTGAGGTTAAGGCATTCCCACCCGTCCCGGCACAACGCTCCGTCGACGATCAGCCCGCGGTCGGCCGCCGCCGCCCGCATCTCAGCGCCCCTGGTCGCGGTGATGCCGCCCAAAATCACCGCACCGCCGGGGCGCACGGCCGCGACGTAGTGGTTCAGATTTTGCAGGTGCGTGTCCGCCACGATGTTGGCCACCAGAACGTCGGCAGGTTGCCAGCCCGAAAGCGGAAGCTGCTCATGAGCCACCGCCACGCGGTCGTCGCAGGCGTTCTCCGCCACGTTCGCCCTTGCGGTCCGCACCGCGTCCGCATCGGTGTCAATGGCGCACACGGCCTGAGCGCCGGAAAGCGCCGCAACGATGGCCAGAATGCCCGAGCCCGTACCCACATCGATAACGGTCTGCCCCGGCGTGACCGCGCATTCCAGAACCTCCACCGCCAGCTGTGTGGTCGGATGCAGCCCGGTGCCAAACGCCATTCCCGGGTCAAGCCGAATCACGCGGCGCAAGGTGGCCGGTTCGTCGCTCCACGACGGCGCGACGACGAAGCCGCGGCCGATGGGAAAGGGGCTGTAGAACGTTCGCCATTCATTGAGGTATTCCTCGGGTCGCACCCAGCGCACGTGAGGCTCGCGAAGCCCTGAGGCTCCTGTGGCGCCCAGGTGCCACAGGGCGCGTTCAACGGCCTGGCGCGTCGGCTGGCAGGCCGGACCGTCGGCGATGTAGGCCCGCACCGTCAGGGGCTCGTGCGCCTCGCCTGCCGGCTGCTCCACAGCCAGCGCCGATCCAACCCATCGGCTCAGTTCGGCGCGCACATCGTCCGCATCCGACGGGTCAACCTGGACCGAGATCTCGAGCCAGCGGCGGCTCACCGGAAGGCGGCGCGCGCTTTCTCGGCGAAGCTCCGGTCGTTCGAATCGCGTCCCGTCGGCAGCGAGTCGCGCAACCGCTCCAGCATCTCGCGCTGCGCCGACGACAGCTTCTTGGGGACGACGACCTTGACCGTGATGCGCTGATCGCCTCGTCCCGATCGGCGATACCGTGGCACGCCGCGCCCGCGCAGCTTGAGCACGGTGCCGGGCTGCGTTCCGGGCGGCACGGTCACGGATTCCTCACCGTCGACGGTCGCAACGTCCAGCGTGGCGCCGAGGGCGGCCTCGGCGAAGTTGAGCACGAGATCACTCACGATATCGTCGCCCTCACGCTCAAGCTGCGGGTGGGGCTCCACCTCGATCGCCACGTACAGGTCTCCCGGCGTGCCGCGATTGCGTCCGTGATCGCCCGCGCCGGAGAGGCGCAGCTCAGTTCCCGGCGGCAGTCCGGCAGGAATCGCAATCTCACGGCTCAAGGCGCGGCGTTCGAGGCCCATGGCATGGCAGCCGGTGCATGGCTCGGTGATCTCGCGCCCCTCACCGTGGCAGCGGGGACACGTCGCCACGTTCACAAACTGGCCGAAAAGCGAACGCTCGGTCCGTTGCACCTGGCCGGCGCCCCGGCACATGCGGCAGGTTGACGGCTTGGCGCCGGGCGCGGATCCATCGCCGCCGCAGGTTCCGCACGGCTCGTGACGCTCGTAGTCCACCGTCTTCGTCGCGCCGAACACTGCCTCGGTGAATTCCATCGTCAAGGCGACGCGAAGGTCGGCCCCGCGCTGCTCGGACCTGCGGGCACGGGCCGTGCCACGCCCGAAAAAGGCGTCGAAGACGTCGCCGACGCCGGCAAAGTCGTCGACTCCTGCTCCGAATCCGCCACGCGCGTCGGCGTGTCCAAAGCGGTCATACATCTGCCGCTTCTCGGCGTCGCGCAGGACTTCGTACGCCTCGTTGATCTGTTTGAACTTGGCCTCGGCGTCCGGTTCCCGGCTGACATCCGGGTGGTGTTCCCGCGCCAAGTTGCGGAAGGCGCGACGAATCTCCGAATCGGAGGCGCTCCGATCTACCCCCAGCACGTCGTAGTAGTCAGGCTTGCTGCTCATTGCCGCGCCACTTTCCGCTGCTACCCTGCGCCGTCCCGAGCGGGTTCCGCGTCATCAGCAGCGCTCGCATCCGCTTCCGCGGCAAGGCTGGCCGCCGGCGCCGCCTTGACCAGGGTCGGTCGCAACACCCGGTCATGCATGCGATAGCCGCGCTGCAGCTGTTCGGCCACCGCCATCGGACCGTCGCCGTCGTCCGACATCACCACCTCGTGAATTGAGGTGTCGATGGGGTCGCCGCGCTCGCAGTCGATCGGCTTGACGCCATGCGCCTCGAGCACGCCCAGCATCTGGGCCTGTGTGAGAGCAATCCCATCCACCCAGCTCAGCAGCCGCAACTCGCCCGGCAGCGTCTGGAACGCGCGCTCAAGGCCATCGATGACCCGCAAGATGTCGAAGGCAATCGCCATATTGGCGAACAGGCCGCGTTCCCGCGCTTCCGACTCAGAGCGCCGCCGGTAGTTGGCGAAATCGGCCTGAACCCGAGTGAGACGGTTGAGCAGATCGCGATGCCGCCGCTCGAGATCAGTCGACGATTCGCCAGACTCAGGCTGACCGGCCTCCGGTTGCGGCTGGTCCGCGGAGCCTGACGCCGCACGGCGGTCGGTCACCCGTATCGCCGGCCGGTTTTCGTCGTCGTCGGCCTGCGGCGCCTGATCGCCCGGTGTCTCCGGCTCGCGAGGTTCGGCTTCCGCCATTCCTATTCGTTCTCCTTTAGCTGCCACGGGCTACGCCGTACGGCGCGGAGCCGGCAGCCAAGGCATTATCCATGCCCGTGCGTGGCTGAAATGTCATTCGCCGGCCGGCAGGCGGGGTGTGGACTTGGTGGCCCAGCAACACTCGTGGCTAGCCACCGTCGCGTTGGACCCGGATTTCTCCCGGCACAACCACGAAGTCCGCGCGGCCCGCGGGCCTCGGGCCGACAAGCACGTCGACGCTCCACCGCCCCGCGGCGGCGGTTGGCGGAAGGAAGAACCAAAAGCCGTAGGTGGCCCGCGGCGACGCTTCCACCGGATCGGTGAGGAAACGGCCGATCTCGCGGTCGCCGGCGTTCCAGCGAATGCCGAGGCGCGTGCCGTCAACGATGTCCGTGAATTCGATGGAAACATTCACCCGCTCGCCGGGGTGAAATTGGAGCGTTGGCTCCACCGCGTTCTGGGCGGAATCGAGATCGAGCCCCAGTGTCACGGACTCGATGGAGGCCGACTCGTTCGCGGCCGGCTCGAGGGTTGGCGTTGGGGACGCCTCGGTATCCGGCGTAGCTTCCGCGTCTTCGGTCGGCGATGGCAGGATGAGCTTTTGTGTGTAGAAAATGTCGTAAATCAGCCAGACGATGCCCCGTCCCTCGAGCAGGTAGATGCCCCCGTCATTGTCGATCGCAATATCAATGGCGGTGAACAGCGGGATCTCGCCGGCCGGTCCGCCTGGCTGCCCGGAGCCTGTCGGATCGCCGGCGATCACGCGAGCGACGCCGCCGCTCACCGCCGTCACGGTCCCCGCGCCGCTCTCGACCACGTAGAACCCGCCCGCGGAGTCTGCCGCCAGCCCGATGGGCGCCTCGATGCGCACCGACGCCGCCGGTCCCACGTCCGGCGCGGACGTGTCAAGCGATCCTGCGGCGAGCTCAATGCCGCCATCACGGCGCACGCGGCGCACGACGCCGGCCTGCAACTGCGAAACGAGCACATCGCCGGCAGCGTCCACCACCACGCGCTGGGGGAATCCCACCGCTGCCGCCGTGGCGGGTCCAGCGTCGCCCCCCGCACCGAAGTTTCCGGTGCCCGCAATCGTGAAAATGTTCCCATCGCGTTCCACCCGGCGCACGCGATGGTCGGGCGCGTCAACCACATACAGCCGTCCGGACGGGTCAAGCGCCAGGCCGACAGGCTCGGTGAGCGAGGCAAACGCCGCTGGGCCGCCGTCTCCGGCTGAGCCCGGGGCGCTGCCGCCGACCATCGTGCTGATCACGCCCTCTGGCGAAACCCGCCGCACCCGGAAGTTTCCGGCGTCAGCGATGTACAGGGCGCCCTGCGCGTCAACCGTGACATGGTGCGGGCGGTTCAGCTGCGCCGCCGTGGCCACGCCGCCATCGCCTGAGAACCCCGGACTGCCATTGCCGGCCACGGTCCATACGGTGCCGTCCGGCTCAATCCGGCGAACCCGATGGTTGCCGGTATCGGCGATCAGCACGCGCCCGAAGTCGTCCACGGCAATGCCACGCGGCGTGGTGAACTGGGCGTCCTCGCGCAATCCGCCCTCACCGTCGTAGCCCGGTTCGCCGCGACCCGCGAACACCTCGGCAATCAACTCGCCCGCCACCGGCGGCGGCAAGGCCCGCGCTGGAGCCGGTGGCTGATAGGGCGGAGCCGCCGGCGCCTCGGGCTCCGCGGGAATCTGTGCGATGGGCACCAACGCCCGCAAGCGGCGTGTCCCTTGTTCGACCACCAGCAATTCACCTCGCGTGGTGACCGTGACGTCCACGGGCAGCTCCAAGCGCGTGTCAACGGCCAGGCGGCCCGATGCCGACGGCTGTTGGAGGTCTCCGGCAATCGTCGTGATCCCGCCGGTGGGGTCAATCCGACGGATGCGTCGGTTGTTCCAGTCGGCGACAAACACGTTGCCGTCGGTGTCGACGGCCACCGCCTGGGGGCCGTGAAGCTGGGCGCTCACCGCCGCGCCGCCATCACCCGCCATGCCGGGTTCCCCAGTCCCGGCCAGCGTGTGGATTGCGGCAACGCTGCTCTGGCCCGATACGCGGCGGATGCGGTTTCCGCCAAGCTCGGCAATCAGCACGTTGGCAAACGCATCGACGTCCACGTCAATCGGCTGGTTCAGTTGGGCGTTGGTAGCAGCGCCGCCGTCACCGGTACTCCCGGCGTTTCCGGTGCCCGCCATGGTTGTCACGATGCCGTCAGGGCCGATGCGGCGCACCCGGTGCGCCGCGCGTTCGGCAATAAACAACGTGCCCTCGCCGTCCAGGGCCATGCCGGCGTTGCCGGCCAGGCGGGCCAGGCTCGCCGAGCCGCCGTCCCCCTCGAGCCCTGGCTGCCCATCGCCGATCACCGTAGTGATCGTGCCGTCCAGCTCAACCCGCCGAACCCGATGCAATTCCGCAATCAGCAGGACGCCGGCACCGTCCACCAGCAATCGGGTCGGCTCGGTGAGCTCGGCCTGCGTTGCGGGTCCGCCGTCGCCCGCCGAGCCGCGGACGCCCGTGCCGGCCACGGTTTGGATTACGCCGTCGGCGCCGATGCGCCGCACGCGATTCGCTTGTGGGTCGGAGATGTAGACCCGACCCTGCGGATCCACCGCCACGCCGCCGATGCTCCGGAACTGCGCCTGCGCGGCCGCTTGCCCGTCGCCGGCATCGCCGAAGTCACCGCTGCCCGCGAGATCGATGACCACAAGCGGGAGCTGAACGGCAGGCGGCAGGCTCGAAACAGTGAGCGGCCGATGCGGCCTCGCGACCGGCGGGTCGGTGCGCGTGGTTTCCACGGACGGCGATGGGCCTTGACCGTCGCCGGGCGCGCCAATGTCGCATCCCGTGGCGACAATGGCAGCCATGGCGCCGACGAGCATTTGCCGCCGAGTCAGCGACCGGGTACGCCGGGACCTAGACCGCATCGCCCCGCATCACAATTCGCAGCGTGCGCATCAGTATTCGGAGATCGAACAGCATGGACCAGTTTTCCACGTAGTACAGGTCATAGCGCGTGCGTTCGTCGATCGACGAATTGCCGCGCAACCCGTTGACCTGCGCCCACCCGGTCATGCCGGCGCGCTCCCGATGTCGAACCATGTACCGAGAGTACTCGCGCTCGAACTGGCGCACGTAGGAGGTTCGCTCGGGCCGTGGCCCAACAAGGCTCATGTCCCCCCGCATCACATTGATCAGTTGCGGCAGTTCGTCAATCCAATAGCGCCGGAGCCACCGGCCCACGCGAGTGATTCGCGGATCGTTCGATACCGTCCACGTCTGGCCGCTGCGCTCCGCGTCGCGGTGCATGGTCCGGAATTTGATGATCGGAAAGCGCCGCTGATCGCGACCCACGCGCTGCTGGACGTAGAACACGGACCCATTGGAGTCTATGCGGATGGCCAGGGCGACCAGCATCATCGGAATCGACAGGATCACCATCCCGCATGTAGCGCCCACAAGATCCAGCGAGCGCTTGGCCAGCCGGCTCAGGCCTTGCAGCCGAACCTCGTTGACGGCCATGAGCGGCAGTCCGCGAAGCCCGCCCGCCGTCACCGGAGACACCATCAGCTGGAACAGGTCCGGCAACAGCCACACGTCGGTAAGGGACGCTTCGGTCTGCTCAAGAATGCCCAGCAGCGCGTCGTGCGAGAGCGACGGGATGGCCACCACCACTTTGTCGACCTGATGCTCGCTCAGCACGCCCGCCAATGCGTCCACGCGGCCGAGCACCGGCACTCGGTGGCTGCGGGCCGTCACCGAGGTGGCAAAGTCGTCCACAAAACCGACCACCTGAAAGCGCCGCGTCCGCTCGCCGACCAGTCGCGCCAGCACCTCGGTTCCTTCGGTGCCGGCCCCGACGATGACCACGCGCGTGACGCCGATGCCGAAGCGATTGAGCGCTTGGCGCGCCCAAATGATCAGCGTTCGTCCGACAACGACGAGCACAATGCCGATCAGCCACATATACGCCACAAGGAGGCGCACGAATTCGAGACGGTCCTGGATGACGAAGAAGGTGGCGGCGACCGTGAGCAGCGCGCCGACCGTGACGGCCCCGGCAGCTCGTACGACCCGGTCCAGCAGGCCTGCCGTCCGATGACGGGTGTAGAGACCGAGGGCAAGCCCGGCCAAGATACTGGCGACCGTGAACGCAATGTTCACCGGAACAAAGAACAGATATCGATTCGACGCCAGCTCAGGTCCCCAGCCCAACCGGAAGCGCACGACGTACGCTAGAGCGGTGGCCACGACCAACGCCGCGACGTCGAGCCCCACGGTTCCCGTGGCTTCAAGACTCTCCCAGTTGCGCTTAAGCCAGGTCAGCTCACCGACCCCTTGTGACGGCCAAGCCCCAACACTCGCAGGGCGACTTGGCGGGCGACGGCACCGAACGCCAGGACGAAGATCGTGGCCGTGACTATGACCCGCAGCCAGGGGCCGTCGTCTTGCCGGTGCTTGCGATAGTACAGCCAGATAGCCCGGTAGAACTCCAGCCGCGCACGGACGGCGCGCTGCCGCGTCGACCGCCGCTTGAGGTGACGCACCGCCACGCACGGCACATAGAGGGTCGGCCAGCCGGCCTGGCGAATCCGGTAACCCAGGTCGAGGTCTTCGCCATATGTGAAGAACTGAGGGTCGAAGCCCCCGACCCGATGAAAGACCTCGGCCCGCACCAGCAAGCATGCGCCGGAGATAGCGTCCACCGTCGTCTCGCACCTCGTGGACGGCGCGACATTGTAAGGCCGAACCCCGCGCGGCAAGAGGCCGCTTGGCCAGCGGAGCAAGCGCAGGGCGGCAGAAGCGGGCGTGGGAAAACTGCGACACGCCGCCGGGTCTAGCGAGCCATCGGCGAGTTCAAGCCGCGGCCCGAGGATGCCCAGCGCCGGATCGGCATCGCCGCGCTCCACCAGGCGCCGGACCCCGAGCGGCGGCAGCTCCGTATCAGGATTGAGGAAGAGCAACCAGCGTCCCTGAGCCCGCCAGGCGGCCAGATTGTTCCCCCGGCCGAACCCCAGTTCCCGGCTGCCGCGAAGCGCCTGCACGTCCGGCCGGGACACAATGCTGTCCCAGCTGTCGTCGGAGCCATTGTCGACGACGAAGACCTCCGCCGAGAGCCCTTCGATCGCGGCGGGGATCGTCGCCAGGCATCGTTGCAAGAGCTCGCGCACGTTGTACGAGACGATGATGATCGAGACGTCCACGGCTGCCCGCCTATCCCCGCAGCCGGCGCCAGCAGCCTGCCGCATAGCCGAGCATTTTGGCCGCGTCGCCAACCACGCGCACGAGCGGGACGAGCGCCAGCGCTGCGGATCCACCGCCCGGCAAGTGTCGCCCCCGGGCGATCGGGCGTCGCAGGTGTCGGTACCCCAAGAACAGCAGCAGCGCGGTGCCGGCCCAGGTTGGCCGCTGTGCGAGTGTCAGGCTCAAGGCGTAGGCGGCGAAGCGCGCGGCGTGGCGTTTCCCGAGCATGCCGGCCCGGCCGTCGCCCCACGCATAGTGGTAGTACTGGCGGAAGAAGTCGGGCAGGCTCGATCGCGGTCGATTCCGAACGTCGGCGCCCGGAGCGTGGACAAACCAGCCGCCCTCCGACCAAACCTTCCGATCGAGCCACAGGTCTTCGCCATAGTCGAGCCACTCGGGATAGCCGCCGATACGGTCGAACCACCCCCGCCGAATCAGCACCGAGCCGCCGCTCGGCGGATACTGCGTCGGATCGATCTCACCGGCGAACGGGAGACCCACGGCGCCGATTGCAGCTTCGACGGTGCTCGTTGGCGCGGCGAGGATGTAGCCGAACGCGCCCGCCGCGCGCGGCGCCCCTTCCGCGGCATCCACGAGTGCGCCAAGCCAATCCGGCGATCGCGTGATGCCCGCGTCCGTAAATGCCATCAGGTCAGCTTGGGTCGCACGCGCCGCGAGATTGCGGCCGGCGGCAATGTTGGTGCCGGGGGCATCGATCACCTGGGCGCACGGCACGCCGGCGAGCGTCTCGCGCAAGATCTCGACGGTCCGATCAGTCGATCCGCCGTCGACGATGACTAGCTCGTCGGGCGCCAGGCGCTGCGACCGCAGACTGTCGGCCAGCGCCTTGGCGTCGCGAGCCTCATCAAGAACTGTCGCGCACACGGCGACCGTCATTCCCGGCCTCCATCGCGATTCCGACTTCGGAGGCTGCCATGCACGGCCAGGAGCTCCTTGCCCACGACCGACGGCGCATGGTGTGCCTGAACGAAGGCGTGACCGCTGCGCCCCATGTCGTGTCGGCGCGCATGGTCCCGCAGCAGATCGGCGATCGCGTCGGCACACGCCGCGGCCGAATCCGCGGCGGCGATGCCGGGGAGCGAACACGGCAACCCAGCAAGTCCGGCGGCCCGAACCACAACGGGTCGTGCCTGGGCGAGGGACTGCAGAACCTTCAGCGGCGCCCCAGACCCAATCGGCGCCGGCGACGTACCAATCCAGGCCGCCCGCTGCTCCGCCGCAAAGTCATCAACCAGCCCGCCCAAGCTGCACCGCGCGGGCGCAATCGTGCGCAAGCGCAGCGATTCAGGCCCCACAACCCGCAACTCAGCTTCCGGGATTCGTCGCAACACGGCCGGCCACACGCTGCCAAACAACCACTCAGCGCCAAGGATGTTCGGCCGGTAGGCAAAATTCGCGGCCAACAGCACGCGTGGCTGGTCGGCCTCCTGGCCGGGACCGGGCGGATCCGCGGGGACCGGCACGGGATGTTCGATCGCTGAGACTGGACAATTGCCGAGCGCCTCCAGTGACGCGGCGTCGGCGGCGGACGAGGCGACCACGGCATCGGCCGCACCGACGACCCACCGCTCCACGCCATACAGCAGCGCTGCCTGCCGCCGCGAGTGCCAGGCACGCGCGCCCCGCGCCAGATTCGCGAGGTGGCTCTGCAAGCGCCATTCCACGTTGTGCGCGTCGTAGAGGATCCGTGGGCGTCGCCGCTCGCCTTCGGTGCACGCGGCCACGTCATGCGCGATGTGCGCAAGCTGCAAGCCCTCTAGCTGCACCACCTCGACGTCTCCCGCGGTCAAGCGCTGCTGCACGGCGGCTCGCAGTTCCGGCGTGCGGTGTCGAAACACGAGATGCGGCGTTGGTCCGACAGCGGCGTTGGCCAACCGGCGCATCAGCGGCGCCGCTCGCATGCGGACAACGGTGGTGCTCCGAGCGTCCGGGTGCGGACGCGTCCGCTCGCGCGGCCCGGCAAGGGTCATCACGTCAACGTCGTGTTCCCCGGACAGCGCGGTGATGAAGGCGCTGTTGCGCACTGCAGCGCCATGCGTCGGCGGCCACGGGACCGACGGCGTGACGATCAGCACGCTCACGTGAGGCGGTCGTAGACCGACAGGGTCGCGGCCGCGGTCCGCGCCCAGGAAAACTCGGCGGCGCGCTTGCGACCGGCTGATCGGAGTTTGGCGCCCAGCGCCGGATCACCCATGACATTGTCGATTGCGGACGTCAGCGCCTCAGAATTCCCGGGATCGACGTATAGCGCCGCAGCGGCAGCCGCTTCACGCAGGGCCCCGATATCGGAAACGATGCACGGTGCCCCAGCGCGCATGGCCTCGAGCACCGGCAACCCAAAACCCTCGTCGAGCGACGGCTGCAGCACCAGACTCGCATGCCGATACAGCCGCCCCAGCATGGCATCGGACACGGAGCCGATGAATCGCACGCGCGACCGAGGATCCAGCGACCTGACGGAGCGGACGATGTCCACGCCTTGATACCCAATGGCGCCCGCAATCAGCAGCGGCATGTCGGACGCTGCCTGCGAACGCACCCACGCGCGCGCGGCACGCACGTGATTCTTGCGGGGTTGCAGCGTCCCGACCATCAGAGCGTAGCTGCCCCGGGGCGCAGTTGAATCACAACTCACATCCAATACGGTTGCGGGGGCGTAGTGAGTCACGCTGATACGGTCGCCGGGAATGAGCCTCCGTTCCAGGATTTGGTCGCGGACGTGCGCTGACGCCGTGATGACCTGCGACGCGCTGACAAGTCGCTGGATGGCAGCGCGGTAGAAGTCGAGGCTCCGCGAATCGTACGCCGCGGGATGAGTCAGGAACGACACGTCCTGAACCGTCACCACGCTGGGCACGCGCACGCCCGCGGGCAAGGCGTGGTCGGGAAAATGCGCCGCCCCAAACGGCCGCAGGCCCCAACCCAACGTCGCTCGCTCCAGGCGATGCCGCGCCGGCGCCGCGACGGAGCGCACCGGAAGCGCGGCGTGGCGGTGCCGCCGGTCACGCGGATCGAGCAGCAGCGTGACGTCGTGCCTGCGGTCGCCGAGGTCGGCAATCGCCTGCTGGAGTTCCCAGATATAGCGGCCGATGCCCGCGCGATCGCGGTGCAGCATCCGGCCATCGAGGGCGACACGCACGTCAGGCGCTGCGTCGATCGGCCACCAGCGTGGCGCCGACAAGGGCGCCGCCCAGCACGGCCAGGTGTTGGAAGCTGGCCAAGTGGTGGTCGACCATCGAGGCCGCGAGCAGCGCCGCAAGCCCCGCGACGCACGCACGCACCAGCGGATCTTTGCGGACCGAGTGCGCGGCCCGAATCAGGGTTGCTATCACGACGCCCAGCGCTGTCACCCCCGCGAGCGCTCCCGCACGCTCCGCGATCCACAGCCACGTATTTGAAACGCCGACGAACACATCCACGTCGGGCGACGCGCCATAGCCCATGCCGAACCACGGATAGCGTCCAATCACGCGCGCCGCCTCTTGCAGTTCGCCCAGTCGCAGGGCATCGGAAAGGTCGCGCTGCACCACGGACGTTCGAATCGCCTCTCCAACGCTCCCGGGCCACGGAACGATAAGCCCCAGCGCACCGGCCACGGCCAGGCCGACGCCCAGCCGCGGGCGCGTGCTCGCGATGACAACCAGCACCGCCACGGCGGCGCCCGCCCATGCGCCGCGCGACAGCGTCAGCATGAGCGCCGCCGCGATCAGGCCGATGGCCGTCGCCTGCAGTGCGAACCGGCGCGCGGATCCGGTGCAACCAACCATGGCGAACGGCAACACCATGGCCAGCGTGACGCCGAGGACATTCGGATCGACGAGCAGCCCCGTCGCACGCGGTGTGACCTCGTCGGGTAGGAATCGCTGAATGTCCGTTGCGGGATAGCCAGCTGGGGACAGCCCCGCCAGGAACCGAGTTCCGGCATCTCCCGCAAGGTGGAGCCCGACGGCCAGGGCGGCCTGGGCCGCCCCAGCGGCCACGATGACCGGCGGCCCGTAGCGGCCCAAGGACGACCGCGGCAGCCACAGGACAATCAGAAGCGGGACCGCAGCGGCCATCGCGAGCTTCAGGCCCGTCTGCAACGCTTCGAAATCGCGGCTCACGGGCAAGGCAATCCCCGTGGCCAGAAGAATGAGGAGCAGATACAGACCCTGGACAACCAAGATAGGGTCACGGGAGAGCGTTCGGCTTCCCCGGACCACGGCCAGCGCCGACGCGCCAATCAGCAGGGCCAGCAGCACCGCGATGACGGGCGGTTGCGCCCCCACGCGCGCAGGCACGATTAGAAATGGCGCCAGAATCGCCAGCGCTATGAGTCCGGCCAGACTCAGCGCCGGCCGTCGCACGGCCGCGAGGGCGCCGACGAGCAGCACGCCGCCGGCGAGCGCGGCGGCCGGCTGCAAGCGCGCGGCCATCCACCCCGCAAGTCCGGCGGCCACCGCAATCGCCCCGGCCGACACCCAAGCAGCCCGCGACCGACGGGCAGCCGTTGCTAGTCCAACAGCGACCACACGTATGCCTCGCTCACCGTGCGGGACCGTTGGCGACGCCGACGCTTGCGCAACGCCCGGCTCAGCTGCGGAATCGCTGCCAATTGGCCGTTCAGGGTCGCGCGCGCCGCGCGCCCCTGAAAGTTGCGTAGCGCATTCAGCGCGATTTGCCCCTGCGCCTGCAGCATCGACCACCAACGACGACGCAACACGAATCCCGGAACGTTCATCGCGGCAACCAGCGGCCGGTTGCGCCCAACCAGAAAGCTCTCGAACTCGCTGGTGGCGCTCGCGCCGCGGCGATGCCGCACACGCGCCGTCGGGACGTAGCGACACCGGTGTCCGGCAAGCTGGGCCCGCCAGCTCAGGTCCACATCCTCGCAGTACATCATGAGGTCTTCGTCCAGACCGCCCACCGCGTCAAACAGCGATTTCCGGTAGGCCGCGGCGGCGGCACATGCGCCAAAGACCTCGCGCGGCTCGTCAAATTCGACGCCGTCCCGCTGCCACACGCCGCGATTGCCAGGCAATCCGCTGGCGGTAAAAATGTCACCGGCGGCGTGCAATCGATCCGGCGTCGCATAGAGCAATATGCGCGAGGCCAACATGCTGGCTTCCGGATGCGCGTCAAAGGCTCGATCAAACTCGGCGAGCCACTCGGGTTCGGGCACGGCGTCGTTGTTGAGAAACGCGATGCGCTCACCCCGCGCCACGGCCAATCCCTGATTTATCGCGTGTGCCAGTCCGCGTCGCTCGGATAGCTCGACGGTCACAACGTCAGGCTTCTGCCGCCGCAGCCACTGGCGCGTGTCGTCGTCGGACGCGTCGTCGACGACGATGGTCTCGAAGTCTTGCAGGGTTTGGCGGCTAAGCCCGTCCAGCGCCTCAGCCACGAGATGGCGCCCGTTCCACGTCGGGATCACGACGCTCCAGCGTCGCGCCTCAGCCACGATCCGCCATCCAGTCCCGCACGAACTCCTCAAGCGCGTCGTGCCAGGGCCTCAGCGTAATCCCCACCGCTCGCGCCATCTCATTGGCCAGCTCGCTGTTCGCCGGAATTTGCGCCGCACGCTTGAACTCCTCGGCCGAAATTTCCTCAAGCGCAACATCCGCCCGTCCGGCGGCTCGCAGCACCGCCCTGGCCCAGCCGTACCAACTGGATGCGCCCTCGTTCACGAGGTGATGCACCCCGTAAGCCTGCGTGTCGATCAGGCGCAGAATGGCCGCCGCCAGGTCGCCCGCAAACGTGGGGTTGGCGACCTGGTCGCCCACGTAGCGGACGTCCGACGCATCGTCAGCCAGACCCAGCAACCGGGTCACAAATCCGCGGTTCCAGCGGCTGTACACCCAGCCTGAGCGCACGATATAGAGGCGGTCCAGGGCCTGGCGGGCAGCGCGTTCGCCACCGAGCTTGCTCACCCCGTAGGCATTGATCGGCCCCGGCTCGTCGTATTCGCGGTAGGGACCCAGCTTGTCACCGGCGAACACGTAGCTGGTGCTGAGATACACCATCGCCGCACCGGCGCGGGCAACCGCGCGCGCAACGTTCCAGGCGCCCACGACATTTGCGCGCTGCGCGGCGCTGCGGTCGCGCTCGCAGGCCTCGGGATCGGTCATCGCGGCGGCATGAATCACCACGTCGGGCTCAATGTCGGCGACCGCGCGATCCATGGCCGCACCGCTGGTGACGTCCAGGGCGCCGCGACCCAGCGCCCACACGTTGGCCTCATCAAGACGCTGCGCGAGCTCGATGCCAATCTGGCCGCTGCCGCCGGTGATGAGAATGCGCGGCGGGCGGCTAGCCATCGAACTCGGGATCGTCACTCCGGCTGAACGTGAGCGCCACGCTGAGTCCCGCAATGGCAATCGCGACGGCGCTCAGACCGAGGTATTGCCAGACGTCAAGCTCGCGACCAAGGGACACGACAAGCACCAATGCCACAAATATGGCGGACATTGCGGCCCAGGCCGCAAGGCGCGGGTGCCGCGCAACTCCGCTGGGGAGTTTCATGGGCTGACCTCAGCAATCTTCGCCGGTCGACGGCATGGCGAGCGTATGATGCGGAGTGGGTTGCGGCGACCGTTCGTCGCGACATTCTCCCCCAGGTCGCCCATGCCTGCCACAAATTCCGGTCATCGGTTCTTCGTCTGGACGATCGGGTGCCAGATGAACAAGGCCGACGGCGAGCGGATGTCGCGTGACCTCATGAGCGCCGGTCACAGGCCCGCACGCAGCCTCGCGGACGCCACGGCCGTCCTGGTTAATGGCTGTGCCGTACGCGAGAACGCCGACCGCAAGGTTTGGGGCATGCTGGGGCTGCTGCTGGGCGCCAAGCGGCAGCGTCCCGAGTTGCTCGTGGGACTCACCGGCTGCACGGTCCACGCCGATCGCACCGAGCTTGAACCGCATCTCCGGCCCGTCGACGTGCTGTTCGACTCGCTGAACATCGAGCCCATGCTCGCCCGCATGGCGCGGCAGATTCCCGGCACGGAGGCGTATGAGGATGTCGAGGCCGCGCCCCTTCCCGGCGCCGGGTCTGTATCGCGTTATGTCAACATCATCTATGGCTGCGACAAGCGGTGCACCTACTGCATTGTGCCGTTTCGCCGCGGCGCGCAGCGCAGTCGCCCGCTTGACGAGATCGTCGCCGAGGCACGCCAATTCGTCGATGAAGGCGCCCGCGAAATCGTCCTCGTCGGCCAGATTGTCAACGCCTACGGATTTGACCTCAATGGTCATCGCCTGCCCGACGTCCTGGTGGCCGTTGACGCGCTTCCCGGCGTTGAACGGGTCCGGTTCGTCACGGCTCATCCGCAGTTCATGACGGAGCCTCTGGCCCTGGCGATGCGCGACCTACCGCGCGTATGCGAGGAAATCAACTTGCCGGTGCAGTCTGGCGACGACGCCGTGCTGCGTCGCATGGCGCGTGGCTACAGCGTGGCGCACTACCGCGACACGATCGCCATGTTGCGGTCGATCGTGCCGGGCGTTGCCGTGACCACAGACGTCATCGTGGGTTTCTGTGGCGAGACCGAAGCGCAATTCGATAACTCGCGCGACCTTGTCGCCGATCTTCGCTTCGACCAGGTCCACGTCGCCGCGTTCAGCCCTCGGCACGGCACTGCGGCCGACCAGTGGGCCGACGATGTGTCCCAAGACGAGAAACTACGGCGCCTCCACGAGGTCGAACGGGTGCAGACGCCCATCGCGCGGGAGATTAACGACGCCCTGGTTGGATCGGTCGCGGACGTTCTGCTGGAGTCGCTGGAAAGCGGCAAGGCGCCGGGACGTCCACCCACGTGGCGCGGTCGGACCCGCACGAACAAGCTGGTATTCGTCCCGGACCAGGCGGGCCTGGAGGCGGGCGATACCGTGCCCCTCGACATCACGGCGGCGACCCCCTGGTCGCTCCGCGGGGCCGTGCAGCCGGCCGCGGTGCCTGCCTAAGCGCCGGTGAGCGCTGCGGCCGGCCGCCGTGTGATGACGCGGCGGAGAGTCCTGGCAGCCATCGCATTTGGCGGCGGCCTCGCCGCCTGCGGGGAAGCCGAGCCCACCCCGTTTGCGGTCCAGTTGCGCCCCTATTGGGAGCCCGCGCTTGAGGTCGCGACCGGATCGCTCGACGTGCTCCGCTCCCTCGCGATCAATACCGGCGCGTTCACCCGGGGTTCCCTTTCGACCGACCAGTTTCTGCTCAGCATCGAATCGCAAGTGCCGTCAATTTCCGCCGTTTCACAGCGCGTCATTCCACTGGGCCCGCCCCCGGATATCCAGGCGACCCACGCCGCGCTGGTAGCGATGGTCGACGCCCTGGTCGAGATCGGCCCGACCGTCGGTGCCTACCGCGGGAGCGAACAACCCGAGCAGCTGATGCACCTCGTGACGCTCCAGCGGAGGGCTCGCGAGCGCCTTGGCGAATTCATTGACGGCATCGGTCCGGGGCTTGCGCAGGATGGGCTGCAGGCGCGTTTGGACGCAATCGGCGAGTCAACGATCGAGGCATGGCGCGTGCGCAAGCGCGCGGTACTGGTGGGGCCCTACGACGACGAGGCTGCGGCGCGCGCTGCGCTCGCCCGCCTCGTCGACGACGTGCGCCTCTCTCGCACCACGCCAGGCTGGGTCGAGATCGGCCGCTTTGCCGACCCCACGGCCGCCGACACCACCGCCGGCGCCTGGCTGGCCGGCGGCTTTCAGGTTCGGGTTGAAGACGTGACCGATCTCAGCTTCAGCGTGACCACACTTCGTGCGCCCGAGCGTCAATCGTGGCGCGAACTGCAATGGCTGGCGCGGCTGGATTTCGACCCGACGGATCTGGCAGCAGCCGAGTTTGGACAGCAGGTGGTGGCGGTGGCTCGCGCCGGAAACGTGGCCTCGTTTGGGGCGGACGGCGACCTGCGCTGGACACGCGACATGCGCATGGCACTGGCTCGAGTCTCCATGCAGCGCCACGGGGAGGTCGTGGCCGTTCACGGGTTCGACGTCCAGCTCTTGAACGCCGCGGGGAATCAAGTGTGGCCGTCCCCGTTTCGCCCGGACAATCAGCTCCTCGAGCAGGCCATTTTCGACGACGAGGGCACGCGCCTGGTGGTGCGCAGCACGAACGCCAGCGGGCTGGGCCGGGTGTTCGCGTTCAATCGGCAGGGCCAGGTGTGGGGCCCGACCAAGAGCTACATCTCGGCCGCGTGGGTCGATCTCGACAAGCGCAGCGGCACCGTGGCCGTGGGCTCGTCCAATCGTGGCGAGAACCAGGTCGTGCTGATCCGGCCAGACGGCAACCTCCAGCAGCGATTCGGCGTCGACGGCGACATCCTGCAGGTCATCTTCACGCAGGAGGGGGACCAGGTCATCACCCTGACCAGCGTCGGCCTCCAGGTCTTTGAGGCCGAAAGCGCCAATCTCCGGTCGCAGATGCGCTTTCCAGCCACCGCCGCCGCTCGGGCCCCTCGCGCCGACGTCCTGATTCTTGCGGGAGAAGCGGGCGTGGGCTCATTTACGCTCGACGGCACCGAGGTTTGGTTCGCGCCGCGCGTTCGCGCCCGCGCGGTCTTTCCCATGGACGACTACGTGGCGGCGCTGGTCGACGACATGACGATCACCATCATCCGCTCCGATGGCGCCGTGATTGGCGACGCGACGACGCTCGCGCCGATCCGAGGCGTCGCCGTGGCGGCGGGCCTCAACCGACTATTCGCCGTCAGCGCCGAGCGCCAGCTCCAAGCCTGGCAGCTCCCCCCGGTTGCGAGCCCGCCCCAAGGCTAGGCCTCGGCGCCCGCGGGACACGGGCCCGCGACGATCAGATCACGAGCGCGGCAGTATTGACGCGGCTAGTCGTCGGAGGCCATGGGCGACTTGTCCCCAATCGAACCGAGCAGCCGGGTGAACTCCAGCGGGAAGATGATCTTCGAGGCTGGGCTTTCACCGAGCGCCTTGAGTGCCTCCAGGTACTGCAGGCTCATCGTGTTCGAGTCCACCTGTTGCGCGATCGTGAAAATCCGCTCGAGGGCCTCGCTGAAGCCCTGTGCGCGGAGCACGGCGGCTTGCTGGTCGCCTTCAGCGGAAAGGATCTCAGCCTGTCGGGCGCCCTCAGCGTTCAGGATTGCGGATTGCTTTTGGCCTTCCGCGACGGTGATGTTCGCCTGCTTGGTGCCGTCCGCTTCAAGGATCACCGCGCGGCGCACCCGCTCCGCCGACATCTGCCGGTTCATGGCTTCCTGAATTTCCCGCGGCGGGTCGATCTCGCGGATCTCGACGTTGGCAACTTTGATGCCCCAACGGGCGGTCTCGGAGTCAAGCTTCACCCTGATCGATTCGTTGATGCGCTCACGCTGAGAGAGCACCTCGTCGAGGGAAATATCACCTACGACCGCACGGAGCGTCGTGGTGGCCAAGCCAACCACCGCCGAGCGGTAGTCCTCCACCTCCAGCACGGCTTTCTGGGCCTCGTTGATGTCCACTCGCATGTAGACGAGGAAGTCAATATCGATCGAGGCGTTGTCCTTGGTTATGTTGGTCTGCCGCGGAATGTCCAATACCTCGGTGCGCGTCTCGAGCTTGCGAATCTGGTGCAGGATCGGGATGGCGAAGACGATGCCCGGGCCCAACATGCCCTCGAAGCGCCCGAAGCGAAAGCGCGCGATCCGCTGATAGTCACGCACGAAATTGATGATGGCCATGCCAAATCCTCCTTCAGCTTGTCGCGGTCGGCACCTCGGACGCCGACTCCTGCACGATGTCAACCACGAGTCGAAGTCCGTCGATATCTCGCACCATAACGCGCTCGCCCATCTGCGCGCGGCGCCCCGGCGGCAATTCGGCTTCCCAGTGCTCCCCGACCACCTGGACTTCCCCCCGCGGATCGAGGGTGCGCGTGACCTCTGCCAACTGTCCGATGAGCGCGTCCCGAGCCGTGGGGCTGACATACGACGAACCGGCTCGCCGGCGGTCTGACCGGAGCGCCCAGGCAAGAACGGCAATGACTGCCGCGAACACGCCGCCGAGCACCCCGATTAGCCACGGGCTCACGCCAATTTCGATCTCAGGGATGTCGATTTCCGGCACTCGAAACGCATCGCCCACGAGCAGAAATGCTCCGACGATGAACGCCGCGACGGCGCTCGCCCCGAACAAGCCGAAACCCGCAGCCTGAATCTCCAGCACCGCCAGCCCCAAGGCGCCGACGATCAGGAGCACGCCCAGCCAGTTGACCGGTAGCTGGCCGAGCCCGGTGAATGCCAGGGCCAGGGCGACGGCGCCCAAGATGCCCGGCACGCCAAGCCCCGGCGCCGAGAATTCCACCAGCAGACCGAAACCCCCGGCGACCAACAGGATGAGTGCCAGGCCGGGATTCGCCAGCAGACCCAGGAACCGCTCGACACCCGACGGATCGAGCTGGCGAACTTGGAGTCCCGTCACGTCGACTAGTCGCATCCCCGATGCCGTTTCGACCTCCGCGCCATCAACCTGTCGCAGGAGATCGTCAAGGTCGTCGGCAAGGAAGTCCACGATGCCGGCGTTTTCGGCCTCGCCGGCGGTGTAGGAGCGCGCTTGGGTCACCGTGGCCTCCAGCGCAGCCGCGTCGCGACCGCGCTGCTCCGCAATGCTGCGTATGAAGGCCTGCGTGTCCTCGTTGATCTTCTTGGAGAGCGTGGCCGGCACGTCTTCCCCGCCGGCCGTCACGGGCGAAGCGGCGCCAATGTTGGTTCCCGGCGCCATCACCGCAAAGTGAGCGGCAGCGGTGACAAAGGTGCCGGCAGACGCGGCCTGCGAGCCAGCAGGCGACACGTAGACCGCCACCGGCACGCGCGACTCGAGAAGCTGCCCCACCATGTCTCGGGTGCTATCGGCAAGCCCGCCCGGCGTATTGAGCCGCACTACCAGCAACACGGCGTCGGTGTCCCACGCCTCGTCGATCACTCGCTCGAGGTAGCCGGTGGCCACGATATCGATGGGCCCGTCGATGGTCGCAACCGCGATGTAGGGAGACTGGGCGCCCACCGGCACGTAGATGTTGGCGAGGGCAAGCCACGCCACTCCAAGAACCAACAGGGCGCCGATACACCAGCGTCTGAGCCGCTGCTGCCGAGCCATTGGGCACCCCTCCGCGCCGCCGACTCCGTCCCGGCCGCGCCCTACCCGCCACCGGCTCAAGTATGCGCTATTCGTTCGATGGACTCTGGGTGAATTCATGCGGTCCCAGTGCCGTTTGCCCGCCCGGGCCGTAGACGCGGAAGGTGTCAGGGCCGTAGGGCGGCGGCGCGAACTCGTCGTTACGAGCAAGTCGGGTGTACCGCCCATCGAGCACGGGAAGCGCGATCTCGGGCACCAGTGACACGAATGTCTTCGGCGTGCGCCGCAGGTCGGCGGCGCTGAACACTTGCACCTTATCGGCCTCCGGGGAGACCGCGCGCGGGCTTCCGCTGACGTGCCGCATTTCGAATATCAGAAACGTATTCAGCTCATCGGGATCGACGCGATGGCGCACGGCCACGATTCCCTCGGGTTCGGCCTCGATCCCCGCCTCCTCCCGCACTTCGCGCACCAGGGCGGCCTCGAGGGACTCTCCGGGATCGACCTTGCCCCCGGGGAACATGAACTTGCCGCGGTGGCGGCTGTAGGTCAGCCGCACCAGCACGATCCCGTCGCCGCGGCGCACGACGCCTGCAACAGCGATTACGGTGCGACAGCCGGAAGGTCGAGCCATAGGGCTCCAGGGTAACGAGGCATCCGGCCGTTACCGCGCCCGGACTGCGCGGGGTCACTCACGACAGCCGTTGGTGGGCAAGGCTCCCGTGGGTAACAATCGGCCAGCCCGCCCACCTCGGTACCCGCTCATGCCGGACGCATCGCCGCCTTTCCAAGGGTCGCATCGCGCCTACGACTCGATCGTTCGCCCGAATGTCCCCATCGCCGTGCGCGACGGCGTCCGGCTGGCCGCCGATGTCTACCTTCCCGCGCGCGACGGCCAAGTGGTGGATGGCGCGTTTCCGGCCATTGTCGAGCGCACGCCCTATCTCAAGGACGGCACAAATTACGCCCGGCGCGGTCATTGGTATGCCCGACGGGGCTACGTGACGGTGATCAACGACGTCCGTGGGCGGGGGGCGTCGGATGGGGACTGGTATCCCTTTGCGCTCGAGGCGCCCGACGGCTACGACGTGGTCGAGTGGGTCGCCGCGCAGCCGTGGTGCAACGGGCGCGTGGGCACCATGGGCGCCAGCTACGCCGGGTCGGACCAGAGCGCGCTGGCCACGCTGAACCCGCCGCACCTCACCTGCCAGGTCGTCGGGCAGGGCACCAGCAACTATCACATCTCGTCGCTGCGGCAGGGCGGTGCGCTGGAGCAGCGGTTCATCCGCTACGCCTTTCGCATGGCGCGCTCCAGCCGCGAGGCGCTGGCCGATCCCGACCTGAAGCGCACGTTCGACGCGGCCGATCGCCAGATCCCGGAGCTATTCGGCCCACCGCTGCGATTCCGCCCGGGGCGGACGGCGCTGCGCCTGCTCCCCACCTACGAGCAATGGGCCTGGGACATCCTGACCCGCGGCGTCTACGACGAGTACTGGATGCAGCGGGGCTACACCATCGACAAGTATTGGGACGAGCACGCCGACGTGCCGGTGCTCTTCCAGAGCGGCTGGTATGACACCTATCCACGGGGCGCGATCGCCAATTTCCTCGCGCTAAGCGAGCGAAAGTCCAGTCCCATGCGGCTCGTCATGGGTCCGTGGCGGCACGGCGAAGGGACCGTCGAACAGAGCACGGCCGGCGACGTCGAGCTTGGCATCGACGCCGCGGCGCCCGCCTACGACGACATGCGGTTGCGCTTCTTCGACGAGCATCTCAAAGGGCTCGACACGGGATTGCGCGGCGCGCCGCCGGTTCGCTACTTCGTGATGGGCGGCCGCGAGGGGCGTGCACCCGCCGACCTCGAGTCCACCCTATGGCACGGCGGTCGCTGGGACAGCGCTACCACGTGGCCTCCGCCCGAATACCAGGAGCGGTCGCTGTATTTCCATGCGGACGGATCGCTGCAGCCGCAGGCGCCCTCCGACCGGCACATACCTACCCGCTACACCTACGACCCGCACGATCCGGTGCCAACCGCCGGCGGGTCGATCAGCGCCTCGGAAGACATTCTGCCGTCCGGGGGCTTCGATCAGCGCGGTCAGCCCGGCCGCTTCTTTGGACATCGAGACACGCTGTCGCTGGCTTCGCGCCCCGACGTAGTGTCATTCGAGACGCCGCCGCTGAAAACGGACGTCGAGATCGCCGGTCCCGTCGAGGTCCGCCTGTTCGCCGCGAGCAGCGCGGTCGACACGGACTTCACCGCCAAGCTGCTCGATGTCTATCCGCACGATCGCGACGCGCCCGGCAGCACGCCCGGCGGCTACGAGTTGAACCTCTGCGACAGCATCATCCGGGCTCGGTTCCGCAACGGTTTCGACGCGGAGGAGTTGCTCATTCCGAGCGAGATCATTGAGTTCCGCATCATCTTGTATCCCACCGCCAACCGCTTCGCCCGCGGGCACCGGATTCGGGTCGATATCTCGTCGAGCAACTACCCGCGCTTCGACGCCAATCCGAACACCGGCGAGCCGCTGGGGCATGCCCGCCGCGTCACCACGGCCGACCAGTCGATCTACCACGACGCCAATTGGCCGAGCCGGCTGCTGATCCACGCGCGCACCGATGCAGCCGGCCCCTCAGCAGGCAATTCTGGAGGCTAGGGCGTGAAGCGGACACTCGGCGGCACGACCATCTCGTGTGTCCGCGGCGACATCACGGAGCAGCAGGTCGACGCGATCGTCAACGCCGCCAACGCGCAACTGGCCGGTGGCAGCGGCGTCGACGGCGCCATCCATCGCGCCGGCGGACCGTCCATCATGGCGGAATGCCGCGCCATCGGCGGCTGCCCAACGGGCCAGGCCGTGCGCACCACGGCCGGCGACCTGCCGGCTGAGCACGTCATCCACACGGTTGGGCCCATTTGGCGCGGCGGCAGCGATGGCGAACCCGACTCGCTCGCCTCGGCCTACGCGGCGAGCCTGAAGGCCGCCGCGGAATGCGGCGCGCGATCCATCGCCTATCCCTCGATCAGCACCGGCGCCTACGGCTATCCGAAACCGAGCGCGGCGGCCATCGCCCTGGCGACCGTCGCCTCACGCGCGCCGGAGCTGGGTCTTGAGGAAGTCCGGTTCGTGCTCTTCAGCGACGCCGACCTTCACGTGTATCAGCAAGCGCTCGCGGACGTCGCCCCGTCCGAAGCGGGCGGCCTTTAGGACAGCGTCGGCGGCCCCATGCGTCGCGGGTCCCGTGTTGGCGGTTGCAGGATCCGTTGTTGGGCTTCCGTGAGCCCCTCTACACCGGCGCCGTCGGGATAGGGCATCCACCAGGCAAGCGGTCGCGGGCTGTATTTGTAGAAGATCGTGCGGCGTTCGGCCGCGCCGTTCCACGGCAACGGTCCGTGGGTCAGGGCCTCGGTGAAGAGCACCGCCGTCCCCGCCGGTCCGATCACGCGCTCGACGAATGGCTGCGCCTCCTCGAGGTCCTTCCAGTCGGAGGGGAAGGGCAGGTTGCTCTTGTGACTGCCCGGCACGCAGGCAAAGCCGCCGTCGCCCGGATTGACGTCCATGAGGTTGATGGCCACCACGCACAGGCCGTTGAAGAAGCGCCCGTCGGCGAACTCAAAAAATTGCGCCGAGTCGTACGGCACGCGCCCGCCGTGCAGCGTGGCGCCGATGGGGCTGAGCCCTCCTCGAATTATGTCAAGATAGGTATGGTCCAGGCGCACGTGGGGGCCCACCATGTCAACGACGTACGGCAGTAGCTTGGGGTGGTCGATGAGGTCGCGGTAGGGAGCGCCCCACGTCAGCAATTCCAAAAAGCGGTGCGAGGCCCAGTCCTGGTCGGGCACCCCCGCGATCCGCTCGTCGAGAACGTCGTTGAGCGCCGCCACCTCCGCGGCGTCCAGCGCGTTCGGGACCGCCAGATATCCCTGCAGGTCGAAGAGATACCGCTCGTGCTCAGTCATTGGACCATCCACCCGGCATCTGCCGCGGCCCATGCTGGCACATCCGGCGATTGCGAGGGCAGATGGCGACCGCTAGGTTCTTAGGAAAGCTCTGAACAACCGGCACCGCTGAGCGCCGGGGTGCTGGTGGTGTGTGGTGATCGGGGCCTGGGGCGGTGATCGGGGCCGATCCGCCCTGTCACCCACGGGTGGGCCCGTCCGCGCCCCGCGGCAGGGCGCAGGCCTCCCACTTACGCGGGCGCGGCGCGCTCCGCCAGCAACAGATTCGCCAGCCCAAACAACAGGCAGAGCCGGTTGCGGTTCTTCGCCAGGCCCCGATAGCGCACCGTCGCGTAGCCGAAGTGGCGCTTCACGTACAGGAACGGATGCTCGACCTTCGCCCGGATCGCCGCCTTGCGCCGCTCGACCTGCGCGGCCACACTGCCCGGTGGCAAGCGGCGCCGCTGCCCGGGCCGCAGCGCCACCTGCCAGTCCATCGCCCGGCCGCGGTGCTCCGGGCGTCGCGCCACGCCCTGATACCCCGCGTCGCCCCACACCCGCGTCTCGCTCCCGTGGAGGAGCTGCGGCACCTGCGTCACGTCCGCCACGTGCGCCGCGGTCGTCGCCACGCGGTGCACCAACCCCGTCGCGGCATCCACCCCGATGTGCGCCTTCATCCCGAAGTACCACTGGTTCCCCTTCTTGGCCTGATGCATCTCGGGGTCCCGCTGCTGGGCGCGGTTCTTGGTCGACGCCGGGGCGTCGATGATGGTCGCGTCCACGATCGTGCCTTCCCGCAGCCGCACGCCCTGTGCCGCCAGGTGCCGGGTGATCTCCGCCAGCAGCGCCTCGCCCAGGTCATGCTGTTCCAGCAGGTGCCGAAAGTTCAGGATCGTCGTCTCGTCGGGCAGCGGCCCCCGCACCGACACCCCCACGAAGCGCTGGATGGACGCGATCTCATAGAGCGCGTCCTCCATCGCCGGGTCGCTGAGGTTGTAAAACAGCTGCACGCAGTGAATCCGCAACATCACCGACAACGGATAGGGCGGCCGCCCGCACTCGCCGGTGGGGTACACCGGGCGAATCCGCTGCTCCAGCCGCTGCCACGGAATCAAGCCGTCCATCCGCTGCAGAAAGCGCTCCCGCCGGGTCTGGCGCTTCTTGCCCTCGTACTCCACATCGGCAAATGATCGCTGCGGGTGCATCGCGTTTCCTCACCGGCGCCGGTTGCCCGCCAGCATAGGTCCTACCGCAACTGCAGGGCTTATTCAGACCATCCCTAGGAATCGCTCGCGCGGCGCTAGGACCCTTTCGTCTCGAGACGTACCCGCGGATCGATATATGTATAGAGCACGTCGACGAGCAGGTTCGCCACGGCATAGATAACGGCTGAAATCAGGACCAGACCCTGCACGACCGGATAGTCGCGGTCGATGATGGCGTCGATCAGCCGCAGTCCCAGCCCCTGGCGGTGGAACACTGCCTCAATGATGACCGCGCCGGCCAGCAAGCCGCCAAATTCAAGGCCAATGACGGTGACCACCGGAATCAGGGCGTTGCGCAAGGCGTGCCCCATCACCACCACGCGCTCCTTCAGTCCTTTCGACCGTGCGGTGCGCAGGTAGTCGCGCGAAAGCACGTCGAGCATCGATGAGCGGGTGAGTCGCGCCAGGATGGCGGATGCGGCCGTGCCCAGGGTGAGCGCCGGCACGATCAATTCCTTGCCATAGCCGTTGGAAACCGCCGGCAGCATGCCGCCGACCTTGGGATTCCATGGCTTGAGGCCAATGGGTACCGCCTTGTCGAGGTTGTGGATGTCGATGCCCGGCGCGCGATTCGCGGGAGCGTCCCAGATAGCCGTGCAGCCGCGCAAGCTTCCCGCCTGCCAGATTGACATGACCGCACGCCGCAGCTACGTTCCAGTCCGAGGAAACGGCTCGTGCAGAGCGGCGCGTCGGCGACTCTTCGCGCAGTCGAGCACCCGCGGTGACGCACGGTCGAGTTGAAAATCAGCTAGCGACGGCGCCCGCAGCGAAGCCTGCTGAGCCTTGACGGTCTAAGGAGCGCGCGTGGCGACCAATCGCCAGACAACGGCAACCATTCAAGCGGCGGACGACCCATTCGAGTCGCGGCCGCCGCGCAGCGAGTGGCAGATGTCCTTGCGCCGCTTTCGCCGCCACAAAGCGGCCGTCCTCGGGCTGGCGATCCTGATCATCATCAGCCTGGGCGCGATATTCGCGGACGTCATCGCCATTGAGCCCGAGGACATCTTCTTCAGCTTCGATGAGCTACAGACCAAGAAATGGCTGCCGCCGCTGACCGACGGCCACCTGATGGGCACTGACGACATCGGACGCGATGTTTTCAGCCGCGTGGTCCGCGGCGCCCGCGTGTCGCTGCGGATCGGCTTCTTCGCGGTCGCCATCGCAAGCGTTGCGGGCACGCTGATCGGTCTCGCCGCCGGCTACTTCGGCGGCTGGATCGACCAGGTGATCAGCCGGATCATCGACGTGATGCTGGCCTTCCCGGGAATATTGCTGGCGATTGCGATCTTGGCGTCGCTTGGACCGAGCCTGTTTAACGCCATGGTGGCCCTGGGGCTGGCGGGAATTCCCGGCTATGGGCGCGTCGTCCGCGGCGCCACGCTGGCCACGCGAGAGCTCGTCTATATCCGCGCCGCCCAGGCCACCGGCCTGCGCGATTCACGCATCATCTTGCAGCACATCCTGCCCAACGTGTTGAGCCCGATCCTGATCATGGTGACGTTGGGCCTCGGCGGCGCGATCCTCGCCGCGTCCGCGCTGGGCTTCCTCGGACTGGCAGCCGACCCGCCAACTCCCGAGTGGGGCAGCGAGTTGAATCAATCCCGCGCCTATCTCCGGACGGCGTGGTGGGTATCGACCTCCAACGGGTTAGCAATCGCCGTCACAGTTCTGTCGGTTAACATGGTCGGCGATGGTCTGCGCGAGGCGCTTGATCCACAGGCCAGCGCGTGGGCGCAGTAAGATAACGGTATTCAACTAAGCCTAGCTTCAGCGACGGCTTTTGGCGCTGTCCCAGCCGGTGAGCGCTGCGGATGGCGAGTGACTGTCAGAGGAGGTATCCGATGGGGAGTAACGGAGCTATGACGCGGCGCAAGGTGATGCGCGGCGGATTGGTAGCCCTTGCCGGCGGCGTCGGCGCGGCGGCAATTGCCGCCTGCGGCGAGGCGGAGGTCGTCGAGAAGACCGTGACGGTGACCGTCACCGAGATCAAAGAGGTGATCAAGGAAGTCCCGGTCGAAGTCCCGGTCACCAAGGAAATCGAGGTCGAGCGGGTCGTCGTCAAGGAAGTCCCGGTCGAGACGATCAGGGAAGTTGCGGTCGAGACGATCAAAGAGGTTGAGGTCGAGAGGATCGTCGAGAAGGAAGTCATCAAGGAAGTCGTCCTCGAGAAGGTCGTGGTCGAGGAGAAGTTTGTCGAGCGTGCCCAGGAGCTGGTTCCCGGCATCAACGTCTTCAGCTACCCCGACGTCATTCCGCTGGGCCCCTACAACCCAACCGTCGGCGGCGAGGTGAGCTACCCGACGTTCGGCAACGCCAACAGCTATCACCCGCTGCGCGCCGCCAGCCGTGCATCGGTTGAAATCGGCAACATGATCCATGAGCCGCTGTACACGCTGGGCGCGGGAAACGACTTCGCCCCACTCCTGGCCGCCGGCGCGGAGGTACAAGACGACCGCACGCAATGGCGCATTCGTCTGCGCAACGACGTGGTCTTCCACAATGACGAGCCGTTCAACGCGGACACTGTGATCTCGAACTTTGAGGAGATTTTCGACGAAAGCATCGTTCGCGGCGGCATCGTCGGATTCGCGAACGAGCTTGATCGGGTCGAGAAAGTCGACGACTTTACGGTCGACTTCTTCACCAAGATTCCAAACGCGATCTTCCTCAAGCCGCTAACCCGCGGCTATCGGCCGTGGCCGCTGGTGGCCAAGGAGATGGGCGAGGACTTCGACTTCAACCCGATCGGCACCGGCCCCTTCAAGTTCGAAAGCTGGACCGACAACGTCGAGCTCGTCGGCACGCGGTTCGACAAGTACGGCTGGGCGCCGTGGTATTCCGCGAACCAGGGACCCGCGTACGCGGATCGAGCCGTGGGGAAGGTCCTGTCGAACGACAGCACGGCGCGGATCAACGCGATGGAAGCGGGCGAGGTCAGCTTCCTGCTCCATTTCGTGTTCCCGCACGTGCAGCGCATCTCGACGAACCCCAGCTTCCGGGTTCTGGGCATCTTGAACGAGGGCATGCCGCAGTACATGCCGATCAACACGCAGCTCTTCCCGACGGACGACGTCGAGGTTCGCCGCGCGATGATCGAAGGCATTGACCGCCGGACGGTCACCGTGCGCGCCAACGGCGGCGTGCCGCCGGTGGTCGTCAGCAACTGCCTGACGTCGGAGGCCGTCAAGGGCTACAACCCGGAGGTCAACGACCTATACACCTTCGACGTGGTCAAGGCCCAGGCTCGGCTAGACGCCGCCGGCTGGACGCTCCGCGACGACGGCTTCCGTTACAACGCGGAAGGCCAGTTGCTGGAGATCGTCTTCCCGGACACCGGCTACCCCGTGCGCGAGCTGTTCAAGCTCGACGTCGAGCAGTCGCTCGGCATCTCGGTGCAGATTCCGCGAATGGAAGGCAGCACGTTCAACGAGCAGATGCAGAACGGCGCCTTCCACGCCGGGTACGTGGGCATTGGCGGGCCGGACGGCGACGTGCTGTGGGACCGCTTCCACACGTCCGTCTACGGGCTGCCGGGCCGCGCCTACTCGCGCTGGATGTACACCGACCCGCCCGGAGAGGCCACGCCAGGCGTGGAGCTGGATGCACTCCTCGACGGCGCCCGGATCGAGTTCGACCCGGCCAAGCAGATTGAGCTGTGGCAGCGTGCGTCCCACATCATCATGGACAACGCGCTGATGATTCCGTTCGTCACGGAGTTCCTCAGCTGGATCGCCAACACCGATATCGTCGGCGGCAACCTCTTTGTCGGCAACTTCGCGCTGCCGATCTGGAGCGACTGGTACGACAAGCGGGTTGGCTAGCCGAGAGGAACTGGCGCATAGCACTGGGTAGCTAGAGGGGATCAGGCGCAGGCATGGGTGGATACATCGCCCGACGCCTCCTTTACACGATTCCGGTCGTGTTGGGAGTGCTGATCGTGACGTTCATCCTCCTGCGCCTGATCCCGGGCGACCCGGTCGACTTGTTCTATCTCGGCGCCCAGGATCCCTCCGGCACCGTCTCGTTCGTCGTTACGCCGACCCAAAAGGGTGCCTACGACGCCCTGCGCAAGGAATTCAATCTCGACAAGCACATCGTGCACCAGTTCTTCATCTATGTGTGGAACTTCGCCCGCGGCGACTTGGGCAAATCGATTCGGTCGCAGCGCCCGATCAACGAGATCATCGGCGATCACTGGCCCGCAACAATCCAGTTAACGATGGCCGGAATGGCCGTCGCGCTCGTGGTCGGCATTAGCGCCGGCGTGATCTCGGCGATTCGGAGCCACACGTGGGTGGACTATGCCGCGCAGGGCTTTGCCGTGTTCGGCGTCTCCATTCCGAGCTTCTTCCTGGGCGTTGTGCTGGTGATGGTCTTTAGTGTCGGACTCGGCTGGCTGCCGGCAATCTCCAACGGCCACGGCAAGGAACTCATCCTGCCGGGAATCACGCTGGGCACGGCCGCGTCGGCGATCCTCGCCCGGTTGATGCGTTCCTCCATGCTGGACGTGCTGTCGCGCGACTACATCCGCACGGCGCGCGCCAAGGGCCTCCGCGAGCGCGCCGTGATCTGGCTGCATGCGCTGCGCAACGCGCTGATCCCCGTGGTCACAGTCGCCGGGCTGGAGTTCGGCGGCCTGCTCGCCGGCACGGTGATCATCGAAGTGGTGTTCATCCGCCAGGGGCTCGGGTTCCAGCTCATCGACGCCATCACCCAGCGCGACTATCCCGTCGTTCAGGGGCTGGTGATGCTCGCGGCAATCCTGTACGCGGGCATGAATCTCTTCGTCGACGTGCTGTATACGTATATCGATCCGCGCGTCCGGCTTATTCGCTCGTCCGTCTAGCGGGCAACTCCCCGCAACGCAGCCGCCGCGAAGCGCTCAGCCTGGGCGCCCTCAGACGCCGCCGGACGCGAGCTAGAAGTTCGTGTACGAGCCGTCGCGGCGGTGGAGCAGCGTCGAATTCCAGGGGCGAAGCGCCTGGCTCGCCGCGACTTCCTCGTCAACCGCAATGCCCAATCCCGGCTCGGTGGGCAACGGGTACCAGGTGCCGTCGATCTCGACCTGCTTGGGATAGATCGCGCGCCGCTCGGGCGTCGCGTCGGAATTGTCTTCGCCCCCGGGCCCGCGCGGGGGTGTGCGCACCTCCAGCCAGGCGCAATTGGGAATGGCCGCCAGGAAGTGCACCGACGCGGCCGTGCACAGCGGGCCGACCGGGTTGTGCGGCATGACGTCGATGTAGTGCGCCTCGCACCAGGCGGCGACCTTCAGCGCTTCCGTGAATCCCCCGACGTTGCAGATGTCAATGCGCATGAAGTTCGCGAGCCCACGCTCGATATACGGCAGCGCCTGCCACTTGCTCTCAAATTCCTCGCCGATGGCGAAGGGCACGTCCGTCATCGATCGCAGCGCTTCGTAGGCCTCGGGCGTCTGGTCGCGGATCGGCTCCTCGAGGAAGTCGAGCGCCGCGCGCGGGAGCCGCTGGCAGAACGACGCCGCTTCGGCCACCGTCAAGCGGTGGTGGTAGTCCAGGCCCAGCACCGGCGCCTGGCCGAGGGCTTCGCGCACCCGGATGACCCACTCCGCGGTAAGGCCGATGGACTCGCGCGGTTCGAAGAGCCGCCCATCCTCGCCGGCATCGGCGGTGCCCAGGCCCAGCCGGATGGCCGGCCAACCCTCCCCGTGCAGCTGTAGGACATCCTCGACCAGCTCGGGGCCATACGGCGCGGAAGCGGTGGCGAAGCCCGGGACGAAATCGCGGTGCTTCCCGCCAAGGAGCTCGTAGACGGGCACGCCAAGCGCCTTGCCCTTGAGGTCGTGCAGGGCGATGTCGATGGCCGAAATCGCCGCGGTTAGGACGCGCCCGCCCTCGAAATACTGACTGCGATAGAGCTCTTGCCAGAGGGCGCCGATTTGCATTGGGTCGCGTCCGATCAGGAAGTCGCGAAAGTGCCGCACCGCGCCCTCCACCGCCCACTCGCGCGCCGACATGCCGGAGCAGCCCCAGCCCTCGAGGCCCGAGTCGGTCTCGACCTTGACGATGGTTTCGGCGCGCGGCCCGCCCCAGGGCAGATAGGTCTTGACGTCGCTGATGATCATGGCGGACTCGCTTTCCTATGGCCCGGCGGCGACGCCGCGATCCGCGTGGATGGCAGCACTCACCCTATGCCGGCGGCTCATGGTCCAACGTAGCGCGTTACCGGCCGCCGAGCCGCCCGGGCACTCGGCGACCGGGCCGGATCCCGGCAGCCCTCGATCTATCGAGCGGCAATGCCCTGACGCCAACAGTCCGGGAGGGGATCGCCAACGCCGATGCCCTCAAACGTGCTTCGACGCCGCATAACCGACCCGAGGAGCACGCCCCGCGACCAGCCATGGCACGACAGGAAGTCAGTGGCGGGCGCCGCGCCCTGGTCAACGAATCCCGCGAGGTCCTCTTGGAGGCGGAAGCAAGTCTCTGATTGCTCGTCGGGGGGAATGCGGTAGCTCACGCACCCGAGGTCCTCATCGTCAGGGTGGATGCGCTTGGCCGTCACGACGTATTCGGACCGTGGCCCGAGAATGTTTTGGTACCAGCCACGCCCCCAGATGGTGCGCTCCGGGTGGTCGGTGTCGATGGTCACGAAAAAAGCCAGCGGCAGCGCCAGACCCAGCGCAGCGCCCGCGAGACCCATCGACGCCTTCCAAGGCCAGCGCGCTTGCAGGCGCCTCGCCGCGTTGACGGCAAGGATCATCCCCACCAGCCCGGTCACGATGAGGAAAATGGGCACGACCCACCCGGCCGACCGCACGCCAACCGTCAAGAGCGCCGCGATCGCCGCCGCCACGAACCCCCAGGCGATCCAGACGAACCGATTGGTGGTCACGGGCTTCTCCAGGGAAGAGGCGGATCAACGGCGCCGATGGACCAAACTCCGCTCCATGCTACGAATCACCGTCGCCCGCTGCGCCGGGCGCGGCTCAGCCGTCCGAGCTGGTGATCTGAAACGAGTAAAGCTGCGCGTCGTGCATGTAGAACCGCAGGTGGCGATGCGGGATGAAGGTCGGATACACCGTCCCTGAGTCAGTCCCCTCCGGCAGCGGCAGGGTCGCGTCGCCGCCCCAGGTCACGACGTGGGCGATCGAGTCGCCCGTGAAGGCATCGCAGTCCGCCGCCGCGCGACCCTCCATCACCCGGTAGGTCACGTCCGCCGCCTCCACCTTGATATAGCCCTGCGGCCCGCAGGAAGCGTTGATCACCAGCCGGTCGCCCGGTGCGATGAACGCCTCCGTCAGCAGCATGCCCACGTGATTGTCGTTCGTCCCGACCGACACGAAGCCATGCCGCCGCAGCTTGCCCAGTCCTAACCCATAGGGATTGCGATCCTGCGCGGATTTCGCGCCGGAGCCCCCGTAGAACAGCCACGACTCATCGCCCACGTCCACCATGTGCGGCGCCGCCACGACCAGCTCGTCGAACGAGCCGGGGCCTCCGCCGGGGATCCACGTGTGGGTCGGTCGCAGGCGGTCCCAGTTGCGCGCGTCCCGGCTGAAGGCCAGCTGCGGATGCAGCCTGTACCCGGTCATGCTGAGCACGCCCAGGAACGCCACCCAATGGCTCCCCAGCCGGTAGGGCCGCATGCTGTAGAACGAGTCGTCCAGGTTGTCCAGCTCTGGATCCGGCGCCAGCGCCAGGCGCGGCTCGCTCCAGTGGTGGAAATCGCGGCTCTGCGACTGGAAGATTCGCCGCATCCCGCGTCGGTTAGACAGCCCATGCGCCGGGTCCGTGGTCGAGCCGCCGGCGATGGCCTGCTCCACCAGTCCCACCCGCGGACGCGGCGCCATCTCCATCCACGGGTGCCGCGTCAGGATGTTGTAGGTGCGCGTGGAGGGATCGAAGAAGGGATAGATGCTGTCGCCCTGCTTCGCGCCCAGGCCCTCGAACATGGGCGGCTCGTCGTAGGTCGTCCAGTGGATGCTGTCCGCGGAGTAGGCCCGCCGCACGTTCGCGCCGGGCAGCTCGTCCGCCACCCGAAAGCCCGGCGGCCCGATTTCGTAGATCGCCTTGTAGCGGCGCGCCGGATCCGTCTCCAGCGGATCGTCCAGCGGCGCCAGTCCCCACACGTTGCCGTGGGTTCGGTCGCCCATCACGATGTTGGTGTCGTGCCCGTCCTCGTGCACGATCCCCATCGGCGGCTTCTCCCAGGTGACGCCGTCCTCCGAGCGCGCGTAGCAGACGCGAAAGCGGGAAATGTCGTAGTCGATCAGGGTGCCGCCGGTGCGGGCCGCCTTCTCGTGGTCGATGTCGAAGTCGGTGTACAGGAGGTGAAAGACCCCGTCGTCATCGCGCCAGACCTTGTAGTCGTCGGCGTGCATGTTGACGTGGTGCTCCCACGGCTTGTCTTGGATCAGGATCGGGTTGCCCTCGAACATCTCCGGGCTGTGCACGGTGCGGGAGATGTTCTGGATCTCCTCGATCATGCCGGTGTCGAAGAAGTACTGCGGCGTGTCGCGGATGTGCAGCTCGGTCGAATCGAGGTCAGCCATGAGTGTGCTCCCGTGACTCAGACCTAGCGACCGTAGCACCTTCAATGGCAACCCAAGCTGCATGGCGAGATGCGGCTCACAGCCACGCACTGGCGTCGCGTGCGGCCCATGGGAGTAGCCCGCCGATCTATAGTTGCCGCCAACGGTCGCAGCCGGCCGGCGTCACGCCCGACCGTGGCCACACCCCGCGGCGATTGCCGGCTGGCGCCAAGAGAGCCGCACGCGAGGAACCAATGCCCGACTACACATCACGCGTACCCAGGTATACGTTCCCGACCGCGCTCGCGGCGCAGGAAGCGGCGCTCGCCACAAATCCGCTCATGCAGCGGTTGCAGGCGTCGCGGGCGGCGCTCGCGGCCGACCCGCACCGGCCAATCTATCATTATGTCAACCCGGAGTCCACGCTCAACGATCCCAACGGTCTGTGCTTCTGGCAGGGAAACTGGCATCTCTTCTATCAGGCCTATCCGCCGGAAGATCCGCGCCAACATTGGGGCCACGCCGTGTCACAAGACCTCGTGCATTGGCGCGACCTCCCCTACTGCATCTATCCCGACCCCGAAGAGAAGTGCTTTTCCGGCTCGACACTAGTCGAAGACGACCGGGTCATCGCCATGTACTTCGGCACGCAGGTCGGCAACATGGTGGCCACGTCGAGCGATCCGCTGCTGCTCAACTGGACCAAGGTTGCCAACCGGGCAGTGATTCCGATTGCCGCGCCCGACGGGTCGCCGCTGCCATACACCGTCCACGACCCGTGCATCTGGATGAAGGACGGCGTCTACTACTCCCTCTCGGGCTGGGCGAGGCCCGGCGGTCCCGCGGGCAAGCAGATCCGCGCGAACTTCCTGTTTCGCTCCACCGACCTGGAGCATTGGGAATACCTGCACCCGTTCGTCGAGGACGACAGGTACACGCTGGTCGGCGACGACGGTTCGGTGCCCTATTTCTGGCCGATCGGCGACCGGCACATCCTGCTCTTCGCCAGCCACATGACGGGCGCCCAATACTTGCTGGGGAACTACGACACGGCGCGGGACAAGTTCGTGGCCACCCACGGGGGACGATTCAATTTTGGTGCGATGAGGCCCGCCGGCGTCCACGCGCCCTCCGCCACGCCGGACGGCCGGGGCGGCGTCATCACCATCTTCAACATGAACGAGGGCAAGCCAACCGAGGGTTGGAACCAGATCATGTCGCTGCCGCGGCGCCTGACGCTCGACGGTGACGACTTGTGCATGGAACCGGTGCCGGCGCTCGCGGCGCTGCGGGACGCTCACACGCATGTGGATACGACCCTGCTGCCCGCAAACGCGGAGCGCGTGTTCGAGTCGGTGCAAGGCCGTGCGCTCGAGCTCGTGGCCGTACTCGATCCCCAAGGCGCACCGATGGTCGAATTGAATGTCCTGCGCTCACCGGGCAAGGAAGAATTCACGCGCATCGCCTTCTTCAAGAACCGCGGTCATTTCGAACGCGTCTTGGGCACCGGGCGACATTTCAGCTTGGTCACCATCGACACGTCGTACGCGTCGGAGGCAGCGGACGTACTTTCACGAGCTCCCGAAACAGCGCCGGTCAACATCGAGCCGAACGAGCCCGTCGAGCTGCGAGTCTTCGTTGACCACAGCGTCGTCGAGGTGTTCGTGAACTCCAGGCAATGCGCGGCGGTTCGCGTCTATCCGGAGCGGGCCGACAGCATTGGGGTATCGATGCGAGCGCAGGGCGCGGACGCGCTGCTCAAGTCGCTCGACGCGTGGACGATGCGCTCGATCTGGAGCTGACGCCGTCGCAACCGCAGCGTCGGGAAGCGACCTCCGTGGACATCGCCGCCGTTGCCGCCGCCTGAGCGATCCCGTCCCATTCCCAGGATCTAGTCAGCCCTCCGAGCTGGCGATCTGAAAGGAATAG
Source organism: Chloroflexota bacterium (assembly GCA_965198185.1). Taxonomy (GTDB): domain Bacteria; phylum Chloroflexota; class UBA11872; order UBA11872; family UBA11872; genus JAJECS01. Next base: position 1,074,029 of record CBDAOU010000002.1, read on the forward strand.
AGCTCCGCGTCGTGCATGTAGAACCGCAGGCGGCGGTGCGGGATGAACGTCGGATAAACCGTTCCCGAGTTCGTCCCCTCCGGTAGGGGCAGCGTCGGGTCGCCGCCCCAACTCACGACATGGTTGATCGAGTCCTCCGTGAAGACATCGCAGTCCGCCGCGGAGCGACCCTCCATCACCCGGTAGGTCACGTCTGCGGCCTCCACTTTGATGTAGCCCTGCGGCCCGCAGGCAGCGTTAATCACCAGCCGATCGCCCGGCGCGATGAACGCCTCCGTCAGCAGCATGCCCACGTGAGAGTCGTTCGTCCCGACCGAGACGAAGCCGTGCCGCCGCAGCTTGCCCAGCCCCAGGGCGTATGGGTCGCGATCCTCCGCGGACCTGCCACCCATGCCCCCGAAATACAGCCACGACTCATCGCCCACGTCCACCATGTGCGGCGATGCCACCATCAATTCACTGAATGAGCCCTGGCCACCGCTCCCAATCCACGTGTGAGTCGGTCGCAGGCGGTCCCATTGGTGCGCGTCCCGGCTGAAGGCCAGCTGCGGAAACATCGTGCGCGTGGTCATGTTGAGCACGCCCACGAAGGCCACCCAATGGCTCCCGAGCAGGTAGGGCCGCATGCTGTAGAACGAGTCGTCCAGGTTGTCCAACTCCGGGTCCGGCGCCAGTGCCAGCCGCGGCTCGCTCCAGTGGTGGAAATCCCGGCTCTGCGACTGGAAGATGCGGCGCATCCCGCGCCGGTTGGAGAGTCCGTGCGCCGCGTCGGTGGTCGACCCGCCGGCAATGGCCTGTTCCACCAGCCCCACCCGCGGCCGCGGCGTCATCTCCATCAACGGATGACGCGTGAGAATGTTGTAGGTGCGCGTGGACGGGTCGAAGAAGGGGAAGATGCCGTCGCCCTGCTTTGCCCCCAGCCCTTCGAACATGGGCGGCTCGTCATAGGTCGTCCAGTGAATGCTGTCGGCGGAGTAGGCGCGCCGCACGTTCGCCCCTGGAAGCTCGTCCGCCACCCGAAAGCCGGGCGGCCCGATTTCGTAGATCGCCTTGTACCGGCGCGCGGGATCGGTCTCCAGCGGATCGTCCAGCGGTGCCAGGCCCCAGACGTTGCCATAGGTTCGGTCGCCCATGATGATGTTGGTGTCGTGGCCGTCCTCGTGCACGATCCCCATGGGAGGCTTCTCCCAGGTGACACCGTCCTCGGAGCGCGCATAGCAGACGCGAAAGCGGCACATGTCGTAGTCGATGAAGGTGCTGCCGGGGGTGCGGAAAGTCTTTTCGCGATCGATGTCGAAGTCGTTGTAGAGGAGGTGGAACACTCCATCGTCGTCACGCCAGACCTTGTAGTCGTCGGCGTGCAAGTTGACGAGGTGCTCCCACGGCTTGTCTTGGATCAGGATCGGGTTGCCGTCGAACATCTCCGGGCTGTGCACGGTGCGGGTGATGTTCTGGATCTCCTCGATCATGCCCGTGTCGAAGAAGTACTGCGGCGTGTCGCGGATGTGCAGCTCGGTCGAGTCGAGATCAGCCATGGGCGCGCTCCCGTAACTCAGACGAAGCGACCGTAGCACCTGAGCGACCGTGCCGTGCCGTGGTCGTGAACCGGCGGACCGCGCAGCGGATTGCGCATGCCATCTGCCGCAGCGCGCCGCCTGCACGAGCATGGATCAAGCTGGACGCCACGACGCCATTTCTACGCTAGGTAGCCGTGGACCCTTCGAGGCGCACGCGCGGATCAATGTAGGTGTAGAGCACGTCGACGACGAGATTCATAGCCGCGTAGACCACCGCCGCTAAGACGACGAGGCCTTGAACAATGGCGTAATCGCGCTGGTTGATGGCATTGATGAGCTGAAATCCCAGGCCCTGGCGCGTAAACACCGCCTCGATCACCACGGCCCCGCCGAGGAGCCCGCCGAACTCGAGCCCGATCACCGTCACGACGGGGATCAGCGCATTGCGCAGCGCATGCAGCCAGATCACGGCGCGCTCGCGGAGGCCCTTGGCGCGCGCCGTGCGGATATAGTCGCGCGACATGACGTCCAGCATCGATGACCGGGTCAGCCGGGCCAGGATGGCGGACGCCGCCATGCCCAGCGTGACCGACGGCAAGATCAGCTCCTTGCCATGACCATTCGAAATTGCGGGCAGCCAGTCGAGCGCAATGGCAAAGATGAAGATCAAGACCAGCCCAAGCAGGAACTGTGGGACTGACACGCCGATAATCGCGAACATCTGGGCCGCGTAGTCGATGATGGTGTGGCGCTTGATCGCGGATACGATCCCGGCGGTCAGGCCCACCACAATGGCAACCGACATGCCCACCAGCGTGATTTGCATGGTCGCCGGCCAATGATCGCCAATGATGTGCAGGACCGGCCGTTTCTTGCGGATGGATACCCCGAGGTCGCCACGCACCAAATCCGCCAGATACAGCACGTACTGGTGGGGCATCGACTTGTCGAGGTTATAGGCCTCGCGCAGCCGCTCGAGCGTGGCGTCGGATTCGAGGCCGGCGGCCGACGCGCTGGCTTGTCCCGGCTGATCCTGGCCAAAGTAGTAGAGGGTAATCGGGTCTCCGGGAACCAGGCGCAGCAACACAAACGCCACCGTGACCACCCCCAGGGTGACCGGAATGATGTAGAGCATCCGTCGAAGGATGTATCCGCCCACGGCTATGCCAAGCGGGCGCGGCGCCTGGAGGCGCCGCGCCCGGGTTCAACTCGACCGATGCCGCTTGCCGCCAGCGCGGCTCCCGTGGCTGTCCTCATCGACAACGAGGTTGCAAACGCTCCTAGTCCTTGCTGTACAGGTCGCCGAAGTAGGGGTGCGACGCTCCGCTGCCGATGAACAGGCGCCCGCCAATCGTCGCCGGATTCGTGAGCCAGGCCAAGAGCGACTGCACGAGCGGGACGCCCACCGCGTTCTCCATCAGGAGATACTCGGCGTCTTGCCACATCTTCACGCGTTTCTCCGCGTCGAATTCGGTGCGTGCACCGTCCAAGAGCGGGTCAATGCGCGAATCCGGGTTGGCGACGCCAGGCTCGCCGGAGTACTCGAAGAACGTCCACGCCCGGCCGGGCTTGCCCAGCAACGAGGTGTGGAATCTCGTGTACAGGGCATCGCCGGTCCGACCGCCCACGCCGTTCCACGCCATGTGGTACAGCCCCTGGCTCATCCCCTCGGCAAACGTGGGGAAGTCGATGTTCGGAATTTCCACGAAGATGCCCACGTTGGATTCGATATCCAGCTTGAACAGCTCGCAAATCGGATTCGGCGTGTTCGGGAAGATCACCTCAAGCCGCTTGCCCTCCGAGTCGTAGCGGAATCCATCCTCGCCCCTCGCGTAGCCGGCCTCATCCAGAATCTGGTTCGCCTTGGGAACGTTCCAGTCATAGAGCTTGGACGCCTCTTCACTGAAGCCGACAGTGCCTGGGGCCAGCAGATTGCTCACCAGGGTTGGCGCGAGCCCGCCGTTCTGCCGCACGGTCGCGGTCCGCCGGTCCAGTGCGTGAACCAGCGCCTTCCGCACGTTGATGTCGGTCAGGGGCCACTTGATCGTGTTCAGCGGCACGTACTGGATGTCGTTGAACAGCAGCCCGATGACGTGGAACGCCGGATTCTCGGAGACACGCTGGACGTCCGGGAACGTGAACTGCAGGGAGATGTCGATCTCGCCGGCCTCGAACGCCTGGGCGCGCGCCGCGAAGTCCATCGACAGCTGCAGGATCTTGGCCGTGTCGGCGAAGCCGGGTCCCTTGTTCGTCGCGAACGGCGGACCCCAGTTGTAGTCGTCGAACCTGGTGTACGTCAGGTCGACGTCGTCGGTCCAGTTCGTAAAGCTGTAGGGGCCCGTTCCGACCGGATTGCGCTCGAAGTCTTCCCCCATCTCCGTGATGGCCGTTGGTGACGCCATCACCAGCGAGGGGGTCGTCAGGAATTCGGGCAGCAAGGGCTGAGGCCCGTTCGTGTTGAACCGGACAGTGAAGTCGTCGATCTTCTCGACGCCTGCGAACGCGCCAATCTCACCCGCGACCGAGCCGCGCAGCACGCTATCGTCGAGAAATCGCTCGAAGTTGAAGACCACGGCATCGGCGTTGAACGGCGTGTCGTCGTGGAATTTCACGTCGTTGCGCAGCGGCAGCGTCCACGACAGTCGGTCGGCGGCAACCTCCGGCAGCCCCGCTGCCAGATGCGGCTGCAGGACGTTGTCTTCCCCGAACACCAACAGGCGCTCGAACATCGGCGAGGTCGCCTCGGGCCCGCGCGTAATCCAAGTCAGCGGGTCCAGCGAGTTCGGATTGGTAAAGGTGAAGTAGCTCACCTCGCCGCCCACGATGGGGTTCCACGGCTCGCCGCCGATATCGACGCTCTTGCTGAGGAGGTGTGCGTCGACGCCAGGCGCTCGCTCGCGGGCCCTCTCGACGATCTTCTCGACGATGACTTCCCGGACGACTTCCTTCTCGACGATCGTCTGGACCGGGACCTCTTTGATGACTTCCTGGGTCACGATCGTCGTGACCTCGACCTCTTTGATCACTTCCTGAGTGACGATGGTCTGGACCGGGACTTCCCTGATGATCTCCTTGGTGACGATCTTCTCTTCGCCGCACGCGGCGAGTGCGGCCGCTCCGACGCCGCCCGCCAAAGCAATGGCTCCGCCGCGCAACGCTTGACGGCGCGAGATCGATGATTTTGGACCCACGGTATGCCTCCATTCGGACAATTCAGACTTCGAACATGGTCGCTAGCTGTGCATCGTACTCAGTGCGCGCAGCCGCAACAACCCTGGGCGGTGTGGACTGGTGGTCAGCTCGCCCAGGTCGACGCTTGCGGGTCGAGCGCCTCGCGCAGGCCGTCGCCAAAGAGATTGATGGCGAACACGGTGATGGCCAGCGCCAGTCCGTTGAACGTTGGAAGCCACCAGGCCGTGCGGAAGTAGTTTCGATTCAAGGACAGCTCGAGTCCCCATTCGGGCTCGGGCGGGCCGGCCCCCAAACCCAGGAAACTCAGACCGGCCGCCGCCAGCATGTTGGTTCCCAGCCCGAGCGTCGCGAGGATCAGAATGGGGCTGATCACGTTGGGGAGGATGTGGCGAGCAATGATGCGCGTATCCCGCATGCCGACGGCGCGCGCCGCCCGCACATAGGCAAACTCACGGGCGGACAGCGTGGTGCCTCGCACGACGCGGGCGTACCCGGGAATCCCGGCGATCCCAAGCGCGATCATGGCGTTGTTCAGGCCGGGACCCAGCGCCGCGACGATGGTGATGGCCAGCAGCAAGCCCGGAAACGCCAGCATGATGTCCAGCACGCGGCTGATCAGCATGTCGGGCCAGCGGCCAAAGTAGCCCGCGACCAACCCGAGGATGGACCCGCCGGCCGCGGCGATCGCGACCGCCGTGAACCCGATGCGCAACGAGATGCGCGACCCTCGCACCACCCGGCTGAACACGTCGCGCCCGATGTCGTCCGTGCCGAAGAGGTGGCCGTCCGTTCCGGGCGGCAGCAGCGCCCCTGGGACGTTGTAGTAATCCAGCCGTTCGGAAGCGATCAGGTCGGCAAAAATTGCCCCGCTCGCCATGATGATGAGCACCACGCCGCCCACCAGCGCGCCCTTGTTGCGGTAGAGACGCCGCCAGGCCAGCGACCATTCGCTGCGCGGCTTGACCTCAGCGGCGGTCTCGAGCGCCGCTTCGCCTACAGTCCGGGAGTCCAAGCTCAACGGCTACCCTCTGTCCTGGTTCGGTGTGCATCACGGCACGGACGTCGAGGCCGACGCACAGTTGCGCCTCGGGCACGGAACCAAGCGTCCCGCCCGCCGGCCGCAACTGTCGCTGGAACCTAATCGGATTGACCGCCAGCGTCAATCTCGCGGGTGCAGCATCCTGACGGACATCAGGCCATCCACGACGCATCCGGTGGGTGCGACATCGGTCGGGCCGTCATCAAGCCAGGGCGTCACCGGCCCTGCACTCGCGGCCGTCATGCGTCATAATGTCGCCCCACCACCGGTTCGCCGCTGGCCCTTTGCGGCGCAGCCGCCGGAGTTGCCGTGAGAACCGACCCCCAGCGCTCGAGCAGGTCATGAAGCTCTGCATCTCCATCGCGTGCTACCGCTGGGCCTTCCAGCCCTCGATTCGGCGCGACAGCCTCGACTACCGCTCGGGCGGCGGGCCGCTGGCCTACTTGCAGTCCTTCACGCCCCCGCCGCCAGAAGACAACCGCTTCTTCTGGATGGTCGACAAGACGGCCGAGCTGGGGCTCCAAGGCCTCTACGCGCACCCGGGCGAATACGCCGACGACCGGGCCGGAGCGGAAGCCATGCGCGGCAAAGTCGAGGACCGCGGCCTGATCTGGAACGGCGGGCTCACCGTCAACATGGCCGCCACCGACGAGGAGTGGGAGTCGTTCGAGTACGACAACGCCGTGCGTCAGCTCAAGCTCAACCATTGGGCCGGCGTCACCATCGCCACCATGACCCACCGGATGCCGAACGTGCACAACCATTTTTCAACCGATCCGCCGATCGACGAGCAGATGACCCGCGCGGCCAAGCACCTCCCGACGCTGACGCCGGTGGCCGAGGAGCTTGGCGTGATCATGGCCTGGGAGAACCACATGGACTACCGCATCTCCGAGGTTGCGGGCGTGGTGGACCAGATCAACTCGCCGTGGCTCAGGATCACCGTCGATACCGCCAACCCGTTTCCCAGTATCGAGGACCCGCTTGAGGGCGCGCGCCTAGCTGCCCGCAATACCGTGGCAGTGCACTTCAAGGATTTTCGCGCCCAGCCGCTGCGGGCCACCTGGGAGCCGCACTTTCATTACTCGCCGGTGGGGCACGGGGACTCGCCCATCGGCGAGATCCTCGCGCTGCTGCAAGCCGAGGCGCCCGACCCGGCCAACTTGCTAGCCAATATCGAGATCTCGCCGCCGCCGCAGCACGATCCCGAAGTCTGGGTGCTCGAGAGCAAGCGCTGGTTGCTAGAAGAGCAGGGGCAATACTTCGAGCCCCAAGTCTCCGTCCCATGAAGCTCGGTCTTTCGCACGAGACCTATCGCTGGGTCGCCTTTCCGTGGATGCGGTCGGACGACCCGGAGTTCGTCGGCGAGATGCAGGCGCCCATCTACCTGCGCGGCATCGACCCGCCGCCGCCCGGAGAGTTGCCGATTGATTGGATGGTGGATCGCGTCGTGGCGCACGGCCTCTCGTCGCTGGCCATGGAGTGCGGCTGGTTCGAGAATCTAGACCGCGCCCGCTCCTTCCGGGTACGTACGGCCGCTCACGATCTCAGCTATCTGGCCAGTGTCTCAGTGGATCTGGCCGCGGCCCCCGACGACTGGGGAAGCAGGACCTACGACCCGTCATGGAGCAGTCGCCGGATGCCCACGTTCGACCTGTCGCGGGCGACTGCGGTGCGGACAGGGTGGACCGGCGGCACGCCCTTCGACGTCGCGGTGAGGGCCATGGAACTGGCGCAGGCCGCGGGCGCGCGCATTCTCAGCCTGGTCCACGGCCATCCCGGCCGCTCGAATCACTACACCAAGGACCCGTCGATCGACGAGCAGATCGACCGGATCATTGCCAATCTCACGACGTTGCTGCCGATCGCCGAGCACATGGGCTTGACGCTGGCGACCGAGAACCACATGGACTACCGCTGCTCGGAGTTGGCGCGCGTCCACGAGGGCCTGGGCGCGACGACGCTGCGCCACGTGTTCGACTTTGCCGACTCCATGGCGGTGAACGAAGACCCGCTCGACGGCGTGCGTCACGTGGCTCGCTACACCGCCGCCACGCACATCCGGGACATGCGGGCGCAGCCCATCAGCCAGATAGCCACCGGCGTCTTCTATCACACGCCGATCGGCCTCGGCAGCGTGCCGATTCAGGCCATGCTCGGCATTCTGCAATCCGAGGCACCGGCCCCCGACGACCTGCATCACTACGTCGAAATCGTCCCGCGGCCCGACTACGACACCGAGCATTGGCTGACCGCCAGCCTCGATTGGCTGCGCACCGAGTGCTCGGCCTACTGGAGCTAGTCGCTCCGGATTCCGCGCGGTGGACCGCCGTCGCGATCGGCCCTCCGGGAGTACGCTGCTCCGAAATGCGCCGCTGACGCCGAAGGTGCGGATGGACTACGACGCGATCATCATCGGCTGCGGCCACAACGGCCTCGTGGCCGCGTTCTACCTGGCCCGGGCGGGGCTGCGCGTGCTGGCGCTGGAGCAAGGCCCCAAGGTCGGCGGCGCGGCCACCACCGACGAGCTCTTCCCCGGCTTCCACTTTTCAACCTGCGCCCACAGCTTCGTGTTGTTCCATCCGCGGATCCTGGACGACATGCAGCTCGTGGAGCGCGGCCTGCGGGTATTTCGCCGCGATCCGCCGCAGTTCCACCCGTTTGCCGACGACCAATATCTGCTCGCCTGGAACGACGCGGAGCGAACGACGGAATCCATTGCCCGAATCTCGCGGCGCGATGCCGACGCCTACAGTGATTATGTCAAGTTTTGGCAGCGCGCAGCACAGCTGTTCGATCCCTATCTACTAACCGCGCCGCCCACCATTGGCGAGTTCCTTCGCGCTGCCGAGAACACGCCGAATGCGTCCATTGCGCACACCCTCATCACCGGCACCCGCCGCCAGCTTCTCGACGACTATTTCGAATCCCCGCGCGTCAAGGCGTCGCTGGGCACCACGTTCGACGCCGGCTACACCGACAACGCGGGCGGGTTGCTCTATTTCGCCTTCGCCGCGGCACTCTCGTCGCGGCTGGGCCAACGCGGGCTGGTCGGTTTCCCACAGGGCGGCATGGGAGCCGTCACCCAAACCCTGCGGCAAGCCGCCGAGGGCGCGGGAGCCGAGGTGCGCACCGCGACGCCGGTGGCCAGCGTTCATGTCGCCGATGGACGCGCCCAGGGCGTCAGGCTCACCGACGGCACCGTCATCACCGCTCCGGCCGTGCTGTCCAATGCCGACCCGCACCGCACGCTCGCCCGCCTGGTCCCGGCGGAACACTTGCCGGACCGGTTCATCAGGTCAGTTCGCCGCCTGCGGATGAACGCGGGCTACCTGAAGCTGCACTGCGCCACCACGGGCCTCCCAGACTGGAAGGCGCTTCCCGGAGATGGCCCCCAGCACGGCGCCAACGTGCGCATCTGCGAATCGCTGGATCACATCGACCGGACCTGGGGCCAGGCGCGCGCCGGTGAGATGCCCTCCGAGCCGGTCCTTGGGCTGGTCTGCCCCTCCGTGTACGACCGCTCAGTCGCACCCGCCGGTCATCACACGATCTCGATCTGGGTGGAGTACGCACCGGTGGGAATCCCGCCAGCCGCCTGGGAAGCCCGGCGAACCCAGATCACCGACGCTCTCATCGCGCAGGTCGCGCGGTACGCCCCCAACTTCCCGGACCTCGTGAGCGACGCCTACCTGCACGGACCGCCGGAGATCGAGGCTCGGGCGGGCATGACCCGCGGCAACATGCACCACGTGGACATGACCATCGACCAGATGCTGGGTGCGCGTCCGCTGCCCGAGTGCGCGGCCTATCACACGCCGCTCAGCGGCCTGTATCTCTGCGGGTCGGGCTGTCACCCGGGCGGCGGAGTCAGCGGCGTGCCGGGCCACAACGCCGCCCAGACCGTGATCCGCGACCTGAACGGCGTTCCAACCACACCCCCGTCGCGCGCTACCATCAGCGCCGCGCGACCCGCGTAGACAGCCCGCACGAGAGGCAGAAGTCTGTGATGTCCAAGGCCACGACGTCGGCATCCGAGCAACTCCTGGAAAGAGCCAAGCGTGTGCTGGCCGCAGGGGCATTGGGACGGTTCAGCATTCCGGATGAAGTCAGTGTGGTCTTCGAGTCCGGGTCGGGCAGCCGCCTGCGCACGGTCGACGGCAACGAATACATCGACTATCTGCTGGGCTCCGGCCCGGTGCTGCTCGGCCACGCGCATCCGGCCGTGGAAGAGGCCGCGCAAGCCCAACTGAGCCGCGGTACGACGTACTTCTTCCTCAACGTGCCGGCGATTGAACTGGCCGAGCGGCTCATTGACGCGGTCCCCTGCGCCGACCAGCTCCGCTACACCAGCACCGGCACGGAGGCGACACACCTGGCGTTGCGCGGCGCACGGGCCATCACCGGGCGATCCAAGATCCTCAAGTTCGAAGGCGCCTGGCACGGCATGCACGACTACGCGCTGTGGGGCACGGTGCCGACCGAAGCGAGCGACTACCCGCACTCCGAGCCGGACTCAGCCGGGATTCCGAGCGTTCTGGGCGACGAGGTGCTCGTGGCGCCCTTCAACGAACTGGAAATCACGCAGCAGATCATCGAGGCGCATGCGCACGAGCTGGCCGCCGTGATCGTGGAGCCGCTGCAGCGGGTGCTGAAGCCCGAGCCCGGCTTCCTCGAAGGCCTCCGGGAGATCACTTCCCGCCTTGGCATCGTGCTCATTTTCGACGAGATCGTCACAGGGTTCCGCATTGCCTGGGGCGGTGCCCAGGAGCGCTACGGCGTGGTGCCGGACATGGCCACCTACGGCAAGGCAATGGCCGGGGCCTTTCCGCTGGCGGCAATCATGGGACGCGCCGACCTCATGGACGTATACGCCCGTCAGTCGCGTTCCATGCGCGACGTGGCGTGGGCGAGCGGCACGTTCAGCGGCAACCCCGTCGCTGCCAGCGCCGGTATCGCCGCGCTGGACGTTCTCTCCGCCGACGGGGTCTACGACCGTCTGCAAGCCACCGGGTCGCGGCTGCGCCGGGGCATTGAAGACTTGGGCCGCAAGCATGGCGTACCCACGCAAGCATTGGGTGAAGACCCTGTCTTCGGCGTGCGGTTCATGGAAAACGCCAACCCGAAGACCTGGATCGACCTGCAAGAGCACGACGGCGACTTCGGGCATCGCTGGAGCGTCGAGTGCATTCGCGGCGGACTGCTGCTCAATCCCAACGAAAAGTGGTACGTCTCCATCGCGCACGACGACGCCGACCTCGATCGCACCTTCGAGATACTCGATGGGGCGTTCCGGCGTGCGCTCGGCTAGCGTTGGCGCAATAGATTCCGCATTGATCCAGCAGCGAATCGGGGTAGTCGGTCGCTCTGATCCTGTCGTTCGCGCGAAAGCAGCTGTCTAGCCCCAGTTCGCCTGCGGACGAACCAAGCGCGTCGCACAACGGCCAGCAGCCAACGGATTGCGGTGCCGCAACCCAAACGGCTACGTGATCCTCCATAGGACCAAGTCTCAGCTTGATCATGTTCGGGTCGCAGCCGTACCATATTCACGGTCTCGTCGCGGGATTCCCCGGACGGAATCCCGCACGCGTGCGCTGGCACGCAAGCAGATTTCGGCGGCAGGCAATGGCGTCTGCCACTGCGGTTCAGGAGCAACTATGAGGTGGAAGCTGGGATTGGTCTTGATGATGGTGGCGGTCTTCGCCTTCGCGTTCGCGGCTTGCGATGGGGAAGAGGCGGCCGAGACCGAGGCTCCGACAGTCGCCGAGACAGAAATGATGGAAGAACCGGCAACCAGCCGTCTAGATTCCGTGCTGGCACGCGGATCGCTGATCTGCGCCAGCCGCAACGACGTCCCCGGCTACGGCTCGCTGGACGCGTCCGGACGTAACGTCGGATTCGACATCGACCTATGTCGCGCCGTCGCCGCCGCCGTGCTCGGCGACTCCGAAGCGATCGAAATCACCTTCATCACCGCGGCCGAGCGCGGCCCGACGATCCAGTCCGGCGAAGTTGACCTGCTCGTCCGCACCGTGACCTGGACGACCTCCCGCGACGCGCAGTGGGGCAACTACGTCCACACCACGTTCTACGACGGCCAGGGCTTCATGGTCCCGAAGGACTTGGGAGTCACCTCGGCCTACGAGTTGGGTGGCGCCTCGGTCTGCGTGACCAGCGGCACGACCACTGAGCTGAACATGTCCGACTTCTTCCGGCAGAACAACCTTGAGTACAACCCCAAGGTGTTCGAGGACACCGACGTCGTGCTTGATTCCTACAAGGAAGGCCAGTGCGATGTCTTCACCAACGACCGTTCGCAGCTGGCCGCGCTCCGCAGCGCGCTGCCGAACCCAGAGGAGCACGTGATCCTGCCGGAGACCATCTCCGAGGAACCGCTTGGTCCGGTGGTGCCGCACGGTGACGAGCAGTGGTTCGACATCGTGAAGACGGTTGTGTCCGGGCTGATCTACGCCGAGGCCTACGGCATCAACAGCGGCAACGTCGCGGCGATGGCGGCCGGCGACAACGTCAAGGCGAAGCGCCTGCTGGGTACCGAGGGCAGCTTCGGCCAGGACGACCTGGGCCTGTCCGAGACCTTCATGCAGGACGTGATCGGCAGCGTGGGCAACTACGGTGAGATCTACAACCGCAACCTCGGGCCGGACGGGATTGACCTGCCGCGCGAGGGCGGTCGGAACGCACTGTGGGCCAACGCCCCGTGCTCGGACTGCCCGAAGGGCGGCCAGATATACGCGCCGCCGCTGCGCTAGTCGGATCCCGCCAGAAACGGGACTGCAATCCGGGGGGATGCGTGAGCATCCCCCTGGTTGCTTCATGGGTGCGGATAGCCCCTTCGGCTTCAGCCGCCCCCTGCATCCATAGGCCGTGCTCGTGAAGCAGTTGCTTTACGTCCAGGGCATCCCCTTCTGGCGCAATGTCATCGTGCTGCGCTGGGCGGTGCAGGTCGTCTCCGCCGTATTGGTCATCGCGGTGATCGCGGCATTCTTCGTGAACGTGTCCGGGGAAATCGCGGCGCGGGACATCCCCTTCGGCTATGACTTTCTCGACCGCGCCGCCCAGATCCCCATCGGCGAATCGGTCATCGGCTACGACCCGTCCGACAGCTTTGCCTACGGCCTGCTCGTCGCTGCGCTGAACACCGTCAAGGCCTCGGTGCTGGGCGTTGTTCTCGCCACCCTTCTCGGCATCCTCGTCGGCGTCGCCCGCATGTCGCCGAACTGGTTGCTGAACCGAATCGCGCTCGTCTACATCGAGATATTCCGCAACATCCCACTGCTGGTTCAGCTGCTCTTCTGGTTCCTCATCGTTCTGAGTCTGCCAACGGTGCGCGAGGGATACGTCGCATTCGACGCTTTCTATCTCAGCAACAGCGGAATCAACGTGCCGTGGCCGGTGCCACAGGACGGATTCTGGTCGTGGGCGATTGCAACTATCCTCGGCATCGTCGTCGCGGTCTATGCCGCCAGGCGCTTGCACCGGCGCGAAACCGAGACGGGCAAGTCAAGCTACCCAATACTCGTCGGCATTGTCATTGCAATCGGCGTCAGCGTAGTCGCCCTGCTCGCACTGAGCCCGATGACGCTCGGGATTCCCAAGCCGGAAGGCAGGTTCGGACATCCGAAAGGCGGCGCCGAGCTCAGCGGGAGCTTCACCGCGCTGCTTGCAGGGCTGGTGATCTACACCTCGTCGTTCATCGCTGAAATCGTAAGAGCGGGCATCCAATCCGTTAGCAAGGGTCAGACCGAAGCGGCACGGTCCGTGGGGATGTCAGCAATGCTGACGCTGCGTCACGTCACGTTCCCGCAGTCCCTGCGGGTCGTCATCCCGCCAACCATCAGTCAATATCTGAATCTCACCAAGAATTCGAGTCTCGCGGCTGCCATCGGATATCCCGACCTCGTAAGCGTGGCCAGCACGATGACGCAAACCGCGCCGGCAATCTCATTGATATTGATTGTCATGCTGACCTATCTCGCCATGAGCTTGACCTATTCGCTGATCGGCAATCTCTATAACCGCGCGATCAGGTTCAAGGGCACATGAGCGCCGCAGCCACCGCGCAGACGCTGTCGTCGCCTCCGCCACCTCCACCGCTGACCGTCGGCTACGCCGGTTGGTTGCGAAAGAACCTATTCAGCTCATGGGGCAACAGCCTCGTCTCCATCATCCTGGCGGCGTTGCTGGCCTGGGTGGTCATCAGCCTGCTTGGGTGGGTGATTCTTACCGCCGACTGGGAGGTGATAACCAGTCGGGTTCCGCTCTATCTCGTGGGGCTCTATCCAGTGGAGCACGCCTGGCGGCCCCAGGTCGCCGTGCTGCTCATCACCATATTGCTGGGAATATCGTGGCGCGCGTGGGGCGGCACGGCGCGCGGCTTCGCCATCGGGCTGAGCGCCATCGCCGTGATCGTGGGCGCGGTGCCGCACGGGATGCCGCCCGTCAATCGTGTCCTGCTGCTGCTGATCCCGGTGGCCATCGGTCTGGGATACCTGCTGGCGGGCGGACTTGCCTTGGGCCGTCCCCGACGCATGGTCGCCGCCTCGCTTGTGGCGGTGGTCGTCGGTTTGTTGCTGATCCGCGGCATCGAAGGCGTGCCTGGCCTCGAGCCGGTCAACACGCGCACCGTTGGCGGGCTGCTACTGAACCTCCTGCTGGCCCTCTTTGGCATCGGCATGTCAATGCCCCTTGGCATCGCGCTCGCGCTGGGCCGGCAGAGCCGTCTACCGGTGGTCAAGCTGGTGTGCGTGGCCTTCATCGAGATCATCAGAGGCGTTCCTCTCATCACCCTGCTCTTCATGTCCCGGCACATCCTGCCACTGACGTTTCCCGAAAACATCAAAATCGATACGCTCTATCTTGCGGCCATCACGATCACCCTCTTCAGCTCGGCCTACATGGCCGAAAACGTACGAGGCGGAATGGCCGCGGTTTCCCCAGGACAGACGGAAGCGGCCCGCGCACTCGGACTGCGCGGATGGCAGACAACAATGCTCATCACGCTGCCGCAGGGGCTCAGGAACATTATTCCGGCCATCGTGGGCCAGTTCATCAGCCTGTTCAAGGACACCAGCCTGGTCTTCATCATCGGCATGCTGGACCTCGTGGAGATGGGTCGCGTGACAATTCAAGGGAATCTGGAGTTCACCGACAACGGGCGCGAGGTCTACCTGTTCATCGCCGTTGTGTTCTGGGTCTTCACCTTCTCGATGTCGTATATCAGCCGGCGCATAGAAGGCGCGCTTGGCGTGGGCCGACGCTAGCGCGGCCTACGCGGGAGATCGATCATGGCGCAGACAAGCCCGACGAACGAGTCCGCAGCAATGCCGGCGGACAGGGAAGAAATCCTCGCCCTGCCGCTTGAACAGCGCGACGACATCATCATCTGCGAGAACGTCCACAAGTGGTTTGGCGATTTCTGCGCCGTGCGCGACGTGAGCATGCAAGTCAAGCGCGGCGAGGTCGTCGTCATCTTCGGCCCGTCCGGATCGGGCAAATCGACCTTCATCCGTATGATCAACCGCCTCGAAGAACATCAGCAGGGCAGCATCGTGGTTGACGGCATTGAGATGACCAACGACGTGCGCAACCTCGACGCCATCCGCCGCGAAGTGGGCATGGTGTTTCAGCAGTTCAATCTCTTCCCGCACATGACCGCGATCGACAACATCATGCTGGCGCCGCAGCGCGTGCGGCATGTGCCGCGGCGCGAGGCCGAGGAAGCCGCGATGCAATTGCTTGAGCGCGTGGGCATCCGCGAGCAAGCGCACAAGTACCCCGCGGAGCTCTCAGGCGGCCAGCAGCAGCGGGTGGCCATCGCCCGCGCGCTCGCCATGCAGCCGCAGATCATGTTGTTCGATGAACCGACCTCGGCGCTCGATCCTGAGATGATCAAGGAGGTCCTGGACGCCATGCGTGAGCTGGCAGCCACGGGCATGACCATGCTCTGCGTCACCCACGAGATGGGCTTCGCCCGCGAGGTCGCGGACCGCATGGCGTTCTTTGACGAGGGCGCCCTGGTTGAGGTGGGCCCTCCGACTCAGATCTTCAATAGCCCGCAGGAACAACGCACCCAGCTCTTCCTCGACCAGATCCTCTAGGCGGATCCGCCGAGCTACGCGCTTCCAACAGGCATTTCGCGCACCTGCGTGGCGCTGGCGGAGCGCAGCGCGATGACGTGTGTGGCGTCCACCGATTCGTTGTCCGGCACAGGATCCGTACCGGTCTGCGCGCCAAGCTGCGCCACGCCGACGAGACCTCGCATCTTCTCAGTCTCCCCCAGCGCTTCCAGGTCGCCGCCGAAGTAGTCGAACCACGGCAAGCCCGCGTTCGCATAGTCCCGCGCGGTCGGCGGCTCGGTCGGCGGTCGCTCGCCGGTGAGCGCCAGCCACTGGGTCGAGTTGGCGATGGTGACGAAGCAGCGGCTGGCGTGGCGCTGATCCCAGGCGTCCAGACCGTAGTCGTCCTCGTAAATCTCCTGCCGCATTCGGCCCCCGGGCGCCAGCCCCATCGCCTGCGGTGCCGCCGGCTCACTGAGAATTGGTCCGTATGCAACCGACGATCCACCGCATCAGTTCCTCGTACCGCTCGGCCTTCATGGGATAGGCAATGATTTGCAGACCGCCGTGCTCGGCTGCGCCCGTCAGCTGCTCTTCGACGGAATAGCCCTCGCCCAGGGACATGGCGACAAACTGCCGCACGATGCCCTTGGCCACGCAGAACCCATCTAGCCACGGCTGCTCCGGCAGCACCAGGTAGTCCTGGGGATCCGTGTTCAGGTGATTCGCCCATGCATCTCCCGTAAGCGCGCAGGTCTTGCCCGCCGCGACTTTGATGGCGAACGGATAGTCCCCGCAGTTGAAGTTCACCCACATGGCCTCGGCCTGGTGCATGGGCATGAGCACACCGCCGCGCTGCACCCACTCGCGAGGCGCCCGCCGGGCATAGTCATCCAGGTGCCGCAGGGGAAAACAGCCCACCCCGGGCGGCAGCGGATAGTCGAGCCCATCGTCGGGGATCCGCAGGGTTCGCTGAAATCCAATCGAGCAGCGGGCCGCGTCGTGAACCTCAGGGAATCGAAATACCAACGAGTCATTCTCAAGCGTGATCATCTATTTCTGGCTCCTTACCAGTCACCGTCGCGCACCTCGCGCACGATGTGAAGGATGGCGTGGTCCGGCGCATCCTTGAGTTGTCGAATCAGTTCCGCGAAAAGAGCGGGGCGTTTGCAGATGATGTCCTGGAGATCGCGCGAAACCTTGCCCGCCATCGCCAGGAACACGTCCGGGTCCTGACCCAATTCCTGCGCCAGCCGCACCGTCGTGGCCTCCGACGGCGGCGCCACCTGGCCCCGTTCAACCTTGCTCAAATAGCTGGGCTCCACGCCGATGCGCCGCGCCACTTGACGCAACGAAAAGCGGCGGTCCGTCTCCCGGAGACGCTGCCTGGTGGCCGTAGCCGCCTCGCCAAAACGTGTCATAGTTCGTACACAGTACACGCTCATTCGCTATCGTCAAGCTTGGAGCTGTGGGTCGGCTTGACTCCGTAATGCCCGCGGAGCTTGTCCCGGCGCAAGCGGGGAGCGGGAATCCCGCCCCCGCGCCTGGAGACGACCGCAGGAGGAGCAACCCTTGTAGTTGCCCGCCAAGGTGCATCGCCAGCACGCCGCCTACGGACGCGACGGGAGCGCGAGGTTCCCGCCCGGTTTTAAGTCAATGCTCTACGCGAGCGACGTTGCGAGTCATCCCGCCTGGCACTCGAACCGACGATTGCAGTCCCACTAGCCCGGCGACCCGCCATTGCGCTTCCCATCGGCAGCAGCCGAAAACGAGCCGACCGCCTAGGACCGCAGCCTCGCACCGAGGTCGCCCTCGTAGACCTCATACGCCACGTCGCCGGCTTCGGAGATCTCCACCTGCATCACGGGAACTAGTCCAACCGGCTCGTGCAATACGTGGTCGCCTCGATCCACCGCGCGATTGAGCCGCAGCACCAATGTCCAGCGCCCCGGGCCAAGCGGGGTATCACCGGCATCGCCAGACATCACCGCAGCTTGGTCGTCCGACCGGACGACCAGGCTGGGCGAACGCGGGTCGAATGCGTACGACAAGACCTGAGTGCCTTGCCAAGAGACAAAGTCGCCGGCAAACCACAGGGCAGCTGCCGGGCCACCGAACCGGGGAAAGACAGGAACGCTGGCATTCGTCGGGATAACAAGCCAGTCCTGACCATTCCAGCGGTCCGGATCACGGTTGGTGAGTGCGACGGTAAACCTGACGCGTCCGTCTATAGCTCGGCCATCGAACACCTCAACGCTCACCGGCGGCGATGGTGGCGGCGTGAAGGGCATGATCGGCTCGACCGCACCATCCGGCGAATAGGCGGCCACCCAGTCGTTCCACCACACTGGCTGCCGGAACTCCGGCGGAAATATCGAGGGCGTGAACCAGTGGGGAACAACGACAAGACTCGGGAGCTGCTCGCCGAGCGGCTCAATCCCAAAGTCTGTGCGCAGATGTACGTGGCCCGGGCGCAGCTTGCCGACAAGACGCGCATGCGGGAGCGCGGACGCGAGGCGTAGGGCATGCACCGCCTCGGTCGTCGGCGCAATATACGCCGTGGCGAACGGCGGAACCGCTCGTCGCAATGCCTCGTACGACTCGGGCGCCGGCGCAATCTCAAGTCCAAGAAACGCAGTCCGCACTCGTAGGAGCGCCTCGGTCCCGTCTCGGACGAGAACTTCAAACAAACGCGGGTCGTCGAGCCAGCGTCTGGCTCGCTCAGGCAGATCGGCAATCCAAGCGTCCGTGGTGTGCACATAGGCGAAATCGATTCGCCGGATGGCGGCAGGGTCGAGAAAACGGATCGCATCCAAGTACTCGGGCCCAACGCCGTAGACGTATTGCACCGCCTGAGTGAAGCCAGACGCGTTGGGCCGGCCGGTGGCATTGGACATATCCGTCGGGTGACGCGAGAGAATGCGCGCCTCGACGTCCGTGTTGTCGCGGATATAGGTGGCGATGCGTGCGGATGTAAAGCGGGTGAAGGCCTCCCGACGCCACCGTTGATCGGGCTCGACATTGGCGAATTCAACGCCCTGCGCGACCGCCAAACCAAGAGTTCGTACCGGCGACACGATGGCCGGCCAAACCACCAAGACCGCAATTGCAGTTCCCAATGCAAGTCGCCAGCGGGGCCGCAGGACCGGAAGTCGCCCGCTCAGCCCAACGAGCAGCGCCAGAAGGGCAAAGTTGCGCGCATGCCCATCGAGTCTCGTGAGATCGTGCTGGCCGTATTCGTACTGCAGCGTCAGCGCGGCTACGAGGAAGGCGCCACTGCCGGCGGCAAGTGCGAGACCGAGGCGATCGCGCCGAGCCAGCAATGCCGCGCCGCCGGCGACGACGGCGGGTCCCAAGCCGAGCAGTCCGACGCCACCAGCCAGCGTGGCGAAGGACGCGAGCGGCGGCCGGAGGCTGGTGTCTCCGATCCAGCCAAGCGAAAAGGCGCCCGTCGATTGCCCAGTAAAGACGCTCGTGACTACGCCTCCGCCGGCAGCGAGCAAGAGCGCAGCCAGAGCCGGCCCACCACCGCCCAGGAGCACCGATTTCCGGCAAACTTGGTGCGCGCGCCAGCCTCTAACGAGAGCGCCGGCCTCAAATGCACCCCACAGCGCGAGCACGACCGGCGCAACGGCCTCGTCCACCAGCCCCAGAAACCCGACAATCAGCGCTAGCGTCACGTGACGTGGCCAGCTTCGGTCCTGGCCGTGCGCCGCCCGCTCCAGGACCACCAACGCCATCGCATACGCCAGCGGGAAGAACGACCGCCACACATTTGGAGGCACGGAACTGCTCGTGGCGACCCCGTCCACGAAGACCGTTGCCAGCGACGCGCGCAATCCTGGTTCTGGGATTCCCGCCGGCACCAAGACCTGAAAAACTCCCGGCGAGGTGAAGAGCAGCGTTTGGGTGCCGACCGCAAGCAGGAGCGGCGCGAGCATCACCACCGCGCTCCATGATCCGCCCCGCAGCAGCAACGTTCCCACGATAAGCGCGAAACTCATCCAGATATAAGCGCCCAACAACTCCGTCACAAAGGCCGGATCGGGCCCAAATGGCGGCGTCAAGAGCCCGGCCAGCAGATCAAACCCATAGTGATAGGGCGCGATCAATCCCGGATGCCAGGGCAGCTCCGGCGGATGGGGCCCACCGGCACGCATCGTGGCAATCAGACCGTGATGAATAGCCGCGTCGGGGTTTGATACCCACTGGCGGCCGGCCAGCGCGATCATGAACAGTGCCAGCGCTACCACCGCCAACCCAGCCACCCCGCGCAGTCGGGGGCGAATCTGGTCAGGCGCGCGCCAGGCAAGCCCGGCGCCGATGGCAAGCGTGGCGACCCAACCGACGAGAGCCCCCACCATCCCTGGCAGGACGAACATGACAAAGTTCACCATCAGGCCCCAGAGACCGAGGCCGATGACAAGACCCTGAGCCATTGCCAAAAGGTCGTCGGATTGCGCAAGCGCCACTCGCGCTACGACAAAGCCAACGGCGGCCAACACAAGAAGCTCCGCCGCCAGCAGCAGCAGCCCTGGGACAACCGACAGATCAACGATCATTCAGATTCGCTCCAGAGCCCTCCATCTTTGAGCCCAGGTCGGGACTCGAACCCGCGACCCGCAGATTGCCGCTCCAGCTGCCCGCCCCCGCACCCCCGACCTGCAAGACCGTCATGCAAACCCGGAGCTACGGCCGCAGCCTCGCGTTGAGATCGCCCTCGTAGACCTCGTACGCCGCGTCGCCTGATTCCGAGATCTCCACCTGCAGCACCGGGATGAAGCCTACGTGCTCGTGCGCCACATAGGTGCCGCGATCCACCTCGCGAATCAGCCGCATCACCAGCGTCCAACGGCCGGGACCCAGAGGGTCGTCCTTGCCGACGGTGCTCACGGGCCCGCCGTCGGCACTGGCAGCCAAACTTGCCGTGCGTGGATCGAAACGGTACGAGGCACTCGCGGTGCCCGGCCACGAGGAGATCTGGCCCGGAAACCACCGTGTGGACAGAGGTCGGCCAAAGCCGGGATAGACAGGAATACCGGCCGCTGCCGTCTGTACGACGATCCAATCCTGGCCTGTCCAGCGGTCCGGTTCCCAGTTACTGAGCCTGAGGTCGAAGGTGACCGTCTCATCCACGACGACGTCGCCCGATACTCGGATCGTGACGGACGGTGATGCCGCAGGCGTTGAAGGGATGATCGCTTCCACGGCGCCGCCCGGCGCATAGACCGCCAGGGCTTCGTTCCACCAGATCGGCTGCCTCGCAGCCGCCGGGAACAGGGAGGGCGTGAACCAGTGCGGCACCACAACGAGATCCGGAATGTGCTCGCCGAGCGGCTCGATCCCAAAGTCCGTCCGCAGATGCATGCGGCCTGGGAACACCTCACCCACGAGCTCCGCATGCGCGAGCGTGGACGCGGCGCGCAGGGCGAACGTCGATTGGATCGCGGGATCCACGTACACAACCGCGGACGGCGGCACGGCCTGCCGCAGCGCCTCGTAGGACGCGGGCGCCGGCGCCGCGTCAAGCTCCAGGAACGCCGGACGCACACGGTAGAGCGCGTCCTCCCGGTCCTGGAACAGACGCTCAAATAGCTCTGGATCATCCAACCACCGCCTGGCGCGATCGGGCAGCCCCGCCACCCAGGCGTCCCTGGCATGCACATAGCCGACGCCAAGCCGCCTCAAAGCGGCGGGTTCGAGATAGCGAACGGCGTCTTGGTACTCGGGACCGACCTCGTACAGCAGATGCGCCGCCTGGATGAAGCCTGACGCGTTGGGCCGGCCGGTAGCGGTGGACATGGCCGTCGTGTTGGGGGAGAGGATGCGCGCGTCGATGTCCGTGTGGCCCTGGATGTATTCGGCGAGTCGCGCGGAGCTCAAGCGTGGATACACCTCTCGCTGCCACCCACGCGTCGCCTCCGACTCTCGTGCTTCGGGATGGGCGTTTGCGAGCAGCACGCCCTGGCCAAGCCCCGGACCGATTGCCCGGAGGGGCGACACGACGGTCGGCCAGGTCACCAGCCCCACGATCACTGCGCCCGCGGCCCAGCGCCAGCGGGGCTGCAGCGCCGGCAGCCGACGGCTCAGCGCGAGCAGCAGCGCCAGCAACGCAAAGTTCCGTGCGTGTCCGTCGAGCCTGGTGACATCCTGCTGCCCGATTTCGTAGTGCAGCGTGAGCCCGGCAAGGACGAAAACGCCCGCGGCGGCAGCCAGCGCCAGGCCGAAACGATCACGGCCCGCCAAAATGGCAGCGCCTCCGGCCAGGATGAGAGGCCCAAGGGCCAACACGCCGAGGCCACCGGAAAGTTTGGTGAACGTCGCCAGCGGTTGACGGACGCTCGTGTCGCCGATCCAACCGAAGGACAGCGCTCCGGCGTCTTCTCCGAACAGGACGGCCGTGATGATGCCGCCGCCAATGGCCACCAGGAGCGCGGCCATCGCCGGACCCGCCGCGGCGCGCAACATGCCGCGCAGGATGGGGCCTTCGCGCCGGGCTTGCATGAGCGCCACGGCTTCGAAAAGCACCCACAGCGCCAGCACTATCGGAGCGACGGCTTCGTCCACCAGCGCCAAGAAACCGACCAGCATCGCCAATGCCACGTGGCGCGCCCAGCGCCAGTCCTTGCGAGGCACGGCCCGTTCCAGGACCACAAGCATCAGCGCATAGGCCAGCGGGAATGGCGGCTTCCAGACATTGGGCGGCACCGATTCGCTCGCGCCAAGTCCGTCCACATAGACCGTCGCCAGCGACGCGCGCAGGCCAGGCTCCGGAATTCCCGCCGGGACCGGGATCTGAAGCACTCCCGGCGAGGCGAAGAGCAAAGTCTGCGCCCCGGCCGCCAGCAGCAATGGCCCAAGCGTGGCGACCGCCAGCCACGATCCGCGCCGGAACAGCAGGGTCCCCACGATCAGGGCGAAGCTCGTCCAGATGTACGCGCCCAACAACTCCGTCACAAACGCCGGATCGGGACCGACCGGCGGCGTGAGCAGCGCGATCAGCAGATCGACCCCGTAGTGATAGGGAACAGCCATTCCGGGATTCCAGGGCAGCTCTGGCGGGTGCGGCCCGCCGGCGCGAATCGCGGCAATAAACCCGTGATGGATATACGGGTCCGGGTTGGGCATAAGCTGGCGACCGGCCAGTGCGATCCAGAACAGGGCAAGCACCGCAACTGCAAATCCCATCGCCACGCGCGGCTCTGGCCGCAGGCGCTCGCGCCCGCGCCAAGCCAGTCCGGCGCCGATCGCCAGCACGACCATCCAACCCACCAACGCCCCGGCAAGTCCGGGCAGCAGGTAGACGACGAAGTTGGTGACCAGACCCCAGAGGGCGAGCCCGACGACAAGGCCCTGCGCCAGCGCCATCAGGTCGTCGGTCTGCCCAAGCGCCACCCGCACGACGACATATCCGACGGCAGCCAGCACCAGGAGTTCCGCTGCGAAGAGCAGCAGCCCTGGGACTACTGAGGGATCAACAAGCATTCAGATCCGGCCTGCGACTCCGCATGTGGGAGCCCAGGGTGGGACTTGAACCCACGACCTGCGGTTTACAAAACCGCCGCTCTGCCAATTGAGCTACCTGGGCGGGACGCTGATCTCCTGGGTGGAATGCCCGGGAAAAGCTGCGCCAGTTGGCATCGATCAGCATAGACGAGCCACCGGCGACACTCGTCCATACCCGCTCAATTCCCTGCTTTGAGGTTCCCCAGATGTCACGACCAAATCGAGCGCATCTGCCAGACGTCGACCGAGCGGACAACTGCATCACTGTCGGCGAGCAGCGCAACGCCTTGGCTGTCGCGTCGCGACGGATAGATCCGCTGGGTGAGGCACTGGCGCCCATTCGCGAAGACCTCCACGATCGACCGGTCGATGAAGATTCGCAGGTGCAGTGCCTCGTCCTTGGCTAGATCTAGCGGCGCGTGCTGCACCGCGCGCCCGACGACATCGGGGTCGGCACTCGGCGTCCCCGGATCGAGCGAGATACGGCCCGCGGACCGGGAGTAGGCGATCCGCGTCTGCTCCGCGCCGTCGGGCGAACGGCCGACAGTCACGATCAGCTCACCGGCAGCCTCGCGCTCGAATGCGATCGACAACTCGGCGCAGCTAGCATCAATGCCGTGCAACGGCACCGTTGCCCCGGCCGACAAGCGCAGGCCCTCTAATCGCCGGTGGATGCCGCGCAGCGCCCGTAGCTCGGGCACCGGCTCGACACGCAGCAAACTGTCATCGCCCAGCGACAGCACCCGCGGCAGACACATCACGCCCGACCAGCCGGAGGCCCGTTGGGCGGCCTCCGTGCGACCCTCCGTGACCCAGCCGAACATCACGCGCCGGCCGTCGCCGTCGCGCAGCGTCAGCGCGGCGCAGAGCGTGCCGCTCTCAAGCGAGAATCCGGCGAAGTTCATGCGGCCATGTCGTTGCGGCACGAAGCGCTCGCCGTCCACCTCGCCCACGTAGTACTGCACGCCGCGCTCATGGCTGGCGAACAGCAGCACATGCTTGTCGCCCAACTCGAAGAGATCCGGAACTGCGCAGTCGCTCTCGTTGCCGGGCTCATACAGCAGGCCGCGGTACTCCCAATGCACGAAGTCATCTGACCGGAACAGAAACGCTGTGTCGCCGGCGCCCTCGATCTTGCCGCCGCACACGAGATACCACGTCTCCCCGTCGCGCCACGTACATGGATCCCAGGCACGCCACCCGGCCTGCGGGTCGGTCGGATGCGGGATCAGCGGATTGGACAGGTGCCGCGACCACGTGCGCATCCCATCGTTGCTCGTGGCCACGCAAATGCCGTCGGGATTTCCGTAGTACACCAGCGCCGGCACGCCGTCGAGATCGATCGCGCAGCCGCTGTAGCACCCAAGTCGGTCGTGTGCACCGGGCTCCGGCGCCAGCGCGATGGGCAGGTCGTGCCAATGGACCAAGTCGCGGCTGACCGCATGTGCCCAATGCATACGCCGGGGGTTGTCGTAGGCGCCGTCGGGGTTGTGCTGGTAGAAGAGGTGGTAGGCGCCGTCCCACCAGATCGTCCCGTTCGGATCGCCGAGAAAGTTGGCGGGCGCAGCGAAGTGATACGCGGGCCGGTACCGGTCGCCCGCCAGGCGCTGGCGGTCGTCCTCCGCGCTCGCAATCGACGCCCCGCTCACGCCCGACTCCTAGCCGGCCGTGGCCGCCTCGGACCAGCCCGCCACGAGCGGAAAGGCGGTATCGGGCAGACCGTCGCCCGGATCCAGTCCCAGGTTATCGATCACCGGATGCGGCAGGTGCGGGTCGTAAACCGCCGCCGCGTCCACCATCGCGACTCGATGGGCCACGCGCCACTCGTCGGTGAGATTCGGCCCTGCCATGTGAAACGTGAAGCCGTTGTGAAACGTGCAATCGCCCGCCTGAAGCGGAATGGTGATGCGCGGCAGCCACGCCACCTCATACACACCTTGCAGCGACCCCTTCGCGATATCCGGCCGGTGGCCGTGCGCCACCTCTTTCGGCAGGTCTTTCCAGTGCTGGCTGCCCATGGCGAAGCTCATGCAGCCCATCTCGACCGACGTGTCCTGGAGCGCGATCCAGGCGGTGAGCGCGCCGGGCGCGTTGCCGAGCGCCCACAGCGGCATGTCCTGGTGCGGTCGGGTCGGCCCGTCGTTTTGCGGCGGCTTCGCGATTATGTCGTCGTGCCATAGGCGAAGAGACATCCCCGCCAACCGCTCGGCGGCCGCGCCGAGCCGGGGAAGCATGGTCAACCCACGCAGGGTCTCGTTCCACTTCCACACCTGCACCCGCTGCTGGTTCACGCCGTCGATGTCCAGTTCACCCGTCGGCCCCGCCAGCAGCAGCGTCATCGCCTCCTCGCGGTACGCGGCGGCCTCCTCGCGGCTGATGAGCCCCGGCAGCCGCACCGCGCCGTGGACGCGGTAGAAATCGACCATCGCCTGCGTCACTTCACCCGCTGCCATCGCGCCTCTCCTGCACCAGCCGCGCCACTCAGCAGCGTCGCACACTCGCGCCGGTCCCAAGAATGAGGGTATGGGCGATTCCGATTCGGGAGAAGGACGCCACCTGCCAATCGTGCGGTGGCAGAATCAGGTGGTCCACAACCTGGCGTCGATCCGTGCGACAAATCGTGACGGCGGCCGCAGGGGGACAGTTCCCGTCATGACCAGAGGCAGAGACTCGATCACGCGGCTGCTTGTCACCACAACGGCCGTGGCCCTCATCCTGCTCACAATAGTTGGATGCGGTGACGAAGGCGCCGGCCTGGACGAGACCACGCAACCGCCGTTCACTCCGCAGGCCGCGGCGACAACGCCCGTGTCGCCAGCAGCGCTCGCCCTGTCCGACATGGCTCGCGCCGGCCAGGACTTGTTCAACGCCAACTGCTCGGTCTGCCACGGGGCGAATGCGTCCGGCACCGATCAGGGACCCACGCTCATCGATCGCATCTACCACCCGGGGCATCACTCCGACTTCAGCTTCCGCAACGCGGTGAGCAAGGGCGTGCGGCAACACCACTGGTCGTTCGGCGCCATGCCGCCCGTGGCGACGGTTTCCGCGGATGACGTGGAGAAGATCACTTGCTACGTGCGAGAGCTCCAGCGCGCCAACGGCATCTTCGAGGGAGATGCCTTCGCAACTGTGTGCTGAACCAATGTCGGGTTGCATGCCTAGGTCGATCACCTCAACAGCCGCAAGTCGCATGCCGAGGGATCTGGCAAAGACTCGGTTGCTGCTTGGCTACGCTCACTCCGTCGGTGTGCGAGTCGCCAGGAGCGCCGTCCCGATACTCGTCCTCAGCGTGTTCGCCGCTTGGTCGTGTGGTCCTGACAGCAACATCGCGCAGAGTTCCGGTGACACCACAGTTAAGGCAGCTCGAACAGGCGCAGAGCTGTTCGCCGCAAACTGCGCCGCTTGCCACGGAGCCGACGGCGAGGGCCAACCCAACTGGCATATCAAGAATCCCGACGGCACCCTTCCGGCGCCGCCACTCAACGGCGACGGCCACACCTGGCACCACGGAGACGGCCTCCTGTATCAAATCGTCAGCCAGGGCGGTAAAACGCTGGAAGACCCCCGCGACACGGGTTTCAAGAGCGCCATGCCGGAATTCGGCAATCGGCTCAGCCACGAGGAGATCATTGAAGTACTTACCTACGTGAAGAGCTTGTGGGGCGACAAGACCATGCGGGACGTGCCGATTCGAGAGTCACAGGCGTTTGTTAGTCAGCAAGATCCGTTCCCGCCGGCGGGAGAGTAGGCCCGACCGCGGACGGCTAATTTGAGGCGGCAAACAGGCCGCCGGTCACTTCGTAGTCTGCTATCGCGCGAAGCCGGGATTGCGTTATGCCGGCTTGCGGGCATGGACAAAATACATCGGCGTGACGATGCCGAGCCGGCCCGCCTCGGCCATCGCTACCGCGCAGAGATTCAAGGTCTGCGATACGCGAACCGTCCCCTTCGGCGCAATGTGGAGCGCCTCGAGCACTCTCAGCATATTGTGGGTGACCCACCGTCCTATCCTTGAGCTGCGGAAGCTAGCGAAAGACAACCCTGAGCCAATCAGAGGCTGATACCAAGGAATTGATGGACCGATCTGCACCGACAGATCCCGTGTTTCCAACACCTCAAACCCCACCGATCGCAGCGCGCTATCAATTGTTTTTCGGTCGTCGATTTCGAGCACGCCGCCTCCCAGTTCGATGTCGGCCTTGATCTTGAGGTGGCGGCGATCTTGGGCATCGAAGCGATCGGTCAAGCACCATTCGTAAGCACCGAAGCACGCGCCCGGCTTGAGCAGACGAAAAACCTCGCCATAGATGCTGAGTTTGTCCGGTGCATGGCAACCTGCCTCGATTGCAAAGACCGCGTCGAACGAGTCGTCCGGAGCGTCCACGTCCAGGAAGTCGCAGTGCAGGAACTCGGCCAGATGCGCCAACTCCGCCTCTTCGGCTAGTCTCCGGGCGCGTTGGAGTTGATAGGCATTGCTATTTACGCCGACGATCTTGGCGCCGGAAAAACGGGCGATTTCCAATAGCGGTCCGCCGACGCCGCAACCGAGGTCGGCCACCACCATCCCGGATCGGAGCCCCAGTACGTGCGCCAGATAGTGCTCATGGCGCGCAAGCGATGCCTTGAAGCTCTCTCCGGGGACGCGGGGCGCAAAGTGAAAAGACCTGCCCCATCCATATTCGTAGAAATCCGTAACCAGATCGTAGTAGAGATTGACGCGCTCTTTGTAGTCCTCTTCTCTGTTCTCCAATCCGCCGCGCTTGCCCATCCTGAATCGATGTTCGTATTCGCGGATCGTCGAAGCGACACCCGAAGCGCTGAGTTTATCCTTCAGGGTTTTGGCGAGCTTGACCGCCATCGAAACATCCCCGCCCGGCTTCTAGCAGGTGCGACCGCGCTACCGTAAACGTGGACCGGCATAATGTCAACCGCCTGAACTCATTCCGGAAATATGAAACTAGCGTAAGATCACACTTCCGACCGGAATCTAAACGCAACGAGCCTTGATATTGTTTAGCTTGGTGAGACCGGCTGGGACTTGAATTACGCAGCCATGCAATTATGAGAGCCGCGGAAAATCGCGCCGACCCCTGGCGACCTCAAACCTGCAATCGCGCTCCGGCGCTCCGTTGCTCCGGTCGTTCAGAGCCTTCCTGGAGCTTGCCGACGCCGGGACTGGCGTGTACGGAGTCGCATGCCTTGAAGCCCGCGTGTGGTTCCATAGCGTGTGCGCCGGTGGGCGCATGAGTGAAATGGTGACGCAATGCCCTCGATGACCGGGTCCCGCTTCATCGCCGAGACGTTGCACGGCTACGGCGTAACCGCCGTGTACTTCGTACCCGGCATTCTTCAGCAGACCCTCGTGGACATGGAGCCGTTGGGCATCAAGCGGGTCATGTGCCACACGGAAAAGGCCGCCGCCTACATGGCCGACGGCTACGCCCGCGCCGCGCGACGACCTGGGGTGGCATTCGCGCAGTCGGTCGGCGCCGCCAATCTGGCGGCGGGACTGCAGGATCCGTTTCTGGCCTGCTCGCCGGTGATCGCCCTCACCGGACGCTGGATGCCGGAATATCGCTACCGGCATGCCTACCAGGAGATCGACCATTGGCCGCTCTACCAGCCGGTCACCAAGTTCAGCGCGTTGGTGGATGGCGCCGCCCAGCTGCCACTGCTGCTGCGCCAGGCCTTCCGCGAGGCCGTCTCCGGGTCCCCTGGGCCGGTCCATCTGGACCTTCTCGGCATCGCCGCCGAGCTGGTGGAGGAAGCCGAAGTCGACGCCGAGGTGATCGTAGACGCGTCATTCAAGGCCTACCCCGCCTTCCGGCCCCCACCCGACGATGGCCAGATCCGCGCCGCGGCCGGACTGCTCAGCCAAGCTCGGCGACCCGTCCTGCTGGCCGGAGGCGGCGTCACCGCCTCGCAGGCCGGGCCTGAGATCACCACGCTGGCCGAGCGGCTCTCGATGCCCGTCGTCACATCGCTCAACGGCAAGGGTTCCATCCCCGAGGACCATCCGCTGTCGGTTGGCGTGCTCGGAACCTACTCGCGCTCATGCGCCAATCAGGTCGCTTACGAGGCCGACCTGGTGCTGATTGTGGGCAGCCAGACCGGCGGACAGGCCACACATTTCTGGCGCGTGCCCAAGCCCGGCGTTCCGACGATCCAGATCAACGTCGACCCCGCCGAGCTCGGCCGCAACTACCCCAGCCAGGTTGACGTGCTGGCCGACGCGAGGCTCGCGCTGCAACGGCTCATCGAAGTCATCGAGCCCGTCCCGCACGAGACCGACTGGTCTCGCCGTGCCCGACAACTGGTGTCCGAGTGGCGCGCCGAGCTGGAACCGCACTTCCAGTCCGACGCCGCTCCGATCCGGCCCGAGCGCCTCTGCCGCGAGGTCCAGGACATCCTCCCCGCCGACGCCGTGCTGGTCTCCGACACGGGGCATGCCGGCATCTGGACGGGCACCATGATCGACCTCACCCAACGCACCCAGAGCTACCTGCGCTGCGCGGGATCGCTCGGCTGGGGGCTACCCGCGGCCATGGGGGCCAAGTGCGCGGTTCCCGACCGCCCGGTGATCTGCTTCACCGGCGACGGCGGAGTCTGGTACCACCTCGCCGAGTTGGAGACAGCCGCTCGCTGCAACATCAACACCGTCACCGTCATCAACAACAACCGCTCCCTCAACCAGGGCAAGAGTGCCGTCGAAGACCTCTACGCCGGGCGCCACGGCAACCCCGATGAGCTCTGGGTGTTCGAAGACGTCGACTTCGCGCAGATCGCCGAGTCAATGGGCTGCTTCGCGATCCGCGTCACTCGCGCCGAAGACCTGCCCACCGCCCTCACCGCCGCCCTCAACGCCGGCCGACCCGCCGTCATCGACGTCGTCACCGACATCAACGTCGCCGCGCCGTTGCCCTACGTTCCGGACCGGCAAGGCTGAGGGCCGGGATCGCGGCTCTTGCTGGTGTGTGAATAATTCCGAGCTTAACCGGGCCGCAGCTCACAACGGCAGCAGGTGCCCGGCCTCACGCAGCCGCCGGCGCCGCTGCTGCGCGTCCGGCATGGCGCTGGCAACTAGCTCCCAGAACTGCGGAGCATGGTTCTTGATCGACAAGTGCGCCAGCTCGTGCACCACGATGTATTCGACGAGCGCCGGCTCCAACATCATCGCCCGCCAGTTGAAGCGCAGCGTTCCGTCCGGCGCGCAACTTCCCCAGCGTCGACGCTGATCTCGAATGAGCACCCGCGGCCTGTCGCCCCGACCTAGCCGCGGCCACCACCGCTCCACACTGGTCGGCAGGCGCGCGGCCGCCCGCCTCCGATACCAGGCCACGACGGCACGGCGCACGCCGGCATAGCGATCACTGTCGGACATTCCCCGCGGCACCGTGACGCGAAAGCGCCAATGATCGAAGCGCACGCTCGCGGTCCGCACATCGGCCGGCTCCACCAGCAGGCGCACGTTGCGGCCGAGGTAGGGCAACGTCTCACCGCTCACGAAGCGCTTCGGCGTGGCCGCCAACGTCTCCGCGGTGCTCCGACGCATGATCCAGGCCGCCCGCTTGCGCACGATCCCCCGTAGCTCGTCGGCCGGCGTCGACACTGGCGCGGCAACCTGAACTCCGGCCCCATCCACCGTGATCTGCACGGTCTTCCTGCGCCTCGGGCTGCGGCGCACCTCGTACTCGATCGTGCTTTCGCCGAATCGGACGGAGCCCCGCTCGCTCACGGCCCCGACCTCCGGCGGGCCACTTCCACGATCTGGTGCGCCAGCTCGTCCAGGCGCTCCTCTGTGAAATCGCCCGTTTCCCGCAGTTCGCGCTTGATGTCGCGACGCATCTCGCGCTGCACTTCCAAATTCGACGACCAGTCGATCACGACGCTGTGCTGCTTGATGACGCTTTCAACCCGCCGGGCAACGGCGGTGAGCTCGGCGTCGGGGGCTGCCCGATAGGCTTCCGAACTCTCGCGGACGTAGTTGCCTGCGGAGGCGCTTGCCGAGTCGGACGCCGCCCCATCTGCGCCTGGACCGGCCAGCAACTCATAGACCGCGAAGGACACCGGCGAGAGGCCGTGCTGGGCAGCGATATCGGTTTCGCCTTGAATCTGCCGGCGCAGCTCCGCCATGCGCCGGCAGGCCTCGGCGGCGTCGATCAGACGCTGCCGAAGCTCCTCGATGATGCGTTCCAACTGCTCCGACAGCTTTTCGAAGAATGCGGGGTTGGCGTCCAGTCGCTCGTTGATCTGGGCGCGAACCGCGTGCTCCATCAGCGAAGCCCGCGCCTCGTCATGCGGCAAGTGGGCAATCTTCTGGTCGAAGTCCTGATCCAGGATCGACAGCGGCTGCATCAGCGGACGCACCTCGGCGTCGATGCGCGCGTCGATCAGACCTTTGACCTTCGCGCCGATATCGGTCCAATCCAGGTCGGCGTCCTCGCGCAGGAATTGGGCGCGCGCGTAGGCGCGAATCGCCGTCAGCCGCGCCAGCCGATCCACGTAGGCCGCGGCGCCCGGGTCGGGCAGGTAGCGGTCCATCAAGAGCGAAAACCGGCGGTAGTCGGCGTTGAAGCGCTCGAACAAGTCGGCCTTGAAATCCCCCTCCGTCGAGGCGTCCGGCGCAAACCGAGCGGCGCAGTCCCAAACGTTCCCCAGGTCGAGCCCCTTGAAGTGCGACTCGGCCTGCGTGGCGGCGGCCTCGATTACGGGTCCGGGATCTTCGTCCAGCTGACGCATCGAGTCCTGAACCTCCGGCCAGTCGAACGTTGCCAGCGCCGCTTCCAGGTCCCGTGAGACGCCGTGGTAGTCGATCACCAGGCCGTGCGGCTTCTGCGTGTCCACGTCGTCCGGGCGATGCGAGAAGCGGCGGTTCACGCGGGCAATGGCCTGCAAGAGACCGTGCTCCCTAAGGCCCCGGTCCAGGTAGAGCACCTGCTCCACCGGAGCGTCGAAGCCCGTCAGCAGCATGTCCACCACCACCAGAACCTGCGGCTCGCCGTCGGGGTCGACGAAGGCGCTCACGATCTGTTCCTGGTTCAGGTTTCGCGCCGTCTGAAACTCGGGGCCGTCGTTACGGTCGGTGGTGATGATGGGATAGGCGCTCAGGCCAAAGCTGTTGAGGTGCTCGGCATAGCGCAGCGCGGACGCGCGGCTGGGCGCCACCACCTGCGCCTTGAAGCGGTTCGGCCACACCTTGGCCTTGAAGTGCTTCGCGATGTCCAGCGCAATCATCTCGATGCGGTGTCCGGCCTCCGCCACCGTTTCCTTGTTCGCATAGCGCCGCCGGATCCGCGCCTGATCCTCGTCCGAAAGGTCGCCAAACATGGCGTCGAAGAGCATGTCCAGCGTTTGCGGCCCCTCGATGTGCAGCTCCGGCAGCCGCGCCTCGTAGAAGATCGGCACCGTCGCGCCATCGGCCACCGACTGCGGAATGGTGTAGGAATCGATCAGCGGGCCGAAGCGCTGCATCGTGCTGTGACCGAAGTCCTTGTCGATGGGCGTGCCCGTAAAGCCGATCAGCGCTGCGTTGGGAAGGGCCTTGGACATGCGCGCGCCCAGCAATCCGTATTGCGTGCGGTGCGCCTCGTCCACCATCACCACCACGTCCTCCGAGGGGTTCAGCACATCCAGCCGGCCCTTGGATGTCGTCAGCGCGTCCTCGAACTTCTGGATCGTCGTCATCACCGTGCGGGCGCCGCCGCTTCTCAGCAGCCGGCGCAGGTGACGGGCGTTGGCCGCCTGCTCCGGCGCCGGAAAGCCGCAGCGTTGGAAGGTGCCGCTGATCTGCCGGTCCAGTTGCGTGCGGTCGGTCACCACCACGATCGTCGGGTTGTTCAGCCGCGGCTCGCGCCGCAGCTTGGTGGCCAGCCACAGCATCGTCAGCGACTTGCCCGAGCCCTGCGTGTGCCACACCACCCCGCCGCGCTCCTCGGGACGGCGGTCCGTTAACAAACGCTCCAGCGCCGCCCGCACCGCGCGGTATTGCTGATAGCGCGGGAGCTTCTTCACCAGCTTGCCGGCCTGTGGCTCGTAGACCACGTAGTCCCGCAAGATGTCCAGCAGCGTGGCCGGCGCCAGCAGACCCACGATCAACCGCGCCTGACCCTCGGGCTCCACCCCAAAGCGCTGCCGCACCTCGGCTTCCGTATAGGGCAGCACGGACTTCCACTCCACGTAGGCGTTCTCGGGCGCGCCCAGCGTCGCGTAGGCCGCCGCGGCCCCGCAGTGCGCCACGCAAAGCAGGTTGGTGTGGAACAGCTCCGGCGCGCCCGTCCCGTGCCACTCCGGCCCCGCCTCTTGGTAGCGCCGCAGCTGGCGCACCGCCTGCGTCCGCCACACGTCCAGCAGCGACGGCGACTTCGCCTCCATCACCACCAGCGGCACGCCGTTCACGAACAGCACCAGGTCAGGCTTCACCACCCGCTGGTCGTCCTCCTGGTTCCGCCGCTCCTTGCCCCGGCGCACCCGGAACTGCGTCGTCACCACGAACTCGTTCAGCCCGCCCTCCGGGTGGTCGAAGTCGAAGAAGCGTGCGATCCGGCTCAGGCGTCCACTTGGCGTGTCCACCCCTAGCGGCATGCCGTAGATCAGGTACTCGTGCACCCGCTGATTGCGGGCCATGCCGCTGAAGTCGCTGCGCTCGAGCTCGGCCACCACCCACTCCGCCTGCGACTCGGTCATCCAGGCGTTCAGCCGCAGCAACGCCCGCCGCAGCCGCCCTTTCAGCAACACCTCGCGTTCATCGCCGCGCTCGGCCGCCAGCGTTTCCCGTGGGACGTATGTCCAGCCCAGCTTCTCCAGCAGCTCCCGCGCCGGATTCTCGGCGCGGTGGAGCTCGTTGAGACTGGCGGGAGTGGTCATGGGCTCTCCCCGCGGGAGTCCTCCAACATCTTTCGCAGCTGCGGCAGCATGCTTGGGATCGCATCTTGAACGATCGACCAGATGATGACGTCACTGATGTGCAAATAGGAGTGCGCCAAGCGATTGCGGACCCCGATGATTGCGCGCCAGGGAATCATGGGGTATGCCTCACGCGCGTCGGATGGGATATGCGTTGCCGCCTCACCGATCAGCTGGATATTGCGCAACGTGGCGTCGTGAATGAGACCGTCGGCTGCGAAGGCGTCCTGATCCAGTCCATCCGTATATGACAGGACTTTCTCGGCGAAGTCGATCATGTCCTGAACGTAAAGATCCCAGTGTCGACCTTCTTCATAGGTCTCACACATCCACGGCCTCCCGTTCCACGTGCGGACGCATTTCGGTCCGAACGTCCTCCCGGGTCGCCAGTTCCACCGGTCGTTGCAACAGGTCTTCCAGGTAGAACTGGGCGCCGAAGAAAGTTCGCCAGTTCGGCGGAGCGTCGAACCGCACCAGGATGTCCACGTCGCTCTGATCGGTAGCTTGGTCCCGGGCATGGGAGCCGAACAGAGCGAGCTCCGCGACGCCGAATCGCTCCGCAAGCACCGGCCGATGGGCTCGGAGCATCTCCAACACTTCCGCTCTGGTCATTGCATCACTCCGTCGAGGCGGGCACATTCAGTACGACTGGCAGGCTGGCATCCTCGCGTTCGACCGCCGCGGACCGCCGCCAGCGTTTTCCGTGGGACGTACGTCCAGCCCAGCTTTTCCAGCAACTCCCGCGCCGGGTTCTCGGCGCAATGGAGCGCGTTGAGCTTGGCGAGAGTGGTCATGATGACCACCCAGACAGAATCTGGGCAATCATGTCGTCGCTGACGTCCTCACAACGAGTCGGCACGAACAGCAGACTGGAGGAACGCATTACAGGTATTCCAGCCATTGTCGTATTGGTCAGGGTTGATGGGCTCACCCCCAACAGTCCACATACTGTCGCTTTCGTCCCATCCAAGTCAGGATTGATGACCGCGACGCGCTTGCCACTCGCGGACGAGCGAAAGAGGTCGTTGAAGTGACTGTCAACACGATTGAATGCGTAGCCTACAGCTATCAACAGATTCGCGTCGGCCATCAGGGTCTCGGCTTCTGCCCATCGCTTGACAAATGCACGGTTGATTACCGGCTTCATAGCACTTGGCGGGACAATCGCGGGCATAAGGATCTGCTGTTTCTCCACATCGATGTCTAGGCCGATGATAAAATCCTCAAGCGCCTGAAGATCCTGAGCGTTTGTGACAGCTTCATCGTCAGCGAACAATTCGCCGCGGTCCTGGCGTATATAAGAGTGACAGTCGCCATGAAACCGAACGGTGCGTTCGACAGGAAGATCGCCCAGCATTGTGTAGTTGAAAGTAATCACGGAATCATCTGGGCCGAGACTGCTCAATCGAGAATAGAAGTGCGGAATCTCCGTCATGCGTGACCGCGCTGAAAAAGACCGCCAGCGCACGTACATCCAAAGCATCCATGAGACGTACAAATAATTGCGGATATCGGTGCTCTTCGACGTGTAGAATCCCGCGAAGAGTTCTGTCAGAAGGTCTTCAAAGTTGGTCATGGCCGCCACGACGCCACGAAGCGCTTCCTGCTCCTCCGGAGATAGATCACTCGTCGCCTGTGCGTCGCGGAAGACCCGAAGCATGGCATTCCGGGGCGACGGATTCATCGTGATTCCCCGCATTCGCAGGAGCGTATGGTCGGCCATTTCTTCCGACTCACCGGCCAGGGAGGCCATCGCTTGTGCGGTCGGATGGTCAAGCTCATTCAGTTCTCGGATCGACTTCAGCTTATTGACTACTGTCCGTATCGCACCGGCACCCTCGGAATGCCGCCGGCCGGCTTTTTCGAGAGCACCTACGAGAACGCCTGCGACGGTTGGGTCCGTCAGCAACCGCTCGGCAAAATTCTCACCCTGATTCGATACGTATTTCTCAAAGCTGAAGCGAACGCGACGGCCACCTCCGAGCTTCGCCTTGATCGCCTGACTGATTTCTTTGCCGTCGCCCTTGGCGAATGCATCGAGTTCGCGCAGCAGCCCATCGGCCAATGGCAGCCCTAGCGCGCGGTCAACGCCGGCTCCAAGGATGTAGACAAACTTCATATCGCTGGCTCTCTGACGTCAATTGTTCGCACTCGTCCCGTTAGCAAGGCGTCTGAAACCGATGATCTAAGGTTTCGCAGCCGGCCAATTCGGCAAGCCTCACGCGCGAGTGAATCTGCAAGAGACTGGACGACCTCAACGATTCGCATTTGTTCCTCGATCTCGGGGAGCGCCATACGCACCGACGCCAGTCCCCCGACGCTCAAGTTGTAGTTGCCGGCCGATGTCTGGACATTTGCACGTAGCTGCCGTCGACCGACAGCCGAGCGGAGAAACGCCCATAGGTAAATGGGGCTTAGGACCCGCGATTCAGTGCGCAGCCGGAGCAGGTACGAGGCGAATGCCCACTTGCCCTCAAGCCCGTCGAATACAACACTCTGACCGCAGATGTCAGGATTCCCATTTGTACGTACGATGAGGAGATCACCTGATTGAAGAGAGAGCACGTCTGCTTCGCGTTGCGACAAGTCAGCAAACTTCAATACTGACGTGTCAAGATATCCCGGGGCCACGTTGGGAATGCGGAGAACTGCATAGCCACCGCCAGTCGAAGAGAGCTGCATGGAAGTCCCGTATCTCAACTGGCCAATATCTCTCAGTTCGATAACCCGCCAATCGGACGGAAAGACTCCAAGGCCCGACACTCTGCGCCATTGGGTGTGCCAGCCGGGGACGCCGCGGGTGAGGAGCTCGTGGAGCAGGGCGTGGCGCAGACGCTCGGTAGCCCTGATGACCGCCTCGATGCGCTCGATGGCCTCGTCGATGGCATCCAGCACGTCAGAAATGGCCCGCTGCTCGGCTAAGGGTGGAAGCATGAGCCAAAGGGATCGCAAGACATCAGGCTGGACACGTTGCTGCCCAGCCGTACCTGCGAAGCTACTGATGCACTTCAGAATATTCTGCGGCTGCGTTAGGGTTCGGTACAAGAGTCTGGGTTCTAGTCTATCGCCAGCACGAACCGTATGAAATTCTGTTGTGCCAAATCCAAACCCACCCTTGAGCGAGCTGACAAGTGCATGCTTTCCGTTCTGTAGGCATGGAGTAATCTTCGCAAACAGAACATCATTGTTCTCGAAATATGTATATCCTTTGGAGATTTCTCCATATGGACGGCTTTGGTATGCAATTAAACCTCTGCAATTCTCGCCAACGGCAGCCATTGGGACGAAAGTCGTCGGCACATCGATTGGGATGTTCAGGGTTGGCCGTCGAGGGTTTACTTCTGCTACATCCTCGAGTCGCAGGAGCCGCCACCCGTCGGGCAACTCGCTCAGATCGCGCATGGCTTCCCGCCCGTGTCCACGGCCAGGCCGCTCACGCCATCGCGTCCAGCCGGCTCACTGGGCATGGTCATGACCGGACGCGTTAGCGCTCATAGCCCAACTCCGCCAGTAGCTTGTCCATCGTCGCCACTGCCTCGTCGCGGCGCCGTTCGGCCTCCCGCAGCTGTGCCAGCGCCTCCTCGACGCTGAGCACTTCGATCGGCTCGCTGGTGTCCACGTAACGGCTGATATTGAGGTTGAAGTCGTTGGCCTCGATCTCCGCCAGGTCGGCCACGTGGGCGAAGCGCTCGACGTCCTCGAAGCCGCGGTAGGCGGCGACGATCTTGTCAATGTGCTCCCGGTCCAGGAAGTTCTGGGCCTTGCCCTGGCGAAAGCAGCCCTCCTGCGCCGCGTCCACGAACAGCACCTTGCCGCGCCGCTCGGCGGGCTTCGCCTTGTTGAGTACGCAGATGGCCACCGGGATGCTCGCGCCGTAGAAAAGGTTGGGCGCCAGGCCGATGACGGCCTCGAACAGGTCGCTTTCGACGATGCCACGGCGGATCTTGCCCTCGGCACCGCCGCGGAAGAGCACGCCGTGCGGCATCACCACGCCCACCATGCCCGTCATGGTGGTGACGGCCAGCATGTGCAGCAGAAAGGCCAGGTCGCCCCTCGTGCGCGGTGGAATCGCGCCGAAGCGGTCGAATCGGTGATGCGGGTCTTCGGGCGCGAAGTCGTGGCCCCAGTTCTTGAGGCTGAACGGGGGATTGGCGATCACGCGGTCGTAGGACAGCAGGCGGCCGGCGTCGTCCAGCAGGCGCGGCTCGGCGATCACGTCGCCTTCCTCCAGCCGCGCGGCGGACAGCCCGTGCAGCAGCAGGTTGAGCTTGCCGGCGGCCAGCGTGCCTCGGTTGCGCTCCTGGCCGTGCAGCACCAGGTTGCGCCGGTCGCCGCCCCGCTCCTGCACGAACTGCGCGGTGTAGATGAGCATGCCGCCGGAGCCGGCCGTGGGGTCGCAGATGCGCATGCCCTCGCCCGGTTGCAGCAGCTCGATGATCAACCGCACCACGGGCCGGGGCGTATAGAACTCGCCGCCCTTCTTGCCGGCGTCGTCGGCGAACTGGTTGATCAGGTATTCATAAGCGTCGCCGAGCACGTTGCCCGCGCCGCCGTCAGCGTCTTGCAGATTGGCGTCGCGCAGATCCAGCTCACCGAAGTGGTTGAGCAGGCTGCGGATGATGCCTTCGCGATTGGCCGGGCTGCCGAGCTTGGATTCGTCGTTCCAGTTGACGCTGGTGAGCACGCCGTCGAGCCGCGGCGTGTTGGCGTCTTCGATGTCATGGCCCGCGATGTTGAGGATCTCGCCCAGGTTCATGGACGCCCCGTTGAGCGCGGGCCAGCGGGCGGATTCAGGTACGAAGAACTCGTGCTCGTCCGGCTCCACCAGTGCGATGTCGCGCGGCACCCCCGACTCCACCGCGGCTTCGACTTCCTCGTCGAAGCGGTCGGAGAGCCGCTTGAGAAACAGCGCGGCGAAGATGTAGTTCTTGTAGTCGGCCGCGTCGATCTGCCCGCGCAGGATGTCGGCGGCTCCCCAGAGCTTGGATTGCAGTTCCTGTTGGGTGAGCGGCATGGGGCCTCCTTAGGACGCTGTGAGCGTGTGGGCGCAGACGGCGCCGACGAGCGAGTCGCGCAGCTGCTCGCGGCGCACCCGCGCGGCGTGCAGGCCAGCTCGATAGGCCAGCTCCGAGGTGTCGATCAACTCCGCGAGGCGGTGAAGGTCGTCGTCCGACGGCATGGGGACGGCAACGTCGGCCAACGACGACGCCGGCAGCGAGGGAATGGTGACGCCCAGTCGGACTCGCCTGGCGACCGCTGACCGGCCGCCGCGCGAGGTGAGGAAGTACCAGAGCCAATGGCCAACGCCCGACTCCGGGCGATGGGGCCGGATCACCAGCAGCGTCGCCCCCGCCGCCGTCCGCGATACGGCGGGCGGCACGAGCGCGACCTTGATGCTCTGCGCGCGCGCCGTGACCAGCACGTCGTAGGGCCGCAGCAGATGTTTCTCCGTGCGCAGGTTCTGTTCAATGCTGATCGTCCTTAGGCGGTCGAGATCGAGCCGGTCGTCCGCGATATCGGCGCTTTCGGCCAGTTGCAGCTCCCAGTCACCCGACCGGGCGCCCGCGCCGCGACCGCTGACCGCGAGACCCTGGGCGACCTGTGCGATGCCACCAATGCGAATGCCCATATCCTGATGCTGCGAGAATAAATCGCCGATGTCAAATGTTTTATCTAAAACGCAGCACGCCGTATCGTGACTTCCGATCCCAGACGCCCGCCACACCCGGTCGGGGGCGCCCCCGGCGGGATTCGAACCCACGACCGTCGGCTTAGAAGGCCGCTGCTCTGTCCACTGAGCTACGGGGGCGTAGGGGCGCCGCGGGCGCGCTGCAAGTTTCCCATAGCCTCGCGCGGCGGACGCCGCACGGCCGTCAATCAAGCGCTCTCTAGCGGAAACGGTCCTCGAGCGAGCTGACGTCGACGCCCGGTCGGGCGCTGTCGATGAGGGACCTCGCCTCAAAGTCGGGCCGCCGCGAGGTCACGCCGTCCTCATAGGTGGGCAGATCGATCTGATAGAGCACGCCAATGGGGATGCGGTCGCCCCATTCGTAGGACTTGGCGAGCGCGGCCTGCTGCTTGGCGACGATCTCGTCGATATTGCTCGGATCGTGCACCTTGCCGTCGAAGCCCTCATCCGCCAGCTGGTAGCTGCGCGGGTGCCCAATGTCCCGACCTCTGAAGAAGTCGATGGTCAGGAGTTCGTTGTAGACCGGGCAGGGCTGCAGGATGTCGATCAGCGCCGTACCGCGGTGCTCCATCGCCTGCACGATTAGACCCACCAGCTCGCGCTGCGCCATGGCGTATCCCCGCGCCACGAAGGTGTAGCCCGAGGAGATCGCCAGCCCAACCGGATTCACCGCGTCGATGATGGCCGGCTCCGGCATGCTCTTGACCTGCATCCCACGCTGCATCGTGGGTGAGGCCTGGCCCTTGGTGAGGCCGTACACGCCGTTGTTGTGCACCAGGTAGGTGAAGTCGACGTTCCGGCGGCCGGAGTTGACGAAATAGCCGGCGCCGATGCCATAGCCGTCGCCGTCGCCGCCGACCGCAAGCACCTCGAGATTCCGATTCGCCAGCTTCACGCCCGTGGCCACGTTGAGCACGCGACCATGCAGCGTGTGGAGTCCGTAGGTGCGGACGTAGTGCGGCAGCTTGCCGGAGCAACCGATGCCGGACACGACCATGACGTCGTGCGGCGCGCGTCCACGCTGGGCCAGCGCCTGCTTGACGGCGTTGAGAATGCCGAAATCGCCGCAGCCGCCGCACCAGTCCGGGTGCGAATCCGCGACGGCAAAGTCCTTAACGGTCGGAAGCGTTGCTACGGCCATGGCCATCCTTTGGTACGTCTGGGCAGTTGCCAATCAATCACGTCTACGAACCATGCGCCGCCGCTGCCACGGCTTCGGCCATTGGCACCTGCCGCCGGATCGCCGCAGCGACCTCGTCCTGCGAAAACGGGCGGCCGGTGTACTTCAGCGCCTTCTCCTCGATCTGAATCCCCGTCTGCTCGGCAATCAACAGGCCGAGTTGCCCGGTGTAGTTGTCCTCGAGCAACAAGAGGCGGTTCGCTCGGTCCAAGATTTCGCGGACGGCGTCGGCGGGGAACGGACGCAGCAGCCGGATTTGCAGGTTGTTCACCCGGATATCCGACTCTCGCTCCACCTGACGAATCGCATCGCGGATGGGGCAACGCGTCGAGCCCCAGGAGACGATCGTCAGGTCCGTGTCGTCCGGACCGTGGAGCGTGAACTGCTCCGCCTCGGGAATCTCGCGCAGCATTATGTCAAGCTTTTGCATGCGCTTGTCCATCTGCTCGATCCGGTTGTCAATATCCTCTTCGATCCGACCGCGCTCGGTGTGCTCGTCGCTCGTGGTGACAAACTCACCGCCGGCGGTGCCCGGCACGGAGCGCGGGCTTACCCCCGAGGTTGTCAGCTGGTGTCGCCGGTACGGCTCCGCACCATTGGCTTCGCCGGTCCAGATCGCCCCGCGGTCCACCGGCAGCCCTTCGAGCCCGAGGCTGTCAATGGTGAAGTGCGAGTTGGCGATGAACTTGTCGGCCAGCACCACCACTGGAACCTGATAGCGGTCGCCCCAGTTGAAGGCCAGATGCGTGTATTGAGCCGCCTCTTCGACATCGCCCGGCGCCACCACGATATGGGGAAACTCGCCGTGAGCCGGCTGTAGCGCGAAGCGCAGGTCTTGTTGCGAGTTGCGCGTCGGCAGGCCCGTGCTCGGACCGCCACGCTGATACAGCACCACCACCGGACCGGGCGCCTCCGTAATCGAGGCGAATCCCATCCCCTCGGCCATCAGGGTGAAGCCGGGACCGGCCGTCGACGTAGACGCGCGAACGCCGGCGTGCGCCGCGCCCACGGCCATGTTCATGGACGCGATCTCGTCCTCCGCCTGCAGCACCACGATCGGCCAGTCCGCCTGCAGCGCCTCGAGATACACACTCTCGTCGGAGGCCGGAGCGATTGGGTAATACGTCTGAAACGCGCAGCCGGCGTGCAGCTTGGCGATGCCAATCGCCTCATGCCCAGCAACAAGCATTCGGGCCGGCTGGTCATCGCGGGCATGGAGTGTCTGCGAGAATTTCTGGTCGCCCAATACATCGTGCGCCGCCTGCCAGGCGTGTTGCAGGACCGAGCGGTTCATCGGCACCAGGTTCTGATGCCGTTCCGGGAGGCGCTCGGCCACGATCGGCAACACCCGGTCCACCTCGAAGTCGATCAAGGCGCAGCACGCACCAATGGGCACCATGTTGGCCATCACGGCGTGGCGGCGCGCGTTGTACTCCACACCATGTGATTCCACCGCCGCGCGCACGATGTCGTCGTAGGGCAAGGAGAGCAGCCGCACGTCGTCGCGCCCCAGGTTCTCGGCAGTGATACCGGCCTTGGCGTCGATGACGATTGCGCCGCCGGACACCACCTCGTGCAGGTGGCCCTTGTGCGACTGGTAGTCCTGGTGCGAATCGGTGCCGTAAATCGTTTCGGCATCCAGCGCGAGCAGCACGTCAACCCGCTCCACGTGCGACGTGATGGCCTCGTCGGCCGTGCGGATGCGGAAGAAGATGTGCCGGCCATGGATGTTCGAGTGGTACTCAACGTTGGTGAAGACGAAAACGCCCGCGCGCGAACAAGCTTTCATGAAGATCTCTGATGTCGAGTTCACGCCGCTTCCGGCTGGACCGCCGACCATCAGAGAAAGATCGCTCGGGGGCATCACCGCTCCTTGCAAGCTCTAATGGACTGCGCGCAGATACGCACGCCGTGGCGCATCGCACCCAAGGCGCAAGCGCTGGTCATTCTAGGCCAATTATCAACGTTCCTCGCCCGCGAGGCTAGGGAAGCTGAGCGGCCAGCAATTCGACCGCCTCCCGCGGGGTGTCGCCCACGAGGACGCCAGCGTCCCGCAGGGCAGCCTCTTTCCCCGCGGCCGTTCCTTCCGATCCTGACACGATTGCCCCCGCGTGACCCATCCGACGTTCCGGCGGAGCCGTCTTGCCGGCGATGAAGGCGCTGACCGGCTTGGTCACGCGCTCGTGGATGAATTGCGCCGCCAGCTCCTCGTCGCCGCCGCCAATCTCACCCAGCAGCACCATCCCGTCCGTTTCGTCGTCTTGCTCGAACAGATCCAACACATCGGTGAAGCGCGTGCCGATGATCGGATCGCCGCCGATGCCAACCGCCGCGGATTGTCCCAGACCACTATCGGTCAGGTGCTGCACCACTTCATAGGTCAGCGTGCCGCTGCGGCTGACGACGCCCACACGTCCGGGCGCGTGGATCTCCCACGGCATGATGCCGACCTTGACACTCTGCCCGGGCACCGCGATGCCCGGGCAGTTCGGCCCGAGGAGGCGGGACGACGAGCCCCGGAGCATGGGCATCACGCGCAGCATGTCGATGGTCGGGATGCCCTCGGTGATGCAGACGATCAGCTCCAAGCCGGCTGCGATGTCTTCCAGAATCGCGTCGGCGGCGAACGGCGGCGGCACGAAGATGCACGCCACATTGGCGCCGGTGGCCCGCACCGCGTCGGCCATCGTGTTGAAAACTGGTACGCCGGGC
The DNA here is from genome assembly GCA_965198185.1 of Chloroflexota bacterium. GTDB lineage: Bacteria > Chloroflexota > UBA11872 > UBA11872 > UBA11872 > JAJECS01. The sequence goes on from CBDAOU010000002.1 coordinate 1,117,845, forward strand.
AGGCCGTCGACCGACGCTCCCGCGCGACCGGGCGTGACACCGGCCACCACGGCCGTGCCGGCCTCCGCCATGCGCTGCGCGTGAAAGGTGCCCTGACGCCCTGTGATTCCCTGCACCACCACGCGCGCCGAGGCATCGAGCAGAATGCTCATCGCACGGCCTCCACCGCCAGGCGCGCCGCGTCGTCCATCGAGCGCTCCGCCTGTATGCCGGCATCGGCCAGCAGCCGCAGACCTTCTGTCTCGTTCGTGCCCATCAGGCGCACCACCAGCGGCACGGCGCGGGGCATGCTCTCGCGCGCCTCGAGCACCCCTCGGGCCACGTCGTCGGCACGAGTGATGCCGCCGAAGATATTCACGAAGACAGCCCGCACGTTCGGATCGTCCAGGATGATGGAGAGCGCGGCGCTCACGCGCTCCGCGCCGGCGCCGCCGCCGACGTCGAGGAAATTCGCCGGCTCCCCGCCGTAGTGCTTCACCACGTCCATGGTGGCCATCGCCAGCCCGGCGCCATTGACCATGCAGCCGATATCGCCGTCAAGCTTGATGTAGCTGATGCCAGCGGCGCGCGCGCGCGCCTCCGCCGGCTCCTCGGCGTCAGCGTCTCGCAGCTGCTCCAGTTCAGGACGGCGGCCCAGCGCGTTGTCGTCGATGTTCAGCTTGGCATCGATGGCCCGGAGCTTGCCTTCAGGGTCCACAACCAGGGGATTGACCTCCGCCAGCGACGCGTCGCAATCGACGAAGGCGCGAACCAGCCCTTTCACGATGCCCACGAAATCGATGACCTGCCGCCCGCCGAGTCCAAGCGCGAAACCCACCGCGCGCGCCTGCCAGGCGTCCACGCCGCGGGCGATATCGAACGGGATGCGTTGAATGGCCTCGGGCGTGGCCGCCGCAACTTCTTCGATATCGATGCCGCCGGCCGCGCTCGCCATCACGACCGCGGATTGACGCTCGCGGTCGATGGTTACGCCCAGGTAGATCTCACGATCGATATCCACCGCCGGCGCCACCAGTACGCGCCGAACGCGCTCCCCTCGGATTTCGAGCCCGAGAATCTGCTCCGCGGCGTCCCGTGCAGCCTCGCCGCCGTCAGCCAGCTTCACGCCGCCGGCCTTGCCCCGGCCGCCCGCCAGCACCAGGGCCTTGACGACTACGAGTCCACCAAACTCCGCAGCCGCGGCCGCCGCCGCATCGGGCGTTGCCGCCACCCGGCTTGGCGGGACCGGGAGCCCGTGATCGGAGAAGATCCGGCGGGCATCGGACTCGTGGACCTTCACTCGCCACTGTCCTCCAGAATCCAGGCGTCGAGCCCACGCGCATAGTCCACCAACTGATGCGCCTCGAAGTGCAGCTCGATTTCCTCGCGCGCCGTGTCGGTCCCATCCGAGGCATGAATCAGGTTGCGCAGACCTGCCAACGCGTAGTCGCCGCGGATCGTGCCCGGCGCGGCCTCGTGCGGTCTGGTCGCGCCCACAATCGCCCGCACCACCTGGATGGCCTCCGGACCCTCGAGGACCGCGGCGACAACCGGACCACTGGTCAGGTGCCGCACCAGATCTTCGAAGAAGAACTTCCCCACGTGCTCGGCGTAGTGTTCCCGCGCCAGCGGCTCCTCGATTTGCACGAGCTTGAGTCCCACCAACCGGAGGCCGCGGCGCTCGAACCGCGCCAGCAAATCCATCCCAATTCCTCGCTGCAGGGCATCGGGTTTCAACAGGACCAGCGTGCGTTCCACCTGTGTCGTCCTCCTATCGCCGTCGGCGAGTCGTCCTCGGATGCAACCCGGCAATCATGGCTGGCGCTCGAGCCGCTCGGTAACCGCGTTGCGCAAGCGGTCGATGTCCGCATCCAGGGTCGCAACAATGATCGCCTGCCAGTCGCCCAGGCGCACCGCCAATCCTTGCTGCGTCTCGGTCAGAAACCACAACTCTTCGACCTGGCCAAAGCCTACGGTCTGCACCACCTGTTCCATCGTGCCGATTCCTGACGCCAGCAGTCCGGGCGCCACGGGGCTCACGGCCTCCGCAAGGTCGCCCACCGGCGCCTCCCCAACGCGCCAGACCACTGCCCCGTCGACCCCATTGAGGGCCTTCAAGTCCGCCAACAGGGTCGCCAAGTCAGACATCCGTCGCCTCTTGCGCATTCGCGGCGCGCAAATAGGCCTCGGCGGCGGCCTGCGGCCGGGCTGTGCGCATGCGAAAGTCGCCGAGCAACCGCCAACTGGTCGCAGCAAGCGCGGGCGATGCTGCCGCTTCCTCAACCAATGCGTCGACATTGTTCACCGGCAGCGCGTCGTCCTCCAGAATCTCACGCAGAACCCGCTCCGCCTCGTTCCAGTCTTCCCGCCTGATCAGCTCGCGGGCCCAGTCAATCTGGGTGAACGCGGCGCCTTCGGGCGCCGCCGGCTCCGCCGTGGTGTCGCCCTCGGGCCCGGTGGGCTGGTCGGCAGGCATCGGTTCGGCGGTTGCAGAGGCCGCTTCCGCCGAGGGCGCTTCCAGCGCCGACGCGGGCTCTGGAAGTGCATCCGGAGCACGGAGCAACCCCGGCACGTCGATCTGGGGTGCACCCGGCAGCACCAGCCGATGAATCTCGAGCTGCGCCAGCATCTGCCGCGCTTCCAGGTATTCCGGATCGATCTCGCCCGCGCGACCCAGCAAATCCTGCCCCTCGGCCATGCGCCCGCGCTCGGCCAGCACGTGCGCCAGCATCACGGCCGCGCGCACGCAATCGTTAGCGCGGTCGAAGATGATCGTGCACTGCTCTTCGCAGAGGGACAACCGATTCAGCTGCCAGAGCGCCTCGGCAAGCGTCAGGCGAATGTCGATGCGGTCCGGCTCGTCATCAAGGGCGCGCCGGGCATATCGCTCCGCGGTGCCGGGCCACCCGCTGCGCAAGTGAATGCGCGCAAACACCCCGGGCGTGATTGGCAGCGCGTCCGCGTCAACGCCAAGAATGTCCAGTGCCGACTCCAGGGATTCGTTGTCGGTGACGTTTGGCACCAGCTCCACCACGCGGCGCGCTTCATCCTCAGCCCGAGCGTCGTCGTCGCGCCGCTTGAAAATCCGCGCCGTCGCCGCGGCGGCTCGCGCGTTGAGCGGCTCCGCCGAGGTCACGAAACGCAGGTCTTCCAGCGCCTGGTCAAGCTCGCCGCCGGCCTCAGCCGTCAGGGCACGAACCAAGCGGGCGGACGCATGACGGGGGTAGCGCGCGATGACGTGTTCGGCAAGCTGCAGGGCTTGGTCCGGCGCCCCCTCGCGAAACGCCTGCTGGGCGCGGTCGACGACCTCGCTCGGAAACACGCCGGTCAGGCAGCCGGCGCGGAAGCGCCGCCGAAGCTGTCGGGAATGGCAGCATCGTCGTCGATGGGACCCGACGCTGCCACGATCGGCCAGTCGTCGCTGAAGAGGCGGCGCGCCGCCTGGACGACGCTCTCGCAGGTCACCGCGTCATACTTGGCCATTGCGCCGTCGGGCGTGAGCTGCTCGCTCTCAAGCAACTGCTCGCGCAGCGCCCAGCCGGCCACCGCATACGTGTCTTCCATCGAGAGCTGGATTTCTCCCTTGATGACCTCGCGCGCGCGATCGACCTGGTCTTGTGTAACGCCCTCATCGCGCACGGCCACCAACTCGTCGAGCACGGCCTGCATCGCCTCGTTCAGAGTATCCGGATCCGTCGCCGCCTCAATCACCAAGGCCCCGGAATCTCTCGTGGCGGTAACCGATGCCAGCACCTCATACACGAGGCCTCGCCGTTCGCGCAGCTCCTCGAACAGGCGCGATCCCATGCCCTCGCCCAGAATTGCGGTCAGCACGTCCACGTCATATCGCTGCGGATCGTCCCGCGACACGGCGCGACCGGCAATGCCGAAGTACACGTGATCGGCCTCGCGCGAATCGACGACCGCGCGGGGCGACGGCGGGCCGTTGGGCACATAGGACGGCCAGACCGCTTCGCGCCCAGCCGGTCGGTCCTGGATTCCGGCCCGGACGGCCGTGGTGCCGTCGCCTGGATCGAGGTCACCCGCCAGGCTGACCACCAAGTTCGCGCCCGAAAACATCCGGCGCGCGTGCGCGCGCATCTGGTCCGGCGTGAACGTCTCGAGATTGGCGGGCGATCCGGCCACCTCGCGTCCCAGGCCGTGTCCCTTCCACAAACGCGAGCGAAGCGATCGCCGCACGGCCTCTTCCGGCACGTCGGCCATCATCCCGATCTCATCCGAGATGACCCGCCGCTCCTTCTCGATCTCGCCGGCGTCGAAGCGGGGATGGCCGATCATGTCCGTGACGACATCCAGCGCGCTGCGCCAGTGAGGCGCCGCAACCTTCGCCCAAATCACCGTCATCTCGGGCTCCGTCAAGGCGTTGATCATTCCACCGAGACGCTCGACGGAGGCCGCTATGTCGGTGTACGAGGGGCGTCGCTCGGTGCCCTTGAAGAGCATGTGCTCGACGAAATGGGAAATCCCCTGCTCAGCCGGCGACTCGAAGCCGGAGCCGATGCGCGTGGCCGCGATGATGGACACGGAGCGCGCGTGCGGGACCGGAGTGACAAGCACGTGAGCGCCATTGCGCAGGCGCGATCGAGCGGTGCAGTGGTCGCGAAACGTATTCAATGCTCCGTGAGGAGGCAGGGGGGCGTGCCGGCGGGGACGCTAGCCGGCGCTGCGTCCACCGCGCTGCGGGCGCCGCTGGCCAGCAGCCGCCTCGCGCTCGGCTTTGCGCTCCAGACGGCCACGCTTGGCGGTCTTACGACGCTTGCGCTGGGCAACCTTCTTCGGCTTGTTCACATTCCTCCTAAGATTGCGCGAACGACTCAACAGCCGCTAACGCCGCCGCATGAATCATAGCAACGACTCGGGTGCGCACCAGGGCGCGGATCGTAAATTGCCGGTGCCACACGCCAAGACGTCGGGCACGTCGTGAGCGCCCCAATGGTTCAGCCGCCGGAAGTGCCAGCGCTCGAACCCCGCCGCGTGCGGGACATCTTGGGCCGGGCGCACGGTTCCCGCGTCATCGTCTTGGGCGACATGGTGCTCGACGAGCAGATCGTGGGCCGTGCGCAGGCGGTCGCCCGCGAGGCCCCGGTGCTCATCATTAGACAAGACTCGCGCTACGCCGTGCCTGGCGGCGCCACAAACGTCGCCGCCAACCTTGGGGCGCTGGGCTGCGAGGTAGGCGTCTGCGGCGTGGTGGGCGATGACAGCGCCGCCGAAGCCCTTCGCGACCAGATGCACGAGCGCGGCATTGGCACGGCCGGACTCGTGGCCGATCCCTCGCGCCCAACGTCGAACAAGCTGCGCATCTGGGCCGGCGGCGACCGCCAGCGGCCGCAGCACCTGCTGGCACGGGTTGACACCGTGGACCGAGGCGATCTTGACAGCGCCGTCACGGGGGAGCTAATCGCCTATCTCGAGCAGACCATTCCCCAGTCGGACGCCCTGCTGGTATCGGACTATGAGATCGGCGTGGTTGGGGCAGCCGTCTTGGCCGCGGCGCTGCCGCTGGCGCGCAAGCACGGACTAACCATCGCCGTGGACGCCCATGGGCGCCTCTCGCGCTTTCGCGGCGCCACGGTGGTGACGCCGAACCAACCCGAGGCCGAGGCCGAGCTTGGGTATGCACTTGAAACGCCCGCACTGGCCTGCAAGGGCGCGGCCGCGCTGCGCGAACAATTGGAGGCAGAGGGCGTGGTGATCACACTCGGTGCGGCCGGCATGGTCGTGGCAGGCAAAGACGCCGAGCCGACTCTCGTGCCGGCCGCGACACAGGCTCTTGTCGCGGACCCCACGGGCGCCGGCGACACCGTGGCCGCGGCCGTTACGGCCGGACTCCTTGGTGACGGCTCGATTCTGGAATCTGCCCTGCTCGGAGAACTAGCCGCGCGCCTCGTGATCCGCCAACTTGGCGTAGCCGTGGCATCGACGGAGGACATACTGGCCGAGGCCGCCGAGGCCAATGGCTAACCCGTCCCCACCCACTCCGGACGCGTTTGATCAGGTCCTGGATGCCGCCCGCGCTCATGGCCAAACCATCGTGCTCACCAACGGCTGCTTCGACGTGCTGCACGCCGGGCACGCCGCGATCCTCCGCGCCGCGGCCGCTGAAGGCGACGTCCTCGCCGTCGGGGTCAACGACGACGCAGGCGTACGCTCGCTCAAGGGTCCCGGGCGGCCCATGGCCCCACTGGCCGATCGGCTGGCGCTCGTCGCCGCCATGCGCTGGGTCGATGCGATCACCGTCCTGGAGGAGCTGACCGCGGATGCGCTGATCCGACGGGTGCGCCCGGATGTTTATGTCAAGGGCGCCGACTATGACCCGACCACGGGCGGCCGGCAGCTGCCCGAGGCGGCCACGCTGCGCGCCCTCGACGTGCGCGTCGTCTACGTCCCGCTGCTGGGCGGGCGTTCCACGAGCAACCTGGTCGATCGGCTGCGCCACGAGCCGTGACCGACACCACCGGACGGCGGATCGCCACCGCCGCCCTCCTCATCGCCGGCGGAAACATCCTGAGCCGGCTGCTGGGATTGGTGCGCGAGCCGGTCATCGCCGCCTTGTTCGGTGCGGGCGGCACGGTGGACGCGCTGGAAATAGCCACCCGCATCCCGCAGTTCATGCACGAACTGGTGATTGGCGGCGCGGTTTCCGGCGCCCTCATCCCCGTATTCAGCCAGCTTGCCGGCAACGATCACGCGCTGCGGCGCACCTTCTCCACGGTCATAGCCACGGTGATCGCCATCGCCGGCCTGGCCACGGCGATCCTCGTGCTGCTGGCCGAGCCGTTGGTAGACCTCGCCGCCATCGGGCTGCCGCCGGAAACGCGCGAGCTCGCCGTGACCATGACCCGGATCACGCTCCCGTCGCTATTGTTCCTCGGCATCTCCGCCGTCACGACGGCCCGGCTGTACGCCCGCGACCGCTACGCGTTTCCCGCCTTCAGCACCGCCTCGCTCAACGGCACGCTCATCGTCTTCGCCCTGGCGCTCACCCCCATCGTCGGACCGCCGGGGGTGGCGCTGGGCTATCTGGCTGGCGCCGCCGTGCACCTTCTGGTCCAGCTTCCCGCGCTGGTGCGCGATCGCGCCCGACTGTCGCCGCCGGCCTGGTTTGGCGACTCGCGGTTCCACCAAATCCTCAGGCTTTACGCGCCGATTGCCGCCGGCGTGGTTGTGGCACAGGTGCTCGTCGTGGTCGACGCCAACCTGGCCTCGCGCACCGGCGAGGGCAGCCTCGCGACCATGCGCTTCGCCACGCGGTTGCAGCAGTTCCCGATCGGCCTGGTGGCAACCGCAATCTCGCTGGCGTACCTGCCGACCCTCGCTCGCGCGGCCCCCGCGTCCATCCGCGACCTGGCATCGGCCGTGGACTTCCGCCGCCACCTCGCGCTGGCCGCCAAGCTTTCGACGCTCCTCATCATCCCGATCACCGTCGTCATGACCGTGCTGAGCACGCCCGTCATTCGCGCGGTCTACGAGCGCGGCGCGTTCGATCCCGCCGCCACCGCTGCCGCCGGACCCGCGCTGCTGATCTACGCGATCCAACTCCCGCTCACGGTGCTGGATCAACTGTTCATCGTGGCGTTCTACGCCATGCGGAACACGATCACGCCTGTGGTCGTCGGCATCGTGGGCGGTGGGGTGTACCTCGCCACGGCCCTTTCGCTGGTTGAGCCGCTCGGCATGCTCGGTCTCGTGACCGCCAACACCGCCCAGAACAGCTTTCACGGACTGGTGCTGGGCCTCGGGCTCTGGTGGCTCATGCGGGACTCGTTCCAGCGCCACAACTGGTGGTTCGCGCTCAAGGTAATCCTCGCCGGCGGTGTCATGGCGCTGGTCGCGCTCGCATTGCGCGAGGCCATCGTTGGGGGCCTCGAGCCCGACGGCCGCGGCGGCTGGCTGACCTTGCTGCTGGCCGGCGGCGGCGCCAGCGCCGTCTACGGCGCGGCCCTGACCCTGCTGCGGGTGGACGAACTGAGAACTCTGCGGTCCCTCATTCGCGACACGCTCGCCCGAGTCCGAAGCCGCGCGGCCTAGGACCAGAGTTCCACCGCTGCGCCGTCGCCCGCTACCATCCGCCTAATCCCAGTCGCGCCTGGAGGTGCCGCGTGCCCGTGATGACCGGATCCGACGCCGTTGTACAAAGCCTGATCGCCGAGGGCATCGACCTCGTATTCGGGATACCGGGCTACCACTCCGAGCATCTCTACGGCAGCCTCATGCGCCAGGACCGCATCCGCCACGTGTTGGTCCGCCACGAGCAGGGCGCCGGATACATGGCCATCGGCGTGGCGCGCGTCACGGGCAAGCCCGCCTGCCTGCTCAGCACGGCGGGACCCGGCGCCCTCAACGTGGCCACCCCCATGGGCGAGGCTTACGGCGACGGCGTCCCTCTGCTAAACATCATGGCCGAGGACCTATCGCCCTATCTCTACCAGGATCGGGGACTCGTCCACGAGAGCAAGGACCAGTTCGGCGTGTTCAGCCGCCTGGCGCAATGGGGCCGGCAGGCGATGTCGCCGGGCGAGATCCCCGGCGCCATCCACGAGGCAATGCGCCGCATGGATGTCAACCGCCCGCGGCCCACGGTGGTCGAGATTCCGCTCGACGTCTTTCAGGGTGAGGGTCCGGTCGAGATTCTTGAGCAGGAGTCCCACGCGCGCCCGGCGGGCGACGCCGGGGATCTCGAGCGCGCGGCCGCGCTGCTGCGCGACGCCGAGCGACCGCTGATTTGGGCCGGCGGCGGCGTCATCAACTCTGGCGCCTGGGACGAGCTGCAGCAGGTGGCCGAGATCCTGGACGCCCCGGTGCTGACGACGTGCAGCGGCAAAGGCTCTATTCCCGACGACCACCCGCTGGCCTTGACCAACATCTCCACCCACGGCCCGGTCACGCGCCTGATGGAACGCTGCGACGCCATGCTCGCCGTGGGCGCGGTGTTTCCGCACCTGATCACTGCCAAGTGGACCCTGCCGATCCCCGAGCGCCTGATTCACATCGACATCGACCCCACCCAGCCCGGAAAGAACTACCCGGCCGAGATCGGCATTCACGCCGACGCCAAGCTGGCGCTGGCCGGCTCACCGCCGCGCTCGACGGCGGGGACGTGGACCGCGACGACTGGGTGGACACGGCCCGCACCGCCCGTGTGGACGTGCGTCGAGACCTGGCGCCAACGGGCGCCCCTGGAGTGGAGCCTGATGCAGACGGTGCGCGAGGCCCTGCCGCGCGACACCATCGTCGCCTGCGATCCGCACCTGTGGGGCTACTGGGCGCGCGAGCACTTCCCCGTCTACGAGCCGCGCACGTTCCTCTACGGGCTCCAGTTCGGCACGCTGGGCTATGCCTATCCCGTGGGCCTGGGCGCCAAGCTCGCCGCGCCCGAGCGACCGGTCGTGGCCATCGGCGGCGACGGCGGCTTCCTGTTCACCGGGCAGGAGCTGGCCACGGCCGTGCAGCTGGGAATCAACGTCCCCATGGTCATCTTCAACGACGACGCGTACGGCGCCATCAAGGAAGACTTCGTCCGCGACTACGACAACGCCTACGAGGTGGACCTGGTGAACCCGGACTTCGTGCGCTACGCGGAGGCGTTCGGCGCCGTGGGCATGCGGGCTAACCCCGACGAGCTGGGCGACACGCTGCGCCGCGCCCTGGAGCTCGATCGACCGTCGATCATCGACGTGCCCGCCAAGCTCCGGCGGCCACTCAAGGTGGACTGAGGCCGGACGTGACCGAACCGCCGACGCTCACGACCAACCTCGACGGCCAGCACGCCATCGTCACCGGCGCCGCGGCCGGCATCGGTCGGGCAGTGGCGCGCGCCCTGCACGCCGCCGGGGCCAACGTCACCGTCACGGACATCGACGGCGGGGGCGCCCGCGCGGTCGCCGACAGCCTGAGCGCAGCCGGCCCGCGTGCCTGGGCCTGCGGCTGGACGTCACCGACGACGCCTCGGTGCGCGCCGGCGTCGCGCAAGCGGCGGAGCGCTGGGGCCGGGTGGACATCCTGGTGAACAACGCCGGGGTCTCCGGCTATTCGACCCCCGTCTGGGAGACCACCGACGCCGACTGGCAGCGGGTCCTCGACCTGAACCTCAGCGGCACGTTTCGGATGTGCCGCGCCGTCGTGCCGCACATGCGCGCGCGGGGCTACGGCCGCGTGGTCAACATTGCCTCGATCTCGGCCAAGGACGGCAATGTCAACGTCGCCGCCTATCCCGCCTCCAAGGCCGGCATCCTGGGATTCACCCGAGCCCTCGCCATGGAGCTCGCGGAGCAGGGCGTGCTGGTGAACGCCGTCTCCCCCGCCGCCGTCGACACCGAAAACGCGCTCGCCGCCGACCAGACGATGCGCGCCCCGCTCGTGGCCAAGATCCCCATGGGCCGCGCCGCAAAGCCCGAGGAAATCGCCGCCCTGGTGGCCTTCCTGGCCTCCCCCGCCTGCGCCTTCAGCACCGGCGCCAACTTCGACATCACCGGCGGCCGCGCCAACATCGCGTGAGGAGCGCGATGAAATACGCCGTTGTGATCGAGCGTGGTCCCACGAGCTACGGGGCGCACGTGCCCAGCTGCCCGGCTGCGTGGCCGCCGCGGAGACCAAGGCAGAGGTGTGCGCGTTGATTCGCGAGGCTATCGAGCTCTACGTCGAGGCGCTTGAGGAAGATGGCCTCCCATTCCGGCTCCGCAGGCCTACGAACTGATCGAGGTCTAGGAACGTCTGAGAGACGCCGTCCGTTCGTCCCCGTATCAAGTACGGGGCACCGCCCTGCAGGAGTCGAACCGTTATCGAACGCGCGGGACCCAATGCAATGGGATGTCTAGCGTTACCCGTTCGCGTCTTCCGGCAACGACAGCCGCCTCAATCTCGGAACCGACAATCCCCCACCTAAGAGCCCAAGACCGACGTCGAATTTGCTCGGTCGGGCCCAGCCGCAAAACCAGCCTAAGAGTCTTGGCTGGCAATTTCCGTGGACTTTCAAGATTCATCCTGATACTGTCGCAGGCGCGATGCCGCCGCGTCAGAGCCGCAGATGGACGCGTCGCAGTTTTTTCGTCACTCACTCACTTAAACCACGCCAATGGACGCATCATTCGATCTCCTGAAATTCAGAACCCCTCGATGTCGGACCAACGAAACAAGAGGCTGTCGCACACGAGTTTTCCGAAACGCACGACCATCGAAGTCCTGCTGACCCCGCCATGATTCCATAATGTCAAGAATTGCGATGAGCTCTCCGCCGCCAAATCGGTACCCAGCTCTGCAGGCCAAGGCAATAATCATGCGGCATTTAGCGTATGACTCGCGTTCGACCTTGGCGCCGCAGCAGTTGCGCAGGACTGCCGCTCACAAGCGAGTTGACAGATCTCAGGGTCTTGGACTACTCGCCAAACGGCAGGGCGTCACGCGCCCGGGGCGCTTCGACCAAGCAGCCGAGCACTGCCGACTTACCTCAGCGACGTAGACCTCCCGAAAACGCGCTCCAACGCGGCGTGGCCGTCACCAGACAATTTCTGTCGGCGATTCCGAGTGCGAACCCCAGCAACTTGAGAAAGGCCGACCAGATAAAGCGTGCCGTGCTCGGCGTCCAGAAAAACATCACCATCGCCGCGGGACTTCATCACCGCAGTCCACCAGCATGCCCGAGTCGGACGTCCTCCCTCACATCCCGTGGACTACCTTGTGCGCTACCACTAGTCGAGGATGCGCCGCTGGAAAGTATGGTCGCATTCGATGGCCTTTCGGTCGTGCGCGAAGCTCGGTGGGATCCGCACGTTTGCGTAATCAAGTCCACGGAGTCGATTGGCACGCAAGTTTCAGATGATCCGATGCCCAGACGTCTAGACCAAGTATCGCCCTTCACCGAATATCGATGATACGCTGCTAATCCGGCCATCATCGAAGAAATACCGACTTCAACATCCGTGAGGAACGCGATCGCAATGCGATCACCGCCGTCTCCTCATCGTCCGCTGCGGATTCGTTCGCGCGTGGGCGACCTCGCGCGATATCCCTGACGATGGGCGATTCACCCTCACGAATCCGGCCGCTAGCATACGCGTCTCAAGCTCCGATCCCGCAAGTATGGCAAACGATTCGCATCTGACGCCCGGTGGCTTCTGCCGGTGAATCACTTAGCCGATACATCACTCAACCGAAAATCTCGCCTACTCACGACCACCTATGAGCCACCATCGCCTAAACGTGATCGAAAACCTGGCTATTGGCCGAATTCGGCGATTCGCACGATCGCGCGCTACACGCCGATCTTCGGGAGCTGCTCTCGTATTTACGCGGGCGTCGGCCAACGTACCGCACTTCGGTCGAGATATCATCTACGCATTACGGCGCCCGCCTCCGAATGAAGGCCGAGCCTCATTCGAGGCCGAACCGTCGATAGTCAGCCGCCTACTGACGAAAGGATCATCAGGCCATTTCGGCGAAGGCACTCAACGATCGTAGGTACATTTTCATTCTAGCAGCGAGTATTGCGCTATTCCGCTGGACGCATCAACTTCACGAGACTATCGGCAACGCCGGCCGATCCGTAATCCTCTTGGCGAGCAAAGCGCCGCGCTGACCTCAACGATGGGCCACACGACGCCATCCTTGGATCCACCTTGGCGCAGGCGCTACCGTCGCTGCAATCCATAGCATAGTCTTCCCAAAGGTCGCGAGTCGCAACATCAGTGAAGCGCGCCACGATAATAGTCTTGGATCCGGCATAACGAATGCCAACGTTCAACCAAACGCCTATCGCAAGGCACCTCCTACCGTATTGAGAAACAATCGATTTTCTGATTGGACGAACTGGCCACGTCAAGCAACACATCGTAAAGTCAACGCTCTTACTGCCGCGTCCGCAAGTCATCGGCAATTTACGTAAAGCCCCGCGCTGACAGCGACCCTACGAAATCGGCGACCCCCTCGACGCCGTCGTCCCCACCTGGACGACGTCGGCAGGAGCGATAAATAGCGACCATCGAATAAGTCCATGCCACGAAGCTGACAATAAGGTATCAACTAGAACCGTTGCTACAGGATGACAGGTTGGTTTATCCTGAAGCCGTGGGATGCCAAGAGCGATCCGATCGGCACTGTGCTTAGGCAAGCTCGCACGCAACACGACGACTGTCGTCGATCTATCAGGGATACCCAACGAGATCGCCGGCGCAAGTGCGGCTCCGGTTCGCTTTTTTCAGTCCTGGCAGACCTGCCGAACGACCAATCAAGCTGCTCATGCGAGGCACAGGATAGGCGCGCGAGTAGCCGTTATGGGGCAGCCACAGGCTTGCAATCCGGCATTGCGAAAGAAGGCCGCAAATATAGGGATTGGCTTGTTCTGGTAATTCACAACGACCGAGGTTCAGTCTTACGCAGTGCCTGGACGCCACATTGCGAATGGTCGAACAGTGACGCAATCACGTTCGCGCTATTCTTCCGACTCGTTGGAGGGGCTCCAGAGATGCGCCCGGACTAAGGCGTCAGCGACGCTATTTTTGTTGGCCGCAGCGACGTTGCCTTCGACGTATACCGTCAGGGACTAGATCATCTTCCTGCCCGAGTGATATAGACTTCGACAGGGGATGGCAGTATGATGCCATGTCTGGCGATAGCATAATCGAAGTCGCAATGCATGGCGCTATCAGAGACCTAGCTAAGTTCATTGCACGCCCGAGCTCAACGCTTAGTGCGAGATCCTTGTGAGCATCGCGGCACTCGCCGAGGTTTTTCCAATCCACGAACGCAGGCAGCCGGCCAAATCTCCCGCGTGCGCCGACGGCAAGGGCAGAAAGGACATCTTGCGCCTGAGAGTTTTGAATGCCCAACCCGAACATCACCCCGCTGGCCCAGGACTTCGTGATCGCGGCCCGCGTCCCGGATCCCAAGCTCTATTTCTTCCACGACCCGAACCTGGCCCGGCTCGACGACGGCACGCTGATCGTCGCGGCGCCGCAGTGGGGTCGGAGGGGTACGGACGTGGGACGGTCGCTGCGGATCGTCCGCGGCAGCGACGGCGGCGCGACCTGGACCGACCTGCCACGCTGCCCTACGAAGAAGGGCGGCCGTTCGTCGTCGACGGCCAGCTGCTGATGTTCGTGCAGGAGCGGACCCACCGCGACTTCCAGATCGTGACCAGCGACGACCGCGGCGAGACGTGGACCGAGCCGCGGACCGTCATCGAGGGGCCGCTCTGGAACATCTCCACGGCGCAGGTCATCCGCCCCGACGCGCTCTACTGGGCCATGGACCATGACTCGGCCGGCATCGACTACAAGGGCAAGGTGATGGTGCGCTGGGACCGCGCCAGGTCGGCGCTCGATCCCGACGCCTGGTCGCTCTCCAACGTCGTTCCGCCGCCGGAGGTGCCGGCGGCCCTGACTCGCGGGCTGTTCCCCGCGGACGAATGGGCGCAGCTCCACGGCGGTTGGCCGTCGCCGTTCGTGTGGCTGGAGCCCAACACGGTTGAGGTCGGCGGCAAGATCCGCGCGTTCGTTCGGTCGAACATCGACGAGAACGCCACGGCGAACATCGCGGCCGTGCTCGACTACGACGAAGCGGCCAACGAGCTGCGCTTCACCCAGTTCACCGTCCTGGCCGGGCGGGCAGTGCAAGTTCTTCATCATCAACGACCAGCCGCACCGCATGTACTGGATGCTGAGCAACCTGGTCACCAACTCGCAGGACTTCGTCGGCTGGGGCGACCGCATGCGGGAGACGAAGTACACCGGCGGCCCGGGCAACGAGCGACGCTGGCTTTTTCTGCACTACAGCATCGACTGCCTCAATTGGTTCCCCGCGGGCTGCGTGGCGCGCTGGCCCGACAGCGTGCACCGCAGCTTCATGTACCCCAGCGCGGCCATCGACGGAGACGACCTCGTCGTGCTGTCCCGCACCAGCCGGGACGCCGAGAACCAGCACGACGCCGACCTCTGCACCATTCACCGCGTGCGCGATTTCCGCTCGCTGGCGATGGACCTGCGCCGCGGCGGGCTGGCGGATTAGCGGCTTATAGCCGTTCAGCTGCCCCGATCGCCACGGTCCGTCTCTCGCCTCCCCGAGCACCCACTGGCATGATGAGGGTGCTGCGCTGGCGTGGGGCCGTACCGCAGGGAGTCGACGCATGAGACGCTTGGCGAAACCGGCGGGTCGCTACAACCTGGTGCTCGAAGAGGTGCCGGTGCCCGAACCCGGCCCCACCGAGGTCCGAGTCAAGGCCGTGCGCAGCCTCATCAGCCGCGGATCGGAGATCGGCCGGCGCTACACCCGCGAGGAAGCCATCGATCCCCAGATGATGGGTTACTCGATGTCGGGCATCGTGGACGCGGTTGGCGAGTCCGTCACGCATCTCGACGTGGGCGACCGCGTCGTGGTCTCGGCGCCGCACGCGGACTACGTGGTGCGGGACGCGACCATCGGCTCCCCCGACGACCGTCCGCTCGTCTATCCCATCGATCCAGCGGTGGACTTCGACGCCGCGCCCTACTGGTCGCTCGTCAGCGGCTGCGTCACGTGGGCCGTCGGCGAGGCTGCCGAGCCAACCGACACCATCGTCATCGTTGGCCAGGGCCTGGTCGGCAGCCTGCAGCTGCAAGTGCACAAGGCCAACGGCATCCGCCGCGTGGTGGCGATCGACGCGCTGGACCTGCGCTGCGAGCTGGCCCACAAGCTCGGCGCCGATGTCGTCATCAACGCCGCCCGCGAGGACCCGGTGCGAGCCGTCCACAAGCTCACCAGCGGCCTGGGCGCCGAGATCGTGGTCTACGCCGTCGGCGGCCCGGCCGGCCCCAAGGCGTTCGACCAAAGCCTGGACATGCTCGCGCGCGGCGGTCTGCTGCACCTGGTCGGGCGCTATGAGGATGCGCCGCTGCCCTTCTGGAGCCACAAGTTCGCCGGCAAGCGCATGTTCGAGGGCTATTACACTCGATCCAAGGGCATGGCGGAAGCTAGGCGGGGCATGGACTTGCTGGCCACGGGCGTGATCAATACCGACCTGATGACCACGCACCGCTTTGCGTTCAGCGAGGCGCCGCAAGCCTTCGACCTGCTCTACAACCGCGCCGGCGAGACGCTGGGCGTGATTTTTGACTGGACGCTCGACGACGCATAGCCACGGCTCCGCGCGGGGCCATCGACCACAGGGAGGCGACATGAAGCGAATGGCAAAGCCCGAAGGGCGAGGCAACGTGATGCTGGAGGACGCGCCGATGCCGGAGCCGGGCTACGGCGAAGTCCGCGTCAAGTCCGTGCGCAGCCTCATCAGCCGCGGCTCGGAAATCGGTCGGCGCTACGTCATGGAAGAGGCCATCGATCCGCAGATGATGGGCTACTCCATGGCGGGCGTGGTGGATGCGCTGGGCGAGGGCGTGGACCATCTCGCGGTCGGCGACCGCGTGGGTGCCGTCGCGCCGCACGCGCAATACGTTTTGGGCGCCGCGCTCCCCGAACAGCAGGGAAAGATACCCGAGATATTTCCGCTCACGCCCGGCGTCAGCTGGGACCAGGCGCCCTACTGGATGCTGGGCGCATCGGCGGTGCGTTGGGTGGACATTGCGCCGTTCGAGCGCGACAACGTCATCGTTGTGATGGGGCAAGGCTTGGTCGGCAGCCTCATGCTCCAGGCTATGCGCGCGATTGACGCCGGACGGCTCGTCGCGGTTGACGCGGCGCCGTTGCGCTGCGAGCTCGCCGCCGCGCTAGGCGCCGACGACGTCATCAACGCGGCCGACGAAGATCCGGTGGCGGCGGTGAGACGGCTCACCAACGGGGTTGGGGCCGAATTGGTCGTCTACGCCGTGGGCGGACCGGCCGGCCCGCGGGCCTTCGAGCAGGGCATGCAGATGCTCACCGGCGGCGGCACGCTGCATCTCATCGGCAAATACGAGCATCAGAACCTGCCACTCAGCTCCGATACCATCCAGGGCCGGCGCATCCTGGGCGGCTACTTCGGCGGCCAATGGCACGCCGGATCGGCCCGGCGTGCGCTGGCGCTGCTCGAATCGGGCGCGATGGACGCCGACCGCATGACGACGCACCACTTTCCGTATACACGGGCGCCGGAGGCCTTCCACTTGCTGCACGACCACACGGACCAGACGCTGGGCGTCTTGCTGGATTGGGACGTGGAGGAGAGCTAGCGGGCGGGCGTCCCCACCAGTGGTTCGGTCGGGACGGGCGCGTCGACGACGCCTTCCAGCGCGCCCTTCGCCTCCATCTGGTCCCAGTGGCGGCGAAACGTGGCGTTCCACTCGGCGGTGCCCGGATGGAGCAGCATTTCTTCGAACGTGGTCGGGGAGATCACGATGCCGTCGCAACCGGCGCGAATCGCGGTGTCGGCGGCGATGGTCGTCCGCACAATGCCCGCCGCCAGATAGGGCGAGTTTTCGCCGCTGCGACCGATCACGCGCACGATGTCGCCAATGATCTTGCCGGCATCCGCCCCAGCGTCGATCTGCGGCCCGGTGAAAGGCGCGACGAATGCCGCGCCAGCCGCCGCGGCAGCCACGGCCTGGCTGACGGAAAAGGTGGTCGTGACCATGCTCAGGTGGCCCTCGGCCTTGAGATGAACGACGGCGCGCAGCCCCTTCATCGTGCACGGGATCTTGAGAACCACCTGCGGCGACATCGCGGTGAAGATCCGCGCCACACGCTCGATCTCATCGGTGGTATCGCCATCGACCTCGACGACGAGTGGGCCGTCGTGCGGCAGATTCAGGTAGCGCTCGATCACGCGAATCATGGGGCCGTAGGAGTCCGTAAGCTGATCGAGCACTATGGTGTTCGTCACCAGCCCGACCACCCCCAGCTCGAGGTAGTCGCGAATCTCAGCCGGGTCGCCCCACAGCCAGATTCCCACAGGATCGTTGTGGCCCCGTGGAAACCGCGGCAATGTGTGAGAGTTGTCCATGCCCCTATCCTACGCGCGCATCACCTAGATGAAAACCGCGCCCAGCGCTGAAGCGGGCGCCGGAATAACGGCAGCCGCCCGGGTGAGCCGCCCGCTCGCACCGATGCGTTTTTCGCTTCCGGATGCCCCGTGGCCGCGAACGTTGGTCGTTGCCGGCCTAGTCGCCGTGCTGGCATTCGGCGCCACCCGCGCATTCGTCGTGCAGCCGGCCGCCGGAGCCGTCTTGCTGGGCGCCCTGGCCATGGCTGCCGGGCTTGTCAGCGCCCGGCCCGGACCGGCGCTGGTCGTGGGAGTGGTCGCCGCCGTCTGGAACGACCTGATCGGGCTGCCGCACGCGCTCGCGGGGTTCCTGGGACCGGCCCTCGTTATCGAGCTGTGGACGGCATTTCTGCGAGATCGTCCGGGCATGCCGCTGCGGCGAAAGATGGTGCTTGACCTGGCCTTGATGTCGCTCGCGCTCGGCAGCCCCGTCGCCATCGGTTTCGCCGCGGGCCCTGGCTACGTCGACCTCGACACCGTTCCGGCGTTCCGTCACTACCTGGTCGACCTGACCGTGATCGGGTTGGCGTATTTGAGCCTGCTCGCGGCAGTCACCGTCACTGCTCGTGCGTGGGATTCGATGGCTGCGTGCCCGAACGCAGCGGCGGCGGGCGTATACGGAAGACCTGGCCCAGCGAAGTGCCCAGCGTATGCAGCAAGTCGCCCGGGCTTCGGCGAGCCCACCCCCGCGCGCGCAGCCGGGCGTCGCGATACCCTTTGTTCGCCAGCAATCGAGGCAAATCCCCGTGGACCGTCCGCCCCGCACCATCGACGAAATCGACACCCCCGCCGCGATCATCGACCTGGACCTTGTCAAACAGAACATCAAGACCCTCGAGGACTTCCTGCGCTTTCGTCCGGTGCACTCGCGCCCCCATGCCAAGACGCACAAGACCCCGGCCGTCGGGCGGCTGCAAGTTCAGGCCGGAGCGGTTGGCTTGACCTGCGCCAAGGTCGGCGAGGCCGAGGCCATGGTCGACGGCGGCATAGAAGATGTCCTCATCGCCAATCAGATTGTCGGCCCGATCAAGATCGAGCGCCTGTGTCGGCTCGCGGAGCGCGCGCGCGTCGCTGTGGAAGTGGACGACCCCGCCAACGTCGACGAAATCTCGGCGGCGGCGCAGCGCCACGGCGTGTCGATCGGGGTCGTCGTCGAGATTGACGTGGGCGGGCCCCGTGGCGGCGTGCCGCCCTACGAGCCGGCGCTGGCTCTCGCGCGCCGCATCATGGACCGACCGGGGCTCGAATTCACCGGCCTCATGGCCTACGAAGGCCACACCGTTGGCATCGTGGACCGGGACGAACGCGACGCAGCCGCCCGCGCCGCGCTGGCGCCGGTCATCGAGACCCGCAATTTATGCGAGGCCGAGGGCATCCCCGTACGCGAGGTCACCGGCGGCGCCACGAACACCTTCGACATCACCGGCACGATCAACGGCTGGACCGAGCTGCAGGCCGGGACCTACGTGACGATGGACGCCTGGTTCCGGCCCCACGCCGGCCACGCCTTCACCCAGGCATTCTGGATTCTCACCAGCGTCACCAGCCGCGCCAAGCCTGGATACGTGCACCTCGACGGCGGACGAAAGTCGATTGCCTTTGAGCCCAGCGGTTTCCCGGTGATCGACGACCCGGAAGGCCTTGAAATCGAGGTGGTGGCTGAGGAGCACCTGCACGTGAAAATGCTCGACGGCGCCCCCAATCTACGGCCCGGCGATCAGGTGCGCGTGACGCCCTGGCACGGCTGCGGCACGTTCAACCTGCATGACACGCTCTACGTGCTGCAGGACGACGAGGTCGTGGATATCTGGCCCATCAGCGGACGCGGGCGGTTCACGTAGGAAACCGCCGACCAAGCCAAGACCCACGACTTTCACGGACCCCAATCCGTTCGCCCCCGTATCAAGTGCGGGGCAGGCTCTGAGCTTGTCGAAGGGGTTACCGAACGGATTGGGCTATGGCCCGCGGCCTCGCGCGGATGATCCCTCGGGCTACGGCCCCGGCGTTCGAATGTCCGCGGCGCGCCACATGTACCACGCGCCCACGCTGCGATACGGACACCAGGGCTCGCCGATGGCAGTCGCCTCGGCTGGAGACGGTGTGTCGTCGAGTCCGTACGCCACCTGCATGCCGCGCCGCACGCCCAAATCCCCCACCGGCAACACGTCGAGTCGGCCAAGCTGAAACATCAGGAACATCTGCGCCGTCCACACCCCAACGCCGCGTACAGCCGTGAGCCGCTCGATGACCTCGGCGTCGTCGCTCGCGGCCATCCCGCGCAGGTCCAGCCGTCCACTCCGGATATGCTCCGCCAGGTCGCGCAGATATCCGGCCTTCTGCCGCGACACGCCGGCGGCTCGAAACTGTTCATCGGTCGTCGCGAGCAGCTCCCCCGGCGTCGGAAATCGCCCGTCCGACCCGTAAAGCGCCAGCAGGCGGCCAAGAATGGCGCTGGCCGCGGCCCCCGCCAGCTGCTGAAACATGATGCTGCGGATGAGCGCCTCGTAGGGATCGCCGGGCGAGCGGGGCACGTAGGGTCCGCACTCGTCAATGAGGCGTGCCAGCACAGGGTCCGCCTGGCGCAGGTGCCGCATGGCCGCGAGCGCGATGCCTTCGGAGGACTCAGCGATGGTCAGGGCTCTCTGCCGGCCGGGCCAATGACCGCCGGCCTAAGTGACAAGGCCCTACCGCGCAGCCGTTCCGACGCACCGCCACCCGCCGAGCTGGCTATGCCGGCAACTCCTAGGGCTCGATTTGCAGATAGCGGGCTTGGAGCCAGTTCCCGTCGTCCAGCTCGCGCCATACGACGCCGTCGACAACCTCCATGACCCCGGTCAGGGTCACCTCGGTGTTGCCGAAGGCCACGTACTGCACCGTGCTCGCCTCGGCGTTCGGCACGTCGCGCACGTTGACGCCGTCGCTCGGAATCACGACGGCCACGCCGGCGTGGACCACGTCGGCGAAAGCACCGCGACCCAGCCATTGCTCGGCAACCCAGTTCCCGTCGGCCGTTTCGCGCCACGCGCCGTCGTCCAAGTTCACCACGACGCCCGTGACTTCGATTTCGTCGTTTTCGCGAACCACGTACTCGACCTCGCTGCCTTCCGCGCCCGGCTGGTTGCGCACGTTGAGCACGTCCGCGATGACGAGCGCCAGCACCGGCACGACCACCGACGTGGGCGCAGGCTCCTCGGTTGCAGCCGGCGTCGGCGCGGGCGTGGGTTCGGGCCTGGGCGTTGGTCTGGGCGACGGTATCGGCGTCGGGGCCGGTTCTGGCGTCGGAGTCGCTGCGGGCGTACTAGTCGGGACGGGCACCGGCGTCGACTGCGGCGCCGGCGCAGGGGTGGTCGGATCCGGCGTGGGCGAGGACGTCCCCCCGATGACAGTGACGGTCTCGGTCGGGTCCGGCGCGGCTGTGGATTCCATTCCAAGCCCATCGCACGCGGCTAGAGCGAATACGCCGACGACGGCCACGGCCAGGATGATCGCCCATCGCAAACGAGGAGTTGAGATCACGACGCGTGCCTCCTGGGGAGTTCGTAAAGTCTAACGTGTTGAACAGTGGTGACTGTAACGCGTTGAACAATGGTAACCCCGTCGTCACTGCGGCAACTATGCGGCTTGACAGGCCATGACGCCGCCCAGCGCTGGGACTCGGCGGCGCCAATCCGTGTGAGCAGCCCCACGCCGCGCTTAGAGCCACTCCCCCGCGCGCCGCGCTCGTGTCACTAGGGCGCGCACGCGATCGGCGTCGGTCATGAGAGGCTCGAAGAAGCGAACGAATTGCTCCACGCACGTGTCCACGTCGGTCTCCGACGTGTCGATTTCCATCTTGTTGCGGATCAGCGACGCGGCGTGCTGACTCTCGAAGCCCTCGAGCACGAGTTCGACGTCGGGTTCCTTGATGGTCTGGATGCGATGGGGCGTCTCCTGCATGCGCCGCCGAATCACGTCGGGAGTAGCCCTGACAAGAATCTCAATCACGTCCGGCGCCAAGTCGAGGATCCGCTGCTCCGTGTGCCGCGCGAACTCCGTGCGTTCCGCGTATTGGCCGGGGCCGCCGTAGCCGTAGTACAGCGGCGCGTAGACGGCATCCTCCAGATGCATGCCCACCATCACATGGTCCGGATACGCGTAGAAGCCCGGTTGCAGGTGGTACTCGATCTGATACCGCTGGAACATCTCGAGGAGCCGCGGCTTCAACGCCGCAAACTGCGATTCTTCCTCGGCCGTCAGATTCTTCTCCGGTGGGCCCTTGAAATGGTCATGACTCCCCGGCTTGCCGCCGAGCGTTTTCTCCCCCCATGCGCCGATGGCCTCGGCGAGCGTGGTGGTTCCGCTGTATTCACAACCGGCAATGATGAGCCGCATTCGGCCACTCCCTTGATATTGCCAATCCCAGGGCCATTGGACCACATCCGGCGGCTGCCGTCGGGACGTTATTGCCGACCTTGGCGGCTCGGGCATTGATCCGGCGGCGGTCCACCCCTAAACTTGAGCGAAACCGGAGCACCGCTGCGGCAAGAGTCGCGCGGCGGTAGTCAACCAATCTGAGATATCCGGCGCCATGCGCCCAACGAGGAAGCCATGCCTAAGCAGATCGTGCTCGCCGAAGAAGCCCGCCAGGAACTTTCCGATGGCGTGGAGGTCGTCGCCCGCGCGGTGCGCTCAACCCTGGGACCCAAGGGACGCAACGTAGCGCTGGGCAAGAAATACAGCGCCCCCACCATCACCCATGACGGCGTGAGCGTGGCTGAGGAAATCGACCTTGATGACGAGTTCAAGGACGTGGGCGCGCAGCTCATCAAGGAGGCGGCGAGCCGCACCGGCGAAGCCGCCGGTGACGGCACCACCACGGCCACAGTGTTGGCGCAGGCCGTGTTGAACGAAGCGCTGCGCAGCATGGCCGCCGGCGCCAACGCCATGATGCTGCGACGCGGCATCGACAAGGCCGCTAAGGCGGTGCTGGCCGACCTCGGTCGCCGGGCGACGCCCATCCAGCACCGGGATGAAATCGCCCACATCGCCGCCATTGCGTCCGGGGACGATCAGATCGGCGAGCTTATTGCGCAGGCCATGGACACCGTCGGGCGGGACGGCGCCATCACCGTCGACGAGTCCAAGGGCCTGGAGACCGAGATCAAGCACACCGAGGGCATGACCTTCGACAAGGGCTACGCCTCGCCCGAGTTCGTCACCGACCGCGACAACATGCAAACCGTCATCGAGGATCCCTACATCCTCGTCACCAACTCCAAGCCCACCCACATCCAAGATCTGGTTCCCCTGCTGGACCAGTTGAATCAAGCGGGCAAGAAAGAATTTGTGGTCATCAGCGACGAACTGGCGGGAGACCCGCTGGCTGTGCTGCTGGTGAACAACCAACGGGGGAATCTCAACTCGCTGGGCGTCAAGGCTCCGGGTTACGGCGATCGCCGCCAGCACATGCTGGAGGACATCGCCATCCTCGTCGGCGCAACGCCGTTCAGTCCCGATGCTGGCCGCAAGCTCGAAGACGCCACGATCGACGACCTCGGGCAGGCGCGTCGCGTGATCTGCCGCAAGGAGGAGACGACCATCGAGGGCGGCAAGGGCCGTCCGGCCGCCATCCAGGCGCGTGTGCAGCAGCTCAAGGTGGAGATCGAGGGAGCGAAGTCGGAGTACGACCGCGACCAACTCGAGGAGCGCCGGGCACGACTGGCAGGCGGTGTGGCCGTCGTCCAGGTAGGCGCCGCCACCGAGGTGGAGCTCAAGGAAAAGAAAGCCCGCGTCGAAGATGCGCTGGCGGCTACGCGAGCGGCGCTCGAACGGGGCGTCGTCCCGGGAGGCGGCGTGGCATTGCTCAACACCACGGCCGCGCTTGAGGCCGTCGAAGGCGAGACCTCGGGCGATGAGCAAGCCGGCGTGCGGGCGCTCCGCCTGGCCTTGGAGCAGCCCGTGCGGCAACTCGCCGCGAATTCCGGCCTGCACCCTGGGGTGGTCATCAACAACATCCGCCGCGGGCAAGAGGAGCACCAGAACCCGAACTACGGGCTCAACGTGCTCACCGGCGAATACGGCGACCTCATCGCCGACGGCGTCATTGATCCAGCCAGGGTGACGCAGTCAGCCCTTCAAAACGGGATCTCGATCGCCAACCTCATCCTCACCACTGAAGTCGTGGTCGCCGAGACCGGCTTCGTTCCCCAGGAGCCACCCCCCGGCGCCGACGCCGGCATGGGTGGCATGGGTGGCATGGGCGGCATGGGCGGCATGGGCGGCATGGGTGGTATGGGTGGCATGGGCGGCATGGGTGGTATGGGTGGTATGGGCTTCTAGGAAGCCTCCAACCAGCCCCCTTCCCCCTTTGATCGGGGACTTGGCGTCACCTCTCCGTCATTCCGGCGGACAGCCTGCCCCGTACTCGATACGGGCCCGGAATCCAGTCCGGCCGAACCTAGATTCGCGGTGGATCCTTCGCGTAGGGGCGGGTCTGAGACCCGCCCCTATTAGGCGATGCAAGCGCCTCCGAAGGCGTGAATCCAGCGATCGCTGGACCTGTTAACCATCGAGTAGAGCGGTTCGCGAACCGCCCCTACCTGGCTATGCCATTGCCCCTTGAAAGGGACGGATTGCACGCGGTGAGCGGCTGACGTCTGAGATGGAGCCCTTCGGCCTCCCTCTCACGGACAGCTGCGTGCGCCGCCGTTCAGCTGACCGCCGCGGCCTCCACGGGAACGGCGGCGTCGGCGCCTTCGAGCCCGGCCACGAACTTCTCCGCCTCCATGGCCGCCATGCAGCCCTCGCCGGCGCCGGTTATGGCCTGGCGGAAGTAGTGGTCCTGCGCCTCGCCGGCCACGAAGATGCCCTCCACGCTGGTGTGCATGCGTCGGTCGGACACCACGTACCCGTCGTCGGTCATGTCCAGCTTGCCCTCGAACATCGCCGTGTTCGGAAAGTGCCCGATGAACACGAACATGCCCTCGACGCGCAAGTCGCTAGCGTCACCAGAGTTGACATCGCGCAGCCGCAAGTGGGTGACGCCGCGGTCGTCGCCTTCCACCGACTCGACGACGTTGTTCCACAGGAACTCGATCTTCGGGTCCTCTTCGGCTCGCATGCGCAGGTAGGTCCCGGCGCGCAGTTGGTCGCGGCGGTGGACGACAGTGACGTTTGAAGCGAATCGCGTGAGGAACAACGACTCTTGCAGAGCGCTGTCGCCGCCGCCAATCACCGCCAGCGGCACGTCCTTGAAGAACGCGCCGTCGCAGGTGGCGCAGAACGACACGCCGCGACCCCAATACTCCTGCTCGCCCGGCACCTCGAGCTGCCGCGGCGTCGCTCCGGTTGCCACGACGACCGAACGCGCCGTCAGCTCGCCGGAAAGCGTGGTCAGGGTGAAGGGCGGGCCGTTGACATCGATGTCGGTGACGGTGTCGACCAGCATCTCGGCGCCGAACTTCTCAGCTTGCTCCCGCATCCGCATCGTGAGTTCAGGGCCCTCGATCTCGGAGAACCCGGGGTAGTTTTCAACGTCGTTGGTCGTGGCGATTTGTCCGCCAAACATCTCGCCGGTAATCACTACGGTGGAAAGATTGGCCCGCGCGCTGTAGATGGCGGCCGTGAGTCCGGCCGGTCCTGAGCCTAGGATCGCGACGTCGTACATCTGTCACTCATCACGGCCGCCCCGTGCCATTCTTGGTGTATCGCCACACACGCAATAGTCGCATGCTCGACACGCTGCTTCTAAACCTCAGGCCGCAAATCGTCGCCTTTCCTACATGTTGGAGAGCCCGTCGTGGCGTCACTTCGCGGCCGTGGCGGGCGCGAGGACGGTAACGCTGGTAACCGGCAAGAGCCGCCCCGCACGACGCCTGTCGCGGCGGGCCATGCTGGTGGGCGCGAGCTCCGCCGTCGCCACCCGAGCGCTGGCCGCCTCCGGAGCAATGTTCACTGGCCCAGAAGTTGTGCGGTCGTCGTTGGAGGCGCCGCAGCCGGCGGCTGCCGATCAAACGCCGGCCACTGCCGAATCCGTCACGGTTCGCCTGCTGGTGCTCGGCCGCGACGAGTCTCCCTGGCGTGAACGCCTTGAGGCCGTCGCCGCACAGCGGCCATCGATCGAGATTCGCGGTCACAGTCGAAATCCAACGCCAACCGGGCTCTCGGAACTCATCGACGACGCCCGCACCGGCGGCGTGTTCGATGTAGTGGCCGGCCTCCCCGGTACCCGGCTCGCGCGACTCGCGCGTGAGGGCCTGGTGCTGGCGCTCAACGCCTGGGTCGGCGGCCTCGACCTTCTTCCGGGCATGGAGCGCCTCGGGCGGCACCATCAGGCTCGCATTGGGCTGCCGCTCAGCGGGTACCCCGTCTTCGGCTTCGTCAACCCGCAAGCACTTGACCGCGCCGGCGTGACCGAGCCCGGCGCCACCTATCAGGAGTGGTTGGACACCGCGCGCCGCCTGACCGATCGCGAACACTTCACCTACGGCTGGGGCGTCGTCGCCGATGTGCCGGAAATCGAATCGGTGTCCACCTCCGCCGGCGGGCGATTCTGGACCGGCTCGCACGTTGCGCCGAGCGACGCCTGGCAGTGGTACGCCGACCTGATTCATCGCGAAGCTGTCTCGCCGCCTCCCTACGCGTGGGACGGGCTGCTCGGCGCGCACACTGCCCTCGTCGAGGGACGGATCGCGATGACGATGCGATCCGCCTGGGTTCTCGACGACCTGCCGTCGAGCGGCGCGCCCGACGCGGGATCCTGGCGCCTGGTGCCCCTGCCGGCGTGGGACGCCAGGCGTCGCGCCGTGCCGGTAGCCGCGGACTACGTGGCCGTCGCCAGCGATACGGAACACGCCGAGGCCGCGGCCGACGTCGCGTCGCTTTTGGTGACCGAGGCCTGGCCGGCCCCCGGCGCGCGCGGTCTGCCCGCATGGCGACCCGCAATCGAGCAGTTTGCCGCGGCGAAGGGCCTTCAGCCGGACGACCTCACCGAGGCCGCCGCACACTGGCGCCGCCCCTCGCTCGAAGTGCCGGGGGCGGAGCTCGCCCAGTCGCGGCTCCTGCCGGCCATCGACGACGTCATGGCCTCGGGGCAGCCGGTAGCCGCCCGCATGGCCACCTTGGCCGAAGAGCTTAAGGGCCTCAGAGAGTCGGCCGCCGGGTGATCGAGTTCGACCACCGCTCGCACGGCGGCAGGTACCATCGGGCGGCGGGTCCACCGGTGGGCCCCATCACGGACTGAGGCTGCGGCGTGCTCGCCATCGAGATCCCGTGGGACCCGGATCTATTCGCCCTGGGCGGCTTCCGGTTCACCTGGCACTCCCTATGGGCGGTGATCGGAATCATCGCGGGGGTGTTCGTCGCGAGGCGATTGGCGCGCCGCTCCACGATCACCGCTGACGAGATAACCACGCTTGCCCTGTGGGGCGTGGCCGCGAGCATCGTGGTGGCGCGGGCGCTTTTTGTCATCGACAACTGGGAACGCGAGTTCGCCCACGACTTCGCCGGCATCTTCAAGCTGAATCAGGGCGGCATCACCGTGTGGGGCGCCATCGTCGGTGGAACCATCGGCGTCGGCGGCGCCGCGTGGTGGATGCGACTGCCCGTGCGCACCGCGCTCGATATCGGCGCTCCGGGAACCATTTTCGGCATGGGCGTCGGACGTATCGGGGACCTCATCAACGGCGAGCACCATGCCCTGGCGTCCGACCTGCCCTGGGCGGTGTTCTACACCCATCCCAACACGCTCGGACAGGGTCCCGTCCGCCCCGAGCTCGAGGGCTTCCCCGTCCACCCGGCCACGACCTACGAGATGCTGGGTGACCTGGTCATCTTCGCCGCCGCCCTTTGGCTCGTATACCGCTTCATGGGCAACCTCTACACCTATTGGTTCGTGGTCGCGGGCTACGGCGGGTTGCGGTTGGGTCTGCAATTTCTGCGGCTCGACCAGAACATGCTGTTTGCGGGGCTGCAGCAGTCGCAGGTCATCGGCATCATCGCCCTCGCCGTGACCGCGGTCTGGGTGGTCCGCCACCTGTGGCTTCGCCGCGTTGTTGCCAAGGCCCCCGCTCGGGCCGCGCCGCGACCGCCGCGCCGACGATGAGCACGCCCGCGGAAACCGCCGTCGAGACAATCGGCGTGACATATCCATTCGCGGCAATCGTCGGCCAGGACCGGATGAAGCTGGCGCTGCTGGCCAACGCGGTCAACCCGGCCATCGGCGGCGTGCTCATTCGCGGCGAACGCGGCACCGCCAAATCGACGGCAGTGCGCGGGCTGGCCGTGATTCTCCCGGCCATCACGGTCGCGACCTGCCGCTATCGCTGCGACCCCGACTCGGGCAACCTCTGCGTGGAGTGCCGGCACAAGCGTGAAGCGGCCATCCCCATCGAGGCCGAGTCCCAGCGCGTACGTGTCGTCGACCTCCCCGTGTCGGCAACCGAAGACCGCGTCGTCGGCACCATCGACCTCGAAGCCGTGTTGCGAGATGGGCGGCGCTCGTTCGAGCCGGGCCTGCTCGCGGACGCACACCGCGGCATCCTCTACGTCGACGAGGTCAACCTCCTCGACGACCATCTGGTCGACACGCTCCTCGATAGCGCGGCGTCCGGCGTAAACCGCGTCGAGCGCGAAGGCGTGGCCTTTCATCATCCGGCGGAATACATCCTCGTCGGCACGATGAATCCCGAGGAAGGCGACCTCCGCCCGCAGCTCCTCGACCGTTTTGGTCTCGCCGCGGAGATCAAGGGCGACCGCGACCCGAAGGCGCGGGCCGAGATCGTACGGCGCCGACTCGCCTTCGAGACGGACACAGCGGAGTTCCTGGAGACCTGGCGCCCGGCGACCAACGACTTGATGGCCTTGATCGAGCGGGCCCGCAACCTGCTGCCGGAGGTTGAGATCAGCGACCACATTCTGGGCCTGATCACGCATATCGCCAACGCCATGGGCGTTGACGGCCACCGCGCCGACATCGTGATGTACAAGACCGCTCGGACGATCGCGGCGCTCGATGGACGGAGCGCCGTCGGCCTGGAGGACGTGCGCCGCGCCGCCGAGCTGGCGCTGCCTCATCGCCGCCGCCGCGACCCGTTCACCCCGCCGGGACTGGATCCGGACGAGCTCGACCGCGCGATCCAAGCCTTCGAGGCGAGGCCGGCCCCGGCCCAAGCCTCCGACTCCGCCGCCGACGCGACGGATGGAGCCGCCGGCGCCGCCGATTCGACGTTTTCGTCGGGGCCGGCGGAAAACGGACCGCCGGGCGACGCCTCCGAGGCCGACCAGACGCTCGCCAGCGACCAGACGACGGCGACGCCGCACGTCAACGCACCGGAACGCATCCCCTTTCAAAAGCCGCGGACCGGACGGCGAACCAGCGCCGAGGTCAAGGGACGCCGCGGCCACTCCGTGCGCAGCCGGCCCATGGACCCGGACGATCCGCCTGACATCGCGGTGATCGACACCGTCCGCGCGGCCGCCGCACGGCGTCCACAGAGCGGCACGCCCGAAATCGGCGTGCAAGACCTGCGCGTGCACCGGCGCATGCGCAAGGTCGGCAACCTGATGCTCTTCGTCGTCGACGGCTCCGGCAGCATGGCCGCCCAGCGACGCATGCAGCTCACCAAGTCGGCCGTGCTCTCGCTTCTCGCGGACGCCTACAAGCGCCGCGACCGCGTGGGCGTCATCACCTTCCGCAAGACCGAGGCCCACGAGACCGTGCCGCCGACTTCGAGCCTGGACGTGGCCCACGCCCGCATGCACGAGCTGCCCACCGGCGGCCGCACGCCGCTGGCCCACGGGCTCGAGCTTGCCCGCCGCGTGGTCGAGCGCGAGCGCGCCCGCGATGCCCAGCTGCGCCCCATCGTGATTCTGCTGACGGACGGCGTCGCCAACGTCGGCCTGGCCGCGGGCTCCGATCCGATCAGCGACGCGCTGCGGTCCGCCAGCGCCATCGCTCGCGATCGGGTGCCGGCGCTCGTCGTCGATGCCGACCGTCGCCACAATCGCAGCAGCTCGCTGGTTGAGCTCGCCCATCAGATGGCCGCGGCGCACGTCCGCCTGGACGCTCTGGCCGCCGGCCAGTTGACCAGCCTCATTCGTCTCGCCGCGGCCTAGGCCGGCGATCGTCCTGGGCCGAACGGTGGATCGAGAAGCGGCCGGTCGGTGTCGCCTTCCGCGCCGCATATCGGTTGTCGGCCTTTCGGGCTCGGGCAAGACGACTGTCGCCCGGCGACTTGCCCGCCTCGCGGAAGCGCCGCAGGTCGAGCTAGATGCCCTGCACTGGGTCTATCCGGACTGGGCCAAGCCGTCCGGACGCGGAGTTTGCCGGCGCCGTGGAGCGCGCCCTGGCCGACGACGCCTGGGTGGTGGAGGGCAACTACCGCAAGGTTCGTGCGGTGTACTGGTCACGGGTCGAGCTGTTGGTATGGCTGGACCTGCCGCTGTGGGTGGCGAACTGGCGCGTGCTGCGGCGCAGCCTGCGGCGCGTTCGGTCGAGCGAGCCGCTCTGGGGCACGCAGCGTGAGTCCTTTCGACACTCGGTCCTGAGCTACGACAGCTTGTGGATCTGGAATATCCGCGTCCACCGGCGGCGGCGACGCCTCTACACCGTCCTTGCCGCCGAGCTCGAGCATCGCGGCGGACAGGCGCTGCGGCTGCGCTCCCAGCGCGAAGTGGACCAGTGGCTGGAGCGCCTGGCGAATCAGGCGCCGTCACATTGCTAGGAGGGGTCTGAAATGGGCCCTTGGCTGTACTGACCCCAATCCGTTCGCCCTGAGCCTGTCGAAGGGGTTTCCGAACGGATTGCAGCCCATATATGCCCAGGGTCTTGACTGATTCAAAAGTTCCCCAGGGCTAGCTGCGCTGGCGGCGGCGGCGGACCCAGCACCGGCAACGACTCGCCCATGGTCCCCACCGTCTCTCGGAGCACCTGCGCCCGCGCGTGCAATTCTTTGCTGACCGATTGATCGACGTAGCGCGTCTCGCCGGGATACAGCCCGGCATAGAGCGACTCCAAGTGCGGGAAATAGCGCCGCAGGTTGTGCATGAACCAGCGCTTCGGCTCTTTATCGAGATGCAGCATCACGACGCCCACGCGCCGCGCGCCGTGATCCCGCGCCCGCCGCATCACCTCTTCGATTGCGGCGTTGGAGTCCGTCAGCCCCGGCAGCACCGGCGCCATGTTGACGCCCACGTCCAGCTTGAGCCGCGCCAGCTCGGCGACGAGCCGAAAGCGCTCGTCCGGCGGCGGAGTCCCCGGCTCAATGCGGCGGGAGAGATTCGCGTCGGCAATCGGAATCGACACCGTGATGGATACTCCCGCCGCTCGGGCCAGGTCCTGTAAGAGATCTCGATCGCGGCGCAGCAGCGTCGACTTCGTGATCAGGCTGACTGGTGACCGGGCGGATAGGAATTCGCGCAGGCAAGCACGCGTGAGCTTCAGGCGCCCCTCGACCGGCTGGTAGGGATCGGTCGCCGCGCCCACCGCCACGGCTTCGCGCTTCCAGCGCGGCGACTGAATCTGCGCCCGCAGTCGTTCGGCGACGTTGACCTTGGCGAAGACGATGCGTTCGAAATCGCGCCCGCCGTCGAGATCGAAGTACGTGTGCGTCTGCCGCGCATAGCAATACCAGCAGGCATGGCTGCAGCCGCGATAGGGATTCAGGCTCCACTTGAAGGGCATGCCGCGCACGCGATTGAGCGCGGACCGGCACTCAATGGGTCGGACGTCCAGTCGCACGGCACGGCTGCCTTTCGGTACCCTGCCGCGCCGCAACTATACCAAACAAATTACGAACATACGCCGTCGCCAGCGCCCAGAACTGAGTCACCTTGGTCCCATCACCCCCGGGAAAGGAGGGCTTTGCGTAACCCCTGGTCATTCCGGCGAAAAGCCGGCCCCGTACTCGATACGGGGCCGGAATCCAGGGCCGTGTCCGGATTCGGACGGCGTAGGGGCAACCCTCGTGGTTGCCCGTTCTCAACCGAACCTCGCCACACCAACGTTCTCGTCGGCTACCCGGCTGCCGCCGCTAAAGCCTCCGCCACCTGAAACCGTCCGACGCCAGCAGATCGTCCGCGGCGTCGGGTCCCCACGAGCCCGCTTGGTAGAAATGCAGCGGATGCCCTTCGTCGAAGCGCCAGGCCGAGAGCACCGGCATCACCGCGGCCCAGGCCGCCTCGGCTTCGTCACCCCGGATGAACAGCGTCTGATCGCCCAGCATCACGTCCAGCAGCAGCCGCTCGTACGCATCGGGGGATTCCTCGGCAAACCCCTGCCCATAGCCAAAATCCATGCGCACCGGTCGCACGCGCACCGACGGCCCCGGTTGCTTGGCCTCGAAGGTGATCGAAATGCCCTCGTTGGGCTGGATGCGCATAACCAGACGGTTGGGCGGCACGCCGTCAGGGCTCGAGTCGCTGAAGAGCCGGTGCGGCACGCTCCGGAATTGAATGGCGATCTCGGTGGCGCGCTTCGCCAGGCGCTTGCCCGTGCGCATGTAGAACGGCACGCCCTGCCAGCGCCAGCTATCGATGAACCACCGCGCCGCGATGTAGGTCTCGGTGAGCGAGCCGCCCGCCACGCCGTCTTCGCTGCGATAGGCCGGCATGTCGGCGCCATCGGACCGCCCCGAGCTGTATGACGCCCGCACCACGTGCTTCTGCACGTCGGCGACGCTCATGCGCCGCAGGGCCCGCAGCACCTTCACCTTCTCGTCGCGAATCGCGTCGGCGCCAAAATCCACCGGCGGTTCCATGGCGACCACCGCCAGCAGCTGCATCATGTGGTTCTGCATGATGTCGCGCAGCGCTCCGGCCTCTTCGTAGTAGCGGCCGCGGCCCTCCACGCCCACTTCCTCGGCCACCGTGATCTGCACGTGGGACACGTAGCGGCGATTCCAGACCGGCTCGAAAATGCTGTTCGCGAAGCGGAACACCAGCACGTTCTGCACCGTCTCCTTACCCAGATAGTGGTCGATGCGATAGATCTGGGACTCGTCGAAGACGCGGTTGGCCGTGGCATGGAGCGCCGAGGCGGACTCGAGATCGCGGCCGAACGGCTTCTCGATCACGATGCGGCAAGAGCCGGGGCCCTCGGTCAGCCCGGATGCACCCAGTCGCCTGATGATTTCGGGAAAGAGGCTGGGCTGCGTGGCGAGGTAGAAGATGCGGTTGCCGCCGGTCCCGTGCGCTTTCTCCAGGCTCGGGAGTTCCTCCGTGAGCCGGGCAAAGCCCTCATCGTCGCTGGAGTCCCCTCTCAGGTAGTGCAAGCTCTGCGCGAAGGTGTCCCAGCTCTCCGGCTGCGGCGCCCCGCTTCGCGAGTACTTCGAGGCCGCCTCGAGCAACCGCGCGCGATAGGTGGCGTCGTCCATGGGCCGCCGCCCCTGCCCCACGACGGCAAAGCGCTCCGGCAGCAGGCCGTCGCGCCGGAGGTTGTAGAGCGCCGGAACGAGCTTGCGGGCGGCCAGGTCTCCCGAGCCGCCGAAGATGATGAGCGCATGAGGATCGCCGGTCTTCGGCTCCTCGTGGCTCCCGCGCGCCGGCTGGCCGTCGGTCGCAAAGGCGGCGGTGGCCGGCGTCACCTCTTGCGCAGCGCTCACGACAGCCTCTCCACGACGGCCGCAAGCTCCTCGAGCGCCGACGCCGGCTCGCGAGCCACCAGCCGCAGAACCCGACGCTCCTTGTCGCGCAGCGACCGCAGGTCGCCCTCGGCCTGCGCGTCGATCAGCGTGGCGAAGCCATAGGCCTCGCCGGCAATGGGCACGTCCTCGCGGTTGTCGCAAGTGATCTGCATGAATACGCCCCTGTTCGGTCCGCCCTTGTGCAGTTGGCCGGTGGAATGGAGGAATCGCGGGCCAAATCCCAGGGTTGTGGCCCGTCCCGTGCGGTCGCGAATTGACGTCTGAATCCGTCGCAGCCGGGCCTCATGCGCCGGCGTGCGGTCGAGGTAGGCGTGGATCGACACGTAGTCGTCCGGATCCGTGTCGCCGAGGAACTTCGTCACCACCTGGGCCGCGCTCGTGCCGGGCGCGCCAGAAACACGCAGGGCTTCGCCGGTCTCGGAGCCGACCTGATCCTGCAGCGGTGAAATACCATCCACGCCGCCCTCGAGAACACGCGCCGTATTGGCCTTGCTCTCCTCCACGTTCGGCTGGTCGAACGGGTTGATGCCAAGCACCCACCCGGCAACCGCCGTCGCCAGCTCCCAGCGGAGGAACTCGGCGCCCAGATCGTGAACATCGCCCATCGTGAGCCGCATCACCGGGTGGCCTGCTGCCGCCAACGCATCCAAGCCGTCCCGCGCCTCGTCGCCGACGGACATTCCCACGAACACCCGGTCATCGCCGTAGACCGACAGGTCGCCGAGCGGCTCGCCGTCGACCGGCACGATGCCGAGCCCATGCTTCCCGGTGCTCTCGGCGACCAGCTGCTCGATCCACGCACCCAGCGGCTCCGTCGTCGCTGAGAGCACAAGCGTCAGCTTGTCCCGGCCGCGCTGCGCCAGCACGCCCAGCGCCAGACCGAGTCGAAGAGCCGAGTTTTCCGCAATGTTCGCCTCGTGCAACGCCATTTGCCCGAACTCGACGGCCCGGGCCAACACCGAGGCTATATCCAGACCGATCAGCGCCGCCGGCACCAGCCCGAAGTACGACAAGGCCGAGTAGCGACCGCCGATCCGGGAGTCATTGAGGAAGGTGCGCGCGAATCCCTGATCCGACGCGCGCCGGGCCAGCGAGGTGCCGGGGTCCGTGATCGCGATGAAGTGCGAACCGGCGCCAGCTAGATTGCGTTCCGCGTATTGCGCCCGGAACGTGGCATACAGCGTCGCCGTCTCCAGGGTACCGCCGGACTTGCTGGCCACGATGAAGAGCGTGCGTTCGAGATTTACGGCGTCGCTCACGCGCCGCACGGTCGCGGGATCGGTGGAATCGAGGACCGTCAGGCGCGGCCGCCCCGCGGCCGGCCGCAGCATCGCCGCCATGACCTCCGGCGCCAGGCTGCTCCCGCCCATCCCGAGCAGCACCACGTCGTCGATCCCGGCCGAGATGTCGGCCGCCCACTCTGAAATGGCGCGAGCCTCCGGCTCGATCCGCTCCGCGATCCGAATCCAGCCCAGCAAATTGGCGATCTCGGCTTGCTGGTCGGTTTCGTCAGACCACAGCGACGCGTCCTCATCCGACAGCCGTTGCACCAGGCGTTCCGTGCGCGCCCGAGCCTCGGCGTCGGAGATGTCCAAGGCCGTCGCGTGCATCGCCAGCCGGGGCGTTGAGGCCATATTTAGGCGCCCAGCGCGGCTGCCTTCGCGTCCAGATCGGCCAGGAGCTCGTCGTAGGAGTCGACGAACTTCTGGACGCCCTCGTCTTCAAGCTGAACCATCACGGCGTCCATGTCGATGCCGAGCCGTTTCAGCCGCTCGAGCACCTCGTCCCAGAAGTCCAAATCGGCGCGGACCGTCTCCTGCACCTCGCCCTGATCGCGGAACGCCGTCATGGTGTTCTCGGGCATGGTGTTGACGGTGTCGGGGCCGATCAACTCGTCCACGTAGCGCGTCGGGGGGTAGTCGGGGTTCTTGGTGCTGGTGCTGGCCCACAGCGGCCGTTGCCGGTTCGCTCCGCGAGCCGCCAGCCGCCGGAAACGCTCGCCGCCGAACACCTCCTCGAAGATGCGGTACACGATCTTGGAGTTCGCGATGGCCGCTTGGCCCAGCAGGTCACGGGCCTCCTTGGCCGCGTCGGGACGGCTTGCCGCCAGCGACTCCAGCTGGTCGTCGACGGCCGTGTCGATCCGGCTGACAAAGGTGCTCGCCACCGACGCGACGTTATCGAGGGATTCGCCGCGGGCGGCGCGCGCCTCCAGGGCATTGAGATACGACTCGGCAACCGCGCGGTAGACCTCCTGCGCGAAGATCAGCGTGATGTTCACGTTGATGCCCTCGCCGAGCAGCGTCTCGATGGCCGGCAGCCCCTCGCGCGTGGCCGGCACTTTGATCATCAGGTTGCGGTAGTCGACCCGATCCGCCAGCCGCCGCGCCGCCGCCACCGTCCCGTCCGTGTCGCGCGCCAGATGCGGCGAGACTTCAAGGCTCACAAAGCCATCTCGGCCCTGCGTGGACTCATAGACCCGCAGCAGGATGTCGCACGCCGCACGGATGTCCGCGATCGCCAGCGTCTCAAAGGCTTCCTCGGCGTCCAGGCCGTTGGCGGAAAGGGATGCGATCTCCTCGTCGTAAGTGTCGCTGCCCGAGATGGCCCCATGGAAGATTGTCGGGTTTGACGTGATGCCGCGGAGCCCGTCGGTGGCAATCATCTCTTCGAGGCGGCCGGACCGGATCAGGTCGCGGCTCAGGTAGTCGAGCCAGACACTCTGGCCCTGGTCCACAAGCTCCTGCAGCGGGTTACGCATCATCAACAGCGACTCCTTATCGAGCGCACATGGCAAGGGGAATCAGGGACGGACGGTCCAACGCATACGGGACAGCTTGGCTTAGTTGGAAGCGTAGCAGCGGCGACCGGCACAGCCACGCGTCACGTCTATGGCGACAGCCGCTCGCCACGCTCGAGCGCCTGCACCTTGTGCAGCCGGCGCACATAGCGCTCCTCCGAATCGGCGAATTCGGCATTCAGAAACGCGGGCACGATTTCGGCGATCAGCGACATGCCCACGATTTCGGATCCCAGGCACAGGAGATTCATGTCGTCGTGCTCGACGCCCTGATGCGCCGAATAGGTGTCGTGGCAGATCCCCGCGCGCACGCCGGGGATCTTGTTGGCCGCCACGCAGGCGCCCACGCCGCTGCCGCAAACCACGATGCCGCGGTCGGCCTCGCTGTCGACGATGGCCTGTCCTACGGCTGCCGCAAAGTCCGGATAGTCAACCGACGCGTCGGAATCGGTGCCGAGGTCCAACACCTCATGACCGGCGTCCGCGAGCAAGGCGATGAGCTTGTCCTTGATCCCGAACCCGCGGTGGTCGACGCCGACGGCAACGCGCATGCCTGCCTCCTGTCGCACCGGCGACGTCGCCGGTGCCGGACCCGCCCGTAAGGATACGCAAGCGGCGCGGCGCTACGCGTGCTCCAGGTCGCCCGCCCCAGCCATCCGTCGATAGAGCCGCTCCTGCCGCTCCATCGCCGCGCGATAGATCGCTCCTCGATCCGCGCAGGGCGTAAGCGCCTCCCCGCCAAGTTGTTCGACTGCGTCCAAGGACTCGATCGCGCCGAGGTGAGCCAGCGCCCACAGCGCCGCGCCGCGGCTGGTGGCTTCGACCGCGGCCGACCGCGTCGTAGGCCGCCCAAACGCATCGGCGACCATTTGCGCCCAAGTCTTCGACCTCCGGAATCCCCCACCCGACAGCGTCACCGAATGGGACGACGGCAGCTCGGCGGAAAGCAGGTCATAGATGCGCGTGAGGCGGTAGGTCACGGCCTCCATGCCCGCGAGCAGCAGTTCCTCCGCTCGCGTGTTCCGTCTCAGCCCATGAAGCGTTGCCCGCGCCTGGTCGTCCCAGCCCGGACTGCGCTCGCCGCTGAGAAACGGCAGCAGGGTGAGGCCATGGTCGTCGGGCCGCATGTCCTCCACCAGCGCGTCCCATCCCTTCGCCGAACCCGAGCCGGTGACTTCGGCCACCCACCGCACCATGTTGCCGCCGTCGGTCAGCGCGCCCCCCAGGAGCGATCGGTCCGGCGCAACGCGGTATTCCCACAGGCCCTGCGGCACCTCCTTGACCGGTCCCGGCACGATGGCCCGCACCGCCGCGCTGGTCCCCAGATTGACGACCACCGCCGGCGTATCGGTTGCCGCCGTCCCCACGTTGCTGGCCAGCCCGTCGGCCACGGGCGGGAACCAGGCCGCCGCGGCGAGGAATGGCCATCGCTCCGCCCACGTGGGGGCGAGTCCATACACCGCAGCGCTTTCCGTGTCGATGTGCCCGAATTCCTCAGCCTTGACTCCCAGGGCATCCAAGGTCGTCTGGTCCCAGCGCATCGATCGCCGGTCGAGCAAACCCGTCCACGCGGCCACGGCAACGCCGAGACCGCATGCCCGGCCAAAGAGACGTCCGTAGAAGTATTCGCCGAACGAAATCCAGCGATGAACGCTTGCCAGGAGCTCCGGTTGCGTGCGGGCCAGCCAGCGAAACCGCGGCGGCAGGTAGCTGGCATGCAGCGGGCAGCCCGTGCGGTCGTAGAGCGCCGCCGCGTCCCACTCGACCCGCAGCTCGGCGGCGTCGGCGGCGCTGCGAACGTCCGCATAGGTATAGACCGGCGTGAGCGCCAGTCCAGCCGCATCGACGCCAACAATGCTCGAGGCGAACACGCTGCAGCCCACGGCCGCGATGTCACGCGCTCGCGCATCGGCCCGCGCCAGGGTCTCGTCAATAGCTTCGACGACGCTGCCCGCCAGCGCCTCGGCGTCCGCGGAGACACCGCCGTCGATCGTCGAAAGGAACCGATGCCCGACCTTTGCGCCCGTCTTGCGCACCAGTCGGCCGCGGGCGTCGTACACCGCCGCTCGCGCCGATGAGCTGCCAACGTCCAGGCTCAGCACGAGCGGAGACGCCGCGTTCCTGAGCGCAACCCGACTCATGCTCGGCAAGCGTGATGCGTCATCGCTTCACCCCTCCCTATTCGACCTGACCGGCCCGTTTCGCTCCCGGCTTCGCCCCGCCTTTTTATGTCAAGCCGGAGGCGACTGTCGCTACGAGGCGCCCGGCTCCTTCGGCGGCTCCTTCTCGTCCTCCTCCGCCTGAGGGCGCAAGCGCTCACTGACATCGTCGATCACCGATTCCACCCGCCGGCGCAGTTCTTGAGCTTCGGGGCGCTGCGCGGCGGAATCCACCGCCTGTCGCGCCTTGACCCCGATCTGATCCAAATCCTCACGCACCCGCTGCACGTCCTCGCGCGACAGCGTCTGCTCAACCTGACAGCGCGCCTTGGCGCCAATAGCCTTGGCGTCCTCGCGCACGCGTTTGGCCTGGTCGCTCGCGAGCGCCTCGTCCACCGCCGCGCGCGCGCCCTCAATCCGCTGTTGCACCCGCTCGCTCTTGAACTCGGCCTCAGCCTGGCGCGCTAGCTCGCGAGCCTTCTCCTGCCACGACTGCTTTTCCGCCAAAATTGCCGACCTCCAGTGCCCAAGGCTTCTCTACGCCAAGCCTACTCCTACCGTGCATGGTACGGTCCGATACCCGCGCGCATCTGTGATGTTGCATGCCTATTCCGCGGCGAATTGCCGTCACCGAAGTCAACCACTGGCACTCCTCGTACGACGCCGCCTACCTACAGGTGCTGCGCGATCTCGACGTTGACATCGTGGGCGTGTCGGACGCGGACGGCGCCCTCGCCGAGGACCGTGCGCGGCGCTACGGCAGTCGGGCCTTCACCGACTACCGCGCCATGATCGACGAGACCAAGCCTGATTTCGTCGTCGCGCTCGGGCGGCATATCGACATGCCGGCCATCGCCCGCTTCCTCATCGACGCCGGCATTCCCTTCATGATGGAAAAGCCCATGGGCACCACCGCCGAAGACGTCACGGCGCTGGCGGACCTCGCGGAAGCGCGAGGGGCGTGGGCCGCGGTGCCGTTCCCGAACCGCCTGCTGCCGTGGGCCGTTCGGGCCAAGGCCATGATCGAGGCCGGTGAGTTTGGACGCATCTCTCACGTTGTGATGCGCCTGATCCGCCCCACCATGCAGCGCTATGTCGAATGGGACTCGCCCTGGATGTGGGACCGGGAGCTTGCCGGCGGCGGCGCCCTGCTCAACCTCGGCGGCCACGGCATGGACCTCGCCCGGATGCTGTTTGGGCCGGACGTGTCCGTCGCGACGGCGGTCATCAGCAACCGCGTGCACCAGGCGCAGGTCGAGGACTACGCCCTGGCCACGCTTCGCAGCGGCGACGGGGCGCTGATTCACGTCGAGGTCGGCTACACCTGGCCGACGTGGCCCGAAAACGAGAGCGACCTCGAGTTCAAGGTCGCCGGCGAGAAGGCGACGCTGCGCGTCGTGCCCGACGGCCTGCAGGTCATTGGACCGGGACGCGACGACCGGTTTCCCGGCGCCGCATCCGCCGCCGGAAACTATCCGCCGCTGATCCGGGACATGCTGGAGCGCGCCGGACGCGGCGACCCGCCGGCGATTTCCGCCAGGGATTGCGCCAACGCCATCGAACTGGTCCACGCGGCCTACCGGCTCGCCGGACGCCAGTAGCCCCGCCGAGCTAATCCGGCAGCGGTAGGTCGATGCCGAGAGGCTCGACTTCAGCCGCCAGCTTCAGCAGCGCGTCAATGGCCGGCTCGAGACGCATCGCGATCCGCGCCGCCGCTTCGTCGGCATGATCTTCGCCCGACGGTAGATTGATTTCGCGCGAGTAGCACCCGGCAAACGTGCAGGCGGCCGGGAAGAAGCGCGACGCCCGGACGGGCGTGAAGCCCATGACGCGCA
This sequence comes from Chloroflexota bacterium, assembly GCA_965198185.1. GTDB lineage: Bacteria > Chloroflexota > UBA11872 > UBA11872 > UBA11872 > JAJECS01. The sequence goes on from CBDAOU010000002.1 coordinate 1,158,200, forward strand.
ATGCATGGCTTTCCCGAAAGCGGAGCGACATGCTGGTGATGGCCGGCGCCGGCTGCACGTGCAGCCACCAGGCGCCATCGGGTTCACGCGCGATCACGAAGCGAAACCGGCCGGAGACCCTGCGCGCGGCCTCGACGGCGGCTTCGGAGTGACCGGGGCCGGTGTATAGCTCAGGCATAACGCCCGAGTCTCACAGGTAGCGGCGCTTCTGTTGTAGGTCGCATGTCCGGCTGCCAAGATACATAGGCGGGTAGCGTGACAAACTTTACAGCGGCACGACGCAAGGAGAATGCCCATGGCCGACTACGCAAATCCGAATGCCCTGGTCGATGCGGCATGGGTCGCCGAGCACGGTGCCGACGCGAACGTCCGGCTCGTCGAGGTGGACGTGGACACGACGGCCTACGAGTCGGGCCATATCGCCGGCGCCATCGGATGGAACTGGCAGTCCCAGCTTTCGGACCAGGTTCGGCGCGACATTGCCACGCAATCCCAATGGGAAGAGCTGCTGGGCGCGTCGGGCATCTCCAACGACTCGCAGGTCATTCTGTACGGCGACAACAACAACTGGTTCGCGGCCTTCGCCTACTGGATCTTCAAGCTCTACGGGCACGAGTCCGTGAGCCTGATGAACGGCGGGCGCCTGAAGTGGGAGAAGGACGGGCGTCCGCTCTCGACCGATCCGCCGTCAATCACGCCCGCTTCCTACCAGGCCAAGGCCCCCGACGCGGGTCTGCGAGCATTTCAGCACAACGTCCTGGACGCGCTGGGCGACAGCGGGTCGGTGATGATCGACGTCCGCTCGCCGGCCGAGTTCAATGGCGAGATCATGGCGCCTCCGGGCTTGCCGGAAACCGCGCAGCGCATGGGCCACATCCCCGGCGCGCACAGCGTGCCCTGGCTCACGGCCGTCAACGAAGAGGACGGCACCTTCAAGTCCGCCGACGCGCTGCAGGAAATCTACGGCGGCAAGGGCGCCAGCGCCGACAAGGACGTGATCGCCTACTGCCGCATCGGCGAGCGCTCCTCGCACACCTGGTTCGCGCTCAAGGAGCTGCTCGGGTTGCCCAACGTGCGCAACTACGACGGCTCCTGGACCGAGTGGGGATCGATGATCGGCGTGCCGATCGAGAAGTAGGCCGACGGCCTACGCCTGGGCCATCACCCGTTTGAGAATCTCGAAGCTCCGGACCATCGCCTCGCGGGGGTCCGGCAGCTTCGGGTTCATCTCGATGGAGATCTGCCCGTCGTAGCCGTGACACCGCAGCGCCTGTACGGCGTCCACGAGATCCTGCTCCTGCTGTAGGCCGTCCAACAGCGCCATATGGTCGTCCAGCTCGCCGCGATTGTCGTCGAAGTGGACAAAAGTCATCAGGTCGCCGAGCGCCGCGACGGCGTCCGGCACGCGTTCGCGGCTGATTTGGGCATGGCCAATGTCGAGCAGCACGTAGAGATTTGGGTGCGCCACCTCCTCGACGAAGGCCTGGGTCTCCGCCACGCTGGGCAGCGCGTAGCCGGGGAAGTGCTCGATGCCGAACTTGATGCCCAGACGCGCCGACTCGTCGGCGAGCGCCACCACCGCCCCGCGGTAGCGCGCCCGCGACGCCGGGTCATCCGCCGAGGCCGGCGGCAGGTAGACAAACTCGGCGTTCAACTCCGCCGCCTCGGCCAGGCCCGCGCGCACGTGGTCCAGCGCCTGCCTCCGCGCGTCGTCATCGGCCGCCTCCAGGGCCGCGCCCTCCGGCAAAAGGTGCGCGATCGCCACGCTGGCTACCGGTAAGCCGCTCGCCGAGTCCCACCCGGCGGCGAACCCCGGATCCACGTCGATCGCCTCGAAGCCCACGTCCTTGGCCCAGGCCGCGGCCGCATGGGGGTCTTCGGGCAAAGACCACAAGCAAGCGCCGATCCGCATTTCGAGCTCCTTAGGCAGCTGCGACGTGTCGCGAACGTGTCAACCCGGTTGTAGCGAGGCCTCGAGCAGGAGGCACGCGCCATCGAGCGCACGCAGCGTAGCGCGTAAGCCGGCCGGGATGCCGACATGATCCCTGGGGCCCAGCTCGACCGAGACACCGGCGATCGAGAGGCTCAGCCGGCCCTCGCGCACCGAGAGGATATGGAATTCGTCGAAGGTCAGTGTCATCGCCTCTTCGCCAACGTGCATCCCGGCCAGCTCCAGGCCCCCGGTGGCGGGGCGGGCCGTGCGCTCGGCGGCAATGAGCACGCGCCGCTCACCGGCCGGCGCCTGGCGCAGGGCCGCCAGCGCCGGTTCGAGATAGACGGAGCCGTTCATGCCCGGCGACTCAAGTGGAGTCTCCGGCCAGTCGCTCGTGGACGACGGCCGCGGCTCGACGTCGAAGAACACCCCCCACCCATCAAGCGTCCGCGAGCCAAAAACAAACGGCACGAAGTGATCGTGCCCGCTCAGATTGTCGAACCCGTGGTCGAGCGTCGGCGGAATGGGCATGGCGTATGGCTCGGTCACGGTAGAGGCGTGGCCGTCAAGCAGGGTCCGTCCATAGACGCCCTCGTACCCCAGGTGAATCTCGACTTGCACCGCGTGCCGGTGAGTCGTGGCGCCGCCGCTCGCCGCCGTCACAAACGCCGTATTCCATGAGATGTGATCGCCGTAGACCAGCGGCACGATGACCACCTCGATGCCCGGCACCTTGTAGCTGGCTTGCTCAGGCAAAGCGTCATCGCGCTGGGGGACGATGCCATCCGACGCACGAATGGCATCGATCACGTCATGAAACCGGTCTCGCACCGCATGCGCCTCCGGCGGGACGCCGGGACCCGTGAGCGCGGCAGCCACCTCGTCGCTCCACGCGTGATACCAGGCCAGCGTGGGCGCCGCGGCGCGAAGGTCGGCCGGCACCGGACGCATTGCCAGCGCCTGGAGGTCGCGCAGCCTGCGTTGGGCCGCTTGCACGGCTGGTGCATCGCTGAACGGGTCGAGCGCCAGCCGGGTGGCGTGAAACGCCCCCACCGTGTGCGTGCGATAGGCGTAGACGTAGAGGCGGGCCAGATCAATGTCTGACGACGTGAGTTCTGAGACGTCGCGGCGACCGTCGATCGCCGCTTGCGCCAGACCCGCCAGGTCGCGATAGCGTGGGTTCATCGGCGGTGGCGGCGACTCCGGCCTATGCCGGCGCGCCCAAGACTTCCAGGTTGGCGGCGGTCATACGCTCCAAATCGAAGCGCGGCTGCCAGCCCCAATCCGCGCGCGCCGCCGAGTCGTCCATGCGCGACGGCCAGCTGTCCACGATATCCGCTCGCACCGGATCGATATCGAAGCGAAGCCGAGCATGCGGCAGCCTCGCCTGCACGGCGTCGACCATCTCCTGGACGCTCGGCCCCGCCCCGATGATGTGGTAGACGCGGCGCGAGAGGTTCCCCTCGTCGGCGTCGTTCAGGAGCTGCAGCGCGCCCACGACATCGTCCACCCAGACGATAGGGACGCGGGTGGTCGGATAGACATAGAGGTCGTACCCACCCTCCCGAACGGCGTTGACGAAGAGGTCGCACACGAACGCGCTGGCCGCGCCGCCCGCCGGCGCGGTGGGAGCCACCATGGCCGCGAGCCTCACGGCGCGAAAATCCAGCCCGAACCGCTGGTGGTAGTAGACCCCCAGGCGCTCGCCGAGCACCTTCGTCACGCCGTAGAGTCCCGCCGGCCACTGCGGCGCATCCTCGGAAATCGGCTCGGGCAGTCCGGCGCCGTACGTAGCCACCGTGCTCGTGAACACCACCTTGGGCGTGCCGAAGCCACGGGCGGCCTCCAGCACGTGGCGCGTGCCGTCCACATTCACCCGCCATGCGAGCTCGGAATTCTCCTCCGCCAGCCCGGACAGGATCGCCGCGAGGTGGAAAATGACGTCGGGTCGGAATTCCGCCACGACCTCATCCACCGCCGCCGCGTCTTGGACGCTGCCGATGCGCGTGGTTACCCGCGCGTAGGCCGCCGAAGGAACGACCGGCTCGTCGCTGACGTCGAAGGAAAGCACCTCGTCGCCGCGGGTGACCAGCGCCGCCGCCAGACGCGAGCCGATGCTCCCCGCACCGCCCATGATCAGTGCCCGCATGGTCGCTTTCCCCCCAGTCGCACCCGGTGCAATGACGGCCCGGTCATGATATTCACTTCGCCGAAGCCGCCACGAGATCGTCGCGCGCTCGTTCAAACGCGTCCAGGCACTCGGGATTGGCCAACGCCTCCCGGTTCGCCACGCCTTCGCCGCGCAGAATTCGTGTAACGGCCAGCTCCGCAAGCTTGCCGTTGCGGGTTCGGGGCACGGCCGGAACCGGGACGACACGCCGCGGCACGTGCCGCGGCGACGCCTCGCGCCGGATCATCTCGCACAATTCGGTAACGCGCGCCCGCGATAGGCCCCCGCCATCGCCGACGACCACGAACAGCACGATCTCTTCCAAGGCGCCTCGCGGCATGCCCGCCGCCAGCGCCTCGTCCACCCAGCCGACCTGCTCCAGCGGACGGTAGATTTCCGCGGTGCCAATGCGCACGCCGCTGGGATTGAGCGTGGCATCGCTCCGCCCGTACATGATCACGCCGCCCCGCGGCGTGATCTCGATGAAGTCGCCGTGATGCCAAACATCGGGAAAGGTCTCGAAGTACGCGCGGCGATAGGCCCGTCCGTCGGCGTCATTCCAGAACCGCACCGGCATCGAGGGAAACGGCTGGCGGCACACCAGCTCGCCCTTGACACCGACGACAGGCTTCCCTGCGGCATCGAACGACGCGACATCCAGGCCGAGACCGAGGCACTGGATCTCTCCGGCGTACACCGGGAGCAGCGGATTGCCCAGGACGAAGCAGGAGACGATGTCCGTGCCGCCGGCGATTGACGAGATGCGTACATCGGAACCAGCCGCGACCTGCGTCCAGCGAAATGCGGCGGGCGACAGCGGCGATCCGGTGGAGAGCACGACGCGCAGTGAGGGATGCGCCCACGTCGGCGTTCGCCTCCGCATGCAAGTCTCGAGAAACGGCGCGCTGGTGCCGAAGATAGTTATGTCGAGTTCATCAATCAGCCGCCACATCCTACCCAGGTCCGGATGCGCCGAACTCCCGTCGTAGAGCACCAGCGTGCAGCCCGTGGCCAGACCGGTGACCAGCCAGTTCCACATCATCCAGCCGCAGGTCGTGACGTAGAGCATCACATCGTCGGCTGTGACGTCCGTGTGGAGTTGGTGCTCCTTGCGGTGCTGCAGCAGGCTGCCGCCGGCGCCGTGGACCATGCACTTGGGCGGGCCGGTCGTTCCAGACGAGTACAGGATGTACAGCGGGTGATCGAATGGCAGCGACGCGAACCGCAAGGGCTCGGCCTCGGGGCGATCCACGAAGTCGCTCCACGCAACCCAGCCGGGATCGACAGCTTCCAAGCCCTCGGGGACGACAACCACGACCTGCCGCAGGCCGGTCAGCTCCTTGGCCACCGCGCGCACGGTGCCGAGGCAGTCGTAGTCGCGGCCGCCGTAGCGATAGGACGCGCTGGCAATGAGCAGCTTGGGGGAAATCTGGCCCAGGCGGGCCACGGCGGACTGGGTGCCAAAGTCCGGCGAACAGGCACTCCAGATCGCCCCGATGCTGGCGCTGGCCAAAAAGGCCACCACGGCCTCGACGCCGTTGCTGACCATTCCGGCCACGCGGTCGCCTTCCGCAGACCCCGGCCGCGCGCATGGCATCGGCGCAGCAGGCAACCTGGCGGTGCAGCTGCCGGTAGCTGACCTTGGCGGTGACGCCGTCCTCCGTGACGGCGATCAAGGCGACGTGACGATCACGTCGCCGCAGCAGGTTCTTGGCGTAGTTGAGGCGGGCGCCGGGAAACCACTGCGTCCCGGGCATCTGGTCGGGACCTTTCACGCGCTCGGCTGGCCTGTCGAATTGGATCTCCGCAAACTCCGCGTAGAGCCCCCAGAACGCTTCCCGTTCATCCACCGTCCAGCGGTGCAGCGCGGCATAGTCGGCGAACGTCCAGCCCGTTCGCTCCTCCGCCTCGCGCCAGAACCGACCGAGCTGGGTGTGGCGGCGAGCATCGGGCGGTGGACGCCACAAGGGCTCGGGGTGTTCCGTCTGATTCACGCGTTCGGCTCGTCGGCGGGCGCCCAATGGCGCGCCCGATCTACGGCGGCGCGCCACGTATCGCGCGAGACGGCGCCCAGGTCTCCGGACGGCTCGATCACTCGATCAGGCGGCCGGTGACGGCGAATCTCCTCGGTGCTGTCCCAAACGCCGGCCGCTAATCCGGCAAGAAAGGCCGCGCCCAGCGCCGTCGTCTCCAGTTGGGCGGGGCGGACGACGGCCCGTCCCGCGATCGCGGCCTGCAGCTCGAGCAGCAAGTCGCTGGCGGCCGCGCCGCCGTCCACCCGCAGCGGCGCGTCGCTCGGGTCCATCACGTCCAGCACGTCCGCGATTTGATGGGCGATGGCTTCCAGCGCCGCCCGGCAGAGGTGCTCGGCGGTGACGCCCGCGGTCAGACCCACGATGGTGCCGCGCGCCCGTGGATCCCAGTTGGGCGTGCCCAGGCCCGCGAACGCGGGCACGATCACCGCGCCCGCGGCGTCCGGCACGCAGCGCGCCAGCACCTCACACTCCGCGGCATGCGGGATGAGTCGCAGACCGTCGCGCAGCCACTGAATCAGAGCGCCGGCCACGAACACGCTGCCCTCCCGCGCAAGGGTGATCCGTCCCTCGCGGCGCCAGGCGACGGTCGTGAGAAGCCCTTCGATATCTTCCGGCCGCTCCTCCCCAACGACCTGCAGCAGGAACCCGCCCGTACCGTAGGTCACCTTGGTGTCGCCGGGCGCATGGGCCAGGTGACCGAACAGCGATGCCTGCTGGTCCCCCGCGAGGCCGGTGATTGGGATATCCGCGGCCAAGCCCGAGCCGGGAGCCGTGCGCGCGATCTCGCCGGCCGACTCGACGATCGTCGGCAACGCCGCGCGCGGCACCCCGAACAGCTCCAGCAATTCGTCGCACCACGTTTGCGTTCCTAAGTCCATCAGCATCGTCCGCGAGGCGTTCGAGACGTCGGTGACGTGCGCGCCGCCGGTGAGGTTCCACAGGATCCAGGCGTCCACCGTGCCCAGCCGCAGGGTGCCGCGCTCCGCGGCACCACGGACCGGATCGTGGTTCGCCAGCATCCACTCGTACGCCGTGGCCGAGAAGTAGGGATCGATGGTCAGACCCGTCAGCGACTCGATCCGGGCGCTCCAGCCGTCCGCCCGGAGCGCCTCGCAGCGCGGCGCCGTGCGTCGGTCCTGCCACACGATGGTCGGCGCCAGCGGGCGACCCGAAACCGCGTCCCATGCCACCGCCGTCTCACGTTGATTGGTCAGGCCAATGGCCGCCAGCGACGGGTTGCCGGCGTCCGCCAGCGCCGACCGCGCCGCGCGCTGTACGCTACGCCAGATCTCCGTCGCATCCTGCTCGACCCATCCGGGCCGGGGGTGCTGCGCGGCGATCGGGACCCGGCTCTGACCGGCCACGGTCGCATCAGGCGCCACGACCAGCGCCGCGGTGCCGCTGGTGCCCTGGTCGATCGCGAGGATCACGGCGGTGCCTGAGTCCGAGGGGTCAGGTACGGTAGCATGGAGTTCAACAGGGGTTGCGCGAGAGTGGTTCTCAGCGATAGGAGCCTACGCGAGGCAATTGCCTCAGGGCGCCTTCGCATCGAGCCGTTTGACGATGCCGCGGTGCAGCCGTCAAGCATCGACCTTCGGCTCGGCACCGTGATGCGGGTATTCCTGAACCACGCCGACACGCACATCGACCCACGCATAGATCAGGAAACTCTAACTGAGCAGGTATCCATTAGCCCCGGTGAGCCGTTCGTGCTCCATCCCGGCGAGTTCGTGCTCGGCGGCACCATGGAATACGTCGCCATTCCGGACGATCTGGTCGGTCGGATCGAGGGCAAGAGTTCGCTTGGGCGGCTGGGGCTGATGGTCCACAGCACCGCGGGGTACGTTGACCCGGGATTCCAGGGCAAATTCACGCTGGAGCTGGCGAACATCGCCACCCTGCCGATCTTGCTACGGCCGACGATGAAGATTGGCCAGCTCTCCATCATGCACCTGAGCACCCCTGCCGAGCGGCCCTACGGAACACCCGGTCTCGGCAGTAAATATCAGGGCCAGCCGGAATCGACACCCAGTCGGGCACACCTGGGATTCGCAGATGTCCCGAACCAGAGTGGAGGCAACGAAGCAGGATGACTGCCGAACCGCAGCAACCGACCGCCGTCAACAAGGACGACGAGCCGTATCTGGAGTCCTCCGGCGGCGTCGTCTACCGCGTGCGCCGCGGCCGCATCGAAGTGGCGCTCGTGCAGACGCAGCGCGGAGCCTGGGTCCTGCCCAAGGGCGCCGTGGAACGAGGCGAGGCGCCCGATGAAGCCGCCGTGCGCGAAGTCCTTGAGGAGACCGGCATCGTCAGCGACGTGCAAGAAAACCTGGGCGAGATTCGCTATGAAGTTCGGCCCGATCTCTGGACGGGATTCGTGCCGAAGATCGTGCATCAATACCTGCTGCTGGCGCGCGGCGGCAACATTCGCCCGGACCCGGCCGAGCACGTGGAAGCGCGTTGGGTGAGCGTGGCGGACGCCATCCGCATGCTGCACCACACCAACGAGCGCACGGTGATGCTGCGCGCCGAGGAGAGCCTGCGCCGCTCCGTGCCCGAGGGCGCAACGACCTAGGAGGCCGGCCTCTCTGCAACGCCGCGAGGTCCTCAAGCTTGGCGCGGCGGCAATTGGCGCGCTCGCTGCCACCGGCGGGCAATCGGCCACGTCCGCGCGAGCCGCGAGTGGCACGCTCCGGCTAAATACCACCACGCCGGAAACCATCGACCCGGCAATCGTGCGCGATGCGGGCTCCGCCGGCTACTCGATCGAGGTATTTGCGGGACTGACCCGCATCAACGCCGAGTTGCAGCCCGAGCCGGCGCTCGCGCGCCATTGGGAAGTGGTCGACAGCGGGCACCGCTATCTGTTCGAGCTTCGCGACGGCCTGCGGTTCCACGACGGGCGGCCCCTCACGGCCGACGACGTGCGCTGGTCGTGGGAGCGGGCGCTACGTCCCAGCACCGGATCGCACACCGCCAGCGTGACACTCGGCAACGTCGAAGGTGCCGCCGCGATGCTCGGCGGCGAAACCGACACCCTGAGCGGCGTTCGCGTGCTTAGCGACCAGTTGCTGGAAGTGCGCTTGGTGCAGCACGCGGCCTACTTCCCGGCGCTGGTCGCTCAAGGGGCCAGCCTCGTGGTCGACCGCGAAAACGTCGCGCAGGGGCGGGATTGGTCCCTGCGTCCCAATGGCTCGGGACCCTACCAGCTCACCTCGTTCAGGCGTCGGGAGGAAGTCGTGCTTGAATCGGCGCCGACGTACCACCCGCGCCAATCGGGACCGGCAGTCGTCCGCCTGCGCGAGCTTGCACCGGGCGAGGCGCTGCTGCGCTATGAACAAGACCAACTGGACATCGTCCAAGTCGGCGGCCCCAACGTCGATCGCTTCTCGGACCCGCGGGAACCGCGTGCGGCGCAGTTGCGCCGCACACCGACGCTCGCGCTGACCTACGTGGGCTTCAACACCTCGCGGCCGCCCTTCGACGACCACCACGCGCGGCGTGCATTCGCGCATGCCATCGACCGTCCGCGCATCAACCGGGTGACCTTGCGCGGCCACAACGCGGAGGCGCGCGGCATCCTGCCGCCGGGCATGCCGGCTACCGCGCGGACTACGCGGGCTTGCCGTTCGATCTGGACGCGGCGCGGCGGGAGCTCAGGCTGTCGCGGCACGGCCCGGTCGAGGACTGGCCGGAGTTGATTGTCGCCACATCGGGCGCGGGATTGAGCGCGGGTCCCATCACCCGCGCCATCGTGGAGCCGTGGCGGGACCAGTTGGGCATCAACATTTCGGTCGAGCAATTCGATTTCCTGGAGTACTTGCAGGTCGTGGAAGGCATCACGACCGCCGACAGCTCGCGGCACGCCTACATGGTGACCTGGATTGCGGACTTCCCCGACCCGTTCGGCTTCCTGGACATGCTCTTCGGATCGGACCGCCCGGACAACTACGGGGGATTCAGCGACGGCTTCGTGGACTTGCTGCTCGAGTTGGCCAGCAGCGAGCCGCGGCACGAGCGCCGGCTGGCGCTCTACGGACTGGCCGAGTCGCGCATCGTCGAGCGCGGCGCCGTGGTCCCCATTGCCCACAGCGTCTCGCACGAGCTCGTGCAACCATGGGTCACGCAGTACCCAGGCCAGCCCGTGGTGCGTGAATGGCTCACCGACGTTGAGATCGCGCCCCGTTAGTCCGAGGCTGCCGCGCCGCCACTTCCTGGCGGGCCTGGGTGCCGCGGCGGGTGCGGCGGTGTTGGCTGCCTGCGGCGAACCCGGCGAGCTAGGGCCCTCCGCCGGCGAGGGCAAGATCGAGCTCTGGATGCGCGAGCCGCTCACGCTCGATCCGGCGCTCGCGTCCACGTCGAACGAGTTCACGATCCTCAACGCGCTCTTCGAGCCGCTGATCACCGTGAACGGTGACGGACTGCCAACGCCGGCAGTGGCGGCGAGCTGGGACGTGAGCAACGCGGGGTACGCCATCACGTTCACGCTCCGCCCGGAAGCCCGCTGGATGACCGGTGAGCGCATAACCGCGGACGCCTTTGCGTGGGCCTGGCGCCGAAACCTCAACCCCGAAATCGGCGGCGCGTTCAACTACCTCCTATTCCCCGTGCGCGGCGCGCGGGACTACGCCTATGGGCTCTACGACGACTCGGAAGTGGTCGGTGTGAGCGCACCCGACGACGACACGCTGCGCGTCGGCCTCGCCGAGCCCTCACCGGGCTTTCCCGCGCGGGTCGCGGCGCCGATCTTCTATCCCCTGCCGGAGGGCGAAATCCGGTCCTACGGCTCCACCTGGACACAGCCGCGAAGGCTGCGGGGCAACGGCCAATATCAACTGGTGCAGTGGGATGAAGGCCGCGGCATCACGCTGTTCCGCAACGAGCACTATTGGGGCGATCCGGGCGCCTTTGGCGAGGTGGTGGTGCGATTTCCCGACGAAGACGGCTCGCCGTTGCTGGCGTTTCGCAGCGGCACGGTCGACGTGGCGCCGGTGAGTGGCACGGCCTATCGTTCGGCCCGTGGCGACGACCAGCTGCGCGAACGCTTGCGCCTGTTTGAGCGCGGCGGCAGTTGGTTCCTCGTGTTCAACACCACTAAGCCGCCCTGGAATCGTGCCGAGGTGCGGCGGGCGCTGGGCATGGTGCTCGACCGCGAAGCCATGGCGGCGGCCGTATTCGAGGAACCGACGCTGCCGGGATGGACGGTCGTGCCGCCAAGCACCCTTCCGCGAGACATTTCCCAGCCAGCTCCCGACGTTGACGGCGCCCGCGGCCTGCTGACGCAGGCCGGCTTCCCCGACGGTCAGGACTTGCCGCCACTCCGGTTCACGTTTCATTCCACCGACACGTGGAAGCGACTCGCCGCATTCCTATCCGAGACTTGGCGCGAGACCCTCGGGGTCCAAGTCGAGCTAGACGAGCGGTCGTGGCGCGACTTCCTGTCGTTCACCGACGACCCGGGCGACTTCGATCTCTATCGGGCCGGGTGGACTTCCGAGTTTGCCGACCCGGCGAACTGGTACGACACGCTGTGGCATTCCGAGGCCGACTATCTCGGCGCCGGCTGGCGCAGTGAAACCTTCGACCGCCACGTGCGGGAGGCGGGCGCTGCAGCTGACCCCGAAGGCCGGCGGAACGCCTATCGCGCGGCCGACGCGGTGCTCGAAGCCGAGCAACCGGCCATAGGCATCGGGCACCACGCCGACGCCTACCTGCTTCACCCACGCATTACAGGTTTTGGAATCGACGCCGTGACCGGAGCGATTGACCTGCGCGCCGTCGTCGCCGGCAACTGACCTAGGGAAGCTCGGCACAAGCAAGGACCCATGGCATACATGGATCCCAATCCGTTCGCCCTGAGCTTGTCGAAGGGGTTATCGAACGGATCGGGGTAAAGCCCACGGCCTCACTTGGTTCTTTCCTAGCGCCGTCCTCAGCGCTAGTAGCTGTCCGACTCGCGCCGCATGAGCGCCCGAATCGCAACCAGAACTAGCACCGTCACCGCCATCGCCACGGGCGCGGTAAACATGGCGCCGCGCAGCGTCCAGACGTCGGCGGCGCGTCCGATCCCCAGCGACCCGCCGATGCCACCGAGACCCAAGATCGCGATAACCGCGCCGAGCATTGCCCCCGCGTCGGCGGGTCGGTGCCGCGCCGCAAGCGCAAGGAGCGAGGGAATGAGCGCGCCGCTTGCGACTCCGGCCAGCGCCAGACCGGCAATGGCCATCCACGTCTCCGATGCCGCCGCCGCCAGCAGGGCGGCAAGCGCCGTCGCAACCGCGGCGCCGATCAGCCAGGTCATCAGGTCCAAGCGACCGCTGAGCCAGGCGCCGACCAACCGCCCGAAGAATCCGCCTGCCCAGAATGCGGTCACCGACGCCGCGGCAGCGGCCCGACCGAGGGCGAAATCGTGCTCCAGGAACGGCGCGAAGAACCCGGCCAATCCAGTTTCCAGCACCACAACCAGCGCCGACGCCAGGCCGATGAGCAGCAACACCGGCGCCGCGGCCGCTCGAACGACGGCGCGCAAGGACGTGTGCCGCCGGGCGCCGCGTGGGGCCGGAACGCCGGTAAACGCGACCGCGACGCTCGCGGCCAGGAGCGAACTCAGGACCACCGGCGGTCGCCAGCCCCAACCGAGGGCGAATGCACCGCCCACGATCGCTGGGGCGGCAATTGCCCCAAGCGCGAACCCGAGCTGCGCCAGATTGAGGTCCCGCACGGAGATCGCGGCGCCGGCGCGCGCAATCAGGGCGGTGACGGCAACCTCCGTCGCGCCCCACCCAACTGACGCAATCGCCAGCCCCGCCAGAAACGCCGGTAACGCCGGGCTGAGACCCGCCAGCAGCATGCCGAGCGCCGCGACCGCCGCGGCGACGATGATGCTCGGACGAGTTCCAACCCGGTCCGAAATCGGGCCGCCCACCAGCGATCCGACCGTATAGCCCAGCCCGACCGCCGCCAGCGCCATGCCCGCACCGACGTACGCAAGGACGAATTCTTCGCGGATCGCTTCCAGCGCGGGGCCAAGGGCATTGAACGCCATGCCCAGCGCCGCGTAGAACCAGCCGCTGGCAAGCAGGGTCCGCCGGCGGTTCACCGGCGATGTCTTGTAGAGCGGCTCAGCCGGACCGCGGCGAATGCGCGCACTTCGGGCGGCGTGTCAATGGCCGTAAGCGCCGGCTTCGACGATCGACCCGTCCGCACCGAACTCGAAGGACGACCGGCTCGCGAGCACTTCGCAACCCTGGGGCAAATCGGGCAACGCCGCGTCGCTGAGCCAGAAGGCCTCGATCTCCATTGTCGAAGCGATGCGCGCCACGCGCAGCGGCTCGGACGATGAGCGGCTGGCCAAATCGAGGCCCATCGCGTAGCACTCCCGGTCGTTGGGCAGCGTGACGGGCACCTTGGCCATGCTCACCGCCATGCTCGTGAGCACGTTGGCGTGCGTGGGCACGGGATCGATGGCATCCGTGAGCTTGCGGCTGGTGAGATCCGCCATGCCGATCCCAACCGCGTTGCCGTGGGACTGCTCGGTGAGGCCCAGCACCGCCAGCCAGCGATAGTCCGGCTCGTGCGGCAGCTCCGGCAGCCGCCGCCACATGCCGATCACGTTCGGATCCATGCCGGTGCCGGAGACGTTCTTGCCCATTCGGTCGATTAGCAGCAGATCGAGCCGGTCGAGCGGAAGTCGCGGAAGCACGCCGTGGGCAACCTCGAGCAGCTCGCGGTCGGTGGCCTCGAAGGCCTCCGGCCCGACCACCGCAAGGCGGTGGGGACGGTCGAACGCGTTCTCGACGAGCGCCACGCCCATGCACACCGGCGCCGCCGCCAGCGCGACGCGCGCCGCCGCCGGAATCGTGGCGGCAAGGTCGTGCGCATGTATCGATTCCGCCCCCCGGCGGTTGCCCAACCCGATGGCGAGCATCTTGCACAGGCCGCTTTCGACGGGTCCCCGAAATGACGTGTGGGGCTTGACCCTGCCGATGACGACAATGCCGTCCGCGGCGGCGGCAACCGCGTCCAGGTGAACGCGAACACCATCGACGGTCGCGCCGAGCTCGACTGTTTCCATCGTCGCTCGCACCGGTACGCCAAGCGCGGCTTCGCTGATGCCGTATCCCGCAAGCACGTGCGCCTGCCCGGCGGCCGTGCCGCCGCCGTGGCTGCCCATGGCCGGAACGATGAAGGGCTCGGCCCCGAGCGAGCGAACCGCCTCGCTCACGATCGTCACTACCCGTGCCACCGGCGAGACGCCGCGCGACCCGACAGCTATGGCGATGCGGGAACTTGGACCGACGCCCTGGGCCGCGAGCACGGCCCGCGCCTCATCCGCGAGCCGCCCGTCAAAGTCCGGGACCTCGGCGGCGTCGAAGCGCTGCCGCACCAGGTGCATGCGCGGCGGCGGAGCGTGATCGTGGACGGCCACGGCGGGAGTGTAGCCAAGCACCCTCGACCGCTGGTCAACGGACGCATTCCGATGCACTACCCTTGCAGCCATGCGCGTGGCCGTCGTCACGGACATACACGGGAACCTGGGCGCGTTCTTCGCCGTGCTGGCAGACCTCAGGTCGCAGGGGCCCGACCAGGTGATCTTCGGCGGCGACGCCGCGCTCTTCGGCGCACACGCGCTCGAGTGCTGGCAGCGGGTGCTGGAGCTGGGATGGCCCCTGGTGCAGGGCAACACGGATCGTTATCTGGCCAACCCGGTCCCCGCCCTTCGCGCGATGCGCCAGACGTCACCCGCAGCGGCGGATCACCTGGAGCGCAATCTCGCTTGGGCACGCGCGCGGCTTGGTGAACGCCTGATCGATCAAATGGCCTCCATGCGCACCGTCGTGTCCGTGCCGTCGCCCGCGGGGTCGCTGGTCGTGGTGCACGCCACACCCGGCAACGACGAGGCCGGCGTCTATCCCGACGCATCGGACGAGTTGTTGGACGCTCGGCTCGGAGCCGTCGACGCGCAAGTGCTGGTCTGCGGGCATACGCACCGCGCCTTCGTGCGCCACGTGGGTCATCTGCTCGTCGTCAACTGCGGGTCGGTCGGCCGCACCTATGACGGTCAGCCCGGCCAGGGCACCTACGCCATGCTCGACGACGCATCAGGCCGCTGGTCGGCCGAACTACGGCGAGTGGCGTACGACGAGCGCGCCGCGCACCGTGAAACTCGCGCCCGCGGTGTGCCGTTGTCAGAGCCGTTTCTCGAGTCGCTGCTGACCGCGCGCGACCCCGCCGCCTAGCATCGTGCGACGGCTTACCACCCGCTATTCGCTCGACCGCGGCGCTGTTGCCGGGGCTCCCTAACACGTTGGGCAAGGCCATGCGGTCCCGCGGACTGTGGATCGGCTTGGCGCTGACGGCCGGCCTAATCGCGCTGCTGGTCACCGTCGAGCCGGTGCGGCTTGCCGCCCACCACGTGCTCAACGGGCTGCGCGAGCAACCCATTGCCGTCGAAGCGGGCGGCGACGTGCAAGCCGTCGCTCCCACCCCTGCAGCGGCACCCGGCTTGCAGCCGGACACCTTTGTCATCACCGAGATCGAAGCGCCGATCGAAACCACAATCGGCCCGGACGAACCCCTGCCACCCGTTCCGTTCGAGCCGATTGCGCTGGACGCCCCACCCGGCTTTTTGGCAGCAGGCAACCGTACGCTGCGGCAAGGCGGTTCATGGCGGGTAGATGTCGACTTCGAGCAGCTGCAGAGCTTCCTGGCGGGAGCGGAAATGCGCGTCCCGCTGCCCGAACGCCTGCGCACGCGCCCGGTGACGGTGCGCGGCCCCGACATGCTCGTCACGACCTGGCCCAGCGCGGCGGCCGCAGTCGACTCCTTGGTTCTCATGCAGTTTTCCGCACCGCAGGTTTCGGCGCCGCCGGAGGTCGACCTGGAGCTGATCAGCCAAGCGCTCGTGCGCGAGTTTCTGCCGCCCGTGCTGGCGCGCCGCATCGAGCTGAGCGAGATCGCGCTCTATCGCGACATCCTTGGGCTTGAGCCCCTCGACGACAACGACCAGCCGCAATCGCTGGAACTCCCCGACGGTAGGTCGCTCGTGTCTTGGCGAACCAATGCCTCGTACGCGGTCCTGATAGGTCCACTCGGCCCGGACGCGCTGATGCGTCTGGCCGGCTTCGAGCCAGGAGCGTAGCCGTGGACCATGCCGCCATCCGCGCAGCCGGACTGCACAAGTCCTTTGGGGAGACGCACGCGGTGTGCGGCATCGACCTCAATGTCCCGAGGGGCGAGGTGTTCGGATTCCTTGGTCCCAACGGCGCCGGCAAGAGCACGGTGGTGAAGATCATCCTCGGCCTGGTGCAGGCGAGCGCGGGCGACGTGACCGTGCTGGGTCACCCCGCGGGCAGCCTGGCCGCGCGGCGGGAGATCGGGTTCCTGCCGGAGACGTTCCGCTTCCACGAGTGGATGCACGCCTCGGAATTCCTCGACTTCCACGGTCGACTCGCCGGTCTCGACCGGAACATCCGCCGAAGCCGCGCGACCCAGATGCTCGAGCTTGTCGGACTCGCCCATCGCCGACGCGACCGCCTGGCGACGTTCTCCAAGGGCATGCTGCAGCGCATCGGGCTGGCGCAGGCCCTTCTCGCCGAGCCCCCGCTGGTCGTGCTTGACGAGCCCACGTCCGCGCTCGATCCCATCGGCCGACGGGACGTGCGCGACATCATCCGCGAGCTTCGCGCGGCCGGCACCACCGTATTCCTGAATTCGCACTTGCTCTCCGAGATCGAGCAAGTGTGCGACCGCGTCGCCATCATCAACCGCGGTCGGATCGTGGCCGCGGGCGACCTGCGCCAACTGCTGGCGGCGCGTGAGGTGGAATTGCGCCTCGGCGATGGCGCCGACGCGGCCCTGCGCGCGGCCGGGCTCAAGCCGCTGGCGGAGCGACCCGCTGACGGCCGCTACACGCTCACGGCAGGCAGCGACGCGGAAGTCGCGCGCATCACCGCCCATCTGGCAAGCACCGGCGTCTCCATCTACGAGGTCCAAGTCCGCTCCAATAGCCTGGAGGATCTGTTCGTGCGCCTCGCGGACGCCACCGACCAATGAACCTCTGGATAGTCGCCGACCACACGCTGCGAGAGGCTGTGCGCCGCCGCGTCGTGCTCGCGGCCACCGTCGTCATCGGCGGCTTTCTGGCGCTCTACGGGGTCGGCATCTGGTTCGGCTACCGGGACATCTCGACCGATCCCAATCTCACGGAGTCGATGCGCCAGGTGATCGTGGGCTTCATGCTGCAGGGCGGCATGTGGAGCCTGAATTTCGTGGCGTCGCTGCTCGCCATCTTCCTCTCCGTGGGTTCCATCTCGGGCGAGATCGACCAGGGCACGATGCACGCCGTGGCGGCGCGCCCCGTGCGCCGGGCCCAAATCGTGCTGGGCAAGTTCCTCGGCAACCTGATCCTGCTCACGGTGTTCATTGGCGTCTCTACGGCCATCATGATCGCCACCGTCGCCATCATGACCGGGCAATTCCTTGAGCGCGCCTGGCTGGCGCCGTTCGGCATGCTGTTCGCCGCCGCTGTTCTGTTGGCCGTCACCATCGCGGGCAGCACCCGGTTGGGCACGCTGGCCAATGGCGTGGTGGTCTTCACGCTCTACGCCGTGGCGCTCGTCGGCGGAGTCATCGAGCAGATTGGGGGCCTCCTCGAGAATCCCGTCACGTTCGACATTGGCATCGCCACCAGCGTGCTGCTGCCCACGCGGGCGCTCTGGGACCTCTCCAGCGCACAACTGGCGCAGGATGCTACGTCGGTGACGAACCTCACCGCGGGACCGTTCGGCTCACTCAATCCGCCGTCCGGCTGGATGCTGCTGGTGGCCGCGGTTCATCTGGTCCTGATGCTGGCCTACGCCATCCGGGCGTTTCAGCGCCGGGATATCTGAGCGTCCCTCTACAATGTCGGCCATGAAGCCGGCAACGACGGGTCGACATGGCTGATCCCTTGCGTGTCGCGGCGGTGGGCTGCGGCAGCCACATGGTCTCCCGTCTCCTGCCGGCGATACACGACGCTTCCGACGTCGTGCTCACGGCGGCCGTCGACACCGACCCGGCGGCCACGCGCCAAGTCGCGCGCGACGGCGTTCAGGCCTTCCACGACACCGAGTCCATGGCCGCAAGCGGGGTTGCCGACGCGGCCGTGATCGCCGTTCCCCACGACGCGCTGGCGGACACGGCGCTTACCTGCATTGACGCCGGTCTGCATGCGCTGGTCGAGAAGCCGCTGGCGCGAAACCGCGCCGAGGCCGAACGCGTCGCCGCGGCCGCACAGGCTCGCGGCGTGGTCGCGATGCCCGGCTACTGCCTGCGATTCCACCCCGCCCGCGCGCACCTGCGCGATCTGCTGGCGCGCGGTCTCACCGGCGATATCGTCAGCATCGTCGCGTTCAAGGGCGGCCCGCCACTCGAAGGGTGGCTGGCGGAGCCTGCGCGCGGCGGAGGACAGCTCGCCTTCGTCGGCAGCCACCTCGTCGACCAGGTGCTGTGGCTGCACCGCGCCCGGGTCGTCAGTGTCAGCGCGCGCATCGTGGATCGCAGTGACACCGGCAGCGACGAAACGTCCTCGATCCTCATGACCTTCGATGACGGCGTGACCGCGGCACTCGTGGTTTCGCAGGCATCGCCCGCCCACGGTGACGTCATCGACCTGATCGGTCGTGCCGGACGTCTGCGCGGCGACGTATTCGCCGCGACGGTCGAGATCAATGCCACGGCGAGCCGCACCTTCGACAAACCGGCCACGCTGCACCACTTCGGCGACGCCTGGCAGGCCATGTTTGATGGCGAGATTGCCGAGTTCGCTCGGGTGGTGCGCCAGCGCACGGCACCCGTCGTGACCAGTTTCGACGCCATTCGCACGCTCGCTGTGCTGGACGCCGTGCGCGACGCGGCCGCCACCGGTGGGCAGGTCGAGATCGACGATCCGTGGGACGGGCGGGGCACGCGGGCCATTGCCCGGCGCGGGATCGCGCGCATGCGCCTGCAGCTCACGTATCCCGCGGACAAGATCCAATCGCCAATCGTCAACGAGTTGGCGCGGCGGTTTGACTTGCGGCTCGATATTCGCCGCGCGGACATCGACGGGGGCATCGGCTGGATCCAGCTGATGGTCGAAGGGGAGCACGACGAGATCGACGCCGCGGTCGAGTGGACCGAGTCGCAGGGGATTCGCGTGGACCCGGTGGAGGGCGAGGTCGTCGGCGGCTAGCGACCGTGCGAGCTGTCGGGACCGTCCATCACTTCGCGATAGAACGCTGCCGTGGCCTCGGCAATCCGCTGGTGCGTGAACTCCGCCAGCGCCCGCGCTCGCCCCATCTCGGCAAATCGCCGGCGACTCGCGGCATCGTCACGCAGGTCGCCCAGTGCTTGGCCGAGGGCGTCCACGTCGCCCGCGGGAACGACTCGCCCAGCCTCGCCCACGACTGCCGGCAGCTCGCCCGCGTCCGACACGATCACCGGCACGCCGCAGGCCATGGCCTCAATCGCGGCGCGCCCAAACTGCTCGGTCCAGCCCCGGCGCCCCAGCGTGGGCAGCACGAGCACATCGAGGCCCTGGTAGAACCCCGGCATCTCCGCGCTCGGCAGTGCCCCCAGCAGACGTACACCTACATCGCCCGCCGCCTGCGCTCGAATCGCTTCGTCGAGCGGACCGGCGCCGGCGATCATCAGCTCCGGATCGCCATCGAGTCGACGAACCGCCTCCACCAGCAGCTCTATGCCCTTTTCATGGACCAGCCGACCGGCGAATCCGATGCGAAACGTGCCGTCACGCGCATCCGCGGGACCGGGCGCGAAACGCTCCGGGTCCACGCCAAATTGCGGAATTACGGCTAGGCGGCCGGCAAAGCCCTTAGCCCGCAGCACCTCGGCCGCCGTCTCCGTGCCGGCGATGCCGGCCGCGCGGCCGAACACATAGCGCTCGAACCATGCAAACGGCGGTGGATAGCGGCGGCGGATGTTTTGCCAGGCGAAGAACACCACGCGCGCGCCGCGGGCATGGCCGATGCGGCACGCGTGCGCCGTCGCCGCGTTGTAGGGCTCTTCATCGATATGCACGATATCGGGCCGGAACTCCCGCACCGCGCTCGCGAGTTTGGGCCACCAGTGCAGGTGAAATCGTCCGTTCAGGCGCAGGGCTTGGTGACTCAGGCGATACGCCGCGGGCGTCACCGTCTCGGCGAGCTGCCGCCGGCCATTCTCGGTCCAAGAGTCGGGCGCCAGTGCGTAGAGTTCGATACCCGGCTGCGCGCCCAGGACCTCGAGCTTGGCGTGGTAGGCGCCCACCACCAGCGCCTTGGACGCCATGAGGACCCTCATCCCGCCGCCTTGGCGTAGACCGCCATCGTGGCCTCGGCCGCCCGTTCCCACGTGAACTGGCGCACCCGCGCCATGCCCGCGTCGCGCAGCGACGCCGCTCGATTCGGATCGCTCAGCACGTCCGCCACCGCAGTCGTCCACGCATTCACGTCATCGGGCCCCGCCAACACTGCGGCGTCGCCCACGACCTCGGGCACCGATGTGGCATCGGATGCCACGACCGGAACGCCGCATGCCATGGCCTCCAGCGGGTCCAACCCGAACCCCTCGTAGCGCGACGGAAATACAAAGACGGCGGCGGAGCGGTAAAGGCCGGCCTTATCGACCTCCGGAATCTCCCCAATCACGTGCAGCCAGGGTGCATCCCGGTGCCCGCGGAACCAGTCCACGTATGCCGGGCTAGCGGAGCGGGGCGCGCGACCGGCGATCACGAGCGCAACCCCGGTCGCCGCCCAGACCTCCGGCCAGGCCTGAAGCAGCACGCCAAGATTCTTTCGCGCATCGAGTGCGCCAAGGTACAGCGCAAAGCGCGCTGGCAGGCCATATTCCTGTCGCATAGCCGGGTCCCGACTGCCGGGCGTCGCCGTGAGGCTCGCGGCGATGCCGTTGTGGACCACCTGGATCCGATCGGCCGGCACGCCCAGCACCGCGACCAACTCCTTCCGGGTCCAGTTCGACACGGCGATGATGCGGCGGGTGCGCCTGAGACCAAGGCGAATCAGCGTGTTGTAGATCCGCCGTAAGCGGCCGGCGCCGTACTCGGGCAACACCCAGGGAATGGCGTCATGCGCGGTGACGATGGTGCGCGGGACGGCGACGGGCGGCGCGAGATGGGGCACGTGCAACAGCGTTCCAGAACGGTGTGCGGCCACGGGCCACGCCACCTGCTCCCACCACACCTTTCCGGCGCGTCCCCGCAGTCGCCGGCCGGGCGTGCGCTCGACGATCTCGATGTCCTCGTATCCCGCCCGCAGCGCCGCGACCAGATGCTCCAAGTGCTGGCCGGTGCCCGTCAGCGGATGTACGCGAAAGTAGGCGTTGAGCTCGACGCGCACCGGAGACTTGCGCGCCTAGCGGTTTTCGTTGATGCCGAACCGCCGGTATACGCCCAGGGCCGTGGCGTCGTCGCCGCTCATGTAGACCTTGAGCGTCAGCAGCACCGCAATGACAACGCCGCCGATGGCAAAGGTCCACGAACCTTGCATGAGCCCGAAAACCACGGGGATCGCGGCGTGGAGCACTCGCGTCGCGGGGACGTTCCGCCGCAATGCGAGTATCGCCGTCAGCCACACCCCGAAGAGCACCACCAGCGTCAGCGGCGCGGCCACCAGCAGCGCCCAACCCACCGTGGTGCTGCCGCGGCTCCCGCGAAACTTGGCAAAGAGCTGCCACATGTTGCCTGCGGTGAGGCCGGAGATCGCGACCATCAGGGCGACGTCGTCCCGCACCGGAAACCACCCGTCGGCCGGATACCGCCACCCGGCGGGAAACCACTCTTCGGGAAACCACCCCGCCAGAAACACGGTGAGCGCCGCCAGCAAGCCGTGGCCGGCAATCGTCAGCACGCCCGGCAACTTGCCCACGTTGAACATCGTGTTGTACACGCCGAGGTTGCCGGAACCGATCGTTCGCAGGTCGGTTCGCTTGATGACGGCGGCCATAATCAGCGCGACAGGCACGCTGCCAAGCAAGTAGGCTATCGCGCCCAGGACGACGTAGCTCGGGATGCTGGGGGGTGTCATGCTTGCCTCGGCCGCAGTCTACCCGTTTGCGGCGATCCTACTGTCCTGAGGCGTTGGCGCACCACGCCGAGCCTCGCCGTATACAGACAGCATCTGCCGCGCCGAGCGCGACCAGGAGAAGTCCTCAAGCCGACGCCGCCCCCTAGCCACCAGCTCCGCGCGCCGGTCGGCATCCTCCACCACGCGCACGATTCCATCGGCAATCGAGGCTGGGTCCCGCGGGTCCACCAGCTCCGCCGCTTCGCCCGCCGCCTCGCGCATCCCGGAGCCGTTCGCGGTGACAACCGGGACGCCGCAGGCGAAGGCCTCCAGGATGGGAAGACCGAATCCCTCCGCAAAGCTTGGGTACACCAGCGCGGCCGACTGGCGATAGAGCGCGCGCAGGATGTCGTCGCCGGCTTGGCCAATGAACCGAATGCCGGGCGGCCCGGCCGACTCGACATCGGCAAAAACTTGTGCGCAGAGCCAGCCTTCGCGTCCCACGTGCACCACCGGCAGCGTCCGCCCCAGCTGCCGCGCGCTCAGCGCCGCTGCCTGGGCCAGCCCTCCGAGATTCTTGCGTGGGTGAATCGTGCCAACGCTCAGCAGGTATTCCTCGGGCAACCGCAGCCGTCGTCGCACGGCGGCCAACGCATCCGCGCCGTCCCGCTCGTGAAACTCCGGGCTCACCGCGTTCGGCACGACGCGAATCCGATGCGGGCGCACGCCGTAGCGCGTCATCAGGTCCCGTCGCGTGGTCTCGGAGACTGCAATCACCAGACGCGCGCGGTCGATCGACAGTGGCACCGCGGATTCCAGAAACCTCCGCTGGGCGGGGTGCGCGTCGTCAGGCCGGGTGGCAAACGCCAGGTCGTGCACGGTCACGACGCCGGCCGCGCCGATGCGCGGCGGCAGCACGAAATCGGGCCCGTGCATGACATGCAGCGGGCCCAGCAGCGCCTCGATGGGAAGCGGCAGACGCGCCTTGTACCAGCCCGCCAGCATGACGCGGGGACTGAGCGGCAGCCGCCGCACCTTGACCCGCTCGTGAACGGCGAGAGCGTCGGCCGCCGGCACCGGGCCGCGATGGGCGTAGATCAGGTGCAGGTCCGGACAGTCGGGCAGCCGCAGCATGGCGCTCACGAGCTCCCGCGTCGCGCGGCCAATACCTTCGCGCTGGGTGGCGGCGGACGTGTAGTCGATGCCGACCCGCACGCGTTGACCTACCTCCGCATGCGCGTCAACGCAAACATCACCGCACCGGTCACGGTAATGCTCCAATAAGAAATGAACCGGTCGACGATCGCCACCACCCCGGCGGGACCGGCGCCCACGCCACCGGCAACCCGCAGGAGCCCAATGAGCCCGCCATCCACGGCTCCCAAGCCGCCGGGTGTGGGGAACGCCAGCAATAGCGACGCGGCCGCACCGCAAAAGAAAGTCGTGCCCAGGCCCAGATCCAGGTCAACCGACCGCGTCACCAGGGTCAGCCGGCCCATTTCAAGCGACCAGATGGCAAAGCTCAGCAGCCAGAGGACTGGACCGCTGCGCCAGGTCCAGCTATCGAATACGCCGCTGTGGAAGCGCTCGTAGATCTCTCCCACCCGCTTCGGGAAGCGCCGAAATATCGGGCTGCCAAATAGGAGCATCGCGAATACCGCCGCGGCGAGCACCGCGAGCGCCACCACCGCAACCATGATGATGCGACCCACGTCCTCACCGACCTCCGGCAGCTGCAGCACGAACACCGAGCTCACCAGCACAATCAGGATCAGCGTCACGACATCGAGCACCCGCTCGGTGAAAACCGTACCGAGCGTGCGCGTGAGCGACGTGGCGTAGTTCGCTCGGGCCATGTAGGCGCGGTAGACATCGCCGATCTTCAGCGGAATCACGCCGTTCACAAACCACGAGATGTACAGGATTTGGAACAACCCCCACATCGTGTATCGCGGGTTCGTCTCCTCGTGTTTGACCGCGTTGTTGAGCAAGATGCGCCAGCGCAGAGTCCGCAGCGGAAAGTTCAGCCCGTAGACCACATACGCGGCCACGATGAGCCACGGATTCGCGCGCGAGAGGCGATCCAGAATCTCTTCGAAGGAGAGATCGTTCAGAAACCACACCAACACCAGCAACGCGGCGGCGATGGCGAAGCTCAGCAGCGTCCGGACACTCAAGAAGCGCCGGCGAAGGGCCGGCCGGGCTACGAGGGGCCCCGCCTGACCGTTGCCTTCCGGACCGGTGTTCTGGTCGCTCATGACGCCGCTCCCACGGCCCTGCAGACTCGGCGCCGATAGTCCCATTCAATGGCGTAGCTCAGCGCAATGAACAGGGCGAAGACGAGACCCATGCCATTCACGAACAGGCTGTCAACGAGGTTATGCAGTGAAAACGCGACAATGCCGCCCAGTGTCCCAATCGCCGCCCACTCCCAGGGCGTGCCGCGGGACCACTGCACCGCGCGTAGGCAACGCCAGATCGCCCAGGCGCTCAGCGCGACAAATGCGACCGCCGCCGGCAACCCGCCCTCAGCCGCAAAGTTCAGATAGATGTTGTGCGCATGCCCCGGCGGCTGCACGAACGGCTCAAAATTAAGCCTCGAGTAGGCCTCGTCATAGTTGCCCGCGCCCACCCCAATCAGAGGAGCGCTCATGAACATCCGCCAGCCGGTCTCCCACTGCGCCAGCCGCTCGCTGATGGCATAGTCGTCCTCCACCAAGATGCGCAGCGCGTCGCGAGGCTCCACGCGGCCTTCCAGCGCCGCCCGGGCTTGATCGGGAATGACCTGCCCGACGCCCCCTGAGAGCTGCCATCCCGCCAACGCCAGGAACCCGGCGACGATCAGCGCTCCCGTCGCCGCGCCGAGCACGCGGGCACGGGGCATTGCCGCAAGCAGCACCACGGCCGTGCTCCCAATCATTCCAATCCAGGCTCCTCGCGAGCGGCTGATAACCACGGCGGCCAGCACTAACAGCCAAAGGGCCGTAATCCACGGCCGGCGCGACCGCCGAGCATAGATCGCCCCGGCCAGCAACAACGGCAAGTGCAAGCCAAGGTACCCCCCGAAGGGATTGGGCTGCTCAAACGTCCCAAATGATCGGATCACCCCACCGACGTTGAACGCCGCGGGCCCGATGCCCGTTATCGCCTGCACGAGTCCCACTGCCGCCTCGGCCGCAACCGCGATGCCCACCAACCACACCACCACGATTCTCGCGTCAGCGTGGCGCAGCACGTCCGCCAGCAGCACCACCGCAACCGCCACCTGAATCCACTTGGTGCTCTCCTTGAGTACTGGCGCCACGTCATAGGCAAAGACCGCCGTGAGGCTCAACCACGCGACGAATGCCACGATGGCCAGCGCCAGCCGGGGAATATCGATCCGCGCGCCGTGGCCACGGCCCCCAAGCCACACCACCAGCGCCGCCCCCAGGGCAAAATCGCTCAGACCGAGCACCGATGGTCCGAGCGGAATCTCTCCAAGGCCGCGAAACGGGACCAGGGCAAGAGCCGCGGCCGCCAGGATGGCCGTCGTGGTCCGTGCATCCGGCAACCTGCCGGCGATGCGGAGGCCACCCACCACCGCGACCCCGCCAAACGCGACCAGTGCCATGCCGAGCAGCGCGGGCGGCATCTGCACGATCGCCACGGCCACCAATCCGACAACGGCAGCGGCCGCCGGCCAGCGCAGCCCGCGCGCCCGGTCTTGCGCCGTCCACCAGGCGCCGGCCGCAAGCGCCGCTCCCAGCACTGGCGGCATCGCCTGCAGCAGACCGCCCAGCCGGGCCACGGCAAGTGCGCCGTAGAGCCCCGACACCACGACGACGGCCAGCGCCAACAAGATCTGCGGCGTCCAGGCCGAAACGACGGCGCTCGGGCTAGTGCGGCTCAGCAAGCGCCAGATGCTCGCGGTACCAGTCAACCGTCCGACGCAGCCCGTCGGCGGGCGTGACCACCGGCTGCCAGTCCAAGACCTCGCGTGCCCGGCCGATGTCGGGCCGGCGGCGCTGCGGATCATCCGGTCGCGCCGGCACGTGCCGGATCTCGGACGATGAGTCGGCGATGTCGCGAATCAACGCTGCGTACTCCGCCACCGAGTGCTCGCTCGGGTTGCCGAGGTTGAAGACCTGTCCGTCCGTCGCGGGCCGATACATGGCGCGCGCGATGCCCTCCGCCATATCCGTCACAAAGCACAGGCTCCGCGTCTGACTCCCATCGCCCACCACCGTCAGCGGCTCGCCGCGCAGGGCGTGGGTGACGAACTCGATCGACATGCGGCCGTCCCCCACGCGCATGCGCGGACCATAGGTATTGAAAATCCGCACCACACGCGCATTCAGCCCGTGCATGCGGCGCCGCATCATCACCAGCGACTCCCCAAAGCGCTTGCTCTCGTCGTAGGGCGAGCGGGGTCCAATCGGGTTCACGTTGCCAAAATACGATTCACGCTGGGGGTGCTCCAGCGGATCGCCGTATATCTCCGAGGTCGACGCCATCAGCAACCGCGCCCCATTCCGCTGAGCCAGATCGCAGAGATTGCGCGTGCCGAGCGCGTTTACCCACATGATCTCCTCGGGAATCCGGTCGAAATCCGTTGGACTCGCCGGGCTGGCCAGGTGAAACACCGCGTCCACCGCCTCGGCAACGTCCAGCGGCTCGCAAACGTCGTGCTCGACCAGGCGAAAGTCGGGATTTCCCGCCAGGTGCGCCACGTTCTCCGGGCGCCCGGTCAGAAAGCTGTCCACCGCAATGACGCGGCGACCGGACGCGAGCAGACGGTCACAGAGATGCGAGCCGATGAAGCCGGCACCCCCGGCCACGAGTGCCGTGTTCACGCGGGCGTGGAGTCCTCACCTAGGCGCCGCGCGCAAACCACGCCGGCGCCATCCTGCGGGCGCCCATTCTAAGTGGCCGCAGGGAACTCTCTCAACGACAGGCTTCAGCCCGCCACTCCGGCGCACGCCGGCGAACATTCGGCAGTATGTGCAGGACAATCCAACGCGGTAATTGTTCGACCGCGAGAATCCGCTGGCTGTGAGGCCGGAGGGCCCATGAATGGCCGCACGGATCAATGGCGGGAAACTCGCCGCCTCCTTCTGGGAAGGCGAAGCATCAGTGGCGGGACGACACGGGAGCGTGCTCAGCATGACCCTGCGTCCACCTGACGACCTCCTCCCGGCACTTCTCGTGCTCGGCTCAAACATGGGCAACCGCTTGCATCATCTGCGGGGCGCGGTGGAGGCCCTGGCGCTGGTCGGAAACATCGACGCCGTGTCGCCGGTCTACGAATCGCCGCCGGCCGGACACATCCACCAGGGCCCGTTTCTCAACCTGGCGCTCCAACTCAGGACGTCACTCGGCCCGGTGCGGCTCTTGATGTGGTGCAAGGGTCTGGAGTTCGCGCAAACAAATCGCGGGACGCCGGCCGGGCATCCCCTACGGTCCGCGCCCGCTGGACGTGGATATCGTGAGCCTGGGCACGCTGGCCATCGAGAACGAGCGCGTGTCCATCCCTCACCCGCGCCTCGCCGAGCGGCCCTTCATGACGGCGCCCCTGGCCGACATTGCCCCAAGTGAGACGCTGGCGGGACACGACGCGACCCTGGCCGAGCTTGACCGCCGGCTCGGTCGCGAGGGCCTGCTTCCTGTCGCGGCGGCGTCCGACGTGTGGCCGGGTCCTGAGGGTTCCTAGGCCATGGCGTGCGGCCCGGTGCACTCAAGCAGGATCGGATCCCGGCTTGCATCCACGTCCGCAATTTGGGGCACGGGCGGGTCTGAGACCCGCCCCTACGCGAGGCGTGTAGGGTGCCGCGTGCCTGAACGGGTTGAGAGAAGCCTGGATTCCCGCCTTCGCGGGAATGATCTCCGTCCATGACCTATGACGACGCGCTGCGCTGGATCTACGGCTTCGCCGACCTGGAGCGCGGCGTGGGCCACGCGGGCCGCGAAGCCTATGCGGCGGGACCGGCGCGGACGCGCCGGCTGCTGCGCGCGCTCGGCGATCCGCACCGTGCCCTGACCTGTGTCCACATCGCCGGCAGCAAGGGCAAGGGCAGCGTCTGCGCGCTGGTCGCGAGCGCGGCGGAGGCTGCCGGCCTGCGCACCGGCGCATACACCCAGCCACATCTGCACTCGTTCCGCGAGCGCGTGGCTATCGATGGGCGCCCCATCGAGCCGCAGGCCTTCGCCGACCTCTGTCAACGGATTGCACCCCAGGTCGAGTCGCTCACGACCGCCCACCCCGAGGACGGGCCCTACTCCACCTTCGAACTCGCCACCGTGCTCGCACTGCTGTGGTTTGCCGAGCAGCGGGTCGATTTGGCCGTTATCGAAGTTGGGTTGGGCGGGCGCCTGGATGCGACCCGCGTGATTGACCCGGCGGTGGTTGGCCTGACGACGATCGTGCTGGAACACACGCGCGTGCTGGGAGACTCACTAGAGGCCATCGCGCGGGAGAAGGCCGGAATCATCAAGCCAGGAGTGCCGGTAGTTGCCGCCGCGCAATCCGACGCGGCGCTGGGGGTGTTCCGCGCGTTCTGCGAGGCCCAACGAGCGCCGCTGGCCGTGGTCGAACCGCTGGCCTGGGAGGGGACGGCCTGGCGCGGCGCGCGCCCGCTGATGCTCGTGAGCCCTCCCGAGGGCGGCGGCAGTCTCCCAGTGGGGCTTGTCGGTCCGCACCAGCGTCAGAATGCGGCCGTCGCGTGGCAAATCTGCCGGGGTCTGGCGGATCAGGGCATGCCGATCGATCGCGGCGCCATCCGCGCCGGGTTCGGCGCGGCCGCATGGCCGGGCCGGCTGGAAGTTGTCGCCATGGATCCACTCACCATCGTGGACGGCGCCCACACGCCGGAGGCCGTAGAGGCCGTCGTCACGGGGCTGCGTCAAATCTTTGGCGCGCAACGCGGCCCGGTCATCTTTGGCTCGCTGCGCGACAAGCGCGTGCCGTCGATGCTGGACGAACTGCGTGGATATGCCACCCGCCTGCTGCTGGTGCAGCCTGAGCACCCGCGCGGCTGGACGCCCGAGCGCATGGTGCGCCGCTATGGGCTCCCGGAGGAGACGGAAATCGCATCCTCGGTCGAAGCGGCCCTGGGTCAAGCGCGCGCGGCGTGTCGGCCCGGCGAGGCGGTGCTGGCCACCGGCAGCCTGGCGGTCGCGGCCGACGTGCGCGACGCGGCCGGCGTGCCACATGAGGTCGATCCGCGGCCATGGGCAGGGGCATAGCGTGGGGCTTGGGATGCTTCACCTCAGGAAGCCCAGAATGACCGCTGACGGCGCCAAGGGGACTCATCGGACTTACCCCAACCCAATCGTTGGACGCTGGAAGGCACCGCGGTCTTGAGCAAATGCCCACTTTGATTCAGTCTGGAACCGCCCCGTCCGGTGGCCACGAGCCTGAATCTGCACCAATGTTGTTTCCGCCTCCCCGATGTCATTCCGAGCGGAGCGAGGAATCTAAGGGGCGGCGGATATGGCGCAGCAGTTCTAGCTTCCTCACGGCGTTCGGAATCACGTTCAGGGCGCCGCTACCGAAGACCCGGAAGTGGCGGCCGTATGACTAGCGACGAGGTGCGCCCGATCCGGCGGCGCGTGGACCAGGCCATCGAGCAGGCGGCCGCCGCAGGCGCCTTCGACAACCTTGCCGGAAGAGGCCGCCCGTTGAAGCCGGAACGAGAGATCGTCCCCGGCGATCTGCGGGTGCCGTTCAAGGTCCTCGAAAACGCCGGCATGGCACCCGCCTGGGTTGACCTGGCCGGCGAGATCGAGCGCCGCATTGACGCCTTTCGCGCGGCCCGACGCGCCCACGAGCAACGGATGATGCGCGCGCGCGCGCACACGCTGGCGGGGACGGCCGGCGACTTCGCCGCGCGTTTTCGAGCCGCGGGACGCGAACACGCGGCGCTGCGCGGCCGTCTGGCAAATGACATCCGGGGCATCGTGCGCCTCATCGATCGGTTCAACACCATCGCGCCGGCCAGTGCGCCGCGCTTCGGCTTTCTGGCGCGCGCCGAGCTCGACGCGGTCGACGCGATATGGCCGTGGCCCGATCCGCCGGACGAGCCGACGTGAAACGCCAAACGCGGGCGCTGCTCGGACGGTTCATTGCCGCCGGGTTCACGCCGCTGCTTGCCGCAATCGCTCTGTGGCGCCGCATCCGAGGAAGTGATCACAGGTATGGCGACCCGACGTCGATACTCCTGATACGACTCGACCTCATGGGAGACGTCGTCAACGGACTATCGGCCGCCCACGCGGCGCGGCAACGATGGCCGGGCGCGCATATCGCCTTCATGGCGCCGCCGCAGTGGCGGGCGATCGTGGATCGATGCTCGGCCGTGGATGAAACCCTGGCCCTTGACCCGGCCGCCGTCACGCACTGGCCCGCCTGCCTGGACCCGCGGCGGTGGGGGAAGCTTCTGCGAGCGCTTCTGGGCGTGCGCGGGCGGCGGTTCGACCTCGCGGTGAGCGTTTATGGGCCGATCGCCGGGACGGTCGTGGCCCTCAGTGGCGCCCGCGAGCGCCGCGGCTACCGGCGCGAGGCGCCGCCGTTCAGCTTCGACCGGGCCTTCGACGGCGGCCGCAGCAACGGCGGACCGCACGAAACCGAGCTGGCCGCGCGCCTGGTCAATGGCAGCGGACCGACCTGGCGCACCATCGACCGAGCCGACGACCTGCCCACGCCAGCGGCCCTGACCGGGGTCCCCGCCCGCTGATCGTGGCGCACGCCGGCGCGGCCCACGGCGACGCCAAGCGCTGGCGCGAAGAGCATTGGGCGCGCGCCTTAGCCGAACTTGCGAGCGAGCGGCGCGACCGTCGCGTTCGTTGGACTGGCCGGCGACGGCGCGCTGGCTCGGCGGTTGCAGACCGCAGTTCGCAATCTGATCGACCTCACCGGCGACACGTCGCTTGGAGATGCTGATGGGCGCGCTCCACGCGGCGGACCTCGTGATCTCAACCGACAGCGGTCCGGCACACCTGGCGCGGGCGCTCGGCACCCGGGTGATCGCGCTGCACGGACCCACGGACACCGCCCTTCACGGACCCGGCGATCCGGCGTGCGCGGCCCTGCGGGTGGATATGCCGTGCGGGCCCTGCTACGACTTCCGCCGCGTGGCGACGTGCCAGTTTGGCGACACTCTCTGCATGGAATGGCTCCATCCCGACCGCGTCGTCAGCACCGCGCGCTCGATGCTGCGCGATCTGGTCACATGAGCGGCGCACCCGCCACCGAGACCGAGGCGCTGCGTGCCGTCGAATTCCGTGTGCTGGGCACGCGAATTCACGGCGTCGATCTGGGCCTAGCCGCCGCGTGGATCGACGCCTGGGTCCAGGCCGGCGCGCGCGCGCACATCGCCACCGTGAACCCGGAGTTCGTGATGCGCGCGCGCCAGGATCCCCACTTTCACGACCTGCTCGAGCGCACCCGCCTGAACGTGCCCGACGGCGTCGGCGTCGTAGTCGCGGGCCGCTTGGGCCGCAAGCACGTCCCGGGCCGCGTGACCGGCGTAGCGCTCATGCGCGAGGCCATGCGCCTGGCCGCTGTCCGGGAGTGGCCCACGGCGCTCGTCGGCGGCGCGCCGGGCGTGGCCGAGGCCGCGGCGAAGCGTTTGACCCACGACGTACCGGGGCTGCGACCGCCGCACACCTACGCGGGCACCCGCGGGCCAGAGGGTGACGATGCGGCCAGGGAGTTTCTGCGGCAGGTGCGCCCGCGCATCCTCTGCGTCGGCTACGGCGCTCCCCATCAGGAGTTCTGGATCGATCGCAATCTCGACGCGGACGCGGCGTGCGTCGCCATCGGCGTAGGCGGGACGCTGGACTACCTCAGCGGTCGCGTACCGCGGGCGCCCGCCACGCTGCGGTCAATTGGCCTGGAGTGGGCCTACCGGCTCTGGCGGCAACCGTCCCGCTGGCGTCGCATGCGGGTCCTGCCGGTGTTCGCGGCGCTCGCGGCGGGCGAAATCCTTGGCCTCAACGGCGAGACGGTCGCCGAATGAGCCGCGTGGTCGTCGTCGGCGGCATCAACATGGACATCGTCATGCGCGTCCCGCGCATTCCCCGTCCGAGCGAAACCGTGCACGGCGGGCGCATTGGACGCTATCCCGGCGGCAAGGGGTCCAACCAGGCCGTCGCGGCGGCGCGAGCCGGCGCGGCGGTCGCCATGGTTGGCGCGGTGGGCCAAGACGAGGCAGGCAAAGAGCTTGTGGCATCGCTGCACGCTGCCGGCGTGGACACCGATCACGTCGCCCTCACCCCCGACGCCGCCACGGGCACCGCGATGATCGCCGTGGACAGCTCCGGCGCCAACTCGATTGCCGTGGCCGAGGGCGCCAATCTCAGCGTGAGGCCGGAGGACGTTGCGAAGGCGGTAGCCGCGCTCAATCCGGCCGTCGTCGTGGTCCAGCGCGAAGTGCCGGAAGACCGCCGTTCGAGCCGCTTTGGAGCACGCACCCGAAGGGGCCATGCGCGTGATGAACGCCTCGCCCGTCGACCCGGACACGGCACTGCCGCTCGACTCGATTGACCTGCTCGTCGTGAACGAGATCGAGGCGTCGGACCTCCTCGGGACCCCGGTCACGAGCGCCAACGCACCCGACGCCGCGCGGCGCCTGGCCGTCGACGTGACCCGGGGCTGCGTGATCACGCTGGGAGACGACGGACTGGCGGCACACGTGGATGGCCAAGACCTCCACCTGAGCGCCCACCTCGTCAACGCGGTCGACACGACCGGCGCCGGAGACGCCTTTTGCGGGGCCATGGCCGCGGCGCTGGCGCTGGGCGAACCCATGCCAACCGCGCTGGCCTGGGGCAACGCCGCCGGAGCGCTGGCGGCCAGCCGGCCCGGCGCTCAACCATCCATGCCCACCCGCGCAGAGATCGCGGCGCAGCTCGCCACGATCTGGGCCTAGCCTGGGCTGGAGCTCCTCGTCAGGTTGCGGCTGCCGCAGGCGAGGGTTGCAGTTGCCCACGGCGTGGCATCCAGGGCAGCACTGCCAGCACTACCAATTGAGCCAGCGCCATGCCGGCGAATGCAATGTTCAGCCCCGCGGCGTCGCCAATGATGCCGGTGACGTAGTTCCCCACGGCGCCGGCGCCAAAGGACAAGCCAAGAACCATGCCGCTGGCCGCCCCCATGCGACCCGGCAGCAGCCGCTGCACCATCACGACCGTGGGCGTAAAACCGGCGCCAAGGGACGCCCCCATCACCGCGCCGAGCGGAATATGCCACGGGCCGAACGGCATGAGGCCAAAGGCCAGCAGTGCCGGAATCATCACCAGGGACGACACACCCAGAATCCGGCGCACGCCGAAGCGGTCGGTGTAGACGCCGGCGGCGAACGCGGCCGCGGCATGGCCGATCAGATGCGCCGAGAGCACGATGCCGGCACGCAGCGGATCCGGCCGGTCGGGCGACACGAACACTGGGATGAAGGTCGCCAGCGCCGCGTAGGCCCACCCGCGCACCACGGCCACCAGCAGCAACCCGACCAGCGCCGCCGAGATTCCGCCTAGGGCGCGCCGCCCCACGGTGACGCTGACGCTCGGCCGTTGCGGGGCTCGGAAACTGCGCAGCGACCACGCCATGTATGAGGACACGACGAGCACGGGCGCGAGCACCACGGGCATCCATCCGGCGCCGCCGGTCGCGAGCACCACACCCAGGATCAGGGGCCCGACGGCGAAGGCGGCATGTCCGCCCAGGAAAAACAGCGCGACGTTCGTGCCGGTGTTGTGGCCCTGCGCCTCGTTGGCGATAGCCGCACCCTGCGGGTGAAAGGCGGCGACGCCAACCGCGGCCACCACCAGGTACACGACCAGCAGGGGATAGCTGGGCGCGAACGCGGCCATGGCCACCCACACGGCAATCCAGGCCGGGCTGAGCGACGCGAGCCAGCGCCGCCCCATGCGGTCGCCGACGTAGCCGAACAGCGGCTGGATGACTGAGGTCGTGATTGCCCAGGCGAGCGCCGCGAGACCGATCATGCCGTAGGTCATGTCCAGGCGCACCGCCAGGATCGGGTAGAGCATGCTCGGCCCCAGGGCGGCGAAGTCGGACGCGAAGTGACCCAACGCGACGGTGATCACGGCCTGCCGGCCGGCAAAGAATTGCGAGGCGATTCGACCTTTGAGGCGTCGGCGCTACATCCGGGACGGCCCGGTGCCGGTGGTACATTCGCAGGCCAAGCGTACGCACCGTCGGCGCACCCCGCATGCCTCCTCCCGCCGCCGTCATGTCCAAGTGGGTCTATCCCTTCCGCGAGGGCGGCGAGTCCATGCGCAACCTGCTCGGGGGCAAGGGCGCCGGCTCGGCCGAGATGACCAAGGCCGGCATGCCGGTGCCCCCCGGATTCACAATCACCACCGCCGCGTGCCTGGACTACTACGCCAACAACAAGGAGCTGCCCGCCGGTCTTGACGCTCAAGTCGACGTGGCGCTGGCCGAAGTTGAATCGGCGGTGGGTCGGCGCTTCGGCGACCCGGAAAACCCGCTACTCGTCTCCGTCCGGTCCGGCGCGCGCGTGTCGATGCCCGGCATGATGGACACGGTGCTCAACCTGGGGCTGAACGCGGCCACGCTCGAAGGGCTGATCGCGGCCACCGGCGACGCGCGCTTCGGCTGGGACGCCTACCGCCGCTTCATTCAGGGGTTCGGATCGATCGTGTTGGGCGTGGAGAGCCACGCGTTCGAAGACTGCATCGACTCCCACAAGGACCGCCTGGGCGTGGCTCAGGACACGGAGCTTGACGCCTCGGACTGGCAAGCGGTGGCGGACGACTTCCGCCAGATCATTCGCGACGCTACCAATTCCGAGTTTCCGGACGACCCGCGGCAGCAGCTCGATCAGGCGATTCGCGCGGTGTTCGACTCGTGGTTTGGGCGGCGCGCCGTGGACTATCGCCGGGTCCAGGGGCTGCCCGACGATTGGGGCACGGCGGTCAACGTCCAGACGATGGTCTTCGGCAACATGGGCGAGACGTCAGGAACGGGCGTGGCGTTCACGCGCAATCCCAACACCGGCGAGCGCGAGCTCTTCGGTGAATACCTGCTGAACGCGCAGGGCGAGGACGTGGTGGCCGGCGTGCGCACGCCCACGCCGATCGCAACGCTCGAAACCTCGATGCCTGAGGTCTTTGCCGAGTTTGAGAACTACGCCACGCGGCTGGAGCAGCACTACCGCGAGATGCAGGACCTTGAGTTCACCATCGAGGCGGGCAGGCTCTACATGCTGCAAACGCGCGCCGGCAAGCGCAGCCCAGCCGCGGCCGTGAAAATCGCCGTCGATCTGGTGCGCGAGGGCGTCATCGACAAGACCACCGCGGTGCAGCGGGTGGAGCCGGAGCAGGTGGGCGCCGTGCTGCATCCGCGGGTGGACCCGGAACACTGGGAGCACCCGATCGCCACCGGCCTCAACGCGTCGCCGGGCGCGGCGCACGGGCAGGTGGTGTTCACCGCGGACGAGGCCGTGGAGCTGGCCGATGCCGACCACGCGGTGATCCTGGTGCGGCCCGAGACCTCGCCAGACGACTTTCACGGCATGGCCGTCTCGGCGGCCATTCTGACGGCGCGGGGCGGCGCGACCAGCCACGCGGCCATTGTGGCGCGCCAGCTCGGCATACCGGCCGTCGTGGGCTGCGACGCCCTGCGTCTTGACCTTGAGTCCGGCCAGTTCACGGCCCACGGCGTCACGGTGAAGGCCGGCGACGTGATAACCGTTGACGGCACGGACGGCGAGGTGCTGACCGGCGCCCTCCCGCTCATCCCCGGCTCGATCACACCCGAACTAGAGGTCCTGCTGAGTTGGGCCGACGACATCCGGCGGCTGAGCACTTGGGCCAATGCCGACACCCCGGACGAGGCGGCGCTGGCCCGCCAATACGGCGCCGAAGGCATCGGGCTTTGCCGCACCGAGCACATGTTCCGCGAGGGCGACCGCTTGCCCATCGTCCAGGAGATGATCCTGG
The DNA here is from genome assembly GCA_965198185.1 of Chloroflexota bacterium. GTDB lineage: Bacteria > Chloroflexota > UBA11872 > UBA11872 > UBA11872 > JAJECS01. The sequence continues at coordinate 1,194,347 of CBDAOU010000002.1, forward strand.
CCGAAACCGCCGAGGAGCGGCAGAAGGCGATTGACCGTCTGTTGCCCATCCAGCGAGGGGACTTCGTCGGCATCCTGCGCGCCATGGCCGGATTCCCGGTCGTGATTCGGCTGCTCGATCCCCCGCTGCACGAGTTCCTGCCGGACCACGAGCCGCTCGCGGCCGAGCTTGCGTCGCTGACCGCCGACGATTCCGACCCAGAGCGCCGGGCGAATCTCGAGCGCATGCTGCGCCGGGTGGAAGAGCTCCAGGAAGTCAACCCGATGTTGGGCTTGCGGGGCTGCCGCTTGGGCATCCAGCACCCCGAGGTCTATGAGATGCAGGTTCGCGCGATTATCGAAGCAGCGCTGGAGCTGAGCGCGGCCGGCGTGCCGGCGCGGCCGAAAATCATGATTCCGCTGATCAGTCACGTGAATGAGCTGCGCGAGGTGGAGTCGCGGCTGCACGCGGTCGCGGACGAGGTGGTGCGCGCCAGGGGCGCCGAGGTGTCCTACGAATTCGGCACGATGATCGAGGTCCCGCGGGCCTGCCTGACGGCAGGGGCGCTCGCCGAGGTCGCGGATTTCTTCAGCTTCGGCACCAACGACCTCACCCAGACCACCTACGGCATCTCCCGCGACGACGCCGAGGGCAAGTTCCTCATTGATTATGTCGAGTCGGGCATCCTGCCTGCGAACCCGTTCCAAGTGATGGACACGGATGGCGTCGGCGCGTTGGTGCGGCTGGCAGTCGAGCAGGGACGCCAGGTCGACCCGGATATCGAAATGGGCATCTGCGGCGAGCACGGCGGCGACCCGGAGTCCATCGGCTTCTGCGAGCGCCTCGGCTTGGACTACGTCAGCGCGTCGCCGTTCCGCGTCCCCGTGGCCCGCCACGCAGCCGCCCACGCCCGCCTGGCAAGCATTGAGCGGTGGCCGCCCGAGTCACGGCGTGCGGGCACGAGGCCGAGATAGGCGGCCACATCGCGGTTGGAGGGGAAGCGCGCGGGATCCTCGACCGTCAGCACGAAGGTGAGCGCGGTACTGGGCCCGACCCCGGCCACCTGGTGGAGCGCGGCGATCTCGGGGTAGGCCTCGCACAGCGCGTCGATCTCCAGTGTTGCGGGGGTAGTTCAAGAGTCGGACGGCTGGCGCGGACCTGCTCCGTTGGCATCAGCGGATGCGGCCTCGGAGGGGTCCGCGGGTGCGCGACCCTCCCTGATCGCCCGCATCAGGAGGAGGGCGACAGCCTTCGCAAGCGGTGGGGGAACCGCGTTCGCCACCTGGAGAGGCTGGGTTGAACGGGGCCCGCAGAATCGGTAGTGATGCGGAAACCCCTGAACGGCCGCCGCCTCACGCACCGAGATGGTCCGGTCAAGCCATGGATGGACCGGAAGGGCGCGGTGCCCAGCGATCAGCGTGCGCGCTTCATCGTCCTTGAGGCGTCTGTACGAGATGGGGCCCTCACCAGGCTTGATCCCTCTGATCTTGGCCACCACACGCTCCGAGTGGGCCATCGTCTCAACGTTGAAGTACTCCCTACCGTCAGGACCTGTCGCGGGCTCTCCAGTGGTGCCCGCGGGAAGTTCGGGCAGGGTGGCGAGAACATCGCGAAGAGTGGGGACCTCCGGCAGGTGGCTCGCTGAGTCCTGGCCGTGCGAGCGGTGTGTCGCATCCGGTCTGGGAGGAGCGGATTCCCCTTCGCCACGGCGTCCGAGGAACAGATAGCGTGCCCTGTGCTGTGGGACTCCAAAGTCGCAGGCATTGACCAGGTGAGCATCGGTCGCGTAGCCCGCGTCGCGGAGGCTCTGGCGGATGGCGTCAAGGAAGCCATGGCCTCTGACGCGCTGCACGCCCGGAACGTTCTCGAGGCAGACGGTCTCAGCCTGCAGCTCCGTTGCCAGCCTCGCGACCTGCCGGTAGAGGAGGTTCCCTTCGGCATCGGGGTCACGAGCACCGGCGGCTGAGTACCCCTGGCACGGCGGACCCGCGAGGAGTCCCATGACCTGCTCGACGCCAGGCATGAAGCGGGTTAGCTGGTGGGACGAGGTGCTTGCATCGATCTGGGCCTCTACTACTGGCACCCCCGGATTGTTCAGGCGGTAAGTCTGTGCCGCATGCCGGTCCGACTCGACAGCCAGTGCCACACGGAAACCTGCATTCCTGAAGCCATAGCCGAGGCCACCAGCCCCGGCGAACAGATCCACCACGGCGGGACGCCCGTCGCTGGCTACGGTCTCGCGCCCTCCCGGGCAGAACGACACGAGGACGCAATCCCCGCACTTCGGCTTTTTGGCGCGGCAGATCGCGCGCCCGTGGTGGACCAGGTTGATGTGGAACCGCTTCCGAGCACCCTTGGGAACCGCATCCTGGAAGGGGTCGTGATCCTTCTTCCGTCCGGCCGGTGTCACGAGGCCCAGCCGCGAGAACACCCTATGGACATGTGTGTCGACAGCGAACGCTGGACGGTTGAGCGAATAGGCTAGGACACAGCGTGCACTCTTCGGGCCGATGCCCGGCAGTCGGACCAGGAACCGTTCAGCCTCCTCGTCACTGAGCGCCCGGAGGAAGTCGAGGGTCAGGTCGGCTGCAGGCATTGCGGCCGGCCCGACACCCCGCCGCCGGTTCTCCTCTTGCACTGCCGCAAGTAGAGCCTTTACCTGCCGAGCTCGCTGCTCATGGAGCCCTGCCGGGCGCAGCAGAACGGCGAGGTGCTCTACCGGAGCCTTGAGCACGTCATTCCAGCTCGGGTAGCAGCGCCGGAGGTCCTGGTACACCCGCGTGTAGACAGGTTCCTGCGTCTGCCTGGTTAGCAGGATGTACAGGGTTTCGTCCAGGGAATCTTCCATGTTCCCCAGGTCAGCGGACCGGTACCGGGCATCCAGCAACTCGTCGATCCGGGAGATCAGTCCAGCGCCGACGAGCGATCTGATTTGCACCCGGTCCTCAGCATTCCGACCGAAAGGCAGCCCGGATCATGATAGGCACGTTTGCATCGCCTATGCCGATTCCGTGTGCTGTTCTCCTCCGGGAGCTGCTCGACCTGCGAGCTGGCGCAGCCACCGCCGGAGTTGGGGCAGTTTCAGATCTTGCCACCCACTCAGCCACGTGAACGCCCTTCTGGGGAGCGTGCTGAAGGTGAACACACCGCACGATGCGGACTCAGCCTGAAACCTGACTCTGGCATCGCGTCGAGCCTCCTCCCGTAGCGCAGTGTGGTGCGCTGCTCCAGCCTTAGGGTACGCGTGATGAGAGCCAGGGCTCTCATCGGAAGGCCGGATCCCGTTAGGGGCCGGCCCCCCACCGTCACCTCCCGCATGGGGGCCGGCGTGTAACCCTCGACAACGCGCGGACGTCACCCTGCATATGGCAGAGCCAGCGCTCCTCGCGGAGTTCCTGTCCACGTCGTTCTCGTAAACTAGCGTGCGGGCGCTGCTGATCCGGGGAGCACGTGTGGTACACGGTTGAAGCGGAAACGAGCTACGCCTTCGACCTCCAGCGCGGGGCGCTGGCCGGTTCGCCCATTGTCAAGAACACGGTTGGTACCTTCGTAGCCGGGAGGAGCGGCCTGATGCGAACCCGGAGACGGCAACGCCCTCGCCGAGTTCCCCACTTCGCGTCTCCCCTGATGGACGCGGACTCGAACCTCCATGGGGTGACGGGCACTCGACGCTCGTCGGCGTGGATCGTGGCCGTACGGTCCCCACGGCGACAAGCGCTGGATCGTTTCCATGCCCGTAACTGGGGGGCTCGGTGATCCCGGCGCAGGAGCCGCGAGGCGAGACGGACGCCGTCCTTGCTGCCGAGATCGAAGGCAGCTCCAGCGAATGCCCCGTCAACACCGTGCTCCAGACAGACGAACAGGTTCTTGCTCGCGTCACTGACGGCATCTACCGGCAGCCGGGGTCGGCGATACGAGAGCTTGTGTCGAACGCCTACGACGCCGATGCGAAGCAGGTAGTCATCAAGACCGATCGACCCCGGTTCCGCACGCTGTCTGTCGAGGACGACGGCATGGGTATGACGCCAGCCGCTCTCGCCCACCTGCTCCACCACATCGGGGGCAGCGCGAAGCGGTCACGTGAGGGAAGCGAGCTTGGAATCGCGAGCACCGCGGACCCCACCCGCAGCCCGTCAGGGCGCCGGCTCATCGGGAAGATCGGAATTGGCCTCTTCTCGGTCTCCCAGCTGACGCACCGCTTTCAGATCATTACGAAGACAGCTGGCGACCCGTTCCGGACGATCGCATTGGTAGTCCTCCGCCAATACTCGGACGAGAGTGCGCCTACACCGGACGAGCATGGCGAGTACGAGGCAGGACTGGTGACGATATGGCGTGAGCCAGCTGCCGACGCCGACTCGCACGGTTCGACGATCATCCTCACCGATATACGGGCGCAGACTCGCGACACGCTCCAGAGTCGTGACCTGTGGCTGGCTATCGATGCCGACCGCGACCTCGCGCCTGGCGAATCGAGGGACCTCAGGCCGCCTGACCTCCACATAGGGCGCGTCCGAACGGATGACGCCGGTGTTCTCCAACGTGACGCCGATGCCTTCAACAGCCTCCCGTGGTCTCGCGATGATCGACCTCAGGTCGCTTTCGAGAAGCTGGTCAAGGCTGTGTGGCAGCACGTTGATCGAAAAACACCCAACCCCCAACTCGAACGAATCTTTGACTACTACCTTCGGATGGTGTGGCAGCTGAGCCTGGCTATTCCCGCGCCGTACGTCTCGGGCAACCCATTCGACCTTCCGCTTCAGGACAAGCTCTACCTCTTCGAAATGCCGCAGTCCGGCAGAGCGTCACCAGACGAGTTCGAACTCACCAACGACGAGACAATTCGCATGAGAAAGTCGATCGGCTCTGCAGCCGGTGTCGGGAGCGACTTCACCGTACTCGTCGACGATCTGCGGCTCGCTCGTCCCCTCGTGTTCGCCGACCTCCCCGAGACGAGCCACGCAGTAAAGAATCCAATCCTCGTCGTCGGACAGTGCCGAGGGGAATTCGGCGGAGTGCCGCCCGAACTCACTGGCGGCCCGCTTGAGTTCGAGGCATACCTCATGTGGGCACCGAAGATCGCTCCTACCGAGCATCAGGGCGTTCTCGTACGGGTGCACGGATCGAGCGGAACTCTGTTCGACCCGACATTCCTGCGGTATCAGGTATCCGAGCAGACGCGGCTGAGGCAGATCTCGTGTGAGATTTTCGTCTCGGAGGGTCTGGAAGCGGCGCTTAACATTGATCGTGAGTCGTTCAACTACGCCCATCCACACGTCGTATACGTCACGAAGTGGCTCCACGCGGCGCTCAGGCGGGTGGCGACAGTTCAGAAGCGCATCGCGGCTGAAATCCGCGCAGCTACCCGCGAGGCCGCCGCGGCCGGGGAAGAGGAGGCTCTGTCGAGCGTCGCAGCCCGAGCATGGCGGGACGAGTCCGACGATCCAGGCGCGGAACCGCCGCCGGTCGAGTTCGCCGATGCGGCCGACGAGCCGACGTCTGCCAAGCCCGGAGCGTATCGGTTCAGGCGCGGACCGGTCTTGGGCGAGCGCGAAGGGCGGCGCACACGCCGGGACGATTCAGCCGAGCGGAAGCTGCGCGCGATGGTCCAGCTCCTCGCCGCGTACGGAATCCTCGAGAGCCTGACCGACCAGCAACAGGAACGGCTACTCGCCGGGATGCGCCAGATCCTCGATGCGTCTGACATATGACCGCCGCATGACCGACCAATCGCACGATCAGGACGATCTCACCGCAGGAATCTTCGGCGATTTCGAATATGTGCCTCCGCAGACGGAACCTAAGGAATTCAGACCGTGGCACAAGCCACGCAAGCAGTTCGTCCGCCGCGAGCAGTTATCAGCCTTGCTCCAGCGCCTCTACGAGAGTCGGAAACCCGGGGATCCGCTGCGCTACCTGGGTCTGCCCGGTACAGACCTGATCGATCTGCGGTACCTGCACGAGCAGCTTTGCCTTGCTAACGACCGCCCGCTGTGCTTCCTTGGATTCAACACGGAAGCCCAGCCCGGCAACCCCGCGCACGTCCAACTGAGCGTCTCGCTCGACGAAGTACGTCGGCTGCCAAACGTCGATACGCAGTCCGACGTGATTCCCGATGATTTCCGGCGCATCGGCAATCCGAGGTCGATCGCGTGGTCTCGGACACAGCAGCTCGGCCCGTTCGATGTTGTCAATATCGACCTCTGCGACGGGCTTGCGTCCGACCCGCCACAGAACGACGAATCGGTCTACAAGGCGCTGGCGCAGCTGATGGCGTTTCAAGCGCGAAACCCCAGTCCATGGCTCCTGCTCGTCTCGACAAGAATCAGACACGGGATGTTCGATGCAGATGCCGAGCAGCGGCTCATCGGTCGTTTCCGTGAGAATGTCGCCAACTGCGAGGGATTCGCTGAAGCGTGCAAGGAGCTTCTGGAATCGGATGTCGAGTCAATTGATCCCGCGACGTGCAGCCAGGCCGATCTCCTCATTCTCATGGTCGCCGCCATTGGCAAGTGGCTGTCGGCGCTCGCGCAGGCTCATGGTCCGAGTCGCATCGAGCTCGCAAGCACACATGGGTACCGGATCGATCCCGTTGCCGTCCGGGAGGATTTGGTCTCGATCGCGCTTCGTGTCGAGCCGGTCATCGCAGCGTCGCCAGACGCGCTCTCGCCGACCCGGCCGACCCCGGAGGATGAGTGCACGACGGCCAAGGCCATCCTGAGACGCTCAGCCCTCCGCCGAGATGTCGACACCATCCTCGAAATGGAGGCAGACGTGCGTGAAGAACTGACCGTCGAGACGGAACGGTTGCTGGCCGATGCCCGCTACGAAGTGGCGGGCTATCGCGCTTGGCTCACATCGTGCGTGCGTGCGGACAACAGATGAGCCCCGAATACTTCTCTCTCCAATCGGGAAACTTCCCGCCTGTGGACGTTCGATGAAGTTCCGCGACTCAGGCCTCGGTTGCCCGAGGTAGCCGAGGTCGACCTGGTACAGCATCCCCGAGCGCAAGGTCCGCTAGAAAAGCTCTGAAAAAGCCCGGTGGTTGCGGCAGGGCCTATGCTCACAAGCGACAGCCAGCTGGTGAGGGTCAGGATGCCGCCGCAACGCACATGTGCCGACGGGAGGACGAGGGACAGCCGCGCCAGACGCGGCGGGAGCGCGTTTTGCGGCGCATGGACGCGCTGATGCCGCGGTCGCGGACGAGGTGGTGCGCGCCAGGGGCGCCGAGGTGTCCTACGAATTCGGCACGATGATCGAGGTCCCGCGGGCCTGCCTGACGGCAGGGGCGCTCGCCGAGGTCGCGGATTTCTTCAGCTTCGGCACCAACGACCTCACCCAGACCACCTACGGCATCTCCCGCGACGACGCCGAGGGCAAGTTCCTCATTGATTATGTCGAGTCGGGCATCCTGCCTGCGAACCCGTTCCAAGTGATGGACACGGATGGCGTCGGCGCGTTGGTGCGGCTGGCAGTCGAGCAGGGACGCCAGGTCGACCCGGATATCGAAATGGGCATCTGCGGTGAGCACGGCGGCGACCCGGAGTCCATCGGCTTCTGCGAGCGCCTCGGCCTGGACTACGTCAGCGCGTCGCCGTTCCGCGTCCCCGTGGCTCGCCACGCAGCCGCCCACGCCCGCCTCGCCGACATCGACCGCGATCGTTAAACGGTCCGGCCGCCACTGCCGGTCTTTAGCTGGCGAGGACTAGAATCAACGGCAACCTGAGACACCCCTGAGGAGGCCGCGTGGCCTCGCCCGTTGAGGACATCAAATCTCGGCTGAACACGGCCGAGGTCATCGGCCGCGACGTGCAACTGCAACGCTCGGGCCGGTACCTCAAGGGGCTGTGCCCGTTCCACACCGAAAAGACGCCGTCATTCTTCGTCTTCGGGGATCGCGGCACGTTTCGCTGCTTTGGGTGCGGCGAGGGCGGCGACCTGTTCACCTACGTCATGCGGCGGGACGGCAGCAACTTCCCCGACGCGCTGCGGCTGCTGGCCGGCGAGGCCGGCGTGGAGCTGCGCGCGCAGGAACGCGATCCCGAGGCCTATCGGCAGCGGAGGCAAACCCGGAGCGCGCTCGAAGAAGCGGCCAACCTCATGCACCGGTTGTTGCGCGAGGCGCCCGAAGCCACCGGCACCCGGGCCTATCTGGAGGAGCGCGGGGTGTCCGAGCAGATGCTAAACGCATTCCGGCTGGGATATGCACCCTCGCGCGGATCGCCGGTCACCAGGCACCTGCGCCAGCTGGACACCGACCCCGAGGCGCTACGCGCCACGGGCCTGGTCCGGGACGATGACGGACCGCCGCGCGACTACTTCTTCAACCGCTTGATATTCCCGATCAGCGAGCGGCGGGGGGCGGTTATCGGATTCGGCGCGCGTGCGCTCGGCGACGCAACGCCCAAATACCTCAACTCACGTGACAGCGACACCTTCCGCAAAGGCCAGCATCTCTACGCGTTCAACCTGGCGGCGGACTCGATCCGGCGCGAACGCGCGGCGGTGCTGGTCGAGGGCTACATGGACGCCATCGCCGCGCACCAGTTCGGCTTCAAGAACACGGTGGCATCCATGGGAACGGCCCTGACATCCGAGCAGGGACAGCTGCTGGCCGGTTCCGGCGCGCAGCGGATCATCCTGGCGCTGGACGCCGACTCCGCCGGGGCCGCCGCCACGCGCCGCGGCGTGGACGTGCTGCGCGACGCCGGTCGCGACGAGTCGGACCCCGTGTTGGACATTCGGGGCCTGATTCGGCACGAGACGCGGCTCTCGATCGACATCGCGGTGGTCGAGATTCCGGCGGGCGAGGATCCGGATTCCGTGATTCGTGCAGACCAAGCGCGCTGGCGCGCGCTGCTCGAGGACGCCGTGCCGCTGGCCGACTACTACTTCCGCTGGGCGCTCGCCGAGCATGACGTCTCGTCAATTGTCGGGCGGCGTCGGGCGGTTGCCGACCTGACGCCGGTCATCACGGAGATCAACGAACCCGCCGTGCGCGCGCACTACTACGAGCGCCTGTCGCACGTTTCCGGCGTGCCGGTTGACGAATTGCGCCGGGCCGCTCCGCGGCGTCAGCGGCGCACCGGCGCCGCGCCCTTGACCAGCGCCCAGCCCATCGACCGGGTCGAGGAAGGGCTGTTGGAGCTCGTGCTCCAGGCGCCGCCCGAGGCAAGCGGCGTCCTCGCCCGCCTGGACACGACGCACGTATCCGATCCGTCGCTGCGCTACGTGATCGACGCAATGGTGCAGAGCGCGCGCGAGCCAGGCGACGCGTCCTGGGAGACGGTGCTCGACCAGCTTGACGACCAGTCACGCGAGCAGGTGGAGGCCGTGCGCAGCCGCCTAGCCGACGTTCCCAAGCTCGAAGGTGAGGCATTCGTCAGCGCGCTGCAAGTGATCGTTTTGCGGCTGCGCGAGCGGCGCATCCTCGAGGAGTTGCGCGAAGTTGCCGCGATGGAAGACGGCGGAGCAGCCGCCGCGCGCTCACGCGAGCTGGGCGCGCAGAAGCGCAGCATCGAGATGGCAATGCGCGAGCTGTCCGTGCTGACCCGCGGACCAATGCCCTAGCGCCGCCTGCGCGAACGCCGGCGCTACGCGGCTAGGGCCTGGTCAATCTGGCTCTTGATATCGGCCTTCGGACGGAAGCCGACGATACGGCCCACCTCGGCGCCGCCGTTGAAGATGATCAGCGTGGGAATGCCGCGGATGCCGAATTGCATCGGCGTGTCCGGATTGGCGTCCACGTCCATCTTGGCGAACGTCACCTGACCGTCGTAGTCCTGCGCCAGCTCCTCGACCACCGGCGCCACCATCTTGCAAGGCCCGCACCACTCCGCCCAGAAGTCCACCAGCACGGGCGTGTCGGCGTCGAGCACCGTCGATTGAAATTCAGCGTCCGTCACCGCAACGGGAGCCGCCATGTGATCCTGTCACCCTTCGCGTGCGCCACGATTTAGCGCGCCCGAGCCTAGGAACGGCAGCTTGGTCGTGTCAACGGCGGTTGCCGACACGGCGTCGAAGCACGTTGGCTCCGACGATGATCGGCCGGCCGGAGGAATTCCTGCTTAGACCCGATCCCCAAACAATCGCCCAGACTCGCCAACGAATGAATCCATGGCCAGGAACACGATCAACACACGTTGCGACAGGGCAAGCTAGGTTGGGCGTCCCGCCGACCAGGCGTCGGCGATGCGGCGAGCCTGGGCGGCTACTTGCGCTGGTGGGGCATCATTCGCTCCGATTTCAAAGGTCCAGGCCCCGCGAAACTGGATTTCGATCAGCGCCGCCAGAACGTGCGGCCAGGTGATGGTGCCCTGCCCCGGCGCCCAATGCCGGTCGACGACGGCGTCGGTGTCCTGTAGGTGCAACGCGATGAGCCGGTCGCCGGCGATCCGGACCTCGTCGGCCGGGTCCAGGCCGTTGGTGTGGGCGTGGCCCGTGTCGAGACAAATGCCAACCGTGGACGGAAAGTCGTCCACCAAAGATCTGAGTTCCTCCATGCGGCAGAGCGGGCGTGGCTGGTGCTTGAGCAGCAGGTTTTCGCAGGCGAGCCGGACGCCCAGTTGGTCAGCCTGCACACATAGCACGTCCAGCGAGCGGCGAAACGCGTCCGTGCGGCGAGCGGCATCCTCCGTGCGAAACCCGTCACGGCCCCCGGTCGGATGCACGATGACCGCAAAACCCCCGAGAGCCGCCATCGGTTCCAAACACGCTGCCACTGCGGCCGCGTGCGCGCGGCGCGCATCCTCATCCAGTGACGAGAGATCGATGTCGCCCATGGGGGAATGTAGGGTGCGGGCCCAGACGCCGTGCTGATTGAGGATCCGCCGCCGCTTGCCGTCGCTCGCGTCGTCCGCAAGGTTCGCGGCGGACAGCTCGCACTGGCCGAATCCGGCGGCGGCCACACCCGCCACCACCTCGGCAAAGGTTGCGCCTTGGCCCCACAGCATGGTGGCAAGACTGAATTCAGGCACGCGTAGCACCTCCAACCGCATGAGCCGTACAAGCTGCGGCAATTCGCGCGGCGAAACTCACGGAGCATTATCGTATCCAGCAATGATGCTCGACCAGGACCACGCCGCGTGAAACACCGGCCGCCTCACGCATGATCCGGGGCGCATCGGCCGTGGTGCTCGCCGGCGGCGCCAGCCGCCGCATGGGGCGCGACAAGCGGCTGCTGCCTTGGGGGGTGGATGCCGACGGACAGCCCCGCACGCTGCTGCAATCGGTCATTGACACGTTGGCCGCGGTCGCCGACGACGTGATCGTGGTGGCGAACGATCGGCCCAACATCAACGGCGCGCGGGTGGCGCCGGATGCGATTCCGGGATCGGGCAGCCTGGGCGGGATTCTGTCCGGCGTCGAAGCGGCGCGGCACGACCGGGTGTTCGTGGCCGCCGCCGACATGCCGTTTCTGAACCTCGCGCTCGTGCGCCACCTGCTGAGCCGAGTTGAAGGCCACGACGCGGTGGTGCCGGTTGTCGGCGGGCGACCCGAGCCGCTCCATGCGGTGTACGGCCCCGCCGTGGCGGCGGCGGCCCGGACGCAAATCGCGCGCGGGCAACTGAAGATCGCGCTGGCGTTCGAAGGGCTCGATGTCGTCTGGGTGCCGGAGGCGGAGCTAAGGGCGCTGGACCCCGAGCTGCGCTCGTTCCGCAACGTCAACACGCCGGAGGACTACGCCGGCGCCCAGCGGGATGCGGGGGATTAGGGACAGCAGGCATCGGTCCAGGGGGATCTGAAGTGCCATTGACCCCGAACGCCCGGCTGCACGCAGCCTGGGCCACCGACCCCGACCGCGGCTAGTGCGCAATGCCCATCTGGTGCATGCGACGGTGGATAGCGTCGCGGGCGGCTAGCAGCGGGCGCTCCAGGTAGGTCGTGTGGTCGGGCTCGCCGTGGTGGTGAGTGACCGAGCCGTCGGTCGGCTCGCTGCTGGCGCGGCGGCGGACGTAGCTCAGGTTCCCGTCGATCATCGTGAGCATGTATTGGGCGGTGGCGTCGTTCCACATGCGCCAATCGCCGCCGGTCGACACGTACACCGGCGACGTGTGAGCGAACCGCTGTCGCTGCCAGCTATCCAGGTAGTAGGGCGCGTCGTAGTACGTCGGGCCGCCGGTGCGGGCCGCGAACCACGTATGCCCATCGGCGCCTAGCCGTTCGCTCAGCTCCAGCCGCCGGGCGCCGTCGGACGCCACGGTTTCGGCCACGACCCGGCCTTCCTGCACGATCTGCAGGTTGTAGATCGGCAAACTGCCCTCGGCCCACGCCTCGACGTGCACGGTGCCGCCGTTGCCGCGCAAATGCACCGTGTCGCCGATGGCATGGCCCTCGACGCTGAGCCCGATGAGCGGGCCGCTGGACATGAAGGTGCGTCCGGCGCTCATCTGATGGCGCCAGGCGTCATAGGTGAACGGCACGTCGTCGGGAAGCTGGACATAGGTGCGGTAGATGCCCACCGGCGTATCGGTAGCCATCTTGTCGGTGCCGCCCACCAGCGGCAGACGGTAGCCCGCGTTGAGATAGCGGTAGTACTCGTCGTGGTCGAAGGGCACTTGGCGGCACATCTCCACCGCGTCGGCCAGCCCCAGCGCGATGAGGGCCGCCGGGTCGCCGTTGGGCCACGGAAAGTGCGGCAGCACCACGGTCCCTCCCTGCGCGCGGCAGGCTTCGGCCCAGTGGGACATCGTGGTCTGCAGCGGTCCCCCGAGTTCAGCCTCGCCAGGGCCGTCGGTGCACCAGGGCATGATCGGTTCGGTGTGACCGAGCAGATTGAGATGGCCGAGAAAGTGCTGCCGGTTCTCCTGGCCGAACGACACGATGGTCTTGCCGTCATCCGACACCTGGGGCCGGCCGGTGAAGTCGTCGGTGTTGCTGAAGTAGTGGCCCCACTGCGACTGGAGCACGTTGGCGACGTTCAGGTCCTCGCCCGCTGACTCGAGCACCGCGCCGTTGCCGGCCAGGAAGTGCACGTGCGTATCGCCGCTGTACCAGCCCTGGGCGTTCATGTCGGTCCAGCGGCCAATGCGCAACTCAAGCTCGCGCTGCCCCGGCTTGATTTCAATCTCCGTCCGCAGCGGCTCATATTCGAAGCCGCGGGCGACGTCCACAATCACCCGCCCGCGCGGCAGCCAGCCCTGGCAGGCGCCGTCGACGTAGGCGTAGGTGACCTGGTCCATGCGCACGTCGCCGAAGTAGTCACGGCCCCAGGTCGAGAAGCCGGTAAACAGCTGCGGGTGATGGCCGTAGGGCTGGTAGGGAACGCCCTCCGGCGAGCGGAAGTGAACGCGGCAGGGCACCGGCCGGCCGGTAGCGGCATCGAGCACCCGCGTGTGCACCCAGTTGCGTCCCGTTTCCGGCAGGCTGAGCCGGAGACGCGGCGAGGCCTGCACCGTGCCCTGGGCCTGCAGATCGCCAAACGTTGCCGCGCCGAGCACCTCATCGCCCTGGGTCACGCTGACATCAGCAGAGGGCACAGCGCTTACCTCCGCATACGCCGGACTCGATGTGAGGTTGTCCGGCTCGCCCCATCCCTTGTCGACGGCATCGACGAACGCCTCGGGGTTCTGCGGCAGCGGATGGGCGTAGGTTGCCGTGCCGCGCTTGACCTGCACATCGAGATCGAATGGCTTCGCGGCGTCCTCGGGGCGGGTCAGCTCGATCCGCACGGGACGGCGCGGCGCGCGCTCCAGCGGGTCTTCGTCGACGAATCCGGCCGATATGCCGCCCAGCACCCACGGCAGCGGACCGCCGCTGATCTCCACGCTCGCGATCGCGTTCTCGGGATGCGGGTTGCGCCACGACCAGAGGAAGAACGACCGCACCCGTCCCGCGGCCACCTCGGTTATCCGCCGCTGCTGCTCGTCGTACGGCCCCTCGTAGCGGGGCTGCATCCCGTCCTCGCCATTGGGCGCGGCCAGATACGGCTGGCCGGGCCGCAGCAGGTAACGGCGCGAAATCCAGCCGATCTCGAACCGGTCACGCAGGGGAACGGCGTTTCGAGTTCCGTCTTCGTATTCGAACGTGTAGCGCCCCACCTCGCCGCCGGGCGCTCCGCCATGGGCAATGGCTGTGTCCAGCAGCGCGTGCGCGAACGTGAGGCTGTGCACGGCCCGCCCCACCCGCAGCGTCATCGGCTCGGCGTGCCCGCCGGGGCCGAACTGCGCAATGGCGCCCTTCGCCGCGTCGCCCACGATAAACGGCAGCCCCCGAAAGTCCTGCGCGCCGAGCAGATCGGGCGTTTCGGGTCCGGCAACGTCGGCGGCGACGTTGCAGAGGTCAGTGATGGGAACGGGTTCGTAAGGATTCACGCGGCATACCTCGACGGACCGATAGTTCGCATAGTGGCGGTCTGCCTCAACCGCAGCAACCCGCGGCGCGGCGGATACACTGCCCGCGCTGACAGTCCGTCAGTCGCCTGCCCCTAAACCGGGCGGCGCGCGGCATCTCACAAGGGTCGGCCATGCACCCCACATTCGGCGTTCGCTACGCGCTGGACACCAAGATGCCGATGCGCGACGGCGTACAGCTCTCGGGCGACATCTATCTCCCCGACGCTCCCGGCCCGTTCCCGACTGTCCTCATCCGCACGCCCTACGACAACAACACGCCGGAGACAATCGCGTCGGCCCGCGCCTTCGCCCAGGACGGCTATGCCTGCGTGATGCAGGACGTGCGCGGGCGCTGGGACTCGGACGGCGTTTACTACCCCTTCCACAACGAGGCGGCCGACGGCTTCGACACGCATGAGTGGATTGGGGAGCAACCGTGGAGCAACGGGCGAATCGGTATGAGCGGTCCCTCCTATCTGGGGCTGGTGCAATGGCTCAGCGCGCCTCTGGGCAGCAACTACCTCACGTGTCTCGCGCCGCGGGTGGTATGCGCGGAGTTTCTGGGCGGACTGGTGCGGCCCGGCGGCGCGCTGCAGCTCACAACGGCGCTCACCTGGGGCATGCGCACCAACGCTCGCACGGCGCAGAGCATCGCCTTTCACAACTGGACCGAGGCGTTTCACACGCTGCCGATCGCGGACCTTGACCTTCGGGCCGGCCGGCGGCTGGACTTCTGGCGCGACTGGCTGGCGCACGATCGCTACGACGAGTACTGGGAAGACGTCAGCGTCGCCCACCGCTGGCACGAAATCCGCGTGCCGGCGCTCAACATGAGCGGGTGGTACGACCTGTACGCATCCGACACGCTGGAGAACTTCAACAACCTGCGACGCTTCGGCGCCACCCCCGAGGCGCGCCAGAGCCGCGCCATCATCGGTCCGTGGCCGCACCGCCTCGCCGAGTCCACGCGGCTCGGCGACGTGGACTTCGGCGCCGCTTCGCTGGTGAGCCTGACGCAACTCGAACGGCGCTGGTTCGACCTCTGGCTCAAGGGCGAGGACGACGGCTTGAGCGAGGAGCCGCCGCTGCGCTTGTTCACCATGGGCGTCAACCAGTGGCGTGACGAGCACGAATGGCCGCTGGCGCGAACCGACTGGCAAACGTGGTACCTGCACTCCGACGGCAGCGCCAACACCGCGCGCGGCGATGGCACGTTGACGACGGCGCCTCCGGCCGAGGAGCCGCCGGATCGCTACGTCTACGACCCTCGGCTGCCCGTGCAGACGCTGGGCGGCACCACCTGCTGCACGCCGGAGATCGTCGCCTGGGGACCATACGACCAGCGGCCGGTCGAGGCCCGGTCGGACGTGCTCTGCTTCACCTCGGAGCCGCTACAAGCCGATCTGGATGTCACCGGACCCATCACGGTGGTGTTGTTCGCCGCCACCGACGGCCGTGACACCGACTGGACGGCGAAGCTGGTGGACGTTTCGCCCAGTGGCTACGCCATGAACCTGTGCGACGGCATCGTGCGAGCACGCTACCGCGAGGGCATGGCCAATCCGACCCTGCTGGAGCCCGACAAGGTCTACCGCTACGAGATCGAGGTCGGCGTCACCAGCAACGTCTTCCGCGCCGGGCATCGAATCCGGCTGGAAATCTCCTCGTCAAACTTCCCCTGCTACGACCGCAACCTCAACACCGGCAACGACCTCGCCAGCGACACCACCATGCGCGCCGCGTCACAGACCGTGTTGCACGCGCACACCCATCCGTCGCACCTGCGCCTGCCGGTCATCCCGACGTAGCACCGCGGGCAGCCACAAGAGCTGCCCCACTGTGGGTAGTTGGTAAGCATTCGCGGGCCCTCATCGTTGGGATTCGGGGTCCGCGTAGGGGCGCCCCTAGTGGGCGCCCAGGGTTGAACCGTCCAGCAAATTCGGGCAGCCACAAGGGCTGCCCCTACAACGAACCGGTCCGAGAACTCCTAGGCAGTGACCGGCTCGGCGGCCTCGAACATCGGTCCGCGCTGCGGATCGACATGATGCAGCCGGACCCGCGCGCCCAAGGCACGCGCGGCGGTACCGGCCAAGCGCCCCATCGTGCGCAGGCCACCATCGAGCTCGACCATCACCACGGTGTAGGGCGCTTCGTCGGCGTAGCGCGTGGGCGGGACGTGGATCGTGGTCCATACGACGACCCGTCCATTCGCGGCAACCTCGCGCGGCTCTAGATCGGTTCGGCCACAGGCCGGGCAGGCATCGCCGCGCGCCAGGACCAGTTGGCCGTCGTGACGACAGCGATAGGCCGTGAGCCGCGGGTGACTAGTCACGAGCCAGGATGTGGACCGTCGCCGCCGCACCGCAGCCGCCCATGCTGTGGGCCAAGCCGACGTTAGCGTCCTCGACCTGATTGGCGGCCTCGCCTCGCAGTTGCAGCGCAAGATCGTAGATCTGTCCGACCCCGCTGGCCCCCACCGGGTGGCCCTTGGCGATCAGCCCTCCGCTGGGATTGACCGGCAAGCCGACCGTTCACGGAGGTCTCGCCGGATTCCACCGCGCGACCGCTGTCGCCGCGCGGCACCAGTCCGAGGTCTTCGGTCGCCACCAGCTCGGCAATGGTGAAGCAGTCGTGCACCTCGGCGACGTCCACTTCACGGGGGCCGATTCCCGCCTGCCCGAACGCCTCGGATGCCGCGCGCACCGTGGCGGGAAATGTCGTCAAATCATCCATGCTGCTCAACGCCACCGGCCCGGATCCGTGGCCTGATGCCAGGATGCGCACGCTGCGGTTGGTGTACTGCCGCGCGATGCCTGCGGTGCAGACCACCGCGGCCGCCGCGCCGTCGCTGATGGGCGGACAGTCGAACAGCCGCAACGGCTCGGCCACGAACCGAGAGTTGACCACCTGGTCGATCGTCGTCGGTTTCTGAAACTGAGCCTTGGGATTGGTGGCGCCGTTGGCGTGGTTCTTGACCGAGACCGCGGCAAGCTGCTCCCGCGAGGTGCCATAACGCGCCATGTGGGCCTGCATGATCATCGCGAAGGCTCCGGGAAAGGTAAGCCCGGTGCGCATCTCCACACCTTCATCGCCTGCAGTAGCCAGCGCAGCGGTGACGTCGCCGGTGGGGACGTCGGACATCTTCTCGACGCCAGCCACGAGCACCACGTCGTAGATTCCGGCCGAAACCATGAGGTGGCCATGCCGCAGGGCGATGCCACCCGAAGCGCAGGCCGCCTCCACTTTCGTCGCCGGTATCCCGTCGAGACCCAGACGCCGCGCCACGATGGGCGCGAGCGCGCCCTGATGCGCTAAACGCTCGCCAATGAAGTTGCCGAGGTACAGCGCCTGCACGCGATCACGCGGAATACCGCTGTCGTCGAGCGCCGCGCGGCAGGCCTCGGTGGCCAGCTCGACAATCCCACTGTCCGGCAGCTTGCCGAACGGCGTTGAGCCGATTCCGGCGATGCTTACGTCACGCAATGTCGTCCCGCTTCTGCAACCGACCCATCTCCGCTCCCTATCATGCGACCATACGCCTCCGAGATGTGAGTGACCACCACCGCGGTCGCGCGCCTTATGACACAGCTTTCGCCGGACACCCTTTTCGACGTCCTGGTGATCGGGTGCGGGCCGGCCGGCACCCAGGCTGCTGTGAGCGCCGCACACCAGATGCGGCACGTGGCGCTTATCGACGGCGGAGCCGTGAGCCTGCGCCGCGGCCGGCATTTCTGGTCCAAGTCGGTCGAGTTCGTGGACGCGCCGGTATTCCCGGGCATCACTGGACCGGCCTTCAATCGGGCGTTGAAGGAGTGGACCGACGCGCAGCCGGAGCGCGAGGTCACCATCGACGGCGAGCCACGACACATCGGCATCCGCCGCATCCCCGGCTACGTCACGGATATCGAAAGGGCCCCGGACGGCACGCTGGGGGTGACGATGTCGACGGCGGCACTGACCGCGCGCAACCCGGATCCGCCGACAGAGACCGTCAGAGCCCGCACCGTCGTCGTGGCGTCCGGATTCGAGGACGCCTGGCCCGAAATTGAGATCGAGCCCTCGGCTGAGCGGGCCTACGCGCGCTACGGCATCGTGTTTCGCTATGCCGGCAACCACCGCGGGTGGCATGTCTGCGTACGCTGCGACGGTCACCTGCACACCGACCGGGAACTTGCCATCGTGGGTGTCGGCGACTACATCTTCGACGTGGTGCATGGCGCGCAGGATTTCACCCACCGGATGACCGTGCTGACCAACGGGCGACCCCACGGCATGTCGGACGCGGTGCTGGTGGAAATGGAGCGCCGGGGCGTGCGGCTCGAAACCAAGCGGATCGAGGCTCACATCGGCAGCGGACGCGACCTGCTCGGCTTGCGTCTCGCCGACGGCCGCGAGCTCTATTTCGACGGATTCTTCGTCGACGAGGGCCTCGTGACCAACGACGAATTCCTGGCCAGGTTTTCGCCCCGGCATGACGACGAGGGCTTCCTGCTTTGCGACGGAGACCACCGCGTACTGAATGTCGATGGACAGCCCATCCCCGGCATCTGGGCCTGCGGCGACATCGTGGCCGGCGAGCGCAATCTCATTGCCGCGGCCTTTGCCAGCGGGCAGGATGCGGGTCTGGAGGCCAGCGATAGCCTGCGTCGCTGGCCGCCCGTCAAATGAGCGAAGGCGTGGACAAGGACATGCGGCACTTCTCTGTCACCACCGAGCAGCTTGATCTGCCCCGCGCGGCCACCCCGCAGGCGCGTCGCGTCGCCGTTGCCTGGCACGACCGGCCTATCTGCGCCTTCACCCAAGGCGAACACCGCTGCTACCTGTACCCGCTGTACTCGCCTGCCGGCGTGCCGCTGACCGCCGAAAGCCCCACCGACCACCCGCATCACGATTCGGTCACGGTCGGCGCGGACATGGTCACGGCCAAGTTCCCGCCGCTGACGCCGGCGGTCTCGCCGCTGACGGAGTCCGGCACCTACAACCTTTATGCCAACCGAGTATTTCAAGGCCGCGCCCCGGGCCGCACGTGGGCGGTGGATATCAGCACGACCGAGCTTGCTCCTGATCATCTGCGCGTGGTGCAGACGGTCGAATGGCAAGGGCCGGAGGAGTGGGGGGCGGCGGACGGGCGACGAACTCTCGCCGTGGAAACGAGGACGACCGATATCCGTCCCGGCGACGTCGTCAACACGGTCGACATCCGCTCGCGTCTGCGCCCAACGGAGTGGGACCTGACCATCGGGCCAACCCGCCACGCCTACTTCACCGTGCGTCTCGCCTACGGCCTGCGCGTCGTCGACGGTGGAACGCTGATCGACGCCGACGGCCGCAGCGGCGGCGCGGCGATCACCAATCGCACGTCCGCCTGGGTGGATGCGTCGGGTCCGGCCCCGCATGGTGCGCGAGCGGGCCTCACCATCCTCCGGCACGCCTCCACCGCGGGCGTGCCGTGGGTGGCCTACGACTGGGGCACGGTGGTCATAAACCCGTTTGCGCGCGAGGCCGGCACCGTGCGGCGGGGCGACGCGCTGGACCTGGGCATACGGCTGCTCGCGCACGATGGCGACGCCACCGAGGCAGATGTTGCCACCCGCGCCGCCGAGTTCACAGCCACGGCCGCCGCCGGTGCTAGCATTCCGCGCGCGGCCAGCCGCCTCTAGGACGCCCCATGCTTGAAACGACCACGCGCGATGCGCTGGCCTCGGCTGACATAGAGCATCTGATCCATCAGCTCACGCGCGCCGGGCACCACGCGCGCACCGGCCCGGTGATCGTCGAATCGGCAAGCGGCGCCACGCTGCGGCTGGCCGACGGCCGCGAGCTGCTGGACGGCACGTCGGGCCTGTGGTGCGTCAACGTCGGCCACGGCCGCGCCGAGCTGGCCGACGCGGCGGCGGATCAGATGCGGCGCTTGGCCTTCGCCCA
The DNA here is from genome assembly GCA_965198185.1 of Chloroflexota bacterium. Classification (GTDB taxonomy): domain Bacteria; phylum Chloroflexota; class UBA11872; order UBA11872; family UBA11872; genus JAJECS01. The sequence continues at coordinate 1,214,584 of CBDAOU010000002.1, forward strand.
CACGGCCAGCGGGTTTTCGCACCAGCCGGCCATCGAGCTCGCCACGCGGCTGGCGTCGCTGACTCCCGGCGACCTCACGGCGGCCTACTTCACCTCCGGCGGGGCAGAAGCCACCGAGACCGCCTTCAAGTTCGCGCGCTATTACTGGCGTTTGCAGGGACAGCCCGGTAAGGCGCTCGTGCTCTCGCACGTTCGCGGCTATCACGGCCTCACGCACGGGGCCGCGTCGGCCACCGGGCTCACCGAATACCACGGCACGTTCGGCGACCTTGCCGAAGGCTTCGACAAGGTGCCGCCGCCCTACCCCTACCGCTGGGACGGAGTATGGGCCGGACGACATCGACGAAGACGGCATCGCCCGTGCGGACGCGGTGGCGCGGCGCATCGAGGAACTCGGACCGGATCGCGTAGCCGCCGTGATCATGGAGCCCGTGCTCGGCACCGGCGGCGTGATCGTGCCCCCGGACGGCTACTTCCGCGCCGTGCGCGAGGTCTGCGACCGGTACGACGTGCTCATGATCGCGGACGAGGTGATCACCGGCTTTGGCCGCACCGGGACCTGGTTCGGCTCGCAGCGCGACGACGTGGTGCCCGACATGATGACCTTCGCCAAGGGCGTCACCAGCGGCTACCTGCCGCTCGGCGGCGTGATGCTGCGGCGGCGCCTGCGGGACGCCATGCGCGAAGCGCCGGGCGATCCGCCCTTGATGCACGTATTCACGTACTCGGGACACCCGGTGCCCTGTGCCGTGGCCCTGGCGAATCTGGACATCCTCGAGCATGAGGGCGTCGTGGATGGCGTTGCGGCCAAGGGCCGCCGGCTGCGCCAGCGGTTGGATGAATTGCACGACCTCCCCGAAGTCGGCGACATCCGGTCGGCGGGCCTCATGTCCGGTGTGGAGCTGGTCCGCAACCAAGACACCAGAGAGCCCTACCACGTCAGCGAGCGGCCGACCGCCGTGGCCGCGGCGGCGCTGGAACGCGGGCTGGCGACTCGCGCCCTGCTGGGCGGAACGATGCAGATCGCCCCGCCCTTGATCGTCAGCGACGAGCAGATCGATCAAGCCGTGGGCATTCTGGCCGAGGCCATCATCGCCACACGCTGACCGGCCTCAGGCTCTACGATGGGCGCCATGGACCCCAGTTGCCTCGCGCACGTTTTGACCGATAGCGAGCGGGCTCGCTTCGACGCCGAGGGCTACCTCGTGGTCGAAGACGCTCTCAGCGACGCGGAGGTGACGGCGCTCAACGCGGTGCTCGATCGGCTGCGCGACGCCAACCGGCTGGCATCACCCGAACGCTACGCGGGAATCGACCAGCGCGTGCTGCACCTCGGATTCATCACGCTCGATCCGGCCTTCATAGACCTGATTGACCATCCCCGGTTGTTCCCCAAGGTGTGGGGCATCTTGGGGCCGAACATCTATCTCTACAGCACCCATCTCATCATCACGCCGCCGCAGACGGACGAGTTCGATCCCGCACGGGACACGCTCAACTGGCATCAGGATTCGTCCTGGATGGGCAAGGACATGCCGGAGCTATCCGTGCCGGCGCGCTTGTCAGTGAAGGTCGCCTATTTCCTCACCGATCACTCGCAGCCCGGCAGTGCCAACCTGTGGGTGCTGCCCGGCGCCCACACACGGTCCTCGATCGACGTCCCACCGGACTGTCAGGGCCAGCCCGCCGGCGCCGTCCCCGTCTGCGCGCCGGCCGGGAGCGCGGTCATCTTCGACCGGCGGCTGTGGCACGACGGCAGCCCCAACGCCGCGCCCTGGTCGCGTCGGGCGCTGTTCTACGGCTACGGCTATCGCTGGATTCGACGGCGCGCCATAGATGCGATGCCAGTTCCGCCCGATCTGCTCGCGGAGGCGGACCCGATCCGCCGGCAGCTGCTGGACTACCCGAACGAAGGCAGCGCGCCGCTGCAATACATCGGCACCGAGTCCCCACTGCGCGATTGGTTGCGGCAGCATGACCTTGCCTAGAGTTCGCTAGGACCCGCCGTTCAGGCGAACCGGGCGTCTGCGCACAATCTACACAGCCTCTGCATGGTCACCACACCCGACCGGCCTACACTGATGAGCAAGGGGCGGCACCTGCCTAGACATTTTCGATCGGTCAGATAGAGGAGCATCCATGCCTCGCGGAATGACCCGGTGGGCCATCGTCGCCGCCTTGCTCGCTGTTGTCGCGGTCGTTGTGATTTACCTCGTCGTCATCGAGATCCCCGGCGGAACCGGCGAGGCCAGCGAGCCCATCAGCGCCCCGCAATTGGCCGCACCTGCCGCGGCGGCCGAAACCGCGACCCCCACGACGGCTGCCCCGACGATCAGGACGTCGAGGTCCCCGCCGCGCCAGACGCCAACGGCGGCCGCAACGGCAACTCGCTGCGGCGACGACGCGCCCGCCACGCCCGGCGGCGACGGCCCAGGCCGCTGCACCAACAGCAACGCCCGCAGCCACCGAAACCGCTGCCGCCGAAGAGCCAGCCGGCGGCGTGCCGAGCGCCGCCGTCCTCTATCGAATCGTGCCGGAGGAGTCGGAAGTCCGGTTCGAGATCGACGAGATCTTGCGCGGTGCGCCGACGCGGGTCGTGGGGACCACCAATCAGGTGGCGGGCGACTTCATCATTGATTTCACCGATCTCGAGGCATCGCAACTCGGCACGCTGCGCATCAACGTGCGCACGCTGCGCACGCCGGAGGAGCGACGCGACCGAGCCATCCGCTCGCGGATTCTCGAATCGGCAAGCGACCAGTATGAATTCACCACGTTCGAGCCCGTACGGCTTGAAGGGCTTCCCGAGACGTTGGAAATGGGCCAGCCCGCGCCGTTCCAGATCGTTGGCAACCTGACCATCCGCGACATCACGCGAGAGGTCACGTTCGACGCCGAGATGACCCTGGTGGCTCCGGACCGCGTGGAGGGCACGGCGGTGACCACCATCCTGCGCGGGGACTTCGAACTGACCATTCCCAACGTGCCGTTCGTCGCTTCCGTCGACGAGGACGTGTTGCTCGGCATCACCTTCGTCGCGGTTGCCGTGCCCCAATAGCGGCGACGCCGACCCGGCAGCGCAGGAGTAGAATCCGCGCATGCTCGCCAAAGTGCATAGCTGCGCCCTCGTGGGCCTTGACGGCGTGCTCGTCGACGTCGAGGTCGACGTAGCCCAGGGCCTGCCCGCCTACACCATCGTCGGTCTGCCCGACGCCGCGGTGCAGGAGGCGCGGGAGCGCACGCGCGCCGCAATTCGCAACAGCGGCGCCGTGTTCCCGAATCGCCGCCTCACGGTCAACTTGGCGCCGGCGGACGTGCGCAAAGTCGGGCCGGTGCACGATTTGTCCATTGCCACCGCCATTCTGGCCGCAACCGGACAGCTGGGCGACACCACGGAGGACCGCGCGGTCTTCCTCGGCGAGCTGTCGCTCGACGGCGCCCTGCGGCATACCGACGGGATTCTGCCGATGGTGGCCGAGGCTCGCGGGGCGGGCATGCAGCGCGCCTTCGTTTCGGCTGTGAATGGACCCGAAGCGGCCGTGGTGAGCGGCATCCAGGTGCTGCCCGTGAACTCGCTGCAGCAGCTCATCGCGCACTTCATCGGATTGATTCAAATCGAGCCGCTGCCAGCTACCCAGGCGGCCGTCGATCGCTCGAGCTATCCCGTCGACCTTGCCGACGTGCGCGGACAGGCCCACGTAAAGCGGGCGCTCGAAATCGCCGCCGCCGGCGCCCACAACGTGCTGATGATCGGCCCGCCCGGCGCCGGCAAGACCCTCTTGGCGCGCTGCGTGCCGTCGATCCTGCCGCCGCTCGGGTTGGAAGAATCCATCGAGGTCACCAAGGTTTACAGCGTCGCCGGCCTGATCCCGCAGCGGACCTCATTGATCGCCGAGCGACCCTTCCGTGCGCCGCACCACACCGTGTCGCACGTCGGCCTGGTCGGCGGCGGCGTGAGCCCGCAGCCGGGCGAGATCAGCCTGGCCCACCGGGGCGTGCTCTTTCTGGATGAGTTCCCGGAATTCAGCCGGCAGTCGCTCGAAGCCCTGCGCCAGCCGCTGGAGGACGGCACCGTCAGCGTCGTGCGCGCCAACTACTCGGTCACGCTGCCCGCCCGGATCATGCTCGTGGCCGCCATGAACCCGTCACCCGGCGGCTACGCCGAGGGCGGGGGCGGCGACTCGACCATGGCTGAGGCGGCGCGGCGCTACCGACGGAGAATCTCAGGCCCGCTGCTGGACCGCATCGACGTGTACGTCGAAGTGCCGCAGATCCCCTATCACGACATGGTGGTGGCGGATAGCGGCGAGTCGTCGGAGGCCGTCCGTGAGCGCGTGGAAGCCTGCCGCGACATCCAGGCTCAACGACTCAACCCCCACAATCTGCGGGTGAACGCCGAGATCACGGCGCGCCTGGTGCCGGAGCTGTGCGTGCTGGACAAGCGCGCCGAGGCGCTGCTGCGCGACGCGCACGACCGGATGGGTTTGAGCGGACGCGGGCATCACCGCACGCTCAAGCTCGCCCGCACCATCGCCGACCTGGACGGCGCGGAGGTAATCGGCCCAGCCCACCTGGCCGAGGCGCTGCAATACCGCGCGCGCCTCGACGACGCCTAGACAGCCGCAGCGCATTTTCCGTCCCCTTGACGACGGCTCTGCGAAACCTCTCGTCATTCCGGCGCACGCCGGAATCCAGGTTCACCCGACTTCGGGCCGCCAAGGTATTTGGCGTAGGGGCGGGTCTTAGACCCGCCCTTTCGGGATCATGCAAATGTCACTTGAAGGAGCGAAGGCTGAGACGGCAGCGTTCGGCCACCCCACTACATGGCCGCGTCTGCCGCATCCGCGAGGAATCGAACGGACCCTCCTCAGCCGCCCACCACCTCGCGCAGCACGTCCTTCCGCAGCTTGCAGATCATGGTGTAGGCGGGGTCGAACATGTTGCCCAGGTCGTACTCGACCATGCGCCCGAGCAGAAGATGGGCCTCGCGCGCGGTCAGGCCGTAGTCGGCTTCGAGCCAGCGCACCATCTCGGAGGTGGCGTGCTGCACGGCCTGGTCGAGCGGTCGCAAGTTGCCAGCCGTCATGATGTGGGAGTCGTTCTCGAAGCGCGGCCACTCGATGGGCTTGCCCTTGATGAGGTCCAGCGTGAAGGTCACGTCCATGGGCACCTCCACCCCGGTGCCGTCCATCTCGCCATCACCCTGCAAGGCGTGGCCGTCTCCGATGTGGAACAGCCCCCCGGGCGCGAACACGGGAAAGCAGAGCCGCAGCCCCTCCACGACGCCGTTGTAGTCCATGTTGCCGCCGAAGGGCCCCGAAGTGGCGGTCGAGATGTGCTGCCGTCCGGGCGGCGCCACCGCCACGCATCCAATCATGGGCCGCAGCGGCAGCGTCATGTCGTGGATACGATTCCGCGCCGGCGTGGGCTCCCCCGCCGGCCCGCGCTCGGGCGCCTGGAGCCTGATCGTGCCGGCCGCGAGGTCGATATCCCAGAACGAGCGGTCGGCTTCGTCGGCGAACCGCGGCACGTCATCAAATTCCAGCACGTTGGCCGCGAGCGCCGACGAGCTGAAGCCCCACGGCCGCGTGATGCGCACCCGGTCAAGCGTTACGACGAGCGTGTCGCCCGGCTCCGCGCCCGCGACCGCAAACGGCCCTGATTGCGGATTGCCCCGCAGCGCGATGGTGTTGCCATGCCGGTCGCCGCCGCGGGCGTCGACGGTGCTCGTGCGCACGCTGTCACCCGGCTGCACCGTGAGCGGCGGCTCGTGCCAGCCAAAGGTGTTGTGATACGTCGTAGGCTCGAAGTCGTGATGCGCCATGTGGTGATGATCTCCCGTCTCCTCTTGGGACAGCTATATCATGCGCCGGCCAAGCTGTGGAGTCCGTGATTCTTGTTGACAAACGTGTCCCGCGCGCGATCCGGCTCCGTTCGTGGTGAGCCTGTCGAACCACGCCCCTCGACAAGCTCTGAGCCTGCCCCAGACTTGATCCGGGGGTGAGGGACCGCCCGGTCGTGCTCTACGACGGCGAGTGCGCCTTCTGTCGCGTCTGCGCAAGGGTCCTTCGCCGGCTCGACCGCCGTGGCCGACTAACATTGCTCGACTTCAACCGGCCCGAGGCCGATCCGCTCCTGGCGCCACTTTCGGAGGCCGAACGTCGCACCGCCCTGCACGTCGTGAACACCCACGGCCGCGTCTCCTCCGCCGGTCCGGCGCTCCGGCAAGCGTTGGCCGCAGCCCTGGGACCGAGCGCAGGGCAACTGCTCGCCATCGCGGTCGTTGCGCGGCTCGTCGACGCCGCCTATCGGATCGTCGCCGCCCGGCGGCATCACCTTGGCTGGATCGAGCGATTCACTTCCCGGCGCGATGCGCTCGATCAAACTGGGGCGTAGGCATCCGGAGCGGACACCACTCCGATATGCCCGTCCCGTCAACGACCGGTACGCTACGGCGCAGCTGCGGCGTGCCGTTTCCACTGAGGAGTCCCGCCTGTGAGTAATCGACCCAACGTGATCGTCACCGGCGCCACCGGCAAGATCGGGCGGACGCTGATGGAAGACCTGGACGGTGTGTTCACGCTCACCGGGACGTCGCGCCAGCCGCAGGACGATCCGCGGTTCCGGGTGCTGGACTTCGACGACATCGACGCCGTGACCGAGGCGTTCGCCGGGCAGGACGCGGTGGTCCACATGCACGCGAAGTCGAACCACGACACGGACGAGCTTGGGCCGTATCTGCAGCCGAACGTCGTCGGCGTCTACAACGCCTACGAAGCGGCGCGGCGGGCCGGAGTCAAGCGCTTCGTCTTCGCCAGCTCGAACCACGCCACCGGCTGGTACGAGCTTGTCGGCGAGCGCTGCGACGCGGAGTCCACGCCGCGACCCGACGGCATGTACGGCGTCGCCAAGGTCTGGGGCGAATCGCTGGGCCGCTACTACGCGGATCGATTCGGTCTCGAGGTCGTCTGCCTGCGCATCGGCAGCTACAACTACCGCCAGAAGCCCCCGGAGTGGGACACCGGCGCTCGCATCCTCTCCACCTGGCTGAGCGACCGCGACCTGGTCCAGCTCGTGCGCCGGTCGGTCGAGGCGCCCGGCATTCGCTGGGGCATCTACTATGGGATTTCAGCCAACGCGCGCGCCTACTGGGACATCACCAATGCCGTCACCGAGCTGGGCTACCGTCCGCGGGACAACGCGGAGGACTATGCGGACGAGGTGCTGGCGAAGGGCGGCGAGTACGACCTCTGGGGCTACACGACCCAGGGCATGGTCTAGGGTGCGCCGGTGACCCCGAGCGCGAACGACCCGCTGCCCACGCGGCCCTTCGGCCGCCATCCGGATCGAGTCTCGATCATCGCCCTCGGCGGCGGCCACCTGTCGCGGCCCACGGTGGCCGACGCGGAAGCCGAGCGCATCATCCGCACGGCGCTGGACAACGGCGTCACGTTCTTCGACACCTCCTGGGACTATGGCGACGGCCTCAGCGAGCGCCGCTATGGCCGCGCTCTGGCCAACCATCGCGACGACATCTTCCTCATGTCGAAGGTCTGCGACCGGACCCGCGACGGCGCCCTGCAACAGCTCGACGAGAGCCTGCGCCGCCTGCGCACCGACTACCTGGACCTTTGGCAGTTCCACGAAATCAACTACGACAACGACCCCGAATGGATCTTCGATCCCGGCGGCGCCGTCGAGGCCGCCGAGATCGCCAAGGCGCAGGGCAAGGTGCGCTACGTCGGCTTCACGGGACACAAGAGCCCGCACATCTTCAAGGGCATGCTGGCCGCCGACTACGAGTGGGACGCGTGCCAGATGCCCGTGAGCGTCTTCGACCACCAATACCGCAGCTTCATTGCCGAGGTTCTTCCCGAATTGAACCGGCGCGGCATCGCGTGCATCGGCATGAAGTCGCTGGGAGGCAACGGGCAATTCATCACCGAGGCCGGACTGACGGCGCAAGAGCTGCGGCACTACGCCCTGTCCCAGCCAATCACATCCCTGGCCTGCGGCGCCGTCACCCACGCCGACGTGCTGCAGGACCTCGATATCGCCCGCACATTCACACCGATGTCGGAAAGCGAGCAGCAAACGCTGCGCGAACGCGTGCGACGCCAGGCCACGGATGGCCGGCACGAGTGGTTCAAGACTTCGACCTATTTCGACTCGCCCTATCACGCGGCGGCGCATGGGTTCGGCAAGCACCTGACGCTCCCCCGGTAGCCGCGTTCGCCGTCCGCATGTGCGAAAGTGAAAGGGCGCGATTGGCCAATTCGGAACGGCAATGACTGACGAGATCGATCGACTGGTATGCGCGGTGGTGCACAACGACGACGCCAACCGCGTGAATCAGGCTTTGGTCGATGGGGGCTACGGCGTGACACGAATCACGGCGCAGGGCGGGTTCCTGCGACGGGGGAACGCGGTCTTTGTGATCGGGGTGGCGCAGTCGGCGGTCGATGCCGTCATCGACCTGCTCAAGCAGGCCGCCGGTCAAGCGGCGGGGGCGGACGCCGGCGGCTCGGCCTACGGCATCGTGTTCGTGGTGCGGGCCGGCCAGTTCGCGAGGCTTTGACGTGCACATGACCGCCGGAGAGAACGACCGCCTCGTCATCGCCGTGGTGCAGGACGCAGACGCCATGGGCCTGTCCAACGCACTCAACGACGCTGGCTTCGCGCACACGCGGATTCCGACGCGCGGCGGATTCCTGCAGCGAGCGAGCGAGGCCATCATGGTGGCCTATTCGCACACCCGGCACGAGACGCTGATGGACCTGATCGCCAGCCACTGCCAAACCCGCAGCGAGATGCAGATCGTCTCGCTGGCGGGCGACACAATGCTGCTGGCAGAGCCGGTCGAGGTCGAAGTGGGCGGCGCCACGGTCTTTGCCCTGGAGCTCGAGCGCTTCATCCGTCTCTGATCCGCGCGGCGCGTCCGGGCGCGTCACGCATAATGCGCGCGCCGTTCCCCTGCTGACACCCCCAATGGCCAACCAGATCATCGACGTATCGGGTCATTTTGGCGCCGTGCCGTTCGCGCGCGCCTCGTGGACTCCGGCGGAGGTCGTGGACCGAGCGTCCGCCGTCGGAATCACCCACACCTACGTCGCGGCGCTCAGCGGGGTCTACCACGAAGCGGGCCTTGGCAATGCCGACGCTCTCGCCGCGGCGGCACGGCACGGGGAGTTGACGGCGGCCGCGGTGGTCGACCCGCGGTCCGGAAGCCGCGCGCTGGATCAGGTCGAGGCATCAATCGACGCCGGCGTGCGGCTGTTTCGCGCGTTTCGCGGCGCCCAAGGCGCCTGGCCGACGACCGAGGCAACGTTCCTAGCTGCCGCGCGCCGCATCGCCGACGCCGGACTGGTCCTCATGGCCGACCTGGGCAATCCCATCGGCGAGTTGACGGACTACATGCACGCCTTGGGTGACATGGACCTGACCATCATCTTCGCCGACGTGACCTACGCCACGCTGGGCGAGGCGCTCACCGTCATGCGGACCGATCCCCGGGTCCACCTGGAAAGCCATCGGCTCTGCCGCCCCGACACGCTGGAGCTGATTGCCTCCGATGTGGGCGCCGACCGGGTGCTGTTCGGCACGTCCGGGCCACCCTTCAACGCACTGTCCGCGCTCGACCTGGTGCTGCACGCCAACCTGCCGGAGCCGGACCGCCGACTGATGCTGTCCGGAAACGCCCTGCGTCTGATCGAAGGACTCGATGTCGCCGACCAGGCGACGCCGGACCTGACACCCGATCCCTTCGGCGCGCCGGTGCGGGGTCCGGAGACCGTGCCGATCATCGACATCCACGCGCACAACGGCGCCTGGCCCTACGCCGGCGCCACCAGCCGCGAGAACCACGGCATCACCACGCTGCAACGGTTGATGGCCAAATACAACGTCGAGCAGACGCTGGCCTCATCGGCGCTGGCCATCACCAACGACTTCCGGCGGGGCAATCGCGAACTCGTGGAAGGCAGTCGCGGAAGCGGCAACATTCGCCCGCTGGTGACGATCACCCCCCACGATGTGCCGGGCTCGTGCGAGGAGATGGAACGGTGGTACCCCGAGCCCCACGTCGTGGGCGCCAAGCTGCACACGCAGCTTTCGCGCGTGGCCATCGGCGACCCACGAATGCACGCGCTATTCCGCGAGGTCGCCGCCCGCGGCAAGCCGGTGGTCAATCACGTGATGGCGTTGGGCGGATTCGACCCACCAAGTGAGACTCAACAGGTGGACGGCATTGTCGAGCTGGCGGCGAAGCACCCGGATTTGACCGTGGTGGCCTATCACGGCGGCGGTCTGGACTGGGAGCGGATGCTGGAGCTTGCCACGCCGCTGCCCAATCTTTATGTCGAGTACGCCAGCTCCTGGCCGCAGGACAACCCGGTGCGCGCGGCAGTCGATCGTCTGGGGCCAAAACGCGTCATGTTCGGCACCGACATGGACCTGCTCTCACCATCGCTCATGGTCGGTTTGGTGGACAGCGCCGGCCTCGATCCCGTGGCTTACGCCGCGGTGCTGCACGGCAACGCGCGGCGGGTGTTCGGACTGGGACCGGCGAGGCCGGGCGAAGAGTCCCACAGCTAGCAATCCCCGTTCGTGGTGAGCTCTTCGGCAAGCTCACGGCAGGCCTTGTCGAACCACGCCCCTTCGACACGCGCAGGGCTTGTCCCGACTTCACCCGACCGGCGCACGGATGGCTCACGCTGCGGCAGTTGTCCGCCGATTCAGGTAGCAGCTAAACTTAGCCTAGCTTAGCTAAGACCCGCGAGCCGCCATGCAAGTCAACATGCACGAAGCCAAAACGCAGCTTTCCCGACTCGGTGAGCAGGCTGGGAGGGCGAAGAAGTCATCATCGCCAAGGCCGGCAAGCCGTATCTGCGGCTGGTGCCATATCGGCGCGAGAGCGAGCCACGCAAGCTGGGCGACCTCAAGGGTCAGATTTGGATTGCGCCGGACTTCGACGAAACACCTGAGGAAGTCATCAAGGCATTCGAGGGCGAACTGTGAAGCGCTTGCTCGTCGACACGAGCGTGCTGCTCTGGGCGCTGAGCGGGGATCCAAGACTTGGCAGCGACGGGCGCCGGGCGTTGGCGGACCCACGCAACGACGTCTACGTCAGCTCGGTCAGCATTTGGGAAATCTCCATCAAGCGCGCGTTGGGAAAGCTACGGGTCCCGGACCATTTGGCGGCGACAGTTGAGACGGCGGGCTTCAGCGAGCTTCCAGTCGCCTTCGTACACGCCGAGCAGGCGGGGAGTCTGCCAAGGCATCACACCGACCCATTCGACCGCATGCTGGTGGCGCAGGCGCAGGTCGAGGGGCTCACCCTGGTAACCGCGGACGCCAACATCCCGCGCTACGCCGTGCGCACCATGCCGGCATAGAAATTCGCTGCGCCACAGGTTGAAGGCTTGGAGCCGACGGTGGGATTCGAACCCACGACCTGAGCTTTACGAAAGCCCCGCTCTGCCAGCTGAGCTACATCGGCGGACCGAGAAATCCTAGCACCGGCCGCGCATCGGTTCGCCCCCCACCCCATCCCTCTGCCGGCAGTACGACGGAGCCAGCTAGACGCCCCACACCTCATGCACGAGCTGGCGCACGGCCGGCGGTCCCTCGACCGTGGCCACTTCATCGGCCGCCGCCTGCACCTCCGGCGGCGCGTGCGACATGGCGACGCCGCGACCGGCCCATTGCAGCATCTCGATATCGTTGCGATCGTCGCCCACGGCCACGACCTCGGCGGCGTCAATCCCCAGCTCGCCGGCCAGCCAGGCCACGGCTTCTCCTTTAGTCCCGCCGGCCGGAAGAGATTCCAAACCGCCCGCCCCGAGACGCTCGCTCCACCAGGAGACGGTGGAGACGGCATCGCCGAGCTCGTGGTTGATGCGGCGTTCGGCGCCGGCCACCGATTCACGGTCGCCGAAGGCGAACACCTCAACGGCCGGCGCGGCCACCGCCGCGCTTGGCATCGGGCGAATGATCGGCAGCTTGGTCGACAGGTAGAGCCGCGTCGGGGCATGGGTCCACCACGCGCCGTCGCACAGGTAGCGCCCGCCGGCGAAGGGTGACTCGACCCAGATGCCGGCCATCCCGCAGTCTCGATATACCTCAAGCACCGCAGCCGCGGCTGCGTGGGTCAGGTGTCTGGCTCGCAGCACCTGGCCATCGCTGACGCGCCGCACAATGCCGCCGTTGTTGAGGACGGCATACGCGGAGGCGGGCAGCTCGCGCGTGATCTCTGCGGTGGAGTACGTCCCGCGGCCCGTCGCGACAACGACTGCGACGCCCAGCGCCGCAAGGTCGCCGAGCGATCGGATCACGTCGCTATCCGGGCCTACGCCGGGCCAGGTCAGCGTGCCGTCCACGTCGAGCGCGAGGAGTCGAGGTCGCAGGTTAGTCCTCGTCGAACGCATCGCCGCCATCGTCCAGGTCGGCAGCCGCGTCCTCGAACTCGGCATCGTCGGGCATTTCTCCGGCCTCCATGCGGCGCAGCATGGGCTCGAACTCGTCGGGCAAGTCCTCTCCCATCTCCTCGCTCATGTGACGCGCCATGTGCGCCAGGCTACGCGGATCGCCGGTCTCAAGGCCTTCCATGGCCGCGTCCATGCCCGCGAAGTCGTCGTGGCCCGAGTCGTCATCGCCGGTGCCGCCGCGGACGATAGTGACCCGCGACAGCAGGCGCTCCAACCGATCCGAACCGCAATGAGGACACGGCGGGGTGTGCACGGCTGCGAAGGTCTTGAAAAGCTTGGTGGAGCGCCGCCGGCAGTCGCGGCAGCGGTAGTCGAAGACAGGCACCGGTGGGGATATAGGCCGCGCTGGAACGGCCAGCGCTGAGATGCCGCAAGTGTACGGTGCTGCCGCCAATGGCAGTCCCTACCCGGACGGTGCTAGGCTCGTTGCTGCAATCGGATCGCGCGAGCTCCTTCGAGCGTGCTGCCATGAGGCGATGGGAGCCCAGCAAAGACTGGCGTCGCCGCCGTGGCTTGCGGGCACATACGGTCACCGCGCTAAGCCGCGCCGCCAACCTGATTGTGCGGCCGTCGCCACCCGGCGACCGGGCGCTGCCACCGTCGCCGTTTTCTGCGGTGGTCATCAAGCCGCTTGCCCTGGGCGACGTGCTGCGAACGACGCCCTTTCTAGACGCCATGCGCCGGGCGCACCCCGAGGCGCGAATCACCTATGCCGTCGGCACCTACGCCAGCCGGGCGTTAGCAAACAATCCGCACGTCGACGCGACGCTGGACATGGAGCAGCTGGGTACGCCGCGCCGCTATGACGCCCAGGCATACCTCGGTTTCGCCCGACGCCTCAGGCAAGACCGATTCGACGCGGCTGTGGTCTTGGATCGCTCGCCGCTCATGGCGCTCTTGCCCTATCTCGCGCGCATTCCGTATCGAATCGGCCTCCACAACAAAGGACGCGGATTCGCACACACCACGCGGGTGTCCATTGCCGACGACGAGCACGAAGTCGATGCCTACCTTCGGGTCGCCAGGGCCATGGGAATCGATACGAGCAGCGTTCGCTGCCACTTCCATCCCTCGCCAAGCGACGCGGCGGCCGCCGACCGCTTGCATCAGGAGTTTGGGGTCACGCCCGGCCGCCCGCTGGTGATCATGGCTCCAGGCGGCGGCTTGAATCCGGGCGCGGTGGACGTCTCGAAGCGTTGGACCGCCGCCGGCTATGCGCGTGTGGCGGACGCCTTGATCGAGCGCCGGAGCGCAACCGTGGTGCTTGTGGGTCTGCCGTCGGACGCGAGCTCCAATGCCGCCGTACGGTCTGCCATGCGGGAGTCGGCGTTCGACCTGAGCGGCCAGACAGGCTTCGGTCAGCTCGCGGCGCTCATCGCAGGCAGCGACCTGTTCATCGGCAACGACTCAACGGCCGCGCAGCTTGCCGCGTGTGTGGGCACACCGTCGGTGACGGTCTTCACCACGACCGAGCCGTGGGTCTACGGCCCCTACGCACCGAACGCGGTTTGGGTCTATCGCGGCAGCCCCGCGAGCGGCCTCATCGACAGTCCGGACGTAGCGGAGGTCGAGCGCGCGGCCCTCGACGCCCTCCAGACGCGGAAAGAGGGCGCGGCGAGCTAGGCGCCTCACGAGTCCGTCGATGCCTCCCGGCGCGGCGTAGCCCGCGATCCGACGCGGTAGCCCACCGTGCGCTCAGCAGCCATGGCCATCCCGTCCACGCGCCACGCGGCCACGGGCGGCCCGCCCGTCTGGTCACGACACAGCTTGCGCAGCGGACATCGGGGGCAGGCCGGGGCTCGGGCGGTGCACACGGTGGCCCCCAGGTCCATGAGGCCCTGTCCGTAGTCGTAAAAGCGACGGGCGGGTGTCAGCGACTCGGCAAGCTCCGCCAGGCGGCGCGCATCGCGATAGGTGGAGCCCTCGGCCGGCAGGCCGACGGCCCGGGTATACACGCGCGCGATGTTGGTATCCACCAGCGGCGCTCGCTTGCGGTTGCCGAAGGTATGCACGGCAGCCGCGGCGTAAGGCCCCAAACCGGGGAGACGCCGCAGGCCATCCAGTGTGTTGGGCATGCAACCCCCGTGGTCAGCGACCACGGCCGCCGCCAGGGCCTTCAGCCATTTGCCCCGAATGTGGTAGCCGAGCGGATCGGTCAGCGCGCTGATCTCGTCTGCAGGCGCCCTATGGAGGTCTTCAATCGTCGGGTAGCGCCGCACGAATTCGACATACACCGGCGCCACGCGAGACGCCTGGGTTTGCTGCAGGAGCAACTCCGACACCGCCACGTGATACGGGTCGCGGGCTTGACGCCACGGCAGGTCACGTCGGTGCGCGCGGTACCAGCGGATGAGCCGGTCTTGAAAGGCTGTCAGAAATTCATGGTCGACTTCCAGCTGCCTAGTCACGGAACGCGCGCCGCATCCGCTTTCCCACGTGCGTAGTCGATTCGCGGGCCGATGGTACGGTCAAAAGGAATGTGGGCCGCTGGAGTTCCCAATTTCCCAGGTCGCCACGCCGTTGATCCGAATCGTGGCGCGGGTGATCGCACCAGCTGCCGCCTGCATGCTGATCGTCGCCGCGTGCGGCGACCGCACCTCGGCGCCAATCCCCGCCACGACCGCGATCGTGGTCGTGGCGCCGACGCCGGCAGCGACGCTGGCGGCGACGCCCGTGTTGCCAACGCCGACGTCAGCGGCGCCAGCTTCGCCTTCGCCGCGAGCCACTGTCACAACCGGTCCCACGAGCTCTCCGACGGCGTCGCCCGCGGCCGTGCCCTCGCCAGCGGCGACTTCCGGCGCGCCGACACCACCGTCCGCGCCGCTGTCTCCGACGCCCGAGCCAACGGCCCCAACGGCCCCACCGGCCCGGCACTCCAGCGGCAGGTGCGGCAACGCCAACGCCAGGGACCACGGAACCCGTTGTGCTTCCAACCGAGGCGTCCGACTTGCCCGGTGTCGAGCAGCGCATCACGTTTCTGCTCCTCGGCATCGACCGCGCGGACTCATTCGACGGCAACACCGACGTCATCATGCTGGCCAGCCTGGACCCAGAGAGCGGCTCGGCTCTGGTGCTGTCGATTCCTCGCGACCTCTGTCTGGATACCTGCGATAGCCACTCCTCACGGGTGAACGAGATCCTCAAGCGCCAGGGCATGGAGGCCCTTCAGGAGACCCTGCACAACATCACCGGCCTTCCCATCGACTACTTCCTGCTGGTGAACTTCTACGGCGTGGAACGCATCATCGACTCGCTGGGCGGGGTGAACGTCTGGTCGCCGCGGGAGTTCGACGAGCGGTTCGTTTACTTGGACACCGACGAGGAGATTCGGCTGGTGCTGGAGCCGGGCTTGAACACGCTCAACGGGCGCGAGGCCGTGGCCTACGGCCGCTCGCGCAAGTATGACCCGGCTGGAGACTTTGCCCGAATCTGCCGCCAGCAACAGGTGATGCGCGGCCTTCGAGATCAAGCGCTGTCACCGGCATTGATCCTCAACATCCCGGCCGTCATTGAGGAACTTGGGGGCGCGTTCCGCACCGACTTTCCGCTGGAGCGGCTTCCATCGCTGGCGGACTTGGCGCTTCGGACCCCCGCTCAGCGAGTGCACTCGTTTGCCATTCACAGCGGCGGCGGGGAGCTGCTGCTGTGGACTACGGGCGAGGATGGCGCGTTTCTCCTGCGACCGGACCTGGTCGCGATTCGAGACTTCGTGGCTGACGCCCTCTCGCGTTCCTTGGAGAGTCCCACAAACGCCGCCGGCGAGCCCGTCTTCATCGCCGACAACTGCGAGGCCTATTACCCGACCTAGCCTTCGGCAGCGCCGCTGCGGGGAAACTCCCGGACCTCACCGCTGAGAACAAACTCAGCGTCGAGAAACGGCGTCAACGCGCGCCAAGCACCGTTGGGAAACTGGCGATTTCTCAGCGTGTCGCCCAGCAGCCGCAGTTGCACCGGCTCGCCGGAATGAGGCCAACTCTCCAAGACCGCGTTCTGAAAATACTGCCGGATCACGCCCGGCTCGGCGCCCGGCGCAATGATCGTGCCGGGCGCACCGGTGTCAACGCGCGCCTCGGTGCGCGGGGCTCCGAACGCCAGCGCGCCGCCGAATTCCTCGAAGAAGTCCAGAAACCCTGTCGCCGTGCCGTCGATCGCGAAGTTGGACACGCGATGACCCCACGTGCCGACGATCACGCCCTCTTGGTCCGAAAACACGGTCGGTTCGATGCCGAGATTGGGCGCGCCGCCCCGGCCGCCGCCAATGAGATCCCATGCGGGGCGGGCGAATACCGTCCGCTTGCCGGAGAAGGTGTCGAGATTCCAGTCCATGACGCCGCGCTGGAACCACTGCGAGATCACGCCGGGCTGCTCGCGCCAGGGATCCGACGTTGGATACCCCCAACGTTGCAGCCCGCCCGTGGCTCTGAAGTAGGTGGCGAAGCCCGCCGTGAGCAACTCGCCATCGAGCCGCACGCGCCAGTCGGTCAAGCTGTGACGCAGCGGCCCTGACGCCGCATCGGCCAGCGCAATGCCCACCGCCAAATCCTCGGATTCCGGCGGCGGGGCAGAGTGGCTGAGTGGCGACTCGAACACCTGTACCCGGCTGTTCAGGCTATCGGCGACATAGATTTGGCCATCGAGACCGACGGCGATGCCCTGTGGAAATCGGAACTGGCCCTCCTCCGCGCCCTCGGCCCCAAAACGGCCCGCCAGCGCGCCGTCAGGCTCGAATACCGCCACGCGGTGATCGGCCTCTTCGGTGACGTACAGCCGCTCCGCCTGATCGACCGCGACGCCCACGGGGTTGCGCACCGCCGGCGCGGCCACGGCGAATCGCCAGAATTCCCCGGACGAGCTGAACACCTGGACCCGGTCTCGAAACGTGTCGGCCACGTACACCAAGCCGGAGGGTCCGACGGCAATTCCATTCGGCGTGCTGAATTCTCCCGATTCCTTACCGCGACTGCCCCAGGCACCGACGAACGATCCGTCCGGCCCGAATTTCTGCACGCGATCGTTGAAGCCATCCGCGACGTAGACGAAACCGTCGGCATCCAGTGCAATCCCTCGCGGTGCGTTGAACTGGCCCGCGCCGCTCCCTTGACCGCCCCACTGGCTGCGAAATTCGCCATCCCGGGTGAAGACCTGAATGCGTCGATTGCCCCCATCGACCACGTACAGCAGCCCGTCGGGTCCCAGGGCTATGCCCTTGGGCCTGGAAACTGACCCGGCGGCGGCGCCCTCATCGACGATAACCAGCAGCTCGAAGCCGTCCGGAGATATGCGGACGACGCGGCTCGTGCGCGAATCCGACACGAACAGGAAGCCGTCGTCATCGACGGCGACTCCCCACGGCGAGGAATCGCGGCCCACCCCGCGGATCGCGGTGAGCATGACGGCCAAGGGCTCGTCGTCCTGAGCGGATGCCGACCGGAGGGAAACTCCGGCCAACGGAGCCAGCGCGAGACCCGCCAGGATGGTCCGTCGATCGATGAAACGGAAAGTCACGGAGTGAACGCAGCACCGGAGAAGTTGGCTGGTGCTGTCAGTCTAGCGGCGGCATGGCGAGCCAACCGCAAGTCATTCGTGCTGCTCATGCTCATGTTCACCAATGGTCGCGAGGATGCCGACGGGCCAGCCGTATCTAGAACGGGGCCATCGCCGATACATGACGCCAGGGCGCGTATGCTGCCGCCCATGAATTCCCGGGCACCGGCGGAGCGGCCCCCGACGCGCGCGTCGGAAAAAACTCTTGCCCGATCGCGCAACGTTTCGCGTATGAGCCGCGATCTATGTTCGGCGGGTCCGGACGTCCAAGGCAGCGGTCCTGCGGGAAGCTCGGACTCGCCTCCCTCCCCATGAGTGCGGGCGCCAACGGCATGGGACTCGTTGCCGTTGGCGCCCTGCTTGTTGTTACTGCAATCGTCTACCTGGCGTTTCTCGCCACGCGACGCCTCACTCGACCAACCGCGCGCACCCAAGCCGCCGAACAACGGCGGTTCACGCGCAACGCCGTCACTCCCATCGCCGTCAGCCTTCTCGACCGTGCGTTGTTCTGGGTGTTCATGGTCGTCGTCCTCAGGTTCATCGGGCCGGAGGGAAACGGCCACTACGCGTTCGCAACGAACCTGCTTGCCTACTTCGCCGTCATCGTCGACTTTGGCCTGGGCACCCTGGTCACACGGGACGTCGCCAGGGATGCGTCCGGCCTCGAGCGCATCTTCAAATCAGCCTTGGCCCTGCGAGCGCGTCTGCTGGCCGTCAGCATGCCCGCCATGGTTGGCATTGCCCTCATCTATTGGGCGGCCGGCGCCATTGACGGGCCGGCGCTGATCACGACCGGTGTGCTGGCGCTGGGGCTGCCATTGGCGGCGGTGAACCAGGCCTACGCGGCGGTCTACGGCGCCTGGGAGCGCATGGATCGCCGCGCCCTCGTCGTGGCCGGCACCTCGGGCCTCACCGCCGGTCTGGGGCTCCTTCTCCTTGCCGCGGGATTTGGGGTCGTGGGGGTTGCCCTCGCGGGGCTGATCTCAAGCGGCGTCACGCTGTTTGCCCTCGGTCGACCGGTCGGATTTGGACTCCTGCGCCGATCGTTGGGAGCTCGGCAGGGCGACCTGCGCGGGCTGGCGCGGGATGCACTGCCCCTAATGCTCAACAGCCTGCTGGCCACCGCGTTCATCCAGATCGACATCCTCATCCTGCAGCCCTTGCAGGGCACCGAGATCGTGGGGCACTACAACGCAGCCTTCAAATTCCTCAACGCCCTGAATGTCTTGCCCGCGGCCGTGGTACTCGCCGCATTCCCCCTCATGGCCCGAGCCTCAGCCGACCCGGCGGAGTTGGCACGCTGGTTCACTCGCTCGTGGCGAATCCTGGCCACGTCGGCCGCCGCCGCCGTATCGCTACTCTTCATTTTCGCCGAGCCCGTTGTCGAGACGCTGCTTGGATCGGAATACCTGCCACAGACCGCGACGGCGCTGGCGATATTGATCTGGTTCCTGCCGCTGAGCTATCTCAACGGAACGCTGCAATACGTAGTGATCGCTTCGGACCGGCAGTGGCGGCTCACGCCGGTGTTTCTGGTCGCCACGCTGACTAATGTGGTCCTGAATCTGGCGCTAGTGCCGACCTGGGGCTTCGTGGCGGCTGCGGCCACGACGATCGGCAGCGAGGTGGTCCTGCTTGCCGGGCTGGGCTGGATTCTGCGCAAGGACCAGTTGTTTAGTCGCGTCCTTGAGCCTGTCGCGCGCCCGCTGGTGGCCGCGGGTGCGGCAGCCGTCGTGGCCGTGTTGCTGCGTGACCTTTCCTGGATCGGCGCGGCTATCGCCGCAATTGCCGCCTACGTCGTGGTGCTGACCGTCATCGGAGGGATTCAGCTTTCAGCAATTCGTGACGCGCTGCGGTCGTCGTAGCTCGGCGAATTCGTGGACGAGGCGTGGCGTACTTGCTTCGCGGCCCCAGCACCTCCCGTCAGTCCGTGCCGGCTCAACCCTGTCCGTCGAGGGACGGCGGTACAAACACCGTTCGGCCCAGCCACAATGCCTTCTGTCCGACATACGTCCGCCGAATCAACTCGCCCGACACCGGCAGGGGCGCGCCGTCGGGTCCGACAAAGGCCATAAAGGTCTGGTAGGTGCCTGGCGGAGCGTCGGCCGGAATCCAGAGCCCCGTCCGTATTTCATGAACGTCGCCGGGCGACCACGACGATGTGCGCCGGCGCGCGAGGTCGTGGGCGAAGAGCTCCTTGGAATAGACCGCGCCGGTCGGGCCCTCCACCCACACGCGTATTCGCAGGTCGTAGTCAACCGTCGCGCGGGCCGCCAGGCGGATGCTGAAGCGCATGCCGTCAGCCGCCTCGCGCGGGCCCTGGTCTTCCCGGTGGCCGGTGAACCACATCTCGGCCAACTCAAATTCGTCATTGATATTCACCTGGCCCTTGCGCTTCATAAAGTCGAAGGCGTCCGTCATATAGAGTTGCAGCACGCCATTGCGGTAGACCTCGGACCGCACTTGCCACAAGTACCTGGTGAGCCAGGCCTCCGTGAGATGCTCGGGGTCCGCCTGCTCAAGCCCCGCCAGCACAACCCAGACGCGGCGATGATTCCGCGCGGCGTGCGCCAGCTTGCGATCAACCTCCAACGCATCCACGGCCGGAGGAACCTCGTCGGGGAGGAGCCAGACATCGACCTTTTCGAGAAAGTCTGGGTAGTAGTGCCGCCAAAACCACCCTTGCCAAGGACCGGCGAGCACCACGGCATCGCGGAACTTGCCCTGATCGAGGCCGGGACGCCGCGATCGCGCGAGGCTTTCAATGGTCGCGGTTATGGAGCGATAGTCGCCCCGCACGTAGTCGGTGAAATAGGCACGGCTCGCTGCAACGGGGCCAGCCAACAACACGAAGGCGACCAATGCAGCGGCCAGACCCCGCAGCGGGACCCGCGGTACGGCATCGAATGCCGCGGCCATCAGCACACCAATGGCAGGAATCGCCGGCAAGAGGTATCGCGGCTGATAGGCCTTGTCGAAGAGGAGCAGCAGCGCTAGAAACGCGGCAACCGCCGCCAGGTAGCCAAGGACGAGCCCTCCACGGCGGCGGACGATGGTGACGCCGACACCGCCCACCACCAGCACCGCCGCGCCGGTGGCGAAGGCCGTCGAAAGGCGTCCGCTACGCACCTCTTCAATTCCCACCAGCAGATCGAGCCACGCCGTCCGCCCGATGTCGATGAGCACGCCAATTCCAAGGTGGCCGGTGCCGAACGCTGGCAGGCTGTCGTGAAGTCCGCGCGCCAGAATCAACCACGGCAGCAGAATCGCCGTGCTCATCACGGCCACGGCGACAAACGTCAGCGCGCGGCGCCGGCGACGCCGCCAGTGCCACGGCAAGGCCAGAACCATGGCAGCGACCGCAATGGCGACGGTGAAGTCGATGTAGCTGCCCGCCGCCGCGCAGACTGCCAGGCCCAGCCAATCGCGCCGTCGTCCGCTTCGCATCGCACGCTCGAACAGCCACAGCGACAGCACCGCGAAGAGGGCGGCGGGCGCGTACATCCGCGCCTCGCGGCTGAAGAACACCAGCAGCGGTGACGTGGTGACGACAACGGCCGCGACCACCGCCGGCCAGGCCGCGACGTAGCAGCGGGCCAGGCGGTACGTCGCGGGGATGAGCAGCACCCCAAAAGGAATCGAGAAAGCGCGCGCGATGGGTTCGGCTTCGCCGAACCACGCGATCCACACGTGCAGCGCCATGTAGTAGAGCGGCGGATGCTCAAACGGTGCGCGAGCGAGGTCGGCCACGATATCGAGCAATCCGGCACGCGCGTACCAGATTGCGGCGACCTCATCGAAGTCAAAGTCGCCGAGCCCCTCCAGGTTCCACAGGCGCAGTCCTGCCCCCAGCGCCACCAGCGACAGCACTGCCAACTCCGGGGTGAGCCAGCGCGCCAGCCGCCGAACCATGGCCGCGGCAGCCAAGCGGACCCTACCCGCCGTAGGCATCGAGCGTCTGACGAGCGATGCGGCGCCAGGAGTAGCGGCGGGCCACGGCGCGAGACCCGACCTCAAGTGTCGACCGGTAGTCGGGGTCGTCCCTCACACGGACCAACGCCGCCGCCAGCGACGCGGGGTCGCGCACCGGCGTAAACGCCACCTCGCCATGGCGCACATCCAGCAGGTCCGGCCGCACGGGGGTCGTCGTGACGACGGGCAGACCATGGGCCGCGGCAACCATGAACGACCCGCGCCGCGTCGACAGCCCTTCGTCATAGGGCAAAGCGGCAACGTCGCAGGCGCGCAGCCAGCGCGAAATGTCGGCAGCATCCAGGTAGCCGGGCTCGAGAACGTCAACGCCGGCGAACGTGGACGCCGGCACCTGTGGCGCGGCTCGTCGCGGGCTCGTGCTAGGGCCCGCCGCTCCGATCAGCGCCAGACGCGCTCCGCAGCCTTTTAGTTCCGGGCTGCGCATCGCGGCCGCAAGGGCCTCAAGCCCCTTGCCAGCCTGCCGAAAGCCAAAGAACCCCACCAAAAAGCCGTCCCCCGGCACTCCCAGAGTGGCGCGGATCTCCTCCCGACTGTCCAGTGACGGGGGCGGCTCGAAGGCGGGCCCAGCGGGAATCACCTGGGATCGGCGCCACTCGCCGGGAATGCGCGCACTCACCCGCGCGCGATCGTATGCGTCGACGTACACGCACACGTCCGCCCAGCCGCGCAGCAGGTCGACGGCCCGTCGGCGCAATGGGCCGGCACGGGGAAATATGAAGGGCTCGGCGAGGTCGTGAAACGTGACCACCACCAAGCCTCGGTAGCCCATGAGGCGTAGCGCCCACGGCATGAGCACGGCCTGCAGGACCGAGTCGAAGGCCCCGGCCTGGAATTGAATGTGGACCACATCGCTCCGGATGCGCCGGGTCAGCCGCAACACATTCACAATCTGTCGGCACCAGGGCCTTGGCGCCAGGCGGTAGACGCGATCGACGGGACTGTCGTGCGGCACGGCCTCGGTCGCCACATAGGTTCGCGCGCCCAGTTCTTCAAGTGACGACCGCAAGCGAACCAGGTAGTCGGCGATTCCACCGCGGCGCGGCGGAAACTCGCCGGTGACGAAGAGAATCCGGCGCGTCGGCGCGGGCACTAGCTATGGCTCCACGGCGAAGCGCCGTCAGCGGTCACGACCACTAGCGGCGCCAGCCGAACCACTGCCAAAGCGTGACGCGCGCAATGCGGCGGGCCTCGACGCGCGGTGAGGGTGCGTCGCGCGCCAGCAGCATCCGCACGAGCTGCTCGGCCAGTCTGAACAGATTGATAAGGGCCACGAATAGGCGCAGAAACACGGCGAAGGGGCGTCCCCACATCTTGCCCGCTAACCGATAGCGACTCCGGAAGAAATTTCGCTCACGCACAACAAGATCGCGTCCCGCCGAAGCGCTGCCGACGTGCCGCACCCGCGCCCGTTCCTCCACGGCGCAGGTCCACCCTGCGCCTCGCAGCGCCCGCAGCAAGTCGAGCTCCTCCGCGTACATGAAATACCCCGCGTCAAATCCGCCAACGTCACGCAGGGCGCGAGAGCGGAACGCGAGGCAAGCGCCGTCAAGCCAATCCGGCGGCGCGCCCGACAGTGCGGCGTCACGATAGTAGGACCGAAGCACGGCCGTGCCTCGCAGCCACCGCTCCAGCATCGTGCCATCGACAATCGCGGCGCCGATAGATGGAAACGCGCGCGCCGGCGATAGGCTCGCGTCTCCTGCGCCAACGTGGACCGGACTGACGCACCCGAGGCTGGGGTCGGCTTCCAGGCGGGCCCGCAGCGCCGCGAGTGTCCCCCGCTCAACCATCGCATCGGCATTCAGGACCAGGATGAGTTCACCGGTGGCGAGGCCAATGCCGATGTTGGCGGCGGCGCCGTAGCCGATATTCCGGTGGGTGACCCGCAGCGTGACCCCGGGGAATCGCTCGCGCACCTGATCGGCCGTGCCGTCTGTCGATCGGTTGTCGATGACGATGACTTCAAGCTGGCCGTCACCGTCAGCCTGCAACGCCTCGAGGCACGCGGCGATGTGACCGGCCGATTGGTGCGTAACCACCACTGCGGAGGCGTGCACGGCGTTGGTCATCCGGACGGGGCGCCGCGGCGCCAGCATCGCGCCAGGCCGCGCTGCAGGCGCCACTCGTACTCGGCCATGAGCAGCGCGAGTTGTACCCCGACCCAACCATCGCGGTATCCGTGGTATTCGACCAGGCGACGCCTAAACTCGCGCAGCGGCTGCGCCAATACCGCCGTGCGGCGCCGCCGCACGCCAGCGCGGTAGAGGCTCTGCGCGTGCATCCGCGCATAGCGCCGCTGCCGCCGCCGGAACTCGCGGATCGTGCGATAGCTGTGATGGACCAACGCCGAGTCGAACACGCCCACGGTGCCGTCAATATCGGGGACCTCGTGCACCGCGCGCTCAATCGGATAGTGCACCCGTCGCCGATCCATGACACGCAATTGATAGTCGGGCGCCCATCCACTCCCGCGCATCCAGTGACCAAGAATGCGATTCAGGCGTGGGACGTCGTAGGCGGCGTAAGGCTCGCGTCCGGCGCGGGCTCGCACCTCGGCCGCCAGCCCATCGGACACGCGCTCGTCGGCGTCGACAAAAATCACCCAGTCGTAGGCGGCGCGGGCAAGGGCTTCCTGCCGCTGGACCGCGAAGGTGGTGAAGCGTCGTTCAACGACGCGCGTCCCGGTCGGAGCGACTGAAGGCGTGCCGTCGGCGCTGAACGCGTCCACGACCAGGCGCTCGTCGCACCAGGCCAGCGTCCGCAGGCACGGCTCGATATTGGCCGCCTCGCCCGCGGCGATCACGATCGCGCTCAGCGGCACCGGACGGCTCACGGCTCGTCAAGGGCCGCTAGGGCGCCGTCCACACCCGTCACCGACCGACCGGCGGCGGCGTCCATGGCCGATCTGGCGCGCAACCCCCAGCGCATAGCTCCCAGTGACGCCCAGGCCGCAATCGGCGGCGTGTGGGCGCGGTACCAACGCGCCCGGCTCCGATAAAGCTGCGCCAGCATGCGGTCCGGCTGCCGGCTGGTGCTGGCGCCGCCGACGTGCCACACCCGCGCCGCCGGCACGTGCGCCACGCGCCAGCCGTAGTCCTTGAGCCGCCGGCACAGGTCAATCTCCTCGCAATACATCCAATAGTCCGGCGAAAACCCTCCGACCAGATCGAGGGCCAGCCGCCGCAGCAACATGCAGGCGCCGAGCGGGTGGTCGATCTCAACCGGGGCGCCGTCAGCCGCGACGCGTCCGTTGAGGCGTCCGCGCCGCAACCATGAGGGGACGGGCCAGGCATCGATAGCGGCTTGCGCCACGCCCGGAAAGCGAAACGCCCCTTCCTGCCGCGCGCCGTCGAGCTCCCTGAAGTCCGGACCGACGCAGGCCACGTCAGGCTCGGCTTCCGCGTAGTTCACCACGTGCGCAATGGCGTCGCAGTCGACGTAGACGTCGTCGTTCATGACCAGCACGTAGCGCGCGTGCGTGGCGGCGATGCCGTCATTCGCGGCCGCTCCGTAGCCGGGGTTGTCGGGGCGTGCGATGGCGTGCAGCCACGGCTCGGCATCCCGAAACGCCGCTAGCGCGCCGCCGTCCGCCGAGGTATCGACAAGCACGATGCGCCCTGCCGGCCGCGAGCTGCGGCGCAGCGCGTTGATGCAGCGGCGCGCGCGCGCGCCGCTGCCATGCGCCACAACGACCGCGTCAACCATGGACGGCCTCCAGGAGCCGCCGGTCGTGGGCTTAGCGCAACTCCGCGGTGGCGCCCACCTCGGCAAGCTTGGCGACGATCTGATCGCCCTCTTCCTTCGAGACGCCTTCCTTCACCGGACCCGGCGCCGCGTCGACAACGCCCTTGGCTTCGCGCAGGCCAAGTCCGGTGATCTCGCGCACGGCCTTGATGACCTGAATCTTCTGTTGACCGGAAGTCTCCAGGTGCACCGTGAACTCGGTCTGCTCCGCCTCGGCTGCCGCACCGTTCGCCCCGTCGGCTGCCGGTGCCATCGCCATCGCCATCGGCGCGCCGGTGACGTTGTACTTCTCCTTGAGCGTCTCGACGAGCTCGCTGAGCTCTAGCACGGTCATCGAGTCGATCGCGCTGAGAATATCGTCCTTGCTTACCGTGGCCATCCGTCACGCTCCTTCCGCGTGTGGTTGCAGTTGATCTACGCGTTCCTGCAAGGCGTACACCAATCCGTGGATCGTTCCCGTCAATGTGTGGACCAAGCCGGAAATCGGGCTTTCAATCGACCAGACCAACTCCGCTTGCAATTGCTCGACACCGAACAGCGAGGCGAGCCGCAAGATCCGCTCGCTGTCAAGCGCCTCTCCCCCAGCCACACCGCCGCGAATCTCCATTCTGGGATTGGCAGCGGCGAACCCGCGCAACGCGCGGGCGGTTCCGATGACGTCCTCACCACTGAATGCGAAGGCGGTCTGGCCGTGGAAGAACGGTTCCAAGTGCTCGGCGTTACTCTGGCGCGCCGCCAGGATCGCCAGCGAATTCTTCACCACGCGAAACGCCGCGCCGGTCTCGCGTATTTGTCGGCGCAGCTCTTGCATGTCCGACACCTTGAGACCGGTATAGCCGGCAACAATGCTCAGCGGTGCGTCCGACAGCGCCGTGGTCAGCGCGTCGACGATCTCGGCCTTTTCGGCCTTGGTGGCCATGCGTGTCTACGTCCTTTCCGCGAATGACCTTGTGCCGCAGCGTCGGACAGCGTGCCTAGACACGCGCTGCTCGCGTGGTCATTCGCACCTCGGCGGGCGTCCCCCAGGGAGCTTATGCGTCGCACCCGCAGTCTTCGGTTTACGGCAAAGGGTTGTGACTGGTTGGCTGGGCGCCTCAGGCGGCCAGCGCGGCGGCCTCCTCGTGAATGCGCGATACGTCCATCGGAATGCCCGGACCCATGGATGTGGTGAGGCTGGCTGAGAGCAGGTAGGTGCCCTTGGCGGCGGCGGGTCGCGCCTGCACGATGGCGTCCACGATTGCCGCAATGTTCTCCTTGAGCGCCGCGGCGCCCATCGACACTTTGCCGGCGCGCACGTGCATGTTGGCCAACCGCTCCACGCGAAACTCGACTCGCCCAGCCTTGAGGTC
This sequence comes from Chloroflexota bacterium, assembly GCA_965198185.1. Taxonomy (GTDB): domain Bacteria; phylum Chloroflexota; class UBA11872; order UBA11872; family UBA11872; genus JAJECS01. Next base: position 1,241,699 of record CBDAOU010000002.1, read on the forward strand.
TTTGATGACCCGGCCCACGTCGTTGCTCACCGTGCCTGCCCGGGCGTTCGGCATCAGCCCGCGCGGGCCAAGAATTCGTCCCAAGGGACCGATGATGCGCATGGTGTCCGGCATGGCGACCGCCGCGTCGAAGTCGAGCCACCCGTCCCGGATGCGTTTGGCCAGCTCGTCGGTGCCGATCTCGTCGGCCCCCGCTTCGCGCGCTTCCTGCGCGCCGTCGCCGGTGGCAAAGGCAATCACCCGGATTGACCGCCCGGTGCCATGCGGCAAGGACAGCGTGCCGCGCACTTGCTGGTCCTGATGGGTGGGGTCCACGCCGAGCCGCATGTGCAGCTCAACGGTTTCGTCGAACTTCGCGGGCGGGAACTGCACCAGCTGATCGACGGCGTCGGAAATCGAAACCCTGGCGTTCGCATCCACCATTTCCGCTGCCTGCCGGTAGCGTTTGCCGTGGCGCGGCATGGCTAGCCCTCCACCAGTACGCCCATGCTGCGGGCGGTGCCTTCGATCACCCGCTCCGCGGATTCGACGTCATAGGCGTTGAGGTCGGGCATTTTCGTCGTGGCAATCTCCCGCAGCTGGCGCCGGGTGATGGTGCCCGCCACTTCCTCGTGCGGAATGGCCGCGCCCTTCTCGACCCCGGCGGCCTTGCGCAGAAGATCCGACACCGGCGGCGTCTTGGTGATGAAAGTGAACGAGCGATCCTCGTAGACCATGATCTCGACCGGAATCACCGAGCCCATCTGGTCCTTGGTGCGCTCGTTGTACTGCTTGGTGAACTCCACGATATTCACGCCGTGACTGCCCAGCGCCGGACCAACCGGCGGCGCGGGCGTGGCCTGACCGGCCGCAAGCTGCAGCTTCACGATGGATCGGACTTTGCGCGCCATGTCTCGAGCCTAGCCTCCGGCCCCGGCTACCGGCCCGCCGCTCTGCTTCTCCACTTGCAGAAAGTCCAATTCGACGGGGGTCTCGCGGCCAAAGAAGGATACAAGCACGCGCAAGCGCTCTTTCTCGTCGAGCACTTCGTCAACGGTGCCGAAGAAGTCCGTGAAGGGACCGTCGATGATCTTGACCCGCTCACCGATTTGGATGCGAACCTCTGGCCGTGGGGTCTCGCCCTCCATCTGCTTGAAGATCACGTCCGCTTCCTCGGGCGGCAATCGCGTCGGACGATTGCCCGAGCCGACGAAGTTCACGACCCCAGGGGTATTGCGCACCACCAGCCACGACTCGTCGTCAAGCACCATGCGCACCAGCACGTAGCCGGGATACATCTTCCGCTTCACGCGGCGGCGCTGACCGTGCTTGACCTCTTCGACTTCCTCGGTCGGCACAATCACGTCGAAGATCTTGTCCGAGGCGTCCATGGAGACCACGCGGTGCTCCAGGTTGTCCTTCACCTTGCCCTCGTAGCCCGAGTAGGTGTTGATCACAAACCATCCGGCCTCGTCACGGGCGGCGGTCGTCACGGTCTCGGCAGCTTCAGGTTGTGTGGCCACGACTATCCCCTTCTAGGCCGCGATGACGTCGAACAGTTGGGCGAACACATAGTCGGCCAGTCCGAGAAGCATCGCCATGAGCATGCTGATGGCCACCACCAGGCCGGTCAGCCGGATGGTCTGCTCGCGGGTGGGCCAGTGAGCCTTGCGCAACTCGGCGTAGGCGTCGCGCATGAACCCCGCGCCCGGCAGCCGAGCCAAAGGATTCGCCGGCCCCGCTCGGCGCCGCGTACGGCTGCCGCGGGACGGAGCGCGGCTGGATTGTTCTCTAACGAGTTTCACGATGGCGTCGATGTTCGCGGCAGCGCGCGCAGAATTTTCTCAGGTCCATCCGATCCGGATCGTTGCGCCGGTTCTTGCTCGACACATAGCCGCGGCTGCCGCAGTCCATGCATTCGAGCGTTATGACAAGTCGATCACCGCGTCGGGGCATCAGAGCGTTCCGCAGGGCCGTGGCACACAATGCGCGGGTCCGGCCTGACGACGCGCACGCCCAAGGCACCGGCCAAGGGATGCCGCATTGTACACCGCGAAGCGCGTCATCCGGCCCGAGCCAGCGGCCGCTCTATCGATGCACGCCGAGGCCGACCAGTCGGGGCGGTTTGCGAACCGCCCCCTCCGCGAATCCGCCCGGCGAGCGACGCCGCCTAGATTCCCCCGAACGCCCGCGCGCGCGCTTTGAGCGAGAGGTAGATGGCCTCGAGCGCCGGCGTGAGCACGCCGGCCTCGCGACCGCGCCGCACCACCGCGCCCGTCAGATACTCAAGCTCGACGCGCCGCTGGTGGCCGAAGTCGACCTGGAGCGACGTCGTGTTGTCCGCCGGCGCCGATTGCAGCAGGGCGACCAGGTCGTCGCTCGTCGAGGCCGGCAGGTCCACGCCCAGCGCCCGCCCGACGGCGGCCGCCTCATTGAACATCGCGCGGTAGACATCCTCCATGCCCTCGGTGCCCAGGATGTCGCCGAGCGGAAGCTGACAGGCGGCGCTCATGCCGCCGTGGACCGACAGCAGCACGATTTTGCTCCACAGGACCCGGTTGATGTCGTCGCTGACCTCGGTCTCGATGCCGCACCCGCGCAGCGCCGCGGCGATAGTCTCCACACGGTCCGAGATTCCCCCGGCGGGCTCGCCGATGGCCGCGCGCACCAGCGCGTCTTGATACTCGATGACGCCGGGCTCGGCGATATGAGCCGTCAACCAGGTGGCGCCGCCGATCACGTGCTCCGCGCCAAGCACGGACGACAGCATCGGCACGCTGTCGATGCCGTTCTGCAGCGTGAGCACCGCGGTCTCTTCGCCGACCGCAGGACGCAGCAATTCGGCGGCGGACTGTGTGTCATAGGCCTTGACCGCAAACACCGCGAGATCGAACGTCGCCCCGGCATCCGCTGGCCGCTCGACGACATCGACCTGAAGAAACCGACGCGAGCCGTCTTCGCTGAGCATGCACAGCCCGGAATCCCGGATGGCCGCGAGATGCGCCCCGCGGGCAACAAACGTCACGTCGTGGCCGGTATCGAAAAGCCCGGCTCCGACAAAACCGCCAACCCCGCCCGACCCCATCATCAATACACGCACGTTGCTCTCCTTCTCCTATGCCGGTTGCCGCGCGCCGTCGCCCACCGTCACCAGCGCCTCGGCCACGGGGCCGCGGCTCTCGCCGTCCACGCGAATCTCAGCCGTGAGGATGCGGCGCACGTCCGATTGCGCCGGCGCCGTGGCGGACAGCATCAGCTCGCCGCGCGCGCCGGCCTCCAGGTCCAGGGACTCAAATGCATCGCTCGTGCGCCACCCGTCGGGGACCAGTAGCCGCGCCTCCAGCCGCACGGACCCGCTCCGCGTTGTTTCGCAGCAGGAGGCGATAGCTGCACGTTTCGCCGGGTTCGACGTGGCGCAGATACGGAATCAATCGCGCCCACCAGAGATCCACGCCCTCATCGGCTGGGTCGTCCAGCAAGTCCCGCACCACGCGCTCCTTGCGGGCGATGAAATCGCGGTATTCCAGCGCGCGCCGCGCGTCCCAGGGGATGAGCTCGCGATGCCCGGGGCAGACGAGATCGGGCTTCACCAGGTCCATCACGTCCGCGCAGCGTCGATGCATCCACAGCTGCAAGCTGTTGCGCAACACCGTGGTCTGGTAGAGCTGCGTGGTCATTTCGCCGGTGATGCCGGGCGCAAGCTCGAGAAAGACGTTGTCGCCGGTGAAGGCCACCTTCTGTCCATCGACGTGGGCGGCAAGGACGGAGTGAAATTCCGTTTGGCCCGGAGCGTGGTGGACCTCGAATTCAAACTCCTCCCACTGAAACCGCTCACCGTCACGCAGCGTGCGTTCGATGGGAATCGGACGCGGCAGGGTGCACGGCGTGCTGCACCAGCCGGCCGGGTCTTCCAGCACCTGCGCCACCTCGTCCAGCGCCCAGACTCGGGAGCCCTCGTGCCGCACCAGATAGGGTATCCCCGCCGTGTGATCGTCGTGGATGTGCGTGACCAACACCAGGTCGATCTTGTCCACGCCGTACGTCTCCCGCAGCTCGTCGAGATGGTGGACGACAAAGCGCATGGTGTCGCCGTCTTCCCGCTCTTGGGCGACGCCCATGTGCGCCGCGAACGAGTGCCCGTAGTCGATGAAACACGCCTTGCCGCTCTCGGACAGCAGAACGTAGAAGTTGGAGCAGGTGTGCGGTCCGCCCCATAGCAAATGCCGCGACACCTGGGTGAACCGGGGATCGGGCAGGAGATCGAGCCCGTGTCCCCCGTCGCGGCCCATGAACCGCATCCCGGCGCCGAGACGCGCCAGGGCCATGAGCCGCTCTTCGAGCCGCGAGCAATCCCCAACCGGGTCCTCGATGACTCCCCGTGGGACGGCAGCGCCAGATCGGAGCGCTGCCGCCGCAGCGCTTGCAGGGACTCCAGCGTGAACAGCGCGCCCTGCTGATCGGCGTAGCCGTACTCAAGCGCGTGGTACTGGTAGAGCACGCCGCCGGCGCACAGCAGATCCCCCGTGAAGGCCACGCGCCGACCGTCGATGCTGCCGATGAGCATGCTGCTGCCGTAGGTATGGCCCTTGGCCGGGATGACTGCCAGCTCCACGTCGCGCCAGGTGAAGGTCTCGTAGTCCTCGAGATCGGCGTCAACCGCCACGTTCTCCGCCAGCGAGAAAAAGGTGTTGCGATCGTTGTAGTTGTCGTAGACGCGCTTGTGCTGCCAGAACAGCTCGGCCTGCTCGAAGAGATGCCGCTCGTGCTCCGGCACGGCGACCTTGGCGCCGTGAGCCTTGAGGCTTCCGGTACCCCAGCACTGATCGCGGTGGTGATGCGTGTGCAGCACCCACTCGACCTGCCGCACGCCGATGTCTTCGAGGTGGTCGACGACGGCGCCCGATCCAGCGTCGATGAGCAGGCCGCGGTCGCCCGCGGTCACGCAATAGACGTTGCAGGTGTCGGCCCAGCGAAAGATGCGCGGGGAGATCTGGACCCAGGCCATGGACGCCTCACGCTGCCGGCAGCGGCGAGGGCAGCGTACGGGACGGCGGTCGCGACGCGCACGCGGCGGCGCCCGCGAATCGACATGCGCCAGCGGGAGCCTTGTGCCCCCGCACCCTCGCTCGCCCTCTCCCATCGAGGGAGAGGGAACTGGTCGCTGAACGGGGACACTCCGAAGCCGCAAAGCGGGAAAATGACCGGCGCTGACCACAGTGACCCACTACCGCGGCCGAGTTTGCGAGGCATCCGCGTCAAGAGTTGCTGTAGTCTGAACGAGCCAGCGAACCACCCCTACCCACCATGCCTGAAACCGGCGCAATTGCCGTCTTCAACGGCGTCCGTCAGCCTTTCGACCTGCGGGACTTTCCGGTTCCGGATCCAGAGCCGGGCGCCGCGGTCATTCGCATGCGGCTCGCCAACGTGTGCGGTTCCGACATGCACTACTGGCGCGGCGACACCGACCTGGAAGCGCGCGGCTTCAACCTGCCGGGCACGCTCGGGCACGAAGGCACCGGCGAGATCGCCAAGCTGGGCGCCGGTCTCACCGTGGACACCGCCGGCCAGCCGCTGCGCGAAGGCGATCGCGTGGTCTTCGGGTTCTTCCACCCGTGCCTGCGCTGCCCGAACTGCCTGAAGGGATATACCTACGCGTGCCCGGAGCGCCAGACCGATCGGATGACGCTGCTGGACGAGTGGCCCTACTTCCGCGGCACGTTCGCCGACTACTACTACCTGTTTCCCTAAGCACGCCATATTTCGCGTGCCGGATCACCTGTCCGACCACGTCATCTCGGGCGTGAACTGCGCCCTGAGCCAGGTGGTCTCGGGGCTTGACCGCGCCGGGCAGACCGTCAACGAAACCGTCGCGATCCAGGGCGCCGGCGGGCTGGGCGTCTACGCCACGGCCGTGGCCCAGGCGCGCGGCGCGGCCCGCGTGATCGTGATCGACGGCGTGCCGGAACGGCTGGAGCTGGCAAAGGCGTTCGGCGCGGACGAGACGGTCGACATGCGCGACTTCGACACCCCCGAGGCGCGCGTGGCCCGCGTCCAGGAGCTCACCGACGGGCTCGGCGCCGACGTGACGATGGAGCTCGTGGGACATCCCGCCGTGTTCGGAGGGCGTCGCCATGACCGCGCCGGGCGGGCGGTACGTCGAAATCGGCAACGTCTGCGTCGGGCACAGCGCGAGCTTCGATCCCTCGACCATCGTGTTCAAGAGCATCACGGTGCTGGGCGTGGCCCACTACCGCTGGCGGGACCTGAAACAGGCGCTGGACTTCGTGTCACAGAACGTCGACAAGCTGCCGTTCGACCGGGTGCTCTCCCACACCTATCCCTTGCACGAGATCAATGAGGCTTTCGAGCGCCAGGACGAAGGCCACGTCACCCGCAGCGCGCTCGCTCCCGGATCCTGATGCACCGTAGGCCTCGACGGCCACCATTCCCAGGCTGCACGCAGCCTCGGCCACCGGGGTGCGGTCTGGGCCACCGGGCTGTCATTCCGAGCGCAGCGAGGAATCTAGAACTCAGCACCTCGCACTCACAGGTCGTCGCGGGGCTCTGACAAGATGGCCATGGACCCGCCGCACGCCGATGTCCGGCACAAACGCCAACCAATGACTCCGCCCGAGCAAGACTTGCTCGACCAGATATTTCCGCTCGACACCACCCGCGACGACGCCGGCGCGCTGGTCATTGGCGGCGCCGGCTGCGAGCAGCTGGCGCGGGAGTTCGGCACGCCGCTATACATCTACGACGAGGCGACCCTGCGAGCGGCGTGCCGCGGCTATACCCGCGCGCTGGCGGACAGCTATCCCAACGCGCTCGTGCTCTACGCCGGCAAGGCCTATGTCGATCCCACGCTGCTGCAGGTGGCGGCCTCCGAGGGCCTGGGGATGGACGCCGTCTCCTCGGGCGAAGTCCGCGTGGCGCAGGCCGCCGGGCTGCCGCTGGAGCGTGTGGTGCTCCACGGCAACAACAAGCTTCCGCGCGAGATCGACCTGGCGCTGGAGTTGGGCGTTGGCCGCATCGTCGTCGACGCGCTGGAGGAGATCGAGATCATCGACACGCTGGCGCGGCGGCGCGGCCTCACGGCGCAGGTGCTCTTGCGGCTCACGCCGGGCGTTGAGGCGCACACGCACGAGTACATCCGCACCGGCGCGGTCGACAGCAAGTTTGGGCTCGGGCTCGACTCCGGGGCCGCCGAGGAAGCCGTGGCGCGGGCGATGCACGCGCCGAACCTCGACGTCATGGGACTCCACGCCCACATCGGGTCCCAGATCTTCGACACGGAGCCCTATGCCGACACGATCAACATCACCCTCGACTTTGCCGAGCGCATGCGCACCGCTTACGGCCTCGACCTGCGCGACCTGAGCCCGGGCGGCGGCGGCGGCGTGCGCTACACGCTGGACGACGACCCGCCCGACCCGGCCGATATCGTCGAGGCCATCACGTCAACCGTGCTGGCCCGCGGGCTTGACCACCCACCACGGTTGCTCATTGAGCCTGGGCGCTCCATCGTGGCGCGCAGCGGAGTCGCGCTCTACGCCGTCGGCACCGTCAAGCACATCCCCGGCGTCCGCACCTACGTCTCCGTCGACGGGGGGATGGCCGACAACCCGCGCCCGGCGCTCTACCAGTCGAAATACGCCGCGCTGCTGGCGAACCGACACGGCGACGGTCGTCCACCCGAGGCCGTGACCCTGGCGGGCCGCTACTGCGAGTCCGGCGACGTGCTGCTGCGCGACACGGTTCTGCCGCCACTGCGCCGGGGCGACCTCATCGCCGTGCCCGCATCCGGCGCCTATCACATGAGCATGGCCAGCACCTACAACATGGTCGGCCGGCCCGCCGTGGTGATGGTGGCCGACGGCCAAGCACGCCTGACCCGCCGCCGCGAAACCGACAAGGATTTGCTGGCGGTCTTTCCCTAAGCAAGCCCGGCACTAATCCCTTCCGACTGGAAGGCGACCGTTGCAAGACCCGTAAGGGCGAGGCATGCCTCGCCCCTACACCGCGGGTGACCAGGTATGGCAGGGACTGGGTTCCGGCCGCCGCCGGAATGACGGTGGACTTTCTCAAGGCTCCCAAAGTGGTGTACGCAAAGCCCGCGACGATCGCTCGTGGTGGGGAAGGAACCGTTCGTCGTGAGCTGGCAAGCCACGCGGCGCCCTTTGACAGGCTTACAGCCGCCCCATACTTGATACGGGGAGGGCGAACAGATTGGGCACGCTTCGGTACCGGTCTCCTTTTTGTTCAGCGACTTCCAACGCGCCGGCCGCTCATGCGGCTTGCGCCGCGCAGCTCGCCCAGTAGCTGGCCTCTATGTCGGCCGCGAGCGTGCCAGCGATCCACTGCTGGTAGCCCACTTCGTGGTGCCATTCAATGTCCGTGAGCTGAGCGCCCGGCCCCGGCCGCACCTGCGCCCAAGCCCACGCGGCGGCTGTAGCGGCCTGTATTTCGTCAGCGATGCACGCCGCATGGGTCGTCCCGGTGTGTCCGGCGGCATAGGCGAGAGCGTGAAACAGCTCGTGCGCCAGTGTCGGAACCAGTGCACGAGTGCGCTCGCCACGATAGGCGGTGTTGAACACGATGCGCGGGGGCAGTCCAGCACCGTAGTAGAACCTCGCCACCGATTCCAGCGGCAATGACTCGAACGTGACTGTCATCCCCAGCTCGGCAATCAGGGCGAATGTGTAGGTGTCTCCGTCAAGGTCCGTGGTGTCGTAAAGCGCACGGTAGAGATCAAGCGCGGGCATGAGCGCCGGATCGACCAGCGCGGCTGCCCGCTCGCGCAGCGACTTGAGCGGCGGTGGGGCCTCCGGGGCCAGCGGGCATTGAGGGCTGAGCCACTGGCAGGCATACGATCCGAAGACCACGCCGGAGTCGGTGCCGCGCAGGAAGGCGTCCACGGCGCCGCGCCCGATCACGTCAATGGCGATCTGGACCGCTTGATCGGCGGACGCGCCGCGCGCGATGGCCGTGTCGCGCACCAGCGCCGCGTCGGGATGGTTCGGCAGCGTCGGGGCGGGCGGCAGCGTGGGCGTGGGGGAAGTCGGCGGCGCATCACCGATAAACCGCAAATGCTGGCCCTGCACCCAGTTGCCGTCGGTGACCTGCCACCAGGTCACGCCGGCGACCAGCGTGCTCGCGCCGGTCAGCATGAGCCGCGCTCCCACGGGCGCCACATAGGCGACCGCGGCGTCGGCGCGCGGCGCCGTGCGCACGTTGAGCCCGCCTGCCGGCACCACCACCGCCGTAAGCGCGGAAGGCACGGCCGCAGGCAGTGCCCCCCGTTGGAGACCGGCCACGGACATGCCATAGCGCGCCTCCCAGGAAGCCACGCCCAGCACGAAGTTCCCGTAGTTGGTCTCATTTATGCCAAAAAGCTCTACGTCAGCGATTGATTGGATGTGGAGCAGCCGCGGCTGCGGCCACTCGGTCTCCCATTTGACGAGATAGATCGGATCGCCGTCTTTCAGCAGCCCAGCCGACAGCCACGGATCACCCATCGGCAGCGCGCGCAACCCGGCCAAGCTGACCTCAGTGCGGGCACCCCAGTTGATATGGCGGCCGGACAGCGCGCGGGTATCGCCACCCCAGTGCAGGGCGCCTTGGTCGTCGGCGATCCAGAGATGCGGCGTACCCTCCAGCGCCACGACGGCGCCGGGCGCGAATACCTGTTGCGCCTGCGCCACCGGCTGCGCCATGAAGGCGGCGACCGTGATGGCCAGGACGACGACGCCCCTGAGCCACGACCACGGCCTTCGCCTGCCAATTGCCATCGCGGCGCACTTCCGCGTAGGCATGGGGAGACATGGCATGCGCCTCACCACCATAGCCAGGGCGGCCATGAGCGGGCGGGAATGGCGGACGGCCCTCGTCATGCGGAGTTCACCTTACGGTCGGTAAGCGCCACCCGATGAACCGCTGCGCGGATGTCCTGTTGCCACACAAGCACCTCAGCGGCCCGATCGGGGCCGCAGGACATCCCTGCTCGTGTGGCGCGGGCAGGGTAGCGCAGCGCGTCCGGCGCGATAGAGGCGCACTGGAAAGGTGGCCGACGGTCGCGCCCGTCGCCGCGAGTCTTACGAGGACTCGCTGGCGCTGCTTCCCAAATGGGTGCCGGGGCATGCGCCCCAAGAACTGCGATTCGGGGCCTCTTTTGCCCTAGGAATGCTCCGAAACAGCCCGTCGGCTCAATCCGAATCCGTTCGCCCTGAGCTTGTCGAAGAGGTTGCCGAACTATTACGGGCCCACGTATGCCAGCGGGCCTTGCTTCTTCAGAGGTTTCCTTGACCCACACGACCGCCCGCCTACCGCAATGGGTCAACGACCTCGAGAAACGGGAAGCGATGGAAATGGGTGTCGCGGGTGCAGATGCGGCTGACGCCGTGCTCACGCATCACTACCGCGGTATGCAGGTCGTGCATCAGGTTTCCGCGGATGTCCGGCAATTCCAATAGCGTCTGCGACAGGACCGCCTGGTGCCGGTCGGTTGGCCCAGCAGCGCGAAGCCTGGCGAGTCAAGCAACACCGTGAGAAATCGCCAAGCGTCACCCGGATTCCAGGGCGAGTGGAGCATGCGCGGATGCGTGCTGACCCTGAGGAATTCGTAGCAGACGTTCCACGTGAGAAAGGTTGGCGTGGGATCAGCGCGCCATTTGTTCAGGCGCCGCCGACAGACCTGATGCGTCTCCGAACCGCCGTCAGCCGCGTAGAGCAGGACATTCGTATCAACGACGATCACTCACGACTCGTCCATTGCCGCGTATAGCTCATCTCGATTAGCGACGTCGACCAGCGCGCCCCCGCTGTTCCATCGAGGGAGTTCTGGAAGCGAGTCTGGATCGGTCACACGCGTCGGCCCAGAGTCAAGCACATGCCGGAGCCCCGCCTCAACCAGGGCCGACATGGTGGTCTCTCGTCGCGCGGCCTCTTCACGCAGACGGCGCATCACCGTGTCATCGATATTCAATGTCGTCTTCATATGGCTAACCATACGTCAAATATTGCTATATGGATATATGGCTACCCTGCATCGTACCCGTCCTACGCGGTGCGCAAACCAGTGGCGACCAATAGCAAGTCAACGCCTGGAGCAAACTGCTGGTTCCCGAGAGTGACCGGCGAGTGGGTTCCCTACCCCGCGGCGTAGCCTTCGAGGATGCGCCCGGCGCTTGAGCGCCGCAGCTTATCCAGCGCCTGGGATTGCAGCTGCCGGATGCGCTCGGCGGTGAGACCCAAGCGGTTGCCGACATCGACCAGACGCAGCGGCTCGCGACCGCCCAGGCCGAAACGCAAGCGCAAGATCGTGCGCTCGCGCACATCCAGCGTGGCCAGCGCGCGATTGAGGTCGGCGCAGAGGAACCTCGCGCGCAGCTCGTCGAACGGCTGCGGCACCGGCTCTCCGTCCGGCGGTGACACCGAAGGGTCATCGTCAGCCGTCGCGCTATCGAGAGAGATCGCCCGGCCGGCAAACCGGCGCAGTCGCGCCAACTCGGCCGTCGGCAGTCCGATGCGACGCGCGACTTCACCCTCCTCGGGATCGCGGTGCATCTCGGCTCGCAGCTCGTCCCAGATCCGCCGCGAGGTCGCCAGCTTGCGGTGCACGTAGTCGGGCAGCCGCAGCGGCAGATCGGCCTCGGCCGCCGCCCGCGCGATTGGTTGCTGCACCCAGTGCATGGCGAAGCTGCTGAACCTGAAGCCGTGCCGCCAATCGAAGCGCTCGACGGCGCGCATCAGCCCCGTGTTGCCCTCCTGGATGAGGTCGAGCAGCGGCGCACGCTCGCCAGCGAAGCGGCGCGCCACCGCCACCACCAAGCGCAGGTTAGACGTGATCATCTGCTGACGGGCCCCGGGCTCGTTGCGCTCGATGCGCCGTGCCAACTCGACTTCCTCACGCGCAGTGAGCCGTGGAAACCGGCCAATCTCGCGCAGGTAGGCGCGCAGGCTCGATGCCTCGTCCAGCTGGGCGGTCGGCCCTATTCCTCCGCTCTGGGGGGACATTGGGGGCTTCTCGGCGCTGCCTCTCGGGGCTTCGCGGGTCTTCGACGCGGCAAGTATACGCGGGGCCGCCGTGTCCTAAGCCATGCTGTCGAGCTGGTCGACGGTGACCTCATGCTGCAGCGGCAGGCCGTTCACATGTCGCTCCAGCTCGTCGAGCATCGCGTCGGTCAGCCGGGAGCGCCGCTCGGGCGTGAGCCCGGCGACGTGGGGCGTCAGGAGCACCCGCCGCAGCCCCAGCAGCGGATGGTCGAGCGGCAGCGGTTCCTGGTCGAAGACATCCAGGGCGCAATCGAACCGCTCCTTGGCCAGCTCGGCCACCAGGGCGTCGGTGTCGATCAAGGCCGAGCGCGCGTTGTTCACCAACACGGCGTCGTCCTTGATCAGGGCCAGCAGCCCTGCGTCGATCATGTAGTGCGTCGCGGGCAAGACCGGGGCGTGGATGCTGATGACGTCGCTGGTGCGCATCAAGTCCGGCAGCTCCAGCTTGCGCACTCCCAACTGTTGCGCGTCACTCTCGGTCAGATACGGATCGGCGACGACGATTTCGACATCGAACGGCCGCAGCAACGGGATGAGACCGCGCCCCACCTTGCTCGCGCCAATGATGCCGTAGCGCTTTCCATATAGCTCGCGGTCGAAAACCGGGCCGATGTCCCGCCAGCGCCCGGCGCGCATGGCGGCATCGAAATCCGCGGTCCGCCGCAGCAACGCCAGCACCACGGCCAGCGTGTGCTCGGCGACGCCGAGGGCGATGAAGTCGGCGGCGTGCGTGACGCGCACCCCGCGCTCGAAGACTGCGCGCGGCGCCACGCTGCGAATGGTGCCCGCCGCGTAACAGATGATCTCCAGCTCCGGCGCGGCGTCCAGCAGCTGCTCGTCGTAGGCGCACGAGCCCCACGAGGCCAGCACGGCCGTCACGCCGCCAATGCGCTCTCGCACCGCCGCGCCGTCCCAGGCCCGATCGCCGTCGTTGAAGGTGACCGCTTCGGCCAGGCACGCCAGCCGCGCGCGTGACTCAGCCGTCGAAATCCGCTGCAGCAGCGGTTGCTCAACCGTGACCAGCACGCGCGGCGCGGACATCGAGCAACTCCCCGGTGACGATCAGCCTGCGCTGGCATGATAGGCGCGCAGCAAGCAGCCCTCGCGGAGGCGCGGCACATCCGATGCAAATCATCCTGTTCACCAAGTTCTTCGAGACGCTCGCGCCGGAGGCGTTGGGAGAGCACGTCGCCGGCCTGGGCTTCGACGGGCTGGACCTGACCGTGCGGCCCGGATATCCGATCAATCCGGACAACGTGCGGACGACGCTGCCGCCGGCCGCGCGGCAGTGGGAAGCGCTTGGACTCGCATGCCCGATGATCACCGCCCCCACGGAGATCAACGACCCGACGCACGCCGATGCGGTTGCGATCTACGAGTCGGCGGCGGAAGCCGGCGTACAGGTCATCAAGACCGGATATTTCACGTTCAAGCCGGGCATGAACTACTGGAACGCCGTGGACCACGCACGCCGCCAGCTTGAGGGCTTCGAGGCGCTGAGTGCGCGCACCGGCGTCAAATCGCTCTATCACACGCACAGCGGGGCGGTGCTGGGCTCGAACTGCGCCGGCCTGATGCACCTTCTCCAAGGGCGCGACCCCGCCCACGTCGGCGCCTACATCGACCCGGGACACCTGGCGGTGGATGGCGAGGACATCGACATGGCGTTTGCCATGTGCGCCGACTACCTGGCCGCCGTCGCCGCCAAGGACGCCTGCCACCTGCCGGACTCCCGCCCCGACGCCCCGGCGACATACGGTCCGGCCTTCGTGTACCTGGGAGAAGGCGCGGCGCCGTGGGGGCGCGTGCTGGAACTGCTGGCCGAGCGAGGTTTTGATGGTCCGCTCTCGGTGCACACGGAATACACCGCGCGGCAGGACGTGATTGCGACGGTGGGCGGCAAGGACCAGTCGGCGGACGCCGACGCCATACGCGCCCGCGGAGCGGTTCAGGACCTGCAGTTCCTCAGATCGCGCTGGGCGGCGCTTCAAAAAGTGAGGGACAGCGCGGCGTCGTGAATGGCACGCGCGTGGCGGCGGTCTTCGGGGCCAGCAGCGGCATGGGCCGGGCGTCGGCCCTCGCGCTGGCCGCCGAGGGCATGGACGTCGCGGTCCTGGCGCGGCGCAAGGCCGAGTTGGAAGCCGTCGCGGCGGAGATCCGCGCGTCCGGGCGCCGCGCTCACGTGGAGCCCGTGGACCTGACGGACGCCGCCGCGGCGCGCCGGGCAGTGCAAGCGGTGGTCGAGAGCCTGGGCCAAATCGACGTGCTGGTCTACGCCGCCGGCTGGAATATCCCCAAGCGCCGGCTCGACGAGCTGAGCGGCGACGACTGGGAGACCATGCAGCGAGTCAACCTGTGGGGCCTCTACGACGTCGCCCAGTCAGCGCTGCCGGCGCTGCGCGCGTCGCGCGGACGGCTGGTGGTCATCTCGTCTGCCGCGGCGATCATGCCCGACGCGTCGGGCGTGGCTTACCAGGCGGCAAAGAGCGGCGAAGCGGGCTTCACCCTCGGCATGATGCAGGAAGAGGCCGAAAACGGCGTGCGCGCCACGGTCATCTATCCGGGGCTCACCGACACGCCCCTGCTCAAGCAACGCCCCACCCCCACGCCGCCGGAGATCGTGGCCCAAGCGCTGCAACCGGAGGACGTGGCGCGGGCTGTCGTGTTCGTGAGCACGCTGCCCGAAAGGGCCTACGTCCCCGAGCTCAGCCTGCTCCCCGCCGCCATTCAGCAGCGCTAGGCCGGCGCGCCGAGTTCAGCGGAACGGGTCGTACACCAACCCCAGACTGCGGTCGGGCAGCGGCAGGTCGACGCGCACGCTGCCGCGGCGGTGCGATTCGTTCAGGGCGATCTCGATCTCCATCGCGTCGCGCACGCGCCGTCCACTGGCGCGGGGCTCGCCCCCTTTCTCCATGCACGTGACCAGATCGTCGATGCCGTAGATCACGGACCAACTTTTGGCCAGCCGCGGTTCGGGGAACGGAACCTCGACGCGCTGCGTGCCGGAAATCGTCTCCACGTCTTGCCACAGGCGCAGCTCTTGCCAATCGAACGTCAGCTCGCCGGTTTCACCCGTGATTCGCACCCACGGCGCGCCCGGACGCAAACAAACGGGCATGCCGTTGCGCAAGTGGATGAACCCGGCGCCCTTGAACTCACGCCCGTCCACGACCCGGGCGTCATCGTCGGCGACGCCGATCACCCATTCGCCCGGCGAATCGAGCAGGTAGTTCCACGAGTTGTGCTGCGCCATCACGAGGTTGGTATCCAGGCTCAAGAGGCCGCCGATCGCGCCCTCGTCCAGCAGCCGGCGCGCGTTGCCCAACGCCGGGTGATTCATGCTCACGGCGCCGACCACCAGCGGAACGCCGGCCGCCGCGCACACCTCGACCATGGCGTCGGCCCCGGCGAGCGTCGGCGCCATGGGCTTTTCGGTTATCACACCGCGAGCGCCGTGCTTCACCGCCGCGCGGGTCGCGTCAGGCCGCAGCGCCGCATGCGACGAAATGCCCACGATGTCCAAACGCTCGCGGTCGATCATCTCCCGGTAGTCGTCGTAGAGGGCGACGCCCGAATAGCGCTCGCCGAATGCCTCGCGGCGCGCGTCGGAAACCTCGCAGGCGGCCACGAGCTCCGTCGCCGGGTGCAGCACCAGCGAGTCGGCAAATCCGCTCGGCAGACCTTCCCGGCCCGGATGCGCCGTGGGCGGCGGGTCGCGGTCCGGCCGCAGCGGCGGCATCGGCGTCTCACCTCCAGAGCGCTGGTAGTGTTCCGGCCCGCGCTTCGCCACGTCGTACAGCCAGCCCATCCACCCGAGTCCAATGAGCCCGGCCCGGTAGGTCGCCATGACACTTGCTCCCCTGCCCTGACGCAGGCATTCATGGTACGCGTGGCGGCTTCGCTCCGTTGCAAGCGCGGGCCGGTTCTGGTACTCACGATGGCAACCGGCACGTCGTGGTACGAGGCCAGGCCCATGACCCAAGTGATGCAGGGTGCACAGACACCTTCCCGGCGGGCGGTCGGGCAGTGGATTTGGATCGAGGGCGAAGCCAAGCCCTACAACTTCTACCTCTACGCGCGCGGGACGGTCGACGTGGCCGACGCGCCGGCGGCAGCGAAGCTGCACGTGACGGCGTCCGACCGCTACATGCTGTATCTGAACGGCGCCTACGTGGGCCGGGGACCGGCGCGCAGCGACCCCCGGTTCAAGACCTACGACACCTACGATGTCGCCGCCGCCCTGCGCCCCGGCCGCAACGTGATCGCCGTGCGTGCCTATCACTTCGGCCAGCCCGTGCATGGCCAGGGCTGGAACAGCATGAGCGGCAACAGCTTCACGGTGGGCGAGCGCGCCGGGCTGTGGGCGCAGATCGAGGTCACCGACGCCGACGGCGCCACGCACGCCAGCGGCACCGGTCCCGATTGGCGGCTGCTGCCCTCGCCTGCCTGGGATACCCGAACCCCATTGGTCAACTGCGGAATGATCGGGTCGAACGAGACCTACAACGCTGCGGCGGACATTCCCGACTGGACGGGGGTCGAATTCGACGACGGCGAATGGCGGCGCCCGTGGCTCGTGCCGCCGCCCGAGCAACCGTGGCACGTGCTGGAAGCCCGCGATATTCCCCTGCTGCGCGAGACCGAGCTGCCGCCCGCACGCGTGTCGCTGGTCGGCGAGCTGATCGACATGGGGAACGCGCGGCAAACGGACATCTACCAGTTGATCCTGGAGGGGCTGCACTTCCCGCTGGAGCACGCGACGGCCAACAACGTCGAGGCCATGCTTAACGACGGATCAGACGCGGCACGGTTCCAGGGCGTCTTCGTGCCCCGCAAGGGCATCCGCGCGCCCTACGTGATCCTCGACTTCGGGCGCCAGGTGTTTGGGTTCCCGCGCGTGCGGCTGGAAGCCGAGGCCGGCGCCATCCTGGACCTGACCTACGGGCAGCAGCTCATCAACGACCGCATCCCCGGCGCGCTGTCCTATGCCGACCGCTACATCACGCGCGACGGCGAGCAGACCTGGGAGGCCGCGGAATACAAGCAGTTCCGTTACCTCTTCATCGCCATCCGCAGCACCTACAGCCCGGTGCGCATCCGCTCGATCTCCCTGAACGAATACGCCTATCCCGCCCCGCTGCGCGGCAGCTTCGAGTGCGCCGACCCGGTGCTGACGACGCTGTGGCAGGCCTGCGTCGACACCACCGATCTGCATCTCGAGGACACGATCGTGTGCGACGCCTACCGCGAACGCATTCCCTGGAATACGGGCGACGGCAGCCACGGTATGCACGGCGCCTTGATGGCCTACGGCGATATCGCGCTCCACGACCGGTTCCTGCGGCAGTTCATCACCACCGATCGAGGCGACGGCAGGCTGCAAATGGTGTTTCCGCGGGACAACCCGACGAACCATTCCCACCCGCAGTTTCTGCTGCAGTGGTCCACGCGCATCCGCGAGCACTACGAGTACATCGGACGGCGCACGCTCCTAGAGCAGGCCTATCCCAGCGTGCGGCGGCAGAACGACTGGTATGAGCCCTATCGCGACGACATGGGGCTCTTGCGCGATATACCCGAGCAGAACTGGATGGACTGGACGCCGGTTGACCTGCGCGGCGCGAACTTCAGCACCAATGCACTTTATGTCAACTCGCTCGAGGACGGCGCCTGGCTCGCCGCCCAGGTTGGCCGCGAGGACGATCGAGCCCGCTGGCAGCGCATCGCCGACGAGGTGCGCGGCGCGCTGCGCCGAAATTTCTGGAACGCAGACCTTGGCGTCTTTGAGGACAGCCACTACCGCGGAAAACTCACCGGCGTGGCAGGTGAGCTGGCGCAGGGATTCGCGCTGCTGTACGGCATCGCCACGGATGATCAGGCGGCTCGGATCTGCCACAGCCTGGCCGGACGCGGCGCCGAGCTCTTTCAGGCGTCGCCCCTGTGGTACCCCTACGTGCTCGAGGGCATGCTCGCGCGGGGCCATGGAGCGGAGGCGCTGCGGATCATCCACAACCGCTACGCCTGGATGATGTCGGCTCACGACAACCCGACCCTGTGGGAAGGCTGGGACCCGTTCACTGCCGGGTCGGCTATCCACACCGACGCGGACTTCGAGCTCCGGCACACGATGCACAAAGTGCGACCGGCGGGCGTTCGCAGCCTGGTGCACTCCGGCGGCGTCTATGTTGGCTGGGTGCTCTCGACGCGCGTCCTCGGCGTGCGCGCCGCGGCGCCGGGCATGTCGCACCTGCGGGTGCATCCCCGCACGGGAAATCTCGCCTGGGCTCGCGGATCGTTTCCCACCCCGGGCGGCGACGTACAGGTGGAGTGGCGCCGCCGCGCTCGGGGCACGCAGGTCACGTTGGACCTACCCGAAGGCCACACGGCGGACGTGGCTCTCGACCGCGCCAGCGACGCGCAGCGGGTCGTCTGGCACAACGGGCAACGCCTGGAAATGCCGGTCACCGGCGCGACGGTCGAGGTCGCGCTGGGGCCTGGGCGTCACACGGTCGAGTTGAGTTCGGAGTAGTCGAAATGCCGGCAACTTCCCAACCGCCACGCCTGCGTCAGCGCCGCAGGGATCGATAGGCGACAATGGCGCCATCATTCAGGTTATCGTTGGACGCCTTCGGCCAGGAGCGCTCTCTGATTCCGCCCACGCATCGGCGGCACCGCCGCCTCACACAGGAGACCTTTGAGTAATCTCTCCGTCATTCCCGCGAAGGCGGGAATCCAGTCCTCACTCAACCTGAAGCTGCGCAGGGTGATCCCGACACGTCCTGAGCCTCGCCGGGTTATGCAAATACCCCCAAGGCTCCTGGCGGTCGCATTTATTGCCGCCGTCGCCCTAATCGCGGCCGCAGCGTGCGATGTCGGCGGCGACGAACCCGCAACGCCGACTCCCGAGCCCACGCCCATGGCCACGCCCACCCCAACCGCGCCGCCCACGCCGGAGCCCACGCCAACACTCAGCCCCGAGGAGGCCTATCTGGTATCCCTCCGCAACACGATCATCACGCTTCGCGCGCTGACGCCGGAGATCCAGGAGCTGCTGCAAGCGCCGCACATCGACGACGGGTTCTGGCAGGTTCGAATTCGGGAAATGGCCGCCGGGCTGTCTAGCATCTTCGATCGACTCGTCAGGAAGGATCCCCCGGATGACTGGGTGCGATATCACCTGACGCTCGTATCCGCGCTGGGATCGACGACCGAGAACTTGAATCTGATCGTGACCTCGCTGTCGGCACTCGACTTCCAGACCTTCACGACGGCGCTGGGGGTGAGCGCGCAGGCGATCGACCGCCTCGGGGAGACTCTGAAGGAATACGAGACCCTGGACCCCGGAGCCGTGCCGCCGATGCGGACACCCGCGACGCCTGCCGCCGGTTGAATCGCCCTCGACTCTAGGCGCCCTGCAGCTCCGGAAAGTACGTCGCGTAGAACCCGCGGTCGCGGGTGAGGAACGCGTCGGCCTCGATCACCGTCCTCGGATTTCCTCGATGTACTCGTCAACATCGAAGCCGGCGCCATTCAGGATCCCATACACGCGATCCACTGGGTGCTGCGCGGCCGTGTGCGGCTTGATGATAAGGCCTTGCTCGGTCGGAATGAGCTCAACCTCAACGCCGGGGTGCAGCAGGAAGCGATCCCGAAGAGACTTGGGAATTGTGATTTGTCCACGCTTGGAGATTCGCATGCTCCGTCCAGTATGAACGACGCCTGAGGAAGCTCCTACCGGACCCGGGAGCGACAGCTGAGGCTGACGCGAGCAACAATCGGAATCAAGTGCCGCGCACCTGCGCAGCGCCATCGCGCCTTCGGACCGCTCCCACCAGACTCATCGACCCAAGCGCCGCTCAGCCGAAGCCCGTGACTTCCAGACCGAAAACCTAATGCAATCTCCTTGTGAAACGGCATTTGGAGCCCGAACACCGCCATTCGTCGTCGATAGAATCGTGTTCCAACAGTGATCGATTCCCGCGAGGGACCGGCGCGAAAGGCTCGTGACATGCGTCAGGTGGTGAAGCCCGTCGGGGCCACGACAGTCGAGCTCGCCGAAGTTCCGATTCCCGAGGCGGGCCCAGGGCAGTTGCGCGTCAGGGCCGTGCGGAGCCTCATCAGCCGCGGCTCGGAAACCGGGCGGCTCACGATCGGTCCTGACGACGAGCGCTACTCGCCCGAGGAAGCCGCCGGGCAGCCCGTGCCATTGGGGTATTCACTCGCGGGCGTCGTGGACGCGCTTGGACCCGGCGTCGCGCGCCACTGGCTCGGCCAAGGCGTGGTAGCCCGCGAGCCGCATGCCGACTACGTGGTGGTCAGTCCGCCAGCCGCTCCGGACGATCAGCCAGACGTGTTCCCGATTCCGGACGGCATGTCGTTTGAGACCGCTGCCTACTGGATCCTGGCCGCCGGCGCGGCTACGTGGGTCGAGATCGAGCAGGTGCAGCCACGGGATGCCATCGTGATTCTCGGCCAGGGGTTGGTTGGAAGTCTGATGCTCCAGATTCACAAGGCGGCCGGCCACGGTCCGGTCGTGGCGGTGGACGCCCTGGAGCTGCGGTGCGATATGGCCAACCGCCTGGGCGCCGACGTGGTGGTCAACGCGGCCCGCGAAGACCCGGTCGAATCAGTGCGCAGTATCACGGCCGGCGTCGGCGCGGACATCGTCATCTATGCCGTCGGCGGCGGGGACGGCGCCAAGGCATTCCTCCAGGCGCTGGACATGCTCGCGGTCGGCGGTCTCCTCCATCTCATCGGGCTCTGTGAGCCCGAACCCCTGCCGCTGCCGTCCACAAAGATTCAAGGCCGGCGTCTGCTCGGGGGGTACTACGGGCGCGCCAACGATGCCTGGACGGCGCGGACGGGGATGGAGTTGCTCGCGTCCGGCGCAATAGATACCACGGCCATGACCACGCACCGCTTTCCCGCCGAGCGTGCCGGCGACGCCTTTGCCCTGCTGCAGGAACGACCAGGCGACGCCCTCGGCGTGATCCTGGAGTGGGACGCGGACTCGGCCTGAGCACCGCTCAGCCGAAGCCCGTGACCTCCAGGCCGAAGACCGCTTGAATCAGCTCCCGGTATTCCCTGTTGATGGTCCACAGGCCAGCCGCCGTCGCCTGCTCCGAGGTCGTCTGGGTGTAGTCGTAGAACGGCGCATCGGCCAGGCGGTAGTTGACGAATCCGTTTACCTCACTGGGATGAAAAAAGAAGTCCTGGCAGCGCGACACCCGTTCGCGCCAGGTTGATTGGTAGCTGACGTCGCGCTTCACCGCGTCGTTTTGCTGATCCATGATTGACGGGTCGTTCATCAGGTCCCACGCCGAGGCAAAGCTGCCGTCGGCCCGGCGGAAATACACCCCCATGCGGGGATCGACGTAGGCCCACGTGCCGACAAACACCTCCGCCGTCACGTGCCCGCCGATCACGTGATACACGATTCGCCCTGGAATGCCGGCAACCTCGCACAGCGCCACGTAGAGCCGCGAAAGCCCCTCGCAAAGCCACTCGCCCTTGGCAATCAGCTCCTCCTCGGTGCCGCCATAGACGTAGTCCTCATGCGAAGGCTCGCGACCGACCTCCTGATGGACGTCGCGGCAGAACCGCATCAGCGCCAAGGCCTTCTCCTCGGGCGTGCGGGCCTGGCTTGTGGCGCGGCGCACCACGTCCTCCAACTCGGGACGCGATCCGGCGGCATACGACGCGCGAATGGGCGCATACACGCGATACAGGAAATCCGCCGTCTGCGGGCAGAGCACCACAAGCTTGCGGCGCAACTGGAAATCGACCGTCCCGGTGTAGTTCACGTCGAGCTGGTTGTAGTTGACGATATAGGCAGCGCGCCGCTGCTCGCCCACGATCCGCTCCGCGCCCGCCAGCCCGGTGTATGCCCGCAGGTCTTCCCAGGAGCTGGCAATCGGACCGGTAAACATCTCGCCCATCCGAGCGCCCCTCCTCACGACCGCGTCGCCGTCGCAGGATAGTCGGAATGGTCACTGCGGTCGTCGGCTGGGATGCACGCCCGCAGGTACCATCGCCTGCCGACACGCAGCTTCAGGAAGGCCGCGCAGTGTCCGGTCGCTCATCCACCACAGGCGCGTCGCACCTGGTTTCGGCGCTGATCGAAGCGGGAGTCGAGCGCCTCTTTTCGCTGTCGGGCAACCAGATTCTCTCGATCTACGACGCGTGCCTCGATGCGGGTCTCGAGATCATCCACGTGCGCCACGAGGCCGCGGCGGTGCACATGGCCGATGCCTGGGGCCGGTTGACCGGCCGCCCGGGCGTCGCGCTGCTCACCGCGGGTCCCGGTCACGCGAACGGGCTGTCGGCGTTGTTCGTGGCACGCGAAGCCGAGTCGCCGCTGGTGGTGCTCAGCGGTCAGAGCTCCAGTGGCGACGACGGTCGCGGCGCCTTTCAGGAGATGCCCCAGGCACAGCTGGCCCAACCGTTGGCGAAGGCCGCATGGACGGCGGGAGACTCGGGATCGCTCGGCGGCGACGTGCACCGCGCGCTTGACCTGGCGGCGCAGGGTCGACCCGGTCCGGTGGCAGTCAGCCTCCCCAGCGACGTGCTCGAAGCGCGAGCCCCGCGCAGCGACGGCACATTCGCAAATCCAGACCCGCTGACGCTGACCGACGCCGATCGCCGTCGCATCGGAGAGCTGCTCGACACCGCCCATCGCCCACTGATTCTGGCCGGTCCGGCCATGATGCGGCCACCGGCGAGCGTTGACCTCCAGCAGCTAGAAAGGGCGACGGGCATCCCCGTCGTATCCGGCGAAAGCCCGCGTGGCGTGAACGACCCCAGCTTGGGAGCGTTCGCCGAGGTGCTGGCGCGAGCCGACGTCGTCGTGCTGCTGGGCAAGCGCCTCGATCACTCGCTGCAGTTTGGCGCGCCGCCGTTCTTCGCCACCGACGCCTGCTTCGCCCAGGTCGACGCCGACGACGTCGAGCTCGACCGCACCCGGCGCAACGTGCGCTCACCCCAGCGACTGGCGATGGCGGTGCACGCACATCCGCGACAGGCGGCACGCCAACTCGCGGCCGTCGCCGGAAGCGCCAGGCACGATAGCTGGCGCCACGCCGTGCGAGCCGCAGTGGACTACCGTCCCGCGGCCTGGGACGCCTGGCAGTCTCAGCCCGACCGTCCGCTGCATCCAATCGAGCTCTGCCAATCAATCCGGTCGTGGGTGGAGAACGGCATCGTGGTCATGGACGGTGGCGAGTTCGGCCAGTGGGCGCAGGCGCTCCTGAGCGGCCGACGGCGGGTTATCAACGGTCCGGCTGGATCCATTGGCACCTCGATCCCCTTCGCGCTCGCAGCCCGTCTGTTCGACCGAGAGGCGCCGGTCGTCGCGATCCAAGGCGACGGCACGGTCGGATTCCATCTGCTGGAGTTCGACACCGCTGTCCGCCACAACCTGCCGTTCGTCGCCGTGGTGGGCAACGACGCCGGGTGGAACGCCGAGCGCCGCTTGCAGGCGCGAACCTACGGCGAGGATCGAATCTTCGCCTGCGACCTGCTCCCGACGCGCTACGACCTCGCGGTCGCGGCGCTGGGCGGTCACGGCGAGAACGTGACAAAACGGGCAGACCTGGACGCCGCGCTCGAGCGAGCCTTTGCGTCGGGGCTGCCCAGCCTGGTGAACGTCGCGATCGAGCCCGCCGAGGCGCCGATCGTGCGGCGCGCCGGGGCTGCGGCGCCTCCGGGGCACTAGCCCGCCGTTGGCTTGGGCTTGGCCTGGACGTAGGTCCCGGGCCACGGCACGTCGACGCCGAGTTCCGCAGCGGCGTGGAGCGCCCAGTAGGGATTGCGGAGCAGCTCGCGTCCCAGGGCCACGAGGTCCGCGCGACCGGTGCGCACGATGTCGTCGGCCGTTTGGGCGTCCTTGATGAGGCCCACGGCAACGACCGGTCCGCCGGCCACGCGGCGAATAGTCTCCGCCACCGGCAGCAGATAGCCGGGGTAGACCTTGGGAGCGCTCGGCGTGACGCCCCCGGCGCTGACGTGGATCAGGTCGGCACCCGCCCCGCGCAAGCACTGGGCGCCGACGGCCATGTCGTCGGCCGTGTTGCCGCCGTCCACGAAATCGGTGCCCGAGATGCGCACCGAGATGGGCATCCAGTCCGGAATCGCCGCCCGAACCGCAGCGACCACCTCGCACGGCATGCGCGACCGATCCTCGATACCGCCGCCGTATTCGTCGTCGCGGTGGTTGGTCAGCGGCGAAAAGAACTCGCTGAGCAGATAGCCGTGGGCGGCATGAATCTCGACCGCCTGGAAGCCGGCCTCGACGGCGCGGCGCGCGGCGGCGCAAACGCTTCCACGACGCCCTGGATTCCCTCAACTGTGAGGCTCACGGGCACGCGCCAGCCGGAGTCGAAGCGCAGCCGACTCGGCGCCACGAGCCGGTGCCCGGAATGGCCGCGCTCGTCGTAGTAGGCCTTGCGCCCGGCGTGGCCGAGCTGAACACCGACTACGGCGCCCTGGGAGGCGCAAAACGCCGCGATGCGACGCAGCGGCTCGATTTGCGCGTCGTCCCAGAGGCCCAGATTGACCGGATAGATCACGCCCCGCGGCTCGACCGCCGTCACTTCGGTGAAGATCAGCCCCACGCCCCCGACCGCGCGCGAGCCGTAGTGCACCACGTGCCAATCGCCGGCCGACCCGCCGTCCACCGCCGCCAACTGGTCCATCGGGGCCATCACCACGCGGTTGCGCAGCGTCACGCCGCGCAGGCGCAGGGGCTCGAACAATCCGGGCATTGGGTGCTCACGAAGAATAGGGAGCGCCGAATTCTAGAGGGCGCGCCGCTCGACCGCGCGGGATCTAGGCTGTCCGGCTGGTCATGCATCGGCAGTCAAGAGGCCCGCGCCTATACAGAGTACTCTGTTTGACAAAGTTATCGTCGTGGCATAGCCTAACGCTGTTGTACACGGACGGTGCCTGCCATGAATGTCAGCCGAATCGATGCCGAAGTGGCCCTGCAAGATGTGGCTTCCGCCAGAAAGCCAAGCCGGATCCACGCCGGGTCAATGGCCGGATACCATGGGGGCCGTTTCGCCTCCGGGATAACGTCCCACGGCTAACAATCACCCCGTGCTCGAGTGCCGCGACCTGCGCAAGAGCTTTGGCGAGCTCAAGGCGGTCGACGGCGTGAGCTTTCACATCGCCGCCGGCGAGACTTACGGGCTGCTGGGGCCCAACGGCGCGGGCAAGACGACCAGCATCTCCATGGCCGTCGGTCTGATGCAGCGCGACGGGGGCCAGGTGCTGGTGGACGGCGAGCCCCTCGACCCCGGCACGACGAGGCTCAAGGCCAAGATCGGGCTCGTGCCGCAGGACCTGGCCATCTATCCCGACCTCACGGCGCGCGAGAACCTGCGCTTCTTCGGCCGCCTCTACGACATGCCGCGCGCGCAGTTGCGCCGCCGCGTGGACGAGGTGCTCGAGATCATCGGTCTGAGCGACCGCGCCGACGAACGCGCCGATAGATACTCCGGCGGCATGAAGCGTCGGCTCAACATCGGCATCGGGCTGCTGCACGCCCCACGTCTGCTGGTGCTCGACGAGCCGACCGTGGGAGTGGATCCCCAGAGCCGCAACGCCATTCTCGAAAGCATCGAGCAATTGGGCAGCGAGGGACTGGCGGTGCTTTACACGACGCACTACATGGAAGAAGCCGAGCGGCTGTGCGACCGCATCGGGATCATTGATCGCGGGCAGATCAAGGCGGAGGGAACGCGCCGCGACCTGGCCCAGATCTTGAGTCAGCACGACCGCGTGCGTCTAAGCGCAACCGGCCCCCTGCAGGCCGGCGCGGAAGCACTGCGCCGGATCGCCGGAGTGCAACAGGTCGACACGGCCGACGGCACGATCGACGTGCTGGTGGAACAAGCCGGCAATTCGTTGATGGCGATGCTGTCCGCGCTGGACGAGGTCGGCGTGTCCATTACCGGCGTCGAGATCGACGAGCCGAATCTCGAAGCGGTGTTCCTGCATCTCACCGGGCGATCGCTGCGCGACTAGTCATGCGGTCGGCACTGGCCATTGCGGCGAAGGATCTGCGGCAGCGCGCCCGCGACCGCTCAGTCTATGTGTTCGCCATCGCCGCCCCGCTGGGGTTGGCCATGATCTTCGGCTTCGTCTTCAACCCCATCAGCGACGCCGACTTCACGGCGACGTACGCCGTCGCGAACATCGATCAGGGACCGCTCGCAGTCCCGCTCGTCGACGGCGTGCTGGGCGGCCTCGCGGAAGAAGGCAACGTCAACCTGGTGCACGCGGCGAGCGCGGAGGAGGCCACCCGCCTCGTCGCGGGAGACGGTGACGGCGCCGACCAGGACGTGGACGCGGCCATCATCATTCCGGCCGGCTTCTCCGCACGCGTGCAGAGCGGCCAGCCTTCGGAGCTGCGGGTCGTCCAAGGCGCGGACGCGTCGCTCGCGTCGACACTCGCCCTGGCAATCGTCCAGGGATACGCCCGCGAGCTCGACTACGTGCAAGGCGCGGTGGCCACCGTGGCCTCGTTCGATCCCCGGCGCCTTTCCGATGCCGAGGCTATCGCGCAGCGCGCGGCGGCCACGCCCAGTCCGGTCACGGTGCGGGACGTGTCCGCCACCACCAGGCAACTCGACAACACCACGTTCTACGCCGCCGGTCTTGCCACGTTCTTCCTGTTCTTCACCGTGCAGTTCGGCGTCAACAGCCTGCTGGAGGAACGCCACGCGGGCACGCTGAGCCGCTTGCTGGCGGCGCCACTGCCGAAGTGGTCGATCATCCTGGGCAAGGCGATCACGGCGTTTGGCCTCGGTCTGGTCAGCATGCTGATCCTGATCGTCGCCACGAGCCTGATTCTGGGCGCAGACTGGGGCAATCCCGGCGGAGTCGCTCTGCTGGTCGTCGCGGCAACCGCGTCGGCCATTGGCCTCATGGCGATGGTGAGCGCACTGGCCCGCACGTCAGAACAGGGGGCGGTGTTCTCGTCCATCGCCGCCGTCGGCTGGGCATCATCGGCGGGACGTTCTTCCCGATCAACCAGGCTGGCGGTTTGCTGGCGAGCCTCCGCTACATCACCCCGCACGCCTGGTTCCTGCAGGGGCTCGGCGACCTCGCGGGCGGCGCGCTCAGCGACATCGTGCCCGCAGTCGCCGCGCTGCTGGCATTCACGGCAGTCACGTCGGGCATCGCGCTCGCGCTGCTGCGGCGAAGGCTCAGTCCATGAAGGCGCTCGCGATCGCCGCGTCGAACCTGCGCCGGTTCGCGCGCGACCGCGCCAACGTGTTCTTCGTCCTCATCCTCCCCATGCTGCTCATCCTGGTGCTGGGCTCGGTCTTCGGACGCGGCTTCGATCTGCGCCTGGGCCTGGTGGCTCCCGGGACCGGCGATCTGACGAGCGCCTTGGTCGAGGGACTGGAGGCACAGGGAGCATTCGTGGTTCATCGTCTCAATGATCCCGACTCCGTCGTGCGGGCCGTCGAGCGGGGCGAACTGGAAGCAGGCTTGATCCTGCCGCCCAACTACGACGACGCCGTTCGCACCGGCGACACCGTCGAGATCGACTTCATCGCCCGCCCGGGGCAGGATTCGCTCAGCATCCGCCGCACCATCGACGCGCTTCTCGCGGAGCAGATGACGCTGCCGCGCATTGCCGCCTTCGTCGCCGGTGAGGGCGCGGCCACCTACGACCAGGCCCTCGTCCAGGCGGCCGCCGCTATTGCGGAGACAGACGGCGTGCAAGTCACGTCGACGATTGCGGGCCAGTCAGCCGTAGCTCGACCCAGTGGTCAATTCGACCTCGGCGCCCAGCAGCAACTCATGCTGTTCATGTTTCTCACCTCGCTTGCCGGTTCGGCCGCGCTGGTGCAGACACGGCGGCTGGGCATCGCGCGCCGCATGTTCGCCACGCCCACGACCGTGCGCACCATCCTGCTGGGCGAGGGCCTGGGGCGATTCGGCGTCGCCCTCGTGCAGGGCGTCTACATCATGCTGGGCACGATGCTGATGTTCGGCGTGCGCTGGGGCGATCCGGTCGGCGCCGTGCTGATCGTGATGGCATTCGGCCTCGTCGGCAGCGGGGCCGCCATGCTCATGGGCGCGCTCTTCAGCAACGACCAGCAAGCGGCGCCCGTGGGAGTGTTCCTGGGACTCGGCACCGCGGCTCTCGGCGGCTGCATGTTGCCGCTGTACGTCATGGAGCTGTTTGCCCCGGCCGTGTGGACCGTGGCGCACGTCATGCCCCACGCCTGGGCGCTGGAAGCGTTCGAGGCCCTGGCGCTCAACGATGGCGGCGTCGCGGACGTGCTCCCGTTTCTCGGCATCCTGCTCGCCTACGCGGCGGGGTTCTACGCGCTGGCGATCTGGCGGCTGCGAGCGGTCCTGACCCGTTAGCTACTCGCAGGCGGCGGCGCTATCTGCCGATGCTACGCAGGTACTCGCGCGAGATTCGCGCCCGTTCTCGCGGTGGATCATCCGTGAGACGCCCGCCGTGGCAGACAACCCAGCCGTCGAACTCAATATCGTCGAGGGTGTCGAAGATCGCCGGAATGCTGGGAAACAGGTCACCCGCCCCGATGTTCACGTAGCGCCAGGCGCGGTAGTCCTGCAGGTGCACGTATACGAGCCGATCGCGGAGCTCCCGCAGGCACTCGCGCGCGTCCCATCCGATCAGCTGCGCGTGCGAAACGTCAATGCACAGCTTGAGGTCCGGGGCGGCGTCCAGCACCTGCCGAACCTCACGCTCGGTATGGATCAGCTGCCCCGTATGGAAATGAAACGCCACGGTCGTGCCCTGGTCGGCGCCGAACTTCCTGAGAGCCTCCGCCGCCGCCGCGAAGCGGCTGATTTCCTCGGTCGACGGCGGGCGATCTTCGGGCCGGTCCGGCGCCATGATCACGAAGGCCTCCGCCCCGACATCTGCCGCGAACTCGATTCGCCGACAGTTGATTTCGAAGACCACCGGGTCGTCGACGAAGTTCCAGCCCTGCCCACAGACGCCCGCCACTGGCAGCCCGGCCGCCTCGGACATCGCCGTCACGCGCTCGGCTGAGCCGAGCCAGTCCAGCGACTGCCGCACTTCCCAGCCATCCCAGCCGGTCTGCTTGAGCTCGCCGAGCATGCGCGCCAGGTCTGGCGTGGACCCAAATTCGAGCGTGTTGTAGGCCAGTTTCACGGCAACCTCGCCAACCGCAGCTTGCTACGCATTCAGGATAAGCTGAACGGTCACGTCGGTCAGGCGCCCAAGCTCGTCGTGCGGCATCGACTCGGCGACGGAGTGCACGTCGAGATAGCCGACCGATAGGATCGCGGTCGCGATTCCCTTTTCGTTGAAGTTCTGCGCATCGCTGCCGCCGTACGTGGAGATGTGGCGGGGCTCAAGGCCGGCAGCGGCAATGGCGGTGTCGGCCAGCCGTATGGCCGGGTGATCGTCGCCAAAGCTCGTGGCCTTGAACCGGCCTCTCTGGGCGTAGTCCACCCGACCTCCGAGGGCCGCCGCGGCGTCCTCGCAGGCCTCGCGCATGGCATCAATCTGCCGCTCCAGAGCGTCCTGATCCAGGCTTCGCGCCTGCCCGACGAGCTTGCACTCCGGCGGCACGATGTTGGCGGCCTGGCCTCCGGACACGACACCCACGTTGGCCACCGTGACGTCGTCGACCTGGCCCAGCGGCATGTTGTCAACCGCCCGCGCTTGCATGGCGATGGCGTTGATTCCGTCCCCGGCGGCAATCCCCGCGTGCGCGGCCCGCCCGTGAAAGACCGCCTCGAAGCCAAATGACCCGGCTTGGTGCGTGACCAGATCGCCGACGGGACCGCCCGCATCGAGCACGAACGCCACGCGCGCCTCGATGTCGTTCGGGTCGAAGGCGTCGGCGCCAAACTGCCCCACGTCCTCGCCCACCGTGAGGACCACTTCGATCGGCCCGTGATCCAATCCGGCGTCGTGAACCGCGAGCACGGCCTCAATGATGGCCGCCACGCCAGCCTTATCGTCGGCCCCGAGCACGCTCGACCCGTCGGAGTAGACGGCGTCCTCCTTGACCACTGGGCGCATGTCAGGCGTGGGCTGCACCGTGTCCATGTGGGCGTTGAGCATGATCGGCGCCGACTGCTTGCCCTTGGCCGGCCACTTGCCGATGAGGTTGCCAATTTCGTCCCGCGAGCAGACCACCCCAACGTCCTCCAGCAGCGGCTGCAGGATAGCCACCACCCGGTCCTCGTTTCCCCAGTAGCTGTCGACGCTGAGGATGTCGACGAAGATCTTGAGCAAGCGATCATGGTCGATGGCGATCGGACCGGTTGGCGTTGTCATCGTGAGGATCGTCTCCAGGCGTCGGTCAGGGTGCGGCGCCCGTATGGTACGGCGATAGTCTGTCTACGGCCGGCTTGGCGTCAACAGCGGCGCGCGCGAGGATGGGACCGCATCGGTACTATCGCGCCGGAACGGGAGAGCCACCGTGCGTGCATTGCCTTGCCGCGTGGAAACCTGGCTCAGCCTGGTCAGGCTCCTAACGCGACGGCAAAGCGGAGCAGCCGCTCGCAATCGCATCGAGGAAGCTCTGCACGAGGCCGGGATGCCGACATTACCGATCAACAACCATGAGGGCGCATAACGTGAGCGTGGCGCGCTCGAGACTCCCCAGGCTCCTGCAACACGAATTGCGGAGCGCGATCACGCCACAAGTCGTCGCCATCGCCGCGGTCGCGGTGAGTGCCGTCATGCTGCTCGTGCAGCTTGCGGCCTTTCCCCCGTTCATCGACGAGCTCATCTACGTCGGCTGGGCCGCGCGCCTCGCCGAATCGCCATCGCTCGACACGTTGTGGCTTTCGGTAACCGAGGACTGGAAGACCCCGGGGCACACTTGGGCAACGGCCCTCGCAAACGCTTGGTTTAGAGACCCGATCCTATCCGGGCGCCTGGTCGCCGCCTTCAGCGGCGTGCTCACTATCGGCCTCGTCTATCACGCCGGCCGACGGTTGGTGGGGGCATGGCCGGCCGCGATCGCCGCGGCGATCCTGGCGGTATCGCCGGCCCTCATCTTTACGGGACGACTGGCCTTGGCGGACGTGCCGATCGTGATGCTGGCGGCCCTCACGTGGTCCCTCGCGGTGCCTGCGGCCCGCGGACATCTGCCAGGCGCAATCGGCGCGGGCCTTGTCGTTGCGCTCGCCTTCTGGACCAAGATGAACGGCGCCCTGCTCCTGATCATCCCCGTCACCGGCGTTGTGCTCGCCCGGTCAGTCACCCTCCGGCGCCGGGTAATGGTGCTGGCACTCGGCGCCGCGCCGCTCAGCGTCGCGTACGGCGCTCTCCTGCTCGTTCCCAAATCAGCGCAGGTATTCGAGGGCACCGCGAGGTTCGTGCTCACACCCGACCGCCTCATTGAATTCCCAGTGGATCAGTGGATTCGGAACTTGGCCCAAATGGGCGATTGGGCCCTCGCCTACCTGCCGGGCGTTTCGATCGTTGCCGGTGCCGCCGCTCTCCTGGTCCCGTTCTTCACGCGCCGACGCGAAGATTGGTGGCTGTGGGCCGTGCTGGTTTGCTGGCTCGCCTTCTACGCCCTACTCGGATCGATTCTGTTCTCCCGCTACCTGCTGCCCGTGCTCGTGCCGTTCGCCCTGTTGGCGGCACGCGCGATCACGGTGATTGGCGCCAGGCTTCGCCTTGCCGGCCGCGCACGTCTCGCATCCACATGGATGGTTGGCGCCTCCGCGGCGGTGGTGCTGTCGCTCGCCATTCCCGCCGTGCTGGTTGTTGCGGCGCCGACCCACGCCGCACTGCCCGACGACGACCGCGCCCAGTACATCGAACAATGGTCAGCGGGCTTCGGACAAGTAGAAGCCCTCCAGTGGATCGCCGACACATCAGCCGCAGAGCCTGGTCCGGCCATCGTGCTTACGCACCACAAGCGCGGTGCCCCCGGCGACTTTGCAACCGTCATGCTCCGGCGGCGAACAGACTTAGCGGTGTACGTCGAAAACCGCATTCGCCACCCCGCCGGCGGTGTTGCCGACGCCTGGCAGGGACACGGCGTCCCTGTGTATGCCCTCATCAATGGCAATCATGACGACGGTGACGAGTTCCTCCGCCTGAATCCGGAATTCACGCCGGTAGCCGCATTCGAGCGTCCGGGGGCAAAGTCGACGGTGACCGTGCTCGAGTTCAGGCCAGCATGAGCCGTCCACGACGACCGCGCGTGTGTCAGGCCGCAGGGCCCACGGCATCAATCACCGGTCCGCAATCTGCGCAGCCTCCGGCGTCTTCTACGCCAGCTAAACCTGTCGTCCTTTCGACCCGGCCCGTGAACGACCGCTTTGGCGAGATCGCGGCGCACGGACAGTGGCGACGAGGAGCAGCGGGATAAGCGTGATCAGCGTCAGGGCGATCACGCTATCGGCGGCCAGGACTGGCCAGCGCCAGTCCGAGCCAAACATGCGCCAAAGCCCGTAGAACTTGCTCGCCGAAGGCTCCGTCGCGCCATAGGCCGCGAATTCCAGGTTCTGGTCCGGCCAGGCGGGCTCACCATTTACCCACAATCGCCCTGCCGCATAGCGATTCTTCGTCACGCCGACTCCGAGATCCGATCCTTGCTCTGCATCGACGACGACCTGCGCCACTAACCGTTGGCCTTCCATCGCCGCTAGCGGCGGCAACAACTCAACTGAATGCCACCGCGGACAATCCCCAACGGGAACCTGCACTGAGCCTTCCGAAAGCACGGAGGACGTCGCCTCGGAGTCTGCGACGCGCACTGCGGCAATCCCCGGGGAGCCGCTCGGTGCACAGTTGGAAAGGCGCAGTTCGAGGAAGCGGACGGGCGCCGCCGGCATGCGAAATTCCTGGGCAACGGCCTCTTGGTCGTCAAGCCGAATTACAAAGGCGTCGGCCCAGGCGCCAGGGGCTCGCGCATCGATGAGCGGCGCTCGGAACAGGAAGACAACCGCCAAAACGGCGAGCGCGGCCACAGTCGCCATCGTTCCAAACAGCAACGTGCGCACACGGCCGCCGGCGAACACCCCCAACCGAAGCCGCGACGCCCTGTGGTCCCGCAACGCGATGGCCGCACTCAGTGCAAATAGCAGCGTCCCGCCGAACTCAAAGGTCTCTTCGATCACGACCTCCAGCACCTCGGCGCGTCCTTTGAACACAACGGGAAAGCTGACCTCATGCGCAACGGCGAGCAGCCAGGCGGCTAGGCCGAGGACAAATGGCGCGCGGACTGCCGGTTGACGCAGTTCTTGGCGAACAAAAAACCCCATCGCTGCGACGAACGCCAAGATCAATGGGCTCAGCACCACAGGCCAGAGAAACGCTCGGTCGACACGGCTGATCAAGTCGCCGGAGAGGGCCGGCCTAATCGTCTCGTGAAATGCGGCAGCCTCATCCCAGGCCAGATACGCCCCAGTCGCCGCCAGCGCGGTCCACCCGCCGACGGCGATCCAGCCGGCCCGCCGATGACCACTTTGAACGGCCGCGGCAAACGCAAGCAACGCCATCGTTGCCAGCCCCGCCGCCGAAACGGCGGTCGTAACGTTGCCCTCCAAACCAGGATCCAGTTGCCGCGGCGTGATGCCGGCCGGCAAGCGTTCGGGGAATCCCAAGCGCAAGAGTTGGGGAAGTACGACCGCGCCCCACCAAAAGGCCACGGCTCCGATAAGCAGCAGCCTTCCAGCCCACATGGCCGGACGCCAGACGTGATCTTGCGCGGAAGGCGCTATTGGCCGGCGCATTTTCAGGATGCGCCGGCGCGCGTCAGGATCTGGGCGGACGGCTCATAGATCAGAAAATATCGCCGGTCGCTGGCGTCAGACTCAGAAATCAAGCGCCTGACGACCGGCGGGCTGAACGTTTGAACCTCAAAATCGGAACGGCCGTAGGTAACTCGGAGCGCCGCCGGAAAACCTTGGCGAAACACATAGGCGCCGTTGACCGTGTTGGGCAGGCCCCCGGCAATGACCGTCGATCCCGCTGGCAAGTCGCCGAGCTCGGCGTGAGCGCTCTGCACCAGCCGATGGCTGAGACCGGCTGCAAATTCCCAGTCGTCGAGGCGTCCATGGGTCTGCCAGGCCAGAAGACCCACGACCACGACCAGCGGCCCGACGGCTACGGCCCTGGAGCCTCGAAGAGGTCCGGTGGCGCGGCGGGAAACGCTCAGCAGGGCGGCGACGCCTACCGTCAGAACAAAGGCGGCAGGCAGATAGGCAAAGTGAAACATTGTTCCGCCGAGCAGCGCGAAAGGCCCTTCCAGGCATAGTGCGGCGGCAACAGCCACGCGCGCCCATCCCGGACCACGGACTGCAATCCAGCCAGCCGCGCCAAGGACAACCAGGTGCGCGGCAGTCACCGGCACGAATTTCGCCGTCGCCGCGACATCGGCGAATGACCCGGTCCCATCCAGTGCGGACAGCAGCGCACGGTGGACATTGAACAACTCCGGCTCGGTAAATGGCGCAATAAGAACAACCGGGTACCAGAGCGCATTCAGCAGCACATGCAGGCCGAAGCTGTAGCCGTAACCCCCGCTTCCGGCGGCCACGCCGAGGGCGGCGGCCTCGATGGCAAGGTACGCACCCGCCAGTGCCACGAGCGGGACGTAGATCCAATGCGCATCCCAGCGGCGTCCATGGCCGCGAGCGAAGCTCCAGAGGTCCACCAGCACAAATACCCCGATGATCGGCGCCGCGGTGGGATTGGCGCCGAGCGCCAAGCCGTACACCACAACCACGATCCCTGCCCAGCGCGCGCGGCCGACCTCCCGGTAGTGCAGAAACGCAAGGACTGCGGCCAGTCCCAGCACGCCGGCCACGACTTCGGCTACCGATCCGAACCATGCCACCGTCTCGACATGGGCGAAGTGCAGCCCGAAGACCGCAACCGCGGCCGCGCCGGCCCAACCATTTCGTGTGAGGCGGTGCGCCAGCACGCCCGCCAGCACCGAGGCCGCCAGATGCCCGGCAATCAGAAGCGCGTGATAGCCCGCCGGCGCGCCAACGCCGAAGAGGCGGAACATCACGTTGACGAGGAAGGCGGTGGTGGGACGGTAGTTCCAGGTGAAGGGATCCGCCGGATCGACAGTTGCCGGGTTCGGCGGCGCCAGCACGGCTTGCCCCGTGCCCACCGCCGCCGCGTGCAGGCCATAGCCCTCCAGCCAGTCGAAGTCGTCCGACTGGAAGTAGTTGTCCAGGCTGCGCGCATAAACCGCCGCAATCACGACCAAGGCCAGGCCGGCCACCAGCACCGGCGGGGAGATCAATGACGCAAACCGATGGCGCAACCGTTGGCGCACTAGCGTCAGCATCCGGTCATCATAGGGACGATGCATTTTGAGGGCGGACCGGTCCCAGATCGATGCGCCTTGTCATTCACCTCGATTGGTATCGACGCTCGCGAGCCCACACGGGGTGCTAAGCCACCGCCCAGTCCTGGTGACGTAGGCCTGGCACCGCGATCTGGAGAGCATTGATCGGCTCGGAGACGAACTCGCGCGCAATCACTTGGGAGCTCGGTCCCAGACATCGGACGTCGGAGCCATTGGCTCGACACTTGGCGCCATTCGAATTTCTGGGACTGCGCTGAGGGTTGTTGGCCTATGCTGCGGCTAGTCGATTCCGAATTCTTGCCGCCCATGTACGACGCTGTGATCGTGGGCGCGGGCGTGATGGGCAGCGCCGTGGCGTATTGGCTCAGCCGCGCCGGCAAGCGCGTGGCGTTGCTGGACAAGTACAGCCCCGGCCACGTGCGGGCGTCCTCCGCCGACGAGTCCCGCATGGTGCGATATCAATACCGCGGACAGACGCTGTACACCGAGATGGTCGCCGCCGCGGTGGAGCTCTGGAAAGAGTTCGACCGCGGCATGGGCACCAGTTTCTACCGGGAACAGGGCGCCCTCGCCTTGCAAGCCAGGCCCGACAATGCACCGTTCATCGAGGGTTATGAGGGGCTTCTCCAGCTTGGCTATCAGCCGCAGTGGCTGGACGCTGGCGCGGTGCGGCGTCGCTATCCCCAGTTTGCGAATGTTGACTCTGGATACCTGCTCGAAAGCCTGGGAGGGTACGTCGCCGCGGGACCCGTCACGCAAGCCCTCGCCCAGGCGGCCGCGGACCTTGGCGCCGACCTTCAGACCGGCGCCGAGGTCACCGAGTTGCGGGAGTCAGGCGGCCGCGTCACGCGCGCCATCACACGCGATGGGCGCAGCTTCGAAGCCGACATCTTCGTCATCGCGGTCGGATCGTGGACCCCGGGGCTGCTGCCCGAACTGCCGATCGCCATACAGTCCACCGCCGAGCGGCTCCACTACCTCACGCCCCCGGACCCCGCCGCCTATTCGTACCCTCGGCTGCCGCCCTTCTTCGTGATGGACACGAACTTCTACGGCTTTCCGGTGCATTGGCGCGGCTGCGTGAAGGTGGCCGACGACACCATCGGCGCGTCGTTTGCCCCCGACCGCGACCGCGAGCACGAGGACCCCGAAGCGCTGGCGAAGCTGCGGGACTTCCTGCGCCGCCACATGCCGGAACTTAGCGAGGCGGAGGTTGTCTACAGCAAGACCTGCACCTACTCCATGACCCCCGACACCGACTTTGTGATCGACTATCTGCCCAATCGAGCCAACGCCATCGTCGCGGCGGGATTCTCAGGGCACGGGTTCAAATTCGGCATCCTGATTGGTCAGATTCTCGCGGACCTGGCCACGCGCGGCACAACCCGCTGGGACCTGACTCGCTTTCGCCTGGACCGCGAACCAGTGTCCATCGACGGGCACTGGTAACCCTCCGACACCGCACGGGCGGCTAGTCGTCGCGCCAGACCTCGCCGAAGAGCCGCAGCCAGTTGCCACCCAGGATCTTGCGCGCCGCCGCTTCGCCGTAGCCGCGGCGCAACAGGCCCTCGGCCACGTTCACGAACTCCAGCGGACTGGCAAAGCCCTTTAGGAGGCGAAACGGTTGCGGCACGTCGCCTGACGAGAGGAATGGCTCGCGGCCGTGCGACGCCCCAATCCAGTCAAACCACTCCAGCGTCCGGCCCATGCAGAAGTCCGTCCCGATGGCCACCTGGTCGTCGCCGACCATGTCCACCAGGTAGTCGATCGCGTCCAGATAGTCATCCAGCGTCGAGTCGTAGCCGTGGCGATGGTGGGCGGGGAAGGCGTTGGCGCCGACCACGCCGCCCCGGCTGGTGAGGGCGCGAATCGCCTCATCGGTCTTGTTGCGGGGATAGTCCGTCTGAGAACGCGCGTTGGCGTGGGTGAACGCTAGGGGCTGCTCCGAGTGCTCGATCGTCTCCAAGACCGTGCGGTCCCCCACGTGCGAGAGGTCGATCAGAATGCCGAGCTGGTTCATCTCGCGTATCGCCGCCAGGCCGAGGACGCTTAAGCCGTCGTCATGGCGCTCCCAGCAGCCGTTCCCGAACAGGTTTCGCTCGTTGTAGGTGAGTTGGACGATACGCACGCCGAGCGCGTGGAACAGTCGGAAGCGCCGCACGTCGTTGCCCACCGGCGCCGCGTTCTGCCAGCCCAGAATGATCCCGGTGCGGCCTTCGGCCTTGGCGGCGTGAATATCCGCCACGCGCCGCACCGGTCGGATGTAGGCGTCGTACTCCTCGAACCAACGCAGCCAGGTGGCGATGTTGTCCAGGGTTTCCTCGAAGCCCTCCCAAATCGCACAGGTGGCGTTGACGGCCGTCACGCCGCCGTCCCGCAGATCGCGGAAGATCTGTTCCTCACCCCAATTGCTCGTATCGAGGCCGTCGATCACCACGGCGTCGTCGAAAAGGCGGCGAGCTGCTGGGCTCGGAACCCTCGGTTCCCGCATCACGGTCGTCTCCACCGGCCTAAGCCCGGAGCCTGCAGTTGCTCAGGCAAGGATAACGGGAGACCGGCGACGCGCGAAGGGTCGCCTAGTGCCTGTGTGGGGGGCGCCGGCGGCGTTGGGCGTGCGTCGTATTCGTGAGTTGACGACGACGACGCGCTTCCCGCCGGGCCCTATCTCTATGCTTGCTCGATCCAAGTCCGAGCGTTTCCTCAACAAATAGATGCAGTATCCTGAGCGGCAATAGAACAATAAACCGCGCAATTGTTTTGAATGACTTCGCAGCAAACCGCCCGGATCGTCGCGCATAGCTGATTTCCTCTGGATCCTTATGCAAGATGAATTTCGGGTCATATTTCATCACTTTTCCTCCAGATTAATAGCATATGGATCCACGCCCAACTCGCCTCATTATACCACCAAGCAAACGTTGCGCGATTGGCACGCGCAATGACGGCTCCTTATAGAAGTGGCCGATGGCGAGTTTGTCGGGGCGCTCGGCCCCTCAGGGAACGAAGCGACCATCCTGCTAAATCTCATCGGAGCGTTGGATGCGCCTGCGCTAGGAGATCGAATCGGTCAGATGGCGGGACGCTATCGGTGCCGCGACAGAGCTAGCCGGAAAACCCCTCCAGGGCATTCGCGGCGGCTTCGATGTCCGAGGCGTCGTTGAAGGCGTGGAATGAGAAACGAACGGCGGTGAAGCCGTCCGCGGCGCGGCACAAGATGCGGTGGGTCTTGAGGCAGTGTTCGGCCAGCGGCCTGCCCGACACGCCCTCCAGGCCCGCGGTGAAGATTCCGGAACGTGCGTCGCCTTGCTCGGGCGTATTGATTTGGGCGCCGGGAACGTCGCTGAAGATGCGGCGCGCATCCGCCGCAAGCGCCGCGCTGCGCTGCTGGATGGCTTCCAGACCCAGGTCGTTCAGCAGTTGAATCGAAGCGCGCCAGGCGGCGTAGAGCGCGTAGGGTCGCGCCCCGAATTCGTAACGCTCGGCGGTTGGGTGCAGGCGGAAGTTGCCCGGCGGAAACTCAGCCTCGACCACCGCGCCGCCACCGCTACCCCACGGGTGCAGACGTTCCTGCGCCTCACGCCGGACGTACATGGCGCCCACGCCGTATGGCCCCATGCTCCACTTGAAGGCCGGGAACGCCATGACATCGCAGTCAAGCTGGCGCACGTCGATGGGACGGGCGCCGAAGGACTGCGCGGCATCCACCACGGTCACGATCCCGCGGTCGCGGGCCAGCGCGGATACTCCGTCGACCGGCAGCACGACACCGCGCTCGGTGGTCACGTGGCTCAGGCAGATCGCGCGCGTGTTGGCCGTCAGCGCCGCTTCCAGGTCACGCAGGAACGCGTCGTCGTCGCCGTCGACTTCGATCGCGATCAGATCCAGACCCAGACGATCTCGCAGCGTGAGCCAGGGCAGATAGCCGCTGGGGTGCTCCGCGTCGGTGAGGATCACCCGGTCGCCATGCTGCAACCCAAGCGCGGCCGCGACCCACGAAATGGCCTCAGAGACTGCGCGGATCAGCGCGATCTCCTCCGGTTCGGCGCCGATCAGCGCGGCGATCTCTTCGCGAAGGGCGGCCAGCTCGGCGGTGTAGACCTGGTACAGCTCGGGATTCGTGGTCGTCATCACCGCTTCGCGGTCGTAGAAGGCCTGCTGCAGATCCAGCGTGACTTGCGGCGTCGGCGCAACCCCGCCGGAGTTCAGACAGCGGTAGTGGCGCAGGGCCGGCAAGGCTTCGCGCAACTCGACGAAAGCGTCGGTGTCAGCCATCGGCTTCGATTATGTCAACCATGTGGCTCCGGCGGGCACTAGGGGGGCAGCCAATAACCTGCCGCGTGCGCCATCCACAGAGCAGGGTAGGCGGTGATTCAATGAATCCCCAAATCGAGGACACTTTCGGGAAGCGCTGGCGGTCGCGCTGGCCGGAGCCCGCACCCGGAATTTAACCGAGGACCTCGTTCTTACCAAGCATTTCGCTCCCAGCGCTGTGCACATACCTGGGGACCGCGAGCGAAGCGCAGCAAATCCTGGTGTCTTGCGTAGTCCTCAGTCCTGCCTTGAGGACTCGGCATCTCCGCTTTAGCTCAGTTGCCAGCCAGCCGACGGTCCGCTGAATCGGCGTTCAGGCATTTGCTTGGCAAGCGCCGACTTGCCGGGAAACCCGTGCGTCCAGTACGCCCGCGCAAGCCGGCCGTCAGCATCGACGCGGCGTGGCCGATGATGCCTCAGGGCTCCAACACGCGCCGCCATACACGTCCAATTTGGCGGCGAGTTTGACCTGGAGCCGCGGACGCTGCGTTAGGCTCCTAGCTAGCATGGGACCGATTGGGAGGGAAATGCCCGGGCGCCTCTCGATCAACGACCTGCTCCAGATTCGATACCCAACCGAGAGCGTTCCGCCCCGCCTATCGCCCGACGGCCGGTCCCTGGCATTGAGCGTATGGCCGGCTGTTGCATCGCAAGATGGCGGCAGCTCG
The DNA here is from genome assembly GCA_965198185.1 of Chloroflexota bacterium. Classification (GTDB taxonomy): domain Bacteria; phylum Chloroflexota; class UBA11872; order UBA11872; family UBA11872; genus JAJECS01. Next base: position 1,282,026 of record CBDAOU010000002.1, read on the forward strand.
CGGGAATATGACGCCCACCACGTTCCGCAAACCGCCGGCGGCAGCCAGATTACGGTCGTCGACACCCCAACCGGCGATCTTTGGCAGCCGTTTCCTCAGGCCGAGGTGACCTGGAGCGGGCAGTGGTCCCCCGACGGCTCGATGCTGGCGGCCTATGTGGTGATGGGCGGCCCAGCGTGCCTGGGTATCCTGCACCTCCCGGAACGCCGTTTGCAGCTCATCCGGGATGCGGCGGTCCGGCCATCCTTCGGTTTCGAGTTGCCGGTTTGGACCCCCGACGGTCGATCGGTCGTCGTGAAGCTCTGGCCGGCCGACGAGACATTCCTTAGCCACGAACACCCCACTGACGCCGGCTCTTCAGGCATCGTGGTGTTCTCGCACGATCCCAGCTCCCAGGCCGATGACGGGAATCCTGTTCGACGCATCACGGATCGCTACGGCGGTGACTTTGGGGTTGTCGACGTCGAGACGAATGCGGTCCGGAGACTCGGCGAAAACTGGCGCATCATCGGTGGCTGTCGCATGTCGCCCGACGGCACGGCGGTTGCCGTCCCCGTGATCGTCGACGTGGAGGCGGCTCGTCTGCAGTTCTACAGCGACCTGATGGTGGTGCCGCTGGACGGCTCTGAACCTCGCGCGGTCGCGCGCCGCGTGACCTTCCGCTACGGCCGGAGCTACAGCTGGTCGCCCGATGGCTCGCGAATCGCGTTCACGACGTTCGATCGGCAGCGTGCCGACGGCGAGCCGCCACGCGGCGGGCTCTTCGTCGCGGACGTCCAAGGCCAACAGCAGCCGCTGGACCTGTCCGCCGACGTCCGTGAAGACCTGCGCCAGCACTACGAACATCCGCGCTGGAGCGCGACCGGCGAACAGATCTTCTGCATGACGGCGGAGGGGGTGATGAGCTTCCAAAGCGACGGGTCCGCCTCTTGCATGCATCCCGTTGACAACGGCAGGAAGCTGGCGAGCTGGATTCAGCCGCCCGACGATCAGATCCTTGGCACGTCGGTCGACGGCACCGTGCCGCTGCTGCTTCGCGACCCGGCTTCCCAGGCGCTGGAAGTGGCCTCCATCGACCTCAATGGCGGCGAGATCTCAACGCGCTCGCAGTTGCAAAAGAATTACGTCGCACGCGGCGCAACTCTGGGGATGGAAGTCGATTGGGCGAGGCAGACGGCCTATTTGCAGCTTGACGGTGCTGAGCATCCACCGGAGATCTGGCGGCTCAGCCTGACCACCGGCGAATCCAGCCGCCTTGCGTCGCTCAACCCCTGGCTTGAACGCGGACGGATTGGGTCGCATCGCCTGGTCGAGTACCTCGACGCCGATGGGGGACGGCGCCAGGCGTCGTTGTTGCTGCCGCCCGACTACGTCGAGGGGCAGCAGGCGCCGATGATTGTGATCGTTTACGGCGGCATCATGGGCTCGCAGAGCATCCACAGATTCGGACTATTCGATTGCCTGTGTCTGGCCGACGCCCACCTCTATGCATCGCACGGATATGCCGTGCTGCTGCCAGACATTCCCCTCGGACCGCGCGATCCTCGTCGCGGTATCCCACGCGGCGTCCTGCCCGCCGTCAACCGGGTGGTCGAGCTGGGGATCGCCGATCCGGCACGGATCGGTGTCTTGGGCCACAGCTACGGCGGCTACAGCGTGCTGGCGCTCATCACCCAGACCGAGATGTTCGCCGCCGCCGTCTGTTCGGCGGGAGCCGTCAATCTCACCAGCTTCTACGGGGCCCTGAGCAACGCGGGCGACACATCGTGGCTCGGGTGGTGCGAGAGCGGCCAGGCACGACTGGGGGGAAGCCTCTGGGAAAGCCGCGACGCCTACATTGAGAATTCGTCGCTGTTCTACCTCGACCGAGTCAAGACGCCGCTGCTGCTGCTGAGCGGCGACGGCGACCCAGGCGCGTTCACGCAAGCGAGCGAGACCTTCAGCGCCTTGCGTCGACTGGGCCAGCGCGTCGAACTCCGAAACTACAGGGGAGAAGACCACTGGTCCGGCCTGTGGTCCGAACCGAATCTGCGCGACGTTCTCGAACGAACGCTTGCCTGGTTCGACGAGCACCTGAAGTCCGCAAGCGCCGTCACTGCTTAGGTGACCTCTGATGGTCGGGCCCATGCGGGTTGCGCGCCGACGGCTCGCCAATGCGTATTGCCCGCGTCCGCACAGGTACGATCTGGCCGAGCGCTGTGCCCGGGGTCAGCTGGACACGGTTCTCGACAGTGCTCTCACCCGAACCTGAAAAGTCTTCCCGGAGCCCACACCCAGAATTGAACCGGGGACCTCGTCCTTACCAAGGATTTCGCTCCCAGCGCTGTGGCATATACCAGTAGACCGCGAGCGAAACGCGTCAAATTATGGTGTGGTGGGTTTTCGCGGGTCTCGTTTTCCCCAGATCGGACGACCCACAGGGAGTCTAGTGGACCCAAGCGAATTGGGAATTGCCCTCAGCGCTCCTCGGCTCATTCGGACGCTCGAACGCGGCCTTGCCCCACCGGTGAACCGTGCTGACCTGCAGCGGCCGGCCCAGGGCGTTGACGAGCTGTCATCCATTGGGCCGCCGGTCTAGCGAGCCAGGCGCCGGCCGATCCACAAGCTGGCCGCCATAACGAAAACGGCCGCGATGACACCCAGAACAATTCAATCCATCACGGATCGATGTTTTGGCCGGAGCGTGCGAAGGCAGCCGATCCTGAAACATAGTCTCCAATCTCCGCTGGTCATGGTTGGCGCGATAGGACTCGAAGCTATGGCCTCGCGGATGTGAACGGCACGCTATAGCTAGCTGTACTGACCACAGAGGTGTAAGACACGGCTGACGGGCGGGAGGCCGCCGAGCGCGCCGTGTGGAAGGACTCCCACCATAGGGCTGCTCCGTCCCGCGGCAACAAGGTCACTCCCATACATCCAAGCCGAGCAGTTTCCTGCCCAGATCGGTCAAGACGGCAGGCGACTGGGTCCGATGTTCCCTGTCACGAGGATCGCGGGGCCAACCGGCCCCACCGCCTGACGATTTTGCTGGCCTGCGCTCCCGCCACGACTCGATGCGCAATCGCCGCAGCTCCTCGTCGTCTTCTTCCGCCGGTTGCATGGTTATGTATTGAGCCAGGCGTGGCTTGTCCGACGTGTTGTGGCCGTTTCCGTGCGCCAGCATGCGGTCCCAGATAATCAGGTCGCCGGCTTCGCCGGCTATTCGCTTGACCTCACGTCCATCAAGGGCCGGGGACCAGGGATCGCGGTCGGCGGGCTGTGTCTTCACCCATGCGTCAAAGGCGCGGTGGAAGCCTGGAACACACTGGAAGCCGCCCTGGTTTTCCGCCGTGTCGGTCAGATACACCACCCCCTGCACCCCAAACGGAATCGTCGGGCGTGACGTGTCGACGTCCCAGTGAATCATTCCCGTATGACCCCACTCGGGCCGGTCGGCTCGTACGGGAGGCTTCATGTTGACCCGGTCGAGCGAGACCCACAGCCTCTCGCTGCCAAGTATCTGGGTGAAGGCTTGATACACCCGTGGGTACTGCCGGTTGTCCCACATGGCCTGGTGTTGATACATCGACACCATCCCGGCCTCGGAAATCGGGGTCTGCGGATCGTTACGGTCGTACGGGGCCCACTTGTACCAGTCGTCCGGGCTGTCCGCGTCCATCTCCAGGAAGTCCCAGATGACGTCGACGAGATTCACAAGCTGATGCTTCGGCACGGCATCAGACAGCACCACGTACCCGTGTTCTTCCCAGAACGCCAGGTCGCGTTCGCTTAGCACCCGCATTGCATCCCACCCAGTCAAAGGCGCCGGTTCACTTTAGCGGCTCGCGCAAATACGTCTCGATCGGGCAAAGGCCGTCATAAGAGCACTCGAGCATACCGTCCACTAAATGCTGCCGCATGTTGGCTGGATCCGCGCTTACAGCCGAAGTTCCAACCGTGGCTGAAGCAGACGTTCGGGCACCTCGTTCTCGCGCATGAATTCCACCAGCATCCGATGCATCTCCCGTGCCTTGTCAAAGTGACTCTCAATCACATTGTCGAGTTGTTCGGGATCGGATACCAGATTGTAGAGTTGAGACACCCCTGGGTCAGGGCTGTATAGCAGGCTCCAATGTCCCGCGGTGACAGTTGTGACCGGAGGGTCTTTGAGATCACGCAGAAAGTTGTCGACTGATTGGACCGCGTCGCCCGGATTGGCGAATGGGATGCTGCTGACCACGTAGTCGCGTCCTGATCGTGTGGCGTCGCTCAGGGCAGGCGCCAGTGAGCGGCCCTGAACGAAGTCCGGAATGGCCACACCCAGCAGGTCGAGCACCGTAGGCATCGCATCGATTGCGGAACTCAAGCCGCTGTGTACCCCGGGAGACACCCCAGGAGCACGGATCAGGAGCGGCAAATGAACCAATTCCTCGAAGAGCGGAGAGTAGCTCCACTGCGAACCCAGTTCGTCATATGGCCGAAGCGTTCCGTCCGGGTACTTGTCTGAGCTCATCTTACCGAATAGGCCCCCATGCTCTCCGAAGTAGAAGCCGTGATCTGAGGTGAATATGACAGCGGTCTTGTCCGCAATCCCCATATTCTCTACAGACCGCAGAAGCTGGCCTACCCAGGTGTCCACCATCGTGATCTCACCGCAGTACGTGGCGTGCCCTTTACGCATCTGCGCCTCTGTGTAGCCCGGCATATCATGCCAGTTGCCGTAGAGCGGGAGCACGATCTCACCATCGTACTCGGGCATGTAGATCTCTGTGTAATATGATGGGGCGTCCCAGGGCTCGTGGGGATCCCATGTGTCCACATATAGAAAGAAATCCTCTTTGTAGTGGCGCTCCAGCCACTGTATGGCAGTCATGAATGTCTTCGGCGCGTTCCTATCCGATTCGTAGTGCCACCTATCCCTGATATCCAATGACTCATTGTGATAGCCGGGATCCGGGATCAACGACCATAGGGTGTCCTGTCCGGTGTTCATGAAGAATGTCTGGAAGCCTCGGTCGTAGTTCATTCCATCCCTGAGATAGTATGGCGTGTCCACTGAAGCCGCCGTGTGAAAGCCATGTGTGGCTAGTATCTCCGCCAGAGTGGTCACACCTGCGGGAAGTGGCTCCCAACCCATGAAGGACATCGTCCATCGCCCGGTATGATGGTCGGCCCGTGAGGGCAGGGTCGGGAATCCGGCGGAGTAGTGAGCGTCGAACCTGACCGACGCCGCCGCCAACGCGTCAAGGGAAGGTGTGCGTATGTAGGGATTTCCGTATGCGCCAACATGATCCTTGCGAAAGCTGTCGGAAACTATCCAAATGACATTCATACCAGTCACTTTCGCAGTTGGTTTGTTCCGGTGAGTGTATCATCGAGCATGCTACGGATTGACTTCCGCCAGGCGAAGGCCGTCATTAGGGGATCGGGCCGTCCACGACTTCGTCCTGTACGTTCCCCACGGTGACGGCTTCGCTACCGCCCATGCCCTGTGCCCGGTCGGAAAACGGCGAGAAGAGTTTGTCGCTGAGTAGGAAACCTTCGACTCGTGTCGGACGGGCAAGGTCGGGAGACAGTTCCGGGTACTCCGACCGGCCGCCAACCGGGATGACGGCATCCTAGGGCTCGCGGAGCGTCGGCAGGACGTCGATCGCCTGGTGGGCTTGGGGAGACCGAATGTCGAACGTCCCGCTGGGAGGTACAGCTGCCAAGGGACGGCTTAGTGGGTGCCATTTGTCGACCCGACCACGGAGCGTTCTCAGACAGAATTGTGAAGCCGCTCGACCTCTGGACGTCCACCACTTCGGACGCCCCTGCGCCAGGCTAACTGCCTTTGATGAAATCGGCTGCGCGTTCCGCCATGGCAATGACCGTTAGGTTGAGATTAGCCCGGACCGTGTCGGGCATGATCGAGGCATCGACGACGCGAAGTCCGTCGACGCCGTAGACCCTCCCGTACTGGTCCACCACGGCCAACGGGTCATTCGAAGGACCCATTTTGCAAGTGCTCGATACGTGGTGCGCGGTGATCACCTCCCGCTTCATCCAGGAGTCCAGGGCATCGTCGTCGGACAGCACGTCGTCCGGTGGTGCGAGCCGCTCCTCGACTATCTGATCGAAGGCCTCATGCCTGAACAAGCCGGCACACACCCTGACACATTCACGGAGCCGCGACCGATCGATGGGATCGTCCAGCAGGTTGAAGTCGAGATAGGGAGGTTGCCTGGGGTCGCCGGATTGGAGGCGCAACTCGCCCTGGCTGAAAGCCAGGTACAGGCACAAGCTTACGCCTATGCCTATCGGGTTCCTATGATCCAACCCCCGCATGGGATTCTCCGCCGAATAGTTGCCCATGTAGATAACCAAATCGTTCTTGAAGGACGAACCCGAGGCCGTAAACCGCAGGGTGACGGTGCCGGTCGCGACCTGGTCGGTGTTTAGTGGGAACCCTTCACGCGTCCGCCAGGCCATTGGCACATCCGGGTGATCGCGAAGATTCCGCCCGACTCCGGGAAGATCCTGTACGACGGGTATGTCCAACTGCCGCAATTGGTCCGCGGGCCCAATACCCGACAGAGCCAGGATATGCGGCGTCCCTATGGCGCCGGCACAGAGGATGATCTCCTCGCCATAGACGGAAAACTCCTCATGACCGCTGATGACCCGCAGTCCTATCGCTCGACGGCCTTCGAAGATGATCCCGACGACAAGGCAGTGGGGTCTGATGGTCAAACCCTTTCGATGGCGCGCCGGGTCGAGGTAGCCCATGGCCGCACTCACACGCACGCGGCCCGAGACGTTGAAGGCAAGGGGCCCGACGCCCGTGGAGTTTGGTTGATTGTGGTCTGGGCAATCGGGGAACCCGGCGTCTCGACATGCCCGGTAAAAGGCGCGTTGTTGGGGGCCCCACTCGTCGGGCTGATACCTGCGGCAGCTTATGGGGCCATCCGAACCGTGGCTTTCATCTGCGAAATCCTGGTCCGCTTCCAACTTTCGCAGGTAGGGGAGTAGCTTCTCGTACCGCCATTCGGAGTTCCCCCATTCCGCCCATCGGTCGAAGTCCTCCGGCATTCCACGAAGAAACTGAGCGTCGTTGATAGCGCTGGAGCCGCCCGTGACCTTTCCACGAGGGACATCGATCCAGGCCTGGTCCGTGGCTCTGGCGCGAAAATTCCAGATGTGTCCGCTATCCCAGATTGCTTTCCCCGTCCCGTAGGCGTACTTCACCGAATCGGGCATCTGCTCCAACTCGGGATAGTCCCGTCCGGCCTCAAGAAGCAAAACCGACCGGTGACGGTCTTCCGATAGACGGGCCGCCAAGACCGAACCTGCCGATCCTGCGCCGACGACGATGTGGTCGTATTTCCGATTCATGCTGCTTCGCTGTCGCGATAGAGCATCCCGAACGGTCGGGTGGTCCTCAATAGAGGCCAGTATCACAGTGGCTCACAGGTCGAATCGACTCAGGGTGTGTCTTCCTCATGAAGCTTGGCCCGGCTCGGCGCCGCGAGACCTGCGGTAGCCGCAGCGTACCCCGCTGGCGACGCATGAGGCGTTTCGCTGAGTCCTCTCGCATACCCGGCATAACGCCTCAGCGAATCGTGTGACGCAGGGTGCTGACCCCCGACTCGTCGGGCGCTCCAGGTTCATTCGTCACGAAGACGGGCTCTGGGACCGAGAGCGCCAAGCCTGCATGATGGAGAGGATGAGCACGCGCGAGCGCACGTTCCGACTGCACCGGGATACGGATCGAGAGATACCAGAAGATGCCGTGCACCCCGGCTACCGGCGGCAGTCACGACGTGATCGACCGAAAGTGTAGATGTGGAAGGCTCTACCGTCCCGCTCCGACCAACTCCGCCTCGCGCCGCGGATCCGGAGTTGGAGCCCACGCGCATAGTGACGCGGTTGCGGCCGAGGCTTCCGGCTTCGCCCGTTGGGCATCGCCATCCCCCGGGCCATGAACTCCGCCCAAAGAGGCGGTGGCCGCAGCCGCCGAGGAGTTGTGACTGCGGTACGCATCGGCTGAAACATGGTGGGCCGGGTGGAAGTCGAACCCCCGACCTTCGGACAGCCAGTCCGCCGCTCTTCCGACCGAGCTACCACCGTTCGCCGCGGTTATCGACGGCCTGCGGCCACGCGGAACGGCCCGCCTCGCCGAAGGCCCATGCGCGGTGCCGCGCGGCACGCCGCTCCCCGGCTCGCCGTCCATGTCACCCGATATCACGGATGGGCGACAAATCGGATACCCCGCGCCCACACGGCGGGGCCGCAGCGCCGACCGGGACTCGGATTCCGTCGGGTTCGGGGCGGGTGGACTGGCGTCGGGGCATGGGCCGGGCGATGCGGGGGGGGCGATTTCCACGCCAACGGGTGATCACAGTTATGGTGTGGTCAAGCGCTGTGGCAGCCCGTTCGCCGAGCGCATCCGCCCCGACTTCGGGCGGCTGAACCTGTAAGTCTGGCGTGGAGCCCACACCCGGAATTGAACCGGGGACCTCGTCCTTACCAAGAACGCGCTCTTCCAACTGAGCTATGTGGGCCTAAGGCCGAGCTGCCGTTACTGGTCAACCGCGGCAGCGGCCCCGAACTAGGCGTCGAGCGCTTGCACCACCTCCTCGGCGTGGTCATCCGGCGACACGTCGGGCCACACGGCGCTGACGATCCCGTCCTCATCGATGAGGAAGGTCGCACGCTGCGTGCCCATGAAGGTCCGGCCCGCCATCCTCTTCTCGACCCACACGCCGTAACCCTCGATGGCCTCGCGCTCGACATCGGCCAGCAGGGGAAAGTTGAGGTTGAACTTGCTGCTGAAGCGTTCATGTGATTCGACCGGGTCGTCGCTGACACCGAATACGGCGGTCCCGCGCTCCGCGATCTCGGACAGCCGGTCCCGAAAACCGCACGCCTCACGCGTGCAGCCCGGCGTGTCGTCGCGCGGATAGAAGAACAGCACGACCTTGCGACCCCGCTGCTCGTCGAGCCGGACGAGGCTGCCGTCGGTCGCTTGGAGCTCGAACTCGGGGGCTTGGTCGCCCACACCCGGCATCGCCATGCGCAGAGCCCTCCTTGTATAGCGCTCCATCATCGCATCCTCTGGCGCGTGGAGCCGACCCGACAGGGCATCTATGCGACCATCGGCGCCGCCCACCCTCACCCCAACAGAAACGCTGACTCGCATGAGCACTTCCGGCGCTGGCCCCTCGTTCGATCTAACCAATCGCGTAGCCCTGGTGACCGGCGGCGGTCGAGGCATCGGGCGCGGCATCGCCCTGGCGCTGGCGCACGCGGGCGCGGACGTGGTGCTGGCGGCACGCTCGCGGGATCAACTCGACGCGACGGCCGAAGAGATCGAGGGCCTGGGACGCCGGGCGCTGGCGATACCGACGAACGTGGCCGACTTGGACGAACTCGCCGCGCTGTTCGACAAGACGGACCAGGAATTCGGCCGCCTCGACATCCTCGCGAACAACGCGGGCATCGGTCTGCGCACGCCGGTGCTCGAGGTTACGCCCGAAGAGTGGGATCGGGTTCTCAACATCAACCTGCGCAGCGTGTTCTTCGCGTCGCAGTACGGGCTGCGCCTAATGGTGCGCGGCGGCTATGGCCGCATCATTAACACCGCATCGCTCACGAGCTTCCTGGGATTCAAGCCCATCTCGGTCTACGGCGCGTCGAAGGGCGGGGTGGCGCAGCTGACCAAAGCCCTCGCCGTGGAGTTCGCCGAGCAGAACATCACCGTCAACGCCATCGCGCCCGGCTACATACTCACCGACCTCACGCAGCCGCGGTACGACGACCCTGTCTGGAGTTCCTGGATTCTGGGGCGAACTCCAATGAACCGTTGGGGCCTGCCGGAGGACTTGGCCGGAGCGGTCGTCTTCCTCGCGTCCGAGTCGGCGTCGTTCGTGAGCGGTCACGTCCTGCCAATCGACGGGGGCTGGCTGGCCGGGTAGAGCGCTGCGCCGGAGGAGCCCTTCGCCGACCAACGCGGGATCGACCGGTGGCCCGCGCTGCGTGCAGCGTGGGATGTTGATCCGCGCGCAAGTACAGACCGTCTGGATTCCGGGTCGAGCCCGGAATGACGAAACCGGCGGGGCTAGCCGGCTTGCGGTCCGACGGATGCAGGCTCGATCCACACCGCGCCGTCCTGGTACCACTCCTTCTTCCAGATCGGCACGGTGGTCTTGAGCGTGTCGATGATGTAGCGGCAGGCCTCGAAGGCCTCGGCGCGGTGCGGCGCGCCGACCGAGATGACGACGCTGGCTTCGCCGATCTGGAGTTCACCAATCCGATGCTCGATTTCCACGTCCGTGAGGGCCCAGCGCTCCTCCACCTGCCGCCCGATGCGCTCGAGCTCCTGAAGCGCCATGGGTTCGAATGCCTCGTACTCCAGCTTCACGACCGGCCGGCCGTCCATGTTGTCGCGCACGATGCCGTGGAAGGTGCAGATGCCGCCGTTTCCGGGCCGCGTCACCCGCCGGATCAGCGCGTCGGCGTCGATGGGCTCGTGTGTGAGCCTGATATTCATACGCCCCCCGAGACCGGCGGGATCACGGCAAGCTCGTCGCCGTCCGCGAGAACGGTATCCGGCCCCACGAACTGCTGGTTGCGCGCGAACGAGACGTGATCGACGCGGCCGGCCAGCGCCGGCACTTCCTCCGCCAGCAGCTGAAACACACCACGGGCCGTCGTGCCCTCCGGGACAGATACTGCGCGCCGACGCTCGCCTGCCGCCTCGGCGACCGAGGCGAAGAGCAGGAGCGAAACGCGAATCGTCGCTCCTGCCTCCGGTGCTTCTGCGGCCGCCTGCGGCGCGGTTGAACCGCTCATGCTTCGAGCGTAGCAATCCCGGCGCGCCGCACGAACGGCGAACTCGGTTACGGGCCTATGCGACCATCGAGGCGATCCCAGCCGCCAGGCGATGCCAATGCCGCACGCGCACCACGGGTCCCATTCGACGGAAGAGCACCGGCACGAATCCGAGCGCATCGGCGCCGTCAAGTGCGCCGTGCTGATCATCAGCGACTCACGCACGGAACGAACCGATCGCTCCGGGCGCACGGCGGAGCGGCTCATCGCGGACGGCGGACACGAGGTCGTCCATCGCGATCTGGTCACCAACGACGCCGACCTCATTCGCGGCGCCATCGACGCGGCGCTGGCCGCGGGCGCCCAGTTCGTGTTCTGCACCGGCGGCACGGGCCTGGGCGACCGCGATATCACCGTGGACACCGTAACGCCGATGCTCGACAAGGTGCTCGATGGCTACGGCGAGTGGTTCCGACGCGCAAGCTGGGACCAGATCGGACCGGCGGCTGTCATGTCGCGCGCCGTTGCCGGCAAGCTGGGGCGGGCGCTCATCGTGTGCTCACCGGGATCGACGGCAGCCGTTGAACTCGCGCTGGGCGAGCTGCTGGTTCCGGAGCTGCGGCACTTCATCCGCGAGGTCTCCCGCTAGCAGGGACTAGGCGGCCTCGGCTTCCGCCTCCTCGGTCCAATCCAACATCTCGGGCGGGATCTTCTCAAGGTCCAGCATTGACCGCAGGTGGTCGATGAAGAGCACGCCATTCAGGTGATCGAACTCGTGCTGCACCGCTTGCGCGAAGAGCCCGCGCGCATCCAGCGAGACACGCGCACCGTCGAGCTGCGTGAAGGCCACGGTGACGCCCTCGGCGCGCTTGATCATCGCGCGGAACCCCGGGAGCGACAGGCAGCCCTCGACCACCTCCGTGCGCTCGCCCCTCAAGTCAAACTCGGGATTTATCAGCACGAATTGGCGGCCGGCCAGCGGGTCGTCGTCGTCCGGCGGCAACTCCAGCACGAACAGCCGCGCGTGGACCCCGATCTGCGGCGCCGCCAGCCCAATGCCGGCGTTGGCGTGCATGGTGTCGAACATGTCGCCGGCCAGGCGCTCAATGTCGGGCGTGACCTCGGCGACCGGCGCGCTGGGTTCACGCAACTCCGGGTCCGGTAGTTCAAGGATTCGGCGGATCACCGGGAGAAAGCGGGAGCGCGCACCCGCGAGTCTAGCAACGCGCATGTTGGCATCGCGCAGCACCGGCGCTACCGTGAACGCACACTCCCGGCGACGGCGACCCGACGCCTCGTTCCCATGGGCAAAGGCGGCCTGACGTGAAAGATCCCCGCACGCACGACGTAGCAAGCTCATACGCGCTGTGGGAGCGCGCCAACCGAATCATCCCGGGCGGCTCGCAGCTCATCAGCCGGCGGCCCTACGCCTTCTCCAACGGCTTCGCCCCGGTGTATGCCCAGCGCGGCAAGGGCTCGCGCATCTGGGACGACCAGGGCGTGGAGTACATCGACTACGGCATGTCGGTGACCTCCGCGATCCTGGGATACGCCGACGACGTGGTGGACAACGCCGTGATCGAGCAGATCGGCAAAGGCGCGACCTATTCGCTCAACAGCGAGCGCGAGATCGAGCTGGCCGAGTTGCTCATCTCGCGCATCCCCTGCGCGGAGATGGCGCGGTTCTCCAAGGGCGGCGGCGAGTCCTGCGCCATCGCGGTGCGCATCGCGCGCGGCGCCACGGGCCGCGACGTGGTGCTGTTCAGCGGCTACCACGGCTGGCACGACTGGTACCTGGCCGCCGGGCACCTGAAAGAGGGCGCCTTCGACCCCTTTGCCCTGCCGAACATCCGGCCGACCGGGGTCCCCAAAGCGCTGGAAGGCACGTCCATTCCGTTCCCCTGGGGCGAGCTTGAGCCGCTGGAGCGGCTGCTGGAGCAGCATCGCGGCCAGGTGGCCTGCATCATGATGGAGCCGATCCTGCTCGCGACCCGGCCACCCGAAGGCTATCTGGAAGGCGTGCGCGAGCTCGCGACGCGCGAGAACGTGGTGCTGATCTTCGACGAGGTAACCACCAACTTTCGCTACGGCGCGAATGGCATCCAGGATTTCGTGGGCGTGGTCCCGGACCTGGCGTGCTTCGCCAAAGCGATCTCGAACGGCTACGCCATGGGCGCGGTCGTGGGCCGCCGCTGGGTCATGGAGCCGGCGGCGGACATGTTCGTGAGCAGCACCTACTGGAGCGATCTGGTGGGGATCGTGGCAGCGATCACCACCCTCACGGAGATCGAGCGTCGTGACGTGCCCGCGCAACTCGCCGACTACGGCGAGCGCTTGCAGTCGGGCATGCAGGAAGTGCTGGACGAGGTGGAGTTGCCGGTCGAGATCTCGGGCATGCCCGCGACTCCAGGCTTCACATTCACGGCGCCGTTCGATGCCGACGAATCCAAGAAGCTGAACGCGCTGGTGGCGCAGGAAGCCGCCAAGCGGGGCATCCTGTTCAACACGCATCCGCGCCAAAGCTCGGCGCACGACGACCGCGATCTCGGCGTGACGCTGGAAGCCTTCCGTGACGCGCTGCTGGTGACCAAGGACGCCATCGGCCGCGACGCCGTCGACGACGTGCTGGAGGCCAGCCTGGCGCCGGCGATTATTCCGCGGCCTTCGGTGAAACCGCGCGCTTCGGGATGATGTCCAACGACTGGCGGACGCCGCCCGTGGTGAATTCCAGGCCCAATTCCGCCCGAACCAGCGCTCGGCTTAGGTGCCACCGCCGGGGTGCCCCGCGCGGTGCGGAAGCCGCGCTAGAAGGAGCAGCCCGCTAGCCATGGAACCTCCCACCCCTGTGACGCCCCATCCCGGAGGCACGGTGGAGGCGATGTTTGTGCATGTCGTGGGCAAGATCGTAGTCAAAGGCATCCTCACCGCGCAGCTTGAGGAGGGCTTTCGCCAGACCGGCGAGCGCCTTCAGGGGCGCCATGAGCAGCCACGCTACGATATGTTTCAGTCGCTGCGACATCGTGCCCTCCGTCAGACGTTACGGGCCAGTGCTTTCCATCGTAGCGCGGCCGCGCTTGCAGGGGCCGCAGCCAGCCGATGCGCCACGTCATACACCTCGACGGAAACCCGTTTCATGGCGGATAGGCGCGCGAACCATGCGCCTACGGGACAGGATTGGCCGCCGGTCGCAGCCGACGCGCCAGCCCCGCGCGTCGGGGTGACGCCTAAGGACTGGCCGCTGCTGCCGGAGTGCATCCAAACGCCGCGGCTGCTCCTGCGGCGGTATCGGCTCACCGACGCGGAAGACGTGTACGCCTATGCGCGCGACCCGGAATGGGGACGCTTTCTGATCACGATCGAGCCGCCCTATGAGCGGCAGCATGCGGACGCCTTTGTCGCCGAGTGCGTATTGGAGGATCGGCGCACCGAGCACACTTGGGCACTCGAGCACGAGGGCCGCGTGGTCGGCGGATTGGGGTTGCGACCGGTGCACCGACATGCGCGGGCGGAGCTTGGCTATTCGCTGGCTCGGTGGTTGGCCGTGTCGGCGGTAGTCGACGAAGCATTCCGCAGACTTCCAATTCGAAAGATCTGCGCCATTGCGATCGCCGCAAACGTCGGTTCGACGCGAGTGATGGAGAAAGTCGGCATGCAGCGCGAGGCGCTGCTGCGCCAGCACCGGGTGCAGCACGGCCAGACCTTCGACGAAGTTCAATACGGGCTCCTGCGTGAAGAGTGGGAGCGGAACGCAAGCGCGGCAGGCTAGGGAGCAGGCACGGCCCCGAGTTTCATCCCGGATCTGGATTCCGGATCAAGCCCGGAATGACGGACCTTAAGGCGCTTGCGGTTGATGCGCCCGACGCGGTTCCCTCGCTTGAGGCCGGGAGTTTTTTGACGTGTTCGGGGTTTAACTTCGACTCCGAAGTAATGGCCGCCCCAGGAGCCGAGGTCGAGGGCAGCCACCCCTGCGCGTACGCCCACCGTTCGACTAGAGGAACACCCCGAAAATGTCCGCGAAGACCAGCCAGTACCAGATGAGATAGGCGCCGGCGCCCAACATGAAGAACGAGCTGGCGCGGTGGACGTGCGGCAGCGCGCCGCGCAGCCAGCGCGAGATCGCGTCGCGGAACAGCGCGGCGCCCAGCGTCACGGCCACGATCACGACGCCCATACCCAGCGAATAGGCCACGTACTGGCTGAGGGACTCGAAGAAGCCCTCGGTCGCAAGCGATCCGCCCACCACGACCATGAAGATCGGCAGCGTGCAGCTGAGCGAACCGACGGCATAGGCGATTCCGAAGACGAATGCGTTGCCGATATTGCGTTGCGGCGTCACCTGGATGCGGCTGGCCGCGAGAATGCCCACGTACCGATGGGATACGAGCAGGAATGCCCCGAATCCAACCATCGCCAGCCCAATGGCCAGTCCAAGGTAGGGGAAGACCTGGCCGAGGGCCGACCCGCCGGCGGACACGACCGCCCCAAAGGCGACGAAGATCAGCACGAACCCAAGCGTGGCCGTGATAGCCACCCCAAGAGCGCGGACCACGCGCAGCGGCGCCGCAATCTCGTTGTAGCCGGCTTCCTCGGTGCCCAGTTGATAGGCGATATAGGACGGCAGCATGAAGAAGCCGCACGGATTCACGCTGGCCACCAGTCCGGCTGCCGCAGCGAAGCCGATGGGCAGCGCCCCCGCGAAGTCGGCGAAGGCGGCTTCGGCATTCCCCTGCACCGTGACGAGCACGGCGATCAATGCGCCCACGACCGCGGCCGGAATGGCATAGGCCAGTATCGCGGCGCTCTGTGGGCGCTTGCGCGACTTCGACACCGCCGAGGCGTCGCCGGCGCTCATTGCCCGGCCTCCGAGGCCTCTTCCAGCTCGGCAACCAAGTCGAGCAGGCCGTTCTTGTCCAGCACGCCGTTCCAGGTGCGGACGATCGTGCCGCGCGGCGTGATGAACACGGTGGCGGGCATGCCCAGGATGCGGTACTCGATCAGGACCTTGTTGTTGAAGGTCGTCCCCAGCGGATAGGTCACGCCAAGCTCCGACATCAGCTTGACGGCGTCATCATTGCTGCCGAGGTTGACGAACGGGCCGACGTCCACCCCGAAGAGGATCACCCGGTCCTTGAATTCTTCCCAGGCTTCCTGAAACTCCGGCATCTCGCGCCGGCACGGCGGACACAGGCCGGCCCAGAAGTTCAGCACCACGGGCTTTCCAATGGCCAGGATGTCGGTGAGCTTCATGGACATGCGTCCGAGGGACTCGCTGGGCGCGTAGTGCTCCCAGGTGAAATCGGGGGCC
This sequence comes from Chloroflexota bacterium, assembly GCA_965198185.1. Classification (GTDB taxonomy): domain Bacteria; phylum Chloroflexota; class UBA11872; order UBA11872; family UBA11872; genus JAJECS01. The sequence goes on from CBDAOU010000002.1 coordinate 1,298,122, forward strand.
GACATCCGGTCGCCGGCCGGGAAGCTCCTGACGTCGGACTCGGACGAGGACGACTCTTCAGGCTCAGGTGTGGCTGTCGCCGTCGGCTCAGGCGCTGCGGTCGTCGCCGCGGGCGTTGCGGCGGTGGTCGCCTCAGGCGTTGCGGCCGTGGTCGCCGCGGGCGTTGCGGCAGCGGTCGCTTCGGGTGTCGCTGCAGCGGTGGCCTGCGGAGTAGCGGCTGCCGTTGCCGTGGGAGCAGCCGCCACCGGTTCGTCGTCTTCGGCCTCGCCGCAGGCCGCCAGCACGGTCGCAGCGGCCATTGCTCCGCCGATCAGCAACCGACGGCGCGACATCCAGCGCACCGGCATCACCGTACTCACTCTCCGCCCCCTTCCGGGATTCGGTTCATCCATCTTGCCGTGTCCTCGTGCCAGCCGCGCCGCATCCCGCCTGGTCATTGCCGGCATTTTCGCCGATCCATGCGTGAGGTTACGCCCTCCGACACGACCGTTCAGTGGTGAATACGCAATTGGGCCGCATTCGGTGCTCACGTAAGCGTGGGTATATTCACAGACATGCGCGATTCGGAGTCGGCGGAGCTTATTACGTCCAGCGATGTGGATGGCATGACGAATCCATCGCCGGTGCTTCCCGTGCGTTTGCGCGTCGCCATCGCGGGCATTTCGGTTGCCGTGCTGCTGGCGTTCATTGTCGTCATGGCGTTGGCGTTGCGCAGCCAGACCGACCAGGGGCAATTTGGCATCTTCGCCACCGGGCGCACTGTCGATCTCGACCCGCGCCCGGCGCCCGATTTCGTGCTGACCACCTATGACGGGGAGCACCTGCAACTCTCCGACTTCCGCGGGCAGGTCGTGCTGCTGAACTTCTGGGCGTCGTGGTGTCCGCCATGCCGGGTGGAAGCGCCGGTGCTGCAGCGCGCCGCCGAACGTCTCGGCCCGGATGGGCTGGTTGTGCTCGGCATCGACGTTTGGGACGACGAGGGACAAGCGCGGGCGTTCCTGGACGAGTTCGGCATCACCTACCCAAACGCCGAGGACACCACGCGGTCGATCCCCGTCGAGTACGGCGTCACGGGACTGCCGGAGACCTTCGTCATCTCGCGGAGCGGCGTGCTCGTGCGGCGCTGGGTGGGCCCGATCGACGACCAGCAACTGGCGGACCTCGTGGACTCGCTGCTGAAAGGGGCCTAGCCGGTGCGCAGCGTGCCAACTTCAGGCGTCGTGGGACGGCTCCGCCGACGGCGTTTTGCGCAGGGCAAACCTCACTCGCCCGCTGCGTTCTTCAATCGTCAAGGTGTGCCCGCTCAGCACCGACGCCGCGTCCGCTTCGGCGGCCAAGATCGCCCGATCCTCGAACACCACCGTCTTGTCATCCGGCAGCAATTCGTCCAGCTCGAGGCGCACGTCCAACTCGCCGGCCGCGTTGCGAAAGGCATGCGCGCGTATGACACGGTTGGCGGCGGCCACCGCGTCGTCGATGGCGGCACGGAGGGCGAGGGCGGCCTGATGCGTGACGACAAGCATGACTGCAACGCACCGTACCGCAGGCGCTGCTCCGAGCCTCCTGGAGTCCAACCATGCGCGTGATGACCGCCAACATTCGCAACGCCGACCGCCTGGACGACGGCCATTCCTGGGAGAGCCGCAAGGATGTCTGCGCCCGCGTCATCGTCGGCTGCGCGCCGGATGTGCTTGGGCTGCAAGAAGCCACAATCGAGCAAGTCGAGTGGATCGCGGCCGCGCTGCCCGACCATGCGTGGCATGGACTGCGCCAGAATCCGCACGGGCATCCCCGCAACGCGGTCTTCGTCCATCGCTCACTTGCGGTAGTGGACCGGGGCGGATATTGGCTCTCGCCGACGCCGCACGTGCCGGGGTCGGTTGGCTGGGACGCCAAGTACCCACGCCACGTCAACTGGCTAGTGCTCGCCGATTCCGCCGGCACGCAGTGGCGAATATCCAACACGCATCTCGATCACGTCAGCGAGCAGGCACGCGCCGGCGCGGCCGGCCTGCTCGCCGAGGACACCGCCGCCTGGCCGATTGGCACGCCCCAGGTGCTGATGGGCGATTTCAACACCGGTGCCGGCAGCGCGCCCCTGTCGACGCTGGGTTCTGCCAGCTGGCGCGACGCATGGGCGGACGCAAACCCGAACCAACCTGACCCGGGTCCCACGCGGCACGGGTTTGGCAGCGCGGACTCAGCCCATCCCGCGCGCATCGACTGGATCTTGGTCCGGGGTCCCGTGGAGGTCCGCGCCTGCCAGCTCGCGCGCGACCGGCCCGGCGGCCTATGGCCCTCGGACCACTACTTCATGTGGGCCGACGTCGAGGCGGCTGGCTAGTCGTACAGCTCGCTGACGGCGACGACGCTTCCGCCGGCAGCCGCCGAGCGATACGCGGCGTCCAGCAGCTCGACGCTGCGCAGGCCGATGGTTCCCGGCGACCCGTTCGGCGCGCGCCCCAGACACACGTCCACCAGATTTGCCGCCGTGTTAAAGCGCGGGTAGGTGTCGTCCGGATTGGGAATGCTCACTTCCTCGGTCGGACCGTCGTGGCGGGTGATCGTCAGGTGCCCCTTGACCGCGTCGAGCAGCACGTAGCCGTTCTCGCAATAGACGCGCACGTCCAGCTGGCCCGCGTCACCGACCGGCATGTTGCCGGTGCCGGCCACGACGCCCACGGCGCCGCCCTCGAACTGCACGCTCATCGCATCGACGAGGTCCAAGGGAACGTCGTAGTTGTTCATCAGCGCCGACACCCGCTCGGCGCGCAGGCCCGAGACGAAGAACATCAGCCCCGACGAGTGCGTGATCTGCAGGTGGCCCTCGCCGCCGCCGGACACGCGGGGGTCGTTGTAGACCGCGTCGGGACCGACAACCTTCCAATCGAACACCGGGCGGTAGGCCTCGGCGTTGCCGCGCAGGAACTCGATGATCATCGACGCGTAGGCATTCACCACGTGTTGCGGCTCGCCGAGCTCGCCGCCGGTGATGATCTCTCGCGCGCGCAGGGCGGTGCGGGTGAAGTGCCAGGGATAGCCAATGATCAGCTCGCGCTCGGCCTCGGCCGCGCGATCGACCAGGTCGCGCGCGTCGCTGGCGGTGAGCGTCATGGGCTTCTCGAGCATCACGTGCTTGCCGGCATCGAGGCAGGCCGCGGCGACCGGGTGATGCGCCGCGTGGGCCACCGCAACGATCACACCGTCAAGCTCCTCCTCCGCGAGCAACTCGTTGACGTTGGTGTAGGTGGCGTGCCCGGGAAATGCATCCGCGGCCTTTTGGAGCCGCTCGGCATTTGCGTCGCAAATGGCCACGAGCTCGGCCAGCGGGTTATCGCGCAAGCCGGGAATGTGCGTATAGGTCGACCACCAGCCGGTGCCAATGACGGCAATGCGCGCGCAATCGCTCGACATGCTCACGTCCCCCAAATCTCTATATGACGCGCATCGTACGCCGCACGCCAGCCGGCTTCAGCCCGACTGGACCTGCCCCGCGCACGCGCGGGCCAGGCGACGCTCGTCGGGCATCCCCGTAACGCCGGGCTCGTCGGCATACCCGGTGAGCTCCACGTAGCCGTAGCCCACGGTCCGGCCACCCTCAATTATGTCAACCAGACCTTCCCAATAGATGCTGCCGGTGCTGTTCCTCGTATCGAGCTCCTGATCGGCCAGCACGGGTTGCACGATCACATCCAGGCCCAGGATCGGAATCAGCACCCGCCAGGCCGAGGGGTAGGTCGTGAAGGTTCTGGGACTCATCCAAATGGCGAGCGGAATCGTGGTGAAGTCATCGCCCGTCAGGTGCAGTGGCAGCCCGCGGCCGCTGAGCGTGGCGTAGGCCAGCACCAGCTGGCGGCGCTCGTCCCAAAGCTCGGTGAGCATGAGATCGCGGCCGTCATCGAAACGCAGGCTCATCCAATCCCAACCGCCCGAGCTCGCGGAGATGAAGTCGCCCCATTGATGGTCGAACCAGGCGGTCCCGCTGACGCCAACCTCGCCGCCCGCGTCCGCGAGACGGCCAACGACGTTCAGCCTTGGGTAGGAGTAGTAGTAGCTCCACCCGAGCGCGCCAAAGTCGAGCAGGCCGCCGTGGTGCTCGACAGCCCGATAGGCCGGGTCCAAGGTGAGATTCACGGCGTAGCCGGGCATGTCGGCATCAACCGTGAAGCGCTCGCCGTCGAAGGCCAGCCGCCAGCCGTCGACGCATAGGTCCAGGTCGTCCGGCGGTCCCTGGCTCAATCCGAGCGACGTGCGCTCGTCGAAGACCACTCGCTCTCCTGCGGGATCGGTGATCGCGAAGTGCGCCGCATAGGCCGGTGGACCGCCGCCGCGCACCCCCTGAAATATCACGAACTCGAAACCCAGGGTGCGGCGATCGGACGTGGTCAGACGTCCCGTGAAATACCACCACTCGCTCAAGTTGTCGTGCGGCGCCTCGTCGGCGGGCAGGTCGATCGGCGGGAACGTGCGCTCGCTCGGGCTCGGTGTCGGCGCGGATGCCAGCGGTGTCACATCCTCGCCGCACGCGGCAATGAGCACGGCCAGGACGATGGACAGCGCAAGCAGGGGGGCACGGCGCGTCATCGCGGAAATAGCCTCGGGGGCTCAAACAGCCAGGCCGGGGCCCACCAATTCCAGCGCCCCAGCAGCCGCATGGTGGAGGGCACCAGCAGCGAGCGCACGATGGTGGCATCGATAAACACCGCCACCGCGGCGCCAAGTCCTATCGCCTTCACCAGCACCACGTCGGCGCTGGTGAACGCCAAGCTCACCACGATCACGACCAGCGCCGCGCTGGTGATCACTCGACCGCTGCGCGCCAGACCCTGCGCGACGCTTTCGGCGTTGCCCAACCCCGCGTCGCGGCCCTCCTTGATGCGCGACAACAGGAAAACCTCATAGTCCATGCTCAGCCCGAAGAGCACCGCGAACAGGATGATCGGCGCCGTGGACTCGATGAAGCCCAGCGGCTCGAAGCGCAGCACGTTTTCCAGCCAGCCGTCCTGGAACACGAGCACCAGCGCGCCAAAGCTCGCGAGCAAGCTCAGGACGTTCATCACCACCGCCTTGAGCGGCAGCACCACCGAGCGGAATTGGGCCACGAGCGCCACGTAGGTCACGAGCAGGATCAGGCCGACCGCTCGCGGGAAGTCTCCATACAGCCGATCGACAAAGTCGCCCAAGCTGGCCGCCCCGCCGCCGACCAGCGCATCCAGCCCGTTGGCATCGCGGTAGGCACGGATGGCATGCACGAGTTCTCGGGCCTCATCGGAGGTGGCGGACGCCCGCGGCTCGACAACCATGAGGGCAGTGCGGCCGTTGGTCAGTCCCTCGACGGTGGCCGCGGCGAATGCGTCTGGAATGGCCGTGGGATCGCGATAGAGCAGCTGGTATTGCTCCAGGGAGATGCGTGGATCGATGGTCACGTGGCTGTAGACCTGCGCCACGCGTGGGTCGGCCAGCAGTGCTTGCCCAAATTCATGCATGCGGGCGATCGATTCGGGCGCGAGCGCCGGAGCATTCAGCCGGGTCACGATGGCCAGCGGCGCCGGCTGACCGGGGCCGAATTCCTCGCTCATCGCGTCGTAGGCCGCGCGCGCGGGGCTGTTCCCCCCGAGCACCGAGGCGTCGGCGCCGCGAATGCGCACGTGCAGGAACGGCACGCCGAGAAGAATCAAGAGCGCGCTCACGACCAGAAACACGGGCAGGGGCCGGCGCATGACGGCGTGCGCCAGGCGCGCCCATCCGTCACGAAGCCTGAATCGCGGACTCGGCACCGCCCAGCGGTTCACCCGGGGGCCCAACTCGGCCAGGATCGCCGGCACGAGCGTCAGGGCCGCGGCCACGGCGATGAGCACCACGATCGCGCCGCCGATGCCGATCGAACGCAGCATCATGAATTCAAAGACGCTGAGCGACGCCAGCCCGACGAGCACCGCCAGGCCGGAAAACACCACCGCGCGGCCCGCCGTTTGCATCGTCACCGTCACCGCGTCGCCGACCTCCCGGCCCCGCCGCAGCTCCTCGCGAAACCGGCTCACCAGAAACAGCGAGTAGTCGGCGCCGAGGCCGAGTCCGACCAAGGTGACCACGTTGAGCGCAAAGACCGAGAAGCCCGTCACCTGGCCCACTACCCACACCGCGGCGAGTCCGATCACTACGGTGGCGCCTCCGGCAACCAGCGGAATCGCCGCGGCGACGATCGAGCCGAACACGAGGATCAACACCACCAGGGCGAACGGTCCGCCAATGAGCTCGGCGCGGCGCAGGTCGCCCTCGCTCAGCGTTTGGATGTCGCTGTAGAACACGGCAGAGCCGGCCACGTGCGTCTCAAGCGCCGACGTCGCCACCAGCTCCCGAATGGTGGGCACCAGGTGATGCGCCTGCTCGATGTCCGAGCTGATGAAGACGGTGGCATAGCCCGCGCGACCGCTCGGCGCGATCTGGGAGAAGTTCTGCCAATGGGGAACGATCGCCACGACCTCCGGTAGCGACGCCAGCGGCTCCAGAGCGGCCGCGGCGGCCGCGATGAAGCGCGGATCGGTGGCGTCGAGGTCGTCGCTGCGAAAGAGAATCTCGATAGGCGTGCCGGGGTTGTCCAGGTCATTCGTCAGGCGTTCGAACGCACGCTCGGCTTCGAGTCCCGGGGCCGAGAATCCGCCGGCTTGCAGCACCGATCCGACTTGCGTCGCGGCGAGCAGCGAGACCGCGGCGGCCACGATCCAAAGCGCAATGACGACCCGGCGCCGCCTGATAACCAACGGCGCGAGGTTCTCCAGCATCTAGCGCACGTGGGCCGTGGCGCGCGGATTGGGCGGCACGCGCCTGGCGCCCGTGACTGGGTCGTCCATCATTTGAGCATCCACATCGACCACCCGTTGCGGCAAGGCGAAGTTGACGATATCTCGCGCCCGACCGACCGCCACGATCCGACTCGCGCGGAGCCGTCCGGACGATCGTGAGGAGGTCGCGCGATTTGCCAAAGGGGGATGCCGCCGATCGGACGGACGCGGCTCGCGGCGTACGCTCAGGTTGACCACCGTCACGGAACACTTGCGTCAACCTCCCACGTCCCGGCAGGCCGCGCGACCTGCTCAACCGCCAGTACGTGCTCGTCATCGCCGCCATGGCGATCGGCGTGGCGGCCTGGCTGCCCGTGAACAACTTTCTCTCCCTGTTCGTGCAGGACGAGCTTGGCGGCGACATTCGTGGCGCCGCCTTACTGCTGATTGCCATTCAGGGCGGCACGGCGACGCTCGGCCTCGCCAGCAGTCTGTGGATACACCGGGTCGGCAGCCGCTGGACCTACGCGCTGGGGCTGGCGGGCATGACGGCGTTCTTGACTGTGATGACCGTTTCGTCCGGCGCCGCCGCCGTACTGGCCGCCGCACCGTTCTTGGGCGTGGCGCTGGCGCTGCACTGGGCCGGATCGCAGACCTACGTCTTGGAGATCGCGCCCCCGGCCCGCCGCGGGCTTGCCACGGGCATCATGAGCTTCGCCATCATTGCCGCGCCGGGCATTGCCGGGCTGGTCTTTGGCGAAATCGCCGAGAGCGCCGGGCTTCGGGCCATGACCGGAGTTGCCGGCGGGATGATCGGCGGGGCGCTTCTCCTCGTGGTGCTCTTCCTGCCATCCACCACGCGTCGTCAACGCGGTCCCAAACGCTCCGCCGGCGACGTCTTTCACGCACTGCGCACCGCTCCCGCACTCGCCATGGTGGCCGCCCGGGCCGGAACGACCGTCTCCTTTGGCGTGGTCGTGCTGCTGACCGGTCCCAAGCTGGTCGCCGCCGGCGGCGACTTGCGCTCGGTTGGACTGTTCACGCTCGTCAGCGCCTTTGGCGGGGCAGTCGCACAGATCGGGATAGGCCGCCTCTCGGACGCCATCGGGCGGTCAGCAATCTTTGCGCTATCGCTGATCGTCGGCGCGGCGGCGGCCATCGGCTTTGCGCTGGCCGACGACGTGGTGGCCTTGCTCACGCTCTCCGGCGTGATCTACCTGGCGTTCGGCACGCACCAAACGATGCTCCCGGCGATCGCCGGCGACATCGCCCAGCCCGGTCAGGTGGGGACCATGATGACCCTGCAGACCAGCGCGTTTGCGCTGGGCGTGATCTTCGGCGCGGGCGCCACGGCGGCTCTTGCGTCCACGGCGCCCGAAGCGGCGTTCTACGTCGGCGCGGGCGGCATGGCCGTCGCGTTGGCCGCGCTGCCGTGGCTGCGGCCGGGCGCTACAGGTGCATCACCACCATCTTGAGCTCGGTCATCTCCTCGACGGCGTACTTGGGCCCCTCTTTGCCAAGACCGCTGTCCTTCACGCCGCCGTAGGGCATCAAGTCGGTGCGCCACTGCGTGCCCCAGTTGATGTGGATGTTGCCCGAGTCGACGTCGCGGATGAACCGCATGGCCGACTCGAGACTCTCCGTGAAGATCGATGCGCTGAGGCCGTAGTTCGAGTCGTTGGAGATCGCGATGGCCTCTTCGATGTTCGCCACGCGAGTGACGCCGACGGCAGGGCCGAACAGCTCGTCGCAGGAGAGCCGCATGTCCGGCGAGACGTTGGTCACCAGCGTCGGCTGAAACATCTGGCCGTCGCGTCCGCCGCCGACGAGCACCTCGGCGCCGCCCGCGCGGGCCTCGTCGATCCACTCGCCGACGCGCATGGCGTCGCTTTCACGAATCATGGGACCCATGCCCGTCGCCTCGTCGAGCGGATCGCCGGTCGCAATGGCCTCGACCTTGGGCTTGAGCGCGTCGATCAGATCGCCGTAGACCGAGCCGGTCGCCAGCAGGCGCTGCGTGGAAATGCACACCTGACCGGCGTTCGCGAAGGCCGTCTGCGGCAGGACTTCCGCCACCTTGTCGAGGTCGGCGTCCGGCATCACGATGGCGGCCGAATTGGACCCCAGCTCCATCGTGACCTTCTTGATGCCCGCCGCCTTGCAGATGCGCTCGCCGATGTCGCGGCTACCGGTGAACGTGACCTTGCGCACACGCGGGTCGGACACCAGCGCGTCGCCGATCTCGGAGCCCGGCCCTGTGACGATATGCACCGCTTCCTCGGGCACGCCCGCCTCGAGCAGCAGCTCGATCACGCGCACGCCCATCAGCGGCGTGTCGGTGGCCGGCTTGACGACGACGGCATTGCCGGCGGCCAGCGCCGGACCCACCTTGTGGCAGACCAGGTGCAGCGGGAAGTTGAACGGCGCCACCGCCGCCACGACCCCGCACGGCACCCGCACCGTGAAGCCAAACTTGTCGCGCACGCCCGGACCGCCGTCGAGCGGGATCACCTCGGCGCCGAGGCGCTTGGCCTCCTCGCCCGACAGATACAGGATCTCGGCCGCGCGGGAGACCTCGAGCCGCGCCTCCGAGATGATCTTGCCTTCTTCTTGGGTCAGCATGCGCGCGAGCGACTCTTCGTCGCGCTTAATCAGATCCCCCGCGCGGTGCAAGATCTCGTAGCGCTCGAACCCGGTGAGCGCGGCCATCACCTTCGCGCCGCGCTCGGCGCTCGCCAGCGCTCGGTCAACGTCTTCCGCCGTCCCGCGCGGCACGGTGTCGACCACCGACCCGTCGTACGGGTTGCGCACGTCGATGGCGTCGCGACCATTCGTCCATTGACCGGCCACATACATCTTCATCAGGCGTCATCCCACGGCAATCGGATTCGATAGCGAATGGTGGCACATGAGCGGGCCGCGCGCCGCACCACCCATGCGCCCGGCAGGGGGTCGGGTGCTTGCAGGCCGCCTGCATTTGTGAAACATTTTGCAAACAGTGCGGAACTCCAAGTTCAGGGCACTGATGCGGGCGTGTCCCGCATCTCATGCACGCAGCTTCCTTAGCGACGCTCGCGTGCCGCGACGCACACTCTTCGACAATTGCGGCGGTTGCGCGCGCTCGGATGAGGCGGTGGCGTGGAGCTAAGGGAGCTCACCGCGAGCGACTGGGCGCAACTGGCCGAACTGAACGCTCACCTTTGGATACTTTCGGCGGTGCTGATTGGAACCGGGCTGGTGTATGCGCTGGCGCACGCCATGATTCCCTCGCTGGTCCTCACCGGGGACATCGAGCCGGAGGCCGGGCGCAGGATGCGCGCCCCGCTTTACGCCATCATGGCCGCCGGCCTTGGCGGCGTCACGGCCATCACCATCAAGGCCACGCTGCTGGCCCTCGACTTCCTGCCGACAATGCTCCCGCGGCTGGCCATTTGAGTGTTGGATTCATTCCGGGCGCTCCTGCCGCGCCTCTCCCCCAAACAGTTGATCGTCATCAGCGGCCTCGGGGCCGTGCTCGGCGGTGGCGCCATCGCACCCGTGATTGTGTTGATCGTGCTCGGCGCCATGGGCGGGACCGTCACGGGTCCGCCCGAGCAGCCGATCGCCTTCGATCACTCGATTCACGCGGGCAAGGCCGGCATTGCCTGCGAGTTCTGCCACCGCGGCATCCCGCTCACCGACAACCCGCCCACCGTATCCAGCGCCCCGCTGTCCGCCGCCGCCACCATCCCGTCCGTGGAGCAGTGCATGTTCTGCCACGCGGCGGTTGCCACCGACAGCCCCGAGGTGCAGAAGCTTCGCGCCGCGTGGGAAACCGGCACCCCCATCGAGTGGGTTCGGGTGCACCGCCTGCCCGACCACGTGGATTTCGTGCATGATCCGCACATCCGCGCTTTGGCTGAGATCCATCCGAGCTTCACCACCGCTCAGATTTGCGCCACCTGTCACGGCGACGTCGCGGCCATGACCGAAGTCGAGCAGGTGCGGGCGCTCAACATGGGCGACTGCCAGGGCTGCCACCGCGAGAACAGCGCCCCGCTGGATTGCGCCGTATGTCACAAATGATCGGGGCATGGCGATGAGCGGCATCGCGCGGCGGCGGTTTCTCACTGGGGCGGCCGCGCTCGTCGGCGGCGCCACCGTGGTCGCGTGCGCGGCCCCCGAGCGCGAATCGCGCGTGCAGAGCTTTGTGCATTCGCCCGAGCAGACGCTGCCCGGTCAAGAGCTGTGGTTCGCCACGGCCTGCGCCCACTCCACCTGCGGTAACAGCGTGGTCGTGCGCACCGTGGATGGCCGCGCCAAGAAGGTCGAGGGCACCAAGGGCTTCCCCGTCAACCTGGGCAAGACCAACGTTCGCGGACAGGCCGGCGTTCAGTCGCTCTACAACCCGGACCGCTTGAAGACGCCGCTGCGTCGGCGCGGCACGCGCGGCGACGGCCAATTCGAGGCCATCGACTGGCCTCAGGCGCTGGACCTGCTGGTGCAGGGCTTTGCGTCCGCGAAGAATCCGCTCGTTGTCACCGGACCAGTCAGCGGCACCCGCCTGCGGGTGCTGGCGCATTTCCTCGCCAGCGCCGAGGGCCGCCACCTTGTCTACGAGGCGCAAGACACGGCAACCCTTCGCGAAGCCGCGCGGCTCGTCTTTGGCTACACCCGCCTGCCGCACTTCGATATCGCCAACGCCGGCGCCGTGCTGTCGTTCGGCGCGGACTTCTTGGGCACCTGGCTGTCGCCGGTGCACTACAGCACCGCCTACGGCAAATTCCGGGAAGAGCCAAACCGCGGCCGGCTGATTCAGATCGAGCCGCACATGTCGCTCACCGGCGCCAACGCGGACCGTTGGGTTTATGTCAATCCCGGCCAGGAAGGCGCGCTCGCGCTCAGCATCGCCCAGGTCATCGCCGCCGAGAACTTGACCGGCGACGACCGCTGGTTCGATCCGGTCAACGCCGTGGGCGGCCTCGATGCCCTCAACGCCTACGCACCTGAGCTGACCGAGGCGCGCACTGGCGTGGCGCCCGACTCCGTGCGCGAGATCGCGCGCGAATTCGCGAGCCACCCGCCCGCGCTGGCCATCGCCGGCGGTCCCGCGCTCGCTCAGACCAACGGCCTGGACAACGCCGCGGCCGCCTTGCTGCTCAACCGCATCGTCGGGAGCACCGGCGTCGCGGGCGGCGTGCAGCCCAATCCGGCGGCGCCGGCGGCCGTGCCGGCCCCAGCGGCGGGGACTCCGTTCGCCCAATGGGGCGCGCTGGCCACCGGGCTTCTGGACGGCAGCGAGACGGTCGACGCGGCGTTCTTCTACGACGTCGATCCGGTCTACGGGCTACCCGCGTCGACGCGATTTGCGGACGCCCTCGGCGAGATGTCGTTCGTGGTCGGCATGGGCACGTTCCTCAACGAGACGCTCGCCCGCGCCGACCTCGTCCTTCCGGCCACCCATCCCTTCGAGGAATGGGGCGATTTCGTTGCCGATCCAGCACCAAACATGGAGGTCGTCGGCTATCAGCAGCCCATCGTTACCTCGTGGACCAGTGCCCGGAGCTTTGGTGACGTGCTGCTGGCGCTCACCTCCGAGCTGGCTCCCGACGCACCGCCGCCGTGGACCACCATGCGCGACGCCGTTCGCGACGGCGCCCAGGCATTGATCGGAGCGGAAGGTTTCGATCGCGGCTGGATCGAGCTGCTGCGCACCGGCGGTCGATGGCAGGACGGCGAAGGGCGCGAGGCCCAGTCCGACCAGCCCGATTGGCACATCGGCCTGCTGGCCGAGCCAGTGTTTGCCGGCAATACAACCGAGTTTGATCTGCACTTGATTCCCTTCGAGAACGTGGCGTTTGGCGCTGGAAGCGAGTCGGTCAATCCGTGGTTGCAGGCCACGCCGGACCCGCTGACCACCGTCACCTGGACAACCTGGGCCGAGCTGAATCCGGCAACCGCCCTCCGGCTGGGCGTTAAACGCAACGACGTGGTGCACATCGACACGCCGAGTGGCACGCTGCGGGCGCGCGTGTACGAGGCGCCGGTGGTGCCGCCCAACGTCGTGGCCGTCCCGATCGGACAGGGCCGCGACTTCGGCAGCCGGTGGAACGTCGATCGGGGAGCGAACGTCATGCAGACCTTGGATGCCCAGGCGGTTGCCGGCAGCGGGGCGCTGGCATGGGGCGCCACGCGCGCGCGCGTCCGATCGGCCGGCGAACACGACCGGCTGCCCACACTTGAAGTCATCGAGAGTCCGCGCAACGACGGGGAGGCGCCTCCAGTGCGAGTTACCAGTGGCTAAAGGCACCGAAACGGCAGAGCTCCCGGTGGTTGCAGCCGCCGCGACCCTGCCCACCGACGATCCGCATCCGGAGACGGACGGGCATCGATGGGGCATGGTCATCGACGCCGACAAATGCACCGGCTGTCAGGCCTGCGTCGTGGCGTGCCAATCGGAAAACAACGTGGCGCTCAACGAAGAGCAGCGAGTCATCGAGCGGCGGGCCAAGACCTGGATTCGCATCGAGCGCTATTGGGAAGGCGAGTGGCCGAACGCCAAGGCGCGGTTTATTCCCGTGCTCTGCCAGCACTGCGGCAACGCGCCGTGCGAGACGGTTTGTCCCGTGTGGGCCACCTACCACAACCCGGACGGGCTCAACGTGCAGGTCTACAACCGCTGCATCGGCACGCGCTTCTGCGCCAACGCCTGTCCCTACTCGGTGCGCTATTTCAACTTCTGGGAGCCGGAGTGGCCGTCGCCGATGGATCGCCAGCTCAATCCGGACGTCACGGTGCGCACCAAGGGCATCGTCGAGAAGTGCACCTTCTGCGTGCACCGCATCAACCGGACCAAGCGCGAGGCGGATCGCGACGGTCGGCCGGTGGCGGACGGCGAGGTCGAGCCGGCGTGCGTGCAGTCCTGCCCGACGACGGCGCTGGTCTTTGGCGACCTGAACGACCCGGACAGCCACGTCAGCGAGCTGTCGCACTCCAAGCGGGCCTACTCGCTGCTGGATTCGCTCGGCACGGCGCCCGCCATCACCTACCTCAAGAAGGTTGACCCCAGTTACGTCGGCGAGGACGAAGAGGGCGGCCATTGATTAAGCCCGAGGCCGTCGGCCTCAGCTTGACGCTGCGCCCGCCGTATCGGCCGTCGACCATCGCCATCAGCCGCAAGAGCGCATTGGCCGTCGGCGTCGGTCTGCTCGCGGCGCTCGGCGTGGTGATGTACGTGGTGAAGCTGTTCAGCTGGGGTGACCGCGCCGAGTGGGCCTATCCAACAGCGATCACGCTGTTTGTGCTCTCGACCGTGACGGCCGCGCCCCTGGTGGCCTTTGCCTCACGTATGGCGCGCGGCTACTGGGGTCTTCCGACCCGCCGCATCGTCGAGCTCTTTGCGCTGCCGTCAATGCTCTTGTTCGTGCTGCTCATCCCGATCCTCGGCTCCCTGCCGCCGTTCGAGCAGGACGGCGTCACGCGGGCGAACCTATGGTTTGGCTTCGGCGGCGGCGCGCCATTTCTCACGGACCAACTCGCCGTGTCGGTGATGCTCCTGGCCGGCGGCGCCCTCATGTGGTTCGCCGCCGTGCCCGACTTGGCCGGCCCGCCAAGCCGCGTTCGCGCCATGCCGGCCTGGAAGCGCCTGCTGTTCTTGAATTGGACCGGGACCAAGCGGCAGTGGGTGGTCTTGCGGACGTCCATGCGCTGGATCAGCGCCTTCTACCTCATGATGTACGTCTTCGTGACGATGATTCTGACTACGGATCTCGGCCAGAGTCTCCTGCCCGGCTGGCGCTCCGGCATCTTTCCGGCCTACCACGTCATCACGTCCTTCCAGGGCGCGATCGCGCTCATCGTCATCACCCTGTACCTGCTGCGGCGTTACGCGCCGAGCGTGGGACAGTTCATCGGCGACGAGCAGGCCGCCAGCTTCGGCAAGCTGCTTCTGGCGCTCACGCTGTTCTGGTTCTACTTCTTCTGGTCCGATTTTCTGCTGGTGTGGTACGCGCGAATCCCGAGCGAGGTGGCAGCCGTCCAAACCAACGTGGCGATTACCTACCTCGTTCCCTTCCTCATTGCGCTCTTCGGCCAATTCCTCATTCCCTTCCTCACGCTCATTTTCAATCCCATCCGTAGGAAGCTGTCGCGGCTGGCCATGGTGTCCGTCGTCGTGCTGATCGGGCTGCTCTTCGACCGAATCCGCCTATTCGTGGCGTCGATGTCCAGTGAGAACCCGTTCTCGCACGGGCTGGCCGAGCTGCCCGCGCCGTACTACCCGAACGTGAGCGACATCCTGTTCATGATCGGCGTCGTCGGTCTGGTGGCCGCGGTCTTCCTCTGGACCCTGTCACGCATCCCCACGCCAGGCGGCTGGGAGATGCGCGAAGGCGCCATGTACCGCCGCGAGCAAAAGTTCATGCACACGGAAGTCCTCGTGCTCGGCAAGCCGGACTGATCCAGGCATGCAAGAACCCGTAACCGTCGATCGCGAAACCGCGAACCGCGAGCTGCTGGACTTCGTGTTCAGCTGGCCGAAGTGGTTCTTTGCCACCACGGGCCTGCTCGGCGGCGTGATCACCCTGGGCCTGGTGATCTTCATTCTGCTGATGATTTTCGGCCTCCAGCTATTCGGCTACGCGCACCCCGTCTATTGGGGCTTCCCGGTGGTGAACTTCGTGTTCTGGATCGGGGTGAGCCACGCGGGAATCATGATTTCGGCCATTCTGCGGCTGGCGCAGGCCGAGTGGCGGCGTCCGGTGACCCGCGCCGCGGAGGTCTTGACGATCTTCTCGCTCATGACCGCCATGACCTTCCCCATCATTCACAGCGGTCGTCCCTGGCGCACGCTGTATTGGGAATTCCCCTACGACTGGATGCGCGGCATCTGGCCGAACCCGCGGTCGCCGCTGGTGTGGGACCCCGCCGCGATCTTCACCTACCTGACCTCGACGGTGATGTTCGTCTACATCGCGATGCTGCCCGACCTGGCCCTGGCCCGCGACCGCGTCAAGAACCCGATCGGGAAAGCCATTTATGGGGTGCTGTCGCTGGGATTCCGCGGCACGACCCGACAGTGGCGGATTCAGGCCATCGCCGGCATCTTGCTGTCGGCGCTGATTCTTCCGATCTTCGTCTCGGTGCACAGCATCGTGTCGTGGGACTTCGCGGTTACGCTCATCCCCGGCTGGCACAACACGGTGTTCGCGCCGTACTTCGTCATCGGGGCCGTTCACTCAGGCGTGTCCGCCGTGGTGACCGTGATGATCGTCATGCGCTATGCCTTCGGCCTGAAGAACTTCATCACCAAGGACCACATCGACTCGCTGGCCCGCCTGCTGATCATCGTGGCCACCGTGTGGCTCTTCTTCTTCATGCTTGACTTCATGTTCGGCCTCTATGGAGCCGAGCCCGCCGAGGTCGACACGTGGCAGCGCCGCCTCATGGAGCCGCCCTGGACGGCAATCGCCATCATCTTCATCGTCACCGGCTACATCATTCCGGTCGGCGCCTGGCTATTCCGCCGCGTCCGCCGCAATTTCTTCCTGATGTTCGTGACCACCATCCTGGTCAACATCGGTATGTGGCTCGAGCGCTACATGATTGTGATTCCGGGGCTCGAGCGGAAGTCGAACCTCACGTTCCAATACGGCGACTACCTGCCGTCCGCCGCGGAGTTCGGCATCATCGCCGCCCAGCTGTCGTTGGTAGTCGCCGGATTCCTCGTGTTCTCCAAGCTGCTGCCGATCATGCCGGCAGCCGATATCAAGGAAGGTCAGATCCTGCGTGACGAAATCAAGATCGGCCGTGCGCGGGTCCCGGCCACGATGCGCGAGGCGTAAGGGGGACTCATGAGCGCTAGCAATTCGGATCGTAAGCGCGAGCTTCTCGGGCTGTTCAATGAGCCCGACGACGCCGCCGACGCTGTGTCGCGGCTCCGCGGCGCGGGTTTCGGCGGCACCGACATCGAGATCATCTCGGCCACGCCCTACCCGGAAGGCGCGTTCGGCGAGCCACACGCGAAACATCGCCTGTTCGCGTTTCCGTTCGCGGGCGCGGCCTGCGGGCTCGCCGTCGCCATCGCGTGGCACATCGGCGCCCAGATAGCGCTGCCCATCGTGACCGGGGGCAAGCCCATAGTCGCGGTGCCGGCCATCATCCAGGTGCTCTACGAGGGAACCATGCTCGGCGCCGTGCTCTTCACCGTGCTCGGCGTGCTCTTCGAGTCCCGCCTGCCCGACGGCGTCGGCTTGTACGACGACCGCATCGCCGACGGCCTGATCGGCGTGTCCGTCATGGCGCGCGAGCGCCGGATTCCCGACGCGCAGATTGCCCTCGAGGAAGCCAGCGCAATCGACGTGCTCAGCAAGGACGGCAGCCTCATGCGCCCGACGGCAGCCTCACCCTAATGACCGTCGCACGCCGCGCCGGACGCGCCGCCAGCCTGTCCATCGGGCTGGTCCTGGCGGCGCTCGTCATCGCGGCGTGCGAGACCGGGGCCTATCCGATCGACCTCTTCCCCGAGATGCACTATCAGCAGTCCTACCGCACCCAGGAACCGCCCTACGAAGCGCCGCCCGAGGGCCAAATCTCGACCCTCGGCGCCGAGCTACCGGTGACCGACTTCGTCGCGACCATCAGGCTCGAGAATCCCGTGCCATTCGACGGGCCATCGATCGATCGTGGGCGGGCGCTGTTTACGGTCAACTGCGCGATGTGCCACGGCGCCGACGGCCAGGGTGACAGCTACGTTGCGGATGCCTTCGAGAGCTACGGCGAGAAGCGTCCGGCCTCGCTGACGTCGGACAACGTGAAGGCCCAGGCGGACGGTGCCCTGTTCTGGACGATCACGAACGGCGTCAACAACATGCCATCCTGGCAGCGGCTCCTCACGGAAGACGAGCGCTGGCTGCTCGTCACCTACATCCGATCGCTTGACTAGCGCCCGCTAGTCCGGCCGGTGGGAAGTCGACGGCTTGCCGCACCGGCCGGCGAGCGCGGCCTGGCAGCGACGCCGCCCTAGTGAGCGAATCGGCCACACTTGCGCGCGAAGCACTGAATACCCCAAGGCGCCACTCGAATGGCTGAAAGCCCTGTGGTCTTCCTCGTCATTCTGCGCTGGCTGCATGTCGTGGCTGCTGGGCTCTGGCTGGGTGGAGGGCTTCTGCTGCTGGCGCTGCGGGCCCGCGGGCTGGGATCGGGCGCCGCGTCGGTGTCATGGGGGCGTGCCGCCGGTCACACGCTGCGACTGGGCGTGGCCGTCTTCATCATCACCGGAGCCCTGCTCACGGCAGCGCGGCTCAGCGAGCCGAACGTGCCCGTCGCCTACGTCGTGCTGCTCGCCGGAAAGATCGCGTTGGCCTTTGCCATGTTCTGGCTGGCGTTGCCCCGATCGCGACACGGCCCAGCGCCGCCGGCCGGGGGGTGGTCGAGGTGGACGCGGGACCGCACGGTCTGGATCGTCGCCATCGCTTTGGTCGTGTATTTGCTGTCCGTGATCCTCAACGAGTTGATCGAACGATCCGCGCTGCAGATCGGCTAGGCTGATTTGGACCACGCGCACGCACCAACGCCGTGAACGACGCTCCCGAACCAACCGACGCAGCCGCACCGCAGCTGCTCAAGCAGCAACTCATGTCCGGGAAGATCCTCTTCGTCGGCGGCGCCCTCGCCGCGGCGCTCGGATTTCTGATCTGGACCGCCACGCAGGGGGCCGCCGTCTACTACCACACCGTGAGCGAGCTGCACGCCAAGAGGTCCGAGATCGAAGGCCGCCTGGTGCGCGTGAACGGGGTCGTGGTGGACGGCTCGATCCAGGAGGCGTCCGCCGACGGAATCATCCGGTTCGAGATCGAAGACGCCACCGGCGTGCTGCCGGTTGAGTTCCGCGGCTCACCGCCCGATCTCTTTGGATACGCCGAGGAGGACAAGTACTCCGATGTGATCGCCGAAGGCCGCCTCCTCGGCACCGGCGTCTTCCAGGCGCGCAACCTCATCGTCAAGCACGGCCCGGAGTTCGAGCCGCGCGAAATCCCGGCGCAGTGAAGCCGGTTGCCACGCGGCCGGCGCCGCTGGCAACGGACGAGCCGCAAATGGCGCCCCCGGCCCTCACGCTGAATCACCTCACCGTAGGGTTCGGCCGGCGATACGTGGTCCGCGAAGCTTCGCTGTCCATGGGCGCTGGCGAGCGGGTGGCACTACTGGGGCCAAACGGCGCCGGCAAGACAACGCTGCTGCGCACGCTGGCGACGCTGCAACCGCCGTTGGGCGGGCAGGCGCACGTCAATGGTGCGGACGTCGTTCGTCGCAAGCGCGAGGCCCGCCGTGACATTGGCTTCGTCGGGCACACGCCGCACTTGATGGGCCATCTCACCGCCCGCGAAAACCTCGCGTTTCTGGCGTCGCTCTACGGGGTGGCGGATGCCGGGTCACGGGTAGCTGAAGCGCTGCAGGTCGTGGGTCTCGCCGATATGGCCGAGCGGCGCGCGCGCGAGCTATCGCGGGGGCAGCTCCAGCGGCTGTCGCTGGCTGCCGCGGCGTTGCACCATCCGGCCGCTCTGCTGTTGGACGAGCCCGACGCCAGCCTTGACCGCGACGCCGTCCGCGCGCTGCCCGCCATGCTGGACGCGCTGTGCCCTGCCTCGGCCGTGCTGCTGAGCACCCACGATCCCGAGGTGGCCGCGCAGGTGGCCGAGCGCCGAGTCCTTGTCGACCGAGGCCGGGTCATCGAACCAGATTCGCCCGGAGACGCTCGGCCGGCGCAACCGGCTCCGACCGGAGCACGGGGCGTGTCGTTCTTCGCCGCGGCGTGGACGCTCCTGCGTAAAGACGCCCTCGTCGAGTGGCGAGCGCGGGAGCAGGCCCCAGCGCTGCTGGCCTTCACGCTGCTCATTACGGTGCTGTTCGACATGGCCTTCGTCATTCCGGCGGCTGCAGACGCGCCGGCGGTTGCCGCCGGTGTCGCGTGGGCCACGCTGCTGCTGGTCGCCAGCCTGTCGGGCGTCCGGCTCTTTGGTTCCGAGCGCGACGCCAACACGCTGACCTGTCTGCGCCTGGCGCCGATCGACCAGAGCGCCGTGTTCGTGGCCAAGTACGCCATCCTCGCGGCGCACGTGCTGGCCGTGGGGCTGGTGCAGCTGGTGCTGCTCAGCGTGCTGCTCGATCTGCAGCTCTTCCAAGGAGGCGTGCTAGCCACCCTGGGTCTGGTGACCATCGCCCTGAGCGCGGTGACTGCCATGCAGAGCGCCCTGGCGCTGGAAAGCCGGGCGCGTGAGGTCCTTATGCCGCTGCTGGCCGTGCCGCTGGCGATACCCGTGATGCTGGCCGGAGTGGGGGCGACGCTCGAGACGCTCCAGGGCGCGCCCGCGGCCGGCGCCGCGCCCTGGTTTGGCTTGCTCGCCATAGTGGCCGCAGTATTCTTGGCCGTGAGCCTGCTGCTCTACCCGTACGCCGTCGACGGTTAGGAAATCTTCCGAATGAGCCTCGCCAACTTCGTGCTGCGCCGACGGGCGGTCAAGCAACCGCCCCTCTTTGGGTGGCGCGGACTCGCCGCATATACGGCGCTGCTCGTCGTCATGGCGGCAGCGCTCTACATGATCTTCATCTATGCACCGGCTGAACGCGTCCAGGGCGACGCCCAACGCCTGCTCTACGGTCACGTGGCGGTGGCGTGGCTCGCCTTCCTCGCATTCGCGATCGTCGCGGTCGCCAGCGTGGCCTATCTGTGGCGCCGCGATCCGCGCTGGGACAGCCTGGCGGTGGCGGCCGCGGAGGTCGGGGTGCTCTTCACCACGCTCACCCTGGCAACCGGCTCCATTTGGGGCCGCGTCATCTGGAACGTGTGGTGGACGTGGGATCCGCGGCTCACCACGACGCTGGTGCTGTGGTTCATCTACGTGGCCTACCTCGTGCTGCGGATGTACATCGACAACGCTGACGCACGCCGACGCGTCGCCGCCATCTTCGGCATCGTGGGGTTCGTGGACGTGCCGATCGTATGGTTCTCCGTGCAGTGGTGGCGCAGCCTGCATCCCGTCCAAAGCGTCACGCGCGAGGGCGCGCTGCCGCCGGAGATGCTCCTGACGCTGCTGGTGACCGTGGCGGCGTTCACACTGTTTTTCTTCGTCCTCATCCGCCAGCGCTATCTGCTGGAGCGCGCAAGCGACGAGGGCGATGACCTTCGAGATCTGGTGCGTAATCGGTTCGACGAATGGCGGCCGACAGGCGGCAAGTCGACCCCGGAGGCTGGGACATGACGCAAGAGCTGGTGTATCTGCTTGTCGGCTATGGGGTGATCTGGGTACTGCTGTTTGGGTACCTCGTGTTCGTCACGGGCCGCATTCGCGGCGTGCGGGACGCAGTTCACGATGTGCGGCGGGAGCTTGACGCCCAACGCCGGAAGGCCTCGGAGTAGCCTCGACATCACGCGTACCCGACGCGTCGGGGGCGGATGCGCGCTCCGTCATTTGGACAGGCATATCGGTGAGTAACTGCGGCCCGGCGCCCAGCATCGGCGGGGGCGCCTTCCCTCGCCTGGGGTGTCCACGCCGGTGATCGACCTGGTGGTCGTTGGACGCATGGCGCTCGGGCTGGCCTTTGGCGTCGCGGTGCTGCAACTCACCATGAGCGGGCTTGCCGTCTGGCGGCGCAGCCCCGAATTCACCGACGCCGCGCGCAACGCCGGCGTCGTGCTTGCCGCCGTCGTGACCCTTGCGGTTGCCGCGCTCGCTGCCGGATTTCTGAGCCGAGACTTCTCGATCGCCTTCGTGGCCGACACGTCCAGCCGCTCCATGCCGCTGGGCCTGACGATCTCCGCCTTGTGGGGCGGACAGGAAGGCTCGCTGCTCTTCTGGGCCTGGGGGCTCAGTCTCTTCAGCGCCCTGGCGGCCTGGCGCATGTCCAGCCGCGATGAGGCCCTCGCGCCCTGGGGCATCGGAACGTTGGCGGCAATCGCACTCTTCTTCATCGGCGTGCTCGTCTTCGTTTCGAGCCCGTTCCAGCGGCTGGTCGTGGCGCCGGTGGATGGGCGCGGCCTCAACCCGCTGCTCTGGGACAGCGGCATGCAAGTGCATCCGCCCATGCTGCTCACCGGCTATATGTCGTTCACCATTCCGTTCGCGTTCGCGGCGGCAATCCTGGCCGCTGGCCGGATTTCCCAAGATTGGCTGCGCGAAATGCGTAACTGGATGCTGGTGGCGTGGGCCATCCAGGGCGCCGGTCTGCTGCTCGGTGCGTGGTGGGCCTATCGGGTGCTGGGATGGGGCGGCTATTGGGGCTGGGACCCGGTCGAGAACGTCGCTTTGCTTCCCTGGCTGGCGGCCACGGCCTACGTTCACTCGGCGCTGGCGCAGGAGCGGCGCGGGCAGCTCCGGGCGTGGTCCGTGGGACTGGTGCTCCTCGGATTCGGGCTCGCCGTCTTCGGCACCTTCGTCGTCCGCAGCGGCATCCTCACCTCGGTGCACTCCTTCGCGCTCTCCGACGTGGGGCCGATCTTCCTCACCTTCGTCGGGATCGTCCTCGTGATCGCCGTCCTCGCCTTTCTTTACCGGCTGCCCCTGCTGCGCGCCCCAATCGCCATCGAGTCGCTGGCGTCCAAAGAGGCTGGAGTCCTGCTCAACAATCTGCTGCTCATGGCAGTGCTGGTGGCAGTGCTCTGGGGCACCGTGTTCCCGATCTTTTCCGAGCTGGTGCAAGGCGCGCGCATCGCGGTTGGGCCGCCGTTCTATGCCCAAGTCACCGTGCCGCTGCTCCTGATCATGCTGGGGCTGCTGGGCATCGGTCCGCTGCTGGCCTGGCGGCGCACGACGGGGCGCGCGGCGTGGCGGGCCACCCGCTGGCCGATTCTGGTCACCATCGTGGTGTCCGCTGTCCTGCTTGCCGTGGGCATGCGCGCCGGGCTCGCCGTGCTGGGGTTCGGCCTGGCGGCCCTGGTGGCCGCTGGGGCGTTGCTTGAGTTGGCGCGCAGTATTCGCGCCCGACCGGCGAGATCGGCCAGCGAACCCCGCATCGCGTTGCGAGTCCTCGGCAGCCGGCGACGCCTTGGGAGCCACGTCGTGCACTTCAGCGTCGCGGTCTTCGCCATCGGGATCGTCGGCTCGGCGTCCTTCGGGCACGAGACCGCCGTCCGCCTGGCGCCGGGCGAGTCGGCAACCGTCGACGGACACACCGTGACGTTTCGCGGCCTGCGCCCGCTGTCGCAGCCCGGCCTGACGACCGTTTACGCCGACCTCGACGTGGAGCGCGGCGATCAGCCGCCGGCACGCCTCACACCGTCCCGCCGCATCCACCTCGGCTGGGAGAACCAGCCCACATCGGATGTCGCGATTCGCACGACGTTTCCTGGGCTCGACGATCTCTACGTCCTGCTCGACGACTGGGAGCCCGACGGCTCCACGGCATCGTTCCGCATCCTGGTCAATCCGCTCGTGCCCCTACTGTGGGTCGGCGGAGCCCTGTATTTCATTGGCGTGCTCGTGATCGCCTGGCCCACCGCCGCGCCGCAGCGATCGCCGGTTGCCGCGGCGCCCGGGCAGCAACCGGCGATACCGTGAGTCTGCGGGCAATGGTTGCGCTGCTGCTCCTTTTTGCGGCCTTGGGCGCCTCGGTCGTACACGCTGAGGAAAGCGACGCCGATGCCGTGTACGCCCGCCAATCGCACATCGCCGACCAGCTGGACTGCCCCGTCTGCCAGGGCCAGTCGGTGAAGGAGTCCAACGCCCCCTTGGCCCAGCAGATGCGCGCGCTCATCAACGAAAAGATCGCGGACGGCGCGCCGGACGAGGAGATCTTCGACTTCTTCGCCGCGCGCTACGGCGTCGGGATCCTGCGCGATCCGCCGAAACAGGGCCTGGCGCTTGGCGTTTGGCTGGGCCCGATCATCGCTGCCGCCGCAGGCGTCTTGACCGTAGGCGTGGTGCTGCTGCGGCGCCGACCCCGGCCAGTGCCGCGGCCCGACGCACGCCTGCGTGAGTTGGAGGACCAGATCGACCGATTGCGGCATCCACCGAACGGCGACCGCGCGTGACGCCGGTCGTCCTGCTCGCGGCCCTGGCGCTCGTTGCCCTCGGCGGATTGGCCTGGGTCACGTCGCCGCTGCTGCGCGACGCGGCCCGTCGCGTCCGTCCGAGCCACCGGCGGCTCAGCGATGACGTGCAGCGTTCGTTGGACCTGATGACCGACCTTGATCTGGAGCGACTACGCGGCGCGATCAGCGACGCCGAGCACGCGCAGCTCACGGCCGAGTCCCGCCGCCAGGCCGCTCTGGCGCTGGACGCGCAGGAACGGCGGCGCGCCCGCGCCGCGGCGCAGGTGGACATCTGCTCGCCAATCAGCCGGCGGCCATCGAGAGCGTTCCGCCCACCCTGCAACCGGCGGCGGCTCGCCGACCCCTCGTCTGGCTGCTCACGGCGGCAACGATGGTCGTGGGGCTCGTCGCGGTGGTGCTCGTGGTGACCCTCGGCGCACGCGAGGGCATCGGCAATCAAACGGCCGTCGGCAACGTGGGCGTTCCGGCGATCAGCGCCGTGGCGGTCTCGCCGACAGACCCAGAGATTCTAGTGGCCGCGCATCCGTCGGGACTTCAGTCAGCCGCGACGGCGGAGCAACCTGGCAGGCCGCGGAGTTCCCCCGCGCAACCCGATCCGTGGCGGCAACGCCCGGCGGCTTCGTCGCCGTCAGCGACGACGGGCCGTTCTCCAGCGACGGCATGGCGACCGGCTGGTCCCGCTGGGAATCGCCGCCTGACCTGGCGCACCTCGCGTCCGGACGGGATTCAGCGCTGCTTGCGGGCATTGACGCTTCCGGGGCCATCCACGCATCGGACGACAACGGCGCGAGTTGGCGCACCTTGGAGGTGCTCGCTCCGCCCAACGTGACGGGCATGGCGGTGATCGATGAGCCTGACCTGCAAGTCTTGGTGAGCACGGCCACCGAAGGTGTGCTGGCGACCAGCCTGAGCGGTCCATGGCGCAGCGCCAATGGTTTTGTCAATGGCGCGCTGCCTACCGTCAACGTGCGCTCGCTGCACTACGAGCCGAACAGCGGCGACCAATACATTTCACCAACCGGCAGGACTTTCCAGGGAGCGGTGTACGTAGCCACCGACGCCGGCGCCTTCAAGTCGGTTGACGGCATGCAGTCCTGGAACCGCCTCACGCTCGCCGCCGACATTCTCGTCGTGACCGGCAGTGCCGCCGCCCCGCGCGAGCTTTACGCCATCGCCCGCGACGGCGCCGTGTTTCGCAGCCGCGACCTTGGCGCGTCATGGGGCTAGCCCAGACCGCACGGCGCCACCGGACGCTGCCGCGATTCCTAGCGGCGGCGGTGCTCGCCGTCACGCTGACGACAGCCTGGCAACCGGTCAGCGCTCAGGATCAGGGGGCGATCCACGGCACCGTGGTGAACGGAACGTCCGGCGCCGCCGTGCCCGAGGATCTCGTCGTGGCGCTTGTCGGGCGACGCGGCCCCGATGCGCTCCCCACTCGCACGACCGGCGTGAACCCGGACGGTACGTTCGCCTTCACCGGGCTCCCGGCGACGCCGGACGCGGCCTATTTCGCCCACGCTGAGTACGGGGGCGTGTCCCACAGCACGGACGGGATTCGCTTCGTGGGCCAAGCGGAAGCCGAGACCACGCTCACGATCTACGAGACCACCAGCCAGAATCCGGGCATCTCCTTGCAATCCGTGGCGCGGCTCCTGCGCCACCAGACCGCCGATGCCATTGCCATCCTCGACGTGATCGACGTGATCGTTCCGGGCGACCGGACGTTCCTGCCCGCGGCCTCGACCACTGCGCCGCCACCGCTCAGGTTCGCCGTGCCCGACGGCGCGTTTGGGCTTCGGCCCGTGACCGGAATCCGCGCGGATGAACTGGTCATCGGCGGACCGGGATTCGCGGTGCTGACCCCGCTGCGACCCGGAGTCACCACCATCGCGTATGCCTATCAGCTCCGTCTCACCGATGGCGCAGCCTCCTTCGACTGGCTCATCGGTCTGCCGGCGGGTGTCGTGCGGCTGCTGAGCGAGCAGGACGCGCTGGTGACGACTCCGCAAGGATTGGCGCCGCAGGATGCCACCTCATTTGCCGGGATCGCCGCCGACCGCTGGGAAGCGCGCGACGTCGCTGCCCGCACCACCTTTGCCATCGACGTCTCGGACACGACGCTGCCCGGCATCGTGCGTGCAATCCGTTCCACCACGGCGGATACCTGGGCGCTCATCGCGGCTGGAGGCGGCATCGTACTGGCGCTCATCTTTGCCGCACACCGCCGCGTCTGGCGCCCGCGCCCCGCGCCGGACAACCTCGCGCGGGCGCGGCAATTGGTGGCGGATCTGCAGCGCTCGAATCCGGAGGCCCACGCGGAGCAAACGGCATTGCGCGAGGAGCTGATCGACCTGGTCGAGCACCACCCCGACATCGCCGCCGAGCTGCGACGCGATCGAGCGGCGCAAGGCCCTGCGCCGTAGCTTTGCAGGCCACCCAGCAGCTACCTACCATGACGGACGTGGACGAACTGCAGCACGACGTGCTCGTCATTGGCGGCGGCGGCGCCGGCCTGCGTGCCGCCATCGCCGTGGCCCAAGAGCATCCCGACCTCAGCATCGGCATCGTGTCCAAGGTCTACCCGATGCGCAGCCACACCGTGGCGGCCGAGGGCGGCATGGCGGCGGTCATCAAGGACGACGACAGCGCCGAAGACCACATCTACGACACCATCAGCGGCTCGGATTGGCTGGCCGATCAGGACGCGGTCGAGATGTTCGTCGAGGAGGCGCCCCGCGAGCTGATCCAGCTCGAGCACTGGGGCTGCCCCTGGTCGCGCGAGGCGACGGGCCAGGTGGCGGTGCGGCCGTTCGGCGGCATGAAGCTGCAACGCACCTGGTTCGCTACCGACAAAACCGGCTTCCACGTCCTGCACAGCTTGTTCCAGACGTGCATGCAGTTTTCGTCGATCACGCGGTACGACGAGTGGTTCGCAACCAAGCTGCTCGTGGACGAGGGTCGCAGCCAGGGGTGCACGGCCATCGAGCTGCGCACCGGCCAAATGCGGCCCATCTACGCCAAGTCCGTCATCATCACCACAGGCGGGGCCGGGCGCATCTTTCCCTTCACCACCAACGGCGCCATCAAGACCGGCGACGGCATGGCCATGGCCTACCGCGCGGGCGTGGCGCTCAAGGACATGGAGTTCGTGCAATACCACCCCACGGGATTGCCGGGCACCGGAATCCTGATCACCGAGGCGTCGCGCGGCGAAGGCGGCGTGCTCAGAAACAACAAGGGGGAGCGGTACCTGGCGGACTACGACCTCGGCGAACCGCTGCCGTTGGACGACCCGCGGCATCCGCAGCTGCGGACCATGGAGCTCGGTCCACGCGACCGGCTCTCGCAGGCATTCATCCAGGAGCAGGAGCAGGGCAACACCTTCTCCGGGCCCTACGGCGACTACGTGCACCTGGATATCCAGCACCTCGGCGAGCACCGCATCGACACCAAGCTCCCCTTCGTGCGCGAGCTTGCCCGCAACTACGGCGGCATCGACCCCGTCAAGGAATCGATCCCCGTGCGGCCCGTGGTGCACTACATGATGGGCGGCATCGACACCGACATCGAAGCCGCCACGACCCTCCCGGGGCTGTACGCCGCGGGCGAGTGCGCCTGCGTGAGCATCAACGGCGCCAACCGGCTTGGCTCGAACTCGCTCACCGAGTTGGTCGTCTTCGGCGCGCGCGCCGGACGAAACGCCGCGCACTTCGCGAGCAAGTCCGGATCGGCGGCGATCGACCGCTTGCAGCCGCAAGTCGACGACGAGCGCGCCCGCATCCGACGCATCCTCGAGCAGCCGTCCGGCGGCGAGCGCGTGGCTGAGCTACGCCGCGAGATGACCTCCACCATGGAAGAGGGCGCCGGCATCTACCGCTCGCAGGAAGGTATCGAGCAGACCTACGCCACGCTCTCCGACCTGCGCGAGCGCTTTGGCCGCGTCGATCTCGACGACCGCACCAACGTCTACAACACCGACCTGATCAGCGCGCTGGAGCTTGACTACATGCTCGACATTTCGTTGGCTCTGGCCGCGAGCGCTCGCGACCGCACCGAATCGCGCGGATCGCACCAGCGCACCGACCACCCCGAACGTGACGACGACCGGTTCCTGCAGCATTCGCTCGCGATGCGTGGGGACGACGGCTCGCCCCAGGTGTCCTTCCGCGACGTGGTGATCACCAAATGGCCCCCCGGATCGCGCACCTACGGGTCCGACGACCAAGCGAAGGCGGCGACGACCAAATCATGAGCACGGCCACCGAGACACTGATCCGGTTCGAGGTCTTTCGCTATCAGCCGGATTGGGACGAGCCGACCTACCAGGTCTACGACGTGCCGTACCACGAGGACTGGGTGGTTCTGGACGCGCTCAACTACATCAAGGACACGCTCGACGGAACGCTGACGTACCGCTGGTCCTGCCGCATGGGGGTCTGCGGATCCTGCGGCGCGATGGTCAACGGCTATCCCAAGCTCACCTGCGCGGCCTTCCTCTCGGAGTACATGCCCGGACCGATTCGGGTCGAGCCGCTGGTCAACTTCAACGTCGAGCGCGATCTGGTGACCGACCTCGAAGGCTTCATGGGGAAATTGCAGAGCGTTCAGCCGTGGATCATCCGCGAGGACGCCGCCGCGGACGACCTCACGTCCGAATACCTGCAGACGCCGGCCCAGCACGCCGACTATCAGCAGTTCAGCATGTGCATCAACTGCCTGCTGTGCTACGCCGCGTGCCCGGTTTCCTCGCATAGCGACGAGTTCATTGGACCGGCGGCGCTCGCGTTGGCCCAGCGCTACAACCTCGACTCGCGCGATGACGGCGTCGAGCAACGCCGCGACGTCATCCTCAAGGACGAGGGCATCTGGGAGTGCTCGTTCGTGGGCGAGTGCTCAGCCGTCTGCCCCAAGCACGTGGACCCGGCCGGCGCAATCCAGCAGGCCAAGATGACCGGCGCCATCGACTACTACAAGCGACTGCTCATGCCGTGGACGGTGAAGTCTTGACGCAGCCGTTGTTCCGCTCGCTGGGATGGACCTGGTGGACCAAGCGGCCCTCGTACCTGCTCGTGTTTCTGCGCGAGATCTCGTCGGTGTTCATCGCCGTGCAGATCGTGCTGGTGCTCGTGCTGCTGCACAAGGCCGGCCAGTCCTCGGCCGACTATCGGGCGTATCTGGATTTCCTCTGGAATCCGGGCATGGTGGTCTTCCACGTGATCTCCGTCGCCTTCGCCCTCTGGCACACCTATACGTGGTTCAACCTGCTGCCGTCCACCATCGCGATCCGGATCAGGGGCCGTCGAATCCCCGGAGTGTTGCTCGTGGCGCCGCAGTTTGGCGCGTGGGCCGTGGTGAGCGGGCTGATCATCGCCTGGGTGTGGTGGGTCGGCGCGGCATGAGCGGCCGGTCGCACGAGCCGATCTGGTGGTCGCTCTTCGGCATGGGCGGGATCATCGCCGCCGTGTTCGTGCCCGTCATGATCTTCGTCACCGGCATTGGCGGGGCTGCGGGTTGGGATGCCGTGTCGGGGGCGCTTGCCCACGGTGAGGACGGCATCGGCGCGCTGCTGCGGCACGCGCCCGTGCGCGCGGTGCTGGGACTGATCATGGCGCTGGCCGCAGTCCACGCCGCGCACCGCATCCGGCACACGCTGATCGACCTGCAAGCGCCCGTGAGCCACCGGGTGCTCGCCGTCGCAAGCTACGGCACGGCGGCAATCGTCAGCGTGCTGATAGCCATCGTTCTCGCGCTTTTCTAAGGCCGTTCCCCAACAGACTGAGGTGGCCCACGCTGCGTGCAGCGTGGGAGGCGTCCCTAGCTCGTCTGGGGCCCGTGGCGGGTGTCCGCAGCCCCCGGTCGCCGCTCACGGGGCATCGTCCGAGCGCCCCACTAGCCGATGCGGGCCGGTATCGGCAACAATGCATCCGCACTCGCCGTCCTCGCCCCAGAATGGAGCGCTCTCGTGCACGCGATTTCCTACGCCGCGCCCACGACAGTCGCGGACGCGGTTTCCATCCTCGCCGAGCATGGGGCCCACGCCCGCATGCTCGCCGGCGGCACGGACCTCATCGTGCAGGTCCGTGAAAGGCTCCGCGACACCACGGTCTTCGTAGATGCCAAGCACATCCCGGACCTTACGGAACTGGTTTTCAACGCGGATGGCTCCGCCACGCTTGGCGCCGCCGTTCCCTGCTATCAGATTTACGGTGACGCCGCCGTGGTCGCCCAGTACCCCGCGCTGGTGGATGCCTGCCGCATCATCGGCAGCACCGGGATTCAGGGACGGGCGTCGGTTGGCGGCAATCTCTGCAACTCCGGGCCGGCTGGCGACACCATCCCGCCGCTCATCGTGCACGGCGCCGTCGCCAACCTCGCCGGTCCAAACGGCGAGCGAAGCGTCGCGGCGGAGGATTTCTGCACCGGCCCGTCGCAAAACGTGCTCGGTGACAACGAGCTTCTCGTCTCGCTGACGCTGCCCAAGCCCGCCGCGAACTCCGGCTCCCACTACCTGCGGTTCATTCCCCGCAACGAGATGGACATCGCCGAAGTCGGCGCGGGCGCAGCCGTCACGCTGGACGGCGACACGATCACCGCCGCGCGAATCGCCATCGGCGCGGTCGCCCCCACGCCGTTGTACGTCGCCGAGGCCGGCGAGGCCCTCATCGGGCAGACCGCCGGCGAGGCCGCCTACGAAGCCGCGGCCAATATCGCGCGAGACGCGGCGCGGCCAATCAGTGACATGCGCGGCACCGTGCCGCATCGCAAGCATTTGAGTTTCGTGCTCACGCAGCGTGCCTTGCGCGGCGCGGTTGCCCGCGCCCGTGGAATGGAGGTCGGCAATGGCCACTGAGATTCTCAGCGGCAAGGTGCATGTCAACACCACGATCAACGGGGAGTCGACGGACTTCCTGGCCGAGCCGCGCGAGAGCCTGCTGGAGACACTGCGCGAGACCCTGGGCCTCACCGGCGCCAAAGAGGGCTGCAACGACGGCAACTGCGGCGCCTGCAACGTTGTCATGGACGGACGCCTGGTGAACACCTGTTGCGTACTGGCGGTCGAGGCTCGCGGCGCGGACATCACCACTGTCGAAGGTCTGGCCGGTCCGTCGGGACTTCACCCGTTGCAGGAGAAGTTCCTCGAGCACGCCGCGCTGCAATGCGGCGTCTGCACGCCGGGATTCCTGGTGTCGGCCAAAGCCATGCTCGACGAAAACCCCGACCCGACCGAAGACGACGTGCGGTGGTGGCTGGCCGGCAACCTCTGCCGCTGTACCGGGTACGACAAAATCGTGCGCGCGGTGCTTGACGCCGCCGCATCCATGCGTGGGGAGGGCTGACGATGGCTGTTGAGACGCGCGAAGAAGCTGTAACCATCAAGCACCACTCCGAGAAGTACAGCGTTGTCGGCACCCGACCCATTCGGCACGACGGCGTGGATAAGGTCACTGGAGCGGCGCGCTACGGGGCGGATGTCAGCCAGCCCGGACAGATCTACGGCGCCGTGACGCGCAGCCCGCACGCCCATGCGCGCATTCGGTCGATCGACACCAGCAAGGCCGAGGCCTTGCCGGGCGTTCACGCGGTGATCACCAGCGCCGATCTTGCCGAACCGGGCGAGAAGGTGACCGGCGGCGGCGAGGCGACCGCCGTCCCGCTGAAGCACAAGAGCGGCAACGTCTTGGCGCGCGGCAAGGCGCTCTATCACGGCCACGCGATCGCGGCCGTGGCAGCGGTTGACGCGCATACGGCCGGCGAGGCCGCAGCGCTTATCGAGGTCGACTACGAAGTTCTGCCGCCGGTCATGGACGTTCGCGAGGCGATGGAACCCGACGCCACGCTGCTCCACGACGACCTCTACACCGATTTCGCGGGCGAAGCGTCCGACGCGCCCAGCAACGTGGCCGCCAAGTTCCTCTTTGAGGAAGGCGACGTTGAGGCCGGGTTCGCCGAGGCCGCGGTGGTCGTCGAGCGCGAATTCACTTTCGCCACGGTGCACCAGGGCTACATCGAAAACCACAACGCCCTCGCGCTTTGGCATGGCGACGGCGAGCTCACCGTTTGGTGCAGCAGCCAGGGCCACTTCACCATCCGCGCCGAGGTGGCGGACATCCTCGACGTGCCCATTTCCAAGGTCAAGGTGATCCCCACCGAGATCGGTGGCGGGTTCGGCGGCAAGACCACCTGCTACCTGGAGCCGCTGGCGGCGGCGCTCGGTCGCAAGGCGGGGCGTCCGGTGAAGATGACCATGGGCCGCGCCGACATTTTGAAGGCCACCGGCCCAACGCCGGGCGGCTACATCCGCGTCAAGATGGGCGCTGACCGCGACGGCAAGATCACGGCCGCCGAGTCGTATCTGGCATTCGAGGCCGGTGGATACCCCGGTTCGGTCGTGGGCGCCGGCTGCATGTGCATCTTCGCGCCCTACAAGCCCTCAAACGTGAAGATCGAGGGCTACGACGTGGTCGTAAACCGGCCCAAGACCCACGCCTACCGCGCACCGGGCGCCACGCAGGCGGAGTTCGCCAGCGAGACGGTCGTGGACGAGATTTGCGAGCAGCTCGGGATCGACGTGCTGGACTTTCGCGAGATGAACTCCGCTGAGGAAGGCACCTGGCGCGCCGGCGGTCCGGCCTACGCTCGGATCGGTCACAAGGAGTGCCTGCAAGCGGCGCGCGACTCCGACCACTGGCAGTCGACCCTTGACAAGCCGGCGGGCACCTATCGCGGACGGGGCGTGGCCTCGGGGTTCTGGTTCAACATCGGGTTCACGTCATCCGCCATTGCCCGTCTGAACTTGGACGGCACGGTGACGCTGCTCGAGGGCTCACCCGACATCGGCGGCACCCGCTCGTCGGTCGCCATGCAGTTTGCCGAGACCCTGGGAATCGGCTTCGACGACGTGATTCCCATGGTCGCCGACACCGACTCCGTCGGGTACACCGACGTCACGGGCGGCAGTCGCGTCACCTTTGCCACCGGCTACGCCGCGCATGAGGCCGCCAACGACATGCGCCGGCAGATGATCGAAGGCATGGCCGACGTGTGGGACGTGGCGGCGGACACCATCACCTACGAGAACGCGACATTCATCGCCAACGGCGAGTCGGCCTCGTTCAAGGAGGCCGCGCAGCTCCTCAACGATGACACCCAGCAGATCATCGGCAAGGCCACCGTCACGCCCGAGAAGGAAGGCAACGCCTTCGCGACGCACATTGCGGACGTGGAGGTCGACGTTGAGACCGGCAAGGTCACGGTCCTGCGCTACACCGCCATCCAAGACGCCGGCGTGGCGATCTACCCGCCGTACGTCGAAGGCCAGATGCAGGGCGGCGCGGTGCAGGGCATCGGCTGGGCGTTCAACGAGGAGTACTTCTACGACGACGACGGGCGCCTGCGGAACGCCACGCTGCTGGACTACCGCATGCCGACCACGCTCGACGTGCCCATGATCGAGACGATCATCGTCGAGGTGCCCAATCCCGGCAGTCCGTTCGGCGTTCGCGGCGTCGGCGAAGTGCCCATCGTGCCGCCGCCGGCCGCGCTGGCCATCGCCGTCTACAACGCCCTTGGCATCCGCTACCGTGATCTGCCCATGTCGCCGCACCGCGTCTACGCGGCGTTGGCGGCGAGGCAGAACGGCGCTGAAGCGTAGTCCCCAGCCGCGATGCGGCGGCAAGAGCCGCCGCATCGCGGGGACCACGCGGATCGCTGAGGCGTAGCCGTGGCCCGAGTGCATGTGCCCACGCCGCTGCGCGAGTTCACCGACGACCAGATCAAGGTCGACATCGAGGGCGGCACCGTACGCGAGGTCGTCAAAAACCTGGAAAACCGCTTTCCAGGGCTCAAGAATCGATTGGTACAGGAGGGCGACCTGCGGCCGGGGCTGGCCGTCTTCGTGGACGGGGCCAACAGCCGCCGCGGTCTGCGCACCAAGCTGCGCGACGACAGCGAGGTTTTTTTTCTCGAATCCATCGGCGGCGGCTCGCGCGGTGGCAGACTAGAGGCAGATGGCCATTGGTCAGGCCGTAATCATGTGCGACCGGACACCGGCATCGCACGCTCGTAGGAGGACGCCTGCATGGCGGAAGCGAACACCGACTACAACGTCATAGGCACCCGACCCGTCCGGCATGACGGCGTCGACAAGGTCACCGGGCGCGCGATCTACGGGGTCGACGCGCACATGCCGGGCATGCTGTGGGGCAAAGTGCTGCGCAGCCCCCACGCCCACGCCCGGATTCTCTCAATTGACACCTCGCGTGCCGAGGCGCTGGAGGACGTCCAGGCCGTCATGACCGCGGCGGACCTTCCCGATCCTGGCGCCGGTGTCGCCGAGGCCAACGAGTCGGGGCTGCAAAGCAAGCGCTACAAGAGCGCCAGCCTCCTGGCCCGCGACAAGGTGCTCTTCGAGGGTCACCCGATTGCCGCGGTGGCCGCGGCCAACAAGCACGTGGCCGAGGAAGCCCTCGACTTGATCGACGTCGAGTACGAGCTGTTGCCCGTGGTGCTGGACGTCCGCGAGGCCATGCAGCCCGACGCGCCATTGCTGCTCGATGATCTCCACATGGACACCGGCGGCGAAATGGCCGAAGAACCGAGCAACGTCGCGTCGCGCACGATCCACGAGGAAGGCGATATCGAGTCGGGCTTCGCCGCGGCCGACCGCGTGTTCGAGGGCGAATACACCTTGTCCATGGTGCATCAGGGCTACATCGAGCCGCACAACGCCCTGGCCTATTGGAGCGCCGACGGGCACCTGCGCGTCGAGTGCAGCTCGCAGGGGCAGTTCGGCATACGCAGCGAGCTTGCCGATCACCTGCAATGGCCCATCTCGAAGATCAACGTGTTTCCGTCGGAGATCGGCGGCGGGTTCGGCGGCAAGACCACCATCTACCTCGAGCCGCTCGCGGCGGTGCTGTCCCGCAAGTCGGGGCGCCCCGTGAAGCTCACCATGAGCCGCTCCGAAATCCTGCGCGCCACCGGACCGGCGCCGGGCGGCTATGCCTGGGTCAAGATCGGCATCACCAACGAGGGCCGGATCACGGCGGCGCAAGCCATGTTTGCCTTCGAAGCCGGTGGCTATCCGGGATCGGCCGTTGGCGCGGCCTGCCTGTGCGCCTTCGGCCCCTACAAGCTGACGGATTTCCGCATCGACGGATACGACGTGGTCGTCAACATGCCGAAGTCCCACGCCTATCGAGCGCCCGGGGCGCCGCAGGGCGAGTTCGCGGTTGACAGCCTGGTCGACGAGATCTGCGAGGAAATGGGCTTCGATCCGCTGGAATTCCGCACCATGAACGCGGCCGAAGAAGGCGACCTGCGCGCCAACGGCACGCGGTACCACTGCATCGGCAATCACGAGGTCATTGAGGCGGCGTGCACCTCGGATCACTGGCGCTCACCGATTGGGTCCGCGCCCGGACGCCAGCGCGGCCGCGGCGTGGCCTCGGGGTTCTGGCTGAACGGCGGCGGCATGTCCACCGCCGTTGCCCAGCTCAACTCTGACGGCACCGTGACGCTACGGGAGGGTTCCGTCGACATCGGCGGCACGCGCACGTCGGTCGCCATGCAAGCGGCGGAGACGCTGGGAATCCCGGCCGAGGACGTCGATCCCATCGTGCCCGACACGGACAGCATCGCCTTCACGGGCGTCACCGGCGGCAGCCGCGTCACGTTTGCCACCGGCTGGGCGGCCATTGAAGCCGCGCGGGACTTGCGGCAGCAGATGATCGACGGACTTGCGGACCACTGGGACGTTGCCAGCGAATCCATCGTTGCCGACGAGGACGGCACGTTTCGTCAGAACGGCGAGATGGTGTCCTTCAAGGAGGCCGCCGGCATCCTCGATGGCGATGATCTGCGCCTCGTCGGTTCCGCCACGGTGGTGCCGGAGGGCTCGGGCAACACCTTCGCCATTCACATCGCGGACGTCGACGTGGACGTTGAAACCGGCAAGGTCGACGTGGTGCGCTACACCGCCATCCAGGACGCCGGAACGGCCATCTATCCGCCCTACGTGGAAGGGCAGATGGAGGGCGGCGTCGCGCAGGGCATCGGCTGGGCGCTCACCGAGGAATACGTCTACGACGCCGAGGGCCACATGCGGAACGTGAGCCTGCTCGACTACCGCATGCCCACGACGCTGGACGTGCCGATGATCGAGAGCATCATCGTCGAGGTGCCGAACCCGGGTCACCCCTTCGGCGCCCGAGGTGTCGGCGAAATTCCCATCGTGCCGCCACTGGCCGCGATCACCAACGCCATCGCCGACGCCACCGGCGCCCGCATGCGGGACCTGCCGGCGTCACCGCCAAAGGTCCAGGCGGCAATCGCCGCGCTCGATTCCGAGAACGGCGCCGCCAAGGCGTAGCCGGCCCGACACGCTCGCGATTCCGGAACGCGCTAGGCTGCGCACGTGACGTTCCTGCGTCGACTCCATGTCTTCCTGCGCGGCCAGCACCGCCTCATGGCCGTGACGATTCTCTTCGGCATCCTCTTCGCGGGCACCGGGCTCGTTGCGCCCCTGCTGGTGCGCCAGATCCTGCTGTGGCATGCCGAGGGCACCGTCGAGACGGGCGCGCTCAGCACCATCATCGTGGTGCTGGTTGCGTCGTTCGTGGTGCGCGCGGCCGGTCGCTACGGCTACGGCGCCGTCTCACACATCGTGGCCTACCGCGCCCAGCACCTGATGCTGGTGACCCTCTACCGACACATCCAGTCCCTGCCGCATCGCTTCTTCGAGCACCGGCGCACCGGGAATCTCATTTCGCGCGCGGTCGGAGATGTCGAGGCCGTCGAGGACTTCATTGCCCACGGCATTCCGGAGACGACCCTCGCGATGACCATTCCAACCGCGATGGTCATCGCCCTTGGAATCATCAACTGGCAGCTGATGCTGATCAGCCTCATTCCCATGCCGCTGATCCTGCTGCTCACCTGGTTCGTCATGCCGCGCATTCGATCCCAGTGGGGCAGCGTGCGTCAGCGCATGGCCGAGCTCACCGCCGCGGTTGCCGAGGGCATTTCGGGGTTCGCGGTGGTGAAGGCCTTCGGCCGCGAGCCCGAGCGCCGCGCGGAAATCGACCACGCCGGCGCGCAGTTCCGCGACACCATCGTCCGCACCCAGGCGCTCACGCTGATCCCGGTCGGCATTCTCGAGATCATCGCCGGGCTCGGGCTGGTGCTCATCGTGGCCATTGGCGGCAACTGGACGCTCGAGGGCATCGTGCCGGTCGCCGACCTGTTCGTGTTTGTGGTGTATCTGGGGATGATCTACCAGCCGATCATCCAGCTCGCGGCCATCGGCGAGGACATCCAGAAGGCCATCGCGAGCACCGACCGCGTATTCGCGCTGCTCGACGTGCGCAGCAACATCGTGGACCGTCCCAACGCGCAACCGCCACAGAACGCTCGCTGGACCGTGCAGTTCGACCAGGTGGAGTTCGCCTACGACCGCGGCGCGCCGGTGCTGCACGGCGTGGACTTCACCGTCCCGGCGGGATCGCTCGTGGCGCTGGTCGGCCCCACCGGCGCGGGCAAGACCACCTGCACCAGCCTGATCCCCCGCTTCTACGACGTCGACGGTGGAGCGGTTCGCATCAGCGGCATCGACGTGCGCGACCTGCCGATCGCATGGCTGCGGTCCAACATCTCAATGGTGCTGCAGGACGTCTTCCTGTTCGAGGGGAGCATCTGGGACAACATCGCCTTCGGGCGGCCGGACGCCACGGACTCCGAGGTCCTGGCTGCCGCGCGGGCTGCCAACGTCGATGAGTTCGCGGAGCGTCTGCCGGGCGGCTATAACGCCCGCGTCGGCGAGCGCGGCGTGCGCCTGTCCGGCGGGCAGCAACAGCGCATTTCCATTGCCCGGTCGATTCTCAAGGACGCGCCACTTCTCATCCTCGACGAAGCGACCTCATCGGTGGACACCGAGACCGAGGGCCTGATTCAGGAATCGCTGTCCCAGCTCACCAAGGGCCGCACCACGATCGTCATCGCCCACCGCCTATCCACCGTCCGCAGCGCCGACCATATCGTCGGCCTAGCCGACGGAACCGTGGCCGAAACGGGCACGCACGACGAGCTCGTGGCCCAAGGCGGCTGGTACGCCCGCATGAATGAGATTCAGGCCGGCACGGCTCGTTGGCGGCTCGGCGAACGCCAGGCCGTGCCGCACGCATGACGCAGGCGACCGCGCCTGCCTTTGCGGGGAGGAATCAATGAGCGATCTCTCAGGGCGCGCGGCCGTCGTCACCGGCGCGGGCACGGGCATAGGCGTCGGCATTGCCCGGCGACTCGCCCAGCACGGAGCGCGAGTCATGGTTTCGGCCGCGAGCAGCTTCGCCGGCGCCGAGCGATTGGCCGCCGAGCTTCGCGACCAAGGCGCCGACGTGCGCGCGGTGCAGGCCGACTTTCGCCGGGCGGCCAACGCAGCCCAAGTCGTGGAAGCGGCCGTGGACGCCTTCGGCCAGGTTGACATCCTGGTGAACAACGCGGGGCGCACCATGGTCAAGCCCTTCGCCGACTGCGACGAGCAGGACTGGGACGACCTGTTCAACGTCAACATCAAGTCCATGTTCGTCACCTGCCAGGCCGCGCTGCCCGGCATGCTCGAGCGCGGCTTCGGACGCATCATCAACATCAGCTCGGTGCACTCGCAGGTGCACGCGCCGGGGTATGTCATCTACTCG
The DNA here is from genome assembly GCA_965198185.1 of Chloroflexota bacterium. Taxonomy (GTDB): domain Bacteria; phylum Chloroflexota; class UBA11872; order UBA11872; family UBA11872; genus JAJECS01. Next base: position 1,336,617 of record CBDAOU010000002.1, read on the forward strand.
GCCACCAAGGGCGCCATCAACGAATTCACGCGCAACCTGGCCGTCGACATTGGGCACGACAACATCACGGCGAACGTCATCGCCCGGGGGCCATCCACGTCGAGCGATATGACCGCGAGAACGTGGACGAGTCAAACATGATTCGGGGCATCCCATCGGCCTCCGTGGGCACGCCCGCCGACATTGCCGGCGCGGCGGCCTTCCTGGCATCCGAGGATGCGCGGTACGTCAACGGCGCCGTGCTCTTCGTCGACGGCGGCCTCACGGCTCGCATGAGCATCGAGTAAGGCCGTCCCGATTGCGACCGTAGGGTCTTCGCTGTGGCCGCAACCGTCCGACCGACGCGGCCGGTAGGGAACGGTACAGGTCGGGCACCAGCCATTGGGTAGCATTGGGGTGCGCCCGACCGCCCATACCAAGCGAGGCCGCGACGACGCCTGACGCCGGCTACACACACAACGGCCCCAGGGCCGGCATCGGTGTATCGGGCTTGGCGTTTAACGATCAGGGCGTCGTCGCACCCGCCCGCACGCGGCCGCCAGAGCGCCTCGATCCATGAGCCTCCGGATTGTGGTTCCGCGTGAGCTGCGCCACGGCGAAGCACGCGTGGCGCTCGTGCCAGATGCGGTCGCCCGGCTTGTCGGCGACGGATTCGCCGTCGCGATCGAGCGCGGCGCCGGCACTCGGTCGTTCGCCCCGGACGACGCGTACCGAGCCAGCGGGGCGGCTGTCATCGACGATCGAGCCGAGCTGCTGCGCGAGGCCGATGTCGTGCTCACGGTTCGTGGACTAGGCGGGACCGAAGACGAATCGTTCGCGCGCGATCTCGCGAGCGTCGCCCGTGGCGCGGCAGTGATAGGCCTCCTTGATCCCTACGACCTCCAGGACCGGATTCAGTCCATGGCCGATCACGGGGTTCTGGCCTTCGCGCTCGAGCGCATGCCGCGCATCACCCGCGCGCAGAGCATGGACGTGCTGAGCTCAATGTCGACCATAACCGGCTACCAGGCGGTGCTGCTGGCCGCGCGGGCCTCGCCCCGCTTGTTTCCCCTGCTGATGACGGCCGCCGGCACGCTGGCGGCGGCGCGCGTGCTGGTCCTCGGGGCCGGCGTGGCCGGCTTGCAGGCCATCGCGACCGCCAAACGCCTCGGCGCCGTCGTTCAGGCCTACGACGTCCGTCCTGCGGTCCGCGAACAAGTCGAGAGCCTGGGCGCCACGTTCGTCTCGTTCGATGGCGAGGAAGGCAGCGCGATCGCCAGCGGCTACGCCATCGAGCAATCGAAGGCGTTCTACACGCGTCAGCGGGAGATGCTGGCCGAGGCGCTGCGAGACGTGGACGTTGCCATCACCACTGCGCTGGTGCTCGGACGCCGCGCCCCGACGCTCATCACGGCCGCCGCCGTGGCCGGCATGCGCCCGGGATCGGTCATCGTCGACCTGGCCGCGGAGCGCGGGGGGAACTGCGAGCTGAGCGAGCCGGGTGAAACCGTGGTGCGCCACGGGGTATCGATCGCGGCGCCCCTCGACTTGGCGTCGGCCGCGCCGGTGCACGCGAGCCAGATGTACGCCCGCAACGTATCGACGTTCCTGCGGCACATCGCCTCGCCCGATGGATTGACGCTCGATGCACGGGACGAGATATTCCGCGAAACGCTGGTGACCCCAATGGCGCTCGACCCCGAGGAGTCGCCCGCGGATGGCATCGCGGTAACGGGAACGTAGATGGAAGTCTTCATCCTGGCGCTCACGGTGTTCCTGCTCGCCGCGTTCATTGGCTTCGAAGTCATCACCAAAGTCCCACCGACGCTCCACACGCCGCTCATGTCCGGCGCCAACGCGATCTCGGGGATTTCCGTCGTTGGCGCGATCATCGCGGCCGGCGCACAGCAGACGACGCTGGCCGCGGCCTTGGGCCTTGCGGCGCTGATCCTGGCCACCGTGAACGTGGTGGGCGGATTCCTCGTCACGCATCGCATGCTCTCGATGTTCCGCCCGCGGAAGAAGTAGGGCGTGCCTGAAGGCGTCGTAAACGGCGCATATCTCGTCGCCGCGACTCTGTTCATCCTCGGTCTGCGCGGACTGGCCACCGTTCGCGGCGCCCGCCGAGGGAACGTCCTCAGCTCCCTCGGCATGCTCGTGGCGATTGTGGTGACGTTGCTCGATCGCAAGATCATCGGATTTGAGCTCGTCGCCATCGGATTGGGCGTCGGGGCAGTGCTCGGCACCGTCCTCGCGTTGCGCGTGCCCATGACCGCCATGCCGCAACTGGTAGCCGCATTCAACGGGTTTGGCGGCGGCGCCTCGGCGCTGGTCGCCGGCAGCGCCATCGCCTCCGGCGCTGTCATGACAGCGGCGACGGAGCTGCAAGCCGTGGCGGCAGGGGCCATCAGCGGTCTTGTGGGCGCCTTGACCTTCGCCGGCAGCGCCGTGGCCTGGGGCAAGCTGCAAGAGGTCTTGCGCTGGCAGCCGGCAAATACCTCCCTCCAGCACGGCGTCAACGCGGTGCTGGCCGCCGGCGCGCTGGCCCTGTTTGCCCTGGTCATATTTGACGTTTCGCTGCAATGGCCGTTCTGGGCGCTCGTGGCCACCGCCGCTCTTCTGGGATTGCGGCTCACCCTGCCAATCGGCGGCGCCGACATGCCGGTGGTGATCGCACTGCTCAACTCGGCCTCCGGCCTGGCCGCCGCGGCCACCGGTTTCGTGCTGAGCAACAACGTGCTGATCATCGGCGGGGCGCTGGTGGGCGCGTCGGGCTTCATCCTCACCACGATCATGAGCCGCGCCATGAATCGATCGGTGCTCAGCGTCTTGTTCGGCACGCTCGGACCCACCGAGGGAGGCCCAGGCGACGAGATCTACGAAGGGCGGATCAAGCGGACCAGCCCCGAGGAAACCGCCCTGCTGCTACGCGACGCGCGCAGCGTCATGATCGTGCCCGGCTACGGCATGGCGGTGGCCCAGGCGCAGCATGCCGTCCGCGACCTTTCCGAGGAGCTCGAGCGCAGCGGCGTGGATGTGAAATACGCGATTCACCCGGTCGCCGGCCGCATGCCGGGCCACATGAACGTGCTGCTCGCCGAAGCCGACGTGCCCTATGAGCAGCTCTTTGATCTGGAGCAACTGGTCGGGGCCTTTGCGCAGACGGACGTGGCGCTCGTGATCGGCGCCAACGACGTCGTCAATCCGCTGGCGCGCGAGGATCCCACCAGTCCCATCTATGGCATGCCCATTCTCGACATCGACAAGGCCCACACCGTCGTCGTGATCAAGCGCAGCCTGAGCCCGGGCTTCGCCGGGATTCCGAACTCGCTATTCGCCGCGCCAAACACGGCCATGCTCTTTGGCGACGGCGAGGACGTGCTGCGCAAGCTGATCGGCGAGTTGAAGGCAGCCGGCTAGCGAGCGCTAAGCGGTCGCAGCGGCCACTCCCCAGAGGCGCGCCGTACCGTCAAACGCGGCGCTGGCCAGCAGATCGCCGGCGGCGCTGAACTCAGCATTCACGATCGGGGCGCCATGCGCGTCAAGGACGTGCAGCGGCTCACCCGACGCCGTGTCCCACCAGCGCAGCGTGCCGCTGCGATGGCCAGAGACCAGCAAGGGGGAAATGGGGCTGAACGCCACCGCCAACGTCGCGGATTCCGGGCTCTCCAGGCGCCGGATCGAGGCGCCCTCGACGCCGTCCCACAGGATGACCGCGCCGTCATCGAGGGCTCCGGCAATCGGCCCGCCATTGGCGTGGATCGCGACCGCCCGCACGGGCACGCCGTCGGACGGCAACTGGATCGCCGTCAGGTTTGGGATGTCCCAGAAGTAGACCAGGCCGTCGATGTCGGAGCTGATCAGTCGATCGCCTTCCGGAGAAAACCGCAGCTGATCCACCAGAATCGTGTGCGCGGACAGCGAGGTCACAAGGCTCCAGGTCGCGGTGTGCCAAATCCGGACAATGCCATCGCTCCAACCGGTTGCCAGCAGACCGCCGTCGGGGCTGAAGGCCGCGGCGCCGATCGTTGCCTGCGGCAGCGCCTCGGGCGCAAAGCGTTCGACCGGAACGGCGCCGGACGAGTCCCACAGGCGCAACGGCGGCCCATCCGCCGCACCGCCGCTGACGAGCAACGACCCATCGGGGCTGAATGTCAGGGCGTGCGCGAGTCCAGTGTGGTACTCGAGCGTGCCGGCCGGGGATGCGTCCGGCAGGCGCACCAGCTCGATGGTTCCCGCCGGATGCGCCGCGGCCACGAGCGTCGCGTCGCTTCGCAGTGCGACGCGGGCGGCGTCGCCATAGGCACCGAGCCGATGACGTAGACGGCCGTCGGACAGGCTCCACAGCGCGACAGCCACGTGCCTCACCGCACACGCCAGGGCGGCGCCGTCCGCCGTGACCGCCAGCGATCCGCGGCTCACGGCGCCCGCGCGATCCTGTAGATCGTGGATCACGGCGCCCGAGACCACATCCCAAATCAAGACCCGCTCCGTACCGTCGGCGGCGGCGACCCAGGTTCCGTCGGGGCCAAAGACCACGTCGTCCGCATCAAATCGGAGTCCGCTCAGCGTGGTTTGGCGGGTTTGGCTCGCCAGGTTCCAGATCCCGACCGATCCGCCGGCCTCGGCGGCAGCCACGAGCGTGGCCGCCGGATTGAAGGCAAGCCCGCGAATAGGCCGAGCGGCGTCCCCGAAGGAAGCCTCCGCCGTGCCCTGTTGCACGTCCCAGATCACGATATTTCCATCGTCGCCACCGGCGGCCAGCAGCGGCTGCTCAGGGTGAAAGGCCACGGCACGCGCAGCTGCCGCCGGCGGTGCCAGTTGCTGGATTACGCCGCCGCTGTTCGCCCGCCACACGCCAACCGCCCCCCCACCGTCAGTGGCGGCGATGAAGTCGCCGGCGGCGTCGATGGCCAAGCTCGTGACATCGGATTCGAGCTGGGACGACCAGCGACGCAACCCGCTTGAGGCGTCCCAAGCAGTCAGCGCGCCGTCGGCGTGTCCGCTGATCAGGGCGTCGCCGGCGGCGGTCAGGGCCGTGACCGCAAAACCTGGCGCATCCCCGGCGCCGGTCGGCCAGCGCCGGAGCTCGCGACCCGACGCAGCGTCGAACACGCTGATCAGGCCGATGCTGGAGCCGACGGCAATCTCCCCGTCCGGCAGCGCCTCCACTGCCTGGGCCTTGCCCAAACCGACGCGGTGAAGCTGAGCGAGGCGACCCAGGTTGGCCGCGCGAATCGGCTCGATGACGCTGGGCAGCGCGTGACTTCCTCGATCGAGCGCAAACTGCCCGCCGGCATCCGCGGCTACCGCATCAGCTGGGGCGGGCGTCGCTGCCGCCGCCGTCGGCTCAGGAGTTGCTTCCGGGGCAGCCGTGGGCGTGGGCGTCACCGTCGGCGTTGCGAGCTGCTCCGCCGGGCGGTCTGGGATCACCTCACGGATGATGGTCCGCTCGACGGGAACCTCGCGCACCACATCCCGCGTCACGACGCGGTCCACGGTCACGACCTTGATCACTTCCTGCGGGAGCAACCGCTCCACTTGCACCACCGGCTGCCGGCGAGCCGCCAGCACGCCTATCGCGGCGGCTCCGGCCGCGACGGCAGCTCCGCCCAGCGCCGTAGCGGTGACAGCCAGGAGCAGTTGACGGCGCGAGACGGCACCGCTGGTCGCCGCCTGCTGGCGGCGCGGCCCGGCACGAAATCGGTCGCTCGCGGGGGCTGCAATCGCCGCAGCGAGCGCGCGCTCCGTAGCCTGAATATCCTCGATCCGCGCGTGCACCTCTTCAGCCGATGGAGGCCGGGCATCGGGCTCCTTGGCCAGCAGCCGTAGCATGAGCTCTTCAATAACCGGCGGCACGTCGTCGCGATGGGAAGCCAGCGGCGGCACCGCCGCCCGCCGGTGCAGATCAAGCACCGCCAGCGGCGTGTCGGCCCGAAACGGAGGCACACCGGCCAGCAGCTCAAAGAACACCGCGCCCAGCGAGTACAGGTCGGCCTGCGCGGTTGCGCGGCGTCCGGCGGCGCGTTCGGGCGCGATGTAGGCGGTTGCACCCGACGGATCAAGCTCATGCTGCGGGGCCGTGCCGGCGTCGAGAATCTTGATCTGGCCGTGTTCGAGCTTGACGTTCTCGGGCGTGAGGTTGCGATGGGTCAGCCCTTGGGCATGCATCGCGGCCAGGCCAGCCGCAATTGATTTTGTTATGCCAAGCGCTTCGATCACGTTGACCGGCCCGCGCGCCTCAAGGTATTGCCGCAGCGTCAGACCGCCGGCCAACTCCATCACCACACACCAACGGGCATCAACATCTTCGGCGCCGTAGACCTGCGCCACGCCGGGATGCTCGATGCGCCGGGCAAGCTCGACCTCGCGCGCGAGCTGCGTCATCAGTTCGCGACGCTGCGCCAGATGCTCGTGGAAGACGAGCACCGCCACGTCACCACTGCCGTCGGAACGCGCGGCGCGGAACACCGTGCCCCGTGGGCCGGTGCCCATGCTCACGCCTCGCTCGAGGCCCTCGAGCGGCGGCCAAGCGTCAATCACGCCAGCTCCAAGCATGCCGGGTTATGCAAAGTCACAATTTCCAATTGTAAGGGTGCCGTCACCGCGCGTCACCGAATACTCCCAGGCTTCGAGCGCGCTAGCCCAGAACCACCCTCTGGATCATGGCCGCCGACGGCGCCGCAAGCCGCGGTAGCGCTTCCCCCTCACGACGCAGCCGGTTGGAGTCCGCCGCCAAGCACGTTTTTCCGGTGCCGCGCCTATCCGTCGGTGACGCGGAAGTTGACCTGGTGCCAGCCCTCGGCGCCGTTCGGCGCCGGATTCCTGGGCCCCTTGGCCTGCAGCTCACCTTCCGAATCGGTGGCGCGAACCCGGATGTAGTGCGCGCCGGGAGTAGCCTCCCACTCGCTCACCCATTGCACCCAGGTGTGCTTGCTGATCGGCGAGGCAAGCTTCGCTTCCTTCCAATCGCCGCCATCAATCTGCACTTCGACCTTGATGATGCCGCGGTTCTGCGCCCAGGCCACGCCGGCAATCGGCTGCAAGCCGGGCGCGGTGTCGAACGAGAACCGCTTGGGCACGTCGATGCGGGATTGCGTCTTGATGGGCCCTTCCTTCGACCAGCCTCGCGGGATCCAGTAGCCGTCGAAGCCGTCCCAGGTGGCCAGCTCGATCTCCTGCAACCACTTCGTCGCGGAGACATAGCCGTAGAGACCCGACACAACCAGGCGCGCCGGGAAGCCGTGCTTGAACGGCAGCGGCTCGCCATTCATGCCAACGGCGACCAAGACCGGGCGCCCGTCAAACGCCACCTCGCGCGGAAAGCCGGCCGTGAACCCGTCCACCGACCGGCCCACGATCTGGGTGGCTTCGTCCTTCACACCGGCGCGATTGAGCACGTCGGCCAGCGGTATGCCCTGCCACTTGGCGTTGCCGATCAGGTTTCCACCAACCTGGTTGGAAACGCAGCACAGCGTGACGTAATCCTCATCCGTGGCCAGGTCGAGCAGCTCGCCATAGGTCAGGGAGTAGGGACTCTCCACCAGGCCGGTGATCTTGAGTTCCCAGCCCTCCACATCGACGCGCGGAATTGAGAACGCGGTATCGATGCGGTAGAAGTCCCGGTTTGGCGTGACGACCGGCGAGATGCCGCGCACGTCGAACATCGTCGATTCCGGCAGCGATCCGGTAGCCGCCTCGACCTCAAGTGGCGTGGCGGTTTCGGTGGCGACGACGGTCGCCGCGGGTGACGGCGTTGCCACAGGTGATTCGGTGGCAGCCGGTGTGGCCGCTTCCGCGGGGCTCGCCGTTGCCACTGGTGCCGGGGTCGCCAACGGCGCCTGGGTGGCAGCCGGCGTGGCCGTTTCCGCGGCCATGGCTGTTGCGGCCGGGGACGAAGTTGCCGCAGGCGCCTCGGTGGCGGCGGCAGTGGCCGCCGGCGACGGAACGGCCGCCGCCGCTCGGCTGCGCACCGGCCGCAGCACGATGTCCTCGCGGCTGGCCACGGCGACCTTTGCTCCCTCAATCAGGTTGCGCCCAAGCACCCCGGTAACGACCGCGGCCAACGCAACCACCGCACCGCTACCAAGAAAGACCCGGCGCTGTCGCTGGAACTGAAGGGCCGCCGCCTCGTCGCCAGCCGCAGCCGCCACCGTGTTCACGCGGGTAAACCACAAGAGCGCCACGATGGCCACTCCCGACGAAACGGCGGCCATGGCCACGGCGTGCGCCGGCGTCGACTGCGCGTCAACCCCGTTCGAGAAGCCGGCGAGTAATCCGAACGCCGCGAATCCCGCCACGGCGATCGGCCGGGACCGCAGGGCGATTGCACCCAGAACGGCCCCGAAGATCCCACTGAGCACGACCAGGAAAATGACCAAGGCCAGCTTGTCGCTGGTGCCGAACATGCTGATGGCGAACTCCTCCATCGCGCGCGGGCTCAGGTCCACGATCCTGCCGCTCATCGAGACGAGGAGCGACGGCAAGCCGCCGAATATCCCGGCGTAGAGCTCGCTCACGCCCACGGCCAGCAGCGCGGCCAGGAGACCTGCCAGGCCTCCGCGCCCCCAGTAGCTCAACATGCGGGAAAACCTCCCACCGCTCTCGTCAGCCATGCCAGTCTCCTATGCGAACAGTTCTCTCGAACATTGATACGTGTGCGAGGCCGGGCCGGTTGCCGAATCTTCCAGCGAGACTTGTCGGCCAGAAACCAGGCGCCGTCGGAAACCCGCTTGACCCCCACTGCCACCCCAGCGCGACCATGTCCCATTCTATGGCGCGCACGATCGGTTCCAGCGAGCGGCAGTGCCATATCTCACGATAGTTGCGGCGTTCCGCACCACGCGCTCGAGCGCGCCGCGGCATCGGCGGGCGCCGGCCGACAGGTAACCGCCCGCGCACGTTGACACCGGCAACCGCGTTTGGCACGGTCGCAGCCCGCGGCCAGAGCAAGATCGGGGACTTCTGTGTGGACAGCTGAGATCAACTACGCGGCCATGATCGTGGCAGCCTTGGTGCCGACCGCGGTCGGCTTCAACTGGTATTCCATGCGGGGCTTTGGCAAGGCATGGACGCGCCTCATTGGCAAGACCCCGGAGCAGATCGAGGCCGAGGGCAACATGCTGCGGGCGATGCTGGTGAGCAACGTCGGCGCGGTGCTGACCTCGTATCTGCTCGCGCAGATCGTGGCCTTGACCGGGGCGGAGGGCTTCGGCGAGGGCTTCGTGATCGGCATTTGGGGTGCGGTTGGGCTGGTAGCCACCGCCTTCGCCTCGTCCTACGTCTTCGAGAACCGGCCCCGCTCGCTCTACCTGATCAACGTGGGCTACCACGTGGTGACGCTGCCGATCATGGCCGGCATTCTGAGCGTTTGGAGCTAGGCGGCGGACATCACCGTCACCCTCTTACGTCAACGGAGCGCGAACGAGACGGATGCTCTCTCATGCACGGCACCGTGCGTAACCCCTCGTCATTCCCGCGAAGAGCCTGCCCCGTACTCGATACGGGGCAGGAATCCAGCGGGCGCTAAACCTGTTCACCCACGAGTACGGGCGGTTCGCGAACCGCCCTTACCCGGCTATGTAAACGCCCCACCAAGGGAGACGGAATCAGACATCTCGCCCGGGGAGGGGAGATCGAGTCAGAGCGACCGGCCACCGATCAAAGTGAGACCTACCGCAGGCCAGGCACCACTGAAACGGCCGGCACTTCCATGAGCGCCGGCCGCGACGCCGCGCGCGTCCTGCTCACCGGCGGCGGTGGGCAACTGGCCAGCTATCTGGCCCAGCAACTCCCCGCCGACACGACGGTCGCACTCGCGCGTGCCCAGCTCGACGTCACCGATGCGGCAGCCGTTGACCGTGCGTTCACGGCACACACGCCCGCGGTGGTCATCAACACCGCCGCATTCAACCACGTGGACCTGGGCGAGTCGGAAGTCGCTCGCGCGTTCCGCGTCAACGCCGAGGGTCCCCTGACGCTGGCCCGAGCCTGTGCCGCGGCCGACGCCACGCTGGTCCACGTGAGCACCGACTACGTATTCGGCGGCCAGTCGGCGCGAGAGCCGCTTTCGGAAGACGCCTTACCGGCGCCCGTGAGCGTGTACGGCGCGTCCAAGCTTGCCGGTGAGCACCTGGTTCGCGGCGCGGGCGTCCGGCACCTGATCGTGCGCACGTGCGGCTTGTATGGCTCGCGCGGCTCGGCGGTCACGGGCGGCAATTTCGTCCGCACGATGCTGCGCCTGGCGCGGGAAGGCCGCGACCTCCGCGTCGACCTGTCGAACGACCAGCACTGCACGCCGTCCTATGCGCGGGACGTGGCCGAGGCGATCGTCGATCTGATCCAGGCCGACGCCCAAGGCACCTTGACCACGTGGTCAATGCCGGGTCCTGCACCTGGTTCGACTTCGCCCAAGAGATCTTCGCCGCGGCCGGCCTCCAACCTTCACTGACACCGGTCACGACGGCCGAATATCCAACACCCGGCCCGCCGCCCGCCGTACTCGGTGCTGGCCACGGAGCGCATGGTCGCCGCGCGCGGTCGGCCGCTGCGAAGCTGGCGCGCCGCCGTCCGCGCGCCTATCTAGCCGAGCTGGCAGACGCCGACGGCTAGCTCTTGGAGCGCCGGCGCGCCACGTAATGCGGGCTGTCGTCGTCGTCCAGCAGCGCCGCAGCCTCCATGATGGTTTCAGAAAGCGTCGGGTGCGGGTGCACGCTCAGCGCCAAGTCGTCGGCCGTCGCCCCCATCTCGATGGCGTGGACGCACTCGCCAATCAAGTCGCCGGCGCCAGGGCCGACGATGCCCGCCCCGAGCACCCGCCGCGTTCGCGACTCGACGATGAGCTGCGTCAGCCCCTCGCTGCCTCCCAGCATGACCGCGCGTCCCGAGGCCATCCACGGAAACCGGCTTACCTCGACCTCCAGGCCGCGGGCAATTGCGTCGCTTTCGGTGAGACCGCACCACGCGATCTCGGGATCGGTGAACACCACGGCCGGAATCGCCTGAGCGTCGAACGCCGAAGCTCGTCCCGCGATCGCCTCGGCGGCCACATGGCCCTCATGCGTTGCCTTGTGGGCCAGCATCGGCTCACCCGCCACGTCGCCCACGGCATAGATCGACGGCTCCGCCGTGCGTTGCTGCGCATCGGTCTGGATGAATCCCTTGGCGTCCACCTGGATTGCCGTGCGTTCAAGCCCGAGATCGGTGCTATTCGGCATGCGTCCCACAGCCACCAACACGCGATCGAAGCGACGCCGCGGCTGCCCGACGGCCGGCCCGCTGAGTTCCACCTCCACCCGATCCGCGGCCACCTGCAGGGCCACAACCTGCGTGTCCAGCAGAACCTCGTGCAACACGGCTTCCATGCGCGTCGCCAGTGGCTTGACCAATGTCCGGTCGACCCCCGGCAAGAGTCCCGGCGTCATCTCGACCAGCGTCACCCGGGACCCGAGCGCCGCGTAGACCAAGCCCAGCTCAAGGCCGATGTAGCCCCCGCCAACCACCAGCAGCGCGGCCGGCACCTCGTCAATTGCCAGGGCGGCGGTTGAATCCATGACCAGCGGCGAGTCGTGGCGAAGTCCCTCGGGCGCCGCGGGCGAGGACCCGGTGGCAACGATCGCCGCATCGAACTCGATGATTTGCGGCTCGTCGCCCACAACCTCGAGCGAGTGGGCGTCGCGGAAGCGGGCTCGCCCCTGCACATGACTCACCCGGCGCGCGCGTGTGAGACTCGCCAGGCCACGCGTCTGCTGGACCACGACCTCGTCCTTCCAGGCGCGCAGGCGGTCCAGGTCCACGCGCGGTGTGGCGAACTCCAGCCCCATGGCGTCCGCCTCACTCGCCGCGCGCATCACCTCCGCCGCGTGCAGCAGTGCCTTGGACGGGATGCAGCCGCGATAGAGGCACACACCGCCGGGAAGCGCTTCGGGGTCGATCAGCGTCACGCGCAAGCCCAGCCTGGCCGCGCGGAATGCCGCGGGATAGCCTCCGGGTCCGGCGCCGATGACGGCGACGTGCCGCCGTCCGTCGGGATTGGTCACGGTGCTCTAAGGCTCCATCGCCAGCATCATCGGCCGCTGCAACGCGTCGACGATCCAGGACAGAAAGCGCGCGCCGTCCGCGCCGTCGAGCGCCCGATGATCGAACGAGAGCGAGAGCGGCAGCATGAGCCGCGTTTGCATCACGTCGTTGTAGAGCGTCGAGCGTGGCGCCGCGCGACCGACCCCCAAGATGCCCACCTCAGGTGGATTCACGATTGGGGTGAAGAACCCGGTTCCCAATCCGCCGAGGTTGCTGATCGTGAACGTCGCACCCTGCATCTCGTCGGGCGTCAGCTTACCGTCGCGCGCACGCTCCGCGATGTCCGTCAACTCGGCCGCCAGATCGATCACGCCCTTGGTGTCCACGTCACGGATCACCGGCACCAGCAGCCCGCGCTCCGTATCGGCGGCCACCCCCAGGCGGTAGTAGCGCTTTTGCACGATCTCGCCCGCGGCCAGGTCCAGGCTGGCGTTGAGCTTCGGGTGGGCCTTCAGCGCCGCCGCAACCACGGGCAGCAAGAACGCCGTGATCGTGAGCTTGGCTCCGCGGGCTTCGGCGCGCTCCTTGTACTCCGAGCGCACGGCCTCGACGTCGGTCACGTCGGCCTCGTGGAACAGCGTGACGTGCGGGATCGTGGCCCACGATCGGGCCAGATTGTCGGCAAGCGTGCGCCGCAGGCGACTCAGCCGCACGCGCTCGATCGGCCCCCATTGGGCAAAGTCGGGCAGCGGCGTCGCGATGTCCGGCGCCGGCGCCGAGGCGCGGCGGCGGGCATGAGCCTTGACGTCATCCATGGAGATTCGGCCGGCTGGGCCGGCGCCCGCGACCTGACGCACGTCCACGCCGATTTCCCGCGCGAACGTGCGCACCGAGGGCGCGGCGGCGACCGGCCGGCCGGCGGCATCGATCTCGACCGCCGCTGCACTCGCGGGAACCTGGCCGTCCGCGCCATCGGTCGTCGCCGCCGGTTCGGCAATCGCCGGTATCGGGTCCGCCGCTGCACCGTCCGTCGATGCAATTGGCGCGTCGTCGATCTCCGGCTCCGCGTCCGCGGTACCGGATGGCGGCGGCCCCGCTTCGTGTGGCGCCAGCGTGAGCAGCGGCTGGCCTACCGCAATCGTGTCGCCGGACTTGACGTGAATGCGCTGCACGGCGCCGCCGGCGTCCGATGGCACCTCCAAGGTCGCCTTCTCGCTCTCGATCTCGATCAGGGAGTCACCGGCGTCCACAACCTGACCCACGCTCACCAGCACGCTGAGCACGTCGGCGGCTTCAATCCCCTCACCGAGATCCGGCAAGCGCACGTCGACGCTCATCGCACTGGTTCCACGCCGGCCGCGTCCAAGCTTGTCGCTCGCATCAGCTCAGCCGCGGATTCGGTTTCTCGGTGTCGATATTCAGGTCTTCAATCGCCTCGGAGACCAATTCGGCGTCAATCCGGCCCTCTTGCGCGAGGGCGTGCAAGGTTGCCAGGGTCACGAATCGAGCATCGACCTCGAAGAAGTTGCGCAGGGCTTCGCGCGTGTCGCTGCGGCCGAAGCCGTCGGTGCCCAGCGCCACTAGGCGCCCGGGCACCCATTTCGCTATGAGGTCCGGCAGCGTCTTTATGTAGTCGGTTGCGGCCACGACCACCGCAGGCGCCTCCGCCAAGCACGTCGCCACGTATGAGATGCGCGGCAGCTGGTCCGGATGCAACATGTTCCAGCGATCCGCGTCCAGCGCCTCGCGGCGAAGCTCCGTGTAGCTCGTCACGGACCACACGTCGGCCGCCACGCCATAGCGTGCAGCCAACATCTCCTGCGCCTTGAGGACTTCATTCAGGATCGCCCCGCTGCCCAGCAACGTGGAGCGCGGTTGGCCGGGCGCCGCCTCCGCGGGACGCAAGCAATACATGCCCTTGAGGATGCCTTCCCGGATCCCCTCGCCCTCCCGTAAACGCGGGTGCGGATACGCCTCATTGCCGAGGGTGAGGTAGTAGAACACGTCCTCATCCTGCTCATGCATGCGGCGGATGCCCTCGCGAATGATGACCGCAATTTCATAGGCAAACGCGGGATCGTAGGCCAGACACGTCGGCACAACTGAGAACAGCAGATGGCTGTGCCCGTCCTGGTGTTGCAGACCCTCGCCCGCCAGCGTCGTGCGGCCCGCGGTGGCGCCTAACAGGAACCCGCGCGTCCTCGCGTCGGCCGCGGCCCAGACCAGGTCGCCGAACCGCTGGAAGCCGAACATCGAGTAGTAGATGAAGAACGGCAGCGTCGCGAGGCCATAGGTCGTGTGAGACGTGCCGGCAGCGATGAACGAGCTCATCGCCCCAGCCTCGGCGATCCCCTCCTCCAGAATCTGGCCGTCGGTGGCCTCCTTGTAAAAGAGGAGCGACGCCGAATCGACTGGCTCATAGAGCTGGCCCACCGGCGAGTAGATGCCGACCTGGCGGAAGAGCGCCTCCATGCCAAAGGTGCGGGCTTCGTCCGGCACGATGGGAACCACGCGCGGGCCCAGCGCCGGGTCGCGCAGCAGCTTGGCCAGCATGCGCACGAATGCCATGGTCGTGGTGGCGGGGCGCTCACTGCCAGCCTCGAATTCGGCGAAGACGTCTGGCGGAAGAGCCGAGATCTGGCTCTTCTCCGCCGCGCGCATTGGCATGAACCCGCCGAGCTCTTCGCGACGGGCGGTGAGGTAGCGGACCTCGCGGCTATCAGGCGCCGGGCGGTAGAGCGGCGCGCGACCGAGATCCTCATCCGAAATCGGGATCTTGAACCGATCGCGAAACTGCACCAGCTCGTCTTCATTGAGCTGCTTCTGTTGATGCGTCACGTTGCGGCCTTCGCCGGCCTCGCCGAGCCCGTAACCCTTGATCGTGCGCGCCAGCACCACCGTCGGGGCGCCCTGGTGCCGCACCGCCGCGTTGAAGGCCGCGTAGACCTTGCGCGCGTCATGCCCCCCAAGGTTCATGCGCACCAGCTCGTCGTCGCTGCGGTCGGCCACCATGGCCAGCAGTCGCTCGTCCACGCCGTAGAAGTGCTCGCGGATGTAGGCCCCGCCGGCCACGCTGTATTTCTGATACTCCCCGTCGACGATCTGGCCGGCGCGACGCGTGAGCAACCCGTCGTGATCGTTGGCGAACAGCTCGTCCCAATCGCGGCCCCAGAGGACCTTGATCACATTCCAGCCGGCGCCGCGAAACAGTCCTTCCAGCTCCTGCACGATGTTGCCGTTACCGCGAACCGGGCCGTCCAAGCGCTGCAGGTTGCAATTGACCACCCAGGTCAGGTTGTCCAGGTGCTCGCGCCCCGCGAGGGATATCGCCGCGGTAGTCTCCGGCGCGTCGGCTTCTCCATCACCGACAAACGTCCACACCCGCTGGTCGGTGGGCTGCTTCAGTCCCCGATCCTCCAGATAGCGCATGAACCGCGCCTGGTAGATCGACATCAGCGGTCCCAAGCCCATGGACACGGTGGGGAACTGCCAGAAATCGGGCATCAGCCAGGGATGTGGGTACGCCGGGACGCCGCCGCTGGACGCGAGCTCACGCCGAAAGTCGTGGATTTGCTCGGCGGTCAGGCGACCCTCGAGATACGCCCGCGCATAAATGCCGGGCGTCACGTGGCCCTGGAAGTAAATGATGTCCGGCCCCTCGGGGTGATCCGGCCCGCGGAAGAAGTGGTTGAAGCCAACTTCGTAAAGCGTCGCCGCCGAGGCATAGGTGGAGATGTGCCCGCCGATGCCGTCGGCCTCGCGGTTCGCGGCCACGACCATAGCCATCGCGTTCCAACGAATGATGCTGCGGATCTGCCACTCAAGCGCTTCGTCGCCGGGATACGCCGGCTCGCGTTCCGACGCAATGGTGTTGACGTACGGCGTGCGAGCGGTGACCGGCAGCACGCCGCCGGCGCGCTGGGCGTGGATTTGCAGCTCGCGCAGCAACTCACGCACACGCTCATTGCCGGAAAGCCGCCGCACGTCGTGCAGCGCGTCCAGCCAGTCTCGCGTCTCGACCGCGTCAGACCCCTGACCGCCGTTCAAGGCGCCGTCGCGGTGGGTATTTAGCTGTGCCATTCGCTCCGCCTAGAGATTGTGCAAGCGTAGTACGCGCCGCGACGGACGCTTCACAAGCCGCCGGACGGTCAGGGTTGGCCAGGCGCTGCATGGGGCCGCTGGTGTCCAGCGGGGCGCCTCCGGCGAGACGAGCGTGCCACGCCGGTTTTGGCCCTTCATCCCACGCGCGCGCGCTTCACGGAAGCGGCCAGGGCCTGCCGGCCGGCGTGGTACGAGCTGCGCACCAGGGGGCCGGCCTCCACGTGCACGAACCCCAGCGCCTGGGCCTCCTCGGCGATTTCGACAAATTCATCGGGGTGATAGAAGCGCTGCACCGGCAGGTGCTTGCGGGTCGGCTGGAGATATTGCCCCACGGTGAGCAGTTCGCAGCCGTGCGCGACAAGGTCGCCCAGGGTCGCCCGGAGCTCCTCGCGAGTCTCGCCCAGACCGACCATCACGCCCGACTTGGTCGCCACCTCAGGCGCCAGGTCGGCCGCTCGGCGAATCAGCTCAAGCGTGCGCTCGTAGCGCGCCTTCGGTCGCACGCGGGCGTAGAGGCGCGGCACCGTCTCGGTGTTGTGATTCAGCACGACCGGCCGCGCCTCCATCACCGTCGCCAGCGCGTCCCAGTTGCCCATGAAGTCGGGAATCAGCACCTCGACTTGGCACGACGCACGCACGCGGCGCACGGCGCGAATGCAGTCGGCAAACACGCTCGCCCCGCCGTCGGGCACGTCGTCGCGGTTGACCGAGGTGATCACGCAATAGTCCAGCCCCATGCGCTCGACGGCAGCCGCGAGCCGCAGCGGTTCCAGCGGATCGATCGTGTCCGGCCGGCCCGAGGTGACGGCACAGAACCCGCAGGCGCGCGTGCAGGTGTCGCCAAGAATCATGAAGGTGGCATGGCCGTCGTTCCAGCACTCGCCGATGTTGGGACAACGGGCCTCCTCGCACACCGTGTGCAGCGCCTGCGTGCGCATCAGCCGTTTCAGGCCCGTGTAACGGTCGCCGGTCGGGGCGCGCACTTTGAGCCACGCGGGCTTGGGGTACCTGGGACGAACCTCAGTTGCCATTGGCAAGCGCAATTTCGGTGTCAGCGTCGCGAAGGGCAACGTCGAACGTCTGTGCGAAGGCCTTGATGAAGGTCTCCTTGGCGGCCTCGTGGTCGGGCGCGGCACCACAGTAGCGCTCCACGGACGTAATGCCAGCGCCGTGCAGGCCGCAGGGCACGATGGCCTCGAAGGCCGTCAGGTCCGGCGCGAGGTTGAGCGCGATGCCGTGCATGCTCACGCCGCCGCGCACGTGCACGCCCAATGCGGCGATCTTGTCGTTGCCCACCCACACGCCGGGAAGACTCTTCCGGGGCTCCGCGGGCACGCCCAGGGCGGCCAGGGTGGTCACCAGGGTTTGCTCCAGGCCGCGAACGAACTTGATCGGGTAAATGCCGCGGCGGCGCAGATCCAGGATCGGATAGGCCACCAGCTGGCCCGGGCCGTGATAGGTGACGTCGCCGCCGCGCTCCACGTCCACGACTTCAATGCCTTGCTCCGCCAATCGCTCCGGCGACGCGAGCAGATTCGCCGGATCGCTGCGGCGGCCGCAGGTGTACACCGGCGGATGCTCCAGCACGGCCAGCGCCTCCGCCGCCGTGCCCGCGCGCACGTCAGCGGCGCGCGCCTGCTGCCAGGCCCACGCGTCGCGATAGGCCACTCGGCCCGCGCGGTGCACATCGATGAACCCGGACAGCATGTCCCGAGCGTACCCACCAAGTCTGAGCGAGCCAAGCACCGCCGAGGTATCAACGAGCGGCGGCAAAACCGCCCGGTCGCTATATCCCTGCGAGCTGCGCGAACTGCAGCTCGGTCGGCTCGGCGCAGCAGAACCAGGCCTCGGTCAGCCTCGGTCGGGTCGCCGCGCGCTCGGAGTTGACGGGAATCTCGCGCGCGCGTCCCTCGGCAGCCGACCCAGCGGCATCCAGCACCAGCACCCGCACCGCGGCGTACGAGGCGGCAATGTCCGTGTCCTCGGCGGACAGCGCGGCCACTAGCGTCCCCAATTCCGCCTGGAGCGCATCGACCGCCGGATCGGCCGCCTGCCACGGGTAGCTGAGCTGCGCCTCCTTGTACGGCCCCAGGTAGCGCTGCATATCCGGCAGCGCGAGCAGCAGCGATCCCTTCGGCAGCAACAGGCGGATGCTGTACTGCACCGGATCGACGTTGCCTACCAGGTCGTGCGCGGCAACAAAGTCAAGGATGTCGAGCACGTCGGCGAAGGTCGTCCACGGGGTGAACGGCAGCCAGGACGGACGCGTCTCGATGCCGTGGCGGCGCAGCAAGGTGATCGCCTGCCCGGCCTCGGCGGCTGCGTGACCCTTGTCCAGGCGCTCCAGAATCGCGTCGTTGAGCGACTCGAACGCCGAGATGACGAACAGGCATCCGGCGTCGGCGAATTCCGGCCACACCTGGGCGTGCTCCAGGATGTGCTCCACCTTGGTCGTGCAGTCGAACGTGAGGTCCGGGAACCGCGCGTGCATCGCCCGCACGACCTTGCGCGAGTGGCGCCAGCCGTTCAGAAAGTCCGGATCGCCGAAGGTGATGTGGCGCGCGCCTGCATCGACGAGCCGCGCAATATCGTCCAGCACGGTGTCGGCGCCAACGATGCGAATGCGCCCGTCGTACACCACCGGCACCGGGCAGTGGCGGCACTTGTGCACGCAGCCGTGGCTGGCCTCGACGTAACCCGCCAGCCGCTCCTCACCGTCGACGGCAAGCCGGGCATAACTATCGATCGGGGGAAGCAGCCCTCGCGCCGGGGCGTGATAGGCGTGCTTGGTGAGCTGGATGATGTCCGTTGAGAGGGTTGCCGGACCGTTCACACCCGAAAGCGCCTCCACCCACGCCACGAGCTCCGGCTCATACTCGCCGGCGAGCGCGCGATCCATCGGGTGGCTTGGGTCGAGCGTCGGCGCCATCTCGCCGTACAAGCCATAGAAGCAAATTGGGACATTCGGGTGCGTGCGCCGTGCCTCCTGCGCGGCCCGAACGGCGATGCGCATGGCGGTGTGCATGGGCACGGATAGCGCCAGCGCGTCAATTCCGTTCAGGGCGTCGGCATCCCACATCTCGACGGCCAGGTCCAGCGCGCGCACCTCGTATCCGGCCGCCTGCAGCGCGGCGGCCGGAGAGGCCGCGTGCACCGGCTGGTGCCCGAGCTCGTAGGTCGAGACGATCAAGACCCGCATCAACGTCCCGCCTCCGAGGCCTGCGATCCGCTGCGCCGCGTGGGCGCACGGTCCGGATCAATCTCCACCTCAAGCTTCGCATGCGCGCGACGCAGCGCCGATTCGACGCTTGACGGTGTGTCGCCCCGCGCAAACATGAAGCCAAGGTAGCGGTCGCCCTCGGGCAGCGGCTCGACCCAAGCGCCCGGCGCAATCGTGATCTCCAATCCCACGATGCCGGGCACCTTCAGGGCCGCCTCTCGGCCACGGACTGCCACCAGCACGCCGGCGCGCGGAATTGGCAGCATCATCACGCCCGAAGCGGCATGCGCCGCCGTGGTGTCGCGCAGCGGCAGATTCAGCGCATGCCGCAAGATGAGCGACTCCAACGAAACGCCCAGCCCGAATCGCAGCGATCGGGCGCACAGGCCGCCGATCGACCGCGCGGCAACTTCGATCACGACCGCCGATTCGCCGTCCACGCGCAATTCGGCGTGCACCGGCCCCTCGGTGAGACCCAGACCCGCCACCGCCGCGCTCGTCACATCCTCAACCGCACGCTGCGCGTCATCGGACAGGCGGGATGGCGTTATGTAAAGCGTCTCCTCGAAATACGGTCCGTCAAGGGGGTCCGGCTTATCGAAGATGGCCAGCGTGCGCAGCGTCCCTCGCCGCAGCTAGCCCCTCCACCGCGACCTCCACGCCGGGCACGAAGCGCTCGACCAGCAACGGTGCGGGACTCGCGTGATTTGCCAACGGAGGCATCCGTCGAATTCTGGCTGCGGCCGCTGCGGCGTCTGCCGGCGTGTCGGCGCGGATGACGCCCTGGCTGCCCGACAGTTCCAAGGGCTTCAACACCACTGGGAATCCGAGTCTCGCCGCCGCAGCCGCCGGGTCGTCGTCGCCGTCAACACGCGTGAACGCCGGTTGGGACACGCCGGCCTGGGCCAGCCGACGGCGCATGGCGGCCTTGTCACGCGTGAGGGCCGTCGCCGCGGGTGGGCTGTGCGCCAAGCCCAATCGCTCGGCGGCGAGCGACGCCACCGCGACCCCAGCGTCATCGACCGGGACAATGGCGTTGAGCGGCATCTCATCCGCGAACTCGACGATGGCGTCCGCCGCGACCTCGGGACGGTGCAGCGGCAGCTCGATCACGCGCGAACCAATCACGTCGTCCAGCGCGTGACGTTGCTCCGCACCGACTACAACGTCGACGCCAAGCTCTCGGGCGGCTTCGAGAAAGTCGGCCGCCCGGTAAGCCCCGGTCGGCAGCAGTAGGAGAACCCGGCGCATCGTCCTATGATGAACTACGAACGCTGGACGCGCCGCAAGCCCGCTGGATGGGAAGCATGACCCTGGAACACGACACCGAAGTCTTCATCAGCGACGCCGCGCGCGACTTGGTACTCAATTTTCGCGCGCGCTCCGACCGGCCGGACAGGGACGACTTGGCCATGTGGCTCGAGGTCAACGGCATTGCTGAGGCGAGCTTCAGCTACGACATGTATTTGAAGAGCTCACACGACGCCGGACCTGACGACGCCGTCGTTGAAGTGGCTGACGGCCTCAACGTGGTCATTCCCGCCGGCAGCATCGACCAACTCGACGGCGCCACGATCGACTACCGCTCCGCCCCAAACGGCGGCGGCCTCTTCGTCGACAACCCCAACTCCCCGAGCCCGGTGGCCGGACCGGCCGCCCACGGCGCCCCCGCGCCGCAGCTGAGCGGCGAAGTGGCGGAGCAAGTCGCGCAGATTCTGGAACAGCAGATCAATCCCGCCATCGCCGCGCACGGCGGGCACGCCGAGCTCGTCTCGGTCGAGGACGGCGCGGCCTACCTGCGACTCAGCGGCGGCTGCCAGGGCTGCGGCATGGCGTCCGTGACGCTGACTCAGGGGATCGAGGTAGCCATTCGCGAGGCCGTGCCCGAGGTCACGCAGGTGATCGACGTGACCGATCACGCCTCGGGGACGAACCCATACTTCGAAGCGGCCAAGAAGTAGGCCGGCGCTAGCCGCCGATCTGGTACATCTCGACCTTTTGCACGTCGGGCGCGTGGCCGTCTTCGCTGATCAGGCCCGCGCGCACCTCCGAGTAGCGGTCGCGGCGGACCTGCCACACACCGGCGATCAACTCGCGCAGCTCCGCGTCCGTGGCGCCGTCGCGCATCGGCGACCGCAGGTCGGTGCCGCCGAACGCAAACAGGCACGTCAGCAGGTGGCCGTCGGTTGAAAGCCGCGCGCGCGTGCAGGCCCCGCAGAACGGCTGGCTCACCGACGCAATGACGCCGATCTCGCCGCCGCCGTCGCGATAGCGAAACCGATTCGCCACCTCGCCGGCGTAGTTCGGCGGCAGCGGCTCGAGCGGGAATTCGGCACCGATGCGCTCCACGATCTCGTCGGCCGCGACGACCTCGTCCAGCTTCCACTGGTTGAGGTTCCCCACGTCCATGTATTCGATGAACCGCACCGTATGCCCGGTGCCGTGAAAGTGGCGCGCCAGGTCGACGATGGTGTGGTCGTTCACGCCCCGCACGACCACGCAATTCAGCTTGATGGGCGACAGACCGGCGCGCTCGGCGGCCGCGATGCCCGCCAGCGTCGCGTCGACGCCGAAGCCTCGCCCGTTCATGGTGCGAAACACTTCGTCGTCCAGGCTGTCCAAGCTCACCGTCACGCGCCGCAGCCCGGCCTCGGCGAGCGCCTCGGCGTGCCGCCCGAGCAAGTGGGCGTTGGTCGTCAGCGCCAGGTCCTCGATCGGCAACCCCGCCAGCATGGCCACGAGGCTTGGCAGGTCCGCCCGCAGCAACGGCTCCCCGCCGGTCAGTCGAACCTTCCCGACGCCAAGCTCGACGAAGATGCCGGCCAGCCGCGCAATCTCCTCGAAGGTGAGGATCTCGGACTTCGGCAAGAAGGTGTAGTGCTCGCCGTAGACCTCGGCCGGCATGCAATAGGGACAGCGGAAATTGCACCGGTCCGTCACGGAAATGCGCAAATCGCGCAGCGGGCGGCCAAGCGTGTCGACGGGCGTCGTGGTGATAGCGGCAGGCACGCGGGGCATGATTCTCCGATTCGTCTTCACCCTGAGTTTACGCAGTGGGCGGCCACAATCCGCGTCATGTACCGTGAGCGCCCAGCCACCATTTGAGGGCGCGCACGATGGCACTACGCGATGTGTCCGAGGTCGAGACGGTCGCCGGCGACTTCAACGACGGTCTGGATCATCCCGAAGGCGTCACCTGGGGCCCCGACGGGCAGCTTTACGCCGGCGGTGAGGCGGGCCAGATCTATCGCGTGGACCCGGACAGCGGGGCCATCACGCAGATCGCGCAGCATGAGGGCTTCTTGGGAGGCGTGGCCTGTGACGCCGAGGCGAACGTCTATGTCTGTGCCGCGTTCGGCGGCGCGGTCGTGCGCGCCGGCGCCGACGGCAGCGTGGTCGAGGTCACCCGCGGCACCGCCGACCGGCCCATGGAAACGCCAAACTATCCCTGCTTCCATCCCTCCGGCGACCTCTACGTCTCCGACTCCGGCGAATGGGATCACGACACCGGCCGGATCTATCGCGTGCAGCCCGACGGCTCGACGGACCTGGTGAGCGAGGCGCCGCGCTACTTCGCCAACGGCATGTGCTTCGACGCCGCGGGCGAGTGGCTTTACGTGGTGGAGTCCCAGATGCCGGGCGTCTCTCGCCTGCGCGTGCTCCCCGACGGAACCCTGGGCGAACGCCGTGTCGTCGCCACTCTCCCCGGCGACGTGCCGGACGGCGTGCAGTTCGACGTCGAGGGAACGCTGTACATCACCCTCTACACCCCCAGCCGAATCTACCGGCTCGAGCCGACGGGACGCATCCAGGTCCTAGTGGACGACCCCAACCACACGCAGCTCTCCTCACCGACCAACATCGTCTTCGGCGGCCCCGACCTCACCGACCTGTTCACGTCCAACCTCGGCCGCTGGCACCTCAACCGCCTGCGCATGTCCGTCCCCGGCATCCCGCTCGCCTATCCCCCGCCCATCGCGGTCTAGATAGGGGAAGAGCGCCGGCGGCGGTTCCTCACACCAGCCCGTCCGAGCAGACGATCCGCACGACCTGCGGCTCGGCAGGCTGCGCTCGCTCCGATTCATCTGGCGGATTCAGGCGGAAGCGTTCGCGCAGCGCCTCAAGCCGGGTCATCAGCACCGATCCCTGCAAGCCCAGCCTCCGAATCTCGTCCAGCGCGTTTTCCGCGGCCAGCGACAGATCGCCCTGGTAGACGCGCCGCAGCGTCTCGATCCGCCGCGCATCCTCCGGCGTCGCCTCCATACTCTTCCTGGCCAGGTTGACTTGCCGCGACACGTATCGCCGCGCCAGCGTGTTGCGCGGGCGCCGGGCGCGGCCCAGCCGCTGCCGGAAATCGGTCTGGAAGGCCGCGAACGCCCGCATCACGCGCGCGTTCGTCTCACGAGGCAGTGGCTGGGCAGGCGCGTCCTCGTCGCATTCGGCCGCCGCCGCGAACTGGGCGGGGCTGATCTGACGCGGTTCCTGGCCGTCCGCCACCGCGTAGCAGCCCTTGACGCTACCCGCGCTCAACAGCACCAGCGTTTCGCCGGGCCGGGGATTCTCGAACGGCGAGGGGGCGTCGGCCGGAGCCGACGGTGACATCAACGGCATCTGCATGCCCGGAATCTCCAAGACGTTCTGCAATTGAACGCCGCCGTCGTTACCGGAGCCGTCGCCGACTCTGAGCGCCGACCGGATTCCGTCGGGCAACTCCGTAACCGTCCGCCATAACTCCGGTTTCTCGCGCTGAATCTGTTGCAGCAACGCGACGGCCCGCTGATTGGCAGCCACTTCATCCAGCCCGTCATCGTCTTCGGACATCTGTTTGTCAACGTAGATGCGGTACATGGCGTCGGCGTTCAGCCGCTCCGCTTCCGAGAGCAGCTTGCTGTCCAGCCCGATTAGGTCGTGGAACGATTGGATGCGGTTGCCCAGCCGGTCCGTCAATTCGAGTTCGGCGTCCACGTCGGTATCGGGCCACATGTTGTGCAGGTGGATCACCTCGTGCTCGGTACCGATGCGGTCCACCCGCCCAAACCGCTGAATCAGCCGAACCGGGTTCCAGTGCAGGTCGTAGTTCAGCACGCGGGCGCAGTCCTGTAGGTTCTGGCCCTCGGACACGATGTCCGTCGCCAGCAGCACGCGAATCTCGTTTCGGGGCCGCCGTCCGTTCCGCACCGCGTTGGCTTTCGGAGCGAAGCGCTGGATGATTTGCTGCGCGCTGCCTCGGGTGCTGCCAGTCAGGCGGGCAATTGCCGTGTCCTGTCCCGTCGGACTTAGCTGGTTGTACAGGTACTCGACCGTCGTCTCGGCCTCGGAGAAGATCAGTACCTTGCCCGACGCCACCTCTGGCCGGTCCAGGAGCTCGCGCAGCGCTCGCAGCTTGTCGTCGTCGGCCGCGGTGATGTCCGTGATCCTCTCGCGTATGTCGCGCAGCACGGCGAAGTCGGCGTCGAGATCGGCGTGCCATTTCGCGGTTTCGAAGTCATCGGTCGAATGGACCAGCTTGGACTGCTTTTGTCCTTGCGACTGCCGGCGATCTTCTTCCTGTTGGAGTATGTCGAGAACCTCGTCGGCGTCGAAGGACTGGCCGGCAAGCAGGCGGGTCGCCGTGTTGCCGATGGGCACGTAGCCGTCCTCCAGAGCCTGCCGAAAGTGGCGGTTGCTGCGCAGAAGGGAATCCAGCGTGGAGCGAAACGCCTCGATGCTCGATTCCAGCCGCTTGAACAGCAACGCCCGCATCAGCCGGGGAATACGGTCCCCCGCGCGGAACAGGTCGCGGTATTCGTCCTTTTCCTTGGCTTCTGGCGTCAAGTGTTCGACGGCCCGGTATCGGGCCGCCTTGTGCGCCTTGAGTAGAGCCTGTAGCTCCGCCAGCGTCCCTGCTTTTGCGTAGACCTTATCGAGCCGATACGCCACGTTGTCCAGCAGCGGATCGGGGAAGCGCACGGGCTGATCGTTCACCGTCGCCGTGTCGCCATAGAGCTCGCGAATATCCCGGCGGCGTCGGCGAATGAATACCGGCGCCAGCACCCGCTGGATGTCGGCATGGGGCACGTCGGGCGGCGTGGGTTTGTTCATCGGCGGGGTCCCGCGCGATCCGTTCGCCTGCCAGGCGGCGTGCTCAGCCCGATAGTTCTCGTCGTCGGCGCGGTATTTCAACCACCGCTGCGCGTTTCCGAAATACTGCTCAAGGTTGATCGGCTCGATGCTCAGTCCGTGGTTTGTCTCATCCAGGAACAGCCGGAGTTGCCGGTAGATGTCCATTGGGCCGAGATTCTGGGGCGTGGCGCTGAGCAGGATCACCTTGTGGTCGCCGGCTTCCAGGTAGTCACTCAGGCCGCGTGAGCGCTGGTTGAGGTTGCGGAAGTTGTGCGCCTCGTCCACCAGCACCGGCCCGCGGTTTGGATAGGCGTCTTGCAGGATCACGCCGTGGTCGGACGGGCCGGCGTCCACGTAGCGGCCCAGCTCTTCGTCGAACTCCGGGTCGGGCACGCCGCGGATCATGCTGTGTGACACGACCTCGGCCCCAAGGCCATAACGCTCGTTGAACCCCTGCCACATTGGCCGCAGCCCGGCGGGGCAGAGAATCAGCGGTGGGCCGTCGTGTGGATAGCTCACCCGCAGCTGGCGCAGCAGCTCAGCCCCGATGAAGGTCTTGCCCAGGCCGACCACGTCGCCGATATAGCAGCCGCCGTAAGCCTCGATCATCGCCAGCCCACGGCTCACGGCGTCGAGTTGGAAGTTCGCCAGCTCGTCATCGCGCTGCGGCAGCGGCAACTCGCCGCCGACAACCTCGGTGTAGTACAGCTC
This sequence comes from Chloroflexota bacterium, assembly GCA_965198185.1. GTDB lineage: Bacteria > Chloroflexota > UBA11872 > UBA11872 > UBA11872 > JAJECS01. The sequence goes on from CBDAOU010000002.1 coordinate 1,362,748, forward strand.
ATGCAGCGCCTTGAGGTACACGTGGTAGGGCGGCGTGCGGGCCAGCGCCCAGGAGCGGTTCAACTCGGCCAGCAGCGCGTCGCTGATGTCCTGCGAGTCGCGCCACAAGTCCTCGAACCAGTCGCGCAGCGCCTCCATCTCGGCGTCGCCGGTCACGCGCACGTTCAACTCGGTGTTGCCGGTGAATCCCGCCAGCGTGAAGTTGGACGACCCCACCACCGCCGCGCCCGGCTCGGCGTGGTTGGCATACCAGCACAGATAGGCCTTGGCGTGCAGTGGCCCGCGCGGATAGGCGCGCACCTCCACCCGGCCGGCGGCGATCATGTCGCGCAAGCTCGCCACCGCCGCCTCCGAGCCGTTGTCCTGAGGGAGCACAGACACGCCCTGTGCCACGCCATCCACTGCCTGCCGTGAAATCTCCGGCCGCTGCCGCCGCGGGACCAGATCGTCCACAGCCAACCGCGCCCGCAACGCCTGCGCCTGCGGCAACCCCAGCGCCACCTGCTCCAGCACACTCCGGTCCGCGCGCCCGACCAGAATGCGCACCTTCTCCAGCCCGGCCAGGTCGTGCACCACCTGCTCAAACCCGCTCATGAAAAAGTAGCCCACGGCGATATCCGCGCGGGCCGAGCTGCCGAGCATCTCCTGCAACCGCGCCAGCAGTGTGGGGTCGGTAGAGGCGTGGAGAATGTTCACAAGGTCACATCCGCAACGTGGCTACGACTTTGAGGCTGCAATGACATCGAAAACATTTTCGACTATCCAAATCATCCGCACCAACCGCACGACCGACAATCCAGCGAATAAGGCAAAAGGCACCATCAGCCATACGACTGATTCGTTCTCTTTGTCAATGAGCAATCCCACCAGCGCAGTAATCGTAAGCAAGCCTAAGTATCTAGCCGCCTGAATGAATGTTGTCCAAAGTTTCGGATAGTGTTTATTCTCGCGCACTATCGCCATTTGAGGCGATCGAACCAAACCAAGTATGAGCGATGCACCGGCAATCGAAAAACCCAAGAGCGTACCCGCGATCGTCGCTGTCGTCCTGTAGACGTTGGCGCGGTTGCCATCCATGAGACGGTCGAGGCACCGATCGCCCGCGAAGAAAAGCATCCATCCAGCCAATACAAGAGCCGCGACTATCGCGATCGTCGCCTCGAATCCTAAGTAGTGCTCCTGCCATCGCTTCACAGTCCCAAGCTTCACAGGATGCTAGAAGCGCGCTCGAGGTTTTCCCTCAACTCACCGTGCGCGTCCTGAACTGCCTCGAACGCTGACTCTGGCACAAGAGCACGACTGCGGTGACTCATGCGAACGATCCTCTTTGTGGAGATGAATTGATCGCGCAGCAGATCGACAGTCTCAACCAGACCTGTGTCCGCGCACTTACCACGAATCTGAAACCTATCTGCGTTTTGGAACAATCCATCTCCTGCAAGTATCCGCTTCACAGGCATCAGAAATCTCTCCAATGCTGCTCCCCGAGATTCCTTCGTGGGTTTGACTATCAATTGAACTGTTTCTGGATCACTAAACACTCCGATGTTCGCCGCGAATCCGTCAGCAAGAGATGCATCGGCCGACCGAACGGTTTCGATGAAAGCAGGGCGAATTCCAAATTCTAAGAGCCTAATCTCTTCGAGCCGATCTAATTGCTCCGACGCATCTCGTCGAAGAAGAGGGGAAAAGGAAGCCTTGGGTTCGGATTGACCAGACTTCGATTGAAGATATCCTCCTAGACTGGATATCCGAGGGCCAAAGTGATTATACTCCGCACCAACTATGTTGTTGGGGAAAAACACTACATGAATGGCCTCCAATAGACCAGAATTAGGGTCAAGATTCAGATCGCTGATCTGGCCTGCCTGTTCCAATTGCGGCAGTCCAGTTCTCCGAACGCGACAGAATCTCATGCACGGATTTGGACTGAGCGAATGAATGAACACACACAGAGCGTTTCCATCACCATCAAAGAGATAGCGCCCTGAGTCATCGTCGATAAAGTCTATGGCATCGATATCCTTCAGCGCTGGCAGGGGATCAAACGCCAATGGTCGGCCCGTGTCGTCGATACCAGCTTGAGCACGAAAGAAATATATCTTGCGCTCAAGTGTGTTTTGTGTGTTCCTACTTCTCATGGGTGACTGTCCAAATCTCCTTAGGTGTCATTGCTTCTGTAGGCGTCGGGTCCGCCGTTTCGTCAACTCAAGCTCCGGCGCTCGAACCAGTCGTTGATTAGCGCGATGTCGTTGGCCGAGAGGTCGTAAAGATCGTACACGATAGCGTTCAACTGGTCAGTGTCAACGGATTCTCCGGCGGCACCAGTCCTGGCGACGGACTCAAGCTGTCGCTGGAGCGACGGGCTAGGGCAGATAATCGGCAGCCGGGATGTGTAGTCGTAATAGAGCTGCAAGAATCCGCCACGCAAAGAGCTAGCAATTTGACACAATAGGAATTCGATCAACGGCGAGTTCAGGACCGTGAGTATCCACATTGATGCGATTGGCATGATATAGCACTTGTTATTCACGTATCTCCCATCAGTATCCAGGCAGAATCTCACGGACCGGGCGAACTCCGGCCAGATGATCTTGGGCCGATCAAACTCCTGAAAGATTCCCTCCTGCGGCTGCTGAAGCTGGTACCAGGGATACAAGTGGGCAGTCGCGCGTTGTTCCAGGTGCGTTCGATGACGCTCCAAGTGCTCTCGGATGGCCGGATAGCGATCGATGTCTACACCGCGATGCGTGAAGATGATGTACAGCTCTGCCCAATCCGGCGTCCAGCGTCTAATATCGCGGCCCCGCAGCCACGGCTTAATGATCTCCGCGCTCTTGGGATCAGCGTCGACTAGCTCGCCTCGCCTGTCCCGACTGATTACGAACGCTTGGTTCAGCCCGGTGATTACTCCGAGGTGAATGCGCTCATCGACATACTCCCCCAACGGCATTCCCTGGTTCATAAGTCGCTCGAAGAGTCGAATGAGATCGGGATCCTCCAGCGCCCAGCCGCTCGGCCGGAGAAAGCTCTGAGAATAGTCTGCATGCCCGTGGCAACTCAAGTGATCGGGAAGGCGCTCCACGGCTCGAATCATCGACTCAGGAGTGACTCGCAATCCACGGTCAATCAACTCACGACGGACCGGAGCCGCCAGATCAGCAACCCGCAGTTCATGGCCTTCTTCGACCGGGCCCTTGCGGCCGACAAGCACTGCCGGGTAAGAAGTTGCCGTGAACACCGGCAAATCGCCAAAATCGATCACCTGATTGATCGACAGATTGGCGGCAAGAAATCCCCTCAGCTTCTTACCATATCCGACCCGCATGTACTTGTTGCTGGTGATGAAGGCCAGTAAACCACCAAGACTCAACAATTCGATAGCTCTGGCAAAAAAATAAACGAGGATGTCCGCCCGCCCTTGATGTACCGACGGATACAACCCAGCCAGCATCGGTTTCGCAGAGCCGATTTGCTCGTACCGCACGTAGGGCGGGTTGGCGATCACGACGTCAAAGCCAGCGCGCGCGGCGAACACCTCAGCGAAGACGATGCGCCAATCAACTACGCCCTCGGCAACGGCCACTCCCCCAAGCGTTTCACGCAGTTCGCCGTGTAAACGCTCGATCTCAGCCTTCTTGGCGCCCTTGACGTTTCCGTCAAACGCCCGCATGTACTCGGCTTTCAAATTGCCGAGGTTGGACGATAAAATCTGTTCGGTGAAGAGGTCGCCTTGCAATGCTGGATTGGGATCAGGCCCGAGCAAGCTATCGCCGCAGACGATCTTGAAGTCCAGGTTGGGCAGGGGATCAGGCTGCTCGCCCTCGATGGTCAGTGAAAGCCACAGGCGCAGCATGGCGATATTGGCGGCGAACTCGTCGATGTCCACGCCGTAGAGGTTGCGCTCGATGATGTGGAGCTTGAGTTGGTGCAGGCTACGGGCGTCGACACCAACGTTGAAGAGGGCCGTCTGAAGCTCCACCAGCTCTTGCAGCATGCCCAGCAAGTAGGCCCCGGAGCCGCAGGCGGGGTCGACTACCGTAACCTCGTCCAGCGCCCTGCTGATCGCCGGCGCGGCGCTCAGTGAGATGACCGAGGCGTCGCGGTGGTCCACGAATCGCTCGACGGCCTCGCTCGACACCCCGGTGTCGCGGCCTTCCAGGTAGCCCTTGAGCGCCTCGCGGCACATGAAGGACACGACCGGCCGGGGCGTGTAGTAGGCGCCGGACTCGTGGCGGCCGGTGACCAGCTCCTCAAACACCTTGCCCAGCATCTCCGGGTCCACCGCCACCTCGATGTCGAACGGCGTGGACTCCATGACGGTGAAGTTGAAGCGGTCGAAGAGCTTGGCGAATATCTCCGAGACGCACTGGTCGGGGACGAAGATGCTCGTTTGGCCGTCGCGTTCGGTCATGTCGAACAGGCCGCCGTTGAGGAAGGGCACGTTGCCGATGAGCCTGCGGGCTTCCGGCTCGGACGTGACGTCTTCAGACCGGTAGTTGTTCAGCCCGGCAAAGAAGAGAAGCCGCAGCCTGTCGAAATAGAAGTTCCTATTCGCGCCCTCGGCGGCCTGGTAGTCCTGCCACAGGGCGTTCAGGTAGTCCTTGTCGCCGCCGAAGTCCAGCCAGCCCTTGCGCGAGAGGAAGTAGACGAACATGAGCCGGTTGAAGAGCGTCTGAACGAACAGCCGCTTGTCGTCGTCTTCGTCGGGCCCGAAGCCGGTCACCTGATGCTCGGCGGCCTCGAAGACTTCTCGGTACTTGGCGAAGAACCTCTTGGTGACCGGCTCGACGTCGAAGGCCATCTCCAGCGCCGTGCGGATGCTGCCGGACTTCCGGCACTCCCAGTAAATATTGGCGACCTGCTGCACGGCGGTGCGGCGCGGCAGGTCACGCTCGACCACCATGCGGCGCAGCGTGGGCTGCGCGTGCTCGAAGCTGGGGTGGATGAAGTGCAGCTGGCTGCGCGAGGTGTTGGTGAAGACCAGCAGCAGGTCGTCGCCGAGCTGATCCTCGATTTGCTTGGCCGCCGCTGCCGCCTCGGCCTTGCGCACCCGGTCGGTATCCGTTATGTCAAGCGCGACGTAGCAGACGTTGACGCCGTCCAGCGACGCGATGCGCTCGGCGGCGTCCGGCAGCGTGACGCCGGCGGGAGCCGCACGAAGCGGCGCCTGCCCGGACGCCGGGTCGAAGTCCAGCACCTCGACGAATAGCCGCCGGAGTTCGGCGGCGCGCTGGTCAGGCGAGGATGCGGCGAAGATCGCACTGATGCGCGCCTCAACCTCGTGCGCGTCGTCGCGGTCCTGGATGGGCATGGCACGCCCCGGCTGGCAGACCGGCGGATTATAGGAAGCATGACCCCCGACCACCCGTGTCGTATCCTTAGGCTGACCTCTTCGATCGCGGGGAGCTGGGGTAACGCCCGGCTGAGAGGGCGACATTAGCCGTCGCCGACCCGTGGAACCTGATCTGGGTAATGCCAGCGCAGGGACGTTCACCGCGTTGGCTGCCGCAGGTTCCACGGAATCTGCGGTCTTTTTGTTGATGGCGGTGAACCGATGCCCCGGGCGACCCTGGCCCTCCAGGTGCTGCCGCTGAACGCGCCCGACGCGCTGGCGGCTGTCGACGCGGCGATTGCCGTGATCCGCGGCAGTGGCGTCGAGCACGAGGTCGGCCCCATGGAGACCACCATTGAGGGCGACTCGCTGGCGGAGCTGCTCGACATTGCCGCGCGGGCGCACGACGCGGCGGTGTCGCTGACCGGCGGCCCCGTGCAGACCAACGTCCGCATGATCGAGAACCCGGCGGGCCTTGCATCCATGCACGAGAAAACCGCGCCGTTCCGGCAGGAGGCGCGCGCGTGAGCAAGGTCCGTCGCCACCTGCGCGCGTTCGGACCGGCGATCCTCTTGATCGCCGGCCTGCTGGCGCTGTGGGAGCTGGTGTCCCGGGCCGTGGAGATGCCGCCGTGGCTGCTCCCGGCGCCGTCGGCCATCGCCGCGTCGTTCGGCGAGGCCGCACCCGTGCTCGGTCCGCATGTGGCGGCCACGGTGACGGCCGCCGCCGCGGGATACGCCCTGGCCCTGGCGTCGGCCGTGGCGCTGGCCGCCGCGATTGATCGCTGGGGGCTGGCGCGCCGCGCGATTTACCCACTGCTGGTCACCTCGCAGACGGTGCCAACGTTCGCCCTCGCTCCGCTGCTGGCCATCTGGTTCGGCTTCGGTCTGCTGCCCAAAGTATTGGTCGTGGCCCTGGTGTGCTTCTTCCCAATCGTCGTCGCGACGGTTGGCGGGCTGCGGGCGGCCGACAAGGAGATGCTCGACCTTGTGCGCGGCATGGGGGCCAGCGACCGGCAGCTCTTCTTGAAAGTCCGCCTGCCGGCGGCAGTGCCGTCGGTGATCTCGGGCATGAAGATCGCCGCTACCTACAGCGTCATCGGCGCCGTCATCGCCGAGTGGACCGGCGCCAGCCAGGGCTTGGGGCTCTATCTGCTGCGGGCGTCGAACTCATTTCAGACCGACCAGGTATTTGCCGTAATTGCCGTCATCGCGCTGCTGAGCATCGCGCTGTTCGGCTGCGTTGAGCTCGTGGGCCGGACCGTCGCACCGTGGACGGCCGCCAAGGAGGAGACTGGACGATGAGGATTTCGCGACGCCGGACATTGGGGCTGATGCTCGGGGCCGCCGCCGTGCCGCTCGTGGCCGCATGCGGCGAGGGGGCCAAGGAACCCGCGTCCGTCACGTTGATGCTGGACTGGGTCCCCAACACCAATCACACCGGGATCTACGTCGCCCGCGACTTCGGCTTCTACGACGACGAGAATCTGCAAGTCTCAATCGTCGAGCCCGGCGTGTCGGGCGTCGCGCAGGCCGTGGCAGGCGGGGCCGCCGATTTCGGCATCAGCTTTCAGGAAGAGGTGACCCTGGCGCGCTCGGAGAACGTTCCGCTCGTATCGCTGGCGGCCATCATCCAGCACAACACGTCGGGCTTCGCCTCGCCGGCGGACCGCAACATTCACCGCCCACGTGACTTCGCGGGCAAGAAGTATGGGGCTTTTGGCTGGGGCCCCGAGCGGCAAGTGCTCACGGCGCTCATGCAGTGTGACGGCGGCGACATCAACCAAGTCGAGTTCATCGACATCGGGGCCGTCGACTACTTCGTCGCCTGGGAGCGCGGCGACGTGGACTTCGTGTGGATCTTCGAGGCCTGGGACGGCATTCGCGCCCAGCTGCAGGGCTTCGAGCTCGACTACATCCGCTTGACCGACCTCGACTGCATCCCGGACTACTACACGCCGGTGCTCGCGACCAGTGAGGCGATGATCGCCGACAACCCGGACGTCGTGCAGCGCTTCGTGCGCGCCACGGCCCGCGGCTACGAGCTGGCCATCGACGAACCGACGCGCGCGGCCGACACGCTGATCAAGGCCGTCGACGGCATCGACGCGGACCTCGTGCGCGCCAGCCAGGCCTGGCTCAGCCCCCGCTACGCGGAAGGCGCCAGTCGTTGGGGCTGGCAGACGCGCGAGACCTGGCAGGGCTACGCCAACTGGCTGGTGAATTACGACTTGCTCGACGCGCGCGATCAATCCCAACGACGCCTTCGACAACTCGTTTATCGAGAACGCCTGAGGCCGCGCTTGACTGTCCCGGTCACGCTCACGAAGTCCGGGAGAAAGCCTGCGAGGACTCAGGTTGGGTGGGGCCTGGATTCCCGCCTCCGCGGGAATGACGGATTGAAAGGCGGGAATGACGAGGGTTTGCGCGGCAATACTCGGGGGACGGCGTGACCTCCCCCAAGGGCCGAGAGGCGGCGACCCCAGCCGTGGCGCTGCGCGGCGTTCAGGCCACCTATGTCGAGCGCGGCCTGCGCGTCGAGGCCCTGCATGACGTCAACCTCAGCGTGGCGCGCGGCGAGTTCGTGTCGGTGATCGGACCGAGCGGCTGCGGCAAGAGCACCATGCTCAACCTGATCGCCGGGATCGCCCGCCCCAGCGCCGGTGAGATCGCCGTCGACGGTCGCTCGGCGATTGGCCGCACCGGCCTGGTGGCGCACATGCCCCAGCGCGACCTGCTGCTGCCCTGGCGGACGACGCTGGAGAACGCCGTGCTCGGACCGGAGCTGCGCGGCGAACCCGACCGCAAGGCGCGGGCGCTGGCGCAGTTTGATCGGTTCGGCCTGGAGGGCTTTGCCGACGCTTACCCGCACATGCTCTCCGGCGGCATGCGGCAACGCGCCGCCATGCTGCGCACCATCCTGCTGGACCGCGAAACCCTGCTCCTCGATGAGCCGTTCGGCGCGCTGGACGCGCTGACCCGCGGCGAGATGCAGGAGTGGCTGCTGGATATCTGGACCGAGCTGGCCAAAACGGTCCTCTTCGTCACGCACGACATCGAAGAGGCGATCTTTCTGTCCGACCGCGTGTACGTGATGACCCGCCGGCCCGGCACGATGAAGCTCGAGCTGGCGATCGATCTGCCGCGGCCGCGCGAACGCGAGATGACCACCGCGCCGCCGTTCGTGGACGCCAAGCGCACGCTGCTCCGTTCGCTGCTGGCCGAAACGCAGCGATGATTCGAGCCGCCCGCTCGACCCGAACCGAGGCATAGCGCCACCGCACGCGTCACGCCTCCGTTGCGGCGTCCACCGGCGCTGCCTATGCTCTGGCCGCCAGCAGAGACGCCCCACGGCGGAGCAACAGATGACCCAAGTCGCGGCAGACCGACGAATCCCCGGATACCCCAACGACCCCGTGCGCGAAAAGCGCGAGCTCATGCTCAGGACCTTTGAGTACGAGTTTCCGTTCAACTACCCCAACGTCGACGTCGATCGCGTATGGATCGGCGGCGAGCGCCACGGCATGGAGCTGTTTCCGATCAAGACGACCGACGGCTCGACGGCGTCGACCCAGACGCCGTCCGACTGGATCGTGATCCATGAGGACGAGCCCATGGTGCGGGTGGCCGTCATGGGCAGCGCCTGCACGCCGCCGGGATCGATTCTGCTTGAGGCCGACACGATCCCAGGCTTCCGGCACGACGGCGAAGTCGAGCACGCGCTGCCCGTGCGCTTTCGCATCGACAACCTGTGGGGCATGCACCTGCGCGCTGACATGCTGGAGCAGGGCGGTCGATCTGAGGCGCTTCCCATCGCGGGTATGAGCTGCGCCGTGATTGAGATCCCGCCGTCCAAGACGGTGCGCGTCGCCGGCCTCGGGGCGATTCCGGCGTGGGCGACCGACTCCTGGCCCGACGACACGCACTATTCCGTCCGCTACATCCGCACCACCGTCGCCGAGGGCTACGAAATCTAGGGAGCTACAGGCCTTGTCCTGGGCCTCACCTCTCCCTGGATGAGGGCCTCGCGTAACCGTCAATCACTGTAGGGGCAGCCCTTGTGGCTGCCCTGGTCACCGGCAGAGCGGGCGCCCACAAGGGACGCCCCTACAGATCGATGCAAATGTCTCACGAAGACGAGAGGCGACTTCTAAGAAGGTCGCGCGGGAGATGCCCGACCCGCCCGCTATCCGGGCGAGTCGAACGTCGGCGGCGTGACGTGGTGGTCCACGCGCGGGCACATCTCGCGCGCGGCGAACTCCTCCGCAAACTCGACAATGTTGTTCACCGACTCCTCGAAGATCCGCCGGCCCTTGTCCGCGGTCGCGAGGCTGGGCGTGCCCTGCGTGCCGTCGGTGGTGTAGGTGCTCGTCCAGCTATCCATGCGCACCGGGCCGCTGGCCCACAGGTCCACCCAGTGATATTTGGACTTGCGCTGGTTGGTCTCGGTGACCTGGTCCTTGGCGAGGTCCATGTAGACCATGTCGGGATCGAAGAAGAGCGCCAGCGACGTCTCGGCCTCGCCGGCGTGGGCGCAGCCGCCGGGAAAGTCGGACTCGCGCCAGGTCGACATGAAGTCCGGATCGGCGGCCATGAAATGCCACCACCCGCCGATGCCCACCCAAGCGTCGCTCTCCAACATAGCGCGACGCGCGGCCAGCTCCAGCGGGTTGATGTTGGACCCATGGCCGTTGACCATGATGATCTTCTTGAAGCCCTGATAGGCCAGGCTCTTCAAGATGTCCACGACGTAGCGGATGAACGTCTCGTGGTGGATGGTCACCGTGCCGGGAAAGTCCATCACGTGAGACGTGTAGCCGTAGCTCACCGACGGCATGACCATGATGCGGCCGTTGGATTGCCGAGCCGCCTCCTCGCAAATCTCGGTGGAGGTCCAGTTGTCGATCTTGACCGGCAAATGGTGCCCGTGCTGCTCGACCGTTCCAACCGGCAGCAGCGGGATGACGCCGCGGGTGACGGCCTCGTTGACCTCGGGCCAGGTCATGTCCTGAAATCTATGCGTGACGGCCATGTTCGATCCTCGGGAGCGGGAAGCGGTTCATAGTACGCAGTGCGCACCGGACGTTCGCGCCCCGGAGCGGACTGCGGCGCTGAGCGTCCGCGTCTGATCCCTTCGCCCTGAGCGAAGTCGAAGGGCACCGTTCATGGTTCGACAGAGCCTGTCCTGAGCGTGTCGAAGGACTCACCACGAACGGTGCAGACGCCGTACCGGCCAACGGGGTACCTTCCAAAGGCACTGAGTTGCGGAGATTGCAATGCGGGTTCGCGTGGAGTTGCCCGAGGGCGTGCGCTGCGCGGTGGCGCTGAGCTACGACCTCGAAATGTGCGCCGGATACTCCCCGGTGCTCGTCAACCACGGCCGCATCATGCCGCCGCTGCGCGACTACACCCTGCGGCTCTGCACCACGGCAGAAGACTTCGGAGTCCGGTTGCACTTCTTCTACGTGGCCAACGGCCTGGAAGACCCCGACATCGACTACCTGCGGGAGATCCTGCGGCGCGGCCACCTGATCGATAACCACACCTACAGCCACATGCTGCTCTCGCACCCGGACCCGGCGCAGCTGGGATGGGAACTCACCACCGCGAATCGCGAGCTGGAAGCCAGGCTCGGCGTGCAATCGACGGTGCTGCGCGGACCGGGCGGCCTGCCGAGCGGCCTCGACCGCCTCCTGCCCAACCAGCAGACCATCCTCGACAGCGGCTTTCGCTGGGTCAGCAGCCACATGGAGTCGACGATGGGCAAGTACGGCTGGGAGCACGACGTGGCGGCGCCCTCGCGGCTGCAGCCGTACGTCTATCCGACCGGACTGATCGAGATGCCAATCCAGGGCTGGATGGACCGCCTGTTCTTCGACTTCGAGCGCAACCGGGACAACGACGCGATGGAAGCCTGGCGCATCAACGAAGGCCACCAGCCCGTGCCCGACGGCTGGACCTGTCCCTGGACCGACCCCGCGGCCCTCGACGACTGGATTGCCTACAACCTCGCCGCGCTCGATCACGCCTACGAGAACGGTCTGCTCTGGGTGCCGACATGGCATCCCTACACCCACTACCTGCACGATCCGGCCAACCGCGCCCTGCCGGCGTTGCTGGCCCACGCACGCTCAAAGCCGGAGCCGGTGGCCGTCTGCACCGTGCGCGACGCCGCCGCCATGCTGCATCTCGAGGCCGCCTGAACGGCGACCGCCAACGGAGCTGTCTAGAAGCCCTTGCGCAACCCCGCGTCATTCCTGCGGCAAGAGACCCTTGCGTAACCCCTCCAGCGGAGGCTGAAGAGCGGGCCTAATTCCCTCTCCCTAAGGGAGAGGGTCAGGGTGAGGGGACTCCGAGGCTCGGGAGTGGGCTGTCGACCAGTGATGCAAACATCTCCGGAAGCGGGAGTCTAGGCCCTCCCAGACCCGATTCGGCACAGGGGTCGCGCCGGGCACCCTGGTAGGCCCCGACTATGCAATCCCCGCCTTCCGGGACTACGTCGGCGACCTGTCGATTGGCTTTCCCGATGCGCCCAGCGGCACCGTGGCAGCCTCCGGCACGCCGCGAATCAACTCGAGCTCGTCGGCCGTCAACGCCACGTCCGCCGCGGCGGCGTTGCCGCGCGCCTGGTCCGGCGTCTTCATTCCCGGAATCACCGACGTCACCGCCGGGTGCGCCAGCAGATAGGCCAGCGAGACCTGTGTCAGGCTTCGCCGCGCATTCGTCAGCGGACGCATTGGTCGGCAGCGTCCAGTTGCGCCAGGAACTCGGCTCGCGCGCCCTCGTTCCAGGCGGAGCGATTCATGTCGTCGAACACGGTGTCCCGGTCGAACTTGCCGGTGAGGATCCCCCGCTCCAGCGGCACGCGCACCAGCGTCCCGATATCCCGGTCGGCGCAGAGCGGCAGCAACTCGCGCTCCGCCGCGCGGTTGAGCGCGCTGTATCCGAGCTGGCACACGCCGTTGCCGCCGCGCTCGTCGAAGGCGCGCAGCACCGCCGGATCGTCCGTCGAGACGCCGTAGGACCTGATCTTGCCCGCCTTGAGCAGTTGCTCGAAGGCCTCCACCAGCACTTCGGGATGCGCCGGATTGGGCTGGTGGCACTGGTAGATGTCGATCACGTCGGTGCCCAGGCGGTAGAGGCTGGCGTCGCAGCAGTTGTGGACGTGCTCGACCGACTCATAGCTGAGCAAATGTCCCGTGTTCCAGCCGATCTGGCCCACCTTGGTCGCAATCAGCACCTGGTCGCGCACGCCGCGCAGCGCCTTGCCCAGCATCAGCTCGCTCAGGCGCGGCCCGTAGGCGTCGGCCGTGTCGAAGAGCGTCACACCCGCGTCGATGGCCGCGTGCACCGTCGCGTTCGCCTGCGCCTGCGACACCGGTCCCAACCCGCCGCTGAGACCCCAGCAGCCCATGCCCACGACGGACACTTCGAGTCCGGTCTTGCCCAGCCGTCGATATTCCACGTGGGTTCCCCTCCGTCAGCCGCCGACCTGACAATAGCGCGACACCGGGCCGCGCGTATCTCCTAGACTTTGCCCGACCGCGCGCACCCCGGAACATGGCATGCAGATTTCCCTGGCGATGATGGGATTCGGCTGGACCCAAGACGTCGCCGAGCGCTGCATCGAGGTCGCCGGCAGCCTCGGCTATGACGGCATCGATCTCTGGAAGCAATACCTCGACACGGCCGATCTCGGCTGGGTGCGCGACGCCTGCGCCGCCCAGGAGTTGCAGATCGTCCAGCTGTGCCCCTACTTCGACTTCACCACCAGCGAGGCAACCGCCGCGGACTCACTGCGCGAGGCCGCCACCTTCGTCGGCTACGCCGAAACCCTGGGCGCCCCCTATGTGCGCGCCTACACCGGCGTCACGCCGAGCGCCGAGGCCGACGACGCCATGTGGGCGCGCTGCGTCAAGGGCCTGCAGGAAGCCTGCGACATGGCGGCGGCGTCAGGCGTGAAGCTCTTGCTCGAAACGCACCAGGTGATCCACAGCGGACCGTGTCTCTCGGATACGAGCCCGACGACGATCCGGCTGCTGGAACTGGTGGACCGCCCCAACCTTCGCGTGGCGATCCAAACCCCACTCGTCGGCGAGACTCCCGAGGACAGCGCGCGGCAACTCGGGCGCTACGTGGACCAGGTCCAGGCCCACAACTGGATCGGCGCCACCGAGACCACCTGGGGTCAACTCACCTTCCTGGATGCCGGCGACCTCGACTTCCGGCGCTACCTGCGCATCCTGCGCCAGCAAGGCTTCGACGGCTGGATCAGCATCGAGCACGCCCACCACCATCCCTGGGAACAAACCGCCGCCCACGAGATCGCCTACCTACGCAAGCTGCTCGCCGAAGGCTAGGAAACGTCTGCGTACGCTCCGGCCGCCTGAACAGACCTGCGTCCCTGTTCGCCTCACGAGGCGCGCAGGCACTGGAAGTAGGGGCGGTTCGCGAACCGCCCGCACTTCGCCATCCTAGGGTTTACCGATGGCGCAACATGAAAATGGAACGATTCCGCCACGGCACGCGTACTATCCAATGAACCACCCGGTACCCCAATGCCATCAGCGCGCGTGAGGCGGACGTGTGAGAACCAATGGCCCGATGTGGCGCTCGGCCCTTGCCCTGCTGACCGCAGTCGGGCTGGCGGTGAGCTCGGCCAGCTGCGATCCAGACGCACCCCACCCATCAAGCACAGCACAAGCAAGCCCACCTGCACCACCTACCAAAGCTGCGACGTCGCAGGCTGCGCCCACGCCGACGGAGTCAACACCGACAGTAGTTTCGAGACGAGTATTGCCTGATGGAAGGACCGTCGTTCTTTATTCGGATGGCACCGTGCTCACGCAGTTGCCGACGACCGACCACCGCCCGACACCCTTACCAACGCGGCAAGTGCAAGTTGGATCTGAACCCCTAACGATGGAATATGATTGCGGGGATTATGGAGCCGTGCCTGTGTCCATAAGACGATATGGTAGTGGAGTTCTCATATGGTCTGATGGTTCATCAGGGATATGGTTTAGCTATGACGACTCAGTATGGTTGGCGCATGATGCGAGCGACAAGATAGATCACGTACTTCGCGTTAATCCGCTGCCTGATGAGCTTGATCTACTCGGGTTTGGGCACTATTTCGACGTCTCTCCAGCAGGAGATAGGATCGCCTACACGAGTTGTGAATTTCCTCAAGGCGCGCAAGAGGGTCAAGAATTCGGAGCAATTGCACATGAGCTGCGAGCGCCGTCGGCGAATTACGATATCGTTGTCGGCGAATTGAACGATGATGGTCTCTATCGGATTGTAAACAATACGCGATTTACGAAGAGCTCGGATCTGATCGATCACTATCCCGTGTGGTCGTCGGACGGAAACTGGATAGCAATTCTTTCAATGGAGCGAAGTCCGATTCCAGTGGGTGGAGGCCCGGGCTCGGAGTTTGCAACTGCGCGGATTTTGGATATACGACGAGCTGACCAAGCATCGGTACGGACATCCATTGTGTGGATGGCCGAGAGATCAACTGATGCAGTCAGATCGAGTGCAGGTGCCCTTAGGTCGAGGGCGAGTGATGGAGTTGCGCTTATTCCGCCTGTTTGGTCGCCAGAAGATCAATACATCAGCTACTATTCCGTAACCAAAAATGACTATTCTGTAACTACAGAAGTCGACTCATTTACGTACATTCTTCATACCGTGAAACTCGACACTCCGGCGGCTGATATACCGATTCGTCACGCCCATATAAAGATCCGAGGTCAGCACAGAATAGGAACAGTGACCGCGACGCTAGAGACCATTCCCCCACGGCCCTCCTGGTCGCCGGATGGGCAGTGGATTGCGTTTGTGGCCGAAGACGGACCCGACCGGGGGCTATTCATCGCCCGGGCGGACGGGAGCGAACGGCGGCAGGTGGCGGGTGATCCGAGTATCCGGGAGATCTCCTGGTCACCGGACGGCACGGAGATTCTCCTCCTAATCGACAAGCTATCTCTAGTATTCGTCAGTCCCGACGGGGCCAGTCGCCGCCAATTAGAGCTGCCGCCGTTACTGGAGAGACTACTATTCCCCGAAGCGGACTATTGGTTGGATGTATTCCCTCCCCAATTGGTTGCATGGTCGCCCGATGGCTCCCGCATCGCAATCCACAGTCCGGGACTATATCTCGTCACAGTGGACCGTGATGGCGCGGATCCTCGCATCGTATATGAAGGCTCTCTGCAGCGAGCAGCCGTTGATCCCGCCGTCTGCTCCGCGGGCGTCGTCGTCCCCAGGCCCGAGGCGAATCCCGGCCTCGTCCAAGACTGCGAGGTCCTGCTCAGCAGTCTTGCAGTGCTCGCCGGGAATTCGCGATTCCGCTGGGACTCAGGTTTGCCTATCACCTCCTGGGCGGGCGTCGTCATTGAGACCTCAACATCCAAGGGGTTGCCGCTTCGTGTGCGTGGGTTGCGCTTGGAAAGAGTGGGACTTTTGGGTTCGATTCCCCCAAGCCTCGGAGACCTGCGGGCCTTGGAGTCCCTGAACCTCGCAGGCAACCGGCTGACTGGTGAGATTCCCGCGGAGTTGGGGCGCTTGGACAAGCTGCAGGATCTCAACCTCTCCGAGAACCAAATGCTGGCGGGAAGGATCCCGTGGAAACTGGGGCAGTTGACCAACCTCCGTACCCTGAATCTGAGCTCCAACCAACTGACGGGGGCGATCCCACCGAATCTGGGCCAGTTGGCGAACCTGACAGAGCTCAACCTCCGGTCCAACGACCTGTGGGGACCGATCTCACCCCAACTGGGGCAGTTGGCCAACCTACGCATCCTGAATCTGAGCACGAACCAACTGACAGGGGCAATCCCGCCGGAATTCGGCCAGTTGGCGAACCTGACAGAGCTGGACCTCGGCTTCAACCGACTGACGGGGGCGATCCTGCTGGAACTGGGCCACTTGACGAACTTGACTAGGCTCGACCTCTTCCACAACGAACTGACGGGCGCGATCCCTGCGGAGCTGGGCCAGCTGGTGAACGTGACCGACATCAACCTCAGCTCCAACCAACTGACGGGGACAATCCCACCGGAGCTGGGGCAACTGGACAAGCTGCAGAATCTCGACCTCTCGCGCAACCGACTGACGGGGGTGATCCCACAGGAGCTAAACAGGCTCACCGATTTGACGAGGTTGGAGCTGTCGGGCAACCGGATGCGGATGACCGGCTGCATCCCGCGGTCCGTGTGGCACGCGGTGAGGTACCGCACCGATGACAACCGCGCGCTGCTGGTGTGCGAGCCAGGGTGATGCGTCGGCTTGGCCGATAGCGGCACCAGGCGCTCGCTCTCACCAGCAATCGCAATTGTCGACTGCGGGCGACGATGGCAGGTCGAATGTTCGTGAATGGATTGGCTGGCCTCGTGCCGACTCCGGCGGTCCGAATCAGGCGGCATTGAGCCCCGCGAGGCCGATCACGGCCGCCCTTCGAGCGATTCTCACGCTCCCGAGGCGCCGCCTCCCCGCCATGGCCACCCCGGCAGCGCGGCGGCGACCAGCACCATCGGCACGAACCCGATGAGCGTCAGGGCGCCGGAGAAGCTCACGGCCAGCACCGCCCACTTCCAGTTGGTGGTAAACGTGCGCCAAACGGCCTGCAGCTTGGTCCATGTCGGCTCGGGCGCACTGTAGGCGACAAACTCAAGGCTCTGATCCGGCCAGGACGGCACGCCATTGATCCAGAGCCGACCACCAGGGAATTTGACCCCCTTTACCGCCCGAATCACCAATCCGTGCCAAAACTGGTCGTTCGTGGCCGGCGGTCCAACGTCGGCCACGATCTGCAACGACACGCGCTCGCCCTCGGGCTCATCGAGTGGCGGCACGATGTCAATTGTCGTCTCACTCAAGCTACTGATCGCCACGGCTTTCATGTGCCCTTCGCGAAGGACTTCGCCCGACTCGGATCCCCGGATGAGACGCCATCCGACGGACCTCGACCGACCGTCAAATGGGCGCCCCAGAGAAACATGAATTCCAATCTGACCGATCGGGGTTGCGGGCATTCGCATCTCCTGCACCAGGGACCACTAGTCCGGAAGACTGACGTGAAGCGCATGTCCTTGGCGCAAGTCGATGATCGGCGCACGGAAGACAAGTAGGACCACCAGTCCACCGAGAGCTACAACAGCGACGGCCGATGCGACGAGCGGTTTTCGCCAGCGCCCCCCAAACACTGGCCGGTCGCGACCCATGGAGCCGTGCAAGGCCATGGCCGCGCCGTATCCGATGAGCAGCGTTCCGCAGAACTCCAGCGTCTCTTCGAGCAGGATCCCGATCGGCGACGCCCGGCCCGAGAGGAAATAGGGGTGTCCCATCTCATGCGATAGCCCGAACAACCAGGCGAAGAGTCCAAGCACAATCGGCACGCGGACGGCCCGTGCGCGCAGGCTCCTGCGGACAAAGACCCCCATGACCACGAGGAACGGGACGACCACAGGAGTGAGAACCAATGGCCAGAGCGACGGATAGCCCAAGTCGTCGGCAATGGGGACCAACCACAGCTTGAGATCAACGATCTCTTCCACGGCGAGACCGGCGGTCATCAAGCCGAGCACCGTCCAGTCGAGGATCGCGATCCAGCCATCTCAGCGACGATGGCTCGCGACGGCATTCCCAAGTGCCAGCAGCGCCGTCGTCGCCAGGGCAGCCTCCGAGACCGAGTTCGCGATGCTTCCCTGGGCACCGGGATAGACCCATCGCAGGAGGTCGTGAGGATGGAGCCAGTCGGGGAACACCAGGCTAATCAAGCGCAGCACGACGACGACGCTCCACCGGAACGCAACCGCGCCCACCAGCAGCAGCCGTCCGGCCCACTGCGCCGGCTGTTGGACCTTAGTCACCCATCGCCGCAGCGTCGCGCGCCCCTCCTAGGAAACTCCGTACCGCTCGAGCGTCGCATCGTTGATCGTCACGCCGAGGCCGGGGGCGTCGGACGGGGCGACCCAGCCGGCGTCGAGCTCGAAGTCCTCGTAGGTCAACTCGTGCCGGATCGGTGACTCGGTCATCGCGTATTCGAGCACCTGCGTGTTCGGCACGGCCGCCAGCACGTGCAGCGAGGCCGCGATCGACACGCCGGTCTTGAACGTGTGGTTCACGAACCGGCGCTGGTGACGCGCGGCAAGGCGCCCCACGTCGACCATGGTCGAGAGGCCGCAGCGGCCGGGGTCGGCCTGCACCCAGTCCAACCCGCCCACCACGATCAGCTCCTCGAAATCGATCAGCCGGGACTCGGACTCGCCGCCGGCGATGGGAATCTCGCTCACCGCGGTGAGCTTCGAGTAGCCGGCAACATCCTCAGGATGGAGCGGCTCCTCCAGCCAGAACGGCCGGTACTCGGCGAATTGGCGCGAGCGAACCAGGGCCGTGCGCCAATCCCACGGCTGCCCCGCGTCGACCATCAGGTCCACGTCGTCGCCCAGACCTCGCCGCGCCTCGCGCACGAGGGCGATGTCGTTGGCTTCGCTCTGCCCCATCGGGCCCCAGCCGAACTTCGCCGCCGTGAAGCCGCGGTCGGCCAGGCGCGCCGCCAACTCGTAGGTATCCGCGGGCGTGTCCTGGAATAGCACCGACGCGTAGGCGCGCACCTGGCGCTGCTCGGCGCCGAACAGCCGGTAGATCGGCTGACCGTAGGCCTTGCCCGCGATGTCCCAGAGCGCGATGTTGACCCCGGCGACCGCATGGGCGCCGGCGCCGTAGCGCGTGTAGTACTGCGTGAGGTCGTAGATGCGCTGCATGCAGGCGTCGATGGCCAGCGGATCGGAACCCTCGAGCGCGCTGGCCAAGCCGCGCGTGATGCCGTTCGACAGCGGCGCCTCCACGGCTGCCCGCACCACGGTCGGCGCCGAATCGACTTCGCCCCAGCCCGTGATGCCGGCGTCGGTCTCGATGCGGATCAGGCAGGTGTCCTGCGTGCCGTCGGCGGCGGTGGTGACGTCGGGCAGTTGGAGAACGATGGCCTGGACGGAGGTGATTTTCATGGCGAGGTCTCTGACGGGGGGCGGCGCATTGTGACCGATGCCCGCGACCGGCGTCAGGCCCGCAGCAGCGGCTGCAAGTTCTCCAAGATCGCCTCCAGCTCCGCGTGATCGGCGTCGTCGAGCTGGAGCGCGCCCGGCTGGCGCATGCGCGTTGACGCGAAGACACCCCGCCGCACCAGCACTTCCTTCAGCAACGCCGTTTCCAGCAGCACCGATAGATTGATGAGCGGCAACAGGCGATTGAATATCTCGCGCGCGCGCGCCGTGTCGCCACGCTGCCAGGCCTCCCAGACCTGGACGTGCACGTCCACCGTGTCGGCCGCGGGCATGAAGCCAGTTGCCCCGCGCGCCAGCTCCGAGAGCATCCAGCGCCCGTAGTAGCCGCCGAACACGCCCACCGACCCCTCCGGCAGCGCCTCCAGCACGCCGCTGATGTAGTGCGCGCTCGGGTGCATCTCCTCTTTGATGTAGTGCACCGACTCGATGTCTCGCACCAGGCCGGCGAGAAACGCGGCGTCCATGCCCGCCTGGGAATGCTGCACGAACAGCGGCAGACCGGCGGCCCGGGCGATGCCCGCGTAGTAGGCCCGCAGCTCGTCCGGCCGTCCCGGCGAGAGGATCGGCGGCAGCGCCATGACGGCGCTTGCGCCGGCGCGCGCCGCGTGCTCGGCGTAGACCGCCGCCTGCGCGCCGCTGGCCGCTGCGACACCGGCCACCACCGGAACGGCGCCCGCGGCCGCGATGACCACCGCCTCGACCCCGGCGCGGCGCTCGTCGTCCGTCAGGTACTGAAACTCGCTGGCGATGGCGGGATACACGACGCCGTGGACGCCGGCCCGCCGGCAGAACTGAACCTCTGCCGCCAGCGCGTCGAGGTCAAGCCGGTCCGCGTCGTCGAAGGGCGACTGCAAGACGGGAAACACGCCGCGAAAACGCGGCTCGGCGCTAGGCATCCTCGTGAGGATCGACCGGCATGGCTCGCCGACCCTTGTAGCCGTAGTCGGCCATCAGCGTGGATTCATCGCGCCAGCGCTCGCCGGTGTGCTCCAATCGCTTGGTGCGAATGGCCAGCCCCGAGCAGCTTTGCGCCAGCGTTTGGAAGATCGTGTGCGCGACCAGCCGGTGCCCCAGGTCGTTGGCGTGGACACCGTCGTAGTGCACCATCCAGGCCGCGCCGCCGTAGGCGTTGTAGACATCGCTGAATAGGCAGTTCGTCGCCCGCGCGACCTGCTCGGTGACGAGGTTGTACGTTTCGAACACCTCGTGACTGCCTTCCTGAAAGTGCTCCCCGAGCCCGAAGTCGGTCATGTAGTACGGCCCCGGCAGCACGATCAGCGGATCGCATCCCGCCCGCACCTGCTCGATCACCGCCGTCATTTCGGTGCGGAACATCTCGGCCGGCGTACCGCCGCGAGCGTCATTCAGGCCATAGGAAATCACGAGCAGATCGGGATCGTGATCGATCACATGCTTCTGCACGCGCTCGTTGGCCGCCGGCTTGCCGGAGTAGGAGTAGCAGGGCGCGCGCGTCGAGATGACGTTCGCCCCGATGCCGGTGTTTACCAGCTCGACCGGCTCATCCTGAAAGTCCGAGATCAGCCCGGCGAGCACGTGGGGCCAACTTCGCTCGCGCACGGAACTCCAGCCGCCGGCGGTTGTGCTTTCGCCGAGCGTGACGAGCTTGCGGAACGGCCGGGGATGCCAATCGCGAGGAGGGGCGGGGTCCGACATGAGGGCTGTCCTCATTCGGCGAGCGTGCCGAGTGTGGCACAGGGCGGACGCCGCCGTGCAAGCCGAGAGGCGCACAAGCCGTACGATGGCCTAGGGCATCGAAAAGGGCTTTTGAGACATGTTGATTGGCGTGGCGGGAGCGCTGCCGGCACGGCCGGCGGACATATCACCCGCCGACCTGGACCATCTCGCCGCGCTGGGCTTTCAGGGCGTGAGCGTCCCGCTCGGCGCACCGGGCGAGGCCAGTGACGAAGACCTTCACCACGCGCGCAGCATCATTGCCGACGCGGGCCTGGTGATCGCCCAGGCCAACGGTGCGTATGGATCGCTCGTCGGTCACAGTGGCGCGGACCGCCGCCGTGGGATCGACGGTCTGATCGCCCACATGCACGCCACGCAGGCCCTCGGCGCGCGTACCTGCTACGTCCGGCCCGGAGGGCTCAATCCGCGCGGCCCGTGGCATCCCCACCCGGAGCATCATCTCGACGCCACGTTCGACCGGGCGCTCGACAGCCTGCGCGCCGCCGCTGAGGCCGCCGAGGAATTGGACGTGGTCCTGGCGTTCGAGGGGCACGTGCTGTCCACGATCGACCGGCCCGAGCGCGTGACCGCGATACTTGAAGCCATCGACTCGCCCGCGCTTAGCTTCAACCTCGATCCGGTGAACTTCATCGGCAGCATCTGGGACGCGTGGAGCCCGGACGCGGTCTTCGATCGCCTGCTCGACGGTGCCGGAGAGCGAATCATGGTGGCGCACTGGAAGGATTTCACAGTGCGAGAGGAACTTGTGCTGCACGTCGACGAGGTGGTGCCGGGTCAAGGCGTCGTCGACCACGTGCGGTGGCTGCGCCGGCTCAACGCGGCGCAACCGCGGGCGTGGGTGCTGCTGGAACACTTGACGCTCGATCAGCTCGCACCCGCCAAGCAGGCCCTGGACGACGCCATGGCCGGCGCCGGTCTGGCCTGGGGCGCGGTGCCGTGACGACACTAGCCGGACGGGTCGTGACCATCACCGGCGGCGCGTCGGGCATCGGCGGCGCAACCGCGCGGCTGTGCGCGGCTCGCGGCGCGCGCGTGGTGATCGGGGACGTGGACGACGCCAAAGGCGAAGCCCTGGCGCGCGAGCTGACCGAGTTGGGTCTGGCCGCACAGTTCGCGCACGTCGACGTTACGCGCGAGGCCGACTGCGAACGCCTGATCCAGACCGCAACCGCCAGCTTCGGGCCGCTGGACGTCCTCATCACCTGCGCCGGGATCCTGCAGGGCGCCTACGTCGATATCGCGGAGCTTGACATCGACGTCTTCCAGCGGGTCCAGGACGTGAACGTGCGCGGCACCTTCCTCTGCATGAAACACGCCGTGGCGGCCATGGGCGACCGCGGGGGCACGGTCCTCCTGGTCGGGTCGGGGGCCGGCGTGACCAGCCGCAGTTCATCCGTGGCCTATGGCACCAGCAAAGCCGCCGTCCACGGCCTGGGCTTCATCGCACCGGCCCACCTGGCGGGGCGCCCCATCCGCATCAACACCGTGTGTCCGGGGAACATCGCCACGCCGCTCAAGCTGGCCAACGTCGAGGATGAGGGCCAAGCTCGCGAGTGGACGCGTGAAGCCGTTGACGCGGCCAAACAAGAATTACTAGATCCCGACGGCGTCGCCCGCGTGCTGGCCTTCCTCGCGTCCGATGAGGCCGACTACGTGCGTGGAACCGTGTTCACGGGTTGATTTCGGGACACGCCGCATGAAGGATCTCTATCCCCTCACGGGCGTCGTGCCGATCGTCAACACGCCCTTCACCGAGGACGACAAGCTGGACGTGGCATCCCTGGAACGCCTGCTCGAGGAAGGCATCGCCGACGGCGTGAGCGGCTTCATCGTTCCCGCGGTGGCGAGCGAAGTCGCCAAGCTCACGCCCGATGAGCGGCACGTCTATGTGCGCGAGGTGCTGCGAATCGTGGACGGGCGCGTCACCGTCGTAGCCGGCGCCAGCGATCCCGACGCGCGGCGCGCCCGCGCCCTGGCGGAGGACGCCGTGGCGCTCGGCGTCGACGGCGTGCTCTGCGCGGTGCCGGTGCCCCTGATCGAGGATCACGACGGGGCCGTGAAATATTTTCGCGAGGTCGCCCGCGCCGGCATGCGCCTGCTCATGATTCAAGACCTGCATTGGGGCGGCTACGGCATGGCCCGCGAGACGCTCATGCAGCTCTGGGACGAGCTGGAGTCCTTCCGCTGCCTCAAGCTCGAGACGGTGCCCTCCGGCGCCAAGACCACCGAGCTGATCGACGCGACCGGCGGCCGGCTTACCATCGGCTGTGGCTGGTCGCTGCCGCAGCTCATCGAGGCCCTCGACCGCGGCACGCACTTCATGACCACCACGGCCATCAACCGGCCATTCGTGCACATCTTCCGGCTGCACCGGGCCGGTCGCCGCGACGAAGCGCGGGAGCTATTTCACCGCGTGGTGCCGTTTCTGGCCTTCGCCCACCAGTACATCGACATCTCGGTCCACTTCTACAAGCGCTACTGCGTGCGCCGCGGCCTATTCACAACCGCCCGCGTGCGCGAGCCGATCATGCCGTTCGACGCCCATCACGCACGGGTCGCGGACGAACTGATCGAGCTGATCTGCGAAATCGAGGACGAGCTGGGTCCGGCTAGCGCGTGACGGGACGGCCCTGCGCCAGCGCCGTCAACACCTCGTCGGCAGCCTCCAGCGTGCGGTCGATATCGCTTTCCGTGTGCGCCGCCGAGATGTGATTGCGCTTGAGGGCCATCGGCAGCATGTAGAACCCGCGATCCAGCATGCCGCGGTGAAAGTCCGTGTACATCTCGTCATCGTTGCGCAGCAGATCGCGGTACGAGTGGACCGGCGGCGACATGAAATAGGTCACGAACACCGAGCCGAATTGGCTGGCGAACGCCTCGATCCCCAGCCGCTGAATGATGTCGTCGAGACCGCGCCGCATGCGCTCGCCCAGATCGAACAGGCGCTCGTAAAACCCGGGCTCCTCGAGCGCCTTGATCGTGGCCAGGCAGGCCGCCATCGCCAGCGGATGCCCGTTGAAGGTGCCCGAGAAGAACACGTCGCCGTCGGAGGTGTTGAACTGCTGCATCAGGTCGCGGCGGCCGCAAATCGCCGCGCAGGGGTAGCCGTTGGCCATCGCCTTGCCCAGCGTGGTGAGGTCCGGCATCACGCCGCTCAGGGCTTGAAATCCGCCCAGCGCGTGCCGAAAGCCCGTGACCACCTCGTCGAACACCAGCACGATCCCGTGCTCGCGCGTCAGCGTGCGCAGCCGCGTGAGGAACTCCTGCTCGGGCATCACCACGCCGATTGCGTGGGGAATGGGTTCCAGAATCACGGCCGCGATGTCGTGGCCGCGCTCGGCCACTAGGCGCTCCAATGCCTCCACGTCGTTCCACTCCAGCACGATCAATTCCGCGTGCACGTCCGGCAGGATGCCGGAGGACAGCGGGTCCAGCCCGCCCACGCGGTCCGGCGGCGAGATGACGTTAGCCAGCAGATGGTCGTGCCAGCCGTGAAAGTGCCCTTGGAATTTGACGATCGCGCGGCGTCCGGTGGCCCCGCGCGCGACCCGCACCGCGTGGTAGGTGGCCTCGGAGCCCGAGGTGCAAAACAGCACCTGCTCCGCCGACGGCACGTGCTCCACGACCTTTTCGGCCGCCTGGATCTCGAGCTCCGTGGTCCCCACGCCCGTGAGGTCCAGCGTGCGCTGCTGCTCGGCCACGCCCGCGGCGACGTCGGGATGCGCGTGGCCCAGGATGATCGGCCCAAACGCGGCGTGGTAGTCGAGGTAGGCGTTGCCGTCGACGTCGTGGAGGTAGGCGCCCTCCGCTCGTGACCAGACGATCTGCGGCGCGACCTTGCGCAGCGAGGTGTTGACCCCGCCCGGAATCACCTGTCGCGCACGCTCGAACAGGGCCGTGGATGCGGCATGCGGCAATGAGGATTCCTGCGTCATAGGCTGGGGCTCCGGTGACTCGGCGCCAGCATAGCCCGCGCTCCGGGCTTGCGATTCCCGGCACGCACAAATGGCGAACAACTCTGTCCTATACTTCGAGAAATGCCGCGTGGCTCCAGGGAGTGCAGGCGATGTCCGGCCATTCCAAGTGGTCGCAGATCAAGCGCCAGAAAGCCGCGAACGACACCAAGCGCGGGCAGATCTACACCAAGATCGGGCGCGAGATCACCGTGGCCGTGCAAGAAGGCGGCGCCGATCCGAGTGGGAACTTCCGGCTCGAACAAGCGCTGGCAAAGGGCCGCGCCGCGAACATGCCCAAGGACACCATTGAGCGCTCCATCCAGCGCGGGACGGGCGGCGGTCCGGGTGAGGGCGCGTCGCTGGTTGAGTTGACCTACGAGGCCTATGGTCCCGCGGGCGTGGGGCTGCTCATCGAAGTGGTTACGGACAATCGCAATCGCGCCGTCGCCGAGGTCCGCAATGCCCTGACGCGGCTTGGGGGCACCTTGGCCGATTCCGGCTCGGTCGCCTGGCAGTTCGAGGTGCGCGGGAGTGTGGCGGTTGCCGTCGGCGACGCCGACCCCGAAGAGATCGAGTTGACGGCCATCGACGCCGGAGCATTGGATGTCGAGGCGGCGAACGGCACGGTGCACGTGTCCACGCCGGCCGCGGACTTGGCGCGCATGCGCCGGGAGCTCAGCGGCGCCGGGTACCAGATCACCTCGGCTGATCTGGTCCATGAGCCGACCACGCCAATGCCGTTGGATGCGTCCCACGCGGCGCGGGCCATCCGCATGGCGGATGCGCTGGAGGAACTCGACGACGTGCAGCGCGTCTACACCACGCTGGAGATCAGCGACGATCTGCTCGCGCAGATGGCCTCCTAGCATCGCGCCAACATCCGGCTCGCATGCCTGATCTGGTGACGCTGGGAATCGATCCCGGAACGGCGCGCTGCGGCTTCGGAATCGTTGCGGGACCGCGCGATGCGAGGGCCTTGCACTCCGGGTGCATCACCACCCGGGCCGGCGATCCGCTTGGGACCCGACTGGCAACCATCCGCGACGCGCTGGCCGAGCTTGTCGAGCGGCACCCCGTCACCGACATTGCGCTCGAGCGCCTGGGCTACGCGCGGCGTCTGACGACAGCAGCCCAAGTCGCCTACGCCACGGGCGTGGTGCACCTGGTGGCGGCCGACCGTGGGCTGCCCGTGGAAGAGTATGCGCCGAAGGAAATCAAGCTGGCCGTGGCCGGCTACGGCGGCGCCGAGAAAGACGCGGTGCAAGCCATGGTAGTGCGGCTGTTGCGCATGTCCGCCCCGCCGACATCCGATCACGCCGCCGACGCGCTGGCGACGGCGATCTGCCACCAGCACTCGATCCGAGCCCGCACGCTCGAGCGTGCCTTGGGCGTCCGATGATCGGGTATCTGGAGGGTCTGGTCATACGCACCGGCGATGACTCGCTGGTCGTCAAGGTCCAC
Source organism: Chloroflexota bacterium (assembly GCA_965198185.1). Taxonomy (GTDB): domain Bacteria; phylum Chloroflexota; class UBA11872; order UBA11872; family UBA11872; genus JAJECS01. Next base: position 1,389,287 of record CBDAOU010000002.1, read on the forward strand.
GGCACGGGTCTGGGGTTGGAAGTCGTGGTTCCGGCGCGGGCGCGCAAGTCACCCGGGCAGCCCGTTGAGCTCCACACGCACACGCACATCGGGTCCGACGCGGCCATCATCGCCGGCTTCGGGTCCGCGCAGGAGTTGGAAACGTATCGCCACCTCCTCGACGTGACCGGCGTCGGGCCGCGGATGGCGGTGCGGGTGCTCTCCAGTCATCCGGTCAACCGCATCGTGCAGGCGCTCGACGACGAAGATCCGCGACCGTTCCAGGCGGTGACCGGCATCGGGCGCAAGCTGGCAAACCGCATCATCCTCGAGCTGCGCGGCAAGTTGGTTCCCGAACCGGGGATCAGGCCGGGCCTGACGGGAGCCGATGAGGCGCTCGACGCGCTGGTGGGTCTCGGCTACACGCGAGTCGAGGCCCAGCTGGCGCTCGAGCAGGTCGCCGCCGAAGACCTTGGCGTGGCGGACCGAATCGCCGCGGCGCTGCGCGTCCTCGGGACACGAGTCACACCGTGACCGAACGCGTCGTCGCCGCCGATGCCGGAGGTGAGGATCGCAGCCTCGAAACCACGCTTCGCCCGGGCAGCCTCGCCGACGACGAGTTCATTGGGCAGCCGCGCGTCAAGCGCGGCCTGCGCTTGATGATCGAAGCGGCGCGACAACGCGGGGAGCCCGTCGACCACATTCTGCTCGCCGGACCGCCCGGCCTGGGCAAAACCACCCTGGCCAACATCATCGCCACCGAGATGGAAGGCCGGCTGCACGTCACGTCCGGACCGGCGCTCGAACGCCCCGGCGATCTCGCCGCCACGCTCAGCAGCCTGGAGCACGGCGAGGTCCTGTTCATCGATGAGATCCATCGGCTGGGCAAAACGGTCGAGGAAATCCTCTACCCCGCCATGGAGGACTTCGCCCTGGACATCGTGGTCGGCGCGGGCAAGCCCCACGCGCGCACCTATCGACTGGCCTTGCCCCGATTCACCGTCGTCGGCGCCACGACACGGCATGGCCAGCTCACGCCGGCGCTGAGCGATCGCTTCGGCGAGTCCTATCGCCTCGACTTCTACTCGCCCGGGGAGTGCGCCCAAATCGTGCTCCGCTCGGCTGGCATTCTCGGCGTGCCGGTCCAGCCGGCCGGGGGCGTGGCCATCGCGCGGCGGGCACGCGGCACGGCACGGGTCTGCAACCGGCTGCTGCGCCGCGTGCGTGATTTCGCCGAGGTCGAGGCGGACGGCGTGGTGACCGAGGCCGTCGCCGAACAGGCGCTGGAGGACATGGGCGTCGATCCCGAGGGTCTGGACAGCATGGATCGACGAATCCTGTCCACCATCATCGACTCCTACGCCGGCGGGCCTGTCGGACTCCAATCCCTGGCCGCCACGGTGGCCGAGGAAGTGACGACGCTTGAATCCCACTACGAGCCCTACCTGCTGCAGGCCGGTTTCCTCGCCCGGACCTCTCGTGGCCGCGTGGCCACGCCCAAGGCGTACGAGCACCTGGGCCTCACCCAGCGCGACGTCGGGACCCAGCAGGGCTCGTTGCTCTGACGCCGCCATGCCCCGCCTTGCCGCGACGGTGTATGGCCGGGTGCAGGGCGTCGCGTTTCGCTACTTCGTCCAGTCTCATGCTCGCCGACTCGGGGTGACCGGATACGCGCGCAATCGGGCGGACGGTTACTCGGTCGACGTTTGTGCCGAAGGCGGACAGGCTGACCTTGAGACATTGCTCGAGCACCTGCACGTCGGTCCTCCCGGTGCTCGCGTGGTACGCGTCGACGCCGCGTGGCCATCTTCGACCGGTGAATTCACGGGCTTTACGATTCGCTCCTAAAATGCGCTGATGCGCACGGACACGGATATAGCGACGCAACAAGCAACGCCCGAGACTGAGACCTATCGCGGAATGCAGATGCTCGCGTGGGTCGTACTCGTCGTGGCGCTCATGGCCTTCGTCGCGCTGGTGGTATTTGTGCCTCGTGGGATCAGCGCGGCGCTGGGCCTGGTGCAAGAAGCGCGGGACAGCCAGGCTGTCGTCCTCGAGGGGACCGTGCTCTATCAGCCGCCCGCGGCCGCTACGTGGCGTGAGCTCGCGCCGACGGCCGACTTGTCCGAGGGAACGCGGCTACGGACAGATGACCGCTCGCGCGCGCTAGTCAGCCTCCCGGACGGGAGCACCCTGCTGCTCTTCAACGAGACTGAGCTTGCGCTGCAGCGCATGCAATTCGGACGCTTCAATGAGGAGTCGCAGGACTCGGTGCTGCGCCTATTCACCGGTCAAGTGCGCATTGGCGTGAGCCAGCACCCGCATATTTCGGACCGTCAGATCACAGTGCTCGTCGACGATGGGCGGCTGGATCTGGCCGAGGGGAGCTATCTCGTCGAGCGGCCGGCCGAAGGCCCCAGCCATGTGGCCGTGCGCGTCGGTCAGGCCACGGTGAGCCTTGGCAATCGCTTGATCCGGCTTACCAGTCAATCGCGAGCGGAGTTCAGTATCGCCTCAGGCCTCGTTGGGCCGCTGCCAAGCGAACGAGACTTGATCGAAGATTCACTCTTCGCCAGCGACATCGGCAACGGACCGTGGTGGGGTTTCTTCGACACCGAGGCCGGGCCGGCGGGGCGTGTTGAAGTCAACGACGGAACGCTGCGTTTCGTGCGGCTCGGCGACGGCACTCCAATCGACCGGCACGGCGAGAGTGGCGTCATGCAACTCCTCGACATCGATACTCGCGACCTCATGACGCTGAGCTTGCGGCTCGAGGCGCGTACGGATGCTCAGAGCCTGTCCGGCGGTGGAACGGCGGGCACCGAGTATCCGCTGATGGTTCGCTTGGTCTATGCGGACGATCAGGGCAGCGAGCAGATTTGGGGCGCCGGGTTCTACTTTCAGAACGACGAGGGACTCAGCGTCAAGCTGGGCCAGTTGGTTCCGCGCGGCCAGTGGACAACGCTTGAAGTGGACGACCTTCTCGGAGCCCTGCAGCCGTCGCCCGTCAAGCTGCTCCGAATCGAGTTGCTCGGCAGCGGCTGGGAGTATGACTCCTCGATTCGCCGCGTTGAAATAACCGGGCACTGACACAACCGTGAGCGGCCTTCACGTCCGCACCGGCGTCGACCTGATCGAGATCGAGCGCATCCGTCAAGCACACCAACGGTACGGCTCGCGGTTCCTCAACCGCATCTACACCGCCGCCGAACAGGCGAGATGTCGCGGGCGTGCCGACGAGCTCGCCGCGCGCTTCGCAGCCAAGGAGGCCGTGTCCAAGGCGCTCGGCACGGGCATGCGCGGCGTGCTGTGGAAGGAAATCGAGGTCGTGAACGACCCGCGCGGCAAGCCGCTCGTGCGGCTTTACGGCGCCGCCGAGCGCCGGGCGGCCGAGCTTGCCATCACCGATCTCGACATCAGCCTCACGCATAGCCGAGATCAGGCCATCGCGTTCGTCGTGGCGCTCAGCGGCCCGTGACGCGGCCGCGGGCGGTTGTGAAGACTCCAGGGACGGCTTTCGACCGTGTCGTGGACGTCGCCGGCATGCGGCAACTGGAGTCGGCAACGGCGCCCGAAGTCGACCTGATGCATCGCGCCGGGGTCGCGCTGGCCGCTGCGGCTCACCGCCGCACTGGACCACTGCGCGGGCGTGTGATCGTGGCCTTGGTTGGCCCCGGCGACAATGGCGGCGATGCCCTCATCATGGCGCGCACGCTCGCCCGCCGGGGAGCATCCGTCATCTGCTGGGCATCGCGCGCGCGACCCGGCGATCCCTTGGTTGACGCGGCGCGGGCAGCCGGCGTGCGTTGGCGCGTGTGGTCGGATGACGCCCGGCCGTTGCACCGGGACGTCCGTGCGGCGACCGGTGTCGCCGACGGCCTGCTCGGCATCGGGAGCACACCGCCGCTGCGCGGCCCGGTCGCGGCGATGCTGCACGCGCTGCCGCAGGTAACCGGTCAGCTGCGGCTGGCCATCGACGTCCCGAGCGGCGTGGACGCCGACACCGGGCAAGCGGACCCAAATGCGTTTTCCGCAACCGACACCCTTGCCACAGGTCCCATCAAGCTCGGCACGGTGCTTCACCCCGGCATTGCCTACGCGGGCCTGATCGAGGCCCTCGACATCGGGCTGGGCAAGGAGATTGCCGCGTCGGGTGCCGCGCAGATCATCGACGCGGCAACGATTCGCGGTCTGGCGCCGGCGCGGCCGCTGGACGGGCACAAGGGCACATTTGGCCGCCTGCTGATCGTGGGCGGGTCCGCGGCCTATCGCGGCGCGCCCGCCCTCGCAGCCCTGGCGGCGCAGAGCACCGGCGCCGGCGTCGTGACCATTGCTTCCGTCGAAGCAGCAGTCGGAGCCTGTGCCGCCGCGGCGCCCGCGGCCACCTTTCGCGTGTTGCCGGCAAACGCCGACGGATGCATTGGCGCATCGGAGGATGCGATCCAGGCGCTCGGGAGACCTTCGGCGTTGCTGCTGGGCCCCGGCCTGAGCCGCAGCGAATGCAGCGACACGCTGGCGCGCGACCTTGCGGCCGGCGCCCGGCAGGGCGTCCCGACCGTCATCGACGCGGACGGACTCAACGCGCTCGCGGATCAACCCGACACACTCCAGGCACTCGGTTCGAACGCAATCCTCACCCCCCATCCCGGGGAAATGCGGCGGCTGCTCGGCCTGAGTGGCACACCGCGCGGAGCCGACATGATGAACGCCACACGCGACCTTGCGGCGCGCAGTGGTGCGGTCGTCATCGGCAAAGGCTCGCCGACGTTCATCGCCGCGGACAACCAGCTGTACCTCTTGGCGCGGCCCAACCCGGCGCTTGCCGCGGCGGGATCCGGTGACGTGCTGGCCGGCGCCGTGGCCGCGCTGGCGGCGCAGGGACTTGCCCCGGTTGACGCGGCGCGTCTCGGCGTGTGGCTGCACGCCCGGGCGGCCGAGATCGCCGGCGACCGGCGAATTGCAGGAACACCGGTCGAGAGCGTGGCGCGGCGCCTTGCCCTGGCGTTGGCAGAAACCCACGAGCGGGGCGCCGCCCCGTAGCGCGAGGCCCGACGCCCGCTTTCGACTCAGCCTACGGAACCGCTACCGCGTCCGTTGCGTCCGCCGATAAGGCCTGCCCAGGCCGGCAGCCGTCGCTCCTTGCCCCCGACGAACCGCCGCATGTTGTCGATGTGCTGGGTGAACATGAAGAACGCGAGCCCTGCCGCCAGCAGCAGGCCATAGCCCGTGATCCAATCGCCGACGGCGTAGAGGATGACCGCGCTTAACAGCGCGGTCAGGGAGCCGGTCAGCGAGCCCACTGAAACGTAGCGGCTGATCACCACTGCCAGCAGACCCGCCGGGAGAGCGATCGCGGCCACGATCGGAACAACCGCCGCCAAGCCGCCGACCGACGTAACCACGCCGCGACCACCGCGCAATCGCAAGAAGACGGACCAATTGTGGCCGGCGACGGCCGCCGTCACCGCCAGCACCGGCACGATGGAGTCGTCACTGAAGATGAGGACGGCGGCCAGCCCGGGAAGGAATCCCTTCAGCAAATCGCCGACGATCACCAACGCCGCGGGTCCGAACCCAACCGCGCGCATCACGTTCGTGGCGCCCGACCGTCGGCTGCCCTGTGCGAACACGTCGATGCCGAACCCGAACCGGCACACGAGCACGCCGGTCGGAAGCGAGCCGACGACGTAGGCGCCGAGCACAAGTCCGATCGCGCCGAGAATTTCGCCCACGGACATGAGGCAGCCCCCTAGCGCCGCGTGGCGCCAAGCTTGAAATGGGGCACGGCGCCTGTCAACCCGCAGCCTGAAGCGCGCACCCGCGGCTGGCTACGACGGCCGCAGCCGGATGACGATGGGCGTGCCGTCAAAGCCGAAGGCCTCGCGCAGCCCGTTTTCCAGATAGCGCACGTACGAGGGATGCACGTTCTCGGGCCGCGCGAAGAAGGTGACGAAGGACGGCGGGCTGACGCCGATCTGGGTGGCGTACTTGAATCGCGCCTGGCGCCCCTTGCGGCTGGGCGGACCGCGGCGGCCGGCCCACGCGCGCAAGAACCGATTGAGCGGACCCGTCGCCACGCGCGTCTGCCGGACCTCGTGCACCTGGAGCCCAGCGGTGACGCTCGCCGGCACGCCGCGGCCCGTGTGCGCCGAGGTGTGCAGAAACGGCGCCTCGGGCAGGAAGTGCAAGATCCGCTGAAGGTGGAAGTCGACCTCTTTCCGACGCTCCGGGTCCTGAAGTAAGTCCCACTTGTTCGCGAGAACCACGATGCCCTTGCCGGCCTCCAGCACGAGACCCGCCACGTGCGAGTCCTGCGCGGTCGGGCCCTCGTGGGCGTCAACCATCAACAGGCCGACGTCGCACCGCTGGATCGAGCGCACGGCACGCAGGACGCTGTGATATTCCACGCCGGAGTCAATGTGGCCCCGGCGCCGAATCCCCGCCGTGTCGATGAGCCGAATCGGCCGACCCTCCCACTCCAGCAGGGTGTCGATGCTGTCGCGCGTGGTGCCTGGCGCGTCGTGCACCAGCGCTCGCGTCTCACCCAACAGCGCATTCAGCAGGGACGACTTGCCGACGTTTGGCCGACCCACAATCGCCAGTCGCGGCAGCTCGTCGGACTCACCGGCATAGGCCACGGCCGGCAGACGCTCGGCCACGGCATCCAACAGATCGCCGGTCGCGGTCCCATGCGTCGCGGATATGGCCGTCGGCTCACCCAGGCCAAGGGCATAGAACGCGCCCGTATCCAGCCGCAGGTCCATGTGGTCGGCCTTGTTGACGACCAGCAGGTGCGGCCGCTGTCGCTTGAGCACCTCGCGTGCCACGATCCCGTCCAGCTCCGTCACCCCGGTCTGGACATCCGTCAGGACCAGCACAAGATCCGCTTCATCCGCGGCGGCCCTGGCCTGAGCCACCGCCGCCTCGGCCACGGGTGCCGGATCGTGCCAGGCGATGCCGGCGGTATCCACGACGGCGAAGGCGCGCCCGCGCCATTCCAGCTCGCCGTAGATGCGATCGCGCGTGGTGCCGGGCTGCGCCTCGACCACCGCCGAGCGCTCCCCGACCAGCCGGTTGAACAGTGTGGACTTGCCGACGTTGGGCCGTCCGATCAGCGCCACCAGCGGCAGCTGGCGATCGACGTCAGGCATCGACCGCTCCTGCCGGCGACGCGGCGTACACGCCGCGCAGACGTTCCGGCAACAGCGCCGCGATGCGCTGCATAACGTCTTCGCCTGCCTGGTCGAGCACCTCCCGCGTGAGTCTGCCGGCCGGTATGTCCAGAACCAGCACCTGACCGATGTGCAGGTCGACACGGGGGCGGCCGCGAACCATCCGCGACCTGAGGTCCAGGTCGTCGGCGCCCCAAACGGCCACGGGCAGAATCGGGACGCGGCTCTTGACGGCCAGGTAGGACACCCCGGCCAGCGGCCGCTGTAGGCCCCGCCCGCGGCTGCGCGTGCCCTCCGGGAACATGCCGACAGTGCCGTCGTCCTTCAAGATTCGCAACAGCATTCGCAGAGGGCGCATGTCCAGACCATCGCGTCGGACGAGCACCGCGCCCCACAGGTGCCACAGGAGCGCCAGGGGCGCCGCCCGATAGAGTTCCTGTTTGGCGACAAAGGCCGTGGTGCGCGGGACATAGGTGCCCAGCAACAGCGGATCGAAGTTGCTCACGTGGTTGGCGGCCAGAATCAGCGGGCCATCCCGAGGCACGCGCTCCACTCCCTTGACATGGACGTCAAACAGCAGCGGAAACATGAGAAAGCGGCCGAAGGCTCGACCGCCGAGGTAGGCCCACATCGATGGGCGGGGGGTGCGATTCGGTGACCAAAAGAGATAGTCAGGCCTCACGGATCAACCCCCGGACAGCCATTGACGACCTGATGGCATGCACGACCTGAGCCGGCGTGCAGTCGTCGGAGGAGATGATCACGGCGTCGGGTGCGGCCTGCAGCGGCGCGATCGATCGCTGCGAGTCGATGCGGTCCCGCGCCAGCAGGCCCGCGCGGATCTCGGCAATGTCAAGCTGGCCTCCTGCCTCCCGCCGTTCGCGCCAGCGGCGCTGCGCGCGGACGTCCGGGCTGGCGTCCAGGTAGATCTTGAGGTCGGCCTCCGGGCACACCACAGTCCCAATATCGCGGCCCAGCGCCACAATGCCGCCCTCGCTGAGGGCCTCGCGCTGGGGCTCGAGCATGGCCGCCCGCACCTCGGGAATCCGCGATACCAGCGACACGGTGCGATCGACTTCAGGGCTGATGAGTTCCTCGGTGATATCACAGTCTCCGTCGAACGCGCGGGCAGCATATTTCCCCGACGGGTCAGGCGCGAAGCGCAGGCGCAGGGAGTGCGCCGCCGCAAGCGCATCGTCCGGGCTGTCCGGATCGCCGCCGACACGCACGGTTGCCAGCGCCACGGCGCGGTAGAACAGCCCGCTGTCCAGGCACAGGTAGCCAAGCGACTCGGCCAGCATGCGGCCGACCGTCGTTTTGCCCACGGCGGCCGGACCGTCGATCGTGACAATGGGACCCCGCGCGGCGGGAGCGCTCATGAGTGTTTGCCGCTGCGCGACGCCACCCGTGCAGTATATGGGCCGCCAAGATGGCTTACGGGCAATCTGCCGTCACAGTCAATCACGGCCGTCCGTTTGCGCATGTGGCTCAACCACGTGCCCGCGGGCCGTACACTCGGTGCTCTGTGAGACGAGACGCCCACATCATCCGCTGGTGCCGGGCGGGCCGGCTGGCAGGGGCTCTAACCGGCCTGATTGCCTTGTCGGCGGTGGTGCTGGCGACCATGCCAGGACGCGCGGCCGCGGTGAATACCGTCGCCGTGCCCTTTCATCCCCAGGCGACCGTTCGACTCGAAGGCGCGGGGTGGGGCCACGGCGTGGGGATGTCGCAGTGGGGCGCTCGCGGACGGGCGCATGCCGGCCAATCGGCGGCGGAAATCCTGCAGGCCTACTACCCGGGCACCGGGATCGGCCAGGCCGACACCGCCGGCACGCAGATCCGGGTGCTCATTGACCGCGCCTACCGGCCCCCGGCCGTCGACGGCTCGACCGGGTCATCGAATGGCCTGCCAGGCGACATCATCGGCATCGGCGGAAGCTGGCAAGTCGAGAATGTCACCGGCCCACTGCCGGCGGGCGCCCGCCTGCGCCTGCTTGAGCAAACCGGCAGCGGCGGCATAACCGTCGGCGTGATCAATCCCAGCGGCGTGTGGACTCAAGGCTTTCAGCTGCCGAGCGTCCTGGTCATCAAGCCGCTGGAAGCAGCTACCCGTCTGCGGGCGGTGCACAAGCCCGCCTCGAAGAGCGAGCAGGTCTCTGGCGCCTATCTCGACACCTATCGCGGCGCGCTGGTGCTGCATGCCCACGGAGAATCCCAGGTCGACACCGTCAACGTCCTCCCGATCGAGGACTACCTGCGCGGCGTGGTGCCGGCGGAGATGCCCTTCCACTGGCCCGCCGCGGCCTTGCAGGCCCAGGCCATCGCCGCCCGCGGCTACGCCCTCACCGGACTGCGGTCCAACCACTCGATGTGGGACATCGACGACACGCCGAACCACCAGGCCTACGCGGGCGCCAACCACGAAACCGAGTCGACCAACGCGGCGGTCGACGCCACGGCCGGACAGGTGCTGACCTACGCCGGTGAAACGGTGCGCCCCTACTATTTCAGCACCAGCAATGGGCACACCGAGGCGAGCAGCGACCAGTTCGGCGGAGCGCCGCTGCCCTATTTGCAGGGCGTTTCCGACGTCGACCCATCGGGACGCCCCTGGGATGCCGACTCGCCATTCGGAACCTGGCGCACCGAGGCATTCGCGCTGACGGTGCTGGGTGACGCGCTGCGGGCGGCGGCGGGTGTCGCCCTGGGCGACATCCAGAGCCTGGACATTCGACGCACGGACGGCGGGCGCACCGTGCGAATCCACGTCAACGGCACCGCCGGCTCGGCAGAGGTCAGCCACCTTGACTTTAGGAGCGCATTTAACGCGCACGCCGCGCCCCAGGTCGGCGCGATCGCCAGCTCGCACTTCCGCATCTTGCTCGCGCACTCGCTCACCCGTCCCGCCGTTCCGCTCAACCTGCCCAACGGCCAATCCCGCTACTACGACGACACCGGCCACAATGTCGTGTACGGCTTTCTGCGCTACTTCGACGCAAACGGCGGCGTCGAGACATTCGGGCTGCCGCTGACCGAAGAGTTCGTCCGCGGCGGACGCACCGTGCAGTATTTCGAAAAGGCGCGCTTCGAGTACCACCCCGAGCACGCCGGCACCCGCTACGAGGTCCAACTGGGCCTGCTGGGCGACGAGGTGACGGCCGCGCGGCGACCGTTCCCGCGCGCCGAGCCGATCCCACGAGAGCCCAACCACCGCTACTTCCCCGAGACCAGGCAGGCGGTGCACTACGCGTTCCTGGCCTACTGGGAGTCCCAGGGCGCACTCGACCGCTTTGGCTACCCAATCTCCGACGAAATGCACGAGAACGGGCGCACCGTGCAGTACTTCCAGCGCGCCCGGTTCGAGTGGTACCCCGAGTTCGGCGAGGTTCGCCTCGGATCAATCGGCGCCGAGCTGCTGCGGCAGCGCGGGCTGCTGCCATAGCGGCTAAGATTCAGACCGCCAGGGGACGCACTCCCGGAACCGTCCAGACGCCACGCATCGCGCCCGAACAACAGGCCAGCATCGCCGAGCAGCGCGCCCAAGCGCACACCACCCGGCGCACGACGGTCGCCGCCCTTGAAGAGTTGCTATTCGAGCCCGTGCCGGTCCTCGACCACGGCTTCATCCGCGTCGTCGACTACATGGGCGACGACGAGGCCATCGTGCAAGCCGCGCGCGTCTCCTACGGCCGCGGCAGCAAGCGGCAACGGCGCGACCGCGGCCTCATTCGCTACCTCATGCGCCACTGGCACACCACGCCCTTCGAGATGTGCGAGATCAAGCTGCACGTCAAGCTGCCGATCTTCGTGGCGCGCCAGTGGATCCGCCACCGCACCGCCAGCGTGAACGAGTACTCCGCGCGCTACTCCGTGCTCGACCACGAGTTCTACGTCCCGGAGCGCGACCGCCTGCAAGCGCAATCGACCCTCAACAGCCAGGGCAGCGGGGACGTGCTGAACGACGACGAGGCCCAGCGCGTGCTCGACCTCCTCACCACCGACGCCGGCCAGGCCTACGAGCACTACGAGGAGATGCTGAACCTGGACGCCGAAGGAGCGACGCTCGATGCCGACCGCCAGGGTCTGGCCCGCGAGCTGGCGCGGATGAACCTCTCCCTCAATTTCTACACCCAGTGGTACTGGAAGATCGACCTGCTGAACCTGCTGCACTTCGTCTGGCTGCGCGCGGACCCCCACGCGCAATACGAAATCCGCGCCTATGCCGAAGTGCTGCTCGACGTCATCCGCCGCTGGGTGCCGCTCACCTTTGACGCCTTCATGGACTACCGCATGAACGCCGCCTCGATCTCCGGCCCGGGCCTGGCCGTCCTGCGCCGCATGCTCAACGGCGAAGCGGTCGACCAGGAATCCAGCGGCCTCGCACCCGCCGAATGGCGCGAGCTGATGAAGCTGCTGGAACGCCCGACGGAAGGAGCCTGACATGGCCCGCAGCAGTCGCCTCGCCAAGGGCGAAATCCAGGTGCCCCGGCAAGAGTTGGCCGACTTCTGCAAGCGCTGGCAAATCTCGGAACTTGCGCTATTCGGATCGGTGCTGCGCGACGACTTCGGGCCGGAGAGCGACGTCGACGTGTTGGTGAGCTACCTGCCAGAAGCGCAGCACGGGCTTCTTGAGATGGTGACAATGGAGGAGGAGCTAAGTCAGTTGCTCGGACGCAAGGCAGACTTAGTCAGCCGCCGGGGCATCGAGCGGAGTCGCAACTACATCCGCCGCCGGGCGATCCTCGATTCCGCCGAGGTCATCTATGCAGCGCGATGAGAACGCCTACTTGCTGGACATGCTTCTGGAAGCGCGCGCCGCGCTTGAGATCACAGCCGGGCTCAGCTTCCGCCAATTCGAGCAAAGCAGCCTGCATTGGCGCGCAACTCTGAATGCGGTCCAGAACATCGGTGAGGCTGCAGCCAGGGTCGGTGCGGACATTCGGCAAGCTCAGCCAGAGATTCCGTGGCGCCGAATCGTCGCCTTCCGTAATCGTGTCGTCCACAAGTACTTTGACGTGGACTTAGATGTTCTCTGGCGGATCACTCAAGTGGAATTGCCGGACCTCATCACTCAGATCGAGCCGCTGATTCCAAGTGAGGAGTCGGAGTAGCGCCGCCTACCGCGCCGCCCGTAGGGGCAAATCGGCCAGTTCGTGCACGACCGCCTCGGGGCGTTCGTTGCGTTCCACGCGGGCCACGTTTTCGTAGGCGAAGCGGACGCGCTTGGGCCAGCTTTCGTAGGTCGGCCCGGCGAAGTGGGGCGTGAGCACGACCTGATCGAACGCGGCCAGCGCCTGCCCGGCCGGAAACGGTTCGGCATCGAATGCATCGAGGCCGGCGCCGCCCAGGTGCCCGCTGTCCAGCGCGGCGACGAGCGCCGGTTCGTCGATCACACCGCCCCGCGCCGTATTGATCACGATCGCATCCGGCTTCATCTGGGCCAGCTCGGCGGCGGCGATCAGGCCGCGCGTGCTCTCCATCAGCGGCACGTGGAGCGAGACGATGTCCGAGGTCTCCAAAAGCTCGGACCACGACACGTAGCGGATTTGCAGGCTGTCGGTGACCTCGCGGGGCGCCTCTACGACGTCGTGGTATTGGAGCTTCACGTCGAACGGGAGCAGCCGCCGCGCGACCTGCCGGCCAATCTGGCCCAGGCCCACCAGCCCGACGGTTCGACCCTCAAGCTCGTGCGGCTCCCACTCGGACGTCTTGGCCGCCGTCCAGCGGCCGGACCGCGTATCGCGGTCGATCACCGGCAGACGCCGGAGCACCGAGAGGATGAGCAGAATCGTGTGCTCGGCCACGGCCACGGCGTTGGCGCCGCCGTTGGTGGCCACCAGTTGCCCAGCGCCCGGCAGCGGTCGAGGTCAATCGTGTCGTAGCCGGCGGAGAGCAGCTGAATCAGCCGCACCCGCCCGTCGGGATCGTAGATAGCGTCCGGCAGAGGACTGAGGGGTGTCGCGATGACCACCTCGGCACTGCGAATCGTCGCGGCGTCCTCGGCGGCCAGCGAGGCAACGTCAACCCCGACGTGCTGCGCCTCGACCAGCTCCCAGCCGGCGGCAGCGGGCAGCAGCTCATGGGTCAGCCGGCGGCATCCTTCGCCGAATTCCTGATAGAGCGCAATTCTCATCGAGCGGTTTCTCGCGGGTGAATTGGTGCTATCGCGGTCGGTCGCGGGCATACCCTAGCAGCCGTGCGGGGCAAGTTCGGCGATAGGCTACGGCTCGGGGTAGCCGGCGGCGGCCAGCGCCGCCCGCGCTTCGGCGGCTTCGTCCCAGGCAACGCTGTGGTCGGCATAGGCGATGCTGCTTTCGTGGCCCTTGCCCGCCAGCAGCACCGTGTCGCCGGCATGGGCCGCGGCGATGGCCATGTGAATGGCCGCCCGGCGATCCAGCACGATGTCGATCCACACGTCTGGACGCACCTCCCGGGCTCCGGCGACGACGGCCTCGGCAATGGCCCGCGGGTCCTCGCTGCGCGGGTCCTCGTCGGCCACCACCATCCAGTCCGCCAACTCGGCCGCCGCGCGACCCAGCAGCGGCCGCTTGCTTCGATCCTGATCGCCGGCGCTGCCGAACACGGCGATGAGCCGTCCGGCGGTCTGCGGACGGAGCGCGCGCAGACAGGCCTCCAGCGCGGCCGGCGTGTGCGCAAAGTCCACGATCACAGCGAACGGCTGACCGCACTCGATGGGCTGCATCCGTCCGGGCACGGGCGCGATGTGCGGCAGCGCCGCCATCGCAGCGTCGAGGCTGCCGCTGATCGACCCCACGCATGCCGTGGCGGCGGCGATGTTGAAGGCGTTCCACGGGCCGACGAGCTTGGTGGGAACGGTCCAGCGGCCCCACGGAGAATTCAGCGTCACCTGCCGGCGTCCATCGTCGGATTCAGTCCACTCGGCCTGCACATCCGCCGCCGGTCCGCGACCAAACGTAATCACGTCGCTTTGGGTGTGTCGCGCGAACCCCGCGACAACGGGATCGTCCGCGTTGAGAATTGCCGCGCGGCCTCGCTCGGTAGCAGGAGTCGCGTCCAGCAGATCGAGCAGCCGGCGCTTCGCCCGCCGGTAGCCGTCGATGCCGCCGTGAAGGTCGAGGTGCTCGTGGGTCACGTTGGTGATCACCGCACGGTCGAAGCTGAATCCGTCCACGCGCTGGAGCTCCAGCGCGTGGGAGGCCACTTCGAGCACGGTCCAGTCGGCGCCCGCATCCACCAGCTCGCGCAACTGCCTGGCGATCTGCGGCGCCTCGGGCGTGGTCAGCCGTCCTGCGGCCGGCCGCCATCCGCCGCCAAGCCATGTGCCCACGGTGGTCATCGCGCCGGCCGCGTGCCCCTGCGCCTCAAGCATCGCCGCGATCAGATGGCTGGTGGTGGTCTTGCCGTCCGTTCCCGTCACGCCGACCGTGCCCAGCGCGAGATCGGGTTCACCCCAAAGACATCGCGCCAGCGCCGCCAGTGCCCGCCGGCCGTCCGGCACGAGCGCGAGCCCCACGTGCGCCGGAAGCTCGACGGGACGCTCGGCGACCACGGCCACCGCACCGGCGGCTACGGCCGCGGGAATGTAGGCATGGCCGTCGTCGCGCAGCCCTCGCCGCGCGACGAAGCAGGCGCCGGGGCCAACCTGTCGCGAGTCAAAGTGCACCGAGGCAATTGGTTCACGAGCCGGTTGGCGCAGCTGCGCGTCCGGACAGGCCGCCAGGAGATCCGTGAATGCCCGCGGGACAGGCGACCCGGCGTCGGTCATACCGGACCCGCCCGGCCGGCGCGGACACGCTGCAACGTGTCCCGCAGGCGCAGCGCGGCGCGGGTCAACAGCCACGCGCGAACGGGCTGCAGGGGCAGATCGAACGCGCCGGGGAATGTCACCAGGTCAGGGTTGAATCCGAGCTTGAACCGGTGCACGCCGGCCATGGCGTCGTTTGGGTCGTCGCGGTCCGCCATCCCCCACAGGTCATAGCGCGAGAATCCGCTCGCCTTCGCCCACTGCATGGCCGCCCACTGGGCCGCGTGGGGCGCCATCAGGTTGCGGTGCTCGTTGGACGATCCGCCGAACACGTAGGCGGCAGTGCGACCCGCGCCCACCACCATCAGCGCCGCCAGCGGCGTTCCCTGATGGCGCGCAATCAGCAACGCCCCGTGATCGGGCCGGAACGTCTGCCACACATCCCGGTAGTACGACGGATGGTGAACGGCAAACCGTTCACGGGACGCGGTGACGCGCATCAGGTGGACGAACGCCTCGAAATCCGCGTCGTGCTCGGCGACCGAGACCTCGACGCCGCGGCGGCCCGCGAGCCGGATGTTGTAGCGCATCTTGGGCTTGAAGCCGGCCAGGATCTCGGTCTCAGGTCGCTCAAGGTCGACCACCGCGGTGCGCGGGATCTGCACGTATTGGCCGGACGGCCGGAATCCACAGGCCGGCAGCGCCTCGGCGGCAAAGTCGCTTGGTGGCTCGACGCGCACGAACGAGGCGCCGTGGTCCCGGCCGACCTCGATTGCCGCGCGCACCACCGCCGCCGCCTCGTCAGGGGTATCGGCGAGCGGTCCGCGCGGCACATAGGCCAGGCCAACACGCGGCCCGCCCGGCCCGAGCCGCTTGGTTCGGACGAGCACCTGGGCCCCGGCCGCGAGGCCGCCGTCCCCGCGCGGCTGAGCCAGCCGAATCGCGCGCCACCCGTAGCGAGACTTGAGCTCCCCCCAGCGCCACGACTGCAGGAATCCGCCATCCCGGTGTCCGGCCACAAAGCCCTCCCACGCGCCCTGGGACTCGACCGGGGAGACGGCAGCGGTCATGGCCGCCGCGCCACGTGGAGGGCCACGGCGCCAAAACCGTGCTTCCGGAACCGTACGTCCACAAACCCGGCAGCTTCCATCTGGTCGGCCAGCTCCTGCGCCGTGGGAAAGTCGTCCACCGATTGCGGCAGCCACGTGTAGGCCGCTCCGTGGCCGCTGAGCCGACGCCCGAGCCAGGGGATCCAGCGATGGAAATAGAGGCGGAAGAACTGGCGGAACACCGGCGTGCGCACCGGCGTCATCTCCAGGATGACCAGCACGCCGCCCGGACGCAGCACGCGCGCGAAGCTTCGCCAGGCCCGCGGCAGGCTATCCAGATTGCGCGGCAGAAAAGCGCTGACGACCGCATCGACGGAGCCGGATGCCAGCGGCAGGCAGAGCGCGTCGCCCTGCAGCGCACAGACGTCGGCGCCGGCATGCCGGACGCGGGCCATCCCGTGGGCCAGCATCTCGCCGGCGAAGTCGAGCGCGATGACCCGGGGAGCGTGCGCCGAGCTGCGCCAGACTTCCAGCGCGAGGTCGAACGTCCCGGCGCCGGCGTCAAGAACGGTCGCGGGCCGCCCTTCAAGCGCCTGCGCCACCGCATCGCGGCGCCAGCCCCGGTCCATCCCGAAGCTCATCAGCCGATTGAGAACGTCGTAGCGGGGTGCGATCGCATCGAACATGGGACGCACCCAGGGCGATTTGGCCATGCCGCATTATCGGCCGCGCGGGCGGCTAGCGGGTGCGCTCGGTCGCCTGCCGGATAAAGGCCGCAAAGGACTCGGGCGACGGCGCCGGACGAACGCGGTCCAGGGCTGCCTGGGCACGCGCCGCATAGCACCCCGCGACGCCGGCCGCTTCCTCCACCGCGCCCGAGGCCTTGATCGCGTCCAGGGCCTGCGCCACGGCCGCGTCATCCGTCGCTTGTCCGGCGAGAACGGCGCGCACCGGGTCATCACCGCTCGCCTCGTTGCGCAGGTACAAGATGACCGGCAGCGTGACAAGCCCGGCGCGAAGGTCGGTGCCTACCGGCTTGCCGGTCTCGGCGACCAATCCGCTGATATCCAGAATGTCGTCGGTGATTTGAAACGCCATGCCGAGGCTCCAGCCCAAGTCGCGGAAGGCCTCGCGCTCAGTTGCTGAGGCGTCGCCCAGCACGGCGGCGGCTTCACAGGCGAGCGCAAAAAGCGAAGCCGTCTTGTGCCCGGTTTTTTTCAGGTATTGCTGCCGAGCAAGGTCGCCCGGGTCGTCGTAGCTCGGGATCACGAATTCGCTCATGGACATGTCGTGGATGGTGGCGGCGAACAAACGCACGATGACCGGTCGATCGAGCTGCGCGACCAGGTCGGCGGCCGTTGCAAAGAGGTAGTCGCCGGCCAGCACGGCGATCTTTTGCGACCACATCACGTGCACGGCGGGCTGCCCGCGCCGCTCGGGCGAGCTGTCGACAATGTCGTCGTGCACCAGCGTGGCCGAGTGCAACACCTCCGTAGCCGCGGCCAGTTTGGCTACTGCTTCCGGCCGCCCGCCGACGACCTGGGCTACGTGAAGCGCCAGGGACGGCCGGAGGCGCTTGCCCGGCGCCAGGAGCACCGCCTTGAGGACTTCCTCCAATAGGGGAACTTCGGGGACGCGCGTGCAGGCGCGGAGAACTTCCTCAACGTCGACAAGCTGCGGCGCGACCAGGGTGGTCGCTAGCTCGTCAGCATCGGCCGCCGATTGATGGTCAGGCACGAGCGGCGGGGGCACCGAAGACGGCGCGCGCATTCCGGGTGGTCCTCTCGGCCAGTGAGGGTACCGATATTCCCACGGCCGCCGCCACTACCGCCGCCGTGTGCGGCAGGTGTGCGGGTTCGTTGCGTCGCCCTCTCAGCGGCTCGGGGGACAAATAGGGCGCGTCGGTTTCGAGCAACAGCCGCTCGAGGGGGATCTCCGCGGTCACGGCGCGCAGAGCCTGCTCGCGACGAAACGTGACGATGCCCGAGAGCGAGATGTGCAATCCAAGGTCGGTGAAGCCGCGGGCCTGCGCGGCGTCGCCCGCATAGCTGTGCATCACCCCCTTGATGCCCGGCACGCCTTCCAGCACCTCGGCCACGGCATCGAGCGACTTGCGCGAATGCACGACCACCGGCAAGCCAAGCTCGACCGCCAGCGCGCAGTGGTCGGCAAACACACGCCGCTGCTGGTCCCGCGGCTGAATCTCATGGTGATGATCGAGACCGGTTTCGCCGATGGCGCGGACGTTGGGGTGGCTGGCCAGTGCGCGCAGCTCACCTGCCGTGCGGCGGTCCCAATCCCCGCATTCGTGGGGGTGCACGCCGACGGTGGCCAGCCAGCCGTCGAAGCGCTCCGTGAGCTCAATCGACCGCCGGCTGCTCGCGAGGTCGTTCGCCACGACCAGCACCTCGCCGACGCCGGCCGCAACCGCGCGGGCGTGCAACGCCGGCATTTCGTCGGCGAATCCGGGATCCGCCAGATGCGCGTGGGTATCGAACAGCGTGGCTATGCGGCCTCGATGCGCGGAAACAGCGCCCCGCCGCCCGGCACGGAGTGACCGGCAGGCAAGCCCACCCAACCACCCGCGCCCCAATCGCCAGGACCAGCGGGCGGCAGGCCCAGGCGGCCGAGGATGGCGGTAGAGGTCCGCGGCATGGCCGGTTGGATCTGGATCGCAATGTGCCGCAGCGCCTCCAGAGCCGCGCCCAGGATGGTTCCGAGGCGCTCGCGCTGCGCCGGATCCCTCGCCACGCGCCAGGGCTCAGTGCGGTCGATATATCGATTCACCGCGCTCACGAAGTCGAAGGTGGCGCCCAGCGCCAGGTGCAACCGCCAGGACTCGTAGTGCCCCTCGGCCAGCGTCCAGGCAGTCTCCGCCGCCGCGCGGAGCTCGCTCTCGAGCTCCGACGGCTCCCCCGCCGGCGGGACCGCGCCGTCGAAGTAGCGCCCGAGCATCGACGTCGTACGCAGCACCAGGTTGCCGAGGTCGTTGCCCAGGTCGTCCTGATAGCGGCGGCCCATGTTGTGCCACTTGAAGTCACCGTCCCGGTCGAACGGCACCTCGCGCAGCAGGTAGTAGCGCAAGGCATCCGACCCGTGCCGCTCGATCACGTCGGCCGGCCGGACCATGTGGCCGCTTGTCTGGCTCATTGGAGCGCCTTCATAGTCCACCCATCCGTGGACGACGATTTGCCGCGGCAGCGGCAGGCCCGCCGACATGAGCATGGTGGGCCAGTAGAGCGCGTGGAACCGGACGATGTCCTTGCCAATGACATGCGCGTCGGCCGGCCACCATCGATCAAAGGTCGCCTCGCCGCCGTTCTGGCCGAAGCCGACGCCCGTGATGTAGTTGATCAGCGCGTCGAACCAGACATAGATCCGCTGCGCGGGGTCGTTAGGCAGCGGGATGCCCCAGGTCATCGAGGCGCGCGAGATGCTGAAATCCCGCAGACCCTGGCGAATGATCCCGAGCATCTCGTTGCGCCGCACGGCGGGAACCACGAAGTCCGGATGGGCCTCGTAGTGGGCGGCGATGGCGTCCTGGTATCTGGACATTCGGAAGAAGTAGTTGCGTTCGGTGAGCCACTCAGGCTTGGCGTCGTGAACCGGACAGAGCCCGTCGGCCAGGTCGTCGTCGGTGTAGAACGCCTCGCACGGGACGCAATACCAGCCCTCGTAGTCGCCCTCATAGACATCGCCGCTGGCGAGCACGCGAGCGAAAAACTCATTGACGGTCACGTGATGCCGGGGCTCGGTGGTGCGCACAAAGTCGTCGAATGCAACGTCGACGCTGTGCCAGACGGCTTGAAAGCGTTCCGCGGCGGCGTCGACGTAGGTCGTGGTGTCCACGCCCGCGGCTTCGGCCTGGCGCGTGACACGCTGGCTGTTTTCGTCAAGCCCGCCCAGGAAGTAGGCGTCAATCCCGCGCAGCCGCTTGAAGCGCACCACAGCGTCGGCGGCGATCATCTCGAAGCTGTGGCCCACGTGCGGCTCGCCGCTGGGATAGGGAATGGCGGTGGTGAGGTAGTACTTGGACACGGAAGCTTTCGCCCGAGGCGAGTCCGCGATTCTATCCCAGACTTTTCAGGACGCCTCGGTCCGGTCCGCACGGCGGAGCTCCTGGACCAGGGCATAGACCTCGCGCCGCGGAACCCGCAGCTCCCGCGCGACCTCCGCCGCGGCTTGGCTGGGCGACGCGCCCGACGCCAAGGCTGCCGTAACCGCCTTGGCAACGGTGGACGCTTCGGGCGCGGCTTCGGGCTCGCGCTCCGCCACGTCGATCACCAGCGTGATCTCCCCGCGTGGCGTGTTTTCCGCCAGCACCCCTTGCAGCTCGGAGAGCGGCATCTCCCGAATGTCCTCGTGGAGCTTGGTCAGCTCCCGGCACATCGCCGCTGGGCGGTCCCCCAGCCACTCGAGCAGCTCGGCCACGCGCGCCGCGGCCCGATGCGGCGGGAGATAGATGACCAACGTACGCGCGACCGCGGAGGCGCGCCGGACCAGGCGCTCGCGCCGTGGTTTCCGCTCGGGCAGGAATCCGATAAACGTGACGGGCTGCTGCGCGAACGAGACCACCGACAGCGCGGTTGCCAGCGCCGAAACACCGGGAATCGGCACCACGGAGATTCCTTCATGCCGGACTCGTGCCACCAGGTCGGGGCCCGGGTCGGCCAGGCCCGGCGTGCCGGCGTCGGACACGAGCGCGACATCGCCGTCGAGCAAGCAGGCGACGATGGCGTCTTCCCGGCGCTCCGGACTTTCCGCGTGGTACGCGATGAGCCGCGGACTCGCGCCGATGTGGTTGAGCAGCTTGCGCGTGCGGCGGGTGTCTTCCGCCGCGACCACCGGCACCGAGGCGAGCACGCGGGCGGCGCGCGCCGTCAGGTCCTCAAGGTTGCCAATTGGCGTGGCCACGACGTAGAGCACGCCCATGGCGGTAAGTGTAGGCGCTCAGGCCGCAACCGGAGGCCAAGCCGACGAGCGCCGGCGGCGGACCGGCGGGCATCGAGTCCCGCCGGTCCGTCTCGCAGACCCTAGCGTCGTGCTTCGCCTACCCCGCCGTCGGCGGGGCGAACTTCGGCATGTTCCTGAGGGCCGTGTAGGCCGGTCGCGGACTCAGGTCGCTGCGCACGATCCCGAACGCCGACTTTTCGTCACTCGGGCCTACGACCTGCTGGAAGTTCAGATTCCAGACGACCATGTGCGTCACATAGGGCGCTTCGGCCCGCACCTTGGCAAACGCGCGGACGAGGTAGTTCGCCTGGTCCTGCTCGCTGTTGCAGCGCGCGTATTCGTAGCCCGCGGTCGGGTTCGGGTTCGAAGCCCAGCCGAACTCGGTGAGCCAGAGCGTCTTATGCCGGAACGCCGGGCCCGCCGCGATCATGTCGGCGTACAGCTGCTCGTAGCGGCTGAAGAAGAAGCTGTCGTGAGTCGACCAGCCGCTGTTGCACTTGGCACGACTCGCCGCCGGGTTGTGGATCGTGTCGTCCGGCGCGTTCGGCCCGCCATTGGGATGCACGCCCAGGAACTCGAAGTAGTTGGCGACCTCGCCGCCGTTGGCGGCCCACAGGCGCCTCAGATAGTCGCGGTCGTCGATGGCGGTAGACGTATTGCCCGCCGGCGTCATGGCGCCCAACCCGATGTACGCGTTGGGGTCACCGCGCTTGGCGCCGCTATACCCGTGCTTGACCAGCTCGAGGAACTCGAGGTGGGCCGAATTGTTGGGGTCGGCGGGTCGAAGCGAGGGCCACTCACGTTGCAGGTTGGCCTCGTTCCATAGCTCATAGGCCTGGACCCGCCCTTTGTAGCGGCCCGCAAGCTCGTACATAAAGCGACCGAAGGTCGCCGGGTCGATCGGCGGGCCGTGACCAGCCGGCGACCCCGCGGGCTTGAGGCACTCCGGCGCCTTCACGACGCTGAGGAGGATGCTGAGGCCGTTGGCCCGCATGGTGTTGACAAAGCGGTCCAGGTCGTCCCAGAACCACTCGTTGGGCGGACGCTCCCGACAGCCCGGTCCGAAGACTTCCACTTCCTCCCAGGGCACCTGCTGCTTAGCCCAGCCGAAGCCGGCGCCGGTGATCAGACCTGCCAGCTGCTGGTCATCTGGGAGTCGGAATTCGCCCTGCATGCCGTAGCCGTGCAGGCCCCGGGGCAGCACCATGGGCTCCGGCACCTGGCCCTCCGCCTGGGCAAGGGACACCGGGCGCTTGGCGCTCTGGGGAATGATGATGTTGCTGAGCTTCTTGATCTGGTCCGGCACGTTGAGCAGGTGCGGAACGCCGACCCTGGTGCCAGGCGCCTGCACGTTGAAGATTCGCCACACGGCCCGCTGCGCTCGCAGCACTTGGGCGCCCTGCGGGTTGCCGTTGATCTCCTGCTCCTCGTAGGCAATCGGCAAGCCGTAGAGATCAATCCAATTCGACTTTTCGAGGAACTTGGCCTTGAGGACGGGGTTGGCGTCCAGCAGCCGCAGGTGGTTGTCGATGATCTGCGAGAAGCTCGCCCCCGCGTCCTCCGGCAGCACGCGATGCGCGGGCACGCCGGGCAGGTTCACCCCGAAGCGATTAGCCAACAGGTCCATGGAGTTGAGATAGGCGAACGTGCTACAGCCGCCTCGGTCTTGGTAATCCGGCCGGTACTGCAGCATCACCTTTTGCAGGGGCATTATCTGAAAGCCCCTGAACTCGAATTGCTGGCCGATCGGGTAGCCGACGTCCTGCAGGTCGAGCGTGCGTACGCAGGAATACCAGTTGATCTCGCCGGTATTCACGACCGGGAATCCGTCGCTGGGGTCCGGCGTGTCGCCGCCAGTGATGGTGTAGAGGCAGCCGCCCTCGATCGGCGTGCCTTGGTGCGGATCGCAGCCGATGGCCTGGACGGAAGTGACCGACCCGGCGACCAAGAGACTGACGATGGCAACGACGAACCACTTACGCATGCGCGGAACTCCTCGGAGGCAGACGTATCGGCGGCGCCCGCTGGGTTTCTGCCTCCCAGAGTCCAAACGTGATTCACCGCCAACCTGTAACGGCCGAATTTAGGCGCGATGTCGAGGCCCGTCAACCTTTTGGAGAGCGCATCACGGGGCCGCCCAGGCCAGGTGAGGCCGCCTACGCGGCGCCCAGTGGCTAGACTGACGCCACGCTCGTCAACTGAAGGGGCACCCGTGCGCGATCTCCGGGTAGCGCTGGCGCAGATCCGGCCCCGGCTGGGGGACGTGGCGCACAATCTGGCTACCCATCTCGAATACGCCGACCGCGCCGTGAAGGCCGGCTGCAACATCGTCGTCTTCCCGGAGCAGTCCTTGACGGGGTATTTCCTCAGCGACCTGGTCGCCGACGTCGCCGTCCCGCGCGACGATTCCAGTCTCGCGCCGATCCTGGACGCGAGCCGCGACATTGACATCATCTTCGGGTTCATCGAGCGGACGGCCGACCATCGCTTCGTTCCGGCGGCGGCATGCGCGTCCGGGGGACGGCTGCTGCACGTCCACCAGAAGGTCTATCTGGTGACCTACGGATTGTTCGACGAAGCGCGCGACCTGGCGCCCGGTAGGCACGTGCGGGCCTTCGACACGGACTACGGGCGGCAGGCCATGCTCGTCTGCGAGGACCTGTGGCATCCAACCAGCGCGGCACTGGCAGCCGCCGACGGCGCGGACGTGATCGTCGGATTGTCCAGCAGTCCCGGGCGCGGCGTGGGCGGCGGCGCGAGCGAGCTGGGGAGCGCCGAGACTTGGCACGCGCTCAACCGTCTCTACGCGCAAATGCTCGTCTGCTTCATGGTGCACGTGAACCGGGTGGGGTTTGAGGACGGGGTGAACTTCTGGGGCGGCTCGGAGGTGGTAGCGCCCGACGGCACGTGCCTGGCGCGAGCGCCGGACTTCGAGGAGGCCTTCATCGTCGCCGACTTGCCCGACAGCCTGCTGCGGCGGCAGCGAACCCGTCTGCCGTTGCGCCGGGACGCAAACATCGAGCTGGTGAGCCGTGAGTTCGCACGCATTGCCGCGGAGCATCGCGATGGCATCGACAACTGAGACATCCCTCCAGAGCCGCGCGCGCCACGGCTTGCAGCTGGACACCGCGCTCGCCGAGCAGGTGTTGGTGCGCTTTATTGCCGACGCGATCTCGAAATTCGACTTCACGCGAGCCATCGTGGCCACCTCCGGCGGCATCGACTCGGCCCTGACCTGCGCCCTCGCGGCCCGCGCGCTGGGACCGAAGAACGTACTGGCGCTCGTGCTGCCGTACCGCACCAGCAATCCCGCCAGCCGGCGCGACGCCGAAACGCTGATCCAGGCCCTCGGCATCGAATCGCAGGTCATCGACGTCAGCCAAGCGGTCGATGGCTATCTGGACGAGCTTGATGACGACACAACTCCGGTGCGCCGCGGCAACGTGATGTCGCGCACGCGCATGATCGCGGCCTACGATCAATCCCTGGCCTTCGACGCGCTGGTGGTAGGCACCAGCAACAAGACCGAGCTGCTGCTGGGCTACGGCACGTTGCACGGCGACATGGCCAGCGCCGTCAACCCCATCGGCGACCTCTACAAGACGCAGGTGCGACAGCTCGCGGCGGCGCTGGACCTTCCGGCGGCGATCCTGGAAAAGCCGCCCTCGGCGGACTTGTGGCAGGGCCAGTCCGATGAGGACGAGCTGGGATTCACCTACGAAATGGCCGATGACGTGCTCTATCTGCTCGTCGATGAGTGGCACACCGCCGATGAGATCGTCGCCGGCGGCTACGACGCCGCGTTGGTGGCGGAGATCCGCCGACGCGTGCAGCAAACCCAATACAAGCGCCGCCCGCCCGTGATCGCCAAGCTCTCCGACCGGACCATCGATCGGGATTTCCGCTATCCGCGCGATTGGGGACGCTAGCCGTCGAGGCCAGGTCTGCAAGCGGCGCCGCGGCGTCCGACTCGTCCGTATACTCGCGAAGCACCGCGCGGCGCACGTGCCCCACCCTGCGCGATTCTCCCGTGCCTGAATTCGTACTCCGTGAGCGCTTGGCCGCGCTCCTGCGTAACGCTCTCGCCGCCGCCCGTGCGAGCGGTGACTTGCCGCCGATGCCAACCGCCCAAATCGGGCTGGACCGTCGCGGCGACGAGCTGGCCGACTACGCCAGCGCGGACGCGCTGCGCCTCGCGCGCGGGGCCAAGATGGCGCCGCGCGCCATTGCGGAGGCCATTGCCGCGCATGTCGCGTCCGATCCGGCCATCGCCGACGTCACGGTCGCCGGCCCGGGATTCGTCAACATCCGCCTCGATGACGCCTGGGTGCTGGGCCAAATCGAGGCAATCGTGGAGGCCGGGGCGGACTTCGGACCGACGCCGGTTGCCGATCCCCATCGCATACAGGTGGAGTATCTGAGCGCCAATCCCACCGGCCCGCTCACCGTGGGCGCGGGACGCATCGGCGTCGTCGGCGACGCCATCGCCCGCATGCTCACCGCCCGCGGACATGACGTGACACGGGAATATTATGTCAACGACGCGGGCCGCCAGATCGAGCTGCTCGGCCAGACCGTCCACCATCACTACGCCGCCGCCCTCGGCGTCAGCCAGCCCTTCCCCGAGGACGGCTATCGGGGCGCCTACGCGGCGGAATGGGGACAGGCCGTCGCCGCCGAGGACGGCGACCGCTGGCTCGACATCCAGCGGCGCGAGGACGCCGAGGCGTTCGAGCAGCGGTCCGTGACCATCGCGCTGGCCTCCGTGAAGCACGACCTCGCCGACCTCGATCTCGAATTCGACGAGTGGTACTCCGAGCGCGAGATGCGCGCCCGCGGCGAAGTCGAGGCCGCGCTGCAGACCCTGACCGAAAGCGGACACGTGACGCACCGCGAAGGCGCCACCTGGTTCGTGGGCGGCGAGGGAACCGAGGACCGCGAAAACGTGCTGGTGCGCTCACGCGGCGATCCCACCTACTTCGCCACCGACATCGCCTATCACCACGACAAATTCCGCCAGCGGCGGTTCGACCGCGTAATTAACATCTGGGGCGCCGACCATCAGGGTCACGTGCCCCGCATGAAGGCCGCCATGGAGGCGCTGGGGATCGATCCGGCACGACTCGAAATACTCGTGGCGCAGATGGTCGGCGTACGCAGCGGAGACGGCTTGGCGCGCGCCGGCAAGCGCAGCGGCCGCTTCATCACGCTGCGCGAGGTGCTCGACGAGGTTGGCCCGGCCGCCACGCGCTACTTCTTTGTCTCCAAGGCGATCGACAGCCAGATGGAGTTCGACCTGGAGCTGGCCAAGCGCGAGGACCCGGAGAATCCCATCTACTACATCCAGATGGCGCACGCGCGCTGTGCGGGAATTCAACGCTCGGCGGCCGAGAACCCACCCGACGCGCCACCGGACCCTTCACGACTCGGCGCCCCGGAAGCCGCCCTGGTGCGGCAGCTCTTGGCTTATCCCGAAGTGATGGTCGACGCGTCGGATTCGCGGGAGCCGCACCGCATCGCCCACTACCTGCTGGAGCTCGCCCGGGCTTTTCACTCCTACTACAACGATCACCGCGTGGTGAGCGACGACGCGGTGCGAACGGCCGCCCGCCTGCGCCTGGTGGCGGCCGTGCGGCAGGTGCTGGCCAACGGCTTGGATCTCTTGGGAATCGACGCGCCCGCCCGGATGTAAGGGCGGTTCGCGAACCGCCCTCGCCGGATCCCTTCGCGGTCCAATCGCCCGAACGGATGTAGCGGCCTAGGCGATCGCCTCGCAGTTGGCGGCGGGAACGGTCACGGTGCCTCCCTGCATCCGCTGCACGCGCACGCAGACGGCCGGCGAACCGGAGGGCGCGCGCGCCTCATCCGGCGCCGGACCCACCACCACACCCTCTTCGCCGGCATCGGGTCCGGCCACGATCCGCACCGGAAG
This sequence comes from Chloroflexota bacterium, assembly GCA_965198185.1. Classification (GTDB taxonomy): domain Bacteria; phylum Chloroflexota; class UBA11872; order UBA11872; family UBA11872; genus JAJECS01. The sequence goes on from CBDAOU010000002.1 coordinate 1,416,098, forward strand.
GCCGTCGGCCCCAAGCTCGGCGACGAGCGCCTCGGACGGTCCCGGAGGCAGCAGCACCTCGGATTCGCCGGGCTGACGGCTTCCAACCACGGAAACCAGCTCATCGGTGCTGGCGCGGAATATGCGTTGCAGGGTGCGTGGCATACGGGTGTGACCAAACCCCTCGGTCAGGAGCGTGGGCACGGGCGGCGTAAGCGGCGCCGACGGCGGCAGCGGAAGACCGACGATGGTAGGGGCCAGCGCCAGCTCCGACAGCGTGGCGTCGTCAGCAGACGGAGCGATGACCGCCGAAGCGCGGGCCTCGACGGCGCGCTGCATCCATTCGGTGCGCAGCGGGTCGGGCGTCACGAGAATCTCGCCGACTTCGGCCACATCCTCGGGCCGATCGCCTGACTCGATGACCCGCACGGGCCCCACGGCGCGCCCTCCGGCTCCCAGCGCACCCGCAATGGCCACCCCCTGGCCTTCGATGACGATCGACTCGCCGGGAGTGACGCTGACGACGGTCCCGGCGAGACGGCAGTGCAGCGCCACCTCGCGCACCTCACGCACGAAGACGGCCACGCCGGTGCGCGGACTCACGCTGGCGATCATGCCGCGGGTCGGCGCCCGCCACTGGCGCCCGATGCCCATCCGCCCGGGCGATTCCGCGAGCAAGGTGTCTTCTTCAACGATTTCCGCGCGGCTCACCTTGAGCAGTCGGGGCACGTCCTCCAGCTGCGCGCTCAGCAGTCGCGGCAAATCGACCACCGTAACCCCGGTGCGCATGCGACCGCGGCCCCAGACCTGACCCATGACCACTTCGTCACCGTCATTGACCAGGATTCGGCCCGAGCTCGGCAGCACGTGCCGGCGGCGCAGCGTGCCGCTCCGCACGGTTTGCCGAATGGCGCGCCGGATGCGCTCAGCCTCCATGCGGCCTCGCTGGCGCGGCCCCGGTCGCGACCGGGGGAAACGCGTCCATCGAGCGCAGCCACTGCTGCAGCCGCGCCTGGCGCTCATCGGCCTCGTCGGGCCACACCAGCGGTCGCCCGCGCGCATCCACAATCAGTCCCACCATGCCGGAGCCGACGTTTGCCTTCAGCCGCGCCGGACGTCCGTTGCCCAAGCCCACGTCGAAGCGCGCCTGCGGCCAGATGCGCACTTCCGCCGGCACGCGGGCGTCCCACTGGATGACGTCGAGCGCACCCGCGCTCACTTCGCGCTCGATGCGCGCCCCCGAGCTGGGTCGAACGTCCACCAGCACCGCCGGCTCGCCGGCTCTGGCGCGGCCGCGCGGCGCCACGCAGACGCCCAAAGGCACGAGGGTCGACTCGAACGCGACGCGGGCGCCGGTGCGTGCCAGCGCGCCCTGCATGGCCAGGCTCGATGTCGGATCGATCGCCAACTGGGTGACGCCCGCGGGCTCCAGGATATTCACCAGCAACAACGCGGCTTGCACCGCCCGACCGGCGCTGCGTGCCGCGCGACCCGTCAGAACGATCAGATCAAGCGACTCGTGGTTCAGCGGACTCCGGCCGTCTTCGGACGCACGCAGCGCCTCGCGGGCCGCGGCCGTAAACACCGCGTGGGCCAGCTGCAACTCGGCCGAGGTCGCCGCAACCGCCGCCGGGTGCGCCGATCGATTCAAGGCCGCGAAGCGCAGCGCCTGCGGAATTGGCTCCTCGGGCGCCCACTGCGCCACCCGCTCGATCGGCGTTTGCAGCGCGATGTGATACGGACGCGCAAGGTCTTGCCGTTGACCCAGCCCCACGCCTACTCCCCTGCCCGCCTGGTGGCCAACGACGGACACGTAGTCGTCGTCGAGCGACACCGCGGCAACCTCCAGGGCCTGCTGCGTGGCCAGCTCCCGCACGGCCTCGCCCAGAGCCGCGGCGGTTGCATGCGCCGGGGCGTCGGCGATCTCAGCCGGCACCGATCGGCCGGCGAATCGTCGAGCCTTAACCGTCTGTTGCACGTCGTCGAGCAGTGCGTCCGGCTCGGTCATTTCCAGCGGCACGTCCACGCCGCCGCCCTGCACGGAAACGGCGTGGACCGGAAACGCCTGCTTGAGCGCGGCGAGCGCGCGCTCATCAAGCTCGCCGCCATAGAGAATTGCGATCACGGGCACGTAGCTCGACTCGCGGCCGGCGAGCCCGCCGATCAGCAGGTCGGCCATATAGGCCAAGCCCTGGCCTTCCCGATCTTCCGTCAGCGCCACCACAACGATGCTGGGCCGCTGCGCGCTGATGACGTCGATAGTGGCCGGACCGTCAATCCGATCCCGAAATTCGCGCGCCGCGGTCGTGGCGCGGCCAATCACGGCGAACTCGCGGTCGGTTAGGGCCGCCTCGAGCGCTTCGAGGTCGCGCGCGACCAGATTGCTCACCACGAAACACGACGGTCCCGGCGCCAGACCGCGACCAACTGCCGCAGCGATGGGCGGCGTGCGTGGCTCCCCGTGCGGCCGAACGGAAGTCTCGGGGATGGCGAAATAGGCCCCGGCAAGCGATTCGGCTTCTGCGAGGGCCCGCTCGAAGCTCGGCGCGAGATCGAAATCGGGAGCGTCAAGCGTGCTGGGCGACCCAGCCACCGTCAGCAAACGGTAGGCGCCCTCGTGCTGCGCGAAAACGCCCACGCGCGTCTCCGCGCCAAGCTCGACCACGGAAACGCGATCCGTCGTGCTCGGCGCCGCCGCGCCATCGCCATTCATCTGCATGCGGCGAGCGTAGCAATTGGCCGCACCCGCCTCCCTGCCGGATTCCGCCGCCGAATCGGCGGCGCCGACGTCCTACCATGACCGTCAGGCATCACCGATCACAGATGGAGCGCGCCAGGCTCGACCATGAAGTCGATCTCGTTCCAGTGGACCGACGGCGTCGCGCCGTGGGAGGCCGAGACCGTCGTCTCCACCGTGGCGCATATCCAAGAGGTGATGCTCGTACTCGGCCAGCGAGCCGGCCTGAGCCTGAAACGAGGAGAGCTGCGGCCATTCGGCACCTGGGTCATCCCCGGCATACCGCGCGGATCGCCCTATTGGAGCACGCGCTGGTACGTCGAGCAGAGCCTCGACAAAGCTACCGGGCAAATCTATGCGCCGAAGTACATCAACGTCCTGCGCGACGAGCCCTGGCAGCAGGTGGGGCCCCACTATGACGTGGCCATCGTGCACGCGGATTTGCTGGATGCACCTGAGCACAACGCCGGCGGCACCAGCGATCCCCACGTGCTCGCGGCCGCGGAGACGGACCTGGCCGCCGTCCTGTCCATGCACCGCCTGCGGCGCATTCCCGAGCATGACGATCGGCGCATGGCCGTGCGCCGGCTCGCGACCCGCAGCTTCGGCCTAGTGCTCGATCTGCCCGGCCCGGACCGCGCGCAAGCAGTGGACGAGGTGCACGGCCGCCGCGTGTGCACCAACGTCTGCGCCATGCGCGCCGCGCCGCGCCCCGAGGACATCCTTGAGCTGGCACGCCAAGAGCACCGGTCACGAGTCGTCTTCTGCCGCGACTGCACCAACGACCTGCTCGATCAGGTCGTCGCCACCCACTTCTCGCAGAACTGACCGCCGACTTGACTGTGGTCCGGTGGCCCACGCTGCGCGCAGCGTGGGAGATTTCACCCCCGAGCGCGGACGGATCACCCACCCTGTCACTCCGAACGGAGTGAGGAGTCTAAGACGTTCGTCTAAAGGGACAGGAAGTGCGGCAACGACCGTCCGAACCTGGAGTGCTCATGGGCGGGATGACGGTCGTCAGCACCAGTCACGAACCTGGATTCTCGGACTGATCCGGTGGCCCGGCTGCGTGCAACTGGGGCCGTGCGTGAGAATGGGCGGTCCACGGCCACGGCGATCTTCAACGGCGAAGTGCGGACCTTTACGGCCTGAGGTGGATAGTCTGGCCCTCGCATTGGGAAATGGTTCCTGGCCGGCACCGAGTTGAGCCTCGCGGTGCTCCGACCGAAAAATAGACGGCCTGAATTTCGAGGCCATACCACAAGCCTGGCGACGGATCGATGCCCGCAGCTTGACGCCGCGCATGAAGGGCACTTCGCGAGCCACCATCGTGTCTCCGAAACCGGCGATTTCGGCAGCGCGCACCACCAAACCGCCGCGCACACAATCACTGGACGAGCCAAGCGTTCGCCTTCCTCCTGACCGTAACGTTGAATTGAACACACGCCGCCGCGCTTGCTGCATGGCGGTTGGCTTTCCTGAAACGGACAAGGCGGCAACGGTTGCTCATCGAGCGCCTGTTGCGCACGCTCAGCGGCCCCGCGCGTGATCACCAGCTCCCCAACTCCCCAATCCGGTCATGGTGCGTGTTCTTCATGGTCACCTGGACGGCGTGGAACCCGTGGCGGCGGACGAGGGCCGCGATTTCGGGCGCGTGGTCGTAGGTGAGCATGAACTCGGGCGCGGCGTCGGCCAGCATTTGGAACAGCCGCGGATGATCGATCTCGGAATGCGTATAGAGCCGCCGTCCGGCGCGCTTGCCGCCGGCGGTGTAGGGCGGATCCGCGAAGACCACCGAGCCCGGCGTTCCCGCGAACTCTTCAAGCAACCGCATACCGTCGGTTTCGCGGAAGTCGATCCGCTCGGCGTGCGCGCTGATCTCGCGCAGGCGAGACGCGATAGTCTCCGGGTACCAGCGGGAGGCCAGCCCCTTGCCGCTCTCGCCGGCGCGGCTCAGCGACGCGCCCGGGGCCAGAATCCCTCCGCGGCGGGTGCGATTGAGCACCAGCGCGCGGAAGCCCCGATCCAGCGGCTCGTCCGGCTGGGTCCGTGCCAGCGCTTCCACGGCCTCGCGCGTGGGCTCAAATTCGCGGATCCGCTCGCAAAGCTCGGGGCCGTGATTCAGGGCGGCCTTCCAAAAGGCGGCCACGTCTCGGTCGAGCTCGGCCAGCAGACAGCGCTCGACCAGACCCTCCATCACCGCCGTCAGCGAGACGATGGCGCCGCCGCCGAACGGCTCGATCAGCAGCTCGCGGCTTTTGGTCCAGTCCGCCGAGCCAGGCGCGGATATGCGGCACCAGCCAGGTCTTGCCGCCGGGATAGCGCAACGGGCTGCGCTGTGGCACCGACGCGACGTTGGCGGCGGGAATCGGAGAGTGCGGGAAATCGGCCTCGGACATCGGATTAGGCCTTCGCCGCTTCCAGGTCCTCACGAAGCTCGCGGATGCGGTCGCGGAATTGGGCGGCCTTCTCGAATTCGAGCGCCTCGGCGGCCAGGCGCATCTTGGCTTCCAGCTGCTTGATGTGGGCGGCCAGCTCCGCCCGGCTCATGGCGTCGACGCGGCGGAAGCCCAGCTCATAGGCCGGCGCGGTCTCGGCGGCGCGCGGCAGGGCCTCGGCCTCCACCACGCGGTCGGTGAGGTCGCGCAGCCCCTTGATCACCGACTGCGGCGTGATGCCGTGCTCGGCGTTGTACTGAATCTGCAGGCTGCGTCGGCGATAGGTCTCGTCGATCGCCCGCCGCATGCTCGCCGTCACGATGTCGGCATACATGATGACGCGGCCGTGCAGATGCCGCGCGGCGCGGCCGATGGTCTGAATGAGCGAGGTGTCGGCGCGCAGGAACCCCTCTTTGTCGGCATCCAGAATGGCCACCATCGACACCTCGGGCAGATCGAGGCCCTCGCGCAGCAGGTTGATCCCCACCACGACGTCGTACACGCCGCGCCGCAGTTCGCTGAGGATCCTGACGCGGTCCAGCGTGTCGATCTCCGAGTGCAGGTAGTGCACCTTGATGCCGATCTCCGCGAGGTATTCGGCCAGGTCCTCGGCCATGCGCTTGGTGAGCGTGGTGCAGAGCACGCGCTCATGGACCCGGACGCGCTTGTTGATCTCGCCGATCAGGTCGTCGATCTGCCCTTCGGTGGGCCGCACCTCGATCGCCGGATCGACCAGCCCGGTGGGCCGCACGATCTGTTCCACGACCTGCTCGCTGTGCTCGTATTCGTAGGGACCGGGCGTGGCGGACATGAAAACGGCCGACTGCATGTAGGTCTCGAATTCCTCGAAGGCCAGCGGCCGGTTGTCGAACGCCGACGGCATGCGAAAGCCGTAGTCGACCAGCGACTGCTTGCGGCTGCGGTCGCCGGCCAGCATGCCGCGAACCTGCGGCAGGGTGGCGTGCGACTCGTCGACCACCAGCAGAAAGTCGTCCGGGAGGTAGTCGAGCAGCACCCAGGGCGGCTGGCCGGGACGCCGGCCGCTGAGGTGACGGCTGTAGTTCTCGATGCCAAAGCACATCCCGGTCTCGCGGAGCATCTCCAGGTCGAAGTTGGTGCGCTGGCGCAGCCGGGCGGCCTCGAGCACCTTGTCGCGCTCGTCCAGCTGGGCCGCGTATTCCGTCAACTCGTCCTCGACGGCGCGCAGAGCCTCGTTGAGGCGCTCGGCGGGGGTGACGTAGAACCGCGCCGGGATAAATGGTGACGGACTCAACGTCCTCGAGAATCTCGCCCGTCAGCGGCTCGATCTTGGCGATGCGCTCGAGTTCCTCGTCGAAGAACTCGCAGCGCAGCACGAAGTCGTCGTACGCCGGGTGGATCTCCACCACGTCCCCGCGCACGCGAAAGCGTCCGCGCTGAAACCCGGCGTCGTTGCGCTGGTATTGCATGGCGACGAGCCGGCGAAGCAGCCATTGCCGGTCATACGCCTGGCCGGCCGCGATCGCCAGGCTCACCTGGCCGTAGTCCTCCGGTGAACCGATGCCGTAGATGCACGAGACGGACGCGACGATGATCACGTCGCGCCGCTCGAAGAGGGAGCGCGTGGCGGAGAGCCGCAGCTTGTCGATCTCCCAGTTGATGTCGGTTTCTTTCTCGATGAAGGTGTCGGTCCGCGCCACGTACGCTTCGGGTTGGTAGTAGTCGTAGTAGCTGACGAAATATTCGACGGCGTTGTGCGGGAAGAATTCGGCCAACTCCGTGGTCAACTGGGCGGCCAGCGTCTTGTTGTGCGCCAGCACCAGCGCGGGGCGCTGCACGGCGTTGATAACGTTGGCGATGGTGAAGGTCTTGCCCGACCCGGTGACGCCGAGCAGCGTCTGACAGCGGTGGCCCGAGCGGATGCCGTCAACGAGCTGAGCGACGGCCTTGGGCTGGTCGCCCGCCGGCTCGTAGGGCGCTTCGAGCCGGAAGCCGGCGGGGACTCCAACATGGGGCGTGGTGGCCATGGCCGATTCTAGGGCCTGCACCTATGATCGCGTCGCTCGCTCCGAACCGCTGGACGTGAACCGCAGACACGAGCAGCGAAGACCGCCGGTGCTGCTGATTGTGAACGGGTACGCGGCGACGGGAAAAACAACCCTCGCGCGGGCGCTGTCCCGCGAGCTGCGCTGGCCGCTGGTGGTGAAAGACGTGTTCAAGGAGCAGCTGTTCGACCGGCTCGGCGCAACCGACTGCGAGGACTCCAAGCGTCTGGGCGCCGCCGCGATCGACGTGATGTTCAGTGTCGCCCGCGAGCTGCTGGTCGCCGGAACGTCGGTCATCATCGAATCGCCGCTGAAGCCGTCGTATGACAACGCCCGCCTCCGTGCACTGGAGCGCGACGCCGACTTCCTAACGGTTCAGGTCGTCCTCACCGGAGATCCCGACGTGCTCTTCAAGCGATTCCAAACGCGCGCCGAGCGCGGCGAGCGGCACCCGAGCCATTACGACTTCGATCGATTGACGGAGATGCGCGCGATGCTGCGCACGCCGCTCGAGCCGGTCGCGATCTCCGGCGAGACCCTCACCTTCGACACGACGCACCTCTCCGACGCCAAAATCGCCGAGATGCAGCGGCAGACGATGGCGGCTATTCGGCGCGTAGCCTCGGAGTGAAAGCGCGGCGTCGTTGTCCGGTGGCCCGCGCTGCGTGCAGCGTGGGACCGGCCGCGGTTGAATCTCCCAGGCGGCGCGCAGCCTGGGCCATCGGCCGCCTAGCACAATCCGGTGGGTTAGCGATGCAGTTGTCCATTCAGCGCTCTCTCCAGGTCGACGAGGTATTCGGCAAAGGCGCGGCGGCCTACCGCCGCCGCCTGAACCCACGTGCGCGGCTTGACTCCGACGAACTCCTTCGTGAGGACGAGGTAGTCCGCGTCCTCGAGCTTGCGCAGGTGGATGGTCAAGTTGCCGCCGGTCAAGCCGAGGGTCCTTTGGATGAAGCCGTAGGCGAGCCGGTCCGTCTCGGGCTGCATGACCAACAGCGTCATGATTCGCAGGCGCGTCGACTGATGGATGGTCTCGTTGAGGACGGTGGCCTCGTCGGTCAAAGGACGCCGCTCTTGCGTATCCAGGCCGCGCCCAGCGCCACCACGACCAGCGTCGCCGCCGCCGTCACCAGCAACGCCAGATCGCCCGCGAGGTAGCTGGGCAGGTAGTACGCCGCCGCGAAGCCCACGCCCACCGCCGCAATCGCGGGGCGGTGCATGATGCCGAACAGGACGAGTCCCAGCGCCACAATGCCCACCGTGACGCGCGGTATGGCGGTGCCGGCATCGTCTCGCCGTCGACAGGCCCGCAGCCGCCGGCAGCAGGAACGCCGCGGCCACCACCGCGAGCCAGAAGAGGAACACCCTGATGCCAGCGCTGCGAGCGGCGTCGCCGACCGCGTTCTCCCTGCCCGCGCGGTGCCCGATGCGGGCGCTGCCCACCATTCCGGCCGCCGCCAGGCCGCCCCACAGCGGCCCGGGATACCACGGACTTGCCCGCCGCAAAGTCGGACGCCAGCGTCGCGATGGCGTACTGCGAGAAGTAGCCCAGCGCGACGATGGCGCCCCACAGGAGCAGGATCGTCGCCGTCCCGGCGACGTACATGGAGCTCCGCGCCCGGTCCATCGTCGTGTGGATGGCGCCCCAACTCTCGTCGGCTGTGAGTGCCGCCGTTTCGGCGTCTGGTCCTGGCATCGACTACCTCCCTGTCGTCATGGCCCCCATCGGGGAACCTAAGTTTGTATCACAAACTAGTTTATCACGCTCGACAGGGCGACGTGTGAGCGGGCGGCCGGAACCGTCGGGCTCGTATTTCTAGACCGAAGTTAAACCCCGAACACGTCAAAAAACTCCCGGCCTCCAGATTGGCGGGCGCGCGGCGCGCACTCACCGCACGCAGCTCTATTGCCGTTGTTCCGGCCTTGAGCCTGAGTCCAGTCTGCGACTACGCGCCAGTCCCCATCAGAACCTCCCGCAACCGCCGCGCGATGATCTCCGGCTCGCCGGGCTGCAGGTTCGCTGAGTAGGCCTCCAGCAGGTCGCGCGCCGGATCGACGCGGACATAGATCGTGGGATCACCGGACAGCAGCGCGTCGCCGACCGTCTGCGCGTCGGTCCGGTCCATTCGGCCTCGAAGCCGATCACCGCGGTCGGCACGAAGTAGCGGTCGTCGTCGAACTCCACGGTCGCGCGCACGCCGTCGACCTCGCCGACGTCGTCGACGATGATCTCGACCAGCTCTCCCATGTCCCGCAGCATCTGGTCCTCGTCTGAGTCCATGTAGCTCCGCAGCGCGGCGTACAGGCCCACCATCTCCTCCTTGGCCACCTTGGATGGACGGCCAATGGCATGGTTCGGGCTGCTGTTGAGGTGCGCCGCCTCGATGAGATCCGCGCGGCCGTAGAGCAGCCCAGTCGCCTGGGGGCCGCGAATGACCTTGCCGCCGCTCATCGTGACGAGATCGGCGCCCTCGCGGATGTAGCGCGTCAGGTTGTCCCGCGGCGGCACCGTCATGGCCGCGTCCACGATCACCGGAATGCCACGGGCGTGGGCGATCTCGGCCACCTGGGGCAACGTCAGCCCGCCGCGCGGGTTCCCCGGCGCGAACAGAAACGCCACCGCCGCCGTGCGGTCGCTGAGCGCGGCCGCCAGCTCCTCGGGCAGGCACGACGACACATTCCCGACCTCGACCAGACGTGCCCCGGTAAAGCTGTACATGTGGCTGTAGGGACCGCGATGGAGCTTCTGGATGACCATCTCGTCCTTGAGGCCGGTCGTGTCCGGCAGGCGCCGGATGGCCGCGAGGTCCGTGCCCGTCACGCACGCGGCCAGCGAAAGGACCATTCCGGCGGCCGCCCCGGCCACGACCATGCCCGCCTCGGCGTCGGTGACCTCGGCGACATAGGCGCCGATGCGGCGGTTGAGCGTCTCGACCGACACAAACGCCCGCCCCGCCTCGGCCATCGCCGCCAGCGTGTCCGGCCGCATCAGCGAGCCACCGTAGTTCGTGGTGGGCCCGCCGGCGTGAATCACCAGCGGCACGCCCAACTCGGCGTAGACGCGGTTCGAGGGTCGCGTGCGCTGCATCAAGCCGCCCAAGAGAGCTCGGTTTGTGCGTGTATAGCACGATCCCAGCGCCGCCAAGCCGCTATGCTTCACGGCACGTATGCGTCAGGCCATATGACCAACCCGGCGATCAATCGCGGGACGCCGCCGCGTCCCGCGTCCTGCTTTGTCGCCCCACCAATCTTCGGCGTGAGAGTATCGGTATGACGCGGCCGCCGCGGCTGATGATTCCGGGGCCGATCGACCTTGAGCCGGAGGTGCTGGAGGCACTCGCCGGGCCAGGTGATTCCGCACTACGGCGACACCTGGGTAGCGGCCTACGGCCGGGTGCGGCAGAACCTGCTGGCGATTGGAGAGAGCGCCGGCGACGCCTTCGTGCTCGCGGGTACCGGCATCGTGGGTCTGGACGCCGCCATCGGGACGGCGGTGCCAACCGGCGGGCATCTCATCGTGGTCGACAACGGCTTCTTTTCCGGTCGCATGTGCAAGAGATCGCCGAGGGCTACGGCGTCGTCACCCACATCCTGCGCACGGCCCGCGGCGATCCGGTGCGGCCGGATGAACTCGCCGCCTTCATGCAGGCGCACCCGGGAAGCCAAGGTCGTGGGCCTGACGCACGGCGAGACGGCGACCGGCGTGCTCAACGACCTGGCGGCCCTCGGAAACGCGTGGTAGCAGACGCGGGCCGATTTCTCATCGTCGACGCGGTGTCGACGTTCGGCGCCGCGCGCCTGGCGGTGGACGCCTGGGGCATCGGCATCTGCTGCACGGCGTCGCAGAAGGCCCTCGAAGCGCCGCCGGGCGCCGCGCCGGTCATCGTCAATCCGAAGGCGTGGGAATTCCTGGAGTCAAGCGGTGCGGCGCACCACGGCCTCTACAGCGACCTGCGCGTCTGGCGCCGCTACGCCACCGAGATGGCCGAGTTCCACCCCCAGCCGGCCACGATGCCGGTCAACATCATCGCCGCCCTGACCGTCGCCACCGACCGCATCCTCGCCGAGGGACTTGAGCAGCGCTATCGGCGCTATCGCGAAACTGCTGCCCGGGTGCGGGCGCGGGCGCGCGCCGCCGGCTGTGAGCCGCTGGCGGCGGATGAGTGGGCTTCGCCCACCGTCACGGCCCTGCGTCCGCCCGCCGGGCATCGCGGCGGACGATGTCGTGGCCGCCGTGCGCGAGCGCGTGAACATTCAACTCGGCAGCGGGATCGCGGACCTTGCGGGACAGGTGTTCCGCGTGGGGCACATGGGACTCTCAGCCACCGACGCCTACCTCGACGATCTTTTCGTCGTGCTCGACAGTTTCACTTCGCCTGCCCCAGCTTCGTAGGCACGCACCGCGCAGCTCGCGACCCGGAAATTCCATTGACACGCGGCAATTGCCCGCCGTAGGCTCGCCATTGCTGGAAAGGCTGCGACTGGGACGAGTACCCGTCGGAAGCCGCGTTAGAGAGCCGGACCTCGCGCTGCAAGTCCGGTCGCGGCGACGACGGCGAATGGCCCCACGAGCCGCGGACCCAACGGGCATGCCCAAGTAGGCTCCGCCGGAGGCCCTCCGTTAGCGCAGGGCAGGATATCGAGCGCAAGCTCCGTATCTGCGAAAGGGGTGCATTGCGCACCCGAAGCAGGGTGGCACCGCGAAGGCATGAGCCTCTCGCCCCTCAGGCGAGAGGTTTTTTTGTGCCCTGCGTCGGGGCCGGAAGGAGAGGTCGAATGGGCATGACGCAACTGGTGGACGCGCGCACGGATCAGCGCGCGTGGGCCCTCGATCAGCTCGCCGAGGGACGCGCGGTGCCGATCTTCGACGAGATCCCCGGCGACCTGGACACGCCGGTCTCGGTGTTCCTCAAGCTGCGGGCCGGCGATTCGGCCTTTCTCCTCGAGAGCGTCGAAGGCGGCGAGCAGGTGGCGCGGTATTCGTTCGTCGGCGCGCGGCCCGCGCGCAGTCTCAGCTTCCGCGACGGCGAGGCAACCTTCACCGAAGCCGGCGGCGAGGCCCGAACCGAGACCTACACCGATCCGCTCGACCTGGTGTCCCAGATGCTGGAAACGGCCGCTGTCGACCCAAATCCGCTATTGCCCCGCTTTCAAGGCGGCGCGGTCGGGTATCTGGCCTACGACGCGGCCGCCAGCTTCGAGCGGCTGCCCGTGCCGGCGCCCGACCCGCTGGGCGTGCCTGACGGCATGTTCATGCTGTGCGAGGAGCTGGTGATCTTCGATCACGTCCGCGACGTGATGCGCCTCGTCACGGTCGCCCGTCCGAATCCCGACCCGGCGGCGGGGTATGCGGCAGCCCGGGACCGCCTGGCGGCGCTGGCGGACCGCATCGCAGGCCCCACCCCGGTTCCGAGCCGAGAAACCGCTTCGCCGGTCAATGGGCACGTAGCCATGAGCATGTCCAAGGCCGAGTTCATGCAAGCGGTCGAGCGGGCGAAGGCCTACATCTCGGCGGGGGACATCATCCAGACCGTGCCGTCGCTGCGCCTCAGCCGGAAGCTGAGCGTCGACCCCATTGAGGTCTATCGGGCGTTGCGACGCATCAATCCGTCGCCGTACATGTTCTATCTGGACTTTGGCGACATGCAGCTCGCCGGCGCGTCGCCGGAGATGATGGTGCGCTACGAGGACAGCCAGGTGCGCATGCGCCCGATCGCGGGAACCCGGCCCCGCGGCGATGACCCCGAGGCGGACGCGGCGCTGGCGCACGAGCTGCTGGCAGACCCGAAAGAACGCGCCGAGCACGTCATGCTCGTCGATCTGGGCCGCAACGATGTCGGCCGGGTGTCCGTATCGGGCTCGGTCGCTGTCGGCAACTTCATGAGCATCGAGCGGTACTCGCACGTGATGCACATCGTGAGCGACGTGACGGGCACGCTGGAGCCCGGGCGCACCGGACTGGACGCCCTGCGGGCCTGCTTCCCGGCGGGAACGCTTTCAGGCGCGCCCAAGATCCGGGCGATGGAGATCATCGCCGAGCTGGAAAACCTGCGGCGGGGTCCGTACGGCGGCGCCGTCGGCTACGTGAGCTACTCGGGCGACCTGGATACAGCCATCACCATTCGCACGATGGTCGTCCGGGACGGCGTGGCGCACGTGCAGGCCGGCGCCGGGATCGTGGCGGACTCGGTGCCCGAGCAGGAATTCCACGAGTGCCTCAACAAGGCGCGGGCGCTGTTGCGGGCGATCGAAACCGCAGAGGAGGCTGGCCATGCTGCTCGTGCTCGATAACTACGACTCGTTCACCTACAACCTGGTGCAGTTCCTCAGCGTGATCACGGACGACATCGACGTCCACCGCAACGACGCGCTCACGGTGGCCGACATCGAGGCGAAGGCTCCGGAGGCGATCGTGGTCTCTCCGGGTCCCTGCACACCGGCCGAGGCCGGCATTTCGGTGGACCTCATCGCCGCCTTGGGTCCGCGTATCCCGACGCTGGGAGTGTGCCTGGGCCACCAGGCCGTCGGCGCGGCGTTTGGCGGCCGCATCGTGCGGGCGCCGGAGCTGATGCACGGCAAGACCTCGCCGATCCATCACGACAGTGAGGAGCTGTTCGAAGGCTTGCCGGACCCGTTCACCGCCACGCGCTATCACTCGCTCATCATCGAGGAAGAGAGCATGCCGTCGGAGCTAAACGTTACGGCCCGCACCCCGGATGGGCTTATCATGGGCGTGCGGCATCAGACCCACCCGATATTCGGCGTGCAGTTTCACCCGGAGTCGATTCTCACCACGGTGGGGCCCGACTTGCTCCGAAACTTCGTCAAGCTGGCTGGGATGCGAACGCTCTCATGATCGTCGGCGCGATTCAGACGGTGGTTGACGGGCGTTCGCTCTCGCGCGACACGTCTCGCGAGGTGATGGAGGCCATCCTCACCGGCCAGGTCAGCCCCGCTCAGTTCGGCGCGCTCGTCACGGCGCTGCGGATGAAGGGCGAATCGGCGGACGAGATCGCCGGCTTCTTGCAGAGCATGCGGGCGCACGCCACGCGCGTGGACCTGGGCGACCTCCCGGCCGTCGACGCCTGCGGGACGGGCGGCCGCGGGGTCAGCTGGTTCAACGTCACGACGACGGCCGCGCTCATTGCCGCCGGCGCCGGGGCGAAGGTCGCTAAGCACGGCAACCGATCGTTCACCCGCAAGAGCGGCAGCGCCGACGCTTTCGAAGCCCTCGGCGTTCAGCTCGCCGTGCCGCCGGAGGTCGTGGCCCAGTGCGTGCGCGAGGCCGGGATCGGGTTCATGTTCGCCCAGGCCTTTCACCCCAGCATGAAGTTCGCGGCGCCGCTACGCCGTGAGATCGGCACCCGCACGGTGTTCAACCTCCTGGGCCCTCTGACCAATCCCGCCGGCGTGCGACGGCAGCTGCTGGGAGTGGCCAATCCCTCGTTGGCGGCGACCATGGCCGACGCCTTGCGGCAAATGGGCGCCATCCGCGTGCTCGTCGTCGCCGGGCATGGCGGCATGGACGAAATCACGCTCGACGGACCCACCCAGGTTTCCGAGGTGCGAGACGGCGTCGTCTCGTCCTACACCGTCAGCGCGGAAGATTTCGGACTGCCGGAGGTTGACCCCGCCAGCTTGTCCGGCGGCACGCCGGACGAAAACGCGGCCACCATCCGCGGCATCCTGGACGGCGCCGACCGCGGGCCGCGTCGCGATCTGGCGGTGGCCAACGCGGCCGGCGTCCTGCTGGCGGCGGGGGTCGCCGCATCTTGGCGCGACGGCGCGAAGCATGCCGCAGCCGCCATCGACAGCGGCGCGGCGGCGGCGAGCCTCGACCGTATGGTCGCCATCACGAACAGCTCGTCTGGCAGCTAGATGACGATTCTGGACGAGATCGTCGAGCACAAGCGCCGCGAGGTGGCGCAAGCGGCCGCAGCCGTGCCGCTCGCCGAGATGCGTCGCCGCGGCGAGCTTCCGCGCGAGCGGCGGTCGCTGTGGCATGCCCTCGATGTCGACGCGGTCGTCGTTATCGCCGAGATCAAGCGCGCGTCGCCAACCGCGGGAGTGTTCACGGAGGACCTGGACCCAGCCGCCCAGGCCGCCGAATACGCAGCCGGCGGAGCGGCCGCCATCTCGGTGCTCACGGATCAGAAATACTTCCGCGGGTCGCTCAGCGATCTCGAGCAGGCGCGCGGCGCCTGCGATCTGCCGGTGATCCGCAAGGAATTCATCGTCGACGCGTATCAGATCTATGCGTCGGCGGCGGCCAACGCCGACGCGGTGCTGCTGATCGTGGGCCTGACGCCGGAGCAGGACTTGGATCAGGATTTGGCGCTCGTTCACGAGCTCGGCATGGAGGCGCTGGTCGAGGCGCACGTCGAGGAGGAAGTGGAACGGGCCCTCGTCGCCGGCGCCCGCATCCTGGGCATCAACAATCGCGATCTGCGATCGTTCAAGACCGACCTGGCCGTCACCGAGCGCCTCTGCGCCATGATTCCGGACGACATCACCATCGTGAGCGAGAGCGGCGTGCGAACCCCGGGCGACATCGAGCGGCTGGCCGCCAGCGGCGTGAGCGCCGTCCTCATCGGCGAGTCGATCATGACGGCGCCCGACGCCGGCGCGCAGCTGCGGCAGCTGGTGGCGGCGGGAGCGGCGGCCTAACCCGTGCTGGTCAAGATTTGCGGGCTGCTCCAACCCGAGGACGCGGCAGCGGCAGCCGCCGCCGGTGCCGACATGCTGGGGGTCATCTTTGCCCCGGCTTGGCGTCAGCGCACCGTGGCCGAGGCCCAACGCATCTTTGCCGCGGCGCCGTCCGGACCCGAGCGCGTGGGCGTGTTCGTCGATGCACCGCTGGCGGAGGTCGAAGAAGTCGCCCGCGCGTGCGCTCTGGATCGCATTCAGCTTGGCGGCAGCGAAGACCCGGACTATTGCGCCGCCCTGGGATCGCGTGCGGTCAAGACGCTGCGCCTGCCGCGCGACGAGGCGGTCGTGGCCGATTTCGACGTGAAGCTCTTCCACTTCGATACCGCCCACGACACGCGAGCCGGCGGCACGGGCGTGTCGTGGGACTACGCCACGGCACGGTCCTTGAGCCGCGAGCATCCGGTGCTGCTGGCAGGGGGGCTCACGCCGGACAACGTGGCGACCGCCATCGCCGCCGCGCGGCCGATTGGCGTGGACGTAGCCAGCGGCGTCGAGACCGATCGCACCAAAGACCCGGCCAAGATCGAAGCGTTCGTGCAGCGCGCCCGCGCGGCGTTCGCGGCGCTAGGAGCGGCCGCCTAGCCATGCGGCGCCTCGCCGCAGCATTGCTCGTGGCGGCGGCGCTGGCCTGCGGGTGCACCCAGGGCTTTGTGCTCGAGGACGGCGAGCGGCCCGCCGCCGAGCTCACCGATGCAAAATTTGTATTCGCCGAGGGCGTGACCGAGATCGAGATGCGGCCGGCCCCCACGAGCCTCGAGCCAACACCGTCGCCTACGCCAACGCCGTCGCCAACCCCGACGCCTGGGCCAACGCCCCGTCCGACTGCCCTGCCGGAGCCGTCGCCCGCCGACCGTTCGCCAACGCCGGTTGGACGCACGGCGGAAGCCACAACGGCGACGCCAGTCCTAACGGTCAGTTACACATCTGGCGCGGCGCACGAGGGAACGCCGCCACCACTACCAACCGCAGTGCCGGCGCCGCCGGACGCCCAGGCCGTCGCCGCGAACCCGCTGGCGTCCTCCGTCCTTATCCCCAACCCGGCCGTGGACCCGGGCCTGGAGACCTTTGAGGAAACAACGGATCCGAGCCGGGTGTTCGCCCCCGATGTCTTCGCCGGCATCGACATCGTCAGCTTTGCCGCCAAGTTCAGCGGGCGTCAGCCGGAGTCGGGAGCCCTGAGCGAGCGGCAGCGCTTGGTCCAGCTGGTGCAATTCGTCTTTGTTCACGACAGCGTCGCCGGAGCCGAGAGCTTCTTTGAGTTCCTCTCGTCAAGCTTCATCGGAAGCTCGGCCGCTACCCGCGTCGAGGGCCTTCAAGGGCCCTACCCCGATCTCGACTCGTCATTCACCGGGTTTGGCAACGTGCCGCAGATCGCCGACCAGGTCACGCTTGCGGTACTTGAATTGG
Source organism: Chloroflexota bacterium (assembly GCA_965198185.1). GTDB lineage: Bacteria > Chloroflexota > UBA11872 > UBA11872 > UBA11872 > JAJECS01. Next base: position 1,433,392 of record CBDAOU010000002.1, read on the forward strand.
ATCCGAACCTGGCCGAAGGTGCGCCCTCCAGCGGCCCGACGGTGCCAACCATCTACTACATCGTGCTGCAACAGGGCCGGCTGACGGCAGTGATCGAAGTCGTCTATCTGGTCGAGCAAGATCCAGAGGACGTGCTGATCATCGGCAATGTAATGGTGTCCCGCGTGCCCCCGGAGCTGCTGAGCACCGGCGACACGCCATGACGACCACCGCGCCCACGCACACACCCGACGCCGGCGGCTACTACGGGCCGTGGGGTGGCCGCTACGTACCCGAGACCCTGGTGCCGGCGCTCGAGGAGCTCGAGCACGCCTTCATGCAGCTGCGCGACGACCAGGAATTCGAGGCCGAGTTGGCGCGCCTGCTCCACCACTATGCCGGACGCCCAACGCCCATCTACGAGGCGCGCCGGCTGCAAGCGGAGTTCGGCGGGGCTCGGATATGGCTCAAGCGGGAAGATCTGGCGCACACCGGCGCCCACAAGATCAACAACGCGTTGGGCCAGGCGCTGCTGGCGGTGCGCAGCGGAAAACGCCGCGTCATCGCCGAGACCGGCGCCGGCCAGCACGGCGTGGCCACCGCGACGGTGTGCGCCATGTTCGGCCTGGAATGCGTGGTGTACATGGGCGAGGAGGACGTGCACCGCCAGGCCCTCAACGTGGTGCGCATGCGCATGCTCGGCGCCGAGGTGGTGCCGGTAACGTCGGGCAGCCAAACCCTGAAGGACGCCATCAACGAAGCGCTGCGCGACTGGGTGACGCACGTGGAGACGACGTTCTATCTGTTTGGCTCGGCCACCGGTCCGCACCCGTATCCGCTGATCGTGCGCGAGTTCCAGAAAGTGATCGGCATCGAGGCGCGCGCCCAGATGCTCGAACTAACCGGTCGCTTACCGGACGCAGTGGTCGCGTGCGTCAACGGCGGCAGCAATGCCATCGGCATCTTCCATTCATTCGTCGACGACGCGGTGGCCCTGGTTGGCGTGGAAGCCGGCGGCACCGGTCCGGCGGAAACCGCGGCCACGTTGGAAAGCGGCAGCCCAGGCATTTTGCACGGGTCGATCAGCTACCTGTTGCAGGACGAAGACGGCCAGATTGCCCCCACGCACAGCATCGCCGCCGGCCTGGACTATCCGGGCGTGGGCCCCGAGCACGCCTATCTGCGGGATACGGGTCGCGCAACCTACGTCTCGGTAACCGACGATTCGGCCCTCGACGCGCTGCAGACCTTGGCGCGTCTGGAGGGCATCATTCCGGCGCTGGAATCCGCGCACGCCGTGGCCCATGCCATCGAATTGGCGCCGACGCTGCCGCCCGACGCCTCGATCCTGGTGAATCTGTCCGGACGCGGCGACAAGGATATGGACACCGTTGTCAGCGCGCTGGACATCTCCCGTTGAGCCGCATCCCCGCGGCGTTTGGCGACGCCGCCGCGGACGGTCGTCTCGTGATTGCGCCCTATGTCGCGCTGGGCTATCCGGACATGGCGACCTCGGTGGAGGTGGCTCAGGCGTACCTCGACGCGGGGGCGAACATGCTGGAGCTGGGAGTCCCGTTCAGCGACCCGATCGCCGACGGACCAACCATCCAGCGGGCGACGCAGCGCGCGCTGGCGGAAGGGGCAACCCTCACCGGCTGTATTGAGGCCGCCGCCAAGATTCGAGCCGCGACCGACGCGCCGCTGGTGCTGATGGGGTATGCGAACCCGTTCTTGCAGTGGGGGTACGAGGATTTGGCCAACGACCTGCAAGGCGCGGGCAGTCGACGGCCTGATCGTTCCCGACCTGCTGCCGGACGACAACGAGGACCTGGCGCTGGCCTGCGCCGCGCGTGACCTCGACGTGATTTCGTTGGTGGCGCCGACCACGCCCAGCGAGCGGATCGGCCGCGTGGCCGAGCGCGGAAGCGGGTTTCTGTACTGCGTGAGCCTCACGGGCGTGACGGGCCGGCGGGACGACCTACAGACCGGCCTGTCGGCATTCCTGCGGCGGGTCGGGGAGGCATCCACACTCCCACGCGCTGTGGGGTTTGGCATTTCCACCCCGGCGCACGTGCAGGCGCTGTGCGGACAGGCCGAGGCGGCGATCATGGCCAGCGCGCTGATCGACATCTTCGACGCCGCGCCACCCGCCAAGGCGGTAAGCCAGGCGGCTGCCCAGGTCCGCGCCCTGGCGGACGCCGCAAAATGCCGCTGATCGGTGCAATCGTCGGCGGCGTGGTCCTGCTCTGGGCCGCGGTGACCGCGCACACGGCCTGGCGCCTAACCCATCCGCCGCGCGGCTGGCGCCCGCACGACTGGCAGCCGTCCGACCTGCCACTTCGCAACACGACGATTCAGGCCGAAGACGGCGTGCGCTTGCGCGTCTGGGTGGCGCCACAGACGGACGCCCGGGCGACGGTGATTTGCGTGCACGGCTGGGGCACCAACCACACCGAAATGGAGTGGCGGGCCGGTCGATTGCATCGCGCCGGCTACTCAGTGGTGCTGTTCGACTTTCGTGCCTGCGGCGAGTCGGGGGGCCACATGTGCAGCGCCGGTGTCCACGAGATGCGCGACTTGCAAGCCGTCGTTGACCTGGCCGCCGAGGACCCGTCGCTGAACGGCGCCCCGATCGTCATCCTCGCGAACTCCATGGGCGCCGCGGTGGCGATCACCGTGGCGGCGACCGATCCCAGGATTCGAGCCATCTTCAGCGACGCTGCCTACGCCTCGCTGGAAAGCGCCACGGCCTGGGGCTTCAGGAGCTTCACCGGCCTGCCGCCGTGGCCGTTCAAGCGCGGCGTGACCTGGCTCGTGGAACGCATGAGCGGGGCGCGGATGCGCGACCTTGCCGTGATCGAGTCGATTGCCAGTCTGAGTCCGCGACCGGTGCTGATTGCGCATGGCACGGATGACCCGCTGGTCTCGCCCCACGATGCCGAGGCCCTCCACGCGCGCGCGGGCGAGCCCAAGGAGCTATGGCGGGTGCCGGACGCGGGCCATGTGGTGGCGGAATTCGTGGCGCCCGAGGTCTACGACGCGCGCGTCACCGCCTTGTTCACGCGTGCGCTGGAAGAGTCGGCGGCTCCAGGACCGTAATTTCAAGCGCGTCCGGCAACAGGTCCGGTGCCAGGTCGAGTTGCGACGAGGCCACGCACCGCACGGATCGCCCAATCAGAAAGCCGCTGTCCTCGAGCGTGCTGATCGGCAGCGGCATTTTGCGCTCCGCCGGGCGGTAGTGCATCGGAATGGCGACCCGCGGGGCGATCTGGTCGATGACCTCCGCGGCCCCGGCGCCATCGAGCGTGAAGTGACCGCCGACGGGAACGCAGGCAACGTCGTGGCCCCTCGTTTGCGCGATGAGATTGGCATCCAAGACGTGCCCGAGGTCCCCAAGGTGCACCAGACGCACACCGCCCACGGCAACCGAGAGCAACGCCGTGCGACCGCGGGCGGCGCCCTGCTCTTCGTCGTGATAGGCGCCGGCGATCACCGTGGCCGTGACGTCGCCCATTCGAACCTCGCCGGCGTGCCACACGTCGGCGCTCGCGCCACGGACCACCTTGGGACGTCCGGGCGCCAGCTCCACGTTGGCGTGATCGCCGTGCTCATGGCTGAGCAGCACCAGGTCAATGTCCGGCAACGCCGGAACGGGATAGCCGAGGGCGTCGTTGAGCGGATCGATCAGCACGTGGACGCCCATGGGGCTGCGCAGCAGAAAGCAGGCGTGACCCAGCCAACGGAGTTGGGCCGTCGGCTTAGACGCCATTCGCCCAATCGTCGGCGACGCGGCTGCGACCCTCGAGCGCCATGGCGATGGTGGCGGCGTCGACGTACTCAATGTCCCCGCCGCGCGCGAGTCCCCGCGCCAGCCGCGTGACCAAGAGCGAATCCATATCCAGCATGCCGCTGATGTAGGCCGCGGTGGCGTCGCCCTCGATGCTGGCGTTCGTCGCGACGATCACCTCGCGCAGTCCTTCGCGCCGCACGCGCTCGGCCAAGGCGGGCAATTTGAGCTCGTCGGGCCCAACGCCATCGAGCGGCGCGATGACGCCGTGGAGCACGTGATAGATGCCGTTGAAGCCACCTGACCGCTCAATGGCAAGCAGGTCGAGCGGGTCTTCAACCACGCACAGCAGCTGCTGATCGCGCGTGGGGTCGCAACAGATCGAGCAGGGGTCCTGGTCGGCATAGTTCCCGCACCGTGTGCAGGCGACTACGTGCTCGCGCAGGCCGGTTACGGCGGCCCCCAACGCCGCCACCTGCGCCGTGGGCGCGCGCAGCAGGAAGAAGGCCAGGCGCTGCGCCGTCTTGGGTCCGATGGTGGGCAGCCGGCCAAATTCCTCAATCAAACGCGTGATCGGCCGTGGGACCGGGTCGGGCACGTCCTATAGCCCAGGAATGTTGAGCCCGCCGGTCAAGCCGCCCAGCTTTTGCTTGGCGAGGTCCTGCGACTGGTCGACGGCCTCATTCACGGCGGCCGTCACCAAGTCTCCGAGCAGTTCGGGATCGTCGGGGTCGATGGCCGCCGGGTCGATGGCGATCGATTCGATGTGCTGGTCGCCGGTAATGACGACCGTGATCGCCCCCCCGCCGGAGGTGACTTCCAGGGTGGCGGTGCGCAACTCCTCTTGGGCCTTCTCCATCTGTCGCTGCAGCTGCCGCATCATCTTCATGGACACCGGCTAGGCTCCTTCGCTGAGTTCAACGTCAATCGGCTGAGCCCCATAGTCCCTTATCGCGACGCGGACGACCGGATCGTTGCTGGGTGAGCCCCCCGGCGATGCGCGGCGGGTAGACGCCGCCTCACGCTGCAGTCGATTGCGAACGCGCAGCGCCGTGCCAAACGTCCGCGTGAGCGCTTGCGCCATGAGCTGCTGGGCCTGCGGCTGCTCCATCTGCTCGAATAGAAGCTGGCTGCGGTAGCTGATGGTGACCACGTCGCCGACAAGGGACAGGACCTCTCCCTGCTCGGCATAGGGCGCCAGCATGCGCGAGTCTGCGCGGACGGCATCGATCCACTCCGACGAGCGCGCCTTGATCGTTGCGATCGTCAACTCGTCCGAGCCGTGGGCAACGGCGGCGGTGTCCCCAACCTGAGACTTCTCAGGCGCCGGCGCAGGTCTGGCGGTTGCCGGCGGCGGCTGGGCGGTCGAGACGGCATCTCCGTGCACCCGCAATACAGCGCGGGCGAACGCCAACTCGAGGTCGAGGATGGGATCGCCGGCCTCCCGCGAGGGCGGATCGGGTTCCGCGAAGACCTCGAGCGCCTGAACGACCTGGCCGATGGAAATGCGGCGGGCAAGCGCCGAAATTTCCGGATCGTCTTGCACGTGGCCGGCCTCCGACGCCCCCGCGCTCAGCAACAGCACATCGCGCAGCAGATCCACGACCTGGGCGCGCAGCGTGCCCGGGCTGTTGCCATCGGCCATGGCCTGCTCGATGGCGCTGAGGCCGGCGGCCGCGTCACCCGACGCAATGGCCTCCACCAGAGCGAGCACCGCCGCCCGCCCGGTAAGCCCGAGCATGTCGTTGACGTCGTCCAGCGTCACGGACTCATCGGCAAAGGCCAGCGCCTGATCCAGCAGCGAGATCGCGTCGCGCAAGCTGCCGCCCGCGCTGCGGGCCAGGACGGCGAGCGCCAGCTCATCCACCGAGGTTCCTTCGGCTTCGGCCACGCTGCGGAGCTGATCGATGAGCTCCACGGTGCCTATGCGTCGAAACGTCAAGTGCTGGCAGCGCGAGCGAATGGTGAGGGGAACTCGATGTGGCTCGGTGGTGGCCAGGACGAACAGCGTTCGGGCCGGCGGTTCCTCCAGCGTCTTGAGCAAGGCGTCCTTCGCCGATGCGGAAAGCTGGTGAATCTCGTCGATGATGTAGACCTTGTAGCGCCCGCCGGCCGGCGCGAATTGGGTTTGCTCACGCAGCAGCCGCACGTCATCCACGCTGCTGTGCGAGGCCGCGTCCATCTCCACCAGGTCGACGAAGGTGCCGGCGGCGATCGCGCGGCAGTGGTCGCAGGCGGCGCAGGGTTCGGGCTGGACGCCTTCGCGACAGTTGACCGCCTTGGCCAGCAAGCGCGCGGCCGTGGTCTTGCCGGTGCCGCGTTCGCCCGAGAACAGGTAGGCGTGGCTCAGCCGGTTGTGCGCGAGGGCGTTCTGTAAAACGCGCACCACGTGCGGCTGGCCCACGAGCTCGCCAAACCGCTGCGGCCGATAGCGGTTGTAGAGCGCTTGGAAGGCGGGCGGCGGTGAGGCGGTCATAGAGCTCGTCGTGTCACGAAATTGGCTGAAAACGAGGCCGCGCCCTGCCGTCGAGCACCGGCCGCCGCCTTACCGACGCCACCGGCTCGGGCCAGGTGATCCCGCGGCACCCGAAGATGACTCCGTACCGCTGCTTCCTCTCGGACCTGACGGGGTTGGGAGGTCTTCGTCGCACGAGGCCCAGCCGTCAACACCGATCAACGGCGGCAGACACGGCGGTGGAATCCCTCAGGCAGGTATTCGGCCCGCTGTAGCGGATTGCGGTTCCAGGGCACCGCTAGCTCCCCACCTAGCGCGGCCTCTCCTGGATAGTAGGCGCAGGGCTAGAGGGGGTCAATGCACTGGGCGAGCCGTCGTAGCGGCGCTTCGCGAAGCGCCTCCCACGCGCACTCGGCTCCGAGCATGAGGGAAGCGCCTACAATCGCGCACCCACCGGAAGGAGTCCCGCCCGTGGCCCCCTACCGCATTGAGCTCCGCAGCGATACGCAAACCGTTCCCACACCCGACATGCGCGAGGCCATGGCCACGGCCGAGGTGGCCGATGAACAGTGGGGCGAAGACCCAACCGTGCTGGAACTTGAGCGCACGACGGCCGACATGTTCGGCCGCGAGGCCGCCCTCTTCGTGCCAAGCGGCACGATGGGCAATCTGACCAGCATGCTGGCGCTGACCGAGCGCGGGGACACGGTGATCGTGGACGGGTTCTCGCACATGGTGGGCGAGAACGGCAACTACGCCGTGGTCGCCGGCTGCACCCTGTTGACGGTCGATACCGACGGCGTGCTCGACGCGGACACGGTGCGCGAGCGGCTGGAGTCTTCGACGATACCGCCCGCCCGGCCAGCGCTCATATGGACGGAGAACACGCACAACGTGCGCGGCGGCGTGTCCTGGGGCCCGGACGTCATGCAGGGCATCGTTGAGCTCGCCGCCGAACGGGGGATGCGCGTCCACGTGGATGGTGCACGCATCTTCGACGCCGCCGTCGATCAGGGCGTCTCGGTGCGGGAGCTGACGGCCGGAGCCGATACCGTGCAGTTCTGTCTTTCAAAGGGCCTCGGGGCCCCGTTCGGCTCACTGGTGGTGGGGTCCGGCGCGACGATCGAGCGCGTGGCGCGCTATAAGAAAATGCTGGGCGGCGCCATGCGGCAGGCCGGCGTGATGGCCGCGGCCGGTCTGATCGCACTGCGCGACGGTCCCGCTCGACTGGCCGCCGATCACGCCAACGCCCGGCGGCTGGGCGAATTGCTGGCCGAAATCCCCGGGCTGGATCTGATCTACCCGGTGGCGACCAACATGGTGTTCGTGCGAGTCGATCCAGAGTTGCTCGATCAGCAGCGATTCGTGGACGCGGCGCGGGCGCAAGGCGTCGGCGTCGCCGACGTGCGACCTGGGCATCGGCTGCGGTTCGTGACGCACCACCAGGTCGACGCTCCGGCAATCGAGGAGGCCGGGCAGATCCTGCGCGACGCGGCCGAGGCCGCCGCCCTGCACGCTCCAGCCGGCGCTATCGGTTGACGACCGGCACAACGGACCTTTTTCAGCCTACGCCCGGAGAAGAAGTGGTCCGCGTTGGGCCGCTGCGGGCCCTGCGATGGCTCCCAACCGACCTGCGCGCGCCTTCCACGTTTCTGCTGATCCACGGGCTGTGGGGCGGGGCGCACATGTGGCGACGCATGGGTCCGTATCTGGCGGCACACGGCTTCGCCACGTATGCCATCTGGCTGCGGCATCACCATCCGGGCGCCGACCATCGATCGCTCCAGGGTGTGGGCGCCAGGGAAATGGCCGACGACGTGATCGCGGCGGCCCGCGAGATCGGGTCCCCGATCCTGGTGGGACACAGCGTCGGCGGTCTCATCGCGCAGGTGGCCGCCACCGCCTGGGAGGCGCCGGGACTGATACTTATGTCAAGCACCGGGCCTCTGGGCGTCCTCACACTGCATCGGGGCTGGCAAACGCTCCGGGTGCTGCCCAGGTTCGCGGGACGCCCGCTGCGCAGCGAGCCGTTGCGACCCGACCCCGCCTACATGCGCCGCATGTACTTCAACCACCTGGACGCGTCGGAGGCCGCGGCACTGAGCGAGCATCTGGTTCCCGAGCCGCGGCGTTTCGTGCGCCAGATCGCGTTCTGGCCGCCGCACGTGCCGCGGTCGGCCATTCGCTGTCCCGTCCTCGTCACGTCTGGGTCAGAGGATCTGGGCGTGATTCCCTGGGTTGCTCGGCGGCTTGGGGCGCGCTATCGCGTCTTGCCGATGATTTATCCCGGGCGCGCGCACATGCTGCAGCTCGAGCCGGGCTGGGAAGACGTGGCCAACGACCTTATGCGCTGGGCGGATCGCTTCGTCGCGTAGCGGCGCCGTCGGCTGCGAGGAGCGCGTCCGCGTGCTCGCGTACCTTTTCGATGGCATCGGCGATCTGCGCCATGCCGGCCTCGTCAGCCAGCAGCACGTTTTGCGTGAGAAATACCGTCTCGTCGGCGCACAGATGCTCGGCGTGGGGGCACGAAGCGTCGGCGTAGTCGATATCGGGCGAACCGTCGCCCCGCGGCCAGGCCCGCGCGAGGGCCCCGTCGACGTTGGCGAACAGCGCCGTGCGATGCAGGGGCTGCCGGTAGCCTTGCGTTACCGGGATGCCCTCGGCATTCATGGCCTCGATGAAGCGGGCACGACTCAGGCCCTTGAACGGCCCGGGGTCATAACGAAACACATATACGTGATGCGCCGACCGGGTGGCGAATGCGTCGATGCGCCGCACTTTGATGCCTTCAAGATCCTCGAGCATGTCGTTGAGATAGCTTCCGTTGGCCGCACGCCGCTGCGCCTGCTCCTCGAGCCGGCCAAGCTGCGCCTGGAGCAAGGCGGCCTGCAACGGTGTGATGCGCCGGTCGCCCGCCGATACGGTGAAGTCCCAGCCTTCCCCGGTGGCCAGGCTGCCGCGGCCGAGCTGGCCACCGCGCTGGATCACACCGCCGCCCCACAGATCGTGCTGCGCGATGGCGCGCGAGAAGATGTCGATGTCGTCGGTGAGCACCGCGCCGCCTTCACCCGCGTTGAGATTCTTGCTGGCCTGGAAGCTGAAGCAGCCCACGTCGCCAATGGTCCCCAGACCCCGATCGCGCCAGGTGCCGGCGTGGGAGTGCGCCGCGTCCTCGATGACGCGCAACCCGTGCGCCGCGGCAATGTCGAGAATCGCCTGCATGTCGCAGGCCAAACCGCCAAAGTGCACCGCCATGATGGCCGACGTGCGGGAGGTGATCGCCGAGGCGATGCACGCGGGGTCGAGGTTGTAGGTCTCGGGGTCGATATCGACAAAGACGGGCACCAAGCCCGCGTTGAGAATGGACGTGGCGCTGGCCATGAACGTGAACGGCGCGAGGATGACCTCCGAGCCCCGCGGAAGCCGCAGGGCTTCCAGGCCCATTTCGAGGGCACTGGTGCCGCTGTTGACCGCCAATCCGTAGGCCGCGCCCTGGAAATCGGCGAAGGCGCGCTCGAAGGCGATGACGCGGTGGCTGCCCAGCCGCCCCCACTCGCCGGTGCGGACGACGTCGGCCACGGCGTTGACCTCGGTCTCGTCAAAGACCGGCCATGCCGGATAGGGGTCCGGTCGAACCGAATCTCCGCCTAGGAGCGCGAGCATGGCCGCATGGTACTCACAGGCACGGCGGCCAACAACGGTCGGGGACTATTGTCGCGCGGCCGGGGTGGCCGGCAGCGGCGCCCGCCCCATGCGCAGCCGCAACAAGAGCAGCGGCACGCCGGCAGCGAGCACAATGAGCAGCGCCGACATGGCCGCGCGCGCAAAGAAGGCCTCCGAGGCCGCCGACCAGGTGACAGTCGCCAGCGTCTTGAACCCGATGGGTCCGAGGATGAGGGTCGCGGGAAGCTCCTTCATGGTGAGCAGAAACACCAGGCCAATGCCTGAGGCGATGCCCGGCCAGATGAGCGGCAGCGTGACCTGGAGCAGCGTGGCCACGGGGGACCGTCCCAGCGTGCGGGCGGCGTCTTCCAGATTCGGTCGCACCTGTACGAGCGCCGTCCGCACGGCCGCGAGCATGGCCGGGAAGAACAGCACGACGTAGGCCAAGATGAGCAACAGCAGCGTCTGATACACGGGCCGCGCGAGATTGACGGCGAAGAAGACCAGCGCAATGGCGACCACGATGCCGGGCAAGGCAAAGCCGGTATAGGTGGCCCGCTCGATCGCCCAGGCGAACCGGCTGGGGTAGCGGACGACGAGCGCCGCCACGGGCAGCGACGCCACGGCCGCGGCGAACGCCGCCAGCGCGGCAACCAGCACCGAGTTCAAGAGCGGCTCCCAGACACCGGTTAGCGTCTGACCGGCCGCCAGACCCCGGCCGACCCAGTACGCCAGGACGCCCATGGGGCCGATCAATGCAATCGTCCCCAGGGCCGTCATGAGACCAAGCGCCGGAATCATCCAGCGGCCGAGGGGCACGCGCGTGGGCTCGGCCGTCACCCCCGGACCCACACCGTGATAGCGGGCCCGGCCTCGCGCCACGGCTTCAACGGCGAGGATGGCGGCGGCCAACGCGACCAGCACCAGCGACAGCGCGGCGGTAACGCCGCGATCGAACGCCGACTCGAATTGGACGAAGATCGCCCAGGTAAAGGTCTCGTAGCGAAGCAGCGAGACGGCGCCGAAGTCAGTGAGGGTGTAGAGCGCCACCAGGAGCGAACCGGCCCCCACGGCCGGGCCGAGCATGGGCAGCGTCACCCGGCGCAGGGTTGCGCGGCGACCATGCCCAAGCGACCGGCTTGCGTCTTCCAGCGACGGGTCCTGCCGGCGGAGGCTCGATTGCGCGGGCAGAAGAATGTACGGATAGCTGAGCAGCGTCAGCGTGAGGGCAGCGCCGGGAAACCCGTAGATCGATGGCAGCTCGGTGATGCCGAACAGCGGCTCCAGCGCTTGTTGCAGCATGCCGCGCGGGCCGAGGGCCACCTGGACGACCAGCCCGGCAACGAAGCTGGGGATCACCAGGGGCAAGGCCGCGACGACGCTCCAGAAGCGCGGCCACGGCAAGTTGCTGCGAACGGTGAGCCATGCAACCGGCACGGCGATCAGGACCGACGCCACGGTCACCGTGACGACCAGCGCCAGAGTGCGCAGCAGGATCATCACCGTGCGCCACCGGAGCAGCAGGGCCCACGCGTCTTCGCCGGCCCCGGCGGTACGGATGACCAGGTAGACCAGCGGCAACGCCAGCAGCAGCGCGACAACCAGCGCCGGGATCCAGAGACCGGCCGGCGCGCGTGTCCAGCGGCCCATCCGCCCGATGGGTCCGCCGGGCGCGGCAACGCGCATGACGCGCGCGATCGACACCATATCTAGGGCAGTATTCCAGCTTCCCTCAGCATGGCTTGCGTCCCCTCAAGGTCGGCCAAGTCGCTCAGCGCGATGTCCGGCTTCTTGATGTCGGCCAGCGGCGTCAGCAGGCGCGACGCCTTCACGCCCTCGACCAACGGATATTCGTGCGTGGTGCTGGCGAAGTATTGCTGACCGACGGTGGAAAGCAGAAAGTCGACAAACTGCTCGGCCGCGGGTCGGTTGGCCGCGGTGCCGAGGATCCCGGCGCCAGCCACCATCACGAGCGACCCCGGACCGCCGCCGGGAAGATGATAGTTCCGGGCGGCAAACGTCTCACCCTCCTCGGCCAAGAAGCGGTGCAGGTAGTAGTGGTTCACGAAGCCGCCGTCGATCTCGCCCGCGCCCGTGGCGGCGACGATGGGCGTGTTCTTGGGGTAGATCCCAATCTCGTTGGCGTGCATCGCGTCGAGCCACTCGCGGGTGCGGTCGTCGCCCCAGACGGCGCGCATGCCGGTGACCATGGTCTGGAACGAGGCGTTGGTCGGCGGCCAGCCAAGGCGGCCGCGCCAGCTGGGATCGGTAAAGCCCCACAGATCGTCGGGCAGGTCGGCCGGGCCGAGACGGTCGGTGTTGTACACGACGACGCGCGCGCGTCCCGAAATGCCGGTCCACAGCCCCTGCGGCGAGCGCGCCCAGACGGGCACACGACTGAGGAGTTCCTCGGGCAGGGGTGCCAGGAGCGATTCGACGGCGCCCAACCCCCCGGGGTCTTGGGCGAAGAACACATCGGCCGGGGACGCGTCGCCTTCCTCGAGCAACGTGGCGGCGATGGCCGGCGTGCCGGCGTACTTCACTTGCACGTCCAGGCCGGACACCGCGCCGAACTGCTGAATGATCGGGTCGACCAGGGACTCGCTGCGACCGGAGTAGACAACCAGCGGCTGAGATTCGCTGGGCGGCTCGGTGACGGTGACCGTGACGACCTTTTCGACCTCGACTTCCTTGATGACTTCCTGCGTCACGATCTTCTCGATGACCTTGGGTTCGCCGCAGGCAACTAGAACGGGCAAGGCGGCCGCGGCAGCAACACCGCCACGCAGCAGGGCACGTCGGCTCACAGGCATGAGAAGCTCTCCTGAGACTCAGGACCGTATGCGATAGCTGGTCCTTTGCGAGGATGTTAGTATGCACTAAGATACGATGCAAGTCTGACCTAATAACTGGGGGGGGGGCAGGCCCGGGGTGCCCCTGGGGGCAAGCTTGGGCAGGGTGGTGACGACTTGAGCCACCACGAGCGCGGGAACGACGGCGAAATCCAGAGAAGACCGCCTAAGGGGTAAGACACGCAGTCATGCGGCGACGCGGAAGTGTAGGCGCCACCCGGGTCTTCTCCTGCTGAGGCATGGGGCTAGGTCCTCTCCCTAGCCCTATGCCTCACGGGAGCAAGATGGGCGTCCGGGCCGGGGGGCCACCACATGATGCGTCAGTACGGGAGGCAGGCACTCGGTGCATCGACATTCCCAGTGCTGCCTGGACATGGGCGGAGAGGGTGGGATTCGAACCCACGAGGGGAGTCCCCTACACGCTTTCCAGGCGTGCGCCCTAAGCCTCTAGGCGACCTCTCCTTGCCGGCATGCTACCAACGAGGACCGTCGGCCTAAACGTCCAATCCGGCAAACAACGGGTGGGTCAGATAGCGTTCGCCGCCGTCGCACAGCACCGTCACGATGAGCTTGCCCTCATTTTCGGGCCGCGCGGCGACCTGGAGGGCGACCCACACATTCGCCCCGGCCGAGGCGCCCACCAGCAAGCCCTCGGCGGCAGCCAGTTGTCGCGCCGTCTCCTCCGCTATCGCGTCGTCGACGAGCATGATCTCGTCCACGAGATCGCGCTCGAAGACCTCGGGCACGAAGTTGGCGCCGATGCCTTCAATGCGGTGCGGTCCGGCGCGACCGCTGGTGATGACCGGATTGCCAACGGGCTCGGCGCCGACAAACTGCAGCGACGGCTTGCGTTGCTTGAGCGCGCGCGCCGTGCCGGTGATGGTGCCTCCAGTGCCGACCGCGGCGACAAAGATGTCGACGTCGCCGTCGGTATCGCGCCAAATCTCCTCGGCCGTGGTGCGCGCGTGCGCCTCGGGATTGCTGGGGTTGCGGAACTGCTGCGGCATCCACGCGTCCGGGGTGCTGTCGACGATCTGCTGCGCCCGGTCAATGGCGCCGACCATCCCTTGCGCCCCCGGCGTGAGGACCACCTCGGCGCCGAAGGCGCACAGTAGATTGCGTCGCTCGATGGTCATCGTCTCCGGCAGGGTGATGATGACGCGATAGCCGCGGGCCGCGCCCACCATCGCCAGGGCGATGCCGGTGTTGCCGCTCGTCGGCTCGACGATCACGGTGCGGTCGGGAGCGATGCGGCCCTCGCGCTCCGCGTCGTCGATCATCGCCAGTCCGATGCGGTCCTTGACACTGCCGCCCGGATTGAGGAACTCGCACTTGGCGGCGACCTGTGCCCCAAGCCCCTGCGTCGTCCGGTTCAGCCGCACCAATGGCGTGTTGCCAACCAGGTCCGCCACGCTGTCCGCAATGCCCGGAACGCGCCCGGGCACGTCTGAATTCACCGGCGCCCTCGCAACCTATCCACAGCTCCAACGAAGCCGCGCCTGCCCGATGATAAGCTCTGCGACGGGAGGCCAACCGGCGGAGCAGCCACGAGCAACTTACTGTCTTCGTTGGCGCAGCCAGCGACGACCAAGCTAGTGCTCATCGTCCTCGACGGTCTTGGTGGACTGCCTCTTGTTCCCGGAGGACCGACCGAGCTCGAGGCGGCCGACACGCCGAACCTCGATCAGCTGGCGCGCGAGGGCGTCACCGGCGTGCATCATCCGATGGATATCGGGGTCACGCCCGGCAGCGGGCCCGGACACCTGGCGCTGTTCGGCTACGACCCGGTCGCCGACAGCATCGGGCGCGGTGCGTTGTCAGCGATCGGCCTTGGAATCGACCTTGGCGCGCACGATCTCGCGGTGCGGCTGAACTTCTGCGCCCTCGACGCCAACGGCAACGTGGACGACCGCCGGGCCGGTCGCATCTCAACCGAGCTGAACCAGCGACTCATCGCCAAGCTCAACGGCATTGACGCGCCGGGCGCCACCGTTGAGCTGGCCACCGAGCGGCGGCACCGCGCGGTGCTTGTGCTGCGAGGCGAGGGGCTCGACGCGCGCGTGCGCGAGACCGACCCGCAAGCGATGGGCGTACCGCCGTTGTGCCCGGAAGCGCTGCATCCCGCGGCGGAGCATACGAGCCGGCTCCTGACCGGCATCGTCGATCAGGTCCGGGACCGCATCGGCGATGAACGGCCGGCCAACTTCGTGCTCATGCGCGGCTACGGCCAATATCGGCCACTGCCGTCGCTGGAGTCGCGATTCAACCTCCGCGCGGCATGTCTGGCCGCCTATCCCATGTACCGCGGCGTGGCCCGCGCCGTGGGGATGACCGTGCTCCCGGTCACCGACGAGCCTGACAACCAGATCACCGAGCTTGAGAAGGCGTGGGATTCGTTCGACCTGTTCTTTGTGCACATCAAGGAGACGGACACGCTCGGAGAGGACGGGGATTTTCACGGCAAGGCTCGTGCCATCGGGGCAATGGATCGCTGGCTGCCCCGGGTCCGCGCCCTTGGGCCGGACGTGCTGGTCGTGACCGGCGACCACTCGACGCCGGCGAAGCTGCAGGCGCATTCGTGGCACCCGGTGCCGCTCGTCTTGTGGGCGGCGCTGGCCAGGTCAGACCGCGTCGAGGTCTTTAGCGAGCCCGCCTGCGCCGGCGGCGGCCTGGGCCACATTCCGGCGCGGTCGATCCTGCCGCTCATGCTGGCGCATGGGCAGCGGCTCGCGAAGTATGGCGCCTAGCCCGGACGGAGCGGACCTGCGGGACCTGCCGTCGGTCGATCGGGTCGCGCAGGTGGCGGCGACACAGTGTGAGATGCCGGACGACCTTTTGGTGTCGGCCGCACGCGCGGAGATTGCGGCAGCCCGCGACGGGATAGGCCGCGGCAGCGGCGCTCCAAGCCTGGAAGCTCTCGCGGCGGCCGCCGCGGAGCGCGCGGCGTTGCTGGTGCGCGACGCCCCCCGACCCGTGATCAACGCCACCGGCGTGATCATCCACACGAATCTGGGACGAGCGCCGCTGAGCGACCGGGCGCTGGCCGCGGTTCAAGCAGCAGCGGCGGGCTATGCGGCGCTGGAAATGGACCTCGACACGGGACGGCGCGGTGGGCGCGGAGCGGCTGTGGCCGCGAGCCTGCGCGAGATCACCGGCGCCGAAGCCGCCATCGTGCTGAACAACAATGCCGGGGCCACATTCCTGGCGCTCGAGGCGCTGGCCGCGGGTGGCGAGGTGCTGGTGAGCCGCGGCGAGGCAATCGAAATCGGCGGCGGGTTTCGCGTGCCGGACATTCTCGCCGCCAGCGGCGCGGTGCTGCGCGACGTTGGCACAACCAATCGGACGCGGCTTGAGGACTACGCGGACGCCCTCAGCGATCGCACGGCGGCGATTCTGCACGTGCACCGCAGCAACTTTGCGCAGATTGGCTTCACCGAGTCGCCCGATCTCGCCGCGCTGGCGCAGCTTGCGCACGAGCACGCCGTGCCGCTGATAAGCGATCTCGGCTCGGGAACCCTGCTCGACCCCACGCGGTTCGGCCTAGCCAACGAGCCGCGCGTGCAGGACGCGCTAAACGCCGGCTGCGACGTGGTGACCTTCTCCGGCGACAAGCTGCTCGGAGGTCCGCAGGTCGGCATCGCGGCGGGCAACGCGGACTCTGTGGAACGGATTGCCCGGCGGCCGCTGGCTCGCGCGCTGCGGTGCGACGCGCTCACGTTGGCGGCGCTGCAGGCCACGCTCGCCCATTACTTGCTGGGCGAAGCCGAGACCAGCATTCCGGTCTGGCAGATGATTGCCGCTCAACCCGAGGGCCTGCGTGCGCGTGCGCGCCGGCTGGCGCGCGGCGTTGCGGGCGCAAGCGTCGCGGCGTCCGAGGCGGCGGTTGGCGGAGGCGCCTTGCCCGGGCAGGTGCTTTCCAGCTTCGCCATTCGGCTGGCGGGCGATGGGCAGGCGCTGGCCGAGCGGCTGCGACGCGCCGAACCCCCGGTGATCGCCCGCGTGCGCGACGGCGACGCGTGGCTCGACATGCGCACGGTCCTGCCGCGTGATGAGCGACCGCTGCGACGCGCGCTGCTCGATCTGTCGCGCTAGGCGGCGTCCAGGATCCCGCGCAGATAGGCGGTGTGCTGCGCCAGCGCGGCCTTGCGCCCACCGCCCGTTCGTGCGTCGCGCGGCTCCCACTCGGTGGACAGGTAGCCGTCGTAGCCGGCCTTGCGGAGGACGCCGAGCATCTCGGGAAATGGCACTTCGCCCGTTCCGGCAAGGACACTCTCCCACTCCCGCTCGTCGGTGGTGCGGACGATGTCCTTGACGTGGACGTGGGCGACGAACCGGCCGATGGCGTCCCAAGCCTCGGCCACGCTCTCGCCCTCGCGATGGGGATGCCCCAAGTCCCACACCGCCGCGGCATTCGGATGGTCCGCCGTACGCACGACGCCCCCGACGCGCACCGCGGAACAGAAGATGTCGTGGGTCTCCAACGCCACGCGAATCCCGCGAGGCGCCGCCTGCGCCGCGGCACGCAGACCCTCCGCGACCCAGCCATCCGCCTCCGTTTGGGGCGCCGCGGCGCCTTCCCGGCCGCCGAATACCCGGACCACCGGCGCTCCCCATTCCCCGGCCAATTCGATGAAGCCGGCGGCTCGATCGACTTCACGCGAGCGATGCCGGGCTTCGGGTTGAGCAAAGCGGCAATCGCTGCCGACGACGCAGATTTCGAGACCGGCGTCCGCCACCACCTCGGCGATGCGTCGGCGTTCCGCAGCGGGTAGATCGGGTGTGAGCGGTTGCCCGGCGAGCATGCGGATCTCAAGGCCGTCGCAGCCGATTTCTCGCGCGACGCGCGCGTGCTCGTCAATCGTCCACGAGGGAGCGGAGTAGGTCGTGACGGCCAGCCGCATGAGTGGAGTCTTCAGGTGAGAAGTGAGGTCATCCTAACGGACCGATCAGGCGCGAGGGTGTGGTAGGTTGCGGCGCCCTGGAGCGTGGCGGCAGATGGCGGGCGTCGATTCAGAAGCGCCATGCGTCCCGCACGCCGCCGCCCGCGTGCCAACGCCAATGTCGACCGACTCCTCAACCGCTGGGCAGGCCTTGCCGCGGATTTCCGTGGTTTTTCCGTGTCACAACGAGGCGGACAACGTGGCTGCGGTAATTTCGGACGCCCAGCAGCATGTCGGCGCGCTCGGCGACGACTACGAGCTCATCATCGTCGACGACGGGTCGAGCGACGGCACCGCCGAGCGGGCTCGCGCGGCGGCGGAGGGTGACGACCGCGTGCGCGTGGCGCGGCACCCCACGAATCTGGGCTATGGCCACGCGCTGCGCACGGGCTTTTCCGCTGCGCGTGCGCCGCTGATCTGCTATGTCGACGGCGACGGGCAGTTTTCGCTCGCGGACCTTCCCGCCCTGGTGGACGCCCTCGGGACGCACGGCTTCGTGTTGGGCCATCGCATCAAGCGGGCCGATCCGGCCCACCGGTCGTTGAACGCGCGCCTTTGGCATTTGGTGGTGCGGCTGGTGATGGGCTTCAACGTGCGCGACATCGACTGCGGGTTCAAGCTGTTTCGCCGCGAGGTGGTGCAGGACGTCGAATTCATCGCCGGGCGCGGCGCGGTGATCTCGGCCGAACTCGTGGCCCGCGGCAGGCGCGCCGGATATAGCTTTACCGAGGTCGGGGTCCACCACTATCCGCGCACAGCCGGCGATTCGTCGGGCAACAACCTCATGGTCGTGCTCAACTCGTTCTGGGATATCGCCAGGTTACGGTGGCGCCTGCGGTGACCCTGAGCGTGATCGTGCCGGCGTACAACGAGGCGCCCACGATTTCCGAAGCGCTCCGTCGAGTCGCCGCCGTGGACCTCGATCTGGAAATAATCGTCGTCAACGACAGTTCGACCGATGCCACCGCAGTTGAGATCGAGGCCGCCGCCATCCCCGAAATTCGAGTGATCAATCACTCAGCAAACCTGGGAAAGGGCGCCGCGGTGCGCTCGGGTCTCCGGGAGGTTCAAGGGGACGTAGTGGTCATCCATGACAGCGACCTGGAGTACGACCCCCAGGACTTCGTGCCCATGATCCAGCCGATCCTGCGCGGCGAGACCCAGGTCGTCTATGGCTACCGCCAGCTAGAAACGCAGTCGCCGCTCTACCGACTCGGGAATCGCTTTCTCACACTGCTCACGAACCTGCTGTACGGCGCCTCGGTGCGCGACATGGAGACCTGCCACAAGATGTGGCGCCGCGAGGTTCTGGAGGACGTCGAGCTGACCGCAAACTCCTTCGACCTCGAGGTCGAGCTGACGGCGCGGTTTCTACAGCGCGGCGAGCGCATCGTGCAGCTCCCAATCTCGTATGAGGCACGATCGGCCAAGAAGTTGCGCTGGTGGGTCGACGGACCGGCCGCGGTTAAGTCGTTGATTCGCTTTCGTTTTCGTCGCTAGCGGCCTCGTCGGACTCGGTGTCGGGCATGTATTCGTCCGGGAGGTTGATCACCACGGGCGCTTCGACCGCGGCGGGCGCCACCGGAGACAGATCCGGCGGACGCGAGTCCCACTCGCGGGAATCGGCAGGCGCGTTCTCGTGGATGAACTGGCCACAGGTCTCACAGAACACGCGCGCTCCTTCGACGAGCTCGAAGCATCGCGGGCAGTAGACATCCGGCATCAGTGCACCTCCGAGCTATCGATCACGCCACCGCCCAGCACCTCATCGCCCTGGTAGAACACCGCAGCTTGGCCCGGCGCAGGCGCCCAGGCGGGCTCGTCGAACTGGACGGAGACCTGTGACGGAGATTGGGGCTCAAGGCGGGCGAGCGACGCGCGGGCGTGGGAGCGGGTCTGGACCCCGGCGCGTGCCGGCGGTGTCGCGGCGGGCCCGCGAACCCAGCGCACGTCGCGCACGGCTATCGTGTCAACGAAGGCCGCAGCGCGCGGGCCGACGACCAGCGCGTTTCGATCGGCGTCGATCCTCGTGACATAGCGGCGCGCCGCGCCTCCGCCCAGGGCGAGGCCCCGTCGCTGCCCAACGGTCGCGGTTTCGATGCCTTGGTGACGCCCAAGAACCCCTCCGTCGCTGCCAACGATTGGCCCCTCGCCGGTGGTCCCCTGGCGCCGGACGACCGCGGCATAGTCGCCGTCGGGAACGAAGCAGATCTCCTGGCTGTCGGGCTTGTCGGCCACCGGCAAGTCGAATTCCTCAGCCATGCGCCGCACGTCCGGCTTCAGCAGGTCGCCCAGCGGCAGGCGGACACGCCGCAGCTGGTCCTGCTGCAGCATGTGCAGCACGTACGACTGGTCCTTGGCCCGGTCATGGGCACGAAGCAGGCGCCAGGAGGCGCCGTTCGCCACACGCGCATAGTGGCCCGTCGCCACAAACTCGGCGTCCAACTCATCGGCCTTGCGGATCAGCTCCGGAAAGCGCACCCGGTCGTTGCACGTCACGCAGGGATTCGGCGTCTCGCCGCGCAGGTAGCCGCGGGACCAGGGCTCGATCACGGCCGCCTCGAACTCGGAGCGAAAGTTCAGCACGTAGTGCGGCGCTCCCAGTATTTGGCAGACGTGCCGCGCGTCATCGATGGTCCGTGGCGTGCAGCATCCACTGCCGGCGTTGCGCATGGTGCGGTTCGCCGGCCATTGATTGAAGGTGACGCCGATCACCTCGTGACCCTGGCGGGCGAGCAATGCCGCGGCGACGGAGCTGTCCACGCCCCCACTCATCGCCACTAGAATCCGCGCCATCGCCTTCGACCTTCCACTCCAACGACCCGTCGAGGCTAGCAGCGCCGCCGCCCGTGCGTGAAGACGCGGAGTTATGCCACCGATCCATCGACGACTTCGCCAGCGCGCACGACCAGCTCGACCTGCCAGCGGCCGCCCCGACGCGTGACGCCCTTCGAATCCGCTAGCGCCACGGGCTCGGGCTTCCAGTTGAGCACCGTGAGGTCCGCGCAGCCGCCCGGCGCCAGGCTGCCGATCTCATCGGCCAGGCCGAGGATTTGTGCCGGACGCTGGGTCGCACACCGCCAAATTTCGGCTTCCGGCATGCCCGCCGCGCGGAGCTTGGACATGACGAGCGGCAGGTCGTGCACCGGGCTCGCCCCGATGTGCCGCCGCTGAATGTCCGTCGAGATCGTGTCGGGTGGGAACCCATCGGCGAGTGCGGTCTCGGCAATGTCGTAGATGAACGAGTTCATCCCGTGCCCGATGTCGAACCGCACGCCGCGAGCGCGAGCCTCGTGAACGCAGTCCAGGACCCGACCGTCGCGGACGATGCGGTCGGGTCCGTCGTGGTAGCAGTAGGTCACCACGTCGCCGGGCCGCAAGCGCGCCAGCTGGTCGTCCAGCGGCCAATCGGTGTCGTAACGAGAGCCGTAGAGGATGGGACAGTCAACAGCCTCCGCCGCCGCAATGCCGCGCGCCAGAATCTCGCGCGGATCGATGTCTCCGGTGACGTGAAAGTTCGTTGTGACCGCGATGCCCCAAATGTGGTTCCCGCCCTCGCGGACGGCGCGCGCGCACGCGTCCACGTCTAGATCGGCGAGCTTGGAATAGCTCGGGTGCGGCCCCGACTCTGCGGGCAGCGCCAGGTGCATGGCCAGCTTGATCCGCAGCTGCGCCGCGTCGATGACGGCGTCTCGATAGCCCGGCCAATTGGCCGCACCCGCATCACCTTGGGATAGAGCGGTCGTGGTGCCGCGAGCGAGCAGGCAATGATCGGGGTCCACGTCATGCTTGGAGCCGCCCCAGCCTGGATGCGCGTGCAGGTCAATCAGACCGGGTAGGAGGATGCCGTGCGGATAGCTCAGCTGATGGGCGGGCGGAGGCACCGAGGCATCTGCAGCGTCGAGCTCGACGCCGACGATGCGATCGCCGGCGACGACAACGGCGCCTGGAGCGTCGAGACCGGTTGCCGGGCACACAAGTCTCCCGGCGCGAATCACGAGCGACGGCGACTGGCAGTTCATAGTGGTGTCATTCGCAGCGGTTCGGCGGAGAGGGTGGGATTCGAACCCACGTGACGCTCAACACGCCAAACCGTTTTCGAGACGGTCCCCTTCAACCACTCGGGCACCCCTCCGATCGAGTCTAACCCAGGGGTGAGGCGATCTCGGGGATCGGGATACAGCCGTTCGCCGATGCGCGAGAACGTGGCCCTGGGCGCTTGGCGTTGCCACCGAAAGTCGTGGCGCTCGAACCTCAGCCTCATGCTAGAGTCAACCTCAAAATCGGGCGGAAGTTGCTTGCATCCCACGTCCGGTGGAGGGCCCCGTGTCAGTCGCGGCCAGCCAGCCCAAACCTGCGATCACCCTGCAACGACCGGTGATCGTCGTGCTGCTCGGCCTGTTGGTGGTTGTGGCGCTGGTGACCACGTCGCCCATCGCCTATTGGCTAATGTACGCGTTGCTCAGCATTGTGGTGGTGTCCTACCTCTGGACGCGGCTGGCCTCGCGCGGACTCACCATCCGGCGTCACCTCCGCACCCAATGGGCGACGGTTGGCGACGTGATCGAGGAAGAGTTCGAGCTGCGCAGCCACAGCCGGCTGCCCATTCTGATGCTCGAGATCGAGGACTATTCCGAGCTCCCCGGGTATCGGGCGTCAACCGCCATCAGCCTCGGCGGCCGCGCGACGCGTCGCTGGCGCACCCACGGGGAAGCCGGACGGCGTGGCATGTACAAGCTCGGGCCGGCGGACGTATACGTCGGCGACCCGTTTGGCCTGTTCACGGCCGAACGCCGGGTCGCCCAGGAAAACACGATCGTGGTCTACCCCCCAATCTCGGTCATGCACGATGTGGCCGTGCCCGCGGGAACGCTGGTGGGCGCGGTGCGCTCCTCGCTGCGGACCCAGCAAGTGACCACGGATGCGGGCGGGTTGCGCGAATTCCGGCCCGGAGATCCGCTCAAGCGCATCCACTGGCCGTCCTCGGCGCGCCGCGACACGCTGCTGGTCAAGGAGTTCGACCTCGAGCCGACCGCCAGCCTTTGGGTGGCGCTTGATCTCGACGCCGCGGTGCAGGCCGGTCACGGCGACGAGTCCACGGAAGAATACGGCGTAAAGATCGTCTCGTCGCTCGCGTATCAGTTTGTTCGCGACGGCAAGTCCGTCGGCCTGCTCGCGGAGGCACGGGGCACCCGGTACATCCTCGAGCCGCAACGGGGCTTGCGGCAACTCTGGCGAATCTTGGAGTCGCTGGCCATTGTGCAGGCGCGCGGCACGCGGCCGTTTGGCGACGTGCTCGCCAGCGCCGCGCCGATCCTCGGCCGCGGGGTCAGCCTGGTCGCGATCTCCCCATCGGCCGATCCGGCCTGGATCGGAAGTCTGACGCATCTGGCGCAGCGGTCCGTGTATCCGGTGGCGGTCGGCGTGGACGCCGCGACATTCGACGACGCGCCCTCCAACGCGGGCCTCAAGGAGGGGTCCGAGACAGCCGGCATTCCCTTCACAGCCGTTACCCAGGGAGCGACGTTCTCGACGGTGCAGCCCGGCCGACAGGGCGGACCGATAGCGGATCAGCAGCGGCATCGGTCAGTGTCGCTCGCGTACCGATAGCCGCATGAGCGCGGCTGCGGAGACCGTCAGCCGTATCCGGTTCCCGGCCCTGCCGGTCAGCTCATTGCTGACCTTCGCGCTGCTGCTCGCCGCCACATTGGCGCCGCTGGCCAGCATTCACTTCGTCGGGTGGGCGCCCGGCACGGGCGTCCTCTTCGCGGTGGCGATTGTGGCCGTCCTGGCCGCGTGGTGGTTGTCGTCACGCGGCACGTCGTCGCTGTGGATTGTGGCTTTCGGCGTCGTGAGCGACCTGGCCGTGGCCTACGTGGTTGCCTCGGAGGCGTTTCCCGGACCCATCGACGGCGTGCGCAATTTCGTGGCCCTGTTCGGCGACACGGTGGAGTGGGTCCAGATTCGCCAGTCCGGGGCCCTTGGCGGCGAGCCGCCCCTCAACGCCGCCGCCGACGAGACGTGGGAGTTGCTGCGGGACCTGTATTTCCGGCTCGAGGGCTGGTTCCAATCGGCATTCGCCTTTCAGGTCAGCCGCGACAACGTGGTGTTCCTGTTCTGGATGACCATGGCCGCCTGGGGCATGGGGTATTTCGCGGGCTGGATGGCGTTTCGACGTCGCAGCGCCTTGTGGGCCCTCACTCCCGGGATGCTGGCGCTGGGGATCAACGTGACCTACATCGGTCCCGATTGGGTCCCGTTCGTCGTCTTCCTGTCGGCGGCCCTGGCGCTCATCGTGCACCTGCGCACCACGTCGCTGGAGTCCAAGTGGGCCACGTCCGGCACCGCCTACTCCCGAGGCTTTAGCCACACGGTCCTGGCATCAACCGTGGGCGTGATCGCATTGGTGGTTGTGATGTCCGTGGCGCTGCCTCGGGCCGCGGGGAATCCCGTGGCGGAGGCGTTTTGGACCTACCTGGGCGACGGCTGGGGCAACGTGGAGACGGGTATCCAGCGCCTGTTTGGCGGGGTGTCCAACCCCGCTGGCGCCGCGCTTGCCGGACGCGAATCGCTGGGGCTCTCCGGACCGCAGCCGTTTCAGCCGCGCGGCAGCATGATCATCGAGTCAACGTCGCCAAGCTATTGGAAGGGACAAACGTTCGACATCTACACCGGACAGGGTTGGCGCAGCACCTATAGGGAACTGGCCGAGCGCGAGCCGAGCGCTCCGCTGGCGGAGACGTTTGAGCTCGATGCACGCGTTCCGGTACGGACCAACGTGGAGATGCTCGACTTCGCGACGTCGGTGCTGTATTCGCCCGGCGACGTGATTCGGATCAACCGTCGATATCTCGCGCAGGTAGACGATTCCGGCGCTCCGATTGAGGATTACGCCTCAATCCGCGCCACGCGTCGCGTAGGGCAGCGCCTGGTGTATTCGGTGGATTCGACGTTCTCCGGAGCCACGATCGCGCAGCTCCGTGGGGCATCGACGGAGTACCCGGAATGGATCGCGCCCTACCTTGAACTGCCGGAGATGCCGGAACGAGTGCTCGCGCTGGCGCAGCGCTTCGCCGAAGCCGGCGAAACGGCGTTTGACCGGGTGCTCGCCATCGAGTTCTTCATGCGGCGGTTTCCGTATGCGGTGGACGCGCCGCCACTTCCGGGCGACCGCGATGCGACCGACTTTTTCCTCACGGAGTCGCGACGCGGTTCAGCGGTAAACATCGCGTCCACGATGGCGGTCTTGGTGCGCGCGCTCGACATTCCGTCGCGTCTGGTGAACGGCTTCGTGTTCGGCGACTATGACGAGTCGACGAACCGCTTTTTCGTAAACCCCGATCACGCCCATACGTGGGTCGAGGTCTACTTTCCCGCGTACGGCTGGGTGGCGTTCGAGCCGTCGGGATTTCGTCTGCCGGTGGAACGCCAAACCGACGCCGCGGGGGACGGTCCCGGCATCGAATCCGTCGGCGGCGGACTCGGCCCCACCTTCGACGACTTGCTCGAAGATCTCGAGTTGATGAGTGGCGCCGCGGGCGGAGTGTTTTCGCCGCTCGATCCCGACGAAGAGACAGGCTTCGGCCAGGTGCTCGGCAACGTCACAGGCGTCCTAATCGGCATCGCCATTGTGCTGGGCGTGGTGGCGGCGATCATTTTGGCCACGGTGGGCGCCGTCTTCGCGCGCAATCGCCTGCAGAAGCCAAGCACTGGCGTACAGCGGGTCTATGGGCGGATGGTGAGATACGCGCGTCGCGCTGGCTACAATGCCAGGGCATCCGAGACGCCGCATGAGGTGTCGCGGCGCTTGGGCGCGTGGCTGTTCCCCGACACCGAGGCGGCTGGCGCTGACGGGGCAAGTCCGCCCGAGACCGTGGCTGTGGCGTACATGCGTGCCACCTATAGTCAGCACCGCGTGACGCGGGCAGAAAGGCGAGCCGTTGACGAAGCGTGGCCGGTCATCCGGCAGCGACTCATCCGGCGTATCGTGCAACCCGCGCGTTTCCTGGAGCGCTTTCAGCGCGCGTAGGCGCAGGACCGGTTCGTGGAAGCACTAGAAGTCGTCCGCGACGTAGCCGTTGTGGTCCTCGCGGTCGTGGCCCTGCTGGCCGCGGTGATGCTGGCGGTGACCGGGCTGCTGCTGTGGCGCATGCTGGCGGCCATTCGCGCCGAGGTCACGCCCATCATCGACTCAGCCCGAGACACGGTCGACACCGTGCGCGCCACGGCGGAGAGCGTTCAAGAAACCGTCGCCGCAAGCTCACGCACCACATCGCGGGGCGTGCGAGTTGCCCGCCGCGCCCTCAACCTTTTGCGCGGGCATTGGCGCTAGGCCGTGCCGGACATGGCCTGGATCATGCTCGGCGTGGCACTAGGGTTTATCGCCGGCGGCGCGATTGGCACGGTGCTCGCGCCGCAGCGCGGCAGCGAGCTGGTAGCGCAGGTCGGGGCCAGGTTGCGCAAGGCCCGTGAGGCCGCGCAGCGCGCCGCGGAAGGCGCTGAAGGCGCGACCAAGGAGCGGCATGAACAGTCGCGTCGCCGCCGCGGGCGGCCCCGTAGACGCCGAAGGCGTCGTCGCTGATGGACGGGTGGGACATCGCGCGCGACGTTGCGATCATCATCCTGGTCATTCAGGGCTGTGTATTGTTCCTGGCGCTGTTCGTGGGCGGGGTCGTCGGATCCATCGCCATCATCGAGACAACCGTGAAGATCCGCCAGGGGCTGCGACGCACCGCGCGCTCAACGGAGCAGGTGCACGACACCGTCGAGACGACCGCCCGCCAGCGCGTGCTGCCATCGATCGTCCGGATCGAGCGGGTGCGCGCCGCCGTCGAGAGCTACGCGACCAGCCTGCAAAAGGAGCTGCGCAAAGCCCGGGATGGCATCGACCGGCGGTCCAAGGCGTGATCGGGCACCCCGACATGCGATCGTTCCAGTGCCATTCGCGCGATTCGCAATTGCGTGGACCCGGCGCTACGCCCGAGGTTAGGCCGCGCTAGTGCCAATGCTTCAGCTGCGCGGACAGCGCATCAACCTGGCAACCAAGGGCGTGCGCGGGTCGGCCTTGCTGTTCCTCCACGGGCTCGGTCCCGGAGCGGGTGTGTGGGAATTGGTGACCCAGGGGCTTCCCGAGACGATCCGCGCGCTGATGCTGGAGTTCCCCGGATTCGGCGAGAGTCCGCCCGAGAGCTTTGCGGGCGACATCGAGCACGCGGCCACGCTGCTGCATCACTCGCTGCACCAGGCCAATCAACTCGATCCAATTCCGATCGTGGCCCACGACTACGGTGGCCTCGTGGCGCTGAGCTTCGCGGCGCGCTACCCCGGCCACGTCGAGCGCCTCGTTCTTCTCGGGTCCGGCGCGTTCGTGCGGGACGTGCACAGCCTCTGGACCGTGCACGAGCGGATCAAGATGCGCGGGTGGGATGTTGACAGCGCCAAGCGGTGGCTGACACGCGGTCTGGTGGAGACCTTGGCCGACGAGCACCTCACGTCAATGTGCGAGGCAGCGGCAGCCTCCAATGCCGACGTGGTCGCCGGCTGTCTGCGCGCGATGATCGAGGCCGAGTATTTGGAGGCGGCGCGCACGATCACCGCCCCCATTCTCGTCCTGCGCGGCGATGCCGACCCGTTGGTGACCGAGGACGACGCGGCCATCCTCACCGCGCGGGTGGCCAAAGCCACCCAGGTCAACATCGCGCATGCGGGCCATTGGCCGCACCTGGAAGCGCCGGATGAATGTCGCGCGGCGATCCTGGACTTCGTCAACGCGAAATAGCCCGGTCTCGCGCGCAGGCGATGCTACGCTGCGGACCGCTGCATTTCTTTCGCTTCCGATCGGCCAACCACCATGCGGATCGTCCGATACGCCCACGATTCCGGCGCTTGCTACGGCTCACTCGACGACGACGGCACCGTCCATGCAATCGAGGGGGACATCTTCGGGGATTACTCGGTTGGCGATCCCGTCGGTTCGGTCGACGACCTCAAGCTGCTGGCGCCGGTGGACCCGGGCAAGGCCATTGGGGTTGGCCTGAATTACATGGAACACATCATGGAGACCGTCGGTGAGAGCGGCGTGCCCAAGATGCCCATGCTGTTCATCAAGCCGACAACGGCCATCAGCGGTCCGGGGGACGACATCGTGCTGCCGCGAGCCGATGGCTTCCGCCACGCGATCAACGATCCCGCGCTGCAGGACGAGCCGTTCGGCGAGGTCCACTACGAGGCGGAGCTCGTGGTGGTCATGGGCAAGACCTGCCGCAACGTCGACGTCTCCGAGGCGCTCGACTACGTCCTGGGCTACACCTGCGGCAACGACGTGAGCGCCCGCAAGCTGCAATTCGCCGAGATGGCCATGGGCTGCATCCTGATGGGCAAGGGCCTGGATACCTTTGCGCCGCTGGGTCCCTGCATCGTGACCGACATCGACCCCAACAACCTGCGCATCCAGGCACGCGTCAACGGCGAGACCAAACAGGACAACAACACCTCCGACATGCTTTTCAACGCCGCGTCGCTCGTCACGTACCTGGCGCAGGGCCTCACGCTGCAACCCGGCGACTGCATCTTCACGGGCACGCCCGAAGGCGTCGGTCCGCTCGCAGCCGGCGATTCCGTCGAAATCGAGCTGGAGGGCATCGGCGTGCTGCGCAATCCAGTGGTGGCCGCGTAGCCGAGGTAGGAACAGGGCGCACCGTGCCAGGCGACTTCGTCACTATTCCCTACGGCGCGGAGGAGTTGCGCTTCCAGGTCAACCACGACGCCGTGCTGGCCGGCGTCTTCACGCCCCACCCGGCCCTGCCGGCTCCCGACCCGGAGCGCGTGATCCGGAAAGCGTTGGCGGACCCGATTGACAGCCCACGGTTGCGCGCGGCAGCCGCCGACGCTCGCTCGGCGCTCATCCTGGTTGACGACATCACCCGCGAAACCCCAACACATCTCCTCGTCCCCGCGATCCTGGAGGAACTGCGTGCCGGCGGGCTGCCCGACGACGCGGTTCAGGTGATGATCGCTCTGGGCACGCACCGTCCGATGACGCCGACCGAGGTCCGCGCCAAGCTCGGCGACGAGGTGCTCAGCCGGGTCGAGGTCACCCAGCACGACCACACCGTGGCCCCGCTGCGCGACCTGGGGACCACACCCGACGGCACGCCGGTGCACGTGAACGCCGGGCTTTTCGAGACCGACCTGGTCATCGGCACCGGTGCCGTCGTGCCCCATCACATCGCCGGGTTCTCGGCCGGGGCCAAGATCGTGCAACCGGGCGTGTCCGGCGCGGCCACCACCGCCGCGACCCACATGTTCAGCGCGCGCGCCGTCGATCCGCTGCTCGGCCAGGTGGTTACGCCCGTGCGCCGCGAAATGGAGCACATCGCCGATCGGTGCGGCATGCGCTACGTCCTCAACGTCACATTGAACAGCGACGGCCAGCTCGTCACGGCGCGCTTTGGAACCACGCAAGGCGCCTATCGGCGCGCCGTTGCCGACGCCCGCCGCATCTACGGCGTACCCGCGCCGACGGGGCTCGACATCGTCGTCGCCGGCTCGCACCCTTGCGATATCGAGTTTTGGCAGGCGCACAAGAGCCTGTACCCGGCGGCCATGATGGTGCGTCCGGGAGGCACGATCATCGTGGTGACGCCGTGTCCCGAGGGCGTGGCCGTGATGCATCCGGAGATGCTCGACTACGCGGCCTCCCCGGCCGACGCCCTCATCACTCGCTATGAAAAGGGCGAGTTCGACGACCCGGTGGCCGCATCGCTAGCGACGACGTGGGCGCGCGTGCGCGAGCATGCGCGAATCATCGTGGTCTCGGACGGCCTGGCGCGGGAAGACACTCGCGCCCTGGCGTTCGACCGCGCCGATTCGGTGGAGGCGGCGCTCGACATCGCAACTTCCGCTGCCCGCGCCAACGCGTCCGTGGGCGTGCTCACGCACGCGCCCGACACGCTCCCCCTGGCGAACTAGCTCATGCCGCGGTGGGCGATCATCGCCGACGACTTGACCGGCGCCCTGGATACGGCGCTGCAGTTCCGAAACGCCGGACGCCGGACCCTGGTCTCCACCCGCGACGGCACATGGCCACCGGACGCCGAGGCGGCAGCGATGAGCACCGCATCGCGACACTCGGACGCGGCCACGGCCTATGACGCCGTGCGCAGCGCCGTCGGCGCGGCCGCCCCCTCCGCCCTGATCTACAAGAAAACCGACTCGCTGCTCCGCGGGAACATCGCCGCGGAGATCCAGGCGGCGCTGGACGGCACGGGCGTTGCGACGCTGGTGTATACGCCGGCATTTCCCTCGGGGGGCCGGACCACGGATTCCGGCACGCTGGCGCTCTGGGGCACCCCCGTCTCCGAGGCGGACCCCGGTCGAGACCCCGTGACTCCGGCGCTGGAGTCACACATCCCCACCCTGATCGAATCGACCTCGCCGTTGACGTGCCGCGTCATTGCCACGCACGTCGTGCGGTCGGGCGTCACCGCGCTCGCCGACGCCATGCGCGATGCCCGCGAGGCGCGCGTGAACGTGATCCTTCCCGACATCGCGGAGGACGCCGATCTCGAGTGCGTGGCGGCGGCCATGGACGCCGCCGATCTCATGCGTGTCAGCGCCGGATCGGCGGGCCTGGCCGCGTCCCTGGCGCGGCGCAACGAGTCCCTTCCCCAGCCGGTTCCCGAGGTGACCCGAAGTGCGCGCACCCTCGCCATCATCGGGTCACCGATGGACCATACGCAGCGGCAATTGGCCCAGGCACTGGACACGCTTGCGATCAAGCCCATTCCGCTCGTGCAGCGACCGGGTAGTGCCATCATGACCGCCGCATCGGTGCGGGCAGGTTGGGCACTCGAGCGCCCCGCCTTGATTGACGCCGTGATTCCCGCCGACGCACCGTCCCCGGACGCCCAGTCCGCGCAGCAGGCCCTGGTTGGCCAATTCACGGCCGCCATTTGGCGCGGCTCGCGCCCGATCGGGCTGGTGCTCTCCGGCGGCGACACGGCGCGCGCCGCATTCGCGGCGATCCCGGCGGAAGCCGTCGAGCTTGCCGGCGAGATCGGCTGGGGCGTGCCCTACGGCGTGTTCACGTCGGGACCGGGAGCGGGATGGCCGGTGGTGACGAAGGCCGGGGTGATGGGCGGTCCCACCGCGCTGGTGGACGCCCTGCGCACGATCGGACTCCCCTAACCGGCGCCCGGACGCCGGCTCGCACACTCACCCGAACGCCTCACTACACTTGCCGGCGTGTCACTTTGAGGGCGCACGTCAAAGGAGCCCCGCATCCCCACCTCAACCGCCGACGCCGACCGACCGGTCCTCGCCATCACCATGGGCGACCCAACGGGGGTCGGGCCGGAGATCCTCATCAAGTCGCTGTCCAAGCCCGAGACCTATGCGATGTGCCGACCGCTCGCCGTGGGCAGCGTTTCGGCGATCGAACGCATGGCCGGCATCCTGGGATCGGACCTACAGGTGCGCACCGCCGATCCGGAATCGGCCACCTACGTCCACGGCACGCTTGAGGTCTACGATCCGTGGGGCGAGGACCTGAGCGACCTGCCCTTCAAGCAGGTGACGGTCGAGGGCGGGCGATCGTCGGCCGAGGCCGTGATCGAGGCCGCCAAGCTCGTCATGGACGGCCGCGCCGCCGCCATTGTCACCGGACCGATACACAAGGAAGCCATCAACCGCGCCGGCTATCACTACGCCGGTCATACCGAGCTGCTGGCGGACCTGACCAAGACGCCCGGAACGCGCATGCTGCTGGTGGCGCCGTCGCTGCGCGTGATTCACAACAGCACCCACGTCTCATTGCGCCAGGCCATCGAGCGCGTGACGCGCGACAACGTGCTGCACTGCATCCGGCTGCTGCACGAGTCGCTGCAGTTGCTGGGCTTCGAGCATCCGCGCATCGCCGTGAACGGGCTCAACCCCCACGCGGGTGAGGACCGGCTGTTCGGCGACGAGGACGCGGACGAGATCCTGCCCGCCATCGAAGCGGCGCGGGCGGAAGGCATGGACGTGACCGGACCCGAGCCGGGCGACACGGTCTACAACAAGGCCATCGACGGTCGCTTCGACGGCATCGTGGCCATGTACCACGACCAGGGACACGTGGCGGTCAAGACGGCGGGGTTCTTCGACGGCATCAACGTGTCGGTGGGCATGCCGATCATCCGCACCAGCGTGGACCACGGCACCGCCTACGGCCGCGCCGGCGAAGGCCGCGCGCGTGAGGACAGCCTGGACCACGCCATCAAGGTGGCGGCGCAGATGTCGCGCGCGAAGCTGGCGGACGGCCGGCGGCTAGCGGCTGCTGCGAGGCTGGGGCTAGATTCCCGCCTGCGCGGGAATGACGAAAATGGCGCGAGAATGACGCGCCCAAAGTTGCCCCTAGCGCGCGGCAGCTCCGGTATGCTGAAGGTGCGCAGCGGCGCATGCCCCATCTGGGCATGACGCCCTAGATGTTATGTAAATCCAAAGCCAATCCCTTGGCAGGAGTTAGTCCGTGACTTCCGGCTTTCAAGCGGCGCAGGTGGTTCTGGCGATCATCGTGATCGTGCTGTTGCAGGTGCGCAACGCCGGCGTGGGCTCGGCGCTCGGCGGCAGCGACAGCTCGTTCTTCGCCTCGCGGCGCGGGATCGACCGCGTGCTCTTCAACTTCACGATCGGAATCTCGATCCTATTCTTCTTTGTCTCCGTCCTCGCCGTCCGCTTCCAATAGCTCGTCGAGCGACACGAGCGCGTCCGGGCATCGGTCCGCATAGGAACATCGACGGCAGACGCTCGCGTCCTCCATGGCGTCAGGCGCGCGCCAAAAAGCCTCAAAGCGCTCGTCCTGGATCCCATCGGCAATAGTCGCCGCACGCTGCCCGAATGCCTGCAAGTCCTCCCGGTCGTAGCGCGTCTCAAGCCGCTGCACCGACGGCGGGTCGCCGATCACCAGCACGTCCACGCGGACGTCCGGAACGAAATACGGCGACGGCAATTCGCCGGGACGGACCCGTGACCCGGCGCGAAACGCCGCGTACCCGATCGCGTAGCACATGAGCTGGAGATCGCCGTCGAGATAGGCCGCGTCGTAGGGGCGGCGGGATGTCTTGAAGTCGATGACCGTGCCGTTCTGATCCACTAGATCGACCGTGCCGACGACGGGCCATGGCACGCTGGGGACCGTGAACCGGAATCGATGCTCAACCAGGTGCGGCACCAGGGCCGCGGCCGCTTCCGTCAAATAGTGCTCCAGCGCGTGCCGACCGGCCTCGTAGGCGGCCTCCCACGGATCGTCGACCTCGGCGGCGCCTGTCGGGCCGGGCGCGTGACGCTCCCAGACGCGATCGAACAATTCCTGGGCCTCGGACACGGGCAAATCGTGGCGGGTACGCTTTTTCTCGCGAAAGTTCGCTTCCAGCGCCTCGTGAATGGCCTGGCCAACCAGTGAGGCCGGGATGTAGGGAGCCTGAAGGCGATCCACGTACCGATGCCTGTACTGCAGCGGACAGGTCGCGTAGGTTCGCAACTTGGTCGGCGAGAGAAATCGGAGCGGGGGAGCCACGCGAAACCCAACCAGCGGTGGTGCCGAATGCATCTGCCGCCTGAAGTCTAGCGGTCGGGCCGGATCATGACGCCCACGCACGATCTCGAAGCTTCGGCTGTTGTCGTGACCTGGAACGGACGCGAGCGGCTGAGCGAATCGTTACCGGCCATCGTCGGGCAGCAGGGCGTCCGGCATGAAGTGATTCTGGTCGACAACGGCTCAATCGACGGCACGGTGGCCTGGGTGCGTGCCGCCTATCCGTCGGTGCGCCTAGTCGAGCTCTCCGAAAACACCGGATTTGCTGCCGGCAACAACCGCGGCATCGAGGCCGCGCGTGCACCGCTTGTTGCCACGATCAACAACGATGCGATCCCGGACCCGGAGTGGCTCGCCAGCCTCGTGAGCGCCGCGGCGGCGCATCCGGACGCCGGCATGTTCGCCAGCCGCATGGTCTATCTGCACGATCCGGAGGTGATCGATTCCGCCGGCATCAGCCTGGATCCGCTGGGCATCGCCTGGGATCGGAATGCCGGGACGCCCTTGCGGGATGACGCCGACGGCGAGGTGTTCGGCGCCAGCGCCGGGGCGGCGCTCTATCGACGTGAGCTGCTCGAGGCGACCGGAGGCTTCGACGAGCGCTTCTTCGCCTACCTGGAGGACGTTGATCTTGCCTGGCGGGCTCGCCGGCTTGGGTGGAAAGCGCGATACGTGGCGGAGGCTCGGGTTCGGCACATGCACTCGGCGACCTGGGCGGAGGACTCGCCGCTCAAGACCTATCACCTTGGCCGAAACAAGATCTGGCTGGTCGCGAAGAACTATCCCCTGAGACCGTTGCTGTGCTGGCTGCCGCTGATCCTGGCCTATGACGCCGCGTCGCTGCCGGTGACTATCGCCCGGCAGCGCAGCCTGGCCGCGGTGCGCGGGCGCCTGGTGGGACTCCTGCGCCTCCCCGAAATCTGGGCCAGCCGCGCGCACCTCGCACCGCCTCGGGGAACGCCGTTGTCAGCGTCAGGCGCCGCGACATGGTCGGAGCTGCGGGAAGTCATGGAGCCCTTGCGATCGCCGTTGGCCATCTGGCGCCGCCACCGCCGGCTGCGCCGCGCCCTGCGCCCAATGTCCGAGCCGACCGCACCGCGCCGCTGCTAGACTCCTGCCACCGGGGTGTGGCGCAGCCTGGTAGCGCACCTGAATGGGGTTCAGGAGGTCGCGAGTTCGAATCTCGCCGCCCCGACCAACGACTACCTGACACGGCGTTCTCGGTTGTCATCTGGTCGCGGAACCTATTCGGGGCGCTCCCATCCCCGACCAGATGACAACCCCTGACGCCGCATCCTCCAAAACCGCTCGCCGCACGCGTGGCGGACCCGGCGAGGGGCATCCTCGTTGACCGACATGCCCTTTACGTGAGCGCCCCTTCCCGCAGTCCGGGATTCCTCCGTTGTGATCCGATCGGATTCCCTCATCGGCAAGTCGGGTCTACCGATGACATATTTCTGCGACCTTTCATTCCTACCGTCAGCAGTGTCAAAGACATTTCGCGATGGGAGCGAAGCGATGGGCTTCAAAGAGCTGCTGGCGAGGATGCTCCCGGCTGGGGCGATCCTGGGGGCCATGCTCGGCGCGGGGATACTGATCGGCTGCGGCGGCACCGGACCCGGAGAGGGCCCGGCTGCTGGGGGCGCAACGGGAGGTCAAGTCGCCTCCGGGCAAGCAGGCGGCGAAGCTGCCGGTGAGCACGGTGCCGGTGGCGAAAAGGGCGCCGGCACCGAAGGCGGCGCGGCTGGCAGCGAAGAAGGCAGCGGCGCCAATACCCTGGCTCCGGATGAGACCCTCGACGCGGTCCGCAGCGGCGCCCGGCTGATCCTGAGCTACGACGCTGCCAGCAATGCCTTCACGGGCACGGTCGAGAACACGACCGCCAATGTGCTGGGCCGGGTGAGGATCGAGGTGCACCTGTCCAACGGAACCGAGCTGGGACCGACGACTCCGACAGACCTGGCTCCAGGCCAAGTGGCAACGGTCAAGCTGCCTTCGACGCCCGAATCGTTCACCGGCTGGGTGGCACACGCCGAGGTCGGCAGCGGAGTCGAGGGGAACCACCCGGGTGGTGAAGGCGCCGGCGAAAGCGGTTCGGAAGGCGGCGGAGAGACCGGTGGCGAGGGTGGCGGCGCCAGCAACGAAGCTGCCAGGGAAGCCGCGATGTCGAGCCCGATCACCCCGCTCGGTCAGCCCTGGACCGGCGTTCTCGGCGGGCTGGCAGTTTCCGCGCGGTACGACGCGGCAACCGAGTCTGTCCAGGCAACGGTGCAAAACACGCTCCCGCAGGTGCTCTGCTATGTGCAGGCCGAACCTCACCTGAAGTTGGGAGCGACGACAGTAGGGGAGCTTGGTCCCGACATGCTTGGACGTCTGAGACCCGGTCAGCAAGCAACGTCCAGCCTGTCGGTCGCCAGTGAACCGAACCTCGCGGGTGTCTCCTACGATGGATATGTCGTTCACCTTGAAGTATTCGACTGCGGCGGCCCCGGCCCTGTGCCTCACGCCGAAGGCGAAGGCGCCGAAGGCAGCGGAGAGCATAGCGGCGGCGGAGGGTCTGGTGGTGAGCACGGCTCGGGCGGCGAGGAGAGTAAAGGCAGCTAGAACCCATCGGAGTCGGCCCGCGCACGATGCCGAAATTTCAAGGGATTTGGGGGAGCACCCCGGAGTCCCAACGACGGACGCAGTGCCTCGAAAAGACACCGCCTTCATCTAGGCGGCGCTTCCAGGATGGCTCCCGAGAGGATTGGTGATGAGCGGCACAGTCTTGATCATCGAAGACGACGCGAAGATCGCGAACTGGGTCCAGGTGTACTTCGAGCGCGCTGGATACGCGGCCCAGGTTGCTCATGACGGCGAAGCCGGTCTGGCGCTGGCCCGCGATCTGGCTCCGGACCTGATAATCCTTGATCTGCTGCTTCCCCGTCTCGATGGGGTCGAACTGTGCAAAATACTGCGTCGAGAGTCCGACGTTCCGATACTCATGCTGACGGCCAGGGAAGCCCCTGCCGAGCGAATTATCGGACTGG
This sequence comes from Chloroflexota bacterium, assembly GCA_965198185.1. GTDB lineage: Bacteria > Chloroflexota > UBA11872 > UBA11872 > UBA11872 > JAJECS01. The sequence continues at coordinate 1,469,671 of CBDAOU010000002.1, forward strand.
AAACCGGAGCTGACGATTACATCGTCAAGCCCTTCGATCCAGCGGAGGTCATCGCGCGGGCCGAGGCCGTGCTGCGTCGCGCCACGGGCAGAGCGCAGCAAGTTCTGACATGCGGCGACATCACCCTGGATGAGTCCACCAGGAGCGTGACGGTCAATGAAAAACCCGTGACGCTAAGTCAGGCGCAGCTTGCTCTGCTATCAACGTTCATGCGTCATCCCAACCAGGTGCTTACCCGCGACCAGCTGATCGCGATGGCATTCAACCACGGATTTCAAGGGTTCGACCGCGCCATCGACAGCCAGATCTCGCGCCTGCGAAAGCGGCTCAGCCGAGACGGTGCCCAGCCTATTCAGACCGTCTACGGTGCCGGCTACAAATTCGTGGTAGAGGACGAATGATGTCGCTGCGTTGGAGAATCATGGGTTCAATGGTCGTTGTTATCATTCTCACCGCCTTGATCAACATTGGAGTAGGGTATTGCGCAACACAGGCCCGTCTGGGAGTCTTTGTAGACGAGATAAGTGATGTTGAGGCGAGCCAGCTAGCCCAAAATCTGAGTCTTGCGTATACCGCTTCCGGCAGTTGGAAAACGGTGGATCGGCCGCTGTTTGAGTCCGGATTCATCTACGATGGATCCCCGAAAGGCGAGCGGTCGGACGAACGTGAGGGAGAGCTCGTCGAGCGCCTCGATCACGACCAGGTTCGAGTCGTCATCGCTGACGCCGCCGGACGTGTGGTGAAGGACAATTCATCCGAATTGCTGCCTGGAACCATCGCACCCGCTCTGGACGGGAATCGTGAAGCGGTCTTCGATTTAGATGCAAACCAGATCGTGGGATACGTATATGTGGATGTAAATCACGAGTTTCTGTCGACCGAGTCGCATGGGTTTCTCAATACGCTCCTTTATATCACCCTCATTGGAGGACTTCTGACGGCCGGTGCCGCCATTCTGCTGGCCGCGTGGTGGTCCAAGCGGATTACGGCACCGGTGACGGCGTTGACCGAGGCAACCCAGGACATTGCCCAGGGCGACACGACCCAGCTACCGGTCACATCCTCGGATGAGTTGGGCCGGATGAGCGCGGCTTTCAATCGGATGTCCTCCGCCTTGGAATCGCAGCGCGAGCTCCGCAGGCGGCTGACAAACGATGTCTCCCACGAGTTGAATACGCCGCTGAGCGTCATTCAGCTGGAGGCGCAAGGGCTCCGCGACGGACTGCAGACGCCTGATCGCGCGTCGGACCACATCATCCAGGAAGTAGCAAGGCTGCGCGGTCTCGCAACTGATCTGAGTTGGCTTGCCGAGACCGACCACGGTGAGTTGAGGCTCACGCTCCAGGCAAGTTCGATCTACGAACTGCTCACCGCGGAGGTGGACCGCTGGCAGCCGCAATCGCAGGCCCGACAGGTGAAATTGTTGCTACAGGTAGCCGCCGACCTCCCGGCCGTGAACCTCGACCAAATGCGAATGAGCCAGGCATTGGGAAACGTCCTCGGCAACGCTATTCATGGCACCGAGGCCGGCGGGAGCATCGTGCTCAGGGCGGAACTCGAAGGCGATGCGGCGCTGGCTATCTGGATCATTGATGACGGGATCGGCATCCACGCCGCCGACCTGCCCCATGTCTTCGACCGCTTCTACCGTACCGACCAATCTCGAAGTCGTGGGATAGGTGGCAAGGGTCTGGGATTGGCCATCGCCCGGGCCATAGTCGAAGCCCACGGGGGCACAATTGCCGTGGCAAGCGACGGGCTTGGGCAGGGTGTCACGGCGACGCTACGCCTTCCCCTGAACTCGCGAGTGACGGACTCCATCGCTGGTCGCGGATAGGCGGCTCACGGCGGCAGAGTCAAGAAGGCCCATCGCCGATCATGCCCTCGGCAAATCGCGGCGTTGCTGATTGTCTCGTGCCAGCGGGTGTCGGCCGCGAATTCGCCCTGCCGGAGCACGCCGTGACGTGGTCCGAGCTGCGGGACGTGAGGGAGCCCGAGCGGTCGCCGCCGACAGACTCCTGCCACCCGGGTGTGGCGCAGCCTGGTAGCGCACCTGAATGGGGTTCAGGAGGTCGCGAGTTCGAATCTCGCCGCCCCGACCAACGACCGTCCGACACGGCACTCTCGGTTGTCACCTGGGCACGCGGGCCGCCGGCCAACTTTCCTGCAAGTCGCCGCCGGGGATATCCGCGCACCCGCGGGGCTGCATAGAATGGGCCACCTCGGCCACATCGGGTACCGCCATCCATGCCACCCAGCGTTGAACACGACAGCGAAGCCCGCACGTTCGACTGCGCCCCCACGCTCACCGATAGCCAGGTCCTGGAGTTCTGCCGCGACGGGCACTTGCTCCTCCGGGCGTCGTGCCGGACGAGATCAACCAGAAGTGCTGCGACTACCTTGACGGCAAGATCCCGCTCGACCCGGTCTCGATGCCACCGGGGATGACGCTGGACGAGCTGGAGCGCATCCGCTCGTCCTACGAACCCAGCGCGATCCTGCTCGAGGACTGGTTCATCGAGCACGTGCTGCTGAATCCGCAGCTCGCCGGCGCGCTGCGGTCCCTGCTGGGCGCCGGTGTCGGCCTGCCGGTGATCACCAGCCATCACCGCGTCGAGTGCCCCGATGCCGGCGCAGGGTTGGCATCAGGACTCGGATCACATCTTCGGTCCCGAGCTCAACTTCCTGGAAGTCTTCTACTTCCCGCAGGACACTCCCGCCGGGCTTGGCCCGACAGAGGTCTTCGCCCGGCACCCACATCGGACCCGTCAAGCGCGACTTCGAGGAGCCCGGCGTTCTGCTCGAAGGTCCCGCCGGCACCATCGGCATCCACCACCAGAGCATCCTGCACCGGCGCGGCGTCTCCACCTCGACCGGCCTGCGGCGGATGCTGAAGTACAGCTACTGGCGCTCGGCGCCGCCGCAGCGCGACTGGATCGTCGAGGACGACTTCGACTTTCACAGCGCCTACTACGGCGGTCACCGCCAGGCCATCTTCGTGGCGCACATGTTCTATTGGCTCTGCGGCAGGGACGACGACTACCGCGTCATCGGCGGACAGGCATGGCCCTGGCGCACTCCGCAACAAGTGTTCCCGTCCATGGGATTCAACGCCAAGGAGGGCTACCGCCCGGACTGGCGCCAAACCGGCCCGGACACCTACGCGCTGTAGCCGCCCAGGGCTGAGCCCAGATCGCCTAGGGCCGTCGGCCCGGGATTCGCGCGGCCCGCGAGTCACCGGCCTTGACCATTGGCGTATCCTTACTATCAACGAACAGTAAGGATCCCCATATGGACGTTGCGGCTCGTGTCAGTTCAAGAGGCCAGGTCACGATTCCTCTCGCGGTGCGCGAGGCGCTCACCATCGAAGAGGGCGACCAAGTCATATTCAGGGTGGAGGGTCAGCGGGCGATCCTCGCGCGCAGCCCCGATCTCATCCAGCTCGCCGGCTCGGTGAGCGTGCCGGCGACGAAGCACGGCACGTCGTGGGATGACGTACTCCGGGAGACGCGGAGGGCCAGAGCAACCACGCGGCGATGACGGCCTTTCTCGACACCAACGTGCTCGTTCGGCATCTGACCGGCGATCCCCCGACGCAGGCGCGGCTGGCGACCCGCTACCTCGAACAGGCGGACAGCCTGCTGCTGGCGGACCTCATCCTGGCTGAGGTCGCGTATGTCTTGGAGTCGTACTACGAGGCGCCTCGCCCCCAGGTGGCTGAGGCGCTGCGGTCCATCCTTGCCTTCCGCGCCATCCGCGTGGTTGATGGCCCGCTGCTCCTACGCTCGGTGGAGTTGTACGAGGTGCACGGCCTCGACTACGCCGACGCCTATCTGGTAGCAAGCGCAGAGCGGACGGGCGTCGGCGTTATCGCCTCATTCGACCGCGGGATTGACCGGGTCGGGACGGTACGGCGCGAAGAGCCCACGTAAGGTGATCGGCGGAACGATGGACCGATTCACCACTCACGCTGGCCGCGGCACGGGGGCGGCATGCCCACGCCTTGCCTCAATTCGCAGGCCGGATAGATCACGACGGCACCTGTCGTCGGGATACCAACTCCATCGTGGGCATTCTTCCCTAGACCCTCCGCCGTAACCCCGTATGATGTGGCGTTCCGCGCAGAGCAGCGTGCTTGGTCAAAGAGGCTCACGGTGAACAATCTCGTCATCCAGACCAATGCGCTGACCAAGCGCTACGGTCACATCCTGGCGGTGGACCAGCTCACGCTGGAAGTGCCGCGCGGGCGCATCTTCGGGCTGCTGGGTCCCAACGGGTCAGGCAAGACCACCACCATCGGCATGCTGCTGGGGTCTGGTGCGGCCGACCTCGGGCAGCTTCAGCCTGCTCGGCGCGGGTGAGCCACGCCGAGGCCCTGCATCGCGTCGGCGCCATCGTCGAGCAGCCGTACTTCTATCCCTACCTCTCCGGACGCCGCAATCTGGCCTATTTCCAGGGCATCTCCGGGCGCGGCTCCCCCAAGGAGCTGGACGATCTGCTCAAGCAGGTCGGCCTCGCGGACCGCGCGAACGACCGCTTCCATACCTACTCGCTGGGGATGAAGCAGCGCTTGGGATTGGCCTACACCCTGCTCGGCGACCCCGAACTCTTGATCCTTGACGAGCCGACCAACGGCATGGACCCGGCGGGCATGGCGGAAGTGCGTGAGCTGATCCAGAACCTCGGGACCGCGAACCGGACGGTGATGCTCTCCAGCCATCTGCTCAATGAGGTCGAGCATATCTGCGACAGCGTCGCCATCCTCTCCAAGGGCAAGGTGATTGCCCAAGGCGAGGTCGCCGACCTGCTGCACCCGCAGGAGCAAGTCCGCCTGCGGACCTCCGACGACGCCAAGGCTGTCGAAGTCCTCGCGGGGCTCGATTGGGTGGAGGACGTGCGGATCGAGGGCGACGCGCTCATCGTGACGGCGCCGCACGACCGAACGTCGGAGTTGAGCGAGGCGCTGGGCCGGTCGGGGGTCTATGTATCTGAGATCACGCCCCTTCAGATGTCGCTGGAGCAGTATTTCCTCGAGGTCACCGGCGATGCCGAGGGTGAGTCCGAATGATCGGGCAGGTCCTCAGGCTCACCCGATGGGAGTGGTTCAAGCTGCACCGCCGCCGGATGCCGTGGATTCTGCTGCTCATCGGCGTGGCCATTTCGCAGCTCATCTTCTGGAGCACCTATGCCTTCGTCCAAAGCGGAGGGCCCGCCAGTCAATCGAGCATGTCGTTTTCCGCGACTGATACGGCTGGTGAGAGCGTTGAGATCGAGTTCACCTGCGCCGATATCGCCAACGCGCGGGAGGGCGAGCTCCCTCTAGACATCGAGCGTTTCTCTCAGGAAGAACGCCAGAACATCCTCGGGAACCTGCAGGAATTTGCCGAAAGATGTGAATCCGTAACCGAGGACTCCGACGATATCCGGCAAGCCCTGTTGCCTCCGAACAGCCTCACGTTTGCCTTGGGTAGTTCGTTGGCCTTTTTCGGCGTCATCCTCATGATGATTCTGGCGGCGTCGATCCCGGGGACCGAATACGGCTGGGGAACCCTGCGAACCGTCCTGGTGAGGGGCGTCGGCCGCTGGCAGTTGCTGGCGGCCAAAACGCTGGTGATCGCGCTCGTGAGCATTGGATTTAGCGCGACCGTACTGGCAATCGTCGGCGTTGCCAGCATGATCGCATCGCTCACGCTGGAAGGCGGCCAGCTTGTTGGGGCCGGGGAATGGTCGGACCTTGCCATCTCGTTCGGCAAGCTCATCTATGCCTATATGCCGTATGTGGCGTTGGCCGTGCTGATGTCGGTATTGACCTCATCGTCGGGCATGGGCATTGCGATCGGCGTCGGCTACTACGTCATTGAGTCGATCGTGGTTGGCATCCTGGCCAACTTCGACTGGTTCGAGGGGGTCTCCACCTTTGTCCTCGGACGCGCGACCAGCGGATGGATGGAACTCGGCGATTTCTCGTTTGGCGCAGGCGGCGTTGGCGCATTGCCCGACCCTCTGCCCGCCGCGATGGTGATGCTGGGATACATCGTCATCCTCGGCGGCCTCGCCTTCTGGCAATTCCAGCGCAGGGACGTCGCCGGCGCCAAGGGCGAGTAGCGGGGCGCATTTCACGGGCGTCGGCCTTTCGCGGGCCGGGCGTGTCTTGTAGGGGCGGTTCGCGAACCGCCCCAGCACAATCCTCCGTCTACGGCCTCAGCGCTATCCCAGGAACTCGTGCGCCGGGCGTCCCTGCACTCCGGGCCGCGCGCGGAACAGGCCGCCCGCGTGTGGCTCGCGCTCGAGCGCCTCGGCGTCGAGCCCCCGCGCCCCGCTCGTGATGTAGAGATCGCACAGATCAGGTCCACCGAAGGCGCAGCTTGTGACCTGCGTGACGGGCAGCGTGATCTCGCGGTCCAGCCGTCCCTCCGGGTCGAACCGCCGCACGCGGCTGCTGCCCCAGAACGCCACCCAGAGATAGCCCTCCGCGTCCAGCGTCATGCCGTCGGGGAAGCCCCATGACTCCGGCACCTCGATGAGCGGGCGGCGGTTGGAGATGGCGCCGGTGGCAGGCTCGAAGTCGAACACGTCAACCCGCTGCACAAACGAATCGATGAAATACATGCGGCGGTCGTCCTCGGTCCAATCAAGCCCGTTGGACACCCAGAGTTCGTCGACCATGGGATGCAGCGACAGATCGGCGTCCAGCCGGTGGAGCACGCCGATCGGGGCATCGTGGGCCATGCGCGTGGTGCCGGCCCAGAATCGGCCCTGCGGGTCGCACTTGCCGTCGTTCATCCGGTTCTGGGACAGATCCGCCTCGACGGGCACGACCATCTCGAACCGGCCGTCGCGATCGACGGAGGCGAAGCCATCGGTCACCGCCGCCATATAGCCGCCGGACGCGCGGCGCACCACGGCGCCGGGATACTGCGGGACCTTGATCTCCCGGTCCGTGCCCGTTGCCGGGTCGAACTCGTGAATGCGCTTGCCCTCGATGTCGACCCAGACCAGGAGGCCCGCCGTGGGGTCCCACACCGGACCCTCACCGACGATCGCATGTGCATCGGCCACCAGCTCCACCGCGGTCGATTCACTCATCGTTCACCTCCTGCGGCTGCGGGCCGCGCTCGTGACCAAGCCTCACCCATCGTCGCGCCACGAAGTATCGGACTCGGTCTCCGGCGCTTCGACTAAAGGCCCGCCAAACCGGTCTTGCGCCATTCGATGTCCGACCAACGCCAGGGTAACCGGCACCAGAACCGCCAGCGGGAGCACAAAGGCGACGCTCACGCCGACAGCCACCAGGGCGATCAGAACGAAAGCCGCGGAGGACCCGACGCGTCCAAGAGCCATCGCAAACGCGCCCAGAAATGCGTCGATCGGCGATACGTCAGGGCGAATGAGCAGAGGAAGCAGATACGCCTGCGCGCCGATCCAGACGAGCGTCAAGTACAGCGCTGCGAAGGCCAGCGCCTGCAGGACGAGTTGTCCCGAGTTCAAGTAGAAGTAGAAGCTGAACACCAGCGCGTACAGCAGCGCGAGGTCGGCGAATAGCACCAGCCACCCGCGTGGCCAGTACCGCCGAACGGCCCGCCAAAAGTCGCCTGCGCTGACTTCGTCGCCCTGCACGAAGCGCGCCGTGGCGTCGAAGAGCGCCAGCGTCGCGGGCCCCGCCGACAGGCACGCGACGCCCGTGGCGCCAACCAACGCGAACGCCAGAATTAGCGGCGATTGGGGCGAGTCGAATCCGCGCGCGGCTTGCTGGACCGCAATCGCCAGAGGAATGCCAACCGCCGGGAGCATGGGGAGCCCAGCCAGGAACCAGAGGAGATTGAGGCGCAAGCCAAGCGTGCCGAAGTTGCGGACGACCTGCATGACCGCCCACCCCGCATACCTGAGCACGCGCCCCATCGTCAGGCCTCCACCAAGCCCAGCTCTCTGGACAGGTGAGTCCATCGCTCGTGACCGTCCTCCGTGATCAGATACGTGTCCTCGACCGCAAACGCCCCGTGCTCGTCGTCGTGGTAGAGCGTCTCGAGGTTGATGACCATGTTCGGTTCCAGAGTTTGCGTGCTGCCGTGGATGAGCGCCGGGCTCTCATGGTGCTCCACGCCGATGCCGTGCCCTACGTGCTCCAGGCGCGCGTCGGGCAGCGACTGTCGTAGACCGTCCACGGTCGCCGTGTAGATCTCGCCCGCCGTCGCGCCGGGCCGTAGCAATGACACGCCCTGCGACTGCCCCTGCATCACGGCCGCATAGAGCCGCTCCTGCGCGGCGCTCGGCGACCCCACACATACGAGCGCGCGTTGTCGGCGTGGTAGCCGTGGACCAGCGCGCCGAGGTCGAAGCGGATCAGATCGCCCTCGGCAAGCCGGCGGTTGCCGGGAACCTTGTGCGTGATGACGCTCTCCGGGCCGAACCCAAGCACGAAGTTCTTGATGCCCTCGGCGCCCTGACGCCCGACGCTGGCTCGAAACGCAGCGGCCAACTCGGCCTCGCTGATCCCGGTGCGGGCAGCCGCCAGCATGTCGGCGGAGGCGGTCTCCAGGACCCGGGTCGCCGCGCGCAGGTGCATGAGCTCATCGTCGGTCTTGACGGCGCGGATGCGCCGGATCAGCTCGCTGCAGTCGCGAATCGCGCGGTCCGCGCACGCCGCCGTCACCTCGTCCATGATCCACTTGGGAATCACTTTCTCTTCCACGCCAACCGTCCGGGCGTCCGGGCGATCGGTCAGCGCCGTCCGCAGGGCCCGCCGCCAGCCGCCGGCTTCGGCGCGGCTGCCCGCGGCGGCGTGCTCGGCGTAGACGACCACGTCGGTGATCCAGCTGGTCGTGACGAACGCCTCGAGGTTCCAGCGCGGAATGATCGCGACCGGCTCAATCGCGGGATCGGCAAAGAAGAGGCAGACGGCGGGTCGATCGATGAACGAGAACGAGTTGACCTGCGTGAAACCCGAAAAATAGAGGAAGTTGTTGGGCTGCGTCAGGACGAGGACGTCGATCCCGGCTTCACCCATCAACTCTAGGGCGCGGGAGTGATTGAGCAGCATGGTCCCGTCCTTGCGCCTACGGTGCGGCTGCCGTCGGGGGCCTAACCCCAGATTTGCTCACAGACACGGGCAGCGTTTCCTCCCAGGATGCCCCGTATCTCGTCCTCCGCATACCCGCGTTTCCGCAGGCCCTCCGGGATGACGGGGAACTCCGCATGCGTATGCAGCCCCTCCACGTACTCGGTCTCCAGCACATAGCGTCCGACCATGTCCGGATACATGCGCTTGGTGGCGTTTTCCCACTTCACCTTCGACTGCGGCGTGATGTCCGAGCCAATGGCCGCATGCTCCGGTCCGACCAGCTCGCAGACGTAGTCGATGTGGCGGAAGTAGTCCTCGAGGTCCAGCTGATCCTTGTCATCTTGGTGGCAGAACGGGGCATAGGACGCCAGGCCGACGACGCCGCCGGTGGCGGCCGCGGCGCGAATCTGGTCGTCGGTCAGGTTGCGCGGATTGGGTGTGACGGCATGGGCATTGGAATGGGTAAACATCACGGGGCCGTCGTAACGCTCGATGGCCTCCAGCGAGGTTCTGACGCCCGCGTGCGACAGGTCGAGCATGATCCCGGCGCGCCGCAGCTCGCGCACCATGCGGATGCCCAGCAGCGTCAGACCGTCGTCCCGCGTCTCGAGACAGCCCGTGCCCAGCTGGTTGGCTTCGTTGTACGTGAGAGCGGCGACGCGCAGGCCCAGTCGATGGAATATCGGGATGAACTGGGTGTTGTGACGCAAGACGTCCAGCCCTTGAAATCCCAGGATCAGCCCCAGCTTTCCCGAAGCATGAGCCTCATGGATATCCGCCATCCGCTCGATGAGCATGAGCTTGTCACCCATGTCGTTGCACAGGTTGAAGGCGTCAAAGAAATCGTCCAGGAGGTGCTCCACGTCACGCGCATAAAGCGCCAGCGTGACGTGAATGACGTTCACACCGCCGCGTCGGACGTGCGCGCCGTAGGCCGCCGGAGCGTGATGCGGCGGGATGACCGAGTTCAGGTTTCCGCCGAGGAGGTCGATGACCGGACCGTCGCTCAGCACCGGCGGCGGGTCGCCCGGCTGGGGCGCAGGCATTTCGGTGGACATGGCGGTGTTCCTCGATTCGCTCGACCAAGCATCGCAGACGCTGGCTTTGGGCGTGGCGCCATGCGCCAGTGCCGCATAATCGGGAATGGCAGCGGCAGACGAACCAATCGACCCAGCGACCTACGGCGAGCGGTGGGCCGATGTATACGACGACTTGCACACGGGGGCCGGTCCCACAGCCGTGGCATGTCTCGCGGACCTCGCTCGGGGAGGCCATGCGCTTGAATTAGGGATTGGGACAGGCCGCTTCGCGCTCCCGCTGGCGGAGACCGGTGTGGCCGTCGAGGGCATCGACCTGTCGGAGTCCATGGTGGCGAAGCTGCGGGAAAAGCCGGGCGGCACGGACATTCCGGTCACGATGGGCGACTTTGCGGATGTCGGTCGCCCGGGTCCGTTCGACCTCATCTTCGTTGTCTTCAACACGTTCTTCGTGTTGCTGGAGCAGGCGGCCCAGGTGCGCTGCTTCGGCAACGTTGCGAAACGCCTCAAGCCGGACGGAGCGTTCGTGATCGAGGCGTTTGTGCCAGACCTGGCGCGGTTTCAGCGCAACCAGTGGCTCAGCGTGGGAGAGATCAGCCTCGATCACGTCCGGCTGGATGCGGCCCGCCACGATCCCGTCGCTCAGCACGTAACCAGCCAGACGATCTTCTTGTCGGATGGATCAGTCGACCTGCGGCCCGTCCGGCTCCGGTATGCCTGGCCGTCAGAGCTCGACCTGATGGCACAGCTCGCCGGCCTGCGGTTGCACGCGCGCTGGTCGGATTGGAGCCGGTCGCCGTTCAACGCCTCCAGCACCAACCACGTCTCGGTCTACGTCCGCGACGACTCGCGTGCCTAACGCCGAGTCGCTGGGCTCGGTGGCCTAGGCGGAAACGGTCGTCGGTAGCTCGAAATCGGTGGTCGTCGGAAGGAACCGGCCGCTGGCGCTTGATTTGTGCGCCAGGTCGATGACTTCGAGGATGTGCAGCGCCTGGCGGGCGGAGAGCTGCACCTCGGCGTCATCCGCGATGCAGTCGACGAGGTGCGTGATCGCGCCCGCGCGGTCCACGATGTCCCAGCCGTCGTTCGGCTCGCCCACAGCCTCCCAGCGGCTCTCGCGGCCGCCAGTAACTGTGCGATAGAGCTCAATGTTGTCGACGCCCGTGCCCCCGTTGACCGCGAGGACCCCGGCGTCGCCGTAGTACTCGGTGTGCGGTCCGCGAAAGTTCGCCGGCAGATAGCCCGAATAGACCATGCCGAAGCGGTCCTCGCCCCAGTCGAGCATCATGACGACGTTGTCGGGGGCCGTCGTGGCGAAGCGCTGCCCTTTGGTCGGGCCGCTCCCGGAGACTCGCTCGGGTACGGCGATGCCGGCGAACGCTCCCACGCGCTTGATCGGGCCCAGGAGCCGCGTGGGCGGAATGAGCTGATAGGGCGTCAGGTCGAACAGCGGGCCGCCTTCGCCGGTTTGGTACATCCACGTCTGGTCGGTTGGAGGCGTGTCGATCCGGGCCAGGTTGCTTCCGATCCGCTGCCACTCGGTTTCCCGGTCGGCGGGATTCGCGGTCATGTGCGTGCGCATCGCGGCCACCCGGCCGATGGCGCCGCCGGCGATGAGCGCCTCGGCGCGCCGCGACACGGGCTCGAAGGCCATGGCCGGCGCCGCCGCCAGCTTGAGCCCCCGCGCCTCCGCCAGCTCCGCGATCTCGGTCGCCTGCTCGAAGGTGGCTGCGATGGGCTTTTCAATGCCCAAATGCCTGCCGGCTTCAAGCACCTGCTTGGCATGCTCGTAGTGCTGGCTGTGCTTGGTGAGCACCAGCACCGCTTCGACATCCGTTGATTCGAGCATCTGGCCAAGGTCCGTGAATGCGGCCTGCGCGCCCCACTTGTCGGCGGCGGCCTGCGCCCGGCCCGGCACGACGTCGCAGAGCGCCGTCAACTCCGCACGCTCGCCGTGTTTGACGATGGCTTCCAGGTAGAACAGCTCGGCGACGGTCCCGATGCCCAAGACGCCAACACTGACTTTGCGCGCCATGGTGCAACTCCTTTGGTGTGCGCCACGCGGCACGGCGGGCCCGCATTGTACGGGGCCGCTCGTTCGCGGCTCGCTGGCGCCCGGCGTATACTCGCGCCGCCCGCAGGGGGCTTGATCCAGAGCTCAGCGGCGAGCTTTGGTGATCGTGGGTGTACGCCATGATCCGCAATGCAGTCGCTCGACAGCCCGGCGCCGGTTCGGCACCGGTAGCCGGCCGGGGGGCACTGCGCCGCTGGCCCCTCCAACCAGAAGCCATCGTCCGGGGTGTGGCTCTCGTCGCCCTGGCCGCCATCGTGCTGTACCCGATCTTCTGGCTGATCACCAACTCGCTGCGGCCCAATGGCGAGATCTTCAAGCATCCGGCTGCGTGGTTGCCGCCGACGCCGACCCTCGAGGCCTACGGCAAGGTCTTCGGCACGGGCCTGTGGCTTCGCATTTTTCTCAACAGCTACTTCGTGGCCGGCGCCACCACGCTTGTCGCCATCACCCTCGGGGCGCTCGCCGCCTACGGCATGTCGCGGTTTGCCTTTCGCGGCAAGCGACCGCTGGAGTTCTTCGTGGTGGGGACGCAGCAGATTCCGCCGGTAGCCATGATCATTCCGTTCTTCGCGCTGGTGCGGCAGTTCGGGCTCTACGACACCCACCTGGCGTTGATCATCACCTACGCCTCGTTCGCTCTGCCGCTGTCCATCCTCATGCTGACGACCTACTTCGCGACGATTCCGATCGAGCTGGAGGAGTCCGCGTTCATCGATGGCGCGGGCCGGCTGCGCATGCTGTGGACGATCATGCGCCCCCTCGCCTTGCCGGGAATCGTGGCCACCGGGGTGTTTGCCTTCATCTTGTCGTTCCAGGACTTGCTGTTCGCCGTCCAGCTCACGGTCTCGGATGATATGCGCACCATTCCGCTCGGCATTGTGACGCTGATCGGGCAGCAAAACGTGGACTGGCATCAGATGCTGGCGGCATCCGTGCTGGCCAGCATTCCGCTGCTCGTACTCTATGCACTAGCGCAGCGGTATCTGGTGTCGGGGTTGACCCTCGGGGCCGTCAAGCAGTAGCCGTGCAGGTGAGGAGGTGCCGTATCGGGTAACGCTGATCGACCGCTGTGCTCGGCTCCGCGGGCCGAGCGCCCGAAACCACGATTCTTAGGAGGTGTGTATGCATTCACGCAGATTCAGCCGGCGCTCACTGATGGCTGCCGGCTTTGGCGTGACGGTTGGCGTCGCCACGGCGTCGCTGCTGGCGGCCTGCGGTGAGGACGAGTCCGAGACCATGACCGAGGCGACGTCCATGGACGGTGGAGAACGGGAAACCGTCACGATCGAATACCTGAACTGGGCGTTCTCAGAGGTCGGCGTAGGCCCGGCCGCTGAGATTCTGGACGCCTTCCACGCGGCCATGCCCCACATCCAAGTGGAGCCCCAGAACCTTGGCTTCAGCCAGGCTCAGGACAAGATGATCACCCTGCACGCCGCCGGAGCCCTGCCGGACGCCATCCAAATCGGCTTCTGGCAGATCGGCGACTTCTGGGACCAGGGCATGATTCGCGAAGTCGAAACCATGGCCAACGCCGCGAACTTCGACTGGTCGGACTACGCCGGGCCGCTCAAGAACCAGATCGGGGACGAGATCGTCGTTGTCCCGATGTCCACGATCACTGGGCTCACCCACTACAACGAGGGAACGTTCGAGGCCGCCGGCGTGGACGGGCCGCCGGATGACTGGGACCAGCACATCGAGATCGGCAAGCAGGTCACCGATCCTGACGCCGGCCAGTACGGCATCTCGCACGCCTGGAGCCTCGAGAATCCCCAGGTTTACAGCCACTTGTACCCGCAGATCTGGCAGGCGGGCGGAGAAGTCGAGAACGACGACGACCTCACCTTCGCCGCCAATACGTCGGCGGGCCTGGACGCTCTGAGCTACGTGCTCGACATGGAGCTCAAGGAAGGAATGGTGGCGCCCGGCAGCCTGAACGGCGACGAGCAAACGTTGATCGAGAACTTCGGCTCAGGCGTGAGCGGCATGTTCTACGACAACTCCGCGCACTTCAACGGCTATCTGGAGCGCGAAGATCTCAGTTTCTTCGTTGGTCCGCCGCTGCAGGGTCCCGCGAAGCGGGCCGGCTTCACCTTCGGCTGGCGCAACAGCATCGCCGACCGCACGGAGTACCCGCAGGAGACCTTCGACTTTCTGGCATGGATCGCCGGCGTCGAGGGCAATTCGCTCCTCGCTGGGCTCGGCAACCAGGTTCCCGCAAACAAGAACGCGACGCCCACCTACGCGATTGGCCGCATGAGCGAGCTTGTCACCGAGGCGGTCAAGTGGGCCACGTTCGAGGGCGCCCAGGGCTCTGAGGGCCTAGGAGATGAGCGCCTCATCTTCGTGCGCAATATCCACGACGCCATCAACGGCACGGCCTCGTATCAGGAGGTCCTGGACCGCACCGAGGAGGGGTGGGACGAATCCGTAAGCGGCTAGGCCGCGCGGGTTTGTCATCGCCGCGAGGAATGACCCTGGAGAGCGCGGGCGCGGAGCCCGCGCTCTCCGATGGGCTGACGGCGACGACCTAACGTGCACTCACTATTGCTGTCCAGACCGCTGCCGCTGGCGGCCGCACGGCCGCAGGTGCAGCACGCCGCAAGCGCAACCATGGATCGCGCGCCGCAATGACCGATACCACAGCCCAACAGCCATCCCGCGCCTCTCGTCGAGAGGCGCCAAAGCGCCGCGCGTCATGGCGGCGCGCGCTCTTGCCCTATGCCTTCGTCGCCCCGGCGATGCTCGTGATGATGGCCCTCATGGTCTTTCCCATGGGGCGCATGTTTCACCTCAGCCTCTACCAAGACCTGTTCTCGCGCGTTGGGGAACAGTTCGTCGGCTTGGAAAACTACGCCGATCTGTTTCAGAAGGAGCTGTTTTGGATCGCGCTCAAGAACTCCATCGTCTTCGTGGCCGCCAGCCTCGTCATTCACCAGCTCGTGGGCGGCGGTCTGGCGCTGTTGCTCATGGCGCGCATGCGCGGACCGCTGCGAGCCTTCTTTCGGGCGATCTTCATCACGCCGTGGTTGATCATCCCGGCGGTCGTCGCCATTACCTGGGTGCTGCTGCTCGACCATCGCGGCGGGTTCAACAGCACCCTACGGACCCTTGGAATTGTCGAGTGCTGCCCGCCGCCGGAGTGGTTTGGCGATTTCAAGTTGGCCATGCCGGCGCTCATCGCCACGAACGGGTGGGGCGGCTATCCCCTGACAATGATCATGTGGCTGGCGGGCTTGCAGAGCATTCCCAAGGACCACTACGAAGCGGCGTCGGTTGACGGCGCCGGGCGCTGGCGGCGATTTCTCCACATCACGCTGCCCGCCATGGGACCCACGATCCTCACGATCCTGCTGCTCGACACGATCTATACCTTCCGCAATTGGGACCTGCCGTTTCTGACGACCGGCGGCGGCCCGGGCGATACGACCATGGTGCTGCCGCTGCTCACCTACCGCGAGGCATTCATCGGCTTCAACTTCGGCATATCAGCCGCGTCCGCCGTGATGATCCTGCTGATCACGGCGTTCTTTGTGTTCTGGTTTTTGCGGCTTCGCGGCCGGTTGCTGGAAGGCTGACCTTCGAGCGGGCCTAAGGCATATTCCGCAGGTCCGCCGCCTTGAATCCGGTCGAGTTCGCCAAGTCGCGGCGGCGCTCTTCGATCTCGAGCACGCCGGGACAACGCTCGAGCACCTCGGCGACATGTTCCGGCGGCAGCACGGCGACCCCGTTGACATCGGCGTGGATGATGTCGCCGGTGCGCACGAGAGTGCCGCTTATCGTGACGTCGAGCCCCGCCTGCACGATCTCGGGGGTGCCGTGCGCGGCCACCAAGCCCGACGCGAAGTAGCGAAAGCCGAGCTCATGCACGGTTTCGAAATCGCGCACGCCGCCGTCGGTCACGAGCCCAATCGCTCCCAACGCCAGCGAAATCGTGGCCATCACGTCCCCGCAATGGGCCGAGCGATATCGATCGGGCCCTACGTCCTTCAGCACAAGCACTGCCGGCTTGGGTGACTTCTCGACCAGCTCGTACCACTGTGCAAATCCGTCGCCCTTCTTGGGCGATCCCGGCACCGTGCTGCGGCCCGTGGCCGTCACTGCGTAGCCCACCATGCGCCCAAGGTCCGGATACAGGCAGCGCACGTCCCATCCCATATAGCCGTCAATCGGGTCGCGCACCTCCATCTCTTCGATCGCGTTGCAGATGGTCGGGGTGTCGTATTCCAGCAAGCGGTCGAGGATTGCCGGGTCCAGCTCGGTCATGGTTTCGCTCGAATCGTGGTGCGGGCGCGGTGAATCCCCGAACCTACGCACGCCCGCGACGGCGCGCAAGTAGAGGCGTGCGGCTCCGACTCTGATACGCTCCCGGCCCGCCGCCGGAGCCGAAGGTTGCGCCATGAAATACGAACGCTTGCGACCCGATGAGATCGAAGCCATACGCGCCAAGGTGCCCGTGGCGGTGCTCCCATGGGGCGCCCTGGAGTGGCACGGCTACCACGCGGCAATCGGCCTCGACGGCCTCAAGGCCGCCGCCTTCGCCGACGCCGTGGCCGACCGCATCGGCGCCATCTCGCTGCCGCCGCTCTACTGCGGGCACCAGACGATGAAGCCCCTTGCCGGGTTCAGCCACACGATCGAGATTTCGGCGTCCACGCTCGAAGCGTTGGCGCATGAGTACGTGGCGCAGCTGGCCGAGGAAGGCTTCGCCGTGGTGGTGATCATTTCCGGTCACGGCAATCCAGACCACCTGGCGGCGCTCGAACGCGGCGCGCGCCCGGCCGCCGAGGCCGCCGGGATCGCGCTCTGGATCCTGCCGGACAACGCGGCGATCGATGACGAGGAGTACCCCCTGGACCACGCGGCGAAATGGGAAATCAGCGTGCTGTGGCACGTGGACCCCGAGTTCGTAGACCTCGCACAGGTCCGATCTGATGTGGACCTGGAGTCGCAGGGCATTCTGGGCGTGAACCCCGTTGAGACGGCCTCGCCGGAACTGGGCGCGGCGGCGTTCGACGAGATCGTCGCGACCATTTCGGATCGAGCGCTCGAACTTCTCAAGCAGCGATCGGGGGACTAGGAGCCGCCAGCCGCGCTTCACCGGGGCGACGATGTTCTAGACGAGAACGCCGCCCGCAGGTCAACAGGCATCGACGGCGGCGCCGCCTTATCGGGCATTCCTAGCCGACGGTGAAGGCGAAGAGCTTGACGTTCCGCAGGTAGAACTTGAGGCGAATGTTCCGCCCCTTCAGCTCGTCCAGCGAACGCTTGTCCTGCCACGTCAGCCGGTGGCTGATCGAGTCGCCGTCGAAGAGCGCGCATTCGTGTCGGGAGTATCCGCGGAATTGGGTGCCGTCCTCGTCGAGCACGGCGACGCCAACGAGGCCGCCTCGCGCGGCGGCGTTGATCGTCAGCGGACCGCCCTCGCAATGGAATGGTTTGGTAACCAGCGTGCCCGTCTCGTCGCCGGCGTCCACCGACACGAAGCCGTCCCTGCGCAGCTTGGCCAGGCAAATCGGTCCGCTGCGTCCGGTGACGCCGTGTTCCGTGGCGCTGGGCGAGTAGTAGAACCACAGCTCGTCGTCCACAGCCACGGGTCCGCGGGCGACGAAAATCTCGCCGGCGTCGATGCTTCCCGGCGGGCCGTTGGGGATGAACGGCTCCCGATCGCCGGCCCGATCCCAGTTGATGCCGTCGCGACTGGAGGCGAGCTGGACGTCGATGGGGCCGAAGTTGCGGAAGTTGCGCTGGATGGGCTCCTCGACCCGCGTGTGAAAGACGTAGAGCAGGCCGAGGTAGTGGCCCGCATACCGGAACACCGGCATGCCGTAGAACTCCACCGCTGGCGGGTCATGCGCATCCGGCGCCAGGACGTCCTCGGGGTCGGTCCAGTTGACGAAGTCGTCGCTCACGCAGCGACCGATGCGGCGGGTCATGTTGCCCTCGCGCATGGTCGGGCGGGCGTAAGCCACGTAGCAGCCGTGCCGGTCGTCCCAGCCCAGGAGCGTATGGCTGTCGCTTGACCTGGTGATCACGGGGTTGCCGGGGTGCTTGGTCCACCGCAATCCGTCGGGCGAAAAGGCCACCGAGACGCCCTGGTCGATGTGGAGCGATCCCAGCGCAGCCCAGTCCTGGTCCTCGAAGAACAGCGACTTGTAGCGCCGGTCGGGGTCTGGGTCGCGGGTGTCCTCGATCACGTTGGCGAAGGCCGCATTCGAGATCACGATGTTGTTGTCCGTAGTCCCGTCGTGCTCGACCAGGCCCAGGTTGGGCCGTTCCCAGTTGACGCCGTCGTGCGACGTGGCGTAGCAGATGCTGTATTGGAGGTTCCTCATGTCGAAGTTGAGGTCCTCCAACTGGGTGCCCGTCAGGTCCAGGCCCATGTCGGCCACGCCCATGCCGCCCATGCCCTGGTACCACATGCGGAAACTGCCGTCCGCGTCGCGCCAGACCGTGCCGAATAGTTCGAGCCGGCCTTCCCAGGGATAGATCGGAATCATGACGGGATTGCCCACGTACTTCGCGGGCTGGTTGAGATTCCGCGTGACGCCGACGGCCTCGTCGATAACGAGGTCGTCGATGAATAGCTGCTTCTGCGCGCCGAATTCCAAGGGCTGCATCATCGGCTCGTCCTAGGTGTCATCGCCTAGGACGGATTGTCCCAAGTCCACGGCCGGCGGGCTCGCGTGGCCCTGATCGTGCCATCGCATATCGCGGCGTCCAACGCGGTCATGCCTCCGCACTCCTGCGGAGGCGGGTGTGCCGGTGCCGTTCGTGGTGAGCTTGTCGAACCAGGCCCTTCGACAAGCTCAGGGCGAACGGCCGTATCGCCGAACCAGCGCGCAGATTCGGCACGGGGTGATTGATGCCATGGCCAATCGCACCGGCACCAGTTCGGACGCCTGCATCCTGTTGGCTATTCCGCAGCCGCCTCCGGCTGCAGGAATTGCAGGTCGCAGAGCCGCCGGTAGAGATCGCAGCGTTCGTAGAGCTCCGCGTGCCGGCCGGTGTCGATCACCTGGCCCTCGTCGAGCACAACGATCGACTCCGCGCGGCGGACGGTGGCAAGCCGATGGGCGATGACGATGGTCGTGCGACCGCGCGAGGCGCGGGCCAGCGCCTCCTGCACCAGCCGCTCGGACTCGGCGTCGAGGGACGACGTGGCCTCGTCGAGGATGAGAATGCGCGGGTCGCCGAGAATGGCCCGCGCAATGGCCACCCGTTGAATCTGCCCGCCTGACAGGCGCAAGCCACGCTCGCCGATGTGCGTGCCATATCCATCTTCGGTGGCGGTGATGAAATCGTGCGCATTGGCGATGGTCGCGGCCTCGACGACCCGTTCATGGCCGATGTCGTCGCGCCCGAGCCTGATGTTCTCTTCAATTGAGCCGTCGAACAGCACGGGGTCCTGGAATACCACGCCGAGCCGTTCACGCACGGCGGAAGCGTCGACGCCGGCAATGTCGGTTCCATCGATGCGGATGCGGCCACTGGTCGGCTCATAGAACCGCAGCAAGAGGCTGGTGAGCGTCGTCTTGCCCGCGCCGCTGGGACCGACCACCGCGACGGTTTCGCCCGGATTGGCGCGAAAGCTCACGTCGCGCAGCACCGGACTGCCATCGGCGTAGGCGAACGACACTCCGTCAAAGCGAAGCTCACCGCGCTGGCCGATCGGCCGGGCCGCGGTTGTGGTTGGTGCCGGCTCGGGACCGGAGTCGAGGAACGCGAAGACGCGCCGGGCGGCGCCCGCCGCCACTTGCATGCGAGAGGAATCCGAGACGGCATTGCGCACGGGTGCGCCCAGTTGGAGCATGTACTGCCCGGCGGCAACGAGCATCCCCAGTTGCACCGCCCCATCCACCACCGCGCCGGCGAGCACGGCCCAGATTGCGATGTAAATGACCCAGTACACGACGTGTGGCACCCATCGCAGGCTCTCAACGAGCGACAGGCGGACTTGTGCCCGCCACAGCCCATCCGCCTCAGCGCCGACACGCTCCCCTGCCCAGGTTTGGCGGTTTGCGGCCTTGATGTCGCGGGCGCCCCCGACCATCTCGGTGAGCACGGCAGACAGTCGCCCAACGGAATCCTGCACGCGCCCGCTGGCTGACCGCGTCGTGCCGCGAAGCCTGGTTGAAAGCAGCACATGGATCGGCAGCGAACTGAGCGCGATAAGGCCCAAGCGCCAGTCGATGGCGAAAAGGATTGCCAGATAGGCCGGCAGGCGGAACGCTTGGGCGAACACCAGGGAGACGAAATCCTCGTAGGCACGGGCGATCACCGTGGCGTCCGAGGTCAGGTGTGCCGCGATGTCACCAGTCCGGCGGGCTCGGACCTCGCTGAGCGGCATCCGCTGTGCGTGCCGCAGTACGTCTGAGCGAAGTCTGAGCATCGCCCCCTGCGCTGCCCGCTCGTGAAACCAGTGGCCGACCGTCGCGTCAATCGCCGTCGCGACGCCGACGGCGCCGATCGCGACCAGCACAGGCACCAGCAGTCCACGGTTGTCTTGCCCAAACACGTCGTCGATAAGCAGGTGCAGCAGCCATGGGCGGACGATCCAGATCACCGAGTTGCCGAGCGTTGCCCCAATGGCCACCGAGTAGTCCCGGGCGCTGGGCCGCATGTAGGTCCACAGGCGCTTGGCCACATTCCAGTCCGAGGACTCGGGCGTCGTGCGGCGCGCAACCTGATCGGTTGCCAACGGAGTGCTCATGGTGCGCCCGCCGGCTGCTCCATCTGCAAATCGCAGAGGTCGCGGTACAAGTCACACCGCCGGTAGAGCTCGTCATGTCGACCACGGTCGAGGATGCGACCAGCGTCGAGGACGACGATGGCGTCAGCCTGCCGGACGGTGGCCAGTCGGTGGGCAATCACGATGGTGGTACGTCCGCCCATACCTGCTGACATCGCGGCCATCACATCACGTTCTGACTCGGCGTCGAGCGAGGCGGTCGCCTCGTCGAGCACCAGGATCTTGGGGTCGGGCGCAATGGCGCGCGCGATGGCGATCCGTTGCGCCTGGCCGCCCGACAAGCCGAGCCCGCGTTCGCCGAGGGTTGTCTCGTAGCCACCGGGCAGTTCCTCGATGAACTCCGCGGCGCGGGCGATGCGTGCCGCTTCCTTGACGCGCGCACGTCGATGTCGTCGCGGCCAAAGCCAATGTTCGCGCCGATTGATCCCGTGAAGAGTGCCGGGTCCTGGAACACGACGCCGACGTGGCGCCGCACCTGCGTTGGCCCGACGTCCGCGATGTCGCGCCCATCGATCGTGATGGAGCCTTCCAGAGGACGCACGAAACCCAGCAGGACGTTGATGGTCGTGGACTTCCCGGCGCCAGTCGGCCCGACGAGAGCTGTCACCTTCCCGGCTCGCGCCTTGAAGGACACGCCCTGAAGCACCCTTGGGCCAGACTCGAAGGCCACGCTGACATCGCGGAATTCGATTTCGCCGCGCGGCACGGCCAGCACCGATGAAGCGCTGTCCATGGCCGGCTCACCCGATGTATCGACAAAGCCAAACAGCCGCCCGGCGGCACCGACGGCATTCTGAAGTTCTACATAGGCTGTCGTGAGCGGGCCCACCGAGATATCCAGCCAGGCAAAGTAGCCGACCATGGCGAGTGCGAACCCGATCGTGACCGTGCCCTGGAAGAGGCCCTCGGCCAGCACGGCGAAGATTGCCGCGTGAATCAACCAAAAGACGGCATTGAGTGAGTAGGTCCATCCGCGGACGGTCCCCTGATAGACACCCGCGCGCAATAGCGTGCGCAGACTCTGTCGTAAGCGCTGGAGGGACCAGCGCTCCGCATTGAACGCGCGGAGGTCGCGAGTACCGGCGACGAGCTCGGTCGACAGGCCGCCGAGCTGGCCCGTCGCGTCCTGCAAGCGGCGGCTCGCACGGGCTTGGTGCCGCCGGTTCAGCCAGGGCACGAGCATGTAGACCGGCACGATCGCAACCGCCCCGACCCCGAACCGCCAGTCGAAGATGGCGATGACCGCGACTACCACGACGAGCTGCACGGCCGACGCGATGCCCCGTCCGTACGACTCCTGGTAGGCGGTCGCGACTGCCTCAGCGTCGGAGGTGAAATGCGTGACGATCTCGCCCCGGCGGTGCCGCCGAAAGTACGTCAGCGGTAGGCGAAACAAGTGCCCCATGAGATCCGCCCGCAGCACGTTGACGGCGCGTGCGCCCGCGCGCGTAAAGAGGTAGCCACTCAGAATGGAGAGGGCCGCCGTCAATACCGCCAGAATCCCGAGGGCCGCCAGCACCGGCGGCAGCAACTCCAACTTGCCCGCAATCGCAACGTCGTCGACAAGCGCCTTGGTGAGCAATGGGACGGGGATCCCAGTGGCCACCACGAGCAATGAGGCAGCGATGGCGCCCGCCTGCGCCCTCCAATGCGGCCGCAAGTAGGCAGCCAAGCGGCGGACGGTCGTAGCGGTGCTGGGTGGTGAGGCTTCCATGTGCGTTCTTCGGGCGGCGCCGGCGGTCAAACCAGACCGCGGCTCAGGGCTGTCAGGACCGCCTAGGTCGCGCGCCCGAGGCGGCGAAGCGAGAGGTTAGCAGATGGCACGGGCTATGCCGCGGCCGGGTCCGGCGTTAGGAATTGCAAGTCGCAGAGGCGCCGGTAGAGCTCGCAGCGCTCGTAGAGCTGCTCGTGCCGGCCGCTATCGAGAACGCGGCCATCGTCAAGAACCACGATTGAATCCGCGCGACGCACGGTGGCGAGCCGGTGGGCGATGGCGATGGTTGTCCTTCCCTGCGACGCGCGGGCCAGCGCCTCCTGCGCCAGGCGTTCGGACTCGGCGTCCAGCGCCGAGGTGGCCTCGTCGAGAACGAGGATGCGCGGATTGGCGGCAATGGCTCGGGCAATTGCCACCCGCTGCGCCTGGCCGCCCGAAAGCCGCAGGCCGCGTTCGCCGATGCGGGTCGCGTAGCCGTGCTCGGTGGCGGTGATGAAGTCGTGTGCGTTGGCGATAGTGGCCGCGCGCTCAACTTGTACGTCGGTTAGCTCCTCACGGCCGAAGCGAATGTTCTCGCCGATGGCGCCCTCGAACAGCATGGGGTCCTGGAACACGACCCCGAACGATCCGCGCAGCGCCGCGGGATCAAAGGTGCCGGTGTCGTGGCCGTCAACGGTGATGCGACCAGATGCTGGATCGACAAAGCGGAGCAGCAGGTTGATCAGTGTCGTCTTGCCGGCGCCACTCGGTCCCACGACCGCCAGGGTCGTGCCGGGCGCCGCGCGGAAGTTGACCTCGCGCAATAGGGTCTGGTCATCGTCGTAGCTGAACGCCACACGGTCGAAGCGCACCTCACCGTCCCTGATCGGGGACGACGCGACCGCTGCGCCAACCGGCTCTTCGGGAATGTCCAGGAAGGCGAAGACGCGACGCGCAGCTCCCAGCGCCGTTTGGATCTCGACGTACGCGCCCACGATGAGGCGCGACGGCGATTCGAGCATCATGAAATAGCCGCTCAACGCGATCAGCAGTCCCACGGTGATCTGCCCCTCGACCGCCGGGCGGGCTAGCACGACCCAGATCGCCGCCAAAGAGCCCCAGTAGACGACCGTCTGGACCATGGCGATGCCTCGCACCACGACCAGGCGCAGGCGCCCCGCCACAGCCGGCGCGCCGCGACGCGCAGCCGCCGGCCGGCCCAATCCTCGCGATTGAAGGCCTTAAGGTCACGGGCGCCTCCCACAAATTCGGTCAGCAGCGCCGACAGATTGGCCATGGCGTCCTGGACGCGCTGGCTGGCGTCCTGCACCCTGCCTTGCATCAGCACCGGCAGGAAGGCATAGAACGGGATCAAGGCCGCGGCAAGGAGGCCGAAGCGCCAGTCCACCGCGAAGATGATGGCCACGATCGCCATCACGCGAAGGCTCGAAATGGCGCCTTCCGAAAACACACGCTGGTAGACCCCGCCCATGGCGGTCGCGTCGGAGGTGAAATGCGCCACCACGTCGCCGGTCCGATGCTCGCGAAGACTGGTCAGCGGCAGGCGATGCGCGTGGTGCAGGATGTCCGTCCGCAAGTAGTTCATGGCTCGTTCGCCGACGCGGGCATAGCCGTATTCGGCGGCGTATCCGAGCCCGGCAACGACCGCCTCCAGTGCGACCATGCCTATAAGCACCGGCGCCAGCAGCGCCTCATTTCCCTGGCCGAAGACATCGTCGACCAGCAGCTTGATGAGCCAGGGACGAGCGAGCACAAGCACCGCGGCGGCGGCAGCCGCCGCCGTGGCGAGCGCGCCGGTCACCCAGTACGGGCGGGCATAGCCCAGCAGGCGCCGGAACATGGACCACGCGCTTGCTGCGCCGGCGGTCTCACCACGAGCCATCGCCGCCGCCGGCGCACTCATGGGCTCACGGCGCCCGTGGAAGTCATCTGCAAGTCGCAGAGCTCGCGGTAGAGGTCACAACGATCGTAGAGGTCGTTATGCCGACCGGAGTCGACGACCTTGCCGGCGTCCAGTACAACGATGTGGTCGGCGTCGCGCACGGTTGACAGCCGGTGGGCGATCACCAGCATGGTGCGGTCCTCGGCGGCCCGCTCCAGCGCCGCGTGCACCAGGCGTTCGGCCTCGGCGTCGAGCGCCGAGGTGGCCTCGTCGAGGACGAGGACCCGCGGGTCGGCGGCGATGGCCCGGGCAATCGCGATGCGCTGCGCCTGCCCGCCGGAGAGCCGCAAACCACGTTCGCCGATCTGGGTCGTGTAGCCCTGCGGCATGGCCGTAATGAAATCGTGCGCGTTGGCGATCGTGGCCGCCTCGACGACCCGCGCTTCCGAAATATCGTCGCGGCCAAACCTGATGTTGTCGGCCACCGTGCCCGCGAAGAGCACGGGGTCCTGGAACACGACGCCCACGTGGCGCCGCAACTCGGCCGCGGTGACCGTGGCCACGTCATGTCCATCCACGAGGATGCGTCCGCCGTGCGGCTGCAGAAAGCGCAGCAGCAGGTTCGCGATGGTGGTCTTGCCGGAGCCGCTGGGACCGACCAAGGCCGTGGTCCGACCGGCGGGCGCCGTGAAGCTCACGTCTTGGATCACGGGCGCGCCGCTCTCGTAGGCGGCGTTGACGTGCTCGAAGTCGATCTCGCCACGGATGTCCGGCAGGCCACGCGCGGCGTCCGGTTTCGCCGACTCTGTGGGCGTGTCGAGGAACGCGAACAGCCGTCCTGCGGCGCCCAGGGCGTGCTGGGTCTCGGCGTAAGCGCCCATCAGCGCGTATGCCGGCGCCAAGAAGTACGCCATGTACTGGGCCAACGCGAACACCACGCCAAACTTGATCTCACCGCCGAGGATGGCCCCAGCCAGGACTGCAAAGATCGCCACCCGAATCAGCTCGTGGGTGAGGATGAAGAAGAGCCGAGTTTGCAGCAATGCCGCCACACGCAGGCGAGCGCTAAACAGCCGGCGCAGATCGTCTGCCAGGCGGCTCGCCGCCCAGCCCTGCCGGTTAAAGGCCCTGATCTCGCGGGCGCCGGCGACCAGCTCGGTGGATAGCCCGCCAAGCGCGGCCATGGCCGTCTGCTCTCGCTCACCCGCCCGGCGTTGCGGGCGGCCGAGCAGCGCGGGGAGAAGCATTTGCAGCGGAATGACGCCAATCGACACCAGGACAAAGCGCCAGTCAATGATCCCGACAACCAGCAGCATGAGGACCAGCTCGATCAGGGCGGCTGGGGATGCGCCGAAAGCCGCGCGATAGACGCCCGTGACCGCGACGGAGTCGGTGGTGAAGTGGGCCACGACCTCGCCGCTCCGCTGACGCCGGAAGTAGGCGAGCGGCAGCCGCAGCGTGTGGTCCATGAGGCGCGTGCGGAGGTCGTTGATCGCCTGCTCGCCGGCGGTGGTGAACAGATAGTTGGACGCCAGATGGAAAACGGCCGTGGCCACGGCCGCCGCGACCATGCCCGCGGCCGCCGGCCCGAGCAGGTCCAGGTTTCCTGCCCCCACGACGTCATCGATGAGGATCTTGGTCAACCAGGGGAAGGGTAGGTAGGCGGCCACAACGAGGACCGACGCCAGGATCGCCGCCGCCTGCCAGCGCCAGTGCGGTCTCAAGTAGGCGGCCAAGCGGCGCAGGAGCCAGACGGTGCTGGGCGATTGGGCCGACGCTGCGTCGCTCATCGTGCCTCCTCCAGGCGAGGGTGCCACGGCTCGCTCAGGGCCGCATGCGGCGGAGGCTTCGCTATGGCTGCAGACCGTCCAGCGCGACGGGGAAGGCGTCGGCATTTCGCAGCGTGTCGGCCCGGGCCTGCACCTCGGGCCTGAGCCGACGATTCGATACGAGGGGCACTGTCATCTCGTGCCGGCCGCCGTGCGAGCGCAGGCGTGATCCGCTCAGCACCGAGAGATCGTGCGCGCCGGGCGACCGGCCCAGGACCGAGCCGCGATCACTGAGCACGACGATGTCGCCGATGCGGTCGGCGGGCAGCTCGTACGTGGCGGCGGCTTCGCTGCGGGGCAGCGCGTCGTCGATGCGTGAGTCGTCGCGCAGGCGCTGGAGCGCCGCCTCCACCTGGTCGGGTGGGAGGTAGGCGGTGGCAAACGAGCCCAGGCCCGCGTGGTGCGTGACATGTGGATCGGTCACCGGTAGCACCACTCGAAACGGCCCGGGAACCGCCGCGTCGAGCAGCGTTTCCAGATAGACGATGTTGGGCGTGCCGTCGGGATGGCATTTGTCATTCATGCCGTGATCGGCGGTCAGCAGGATCACTGCGCCGAGGGCGTCGAGCTCGGCGAGGCGGCGATCAAGCGACGTGTAGAAGGCGTCGGCTTCGGGCGAGCCGGGCGCATGGGTGTGCTGCACGAAATCCGTGAGCGACAGATAGATCAGGTCCGCCAGGCGCTCGCGCACGAGGTAGACGCCGCAGGCCATGACGAAGTCGCTCATGCGGCCGGAGTAGATGCCGGGGTTGAGCCGACCCATACGCCGGGTGACACCCTCGATGCCGTTATCGGCCTCGGTGGCTGCATGCGCCAGCTCGCCGGAGAAGCAGATGCCGCGCCAGCCGGTGGCCAGCATGGTGCGCAACTTGTCCTTGGCCGTGATGGCGGCCACGCGGCGGCCTTCCCGGCCGTACCGGGCGAAGAGCGACTCGCAGCGCAGGAAGCGCGGGTGGTCCATCATCACTTCCACTTGGCGCGTCGTGTCGTAGAAGTAGTTCCCCGAGATGCCGTGCGCCGCGGGCGGCTGGCCGGTGACGATCGTCATGTTGTTGGGGTTGGTGAACGAGGGAATCGCCGCCGGCACGAGGAGGTAGGCTCCCTCGCGCTGGAAGCGCTCGAGCGTGGGCATGCACCCGTGGTCGATCGCCGCGTCCACGTAGGACGGGTCGGTGCCGTCGGCGCAGATCACCACCACGGGCGCCAGGGTCTCAGGCAACGGCAGCCTCGAGTTCAGACTTGAGCTTCTCTATCAGTCTATCGGCGGCATCGGCCCGGAGGAGTTTCCTGCTGGCGGAGCCCGAACAGGGGCGCTTCGCGAAGCGCCCCTACACCTCACCGGTGCGTCCGCGAGGCCGCGTCGCCTGGTCGAGTTTTTTGACGTGTTCGGGGTTTAACTTCGACAACGAAGTAGCTCTGGCACGGTGCCCCGGGCTGCGTGCAGCCTGGGAAGTTTCCCTCGGGGTGGGGGTCGCAGCCGCGGCAAGCTGATTCAGGCAGCGCTATTCTCGCAGCGCCGGTAGTGCGAACGGTCCTGGAGGGAGTACAGCGATGGAACCGGTGCCCGACGTCCACGCCCTAAGCCTGCACCTCAAGCGCTTGCAGTTCACCGGATTCACGCTTGTACCGCAGGCCCTTGCTCCCACCCACCTCGCACGGGTTCGAGAACGCCTCGACGAGCTCTTCCGCGACCACGCCAACGTGCCGACGGCCGTGGAGGACTTTCGCCGGACATCGCTCGCAGGATCGGGATCAATCGATATCAACCGCCTATTCGAACTCGACCCGGTCTTCGAAGATCTCATGGACCGGCCGACCGTGCTCCCGATCATCCAAGCCTCGCTTGGCTATGACGCGACGCTGTGTTGCGATGCGACGGGCAACTTTCGGGCATCGCGTTCGAGGGCGGCAACGCTGTGGCATCGCGACGGGGGCCCCTACCTCCGCCTGACCTATTTCTTGGACGACATCGCCGAGCACAACGGGGCAACCGCCTTCCTTCCCGGGAGTCACCTGAGTTCGGAGCCACCGCCGCCATGGGCCAATCACGATGGTCAGCCGCGCCGGCTACCCGGGATGCTCCACGCAACCGGACCCGCGGGCGCCTGTCTGCTGAACAACACCAACCTCTGGCACACGAACACGCCGAACGAGTCGGACCAGCCGCGTCGGGTGATCTGGCTGCTGTTCAAGCCGTCGCAGGTCGAGTTCGCGTCGCACGACGAGATGAAGTCCACCGCGGCCTACATTGCCAGCCAAGCAGACCCACGGCGACGCGCCTTGATGGGCCTCACGGACTAGCTCAGGGCGGCGCCCGGGGGCCTCCGCGCCCAGGTGAACGGACTGCGCCTCTTGGCGGCGGAAGGCTATGCGGGCTGACGTTCGCTACGTCGCGAGCACGAAGGTGTTGCTGAGGACGCCGTTGCCTTCGACCTCGACCTCGACGACGTCGCCATCGTTGAGCGGCGTGCTTTCGCCGGACGTGCCGGTGAAGAAGACGTCGCCCGGCTCGAGCGTCATGTATTGCGAGACGAAGCTGACCAGCTCGTCGACGCCGTAGAACATCTTCGTCGTGCGAGTGTCCTCGACCACCACGCCGTTGACGCGGGTGATGAGCTGGAGATCGCGGTAGTCGAGACCGGGAGTGATCCAGGGGCCGAAGGGCGAGAACGTGTCCGTGCCCTTGCCGCGGAACCAATCGCTATCGGCGCCGACCCACTCATAGGCGCTCACGTCGTTGGCGCAGCACACGCCGAGGATGTAGTCCGAGACCTCGTCTTGCGGGATGTGGCGGCCGCGCTTGCCAATGACGACGGCCATCTCACCCTCATAGGACACCGGCGTCTCGCGCGGCATGACGACGTTGGCGCCGGGGTCCGTGACGGACGTGCTGGGCGCCAGGAAGGGCTTGGGACGGGGCGGCTTGGGTGCGCCGGCCATGTGGCTCTCGTAGTTGCCGGCGGCGTTGACGACCTTCGACGGCGCGGTCGGCGCCTTGAGCGTCACCGCGTCGAGCGCAACCACCGCGCCGGTGCGCTGGCGGTCGCCGAAGAAGTCGCCCTCGATCTCGGCGATCGAGCCGTCCTCCAAGATGCCGTGCCGGATGCTGCCGTCGAGTTCGTAACGCACCAAGTGCATGTCGCCAGGTTCCTTCATCGCGCCGCGCCGTCAGCCGGCGCGGGATAGCGTGCCGCGATTATCCATGATGCCGGTCGTCGAGGCCGCCATCGGCGACGCGTCGCGATCGCCGGGATCGCGCGGGAGCCCCCAGACGCCGAAGAGCCGGCGGTCGAATGACCGCCGGCTCTTCGCTTGCCACGGATGCTGCTGCTCAGCGCAGCGGCATCGCGGTGAGCACTACCGCTCTTCCCAGTGCGGGTCGATCCACACGAGGTTGATCGGTGACCGCACGGGAATGGCGTAGTTCTGCATCCAGAACGCGCCCTTCACCCGGCGGTGGTACAGGTTCAGCAGCGACCCGCGCGAGAACTGGCCGTAGACCATCTCGCCGCGCGCGTGCAACCGCGTCGCCATCTCGAGCCACACCTCGCGCCGCTCCTCAGCGGATTCGGCGGCGAAAATGCTGGCGTACGCCTCATCGATCCAGGGCCGGTTGATGTTCGAGTGGTTCCAGCCACCCAGCTCATACAGCCGGTCGCTGCAGATCCGCAGGCACGCGTCCACGGGGTTTTGGTCGCCGCCCATGTTGGCGAACACCATATCGTGCACCCGCTCCTGGTAGAGCTTCTCGATAACGGCGGATCCGTCGATGAGCAAGAACTCGGTCTGGATGCCGACCTCGTCCCAGTAGCTCTTGATGGCCAGGTCACGAGGCTTCGGCGCACTCCACCGCATCCACTTGATGACCTTGTTCGAGTCCCAGTTCGCCTCAGCCAGCAACTCACGTGCGGCGTCCGGGTTGTAGGACAGGTCACGGAACGTGCCGTCGGGCGGGTCCGACAACAGCGCCACGTGCTCGAAGATGTAGTCCGAGATGAAGCGCGTCCCTCCGTGGAGCTCGTTGTTCAACTGCTCACGGTCAACCGCCAGCACCATGGCCTCGATCAGCAATGACTGCTGCTCGAGCGTCATGTCGGCGAAAACGTCCGCCGTCTGGTTGAGGAACGCACCGGACGCGAACGGTGAGCGCTGGGGGAACGGCCGCAGGTGCGCCTGCGACGCCAGCCGCGAGAAGGCCTCAATGCCTCCCGCCGCACGGTGGAAGTCGATCGGGTTCGGCTGCTCGTTGGCCTCGGTGGCCGCGTCGAGCGCCGCGCCGTCCCCATAGCGCACGATGTAGTCGTCCACATACGGCGCGCCATAGGCCCAGTCCTTATTCGCCGTGAGGTCGGCGAACTGCTGGGTGACGTAGCGCTCGAAGATCATCGGGCCGTTGCCCAAGAGGTCCACGGCTCGCGCTTCCGTCGCGATCGCCTTGTTCAGACCCGCGAAGTGGTGCCGCGGCATCGCAAAGACCTTGCTGCCGGACGCCCACCAGTTGTTGTCGGGCCGCTCGATCGTGACCTGGACCGTCATCTCGTCGATCTTGGTCACGCCCGAGGCGTCCGTGATGCTCTCGGTCGGGTTCTCCGCCCAAGCCTTGACGCCCTCGATGTCGCCCCAGGCCGTCTTGTGCTTGTTGTTGTTGTAGGCCGGGTCGAATGCCATCTCCATGCCGAACAGGATGTCGTCGGCGTCGACCACCCGCGTCCGGTCATGCCACCAGATGTCCGGGTTGAGATTGAAGATGTAGGACCGATCCTGCTCAACTTCCTCCCAGCTGCTAGCCAGCGCCTTGTCCCATTGGCCGGTCATCTGCGGCGTCTCGCCCATGCCCCAGGTGTCGCCAATCCACAGCGGCTCATAGACGTAGCCAAACACGAATCCCTGCGTGCTGCTGACGGCCCGCAGCGGCGTGAAGATGTCCTGGGTGTTCGCCCGGCTGGCGCTGAGCGTCAGCGTGCCGCCGCTGAGCGGGCCCTCCGGAATCATCATCTCGGCCGTGACTTCCCTGATGACCTCGACTTCCTTCGTCACGACGACTTCCTTGATGACCTCGACTTCCTTCGGGACTTCCTTGATGACCTCGACTTCCTTGATGACTTCCTTCGGGACTTCCTTGATGACTTCGACTTCCTTGACGACTTCCTTGATCACTTCCTGCGTCACGATCTTCTCGACCGCGACTTCCTTGACGATTTCCCTCGTGACCACGGACTCGACCGGGACCTCCTTCACCACTTCCCTGGTGACGACGGTCTCAACCGGAACCTCTCGGATCACTTCCTGCGTGACGATCTTTTCGATGACCTGCGCCTCGCCACACGCCGCCAGCACCGCCGCGCCGGCCGCCCCAAATAGGCCGACGGACGCGCCGCGCAACAGATTACGGCGAGTCATCACACGCCCCGCAACTTGCTTCATAGGAACCTCCCCTTGCCGCCGATGCGGCGGTCGTGCACCGTTCCCCGGACCACCCGCGGCGGCTTTGCAGCGGCGCACCCTCTGACATCCCGACCACGCCGCGGGGGCGCAAGGCTACCCGAAATCGATCTGAACGCGCGAATCGTCCGTTCTTCCTCGTCCAGTGTGCCTAGTTCACCTGACCACCAACCGCATGCGCCGACGCGGCACGGTTCAGTGGCCAGCAACGGCCCTCGTGGATACGACCGCGACCCGTCCGGAAGGCGGAATCACCGCCGACGCGCGTGTTGGCGGTGATTTCGACGCCCCGCGATCCCGGCGCGTCCATGGAGAGCACTGCATCTGCGCGACGCCGAAGGGCCGGCGGTCGGATGACCGCCGGCCCTTCGAATTCCGCGGGTGCCGTTGCTCAGCGCAGTGGCATCGCGGTGAGCGCTACCGCTCTTCCCAGTACGGGTCGATCCACACCTGGTTGATCGGGGACCGAACCGGAATCGCGTAGTGCTGCATCCAGAAGGCGCCCTGGACCCGGCGGTGGTACAGGTTGAGCAGCGAACCGCGCCACAGCAGGCCGGCCACCATGCTGCCCTTGGCGTGCAACCGTGCGGCCAGCTCCAGCCAGACTTCGCGTTTCTCTTCCTGCGAGTTTGCCGCGAACACCGCCGCGTACATCTCGTCGATCCACGGGCGGTTGATGTTCGAGTGGTTCCAGCCGCCCAGCTCGTACACCCTGTCGCTGCATACCCGCAGACACGCGTCCAGGGCGTTCTGGCCGCCGCCCATGTTCGCCATGACCATGTCGTGCACGCGCTCCTGGTACAGCTTCTCGATCACGGCTGAACCGTCGACCAGCATGAACTCGGTCTTGACGCCAACCTGGTCCCAGTAGTCCTTGAGCGCCAGGTCCGCGGCAGACGGCGGCCCCCACTTGATCCACTTGATGACCTTGTCGGAGTCCCACTGGGCCTCTTCAAGCAGGGCCCGGGCCTCGTCGGGGTCATAGGACAGGTCGCGGAAGGTGCCCTCCGGCGGGTCCTGCAGCAGCGCGATGTGCTCGAAGATGTAGTCCGAGATGAACAGCGTGCCGCCGTACAGCTCGTTGTTCATGGTTTCGCGATCGACCGCTCGCACCATGGCCTCGATCACCAGCGACTGCTGCTCGAGGGTCATGTCGGCGAAGATCTCGGCGGTCTGGTTGAAGAACACGTGCCCGCCGAACGGCGAGCGCTGCGGGAACGGCCGCAGGTGCGGCTGTGCCGCCAGCCGCGCGAAGGCCTCGGTCCGTGAGCCTCCAGCCGCGCGGTGGAAGTCGATCGGGTTGGGCTGCTCGTTGGCCTCGGTGGCCGCGTTCAGCGCCTCGCCGTCGCCGTAGCGCACGATGTAGTCGTCCACGTACGGCGCGCCGTACGCGAAGCTCTTGTTCGCCGTCATGTCGGCGAACTGCTGGGTGACATAGCGCTCCCAGATCATCGGGCCGTTGCCGAGCAGGCTGGTGGCCCGCGCCTCGGTGGCAATCGCCTTGTCCAGTCCCGCGTAGTGGTGGCGCGCCATGGGGAACACCTTGCTCCCCGCGGCCCACCAGTCCGGGTCCGGCTTCTCGAGCCCGATCTGAACCGTCATCTCGTCGATGACGGAGACGCCCTCCATGTCCTCGGGGCTGTCCGTCGGGTTGTCGCCCCACTCCTTGGCGCCGGCGATGTCGCCCATATCCGTCTTGTGCCTGTTGTTGTTGTAGTTCGTGTCGAACGCCATCTCGATGCCGAACAGCACGTCGCTTGTGGTCAGCGGCGCACCGTCGTGCCAGCCGACGTCGGGGTTGAGATGGAAGTTGTAGACGCGGTTGCGCTCAACCTCATCCCAGCTGCCGGCCACGCCCGGCGCCCACTGGCCGGTCATCGCCGGCGTCTCACCCATGCCCCACGTGTCGCCATACCACAGGGGCATGAAGACGTAGTCGGTGACAAAGGCCTGCGTGCTGCTGACCTGGCGCAACTGCGTGAAGATGTCCTGGGTGTTCGCGCGGCTGGCGCTGAGCGTCAGCACCTCGCCGCTGAGCGGACCCTCCGGGATCATCATCTCGGCCGTGACTTCCTTGATGACCTCGACTTCCTTCGTCACGACGACTTCCTTGATGACCTCGACTTCCTTCGGGACTTCCTTGATGACCTCGACTTCCTTGATGACTTCCTTCGGGACTTCCTTGATGACCTCGACTTCCTTGATGACTTCCTTGATCACTTCCTGCGTCACGATCTTCTCGACCGCGACTTCCTTGACGATTTCCCTCGTGACCACGGACTCGACCGGGACCTCCTTCACCACTTCTCTGGTGACGACGGTCTCAACCGGAACCTCTCGGATCACTTCCTGCGTCACGATCTTCTCGACGACCTGGGCCTCGCCACAGGCGGCCAGCACCGCCGCGCCTGCCGCCCCAAACAGGCCGACCGACGCACCGCGCAACAGATTGCGGCGAGTCATCACTCGCCCCGCAACTTGCTTCATACAAACCTCCCCTTGCCGCCGACATGGCGGTAGCGCCGCTCCGCGGACCACCCGCGGCGGCGGCTTTGCAGCGGCGAATTATCCAACATTTGG
The DNA here is from genome assembly GCA_965198185.1 of Chloroflexota bacterium. Classification (GTDB taxonomy): domain Bacteria; phylum Chloroflexota; class UBA11872; order UBA11872; family UBA11872; genus JAJECS01. Next base: position 1,504,042 of record CBDAOU010000002.1, read on the forward strand.
GAATCGCCGCGAGGCGTAAGGTTACCCGAACTCAAGGCAGGCTTGCTAGCTCACGGTATTCCTCGTACGCGAAGGCGCGATGCGGAAGACCGCGCGCCGTCTCGCCTTGGGGAAAGTCGTCCTAGCCGTCTGCTAGAACCGGCCTTCGTAGATGCGCCTGAGTCCGGCCCAGAAAGTGTCGTCCGCGGTGACGCGCGCGTCGGTGTAGATCCCGAAGCCGTCGGATCCCGACGCGACCATGGCTCGGGCAGCGGCGACGATTCGATCGACGAGCACCGGCACGGGCTCATTCGCCGGCACATTCGACGCGATCGCCGTGGCGTACACCCCACACCGATGGCCAACCACGCCGCGCACGGTTGCCACCTCACGCTCGATTCGATCGATATCGGCGAGCCAGCAGCCCGTCTCGCTTGACGGGTCGCTCGGCGGATAGAGTGGGTCGACGATAAAGAACCTCGGATAGAGCGCGTCGACCAGGCCCTGGTCAACCCACGCTGGCCAGTCAAGGCCGAGCTTGTAGGCCTCGTCGGGCTTCGCCCAGATGCCCTCGGTCGCTGCCGCGACGCTCACTGGCCGCCCCAAGGCATGAAGGTCGCGGCGCAGCTCGCGCAGAAACTGTGTCACGTATTCCGCCCGCAGCCGCGCCCACGCGGGATCATCCGCGGGAACCGAATGCGGATCGACGCCAAACCGTCGGCGGTATTCAACAAGCGCGGGCTCGTCGTATCCCAGCGGCCACACACTCTCGCCAGCCGCGAGCACGGGCAAGAATTCCAGCTGCACCCCGTCGGCGCCAAAGTCGCGGGCGAAGGCCACAAGCTCACGGCGCGCATAGGCCCGGACGTCGGGATGCGCCAGACCGAGGTAGCCCACGTCGTATCCGAGCACCGGCTCGCCGACCTCCCAGTCGAGCCAGCTCCGACCGTCGCGGGCCTTGGACATGTATTCGGGGTGCTCGACGGCAAACCGGGGGATTCGCCCAACCGGCTCGATCACCCGCGGCACCTGATGGCGTGATCCAGCCCAGATGCCGGAAAGGCCGAGAATGCTGTACGCATCAACTCGAACGCCGGCCGCGTGAGCCTCCTCAATGCGGCGCTTCAGCAACGCCGCGCTGGCTTGACTCGCCTCCGGCGCACCGAATTCGATTTTGTCCGAACCCGGCGGACGTGCGCAGGCGACCCAGGCGTGGCTTTCGATCACGCCTTGGGCGTGGTACGCAATCTTGCTCACTCCGGCCGCGGCGCAGGTTGCGGCAGGAGCGTCTGGGTCCACGAACTCGACATCGATCATGGGCACGCACGCTAGCACTATGAGTCGTGGTCCCGGGCCGTCGGCGCTCAGCCTGTCTGGCAGCCAGAGTCGGGCCGCTTCCGCGCAGGCGCCCGAAAGCCCACGGCAACCCAAACCGGCGAAACCCGCAAGGGTTCGTCATTGCGCCGCCGCTACCGCGCGATGCGACAGACGCATCTCAACGAGGAGACGGCAGGCACGAGCACGCGGGGGATCACTGCCACCAGCACGGCGAGGAGCACTGCGCCGCACCGGGCGACCCCCACCACGCCGCGCCCGCGGAGCTGATCATCGCCCGGGGGGCGTTGCTCGAGTCAGCGGAGTTGCTCACGCGCCTCGGATGGGCGGCCTAGTGATACGTTGGGCCGCCATCTCCGCACCAAGGGACCGGCGTCGCTATGACCTCCGAACATCGCCGTAGCCACGGGGATGGCCATGACCATCACGGGCATGGGCGCCACGACCACGGGCATGACCGTCACCACGACCTGCGCGGAGCCAGCAAGCGCGTCCTGATCATCGCCCTGGCGATGATCGGCGGATTCATGATCGTCGAGGTCGTCGGCTCGATAGTCTCAGGCAGTTTGGCCTTGCTGGCGGACGCCGGGCACATGCTTACGGACTCGGCGGCCATCGGCTTGGCGTTGTTCGCCACGTGGCTGTCGGGTCGGTCGGCAAACGCCCGCACGACCTTCGGCTACCACCGAACCGAGGTGCTTGCCGCGCTCGCCAACACCCTGGGCCTCTGGCTCATCGCGGGCTGGATCTTTTTCGAGGCGTATCGACGGTTCTGGGAAACCCCGGAGGTCCACGGCGAAGTGGTCGTCGGCGTCGGCCTGGTGGGATTGATCGTCAATATCGTGGCGGCCGTTGTCCTGCACCGCGCCGCCGGCGAAAGCCTGAACGTCGAAGGCGCCTACAAGCACGTGCTGGCGGATCTCTTGGGCTCCGTCGGAGTGATCATCTCGGGGATTCTGGTGCTGGCCTTCGAGTGGTGGATCGCCGACCCGATCCTGAGCGTCGTCGTCGGCCTGCTGATCCTCAAGAGCTCCTGGAGCCTGTTCATGGGGGTGTTGCGGGTGCTGCTGGAAGGGACGCCGGACAGCGTGGATATCTACTGGCTCTGCAGCGAAATGGAGGACGTGGAGGGCGTGACCCTGGTGCACGACGTTCACGCGTGGACCATCACGTCCGGGTATCACGCCTTCACGGCGCACGTGCTCATCGACCCGGAGTTCTCCGGCGATGCGGGCGATCTGCTCAGCAGGCTCCGCAAGATCGCGCGACGCTTCGGCCTGACCCATATCACGCTGCAAATCGAGCGCTCGGCGGCGGACTGCGAGCAGGAACACCACCACGTGGACCACCTCATGGCGCGTTCCTACGCCGAAGCGGAAGCCGCCAAGTGAGGTCGCGTCGATCCTTCAGCGCGTAGCGGACATCAGGCGCTCAACGGCGCCCGGGGGAGTGCGTGCGGCCTTTCTTGGGCTGTGCGGCCCTGACCGTAGGTGGCGCGGGCGAATCAGCGCACCCGGTTTGGGGAAGCTCAGCGTCTCGGCGCTAGACGACGGTCCGATGCGTGGGCGCGCGGCCTGCGACGAGCGTGGGTCGGCGCGGAGAAGCCCATCCACGCATGGTGAACGCACTTAGTGACGATGGTGGTGATGCTGGTGGCTCGGCGGTCCGTTCGGGCTCGCTGAGGCGGCAACCCCTGCCCGCCGGCCGCGACGCCAGCGCCGCAGGGCGACCCAAAGATGGGCCAGCGCCAGCAGGCCCAGCGCCGTCAGCACGGTCGCCCCGCCGGCCGAGGCGTCGACGTAGAACGCGATGGTCAGCCCAGCGATGGCGCTGACGACACCGGCGACGATGGCCATGGCCATGGCCGCTCGCAATCCCCGCGCGACCCGCAACCCGACCATCACGGGCACCACCAGCATGGCGCCCACCAAGAGCACGCCGACGACGCGCATGGACAGGGTGATGGTCGCGCCGGTCAGCACCGCCAATGCGACGTTGAGCAGGCCGGTCGGCACACCGTTGACCTTCGCCAGGTCGTCGTCAAACGCGATCTGCGCCAGATCGACGAAGAACACGCCCACAAACAGCAGCACGGTGACCGTGAGCCCGGCCAAGAGCCACAAGTCGAGCGGAGACACGCTGAGGATCGAGCCGAACAGGAATGAGAAGAGGTCCACGTTGAAGCCGCCGGCGATGCCGATGACGACGACGGCCAAGGCGAGCGCGCCGTAGAGCACCACGGCCATGGCCACATCGCCGGGCAGCCGACCGCGCGAGCGGAGCTGCTCAACGAGGATCGCGCCCAGCGACGCCGCCACGAGGGCCACCACCGACGGCATTGTGTTCGTGGCAAGCCCGACGGCCACGCCCATCAGGGCCACGTGCGCCAGCGTTTCGGCGATGAGCGAAAAGCGCCGCAGCACAACGAAAACGCCAAGCGTGGGAGCCAGAATGCCCACGAGCACCCCGCCGGCGAGGGCGCGCAGCATGAATTCGTATAACAGGATCGTGGGCACGGCTAGCGGTGTTCGTGCAGCGCGTCGTGGACCAGCACGTCGACGGGTACGCCGTAGAGCATGGCGATCTCTTCGCTGGTGAGCGCGTGGGGCGGGCCGTGACGGACCAAGGTGCGGTTCATGCAGGCCAGGGTGCTGGCCTCACGCAGCATGGCCCCGATGTCGTGCGACACGAGCACGATGGTGATGTTCCGCTCGCGGTTGAGGTCGCGAAGGACCGCGTACAACTGCTCTTCACCAGAGACGTCGACGCCGGCCGCGGGTTCGTCCAACACGATCAACTCGGGCTGCCGCACGAGTGCGCGGGCCAACAGCACTCGTTGCTGCTGGCCGACCGAGAGCTCGGACAGACGCCGACGCATGTAGCCGGCCATGCCCACCGCCTCGAGCGCCTCGACGACCTCAGGGCGCTCGGAGCGGTGGAATATCGCGAAAGGCGCAATGCCGCGGTAGGCCCCGTGAGCCACCGTCTCGGCGACGGTGACGGGGAAGTCACGCCAGACCCCGGCGACCACTTGCGGCATGTAGCCGACGCGGTCCCAGTCGGCGAAGTCGACCGCGTCGCGCCCAAACAGCCGCACGGCGCCCGACATCGGGCGCAGCAGGCCGAGGGCCAGCCGAATCAGCGTGCTCTTGCCGCTGCCGTTGGGTCCCAAGACGGCCGCCAACTCGCCGGCGTAGATGCTCAGCGACACGTCCTCCACCGCCACCGCCTCGCCGTAGGCGAAGGTCGCCCGGTCCCACTCAATGACGGGACGCTGCGAAGCCGGCGCGGACGTCATTCACACTCCAAAGCAGTGCGGAGGCTGGCCAGATTGTCTCGCATGAGGCCGAAGTAGTCGCCATGCGCCTCGAGCTCGTTCTCCGTCACGCTGCCGATGGCGTGAATGGGGAGAAGCTCGATTCCGGTCTCGCGGGCGATGGTCTGCGCCAGGCGGTCGCTGAGCACCGGCTCGACGAGGACATACCCCAATCCCAAAGCCGTTACCCGGTCGGTCACTCTTGCCAGCCGCTGCGGCGACGGCGCCACGTCGGCGGACAGTCCGGCAACCGCGATCTGCTCGAGGCCATATTGCGCGGCCAGGTAGCCGTAGGCAGCGTGCGAGGTCACGAAGTGCTCGTGCTTGCAGGCGCCGAGGCTCTCCGCGAACTCCGCGTCCAGCGCGTCAGCTCGAGCGATGAGCTCGTCCGCTCTCCGGCGGTAGGCATCGGCGTTGGCCGGGTCCGCCGCGACGAAAGCGTCGCGAATGCGCTCGACTTGACTGGCGGCAAGCGTCGGGTTGAGCCACATGTGAGGGTCGAGCTCGCTCTCCTCATCGCCGTGCTCGTCAGCGTCCTCGTTACCGTGCTCGCCGTCCTCGTCGGCATCTTCGTCGCCGTGGTCGGCGTCTTCGTCCGCGTCCTCGTCGCCGTGGTGACCTTCTGCGTCAGCGTCCTCGTCGCCGTGATCACCCTCGTCTTCGTCGTGGTCGCCCTCGTCCTCGCCGTGACTATGGACTTCCCCTTCCATGGCCTGCGCCGGGTCGGCAGCCTCCACGACAACTGCTTCAACGTCATCGCCGAGCGCGTCGATCGCCCCATCCACCCAGGGCTCAAGCCCGATCCCGTTCATGACGATCACGTCCGCGTCGCCGAGAGCCAGCAGATCGGATGCCGTGGGCTCGAAGCCGTGCGCCTCGAGCCCGGGCCCGACGAGCACGTTGACCTCGACACGGTCACCGCCGACGCGCTCGGCGAAGAAGCCCAGTGGATAGACCGTGGCGACTACCTGGAGGCGGTCGGTGGTGCCTTCGCTCTCACCGCAGGCAGCTGCAAGGACTAGTGCACCGAGGATCACCGCAATCGCGATCCGGACGCTCATTGACCAACCATCGACGGTACAGCCTTCTCGACATATAGTGTCATTATAGACCATTCAGCAGGAACGCGCCGGTCAGGTTTCACGATGCCTGTCGCTCCGCCGTCGCCCAAGACGCGCGCGGCTCGACGCGTAGCTGGCACGGTTGCTCGTCCAGCTACGCCGCACCCATGCCGGGGCCAGCTATTGAGACATTGCGCCATTAGCTTTTGATACACCAAGTCATCAACAGCGCGGGGAGCGGCGAGCGTCCGGCTCAGGCGTCCCGACGACCGTCCCCGTCGGCCCGATCGATCCACACGGTCATTGGCGTTGGTCCGCGATTGGTCCAGGCATAGAAGGGAATGGCCGTCAGCTCGGCCCCGACGCCCTTGCCCGCGGCCGGACCCTGGAGCACGGTCACGCCGCCCAGCAAATCGGGGCGGTCATACGGCATGAACGCCGGGAGTTCCGCGGCCGGCTGATACAGCGCTTCGGGCTGGACCTCAGGCGCGAAGGGCCGAATGTCCGGACCCGGCTCGACCGCGAGATTGCGGACGCCGGTCGCGGCGTTGTCGATAGCCTCAAAGCAATAGAGCAACGGCCCGCGCATGAGGGCCGTCTTGCCGCGGAACTCCTCCGCGCGCGGATCGGCCTCCATGCCAACCACCGGCATCGGCAAGTCGAGCGTGATCAGGTCGCCCTCGGTCCACGTGCGCCGGAGCGCGAGATAGGAGCCCCTGGTGATGGGGTCGCTGACGCTCTCACCGTTGACGTGTGCGCGCGCGTCGTCGCACCAGCCGGGAATGCGGAGGTGCACGGTGAACTCAGTTGGCTCGGCGACGCCGACGCGCAGTTCGACGCGACCGCTCCATGGGTACCGCGTGCGCACCTCCAGGCCGACAGGCGAGCCGTCGGGCAGATGCCAATCCATACGGCAAGCGTCGTACAGGTGCACCCACACGCCATCCTCGGACGTGGCGAACAGGTAGGACGGCAGCGAGGGAATGAACCTGACCGCATTGGCCCCACAGCAGCCGGTCGCCGGGTTGCCCCAGGCGTTGCGGGACGGATGGTCCCCGTCGGACGCCATGGGGCACAGATAGAACCAGCTGCGGTCGTCGAGGCCGACGTGCGGGAGCAAGCCGTTGTAGAGCGCCCGCTCAAGCTGGTCGGCGTATACAGTTTCTCCGCCGAGCATGAGCATGCGCCAGCTCCACATGACGTTGCCGACGCTCTCGCACAGCTCGAAGCCGTGGTTGATGTGGTCGAGCACGTTGCCGAGCGCGCCCTCGGTGAGGGCGAACGGCTCCGACGTGATGCGCTCGGGCATCCAGTGGTCCACCGCGAGGTGCCCGGTGACCTGCAGCTTGCCGCGCATCATGTCGTGCCAGATGGCGAGCAACTGCGTGTGCAGCGCCGGGTCATGCTGCTCGGCCAGCAGGTCCGCCGCGCCGGCGGGCAGGTAGGTCTGCCGCACGACATGGCGGTTGAAATGGAACCAGCGCCCTTCACCGGTATCGGGGCCGATAACCGGTGGTTGCTCCATGAGAAGTGCCGCGAAGTGCGTCGCGAGCCGAGGATTCGCGCTTCCCCGGTCGCCCGCCAAAGCTCCACCAGGCCCATCTCGATGCAGGCGTGCTCGGCGAACGCGCGGCCCTCGAACTTGGCCGCGACCGCGTCCGCGACGCGGACGGCCACGTCCAGGAAATCCGTTTGCCCCGTGGTCCGGTGATGGGCAACGGCAGCCTGAATCAAGTGGCCCGGCGTGGCGAGTTGATACGAATTCTCGAAGTCGTCGCCGTAGTACGCGGCCCAGAACTCGTCGCTGTCATGCGCCGCCACGATGCCGGTGACCAGCTCATCCATGAGGTCGCGAAGTTCTGGATCATCGACTGACTGCAGCGTGAAGGCGCAGGCTTCAACCACCTTCATCGCCGCCGCGCGCCAGGTGTGGCGCATGCGGCGACTGTTGCGGCCCTCAAAGGTGGCGCGCATGGTGTCGAGCGCGCCTGCGATGCGCGACGGGTCCCCGGTGCGCGCGAAGTGCGCGAAGGCGCGGAAGGGCGCGACCTGGCCGTCCTCGTCCAGCCACGCGAGAAAGGCGGCGATGCCGGACGTGCGGTTGCCTTCCAGGCGCGGCTTCCAAAAGCCGTCGCCCATCGTGACGGCATGAATCGGCACGGGGCGCAGCCGGGCATGGGGGCTGTGCGTCGTATCGACGGCGCCCGCCAGCCGCCAGCGCGGTCTGGAGTGCGGCCGGCGCTACTCCCAGGCAAAGCCGTAGAGGCGGGAACGCCGCAGGTAGAACTTGGCGGCCACGTCATCGCGCGGGCAGATGCTGCCGCCGGTCCAGCGTGCCGGCTGCGCCTTGGCGTCGCCATGCCACGCCACGTAGTCGGCGCGGGTGAAGCCTTCGATGGCTTGCCCGTCGCCATCGAGGAGCTCGACCTCGAGCGCGCCGGGGCCGACCGTGGAGGTCGCCGCGTTGAGCAGCAGCTGCTTGCCTGCGGCCGGCAGCGGATGCGTGGTGAGCGTGCCGACGTTGACGCCGCCCGCAGCGGACACCGCGGCCCAATAGCGATCGATTTCCCAGCTCGCGCGGCAGAGCGCGCCATTAAAGATGTGGAGCGACGGCTGGTCGGAGTAGGTATCGCCGTGAAGCCCTTCCAGCGCTCCGTAATACATATAGATGCGGCCGTCGTGCTCGATGAAGCTGTGGGTGGGCCACAGCATGCCGCCGCCGTAGTCGCCGAGCGGTGAGTTCTCGAGCGTGACGCGGCGTGCGGGGCGCTCCCAAATGCGGCGATCCGCGCTTCCGGCGAACTGCCAGTTGATCGTCTGATCGCGCAGGTTGTAGCAGCAGAGCAGGCCCAGGTAACCGCCCTTCACCTTGTGGGGGGCAAGCTCCATGAACTGCAAGTCCTGGGCGTCTTTCCAGTCGGGCTCGATGATGACTTCGATCTGCGACCAGTCCGACCCGTCGGGACTGGTGCGCCGGCCGATCACGCGGCGGCCCATCGGGAAGCAGTCGTAGGGAATGTGCCCGCCGGGATGCATCGTCGTGCCGACCTTCTGGATGAGGTCGTAGTTGCCGTCGTCGAGCTTGAAGTAGGCCGAGTGGTCCGCCCCGCCGATGGGCGTGGTGTAGGGCATGATCATGCGGTTGCCCATCGTCATCACTTCGAGCAGCGGCCCTTCATGGGCGGTCCAATGGATGCCGTCGGGCGAGTAGTAGCGATAGACGGCCGTCGGATGCCGGGTCTCGCCGGGCCGACGCGGAATTCCGGGAATGAAGCTTGCACCAATGCCCTCGGGCCGGCCGGGCACGCGCATGGCGAACATCTCGTAGCGCCGCTCGGGCTCCGCGTCCGGGTGGATGAGCACGGAGGCGAACTGCGATGCGCCGCCCGAGTCGTGGTCGAAGATGATGTTGGTCTTCGGATACCCGGGCTGGGGGCACAGATCGAGCTCCGGCCGCGTCCAGTTCACCCCGTCCTCGGAGACGGAGTAGGTGAGGCGCCGGAAGGCCTCGAATTTCTCCTCGCCCGCGGGCGTGGAGAGATGCCAGCCTTTCCACAGTCCGTCGATCGGGTCCTTGACGAACGTCCCGTGCGCGAAGACCGATCCGCTGTCCCACGGGAAGTGCGGCTCGATGAGCGGATTCGCAGGGTCGGGAAGCGCCGGCTCGACTCGCCAGGCGAGCGTGTCGCGCTCTGCAATATCGTCGTCGAGCAACATCGACAGGCAGTTGATTCGTGGCATGGCGCGCGCGCTCGCTGTCGGCGATTCCGCGCTGAAGAGGCCGCGCGGGAGCAGTTGAGTCTAGCGAACGGCGCGACCTTGGTTGCTCAGGTCGCGGGGCGAGCCCACGTGACGCTCGTCGACTGCTACAACTGCGCGGATCATTGGAGCGAGCCTGCCGCCGTCGTCTTGGCGAAGGAGTTGACTCGTTACGCCACCGCCTGAGCCCCGCAGCGCACTGCGCGAGGTGGCCGCGCTGTTCCTCAAGCTCGGCGTGCTGGGCTTCGGCGGGCCAGCGGCCCACATCGCCATGTTCCGCGAGGAAGCGGTTCGCCGCCGCAAGTGGCTCTCGGACCAGCGGTTCATGGACCTGGTGGGCGCCACCAGCCTGATTCCCGGTCCCAACTCGACCGAGATGGCGATTCACCTGGGCCTGGAGCGCGCGGGCTGGCGAGGGCTCGTGGCCGCGGGCGCGCTGTTCATCCTGCCGGCCTTCCTGATCGTCACCGCGCTGGCATGGGTCTACGTCGAGTTCAACGAGGTGCCGGCGCTGCAGTGGGCGCTCTATGGAATCAAACCGGCGGTCATAGCCATCGTGGTCAACGCGATCATGGGATTGGCCAAGACCGCCCTGGGCAAGGCGTGGACGCTGGTGCTCGCCGCCGGCGTGCTGACGCTCTACATCATTGGCATCAATGAGTTGATCCTGCTCGCCGCCGGCGGCGGCATCGGCCTTCTGGCCAGAGTCCGTGAGTGGCGCGGACCCGGCGGCCGGACGCTATTTGGCCTGCTGCCGCTGGGAACAATGCCGGCGGTCCTCGCGACAGCCAGCACGTTCAGCTTGGGCCACCTGTTCTTGGTGTTTCTCAAGATCGGTGCGGTGCTCTACGGCAGCGGCTACGTGCTGCTGGCGTTCATGCAGGGCGATTTCGTCGACCGGCTCGGCTGGCTGACCCAGCAGCAGCTGCTGGACGCCGTGGCGGTCGGACAGATGACGCCCGGCCCGGTGTTCACGACCGCCAGCTTCGTCGGCTACATCCTGGGCGGTTGGTCGGGTGCGGTGCTGGCGACGGTGGCGATTTTTCTGCCGTCGTTCGTGTTCGTCGCCATGCTGAACCCATTGGTGGCGCGGGTGCGCGCCGACCGGCGGGCCAGCGGATTCCTGGACGGCGTCAACGCCGCCGCCATCGCGCTGATGATCGGCGTGGCGGCCACGCTGGGGCGCGCGGCGATCGTGGACGTGCCCACGGGCGTGCTCGCGGCAGTTTCACTGGTGCTCGTGATTCGCTACCGCACGACGGCGACGTGGCTGGTGCCGGCCGGGGCTGTGCTGGGGGTGATCTATCAGCTGGTCGTTGCGTAACCGGGCCTCACCGAGTCCCAAGCTCTCGTTCGTCGACATCGAATAAGAGCGGCCCGTGCGGCGCGCTGGCGTATCCTGAGGGCGCAGGATCCGCGCACGACTGGGCAACCCAAAGTGACACTTGAGACAGCGCAGGTCGAGAGCACCGAGGAGCTGGCGACAAAGCTGGCGCATTTCGAGCGCGAGGGCTGGGCGATCTTCGAGGATGTGTTCGATCCCGAACGCGACTTCGCCCCGCTGTTCGAGGACTTCGAGCGCATTGCGAACCGCCTGGCCGATGAGGAATTGACGCCGGAGCAGCGGGCGGCGTGGCCGCCCGACGGCGATCTCAACGCCAAGCTGATCCATTTGGCCGAGTACGGCGGCGAGATCGACGGGTCGCCGTTCGATCCCTCGATCAGGCCGACCACGGTCGGCACGGCGGACCGGGCCCCTTACCTGGGCAAGCCCGCCTTCGATCTCCTGCGCCATCCGCGGCTGCTCGACGTGGTCGAGCCGTTTGTCGGTCCCGAGATCTATTCCTGTCCGATCCAGCACGCGCGGATCAAGGTTCCCGAGCGATTCCTGGCAGGCGACGATGTGCTAGGGCGCGCCACGCCGTGGCATCAAGACCACGCGGTGCAGTCACGCGAGGCCGACGACACCGATATGACCACCGCCTGGGTGGCCCTGAGCGACGCAACGGCGGAAGGCGGGTGCCTGAAGATCGCTCCGGGCAGTCACCGCCGCGGCCTGGCGCAGCACTGCCCCAACCCGGCGAGCGGCGTCCACCTCCCGGACGGCGTGATGGCCACGGAGCGAACGCAGCCGCTGCCGGTGCGGGCGGGATCGGTGATCGTGTTCTCGCGCCACCTGATGCACGGGGCGATGCCGAACCTGGGCGACGGCGTTCGCCTGAGCCTGGACCTGCGCTACCAGCGCGTGGACCAGCCCTCCGGCCGCGGCTACCTGCCGGGTTCATCGCCCGCAGTCGCTCGAATCCGTCATCCGAGCTGCGCGACCACCGCGAGTGGCGACGGCGCTGGCAGCAGGCGCACGCGAAGCTTGTGGCCAATCCGCCGCAGAGCACCGGACTGCGCTGGGACATCAACCACCCGCTCTGCGCCTAGCCGGCCTTCCGTACTAGCGGGCCGCCACGGCGGGCTGGTGCTGCTCCAGCCAACCTCGGAGGGGAACATCCTCGTCAGTCGGTGACGTGCGGCCGTGCTGGCTCGTCGCATAGCCCAGCAGTTGCCGTCGGACGGGATCGGCCGCCTCCCACAGGTCGGCAGGAATGGTCACCTCATCCCGAGCGTGGACCCAGCGATGGGAATAGCCGAAGAAGAGCGCCTTGCGCACGATGGGCGCGTAGTTCGGCGATCCGGCGTGCCAGAGCCGCCGGTCGAAGAGCACCGACGTGCCTGGGGACACGCAAACCGGCATCGCGCCGTCAGGCTGACCGCGCCCGGACGCGGGGCGCTCGATCTCGTTCCGCAGGTGACTTCCGGGCAGCACCCAAAAGTTGCCCCGGTCGGGCTCGCTGGCGTCGCTGAGAAAGTAGGCCACTTTGAGCGACAGCCGCGGGCGGGGATTGGTTTCGACGTCCTGATTGATTTGACCGGAGTCCTGGTGCCAGCCGAGCGTGGCATCGGTTGCCCCGTTGGCGGGCCGGGGAATCTGGGGCGCCATGATGTAGTGGCTGTGATAGAGATGGATGTTCCAGCCCAGGATTCCCCACACCTTGGGCAGCGTGCGGGGATGATCGACGAGCTCGAGCAGGGCGGGATCCTGCCCGGCGACGTCGATGGCATTGACGCGTCCGTCGCGGCTGCCGTGCGGCGTATGGGTGAAGCCGCCGCTTGCGACCAGAGCGTCGAGCAACTCGCTCAACTCGCCGACCTTGGCGTCGCTGAGCGCGTCCTCAACGACCAGAAAACCATCGCGCTTGAACGCCGCCGCCTCGGTCTCGGTGAGCGCGAATTCCAAACAAGTGGGGTCCATCGCTATACCTCGCTCCACGGTCCTCCGAGGGACAGTGTGGCATGGCGACGGCGGCCTGCGCAGCGCGCGAGATGGGCATCCAAGCTCGCGCGGCCGGTTGCGGCGTCAATCCGGTTCGTGATATACAACGCCACCGGCAAAAACCGTGATTGGGTACCGCCGAAATACGTTGCGCAGCGGGTATTCCCAGGCTGATGCCGGTGAGTGCCGGAATGGCACCACCTTCAAGGCGCAGCGCCGCCCGCAAACGCACCCAGGCGATCTTCTCCAAGCGAGAGTCTTGTCTATGTTGACGAATTGTGCGGCGGCGATGCGATTCGCTCCGCAAGAGCAGAGGAGTAGGGGATGAGTAAGGGCTTGAGTCGAATGGATACGCTGAGCCGGCGGCGGTTGTTCCGCTTGGCGGCGGCAGCCGGCGGAACCGCAACCGTCGCAATGATCCTGGGCGCCTGCGGCGAACCCGAGGTCGTCACCAAAGAAGTCATCAAGGAAGTTCAGGTCGAGACGATCGTCACGCAGGAAGTCATCAAGGAAGTTCAGGTCGAGACGATCGTCAAGCAGGAAGTCATCAAGGAGGTTCCGGTCCAGACGATCGTCACCCAGACGGTCGTCGAGGAAGTCATGGTCGAGCGAGAGATCCTCGACATCTCGTTCTGGGACTTTGAGACGCGGCCGCTGGGCGTGGCGGCGCAGGACGCGTGGTTCGCCCGCGCCGGCATTTCGGCTGACGTCCGGATGAACCGCGAAGTGGTGCCGTTCCGCGAGACGGAGCCGAAGATTCTGGCGGCCAAGGCCACCGGGACGCTGCCGGACATGGTCTGGAGCCAGCCGGACGCGACGTGGAGCTGGTCCGGACAAGAGATCGTGGCGCCGGCGACAGACGCGCTCGACATGATGGGGCGCGACATCTTCGGCGAAAACGACCTCAGCGCAACCGCGGTGGACGGGGTGAACTACGGTGTGCCGCAGTTCCTGTGGCCGCACATCCTGTACTACCGCAGCGATCTCTACGCGCAGCAGGGGCTGCCGGACCCGACGTCGTGGGACAACATCCTGGCGAACGCGAACGCGCTGAACAACCCGCCGGACATCTACGGCTACTTCACCTACTTGCTGGACGCCCATCCCAAGATGGCGTGGAGCTTGATGCCGGCGCATGACGCGTACGTCTTCGACGAGAACGGCAACAACTCCATCAACAGCGAGGGCACCATCGCGGCGCTCAAGCTGGCGAAAGCCCTGGACGACGTTTCGGCTCCGGGCGCGGCGGCCCGCCACGAAGGCCACGGTCGGACCGAGTTCATTCGCGGCGCCACGGCCCACATGGTGTCGTCGACCTCGTTCTCCGGCACCTTCCTGGCCGACAAGCCGGAAATGTTGGAGCAGGTTGCCGCCGTTGCGCAGCCGACTGTGGCCGGGACCGGCGCCGGGTTGGCGGGGATGAACATCCTCAACATCACCACGCAGACGGACTACCCCGACCGCATGGCGGAGTTCTTCGCGGAGCTATTCGCCCGCGATAACTACCAGGAGTGGTTCCAGAGCACGGTGGTCGGCTGGGCGCCGACGCACGTGGACGTGCAGGGCAGCGACGAGTATTGGGGCCATCCGCGCATCGCACCGGTGGCGCACATCATCCGCGCGGGCGTGGACGCCTCGCAGATGGCGTGGGTCGGCGGATCGAAGTTCGGATCCAAGGGCTCGGGGCTTCTCGGGACCGTGACCGCCCGGAACATCGTGAAGGACATGTTCATCATGGTGTTCGACGGCGAAAGCCCCGAGGACGCCGCGGCCTGGGCCGAGCGCGAAGTCCAAAAAGTGATCGACGAAAACTAGTCGATCGAGTGCAGTTTCGGGGGCGGGCCGTCAGCGCTAGCCGCGGGCCCGCCCCCTGCATACATCGGTGAGGTGGGGTATTCGAAGCCTCAGCCTGCGCAATTCCGAGCGGCTGTTGGGGATTGGGCTGCTCCTCCCAACCGTCGCGCTCATTGCCGCCGTCGTGCTCTACCCAATGATCTCGACGATGTGGCTGGCGTTCTTCAAAGAAAGCCTGCTGCGGCCGAACGATCCCGCCGAGTTCATCGGGCTCGACAATTTCCGACGGTTGGTGACCGATGGCGCCTTCTGGAAGGTCGTCATCAACAGCGTCGTGCTGACGGCCGGCGCCGTGGCCGGCGAGGTGATCATTGGCATGATCATCGCCCTCGCCGTAAACGCCAGCTATCGCGGCCGCGGGCTCTTCCGCACCCTCAACATCCTGCCGTGGGTCATCCCGTCATTCGTGACGGCCTTCGTGTGGGTCTGGCTGCTCCATCCACAGTTCGGGCCGATCAACGCGTTCCTGCAGCTGCTGCACATCATCAACGAGCCGATTGCATGGCTCTCCGAAGGCGTCACGGCCATGATCTCCCTGATCGCGGTCTACGTCTGGAAGGGCCTGCCCTGGACCTTCCTGGTGCTGCTGGCGGGCTTGCAGACAATTCCCGAGGACTGGTACGAGGCCGCCAAGGTTGATGGGGCGTCGGCGTGGCAGATGTTCCGGCACATCACGGTTCCGGCGCTGCGCTACGTCCTCGTCATCGTGCTGGTCCTACGCACCATTTGGACCTTCAACTCCTTTGACATGGTGTACCTGCTCACCGGCGGGGGTCCGGCGCGAGCGACCCTGACGCTGCCGATGCAGGTATATACGGCGGGCTTTCGCGAGTACAACGTCGGCATGAGCTCCGCCATCGCCGCGGTGATGGTGGTGCTGGTCGTGCTGCTGTCATTGCTCATGCTCCGCGTCGGCTGGGTCGAGGAAGAGGCGCAGCGATGAGGCGCGTGGCCAGAGTCCTGGCGGCCAATCATCGACCAAGGTTCTTGCTTGGCCTGGTGCTTTCGTTCCTCGCCGTCTTTCCCATCTATTTCATGATCGTGGGATCGATCAGCCCCGTGGAGACGTTTCTTCGGCGAGATCTTGGGGAAATCCTCCTTCCCCGCGCGTTCATCGGCGATCACCTGGCCGTGGTGGCATTCGACCCGGTCTTCCTGCGCTTTGCGCTCAACAGCCTGATCGTCGCGACGGGAACGACGATTGTGTCCATCACCGTCGCCACGCTTGGCGCCTATAGCCTCGCCCGGCTGCGATTTCCCGGCAGCGAGTCGATCGGCCGGTTCGTCCTGCTCACCTATACGGTTCCGTCGGTGCTGCTGCTGATTCCGCTCTTCAAAATCGTGGTGACACTGAATCTCGCCAATAACCTGATCGCGCTTGTGATTACCTATACGACGTTTTCGGTGCCGTTCTGTGTCTGGCTGCTGCGCAGCTACTTTCAGTCGCTGCCGCGCGACCTGGAAGAAGCGGCCATGGTGGACGGCGCCAGCCGCTTGGGAGCGCTCTTCCGAGTGATTCTGCCGCTCTCGGTTCCCGGCATCGTGGCGACGGCGCTGTTTGCGTTCATTCTGGCCTGGAATGAGTTCCTGTTCGCCCTGGTGTTCACCACGACATCTGACGTCAAGACGCTGCCGATTGGCGTGAGCACGACGTTCACGGCGGAGCAAACGGCTACCGATTGGGCGGTGGCGATGTCGGCGTCGACGCTGTCGGCGGTGCCGATATTCATCATCGTGTTGATTTTGCAGCGAGGGCTGGTGCGGGGAATCACCGCCGGCGCCGTCAAGGGATGAGACTTCTGACGCAGTCCAAGGATTCGCACGCACACGCACGGAGGGTTTGCCCGTGATCGTCGACATTCACACGCACTGCCTGCAGCCGGATCACGTGAGCGAGGCCTCGCGCCGGGCCGATGAGCGGGCGGGCTATCCGCCCATGCAGCCGCTGTTGTTCGAGAGCTACGCCGAGGCCATGCGCGTCGTGGACAAGTCAATCGTCTTTGGGGTGCGCGCCGCGGCCAGCGGCGCCCTGAGCCCCAACGACTTCACCGCCCAATGGGCGGCGCAGGATCCCGACAAGATCATTGGGTTCATGGGCATCGACCCGACCGAGGACGGCTACCTCGACGAGATCGAGCGCAGCGTTGACCTCGGCCTGCGCGGGATCAAGATCTATCCGACGCTGTCGCATTTCAACCCGGCCGATCCGGTGTACTTCGCCCTGTACGAGAAGGCCCAGCGCCTGGGTCTGCCGATCCTGTCGCACATGGGGACGCAGCCGAACCCGCGAGCGATTCTCAAGTACAGCCAACCGCTGCTGTTCGACGAGGTGGCGCAGGCGTTCCCGGACCTGAGGATCGTGATCGCGCACATGGCGCATCCCTGGCAGCGCGATTGCGCCGTCGTCATCCGCAAGCACGCCAACGTCTACGCGGACGTCTCGGGCGCGGGCTGGGTGCGGCCCTACTCGGCCTGGGAGGCCCTGGTGCTGATGATCGAGTGGGGCGTGGCCGACAAGCTGCTCTTCGGCTCGGACTTCCCATTCTGGACGCCCGAAGAGGGCATGGGGAAGATGCGCCGCCTGAACGAGCAGGTGGAGGGCACCAACCTGCCGCGGATCCCCGACGACGTGATCGAGGGAATCATCCATCGCAATACCCTGGAGCTGCTGGGGCTCGAATGATCGGCGGACACCGCTAGGCCAGGCCCGACATCACTCCGCGAAACCGGAGACTCTCGCCAAGGAGCTGCATGCCCATGCGACCAAGGAAAATCACGGACATCAAGACCTTTCTCGTCGGCGGGTCGTGGCGCAACTGGTTGATCGTCAAGATCGAGACTGACGAAGAAGGCCTGCACGGCATCGGGGAGGCCACCCTCGAGGGCCGGTCGGCAACGGCCGAAACCGCGGTGCATGAGGTGAAGCGCTACCTCATGGGCAAGGACCCGTTCGAGATCGAGAAGCACTTCCAGGAGCTGTACCGGCGGGCGTTCTACGGGGGCGGCGCGGTGCTGACGAGCGCGATCAGCGGCGTCGAGACGGCCATGTGGGACATCAAGGGCAAGGCGCTCGGCGTGCCCGTCTACGAGATGCTGGGCGGGCGCGTGCGTGACCGGGTGAAGCTTTACGCCAACGCCTGGTACCGGCAGGGCATGAGCCCGGAGCAGATGGCCGAGGCCGCCAAGGCCGCGCTGAAGCTGGGCGTCCAGGGGATGAAGTTCAACCCATGGGGCGGCCGCGAGGGCATCGACTTCTATCGCATGGACAACAATATTCTCAACACCGGGGTCGATGCCGTGGGCGCGGTGCGCGAGGCCGTGGGACCCGACATCGACCTCTACATCGACTGCAACGGCATCTTCAACACCGTGGGCAACGCCGTGCGCGCGGGGAAGGCGGTGGAGGAATACAACATCAGCTTCTTCGAGGAACCCATACCCCACGAAGACCTGGACGCCATGGCCTACGTCCGCAGCAAGCTCAACATTCCGATCGCCACGGGTGAGCGCCTCTTCACGATATTCAGCTTTCAACAGCTGCTGGCGCACGGGGGCGCCGATATCGTGCAACCGGACATGGCTCACTGCGGCGGGATGCTGGAGGCGCGCAAGATTGCGGCCATCGCGGACTCGCACTACGCCGCGTTCGCGCCGCACAACCCCAACGGCGAGGTGTCCTACGCCTCGGCGGTGCAGATGGCGGCATGCGTCCCGAACTTCCTCACGCTGGAGCATTTCCCGCCGGAGCCGTGGCGCTTCGAGGTGTGCTCCAACCCGCTGAAGGTCGAAGACGGGTGGCTGGAAATCCCGGACCGGCCGGGGCTGGGCGTCGAATTCAACGAGGAGGCCGCCAAGGACCATCCCTACCAGCCGATGGACCTCTACGACCTGCACCGACCCACGCTGCGCCTGAACGTGCCGTCGTTCAAAGGGCTCGACGAGCTGCGGTGACGTGACGGCGTAGTCTCTTACAAGGGAATCCGACGATCATGGGCGGCTCAGATATGCGCGCGACTCTTGACTCGTAGACGCCGCGTGCCGTGGCTCGTTGCGTCAATCGTCGTTGCAGTTGTGCTAGCCGTTGCCGGCCTGGCCACGCCTGTCCCGCACGAGTCGGCAGCCGCGCTGGACTGTGGGGGCGTCGCCCTCGACGACGGGTGCCTTTTCACCATCACCGGCGGCGACACGACAGACCCCGATGACGGATTCGCGGTGACCAACACCGACGATGTGCCGCTGTGGGAATTCGTCCATGCGCGCGACCTGCAGGCCATCGGCTATCCCATCAGCCAGCGTTGGATCAACGGCCCCTTCACGCTCCAAGCGTTTCAGAAGGTCATCCTCCAGTGGGATCCCGGCAAGAGCCGCATGAACTACTACAACACCCTCGACGTGCTGGCGAACCGGTATCCCGAGGTGGAGCTGCCCAACGTGCCGCCCCACCAAACCCTCGAGGCCGATCGCGGCGCCGACTTCGCCACCATCACCCGGAACCACCTGGCGCTGCTGGACCAGAACGCGGCGATCAAGGAGCGGTTCTTGAGCGAACCCGACTGGCTGAATCTCTACGGGCTCCCGATCAGCTACGAGGAGCGCGAGGTCAACGGGAATCCGCAAGGCCTGCAAATGTTGCGGGCCCAGCGCACGGTGTTCGTGATCTGGAACGTGCCCGCGCCCGGAACGACCGTGGGCCGGGTGAACCTACAGAACGTCCCCGACAAGGTCAAGAAGCTGAGCAACGTGATCATTCCCGACGGGGCCAAGGCGCCGGTGCTAGCAAGCCAGGTGGCGGCATTGCCGGTGTTCTCGCTCGGGACGCCGCCAGCGCCACCAACTCCGCCAACTCCCACATCCGGCGGCTGGATCGCCGTCGACGCCGGCGACCGCCACACCTGCGGCATCCGCACCGACGGCACCGTCGCCTGCTGGGGCAGCAACACCAACAGCTACGGGACTCATTTCGGCCAGGCCGACCCGCCAGCGGGAATCTTCACCACGATCAGTGTCGGTGCCCTACACACCTGCGGCGTGCGCACTGACGCCACCATCGCTTGTTGGGGCGCCGACTACCTCGGTCAGCTGCAGGCGCCGACGGGCTTGTTTCGGACCGTAAGCGCCGGCAGCCACCATGCGTGCGGCCTGCGCACCGACGGCACCGTCGCCTGCTGGGGATATGACGGTCAAGGCCAGGCGGATCCCCCAGCCGGCGTGTTCGACTCGGTCAGCGCTGGATACGGCGTTACCTGCGGCGTGCGCGCCGACCGGACTGTGGTCTGCTGGGGATCAAACACGTTCGGCCAAGCCGCGCCGCCAGCCGGCGCGTTCACCGTCGTCAGCGCCGGGATCTACAGCGCGTGCGGCGTCCGCTCAAATGGAACCGTCGCCTGTTGGGGTGAACTGAATGGGCAAGCGTTGCCGGGCGCGTTTCGGTCCGTCGGGGTCGGTCGCCAGCGTGTGTGCGGGGTACGCGCTAACGGCACCGTCGCCTGTCGAAAGCCTTACCTGTCCGATCAACCCATACCGCCGCGCGGCGCCTTCGCCTCCGTCTCACTGGGTTCAAGCCACACCTGCGGTCTCCGGGTCCATGGCGAAATCGCCTGCTGGGGATACGGCAATAGCCGCACGGCACCACCTCCAGGCCCGTTTGTCGCCCTGAGTTCCAGCTACACCCATGTGTGCGGGATTCGCGGCGACGGTGCGGTCGACTGCTGGGCGCCGTGGCAGAGTAACCAGCCATATTCTCCGCTGGGGGAATTCGCCTCAGTAAGCGCCGGGGACAACCACGCCTGCGGACCTCGCCCCGACGGAATTGTCGAGTGTTGGGGATCGGACTACTACGGCCAGTCCAGCCCCCCGCCCGGCATATTTGCCTCGATCAGCGCCGGGGCCGACCACACGTGCGGCGTGCGCCCGGACGGCGCCGTTGCCTGCTGGGGTGACAACGACCGCGGGCAAGCCAAGCCCCCGTCGGGCGTCTTCACTTCGGTCAGCGCCGGGGGAGTACACACCTGCGGCGTGCGCGCCGAGGGCGCCGTCGAGTGCTGGGGAGCTGACCCCACCAACTACGGAAGCGACAGGGGCCAAGCCGACCCTCCAGCAGGCACATTCATGTCGGTGAGCGCTGGGGGAAGGCACATCTGTGGCGTGCGCACCGATGGCGCCGTGGCCTGCTGGGGAGATGAGAGGGACGGCCGTACCGTGCCTCCGGCAGGTTCCTTTACCACCGTAAGCGCTGGTGGAGCCCACACATGCGGCGTGCGCACCGACGGCACCGTCGCCTGCTGGGGATATGACGGAGACGGCCGGACCTCTCCGCCAGACGGCGTCTTCAACTCGGTCAGCGCCGGACCCGATCACACATGCGGAGTGCGCGCGGACGGCACTGTCGCCTGCTGGGGATCAAACGATCGAGACCAAGCCTCGCCGCCGGCAGGAATGTTTGTCGCCGTCGACGCCGGTACGGCCCACACCTGCGGCGTCCGCACTGACGGTGCCATCCTCTGTTGGGGCCAAGGTATGCATGGCGCACCCTCCCCCTCACCCCCACCCGGTGCCTTTGCCTCGGTCAGCATTCTGGGCAATCACAATTGCGGGGTCCGACCCGGCGGCATCATCGAATGCTGGGGGGAAAACGACCACGGCGAAGCCACGCCACCGAGCGGCACGTTTACCGCGGTCAGCACCGGTGCCCACTACACCTGCGGCGTCCGCACCAATGGCACGATCGAGTGCTGGGGATCAGATGAGCATGGCAAGGCCTCGCCTCCAGCCGGTACCTTCTCGTTGGTCAGCACCGGCGTGGTTCACACCTGCGGCGTCCGCACGGGTGGGGCCTTAACCTGCTGGGGAAACAGCGACAATGGCATGACAAAGGCGCCGCCCGGGAGGTTCACGTCGCTGAGCGTCGGCAGACGGTATGCATGCGCGGTGCGGGCCGACAGCGCCGTAGTCTGCTGGGGCAAGAACAACGACGGTCAGGCCACTCCTCCTGCTGGCGAATTTGCCTCGGTTAGCGCCGGCATCTATCACACCTGCGGCGTGCAAACCGATCTCACCGTCGCCTGCTGGGGCCTGAACGACCAAGGTGAGGCATCGCCGCCGGCCGGCGCGTTCACCACCGTCAGCATTGGTTACCGCACGACCTGCGGTGTGCGTACCGACGGCACCGCAGTCTGCTGGGGTTACGACGACGGCCGCGCCACGCCGCCGGAGTAGGCGTTGCCGAAGTCACCGAATTATGGTTGTGTCGCTGCCGAACCGTAGGCAGGCACGGACAGCGAAGGAACCCTCATGATCATCGACGTTCACACGCACTGCCTGCAGCCGGAGCACGTGAGCGAGGCTTCGCGCCGGGCCGATGAGCGGGCGGGGTATGCGCCCATGCAGCCGCTGCCGTTCGAGACCTATGCCGAGGCCATGCGCGCGGTGGACCGGGCCATCGTGTTCGGGGTGCGCGCCCTGGCCTGCGGCATGCTGAGTCCGAACGATTTCACCGCCGACTGGGTGGCCAAGGACCCGGACAAGCTCATCGGGTTCATGTGCATCGATCCGACCGAGGACGGCTATCTCGACGCGATCGACCGCGGCGTCGACCTTGGCCTGCGCGGGATCAAGATCTATCCCACGCTGGCGCACTTCAATCCTGCCGATCCGGTGTACTTCGCGCTGTACGAGAAGGCCCAGCGCATGGGGCTGCCAGTCCTGGCGCACATGGGCACGCAGCCGAATCCGCGGGCGATTCTCAAGTACAGCCATCCGCTGCTGATCGACGAAGTGGCGCAGGCCTTCCCCGACCTGAAGTTCGTGATCGCGCACATGGCGCATCCGTGGCAACGCGACTGCGCGGTTGTCATCCGCAAGCACGCCAACGTCTATGCCGATGTCTCGGGCGGGGGCTGGGTGCGGCCCTATCAGGCCTGGGAGGCGCTGGTCCTGATGGTCGAGTGGGGGGTCACCGACAAGCTGCTGTTCGGCTCCGACTTCCCGCTCTGGACGCCGCAGGAGGGCATGGACGATATGCGCGGCCTGAACGAGCAGGTCGAGGGCACGAACCTGCCCAAGATCCCAGAGGACGTGATCGACGGAATCATCCATCGCGACTCGCTGGAGCTGCTGGGGCTCGACTGAAGGATCGAAGCCTATTGGCCGCGTTCACGCCGGGCGTCGAGGGTGTGGGCACTGCGCGCGAGGACAAGGGCCCCGACATTGATCTCTACGATCGGCGCCGGGCCGCGTTGCGCCTAGACGGCCCGGCCTTCACCGGACGGATCATCCCGCGGTGACGTGACGCCGGGTTAGGGCGAAAGGGAACGCGGCCCGAGTTGAAGACTCGGGCTTCCGGCCGTCGCCGTGGCCGGCACCGTCAGGCAGGTGGCCTGGTCGTGGAGCCGAAGGCGCGAGGCACCTCGCTCACGCCTCGCGCCAGGGCATGCGCCAAAGGCCGAGGCTCATGGCGACGAGCGCATATGCGGCGAGCACGCCCAGCTCGATCCATACATCGGTTCGGCCCGAAAGCGTGGCGGCGATGGCATCGGCCGCATAGCGCAGCGGCGAGACGTACCCGAACCAGCGCAGGACCAGCGGCGCAGCTTCCATCGTGAAATACACCGGCGAGACGAGCACCAGCACGATGGCGACCAGGCTGGCGAGGATATTCCCCACTTGGAGCGAGGGCGCGAAGCTCATGACGAGCAGGACGATTCCGGCGAGCGCGAAGACGCTCAACACCAGGGCAGCGGCCAGCAGCGCCCACGCCGGGCTGATCTCACCGCCGACGAGCAGCGCGAACCCCAGCAAGACGGCCGCCGACACGGCGCCGGTCACCGACGTGAAGGCGAGTGTGCCGAAGACATACGCGACCTTGGAGACCGGCATCGTAATCAGCAGCTTCAGATGCCCCAGAAACCGCTGCGCCACGACCTGCTGTCCGACCAGCATGGCGGTATTGAAGGCCACGCCGAAGATCAGCGTGCCAGCGAGCAATCGCCGCCACACGGCCGCATCATCGGGTGCGATTGCCTGAAACACGTAGAACATCGGAACAGGGAAGACCACTGACACGAGCAGCACCAAATACCACTGGCGCATCATCGGCAACGCATGCAGCTCCAAGACGGCCACCGAGTCCCCCGCAAGCTTGCGCAGCCCGGGAGCACGCAGGGGGTTAGCTCGCGTCATCAGCGTCGTTAATGCCGGAGCGCCCCTGCGTCAGCGCCAGGTAGACATCCTCAAGAGTCGTCCGCATCACCGTGTATTCGTCAATGCCCTTGGCTTGAACGCCGGCCACAAGCGCAGATGCATCACTACCAAACCGCGTTTGACGGCCGTCCGCCGTCTCGAAGATCAGCTTGTATTCATGCTCAAGGGACGCGCGCAGATTCGGGATCGTGTCCAGGGCGATCAGGCCGCCTTCCTGGATGACGCCAATCCGATCGCAGAGAGCCTCCGCTTCCTCCATGGAGTGCGTCGTCAATAGCACCGCGGCATCTTCTCGGCGGCAGCTTCGGATGATGTCCCACAGCTGGTGGCGCGCCTCCACGTCCAGGCCAACCGTGGGTTCATCCAAAATCAGCACGGACGGGGACGCAAGCAGAGCGATTCCCACGAGCAGCCGGCGGCGAAGTCCGCCCGACAGTCTCTCGCTGGTCGTATCGCGATAGCGCTCGAGCCCCAGTTGGCGGATCAGTTCCTCGGCGCGCCGCCCGGCATCTCGCCGCGACAACCCGCGGAGCTTACCGAAGATGCGCAGGTGGTGGCGTACCGAGAGTCCTTGAAAGAGCTGGGCCTCTTGCGGCAGCACGCCGATGCGCGACTTGACGTCGTCGGGATTGACCACGGCGTCGAATCCGAGGACGCGCACGTCCCCCGACGTCGGCACGAGCTCCGTGGTGATCTGCCGCACGAGGGTGGTCTTGCCCGCGCCATTCGGTCCCAGAACTCCCAGCACCTCGCCCCAGTTGACGGTGAGCGAAATGTCTCGGTTGGCCCAGGGACCGCTCTTGTAGCGCTTGTTCAGCGCCTGGACGTGAACGGGCGGAGACCGAGTAGCAGCACTCAACGGTGTGCACTCGCGGCGCCGACGAAGGCAGGCGTGGGGACGGCCTCCACCATGCGGCACCAACGCAGACCTGTTGGCTCAAGTGTAGCGACAACCACAACGAGGGCAGATAGGTCTGGCGTTCCGGGTGGCGGCCGGGTATGCCAATCGCGCACCATCAGCAGCAGGCCGACGTAGCGAGCGCTGGAGCGAGGGCGAAGCCATGGTCACGAAACAGGCGGGAGAACTGCGGCACATCGTGCTCGACATTCTGGGCGCGGCCGGCGCTTCGGACGTGAACGCGGCCGAGGTGGCCGAGCACCTGGTCATTGCCGATATGAGCGGCGTCGTGACTCACGGGGTCACCCAGCTCTCGGGGTACGTCGATGCAATCAGGGCCGATCAACTGCTGCCACGCGCGCGGCCGGAAACCCTCAAGGAACTCGATGGCGGGGCGCTGGTTACCGGCAACTGGACGTTCGGGCAGGTGGCGGCGAAGTACGCGACGAAACTCGGAATCAAGAAAGCCGGCACGGCCGGAGTGGCACTGGCATCAGTCGTGCAATCGCACCACATTGGACGGCTGGGGCACTACGTGGAGATGGCCGCGGCGGAGAGCATGGTCTCGCTGGTGTGCGCCGGAGGGTTCGGCGCCATCGACCCGCAGACGGTGCCCTACGGCGGACGGACGCGCGTGCTGCACACCAACCCGATCGCCATGGGCTTTCCCGTCGCGGGCGCGCCGCCGATGATGTTCGACTTCGCGACGACAGCGCTCTCCGGGGTGAAGGTGGTCAACGCCCAAAAGCGCGGCGAGACGCTGCCGCCCGGCTCCATCGTGGATGCCGAGGGCAACCCGACGACGGACCCGCAGGCGTTCTTCGACGGCGGCGCCCACGTGCCGTTTGGCGCGCACAAGGGCTACGCGCTGATGATGGCCGCCGAGTTCCTGGGGCGCATCTTCTCGGGATCGGACGACTTTGCCGAGGAGGCGCGCGGGGGCGACATCATGCGCCACCAGGGCGTGACGATGCTGTTCGCGCGGGCCGACCTGTTCCGCGATATGGACACTTACCTCGGCGGCGCGGAGCGGCTGGTCGATCAGGTTCACGCAGCGGAGCCCGCGCCGGGGTTCAGCGAAGTGCTGGCGCCCGGTGACCTTGAAGCACGCACCCGGCTGCAGCGAGATCGCGACGGGATTCCGCTGCACGACGACGTATGGCAGGACCTGGTGGACAGCGCCGCGTCACTCGGGCTCGAAATCGCCTGAGGGACGGCTAGCCGCGAGGGCGGTGCGGCTCCTCGCCGTCGCCGCGCCACATGGGGCTTGAGGGACTGGCGAGCCAGGCGTTCCAGCGTGCCTCCCAGCCGCAGGCGGACTCCCAGGCGCCCCGCACCGGGACGTGGGCACGCCGGCCGGAAGCCATGGGACCGGCGCGGTGGGGTCCGATGGGGTCGAACAACAGACGGAGCAACCAGCGCCACCCAGTCTGGATTCCGGCCCCGTATCGAGTACGGGGCCGGCCTTTCGCCGGAATGACGAAGGTGAGCAGCTGGCGGAGTGCTGCGCGCGAGCTGCCTGGCGCCGCGCGAGGCCGCGGATTCGCTCGTAGGTGGGACCTGTCGCTCATGAGTCGATTCTGCGACGTAAGGGCGTCGCGTGAAAAACCGGTTGGGCGGGAGTTCGTACATTTGGTCACAATCAGGCTCGTGCCGTCCGCATAGGCGTCCCCTAGATGTTTGGGCTTCTTGCGAGCTTCGCCACCAGCTGGCGGCGAGCCGCCAGCGTCATCGTGGTCTGGGCCGTTGCCGGCGCGGCCATCGTCGCCACCGCGCCGCCGCTGTCGGACGTCACGACCAACGAGCAGGAAAACTTCCTGCCGGATGGCTCCGAGTACTTGCGCGTCGTCCAACTGGTCCGCGAGAAGTTCCCGCGCGGGCAGGGCATTCCCGCGATCGTCGTCTTCCATCAACCGGAGGGGCTGTCCGACTCGGATCTGGCGGCGGTGGCGCGGGTGGACGAGGCGCTGCAATCGTCCGACGCCCCGCCCGATATCCAAAGCGTGCTCGCGCTGAGCAGCTCCTCGCCGCTGGCGGCCAGCTCGCTGCTGGCGCCGGACGGCACAACCGTCACGACGATCGTGACGATCAGCGGCTCGCCGGCGGAGGAGGGCTTCCGCGAGACCATCCGCTGGATTCGCGACCAGGCGCGCGACGGCACCGCCGACGCGGGCCTTACCGTCGCCATCACCGGTCCCGCGGGCATCATTTCCGACGCCGTCGAGGTGTTCTCCGAGATCGACTTCCGCGTGACGCTGTTCACGGTGTTGCTGGTCCTGGCGCTGCTCTTGCTGATCTATCGCTCGCCCGCATTGGCGTTGCTGCCGCTGGCGGGGGTGGGCTTGACCCTGGTCATCGCCCAGTCGCTGGTCGCCACCCTGGCCGCCAACGCCGGATTGGTGCTCAACAGCCAGGTGACGGCGTTGATGTCGGTGCTCATGTTCGGCGCCGGCACCGATTTCACGCTCTTCATCGTCGCCCGCTACCGCGAGGAGCTGCGGCGGCAACCCGACCGCTGGCGCGCCATGCAGGTGGCGCTGCGCCGGGTGGGACCGGCGATCGCGTCAAGCGCAGGCACGACGATCGCGGCCATGCTGGCGCTGCTGCTGGCCACGTTGGGGTCGTTTCAGACGCTGGGGCCGGTGCTCGCGCTGGCGATTTTCCTGATGCTGCTCAGCGGGCTCACGTTGATCCCCGCCATGGCGGTGCTGCTGGGACGCGCCGCGTTCTGGCCCGGGCGCATGCACGTGACCGGCACCGAGCACTCCCGCATCTGGTCGCGCGTGGCCGACCTCGTCGCCCGCCGGCCGGTCGCCACCTTCACGGCCACGTTGGTGCTGCTGGTGGTCTTCGCCGCCGGCGCGCCGACCATCAAGCCGAGCTTCAGCTTCATCGACGGCTTTCCGGACAACGCCGAGTCCAAGATCGGCGCCCAGATCATGGACGACGCCTTCGGCGCCGGAAATCTGGCGCCCACGAACGTCTATCTCAGCACCGACAACGTTCTGGCCAGCCTGGTGGACGTCGACCGGGTGGCCCAGGTCGTCGCCGACATTCCGGGCGTCAAACGCGTGAGCGGCCCCACCCGGCCCACGGGCGATCCACCGGCGGTGGATCCGGCCGCGCTGGAGGCCGCCATCGCCAACCTGCCCCCCGGGATCCTCCAAGGCGGCGCGCCAACCGGCGCACCGGCGGCCGGTGCGCCGGCCAACGTCGATCCGCAAATGCAAGCGGTCATGGAGGCTCTGCTCGCCGCGCGCCGATTCCTTTCGCCCGACGGCACCACCGCCCGTCTGGACGTGGTGATGGGCGACGATCCCTACGGCATCCCGGCCATCGAGCGCATCGACGAAATCCGCGCGGCGGCGCGGAGCGCGGTCGAGGGCACCAGCCTGGCCGACGCCGAGGTGCTGGTCGGCGGCGCAACCGCGCTGCAAACCGACGCGTGGGCCGCGGTGAACACCGACGTGCGGTTTGTCGGCCCGATCGTGGTCGTCCTGATCTGGATCATCCTGCTGCTGCTGCTGCGCAGCTTGGTGGCGGCCACCTATCTGATCGGCAGCGTGTTGTTGAGCTTTCTCTCCGCGCTGGGGATCTCGGTGGTGATCTTCCAGAACCTGATGGGACATCCCGGCGTGGGCTACCAGAACGCCGTCTGGATGTTCATCTTCCTGGCCGCGCTGGGGGCGGACTACAACATCCTGATCATGACGCGCGTCCGGGAGGAGATTCGCGCGCGGGGTCTGGTCGAAGGCACGCGTGTGGCCGTGTCCCGCACCGGCGGCGTGATCACGTCGGCGGGCCTGATCCTGGCCGGCACCTTCTCGATTCTAGCCACGCTGCCCTTGCGCGACATCTTCCAGCTAGGGTTCGCCGTCATGCTGGGCGTGCTGCTGGATACCTTCGTCGTGCGCGCGCTGTTCGTGCCCAGCCTGGTGCTCCTGCTGCGGCGCTGGAATTGGTGGCCCGCGCGGATGACTGCGCCGCCGTCTGCCGAAGCGGACCCGTCGACCGCTACGTCTTAGGCGCGCAGCAACGATCAACCGCACCGTGGGCGAGGATCGCGCATACGGCACGGACTGAACCTTTCCGGCTAGCCTCAGCCTCACGCAACCCCACGAGCACCGTCATGCCGGTCCAGCGCGAACGTCCGCTCACGGTCAACGACCTCGTCATCGTCGACTGCGACGTGCATGCCTACGACCAGAGAGCTTTCTCCCGGCAGGCACGATGCTCGCCTCGCGCCGAACCTGGCGCCCCCACGCGAGCCTAGAATTGGCGGCCTGCACGGATACCGACCGTGGAACAGCCGAGCAGCGGGATCAGCGACCTCAAGCACGCAAACTCCGTGCTCTAGTTGGGTTTGGATTCGCAACCCGCCATTTGTCGTTCTGCCGCAGCATCGGAGATACGATCTACGTGCCAAGTCGCATGACGGCCCTGAGCCGGCGTCGGTTCTTCGCCGTCATGGCGGGGCTTGCCGCTGGCGGCATTGCCCGAATCACGACGGCGCTGCCGGCCTTTAGCGCTGGGCAGCTGCTCCCGCCGGAAGCGATCGAGACAGTCGATGGGGCGTTCTTCCCGATCGACGGAGGGCTGTCGGGACTCTATATCCGCGACGACCCCGCCGGGCCGAAGTTCTGGTCGTTCTACGACGCGGCCGGCGGCCATGCCTGGTACGGCCCGCCGATCAGCCGCGTGTGGAACGACGCCGACAACTGGTATCAGCTCTTTGCCTGCGCGATGTTCTTCCAGCCGCTGGCCGGCGGCGCGCCGAGGCTGGCGCCGATGGTCGATCTCATCGTCACCGGGCCGGCCGTTTCACGCAGCTTCTCGAACGCGACCAAGCTCGAATTCGACGGCTGGCCTCAACATGGCTCCGGGACGACCGTCGACTCCGCGATCCAGGCCTTTATCAACGCCAATCCAGCCCTGCAGGCGGGTGAGGCGCGCTCCACGCCGCGCAATTTCGCCGGCAAGGTTCGCAACCTCTTCGCCAATCTTGGCCTTGAAAGCGTGGGCGGGAACGTCCGCCTTGGCGTGTTGGGGCAACGCTATCGAGCATATTTCCAGGGCGAGCCTAGCCGCCTGCCCGCCGCCGCCGTCGTTCCCGAGGAATTCGCGCTGGCAGCTGAGGCGTCCGGCATCTCGGACGACCTCCCCGGCACGGCCAAAGGGATCGACCGCGGATTCGGCTGCACCTTGGCCAGTGAGCAGGGCGTCGGCGCCGGCGTTAGCCACATGAGCAGCCTGGGGCTTTGGTGGGACCGCGAGCAGTTCATCTGGAGCAACATGGACGCGTACGGCGACGCCGCGCTGCCCACGATCGCCACCGACCGCAACTTCCGCGTCGCCAAGGAGGTCGTCGGGCTGCTCCAGTTCACGCCGGCGTACGCGGGCGGCGGGCTGTCCCATCCCGCGAAGTACAACGCGCCCAACGGGCTGGAGTTGCCGGCCGCCCATGCGTCGAACCACTTTGGCCGGTTCGTCCGCGGCGTGGTTGAGAGCCGTAGGCCGCTCGAAGGGTCAGCCGCTACGTCGGCGTCGAGTCTGAATCCGATCTCGCGCTGGGTCCCGTCGAACGAGCCGGATATCTGTCGCCCGCAGATGCCGGGCTATGCCTGGGGCGGCGAACCCCACCAGCGCTGGGTGGACCGCACCGGCGGCTCGGGTCCGGCCGCCGAAGGCGAGATCGACGACGCCGAGCGCGAGCGCCTGCTCTACCACCTGGTGCAAGTGGCGTACGACGCCATGATCGCCGCCGACCCCGGGGCGCGCCTGATCTTTCCGTCGCTCGGCGTCGTTGACCGGAGTTGTGACAACACACCGCGGCAGATGCGGTTCTGGGACGGCTGGGTGAGTTTTCTGGCCGGGCAGACCGATCGCGAGGCCCTGATTGCCAATAACTTCTCGTTCCACGACATATCCCTGACGCTGCACAAGGAGCCCGAGCGGGTATACGAAATGACCGCCAACTACCGCACGGCGCTCGACAATCTCTCGGAAACGGTGGGCGAACCGGACCCGCTGGCCGGCCGTCGCCGGCTCATCGTGATGGAGATGGGCCTACAGGACGATCCCGGACTCGGCGCGCTCTTCGACGACACGGACGTGGCGCATTTCATCATTCAGGCGGTCGCCAACGCGTTCGTCGGCGGCGCCGACGAGCTTGCGCTCCACAAGCTGGTCGACTACCCGCTGTCGCATATCTCAGGGCAGGGGGCGCGTGTGGCCGTGCGCTATATGTCGCATGTCACCCGGCAACACCCCCAGCGCACGAAGCGGCCGGACATTCGCGGCGAGCGCGCGGCCAACGCGTACGCCGGCCCGGTTCGGATCGATCTGCCGGGACCGGGGTTCATCACCAGCGTGTTCTACAACCGCACGCGTGCACCGATCGATCTGGCGCTTACCTTTACGACCGCGGAGGCAACATCCGCCGCCATCCATCTCTCCGACCACGCCGGCACCGAGCGGATACTCAGCCTTGGCTCACACCAACTGACGCTCGCCGCGCCGCGCCAGACGTTCAACGCGTACGGCAAGAACTGGGCCTGGGTCGGAGGCGGAACGCATGTGGTCCGCTATCCGAACACAATCACGCTGACAACCGATCCGCAGATCCCGGAAACGGTGACATACGGGACGATCCCCGCGATCGCCGGCGCGCCGACGGCAGGAACCGGCTAGGCCGGCCGCGCAGGGTTGGCATCGGCCAACTTGCAGTATCGGCGCTTGGCGTCTGGCCCGACACGTGAGTCGTGCACGCTCTCGTCGCGCCGGAGCGCGGTGCTGCTGTTGCGGCGCTGAAATGGGCGGCCCGCGCGCGGCGGCCATGCCATCAACCGAACCGGACCCGTCGACCGTCACCTGCTAGCGCGCAGCCCCACCACACCACCGCTGGCGCGGGACACACCTACAGCGGCACGTAGTGATCGTTCCAGGCTAGAATTGGGCTCACGCGACCCAACGAGCATCGTCATGCCCGCTCAGCGCGAACGCCCGCTCACGGTCAACGACCTCGTCATCGTCGACTGCGACGTGCATGCCAACGATCCACCGGAAGCGCTGGCGCCCTATTGCGACGAACCGTGGCGCGTGGCCCTGGAGCACCTGGGCACCGTGCCGCGTCGCTACCTTGAAGCTCCGGGATATGCGCCGAGCACGCCATTCGACCTGCCGGTGCCGGGACGCGGCCTCACGCACCGCACGGTGGCGACCGCCGACCAGATGCGCGAGGACCTGGACGCGATGTCCATCGACATCGCGATTCTCTTCCCCGACTTTCTGCTGCGGATGGCCGTCCTGCCGCAGGCCGATTTCGCGGCGGCGGTGGCGCGGGCCTTCAACGCCTGGCTGGCCGAGCACTGGGTGGATCCGGCACGCGGGTTGTACGGCACGGTCCTGGCGGCGCCGCAAGACCCGGAGGACGCCGCCCGCGAGATCCGCAAGTACGGCTCGACGCCGGGATTCGTGGGCGTGTTTCTGCCGACCTGCGCCGTTCGCCCCCTATGGGGCCACACGATGTACGACCCCATCTACGAGGCCGCCCAAGAGACGGGCTGTCCCGTGATGCTGCACAGCGTCGGGGGAATCCTGCACACGAACTTCCCTTTCAACACCGAGCAATTCGCCACGCAGCTCGCGCGGCACTCGGTGGAGCACGGGTTCGCGCTGATGGGCAACATCTTCAGCATGATCGAGACCGGCCTACCGGTGCGCTTCCCGGACCTGAAGGTCGTGTTCTCGGAAGGCGGCGTGTCGTGGGTGCCTTATGTCCTGTGGCACCTCGACAAGGAGTATCACGAGCTGCGGCACCAGGCGCCGTTGCTCAAGAAACCGCCCAGCCACTACATCCGCGAGTTCTATTTCTGCACGCAGCCGGTCGAAGAGCCGGAGCGTCCGCAGGACCTGGTGACGCTAATCGACCTGATCGACGGCCGGGACCACGTCGTCTTTGCTTCGGACTGGCCGCACCACGACTTCGACCACCCACGCGAAGTGATGATCAAGCCGTTTCCGGCGGAGACGAAGCGCAAGATCATGGGCGAGACGGCGCTGAAACTATTCGATTTCGCCTCGCTGCCGACGAACGGGGCGGCGTAGCCGGTTCGTCGGGCTGCGGTTGCCACGAATTCGTCAAGCGGGCTGCACGTGAGACTTCCAGGTCTTGCCCCCGCGGCCGGTGCTAGGGCGCTCTAGACTCCTCGCTGCGCTCGGAGTGACAGAGGCGCGGTCCGAGTGACAGAGAGGTGCTCGGAGTGACAGGGGCGGTCGGAGTGGCAGAGAGGCGCTCGGAGTGACAGGGGCGCCCGGAATGAGGCCGGGTGCGGCAGGTCGAGCGGCGAAAGTCACGGCGACCGAAGAGCCAGCGGCGGTTACGCGGGCCGGCTGGCGCTAGGCGGGCGATTCCTCGTAGAGCGCCTCGCCGCGGTGCAGGCGCTGGGCGATCTGGAACGTCTGGCCTTGGGCGCGCGCCGTGGGCGCATGCGCGGCCAAATAGCGAGCGCCTGCCACCAATGCCAGCGTGGCGTCATCGGGTCGCGTGCTGAGGGTGAAGTGCCGCATGGCCGCCTCGACCGCCTGGATGGTGTGAAAGTTGCGGTCCTCGCGCAGCAGGGCGCCGCCCAGGGCGGCGAGCAGATCGTCGGCGGTCCCATCGCCGGCGCGGTATTCGAGCACCAGCCGCGCGGCGTCATCGACCTGCTGGCGGCGGTCCAGGATGTCCGGCAGCTGCCGCAGGAGGTCCGGGCCCGGCGTCGGCGACTGGCCATTCAGGCTAGGCAGACGGGCGGGCGGGACGTTGAGGAAGCGGTCGAGGTAGACGCTCATCGCCGCGTCATAGACGCCGCGCAGCAGCTCGCGCGACGGCGACCGCATCAGGCCGCGGCGAACCGCGTTGGCAAAGGACAAGGTGTGCAGCGTGCGGTCCCAGTCGCCGAACTCGTTGCTGACGTGAAATCGCGCCATGCGCGTAACCGCGGCCTGCACCACGGCTTCTGCGAGTTGCACCGGGGCAATGCCCTCGCGCAGCGCGCTGGTGAGCGATGCGGTGATCGCGGTCGGGTCGTCGCCCAGCACGGTGTCGATCAGCGCGGCGCGATCAGGCCATGGCCGCGGCGCACCTGCTGGCGGACAGGTCCGGGAGCTCGCGAAACGCCGCGTCGAGGATGGCAACCAAGTCGTGCGGCCGCCGCCACGAGTTCGACTCCTCCATCCGCTGCGCGCTCGCGTAGGCCCGCGCCAGCGATCCGATCACGGCTTCGGCAAGGTCCCAGCCCGCGATGTCCAGGGCCTCCAGCGCCTTGTTGGTGAAATCGAGCACGTGTCCGGTGGACAGATAGCGATGGTCGGTCGCCGCGGCGAACAGCATGTCCGCCAATGCCTCTGGCTCGAAACCCGTCCGAACGGCGGTCAGCAGGCAGCGCTCGGCGCCGGTGGCGTCGCGGACCTCGACGCAGCGCCGAAACCAGCGTTTGAGCGCGGCCGGGTCGGCAGGGGCGTCGGGCAGGGGGCCGGAGTCGAAGCGAGGCGCTTCTCCGGCGCAGTCGCTCGCCACGTTTGCCAGCCCGTGAAAAAGCGCGCGGGCGTGGTCCTCGCGCGGCAACCGGGGCAGCAGGTTCTGCATGCACGTCAGCACCGTGAGGCCGGAGCCCCAGCCGTCGGCCAAGTGGCACGTCCCGAATTCCAGTCCGATTCGGAACGGCTCGCGGGGGTCCGCGCCGGCTTCCAGCAAGCCGATCACCGCCTTGGCGATGACGAGCGAAAGGTTCCGCTCCAGCCCGTCCCGCAGACGGCGACGGTGATGGGCCAGCTCGTCGCGGTCGGCCCGCAGGTCGATCCAGACGTCACCCTCGACCACCTCGGCCGGGAAGGCCTGGGCGTCATCGGCCCAGAGATCGAACGTGCCGCCGGTCGTCACGTCGAACCGCGCGTGGTGCCAGTGGCAGGTCAGGATGCCGTCGTCGATGCTGCCGCGGTCGAGCGGAAACCCCATGTGCGGGCAGCGATTGTCGAGCACGTGCACGTCGTCGCCGCTGCGGACGAGCACCAAGGTACGCCCGTTGACACGCAGGCCGTGGCAGCGTCCGGGCGCGAGATCGCTGAGCTTCCCGGCGTTGAGCTTGCCGTCACGCGTCATGAGTCCGACCTCCAGCCGTCCGTGCCCCAATGCTCCCACCGCGATGCGCCGCAGCCAAGCGACGGCGCTAGCGTGGCATCCGGGTGCGTGCGCTCAGTAGCCCCGGCCGATCGGACAGACGAAGGCCAGCGTCGGGCCTTCGGCGACGGCGGTGCGCATGCCCCGCAATCGGAGCCCGCCTCGCATCACGCTGGCTCGCAATCCGGCAGCCCGAGGAGGTGGAGGTCGCTGTCTTGAACACTCCGCAACGCTGGCGGCACGCAGCCGGTGAGGAGGTTGTCCCTTAGCCCCACCTCCTCCAAGTTGGGCAACCGGCCCAACTCCGCTGGGATGTCCCCGCTGAGCTCATTGGACTCGAGGTCCAGCGTCCGGAGGTTGACCAACTGGCCTAGCTCTGGCGGGATCGCGCCCGTCAGGTAGTTTTGACCGAGGTCGAGGGTTTCCAAATCAGTCAGCCCGCCCAGCTCCGGCGGGATCGGTCCTCCCAGGTAATTGCTCGATAGTCGCAAAATCTGCAGTTGTGCCAGATTCCCCAGCTCCACCGGGATCGGGACTTCAGGAAAGAAGTTTCCCCCGAGATCTAAGGTGCGCAGGGCCTTCAGGTCGCCGAGCGCCGACGGTAGCGTCCCGCTCGCACCCGCGGCCGCCAACTCAAGGGCCGTGACCCGCGGCGGCGTGCCCGCGATCGTCACTCCCAACCACTGCGCCATCGGCGTCCCCGGATTCCAGTTCGATCTCGGGCCGCGCTCGCCGAACAGCAGGTCGCGCAGCCCCAGCAGCACCTCGCAATCGCGCACCAAGCCGGCGTTCTCGGCAGGGTCCGACACGAGCGTTCCGTCGGCGCACATCGCCTGGCTGGTCGCCACATCAAGCTCCTGCGCACCGACCGCGAACGGGACGCCCCGCGCGCCGGCCATCACCAGCACCTTCGCGTCCGTGCCGTCAGCCGCCGCAGTCCAGACTACCAGGGGCCTCGCTTCTTGCCGCCATGACCCGCCCCCAGTCATCGCAAGGCGCGTGCCGTCGGACGACCACGCCGCCGCCTGAACCGGCATAGGCCCTTCCCGATCACCCACTTCCTCTCCGGGCAGCAGGACAAACCCGACCTCGGTCGTCTCCCCGCTCTCCAGGCTCACCACCAACGCCGGGTGCTCTGGGTTGGACCTGACGAGGATCCGCGTGCCGTCCGGCGACCAGGCCACGGTGTCAATCCACGCCCCCGCCGGATCGGGCGGACTCATCGTCGCCCGCCAGCCGGGTCCTTCCCATCCCTCGATGTCCATCACCCGCCGCGACTCCGTGCCGTCGATCCCAATGACGTAGAGCCCCACCCCGTCAGCTTCCGCTTGCGCGATCGCCAGCCGCTGGCCGTCCGGCGACCACGAGGGCCCGCTCACCACGTTGGCCGCTAGAAGCCGCGGCTCGGCGCCCTCGGCCCCGACCACATACAGCTCACGGCCGATATTCGTGATTATGGAAGCAGCTCCCTGCTCATACTCGAGATATCGCACCACGGCCAAATGTCGGCCATCGGGCGACCAGGCGGGCGGGTGGTGCAGCACCTTGAAGTCGTCGTCCAGCACCGGTCGGATGTCCGTGCCATCGGCCGCCATCGTGAACAGGCCCGCCCGCATGGCGGCGGTATCGTCCCGAAATCGCGGGGCAGGCGGCGCTTGGGGCGGGTCCGCCAACGCGGCGTCGAGGGCATTAGCACGCAACTTGGCATCGGACACGTAGGCGATGCGCCGACCATCCGGCGACCAGGCCGGATAGTGGTCCACGGCCCCATTCGCCGTGAGCCGCTTCACGCTCCCGCCATCGCGCGCGATCCGTACTAGCTCGAACCCGAAACCGTCGGCCACTCCCTCGCGACCATCCGCCCCCGTGAACACCCCCGGCGGGTAGCGGCAGCCCGCGTACACCAGGTGGTTCCCGTTCGGCGCCACCGCGAAGGACACCGCTGGCTTGATGGATCGATCGCCAAGACCCCCCTCCCGCGGCGCGCCGGTGGCAATCAGCCGGAGGCGCAACCCGTCCGCCGTGACGCCGTAAAGGTCCCAGCCATACGTGAAATACACCGTCGAGCCGTCCGGACTCCACGCCACCACGTCATAGTCGTGCCGCGGTCCCCAGCCAAAACTATTACTGCTACATTCGGCGAAGCTTCCTTGAACCGCGTGCCCAGGAGCCGTTCCTGACCATATTTCCTCCGGGCTAAAGGTCCTCTCCACCCTCACGATATTCGGCTCTTCGTTCCCGTCCGCATCACACCCAAGCAAAAGCCATACCCCAAGCATCGCCAACCCGACAATTCGCGCCAGACTCCCTGTGTGACCTCTCATAAACCAAGCCTATGAATCACCACGGCACGATCACCGCGTCTGGTACAGCGCGTACAGCGCCATAATGTCCAATGGATGTGGCGCGCAGTCAGGCTCGTGAAGATTGGACCTCATGACACCGCTATCCCCGTCCATGGTTGCCCCACCCGCCGCATCCGCGTGACCGCGTCGCGAGGCACCGCCTCCCATGCGACCAGCCACGGTCGGGCCGTCAAGCCGTCCCGCCCCCGATTCCCGGGGTCGCCCGGGATCGTTCATCAATTCCGCGCGCCACGCCGGGCGCTGGATGCTCGCAGATCCGCCTCACGCGCCATCGTGGCATCTGTTACTCGACACGCCTACTAGACAATACGCGCGGAGCAGCAAAATCGTTCCATTGTCAACACGGGCGTCGATCAAGTCTGGCGAGCGGGGGCAACTCAAGCGGGCATCACGGCGCGCCCGATGAGTGTCCGTTGTTACTACCGGGACGGTCGGCGTGGCCGCGGGCGGCAAAGCCGGCGCATCTCAGCCTTCGAAGGATCGTCGACGCGCGAGCCTCGCATCCGGGTGCGTGCGGCTCAGTAGCCCCGGCCGATCGGACAGACGAAGGCCAGCTGGCGGCCTTCAACGAACCGGCGCAGATTGGCCCGGAAGATCTGCTCGCGCTCGGCGGCAAGCGTCGTGCTCAAGGCCGAGCTATGCGGTGAGATGAGAATGTTGGGCGCGGTCCAGAGCGGACTGTCCGGCGGCAGCGGCTCGGTGGCCGTCGCATCGATCCCCGCGCCCGCAATGTGGCCGCTGTGCAGCGCCTCGACCAGCGCGTCCTCGTCGACGATCCCGCCACGGGACACCACGATGATGTGGCTACCTTCGGGCATGAGCGCCATGCGCTCCGCGTTGATCAGGTTTCGGGTTGCGGGTATGGACGGCGAGGTGACGACCAGCCAGTCCGTGTGCCGCAGCATCTCGTCCAATTGCTCCGGCGGGTACAGCGTGCGCACGCCGGCAGGCACGTCGGTGGGGCTTGGATCCATGGCGTAGACCTGCATGC
The DNA here is from genome assembly GCA_965198185.1 of Chloroflexota bacterium. GTDB lineage: Bacteria > Chloroflexota > UBA11872 > UBA11872 > UBA11872 > JAJECS01. The sequence goes on from CBDAOU010000002.1 coordinate 1,542,283, forward strand.
CAAATCCCAGCGCCCGCTGCACGACTGCTCGGCCGATGCCGCCCATCGAGAGCACTCCCAGACGGCTTCCATTGAGCGGCTGCATGCGGTTGTTGTATTTCACCGTGTCCCACACGCGCTGCCGCTGGTCGTCGAGCGTGTCCAAGAGGCGGTGCGCCAAGGCCAGGATGAACATGAACGCGTGATCGGCCATGGGATTGGTGTGGGGACCCGGCGCATTGGTGATCACGACGTCGGACGCGACGATCTCGGGCACCGTCATCAGCCGGTCGATGCCCATTCCGGGGTTGTGTATCCAGCGGAGGCGCTTGGCCGCCCGCATTTCGTCGCTGGTCGGAGTGCCGAAAAAGGCGTCCGTGTCAACGACTTCGCGCAGCCGCTCTTCGGGTGTGCCCGGCTCGACGAAGGTGAGGTCGGGGAACTCCGCGCGAAGCTCCTCCGTCGGCATGGCGTAGTAGTCGGCGTGCGGGACTATCAGCACCTTCATGGCAGCGTCTCCTGGCCGCCTGGCGTTCGCGGCGGCTCCCCAGAAAATAGCGAGGCGGCGCGAGCCCGTCTATTCGCGCCGCCGGAGCAGGATGGAAACGCGCCGGCGGCGGCCCGAGCGCACCCGGGCCGCCGCCGTGGGGGAGGTGGTTACGCGACCGTGACGTCGATCCGCTGGGGCTTGCTGGCCTCCAGCTTGGGCACGGTCACCGTGAGCACGCCGTCGACGTAGCGGGACGTCGCGGCTGCGCCATCCAGGCGATCCGAGAGGCGCAGGGCGCGGTAGAAGCTGCCGGCGCGCCGCTCGCGCAGCACGTAGCCGTCATCCGTGGCCTCGTCCGCGTCGCCGGTCTTGGCCTGGATGGTGAGCACGCCGTGCTCGACGGAAATCTCGATGTCGTCCTTGGCGACGCCCGGGAGCGACGCGCTGATCTCGAGCGCGTTCTCGTCCTCGCGGACGTCGACCGGCAACACCCACGAGGATGCGCGGGTGGGCAGCGCCGAGCGGCGCCAGGGGCGTCCGATGGCGTCCTGAATGCCGAGCAACTCGCGGAACGGGTCCCAACGCTGAATCGTGGCCATCGTGTCCTCCTCCGTGCGGTCCGCTTGTTGGACCGACGTTTCGATCTGTCGGAGGTATCGTAAGAGTTGAGCGTCTATCTATCAAGTAAGTTTCCTTGCAAAGCGCAGATATTTGGCAGCGGCTTAGGGAAGAGGCGCGCCGGAGGGATTCCCAGGCTGCGTGCAGCCTGGGCCAGCGGGCCGCGGCAAGCGCGTCCACGAGAGGCGCCCCTACCAGAGTCGAGTCGGTGTAGGGGCAGCCCTTGTGGCTGCCCGGATCGATTCGGACGGGCGCCCACGAGGGGCGCCCCTACACGGATCGAATGATTCGGGCCTGCGGGTGGGCCGCTAGGCCGGCGGCGACCAATCGGGCAGGCGGCGGCGCCAGACCTCGTCGACGGCGTCCCGAATGAACTTTGCCTGGCTCCAGTTGTCCGTGAATACCGATAGGCGGTAGCCGCTGGAGATCATCTCGGGGCAGGTCCACAGCGTCGCGCCGGCGGGCGCGGCCGCCAGCCAGAGCTTGATCAGTTCGTCCACGAAATCGATCCAGTCGTGGAACTCGGGCGTCGGATTGCCGTCGCCGTCAATGACCGGCACCTGGGCGTGATGCCCGTTGAAGGCCCGCAGGTGAAACCACTTCGAGTTTTGGACCAGCTCGGGGCGGTCCAGCAGGCGCCCGGCGAATGGCGGGGGCAGGTGCTTGATCACGGCCGGGTGGGAGTGGTCCCACACCATCGGCAGCAGGCGGTCTTCGGCCTTGGCGAAGCCATCCGCCAGGGCGTAGGCCTTTTCGGGCGTCTCGGTGGCCGTGTCGCGATGCACCTCGATCGCCGCTTCGATCCCTATCTCCGCGGCTGCGGCGAGCGTCCGGCGCGCCAGCGCCACCGCCGACCGCGTCGTCGAGTCGTGGTTGCCCATCTGCACGTTCACCTGCGACGCGCCGGCCGCTTGCGCCGCGGTCAGCGCAGGCTTGACGTCACGTGCAGTCTCGATGTCGGCCGTACACCAGAACAGCAGGCCCGAGTCGTCCACCATCCGACGCGTGATGGGCGGCGTGCGTCCCGTGAAGCCATCGAATCCGGCCTGGGCCACCTCCGCGATCTTACGTTCGAAGCTCCACTCGCGGTCCGGGCTGGGGTGGCCCATGAAGCTGTTGATCGCGGCCAGCTGGAGGAGCCTGGGCTCTTCGGTGGATGACTGTGCCGCCATGGTTGTCGCCTGGGAGTGGTTCATGGATGAATGGCCGTCAGGGTAGCAGTGGCGTTTAGACCGCAGGCGGGCCGGGTGGCGTAGGCTGACACCGCGCGTGAGCGGCCCTTGACGCGGGAGGCGGAGTCGATGAGCGAGGCGGGAGAACCGCGCGTGGTGACGGTTGGCCATGGCCGGCGCGACTACGTGCCGGGCGTATCGCTGGAATGGCTGGCGGACGCGAACTTGACGCCCGGCAGCGGGATGACGTTTGGACGCGCCCAGTTCGAGCCCGGCTCGTCGAATCCGGTGCACTATCACCCCAACTGCCATGAGCTGGTGTTTGTCGCCGAAGGCGAGATCGAGCACACGCTCGGGTCGCAGACGGTCACGTTGAGCGCAGGGTCGCTGTTGCACGTGCCGCAGGGTGTGCGGCACCAGGCACGCAACATCGGCAAAGACACAGCGACACTGCTGGTGGTGTTTTCCAGCGAAGGGCGGCAGACGGTCTTCCTGGACGACGACGCGGGGTAGGGCAATCGGAGCGGGCGCCCATTAGGGCCGCCCCTACATCGGTGAACGGGGATGCCTGAGGAATTCAGCTGAATCCGGCGGCGCGGTACCACTCCAAGCGTCGCGCAGAGTTTCGTCGAGCGGCCGCACCCGGAAGCCCAGTTCCCGATGGGCCTTGCTGGCATCGAAGTACAGGTAGCTCGTCCCGGTGACAGCTTCATCGCGGGCAATTGGCGGAGCGATGCCGACCGAGGTCCTGCAAGCGGCTCGACCGTGACGCCGATGTCCCGTGAGAAGCCAACGCGGCAGGGTGACATGATCGGCCCGGTGTTGCCAGCGATGCCTCCCGCCCGCTCAGCGAGGTGTCGGTAGGTGAGGTTGTGAGCCGGTGAGCAGGTAGCGTTGACCAACCCGGCCGTCGGCGGCCATGGCCACCAGGCCGCGCGCCGCGTCGCGCACGTCGACCAGGCTGTTGCCGCCCGGCGGAACCGCGCGCACCCAGTCCGCGAACGAGTGGGCGCAGCATGCGCCAGGCGTGACCGCTCGCGATCCCAGGGACCCAGCACCGTGCCCGGATTGGCCACCACGGCGGGGAGTCCCCGCGATGCCGCATCGAGCACCAGCCGTTCTCCGGCTTGCTTCGAGACATGGCGTACAGCAGCCCGTGCTCACTCTGCATTGAACGGTGTCATCTCGTCCATCGGCGTTTCGAGACCGTTCCGCGAGCCCCACCGCCGCGAGCGAGCTGACGTGGACGAAGCGCGCGGGATGGTGCGCCGCCAGCCAGCTGAGCAGGTTCGCCACGCCTTCGACGTTGACTGCCCATTGGAGCGATGATGGTCGCTCGGCGAAACGACTGGTTGGCGGCCAGGTGGAACACCCAGTCGAAGGTCTCGTCGGGAAACGACGCCGGATCCCGCACGTCGCCGGGCACTTGGCGGACCCGCAGGCCGTCGAATGCCGGCGCCGCCCAGGGATCGCCGGGCAACACCAGCGCCGTGACGTGGTGGCCGTGGGCGGCGAGCTCGCGGACGAGCGCGCTGCCGACCTGGCCGGAGGCTCCGGTGACGAAGCAGCGCATGCTAGCCCGCGCGCAAGCCGCTCACCGCGGCGCGCCGCCGACTAACGACCTCGTCGCTGATCTCGAAGGACAGGTCCCCAAGTCCCTGAACCTCAAAGCCCAGGCGCAGCGTGACCGGGCCGTCGGGCAAGGCGACGCCACGCACGCCCAGCGTCGACGTCATGTTCATCGCCAGGCTGAACGGCGATTCCGGCGTGACCTCGGCAAACCCGTGCTGGACGCCGTCGACCTCGAAGAAGCAGTCCGCCAGATCGACCTCGACGCCGTTGACCGCCACCGGCAGCAAACGCCGCGCATAGCCCGACCCCAGCGTATTGCAGAGGTCCAGCGCGAGCCCGTCGTCCGTGGCGCGCATGCTGCCCTTCACGTAGAGCCGTCGCAGGAGAAAACCCGGAACCTTCAGCGCCATTGATCGACCTCGACCTGTCGTTGCATGTGAAAGATATCGCGTTCGGCGGCGGTCACGTCTTCGGGCAACAGCCGGCTCCCCGGTCGGGCGGCGGCGAAGTACCAAATCCGGGCCAGGCGTTCGACGAGCCGGGTGACCTCGAGCGCATGCTCAGGATCGGACCCCACCGCGAGGGTGCCGTGATTGGCCAGCAACACGGCCATCCGCGGCCCCAGGGCGGCCACGGCCGCCTCCGCCAGCTCCTCGGTCGCCGACGGGGCGTATTCACTGACCGCCACCTCCCCGCCGATGTACACGACCTGCTCGTCGAGGATGGGCGGGATTTCCTCATGGCGCACGGCCAGCACGCTGGCGAAGACAGGATGCGCGTGAACCACCGCGCGAACGTCTTCCCGCACCCGATAGACCGCCCCGTGCATGAGGCACTCGACGGACGGGATGCGGTCGCCCTCGACGGGATCGCCGTCGAACGTCACCGTCACGATATCGTCGACCGTCGTCGCGTCAGACGGCATGCGGCTGGGCGTGATGTGCATGGCGTCGGCGAGGCCATCGGCGCGGACGCTGACGTTGCCCGCCGTGCCCACGACCAAACCTTCGCGGTACATGGCTTGCCTGGCCTCGAGCACCGCGGCTCGCAGTTCCAGGGCGCTCATAGCGTCTCTTGCACAAAAGCCTCCAACCGCGCTCGCAGGTCCACCCAGCACGCGTAGTGACCATCGTACGCGCGCGTGGCCGAGGGGTCCGGCTGGTGCAGCCGCGGCGCGGGCGCCAGCTGCGCCGCGGCCTCTGCAAGCGTGAAGTCACCGGCCGCCGCGGCGCCACACATCGCCGCGCCGATGGCCGTGACCGGAACGCCGGGGTACGCCGCCACGGGCGCACCGAGCACGTTCGCCAGAATAGGGCCGGCGGCTGGAGCAGCGGCGAACCCACCGGTGAATCGGACCGGCGCGTCGGCCGCAATCGGCGGCGGCAGGCGCTCGCGGTTTCCCCGCACGGCAAAGGCAATGTCCTCCAGCACCGCCGTGGCCAGCAGCGCGCGCGACGGCAATGCCTCCGCAAAGGGCACGGGTGACACCAGGCCTGCGGCCCCGAGACCCGCGGTCGCAACGTCCATTGCGCGAGCGCCGGTTGGCGCGAAGATCCCTCGCTCGGCCGCGGATTCCGTCGCCTGCGCCAGGTCGGTCAGCTCTCCCTCGCCATCCTGGCCGAGCCAGGCATAGCCGCTCGCCACGTCGCCCGCGTTGCTTTCGGCAAGGTAGCCGCCGCCGATGCGGAGGCCGCGCCAGGTGGGAGCCTCGGCGTCCCATGCCGCTTGAGGCCGCACGGTCGTGAGGCTCCAGCCCGCGGTCACGCAGTCGCCGCCGGCCAAGTCCGCCCGTCGCGAGCCCAACTCAGTCGCATGCGTGTCGGGCGCTCCCATGGCGACGGAGAGGCCCTCGGGCAGCCCGAGTGTCTGGGCCTGCGTTGCCGATATCCGGGATGCAGCGGCGTCGTCCGCGACCGGCGGAAGCAGCGAATGGGTCCAATCGGGGAGCACGGGGGTCAGCCAGCGCTGCTCAGGGATCGACCGGGCGCCGGTTTCGCCGGCGCTCACCGGTCCGATGGATTCGGCGCCGGTGAGCCGCCGTACGATCCAACTCTCGAGAGTGGTCAGTTTCCTGGCGCGCTCGGTGACCTCAGTCGCCTCGGACTCGAGCCATGCCAGCTTGCCGGGCCAGAAGATCGCGGAAAGCGCGCGACCCGCCTGCCGCATGAGAGCGTCGCCGTGGACAGCGTCGATGGCGGCGCCGTGCAGCGACGCTCGCAGGTCGTCGTTGCCCGAGGCGAATAGCACCGCGTCGTCGTCGGCCAGCGCGATGAGGGTCTGGCGCATCGCGCAAACCCCCAGCGATCGGACCTCGCCGCATTGGGCGGCCACCTCCGACAGGCACGATTCCACCTCGGACCAGATGCGCTCAAGGTCGAGGCTGCGCTCAAGGTCGGCGATGACCATGGGCTTCCGCGGACGCGACCGCCTGACCACGGCCTGGACTTTACCCCCCGATCCCAGCGCCACCACCCGCGTCCCCGACGAGCCGATATCCACGCCGAGGTAGGCGGCCTCAAGCGTCATGGACCCACGGTTGGCGGAACGGGATTGACGAGCGGCTCACCTGCCAGGAAGCGCAAGTAGTCGTCCACGATCATCTCGGAGTGCCGCGTGACGGTCACGTCGGTGGCGCCGCCAATGTGCGGCAGCAGGATCGCGTTTGGCGCCGAGAGCAGCGGGTGGTCGGGACGCACCGGGTGCGTCTCGAACACGTCGAAGGCGGCGCCGGCGAGCCGTCCGTCCTTGAGCGCCGCGGCAACGGCCTCGGCGTCGACCACGCCCTCGCCGGTCGTAACGACCAGGCGCGCTCCGGCCGGCAACTTGGCCAGGGCGTCGGCATCGATGAGGCCAAGGGTCGCTGGGAGCGCGGGACAGTGCACGGCGAGCATGGTTGATTCGGCCAGCAGCTCGTCGAGTGACGCGGCGGTGCAGCCCAGCGCCTGCATCTCAGCCGCCGAGAGCGCCGGATCGCTGGCCAGAATCCTGCACCCAAATGGCTGCAGCAGCGCGGCCGTGCGCCGCCCAATGGCGCCAAGGCCAATGATGCCCACGGTCTGGTGGCAAAGCTCGGTGCCGCGAAAGCCAAGAAATCCGGCGGTGGGGTCGGTCCACGCGCCAGCCGCGACGAATGCCGAGGCCTCGATCACCGGGCGCACGAGGTTGAGCATGAGCGTCAGCGTCAGCTCGGCGACCGCCTGCGAGTTGCGGCCCGGAGTATTGGCGACGACCAGGCCGGCAGCAGTTGCCGCGTCGAGGTCGACGTGACCGTAGTCCACGCGACATACGCCCACAAACCGCAACGTCGGGGCGTTCTTGATCGTTTCCTCAAGTACGAAGTCCGCCTCGATGAACAGGGCGCCGTAGCCGTGCTCCTCGATTTCCGCCGCGAGTTCAAGCGGATCGACAAGCTCCTGCGTCTCGGTCCACGGGCGCAGCGTGAGGTCCGCGGCACGCCGCAGGCGGTCGGCGGCCGGACCGGCCAACTCCACCAGGCTGAGCACCCGCCGGCGAGGGACCGGCTGATGGTGGGTCACTCTGGTATCCAGGGCATTTGGACGGTCGAAGCGTTCCGCACCGGCACCCTCACCCTAGCCCGCTCCCTCGACGGGAGAGGGGACCGGAACGGCGCCGAGGTGGCTTTGCGTGTTGGTCATAAAGCAGGCACCATCGGTCGGCGGCCAAGGATTCTGGCCGAGGGGGCATTGTGAAGCGGATTCTCGACCGCGTGAGTAGGCCGGCCGATTTGCGCCAGCTCACGGAAGCCGAGTTGGCGACGCTGGCCGATGAGATCCGCGCCGAGATCATCGACACGGTCCAGGCCAACGGCGGTCACCTTGCCTCGAATCTGGGAGTGGTCGAGCTGACGCTGGCCCTGCATCGGGTTTTCGAAAGTCCCCGGGACCCGATTATCTGGGACACCAGTAATCAGGCCTACGCGCACAAGCTCGTCACGGGACGGGCGGACGATTTCAGGAGCTTACGCCAACCCGGAGGCCTTTCGGGATTCGCCGCGCGCGAGGAGAGCCCGCACGACGTCATCGGCGCCGGGCACGCGGGCACGGGGGTATCGGCCGGCGCGGGCGTTGCCCTGGCCAGCCGCGTCCACGGCGACGACGCCTCGGTCGTCACGGTGATCGGCGACGGGGCATTCACGTCAGGCGTGGTCTTCGAGGCGCTCAACCATGCGGGCGATCTCCGCTTGCCGCTGGTGCTCATTTTGAACGACAACGGGCTCTCGATCTCGCCCAATGTCGGGGCGCTGGGCCGCAACTTGGGTCAGGGTCGGCACTACGACTGGGCGCCGCCTTCCTTGGACAGCCGCTTCACCCCCGCCCAGCGCGAGACGGCGCCAACCACGCCGGCGGGCTCGGCCCGGGACTTCTTTGCGGCCTTCGGCTTCGATTACCAGGGTCCTATCGACGGCCACGATCTCCGCGCTCTTGACGAGGCGCTGCGGGTCGCCAAAGCGCGACGCCGGCCGGTCGCCGTGCATGTCTTCACCCAAAAGGGACGCGGTATGCCGGAGGCGGAAGAAGACCCGGTGACCCTGCATCAGCCGGGAACGGCTCAGGCGGTTGGGGCAACCGCCGCGCCGAGCTATAGCAAGGTTTTGGCGCGAACCCTGGCCGAGCTGGCGCGCGATGACCCCCGCATCGTCGCGGTGAGCGCGGCCATGCTCGAAGGCACCGCGCTGGCTGACCTGCAGCAGGCGCTGCCGGGACGCGTGCACGACGTGGGCATCGCCGAAAGCCACGCCCTGGCGCTGGCCGCCGGCCTGGCCACGCAGGGGCTGCGGCCGGTGGTGTGCATTTACTCGACCTTCCTCCAGCGGGGGTTCGACCAGATCGTGCATGACATAGCGATTCAGCAGTTGCCGATCGTGCTGGGCGTCGATCGCGCCGGCGTCGTCGGAGACGACGGCCGCACGCATCACGGGGTGCTCGACCTGGCGTATCTGCGGGCCATTCCGAACCTCGTGGTGGCGGCGCCCAAAGACGAGAACGAGCTGCGGCATCTCCTGGCAACCGCCATCGCCTCGGACCGGCCGTTCGCGATTCGCTATTCGCGCGGCGCCGGCCGCGGCGTGCCGTGCGACGAGCCGCTGCACCACCTGCCCATCGGCCGCGGCGAGTTTCTGCGCGACGGCGGCGACGTGGCCCTGCTGCCCATCGGCTGGGCCGTGCACCCGGCGCTGCAGGCAGCGGAGATGCTGGCCGCCGAGCATGACATCCACGCCACGGTCGCCAACGCTCGCTTTGTGAAGCCGCTTGATACGTCGCTGATCGTGCAGGCGGCCGAGCGGACGGGACGGGTGGTGACCATCGAGGACCACAACCGCATGGGTGGATTCGGCAGTGCCGTACTCGAGGTGCTGGCCGACCACGGCCTGCGCGACGTCACGGTGAGCCGCCTGGGGCTGCCGGATCAGTTCCTGGACCACGGCCCGGCGGACAGCTTGCGCGCGGCGCACGGCCTGAGCGTTGACGGCATCGTCGATGCGGCGCGTGGGCTGCTGGACCAGCGCAACGGCGGCGAGTCAGTCGCGGCGGATTGGCCGTCGACGTTCGAACGGCGAACCACGGCGCCCTAGGGCGACACGTCCTCCGGCAGCTGGGTCGAGCTGGCGGTGATGGCGGCATCCAACTGCGCGTGGGAGAGGCCCTGAGCGCCGCGCAGATCCGCCTTCGTGAGGTTGGCGCCAGATAGATCCGCGTCCTCGAGATGGGCGTTAATGAGCACGGCCCCGTCGAGTCGCGTCCCGGAGAGGTCCACGCGCTCAAGGTGGGCGCCCGGGAGATGGGCGCCGCGAAGATCCGTCTCGGAGAGATTCACGTGATCGCTGCCACGCCGCGTGTGGCGGCGAGCCCCGATAGTGGTCATCGCCATCTGCACGTCGGGGCGCACGAACTCGGGATCATCCGCGTGCTCCGCATCGAGCGGGGCATTCTGGCGCACGTAGCGGCTCAGCACGTCCATCACCGGCCAGTAATCCTGCGGCGACTCCTGCACGATCTTGCCCAGTTCCTCGATGCCCCGGATGCGCTCCTCGATCACCGGTTCACCTTCGTGGGAAACGTTGAGTTGCGCGATTGAACTGCGAACGCGGGTGTTCAACGTCGGACCCTCACGCGCCTTGATGGACTCGTAGAGCGATCGCTGGCGGCGCCAGAAGTAGTAGAGGCCGCCGCCGAGCAGCACCAAGCCGATGACCTGGACTACGCGCCCAGAGCCATCGTCTGGGACCTCCGCCCCCGGGGCCGCCCCTGGGACGGGTGTGGCCACCGGCGTGGCCTCCGCTTCCGCCCGCATGACCTCGCCGCAGGTGGCAGCCGCCCAGAACATGATTGCGCTGATCATGACGAAGAACAGCACGATGCCAGCAGCGGTGAGCAAGAACTTGGCGTTCACGTTGGGCCCCAGGGCGCCGACGACTGCCGCAAGGTTACACCGCGATCACCGGCACGGTCGCGGTCAAGACAGACTGCTACGATCCGTGGGTGGATGCGGCCGGCGGGACGTTTTGCTCCGCCGCGAGGGTCCGGCAACGTCAATGGAAAACGACCTGCATGGCAGTTGAGCGCCTGCGGCGCCGGCTGATGCCCTGGCTGGAAGCGCGGCTTGGCGCCTCGCCGGAGGCGCTGGCGACCCCAGAAGTACCGGTCGTTGCCCTGGACGCGCGCAAGGAGCTCGGCCCCCCGGTATTCGCCGTAGCGCTGGGAGGTCGGGCCGTGGTGACGGCCCGACCGGATTGGGCGCCCGCGCTGGAGGCGGCCCTCGACGGCCTGACGTATGACCTGCTGTTCTCGATTTACGGGGCCTATGAGATCAGCCGCGCCACGCTGCCCCACGGATTCACCGGCTGGGGGCCCTACTTTTGCATGGCGGCCGACGAGCAGAGCTTTTGCGAGGCGGACGACCCGCGTCCCGTCTACCTCAGCGGCGAGGAGATTCGGTCAATCGCCGATCCCAAGGTCTTCTGGCACTGCTTTGTGGACGAGGCGATCGGCGGATTCGGCATTTTCGCGGACGGGCAGCTGGTCTCGTTGGCGTCGATTCGCGTTGAAAGCGACGAGCTGCTCGAGATCGGCATCGACTCGGCGCCGGACCAGCAGCTGCGCGGCATGGGCCGGGCCGTGGCGGCGGCGGCGGGGCGCTGGATCCTCGAGCAGGGCAAGCTGGTGTGGTGGACGACCTCGACCTGGAACGTGCCCTCGTCGCGGCTCTCCCGCACGCTGGGGCTGGTCCACGTCTGGAGCGAGATGATTGCGGTGCCCGGACCGTTTCGCATGCCGCCGCAGCCGCTGGGGGCACCGGCGCGCGGCGCCGAAATGCGCAACTACTACCCCGAATGGGCCATGAACCACGACATCAAGCCGCGGGAAGACTAGGCGACGAGTGGCCTCCCTCCTGCGACCGCGCGAGAAGGGTGCTCTCAGATGACGGCCTCAGATCGACCGCTGCGGGTGGCGATTGCCGGCTGCCACCGGATGCTTGATCGCGTGGCGCAGAGCCACAACTGGGCGGCGGCGTTTGACGCGGTGCCCGAGACCGAGATCGTGGGCGTGTTCGACTACGGCGCCGAAACGCGGCGGGCATTCAACACGGTTTGGGGCGACCACATCCCCGATTTCGACGACTTCCCGCGCATGCTGGAAGCGGTCGATCCGGACATCGTGTGCATCGCCACGCGGCAAACCATGCACGCGGACCAGTGCGAGCAGGCCGTGGCGGCCGGAGTGCGGGGCTTCTTCTTCGAGAAACCCTTCGCGACGACGATGGATGAGGTCGATCGCATCGTCAACGCCTGCGAGGGCGGCGGCGTGGGCGTGGTCTTTGGCCTCGATCGCGCCTGGTGGCCGCCGTACGTCCGCCTGGCCAAGCTGCTGGACGACGGCCTGATCGGCGAGGTTCAGGCGGTCTTTGGGTTCGGTCTGGCGCAGTTGCTCAACCACGGCTGTCATTGGCTGGACGTGATGCTCACGCTGGCCGGCCATCCCGAGCCAGAGTGGGCGGCTGGATATGTCAACGACGTCTCCAGCCTGCCGGCGGACGCGCGCGACCGGTTGGATCCGCCGGGCCGCGGGATGTTCGGCTGGGGCGACGGCAAGTTCGCGCACGTGATGCGCGACGGCGCGCCGAGCCACGCCTACGAAGTCCTGGGTAGCGAAGGCCGGCTGCTGGTGACTAACGACGCCAGCGAGGCGCTGGTGTGGCGCCTGCGCGAGGGATTCGGCTACCTGGGCCGCGAGGGCCTGGCGGCCGAGCCAATTGAGCTGCCCGAGCGAGGCGGGCTGGCGGACGCCGGCCGCGTGGCCGTCGGCGACCTCGTGGCCGCGATTCGCGACGGCCGGCCATCGATCTGCGGGCTCGACCGCGCCCGCCTGGTCACGGAGCTAGGCTTCGCCTTCCACGAATCGCATCTCCAGGGCGGCGCGCGCGTGGCGCTGCCGCTGCAGGAGCGCAACGTGCGCGTGCCGTCCTACGAGTGGGGCAACGAGCCGCCCGCCGGCGCGTAGCTCGAAACCGCTAGACCAAGTCCCAACGGCTGGGATTCATTCCCGGTGCCTCAGAGGTCATACCCGCGGGCTTGTTGCCGCCTTCGGGAAGCCAGTGGCGCGTGTTGCGATCGGCAAACAGCGGCCGCACGTGATCGGGCAGGGCCGCCACGGCGTCGGGGTCCCAGGCCGGCACGTCACCCTGCGGTCCGGCCCACGCGGGACGATAGGCTATGGCGATCATTTCCCGCGGCCGATCGCCAGTGTTGGGGAAGTTGCCGTGGAAGACACGATGGTTGATCAGCACGGCCGATCCCGCCTTGGCCGGCACCATGACCTCTTCGGGGTGGCCCTCGAAGCGGCGATAGGGATTGGCGTCGGCGTGGAAGGCGAGGTGCGACCGCGGGACGACGCGAAACGGCGAGACCTCCGGGGTCAGGTCGTCGAGGTAGTAGAGCACCCGGACCATGTAGGGCGCGCTGCCGCCGTGGCCGAAGATCTTGGATCCGTAGGGCTGGCCGTCGGTGTGCAGGCTGATGCCGGGGTGGCCGGGCTCGGAGCGCGCGTAGGCGACCGACATCAAGACAATGTCCGGCCCGCAGAGCGCACGAAGGAAATCCAGCGTGGGCGGATTGGCGATGAGGTCGTTGATCAGGCCGCCGGCAAACTCCACGCCGGGTCGAACCTGCTGGCTCTTGCTGTAGTCGGTGGGGATGGTCTCCCAGGTCGCCGTGACGCCTTGAGCTCGGTCACCTGCTCAGGGCTCAGCAGGTCGGGCAGGACTAGATAGCCCTCGACCTCGATCTGCCGGATGCGCTCGCCGAGGGTCAGCGCCGACCAGTCCCGATCGTCAATCCGCCGCGTCGCCGCCTCAACGGCCATCGCCGCCTCCGTCGCTAGATCGTCTCGTCACCATCCGACTTTCACGCATGGGCCGCATGACGGTCAACTCTCGCGCTGAGCCAGAGCTGGCAGCCGGCTCGGGCTACACCAACCCCAGGCGGTGATTCGAGAGGCGCTCCAGGCCGTCGGCGGTGACGAGGTAGTTGTGCTCGAGGCGCACGCCGTGGAAGGGCATGCCGTAGGCGCCCGGCTCGAGGGCGATGACCATGCCCTCCAGCACCTCGCCTTCGACGCCGGGCACGAAATCGGGGGCCTCGGGATGCTCCAGCCCGAGCGAATGCCCGGCGTGGCCCGGCAGGCTCCAGTCCGGGTTGGCGCGGCGCAGCACGGCGTCCTGCACGGCGTAGATGTCCTGCGCGCGAACGCCGGGTCGAATCATCGCCTCGGAGGCCGTCAACGCTTCGTGGACCGCGTCGAAGGCGTCCTGCTGCTCCGGCGTCGGCCGGCCGCCGAGGGTGATGGTGTTGGTGAGGTCGCAGCGATAGCCGTTCACATAGGGAAACAGGTCCATGACGACGTTGTCGCCGGTTTCCATGCGGCGTGGGCCGGGGTCGCCGCGGCGAGGCAGGACCCGCGGACCGGAGATGAACTCGCACATCATGACGAACGGTCCCTCCGCCACTTCCAGACCAGCGGTGACGATGGCGGCGTAGGCGTCGATCTCACGCATGCCGGGCGCCAGGCACTCCCACGAGGCCGCGTGCATGGCCTCGCCGACCCGCACGGCCGCGCGGATCAGGTCCAACTCATCGGGGTCCTTGACCTGGCGCATGCGGCCCAGGTGGGGCTCGATGTCCCGCACCTCTCGCGCCACGGCAGCGAAGGCAACGGGTACGGAAGCGCTCTCAACCCCGATGATCTCGCTCCCGAGTTTCCGGAGCAGGTCGATGGCGGCCTTGGCCGTGCAGTGGGCGCGGGTGACGTCGGGTTCAGCCACGCGCCAGGGACCGTGAATGACCTCGTCGGCGGCCGGCTCGACATCGAGCTTGGCGAACCCGTCGAGGATGAGCGTCGTGGGGCCACCGCGTTGGATGATGAGGTACTGCGGCGCGCGGTGGTGGATGTCATTCGGCGACGGCATGTAGTTGGCCAGGTAGAAGACGTGCTCGGGCCGCGTGACGACGAGTGTCTCCACATCGGCGTCAACGGCTTCGAGCAAGCGGCGCGTGCGCGCGCGGCATCCCTCAGTGCTGAGCATGGCGTTCCTCAACCCTCAAGCGGCGCTGCCGCGGGCAGTCTCTCGCACCGCCGCGCGACGGTCGAGTCTTAGGCGGACGGGCGACCGAGCGCGTGTCTCAGGGCGTGCTCCAGCATCGGGAAATGAAAGTGGTAGCCCGAGGCAATCAGTCGCGCAGGCTCGACCCGCTGGCTGGCTAGCAGCATCTCATCGGCGATCTCGCCCATCAGCACGCGCAGGAGCGGCGACACCATTGGCAGCAGGGCTGGTCGGCCCAGTACGCGTCCCAAGGTGCGCGCGAATTCCAGATTGGTGCATAGCTCCGGAGCCACGACGTTGAAAGCCCCCCGCAGATCGTCGCGCGCCAGCACGTGCCGCACGACCCCGACGACGTCCTCGAGGGCCACCCACGGCCACCACTGGCGGCCGCTGCCCAACGGGCCGCCCAGCCCAAGCTTGAAGGCGGGCGCCTGGCGCGTCAGGAAAGCGGAGTGGCCCGCAACCACGGGCGCGCCGCGGAGGTGCACAACCCGGATTTCACGGCCCGCGGCGGGCTGAGCGGCGGCCTCCCAGTCGGTCGCGAGCCTTGCCAGAAACCCCGTCCCCGGCGGGCTGTCCTCACGCAGGACCTCATTGCCACGGTCGCCGTAGTACCCCACCGCGGAATAGGACACGAGGACGCGGGGGGGACTCCGCAACACGGCCAGCGTCTCCGCCAGCAGCCTCGTTCCATCCACCCGGCTGGCGTGGATGCGGCGCTTCTTGGCGGCCGTCCAACGCCAGGCCGTCGTCGGCTCGCCGGCGAGATGCACGACGGCGTCGAGACCCTCGAGACCGCCGGCGTCGATGGTGCCGGCGGCGGGGTCCCAGGCAACTTGCCCCGCGCCGGCACGCCGGGGCGGCCGCACCAGATGGATGACCTCATGGGCCTCGGCCTGGAGCGCGGCGGTCACCGCGCCGCCGATGAGTCCGCTGCCGCCGGTGAGCGCTACGCGCACGATGCCCTCCGATTGCCGTTCTCATAGTGTTAGCGCTACACGCCCGTCGGGCAAGAGCAGGAGGGCTCTATTCGGGCCGCTTCGTGAGCCGCCCCGACGAGGCACGGCTGCGAAAGCGGCCTGGAGCTGTAGCTAGCTCGACGCGCTTTCGTAGATGTGGCGCGGCGGGCGGCGCAGGTCCCACACCAAACCGAGCCAACTCAGCACCGTGAGCAGCCAGTGGGTCACGTCGATTTCGTACCAATAGAACCCGTTGCGCTCGGAGCCGGGATAGCGGTGGTGGTTGTTGTGCCAGCCCTCGCCCATGGTGACGAGCGCCAGCCAGAAATTGTTGCGGCTCGTGTCGTTGGTGTTGAAACGGCGGCCGCCCCACATGTGGGCGCCGGAGTTGATCAGGTAGGTGGTGTGCCACAGCATCACCGTGCTGATGACAAAGCCCCAGACCAGCACCTGCAGCCAGGTGACGCCCGTCTGCGGGAATGAGCGCTCCAGCCAGAAGCCGAGGCCGATCACCCCGCCTGCGTACGCCAGCATGCCCAGGCGGTAGTGCGACTCGAAGAAGCGAAGCTCGGGAAACCGGGCCAGGTCCTTGACCTCCTCCCAGCGCGTATCGTCGCGGCTGACGCGAATGAGCCAACCGACTTGCGCCCACCAGAAGCCGCCGTGCAGGGGCGAGTGGACATCGTGCTCATCGTCCGAGTGCCGGTGGTGAAACCGGTGGTGACCGGCCCACCAGAGCGGCCCCTTTTGTATGGCCGTCGTGCCCAGGAAGGCGATCACCGCCTGAAAGACCCGTGACGTGCGAAAGCTCCGATGGGAGAAATAGCGGTGATAGAAGCCGGTGATGAAGAACACGCGCATCCAGTAGAGCCCCAGACACACCACCACCGCCGGCCAGCTCACGCCGGTCCAAATCGCAGCGAGCGCCGCGAGGTGCACGATGGTGAACGGGAGATTGCGAACGACGACGGACAGGCGTGACGAGGATTCCGTCTCGGGAGCGTCCTGCCGGGCGGCAGGCACGGCTTCAGAGGTCACGCTGAACCTCGGGCATTGGTGTTCACGACTGCTTTCGGGATGCAGGGCCTCAGGTCGCGGCCTTCGTTAGTAAGGGTGAGATATCGAAACGCGGCGTTCAACACAAAAATGCGCATCGCGTTAGGCGGCGGCGATGGACGCGTCGGAAGGGGCCGCAGATTCGCCCACGTGCTCGAGCAACACCTGAACATCCCGAATATGCCCGGTGGCAAATGCCGCCGAGCACACGGCGAGGTAGAAGTCCCACATCCGCACGAAGGTCTCGTCAAAACCCAGCCGCCGCACGTCGTCGATGCGGCTCCAAAAGCGGGAGCGCCAAGCATCCAGCGTGCGGACGTAGTGGGGGCCGATCTCATCCACCTGCCGCACAGCCAGGGCGCCGCGCGGCGTGGCGGCGGCCGCGTCGATCTCGCACATCGCCGGCAGCAGCCCGCCCGGAAAGATGTAACGGCTGATCCATCCCGCGCCGCGATAGGGCACGTCGATGTCGGCGTCGGGAATCGCGATGGTTTGCAACAGCATCCGGCCGCCCGGCCGCAAGGCGCGCTCGCACACCTCGAAGAATCGGCGCCAATAGGCACGCCCCACGGCTTCAAACATTTCGATGGAGACCACGCGGTCGTATTGCCCCTGAAGGTCGCGGTAGTCGCAGAAGTGAAACTCCGCGCGGTCGCTCAGGCCTGCCTCGGCGGCGCGCCGCCGGGATAGCGCGAGCTGCTCCCGCGAAATCGTGATGCCGGTCACGCGGCACCCGGTCGTTTGGGCGGCGTGAAGCGCGAACCCACCCCATCCGCTGCCGATCTCGAGGACGTGGTGGCCGGGGCCCAAGTCCAGCTTGTCACAGATGTCTTCCAGCTTCAGTCGCTGGGCCGTGGCGAGGTCGTCGCATCCTTCGGGCCATCGCGCGCAGGAATAGGTCAGCGACTCGTCGAGAAAGAGTCGGTAGAAGGCGTTGCCGAGGTCGTAGTGCGCCTGGATGTTGCGCTCGCTTCCGGCCCTGGTGTTGGTCCGCCGCCGGTAACGCCAGGCATTCAGCAGGCGCGCGAGCAGGCTGGCGTGCGACTCCAGCCCTAGTCGCGGACCGTTGCGCAGCGCCTCTTGCAGCAGTGCCGTGAGGTCGTCGCTCGACCATTCGCCGGCCATATACGACTCCCCCACGCCCGTCGTGCCGCCCAGCACCACCCGCGTGAAGAATCGCGAGTGGTGGAGTTCCACATGCGCCTGGCGCGGAGCATCCTTGGGGCCGAAGCTGCGCCGCGATCCATCGGGGAGCCGTAGGCGCAGCGTGCTGCCGGACCACCGGCGCAGGCGGCGGAGCATGACGGCGGCCGCCGCAGCGTGGATGGGGTTGATCATCTCGAGCGGTGAGGCTCAGCCGTCGGAAGCGCAGTGTGAATTGTGCCACGCGAGGCCGTCGGGCCATGCCTGGACCGAGGAAACAGCGCGCACTGCGATTGCGGATCCCACGCGCGTGTCGGGCGCGGTCCGGCACCCTCGGTTGCAATTGGAACCTTCCTCAGACGCCAAAAGACGTACAATCGGGCTGCGCCACCTCCGTAAAGCGTCTCTATCGACACGTCTGCCACGACTTCAACGTGGATCAATCGAACGCTGGCCGCATTTCGGAACGCTGGCGGCCGGATCACCGAGCAACGGCGTCTCATTCTGGCAGCCATCGATGCCGCGCCGGCCGGGATGTCGGCCGAAGAGTTGGTGTCCGCCGTGCAGGAATCGGATGGCGATGCGTCGCGGAGCACCGTGTACCGCACGCTGGACCTGCTGCGCGATATCGACGCCGTGGAAACGGTGCACCCCTCGCCCGAGCAACACCGCTATCTGGCACGCCGGACGCCCGATCAGCACCACGTCGTGTGCCAAACGTGCGGCACGGTCGACATCATCGAGCGCTGTACGTTCGATACGATCACCACTGAGGTGGAGTTGAAGACGGGATTCGCCGTGACCGGCCACAGCCTGGAGGTTTTTGGGCTGTGCGGGCCGTGCCACAGCACCGCGTCCTAGCGAACGACTCAACACGCCGACGTTTCGGCCCGCCCGCGCACGGTGCTGGGGGCTACTCGGCTCCGTGTGTCACCATCGAGAGACGCAATATAGAAACCGGCGGCGCCTACCAGTTGATACGGTCGGGCACACCGCCCCCTCTGGAGCGAGCATGACCTTCACGCCCTATGCCGATCTGGCAACCCGACTGCAGACCGTCCTTGACCTGGACTACCCACCGGTGGCGGTCGCGCGCGTGGACGCGCCGCCGTCGGGCATCTCGGTGTGGACCGACGCCGTGCCCTCGGCCTGCACGTTTTGGCGCCGCGCCGAGCAGCAGGTGTTTTTTGCCGACGAGGCGGCCCACATGGGCTGTCCCATCGGCGCGATGGTGATGGGATTCGAGCTGCCCGCACTTAAGCAAGAGGAATTGATGGGCCTGGTCGGCAACATGTGCTCGCTCGCCTATATCCGCGAAGACGAGATTCCGCACATTCCCCACTTCGATCCCGGTCCGAAAGGCGCCGTGTATGGCCCGCTGGCCTCGTTTCCGCTCGACGCCGACAGCGTCATCCTCTGGCTGACGCCCAAGCAGACGATGTTTCTCGAAGAGAGTCTGGGCGGCACCCTGTGGACCGGTCCGCAGGATGGCGTGTTTGGCCGACCCGCCTGCGGCGTGCTGCCGACGGCCGCCGCGCGCGAGGCGGCGTCGATTTCGCTTGGCTGCATCGGCATGCGCACGTTCACCGAGATTCCCGACGCATATGTGCTAGCCGCCGTTCCCCGCGCCGCGCTCGACGCGCTGGCGGATGGCCTCGACGCGACGCTGGCGGTCAACGGGACGATGGAATCCCAATATCTGGAGATGAAAGCGGCCGTCTAGCGCGGCGGCCCACGGCGCACGTCAGAGAGGACCCACCGCATGTCAAGGCCCGCTCCCGCGCCAGCCGAGACCGCCCAGCCGGTGTTTGACGAACGCGGGCTCGTGCCGGCCGTTTGCCAGGACGCGACGACCGGCGAGATCTTGATGCTCGCCTATATGAACCGGGAGTCGCTGGCGCGCACGCGGGAGTCCGGCGAAGCCTGGTTTTGGAGCCGCAGTCGGCAAGAGCTGTGGCACAAGGGCGCCAGCTCGGGCAACGTGCTGACGGTGGAGTCGATCCACGTCGACTGCGACGGAGATGCGCTGGTCGTCAAGGTGCGTCCCGCCGGGCCCGCCTGCCACACGGGAGAGCGCACGTGCTTTTATCGCCGCCTCGGCGCACCAGAGTGATCGGCGGGACGCGCTAGACAAGCACCTGACGCGGGTCGCGAGCCGCCCCGCCCACGCGATACTCAAGATGCAGGTGCGGACCCGTGGTCCAGCCGGTGAGGCCGACGAAGCCGATCGTCTGACCCCGGCTGACGAATTGCCCGGGCGCGACCGGTGGCGGCCAGGTGAGGTCGTCCAAGTGCGCGTAAAGGGTCTCTTCGGTTTCACTGTGGGCGATGATCACGATCATGCCGTATGACGCCCGCCGGTCACCCGGGACGACCAACCCCGCGGCCAGCACCACGCCGTCGTTGGCCGCCACGATTGGGGTTCCCGACGAGGCGGCGATGTCCATGCCGAAGTGGGGACACTGCCCGAACGTGCATCCGCCGAATTCGGTGGTGATGAGGCCCAGCAGCGGCCAGATAAAAGGCCCGCTGGCGCCTGCGCCTTCCTCGCTACCGATCTGAACGGCAAACCTCTGCGCCTGCTCCAGCGCCTCGGCTGCCCGCCGCCGACGCTCCAGCTCTACAAGCTCCCGCTCGCGAATGTCGCGCAGCAGCCGGACGCGGTAGGCAATGGCCTCAGCCTCACGCTCGAACGCCCTCACCTCGTCCGTGCGCTCCGCCTGCTCCTGCTGCACGCCGAAGATAAGGTCGCGCTGCTCTTCGGCCCGGCGCGCAAGCTCGGCCTCGATCGCCTGAGCTTCGGCCTGCAGCTCCTGCTGCCGGTCCAGGCGCGCCGTCAGGTCGGCCGTGCGCAGTTGGATCTCACTGCGCCGCGATCGGAGTTGGTCGATGTCGGCGATGCCGTGCGCGAGCAGCCGCTCGAGCGACGCCGCGCGGTCGAGCGCGCTGGCGAACGAGTCGGCCGCGAGGACCGTTTCCAGGAGGGTCGTGCGGCCCGCCTTATACAAAGAGCGCGCCTTGCGCTCGAGCACCGAAGTCTCGCTGGCCAATGCGACGTTGAGCTGCCCGATCGACTGGTTGATGTCGAACACCTCGAGCTCCACGGTCTCGAGCTCGCGCTTGACCTGGATCAGCCGCTCGGCGGCCAGATAGCGGTCGCGGTCGATGACGGCCAGTTGTTGCTGCAGCGTGCTCTCGCGCGCGATTGCCGCCTCCACCAGTGCCTCGGCCGCGCGGATATCGCTGTCCACCCGATCGACTTCCTGCTCGGTTTCCGAGATCTCTTCCTCGGTCACCGATTGCGCGAGCAGCGGGGTCGTTGCCACCGCCGCCGCGCCGAGGAGCGATATCCCAATGAGCGCGCGGCGGCTGACACGCTGGCCGGGTAGCCACAGGTGCGAGTGCGTCAACGCCGATTGGTCAGGCATAGACCTCCAGGATCAACGGTCGTGCGGGAGCCAAGCCACGACCGCATTGTCAACGATGGCGGCCCATCTATTGTGACGACATTGCAATAGAGCTCCGCGCATTGGCACTGCGGCGGCTGGCCTGGAATCATCGCCGCGGCAGACTCGCCGCGGGCGTCGTGGGCGCGATCACGCACAACCTGTGGAGCAGTTCCGACGGCGGATAGCTAGCCGGCGCTGAGTCGCCGGCCGTAGGCCTTGGCCTGCGCCACGATATCCACGCCCACGGTCTCGCTAAACGCGTCCAGCAGGCGGGCCGTGATCGGCCCCACGGCACCGTCGCCCACCGGGCGGTCGTTGAAGCGCGTGGCGGGCATGATGACGAACGGCGTCGAGGCGAAGAAAGCCTCCTGCGCGTCGATGACGTCGTAGGGCTCGAGATTGGCCTCGCGCACGGGCACGCCGATCTCGCCGGCCAGGTCCAGGATGCTCTGCCGCGTCACGCCGCGCAGGATGTGTCGCGGCTCCGGCGTAAGCAGCTCGCCATCGCGGACGACGAAGAAGTTCGATCCGGTGCCCTCCGTCAGGTAGCCGTCCTCGTCGACCAGCACGGCCCAGCTGTCGGCGCCGTGCCGCTGCGCCTCGTTGAGCGCCAGCCGGTAGTGCATCCGCGAGCGGCTCTTCACTTTCGGGTCCAGCAGGCGCCCGGGAATTGCACGCTGCCGCGGCACATGCGCGCGCACGCCGGTGTCGAACCAGTCGGCCATCGGCCCGATGTAGGGAATCAGCGGCCAGGTATGGATCGCCACCGTCGGACGCCCGGCCTCGGGCGCGACGTCCGCGTACAGCGCGAAGACCCCCGGCGACACGTTGTGCACGATGGTGAAATCGACGTCCGGCGGATAGAGCGGCGCGTTGCGCCGCACGAGCTCGTCGGTAGCCGCCTCCAACTCGTCGAGCGTCATCCCGCAGTCGATGTCGCTGGCAATCATGGACGCGCTCAGGCGCTCCAAGTGCTCGCGCAGCTTGAAGGGCCGATGCCCAAACGACCGTGTGGTCTCGAACACCATGTCACCCCACACCAGCGCGGAGTCGAAGACCGACACCCGCGCCTCGGCCTCGGGCACAAATCGGCCGTTCATGTAGACCGTCCGCCGCTGGTTCATCGGCATGCGTCCTTCGGCCGGCTGGGCGAGTGCTGCGGTCCATTATGGACGGCGCGCAGCGCGAGCGGACGTTGTGGCACGGCCATCATTCTGCCGCCGCGCCTGACACAGGCGACGCGTGCAGCCGAAGGCCCAGGGCGTGCACGACCTTGAGCACGGTGGCGAACTCCGGGTTGCCGTTCGGCGAGAGCGCCTTGTAGAGACTTTCCCGACCCAGCCCGGCCGCCGCGGCGACTTTCGTCATGCCCCGTGCCCTGGCGACGTCGCCCAGGGCAGCGGCGATGAGCGCCCGATCACCGTCCTCAAACGCCGCTTCGAGATACGCGACGATGTCCTCGTCGGTCTCCAGGTGGTCCGCTGGATCCCAGGGACGCGTCGGAGTCGTTGCCATGCCTCTTTCCTCCTACAGCCCTCGCGCCAGACTGCGCGCCCTTGCGATGTCCCGCTGCTGGCTGCTCTTGTCACCGCCGGCGAGCAAGATCACCAGAGCCGATCCACGCCGCAGGAAGTACACGCGGTAGCCGGGTCCGCAATCGATGCGCAAGTCGATGCGCGCCCGCGCCCGCCGATCCCGCAGCCTCCTGAACCAGCGGGTGTACACATCAGTCTGGCGAACCTCGATCAGCACCACCGAAGTGTATCCCAAGGGATACGCAAGGCGCAAGTCTTTCAATACCGCACCTCGCCCGGCGACCTAGGATTAATCGACAAGCACCAGGAAACCACCATGCGCGCCCGAATATCCGTCTGGGCCTATCCCTGGGACCTGGCCGACGAGGGCGTGTCGGCGGCGCTGAACTGGTTGCACGACGGAGGGTTCGACGCGGTCGAGCTATGCCCGAACTACCACGCGATTTCGACGTTCGCGCCGCGCAACCTGGGACGGTCGGTCTTCTACTCGGAGCAGGGCGCGGTGTACTTTCCGGCCCGCGCGGAGCGGTACGCGCGCATCAAGCCCCGCGTCTTCGACGAGCCGGAGGTGCTGAGCGCCTACGCGCAGGCCGCCGAGCACGCCCCGGCGCGCGGCATCCAGCTCAACGCCTGGGTCATCGGCATGTTCCAGCCGTGGATGGCGCGCGGCTATCCGGACACGGCGGTGGAGAACGCCTTCGGCGCGCGCAGCTATGCCACGACCTGCCCGGCGAGCCCGGACGTGCAGGAGTACCTCGCCACGCTGGTGGCCGATCTCTGCGAGCAGTATCCGGTGCACTGCGCGCTGCTGGAGCGGCCGGGGCACGCGGACTTCGCCTACGGGTGGGTGCGCGAGCGCATCCTGATCGACCTCGATCCGTGGACCCGCTTTCTGGCCGGGATGTGCTTCTGCGAGAACTGCCTGACGGCGGCGCGGACGCACGGCGTGGACGCCGTCGAGGTGCGCGAGGCCGTTGCCGAGGAGCTGCGCGAGCGCCTGTCGAGCAAACAAGCGGATGGAGACCTTGAGGCTATCGTTGCGGCACGCTGCGAGTCGGACGAGGAGTTCCGCGGCTACCTGGAAGCCCGCGAGCAGACGGCGACGCGCCTGGTGGAAGGCGTGCAGCGCGCGCTGCGCGCGACGGGCACGCGGCTGAGTCTCACCGACGCGTCCGCCGGCTGGAGTGCCCGCGGACTGCGGCTGGCCGATCTGCTGGAGCGGATCGACGGTCTGATGCTGCCGGACGCCGACCGACGAAGCCGACGAGGCCAAGCGACAGGTCGCGCTGGCGCGGTCGGCCCGGCGCGAGATCGAGTTGGTCGTCAGCCTGTGGGGCAGCGACGCGCTGGGTCCGGGCGGCCCCGAATTTGACGCGCGCCTCGAGCGCATCGCGCAGCTGCCCGTCGACCGCGTGGCGGTCTACAACTTCGGCCTGCTGCGGCCAGACACGCTGCGCCAGATTGGGCGGTTGTTGCGGGAGGCCCTTTCGAGCTAGACCTCCGCGTCGCCCACCCGCAGCGCCGCCCGAGTCTCGTCACCCTCACGAGTCCTCACCCCCGTATCGCGGTACGGGGCAGGCTCTAGCCCTCTGCCATCAGAAGACCGGAACGCTCCGGCCTTGGTCCTAGATAAACGCCAGCATGCCGTCGGGCTTGGTTGGGCGGCCCCGGCGCCAGGGGCGGTAGGGGTATTTCTCGAACACCTCCTCGTTAAGTTCGACGCCCAGGCCAGGCGCGTCGGGCAAAACGACATAGCCGTCCTCGAGCTTCAGCGGCTCGTGCAGGATCTCGGCCCGCAGGCCCACGTCGTCGGCGTGGTATTCGAGCACGAGGAAGTTGGGCGCCGTGGCGGCGAAGTGCACGTTCGTCGTGGTCGCCAGGGGTCCCAGCGGGTTGTGCGGCGCCACGCTGACGTAGTGCGCCTCGGCCATGGCGGCGATCTTCTTCATCTCCGTCAGGCCGCCCGTGGCGGCCACGTCGGGCTGGATGATGTCGGCGGCGCCCGTCGCCAGCAGGTCGCGGAACTGGAACTTGGTGAACACGGCCTCGCCGGTGGCGATGGGAATGGGGCTCTTGGCGGTGAGCTTGGCCAGAGCGTCGAAGTTCTCGGGCCGCACCGGCTCCTCGAAAAACATGGGGCGGTAGGGCTTGAGACGCTCGGCCATCTCCAGCGCGCGCACCGGCTCGAAGATCTTGGCGTGGGGATCGACGCCGATGTCCACGTCGGGACCGACGGCCTCGCGCACGGCCGCCAGGCGCTGCTCGGCGCTATCGACCTGCCGGCTCCACGGCCAGGTGTCCGCCGCCTCGGCGAAAGGGCCTATTTTGAGCGCGGTGAAGCCGTAGCGCTCGACCAGGCGGCGCGCGTCGTCGGCAAGCTCGGCGGGCGTCTCGCCCCGGGGCGACTGATAGACGCGGATGCGGTCCCGCACCTTGCCGCCGAGCAGCTCAAACACCGGCACGCCGAGCGCCCGGCCCTTGATGTCCCACAGCGCCTGGTCGATGCCGCTGATGGCCGCCGTGATGATCGAGCCGGTGGGAAAGCGGCTGCCGGCATAGAGCTCGTGCCAGACTCGCTCGATGTCGAAGGGATCCCAGCCTTCGATCCAGGACTGGAAGTAGGCCACCGTCTCAGCTATCGCGCGATCGGGGCCTATCGGAAAGGCCTCACCGATGCCGGTGATACCCGCGTCGGTGCGCACGCGCACGATGAGCCAGTTGCGGCTGCCCGTCCAGATGAAGTCGCATTGCAGCTTGGTGATCTTCATAGGCTGCTTCCATGAAAGCCGGCTAGCGTAGGCTAGCCGCCGGGCGCGGGCTACTGCCAGACCCGGCGGGACTCAGACGCTGACGAGCACCAGCCCCAGCGCCGCCAGACCCGCTCCGGCCAACGTGCCGCGGCTGTGGCGCTCATGCCACAACAGGTAGCCCGCGGCAATGGTGAGCAGCGCGGAGCCGGCACTTTGCGCGGGAAACACGATCGTGCCCGGCATGTCGCGCAACGCCAGCAGAATGAGGACCAGCTGGCCCATGTTGACGACGCCGGTCACGATCCCGAGGGCCAGCGGTTCGCGGAAGAAGGCGCGTCCGAAGCCCAATGACATGGAATCGTCGACCGCAGGGCGAGGCGCCGGCTGGATTCGCCGTCGCACGATGTAGGTCGCCAGCGCTATGGCGGTGGCCGCGGCGAAAGTCGCGGTGGCATAGAGCGGCAGATTCTCGATCGGGGCGACCTCCACGAATGCCTTGGCGGCGATGAGGCCGGCGCCGGTGACGGTGAGCGTGCCGATGACCACCGGCCAATACCACCACACCCGTAGCTGAGCGTCGTGGCTGCGGCCGCCGCGTGTGAGCAGCGGCAGCGCGGCCAGCAGCAACGCAATGCCGAGCAGCGTCGGCGGGTCCGGTCGTTCGCCGAACCAGACGATCGAGGCGACCGTCGGCACGATGACCGACATGCGCAGCAGCACGAAGGTGATCCCGACGCCGGTGCGCACCAGCAGCAGATAGATGGCCACGACGGCCAGCGAGAAGCGCGCGCCCTGGACGATGCCCAGCAGCACGGTGGGGGCGTCCACGGTCGCGGTTCCGGCGACGGCCAGCCACACGACGCCGATGACCAGGCCGGTGGCATAGTTGGTCCCGGTCATGAGGAAGAAGTCGTAGCCGCGGGTCTGCGCCCGGCGCAGGGCGAGCGCAAAGCCAACCACGAATAGAATGTGCGCGACGAGATAGCCCATGGCGTTCGCGGCATGGTCGGCTGCGGCTCCGCGGGTGGCAAACCCCGCGTGAAACGAACGGAGCGATATGGCCAGGTATTTGACCGAAGCGGACGTGGATCGCCTGGCCGACATGGACCTTGCGCTGCGCACCGTCGAGGCGTCGTTCGAGCGGCAAGGACGCGGGCTGGCGGCAAATGTGGGCCGCCGTCGGGCGCGAGCGCCTCAGGGTGCGCTGCAGTTGATGGGCGCGGCCGATCCCGAGCTGGGAGCGATGGGCGCCAAGCTCTATCCCAGCATCCCCGGCGGGCGCATCAGCTTTGTGGTGATTCTGTTCGACGCGAACAGCGGGGCTCTGAGCGCCGTCATCGAGGCGGGGCGCCTGAGCGGTCTCCGCACCGGGGCAGCGAGCGGGGTCTCGGTGAAATACCTGGCGCCACCCGAGGTCGGGTCCATCGGAATCATCGGCACCGGCCGGCAGGCTCGGACGCAGCTTGAAGCCGTGTGCGCCGTCCGACCGTCGGCGCGGGTGCGCGTGTTTTCGCGCGACCCGGCAAACGTTCAGCAGTTCGTCGCCGAGGTGACGTCCAAACTGAATGTTGAATTGGAACCCGCAGCCACGCCCGAGGCGGCGGTGCGGGGCGCGCAGGTCGTCATCACGGCCACCAACGCCGCCGATCCCGTGATCGAGTCCGAGTGGATCGAGCCTGGGGCGCACGTCGTGGCGATGGGCACCAATCACCCGCAGCATCGAGAGCTGGACAGCGCCGCCGTTGCCCGCGCCGACCGTGTCTTCGTGGACGATCTGGAAGGCGCGAAGATTGAGTGCGGCGACCTGATCGGCGCCGTTGAGGACGGGGCGTTTCAGTGGGGACAGGCGGTCGAGCTGGGGCAGGTGGTCGCGGGACGCGCGCCCGGTCGCACCAGCCCGGACGAGATCACGCTGTTCGAGTCGCAGGGCATTGCGCTGTGGGACATCGCGCTGGGCCAGGTCGTACTCGAGCGCGCCGTGGCCGAGGGAATTGGCGTTTGCATCGGGGACTAGCGCCCACAGGAGTCGCGGTATGAACCGGCCGGTCGGGATCGAGACTGAATACGGCCTCAACTGCGAGGGGTTTGCCGGACCGCCCGACTTTGCCTTTGAGTCGGCGATGCTGATTCACGCCGCGCCGCTTCCAGTCGCATTTCGCGGCTGGGACTACACGGACGAGGACCCGCGCCGCGACCTGCGCGGCACCCGCGTGGACGCTCTGGCGCGGGATGCGAACGACCACCTGGGCTCGACCGCCCAAAGCTCGCGCATGACCCGCGAAGAGCTGCTCGCCGATACCGTGCTGCTGAACGGGGCGCGGCTCTACAACGATCACAACCACCCGGAGTACTGCACGGACGCCTGTCGCACGGTGGTCGATCTCGTGGCGCAGGACCGCGCGGGCGAGGCGCTGATGCACGAGGCGGAGCAGGCGCATAACGCGCGCCTGGACGGCGGCCGGGTGCGGCTGGTGAAGAACAACACGGACTACCACGGCCGCAGCTACGGCTGCCACGAGAACTATCTGACGTTGCGCGAGGTGCCGCTGGACCACCTGGTCGACGCGCTGGTGCCCTTTTTCGCAACGCGTCAAGTCTTCGCCGGCGCGGGGCGCGTGGGAATCGAAGGCGGCGATCCGGGCACGCTGCAGCTGTCGCAGCGGGCCGACTTCTTCGAAACCGTGGTGGGGATCAACACCACGGCGCGCCGGCCCATCTTCAACACGCGCGACGAGCCGCACGCCGATCGGACCCGCTACCGGCGGCTGCACGTGATTGCCGGCGACGCCAACCGCAGCGAGTGGGCGACGGGCATGAAGACGGCGACAACGGCACTGGTGCTGGATGCAGTCGAGGCGGGGTGGCGGGCGCCTATCCGGCTGCGCGACCCCGTAGAAGCAGTCCAGCAGGTTTCGCACGACCTCACGCTGGGCGCCAGCATCGAACTCGACGACGGCCTCGCCGTTTCCCCCCTCGATATCCAACGCTGGTGGCTCCACGCCTGCGAACGCTTCCGCGGCCACGACCCAGAGACGGATTGGGTGCTGGATGAGTGGCGGCAGGTACTGACCGATCTGCGCGCCGACACGGCGGCCGCCGCGAACCGCGTCGACTGGGCGGCCAAGCTGGCGGTCCTGCGGGACCTCGGTCCGGAGCCGGATGCGGCGCGGCGCATCGACTTTGGATACCACCTATTGGACCCGGCGCTCAGCGTGCATCAGTGGCTGACGGATCGCGGACGCATGCGCACGCTGGTAACGCCGGCGCAGGTCGAGGCGGCGCGCACCACGCCGCCACAAGGCACAAGAGCCGCTGTCCGTGGTCAGTTGCTGGCAAAGTTTGGTCCGGCGATCACGGCCATGGAGTGGGACCGCGTGCGCCTGCACGGCAATGGCGTTGACGTCACGGTGCGGCTGGACGAAGTCGTCGGACCCGGCATCGACCGGCTCAGCGCCCTGGTTGAGAACGCCGCAACCATCGATGATGTAGTAGCCGCCCTTGACGCCGAAGGAGGATGAGCGATGAGCATCACTTGGCGAGCCGTGCCGCGGGGCGAGGTCGAGGCCCCGCCCGACCCGGCCAAAACGGTTCCTGACGAAGAGACCACGCCGGCGGAGGATGACGACCTGGGCGAGCACGTCCGGCGCATCATCCGTGAGATCCCGGACCCGACGCCGCAGCCCGGGGGCGAGTAGCCGCCGCGGCCGATGAAGGACGCGCTGTTCGGCACGGAGATCGAGTTCGCCAGCGCGGGCGAGTTCGAGCCGGCACGGGCCGCCACGCTGGTCAAGAACCTGATATTTGCCGAGCGACGCTTCGGCATCATCGACCCCGCGCCGCGGGAGTGGGACGAAGCGCCGGGCAACGGCGGCTTCCTGTTCAACGGCGCGCGGCTCTACCTGGACTCCGGCCACATCGAATATGCGACGGCCGAGTGCCGCACGTTGGACGACATCGTGGAGCAGGAGAACGCGGCGGACGCCCTACTGCTGGACGCCGTGGAGAGCCAGGAGTTGAATCGCCGGCTGTTCTTCATCAAGAACAACACCGACTACTTGGGCAACACGTTTGGCTATCACGAGAACTACGCGGTGCGGCGCAGCCCCCTCAGCCTGGACATGGCGGCCGGCTTGATGCCCTTCTTGACCACGCGGCAACTTTACGCCGGCGCCGGCATGACGATCACCGACCGGGACGACGGCGGACTGCCGTTTCACATCTCGCAGCGGGCAGCGTTCGTGACGGTCGATATGAGCCAGCGCGTCCGCTTCGGCGGCCGGCCCATCATCAATCTGCGGGACGAGCCGCTGGCGGATGACGCCGGGCTGCGGCGGCTGCACGTGATCGTGGGCGACGCCAACCGCAGCGAATTCGCCACGGCGTTGAAGATCGGCTCGACCGCGCTGGTCGCCCAACTCCTGGAGAGCGGCTGGGATCCGGATCTGGCGCTGCAGGCGCCGGTGCACACGCTCAAGGAGATTTCAAGCAATCCGGCCGGCCCGTGGTCGGTCGTGCTGGCCGACGGCCGAAGCATGTCGGCGCTCGACATTCAGCGAATCTATCGCGACGCCGCCGACCGGGCCTTCCGCGGGCGCGACAGCGACACGGACTGGACCCTCGACGCCTGGGCCGAGTGTCTCGACGGCCTGGAAGGCGATCCGACGGCTCTGGTGGGGAAAGTGGACTGGGTCACCAAGCTCGAGCAACTGCGCCGCTTTGCCGCCGACTCACCCGAAGGCTGGGCCGACCCCGATCTGGTGAAGGTCGACCTGGCCTACCACCACATCGATCCCACGGTGAGCATCTTTGCCGAGCTGCAGCGCCGCGGCGTCGCGCCGCGCCGAACGCAGGGCGACGTGAACCCGCTTGCCGTTCCCACGGGCACGCGGGCGCGCGCCCGTGGCCGCATCGTGCGCGCGCTGGTGGAGGCCAAGGCCGACGCGCTCATCGATTGGAAGGACGTCCACCGCAACCTCGGCGCGCTGACGAATTGGAACGACCAGCTATTCCTCGTGTACCAGTACATTGAGGACTGGCATGAGCTTGACGCCTACGGCGGCTGGGACGTCATCCCCTACCTGATCGACTGGACCGGCATCGGAGTGCGCGGCAACCTCTGCGAGTTGCCCAATCCCTTCGAGAGCTACACCGCCGACGCGGAGGAATTTGCCGACAAGCTGGGCGGGTACCTGCGCCCCTAGCCTGAGGCCGCGCCATTCAGCACGGCGGTCAGGTCGTCCATGGCGGCCGCGAGGTCGGCAAGTTGACGCTTGCCGTATCGGCGGGTGAGGGACGCCTCGGCCGCCTCGAGCTCCGCGCGCACGCCCTGCCACTTGGACCGACCGCGGCTGGTGAGCATCAACTGAAACGAACGGCGGTCGTTGGGATCGATTTCCGCCGTGATCTGCTCGCTGTTGACGAGCCGCTTCACCAGCTCGGAGGTGGCCGCCGGGCTGCGTCCAAGCTCGCGTGAGAGCTCCGTGGGCGTAACCGGGCCCTCGGCCTCAGCCAGAAACTGCAACGCTCGGGCCAGCGGCAGCGAGACACCTGCCCGCTCGCAGGCCGAGTTGAGGTACTCGGAAACCTGGTGGGACCCAATCAACACTCGATGGATGACGAGGTCCGTCTTGCCGTTGCTCTGGCTTCGCGTGCTCATACGCTCGGGTCTCTCCTCTGGTGGTGCCGGCGCGCAGGTATCTCAAAGGTCACGCGCGGGGAATCGTGCAAGCGGCCGTGTGACCGTGCCTCGATTCCTTCTGTTATACGGCATTTGACAATGTCACACAACACGACCGGCGCAATGGTGCGGGATGTTGGAGCTCAGCGGGCCGGCGCCGCGGCGCAATGCCGTCCCGACGCAAGACATCCAGACGCGAATTCAGACCGGCGACCGCGTGAATGCGGGTGCGACTGGATTCTGGGTCGGGCCCGAAGTGACAGGAATCGATCCCACCGCGCAGGGGACAGGCCCAGCGCACCCTGCTGATGGCGGCTCCGTCGCGGGTGTCGTGAGTCAGGCAGCCTCAATGTCGGTGCGGGCAAAGTCGTCGCCCTTGAACAGCAACGGCTCGCGCGACAGTCTTCCGCCAGCGCATAGCTGAAGCAATCGCCGAAGTCTCAGTCCCGCCGGGTGGTTGCCCTTGCCGAACCGCCGCCAAGCCAATCGCGCGGCCCGCGCCTGGTCCGGATTGACCGGGACCAATTCGATTTCCGCTGCTTGCAGGAACCCATCGAGCGCATGCCCGGCCGCGGGGCCGCTACGGCTTTCCAGGACGATGGCTGCCTCGAGGAAACCGACGGCCGACATGCGGCAGCGCACAGCCCTCGCCATCGCCTCGTCAAAGCGCTGCGCGTCCGACTCACCGAGCAGCACCGCGAGCACAGCTGAAGTGTCGACGATCACTTCGGCAGGCCCCGCTCGTCATAGAGCAGCTCGCCGTGGTCGACGGCGGAGGGGCCTTCGCCGATCAGGCTGGCGCAACGCTCGGCGATAGCGCGCATATCCCGCAGGCGCTCGTCGACGGAGCGTTGGCGCCGCTCGCGGCGCAGACGCTCCTCCAGCGCAACCGTGATCGCGCCGGTCATGGTTTCGCCCGTCAACTGCGCCAACTCGCGCGCCAGGCGGCAGGTTTCCTCGTTCTTGATGTTGAGGCTCATCGGAGTTCTCGGGGTAGAAGCATTGAGAGCATTTCTACCATACGCTGTGGTTCCTTGGGGATTGCGTGATACGCGTGGCGGCCGCCGGAGGCAGGGAGAGCGCTACTTCCGCCATCAGCGGGCCGTCCCCATGCACTCCTCGGAAGCTGGAAAATTGCCCGTCCCGTCGTCACTGCGCTGTCGACTGAATTGAGCAAGCCGCTCGACATCCCTGCCCGAGACTATATAGTAGCAGAGATAGAAGAAAGAAGTAGAAGAACTGAAGAGTCCGCCAGATGAACTTCCAGATCCAAAACAAGTCGTATGCAATCACGCCTGACGATGTCCTGAGTGCCACACGGGATGTCGAGCCCAACACTCTCGATGGGCGACACAAGTACTTTGTCACCCTCCATGGGCGGCTATACCCGGTCAAACAGGTTCTTCAACTAGTCACTGGCCTGGCGCCGCTCGGGTTCACATCGCAGTACGCGCTCAGCATCCTTCCCAGGCTGGGATTCGAGATATCAAGACGTCCTGACGAGATGGTTTACGGCGCTCCGGTATCCGCGCGGAATGCGGGGATTCATGCGGCAGAGCCATCTCCGGAAGCGACCGTGGCCGTGGATGCGCCTGCGGACGGCCAGGACCGCCTCAAGCTTCTGGTCGTCTTCGAGCGTGACGAGGACGGCTGGGAGGTGGTGAGTTGTCCCACGCTGCCAGGCTGTCACAGCCAGGGGCGGACGAGGGACGAGGCGCTGGCCAACATTCGCGAAGCCATTCGGGGCTACCTGGCAAGCATGCGTGAGCATGGGGACCGTTTGCCGTCTTCATCCGAGTTTCAGGTCCTCGAAGTCCCCGTCGCCTAGTGGCGCGTCTGCCCGTCATTTCGGGCGACGAGTTCGTCAAGGCAGTGGCTCCGATCGGCTTTAGCTGGGACCGCACACAGGGCAGCCACATGATCCTGATCGGGCCGGCGGGCCGCAGGCTCGCGGTGCCCAGACACCGGGAGCTGGGGCGAGGTCTGCTGCGAGCGCTGATCCGCGACGCCGGCCTGACGAGGAACGAATTCCTCAAACTTCTGCGCTGACTGCTGCCGACAGGCCGGCCACACGGCCGGCAGCCCGGTGTCCGGTGGCCCAGGCTGCGCGCAGCCTGGGAGCGCGGCGTTGCCCGAGGTCGACATGGATGGATCCCGAAGGAGGTAATACTAGGGTATGATTCTGGTATGAAAATCGCCATATCGCTCCCCGATGAGCTCTTCCAGTCCGCCGAGGCGCTGGCGGAGGCGTTGGGCATGTCTCGGAGCGAGCTGTACGCCACCGCCGTCGCGGAGTACTTCGCCAAGCATCGGGCCCAAGACGTTACGTCTCGCCTGAACCGGGTCTACGCCGACCAGCCGAGCGGGCTGGCGCCCGAGCTCAGGCAGGCACAGGAACGCAGCCTCGCCGCTGACGAGTGGTAGTCCAGCGAGGTGAGGTCTGGTGGGCCGACCTGGCCGAGCCCCGCGGTTCGGAGCCAGGTTTTCGGCGTCCCGTTCTCATCGTTCAGGCCGACGCGTTCAACCGCAGCCGCCTCGCGCACGGTTATCGCCCTGGTCCTTACCACGAATATGCGGCTGCTCGACGCGCCCGGCAATGTCCTGGTCCCAGGTGCGGTCGTGGGCCTTCCCAGGGATTCGGTGGCCAACGTGACGCAGGTCGTGACGCTGGATCGGGACTTTCTGGTCGAACGGGCCGGCCAAGCGCCGGCGCGTGCTGCTGAGCCGGATCGCAGACGGCCTGCGCCTAGTACTCGATCTGTAGGCCCCTTCAACGCGGCGGCCCCTGGCAAACGTGACCCATGGCTCAAGTCCGCGACGCCAAGAGGTCCGGGATCGCACGATTGGAATTAGACCCGTCAGACTAGTTACCCTGCGGTGTATGGGCATTAGCTATTCGGTCCTACAAGGCCAAGGCGAGGTTCGCCGAGGTCATCCGGCAGGTGCGCGAGGGGAAGACGGTCACCGTTTCGTATCGTGGCGAGCCGGTAGCCGAGATCCGGCCGATTCAGCCGGAAGCGGCCACGATCGAAGAGCGGCTGGACGACCTCGAGCGGCGTGGGGTCCTGGTTCGATCGAGCGAGCCGCGTCGCCCGCTGCAAGCGGTGGCCCGTAGGGCAGGCGCCCGTGGAACGATTTCTCGCCGAGCGCAACGGGTGAGCGTCGCCTACGTCGACACGTCCGCGTTGGTCGCCGTCGCGTTCGATAATCGGTCCGGGTCGGCGATTGCCGGGCGTCTCGACGAGTGCTCGCGCCTGTTGGCCTCAAATCTCCTTGAAGCCGAGTTGCGGGCGGTGTTTGCGCGCGAGCGCCTCGACTTCGCGACCAGTCTGGTCGCCGGCATCGAGTGGATTCTGCCGGACCGGCCGCTGGCGCCCGAGATGGCGGCCGTTCTCGAATCCGGCTGCGAGGCGCCGACCTGTGGCACGTCGCGACAGCACTTTATGCCGTTCCGGAGCCCGGCCAGGCCGCATTCGTGACGGCCGATACGCGGCAGCTGGCCGTAGCCGCCGCACTCGGCTTCGAGGTCTGACGATTCGCCGCGTTTGGGTGCGCCGTCGTCGGCCCGGCCGGTGGCCGCCGGGACTCATGCCACAATGCCGCCGGCCGATCGGCCAGAGATGCTCCGCATGACACAGCCGCTACTCGACCGCGATGGGATCGAAGCGGTGATCCCGCATCGGGAGCCGTTTCTCTTCATCGACCGCATCGTGGAGATCGAGTATGGGCGGCGCGCGGTGGGGTATATCGACGACATCGGGGCGCTGCAGGCGAATGTGCTGCGGGGGCACTTTCCCGGGTTTCCGGTGATGCCGGGCGTCATCATCGTCGAGGCGCTGGCCCAGGTCGGCGGCGTGGCCGCGCTCGGGCTGCCCGCCAACAGCGACAAGATCGCCATGCTCACCGGGCTGGACAAGTGGAAGTTCCGCGCGCCGGCGCGGCCGGGCGATCAGGTTCGCCTGGAAACGGAGCTGCTGCGGGTGCGCGCCAACTTCGGGCGCGGGCGCGGACGGGCGACCATCGGCGATCAACTCGTCGCCGAGGGCGAGATCAGCTTCGCCATCGTGGACCGGCCCGCGGAGTTTGGCGAATAGCCGCCACCGCGCGCGCCGTTAGAATGGGCGCTCGCACGCCGTTGCGTTAGGAGCACCCTGTGGCCCGCGTCCTCGTGACTTCCCGACTCGCCGCCAAGTCGCTCGATACCACCTGGCGCGACCTCTTGGAGCAGGCCGGCCACGAGGTGGTCATCGCCCAGGTTCCCGCGGATCAGATGTACCCGACCGAGGAGCAACTCAAGGACCTGCTGCAGGGCATCACGGCCACGGTGGCGAGCAGCGAGTCGTATACACGCGCCGTGTTCGAGAGCGCGCCCGAGCTGCGCGTGATCTCGCGCGTGGGCGTGGGCTACGACGCCATCGACACCGCCGCGGCAGCCGACCACAACGTGGTGGCCATGATCGCCGCGGGCTCGAACGACACCACCGTCGCCGAATCGGCCGTGGCCATGATCCTGGCCCTGGCGCGCGAGCTGTACGCCTACGTCACGAATACCGCCCAGGGCGACTGGACACGCGGCCTGATGAACGAGATTCGCGGCAAGACCATCGGCGTGGTGGGGCTGGGGCGCATCGGCAAGAGCGTGGTGCGGCGGCTGGCCGGATTCGATCCGGTGCTCATCGCCGCCGAGCCCTATCCCGACCACGAGTTCGTGGCGGAGTACGGCATAGAGCTGGTGGAGCCCGACGATCTGTTCCGCCGCGCGGACTACGTGACCCTGCACGTGAACACGACGCCGGAGACCGCCAACCTTGTGAACGAGCGACGGCTGGGGCTGATGAAGCCCTCCGCCTACCTCGTCAACACCGCGCGCGGCGGCCTGGTGGACGAGGACGCGCTTTACGCGGCCCTGACACAGGGCACGATTGCGGGCGCCGCGCTGGACGTACGCGCACAGGAGCCGCCGTCCGACCACCGGCTGGCCCAGTTGCCGAATGTGATCGCCACGCCCCACGTCGCGGGCATCTCGACCGACTGCGTCGTGCGCATGTCGGATATGGCTGCGCAGAACATCGTCGATGTCCTGCATGGCTCTTGGCGGCGCGAGATGGTCGTGAACGGCCTCTACTCGGACTGATGACTACGGCCGCGCCGCACCGGCACGACGGCGAGCCGGCGCTCGTTCCGATCCGGCGGCGCGCCTTTGCCTTCGACATGGACGGCGTCGTCTATCGCGGTCCCGAGCTGATCCCGGGCGCGGCCGAGGCGGTGGCCGCGGTGCAGCAGCTGGGGCTGCCGGCGCTCTTCATCACCAACAACTCGCGCGAGACGCCGCTAGAGCTGGCGGCCAAGCTGCAAGGGCTGGGGATCAACGCCGGACCGGAGAGCATCGTGTCGGCGGTGGTCGCCAGCGTGTCGTATCTGCGCACCCACCATCCGACCCCTTGCCGCGTGCTCGTGCTCGGCAGCGGCGGCCTGGCGGCGCAAATCGCGGCGGCCGGCTACGACCTCACCACCTGGGAGGACGACGACGTGCCGGAGGTCGTCGTCGTGGGCGTGGATTTTGAATTGACCTACGCCAAGTTGCGGCGCGCCACCCGCGCCGTCATGTTGGGCGGCGCCACGTACCTCGCCGTCAACACCGACCCGCACTATCCGACGCCGAGCGGACCCGTGCCGGGCGCCGGCGCCATCACGGCCGCCGTCTCCGCGGTGACCGGTCAGGAGCCGGTCATCGTGGGCAAGCCATCGGCCCACATGTTTCAGGTCATCCTGGAGCGGGCGGGGTTGAGGCCGCCGACCTGGTGGTGCTGGGCGACATGCTGACCGCCGACGTTGCCGGGGCGCGCGCCATCGGCGCCGAGTCGGTCCTGGTCCTGACCGGCGTCACGTCGGCCGCCGAGGCCGCCGCCGCGCCCGCCGACCAGCAACCGGACCACGTGATCGAGTCTCTCCTGGACCTGCCGCTGCCCGCGCTGGTCGGGATGTAGCACGGAGCATCC
This sequence comes from Chloroflexota bacterium, assembly GCA_965198185.1. Classification (GTDB taxonomy): domain Bacteria; phylum Chloroflexota; class UBA11872; order UBA11872; family UBA11872; genus JAJECS01. The sequence continues at coordinate 1,579,299 of CBDAOU010000002.1, forward strand.
GCCATGGCATTCGAAGACCTGCGCGCCTTCATCGACCACATCGAGCGCCAGGGGCAACTGCGCCGGATTGCGGTTGAGGTCGACCCGCATCTCGAGATCACCGAGATCGCCGACCGGGTGATGAAGGCGGACGGTCCGGCGCTGCTGTTCGAAAACGTGAAGGACTCGGACGTGCCGCTGGCGATCAACCTGCTCGGCACCCAGCAGCGGATGGCCTGGGCGCTGGGCGTGGACACCTGGTCCGAGTTGGAAACCCGCATCGAGCACCTGCTTGACCTCGCCATGAGCCCGCCGCCCGCCGGCATCTGGGGCAAGTTGCGGACCCTGGGTGAGATCGTCCACATCGGTCGCATCGGCCCGCGAACCGTGAGCGGCGGTCCGGTGCAGGACGTCGTCGAGACGGCCGCCCCCACCCTGGACGGATTGCCCATTCCCACCTGCTGGCCGGAGGACGGCGGCCCCTACATCACCATGCCGCTGGTGTTCACGCATGACCCCGCCACCGGCAAGCGCAACATGGGCATGTATCGCCTGCAAGTCTTCGATTCGCAAACGCTGGGCATGCACTGGCAGCTGCACAAGGGCGGCGCGGAGCACTGGCGCCGCAGCGGCGAGGCGAGCGCCCGAATGGAAGTGGCCATCGCCATCGGCGCCGAACCGGTGCTGCTGTACGCCGCAACCGCGCCCCTGCCGCCGGACGTGGACGAGCTGGTATTCGCCGGATTCCTGCGAGGGTCATCGGTCGAGATGGTGCCCGCCCAGACGGTGGACATCCTGGTCCCGGCGCGCGCCGAGATCGTGCTCGAGGGGTACGTCGATCCCGCCGAGAGTCGCATGGAAGGCCCGTTCGGGGACCACACCGGCTACTACTCGCTCGCCGAGCCCTACCCGGTGTTCCACCTGACGGCGGTGACCCGGCGGCGCGATCCGATCTTCGTGTCCACCATCGTCGGGCGCCCGCCCATGGAGGACGGATGGATCGGGAAAGCCACCGAGCGCCTGTTCCTGCCGCTGGTGCGATTGGTCATTCCGGAAATCGTGGACATGAACCTGCCCGTGCACGGCGTGTTCCACAACTTCGCCATCGTGTCGATTCGCAAGCGCTATCCGGGACAGGCGCGCAAGGTGATGCACGCCATCTGGGGCGTGGGCCAGCTGATGTTCACCAAATACGTGATCGTGGTGGACGCCGACGTGGACGTGCACGATCTGAGCGAGGTCCTGTGGCGCGTGGGGGCCAACACGGATCCCGGCAGAGACACGGAGCATGCCCAGGGCGTGATGGACGCGCTGGAATTCGCCACGACCCACGCGAACGTGGGCGGCAAGCTCGGCATCGACGCCACGCGCAAGCTGCCCGAGGAGGGCTTCCCGCGCGAGTGGCCGCCGGAAATCGTGATGGACGAGCGCGTCGTGCGGCAGGTCGACGAACGGTGGAACAGCTATGGCATCTAGGAAGAACACTGGAATGTGCACGGCCGCGCGACGCGTTAGGCTCGGGGTAGCTCCGCCCGACTGTATGAGCCGCGAATGAATCCAGCCGCCGCCGCGATACGTCTGCGTCTGTATCTCGACGCGATCAAGTTCGAGCACACGATCTTCGCGCTGCCGTTTGCCTTCCTGGGGATGGTGCTGGCGCAAGACGGCTGGCCCGGGTGGCGCACGTTCCTGTGGATCACGGTCGCCATGGCCGGCGCGCGCACGGGCGCCATGGCGGCAAATCGCCTGATCGATGCGCGCATCGACGCGGCCAACCCGCGCACGGCCGAACGCGCCCTGCCCGCCGGCCGCATGTCCCGCGTCGAGATGCTGGGCCTCGCGTCGGCGGGCTTTGCCCTGCTGCACATCGCCGCCTGGCAGCTCAATCTCCTGGCCCTGGCGCTGGCGCCGGTGGCAATGGTCACCGTCACGCTCTACTCGTACACCAAGCGGTTCACCTGGCTGAGCCACTGGTTGCTGGGGCTGGCCGACGGCATCGCGCCTGTGGGCGGCTGGATCGCCGTGCGCGGCGAAATCGGCGCCGAAGCCATCGTCCTGGCGCTGGTGGTGATGTTCTGGATCGCGGGGTTCGACGTCCTCTACGCCCTGCAGGACCTGGGTTTCGACCGCAAGCGCGGGCTGCATTCCGTGCCGGCGCGGTTCGGCACACAGCGCGCGCTGCAAGTCGCCCGGGCGTCGCACGCGCTCACGGTGGTGGCGCTGATCGTGCTGGGACTGCTGGCGCCGCTGTCGTGGCCCTATTGGGTGGGCGTCGGTCTCATCGGCGCGCTGCTCATCTACGAGAACGCGCTGCTGCGCAACGACCTGTCCCGACTCAACCTGGCCTTTTTCAACATGAACGGCTACGTGGCGATCACCGCGCTGGTGTTCACCGTTGCCGGCGTGTGGGTTGCCTGACCACGGAGGGCCGCGCCCCAGTCTGATCTTGGGCATTTCCGGGGCGACGGGCGCGGTGCTCGCCGACGCGGCGGCCAAGGCGCTCCTGCGCAGCGGCGAGCGGCTCGAAGTCGTGTGCAGCGACTATGGCGAGCTGATGTGGCACCACGAGATGCAGGAGCGCTTTCGCGACGCCACCGCTCGCTGGACGTCCCACGGCGACGTGACAGTGCACCGGCCGCAAGACGTGGCGGCGCCGATCTCCAGCGGCAGCTACCCCGTGCGCGGCATGCTCCTCGTGCCATGCAGCATGGCGACGGTTGGCGCGCTGGCCAGCGGCGCCGGGACGAACCTGCTCCATCGCGCGGCGGACGTCACGCTCAAGGAAAAGCGCCGCCTGGTGATCGTGCCGCGAGAGACACCGCTCTCGATCATCCATCTGCGCAACCTGCTCACGCTGGCCGAGGCCGGAGCCACGGTGCTGCCACCTGAGCCGGCCTTTTACCTCCGACCCTCAAGCGTGAGCGACATCGTGGACGCGCTCGTGGACCGCATGCTGCACGCGCTGGGAGTGATCGAGGCTCCGGCCGCGGAGCACCGCTGGGCGTAGCCATCCCCTGCGCACGGAGTGACCAAGGGAGAATTGGGCCTGTGGATTCCCTCCCCGCATCGAGTACGGGGCAGGCTCTGCGCGGGAATGACGAACCCTAGTGGCTCCCTACCGGCACTTCGCGGCATTGACAGCGAGCCGTTCGGCCGGTACGCCGTAGTCGCACGATCGCCGAGATCAGCACCTGATGTATAGCCGGATAAAGCGACGCGCCTACGAAATTGTCGAGCCGACGCCCGAAGGCGACCGCCCGAGCCACCTCTTCGACATCGCCCTTATCACGCTCATCACGCTCAACCTGCTGGCGATCGCCCTCGAGACGATCGCGCCCTTGGGCGAGCAGGCCAGCGGCGTCTTTCTGGTGTTTGAGCTCGTGTCCGTGGCGATCTTCACGGGGGAATACCTCGTGCGCGTGTGGGCGTGCACGGAAGACCCGGCCTATGCGCACCCAGTGAAGGGACGGCTGCGATTCGCGGTCCAGCCGATGGTGCTGATGGACCTGGTCGCCATTGTGCCGTTCTACATCCCGCTGTTGGTGACCTTCGATCTGCGGTTTGCGCGCTCGCTGCGGCTGCTGCGGGTGTTCCGCCTGGTCAAGATCACGCGCTACTCGGAGTCCATGTCGATCGTTGTCTCGGTCCTGCGCAGCCGCCGTGACGTGCTGCTCTCCACGCTCTTCGTCACCTTCGTCCTCCTCTTCATGGCGTCGGTGTTGATGTATCTGGCGGAGCGCGACGCGCAGCCCGAGGGCTTTTCGAGCATCCCGGCCGCCATGTGGTGGGGCATGGTGACGCTGACGACGGTGGGCTACGGCGACCTGGCGCCGGCGACGGCGCTCGGCCGCATTCTGGGCGCCGTGGTTGCGCTCTTTGGCATCGGGCTATTCGCCTTGCCCGCGGGCATCCTGGGGTCGGCCTTCGTGGACGAAATCGAGACCCGGCGAAGGGCGACGCAAGTGCAGGCGTGCCCCCATTGCGGCAAGCCCATCGGCGACCACACCTCATCCGACACATGACCCTGGGCGCGTTGGTACCCTCGGGCGCCCTGTGCGCGCGAGATTTCAACCATGACGCCTGACGCGCCCATCGTCGTCGACGCCCACAACCACTACTGGGTGGTCGGGCAATCCCACTTGAATTGGATGGACGACACGACCCCTGCCACGCTGCGGCAGACATATCGTCCGTCCACCCTCAAGCCGCACATGGATGCGGTGGGGGTGCATCGCTCGGTGATCGTCGAGGCGAGCGCGGCGTGGGCCGAGCAGCCCTGGTACCTGGGCCTTTGCGAGGAGCACGACTTCGTCGTCGGCGTGATCGCCAACCTGGATCTCACCGCCTCCAACCTGGAAGCGAAGCTGGATGAGCTTGCGCCCAGCCCGTGGTTCAAGGGCCTGCGCGCCGGAGCCGAGAACATGCCCGACACCGCCTGGCTGGCCCGAGACGATGTGCGCCGGGGCATCCGCACGGTGATCTCGCGCGGCTATATCGTGGAGCTGCTGGTGAAGACGCCGCACTTGCCCCATATTCCGGCGATTGCGCGGGAGAACGACGGCGGGAAGCTGATCGTGGATCACATGGCCAAGCCGCCATTCGAATCGGGCGACCTATCCGCCTGGCACGAGGGCATGCGCGCGCTGGCGCCCTACGAGCACCTGCGAGTGAAGGTCTCGGGACTGCTCACCGAGTGCCTGTCCGCCCCGACCACGGCAACGATCCAGCCGGCGGTCGACACGGTGCTGGACGCGTTCGACATCGACCGCCTCATCTGGGGCAGCGACTGGCCGGTGGCCCTGATGGCCGCCCCCTACGAGGACACGTTCGAGCGGGTCACGACCGCGCTGGGCGGGCTGAGCGCCACCGACCGCGCGGCCGTGTTGGGTGGGAACGCCATTGACTTCTACGAACTCGAATGAATCCCTGCCACGGAACATGAGCAGTTAGGGATCGCCAGCGCGCCGGGCGAGACGGGCGCGCACACGGGAGATGGATCGATGACATCAATGACGATGCGACTGACGAAGCGGCAGTTCCTGCGCCTGGTCGGCTCCGCAGCCGGCGTGGCCGCCACCTACCACACCATGAACACGCTTGGCCTCTTGGGTCCGGAGAGCGCGCAGGCGGCGACGCCGGACCTGCCGGACGGCTCGGGGTACGGGAAGCGCGTGGTGATCCTGGGCGCCGGCATCTCGGGCATGACGGCCGCCTACGAGCTGTCGAAGGCGGGCTATCACTGCACCATCCTCGAAGCCACCAACCGCGCCGGGGGCCGCAATCTGACAGCTCGCGCGGGCGACGTAATCCACGAGGAGGACAGCCGGCAGTGGGTGGACTTCGACCGCGACGACCATCTCTACGCCAACCTCGGCCCGGCGCGCATTCCCTATCACCACCGCATCATCCTCGGCTACTGCAAGGAATTCGGCGTCGAGCTGGAAGTCTTCACCAACGACAACCGCGGCGCCTTCTTTCACAACTCCGGGCGCTTCGGCGGCCGGCCCGTCGTGGGCCGGCAGGTAGTGTCCGATCAGCGCGGCTACGTCGCCGAGCTGCTCGCCAAGGCCATCAACCGCAACGCGCTGGACGACGAGCTGACCGCCGACGACAAAGAGCGCTTGCTGCCCATGCTGGTCGAGTTCGGCGGCCTGGACCCCGACTATCTCTACGTCGGATCCGGGAGCCGCATCGGCTTCCAGGGCGAGCACGTCCACGCCGGCCTCGGCGGCGGCGAGGTGAACGACACCCTGGACTTCAGCGAGCTGCTGCGCTCGGAGTTCTGGGAATACAAGCTGCACTTCAGCCAATTCCTCGACCAGAACCCGACCCTCTTCCAGCCCGTGGGCGGCATGGACGCCATCGCCAAGGCGTTCGAGGCGCGGGTCCGGCGGCTCATTCGCTATGGCAGCGCCGTCGAGGCCATCCGCAAGACAGCCGACGGCGCCCGCATCGTGTACCGGAACCAACGCGGCTACCTTGAAGGCATCGACGCCGACTACGTCGTCTGCACCATCCCCGCGCCCGTCCTGAAGGACATCCGCAACAACTTCTCCCCCGAGACCCAGGCGGCGATTGAGTCCACGGCGTTCGTGCCAGCGGTCAAGATCGCCTTTCAAACCCGGCGCCGCTTCTGGGAAGAGGATCACGCCATCTACGGCGGCATTTCCTGGACCGATCAGGACATCACGCAGATCTGGTATCCGCCGAACGGCTATCACCGCGAGAAGGGCGTCATTATGGGCGCCTACATCTGGGACGACTTCCCAGGCCAGGGCGAGCGCTGGGCGGGCATGACCCCGCCGGACCGCCTGCGGACCGCCATCACCGAGGGCGAGCACCTCCACCCCGGCTACGCGCAGGAGATCGAGTCGGGGATCAGCCGCGCCTGGCTCAAGGCGCCCTATCAGAAAGGCGCCTGGCCCGAGAGCTACGAGCCTCCCGCCCAGCTCCTCGCCCCCGACGGCGCCGTCTACTTCGCCGGCGACCAGGTCACCGCGCTGCCGGGCTGGCAGGAAGGCGCCGCGCTGGCGGCGCACACGGTGGTGAACGCCATCCACGCGCGGGTCACGGCCGCTTAGGGCGCGCGCGGCGAACGCCTGATGGATCGCAACGACGTCTGGATCGGGGCCGATCCGGGCGGGACCATGAACTTTGGCATCGCGGAGCTCTTCGCGGACGGCACCACCAGGACCGCCCGTGTGTCATCCGCCCGCGAAGCCGCCGAATGGATCCAGGGAACGCCGCTCGGCGCGGGCATCGACGCTCCCATGTGGTTGTCGTCAGCCAAGCGAGGCGACCGCAAGGCCGACGTATGGCTCCGTCGCAAGTACGGCAATCAGTCGCCCGGCAAGGTGCTGGCTATCAACTCGCTCTATGGAGCCGTTCTGGCCCAGGGCGCCATGCTTGCCGTCGAGCTGCGCCGGCGGTTTGCCGGGCTGCCGATAACGGAGTCCCATCCCGGCCTGTTCCTTAGGGCGCAGCGCTTGAGCTTCACTGAGCTGCTATGCCGCTACGGGATCCAGGCAGAACCGGGGATCAGCACCCATGAACGCGACGCCGTCATCGCCGCGCTAGCCGCCCGGGAGGGATTCACCGGCAGATGGCCGCGGGACCTCGCACGAGAACGGTTTCTGGAGGAGCAAGACCCGGACGCGTACTGGCTCGGACCGATGCACTACTGGTGGTTCGAGTAGCCGCGGACCACTCAGCCGTTCCTGTCCGACCTTGGCCGGGAGGACTGCCTTAACATGCACCTGCCCACGACCGCACCCCGACCAGGAGACGCCTGATGGAGTTATGGAACACCGTGTGGGACGCCTTCAACGCTCCCATGTTCAGCCTGGGGGAAGAGCCCATCACGCCCCTCAGCGTCGTCGTGCTGCTGGTCATCTTGGCGGTCACCTGGATCGTTGCCGGCCGCGTGCGCTGGGTGCTGGAGCGCCGCATCGGCAAAGTCGCCGACATCCAGGAAAGCACGCTGCACATCATTGGAAACCTTGGCCGGTACCTCGTCCTCTTCGTCGGCCTCTTTGTCGGCTTCCAGTCGGTTGGCCTTCAGTTGGACTCCGTGCTCATCATCTTCGGCGCCCTGGGCGTGGGCATCGGCTTCGGCCTGCAGAACATCGCCAACAACTTCATCTCCGGCGTCATCCTGCTGGTTGAGCGCCCCGTCAAGGTCGGCGACATCATCGACGTGGGCGGCGAGTTGGGCACCGTCGAGCGCATCAGCATCCGCGCCACCACGCTGCGCAAGTTCGACCAGACCCAAGCCATCGTGCCCAACGGGGACCTCATCTCCACCACCGTTACCAACTGGACCCATGACGACCGCCGCGTGCGGGTGGACTTCATCGTGGGTGTGGCCTACGGCTCGGACACCGGCCTGGTCGAACGCCTGATGAGCGAGATTGTGAACGGCCACGAGAAGGTACTGGACGACCCGGCGCCGCGCATCTTCTTCATGGAATTTGGCGACTCGTCGCTCAACTTCCGCGTGCTGGCCTATGTGCCCGACATCATGGAGCGCTTGGTAGCGCAGAGCGATCTGCATTTCGCCATCGACGAGGCGTTCCGAGCCAACGGGATCGAGATTCCGTTCCCGCAGCGCGATCTGCACGTGCGCTCGATCGACCCCGGCGCGGTGCTGCCGCACCGGCCGACCGCGACGAACGGATCGCCTAAGGCGTAGAGGCCCAGAGGGCGACCACAAGGGTCGCCCCTACGCGGACCGACACTCCGCGCGGGCGCAGCCCTCGTGCTCCGGTGACCCGCGCTGCGTGCAGCGTGGGATGCGTGGCGGTGATATCTCCCAGGCTGCGCGCGGCCTGGGCCACCGGGCAGGGCGCTATTCGGTGTAGGGGCGGCCCTTGTGGCCGCCCGTATGACCATGCTCCAGCGCCGACGGCTCGTGGGAGACTGCGCTATAATTTGACCGGGTGTTTTGACCGGTTGATATCGAACTCATGCGCACAGTCACAGCAACCGAGGCCAAGGCCCGCCTGGCCGAACTGCTGCGGGCCGTGGAAGGCGGCGAAACCGTCGCCATCACGCGTCACAACAAGGCCATCGGGCATCTGGTGCCGGCGCAGGCCCAGCATCACGCGGCCCACACTGCGGCTGTGGAGCGGTTCCGGCGCAGCGCGCCGGCTGGAAGCGCGTCGACATGTCCACGGAGGAAATCCTGGCGGCGCGCCACGAGGGCCACCGCTGGTAACCCCGTTCGTCCTCGATGCGTCGATAGCCGCGGCATGGCTGTTCGACGACGAGACCGAGTCGCGCGCCGACGCGGCGCTGGCGCATCTGGAAGACGCTCAGGCCCTGGTTCCGCGACATTGGCATCTGGAGATGTGCAACGCCTTGCTCGTCGCGGAGCGCCGTGACCGCATCGCCGCAGACGAGGTCAACGAGCGTCTGCGGGCCCTGGCAGCGCTGCCCATTCATACCGACGACGAGCCCCACCTCGATGTCGCGCTCGCGTTGGCCAGAACGCATGGTCTTTCCATCTACGACGCCCTCTATCTTGAGCTCGCGCAACGACGTACGGCGGCGCTCGCCACGCTGGATGCGGCGCTGGCTCGGGCTGCCGTGGCCGCAGGGCTGGCGCTCGTCTAGCCCAAACCCAACGGGCGCCCACAAGGGGCGCCCCTACTCGGATGGGTCTTCAGCGTTGGGACAGGTCGCATCCGGTGGCCCGCGCTGCGTGCAGCGTGGGTCGGGCTGCGGTTGTGTCCCAACGGAGCCTGCGCGCTGCCCGAACCACCGGATCGTGTCGGGAACCGGTCGAGCCGTTCGCCCTGAGCCTGTCGAAGGGTCGTTCTGTCGAACCACTCACCACGAACGGGTTTCGACACCTTCCGACACAGGCAGCGTGCCCCCACGAACGGCATTCGGCGCGCGAAAGCCCTGTGGCCGCCCGGACGCCTTAGTGCGGCACGCCGAGCTGGTGCATGCGGCGGTGGATGGCCTCGCGGGCCTGGTGAAACGGCCGTTCGAGAAACCCCAGGTGGTCGGCCTCGCCGTGGTGGTGGCTGGCGTGGCCCGGCGGATATTGGGTGCTGCGGTCGCGGATGTAGTCCAAGCTGCCGTCGATCAGGGTGAGCATGTACTGCGCCGTGGCGTCGCTCCACATGGACCACTCGGCGTCACCGTCCGCCACGTACACCGGCGAGGTGTGGGCGAACCGCTGGCGGTGCCAGGCGTCGTGATGCTCGGGGGCGTCGAAATAGGACGGCCCGCCGCAGCGCGCCGTGAGCCACGTGGGCGCGGCAACTTCCAGCGTCTCGGACAGCGTCAGGCGGCGCGCGCCGCCTGACGCCTGCGCCTCGGCCACGACCCGTCCCTCCTGCACGATCTGGAGACTGTGGACCGGCAGGATCGACTCGACCGACGCCTCAACCGTCACGCTGCCGCCGTTGCCATTCAGGTGCAACGTGTCGCCCGGCTCGTGGCCCTCGACGCGCAATGTGATGAGCGGACCGCCGCTGAGGAAGGTGCGCCCCGCCGCCATGTGCGCGCACCACGACTCGTAGCTGAACGGCTCGTCGGATGGGATACGCACGTAGGTGCGGTAGAGCCCGACCGGCACCTCCGACGACATCTTGTCCGTGCCCCCGACCAGCGGCAGCCGGTAACCGCCGTTGAGATAGCGGTAGTACTCGGTATGCGCGAACGGTCCCTGGGTCAGCATCTCCACCGCGTCGGCGCGCCCGGTCGCGATCAGGGCGGCGGGCTCGCCGTTGGGGAACGGCAGATGCGGAATCACAACCGTGCCGCCCTGCGCATGGCAGGCGTCGGCCCAGTGCGACAGCGTGGTCTCCATCGAACCGCCCGGCTCCGCTTCGGTCGGACCGTCGGAGCACCAGGGCATCACCGGGTCCGTGAGCCCCAGAAGCGTGAGGTGACCCAGGAAGTGCTGCCGGTTTTCCTGCGAGACGTAGACGATCGTGCGCCCGTCGTCGGACACGCGCGGTCGGCCGATGAAGTCCTCGGTGTTGGTGAACAGCGAGCCCCACTGCGACTGCAGCACGTTGACCACGTTGAGGTCCTCGCCGGCAGCCTCGACGTTGGCGCCGTCGCCCGAGAGGAAGTGCACGTGGGTATCGCCGCTGTACCACCCCTGGGCGTTCATGTCGGTCCAGCGGTCGAGCTTCAGCTCGAGCTCGCGCTGCCCGGGCTTGATTTCGACCTCGGCGCGCAGCGGCTCGTACTCGAAGCCGCGGGCCACGTCCACCACCACGCGCCCGGTGGGCAGCCAGCCCTGACAACGACCGTCGATGTAGGCGTAGGTGGCCTGATCGAGCCGCAGGTCGCCGCCGACGTCGACGTGCCAGGTGTCGTGCTCGGCGTTCAGGTGGGCGTGATGCCCGTGGGGCTGGTAGGGCACGCCCTCGGGCGAGCGAAAGTGGATGCGGCAGGGCATGGGGCGCCCCGTGGCCGCGTCGACGACGCGCGTGTGCACCCAGGCGCGTCCAGTCTCCGCCGCGCGCACGGTGAGCCGCTCGGACGGCTTGAGCTCGCCCCTGGCCGTCAGCTCGCCAAAACGCACCTTTCCCAGTTCTTCGCCCTCCAGCTCGACGCGCACCGTGGCCGACGGCGTGGCGGCAATCTCGCTGTAGGCCGGACTGCTGCCCGGATTCTTGGGCTCGCCCCAGCCGGCGGTGTCCGAGGTCAAGAACGCGTCCGGGTCGCGCGGCAGCGGATGCGCGTGGGTGGCCGTGCCGCGGTCCACGGCCACCTCCACCGCGAAGGGTCGCTCGGCGTCCTCTGGCTGCGGCAGCTCGACCACGACCGCGCGGCGTGCGTCGGGACGCAGCGGATCCTCGTCAACGGTTCCCACGCAGATGCCGCAGAGGACAACGGCGCGTTCGGTGGGACGTACTTCGACCGCAGCGATCTCGACGTCCGGCCGCGGGTTCCGCCAGGGGAACAGCGAGAACAGCGGGCAACGGCGGCGTGCCGACATCCGTCAGCGCGCGGCCCATTCCGCTTCGGCCGACCTCATCCCGCGGCGCGGCGGGACGTCCACGTGCGGCAGCGCCAAGAACGGGGCGCCAACGCGGAACCGGTCGGTCATATCCGGGCTTACCCCGATCTCGAACCGCTCGCGAATCGGGATGTCCTGCGTCTCGCCGTCGGCGAAGTGCACGCGGTAGACGGCAACCGTGTCGCCGGGTAGGTCGCCCTCGGGCAGCCGTGACGTGGGCAGCGTGTGCGCGAAGGTGATCGTCGACGGCCGCGCGCCCGATCTCGATGCGCCGCGGCTCGGTGTGACCGTCACTGCCGAACAGCGCGACTTGCGCGGCGGTGGCGTCGCCGATGTCAAAGGGCAAGCCGCGCACGTCCCGCCGCCCGAGCCAGGCACGGCCTTCGTCGCCGAGCACGCCGGCATCGGCGTTGCACAGCGGGGCGATCGTCAGCGCTTCGTAGTCAGCCATGGGGAACCTCGCGCAGCCGGCCAGCGTGCCGCGATGGTGGCGGTATGGCGCTCAGGCGTCAAAGTGTCGCGATGCCCGCGGACGGCCGACGCGTCAGCGCGCCCACCAGGGGCGGCCCTACACGAACGGCCCCTTGGTGTAGGGGCAGCCCTTGTGGCTGCCCGGATCGCACCGGACGGGCGCCCACAAGGGGCGCCCCTACCAGAACCTCGACGGCGGCCGTCAGCGGTTGAGCGGGTGGTCCTCGCCGAGCATGGCCTGAATCGGCTCCTCGTCGACGTAGCTGGCGTCGGTGCGGATGTAGTGGCAGGCATAGGCGCGCCGCCAAGCATCACTGGTGTTGGGCGCCGACATGTGGAACGTGAGCAGGTGGTGGAAGATCACGCCGCCCGCACCCACCGGCGCATGCCGAGGCGCGGCCAAATCAACGCCCTGCGGCACGAGATGCGTCGTCCCCCCTCTCCACACGTGCGGCACGGCGCCCTGCAAGTGCGAGCCGGCGAAGTACTGCATGCAGCCATTGGCCTCCGTGGCGTCGTCCAAGGCGCACCACACGGTGACGCCCCAGTCGGCCGGGTCGATGCCGAAGTGGGCGTTGTCCTGGTGCGGAGGCTTGGCGCTGCCCTGCCGCGGCGGCTTGAGAAACGCCTGATCGGTGTACAGGCGCAGCGGCTCGCCGATGAGCTGGCCCACCATTTCGTGCAGTTCCGGCGACCCGGCGTGCCGGCGGAACACGGCGTCATGCGGCGCCAACTCGTTCAGCTTCCGCGGCAACGCGGCGTCGCCGACAGCGTCCGGCTCAAGCTGAAGCCCCATGCGCTCGGCATCGTCCCCACCGTTGGGGGACGTGACGGCGTCAATGCGCCGGCGCATCTCCGCCACCCGCTCTGGAGGCACGACGTCCTCCACCACGAGGAAGCCATCGGCGCGGAATCGGGCGATCTGGGCGTCAGTTAGCGGCATCGGTGCGAGGTCCGTCGAGGTCGATGCCAGCTACTCTAGCGTCTCCTCGAGTATCTCCGCCGCTTGGTCCTCACGCCGCTGGCGGAGCGTGTCCCGCAGCGCCGGGTCGGCCGTGGCGAGAATCTGCGTGGCCAGGATCGCGGCGTTGACCGCACCGGCCTTGCCAATGGCGACGGTGGCGACGGGGATGCCGCGTGGCATCTGCACGGTCGAGAGCAGCGAATCGAGGCCGTCCAGCGACCACGCCTGCATGGGCACGCCGATCACCGGCAGCATGGTGTGCGCGGCCACGACGCCGGCCAGGTGCGCCGCGCCGCCCGCGGCGGCGATGATGACGCCTAGCCCGCGCGCCTCGGCCGTACTGGCGTACTCCGCCGTTTCGGCAGGCGTGCGATGGGCCGAGAGCACCCGCGCCTCATGCGGCACGCCCAGCTCTTCCAGCGTGTCGGCGGCGGACTTCACGGTGCCCCAATCGGAGGCGCTGCCCATCAAAATGCCGACCTTCGGGTCGGATGCTTGGTTGCTCATGGATCAATCACTCGCCTTGCGCCAGCGAATACGCGCGCTCGCCGTCAAACGTACACAAGTGGTCGGTTTTGGTGAAGTCCAGCCCCGCCGCGGCTATGCGCCCCAGCAGAGCGACGATCTGCCCGTGGTCGACGGCCGCGCCGTCGTCCCCCGTGAAGCGGGCGCGCCATTGGTCCACCAGCAAGCCGTCGGCCACTTTCTCGGGCCAGACCTGGGCGCCGCGGTTGCTGATCATCCGCAGCGTGAGGCCGGCGCCATTCGTCTCCTGCAGCTGCCCCGCCAGATCCGCCGGACGTTCGCCGCTCCAGTCCAGGAAGACATCCACGCCCACGGTTTGCTTGGCCGGTTTAGTGCTCGGGACCGACGCCGGCATCACTGGGGTTCGGCCACCAATCCCGTAAACGGCTTCGGGCAGCGTCTGCGGCAACTGGCCGATGCGATCCACAACGGCCTGGCCGAACTCCCGCGTGCCTACCTTGGCTTTGCTGTGCTCGGGCGTGTGGATGTCGTAGGTGTGGATGCCGTCTTCCAGCGTCCGCAGCCAGGCGTTCTGCACGCGGGCCGCCACCTCGGCTTGGCCGATGTGGTCCAGCATGAGCACGGCGGCGTTGAGCAGGCCCGACGGATTGGCCAGGTTCTGTCCCGCGCGGCGCGGCGCGGATCCATGGATGGCCTCGAACATTGCCGCGTTTTCGCCAATGTTGGCGGCGCCGGCGAGGCCCACCGAGCCCGCGATCTGCGCCGCCACGTCGGACAGGATGTCGCCGTAGAGGTTCGGCAGCACCACCACGTCAAACATCTCCGGGGTGTCGGCCAGCTTGGCCGCGCCGATGTCCACGATCCAGTACTCGGATTCGATGTCCGGATACTCCGCCGCAATCTCGTCGAAGACCGCATGGAAGAGGCCGTCCGACAGCTTCATGATGTTGTCTTTGGCGAAAGCGGTGACCTTGGACCGATCGTGATGCCGGGCATATTCGAAGGCGTAGCGGATGATGCGCTCGCTGCCGGGGCGGCTGATGAGCTTGAGCGACTGCATGACGTCGGCGGACTGGCGGTACTCGATCCCGGCGTAGAGGTCCTCTTCGTTCTCCCGGATCACCACGACGTTCATGTCCGGGTGGTGCTTGGTCTGAACGTAGGGGTGAAACGTGGCGGCCGGTCGTACGTTCGCGAAGAGCCCCAGAGCCACGCGGGTCGTCACGTTGAGGCTCTTGAAGCCGCCGCCCTGCGGCGTGGTAATCGGCGCCTTGAGAAAGACGCGCGTGCGCCGGATGGACTCCCACGCCGCATCGTCGATCCCGGCGGTGATGCCGCGCCGGTAGACCTTTTCGCCGATCTCGATGACTTCAGGCTCGATGCGCGCCCCGGCGACCTGCAGCACCGGCATGACCGCGGACATGATCTCCGGGCCGATGCCATCGCCATAGGCCACGGTGATCGGGATCTTCTCGGTCATTCAGGTCTCCTGCGCAAGGCAACGGCGCCTAGCATATCGCCGCCGTCACCGGGCGTCTTTGGCGTGAAACCGAAACCGCCGAGCAGCCGCCCATCAGCGTCGCGACGCCGCGCTCAAGCCCAGCGCAGCGTGGGGTCGTCAGGCACGTAGCGGACGAATTCGCGAAAGGCCGCCATGAGCTGGCGGACACGCTCGCGAGTACGTTCGTCGGTGAGCCGGCCCTGGTCGTCGAACGCGCGCCAGGCCCCGGCCACAAACACCTCGGGGTCGATCATCACGC
Organism: Chloroflexota bacterium; assembly: GCA_965198185.1. Taxonomy (GTDB): domain Bacteria; phylum Chloroflexota; class UBA11872; order UBA11872; family UBA11872; genus JAJECS01. Next base: position 1,594,444 of record CBDAOU010000002.1, read on the forward strand.
GCATGCTGTTGTGGAGCGCGATCTCGCGCAGGTGCATTTGCGCCCGCACCGTGCCGAAGCGCCCGCCCGCACCCATGATGGCCATGGGTTTGCCGTCCAGCGGCGAGTCGGGCGGCCGCGAGGCCCAATCGATCGCGTTCTTGAGGACGCCGGGAATGGAGTAGTTGTACTCCGGCGTGGCGACCACCAGGCCGTCGGCGGCGGCAAGGGCCTGGCGGAACTCCTCAACGGGCGCCGGGATGCCGTCGTCCTCGAGGTCGCGGTTGTAGAGCGGAAGCGGCGCGAGATCGACGACGTTGATGCGCGTATCGGCCGGCGCCAGGGCTTGCGCTTCCCGCAAGAGCGCCGCGTTGAACGAGCCGCGGCGCAGGCTCCCCGCAATTCCCGCCAGCACTACCTCATCGGCCATACGTGCAGCCTGTTTCTCCGCGCCAGAGGTCCGGCGATCAGTCTTCCCCCACCATGATCAGAGCATGACGCCCCGCGGCCAAGAGAATTCCTAGGCTTCCGCAGACGCAGCGGCGGCCCCAGCCCCGATGGCGCTTGGGCTACACCGGCATGGCGCGCTTGGTGTAGCGGCGGCCGAAGGCGGCATGGGCCTCGCCGCCGCCGATGATCAGGGCGCCGATCTCGTCAATCAGATGCCGCACCTGCTGCTCGACCGTCATGGCCGGGTCCGCCCAACTGCAAAGGAACGGACGCCCTGCCTCCGCGCAGGCGGCGCGAACCGTCTCGCGGGCGGCATCCATCTCCGGCGGGTAGGGCGGATCGTGTCGCGAGGCATGGCCAAACGACATCGCCATGTCTCCCGGGCCCCATTCAGCGAAGCCGATACCCGGCACAGCCGTGGTCTCACGAGCGCGTTGAACGGCGTGGCGGTCCTCGATTTTGAGCCCCAGCATCAACTCCCCGTTTGGATTGAGCGGCCACGGATCGGCGACACGGAGATATTCCTCGGGGTCGAGTCCCCAAATCTCGGCCGCGGCGGCCTGTCCACCCGCGCCGCGGGTCCCCTCTCCCAGACCGGGCCCGACGCCGACGGTCTGAAACGGATAGCGGCAGGCCTCGACGAAGGCGCGCACGGCCGCCGGATCGCGCGCGTGGCAGAGCAGCAGACCGTGGACGCCCGCGGTGAGGATGTGCCGGATCTGCCAGGCGTTGGCGTGAATCTCGGCCGCGATGCACCGTGGGCCGGGAGCGTGCAAATGACCGTGGGCGTGGGATGGCCGCTGCGCGTCGGCCCCGCATCGCGCAAGCCGCGCATGAATGCGGCCAGCCCGACCACGTCGAGCGGAAAGTGCTCGAATTCCACGGTGAGATAGTCGGCCCAGGTGCCGGCCTGCTCGCGGCCGGCGTCGTAATTCAACTCCGGCACGCCGTCCATGTAGATCGGCTGGCCGGATTCGAGCAGCTCAATGCAACGGTTGACGCGGTCCATGCGCTGTCCTTTCACCGAAGCGGCCTATAGACCGCCATCCTACGTGTCGGCGGCGATGAGCTTGCGGGCTGCCGCGAGCATGACTTGCGCGAGGTCCGCGCAATTGGCCGCGTACTCGTCGGTGCCGAAAACGTTGCCCCAGGCAGGATCGAACACATGGTCGCTGACGGTGAGGATGAGCCCGATGTCCACGCCGCGCACGGCGGCCAGCGTCATCACGGCGGATGTCTCCATCTCGACGCCCAGGTCGCCCTCGGCGGCATAGCGCACCACCTTCCCGCGAAACTCACGGTACGGCGCATCGGTGCTCCAGACGCGGCCCTGGTGAACCGGCCGCGAGCTCTCGCGCGCGGCTTCCAGCAGCGCCTGCGTGGCGGGCCCGGACGCGGCGGCTTCGTGGTCTGGCCCGGCGTAGTGGTAGGACGTGCCCTCCTCGCGCCGTGCGCCGTTGGGCACCACGTTGTGACCAATGTGGATGTGCGGCTGCAGGCTGCCGATGGCGCCGCCGATCAGGATCGTGCGCGCACCGCCCGCGATCAACTCTTCAAGCGTCATGACCGTCCACGATGCCCCGGCGGACAACTTGGCGACTGCCGCCGGCGTCCCATCGAGCTGGCCGACGCGCACGCCACGCCATGTGGGCTGGGCCCCGATCGTGTCCGCAATGACGTCAACGGTCGGCGGCATAAACGAGGCCAAGACCAGCGGAGCAATGGCGGTGCTTCCGGTCTCGCCGGCGCGCTCGGCCATCTCGCGCATATGGCGGCCGGGATCAATGACCGGCTCGTCATCGCCGAACGCGTCGAGCCAGTCGAATGGCGTGGTTGATCGCATGTGGGCGTCGTTGGGCTTCAGAAGGGGAGGAGCGAGCCTAGCAGTCACCGGCCGGCGCCCACGAAGGGCATTCCTACCCGACTCACCGGTCGTCGCCGCTAGAATGCCGCATGGCTGACGGTCCAATCCTGGTCATTGCCGGGGGCGCGGGATTCATTGGCGCGAACTTCGCGCGCCATGTCGCCGCGGCTCGCCCGGAGTGGCGGCTGCGCATCCTGGACAAGCTGACCTATGCGGGCGACCGCACGCGGTTGGCGGGCGTCGACGTCGAGTTCATCACGGGCGATATCGCCGACCCGCAGGTTGCGGCGGCGGCCCTCGCGGACGCGCGCTGGCTGGTGAACTTTGCCGCCGAGACGCACGTGGACCGGTCGCTGCAGGACGCGCAGGCTTTCCTGCGCACCAACGTTACTGGAACCTTCGTGCTCATGAGCGCGGCCGGCGACGCCGGCGTCGAGCGCATCGTGCACGTGAGCACCGACGAGGTCTACGGCGAGAGCTACGGCACGGCGTTCCGCGAGGACGATTTGCTGCGGCCGCGGAGTCCCTATTCCGCCAGCAAGGCCGGCGGCGACTTGCAGGTGCTGGCGCTGCACGCCACCTACGACCTGCCGGTGTGCATCACCCGCGGAGCGAACACGATCGGCGGCTGGCAGCACCCGGAAAAGGCCGTGCCGCTGTTCACCATCAACGCCCTGCTCAACCAGCCGCTGCCGGTCTACGGCCGGGGCGAGCAGCGCCGGGATCGGCTGCACGTGGACGATCACTCCCGCGCCATCCTGACCGTGCTGGAACGGGGCGAGCTTGGGTCGGTTTACAACGTGGCCGCCGGCAACAACCGGGACAACCTCACCGTGGCGCGGGCGATTCTGGAGCGGCTCGACCGTCCCGAGGCCCTGATCCGGTTCGTGGAGGACCGGCCCGGCCACGACTGGGACTACATCATGGACGCCTCGCGGCTCGAAGCCCTTGGCTGGCAGCCTGAGCACGACTTCCAGTCGGCGCTCGACCACACGGTGGACTGGTACGTGGCGCACCGCGACTGGTGGGAGTCGATCGTATCCGGCGAGTTTCAGCAGTATTACGACCGCTTGTACGGCCAGCGTCTCGCCACTTCCGAAGCGTATCGGCCCTAGCCTGTCCGGCGCGCCGGCCCGTCGCATGGTCACGGTCCTCAGGCGTCGATCCGCTGGCAAGATGTACTGGTCTGGCAAAGGAAGAGCAGTGATGGAGCCGAGCGGTCCCCTGATTGCGCGCCGTGGCTGGCGCGACGCCTGGGCCTGGATGCGCTGGGACATTCCCACGCGCATCGTCTTCCTCATCGCCGCGCCGGTGATCTGGATCGCCCTGGCGGGGATTGACCCGTCAACTATCGGGTTATGGCACGACATGAGCCTGCGCGATTGGCTGCTGACCGCCGCCTTGGCCCTCGGCGCCGGACTCGTGTCGCTCGCCTACCGCCGCTGGCTGTGGAGGCCCCGAGCCGCCCCCGACCGGTCAGCCTTGGCGCTGGAGTTGCCCTTCTTCGCGGTGCTGAATCCCGTCGCCGAGGAGTTCTTCTTCCGCGGCGCCGCGCTATTTGGACTGGCCAATCTCGTCGGCATGCCGTGGGCGATCGCGATCACGTCGGTCGTGTTCGGCGTGCATCACGCGCTGGCGCGGTTCCCGGTCTCATTCCTGGTCCTTGGCACCCTTGGCGGGGCGATGTTCGGGATCGTGACGGCACATTTTGAGTCGATCTATCCCGCCATCGTCATGCATGCCGCCGCGGACCTGGCCATATTCGTGGCGGCGGGGCTCTTGGCCGGTCGGGCCTGGACTAACGAAGATCCCCCAGGGGTCGAGCACGCCCCGGTTGATAGACTTGGCGCGCCGACCCCGTAGCTCAGTTGGATAGAGCGTGTGGTTGCGGACCACAAGGTCGGAGGTTCGAGTCCTCTCGGGGTCGCCCTGCCATTTGCGGCGTCAACGGCTGTGCCTACCGTGCGTCCGCAGACGCCATTGGAAGTCGGTATAACGCCGAGCAAGAATCCCCAACCATCGGAGGCGCTCAACTGGAACTTGGCTTGGCCGAAGCGAAATCTCGGTTGTCGGAGCTAGTCTCCGCCGCGCAAGGCGGTGAGCCCGTGGTCATCACCACGCATGGCGAGCCCGCGGTTGAGCTTGTGCGCTGCCGCAAGGCCGGTGGGATCGATTTCGACAAGCTCAATGCGGCGCGCCTGCGGCTCGGCATCGAAGAGGTTGCGGACGAATGGCCGGCCGAATTCGATGATCCGGCATTCAGCCGCCGAGTTCTTGGACTCGACGAGAGTAACCAAGGGTCGTGAGCGCTACGTGCCGCCTGGGGGCCACGGGCATCACCGTGGGGCGGGTTGGCGTGGGTACCTGGCAATGGGGCGACACGAAGTACTGGAAATATGGCCGCGTGCACGGGCGCGACGACGTGGAAGGTGCATTTGCCGCCGCGCGCGACGCCGGATGCACCCTGTTCGACACCGCGGAGATCTATGGACGCGGCGAGTCGGAGCGAATTCTCGGGCCGCTGGCCCGTGCGTCACGCGGAACGGTGGTGGCGACCAAGTACTGGCCGTCACCGCGGCGGTTGCGGGCCACTTCAGTCGACGAGGCGATTGACCGCAGCCTGGCGCGCCTCGGTGTCGATTCGATCGATCTTTATCAGATCCATTGGCCGATGGGGCTGATTCCACAGAAGCGTCTCGCCGCGGCGCTGGCGCGCGCCGTGCGCGACCGGCGCATCCACGCGGTGGGCGTGAGCAACTTCACGGCCCGCGCCATGCGTCGGATGCACGCCCGCTTGGCCGACCTTGGCGTGCCGTTGGCGTCGAACCAAGTCGAGTACAGCTTGCTGCGGCGCGCACCCGAGACCAACGGCGTGCTCAAGGCGTGCCAGGAGTTGAACCTGACGCTGTTGGCCTACAGCCCGCTGGCCCAAGGCATGCTCACCGGCAACTATCACTTCAACAGCCGTCCGGGTGATGGTCGGCGCTGGTCGCCGCGGTTTCGGGACAAGGGTTTCGAAGCCTCAAGCCCCATCGTCGACGCGCTGATCAAAGTGGCCGAACGGCACGACTGCTACCCGGCGCAGGTGGCGCTGGCCTGGCTGCTGCGGCACCCCGGCGTCGTGGTCATTCCCGGCGCCAAGTACGCGGAACAGGCTCGCACCAACGCCGCCGCCCTGGAGATCACGCTCACGCCCGAGGACGAGCGGGAACTGGAAATCAAGACCGAGAAGTTCACGCACGGCGCCCTGCTCGCGCGACCCTTTATGGGGTAGACGCCGTCCCGGCGGTGGCTACGCCTCCGCTACGACCGGATTGGACAGCACGCCGCACCCGTCCACGCGCACCTCGACCACGTCGCCGGGCTTTAGCGCGGTCGTGGACTGCGGGGTGCCCGAAAAGATGACGTCGCCCGGCTCGAGCGTCATGTGCTGCGAGACGAAACTCAAGGCCGTGTCGATGTCGTGGACCATGTCGTCCTTCGTATTGGTCTCCTGCACCACCTTGCCGTTGACCAGGGTCTTGAGACTGATATCGCGATAGTTCAACCCGGTGGTGATCCACGGTCCGAATGGTGAGAAGGTGTCGCCGCCCTTGGCGCGCCACCACTGGACGTCCTTGTCGTCGCCGTTTTGCCAGTCGCGCTCGCTGACGTCGTTGGCGGGGCAGATGCCCAGGATGTAGTTCGGAGCGTCGTCCACCGAAACCTTGCGCGCCCGCTTGCCGATGATGACGGCGATCTCGCCCTCATAGTCGACGTTGACGCTGCCGGCCGGAATAACGATGTTGTCCCCCGGGTCGATCACCGACGACGGCGGAGCCAGGAAGGGCTGCGGCCGGGTGAAAGGCGGCGTGTCGCCCAAATGGCTGTAGTAGTTCCCGGCAAGGTTGAGGATCTTGGACGGCATCGTCGGCGCCTTGAGGTTGACGTCGCTGAGCGCGGCGATGGCGCCGGTGCGCTGCATGTCGCCATAGAAGTCGCCCTCGATCTCGGCGACGTTGTCGCCCTCGCGGATGCCGTGTCGAATCTCACCCTGATACTCGTAGCGAACCAAGTCCATGGGCCGTACCCTTCGCAGATTGCGATGCGTCCCGCGCAGGATACGCGCTCGCCGCCGCGCGTTGTCGGCGGGTCAGTCGCGCGGCAGGGCTCCCGCGCGGCGCAGGGCGCCGAAGATTTCGAGCTGCTGGCGTTCGAGTTTCGTCCAGTAGGCGGCGAAGTCGACGTCCGACCAGTCGCAGAAGCCGCGGCCGGTCTTGAGTCCCAGGTGCCCGGCAGCCGCCAGGTCTCGCAGCGAGGCGTGCGGTTCGGAAGCGTTCGACAGGTCGGGCCAGACGCGCTCGGCGCCCCGGGTGGTTATGTCAAGTCCTACGAGGTCGCGGTCGCGAATCACGCCCATCAGCGGCATGCGCGGACCGAACGAGAAACCGGCGAGCTCGTCGATGTCCTCGGCGGAGATCACGCCGCGCTCCACCAGGTCGAGCGCCTCGCGGAAAAGCGCCTGGCGCAGGCGGTTGGCCACTTGCCCCGGCAGGTCCACGTTGATGCGCACCGGGCTCAGGCCCGCGCCGCGGAGGAGCCCAAGCACGCGGGTGATGGTGGCTTCAGAGGTCTGGTCGCCCTTGGTCACCTCGACCATCGGGATGATGTAGGCCGGGCGGAAGAAGTGAGTGGTGGTGAAACGGTCGGGGCGGTCGGTGGCGTCGGCCAGGACGCGGATGGGAATGCTGGAGGTGTTGGTCGCCAGGATGGTCTCCGGCCGCAGGTGCGGCGCCAGGTTGCCGTAGACCTCGCGCTTGATCTCGGGGTCTTCGGCCACGGCCTCGATGATGAGATCGGCGGGCGCCAGGTCCGCGAGATCGGTGGAAGTGCTGATCCGCGGCAGGACCGCGTCCGCCGCCGCCGCGTCCAGCCACTCGTACTCGATCAGCAGGTCGAGGTTTTGGCGGATCTTGACGCGGGCGCGGTCGAAGGCCGTGGGGTCGGCGTCGACCATGACCACCGGGTGCCCGGCGGCAGCAAACACCTGGGCGATGCCGTGGCCCATGAGGCCGGCGCCCAAGACGCCGATGGTTTCTGTGCTTATGCTGAAAGTCCGCTCAAAGAAACTACGCGGGGCATATTACCAGATCTCCGGCCAAAGGAATCCAGTTATACGCACATCATGATAGTGCATAGCTGGCGATCCTGTGGCAGCAAGACACTCCAAACCTAGAGTTATGCTCTCACCATATGGTAGCCCGGATTCCGTATGCTCAATCTTACCGTTTATATAGAGGACTATCGAGCCGGATTCATAAATGAATCTGATATGGAATGGTCTCCCACTCGCAATAACCGTATGGCCGCCTTCTCGTATAGTGGAATATGACCCAAAACTGTACCTTATCCACGAGAGATTGTCGACTTCACGACCAGCCTCGGATGCACGAAAGTAGATGAAATCATATAGATTCGATCCAACATATTCTTCGGGTGCAAAGCGCAACAGGCCTGCGGCGCCTCCGTTGGGATTCAGCTCGACAGTCGCAGTAAGGTCAATCTGGCTGCCATCCACCCATATGGTCCCGGGTGTATCCGGAGATCCAGGACAAGTCATCCGGTCGCGCTCGGCCAGCACTATCCGATCGAATCGCTTCCGGTAGGGCAGCGTCGGCGTATCTCCGCGGCTGAGTCCATCGAGCCAAGTTGCGACGAATGGCTGAGCCTCTGCCGTGGGAATCATGTCATCAATCGTGCCGACTCCCGCATATCTAGTAGTCATGACACCCACGACCTGCCCTGCGCGCGACGCCACCGGACCTCCGATGTGCCCCACGTTGATCCTCGGCCGGATACCTTGCCACCGCAGAACGGAAGTATCGCGCAACGTTATCGTGGTTGTGGTCGGCTCCGATTGACAGCCGATGCCTCCCACGTTCCCCACCTGCGCGGAGTCATACCCCATACCCACAAGCTCAACCTGTGCATCCAGCTCGCTCGAGTCGCCCCATATCACCGGGATATGGTTGTCGCCCGGCACCTTGAGCAGCGCAACATTGAGCTCGGCGTTTCCGGTGATGAGCTGCGCCCCGGCCACATACCCCCTCGAGTTTGAGACATGGATAGTCAGAGCGCTGCCCGCGAGGTTCCAGGTAGTCACCACATAGCCGCTCTCCGTTACGAAAAAGCCCGCCCCGCATCCAAGGTCGGTTTCGACCCGCAGCAGTGACGGTTCGAGGAATGCCGCCACGTCGTCCACGCTTGAGCCGTGAGGCCCCAGGCGCTTCGGCAGCTTCATCTCGATGCCATCGCCGACGGCAAACGGCTCCTCCGGGCCAAACGCCAAATATCGCCGCCAGGCGTCGTCGGGATATCGACTGTCGCGCAGGGTGTCGCCCACCAGCCGCAGCTTCACGGGCGCATGCGACGACTCCGGGTGGTACTCGAGCACAGCGGCCTGAAAGTACTGGCGGATCCGGCTGTCGCCGGAACGCGTCGGATCGTGCAGCACGGCCTGGGGATGATCGTCGCGGCGGGCGTCGGTCTTGGGGAAGCCAAAGGAGTCCACGCCGCCAAGCCGGTGGAAGAAGTCGGCGAAGCCAATCTCAACGCCTTCCACGGACACATTCGCGACCTTGTGACCCCAGGGACCGAATTCCTCGCCGGGATTGGGATTCGTGAGGACCGGTTCCACGCCCTGGTCAATCGACCCTCCAAGTCCGCCACCGAGGTAGTCCCACGCCAGCCGACGCAGGAACGTGTGCGCCCCGCCGCTCGGCGGCGGCCGCCAGTCAATCGCGCCGCGCTGGTAGTACTGCGTCAGCGTGCCGGGCGTCTCCTCGAAAATCGCGGACGTGGGATAGCCCCACCGCTCAACGCCGCCGGTCTGCTCGAAGTTCTGGAGGAAGTTTGCCGCATACGACTCGCCGTCCGGGAACGTGCCAACGACGTCGGCGACGTTGTGTTCGAGTTGCGGAAAGTACGCGGTGGCGGCCACCTCCGCGGTCGCGAACCCGGGTTCGGTGGCGCGGGCGGGCGACGGCACGGCAACTGACGCCGCTACGAGCGCCAGTGCGACCAAGCGCGCAAGGGGCTTTGCTACGCGTACCAATGATGAGACCACCGGATGCTCAGTCACGCCGCCACCCATGCCGCACGAGCGCTTCGACAAGCATGGCCCTGGCCAATGGAACTGTCCACCGCCAACGCCCGTCTTGAAGTCGGGGCGCCGGTAAGTCGGCCGATGGCGCCGCCGGTGCAGCTCAGTCCCCAGCCGCTGCAGGCGTCGAGGACTCGGCGATGAAACGCCGCAGCATGGGGATGGCGGCGGCGATGTCGGCGTGCTCGTCGCCCCGGCCCTCGTACACCAGGCTCGCCCAGCCGTTGTAGGACACGCCTCGCAGCGCGCGGAAGATGCGCTCGTAGTCCAGGCTCGTCTCGCGTCCGTCGCGCATCTCATAGATCTTGGCGCGCACGTGCGTGGCGACGGGGGCGGTTTGCTCGATGCTGGCGAGGTAGTCGTAGGCCCCACGGTCGGCGTCGTCGGCATAGCCGCTGGCGCCGGGCGATCCGGCGTACTGCCCACAGTCGAGCACGTGCCCCAGATTCGGGTGGGCAACGTCACGCAACATGCGCAGCAACTGCGCCCCGGTGCGCACGATCTGCCGGTGATTGTGGTTTTGCAGGCTCACTCGCACGCCAAGCTCGGCCCCAACGGCAGCCGACTGCCGCAGCGCCGCGACACAGCGTGTCCACGCGGCGGCCTCGTCGCCGGGCTCGGGCGTGCCGGCGAACACCCGCACCTGCGGCGCCTTGAGCCGAGCCGCGGCGCGGATCCAGCGGTGGGTCATGGCGACCTGTGCGTGCATCTGGTCAGCCGGACCGGCGTAGGTATTGCCAATCGAGACACACGGGATCGAGAGCCCGCGGTCGAGGCAGGCGCGCGCGATTTCATCGAGAACCCGGTGATCATCCGACGGAAGTCCGAGGGCGTGCAGATCGACGCCGTCGAAGCCGAGGTCCCTGGCCACGTCGAGAAACGACCACACGTCCATCTCGCCCGCCGCGAAGGCGCGCTTGAACGAGAGCGAGAGCAAGCAGAGTTTCATCATCGGGTCATCGCCTCTCGTGCTGAAGCGCTGTACGTACTGCCCCATCCGGAGGGCACAGGAGCCGTCTGCTCATGCGGGAAGTGGTACGCCCACGATCGCCACATCCGAGAACACGACGTAGTCGCGACCCGGATCGGCCAATCCCGTGCAACCTAGGGAGAGGTAGACATATTCGTACGCCAAGCCGTCTTCGACATGGCTGGGCTCGCCGTCGATCAAGAGCTGAACCGATCCGGCGTCATACACCAGAACAATGGTGTATGGCGATGAATCCTCGGGAATTGCCACGTTCTCATCGGTCTTGACGACCTCGAGAACGCCGTCAGTCACTCTGACCCACGTGAATAGCGACCTTTCGCCATTCCAAATGTGGGGCCCAAGGTAGAGCGTGTCGCGGCTTCGGTAGTTTGTATCGAACACGTCGTTGAACGTGATGACTGCGGTCGCATCGCCGTAGCTCTCGATGGTCGTCCGAATTCCGACATTTACGCTTTCGGTCTCTAGGTTGGCCCCTCCGAAGCTGTCGCAACGAACCCGATCGCTGCTGAGCAATCGTTCGGGTCGGGGCGGCGCGGAACGGTTGGCGGTGCTTCATTGAGGCGAATCTCGTCGAGCCATGCGTCGACCAGGGCCCGCACTTCAGAACCAGGAATGACGAAGTTCGTGTTCTGAAGGCCGATCAGTCCCGCCACGGTCACGCCAATGACTCGGCTCGACGTTGTGGCAACGGGCCCGCCGCTGCTACCCGGGTTGAGCGCGGTGTCGGTCTGGAGGTAGCTGATTCCGGCATTGACCACGCGGTTTGACAGTACGCCGGTTGTCACAGTCGGAATTGGTGGGCAGTCAACGCCGTGCTGGACAAGCGTCACGCTGTAGCCCAGCGCCACCAGATCCGCGCCCACCGAGAGGCTGTCGGAGTCGCCCCAGATCACCGGCACATGTCCGTCGCCGTCAATCTTCAACAGCGCAATGTCACGCTCGGCGTCACCCGCGACGATCTGCGCTTCGGCCGCGTAGCCACGCGGACTCGAGACGACGATGTCGCTGGCGTCGTGGACGAGGTGCCAGTTCGTGACGGCATAGCCGTCAGCCGTGACGAAGAAGGCCGACCCGCATGCCTTGTCGGTTTCCACACGCAACAAGGACAGCTGCAGAAACTCCGCCGCGTCGGCCACCGTGGGGCCGCGAGGCCCGCGGCGACTTTCGAGACCCAGCTCAAGCGGGTCGCCGGCCGCCAACGGGGCCTCCGGGGCGAAGACCAGGAACTGCTGCCAGCCGCCGAAGGGATATCTGCTGTCGCGCACGGTGTCGCCGAGCAACCGGAGCTTCACCGGCGAGCCGGGAGATTCCGGGTGGTACTCAAGCACCGCGGCCTGGAAATACTGGCGAATGCGGTCGTCGCGGGGCCGGGTGGGATCGTGCAGCACGGCCTGCGGGTGATTGTCCCGGCGCGCGTCGGTCTTAGGAAAGCCAAACGATTCGACGCCGCCGAGCCGGTTGAAGAAATCGGCGAAGCCGGTATCAACCTCCTCGACGGACAGGTTTGAGACCTTGTGACCCCAGGGACCGATCAGCTCGCCGGGGTGGGGATTGGTGAGGTCGGGCTCGACGCCCTGATCCTCCGAGCCGGCAAGCCCACCGCCGACGTAGTCCCACGCGAGACGGCGCAGGAACCTATGCGCGCCGCCGCCGGGCGGCGGCCGCCAGTCCACGACGCCCCGCTGGTAGTACTGCGTGAGCGTGCCGAGCGTCTCCTCGAAGATCGCGGATGTCGGAAAGCCCCAGCGCTCCACGCCGCCGGTGCCCTCGAAGTGCTGCAGGAAGCTCGACTCGAAGGCGGTGCCGTCGACAAACGTGCCAACGACATCGGCGACGTTGTGCTCGAGTTCCGCGAAGTACGTGGCGGCGGCAACGTCCGCGCTCGCGAACCCAGAGTCAGCCGCGTGCGCCGGCGATGCCGCGGCCAGGGCTGCGGCGACGATCACCAAGGCGAACAGGCGCGTCAGGGGCTTGACCGCGACCGCACGCGACCCGTAGACCGGACGTTGAATGGCGCGTTTCCTCGGGCCGCCCAAAGTCGCTGCCTAGCATCGCGTGGCGCGGCCGCACTGTCGAGCGCCCCCATGCGCGTGACGTTGCGCACGCTGGCGGCGATTCGGTGAGAATGCATCCGCGCACGGCATTCGAGGCACCGCCGGGGTGGGGTGTACGAAATGGGCGACCGAGCATGACGAATAAGGACGCGGCCGACCTGCTGGATGCGTTCGCGGACGTGCTGGAGATCCGCGGCGCCAACCAGTTTCGCGTGCGGGCGTTTCGCACGGCCTCGCGGCGGGTGGACGGGCTGACGGTTGACCTCAGCGAGCTCGTCGCAAGCGACTCCCTGGAGACGGTGCAGGGTATCGGCAAGGGCATCGCCGGCTTCCTGCGCGAGTTTGTGACCACCGGGCGAGTCGCGGAGTACGAGGAATTGCGGGCGGAGATTCCGTCCGGCGTCTTCGACATGCTGCGCGTGCCGGGGTTGGGTCCCAAGACCGCGGCCACGCTCTACGCCAAGCTACAGATCACCAGCATCGACGAGTTGGAGGCGGCGGCGCGGGCCAACGAGCTGGCGCAGGTGCGCAGCATCGGCGCCAAGCGACAGGCACGACTCCTGCGCGAGCTGCAGCGGTTCCGCGAACGCATGGCGCGTCACTTGTTGGGTGACGTGTTGCCGCTCGCCGAGCGTCTGGCGGCCCACGTCCGTGAGGCCCCCGGAGTTACGGCGGCGACGTATGCCGGCAGCCTGCGGCGCATGCGCGAGACCATTGGCGACCTCGACATCCTGGCGGCCGCGGACGACCCGGACCCGGTGATGCGGCATTTCGTCGAGCACGAGGCGATTGCCGAAGTGCTGGCTTCCGGATCGACCAAGACGCGCGCGCTGGTGGCCAACAACCTCCAGGTCGATCTGCTGGTAGTGCCGCCGGCCAGCTATGGAGCGGCGCTGGTGTATTTCACCGGGTCGAAGGAGCACAACATCGAGTTGCGGCACCGGGCGCTGGCCACGGGTCTGTCGCTGAACGAGTGGGGCCTGGACGAGGTCGAGACGCAGGCGCGCCGATCGGCGCCCAGTGAAGCCGATGTGTACGGCGCCTTGGGACTGCCGGTGATCCCACCCGAGCTGCGCGAGAGCCGTGGCGAGATTGCCGCGGCGGCGGACGGCGCGCTGCCCGACCTGATCGAGCTCGCCGACATCCGCGGCGAATTCCACGGTCACTCGCTGTGGAGCGACGGCGCGGCGTCCATCGCCGGCATGGTCGAGTCGGCGCGGGTTGCGGGCTACGCCTTCATCGGCATCACGGACCATTCGGGCAGCTTGCAGGTCGCCAACGGCCTGTCACCGGAGCGGATCCGAGCGCAGCGGGCGGAGATTGAGCAGGCGAGGGCTGAGTTCCCTGAGATTTCGGTCCTGCATGGCAGCGAGGTCGAGATTCTGGCCGACGGCGCGTTGGACTACGACGATGCGCTGCTGGCCGAACTCGACGTGGTCGTGGCGTCGATCCACAGCAACTTCAACCAGCCGCGAGAGACGATGACCGCGCGGTTGATCGCGGCGATTCGCAACCCGCAGGTTGACGTGATCGGCCATCCCACCGGACGCATGCTCGGCTACCGCGACGGCTATGACTTCGATCTTGACGCGGTGTTGACGGCGGCCGCCGAGACCGGGACGGCCATGGAGATCAACGCCTCACCGGAGCGCCTGGACCTGGACGACGTGATGGCGCGCCGCGCGATGGAGTTGGGGGTTCCCATTTCCATCAACTCGGACGCCCACCGCCCGGAGAGCTACGCCTACATGCGCTACGGCGTCGCCACCGCGCGCCGGGCCTGGCTCACGGCCGGCGACGTGCTGAACACCATGACGCCGGAGGCATTGACGGCCTGGCTGGAGCAGCCGAAACCGCGGCGATGGTCGCCGCATCGCTAGGTCGCGCCGACTCGATCAGGCGCGGTCGCTGAATCGCTCGGGGCTGAACGGCTCGACGGGGTAGCCGGGGTCCTTACTCGCAAGCAACCGGGACGATCTGTCCCGTCAGCCAGCTCATCGTGACGCCGTGGGTGTGATGGCCGGTCGCCAGCATCACGCCGCTGCGAGAATCGTGCCCGATCAATGGCAGGCCGTCTTCGGGTTCGGGCCGGAATCCCGTCAAGATTCCCGTCAGCGATCCGGCCGCCAGCCCAGGAATCGCGGCGGTGGCGGCGCCGAGCAACGACGTGACCGCGCCTGCCTGCACTCGCCGGTCGAAGCCCACGCGCTCTTTGGTGGCGCCGAAGATGAGGCGCCCGTCGGACCGCTGGCTCAACGTGCCGCTGGGCATGTTGATGACGTGGCGCGACCGGAGATTGGGCGCCTCGAAGGTGATGATGTGCCCCTTGGACGGTGCGACCGGGACCCACGGCAGGAGCTCGCGCGCCCAAGGGCCCGTAGCCAGCACGACATGGTCCGCGCTGAGCGTGCCGCGCACCGTGCGAACCGACGCGCGAGCGCCGCCGGACAGCGACACGACCTCGGTCCCTTCGTGGACGTCCACGCCCGCCGCCAAGACGGCGCGATGCACGATTGGCGCCCATCGATGCGTGTCGACCTGCCCGTCGGGATAGAGCGCGCCGCCGGTGACATCGGGCGCCAGCAACGGCTCGCGACGGCGGACCTCCTCCGGTTCGAGGAACTCGACGTCGAGCTCAGCCTCCCGCTGCGTGGCGACGCGCGTCAGCAGCCGCTCGCGCTCCTCCTCCGTCCGGGCGACGCCCATGGTCGGCCCCTGGAGGTAGCCCACGGGAGCGCCGCCGAGCGATTCGAGGATTTCGGCAAACTCCGGGAAGGCGTCGCGTCCCGCCAACCGCAGGCGTAACAGCGGCGTGTCGTGGTCGGCGTCGTATTGCCCGCAGATGAGCCCTGCCGCCACGGACGACGCCTCGCCGCAGATGCGTCCACGCTCCAGGATGGCCGCCGAAAGCCCGCGTTGACGCGCGGCCAGTGCCACGGCGCAGCCCACGATGCCGCCGCCCACGATGGCGACGTCCACGTTCCGCAAGTCGTTGCTCATGCCGTGCACAACCTCGCAGCGTCAACGGACCCGGACCGGGCGACCAGGCCACCGGCACAAACGGTAGGACCTTTACCTCAGGGAGGCCAACCATGCGTCGCCAATGGGTGCCCCCAAAATGGCGTTCGAAGATGCGAAGTGCGGCTCAGAGGCTGTGCAGCGCGGTAAAGACGAACCCAAACATGCTCAACATGCCGGGTGCAAAGGTCCCCAGCAGGAAATCGGGCGAGAGCTGCACCTCATCCAGGAGGGCGTGCTCCAGCACGTCGGTTTCGGTGAGCGCGGCCTGCCGCGGACCCAGGCGACGCAGCAAGCGCTCGGACTCACTGCTCGGGATATACGTATCGCCGCGGTCGTGAAGCATGCGGACCCTCGTTTCGATCCGGTCGGCTACGCCCAGCGGCGAAAGGGCGTCCAGGCTCAGCGGCAGGTGTATGTCCATGCGGCGGATGAGGTAGGAGGCCAGCCGCGGATCGCGGTTGGTGAACAGGTCGAAGACGGCTCGGCCAGCCGCGGTGAAGTCATCGAGGTCGATGCGCGCCAGGGCGTCGCGGTCGGGGTCGGGTGAGGCGCCGGGAAAGAGGTCATAGAGCATCCGCCGATCGTTGGGGTCCGACAAATGGCTGACCAACGTGTTGCGCGCGACGCCCCACACGTAGGAATGGGGACTGTAGGGTTCGAAGCTGCCGTCTTCGAAGATGGTCCCCGTCGTCGCCGCCTGAAGCAGCGTCGCCAAGCTGTAGTAGGAGCCGACGGTGGCCACGAACGCGACATCGTCGGCGATCCGCGGATCGGCGGCCGCGACCAGCGACAGCGATCCACCCGTTGAAACGCCAACAAACGCGATGCGCTTGGGATCGACCTCCGGTTGCCGCGACAGAAACTCGAACCCCGCCACCAGGGCGTCCGGGTCGCGATCGACGAGCCGGTAGGCGGCGTTGCCGAGCTGCTCGGGCGCGAGCACGACGAATCCAGCACGGGCGAGGGACTCCGCAAATGCGACCAGCACCGGATGGCGCCGTCCGGTGACTTCGACGCCGTTGACCAGGATCAGCGCCGGGCCGGGGCCAGACTCCGGCGGCACGTAGAGATCGGCTGGGACTTCATCGCCGGCGCTGCTGGTGTAGCTGACGCTTCGTGCGCCGGGTTCGACAGTCTCTGCCTGGGCCTCGCTGGGAATCAGCGATGCCAGCGTGGCGCCCACGTCCGCCGCCAGGCGCAACTCGGCGCGCAGTCCCACCACCAGTCCCAGCAGCGCCAGCGCGATGCCAAGCGCAACGAATCCGCCGACGGGCAGTACCGGCCGCGCCGACACGCTCCCCGGCGGCCTCGCCGCCGGCGCTGGAGTCAGTCTGACGACTCCGCGTCATCGTCGACGAGCGGCAAATTCGTTTCACGAATCGATTGCAGCTCGCGGCGATGCACGGTCTGGCGAATGACCGTCAGCATGTCTTCGAGTCCGCCGGGCTCGACGTAGCTGGAGGCGTAGCGCACCGAGGCGACCTCGTCCAGCGGTTGGAGCCGCTCCAGGACCATTTCGGCGAGCACCGCCGACCGGACCTCGGTTTGACCCGTATCCCGCAGCTCGGTCTCGATGCCGTCGGCCAGCGTGAGCAAGGCCTCGGTCGACACCGGGCGCTTGGAGCACGCCGCGCGCACGGCGCTGAAGAGCTTGCCGCCGCTGAACGGCTCGTGCCGCCCATCGGCCTTGATCACGGAAATGTCGGGACGGACCAATCCTTCAATCGTGCCGAAGATGAGGCCGCAGGGACCGCAGCGGCGCGTGCGCTGAACGCCCCGCGCGCCGACATCGGTGCGCTCGACGCGCGTCTCGGTCGACGAGCAGCGCGGACAGTTGAATACTTCGCACCGCTCGTAGGTCGTGAATCGATGGCCCTCGCTGCACTCACGACGCCGGCGCACGGCGTCGGACGCGTCGCGCGAGTCGACCACCTGAAGGCGATCCGTTCCGCATTCCGGGCAGCGCAGCGTGTGTCTCCCAGCACCCCAGCGGCGCCCGAACCTAGCAAAGATGCGTGCCGGGCATCGCCCTCGGCATCAATGCCAACGGGCCGGTGGCTGGTGCGGACAGCGGTGGGCTCTAGTCGCGAGACTCGGACGGCGTCATCGTCGCGTTGCGCGAATCACTGGTGGGCCCGGTACAAGAAGCGCCGGCATCGCGTTCGCCGCCCTTGGGCCGGCCACGCGGCCTAGAATGCAGCGGTGACAGTCCGTCTCGCTGTAGGGGCAGCCCTTGTGGCTGCCCTAGTCACCGGCGAAACGGGCGCCCACAAGGGACGCCCCTACAGGTTTCTGTAGACATCCGGTCAAGGGAGCGGTGACAGCGCAATTCCCTGAAAGGACCGGGGAGCAAGGGCCAACGATGTACGCGGTCTTGATCGCCGGAGGCAAAGGGGAGCGGCTGCGACCGCTCACGGCGAATCGGCCGAAGCCCATGGTTGAGGTGGCGGGCCGTCCCATCATGGCGCGCCAGATCGACTGGCTGATCGGCCAAGGGGTCGATCGCTTCGTGGTGTCCTGCGGCGCCATGCACGAGATCATCCAGGACTACTTCGGCGATGGAAGCCCCCTGGGGGTTGAGATCACCTACGAGGTGGAAGACACACCGATGGGCCGCGGCGGCGGGCTGCGGCTCGGCTGCAGCCAGATTCCCGCGAGCGAGGAGATGTTTATCGCCACCAACGCCGACATCCTCTCGGCACAGGTGCTGGCGCCCATGATTGCGCAGCACCGCGAGGACAGGAACACCGCCACGATTCTGCTCACGCCGTTTGTGAGCCAGTTCGGCATCGTCGAGATCGAGGATCGGCACGTGCGGCAATTCGCCACCAACCCCGTGCTGCCGCACTGGGTCAACGGCGGTGTCTACGTGATGAGCCGGGCGATCGAGCAGCACTTGCCGGTCGTCGGCGATCACGAGGACTCGACGTTTCCCGAGCTTGCCGCGCAGGGGAAACTGGGCGCGTTCACGTCCCGCGCCTGGTGGCGCGCCATGGAAAGCCTCAAGGACCACGCACGCCTCGAGCAGGAGCTTGGCGAGCAGCCGTCAGGGTCGACGGACGCCGGCTAAGCAAGCGCTGCCGCTCCCCGATTCGGCCTGGCCGTCAGACGCCGCCGGCGCCCGCGCGCTGCAGGAACGTTTGGCAGCGCGTGTCGTGACCGCGGGATCGGCCCGGCACGCCACTCTCGTGGCTGGCGTGGATGTGCATGTGCGCGATGCGACGGCCATTGCCGTGGCAGCGCTCGTGCACGTTCCGACCCTCGAGCTCCGCGAAATCGCCGTCGCCGAGGATCCGGTGCGCTTTCCCTATGTCACCGGGCTGCTGGCATTTCGCGAATTGCCGGCGGCGCTGGCCGCGCTCCAACGCCTGGGCACGGTTCCGCACGCCGTGCTGGTGGACGGTCACGGGCTGGCGCACCCGCGGCGCTTCGGCCTGGCGTGCCACCTCGGCCTGGCGCTTGACCTGCCAACTGCCGGGTGCGCCAAGTCGCGCCTGGTTGGCGACTATCGGATGCCGGCGACTGCGCGCGGCTCGCAATCCGCGCTCAAGCACCGGGACGAGGTGGTGGGCACCGTGCTGCGCACGCGGGCCGACGTGTCGCCGGTGTTCGCGTCGGTGGGTCACCGGCTCTCGCTGCGGGCGGCGGCGGCGCTGGTGCTGCGGTGCACGGGACGCTACCGCCAGCCGGAGCCGCTGCGACAGGCGCACCTTGCCGCGCGCGCCCGCTCCCGCGCATGACCGCGCAACCGCCCTTTGTCGACACGGGCTACGACCCAGCCGCGCGCGTCTACGACCTCGAATATCCCGAATGCACCGGCGACGAGCTGGCGTTCCTGGCGTCCGTCGCCGGCTCTGCGCCGTCGCGCATCCTCGAGCTGGCCACGGGCACGGGGCGGGTGGCGCTGGCGCTCGCGCGGCTGGGTCACGAGGTCACGGGACTTGATATTTCCGCAGGCATGCTGGCCCGCGCCCGAGGAAAACGCGCACTGCTGGACCCGAAGATCGCGGCCCGCGTGACCTTCACACACGGCGACATGTCGCGGTTCCAATTCGATAGTCAGTTCGACGTGGTCGTCGCCGCCTTCAATGCCTTATTGCTGCTGCCGGACGCCGAGTCGCGGGCGGCCTGTCTGGCCGCGTCGCACAAGCACCTTCGACCGGGCGGGACGCTGGTGGTCGACGTGTTTGCGGCCAACCCCATCGATCGCACGCCGGACCACGAGACGGTGCAGTTTCTGGAACGCGAACCGGAATCGAACCGGCTCATCACGCGCGAGCGGTTCTACACCTATGACCCGCAGACGGATCGGGGCCGGAGCCTGCTCATCTATCGCCTGTATTCCGACGACCGTCAGTTGGCGGAGGAGTTGCGGCTGGGCTACAGCCTGGCCCTTCTGAGCCGCGACCAGCTCATAGGTGAGGTGCGCGCCGCGGGATTTGTCGAATTGGCAACCTACGGCGATCACCGGCGCGGGTCCTGGCGCGCGGAATCGCCCAATCTCATCGTCTGCGCGCGGCGGCGCGCTCGTTCCTAGTGTCCCACTTTGAGTTGACAGATCGGAGTGGTTCTGCGGCTCAGCATCCGCGACCAGCTATAACGCGGCGCAACGCTTGGTCAAGGGTCTTGGTGCAACAATCAGGCACTCGCAGAACTTTTGGGCGGCATCTAGGGGGAGTGAGATGACAGGGAGCTCGAAAGTGGTGGTGATGACGACTGTTGAACATGGGGAGTACCCCGACGGGTTGCACACCGCACGGTTTCGTCCACTGGGTCTCACAGCCTATGGGTGGTCACGTGGCGAGGCCCGCAGTAATTTCCTTACGCTCCTTCAGGCGTTTATCGAGGACACGCGGGAGCTTGGCCAGCTTGAAGTCCAACTTGGCCGGGCTGGTGTCGCCTGGCACGCCGCTTATGACTATGTGAAATCCGGCCAGTCATACTTCGATCTGGAGACGCGCTCGTGGGTGGGTGCGGAACAAGAGACATCCGGGAAAGAGGAGCCCTTGGCGGCGATGGCCGCCTGATGAACGGCGAGATCGACGTTGGGAATGTGCTTGCCGCATTCGGTGCGGACGGGTGGGCATTGTTTCGGTACGAGTACCCAACGCTGGTCTTCAGGCGCGGGCTAAGGGATGTTGCCCACTTGGCCGTTGTTCAGCGTGAGGACTCCGCCTATCTCATCCGGACTGACCTGCTGAGTGAGGACTTGGTGGCTATTGGGCACCGGCTCGGTGACGAAGGCCTGCGTGATCGAATCTTCGAGCACCTCGACGCCATGAGCGGTAGCGGTAACGACTGATCCTCGGCCAGCGAAGTGGCGATAGCGCGGGCGCAAGTCGCCGTCAAGGCGTGGTATGAATTGCGCTGCCGCGGCGTGTAGAAAGAGTGCGGGCACCGGCCGGCGAGCGCTTTTG
Source organism: Chloroflexota bacterium (assembly GCA_965198185.1). Taxonomy (GTDB): domain Bacteria; phylum Chloroflexota; class UBA11872; order UBA11872; family UBA11872; genus JAJECS01. The sequence continues at coordinate 1,615,361 of CBDAOU010000002.1, forward strand.
GCGCAGTGGACCAACGCCCGTATGGGTTCCCAGCGGCCCCAGTGCGCTGTTGGGCAGTCCTCATCGTACAGAGTGCCTACAGGCTAGCTGGGGATGCTGGGCAAGAAACTAAATGGCCCGATCAAAGTAGGTCGCTGCCCGCTCGTTGACAGACGCCTAGGCGGGTCACCAGAATTGCCACTGGCCGCGTTGGTCCCTGCGAGCACCACTGCCCATGTCTGACTCTGCCCGTCACCACATCCGTGTTTCCGAGTTGCGGCTACGGGTGCCGCGGCGCGAGAGCGACGGCGACTTTGAGTTTCCCAAGCACATGCTGCACTGGTCGCAGGAGCTGCGCGATCCGGCCACCGGCGAGCTGTTTGATCGCGCCTACGTGCTGGCCGAGCTGGAAAAGCAAGGATGGGACCCCCACGAGCTGACCAAGGGCGAGGGCACCTTCCGGCAGCGCGTGCAGCGCCTGCCATTGCCCGAAGGCGGTCAGTTCACGCCTGGCGGTCCGCTACGCCGGGACGCTTAGGCCAAGGCTAGGCCCGAGCCAACCGTCCGCGTAAGGTTCTCCCCCGAGCTCTCAGGACCGCGACGTCGCCCGGTTGATCGTTAGCGGCGCGCGGCGGCTATGACCGGCCGAAGTCGTCGAGGTCAAGCTGGTCAATGAACTTGCGGAAGACCTCGAGCTTCTCCTCCGACACCGGCTCGGTGTCGCCCTCCGCGGGCTCGGACGACTCTTGCTCTTCGTCCGGCTCGAACCCAGCCTGCCCGAGGACCTCCTCGTCGACAAGGATCGGCACGCTGACGCGCACCGCCAGCGCAATCGCGTCGCTTGGCCGGCAGTCAACCTCGAGCTGGCGTCCGTTGAAGGTCATGGCGATGTGGGCGTAATAGATCTGGTCGACCATCTTGGTGATGGAGACGTGCTGCACGCCCGCGCCGACGGTATCGACGACCGAGTGCAGCAGATCGTGAGTGAGCGGCCGCTGGACCTTACGGTCCTGCAACTTGACGGCGATGGCATCGGCCTCGGCGGTGCCGATCATGATCGCCAGATATCGGGTGCCGTTGCATTCCTTGAGGACCACCACCCGGCTCGGACTAACCAGGTTGACGCGCACGCTATCAACCGTCATTTCGACCATGTCGCGCCTGTCCCGTATGCGACCGCGCCGTCTCTCGTGCGAGTCGGGCTGAGTTTACCAACGACCTCCGCAGAGGTTCCGTATGCCACGCCTCACTGGGCCGCGTTCGCGTCGAGCCCGAACGCGGTGTGGAGGGTGCGCGCGGCGTCCTCGACCTCGGCTTCGGCGACCAGACAGGTGATGCGGATTTCGCTGGTGGTGATTCCCAGGATGTTGATGCCCGCATCGGCGAGGACGCCAAACGCGCGGGCGGCGATGCCCGGAGTGCTCTGAATGCCAACGCCGACGATCCCGACTTTGCCCAGGCTGTCGTCGGCAGAGACTTCGCCGGCCCCGATCTCCGCGGCAACCGGCCGCACGAGGTCAACCGCCGTTGCCATATCAGCCTTGCTCACGGTGAACGAGATATCGGTCGTGCCGGCGTCGGAAACGTTCTGGACGATGACGTCGATGTTAATCCCGTGATCGGCGAGGGGCTGAAAGATGCCGTGCGCCAAGCCCGGTCGGTCACGCACCGCGCGCACGGTGATGCGCGCCACGTCCGTATCGTGGGCCACGCCGCGCACGAGCGCGACGCTCTCGATCTCAACAGCTCCAGCCGACATCATGGACGTCCCCGGTGTATCCACGAAACTGGAACGTACCACGACGGGCAGACGAAAGCGCTGGGCAATGCCGACCGAGCGGTGCTGCACGACCTTGGCGCCAAGCTGCGCCATCTCCAACATTTCCCCATAGCCAATGGCATCCAGCTTGTGCGCCCGTGGCACGCAGCGAGGGTCGGCGGTGTAGACGCCCTCGACGTCGGTGTAGATCTCACAACGATCGGCGGACAGCGCCGCCGCCAGCGCGACGGCCGTGGTGTCGGAAGCGCCGCGACCCAATGTGACCACGTCGCCGTCCGGCCCGAGCCCCTGAAATCCGGCGACGATCGGAATCCGACCCGCGTCCATTTCTTGGCGCACCCGGAGCGGGTCCAACCGCTCGATGCGGCCGCGGCCATACACCCCGTCGGTGACGACCCCCGCTTGGATCCCGCTCAGCGCGACAGCCGCCGGACCGTGCGCGCTGATCGCCATCGCGACCAACGCGGCAGATGCCGTTTCGCCGGTGGACATCAGCAGGTCCAGCTCGCGGGCGTGGGGCCGCGGCGCCGTGTGCTCGGCCTCCTCGATGAGGCGGTCGGTTGCGTCACCGCGGGCTGAGACGACGACGGCCAGGCGGTCGCCGCCCGCCGCCGCGTCGGCCACGCGCTCCGCCACCGCGGCGATGCGCTCCCGCGTCGCGACGGAGGTGCCGCCGAACTTGTAGACCAGCGTGGCCACTAGCCGACTCCCACACGCGACAGGCAGGCAAGGGTAGCAGCGAGAATCACCGCGCGGCCCGGCCTAGGCCCAGGGAGCCAGCGCGGCGGGAAGCCCGCTGGCGGCGAGTTCCCGCAGGCGGCCGCGCTCGAGATCGACGCGCCCCTGAGCATCGGCGATGGCGAGCCTGACCCGACGCGGCGCGGTGCCGCCGGGCACATCGCGTCGCGCGACCGAGCTTTCCGCGGTGAGTCGTTCCCGGAGCTCGGGGCCAAGGCGCGAATCGATGGCACGAAGCTGACCATCGGTGAGTTCGCGCAGCTCGACGCCGGCGGCGATTGCCGCCGCGACGACGCGGCCCGCAATCTCGTGGGCCTCGCGAAACGGCGCGCCGCCCTCGACGAGGTAGTCGGCAATCTCGGTTGCGGTGGCGTGGCCCGACGCGGCCATCTGCGCCATCCGCTCGCGATCGAAGCGGAGGGTGGTGCAGACCTCACGCATGATCCGCAGCGTGGGAAGCACAAGGTCTTCCATGCGAAACAGCGCCTGCTTGTCTTCTTGAAGATCCAGCCCGTAGGTGAGCGGCACGCCCTTGATGGTGGCGGCCATACCCGACGCGATGCCCAGGGCCGTGCCGGCGCGCCCGCGGACCAGCTCGGCGATGTCCGGGTTCTTCTTCTGCGGCATGATGCTGCTGCCCGTGGCGTAGGCATCGTCGAACTCGACCATCGCGTATCCGGGCGAGGCCCACACCACCAGGTCCTCGGCCCAGCGCGACAGGTGGAGCAGGATTCCCACGCCGAGATTGAGCAGGGCCAGCAGGTAGTCGCGGTCGGCCACGGCGTCCATGCTGTTGCGGCTCACCTGGCTGAAATGCAGGGCATGCGCCGCCTGCTCGCGATCGATGTCGTAGGGCACCCCCGCCAGCGCGCCGCTCCCGAGCGGGCAGACGTCGGCCAGGGCGAAGACCTGGTAGCAGCCGTCGAGATCGCGGCTGAGCATCTCCTGAATCGCCATCAGGTAGTGACCCAGGGTGACCGGCTGTCCCGACTGGAGATGCGTGAATCCGGGCGCGACCGCATCCGGCTCCGCGCGATCGACGAGCGCGGCCATGAGGTCCACCAGCGCGCGCCCGATCCGCAGCGTCAAGCCCTTGACGTAGAGGCGCATATCGGTGGCGACCTGGTCGTTGCGGCTGCGGGCGGTGTGAAGGCGGCGGCCGGGATCCCCGAGCCGCTCGATAAGGACGCGCTCCACGTAGCTGTGAATGTCCTCGTCGCCGGCGTCGGCGGGTCCGCCGGCCTCGTCGAGCTCCCGGAGAAGCCGGTCGAGTTCCCCGGTCAGCGCGTCGGCGTCGGACGAACCGATGATTCCCTGGGCACCGAGCATGGCGGCGTGCGCCCGGCTGGCGACGATGTCCTCGCGATAGAGCCGCCGGTCCCAGGGAAACGAGCGGGTGAACGCTCGCGCCGCGTCGGCGGGCTCCGACTCGAAGCGCCCGCCCCACATGCCGGCGATCTCAGCCCGCGCGCGGGAGCCGGCGGCGCCCGCGGCTAGGCGCGCAGCGCGGCGCCAATGACCTCAAGGCCCGTATCGAGCTCGGCGTCGCTGATGTTCAGCGCCGGCACCAAGCGGATCGTCCCCGCAGCCGCCTTGATCAGCAGCACCCCGTGATCGCGTGCGTACGCGATGACGTGGTCGGCGCGCTCCGGGCTCGTGAGGTCAAACCCCACCAGCAGCCCAAGTCCGCGCACGTCCGTGATCTCGCCGGTCTCACTGCCCAGGCGCCGCAGCTCCGTGGCGGCGTGTTCACCCTTGCGCGCCACGTCGTCGAGGAATCCCGGAGCGGTGACATGATCGAAGACTACGCGGGCGCCGGCGCAAACCAGCGGGTTGCCGCTGAAGGTCGAGCCGTGATCGCCGGGCTGGAGCACGCTGCAGCGCTCGGTGCTGAGCGCGGCGCCGATGGGCAGTCCGCCGCCCAGCCCCTTGGCGAGGGCCATCAGGTCGGGCGTGATGCCAAAGTGCTCGTACGCGAAGAGCTTGCCGGTGCGTCCGATGCCGGTCTGGACTTCGTCGAGAATCAGCAACAGGCCGTGGGCATCGCACAGCTCGCGGAGCCCGCGCACGTAGTCTTCGTCCGCCACCCACACGCCGCCTTCAGCCTGGATGAGCTCCAGCATGACCGCGGCGGTGGAGTCGTCAATGGCGTCGCGCACGGCGTCCAGGTCGTTGTAAGGGACGTGCGAGAAGCCGGCCGGCATGGGCGCGAAGGGCTCGTGATAAGCCGGCGTGCCCGTGGCGGCGGTCATGGCGAGGGACCGGCCGTGGAAGCCGCGCAGCGTGGTGATGACGCCCGTGGCGCCATCGCGATTGTGGCGGCCCCACTTGCGCGCGATCTTGACGCAGGTCTCGGTGGCTTCGCCGCCGCTGTTGACGAAGAACACCCGGTCCAGCGCCGAGTGGCCGACCAACCGCTCACCCAGCTCGACCTGCGGCGTGGTGTAGAAGAGGTTCGACACCTGAACCAGCGTGCGCGCCTGCTCGGCCACCGCGTCGGCGATTGCCGGATTGGCGTGGCCCAGCGCGTTCACCGCGATGCCGGCGGCGAAGTCCAAGTACTCACGGCCGGCGTCGTCCCACACCCGCATGCCGCTGCCTCGAACCAGGGTGACCGGGGCGCGAACAAACGTCTGGTGATACACCTGAGCTTCGCGCGCCTGCCAGTCCGTCGCTGTTTGGGTCATGGATGAACTCTGGCCGTTCAGGTTGGCAGGGATTATATGGCTATCTGATTGAGGTGCGTCAGCGAATGATGCGGGTACCCACCGCACCGTCCACCAGGGTCTGCCGGATGGCGTGCGGCCGCCGGCCGTCGGTGATCCAGACAGCGTCGACAGCGTCCAGCAAATCAATCGCCGCGCGGACCTTGGGCACCATGCCGTCGCGGATCACGCCCGCTGCGATTAGCTCGGTGGCGTGCCTAGCTGGAAGATCGCGGATAGGTTCGCCGTCGGCATCGCGCACCGCCGGCACGTCGGTCAGAAAAAGCAAAGCGTCGGCCTGGACCGCGCGCGCCACGGCGCCGGCAATCTCGTCGCCGTTCACGTTGTAGATCTCTCCGTCGGGCCCCAGACCCAGGGGGGCGATGGTCGGCACGTGCCCGCGCTCGGTGAGGTCGTCCAGCAAGGCTCGCCGCACGTCGCGAACCCGGCCCACGAATCCCAGGTCCGGCGACTGCTGCTCGACGCGAATGACAGCTCCGTCGTTCCCGGCGATGCCGACCGCCGAGACGCCGCTGGCCACAAGCTCGCCGACCAGCGCCGGGGCGACCATACCGCGAAACACCGTCACGGCGGCGTCACGGGTGGCCGCCGACGTTACCCGCAGTCCGTCGATCCAGGTGGGCGATTCACCCCGCTCCGCCAGGTAGTCGCTGAGCGCGTCGCCGCCGCCATGGGCAATGACGATGCGGGCGCCGGCGTCGATGAGTGCGCGGACATCAGCGCCGATCCGTCCGCGCTGAACGTCGGCGGTGCCGCCGACCTTGAGCACGACGTAGCGTCCCCGGAAGTCCGTGAAGTCTTCTTCGGACGGTGTGGTCACGAGCTAGCAACCGCCCGGACAAGCTGCCGTCGGGGCCGAATTGGACGATTCGAACTCATTCCGTGGCGATCTCGATCATCAGCCGGCAATGGTCGCTCGATCCCCATTCCCCGACCCCATTGAGCGCGCTGACCTTCACCCTCTCATGGAATCCGCGCGAGGCAAAGACGTAGTCGAGCTGGCGATCCGCGCTCTCAGGAGACGCGTTGCGGAGATGATAGGTGGGCACATTCTTCGTGTTGGCTGGCACGTCGGGATGGGGCCTTGCCGCCTGCCGGCCGCGTGGCGATTGGGGTCCCAAGAATTCGAGACCGAGCGCGGCGAACCGGTCCCAAACCGTCTTTTCGCGTTCGGGGAGTGACAGCGTGTCGTCAGTCGCGCCGTAGAACATATTCAAGTCACCCGCCACCAGGATCCGGTGTTTTGTCGGATCGGAATGTCCTATGAAGGCCGAAAGGTCTGAAAGGATCCGGTGCGCTGACACGTCGGAGGCGCCAACCCTCCACGGGCTGCCGGTTGAGGGGTGGGGCAACATCCAGCGCGCATAAACGGACACGGCTACAAATGCGTCTTGGCCCCGGCCGCTCGGCGTCACTCTTGCGGCGGCCATGGTCCCAATGCCGCTCACGCCGATGTCACACTCGCCAAGCTCGCTGATCGGTGGGACCTGCCGGAACCACTCGACTTCTACCCGGTCCGACAACTGCACAACCAGCGGCCATCGGTCATACAGATGCCGGTTCCAGAATACGTGGTCCTCATACGCGACCAGGTCAACCATGTCGCCGGGCGGGCCGCCGGCCTCCTGTAGCAAGGCCACGTCCGCTTCTCCCTGCCTGGCCATCCGCGCGAGCTCGCGCCACGGCTCATATCGCTTGTCAATGTTCCAGCAAACGACCCTCATCACGTTTCAAGAATTCGCTTTCAGCGGCGGCGAGACGCGCGGCCGCCGTGAGGCAGGCGGCGCTACCGGGCACCTTTCTAGGTCATGTACTCCGCGTTGATGGCGACGTACTCGTGCGAGAGATCGCCGGTCCAGGCCGTGGCCGCAGCGGGTCCGGCATGCAGATCAACCGCGATGCGGCACTCCGATTGGCGCAAATGGGCGGCGACATCCGGCTCGTGGTAGTCCTGGATGCGGCCACCGTCGACCGTGCAGGTGTCGCCGATCCAAATGTCCAAGGCCTCGGGATCAAACTCAGCGCCGCTGTTCCCGAGCGCGCAGACGACGCGCCCCCAGTTGGGGTCCCCGCCGTGCACGGCGGTCTTGACCAGCAGGGACGTGGATATCCCGCGCGCGGCGCGCCGGGCGTCGGCGGCATCGACTGCGCCCCGAACCTGGATCGTGACCAGCTTGGTGACACCCTCACCGTTGCGCACGATTTCCCGCGCGAGATATTGGCAAACAGCCGCTAGCGCGCGGCTGAACTGCTCGGCGTCAGGCCCCTCGAGCGCGGGCGTTTGGCTCGCGCCGTTGGCGAACAGCAGCACGGTGTCGCTGGTGGACTGATCCCCATCGATTGAGATCACATTGAAAGAGTCGTTAACAGCCGCGCGCAGGGTGCTGCGAGCGAGTGAGGCATCCATGGCGGCATCGGTGGTCACGAACGAGTGCATGGTGGCCATGTTGGGGTGAATCATGCCGGCGCCCTTGGCGGCGCCGCCGAGCCGCACCGTGCCGGTCGAGAGCGGCACTTCGACAGCAATCGTCTTGGGGTAGGCGTCGGTGGTCATCATGGCCGTGGCGACGTCGATCCCGTCGACCGAGTTCAGCTCGAGCCGCTGGATACCGTCGGCCACGCGATCCATGGGCAGGCGAAAGCCGATGACGCCGGTGGAAGCCATGAGGATTTCTTCCGGCTTCACGCCGTGACCCTCGGCAAACAGCTCCGCCATGCGCCGCGCGTCGGCGCGCCCTTCGGCTCCCGTGTAGGTGTTGGCGTTGCCGCTGTTGAAGACCACGCCGCGCGCCTGGCCGCCGGCGACGCGCGCGCGGTTGATCTCCACGTTGGCGGCCCGCACGCGATTGGTCGTAAACGTGGCGGCCACCGTGCAGGGGGCAACGGTGCTGAAGATGCCGCCAAGGTCCAACTCGCCGCTGGCCTTGATCCCGGCCGCCACGGACCCAGCCTTGAACCCGCGCGGCGCCACGACGCCGCCGGCGACCACCGCGAATCCGTCAAGCATTGAGGGAGTGCCGCCCATCTAGGGATAGCCCGCCGGGATGCCGAGTCCCGCATGCTCGTCGAATCCCAGCATCAAGTTGGCGTTTTGCAGCGCGGCGCCGGCCGCGCCCTTCCCAAGGTTGTCGATGGCGCCCATGGCGATCAGGGTGCCGGTGGCCTCGTCGGCCACCGCCTGCACGAAGCAATGGTTGGTGCCGGTGGTCCATTTGGTGCGCGGCGGCTCACCGGCGAGATGCACAAAGGGCTCGGCAGCGTATCGGTCCCGATAGGCGGCGGCGACATCCGCGCCGGAGGCTCCGTCGCGAAGCCGTGCGTAGGTCGTCGAGAGAATGCCGCGCGTCATGGGCACCAGGTGGGGAACGAACGTGACCTGCACCGGCGTCCCGGCGAGGGCGGTCAATTCCTGCGCAATCTCGGGGCCGTGGCGGTGGGCCGCCACGTTGTACGGCGCCGTGCTCTCGTTGATCTCGGAATAGGTAAACGCCGCCTCGGAGCGCCGACCGGCGCCGGAGACTCCCGTCTTCGAGTCCACGATCACCGACGGCTCCACGAGTCCCGCCGCCAGAGCGGGACCAATGGCCAGCTCCGCGGCGATGGCGTGGCAGCCCGGGTTGGCCACCAGCTTGGTGCGCCGCAGTTCCTCACGCCGAAACTCACTGAGGCCATAAACCGCGTCGGCGATCCACTCCGACGCCGGGTGCTCGCCGTACCACTGGCGATAGACCTCCAGGTCATGCAGTCGGAAGTCCGCGCTGACGTCCACCACCGGCACGCCGTCGTCGAGCAGGGGCGCCAGCTGCGCCGCCGACGCGTTGTGCGGCAGGCACGACACGACGGCATCCACCGACCCGTCCAACTCGGGCGTGAGCCGCAGCTCCGCGTAGTCCGGCCGCGCCGTGGCGCGAACCCAGGGCAACACGTCGCCGACGGTAGATCCCGCCTGACTGCGCGCCGTGAGGCTGGTCAATTCCAGGTCGGGGTGCCCGGCCAGATAGCGGATCATCTCGCCGCCGGTGTACCCGGTGGCATTGAGAAGGCCCAAGCGCATTAAGCGGTGCCTCAGGTGGCTAAACGCAATTATACGGGCGTATTGGGACGCCGCCGCAGTCGTGGACGATCAGAGCGCCTGGATTCCTGCGGGCTCGGGACTCGCAGCGGCCCTGTGCCGTGGATCAACCCCTTAGATTTCTCGCTCCGCTCGAAATGACATGGGCGCGCGGGTTCCTCGATCCAGGGGGTGCCCCGGCGGGCGACCGCGTTGAGGTGCAGCAGGAGCATCGCATCACGGCGACTAGGGCCACTTTGCCCGGCTTGCCGCGCTGCCGCAGGCCCACGCCTGTAGGGCAAGAATGGCCAGCGCGGCGGCGCCCAACGCCACCCGGTAGGCGCCGAACTTCGCCCACGAGCAGAGCTGCGCCCGGCGCGCCAACTCCGGGCTGTCGGCCACCGCCTGCTGGATCTGCGCCTCCAGCCGGGCGATCTCCCGGTCCAGCAGGCCAGGTGCCGGCGGGTCGACTGGGCCACCGCCCGCGTCAGCCCTTTGTCCCGGCGATTCTTCTCCTGCACGCGGGTCTCCACCAGTTGGCGGCGGCGACTCACCAGGTCAGCGCGGTCCGCGCCGGGTCTGGCGGCGGCGTCGCGACCGTGGGCACCGCCGCGCCATAGCGCGCCGCACGTGCGCATCCAGCAGGTCCGTCTTCGCCTCGGTGCCCGCAAAGGCGGGTGGGATCCGCAGCCCCACCGCCTGCAATCAGCGCGGCCGTCAACGCCCCAACCACTGCCCAGCGCCAGCCCACAACCGACTCGAAGGCCTCCGACCCAGCGACGGACGTGAACTGCGAGACGCCGATCATCCATGACAGTCGACGCGCCCCTCGCGCCCGCCTCACCACCCGGCCACGATCGCCAGCACGATGGGCGTCAGGAGCAGCAACGAGAAACGCGCGCCGGCATGCCGCTCCACGCCCACAACCCCAGGAGACGTGCCACGGTCATGGTGATCCCGGAGCGCGAGACGCCGGGGATCAGCGCCACGAGTTGGCTCAGGCCCACGAGGAGCCAGACGGGCAGGCGCGTGGTGTCAAAGCTGGTGCGCGTAGGCGCCCAGCGATCGACCGCCGCCAGCAGCACGCCGAACACGATCAGCGAGATCGACGCGACCAGTAGGGTCCGGGTCTCGAGTAGTGCATCACGCAGCGGAAAGGCCACGGCGCCAACCAGCAGCGTCGAACCCACGATGGCCAGCGCCACCCGGCGCGACACAGCGGCGTCCGCGCCCCGGCCAGCTACGCCGAGCGCCAACCGCCACCAGTCGCGCCACAGCGCCACGGCCAGCGCCAGCGCGGTGCCCAGGTGCAGGGCCACGCTGAGCATCAGGCCCGACAGCAACGGGTCGGTCCACCCGGCAAACTCGGGCACCAGCAAGAGGTGGGCCGAACTGCTCACGGGCAGAAACTCCGTGAGCGCCTGCACGGCGCCCAACAGAGCCGCCTCGACGAGCAAGGGCCGGGGTCAGGCAGTCACGACGAAGACCGGGGCCAGAACCAAGGTGATCGTGCTGAGCAGCTTCACCAGCACGTGCAGCGAGGGCCCCGCCGTGTCCTTGAACGGGTCGCCGACGGTGTCGCCGACCACGGAGGCTGCATGCTCGTCGGTGCCCTTGCCGATCGGGTTGCCGTCTTCGTCCTTGAGATTCCCCGCCTCGATGAATTTCTTGGCGTTGTCCCAGGCGCCGCCGCTGTTGTTCATCACCGTGGCCAGGAGCACGCCGGCAATGGTGCCCACCATCAGGAAGGCGGCCTCGGCCTCGGCGCGCAGCACCAGGCCCACGACGACCGGCATGAGAACGGCCAGCAGCCCCGGCAGGATCATCTCCCGCAGCGCGGAGCGCGTGCTGATGTCAACCGCCTGGGTGTAGCTGGGCTCGACGGTGCCTTCAAGGATGCCCGGGTTCTCGCGCCACTGTCGCCGGACCTCTTGAATCATCGTGCTCGCGGCGCGACCGACGGCGCGGATGGCCAATGAACTGAACAGGAACACCAGCATGGCGCCCAGCATGGCGCCGATGAAGACCTCGACTTTCGCCAGGTCGACGCTGTGGAGATCGGCGGTTTCCAGATAGGCGCTGAACAACAGGAAGGCGGCCAGCGCGGCCGACGCGATGGCGTAACCCTTGGTGAGCGCCTTGGTCGTGTTGCCGACCGCATCCAGGCCATCCGTGATGTCCCGCACATCCTCCGGCGCGTCGGCCATCTCGGTGATGCCGCCCGCGTTGTCCGATATCGGGCCGAAGGTGTCCATCGCCAGGATGTAGGCCGCGCTCATCAGCATGCCCATCGTGGCGACGGCGGTGCCGAACACGCCGGCCTCGAAGTCGCGGATCGGGATGCCAAGCGCCTCGAATCCCAAGATGCCGGTCTGGAACGACGTCCACAGGGCAATCGAGATAACGATGATCGGCATGGCCGTGTTTTCGAACCCGATCCCCATGCCCGAGATGATGGTGGTGGCGGGGCCGGTGCGCGTCGCTTCGGCGATCTCGCGAACCGGTCGCCAGGAGCCCGCGGTGTAGTACTGCGTGATGTAGACGAACGCGACGCTCGTGAGAATGCCGATGACTCCGGAGAGGAAGAACCACGCGGATTCGAGCATGACGAACACCGCGAGCGCCATCCCGGCGGTCGAAAGAATCGCTGTCGCCCAATAGCCGATGTCAAGGGCGCGCTGCGCGTTCTGAACGCGTTCGGGCCGGATCACGAGCAGGCCGATGACCGACGCGATGGTGCCGAATGAGCGCACCACCAGCGGGAACAGGATCCACTCGACGCCAGCCATCGCCGGGTCCACGGCCTCAATGGCCTTGAACACGGCCGCGCCCAGGATCATGGCGCCGATGCTTTCGGCGGCGGTGGACTCGAACAGGTCCGCACCGCGTCCGGCGCAGTCGCCCACGTTGTCACCGACCAGGTCGGCCACCACCGCGGGATTTCGCGGGTCGTCCTCGGGGAGGCCGGCTTCGATCTTGCCTACCAGGTCCGCGCCAACGTCGGCGGCCTTGGTGAAGATGCCGCCGCCCAGCTGAGCGAACAACGCGACGAAGCTGGCCCCGAACCCAAAGCCGACAATCAACTCCGGCGCCCGTGTGGGATTGCCGAAGCCGTCGAACAGGGTGAACAGGACGAATACGCCAAGCAGGCTCAGCCCGACGATCAAAATGCCAGAGACGGCGCCGCCCCGGAGGGCGATCGTGAGGGCGTCGCCGAGCGACTTGGTCGCCGCGCTGGCGGTGCGCACGTTGGACTTGACCGCCACGATCATGCCGATGATGCCGGACAGGGCGGACGCCGCGGCGCCCACGAGGAACGAAACGCCGGTGCGCCAGGCGATGTCGCCCGCCTCGATGCCCTTGGCTTCGTTGGCGCCGAAGAAGAACAGCAGCACGGCCAACCCGGCCGCCGCGAACAGCGCGAGCAGCGCGATGGTGCGGTACTGCCGCCGCAGGAAGGCGGTGGCGCCTTCATAGATCCGGTCGCCGTTGAGCTGCATGGACGCGAACAGCTTCGCCCGCTCGTCGTCGCCTAACGCCTGAACCGCGGGGATCAATTCGGCTTTGCGGCGACTCCGATCGACCGGCTGCGTCATGACATCACGGACGAGGTACCCGACCACGACGACGGAAACTACGATGGCCGCCGGGACGACCCACACTAGACCTTCCAAGACCTAAACCCCCCTCGACGCCCACCGGCGGTGGGCCATGTCACCTTGCTGCGGTGTCACAAGATTTCGCCGCGCCGGCCTGCTCGTGCCCGAGCACCTCGCCAAGCGCGGCCGTCAACGCCTGCATGTCGTCCGCCGAGCCAATCGAAATCCGGAGCGCATTCGCGATACGCGGATCGCCGGCAAAACGCCGGACGACGATACGGCGATCTTCAAGCTGGCGCTGAACATCCGCGGCATCGTACCCGTCAAGCTCGACAAATACGAAGTTTGCCTGCGACGGGTGGGCCTTGAGCCCGAAACCCTCCTGCAGCGTCTTGGCCAGGGCATCGCGACGGCGTCGTATCGCCGCCCAATGGCATTCCGCCCATTCGAGATCGGACAGCGCCGCCAGCCCGGCGGCCTGCGCCAGGCGGCTGACGTTGTAGGAGTCCTTCACCCGCAGCAGCGCGTCGGCAAGCTCCGGGCTGGCCAGCGCGTAGCCGAGCCGCAGACCCGCCAGGCCGAAGCTCTTCGAGAACGAGCGCGTGACGCAGACGTTGTCGCATTCGCGCAGCAGGTCGACGTTGTCGCGGTCGGCGAACTCGACATACGCCTCGTCGACGACCAGAAGATTCACGCGCGACGCCAGCCAGCGCAGGTCGTCAGCCCCATAGTGCGTGCCGGCGGGATTGTTGGGACTGGCGACAAAGGTGATCTTGCCGCGGGCGGCGGCAAGCTGGCGCACCGGCAGCGCAAAGTCCTCGCCCAGCGGCACTTCGCGGATATCGCAGCCGCCAATCGCGGCCAGCACCGGATAGAGCGAATAGCTGGGCGTTGCCGCCACGACCCGGTCGCCCGGATCGCACGCCACGCGGATCAGCAGGTTGAGCAGATCGTCCGAGCCGTTGCCAAAGACGACCTGCTCGGGCTGGAGATTGTGGCGGCGGGCGGCCGCTTCGCGCAGCTCGCGACTGATCGGATCGGGATAGAGACGGATCGACGCGTCGGCGGCCACGCGCAGGGCGGCCAGGGCCGCCGGGGAGGCCTCGGGGCTCTCATTGGTATTGAGCTTGATCCAGCCGCCATCGCTGGGCTGCAAGCCCGGCACGTATCCGTGGATCGCCGCCAAATCGCGTCGCAGCCGCACGAGAAGCTCACCGAGAATGAAATCAGGCCGCAGACACGGGCCTCGAAGGCTCATGCTACCCACTCGGCAAGCGCCCGACCACGGCGGGCAGGTTGCACGCTCGAGATTCCTCACGTTCGATGCGGAATGACAAGTACTCGTCAATCCTTGTAGGGGCAGCCCTAATGGGACTCGACCAGTAGCTCGGCATCATCCGGGACACTGGTTCAGCCCTGCCAGCCGGTGAGCTCATGGCATCCCAGCAACCGTTGGATTGCTGCCACAAGACCGAGCCCCGGCCGGTTCGGCTGGGTGGTCCGCAGCACTGATGGGGTGTCGTGCCCGTGAGCACTGGGCCATTAGGTCGTCGCCGGGACCACCGTGACTGCCACCCGCACGCACGGAAGGAGGCCAAGCACGATGGTTCTGTATGTGGGCGATGACTGGGCCGAGACTCATCACGATGTCCACCTGATGAATGCGGCGGGGGAGGCCCTCGCCACCCGCCGGGTGCCCGAAGGGCTGGCGGGCATGGCCGCGCTCCACGCGCTGATCGCGGAGCACGCCGCGACGCCGGACGAGGTCATCATCGGGAGCGAAACGGACCGGGGCCTCTGGGTGGCCGCCCTGCGCGCGGCGGGCTATCGCGTCTATGCCATCAACCCGCGCTCGGTGGCGCGCTACCGGGAGCGACATCATGTCGGCGGCGCGAAGTCCGACGCGGGCGACGCGAAGGTCCTCGCCGACCTGGTCCGCACCGATCAGCACCGGCATCGTCCGGTGGCGGGCGACAGCGACGCGGTGGCCGCCGTGCGGATCCTCGCGCGGACCCAGCAGCAGCTGATCTGGGATCGGACGCGGCTGACGAACCGGCTCCGCAGTGGCCTGCGGGAGTACTTCCCGGCGGCCCTGGTGGCGTTCCCGGACCTCGCCCACGGGGATGCCGTGGGCGTGCTGGCGCGGGCGCCGGACCCGCACGTGGCGGCCCAGCTGACCACGCCCCAGATCCGCGCCGCGCTGCGCCGTGGCGGTCGCCAGCGCCACCTTGACCGGCGCGCCGCGGAGATCCGGGCCGCACTGCGCACCCCACAGCTGGAGGCCCCGCCGGCGCTGCGCGGGGCGTGCGCCGCGAGCACGCGCGCCACCGTGGGGCAACTGGAGACCATCACCCGCCAGCTGGCGGCCGTCGAGGCGGAGCTCACGACCCATTTTGAGACGCACCCGGACGCCGATCTCTACCGTTCCCTGCCTGGACTCGGCGTCGTCCTCGGCGCCCGGGTGCTCGGCGAGTTCGGGGACGATCCCACGCGCTACGCCTCGGCGAAGGCCCGGCGCAACTACGCGGGCACCTCGCCCGTGACCGTAGCATCGGGGCGCCGACGGACGGTCAAAGCCCGCTTCATCCGGAACCGGCGGCTGGCCGCCGCGGTGGACCAGTGGGCCCTCTGCTCGCTGCTCGCCAGTCCCGGCTGCCGGGGATTCTACCGGCAGCGACGCGCCGCGGGTGATCTCCATCACCAGGCACTGCGGGCCCTCGGCAACCGCCTCGTCGGCTACTTGCATGGCTGCCTGCGGACGCGCACCGGCTACCACGAGTCCACCGCCTGGGACCACCGTCGGCACCACGAACCGCTCGCTGCTTGACACCTTACGCACCTGGGGTGTCTTGTGGCTGCCCTGGTCACCGGCGGAGCGGGCGCCCACAAGGGACGCCCCTTGTATGTTGCAAGCCCCTCGGATCGTCCGTGGGGAAGCACCGGGCCGGGACAGACCGTCCGCCCCTAGGTCGCAAGAGACCGTGGTGTAGCGTGGTCGTCCCGGCCCGTGGCGCTGGTCCAGAGCCCGTACCGTTGCCAGGGCCGCCAGGGCGAGCCCGCATCTTGCAAGGCTGGGCGGGAGGCCGGCGCCGCCTCGGAGGGTACCGAAATGCCCCAGTCCCCGTATCTCGGCCTGGACGTCGCCCGCGATCATCTGGATGTCGCGCGCTACCCCACGCAGGACGCCTGGCGGATCCCCAACACCCCCGCAGGGCATGCCGCGCTGGTGCGCCGCGCGCAGGCGCTGCAGCCCACCCGGATCGTGTTGGAAGCCAGTGGCGGCTACGAGCAGGCGGTCGACGCGGCGCTGATCGCCGCGGGGCTGCCGGCGGTGGTGGTCAATCCGCGGCAGGTGCGCGACTTCGCCCGCAGCCGCAACATTTTGGCCAAGACCGATCGGCTCGACGCCTGGGTGCTGGCGCGCTTCGCGGCCGAGGTCCAGCCCCCGGTGCGCCCGCGCCCAGATGTGGCCACCCGCCACTTGCACGCCCTGATCACTCGCCGGCGCCAACTCCTGACCATGCGCGTGGCCGAGCAGCAACGGCGCCCCCAAGCCCCGCCGGCCCTCCACGCCAACATCGATGCCCACCTCGCCTGGCTGACCGACTGCCTGGCCGACCTCGACGCGCAACTCGCCGCCGCCATCCAGGCCGAGCCGCGGCTGCGCGCGCGGGCCGCCTGGCTGCAGAGCATCCCCGGCATCGGGCCGGTCGCCTGCCACACCCTGCTGGCGGAACTGCCCGAGCTCGGCACGCTCAACCAGAAACAGATCGCCGCCCTCGTCGGCGTCGCCCCGTTCAATCGGGACAGCGGCGCCTGGCGCGGGCGCCGCTCCGTCTGGGGTGGGCGCGCGTCGGTGCGGGCGGCGCTCTATATGGCTGCGCTTGCCGCCAGCCGGGCCAACCCCAGCCTCCGCGCCTTCTACCAGCGCCTCGTCGCGGCCGGCAAGCCCAAGCTCGTGGCCCTCACCGCCTGCATGCGCAAGCTCCTCGTGCTCTGCAATGCCCTCTGCAAACAGCAGGCCATGTGGGACTCGACCATGGGCTAACCCTTGACGGCCAAACACCGTTGCTACACGGCCGTGTGTGGCAGGCGATCCGTCCCGACCACGTCCACGGGGAGCACCCGACGGGGCCGAGCCGGGGATAGGACACGTTCGGTCGGGGCGAGATTCAAACCCGCCCCTCCACCGCCCGCCCCGTGCCACACTGACCAGCTGACGTGCAAGGCCAACTCTTCACCCAGTACTTCCTGACCGACGGCATCCGGTCCACGACCGAGTGGACGGCCAGCGCGGCGCATTCGACGCCATTCAACACGTTCAGGGACGGCGTGCGCCGCCTGCTCGACGGTTTCAGCCGCTACGACCAACCCAACGAAGCCGAGACCGAGCAGGAGCTGATCCGCCCGCTGCTGGAACTCCTGGGCTGGGCCGACTACCTGCCGCAGCAGGGCACGACCCGCAACGAGGACATTCCCGATCACCTGCTGTTCGTTGACGCGGAGTCCAAGGCGCGCGCCGCGACGCGCAGGCGCCCCGCCGACCGCTTCCTCGATGCCGCGGTGGTTGCCGAGAGCAAGCGCCTGGGCCGTCAGCTCGACGCGCGTGAGGCAAGCGGCCGCGCGCGAACCGGCACGCCCCACGGGCAGATGCTGCGCTATCTACGCACGGCGGACAGCGTCACGGACGGCCGGCTGCGCTGGGGCATCCTCACCGACGGCGGCGTCTGGCGGATCTACGACCAGCGGGCGCGTCCCCGCTCCAGCGGCTATTTCGAAGCCGACCTGGCGGAACTCATCGTCGACGACGGCGACGGTCTGCGGACCTTCTATCTCCTGTTCCGGCGCCAGTCCTTCGTGGTTCAGCCCGGCTACACGGCCACCTTCCTGGAGACCGCGCTGGCCGAGGGGCGGCGCTACGAGCAGCAGGTGGCGCAGGACCTGTCGAGCGTGGTGTTCGAGCGCGCGTTTCCCCGCCTCGTCGAGGCCCTGGCGGGCGCCGGCGGCGCCGACCTTGCCCAGGTGCGGCAGGCGGCGCTGATCCTGCTCTATCGCCTGCTCTTCGTGCTCTACGCCGAGGATCGCGGCCTGCTGCCGGTCAACGACTCCCGCTACGACGACTACGGGCTGCGCAAGCGGGTTCGCGACGATATCGCGCGCCGCATGGCCGAGGGCGACACCTTCTCGGACCGCGCCGCGAACTACTACGACCGCGTGATGACGCTGAGCCGCCAGATCGACGCCGGCGACGACTCCATCGGCCTGCCGCCCTACAACGGCGGCCTGTTCGCGTCCGACGCCGCGCCGCTGCTGGAATCCGCCCACCTGTCCGACGCGGCCTTCGCCCCCATCGTCTACGACCTGAGCCACGCCGAGATCGACAACCGGCGGCAGTTCGTCAACTACCGCGACATGTCGGTGCAACAGCTGGGCTCGATCTACGAACGCCTGCTGGAGCGCGAGCCGGTACGCAACAGCCGGGGCGAAATCGAGACTCGGCCCAATCCCTACGCGCGCAAGGACAGCGGCAGCTTCTACACGCCGCAGGAGCTGGTGGACCTGATCCTGGACCAGACGCTGAAGCCGCTGGCGGAAGAGCGGCTCGAGGCGTTCGAGGACCAGGCGCGGGAGCTCGCGAGCGACCGCCGGCCCAAGCACCAGCGGCGCGATGACCTGCGGCGGCTGGACCCGGCCGAGGCGGTGCTCGAGCTGAAGGTGCTGGACCCGGCCATGGGCAGCGGGCACTTCCTGGTCACCGCGGTCGACTTCCTGGCCGACTACATCGCCGACATGATCGAGTACGTCCCGGCGGTGCCGGAGTGGCTGGACGGCGACGACGCCTACGAGTCGCCGTTGGTCGAGCGCGTGGCGGCCATTCGGCGCGACCTGTTGCAACGTGCGCGTGACGCCAACTGGGTCATGGACGACTCGCAGCTGAGCGACCAGACCATCATCCGGCGCATGGTGCTCAAGCGCTGCATCTACGGCGTGGACAAGAACCCCTTGACCGTCGAGCTGGCCAAGGTGTCGCTGTGGTTGCACAGCTTCACCGTGGGCGCGCCGCTGTCGTTCCTGGACCACCACCTGCGCTGCGGCGACTCGCTGCTGGGCCTGCGGGTGCTGGAGGCGCACAAGGACTTCGAGCGGTTGGGCGGTCTCAGCGCCAGCAACGCTATCCAGGGAGCCGAGAACGCCACGGACGGCATGCATCTCATCGAGCGGCTCTCCGACGCCGACGTGGCCGAGGTGCGGCAGTCAGCCGGGTTGTTTAAGGATGTCGAGCGCGCCACGGCGGACCTGCGCGGCGTGCTGGATTTCCTCGGCGGCCTCGGCTGGCAAACCGCGGGCCTGAGGCGGCGCGCCCAGGCAATCGTCGAAGGCGCGGTGGTCGAGGCGCTGGGGCGCGAGTCGAGCATCGCCTTCGACCTGCTCGCCCGCGGCCCGGGCGCCGCCGACGAGTCCATCACCCAGGACGGCATCTGGCGGGAGTTCGCGGACCGCTGGACCCAGGCGCGGTCCATCGCCGACCGCGAGGAGTTCCTGCACTGGGAGGTCGCCTTCCCAGGCGTGTGGCGTGGATGGCAGAGCTTCCGCCCCGAAGGCGGCTTCGACGCCGTCATCGGCAATCCGCCCTGGGACCGCATCAAACTGCAAGAGGTGGAGTGGTTCGCCACCCGCGACCCCGCCATCGCCCGCGCACCAACCGCCGCCGCACGCAAAGCCGCCATCAAAGAACTCCGCGACCAATCTGGTTTGGCCCCCTCGCCCCTGGAGTCCGACTCCCTCTCCCCAGGGGAGAGGGCCGGGGTGAGGGGTGACCCCGCCGCCAACCTCGTCGCCGCCTACGACGCCGCCAAGCAACGCGCCGAAAGCCTGGCCCGAGTGATCCGCGCGTCCCGTCAATACCCCCTGCTCGGCGGCGGCGACATCAACCTCTACTCGCTGTTCGTGGAGCGGGCCATGGGCCTGGTCAAGCCCGACGGCTTCGTGGGCCTGCTCACGCCGTCGGGCATCTACGCCGACAAGACCGCCGCCCGATTCTTCAAGACCGTCTCCACCGGCGCGCGCGTCGGCGGGCTGTTCGACTTCGAGAACAAGAAAATCTTCTTCAAGGACATCCACGCCTCGTTCAAGTTCTGCGCGCTCATCTTTGGCGGGACAAAGCGCACGTTCGACGAGACCGCGTGCGCCTTCTTCCTGCACGACGCCGCCACCATCAACGACCCCGACCGCTGCTTCCCGCTGTCTCCCGACGACTTCGCCCGGGTGAACCCCAACACCGGAACCGCCCCCGTCTTCCGCACCCGCCGCGACGCCGAAATCACCCGCCGCATCTACGCAAACCACCCCGTGCTGGTGGATCGCTCAAGCGGCGAGGAACGACGTGTCTGGCCGGTCAAGTACGTGCGCATGTTCGACATGGCCAACGACTCGCACCTATTCCGCACCGCGGCGCAGCTGGAGGACGAAGGGTTCTATCCGGTCCAGGGCAACCGCTGGAAGCGGGGAAATGCGCGATATCTGCCGCTCTACCAGGGCCGGATGATCCACCAATTCGATCACCGGGCCAGCTCGGTCCGCGTCAACCCACAGAACATCACGAACCCGTACTTGAGCATCCCCGTCACAGCGAATCAGCACGCCAACCCAGAATTCCATGCGGACGCGCAGCATTTTGTCCCTGACCGCGAAGTGTGCAGCACGATGCCAGAAGGCACAGGCTGGACAATCGCCTACAGACGCATCGCCCGACCTACTGATGTGCGAACCATGATTGCAGCCACAGCGCCTAGAGCGGGATTCAGCGACAGCGCCTTTCTCTTGATGCCCGAAGTCGATTTCGCCGCTCACCAAGCCTGCCTATTGATAGCCAATCTGAACAGTCTCGCGTTTGACTTTGTGACGCGACAGAAGATGCACGGCACCAATCTCAGTTGGTATCTCCTCGAACAGCTTCCCGTAGTCGCGCCCGACGTCTACGACAGCCGCTTCGGCGACGTCACCGCCGCCGACCTGGTGCGGGACCACGTGCTGCGCCTCACCTACACCGCCCACGACATGGAGCCCTTCGCCCGCGATCTCGGCTACGGCGGCCCGCCCTTCATCTGGGACGAGGAAGAACGCCGCCACCTCCGCGCCCGCCTCGACGCGCTCTATTTCCACCTCTACGGCCTCGACCGCGACGACGCCGGCTACGTCCTCGACACCTTCCCCATCGTCCGCCGCGAAGACGAGGCCCAGTTCGACGGCCGCTACCGCACCAAAGAGCTTATTCTTGCCTATATGAACGCCCTCGCCGCGGGAGACACCGAAGCCCGAATGGCGCTATAGACGCCCATGGAGTCCTGTGCGTAACCCCTCCAACAGAGTTTGGAGAGCAAGTCCTGTTCCCTCTCCCTTGAAGAGACCTTTGCAAAACCGCTCCGCAGTGGACTGGAGATCGGGTCTTATTCCCTCTCCCTTGAAGGGAGAGGGCTAGGGTGAGGGTGACGGCGAGGGTGATCCGCGGTTTGGACGTAGGGTGTCGACCATTTATGCAAAGGTCTCCCCATGCGAATCGTTGAAGACCCGCTCAACCGAGACACCATCCAAGCCGTCACGCAGCTCATCGTGGAGCGCTTCGAGCCGGAGCAAGTCATCCTCTTCGGCAGTTGCGCGCGCGACGAAGTCGACGAAAACAGCGATCTGGATCTGCTGGTCGTGCTGCGGCACAACGACGAACAGGGCAGCCAGGGCTACGCCATCCGCCTCGCCATCGCCGAGCGTTTCGTGCTGCCGGTGGACGTCCTGATCCGTTCAGCCGATGTAGTCGCCAAATATCGCCAGGACCCAAACTCGATGATCAGCCGCATGCTGGAAGACTCGGAAGTCCTCTATGACCGACGCGCCGCCTGAACAGGCCTGGTTCGCCAAAGCCGACGAAGACCTAGAGATCGCGCGCCGCGCCCTTGGCCCTGACCGACCCCTACCAGCCATGGCCTGCTACCACGCCCAGCAATGCGCCGAAAAGTATCTGAAGGGATATCTGGTCGCTCACGGCGTACCGTTTCGCCTTGTCCACGACCTCGGCTACCTCATTTATCTCTGCACGGGACTGGACCCGGCCTTCGCAGACCTCAGGCCAGCTGCCGTCACCCTGAACCCATACGTAGCCACAGCGCGATATCCATCGGAAGCCGCCCAAGAGCCTGACATCAAAGCGGCGCGGGAGGCCATTCGGCTGGCCGAGATGATTGCCGCCGCCGTGGCCCAGACGTAGTTGTCCGCCGCATCCACACCCTGCACGTCTCGGCCCGTTCGTCCACGCCATTGCCGCCCACGAGCCCGCTGCCGTTCGTGGTGAGCCTGTCGAACCACGCTCACCGCCCTGGATTCCGGATCAAGTCCGGAATCACGACTGGGGACGCTCGTCACCGCCTAGTACGCCGCCACCGCCGCGCCCACCTCGATCGCGCCGACGCCGGCTACATCCTGGACACCTTCCCCATCGTCCGCCGCGAAGACGAAGCCCAGTTCGACGGCCGCTACCGCACCAAAGAGCTTATCCTTGCCTACATGAACGCCCTCGCGGCTGGGGATTCCGAGACTCGCATAGCCAAATGAGGCCCAGATCCTCGGATCCCCGATTGCTCACCATGCGCTACTCTCAACTGCCACAGCGTCCGCGGCAATCACAAGCAAAATGGATGTCCCATGTGCTGTATACCAGTGCAGTGCGACAAGTGACTTGTCCTCTTTTGGTTAAGCTATCCAATTCCCCGGATCAGCAACTCATTAGCCACTCAATGGCCAAGAAATAATTAGGTCAGAAGTATGCTTGAATCGATAGCCTATATTGCCACCATACTCACCCCCATACTCCTTTTGTTACTCACTGGAGCAGGATGGAGATATCGTCAAGAAATGGAGCGAAGGCTTAAATTGGAAGAACAGCTTCGCGCCGATCGAGTTGAAATCTATAACCAGGTGCTTGAGCCCTTCATAATACTCTTCATATCCGATTCGGCTTGGAAATCAGACAGAAAGAACCGTGGCAAAGACAAGAACGCTGCCGCTCTTTCGCAAATCCTATCGTTGGAATACCGCAAGGCTTCGTTTCAGCTCGCACTCCTTGGAGCTGATCCAGTGGTAAGAGCATTCAACAATCTTTTGCAGTTCTTCTACGCACAGGAGGAAACAGAGGGAGGGTTATCTACAGAGCAAGCCAGAACTGCCATGTCGCTCTTGGGGGAATTTCTCTTGGAAATAAGACGGAGCATGGGAAACGAAGGGACAAAAATCGACAATTGGGGCATGCTTGAGTGGTTTCTGAAGGAAGCTAGAAGATTGCGAGATAACGGGCAGCACATTCAAATCTGACCGCAGCTACGGCCTACACTCAGTGTCACAGGTTGCGTGCATCCTGTGACGTTAATCCGATCTCGGATCCACGCTGCGCGCCGCGTGAGTCACCGAATTGGGTGTTGCGCCACATGCGTAGGCGCCGTGTGGGCTATTGAAGCCAGTCGGCCAATTGCGTACCACACTTCATCAGCCGAACGGGCCTGCGCACGCCGTGAAAGCTCACCTGGCTATCGCGCCGCTGCAATTTGCGCCTCTCCGCCTTAGGTGAACCCCCGCCAAAGACAGCGATGGGACGGAATCTCGCCGCTGCGTTCCTTGGCACCAGTCGCTCGGCGGCAGAGGCGCCTGCTCGAAGCTGCGTGACGAACTTGCTGGCATCCACCGGCCCTGTTGTCAGCTCCAGCGGCGCCACCCAACCGCCAGCAGCGTCATCCTCGGCAACGAACAGGTAATCGCAGCGTGCGTCCGCCTGACCGAGAGGCGAGCCCGGCTTATCCAAGTCGACGATCAGCCGGTCGCTGGGCACGCCATTCAGGGATATGCTACAGCCTTCCTTGCGAATCCGCGTGGCAATGCACCGGCCGTCCACGTTGGCGCGGGCGCGTGCAACAAGCCCGCTCACCCATCGTCCCCAAGCCGGCTGGAAATCTCGGCCCACTCGTTGTGCATCGCCACGGCCACGTCTTCGAAATCGGACGGATAGAGGCCGGACTCGTCGAGACCAACCTCGCTGACCGTCGAGCCTTCCTCGGTCGCGTCGGGCCTGAACAGCCACGCACCTACCTGGCTGGGATCAAGCGCAACATCGCCCCCGGCGATTCCCGCGCGCTCGGCTTCGGGAAGCTGCGAGGCGCGCACTAGATTGGCAAGCTCTTGCAGCAGCCACTCGCTGTGTGTGGTCACGATTACCCGGATACCGGCTCGCACGAGCGCCGCAAGCTGCCGCGTGAACGCCACTTGCATTGCCGGATGCAGGTGCGACTCCGGCTCCTCGATGATCAGGACATCGCCAGGCCGCACGAGATGCCGCAGGTAGAGCACAACCGGCGCAAGCTCCGAAACCATCGAAGAGGCTCGCATCAAGGGCAAGGTGTCACGCCAGCCATCCGGGAGGTAGTCGAAGCTGGGATAGCCGCTACCGACGTTTTCCATTCTAACGCCGCCCCTGAGCACATCCTGTTCCAGCCGCTTTGCCAAGCTCGCGCTCGATTCTGCGGCGTCCCGATCCGATCTTGAGCGACCGCCTACCGGCTTTCCACTCATTTCGATCAGTTGATCCAAAAAGTCTGCCAATACCCCGGACAGGATTGGGATGTCAGGAGATCGGCGGAGTCCGGCGGTTGTAGCGCTCTGCACCAGGGCGCTCACCACAACCTGATGGCTGTGCATGATTCCCGTACGGTCAGCCGGCAAGTAGTATGCATTGCGATATAGAGGCTTAAGCAGAGACTCGAAGATATCTTCGGACATTCGAGCAAGCGAGAACCGCAGATCTTCATCGTCAATGCCCACCCTTGGAGATAACCTTCTAAGGTATAAAGGCGCATCATCAGGCTTATCCAAGTCAATCTCGTTCGAAAGTGACCTGTCTCCACCAATTTTTCCCGAACAAAGCAGATGATCTTCATGCATTTGGAGTTCATATCTAACCATCCCTGCATCATCCGACCGGGGAATGAATAATTCAACTTTCGCACCTGATCCAGGGCTTAATCGCCGGACCAATGAACTCATATCATCGACGCCGAAGCATCGACCAATCTCACTTTCGGAATAACTTCCGAAACCTTCCGCCTGCTCAAGCACAGAACGGATATATTCATTCACATCCCCTGGCAACTCAGGACGGAACGCCGTCTCAAATCCCTTCTGAACAGCCTGTGAGTCAACATCGGAGTCTATGCCGATAGGCAACTGAGTCTGGGATCGATTATCGACTCGATGCGAGAGCCAATTGCGAAAGCTATCTAGGATGCCATTGGCACCTTGATCATCGTCTGACGTCCAGTATGACATTGACCTAAACATTCCGGTGCGATAGCGTCCACGCCGCCCGTAAAGCGCAGACTTGCTTCCGCCAAAACACTGGTGTAGCGCATACAATAGGATTGCCAAATATGACTTCCCCGTATTGCTCGGACCAATGAAGACTGTGAGGGGACGCAGATCGACGCTGGCCTGCGCGATCGGCCCAAAGTCTTTAACATCAAGGCGGTATTCGCCAGGAAAGTCTTTGACCGCCTCCTGATTACTCACGGACAGCTCCAAGTCGGCATCGAAGAAAGAACGCGGCCAGGGGGACGAATCCCGCAGGTCGCCCCGCCGTGAGCCTCTCGGCCATGGTCGAATATACACCCGATGCCTCACGCTGTGGGGATCGACTGAGCGCCTACGGCTATGACCCGGCTTCCGGCTAGAGGCGGCCTCGGGTCGGTGCTTTGACGTCTTAGATTCCTCGCTGCGCTCGGAATGACGAAAGGGGCGCGCTACGGCTCAGAGCGCCCAGCCGGTGGCCCAGGCGGCACGCCGCGCGGCGCTACATGGCCACCGGCCACGCGCCGGACAGTTATAGCGAGATTAGCGATCTTAGGTTTTCTTTGTAAGGTCCCTAATTTCCGTATAACTGCCCGGACCGGCGGCGTGCAGCGCGGGCTGCCGGATAACTGGGCTTGTGGGAGCTTGCGCCGCTTGGCCTCTCAATGTGCTGGGGGTGGGTGGGCCTTCGCCGTCTGTGGCGGCACGCGAGGTCGGACTCGTTCGGCGATGTCCTGTCCCGACCTGAGTTCCGCCACGCGCAGTTCGAAGGTCTTCTGGAGGTTCAGCCAGAACTGCGGCGTCGTGCCGAAATAGCGCGACAAGCGCAGCGCCGTGTCGGCCGTTACTCCCCGCTGGCCCTTCAGAATCGCCGTGATGCGGTTGGTCGGGACGGCCAGGGCCTTGGCGAGCGCATTGGCTGAGAGGCCAAGCTCGTCGAGCTCGCCACCCAGGATCTCCCCCGGATGCACCGGTCGCATGCGATTCGTCGTCGGCATCGCCGACCTCCTCATCGGTGCTCGTCCACGATCTCCAAGTCGTACGGCCCATCGTCTCCCCAGCGGAAGCAGATGCGCCACTGGCGATTGATCCGAATGCTATGGGCGCCCGACCGATCGCCGGTGAGCGACTCCAGCCTGTTGCTCGGCAGGCCCGCCAGGTCTCGAAGGGCCTCGGCGTTATCCAGAATCGTCAACCGGCGCGCGGCCTGGTCGGCAAAACCCTGGAAGTCCCGCACGGCCTGACCACCGAAGAATCGTTCGGTCTTGCGGTCCTTGAAGCTTCGGATCACCGTTACGCCTTACGTAAACCATACACCATTCGCCGGGTCTGCACCATGTCGCTGGCCGAGCGCTGCCCGGTGGCCCAGGCTGCGGGCAGCCTGGGAGTTTCACCCACACCCGTCCCGCGCTGCACCCGGCGCGGGCCACCGGGCATGGTGATGGTCCGCTGGTCCAGCTTTTATTTCGGCAGCGAAGTTAAACCCCGAACACGTCAAAAAACTCCCGGCCACAAGGGCTGGCCCGGCGTGGTGCGCGCCGCTGTGCGCCGCTGTCTTGCCCGTCATTCCGGCGCACGCCGGAATCCAGGCCTCTGCCCGGTGGCCCGGGCGGCGCGCCGCCTGGGAGTTTCATCCACGGCCGATCCCACGCTGCACGCAGCGTGGGCCACCGGATCCCGGCGGGCGCCCACGAGGGACGCCCCTACGTGTCGCCGGCGGCGGGAATCAAACAGGCCGGGGCTCGGACAGCGCGGCTCGTTAGACTCGCACCATGGCGATCCGGGGCGTGCTGTTCGATCTGGGCGATACCTTGGTCACGCAGGAGCCCCTGGTCGGCTCTCCCAGCAACCGGCAGGGCGCGGCGCAGGTCGCCAAGGCGTTGGGGCGGCTGACGGACGACGCCCCGACCGCCGAGCAGCTGACCGACCCCCTGGGCGAAACCCTGCAAGAGGCGCTGGCCGCGTCGTACCAGGGCGAATGCGCGGTCCCCGACGCGCGCCGGGCAGTCGTGGAGGTCCTCGATCGCTTTGACCTGGAGCCTCCGTCCGAGCTCATCGACTTGCTGCTGCCGATGTACTTTGAGCCGCACTACGCGCGGATGACCGTGGACCCACACGCGGTGCGCACGCTCGAGCTGCTGCGCCGGGCCGGCGTGCGCACAGCCGTCGTGGGGAACCTGATCTATGGGGAAGAGTTGCTGGTGGAACGCCTGCGCGCGTTCGATCTGCTGCGGCTGGTGAACGCCCTGGTGCTGAGCACCGAATCCGGCTGGATGAAACCGCATCCCGTGGCCTACCGCGAAGCGCTGCGGCAGCTGGGGGTGCCAGCCGCCGAGGCCGTGATGGTGGGCGACGATCTGGACTTCGACGTGCGCGCGCCCCAGGCGCTCGGTGTGCGCGCGATCTGGCTGCGCCGCAACGACGCAACCGGCCTCGGGTCGGTCACGCCGGACGCGATCATCGACGATCTGGGGCAGCTCATTCCGGCCATCGCCGAGTTGGACGCCACCGAGGCGCCGACATGAAGGGCATGCCCCGCAGACCGCTTCGCGCCCTGGCGCGCCGGCTCTACCGCGTTCCAAGCTCGACCTACAACCACGCCTCGGCGCGCAATTTGGAGCGCTTTGGGGAGCTCACCGCCGCCATGCGCCAACCGGCGGCGATTCTCAACGTGGGCGGCGGCGGTCGCGGCCTGCCCAGCGCGATCACGCGAGCCGCGGGGCCGGGCGGCGTCGTGAACCTGGATATCGCGCGCCATCCGACGGTCACCTGCCAGGCGGACGCGCTGCGCCTGCCGTTTGCCTCCGGGTCGTTCGACGGGATCCTATCGACCGCGGTGCTCGAGCACCTGCCGACGCCGCAGACCGCGATCGACGAGATGGGGCGCGTGGCCCGGTCCGGCGCCGTGCTCTATACCGAGGTGCCCTTCCTGCAGGGCTATCACGCCTCGCCGGACGACTACCACCGGTTCACCAGCAGCGGGCTGCGTCACGCCTTTCGCGCGCATCATGACGTCGAGGTCGGCGTGTGCGCCGGGCCTAGCTCGGCGCTCACCTGGATCCTGCGCGGCTACCTCAAGGGCGTGCTCAGCGGTTTCACGCGCCACCGACGGCTGGAGCTGGCGGCCGATTTCATCGCCGCCTGGCTCACGGTGCCCGTCAAGTTCCTGGACCGCCTCGTGGCCGAGCGGCCGGCAGCAGAGGATTTCGCCTCGGCGTTCTACGTGCTGGCCCGGGCTGGAACGGCGGCCGACGCGCCGGTCGATGAGCCCTAGCGGCGGCCTGCGGAAGTACCGGGCCTAGCGCGGCAGCCAGACGTCGTCGAGGACTTCGTCACTCAGCCGCTTGCCGAGCAGGTAGGTCGTGTTGTCGGGATACCAGAGCACTTGCTCGCCGGCGTAGTCCGTGAAGCTGCCGTAGATGGGCATGCCGCCGCCGCGTCCGGTCACGGAGTGGACGGCGTATTCGTTGTCGGCCAGCACGTGGGGGCGGCCGAACACCAGCGGCTGGCCGCCGGGATTGTCGATCTCGCGACCTACGCTGACGCAGACCGGGCGTCGCGCCTTACCGTCGCCGGGTCCGTCGGCGCCATGGGCGGTGCCGTCGTTGTTGTGGAAGAACAGCAGGAAACGTCCGTCGCGCAGCTTGTGCAGCGGGCAGGGCGACGAGGGATGTGGGATGGGCGGTCCGCCGGGCTGAAACCGCAGCGGCGCCGCCTCGGACCACGACTCGCCGTAGTCCTCGGACACCGAGTGCCAGATCCAGCCGGTCATGGTGCGCATCACGGCCACGATGCGGCCGTCGGAGAGGTTCTGGATCGACGGCTCCATGGCACAGCTGATGCGCTCGTCGCGCGGGTGCGGCACCAGGATGCCGTGATCGGCGTCCGGCCAGGTCGTCACCACCAGGTCCGCCGGGTCGTCAACCGTCAGCACATTGTCGAAGCGCAGGAACCAGCCCTCGTGATGGCGGGCGTTGAAGCCGATCTCCGACGTCACCGTCTCGAACCGGCGCTGGTAGTCGTTGGAGGCCCAGCGCGTCATCGGGCAGATCACCTGCCCGCGCCGGTTCACGATCGGCGCTTGCCAGCCGCTCGGCACCCAACTGCTGAGCATGGCGGGGTCGGGATCGTCGATGGCCCCGCGTCCGATGATGGCGTCGTGGCGCTCGCCCCAAGTCACGCCGTCGTCATCCGAGACGCGCCAGGAGAGCACCCCGGTCATGCCGCGGTCGAAGTCCACGGGGCCGGTATTGCGGTGGTAGAAGAGCCAGACGCGGCCGCTGTGCGGCACGACGACCGGAACCGACCACACGGGCGTCTTGCCGGAGTCGTCGGGCGGCGCCTCGACCACCGTCGGTCGGCTCCAGGTACGGCCACGGTCCGTGCTGCGGGCCGTCACCACCCGCACGTTCACGCCGTGGAAGTGGTCCCCGGCCTGCGTCCAGGTCGCCAGGAAGGTTCCCGTGGTCGTGACCGTGACGATGAAATGCGTGTTGCCGTTGTCCCACGGCCCGTCCGGTCGCGGCCCGGTGTCATGGGCCGGCGTATCGTCGTCCGCCGGGACGAAGACGACGTAGTCGGGATTGGTGCGGTTGGCGTCGCGCCAGCGCTCGGCGGCGGTGGATTTCGGCGGCATTGCGTGCACCTTCAAGGGCGGGACACCGCTGCCGGCAGCGCCGGTGGGCCGGTCACGGCCAACGCCATCCCGACGAGAGCGCCCCCATCATCCCACCCGCGCCAATGAGACGCCTACCCCCATCGCGGGTGGTAGGTTCCGGGGTGACCGCCTCGCACCCAGCGGCCGTCTTCTTCGACGCCTACGGCACGCTGATCCACTTCCCGCAAGACCCCTCGCCGTTCGACTACATGGCCGACGCCCTGCGGCGGGCGGGGGTTGACCTGCCGCGCCCACGCCTCGACGACGCCCTGCGCGCGGAGATGGGCTACTACAAGGCGTACTACGCCTCGATTCGCACGGCCGACGACCTCGAACGGCTCCGCCTCGCCGACGCCCGGGTGTACCTGGAAGCGCTGGGCGATACCGGTCCGGTGCGGCTTGACGTGAACCGCGTCGGCGACGAGTTGGCGGCGGCCTTTGAGAGCCGCGTGCTTCCCGACGGGCGTCCGGCCATCGACTTGGTGCGAGCGGCCGGGGTGCGCGCCGGCGTGCTCAGCAACTTCAGTTACCTGTTGCCGCTCGTCCTCGACGAGGTTGGACTTGGTGGCGTTCTGGACCCCATCGTCTTTTCGGCGGCCGTCGGCGCCGAGAAGCCCGACCCGCGCATCTTCGCCGCCGCCGCCACTGCAATCGACGCCGACCTTGCCGACTGCGTGCTCATCGGTGACGACCTGACCAACGATGTCGCCGGCGCGCAGCGCTGCGGGATGCCCGTCGTCTGGCTCGCGCGGGATGGATCGGCGGCCCCTCCCGGCGTGGCCGTGGCGCGAAACCTGGTGGACGCCGCCCGCCTGGCTCTGGAACCCGGCTGGCGCGAGCTTTCGCGCAGTGGGCCCACGCCGCCGGCAGCGGATGCCTGAAATGCGTCTCCCCGCGCTGCGCGTCGCCACTGCCTCGCGCACGTCCGTGCACCCCATCGGCCGAGAGATTCAAGCAGCCCTCGACACGCAGGAGGTCACGGACGGCTTGCTCTTGGTGAGCGTCCCGCACACCACGTGCGCCCTGACTCTGAACGAGCCCGAATCCGGATTGCTCGACGACCTGGCTGAAGCACTGGAGCGCCTGGTGCCCTGGCGCGGTCCCTATGCCCACAACCAGGGGTCGGAGGACAACGCGGCCGCCCACGTCCGCGCCGCCCTGTTCGGTCATCAGTTGCTGGTGCCGGTCGTCGGCGGACGGCTCCAGGTGGGAACGTGGCAGGACGTCTTGCTGGTGGAGTGCGACGGCCCTCGTAGCCGCACCGTCGAGCTCCGCCTGGCCTAAGTCGCTGAGGATCGCGGCTGGGTTATTCCTGCAGCGACGCAACCTCGGCAAACGAGTCGGCCAGCGCCGGGTACAGCTCTTGGTACAGACGGTAGGTCGCCTGGTAGACGCCCTGCGCATCCGCACGCGGCGCGACCTCTTGGGTCTGGCTCGCGGTCACCGCGCATGCCTCAGCGACCGAGTCGTACACCCCGACCGCAACCCCGCCCAGCAGGGCCGCGCCAAATGCCGGGCCGCGGTCTTCGGGCTCGAGGCTGATCGGGAGACCCAGCACGTCGGCCACGATCTGCCGCCACAGCGGGCTGCGCGCGCCGCCACCGGCGATCTTGACTCGTCGCGCCGGCAGGCCCAGTTCCTGAATGATCTCCAGTCCGTCGCGCAGGCTGAAGGCCACGCCTTCGAGCACTGCGCGCACCACGTCACCGCGCCCGTGCGCCGTGGTGAGGCCGAACAAGACGCCGCGCGCGTTCGGGTCGAGGTGTGGCGTCCGCTCGCCTTGCAGATAGGGCAGCCAGACAAGGCCACGACTGCCGGCAGGAGAGCTGGATGCTTCGCGGGTGAGCGCGTCGTAGGGATCGCCGCCATCCGCGTCCCGCGCGCCCAGCGTGTCGCGTATCCAGCGCAGCGAAATTCCCGCGCCCTGGGTAACGCCCATGACGTGCCACGTCCCCGGCGACGCATGGCAGAACGTGTGCACGCGTCCGGCCGGATCGATCCGAGGTCGGTCGCTGGCGACGAATACGACGCCCGAGGACCCGATGGTGACGAGCACGTCGCCTGCGGCAACGATTCCCGCCGCCACGCCGCCGGCGGCCTGGTCGCCCGCGCCCGCCGCCACGGGCAGGCCGGCGGGCAGGCCAAGCGCTTCCGCCGCCGCGGCGGTTAGCGCACCGGCCGGCTCGGATGATTCGACGGCGCGCGGCAGCCACTCCAACGGAACCGACAGATCTCGCGCCATGGCCTCGGACCATGCACGGTTGGCCGCGTCGAAGAGGGCGGTGCCGGAAGCGTCCGCAACGTCGGTGGCAACCTCGTCGGTGAGGCGCAGGCGAATGAAGTCCTTCGGCAGCAGCACGCGTCGAATCCGGGCGTAGGACTCGGGCTCGTGCTCGCGCACCCATAGCAGCTTGGGCGCCGTGAATCCCTCCAGCGGCGGGTTGGCCGTGCGCGCAATGACCTCGGCCAGCCCGATCTGGCGTTCGATGGCCTGCCGTTGCGCCCCGGTGCGCTGGTCGCACCAGAGAATGGCCGGCCGGATCGACCGGTCGCGCTCGTCCAGCAGCGTGGCGCCGTGCATCTGACCGGTCAGTCCGATTCCTTGGATTGCCGAAGGATCCGGCGCGGCGCGGACGCAGGCGCCGAGCGCCTCGAACGCCGCCCGTTCCCAGGCGTCGGGATCCTGCTCGGCCCAGCCCGGCCGCGGCGTATCCATGGGATATTCGGCCGCGTGGGTGGCCAGAATGCGTCCGTCACGAGCGGTCAGCACCGCCCGCGCGCTGGTGGTGCCGAGGTCCAGGCCCAGCAGCACGTCGTCGTTCACTTGGGCGTCATGGCGAGCGCGGACATTTCAGCCGCATCCGGTCACCAGGCGGTGACGCCGCCGTCCACGACCAGATCGTGGCCGGTCACATAGGCCGCGGCGTCGCCGGCCAGGAAGACCACCGCTCCCTGAATCTCTTCGATCTCCGCCATGCGCCCCATGGGGGTATCGCGCGTCCAGATCGGCCGGGCGGGGATCATGTGCGGCGCGTTCACCATCTCGGTGCGGGTGTAGCCGGGGCTCACCGCATTGACGCGCACGCCGTGCTCCGCCCACTCGGCGGCCAGCGCGCGGGTGAGGTGGACGACGCCGGCTTTCGACGCGCTGTAGTGCGCCTGCTGCTGCGGACGGTTGATGATCTGGGCCGAGATCGAGGCCACGTTAACGATGGCGCCCCGGCCCTGCGAGATCATCACGCGGCCGGCCTCCTGCGAGCACAGGAATACGCCCTTGAGGTTGGTGTCCAGCACGCGATCCCAGTCGTCCTCCGGCATGTCCACGGCGTCGACCCAGGTGGTGATGCCGGCGTTGTTGACCGCGATGTCGAGGCCGCCCCAGTCCTCGACCACGGCCTGAACGGCGGCGCGCACGTCGGCGGCACTGGTCACGTCGGCGGCGATTGCTTTGGCGCGGGCCCCAAGCGACTCGATCTCGGCAACGGTGCGCTCCAAGGTGGCTTCGGTGCGCCCGCAAACGGCGACGTCGGCGCCGGCCTCGGCCAACGCATGCGCCAAGCCCCGGCCGATGCCGGTGCCGCCGCCGGTCACGAGGGCGCGGCGGCCGTCGAGGCGGAAGCGGTCGAGGACGCTCATGCGCTCGGTTGGAAGAGGTGCGGGACGGCGGAGGTTGGGAGTTCTAGATTCCTCGCTTCGCTCGGAATGACAGGAGAGGAGGGAATGACAGGGGAGTAGGGAAAGACAAGTGGGCCCAAAATGAATCGGCGATCTGGAACATGCACGGGAGGCCTGGCATTGCAGGACAGGGGCGTTGGCGCCGGGGTGCAGTCGCTAACCATCACGGCTCGACCATGACCTTGATGCACGCGTCCTTGCGCGACCGGGCGAAGTCCATGGCTTCCTGGACGTCGTCGAGCGGGTAGTGCGCCGAGACGAGCGGCTCGAGATCGACGCGCCCCGAGGCCACCAGCTCGATGGCTTTCGGCCAGGTGTGGGCGTAGCGGAAGACGCCCACCACGTCGAGCCCCTTGTCGATGATGTGATTGGTGTCGATGGGCGCGGTGTCGTCGGGACTGAGACCGACGAGAACGACGCGACCGCCCCTGGCGGCCAGGCGAATCGTCTGCACCACGGTGGCCGGGGTGCCGGCGGTTTCGAAGACCACGTCGAAGCTATCGGCCAGCTCGGCGGCGACATCGACCTCGCGAGCATTCACGATTCGCTCGGCGCCAACCTCACGGGCCTTTTCGAGACGGAAATCGACGACATCGACGACGGTGACGGCGTCGATTCCCTGGCTTTTCAGGCTCAGCAGGGTCATGAGCCCGATGGGCCCGGCCCCCAGGATGGCCGCGCGATCGCCAAGCGCGGCTCGACCGCGCTCGGCCGCGTAGAGCCCGACCGAAAGCGGCTCAATGAGGGCCGCGGCGTCGTAGCTCATGCCGTCGGGGATCTTGAAGCAGCGAGAAGCCGGGTGCGCGACGTATTCGGCGAAGGCGCCGTGCACCGGCGGCGTGGCCATGAACACCACGTCAGGGCAGAGGTTGTAGCGGCCGGCCTGGCAGTGCCCGCACGCGAGACATGGGACGCCGGGCTCGATCGATACCCGGTCGCCGGGCGCGACGTGGGAAACATCCTCGCCGACGGCGACGACCTCACCGGAGGGCTCGTGCCCCAGGATCAGCGGCTGCTCGACCACGAAGCGCCCGATGCGCCCGTGCTCGTAGTAGTGGATGTCGGACGCGCAGATGCCGACGGATCGAATGCGAACCAGCGCCTCATGAGCCGCCGGCGTCGGGACGGCGCACTCGCGGACCCGGATGTCAGCGGTCCCTTCGAGATAGGCGGCCTTCATGCTCAGTTCCCAATCACCTGCGCCAGCCGAACTTCTTGAAAGATACCGCGCAGCGGCAGGGGAGCCACCACGAGGATCGGCGAGCGGACACGACCTGCGGTTTAATGGGGAGCCGCGTCGTGTGTGTCGTGCTGCGTGCCATCACGGGAGAGCCTATGAGCCCCGCACAACCGCCGGACATCGAGATCGCGCAGGCCGCCAGGCTGCGTCCCATCGAGGAGATCGCGGCGCAGGTGGGACTGGCCGGCGACGAGATCGAACCCTACGGCCGCACCAAGGCCAAGGTCACGCAGGCGGCGATGGCGGCGCGGCAGGACGCGGCGGACGGAGACCTGGTGCTGGTGACGGCCATCACTCCCACACCGGCCGGCGAGGGCAAGACGACCACCACGATCGGGCTGACGCAGGCGCTGCAACGCCTGGGGCACCGAGCCATCAGCGCCACGCGCGAGCCCTCGTTGGGTCCGGTGTTCGGTGTCAAGGGCGGCGCGGCGGGGGGCGGCTACGCGCAGGTGGTGCCGATGGAGGACATCAACCTGCACTTCACCGGCGACTTTGCGGCGGTGAGCGCGGCGCACAACTTGCTGGCGGCCATGCTGGACAACCATCTGCACCAGGGCAACGCACTCGATATCGACGCGCGGCGCGTCCTGTGGCGGCGGGTGATGGATATGAACGACCGCGCGCTGCACGACATCGTGGTGGGCCTGGGCGGGCGCACGCGCGGCGTGCCGCGGGAGTCGGGATTCGACATCACACCGGCGTCCGAAGTGATGGCCATTCTGTGCCTGGCGCGCGACCTGGAGGATCTGAAAGACCGCTGTAGCCGCATCGCCGTGGCCGACCGCGGGCGCGGCGCCTACGTGACGGCCGCCGAGCTGGAGGCGCAGGGCGCCATGGCCGTGCTCATGCGCGACGCGGTGCTGCCCAACCTGGTGCAGAACCTTGAGGGCGGCCCGGCGCTGATTCATGGGGGGCCGTTCGGAAATATCGCGCACGGGTGCAGCACGCTGATCGCAACGCGGCTGGCGCTGAAGCTGGCGGACCTGGTGGTGACGGAGGCCGGGTTCGGCGCGGATCTCGGCGCGGAGAAGTTCCTCAACATCAAGTGCCCGGCGGGCGGGCTGCGTCCGCGGCTGGCGGTGCTGGTGGCCACGGTGCGCGCGCTCAAGCTGCACGGCGGGGCCAACCGCCGCGACCTCAACACCGAGGACCTGGACGCGCTGCGCACGGGCCTGCCAAATCTGGAGGCGCACGCGGCGAACATGGCCAAATTCGGATTGCCGGTGGTGGTGGCTGTGAACCGCTTCCCCAGCGACACGGACGCGGAGGTGGACCTGGTGATGCAGGCGTCCAGTGCAATTGATGCGCCGGCGGCGGTGTCAACTGTGTTCGCCGACGGGTCCGCGGGCGGCGAGGAGCTGGCGCGGCAGGTGCTCCGCGCGCTCGAGGCCGGCGGCGATAACTTCGCACCGTTGTACGAGCCTGAAGCCACCCTGACCGAGAAGATCGAGACAGTCGCGCGCGAGATTTACGGGGCGGACGGCGTGGACTACGCGGCGGGCGTCGAACACCGGCTGCGGCGCATGGATCGCGGCGTGGCGCGCGGCTTCCCGATCTGCATGGCCAAGACGCAGTACTCCCTATCGGACAACGCCGCGCTGCGGGGTCGGCCCGACGGTTTCCGCATCACGGTGCGCGACGTGCGGCTGTCAGCGGGGGCGGGGTTCGTGGTGCCGCTGACCGGCGATATCTTGACGATGCCGGGCCTGCCGCGGCGACCGTTTGCCGTGGGTATGGACGTGACGCCGGACGGGACGATTTCGGGGCTGGCCTAGGCGGCGCGAGCCGGCCGGTAGCCGCGTGCTCGACCCCAATCCGTTCGACGGCCCCTTCGACTAGCTCAGGGCGAACGGATTGGAGTCTATGCATGCCATGAGGCTTTACTGGCTCAGAGGTCCCATGGCTTTCAGATAGGTTCTGCGAACCGCTCGGCGCAATTCGGCGCGCGGCGACGAATTGAGGCATGGTAGGGACCCAATGGGAGCGGCCCGCGCAAGCGCGCGGCGGCTGATTGGGGAGCGCGCCGATGATCACCGAGGCTACCTACACCCGCGACGGGCGCACGGCGACGATTCGCGTCGAGCGCATCGACACGTTGATCCAAGACACCGAGAGCATCGTGAACTTTCCCTCGCTCGTGGACTTGGACGGCCGGCTCAACCTGACCTACGCGCGCTCGCGCCACGGCGGTGAGCACGCCCACAAAGAGGACCCCGCCCGCACCATCGAGTCCTTCAACGACGGCCAGACCTGGCAGCCCGCGCCGAATGACAACCCACTCACCACGCGTGACCCGTTCTCCGGACACACCAGCGACGGCTTTGCCGGCGGTACCGGCCGTCTCCGTGACGGCACGCTGGTTCACATGAGCCACAACACCCAGGTGCACCTCGACAACGGCTATGACCGCGCCAAGGGACATATGCACGAGCAGTTCCAGCAGGACGACCCCACGTTCCGCTTCCAGCGGGCCTCGGGCGACGGCCAGCAACTGCTGGAGCGCTTTTGGTTCAAGGTTGCCGGCATGCCCTGGGGGCGTCGGTCATACCAGGTCTACTCGCCCATCCTCGAGATGGACGATGGCGATCTGCTGGCGGCCATGGAGTGGTGCAAGATGCTCCCCGAGGACCGGTGGCGCCATGAGGCCCACGGCCGCATTTGGAAATACCTCTTCGGCGTCTTCATCGTGCGCTCCGGCGACGGCGGGCACTCGTGGGACTACGTGACCCAGTTCGATCCCGACGAGATTAAGCCGGCATATGGGATCAGCGACCGGCCCGTCGACGAGGGCTTCGACGAAGCGCACATGACCAAGCTGCCCAACGGCGACATCCTTTGTGTGATGCGCACGGGCTCGTATTCACCCCTGTGGCAAGCGCGGTCGCGCGACGGCGGTCGAACCTGGGACACACCGGAGCCGATGGGTTGGCCGGGGGCCAAGCCACAGCTGCAAGTCCTGCCGAATGACGTGCTCGTGTGCGTCTCGGGGCGCGGGTCCTACGGCCATCCCCAGGTGACGCACGTGCTGATCAGCATCGACGGCACCGGGAACCAATGGGAAGCGCCCTTCGCCTTCCACACCGGCCCGGGATGCTCCTACACCTCGACCATGCAGCGCGACGGCAAGCTGCACGTGTTCTATTCGGATTCAGATTTCACGCGCGACATGGGGACGCACGGGCTGCCGGTGCAGCGCATTCGCCGCGCCGTCATCGATATCTCGATCTCCGCCTGAGCCGCGCCACTCGTTCAGCCCACAGCAGGGAGCAGCCATGATCGACCAAGCCCGCTACAGGGACGGAACCCGCACCGCCATCGTCACCCTCGAGCGCGTCGACACCTGGATTGAAGACACCGAGAGCATCGTGAACTTTCCCGGGATATTGGAGTTTGACGGCCGGCTCGTGCTGTCCTTCGCGCGCTCGCAGCATGGCCGCGAGCACGCCGCCGACGAGGAAACCGACCGCGTCATCGAGTCCTATGACGACGGCGAAACCTGGCAACCGGCGCCGGACGACTATCCGCTCGTCTTCCGTGACCCGCAAACCGGCCGCATCATCGACCGCTTTGGCGTCTCCATCGGCTACCTCGGCGACGGAACGATCGTTCACATCGGCCACAACACCCAGCTGCAGCACGACGTCGGCTATGCCGGCCGCCGCATGCACGACGAGTTCCAGCAGGATGACCCCACCTTCCGCTTTCAGCGGGCCTCGGGCGACGGCCAGTTGCTCGAAACCATCAAGTTCAAGGTTCCCGGCATGCCCTGGGGACGCGCCTCGTACCAGGTCTACTCGCCCATCATCGAGCTGGATGACGGCGATCTGCTGGCGGCCATGGAGTGGTGCAAGATGCTCCCCGAGGACCGGTGGCGTCACGAGGCCCACGGCCGGATCTGGAAGTACCTCTTCGGCGTCTTCATCGTGCGCTCCAGCGACGGCGGGCGCACGTGGGATTACGTGACCCAGTTCGATCCCGACGAGCTCAAGCCCGTCTACGGCATCTTCGACCGGTCCGTCGACGATGGCCTCGACGAAGCCCACATGGCTAAGCTGCCCAACGGCGACATACTTTGCGTGATGCGCACGGGTTCGTACTCGCCCATGTGGCAGGCGCGGTCCCGCGACGGCGGACGGACCTGGGACGCGCCCGAGTCGACCGGGTGGCCGGCGGTGAAGCCGCAGCTGCAGGTGTTGCCGAATGGCGTGCTCGCGTGCGCTTCGGGACGCGGGGCCTACGGCCACCCCCAGGTGACGCACGTGATGATCAGCCTCGACGGCACGGGCAACCGTTGGGAAGCGCCGTTCTGCTTCCACACCGGTCCGGGATGCTCGTACACGACCACCATGCAGCGCGACGGCAAGCTGCACGTGATCTACTCGGACTCCGACTTCACGCGCGACATGGGGACGCACGGGCTGCCCGTGCAACGCATTCGCCGTGCCGTCATCGACATCTCGACCGACGCTTGAGCGCCGCCCGCCAAATCCCACACAGGGAGCACGCATGATCAGCCAAGCCCGCTACAGCGACGGGACCCGTAGCGCCACCGTCACCCTCGAGCGGATCGACACCTGGATCGAAGACACCGAGAGCATCGTGAACTTCCCGGGAATCCTGGAGCTGGACGGCCGGCTGGTGCTGTATCACGCGCGCTCGCGTCACGGCGCTGAGCACATCGCCGACGAGGACCCCAACCGCATCATGGAGTCGTATGACGATGGCGCGACCTGGCAACCCGCGCCGGACGACTTCCCGCTCGCCTTTCATGACCCGCTGACGGGCCGCCAGATCGACGCCTTTGGCGGATCCATCGGCTATCTAAGCGACGGAACCATCGTGCATATCGGCCACAACACGCAGCTCCAGCACGACGTGGGTTACGACGGGGCCCATATGCACGACCGGTTCCAGCAGGACGATCCCACCTTTCGCTTTCAACGGGCCTCGAGTGACGGCCAAATGCTCGAGACGATCAAGTTCAAGGTGTCCGGCATGCCCTGGGGGCGCAGGTCATACCAGGTCTACTCGCCCATTCTCGAAATGGACGACGGCGACCTGCTGGCGGCGATGGAGTGGGTCAAGATTCTGCCGGAGGCGCAGTGGCGCCGCCAGGCCAGCGGCCGCATCTGGAAATACCTCTTCGGCGTCTTCATCGTGCGCTCCGGCGACGGCGGTCACACCTGGGAGTACGTGGCCCACTTCGATCCCGACGAGGTCAAGCCGGTTTACGGGATCAGCGACCGGCCCGTGGACGAGGGTTTCGACGAAGCGCACCTGACCAAGCTGCCAGACGGCGACATCCTCTGCATGCTCCGCACCGGCTCGTATTCGCCCCTGTGGCAGGCGCGGTCGCGCGACGGTGGTCGGACCTGGGACGCGCCCGAGTCGACCGGTTGGCCGGCGGTGAAGCCGCAGCTGCAGGTGCTGCCGAATGGCGTGCTCGCGTGCGCCTCGGGCCGCGGGGCCTACGGCCACCCCCAGGTGACGCACGTGATGATCAGCATCGACGGCACGGGCAACCACTGGGAAGCGCCGTTCTGCTTCCACACCGGGCCTGGATGCTCATACACGAC
Organism: Chloroflexota bacterium; assembly: GCA_965198185.1. GTDB lineage: Bacteria > Chloroflexota > UBA11872 > UBA11872 > UBA11872 > JAJECS01. The sequence goes on from CBDAOU010000002.1 coordinate 1,655,763, forward strand.
CACCATGCAGCGGGACGGCAAGCTGCACGTGATCTTCTCGGACTCCGACTTCACGCGCGACATGGGGACGCACGGACTGCCCGTGCAACGCATTCGCCGCGCCGTCATCGATATCTCGACCGCCGCCGCCTGAGCAGCGCCACGCGTTCAGCCGCAAGCAAGGAGCAACCATGATCAGCCAAGCCCGCTACAGCGACGGGACCCGCAGCGCCACCATCACCCTCGAGCGCATCGATACGTGGCTCGAAGAGGACCGGACGGTAATCAACTTTCCCGGCGTCGTCCCTCTGGACGGCGACCGGCTCTTCATGACGATTCACTGGTCGCGCCACGGCGATGAGGGGAAGTTTGGCGAGCCGACGCGGGCATACCTCTCCGAGGACGCCGGCGAGACGTGGGCCGAAGCGCCGCGCGACTTCCCGATGGTCACCCGCGATCCCCGCACGGATTGGATGACCGAAAACTGGGACTCGGGGGCATGGGGGTTCCTGCGCGACGGCTCGATCGCGCGCATCGACCACAACACGCACAAGCAGCACACGCTGGGCCATGATCGCTCGCAGGGGCATATGCACGAGCGATTCCAGCAGGAAGACCCGGAGTTCCGCTGGCACCGCTACGCCCGCGACGGCTCGAAGCTGGAGCACTGGACGTTCAAGGTTCCGGACGGGCCGCGCGAGCGGGCGTCGTATCAGTGCTATTCGCGCATCCTGGAGCTGGACGACGGCGACATCCTGACGGCGCTGGAGTGGGTCGATCAGCTGTCCGAATCCGAGCAGCACCTCGACAAGAGCGGGCGCGTGCGCAAGTTCCGATTCGGCACGTTCATCGTGCGCTCCAGCGACCGCGGGCGGACGTGGAAGCGCGTCGCGATGTTCGATCCGGCGGAGGTCAACCCGGTCTACGGCGTGCACGACCGCGGGGTGGACGAAGGCCTGGACGAAGCCGACCTGGCCGTGCTGCCGAATGGGGACATCCTGTGCGTGATGCGCGCGGATTCCTACGCGCCGATGTTCCAGGCGCGTTCACGCGACGGCGGCCACACCTGGAGCGAGCCGGAGTCAACCGGCTGGCAGGGCGTGAAGCCGCGGCTTGAGGTGCTGCCGAACGGCGTGCTGGCCTGCGCGGCCGGGCGCGGCGGCTACGGCCACCCGCAGGTGACGCACGTGATGCTGAGCCTCGATGGCACCGGCAACCACTGGGAGGCGCCCTTCTACTTCCACACCGGCCCCGGCTGCTCCTACACGACCACCATGCAGCGCGACGGCAAGCTGCACGTGATGTACTCGCACTCGGACTTCACCCGCGAGATGGGCACCCACGCCCTGCCGAATCAGAAGATTCGACGGGCGGTGCTGGACGTGCAGGTGAGCGAGGGGTAGCGCGGGCGGCCGCGGTTGTGCCGAGACGGCATGGATTGCTTGTGGGCCACGAGCCAGGATGAAGCGGTGGTCAGCAGGTCGGCCCACGCGAACGAACCGGCATCAAAGCGGCAGGCGCTATGATTCGCACAATGGATTCTGAGGGCGCTTCGCAGATACCGTCGCCCCCGCTCGATCGGGATAGTGCACTGGCGACGCTCCTGGAAGAAGGAGTCGTCTGGGGGGACGCGAGGCAGTGGCTGAAACATATGCCCTCGGGGTCGGTCGACCTGTTCTTCATGTCGCCGCCATACGCGAATGCCCGGGCGTATTCAAAGATCCCCCCCGATCGGTACGTCGAGTGGTTCCTGCCCCTCGCGCAATCCATGCTCGACGCAACGACCGGCGCCGGGTCCCTCGTGGTCAACATCAAGAATCGGGTAGCAAACTCCGGACCGTTGAAAGGCCAACGCCACCCGTACGTCTACGAATTGGTGCTCGAACTCCAGCGCATGGGATGGTGGTGGCTCGAGACGTACATCTGGGCCAAACCAAACGCCATCCCAGGACGCTTCGGACCCCGCACCAAGGACGCGTTCGAGTACGTCTACCACTTCGCAAAAGGACCAAGGCCCTTCTTTGATCTCGACGCCGTCCGGGTCCCCTACAAGGCTGACGCGGCCGAGATCGAACGCCGGCGCAAGGACACTAACGGCCGCCGCAACACCGACGCCGGATTCGGCAGAGATCGAACTCGAACCTACGAGCACGGCAGTGCAGATCCGGGAAACGTCATCGCAATCGGCCAGACCTACAACCAATTCAAGGGACCGGCCGGGCAGCACACGGCCGTAATGCCGGAGGGCTTGGCCGAGTTCTTCGTAAAGCTACTGTGCCCAGTTGAAGGCGTGGTCATCGATCCTTTCGCCGGATCGGGAACCTCCATCGTTCTCGCGCGCCGACACGGCCGCCGTGCCGGCGGCATCGAGATACATGCTGAGTATGTCGAAGTCGCTCGGCGTCGGCTCGCCGACGATCATGCCAGGCAGTCACCTGAGCAGCTCAGCATCGCTATCTGACCCAGAGCGGCATACCCTGGCGATCGCTGGGGCCACACCGAACCCGTCGGTTCGCCGGCAGGCAGTGGCGATCGTGCTCTCGAAGTCCAGTGACGCCCAATCCGAAGCGCGAGAACTTCTCACTCGAAGCTTCGTGGCTTCGATGCTATCGTTCTTCCACTACGTTCCTCAGGGTGATGCCATGGCATCCGAGAAGGAATTCGCCGCCTCGTACAAGAAGCTCGCGGCGCTCACCGATGGCTTTACGGACATCGACCACGGGAAGCTCCTGGCCGCACTCACAGCGGCACCGTCCACGCTGGCGCCGCTCCGGATGATTCTGGGCTTCACCTACAACGAGTTGGCTTGGGCGATGAAGCTGACCCAGCCGGGAACCAAGATCCGTGGTGATGCACTCAAGAGGTTTGAACGGAGCCCGCACCCACAGCAGGCGACTCCTAAGGACCTGGCGATGATCGAAACACTTGTCACCACCGTGCTCGCCATCATGGGTGGCGAAGTCCTGCAGATTCCCCCAGCAGCTCGGCCGTTCTTCCACTCCAAGCTTGACAAGCGCGACACCAGCGGCGGATGGGACACGGTAGCCGCCGACGCTGGCGGGGTGCCATATTCAGCCCTGCTGTACCAACGGTATGTCGGCGGCGTGTGGCGGCAGGTCCAAGACGCCAATTCCGAGGTGAAAGGCGACCGCCTCCTCGAGAAGCCGATCGCGAATCTCTTCGACAGCCATGGCATTCCCTACTATCGGTCGGCGTCCGGAGCCGCTGGCGCGGCCAGGACCGCCGAGAGGTTCGGCTTCTCCCCCGGACCCGACTTCGCGCTGCCTGCACAGTCCCCCACGGTCATCGTCGAATCCAAAGTGGGCGAGGACGGCGGAACCGTTCGCGACAAGGCCGCCCGCATCAAGAACATGGCGGATCTGGCAAAGACGCGCGGTCTACTGGCCTGCGCCGTCGTCGACGGCAGAGGCTGGTCGGAACGCAAAAGCGCCCTTGCGGACGTCATTATCGCCACCGAGGGCCGCACCTACTCGCTCGCGACCCTCCAGCACCTGCTCGAGATCCCGGAGATTTCGACCCTTCAAACCACCGGAGAGCCTTAGCCGATTCGTCCAACCCGCGCCGCCGTGCCGACCTCATCCACCTCCGCCCCAAAGTACCCCGGAAAATACTCCGAGCAGTTCTGCCTCAGCCACTCGATGCTGAGCCGGACCCAGAGCTGCGGGTCGTAGTCGGGAAGACACGGCGGCTCCAGGCAGACTGGAATCGCATCGGGCTCGGGCGCTCCGGCCTGGAGGATCGCGAAGATCTCGGCGATCTCGACGCTGCCGTATCCCACGGGCGCGTGAAAGAACTTCGGTTCGCCCGTGGTGGTGATGGATTGCACGCGCATGTCCCGCAGGTGCGCCATGGCGACGTAGGGCGCGGCGAGTTGCGCCGCCGTGACCTGGTCCTCCACGACCGCCAGGCTGTTGGAGAAGTCGTAGTTGATTCGCAGCCACGGCGAGGTGACGCCTTCGACGACGGGCACGATCTCGCTGATGCGGTAGTCCATGTGGTTCTCGAAGGCCAAGACGATCCCCAGGTCGGCAGCTACTCGGACGAGGTCCCGCAGGTTCTCGATCATGCAGTCGATCTGGACGTCCATCGGCACCTCGCGACTGAAGTGGCCGAAGCGCAACCCGCCGTTGGGCACCGGCTGCCCGGGCGGTCCCGGAGGGTCGGCGTTGACGATCTCCGTGAGGCGGCAACCGCCAGCGTGCAGAATCTCCAAGCTGCGGACGGCCGCCGCGCGAACGGGCGGCCATTCGTCACCCGGGACTGCCCAGGCGCCGCTCACGGACCCGACCCACTCGAGGCCGAACTCGGCCATGCGGCGTCCGGTGGCCGCGGCAGCCTCGGCGTCACCGAACCAGCTGCTGCCCATGTGCAGCGCCTCGAACCTGAGCTCCGCGCAGCGGTCGATCCACCAGTCCACGTGGTCGTCTGGACCTTCCGGACCCACCGTGGTGGTGCCGTAGGGGTAGGGCAGGCCGCGGAAGCCGAACTCGGGTCGGTCGATGCGCAGCCCCGGATACGACACCCAGCGGTAGGCCGCCTGCGACCCGCCGAGCCTCATGGCGCGGCCGTGTCGGGCGCGTTCGCTAGACCCACCCGTGGTCGGGGTGAATGGGAGTGCCGCTGGTTTGGGAGATCCATTCCGAGCCGCTTTCCAGCATGACTTCCCGGCCGGTGATGGCCGACTGCTCCGCGGCGAACAGGATTTCCATGATGTGCCGCGCGTACGGTCCGTGCGTGGGCGGCTCAATGTCGCGCGCGATGCTGTCGGCGAAGGCCCGCCATTCGTTGGTGAACTCGGCCGGTGGGCGCGTGAAGGGCACGTCCTCCCACACGTCGCCCTTGCCGACGCGCACGTATTCCTCGAAGTGGTGGCTGAACTTCAGGGTGCCGTTGGCGCAGATGACCTGGCCTGAGTAGTCCGGGGCGCCGTCGGCGAAACCCACGGCAACCGCCACTCCCGCGCGCCCATTCTTGTAGCGAACGAAGATTACGTCCGAGTCGTCGCCGGCCTGGTAGTTCGCGTGGGTGCCGATGGCCGCCGACACGGACATGGCCTGCGAGCCCATGAGCCACGTCAGGCGATCGACGACGTGCACGCCGTTGGCCAGCAACATGCCGCCGCCGTGATAGCGGCTGCGGTACTGCGGCCTTCGGTCCTCATGGTTCCAGTTCTTGGACATGTAGCACACCGCGGTGATGACCGGCCCGAGCTGACCCGAATCAAGGATCGACTTGGCGGTGATGCTGGTGGGATAGAAGTGCTGGGTCAGCCCCACCATGAGCTTGCGGTGGTTGGCCTCGGCGGCGGCGATCATGGCGTCGCAGTGCGCCAGGCTCAGGGCCATGGGCTTCTCGACCAGCACGTGCTTGCCGGCGTTGAGCGCGTCAATGGTGAGGCGGTGGTGCAGTTGGTGCCCCAGCACCACCGCCACGGCGTCGATGTCGTCGTCCTGCAGCAGCTCGGTGTGCGAGGCGTAGCCGCGCGGGATGTCGTACTCGCCCATGTAGCGCTGCCGCGGTTCCTCAAGCAAGTCCGCCACCGCAATGACACGCACGTCGTCCAGCGTGGCGATGGCCTCGCAGTGCGACCGCGCAATTCCGCCCAGGCCGATGATCCCGACGTTCAGCATGAGGCCACTATCGCCTACTGACGCGCCATCCGCACCTCGGCGCCGACCGGCTCTCGGACGCCCTCGCGCCTACTCCTCATACCACCCCGACCCGATGAGCAAGCCATCGTGGCGCACCGCCCACGCGTGCTTGGTCGCTTGCTGGCCGGTCGCGGGGTTCAGGAAGACGTAGTCCACCCATAGCCCGTCGGCATCCGCGGCGAGCAGTTCAGCACCGAACACACGCCCCGTGATATCCGTGCCCAGCGAGCCATTGAGGTTCTGACCCAGCGCATTCGGGTCGGAGTGGGCGATCGCGCGGCCATCTTCATCGAAAATGTAGACATACCACTGGCCGTCCACGCTTTCACTGGAGCTGTAGTAGGCCAGGGTCGCTTCGCGCCCTTCCGTTTCGTAGCGGCTGACGGCGCGGGCCACGAACGCCTGTGTGTAGGTCGCCGGATCGTCCTCGCGCGAAATAGGCTCATACCAGCCCGAGGCGAATGACAAGCCGTCGTGCTTGATGACCCAGGTGTGCTTGCGCTCCGGCTCGCCGGTCGACGGATTCACGAACACGTAGTCCACCCAGCGCCCATCCTCGTCCGCCGCCACCACGTCGAGCCCGTAAGGCTTGCCGGTGATATCGGACCGCACGGCGGGCGTCGTCCCTACGAAGTCGGGGCGCGCGGGATTCGCCAGGACGTAGCCGTTCTCGTCGAGCAGGAACACGTACCACGGGCCGTCGATGCTCTCCCTCGACGAGTGATAGGCGATGGATGCCTCGCGCCCCTCGGCGTCGTAGCGATCGATGGCTTCCTGCACCACCCGCTGGGTATACGCGGCGGGATCGGCCACGCGCATGACGGCCGAGTCGATCATCTCCTGGGCTTCCGCGCGCGTCAGTGCGTCAGGCTCCGGGGTTCGAGCCATGGCACCAATGGCGATGATGAGTGCGACGACCGAGAGAATGCCGGCGACGGTTGCCACGATTGAATCGACGTTGGTCTTGGCCTGTTCCCGAAGCTCTTGCATCTGCCGTTCCCCGCTCACTCACGGCCCGCCATCGACTGGCGGAAAATCTTACCGCCTATCTTGCCACCCACTGTCAACAGGGTGACAGGGTGAAGGTCGCGAAACTTCTATCCGCAGCGCGGACGATTGCCGAATCTATTCGAGAAGAGGACCGGCAAGGCGATCAAGGGCTGGGACCTGTCTCGGGCGAGACGCCGCACGCGTCCACCCGTCACCTTGGGACGGTCAACGGCGCCAGCATCTCGTCGGTGATGTACTTGCCCAGCGAGAACAGCTTGCGGTCCGTGTACCAGAGAATGCGGCGTCCGTCGCGCTCGGTGAGGCTGGAGTACATCGACAGCCACCACATGTAGAGCGGAAAGACGCCCACCTTCTTCGTGTCGAAGAGCAGCAGCGGCTCGCTGAACCACACCGGCTGATGGGCGTCCGGACGGTGCTCGCCGACGGCCAGGAACTGCGGGCGGCGGCTTTCCAGCGCCAGCGGTCCCTTGCCGCCATAGCCCCAGCCGTCGTGATTCTGGAAGAGCAGCAGGTAGCGCCCGTCTTCCATCCCATACATCGGCGAGGGTGAGTTGGGGTTGAGCATGGGCTCGCCGCCGTCGCGGAAGCGCAGGATCTCGGTTGGACGCCAGGTGAGGGCCTCGGCGTCGTCGGACACCGTGTACCAGAGCTCGCCGTTGGCCGTGCGCATCTCGGCGAACAGCCGTCCGTCCGGCAGCAGCACCAGCCCCGGCTCCTCGCAGAAGGTATAGCCGTCGGACGCCTGCGGCTCGAAGCTCACCGGAACCTGGATCAGGTTCTCGTCCTCGGGCAGCCAGGTGATCTGCACGTCCTTGGGGTCCGGCCCGTCGTCGATGTTGTCGAAGCGCAGAAACTCGCAGCGAAACTCGCGGAACATGCCGTTGGGCCGGTCGCCCATGTGCGGCACGTACGGCTTGGGCGTGATGTACTGCGCCGCCCAGCGGGTGAGCGCCACGACGTGCCGTCCCTTGGCGTCGCGAATGGGCTTCTGCCAGACGATCCCCATGGGCGGCACCGTGGGATCCGGATGATCGATCGGCGTGCGGCGGTATTCGATATCAACCCCGCCGTCGATCCAGGTGTGGCCGTCGTCATCCGAGTAGCGGCAGCGCAGCACGGCGTTGAGGGCGTTTTCGCCGTAGCCGACGGAACGGTTGTAGTAACAGTAGATGCGCCCGCTGGACGTGATGACGGGAAAGCCGAAGCTGCTTACCTGGCCGGCCGTCCCGGCCTCGTGAATCTGCGCCGGCTCGGTCCACGTGTGGCCGTGGTCAGTGCTGTGGGCGAAGTAAACGCCGTAGTCGCGTGCGTCCGGCTCATAGGCCAGGGTCCAGATCGCGAGCAGGTCGCCGCCCGGCGTGTAGTCCACGAGCACGTGGTCCTGGTGCTCGGGGTGTTCAGGCACCCGCGTGGGGAGGTGGAGCACCAGGTCCGGGTCCGTGCGCCGCCAGTCCTTGCTATAGCAGGCGTAGTCGCCTTCAACCGGCATCGCCGTTGTCCCTTCGCTGGCTAGGCCCCGTCGCAGTGGAAGACGCCGACACTCCAAGGCTCCATCGTGACCTGGAAGCCGTTGTCGTCGACGGTAACCGGAGCGTTGGCGATGAGGTCGCGGACCTCAGAGATCGACCATGCCGGGCGCAGCGTGGCCGTGGCCTGCTGCCGCGCCAGGTTTTGCACAAACATGAGCCAGCCGCCCTGCCGCGAGCGCCGTAGGACCGGCACGACGGGATCGCCGTCAACCGCGACGGGGGCGCTCACGCCCGCGTCGGCTACTGCCCCCTGCACGACGGCGGGAATGGCGACGTCGCCGAAGCCGGCCGACAGGGTCAAGCCGTACCACGTGATGCGGCCGTCGGCGGTGCGCACGGCCACGGTGTGATCGCCGATGCGGGCGATGGCCTGGGTCGAGCCCTGGGGCTCGAGGATGGCGTAGCCGCACGGGGTGGTGATGGGAACCGGTCCGTGAGGCGTCTCGAGGACGCTGCGTCCGTGCGCGATGTCGCTCTCGTTCACGGCTGAGAAGTCCGCCACCCGCACGCCGAGCCGGTCGGCAAAGCCCTCGGGCGGGTTGTAGCTGGACTGGCCGTCGTGCGAGTAGGTGCCAAAGCTGCCCTCGATCAGCACCTGCATGTCCGGGTTCTCATCAAGCGCGCGCGCTAGCGCCTCCCGCGTGGCGTCGTCCATCAGCGCCACGTTCGGCAGCACCAGCAGCCGATAGCCGGACCAATCCATCTTGGGCGTCACCGGGTCGGCCGGGATGCCCCGCAGCCAGAGCGTGCGATAGACGCCGCGAAAGTCGGCCAAGAAGCGCTCGTCCTGCTGGTTGAATTGGAACAGCTCGTGCGCGTGGGCGTCGTAGACGATGGCCACGTCGGCACGCGGTACCTCCATGGGCAGGTGGTCGCTCAGGCCCTCGATCTGCTCCAGGGCTTCGACCACGGCGCGGAAACGGGGCGTCGGCTCGCCGTCCAGGGCCACCATGTTGTAGCCGGGCGACTCGAAGCTCAGGTACTCGGGCCGGTATTGCCAGAACATGGCGCCGGCCGCACCGCCGATCAGCGTCATCCAGAGCAGCATGGTCTGCTCGCAGGGGTGCGACTGCTTCTTCCAGGTCACGCCCCCGCGCGACATGCCGGCGTAGATCTCCTCGTTCCACCAGCGCCCGTTGCGGCCCACCTGGCGCGACCAGTCGAAGCCCATGGCCCGGTCGGCGATGAGGTTCGGATCGTCCTCGGTCAGCAGGTGGTTGGACGACATGGACATGCCCCAGCTGTCCACCAGTGGCGCGCAGTACTCGTCCTTGGGCTGCGGCCGCCAGCCGCCGTGGGCGCGCTTTTCGTGCACCGGATCGATGGAGTTCGCCAGGTCCATCATCCACTTCAGGTAGTCGGCGATGTTCTCGTGGTGGAAGCGCTGGTACCAGCGCATCTCTACGACGTTGTGCCTGGAGCGCGGCGGTTCGACGTTCTCCCAACGGCGGTAGCGGCGATCGAACGCCTCGTTCAGCTCATCCAGGGTGAATTGCGCCCGCAGCCACGCCTTGTACTTCGCCAGCGTGTGCACGCAATAGCAGGGGAAACCCTCGCCCTGGGCCGCCCAGGCCGACGACAGATTCGGCCCGTCCCAGATGCCCCAGATGAGCAGATTGGGCCGGTCCTTGTAGCGGTTGATGGCGTGCCGCAGAAAGTCGCCGGCCAGGCCGCGAAACGCGGGGTGGTCGAAGCAATGGACCTGGGCGCCCTGGGCGTAGGCCGGGTGGGCGTCCTGGACGACCGGCTCGTTGTGGTAGTTGATGACCCGCATGTCGGGATAGTCGCGCAGCAGCCAGTCGGGACCGGCGCCGTGAGTGGCCGTGGGCACGTCGAGCCAGACGTAGAGCCCGTGCTTTTCGGCGGTGTCGAAGAGGAGGTCGATGTCGTCCATCTCATAGACGCCCGGGCTCGGCTCGAACCACTGCCAGTAGGGAAATGAGCGCACGATGTGCAGCCCGGCGGCGCGCAGCCGCGCAAAGTCTGCGTCCCACACCTCGGGCTTGGGCGTGGGCGGCCGGTAGTACTCCACCCCCGCGGGAAACGGCACGCCGGGGATGCCGAATCGCTTGTCCTGCGCCATATCCGCTCCCCCACGCCGCCGTCACCACGTGCCGCGCATGGTACCGGCCGCCAGCGGCACGCGGCTCACCCCGCCGATCGGCCCGGACCTCAAAGCCACCGTTCTTGCCCCATCAGAACCCAAACGCCGTTATCGGAATCCAACGGTCATGCCAGTAACCTACGTGTCCTTCTTTTGCACGCTGATCGATCATCGCGAAGAAACACCAACAGAAGCTTGGCATTTGGTAGCCTAACCGCGCTTGGCGGCACGCAAGCGTAAAGAGACGATCACCCTGGGCGTCGTCAATATCTTCCTCGGCGGCACTGGCAAATACATCGCTGAGGAACTCAAGGGGCAGCAGGCGCACTACGGCCTTTCGCTGCCCGAATACATTGCGTTCGATCTGAGCCGCGAGACGACGCACACCGGGGCCTTTGCGCTGGGCCATGACCTGCTCGCGCCGCACGAGCAGTTCGCGGCAACCACGATGGACAAGACGGCCCCCGATTGGGCGGATCTTGACGCCGGTGACGGTCTGGCGCCGTTACCTCCGCACCCAGGACCGCGGACGCGGCCCGAAGCCGTCGTCATGCGGCAGATCGCCAACGAAATGAAGCTCATCGAGCCCCCCTCCGAGGGTCTCTGGGGCTTGCGCGCCGCCGGGCTTTTGGCGTTCGCGACGTTCATGGACCCGAAGGCGGCGGGGCCCGAGGCCCGCGCGGCCATACGGTTTAGGGATCGCGTCAGTGGGGCGCTGCGCGCGGCGGGACGAGACGGCGACCAAATCACCGTCAGCATCGTCGCCTCTACCGCGGGCGGCACGGGCGCCGGTATGTTTCTGCCGCTCGCCTGGTATCTCCACGACCACCCCGTCGCGACGAGTATCGAGATCAATTTGGTGCTCATCACGTCGAGCGCTTTCGACAACGAGCCGCTGGACGCAGGGGTCAATCAGCTGGAAATGCAAACCAAGGGCCGCAGCGGCACGTTCGCCATCATTCGCGAGTTGGAACTGCTGGAAAGCGCCGACTCGCGGACGAGCTTCGCGAACCGGCGGTTCCCGATCCGGACCGACAATCCGACGGGTGAATTACGGTACCGCCCTGGGTCCAGGCTGTTTCACCGGATTTACTGGATGGGCCGCCGGCCGGAGGACATGGCCGCGCGCAAAACCGACGTCTACCGGGAAACCGATCCGCTGGTTCGCATCCTCAGCAACCGGGAAGCCGCCGACGATCTGGATGGACAAACCGGCCCCTACGCGCAGCGGCTGCTGCCGTCGGTGGTCACGATCGACTACCCGCGACTGGCACGCGCGCGGCGCATGAGCAGCGACGTGGCGGAGGCAGCCATCCAACGGCTCATTGAGGGTGACGACCATCCGGTACCCGGCCGGCGGTTCTTCCAGTTTCCGGGCGACGATCCCCGAGCGTTCGGCAAGTTCCTGCAAGCCAACGAGGGCAAGGCGTTCGCCGTGAGCACGGGCGGCGAGACGAACACCACCAAACGAGACGTTGACGAGGTAGTTGGAGCCTACACGAACGTGTCCCCCCACACCCTCGACTACGCCGGGATCGCGACCGGCGCGGCCCGCGCAGGCGCCGGCTATTCGGCCGCTGACGACGATTGGCGCCCGTATTGCGCCTCGCTTTCCACCGACCTGAAGGAGCGGTGGCAGCAGCACGAGATGCGCATCAATCAGCGCACGAACGAACGCATCCGAGAGGAAGGCGATCGCTTCAGGAATTACGTGGTCCGCATCGCCGCCGATTACCTGGATCCCGACGACGCCGGACGCGGCCCCTACCCGCTGAACGCGCTGCGGACGCAGGTCCGACAACTCCAAGCCGACTTGAAGATCGTCGAAACCTTCTTCGGTCACGGCCGGGGGCTCCAGGGACGGCTGCCCGAGGGCGCGGCGAACGAAGCCAAATACGCCTCGATCGACCGACTCAAACAGCGCATCAGCAAACAGGAGAGCGCCATGTTGCGCCCGGCGCCTGACGGGGGAGTCGGCGGGCTCTCGGCGGGCCAATGGTTGCTGCTCCTCCTGGCGGCCATAGGAGCGGGCGTCGTTGGTTGGCTCATCGGCGGCATGTTTCCAGGCACGCGTTTGGGGCTGATTGGCATCGCCCTCGCCGCGGGCGCGCTGGCGGGAGTCTTCGCGTATGCCTCGCTGCGGCGGCGGCGCACGCCGCTGCCAGAGCTTCGCCGGCGGGAAGAGTTGCGCCTCTTCCGTCTCTATGAAGCCCTGGCGTTTGCCTATACCGGTCAGGCGCTGCTACGGGAGATCAACGCGAGCTTCATTCCCCGCGCGCGCGACGCGTTGGACGCTCTGAGTTCGCGGGTCCAGGAACTCAACGAGGTCTACGGCGAACTGCTCACTAATGCCCGCGCACGGGCCAGCGAGGTGTTTCCGCGGCCATTGCATTCGGTCGGGCAGATCGGATCCGACACCGCCGCGCCCGACGTGCTGGCCGCAGACATCCTGGCGCCCCTCATCGGCAGCATCGCCATCACCCCCCAGTCCTCGGCGGATGATCGCATTGAGAATCTGCTGTTCAAGATCGGGGCGTCGAATGGCGTCCCCCGGGTAACCGGCTTCACCACGGAAATGGCGGACTCGATCCGCGAGCGCCGTCAGGGGACCGGCGAGCAGCTCGGCGCGGCGTCGGTCGGGGGCCTGGATCTCGCAGGGCTTGACGCGGCCATCGATGGAGTCGCCACCACCTCGCTGGCCGGCGGCCTGCCCCTGACGTTCGAGGACGCGCTCAGCCATGAGGCCGGCGACGGAAAACTGGCGGCGCTCGACCGGCATCTCGCTGCCCTGGTGCACAAGACGCCCGGCGGACCAAGCTTGATTGGACAAGACCGCCGCCGCAGCGCGGTCGAGTGTGCCAGCATCGACGCCACCGTCAAGCGCCTCTACGTTCCCTCGGTCGAGGTCCAGGCACTCGTCGTGCAGTGCCTGAAAGGCGAAGGGGGCACGCTGACCATGTCCGTCCGTGCCGAGCTTCAAGCGTACCTCGGTGCCGATGGGCTGCCGCTGGTGGCACCTGAATTGGGCGCCACGATCGCCCTCCTCTCCCTATGGGTTCCCGACACTGGCGAGCACGGCTGGGCGCCGAATGGCGTCATGGATACGAATGAAGGCCGACGGGCGCATGACACCTACTACGGAGTGGCGGAGGAGTCCAAACTGGCAGGCTTCATCAGTCAGCGCGAGCGGAATTTCAACGTCATGCCGGAGCTCTCCGCCGCCGCCGCCGTTGAGCTCGGGTCGGGGCGCCCGTCACCCCTGCGCTTGTGCGTCGCCGCGCGTCTTCTGGGCAGCCATCCCGAGACACCCGGCCCCACGCTGTTCGAGTTGTTCTACCTCTTGCGCGCCGACGGCGCCATCCGGCGGCAGTCCAGCACCGGAGCCGACGCGATCAGCCCGCAGGAATCGTGGGCGGTCGAGCTGGAAGGACGGCCGATCCCGCTGCTCGAGCAACCCGTGTTGCTTGGGACCGTCGGAGGCGCTGACGAATTTGGCGGTGGACGGCGGATCGTGAACGCCTTCGACGCCTTGCACGATTTCATGCTGTACGACGGCGCTCCCGCGGGGGCCATGATCAAGGCGCAGGGAGAGTTCGTCACCCTGGCCGACGGCGCGGCAGTAGAGAGGAACGCCTGGGCCGCCATTGACAAGTCCGCGCTCGCCGCGCTGCAAGAGGCGCTCGTCCGCCGTTGGTGGAAGGCGGAAAGTCGAGACGCGGTGGACGCCGAGCATGCCCGCATGCGGGAGATTCTGGCGGACGACGTGACAGCGATGGACGGGGCGGCGGCCGCCGCGGATTGGGGCCGGACCGTCGCGCACGTGCTGGACCGGGGCCGCGAGAAGCGACGCACGCTTGCGATCACAGGCGCCTAGCGGAAGGTCTGCCCGCCCGGCCGTGATCGCCGCCCGGCCGGCCGTCATCGCGGCGCTGTTTCTTGTCGTACTCACCGCAGCCACGCTGCTGGCCACGCCAGACGCGGCGCGGGGCGAGTCGCCCGCGGCCGCCGATATCGTGCTGGTCATCGACCACTCCCGGTCAATGGCGCGCAGCGATCCCGAGGGACTGCGGGTCAAGGCCGCGCAGGATTTGATCGACGCAATTGCCGCCTTCACGGATGCGTTCGACGTGAGGGTTGCCGGCGTTGAGTTCGGCAGCCCTTACCTTGACCCACCTGAGCCACCGCGCATTAACCTGCCGCTCACAGACGTGAAAGAGGTGGGCATTCGCGAGCCGTTTCAGGTCGAGGATTTCGGGGGCACCGATTTTCACTCGGCCCTGTGCCTCGCATGGCGGGTCGCTGTGGGGATGCGGCCGCCGACGGACGCCGAATGCCCGCCGGCGGACGTAGACGCTGACCTGGGGCCCGAGCCCGTGGAGGACCCGAGCCGCAAGAAGGCGATTGTGCTGGTGACCGACGGCGGACCCGCGCCGCGCGGCGCCGCGCTTGACCACTCGTTTGAATCGACCGCGGGTTGCCCCTCGGACGCGCTCGGGCAGATTGCGAGCACCGAGGACGAAGGCGTGTATATGTGCGCGCTTGCCGAAGCCTGGAACGCGCTGACCGCGCGCTTCCCGGTTGAGTTGTTCGTCCTCGGCATCGACGCGCACGATCAATGGTTCCCGAACACCGCGGAGTTTTGGCGCGCGCTCACCAAATGTGAAGGCGAGCAAGACTGCGATCGCCGGGTGACGCGCGTTCGTAACCCCGCCGGTCTCGCGCGCGAGATCACCAAGGTATCCACCGGCCAAGTGACCAATCTGTGCGACAAAGACGAGGGCGTGAGCACCTGTCGGCTGCCGGCAGGACTGCGCGAGGTGCACTTCGTCGTCGGCAACGTCGGATCCGATGACCAGATCACGGTGCGGACGCCAGACGGGGTGGTGGTTGAGGCGAACGGTCGGGCGCAGATTCGAGCCATAGGCTCGTCGCGGCGATGGCGAATCGCTGCGCCAGAAAAAGGCGTCTGGCGCGTCGAGTCCGCCGATGCGGATTTGGGCCTGTTCAGCCTGATGCTTCCGGCACAGTTTCAGTTGGCGCCGGAGCCCGCCGCGCCGACGACGGATTCGAGCATCACGCTCACGGCCACGCTGCTATTCGAGAACGAAATCCACGCCGCCTCTCTCAGTGGGGAGACCTTCACGCTGGAACTGGTGCGCGACGGCCAGGACCAGGAATCCCGCGAGGTCGAGCTGCGCGGGGGCGACGGGGCGTTCGTCGTGACGTCCACGGGTGCGGGCGACGCCATCGGAGAGCTCGAGGTCGGCCGATGGACTGCCAGATTGTCACGCGAGGTGCAAGACATTGCGACGGATGAGACTGACCACCTGGTGTTTGGCGTCGTGACGTTCGCCGTCACGACGCCGACTCCAACCCCCACGTCTACGCCGGAACCCACGCCCGAACCTACTCCCGAGCCTTCGCCCGAACCGACGCCGGAACCCACGCCGGAACCCACGCCCGAACCCTCTCCCGAGCCTACGCCCGAACCCACACCCGAACCGACGCCGGAACCGACGCCCGAGCCCACGCCCGAACCCACACCCGAATCCACACCCGAATCCATGCCGGAACCTACTCCTGAGTCCACGCCTGAGCCCCCGCCGCCGTGCCCCGCGTCCGTTGAGTTCTCGCCGGCAGACACACGTATCGACGCTTATCGGTTGGGATTCAGGTGGGACAATCGCCCGCGCTTCCGCGTGCGCAACACGCAAGCGGCCGAGCTCACGGAACACATCGCGGGACGGAACCCCTGCGCGACCGTGGGCGCGGTTGAGACCCAGTTGCGATTGACGTCCGGTGACGAATCCGGGCCAGCCTGCCCGTTGTGTGAGAGTTCCGTGAACGGCGTGCCTCCGCTGTGGGTTGAAGCCGCGGTGCCGGTGCCCGAAGGGCCAAGCACGCAGTACGTGCGCGAGGTCCGGGTGCTCGCCGAAGGCGAGTGGCAGGTTGTTGAACAGGAGGCAATCACCGTTGTGGCGCCGCAATGGTTGGAGGCGGAGCCGGTTTGGAGCCTCATCGCGACGATCGCCGCTGTCGTGGCGCTGCTCGCGGGTGTGTCGCTCGCATCCACGCGCCTCGCGCGCCACCACCTGGACCCCTACGACGACGAGGCAACGCGCGTGTGCGACATCCACCTCGTGAGGGCCGACGGCGTGGGGGCGCCCATCGTGCGGCTCGGGTTCTTTGCGTGGCGCGGCGCCGAGTTCGAGGGTGACGCAGGAGTCTCGAAGGGCTACGTGTCGCTTGCTGGGCTTGTGGCTGGCCCGCTGGTGATCCGGTTCCTCTCACCGGCCGCGCCAGTGGATGCGATGGATGACATGGAGATTCCGGGCCGATTCAAGAGCCTCGTCCAGCGGGCCTGGGCCGCAGCGCTCGGCGCGCGAACGCTCGTGGCCGGCCGCCGGTTGCGCTATACGGCATTCGAGGTCGGCGACGGTCACGAAGCCGAGCTTCAACTTGTGCGCCGCATCGACTCTGCTTGGCCCGACTAGGCTGACGGTCGGGGATTTAGCCAGGCGCAACATTCAGGGCCGTGCGATGAGCCGCGCGCATGGGCAGCGCTCATCGCTGCGCTCGCCGCACAAGTGTCGCCCAAAGCAGCAGATGTACAGCGAACCGCGCAATCCCTGGCCCGCGCGGGCAGATCAAGGTCGTTGGAACATATCCCTTGGTCTGAACTGCGGGAAATCGCCGCCGGCAGCGTGGGCGACGATTCCGCCTAACTGCGCGAGCGCCGCGGAGCAAGAGTTGTTCGCGTGGCGGCGTAGGACGCACTAGGCTGCGGCTAGCCGGACGGAGCGCGTCCGGGGTGATGGCAAGCGGGGTGTCCCATGCCGGTCGAAGGCGACTACGAATGCTTCAGCGACGATTGGCGCCGCACGAACCCTGATCTGGTCTTCTTTCTGCCCAAGCAGCCGCCGGAGTGGGTGGAGGCGGTGGATCACGTGCTGGTGTCTGAGACGCCGGGAGGCGATCTGCTGGCCATTTGGACCTACGGCACCAAGGCGGACGCCTCGGACCACACGGTGCTCTACGCGCGCAGCGAGGACGGCGGGCGCACCTGGTCGGAGCCGGGCGAGTTCGACCCACCCGGCCCCAAAGCCGGCCAGGCGTCGTGCTTCGGGTTTCCGGTCATCAGCCGCACCGGCCGCATCTACGCGTTCTACAACAAGGGAGCGGGCGTTGGGACGAACTATCAGACCAGCTTTCTGCGATGCAGTTACTCCGACGACGACGGCCGCACCTGGACGCCGGGCAACGTGGACATTCCCTACCGGCGCACCATCCTCAGTCACCCCGACCCAAGCATCGGCACCAACTCCATCCCGTGGCAGAAGCCAATCCGGGACGCGCTGGACCGGGTGCTGGTGGGCTACACCGAGTGGGCCTCGCCAGCGGCGCGGCAGGTAACCGCGGTGCGCCGGCCGGACGGCAAGGTGGGCTACTACCGCAGCGACTGCCGCTGCCAGTTCATGCGCTTCGACAACATCGATGAGGGACCCGAGCCGCGGGACGTGCAGATCACCTGGCTGCCGGACGACGAAGAGCTGATCACCGTTCCGCTCGCCAATGACCCGGACGCCCCGGAGGGCTCGTCGTTCTGCCAGGAGCCGGCGCCGGTGCTACTGCCCGACGACCGGCTGTTCAACGTGATGCGCACGCGCAATGGGCAGATTTGGTACACGGTGTCGGACGACCACGGCCACTCGTGGCGGCCCACGGAGATGCTGCGGTACAAGGACGGCGGCGAGCCGATGGAGAATCCGGTGTCGCCGACGCCGCTCTATCGCCTCAACGACGGCCGCTATCTCCAGTTGCTCCAGAACCACGACGGGTGGGGCTACGGCGCGGTGGGCATCTCGGACTCGAACAGCAGCCGCAGGCCGCAGTTCATCTCGCTGGGCGAGTACCGCCCCGGCGCGCATCAGCCGATCTGGTTCAGCGATCCGGTGCTGCTCTTCGACACCAACTGCGTCGGCGTGCCGCCGTTCTACCGCTGGTGGCTCTCGATGTACGCCAGCCTGACGGAACTCAACGGCGAGCGGATCTTCTGGTACTCCGACCGCAAGGTGTTCGGTCTGGGGCGCTACATCACCGACGAGATGCTGGCGGAGATGCCGGTGCCGGCGTGAGGTAGCGGACGGCAGCGCGGCGTATGCAGTCCGTGCGGACGGATTGCAAGTGCTACTTGCAATCTGAACAAATCACTAGTGCGTGCCAGCATCCTATCCGCCGCCAAGTTTCTCGCGATTCAGGCGGCGGTGACCTCGACTCTTAGGCTGCGTCCCACGGCCCGGAGCGCTTTCTGGACCTGGCTGACGTGGGAGCGGTGGTCCGGGTTGACCAGCTTGCGTACCGCCGACTCGCTGATGCCCAGCCGTCGGGCAAGCTCCACGTTGGTGATGCGCTGTGCCCGGATGGCCGCATACAGGGCGAGCTTGGCCGCAACGACTGTCGGCACGGGGACCAGCTCCTGACCAGCGACGATCTCGCTGGGTGAAGGAACGTCCCACTTCTCGTGGACGTAGCCGGCCAGAGCCGCCGCGAGGGCATCCTCAGCCATTGCCAGGGCTTCGGACCGGTCGGCGCCCTCGGTGATGGCTTCCGGGATGTCGGGAAAGGTGGCGATCAGGCTTCCATCTTCAGCGGGCGTGAGAACACACGGGTAGGCGTAGGTCATGGTTCAAAAGTCCTCCCTCTCGATATTCAATTGCCGCAACATTGCGGCCACGAGGCCCCGCGACAGCTCGCCTTGTTTCACCGTGGTGAAGCGGGAGCCAACGTAGAGTCGGCCGTGGCTGCCCTTGCCATGAGCCGGATCAAAGTGGGACACCTGTCCTGTCGCGCGGGCATACCTGCGTGCTCGCCTGATGAAGTCACGGCTGGTCACGGTCTCATGGTCGCACCTTTAAGTGCGAATAGCAACCGTGACCGGAGCGGAGGGCGGTTCGCGAACCGCCCCTTGTATGTTGCAAGTCCCCTCGGATCGTCCGTGGGGAAGCACCGGGCCGGGACAGACCGTCCGCCCCTGGGTCCCAAGAGACCGTTCGGTAGCGTGGTCGTCCCGGCCCGTGGCGCTGGTCCAGAGCCCGTACCGTTGCCAGGGCCGCCGTGGCGAGCCCGCATCTTGCAAGGCTGGGCGGGAGGCCGGCGCCGCCTCGGAGGGTACCGAAATGCCCCAGTCCCTGTATCTCGGCCTGGACGTCGCCCGCGATCATTTGGATGTCGCGCGCTATCCCACGCAGGACGCCTGGCGGATCCCCAACACCCCCGCAGGGCATGCCGCGCTGGTGCGCCGCGCGCAGGCGCTGCAGCCCACCCGGATCGTGTTGGAAGCCAGTGGCGGCTACGAGCAGGCGGTCGACGCGGCGCTCATCGCGGCCGGGTTACCGGCGGTGGTGGTCAATCCGCGGCAGGTGCGCGACTTCGCCCGCAGCCGCAACATCTTGGCCAAGACCGACCGCCTCGACGCCTGGGTGCTGGCGCGCTTCGCGGCCGAGGTCCAGCCCCCGGTGCGCCCGCGCCCAGATGTGGCCACCCGCCACTTGCACGCCCTGATCACTCGCCGGCGCCAACTCCTGACCATGCGCGTGGCCGAGCAGCAACGGCGCCCCCAAGCCCCGCCGGCCCTCCACGCCAACATCGATGCCCACCTCGCCTGGCTGACCGACTGCCTGGCCGACCTCGACGCGCAACTCGCCGCCGCCATCCAGGCCGAGCCGCGGCTGCGCGCGCGGGCCGCCTGGCTGCAGAGCATCCCCGGCATCGGGCCGGTCGCCTGCCACACCCTGCTGGCGGAACTGCCCGAGCTCGGCACGCTCAACCAGAAACAGATCGCCGCCCTCGTCGGCGTCGCCCCGTTCAATCGGGACAGCGGCGCCTGGCGCGGGCGCCGCTCGGTCTGGGGTGGCCGCGCGTCGGTCCGCGCCGCGCTCTATATGGCCGCGCTTGCCGCCAGCCGGGCCAACCCGAGCCTCCGCGCCTTCTACCAGCGCCTCGTCGCGGCCGGCAAGCCCAAGCTCGTGGCCCTCACCGCCTGCATGCGCAAGCTCCTCGTGCTCTGCAATGCCCTCTGCAAACAGCAGGCCATGTGGGACCCGACCATGGCCTAACCCTTGACGGCCAAACACCGTTGCCACCAGACTCCGACCGCCGGGGACGGCGATGAGTCATGGCGGGTAGCCAAGGCTGCGGGCAGCCTGGGGATTCGCCCCGCCGCCACGCTCGCGTCGCCTGGCTGTCATTGTGAGTGAAGCGCGGAATCTATGGCGCTCGCCTTCACGCACGCGAATGAGGCACCGCCGGCCCGGGCCTGGATTCGGGCTCAAGGCCGGAACGACCGGTGGGGACGCCGTGATTCCTACGGTGGGGCGGCGTTAGGCGGTGACGCGCAGCGTCAGGTGATCGCCGGCTTTAACTGTGCGCGCAGGGTCGAGGATTGCGCGGCCGACGTCGGTGAGCTCGAAGGCGCGCAGTTCAACTTTGCCGCCGAGCACGTCGAGTCGCACGTTCCAGCCGTGGTCGTCCTTGGTACGGGTGCAGGTGCCCCAGGCGGAGCCGTTGGACCAGAAGACCGTGCCGGGGGCGGCGGCGAAGCGCATCTCGCCGCGGACGGCGGAGTAGCCGAATCCGGCGACGGCGACCACGGCGCCCCAGGCGGCCATGGCGCGCGCGTAGTGATGGCCGTATTCGGCCTCGTCGAACGGATTGCGCCGGGCGCCGTCGTGCCGGGCGCGCACGGCCTCGATGACTTGCCGCGCGGCCTGCGGCTGGCCTTCCTGGAGCATGCCGATGGCGGCGGTGTATTCGAGGCCCGACCAGACCTCGTTGCAGTACGGGAACGGGCGCTCAGGGCGGTCGCCCTGGGGATAGGCGGCGATGACGAGGCCGGCCTCGTCGGCCAGGGCGTAGCTGCGGAAGTGGTTGACGTGACCCCGCATCGAGGGGCGGAAGTTGTAGCGCATGATGGAGCGCAAAGTTGCGGCCACGTGGTCGGAATCGAAGAGCGGTCCGAGGCCGCTGAGGCGGGCGGCGGCCTCGCCGACGAGCTGGCCGACGAGGCAGCCGGAGCCGACCTGGTGCTCGGGTGCGTCGAGATACTGAGGCGCGTACTGCTCGGGACGGCGCAGCCCTGGGGCGATGCGCGAGCGGTCGGGCTGCGGCCAGATCTGGTGCTCGTAGAAGTCGCCGTTGAAGAGGTTGGCGTCGATCCAGGCTCGGCCCTGCTCGAACATACGGCGGCACTCGGCGGCGAACTCGGTCTCGCCGAGGTGGGCCGCCATCTCCTCCGCCGCGCGCAGGGCCGCCAGGTACCAGCCGCCAATCTCGGGATTGGGCCCGAAGTACTCGACGTCCATGGTGTTGTGCTGGCAGCCCTCCATGACGCCGTCGCGGTCGGCGTCCCAGCCGCCCTCGATCCAGCAGAACTCGAGCGCGCGGCGGGCACCGGACCAGACGCGCCGCAGGAAGGCGTCGTCGCCGCTGAGCTGCCAGTCGCGGTAGAGCTTGACCAGACAACCCAGCTGACCGTCGGCGGCGGCCAGACCCCAGTCAGAGGCGCGTCCGCGGGGGAGCGCCGCGCGAAACTCCATGTGGCCGTCGCTGCCGGTCGAATCGTTGAACTCGACTTCGCGCATGCCGCGCGCAAGGTCACCGAAGAGAAAACCGGTGGCGTGCTCGTAGTTCCAGACGTGGGTGCAGGTGCCGAATCCCGCGCCGGCGTCGTCGAAACAGCCTTCGAAGCCGTAGAAGCCGCCAGCGGCGATGCGGCAGGCGGTCTGGGAGCGCAGGGTGCTGAGGTTGAAGAGCGCGGCTTCCTTGATCGCGTCGGGGACGTCGGCGTCGCAGAACGCGCGCACGAACCGGACCGTGTCGCGCTCGAGGTCCGGCAGGCGGGCGGCGGCATCCCCGGCGGCGGCCCAGGCGTCGGGGGCGCGGGTGGCGTAGTGATTGCCGACCCAGTCGGCGCGGTCGTCGCCGGTGCGCATGACGTCCCAAGTGAGGCGGTTGGGGAAGTGCCAGGCGAGCAGGAAGGTGACGGCGCGCTCCTCACCCGGCTCCAGATCCACGGCGGCGGCGAGCGCGGCCGTCGGAGAATCGGCGTCCCCGGGCGGGCGGTCGTCAAGCTGGCCGTCGGCGCTGAAGTCGTCCCAGAAGTCGAGCAGCGCGTCGCCCCAGGGGACGTCGTACCAGGCCGTGCGTGCATTGACCGTCTGATCGGGAGCATCGAGCACGGTGAGGGCCAGCGTGCCCCACTGCTCGGCGTCGGCGGGCACGCCGTCCGAGCGCATGTCGAGACCGCATATGCCGTTCCCCACGCGCCAGCGGTTGACGTTGCGCTTTGGCTGGCCGTGCTTTCCGTCGGTGCCGATGAAGTTGGCCAAGGCAGCGCAGACAGAAACCCGCACGCGGACATCCGACGGATTTGCGGCCACCCAGCGGAGCACGGCCACGGGAAGCCCGCTGTCGTCGGCGCGACCGGGGATGAGCGGGTTGAAGGCTTCGAGCCGCAGGGCGACGGGCACGTCGGGATCGCGCAAGCACAGCTGCGCCAGCGGATAGGCGGCGTGGAACGACGCGTCGGCGAAGCGCGGCAGGCCGTGGTGGGGCGCGGGGGAACCGAGCGTCCCCTCGTAGTCGACCGGGTCGAGATCGCCCTCCAACAGCCGCGTGACGGCCGGCTGGCCCTGGGCCTGAACGCGGACGGCGAAGAAGGCGCGGGGCTCGGTCATGTTGCGCGTGATGGGCACGTTGGGGACGAAGCCCTTGGCGGGGCGGTTGACGATCTCCCAGTCGCGCAGATCGCCGCGCCCGCCCAGTGAGACGGTGCCGGTGCCAATGCCGCCGATGGGCATGGCCACGCGCCGCAGCCGCTCGCCGCGATAGGTACGCAGCACGGGCCAGCCGGGGTTGAGCGTCGGCTGATCGCTGGGCATGGGGCAGGACGGCGGGGACGGCGGGCAGGGTCACGATACGCGGTGGGGCGGAGAGGTGCACCAGTGACGCCTGGCATGCTGGCGGCACGGCTTAGGGGCGAGTTTGAAACTCGCCCCTACGGGGGACGCTGGCGCGGAGCCGGTGGCCGATACTTGGCGGCGGCGTTCTAATCGCTGACGATCGCGGAGGCGCGCGGCGCATGGGCAGCGGCGTCTGGGGCGCGAGAGCGCTGCGCCACCTTGCCGCTCGCGGGTAGAGTCGCCAGGGGTTTGACGAGAGGGAAGGAGCAGCCAGTAGTGCGCGAGTCACCCAAGCGGCTCAAGCTGCCCCACCCAGAACTCACAGATCTGTTCGCGGTCCTGAAGGCCAACGCAACTGGTGAGCGTACGTGCGAGGTGAACGGGACTGAGGTCTGCTATTTCATCTGCGACCCATGGCCCGATGACGCGGACCTCGCCATGTACGACGAGGACGGCACCATCTACCTCCCCGAGAGCTTCGCGAACGCCGACCCAGACCGCGCCTACCTGGTGGTGCTGCATGAACACGTCGAGATCACACACAAGCTGGCGGGACGATCCCACGGCTACGCGCATCACCGGGCTTACTTGGCTGAGCTGTTAGCTGCGAAAGAGATGTTCACCGGGCCTGGTGAGTTGCAGCAGTACGTCCGAAAGCGGATCGCGGGATACCCCGACTGGAAGGTGCCGGACAAGGCTGACGTAGAGCAGCGGCTCTTCAGCTTGCTCCAGGCATCGAAACCCTTGCGGGGTCGAATCCTCGAGGTGATGAGGAAGGCGCGGCTCTAGGGCGGGCGCGAGGGCCGTTTGCGGGCACCGATTCGGCATTGGGCTCGCCGCGAGAGCTGCGCAGCATTGGCCCGGCGAGGTTGAGACTCGAATCGTCGCTGCCATCGGCCGGACGGCGCGTGCGGCGGACAGGGTCACGAGACGTGGTGGGGCGGAGCGGTACACCAGTGACGCCCAGGAGGTTGGCGGCACGGCTGTGAACGGGCGAGTTTGAAACTCGCCCCTACGGGAGGACGCTGGCGCGGAGCGGATGGTCGATACTAGGCGGCGTCGCGCTGATCTGCGGACGATCGCGGAGGACCGAGCGCATGGGTAGCGGGAAACGAGACGCCCGGTCAGGGGAGAGCGGCGTGCATGTCGCGCTGCTGCGAGCCATCAACGTCGGCGGCACCAAGAAGCTGCTGATGGCGGAGCTGCGGGCGATGTTTGAGGCTGCGGGCTGCGCGGATGTGCGGACGTATATCCAAAGCGGGAACGTCGTGTTCCGGGCGGATCCGGCGCTGGCGGAGCGAATTACGGCGCTAATCGAAGCGGAGATCGCCGCCACCAAAGGGTTCCAGGTGCCGGTGGTCACGCGGACGGCGGCGGAGTGGAGCGCGGTGGTGGAGGGCAATCCGTTTCTGGCGGCGGGGGCGGACCCGGCGCAGCTTCATGTGGGGTTCCTGGCCGAGGAGCCGAGCGCGGCGCGAATCGCAGAGTTGGACCCGGACCGCTCGCCGCCGGATGCCTTTGAGGTGCGGGGACGCGAGGTCTATCTCCACTTTCCGAATGGCACGGCGCGGTCGAAGCTGACGGTCGACTATTTCGACCGAGTTCTGGGAACGACGATCACCATCCGCAACTGGCGCACCGTACGGAAGCTGCACGAGATGGCCGGCGACTGATACGAGCGAACGGCGGTGCGCGGGCGGACGGCCTGGGCGGCTGGATTCCGGCTTCCGCCGGAATGACGAACGGAGCGGCTGCTCGGTGGGATGCCGCAGGCGTTGAGCGTGAAGCATTCCGGTATCGGGCAGCGTCGAATTTGTGCGCACGAGGAGTGCCGCCTAAAGTACGGCCGCCTCTGTGGCGCGGGAGTTGGTCGCGCGGCTGAGATGTCCGCCGTGGCCTCTTCATCAATGGCGAGGTGCCTATGACCGACCGCATCGCCGACCGCGGGTTGGTCAACGACCCGGTCTACATCACCGACCTGAGTGCCGTGCAACCGGCGGACGCCGTGGGTGCGGTGCCGGCCTTTCACCGCTGGCGCGCGATGGCCTACACCGCCGGCGACCTGAGCGGCCAGATGCTGCTGGCCGGTCCCGAGACGGCGGCACCGGACATCGTCCTGGGTCTCAACGCCAGCGGGTGGCACGCGGTTTCGCTGGGCCTGATGCCGCCGCCGGGCTATGAGGGCGCTCAATTGAAGGTGCTGGCACGGCTGAGCGGCGACACGACGCCGACGATGCTGACGGCGGGAGCGGCGCATCCCGAGATCGGACACGACCTGCAGATCGTGGAGCTGTACTGGCGCACGGCGGACTTGACCGGCCAACAGCTGGTGCTGGGGCAACCGCAGTGGCAGACGGCGCCGGTGGACGCCGTGGGCGCGTGGCGGTCCGAGGTCGTGCGCATTGCTTATGTCAAGCTGGTGCCGCTCACCGACGCCGAGGTCGCCGAGGCGCAGGCCGAGCACGAGCGCAGTGACACTCGCCGGCTCTTCGCCCATCAGGACGCGCACGGACCGCACTACCTGTGGCGGTTGTCAGACGCCGAGGGCATCCGGCGCGAGATCGAGCCCTATCGCCACTCCGACTTCGCCCGCATGTACTGGGAAGCCGGCGAGGGCGACATCAGCTACTACTTCAGCAAGATCGCGCGCTGGTGCACGTTCGACGAGGCCGAGGACTTTGCGCGCGTCGGGGACCGGCTGCACGCCGAGAGCTGGCGCGAGTTTCGGGACCTGGGCGTGGACCCGTTCGATGTCGCCATCGAGCACTGTCACGACGCCGGGATGGAGATTCACGCGTCGTATCGCGTGGCCGGCTTCTGGTACCCGCCGCCGATCGACCATTTCAATCTGGGCGATACGTTTGCCGCGGCGCACCCGGAATGGCGCGGGGTGGACCGCAACGGCCAGACGACGCCGCGCATTGCCTATTCCTATCCCGAGGTGCGGGCCTACGTGGTGTCGCTGCTGCGCGAGATGGCCGAGCGGCCCATCGACGGGGTGTGCCTGCTCTACAACCGGCGCCTGCCGCTGGTGGAGTACGAGCCGCCGGTCGTCGCCGCATTTCAGGACGAATACGGCCTCGATCCACACGCGCTGCCGGCCGACGACGAGCGCTGGCTGCGCTTCCGCGCGCGTGAGCTGACGCAGTTCATGCGCGAGGTGCGGCAGGCGATGGACGAGGTCGGCGCGGCAAGCGGCCGATCGCTCGGGGTGTCGGCCGTGGTGATGAGCAGCGAGCAGGAGAACCTCCAGAACGCCATGGACCTTGGGGCGTGGGTCGCCGAGGGGATCGTCGACACGCTGATTCCCTACACCTCGGCGCCCGGCGGCGACTCGCACGCGGTGTCGTGGGAGGACCCGGCGGATCTGGCGTATTTCGTGGACCTGGTGCGCGGGACGGACTGCGTGCTGGCGCCCGGGATGATGCCGCGCCACCGCCCGCCCGAGGACGTGCGCCGCCAGGCGGCGGGCATCTACGGCGCGGGCGCCGAGCACCTGTTCTTCTGGGACGCGGCGGGCGGCTCCGGGCGAGCGAATTTCGGCACGATGTGGAACGCACTGCGAAGGCTGGGGCACCGCGATGAGATCGAGGCCTGGCTGGAAGCGGGCGAGCCTTCGTTGCAACCCACCGCGCACGACGTGGACGTGCTGGACGATTGGGACCTGTCCTACACGACGCCGGGATGATGACGGGGGCGCGGCGGCTGGAGCGGGCGGCCACAAGGGCCGCCCCTACCTGGAGGGCGGTTCGCGAACCGCCCACACACAGGTGGACGTTGCGCGGCGATCTGAGCAATAGGAGGCAGCGGGCATGACGGCAATTGCGACCGATCTCTTTGCCGACGGCTGGCTCAGCAGCCCGCCGCAATACCGCACGGACCTGGACCGCTGCGAGCCGGCGGAGGCGCTGAGCCCCACGGGCAAGCGAGGGCGCTGGCGGACCATGTCGTTCGAGACCGACGACGTGACGGGAACCATGATCGCGGCGGGGCCGGAGACGGCCGCGCCGGCGGTGAGCTTTCCGCTGCGCGCCAGCGGCTGGCACGCGGTTTCGGTGGGCATCGTGCCGAACTTCAAGTGCACCGACGACACCGCCACCATTGCCGTCCCAGTCAAGCTCAGCGGCGAGGACACCTGTTCGCTACTCACGCTGGACCTTTCGTCGCTGCAAACCCGGCTGCTGCCCGACTGGCACGGGCCGGTCGTGGCGGAGATGTTCTGGAAGATTGCGGACCTCACGGACATGAGCCTCGATATCTGCCAGTTGGTCCGGCGGGTGGCGCCGGGCGACGCGCCCGGGTCGTTCAGCGGCCCGGCGGCACGCGTGGCCTACGTCAAGCTGGTGCCGCTGACCGACGACGAAGTTGAGCTCTGGCAGGCGGACCAGGCGCGCACGGACACGCGCCGCCTGTTCGCGCACAACGACTCGCACGGGCCGCACTACCTGTTCCGGCTCACCACGGAAGAAGAAGTGCGGCGCGAGATCGAGCCCTACCGCGACACCGACGTCTCCCGCATCTACTGGGAGGCGGGCGGGGGCGACCGCACGCGCTTCTTCAGCCGCATCGCCCGTGCCGAGATCATGGAGGGGCAGGAGGACTTCGGGCGGCGCGGCGACCGCATGCACGCCGAGAGCTGGCGGGACTTTCAACAGCAGGGCGTGGACCCGTTCGACGTGGCCGTGGCGCATACGCACGCGCTGGGCATTGAGTTTCACGCCTGCTACCGCGTGGCGGGGTTCAAGTACCCGCCGCCGCTGGACGGCGCCAGCCTGGGGGAGGTCTTCTTCGACCGCCATCCCGAATGCCGCGGCGAGGACCGGTCGGGCAACCGCACTCCGCGCATGGCTTACAGCTATCCCGCGGTGCGGGAGTTCGTGATCGCGGTGCTGCGGGAGATCGCGGAGCGGCCGGTGGACGGCGTGTGCCTGCTGTTCAACCGGCGCATGCCGCTGGTGGAGTACGAGCCGCCGGTGGTGGATGGCTTCCTACAGGAGTACGGGCTCGATCCGCGCGAGTTGCCGGCAAACGACAAGCGCTGGCTGGCCTACCGCGCGCGCACGCTGACGGGCTTCATGCGCGAGCTGCGCGCGGCGATGGACGAGGCGGGCGAGGCGCGTGGCTCACGCATCGACGTGGGCGCGGTGGTGGCGGCCACCGAGCAAGAGAACCTGCAGGACGGCATCGACCTGCGCGCCTGGATCGACGAAGGGCTCATCGACACGTTGATTCCCTACAGCTCGGAGCCGGTCTACGACAGCCACGAGCCGTCCTGGACCGACCCGTCGCAGCTGGCGTTCTTCGTGGACCTGGTGAACGGCACCGACTGCGTGCTCGCGCCAAATCTCATGCCCCGGCACCAGTCGCCCGAGGACTTCCGTCGCCGCGCGTCAACCGTCTACGAGGCCGGCGCGGGCCACATGTTCTTCTGGGACGCCGCAGGCGGCTGCGGAAGGGCCAACTTTCAACCCATGTGGAGCGGCCTGCGGCGCCTCGGCCACCAAGACGAGATCGCCGCCTGGCAAGCCGCCGGCGAGCCGGCGCTGCCCCACACCATCAAGCCCATGCGCAAGTGGAACGGATGGGACTTTGCCTACGAGACGCCGGGGTAGGGCAAAGCGGGACAGCGGGCGGTACGATATGTCTTGCAGGACGTTGAGGGCTGGGGAAGGTGTGGAGACATGTCGGAGCCGCATGCGGCGACAACCGACGTCGCTGTTGGCGATGTCCGCGCATTGCGCCGCAACCTTCGTCGGCGCATCTCGGTCTACGAACGGCGCTACGAGATGACGACGGACATCATGCGCGTGTGCGTACGGGCTGGGACCTTCCCTGAAACGGCCGAGATTTCGCAATGGCTCCTCGCCGACGCAACGCTGACGCACCTCGATCGCGCAGGTGCGAAAAGCACAATTGGCTCGAGCTCGACCGCTACGTCCTGATTCACCGGCAAAAGCTCGCAACTCGCCCGTTCGTCATCGCTGACGGGACCACGTTCACGCGGTATGCGGGCGGCGGTGCAGAGTTCGTGCGCTGCGCTGGCGTCCTCACCTGCAGAAACGAGGTGCGCATCGCAGTCACCAAACTGATGGCGACTCGAATGATACGCGCACAGCTTCAAGTGCGGTCGATTCACTTCAACTACCACGTCACGCAGCGGCGCGGCGGCCGCACCAGCAATCTGCTGCGCTACGACAACTCGCACGTGGACACCCCAGACGAATATCACCACCATCTCTACGACCCAAGGACCGGCGAGCAGACCCGCACAATCCTGACGCGGGAACAGTTCCCAGACCTTGCCGAGGTCGTCGATGAGGCAGACCGGCTCTCGCACTAGACTAGAAGACCTCGCCATGCCAGAGAGGACATGCAAGCGCACCGCCACCGTCTCCGGCGCCTGGCAAGCCGGCGCTGCCGCGCACCATCAAGCCCCTGCGCAAGTGGGACGGCTGGGACTTCGCCTACGAGACGCCGAGGTAGTGAGTAGAACGCCGCAGCACATTCCGCGACTGGGTGACGACGACAGGATGATGGACTTGGACGCGCTGGACCGCGACCTGGCCGCGACGCGGTGGGGCGCTGAGTATCGTGGCGGTCGATATGCCGGGGAGCCTCCGGTGGCTTTCGTGGACCGCATCCTTTCCGTGCTGGAGGGCAGCGCGCTACGGTCGAGCGCGGGGCTCTACGTTGGCTGCGGCAATGGTCGCAATCTCCTGCCGCTGGCGGACGCCGGATTGCGGCTCTATGGACTCGATCTGTCCGCCGAGTCACTGCGTCAGTTGGCGGCCCGGAACCCCGCCGTATCCGAGCGGCTAATTCGCGCGGAATTTCGGACATGGCAGAGCCAGCGCCGCTTCGGATACGTGATCGCGATTCAGGTGTTTCAGCATGGCGTCTGCGCCGACGTCGCGGGGTATTTTGAGAAGGTCGCCTCCGTGCTGGATCCGGGCGGTCTCTTCTTTCTGCGCGTCAATTCCGCGTCGACCGAGGTATTCCATCCGCACACCGTGATCGAGCGGAATGATCTGGGCGGGCTGACGGTGCGCTACAACGACGGTCCCAAGCGGGGGCTGCCGGTGCATTTCTTCACGCGGGACGAGTTGCTTGAGTTGACCCGCGAGTGCTTCAAGGTCGTGGACGAGCCTCGTGAGGAGGTCGTAAGGCGGGCGCCCCCGGAGACAGGGTGCTGGGTGCAGTGGGAGGGGATCTGGAGGCGCCGCGGCGGTCAGGCGGCAGGTGGGCAGGCCTGAGGTGGCCGCAGCCGCAGTCTCCTGCGTAGCGATGTTTGCATAACCCGGTCAGGCTCAGGTCGCGAAAGGGCAACCACAAGGGTTGCCCCTACACCGGACGTCTGCGGATGCGGAAATGACGGAGGGGGCGACGCGTGACTCCCCACGGCCGTGGCCGAACGTCTGAGATTCCTCGCTCCGCTCGGAATGCCGAAGGGCGCGGGAATAACCGACGTGTTCGTGGGAGGTCGCGAAAGGGCAACCACAAGGGTTGCCCCTACACCGGACGTCTGCGGATGCGGAAATGACCGATGGCTACCGGAGTCCCTAGAGCAACCGCCTTCAGCTATTCGCGCCAGGAGAGTTCGCGTCTATCGGTGATGGTGGATTCGTCGATTTCGAGGCCGAGGCCGGGGGCGTCCGGCGGGGCCGATGCGGCCGTTGACGGGTTGGACCTTGTGTTTGAGGTGCAGCTGGCGGATGTCGTTCCACTTGATGAGGTATTCCACGTAGGGGCAGAGGGTGGGCGGCAGCGCGGCGCTGATGTGGACGTTCACGGGGACGCTCGACCCATGCGGAATGATCGGGACGTCGTAGACCGAGCAGATGGTGGCCATCTTCATCAGCTCGCTGATGCCGCCGGCCCACATGGTGTCGGGCTGGAAAACGTCGACCGCGCCGGCGCGCATGTAGTCGCGGGTGCCCCAGCGGGTGTACTCGTGCTCGCCGCCGGCGATGGGGATCGGTGAGGCGGCGCGGATGCGGGCATAGGCGGGGATGTCGTCGGGCTTGACCGGCTCCTCGATCCAGCGGGGGCGGTATTCGGCCATGCGCCGGGCCATGTCGAGGGTGTAGCGCGCGTTCCAGCTATTCCAGGCGTCGAGCATCACCTCGACGTCATCGCCCACGGCCTCACGCACCGTGCGCGCCAGCTCCACGTTGGCGCGGGCGCCCGGCTCGCCGTCGTCCGGCCCGTGGCGCATGAACCACTTGGTGGCGGAAAGCCGGCGTCCACGACCTCGCGCGCGCGGGCGGTGACGCGGTCGGGCTCGAGCGAATAGCCCAGCATGCTGGCGTAGGCCGGGATGGTGTCGCGCACCGGACCGCCCAACAACCGGTAGACCGGCTGGCCGAGCCACTTGCCCTTCAGGTCCCACAGCGCCACGTCCAGCGCGCTGATGGCGAACATGGGCTGGCCCTTGCGCGCGTGGATGAGCTGGCGGTAGAGCTTGTCCCAGACGCGCTCGATGGCGAGCGGGTCCTCGCCGACAACGAGCGGCGCGACCTCGGAGTCGATGACGAAGGCCGTCTGCCGGTCGATGGTCCCCGCCAGGCCGCTGACGCCCTCGTCGGTCTCGACGGAGACGAAGATCGACGAGATCGGGTAGGCGCCGCGCGCGTTGCGCTCCTGCCCGAGCCCGCCGCTCGCAATGGGGTAGCCGCGCTCGTGCTTGTGCTCGGGATAGACGTCGATGGGGCGAATGACGCGCTCTTCCCACAGCTCGCCGTCGTAGTCGAGCTCGCCGTGCAGCTCGATGAGCCGCACGCGGGTGATGCGCATGGCGGGGTCCAGGTGAGGCCGGGCGGCCGCGGGTGACGCCTAGTCTATAGCGGGGCGCGAGGGTCCGGCGGGGGCTCCGGCGCGCGACCCCCCCTCACCCCCCATCGAGTACGGGGATAAGGGGGCGCGGGAATCCGGCGCGCTTCACCCCGAGCGGCCGTGGACGAACGCCATAGATTCCTCGCTACGCTCGGAATGACATTGACTACCTGGCAATGGCGATGAGGGTCGCCCTTCGACAGGCTCAGAGCCTGCCCTGAGTTCACCGAAGGGGCGAACGTGTGAAGGACGGTGCCGTATCCTTACCGCATGAAATCCTTGGTCGCCCTGACCGCCGTCGCGCTGGTCGGCAGCTTGCTGCTGGCATGCGGCGAGGCAGGCCCGCCGGAGGGCGCGGAGATTGCGCCGGACTTCACCGTGCAGGACGCGAACGGGAACGCGGTGACGCTGTCCGGGCTGCTGGAGGACAATCACGGCGTCATCCTGGTGTTCTACCGGGGCTTCTTCTGAGGGATCTGCCGTAACCAGCTCGTGGAGCTGCAGGGAGCCATCCCCCTCTTCGCCGAGGTGGACTATCGACCGGTCGCCATCAGCACGGACGATGTCGAGGAGGCCGCGGAAATGGCCCAGTACGCACGAGCGGAATACCCCGTCCTCGCCGATCCCGATCACGCGGTGGCCGAGAGCTATGGCGTGTTCAACCTGCTAAACGACGGCGTTGCCGCACCGGCCGTGTTGCTCATCGGGCAGCACCGGGTGGTGCACTGGCGCCACGTGGCCGAAGGGATCGGCGACCGGCCGTCGCTCAGCACGATTCTCGACGCGATTCTCGAGGTCGAGGGGCCGCCGGGCGGGAGCTGAGGCGCGGGTCGGAGCCGGTCCGTATCCGTAGTGCCGAACCGTGCAGCCGAGCATGAAGCTCCTAGATTCCTCGCTTCGCTCGGAATCACAAAATGGGAGCGCGGGGGGATATTGAAGCACGCACGTGGGCGGGCAAGGCTGCGTTGTTGGTGACTATTGCTACACCGCTAAGCCGGACCGTGCGCTACCGTCGCGGCTGGCCGCTGGCTGACGCCCTCGCCGGACACACACTCTGATGTACGTCATCCGCATTCTGCGCAACCTGACCCGCCGGAGATTCCGCACGGCGCTGACCGTGATCGGGATCACGATCGGGATATGGGTGCTGGTCGTGATGAGTTCGATGGCGAACCGGATCAACTCCATCGTCGACGGCGGCTCAACCTACTACCAAGACAAGATCATCGTCAGTGACGCCACGAATCCCGCGTTTGGCCTCGGGTCCACGCCGATGCCGCTCAGCGTGGCCGACCAGATCGCCAGCGTCCCCGGCGTGGCGGTCGTGGTTCCCGAAGTCCAGCTGCTGCTCGACCCGGCGGCGGCGGGGGGCGGGGGCTTTGGCCTGCCGGACTTCATCGTCGGCGCCGTGGCGGACGCCGACCAGGGGCGCGAAGCCCTCCAGGTCCGGGCGGCCCAAGGACGGCTGCCGACACCAGGCGATGAAGGCACGAAGGTCGTCGCCCTGGGAGCTGATCTCGCCCGCAAACTCGGCAAGCGCGCCGGCGACACGATGGAACTGCGGGAGGTCGAATTCGAGGTCATCGGCGTTCTCGAGCCGACCCTCACGGCGCCGGACACGCTCGCATTCGTCCCGCTCCAGGCGGCCCAGGCGCTCCTCGCCGCCGACGCGCCCATTTTGGCCACGGCCGGCCTGGGGGCCGACCAACTGATCTCCCAGGTGACGGTCTATCCGGAAGCGGGCGTGGATACGGACGTCCTGGCCGACGCCATCGAGGCTAGCGTGGCGCAAGTGGGCACGTTGACGGGGGCGGACTTCGACCGGGAGATAACCTCGGCGACGGAGATTTTCAACGCGATCGTCATCGGCATCGGGCTGATCAGCCTGGTTGTGGGCGGCCTGTCGGTGATCAACACCATGGCCATGAGCGTGGCGGAGCGGACGCGCGAGATCGGCATCAAGCGCTCGATCGGCGCCACGCGGGGGCGGATCATGCGCGAGATCGTGATCGAGGCCGCCAGCATCGGCCTGTTCGGTGGCTTGCTGGGGCTGGGTCTGGGCGCCGTCGTCGTGACCGTGGCGAACGAGCTTGGGCGCGATTCGGGGAATATC
This sequence comes from Chloroflexota bacterium, assembly GCA_965198185.1. Lineage (GTDB taxonomy): Bacteria > Chloroflexota > UBA11872 > UBA11872 > UBA11872 > JAJECS01. Next base: position 1,689,962 of record CBDAOU010000002.1, read on the forward strand.
CTGTTTCAGTTGACGGCGCCGACCGCGGTGGTGGCGCTGGCGTTCGCGACCGTGCTCGGAGCAGTGGCTGGGCTGCTGCCGGCCTGGAATGCCGCCCGGCTCGATCCGGTCCAGGCGCTCAGGTACGAGTAGGCGCGCGCCCATGGCATTCCTGGAAGCCCGTCACCTGCACAAGACCTATCGGCTCGGCCGTCAGAACCACGTGTTCGCTCTGCGGGGCGCGGACATCGCGATCGAGACCGGGGAGATGGTGGGCATCATGGGGCCCTCGGGCTGCGGCAAGAGCACCCTGATGCACATCCTGGGCCTGCTGCATTCCCCCGACGACGGGGACCCGCCGGCGAGCCTGATGATTGGCGGTACTGACGTGGCCGATCTTTCAGACCGCGAGCGGACCAAGATGCGAGCGGAGCGGATGGGCTTCGTATTCCAGGCGTTCAACCTGGTGCCAACGCTGACCGCCATCGAAAACGTGGCCCTGCCGGCTGAATACGCGGGCCGGCGCCGCTCCCAAGCCCTGGCCGCCGCCGCGGAGGCGCTGGACTGGGTCGGACTTGCCGATCGGGCGGACCACCGGCCGACGGAGCTTTCGGGCGGTCAGCAGCAGCGCGCGGCCGTTGCGCGGGCGCTGGTGACCCAGCCCGACCTGATCCTGGCCGACGAGCCGACGGGCAACCTGGACTCCGAGAGCACGACCGAGATGCTGGACCTGCTGCGCCGGTTCAACACCGAGCGCCAACAGACCATCGTCATGGTCACCCACGATCCGCGCGTGGGCGAGGCGTGCGGCCGCATCGTCGAGATGCTCGACGGTCGGATCACGAACGGGCCGGCGGGCTAAGCAGGCCGTTCGGCCTGGGGCAGGCACCTTCTGCCCGGCAGGTCGGGTCCCTTCTCCCCTGGGGGGAGAAGGCTAGGTTGAGGGGGAATCGTGCCGGCCGGGACCCTACCAGGCACTCAGCACGAGAACTCTAGATTCCTCGCTGCGCTCGGAATGAGAGGCGGCGGGCGGGGATGGGCGGGCGCCGGTCGGGCTGTCGGATCGCTAAACTTGGGCCGGGTCGGTAGCTCAGTCGGTAGAGCAGCGGACTTTTAATCCGAAGGTCGTGGGTTCGAGTCCCACCCGGCCCACCAGGTTTGGGAGGCCGTTATTGGGGGTCTCAAAACCCTCCGAAATTGGCCGTTTGCCAACATTCTGCCAACATCGGCCAACATTTCTGCCACCGGTTCGGCCCCTCCGAAGTCGGTCCACGCAGCCTCTCCGAGGTGGCCGCCTGCGTCCCAGACCCTGCCAATCCGCTGCACGGCTTGCGATTAGATACCCGGCGTGACGTGGGAGTAACTGTCAAGCGCCAGCGAAATGCTCGCGTGGCCCAACTGCTCCTGAATGTCCCGCGGACGCACACCCTCGCTGAGCATGACGCTGGGCTCGACGGGGCGGCCGTCGGCCTGGGCGAAGACACGGTCGGGGTCTTGCCGCAGGTCTCGCACCCGAGCAGGCTGCTGAGCAGGTCGGGGCTGGACGCGCGGCTGGAGCGGACTCTCCTCGGTGTGCGGGATCCCAGCAGTGGGGCACAAGGACAAGGGAAATCTGAATCAGAGCAAAAAAAGGACCCCGTGCGTTCCGGGGTCCCGTCGCCTGCGGTCTGTCGGCTGCATTCGGCCTAGACCTACTAGCCGAACCGTCAAGCTTTTGGGAGCGTAGCAGCATCGCTACCACGGCGGCAAAACATGGCTTCAGATCAGAGCGATTCTATTAGTGTAGGGCCGACCAGTGTGGGTCGTGGCCATGGCGCCGGTGGATAGCGCACGGATAGTCGCGAGATTGGTGTCAAGCGGCTGCATGTTGGCGTCGCCCTCGATTGCTCGACGCCTCACCCCTGCCACGAGGTCCGCGACCTGGATCGCGTGCGAACTGAGCGAGCTCGCGTAGTAGACGCTTGGGTGCAGGGGCAGGCGCCGCGAGATGACAAAGCTCGCCACACATCGGCTTGCGTGCGAGTCGAGGCGGTGGGTAGACCAGTCCGAGACGATGAGTCCAGTCTCGCGCATCGCCGTGCACTCAGCGGCGAAGTGCTCCACGAGCGCTTGGAATTGCAGCGGCAGGGTAGTGTTCAGGGTCATTGGGGTGGTGCAACCGGCGCTTGTCGATGCTGACCGTGTATACGGTGCAGTCGAGCCGTCGGAGGATGCGCGCGGCTTCGGCGAGGAACCGGCGGTTCTTCGAGCGCTTCCAGGCGTTGGGCCTGATTGTTCGCGTTGCCTTGACTTCCCACCTGCCAGGATCACCGAGGCGCGGGTAGAAGCGAGACTTGGCCCCGGCGATCATCCGGTTGAGTGCCGGAACGCTCGCTGAGGGGATCGCAAATCCACCGATGACGACGGCCTTTGACGAGTCGTGGGCCGATGGCTTGCCTGAGTCGTCAAGGAACAGCACTCGGGTGCTTGATGAGTTAGGCATGGACGTCTTCGTGGATCAGACTGGACACGGAAGCCTTCTCACCTTTGCGGAGGTGCCTTGTCGGGGGTGTCCTTTGACGCTGATGGCGGCCGGTATCAGCTTGTCCAGGGTCAGATTCAGCTCCGAGTCCACACGCGAACCCGCGCCGTGGTTCAGACTGTGGACGGTATACGTCTGCGGCCCGATGACGAACTCGGCATCACGCAGTGAGCCATCGGCGGGATGCGCAAACTTGTCGATGCAACTGCCGCCGAAGTCTGCACAGAAGCTGGTGGGATTCTCGCCGCCGGCGGGCCGGCCCGTCCCACTAACCGACATCGAGCACCGGCTGCTCGTTGAACTGGCGGTCCACGTCGGGCGCGTACTGTCCTACGCGCAGCTGCTGCAACGCGTCTGGCCCGGCGCACTCCGGCCGCGCCGGAGCCGCCCGCGCCGTCGTCACGAACATTCTCCAGAAGCTTTGCGACGACGCCACCAAGCCCACCTGCATCTTCAACCAGCCGCGCGTCAGCTACCGGATGCCCAAGAGCGAGAAAACCGGCGATTCCAACCCACTGCCTGTTTCCTGGAGGAGCGGGTCGTTGGTCGTTCAGTACCCACCGGCCTCAAAGGTCTGGCGGTCAATCCTTCGAGGACCGAGCCTTGTTTTGGACGCGTTGCCAACATCTGCCAGCAATTTGCTGGGCCGCTGGCACTGCTTGGGAAGGTCTCGCCGGCACTTCAGGGGTGGCTGTGCGCGTCCAAGACCTTGCCAACCCGCTGCACGGCCTCCGACTGGATGCCCGGTGTGACGTGGGAGTAGGTGTCGAGCGTCAGCGTAATACTCGCGTGGCCCAGCTGCTCCTGTACAACCCGAGGGTGCACGCCCTCGCTAAGCATGATGCTGGCGTGCACATGGCGGAGATCCTTGATCCGCAGGGACGGTAGGCCGGCTCGGAGGAGCGCTCGCTGAAAGCGCGCGAGCATGACTCTGGGCTCGATGGGGCTCCCGTCGGCTTGGGCAAAGACGAGATCCAGGTCGTCGTAGAGCGGACCGAGCTCCCGTCTGCGAGCCGCCTGGCCGGTGCGGTGCTTGGTGAGCTGTTGGACCACAGTGGCGTCGAGCGCGATGGTGCGCGTGCTGCGATGGGTCTTGGTCGGCGCAAAGACCAACCCCTGCCCCTTGATGCGCTGTAGCGACTGGCGGATGCGCGCCCTGCCGACTTCGAGATCAAGGTCGCGCCAGCGCAGCGCCACCAGTTCGCCAGGCCGCACGCCCGTTGTCACGGCCAGGCGGATCGGCAGCTCAAGGTCGGTGCCGCGGATGGCGGCCAGCGCCGCCCGGACCACCTCCACGCTGGGGATGTCCGCGGGCTGGGGCCGTGACCGCGGTGGGCGCGCTGCTCGAGGCCCGGAGGCTCCTGTGCCAGCTGGGACTTAGCGGCCGCCGCTTCAACGGCGGCCTCTTGCTAGAGCGACTCGAGTCGCGCCTCGGCATCGCCGTCGCCGCCATCCCAGACCCTCGGCTACCCGCCGGCGGAATCTCGGGCGCCCGCATCACGACCAACGGGTCCCACGTCGTGTTCTACCCCGCCGGCGTCTCCGACCGCCTGCAGCTGCCCGTCATCTGCCACGAGTGCGCCCACCTGCTGCTCAGTCACCGCGGTCGGCCCGTGGACGATGTGCTCACGGGGACCGACCCGCCGTTGCCCGACGACGAACTCGCCGCTGAATCCCTTGGGGCCGCCCTCAGTCACTTCGCGGATCAGCCCGACCGGCTGCGGTCGCTTGTGCAGGGGGCAGATCCAGCCAGCAGCGACGACCCAGCGACGACCCTCCGCGCGCGCCTCCGCGCCTACTACCAAGTGAACAATGCCCTCGGATGATCCCGGATGCCGGCCCCGTAGCCGCAGACCGAATCGTCCCGGTGCAAGGCGCATTTCCCAATGGCTTCGACCAGACCCGAGTTCGACAACGCCGCCACGGCCAGATTGCTCCCGCTCCCGGCAGCCAATTCCACAATCACCCACCCACCTCGATCCCGACGACACTGGAATCCGCATCGACCCGATTCCTCGACATGAGAAACCCGTGTGGCGCTACCCATTCGGCACGTCAACTGAAGACCTCATCGAATTCCGTGGCCCATCTGCGACGGGCGTCAGCGAGGCGAGGCACTCTATTCAGGCCGAGCGATAACGATCTGTCGTCTGGTCCCTATTGCCTGCCGGTGGATCATCGGGATGAATCCGAGTGGCATCGGATCTGAAGAGCAGAGCTGGCCCTAGAGTGCGCCATTTCCGGTAAGTGCACTCCGTAACGCCTCGACTTCTTCCCAATCCGGGAATTCTCGGTCGACCGCCGCGAACGCGGTCGCCGTGTCAGCCGACGCCGCGCCCGGATCCCATGGATTCGCCAAGGCTACATAGCTTTCTACCACTTTGAGCACCCTGGCAGCACGGATCTTTGGAGCGTCACTCACTACCTCGCGCAGCACCTCCAGCGCCTCTACCGGCACCCAGACTGTGCGTGCGATGAGCGAATGCACCCCCTGGCGGACAGCCGAATCGTCGCTACGGAGCCCACCGTGCCGCATGGACTGCGCCGGCTAATTCGAAGCGCGCACCTCGAAGTCCGTATGCAGCAAGGCTGCGGCCAGCCGCAAGTGCGCCACCTCGTCGAAGCCGCAGCCCTGCGCCCGTGCCACCTGTTCGGCCAAGGCGATCAGCGCAGTGCGCCAGCCGAGGTCGCGGCCGCGCGCCGCATCCTCTTTCGTCTGCAACGCAAATGTTGCGGCGAACGCTCGGGATTCCGTCGCCTCCATACGTGCCGCCAGCCGCAGCCATGCGTCTGGAGGCGCCAGCGCCAGCCAGAACAGCACCGCAAAGACTAGAAGCAGTACGCTCAGTATCTGCTCGGCGGTCTCAACGCCGAATCCGGGCCACCCCGCCTGCACGCCGACGAATGCCAGCCCCGTCGCTCCCACATGGGTCAGTGCCGCCACCGACATCGCCTGCACCAGGCGCAGTTGCACCTGCTTCGGCAGCGGCAAGCCCACGCGATAGCGGGCGCGGCCCACGTCAAGCACAACGGTCCAAGCGGCTGCTAGATATCCCAGATACAGCCCCATGCCGGCCCACAGCAGCCAGTCAGTCTGCGGCTGATGCCCCAGAATCGCGCCGTGCCCGGGCAGCCACCACACGAGCAGCCCTGCCGCGATAGCACCAACCACAAACGCCGGGCGCAGGCGTTCGCGGATGCCAAACGTCGTGATCACGAGCGCCACGGTCAGTACACAAGCAACGCGGAGCCAGTTGACCACCAGATGACGCAGATCAATGGGCACGCCGGCCTGCACGAGCAAGGGCCCAGCGGCGTCGCTGCCGGCCCCGACCGACCAGGCAATGAATCCAGCGAGGGCCAGCCACTGGGAAGCTGTCCGCCGGCCCGCCCGCACGCGGCCGACGACGATCGCGACGCCCAACACGCCGCATACCACTTGCAGCACCTGCAGCAGCAGCGCCAGCGGCATCGTCGCCGCTCACGTCACGCGTGCATGCGGCGAAACGGCCTCGCGTGAGCGCCACCGTAGTCGCCGGCACTCACCGAGTGGGCGCATGTGGCAGCCCCGGGATCCACAGCCGGACGGTCAGTGCCCATCGGTACAGGGGACGAGGCACGACACAGCTCAAGCTGACCACCGCTCAGGTGCTCAGCCGTCCGAACCTCGGCCAACGGATCGCAGAATCGACCGGAGTCTGGCCGGCATCCTGGATCTCGGCCCGACAGCAACGTGGTGGCGAGTGTCCCTCGCGGCACTCGGCGCGTGCGGTGCGGCGGCAAGGTAGGACGTCCCAGACGCCGTTTTCGCACGGGCTCATGGCGTCCGTTTGCCTTGGTCCCACCGTCCACTCGAATGGCCGTAAGCATCGCCCGGTCAGCCTTGGAGATCCGGTCACCGTCAGCGTTGCGGAAAAGCCAACACACTCGGGCCGACCCATGGGCTGCGGAACGGCGACTACGGTCACGAGGTCAGGCAGTTGGGATAGTCGCCCCGCGCCGGCGTCTGGCTCGCCGGATACGGCGGGCCAGGGGCGATGCGCTCGAAGAATGCCGCGTCCGCCGCCGTCACGTTGCACCAGTAGAAGCCCAGCGCCTGGAACGTGGCGATGTCCGGCACGTGCCGCCACTGCCCCAGGTCGGCGTCGTAGGCGAAGATACGGTCGTCGCCGCCATCGAAGCGCCGCGCCAGCAAGTTTGGCTGAGGGCACTGGTGGTCCAGCGGAATGGCCCCCACCACCCCGACGGGGACGGTGTACTGGGTGTTCACGATGGGCCAGGGGATTTGATAGACGAGCGGGCTATCCGGCGGCACCCAGCGGCGCACGATGCGGTCGTCGGCATCGCGCCGCACGACGAGGTACGTCTTGCCCAGGTCTTCGTCGCGGATGACCCCGGCCATGACGACGGTGGCGCAGTCCGCGGAGATGGAGCCGACGGCTAGTTCGAGGGAGGCGTCCGGTACGTCATGGCGCTGGATGAGCACGCGGTTGCCGGGCAGTTCGGTGGCGGTGGCCGCCGAGGTGGCGCCAATGACGCCCGGCGGAGCCGGTGGGGTGGCGGGGCCGGGAGGTCCCGATGGCGCCGCGGGTCCTGGTGCCGCAGGTGGACTGGATGGCCCTGGTGGCCGCGGCCTTGCGGCCGCGGGGAGTCGTCGGGGCCGTCGGGGCCATCGGGACCATCACCGGGGCCGGCGTGGTCGGTGAATACCCAGGGGCGGGCCTGCTTGATCGCCAGGATGTTCGAGCTGGTGATCTTGAGCCGGTGGGGTGGCCCTTGCGGCCGCGGGGAGTCGTCGGGGCCGTCGGGGCCATCGGGACCATCACCGGGGCCGGCGTGGTCGGTGAATACCCAGGGGCGGGCCTGCTTGATCGCCAGGATGTTCGAGCTGGTGATCTTGAACTCGATTTCCATGGCGAACGGTTCGCCTGGGGGGCGTACAGCCCCTCGAAGTGGTCATGGATCACTTCAAGGTGGCGCCGCAACTGCCGCTGTTGGGCGCGACTCGTCAGAAGCTGCCCGGGTGGAGCCTGGTTGGAAAGGGCAAGCACGGTCACGTAGTTGCCCTCGTGCAACAGGATTTCCTCGGGTACTGAATGCGCCTCGGGATTCGTCACGAGGTCCTCGCCGATCTGCGTGTTGACGTAGTAGGTCCCGTCATTGCCGTGGATCGGGTCGAAGCTGACGGCCACGCCGTTGGCCAGTTCGTCGGAGTAGTTGGGATGCACCAGCACGCCCATCGCCGCGGCCAGGTGATCGATGCGGTGAAACTCCCGCTCCGTGAAGGCGCGGAAGGTCCACAGGCTGGCAAACACCTGCTTGAGCGACTTGTCGATGCCGTCTTCCTCGGTCTCGTCGGGATGCTGGGTCTTGGAGTCGTACAGCCCCGCCCCGTTGAAGCCGGGCAGGTCTTCGTTGTTGGTGCTGGACCGGTAGCGCAGCGAGGTCCCCTCTAGAAACGTCGCGTGCCACGCGGTCAGCGCCTCGATGATCCAGGCGGGTGTCTCGGCATCTTTGATGTCGTCGCGCAGGTCATCGAGCATGTCATCTTGCACCTCGAAGTCCGTCTGGAAATCCGGGGCGGCCAGCATGGCTTCGATGCGGGAATAGAAATCGTGGGCCTTCATGAACTCGTCGTAGAAATAGAACGGGACCGCAAACCCGTCGGGGACGGTTCCGTCGGGAAACCCCAGGGTCCGCAGCACGGCCACGTTGGCCGCCTTGACGCCGAAGGCCTGCCAGTCGTCGAAGCCGATGTCGCTGAGCGGCTTGATTGCCTTGATCGACAGATCGCGTTGCGGGACCTGGACCTGGTCCGGCCGGTGAGAGGCGTAGTAGTCGTTGACTTCCGCGGGGGTGGCCGCGCGCAGGGTCCATCCGTTCTCGGTGACTTGATACCGAACGTAGCCGCCGACGAGCGGCGCGATCTGGTCGTTGTCGAGGGCGCCTCGGATGAAGGCGTTGGGGATGCCATCCTGCACGGCGCGCAGGTTGACGTGTGACAAGGGCGTCTGGGGCACGGTGCTGATGATGCCGGCGACGCGGGGCAGCTCGTTGGGCAGCGCCTCGTAGATCACGATATCGCGGGGATGGGGCCGATCGTCCGGGTCCAAGACCCGCAGCCGGCCATACCCCTCCGCTGCATTGAGCGGGATGAATCCGCTTTCGGGAAGGATGTCCTCGTCGAACAGGAGGGAGATGCGGGAGTGCTGGTACAACGGCAAGTCGGACTGAAGACGCAGCAGCAACTGGTTTGCGATGTGCAACGCTAAGTTGTTTTCGAGCAGCGGCATGCTGGCGGCGAGCACCGTATGGATGTGCGCCGCAACGCCGAAGGGATAGTCAACCCGAGGTACCGAGTAGAAGTAGAGACCCAAGCTGCCATCGGGGGCCGGAATGTCCGGGTTGAACATAAAGGCACCAGCCATCACGTCGGATCCCTCCAAACCCACGGCCTCCAGGAAGGTGTGATGCGCCCCGTGCGTCTCGCTGTTCAAGAAGTAGACACCGGGGCGCCCGGTATCCATGTCGAACAGAACAAACTTGACGACCTCGTGGTTCTCGAGTGCCTCAAAGGTGTGTCGGTCGGGCATAGCCACGGCGCCGTCGCTGAAGGGAATGGCGGGGGCGGGGTTCACCGGATTCATGCCCACGGGGTTCCCTAACTCCGTGATGTCGTCGAGGCAATCGCCATCGACATCCGCCGGGTCGGCGACCAGGTACTTCTCCACCCGGTAGCGCTCCTTAGGCAGCGCCGCCAAGTTCTCGGCCAGCGTGGTCGTGCCGGCTGCGCCCCGCGTCACTGCAACCGGGACTTCCACCTCGGCGCCGTCCACATCGTGCCGCACGCGAAGCACGAAGTAGTCAGCGGTCGTGGACGCGACCACGATCGGCACTGCGGTCACGTCGACCGGCGTCGGCGTTGGACTGAAGCCGCCGCCGGGGCACGCCTCCTCATCGCCGTCGGCCCGAGTGACGCCGGGGGCGGCACGGTGATCCTCCTCGTTATCCACCAGAGTCGCGGTCGGCGCGGGCAGTGTATCGATATGCACCCAGCGCGACCGCTCACTGGTCCCGTCCGCGTTGATGGCCTTGACCCGGTAGGTGTAGGAGGTTTCAGGTTCGACTGTGGCGTCGGTGTAGGTCGTCGCCGCCGTTCCCGTGTCCTCCACCAGGGTGGTGAACTGGCCCGAGGGGTCGGTATCGCGGTTGCGCCGCAGGATCACGTAGCCGGTGATGGTGCTGTCCCGCGGATCGTCCCAGGTCAGGACCACCCGGTCGTGGGACGCCGTGGCGGAGAGGCCCCTGGGCTTGTCGGGCGGCTTCGGAGCCGCGCGAGTATCAATATGGAACCAGCGGGAACGTTCGCTCACACCGTGCTCATTGATCGCCTTTATCCGGTAGGTGTAGGTAGTGCCGGCCTTTACGGTATCGTCGGTATAGGTGGTCGCCGCCGTGCCCGTGTCCGGCACGAGTTCGCTGAACTCGCCGCCGACATCGTTCTCGCGGACGCGCCGCAGGATCACGTAGCCGGTGATGGCGTTGTCGTCAGGGTCGTCCCAGGTGAGGACCACCCGGTCGTGGGACGCCGTGGCGGAGAGGCCCGTGGGCTTGTCGGGCGCCGAGCCCTCCTGCGCCTGCACCGTGGAGAAGAGCAGGGCCATCGCCAGGGCCAGCGGCGTTATGGCGGCAATCAGGATCGAGAAGCGTCGTCGATCGGGGCAAGTCATCGTTCGTTCGCCTCACAAGACCGGCACATGGACGGCAGCGGATTGCGTGCCAAATAGTCGACGCCGGAACCACCAGACTGAAATCACAATAGTATCCCCGATAGACCACACCTATGAAAAGAGTCAAGCAACACTTTGATATAGAGTGTTTTTGCCGCTATTAGCATGGGCACATGAACCTCTTGGCAGGGTTCATATGCCCCTATCACGTGTCCCACAGATCGGGACGCGGCCCCGCCGGGATCAGCCAACGACCGAGCCGGCGCCATCTCGAATGGCCACGAGGGTGTTACGCCACACTCGCCCTGCCTCACGACCAGACACTTATCCCCTCCGAGAGGGGTGCTCTTGCTATATCAGCTGGCGCTCTCTTGATCTTGCAGCCACCACAAAACGTGGATAAATCAGTCTCGAGTCACCACCCGATGGCGTGCTCGTTGAACCTAGGGCGGGGCTGCGGCATCTCAGGGACGTTCGGGAGCAGCGATGTTTGCTTCGGTCCACAGGACCCGGGGCTTGTGGCTGATCAGGGCAGCCGCCGGGGCCTGCCGGGTGAGCGACTGGGCGCTCACCCGGATCGACCCCACGGGCGGCGGTGCGTCGCCACCGTCTCGGTCGGGGTGCACGGGTTCGTCACCGCCGCGTGCTTGGTGCAACTGCTCTGCCGCCCGGAAATCCCCAGGCAAGCCGGTGTGCGGAGCGCAAAACTCCCGCAGGCCGCCCAACCCGAAGGGCCCCTGGGGAGAGGCTGCCGCTCTGCTTGCCGAAGGGCCGCGGCGGTCTCCCTGGATTCATCCATTTGTACGGGCTTTTCTCGTTGCCCTCTACCGACCCGGACCGCTGACGGTCAGTACCAACGCGTCGGGCAACTTACTGCCGTCGCTCGTGCGGATGGTTCCCTCGCCTTCGCAGTCCTCGCTACCGGCTACGGCGCTGCCGGAATGTCGATGTGGAACCAGCGCGAGCGTTCACTCGTTCCGGCCCCGTTGATGGCCTTGATCCGGTAGGTGTAGGTAATGCCAGCAACCACTGTGTCATCGGTGTAGGTGGTCGCGGTGCTGCCCGTGTCCGGCACCAGTTCACTGAACTCGCCCCCGACATCGTTCTCGCGGACGCGCCTGAGGATCACGTAGCCGGTGATGGAGTCGTCGCCGGGGTCGTTCCAGGTGAGGGTCACAGAGTCGTGCGACGCCGTGGCGGAGAGGCCCTTGGGCTTGGCCGGCGGCTCCGTAGGTTGCGCCCCGGCCACAGCAGCCGTGGCCGCGCTGGTCAGCGTCTCCTCGTTGCCCTCGTTGTCGGTGAAGCTGGCCTGCACCCTGACCGTCTTTCCCTCGTCGCTATCGGCTAGGGTGTAGGTTGAGCCGGTAGCACCTGCGATTGCAGCGTCGTCGGCAAGCCACTGGTAGCTGAACGACACGTTCTCCAGTCCGTCAGCGTCGGAAATGCCGGACGTGTTCGCCGTCAGCGTCTCGCCCACCTGGGCCGTGCCCGTTATGGCGGGCGCTCCGGTGGCAGGGTTGTTGGGCGTGGGCGCTGGCGTCACCGCAGCGGTGGCCGTGCTGGTCAGAGTCTCATCATGGCCCGCGTTGTCGGTGAACCTCACCTGAACCTTGATGCTCTTGCCCTCGTCGGCTTCTACCAGGGTGTAGTCGGCGTTGGTTGCGCCCTGAATTGCTGTGCCGTCAGCGAGCCACTGGTAGGTGAAGGTGACGGCGTCCATGCCGTCCTCGTCGGCGATGCCGGTGGTGGCCGCCGTCAGCGTCTCGCCGACCTGGAAGGCGCCGGTGATCGCGGGCTGACCCGTGGCCGGGCTGTTGGGCTTGGCAGCCACCGCATCCGTCACCGCGCTGGTGACGGTCTCCGCGTGGCCCGCGTCGTCGGTGAAACTCACCTGCACCTTGATTGTCTTGCCTTCGTCGACGTCAGCGAGGGTGTAGGTCGAGCCGGCAGCGCCTGCGATTTCAGCGTCGTCCGCCAGCCACTGATAGGTGAATGACGCGTTGTCCATGCCGTCCTCATCGGCGATGTCCAACGTGTCCGCCGCCAGCGTCTCTCCCACCTGGGCGGTCCCGTTGATGGTGGGTGTGCCAGTTGCGGGCGTGTTGGCCTCGGATGCTGCCGCCACCACGTCGGTGACCGCGCTGGTCAGGGACTCTGGGTTGTCGGCGTCGTCGGTGAAGCTCACGCGCACCTTAATGGCCTTGCCCGCCTCGGGGTCGGTCAGGGTGTAGGTGGAACCCGTTGCTTCCGGGATAGCCGTGTCGTCCGCCAGCCACTGGTAGCTGAAGGTGCCGGCGTCCAATCCGTCCTCGTCGGCGATGCCCGACGGGTTGGCGGTGAGCGTCTCGCCCACCTGCGCCGTGCCGCTGATGGTCGGCGCGCCGGTCGCCGGCGTGTTCTCCTGCGAGGCCTGCTGGCTGGGTGGCCCGGGCACGGTGACCTCCAGCCGGTTGGACAAAGGCCTGCGGTCCCCGGTGCAGATGGCGCCCTGCGCGGTGCAGTCCGTGGTGACCGGCAGCGCGATGGTTACCGCCTCATCCCCGTCCGGCGTGACATGGATCTCCCAGCCGATGTTGCTGGGCGGAGCCAGTCGCCGCGCCTTGGTTACCACGCCCCCGGTGACGCTGAAAGCATGGTCTCGCATGGTCTTGTCGCTGAAGCCGTCATGGGGGGCCTCGCTGAAACGGATCTCGAAGGTGAAGTCGCCGTCGTGGGAATCGGGCGCCGCCGAGATCGTGGCGGTCATTTGGTCCGCCGCGTGGGTCGTGTTGCTCACCTTCCGACCGCTGACGGAGGCCGCGGCGTTGCCCGCCAGGTCCTGCAGCCTGGCCACCGACTCGTCCGTGGGGGCCGTGTAGTCCACGGTCACCGCGTCGCCGGCGAACACCGCCGTCACCAAGGTGATGGTCACCACGCTGCCCGACACCGCCACGGCGTCCACACCCCGGCTCCTGCCGTCCACGGCTACGGCGAAGGCGGACTTGTCCGGCGCCTCGCCGCTGTCCAGGGCTTCGTTGAAGGCAAGGGCGAGCGTGGCGCCGTCCACCGTGGCCGATGCGGGCGTGGGCGGGGTGGTCTCCTGCGGCGTGGCGGTGGCCTCCTTGGAGGGAGCGCTCTCGGTGTCATCCGTGGATGCGATGACCCGGACGGTGTACTCCACGCCGTCGGTCAGCCCTTTGATGGTGTGGGACGTGTCGGTGACCGGCGCCTCCGAAACATCCTCCTCGTCTGTCCAGTCAGCGCCGGATTTCTTCCACTGGACGGTGTACCCGGTGGGAGGCGTGCCGGAATCTGGGGCGTTCCAGAACACCCGGAGCTGACCGCTCACCTGCCGCACCACCCGCAGGTTGCTCGGGGTACCGAGGTCCGTCACGTTGGTCACCGTCACGGTCACCGCCAGCCTGGCCGGGTTGCCGTTGACGTCGCTGGCCTCCACGGTCAGTTCATACACGTTGTTGCCGTCCGCGTCCGTCGGTCTCTCGTAGTCTGGTGGGCTGTTGAAGGCGAGGACGCCTGTCTGGCTCATGGTGAAGGCGCTGAGGTCAGTTCCCGAGATGCCCCAGGTGACGTCGCTGCCCTCCGGGTCGGTGGCCCGGAAGGTGTAGATGAGGGAGGTGTCGTTCTCCTTGTAGGCGAAGGCGTCCTGGCTGCCGCGCCGGAACTCCGGCGCCTCGTCCACGGCCTCGACGGTTACGGTCACATCCAGCGTCCCGTAGTACCGGCCGTCCGAGGCCCTGACGGTCACCTCATACGTATTGTCTCGATTGGCGTCGGCGGGACGCTCGACGTCCGGCGGGCTGCGGAAGGTGAGCTCGCCGGCCGCGGTGATGCTGAAGTCGCCGCCGTCCCGGCCGGTCACGCTCCAACGAGTGATCTCGGCGTCAGGGTCCTCCGGGTCGGTGCCGGTGTAGGTGGCCAGCACTTGATTGTGGTTCTCCCGGACGGTGATGGCGGTGTTTGCGCTCGTCTCTTCGATCTCCGGTCCCTCGTTCACGTCGCTGACCGTTACCGTCACGTCAAGGGTGCTCGCAAGCAACGCCCCGGTGAGCCGCCCCTCGCTGCCGTAGGTTCCATCGTCGGTCACCACCACGGTCACCAGGTAGTCGTTGCCATCGACGCCGGAGCCGGCCGGCGTGTCAAAGTCGGGCGGGCTGGCAAAGGTCAGGACACCGGTTTCACCGATGACGAAATCGCCCGCGTCAGCCCCTCGCAGCGACCAGGAAAGCTCACCCTGCTCCGGATCCGTGGCCCGATAGGTGTAGAGGGCGGAGGCGCCGTTCTCGCGGTAGGTGAATGTGGTCCTGCTGCCGCTCCGGAAGTCCGGCGCTTCGTTCACATCCTCTACCACCACCGTCACGTCAAAGGTGCCGGTCACGCGGCCATCGGAGGCGCGGACCGTCACCTCGTATTCGTTATCCCGGTTGGCGTCCGCGGGACGCTCGACGTCCGGCGGCTTGCGGAAGGTGAGCTCGCCGGCCGCGGTGATGCTGAAGTCGCCGCCGTCCCGGCCGGTCACGCTCCAGCGGGTTATTTCGGCGGCGGCATCCTCCGGGTCGGTGGCGGTGTAGGTGGCCAGCACTTCGTCGAAATTCTCTGACACCGTGCGGCTGGCCTGGCCCGCGATCTCCGGTCCCTCGTTCACGTCGGTGACGGTAATGCTGACGGAGAGGCTTCCCTCGGAGGCGCCATCGGAGGCCACGATCGTGATTTCGTACACGTTGTCGGAGTCCGCATCTGCGGGACGCTCGTAGTTGGGGTTGCGGGCGAAAGTCAGGGCGCCGCTGTCGCTGATCGCAAACTCGCGGCCATCCGTACCCCTCACCGACCAAGCGAATGTGGTGCCCCGGTCCATGTCCCGGGCGTCGTAGGTGGAGAGCGTCCGATCGTAGTTCTCGGAGACCCTGAGGCCGTCCCGGCCGGAGACTACCGGCTCCGCCTCGTTTTGGTCCGTGACCGTGACCGTCACGTCCAGCGACCCGTAGGTGCTGCCGTTGTAGGCCCGAATGGTCACCACGTACTCGTTGTCCCGGTTCGAATCGGCCGGCCGGTCAAAGTCCGGGATGTTGCGGAAGGTTAGTTCGGCCGTATTTCGCCCTGTCTGCTGGCTGGTGTCGGTAATCGTGAAGTCGCCGGCGTCGGACCCAGCCAATCGCCAGTTAGTTACCTCAGCGTTCGGGTCCTCCGGATCTCGGCCGGTGAAGGTGGCGCCGGTCAGGTTCTGGTTTTCACTAATGGTAAACGTGGTCGTGCCCGATACCACCGGCCCTTCATCGACCTCCCTCACCGTCACCGTGACGGCAAGCGAACCGGTGTTTAGCCCATCGCTGGCCTCGATCTCCACCTCGTAGACGTTGTTCCCGCCCGCGTCCCCCGGTTGCTCGAAGTCGGGCGGCGTGCTCTCACTGAAGGCGAACCGGCCCCGGTCGTCAATCGCGAAGAAGCGCCTGTCGACGCCGCCCACCGTCCAAATGATCGTCTCGCCCTCCGGATCCGTCGCCCGGTAGGTGTACAGGCGCGAGGTCCGGTTCTCGTCCTGCCGCAGGGCCGTCGCCGACGTGCTGACGGTGGTGATGGTCGGCGGCTCGTTCACATCTTCGACCGTGACCGTCACGTCAATACGACCCGTAGTGGCGCCCGTCGTACGGCCGCACCTGCATCTCGTACACATTGTCCCGGTTCGCGTCCGCCGGCCGGTCGTAGTCCGGGACGTTGCGGAAGCTCAGAGGTCGCCGTTCTCGGTGATCGTGAAGTCGCCGCCGTCCCGAGCCGCTGACCGCTCCAGCGGGTGATGTGGCCGAGGGGTCCTCGGGATCCGTGGCCGTGTAGCTGGCGAGGACCGCGGGCAGGTCGTCTCGTTTTCACTGACGCTGAGGCTCTGTGCCCCGAGACCTCCGGCCCTTCATTGACCGCCCGCACCGTCACCGTGACGGCCAGCGAACCGGTGTTGACCCCATCGCTGGCCTGGATCTCCACCTCATAAACGTTGTCCCCGCCCGAGTCCCCGGCTGCTCGAAGTCGGGCGGCGTGCTGAAGGAGAACTGGCCCCGCTCGTCGATGGCGAAGTAGCGCCTGTCCACGCCCCCCACCGTCCACGTCACCGGGGCACCCTCCGGATCCGTGGCTCGGTAGGTATACAGGCGCGAGGTCCGGTTCTCGTCCTGCCTTAACTCGGTCGCCGACGTGCCGATCGTGGTGATGGTGGGCGGTTCGTTCACGTCGGTTACGGTCACCGTCACGTCAAACGACCCGTAGTGGCGCCCGTCGTACGGCCGCACCTGCACCTCGTAGACGTTGTCCCGGTTGGCATCCGCCGGCCGCTCGTAATCGGGTGTGTTGCGGAAGCTCAGCACCCCGTCCGCACTGATGCTGAAGTCGCCCCCGTCCCGACCGCCCACCGTCCAGCGGGTGACGGGGCTTCCCTCGGGATCCCTGGCCGTATAGCCGGCGTTCGTCAGGCTCTGGTTCTCCGCAATGGTGAAGGTGGCCGGCCCCGTCACCTCCGGCCCTTCATTGACCGCCCGCACCGTCACGCTGACCGCGAGCGAACCCGTGGTGAGCCCATCGCTGGCCCGGATCTCCACCTCGTAGACGTTGTTCCCGCCCGCGTCCCCCGGCTGCTCGAAGTCGGGCGGCGTGCTGAAGGCGAACTGGCCCCGCTCGTCGATGGCGAAGAAGCGCCCGTCCACGCCGCCCACCGACCACGTGATCGTCCCACCCTCCGGGTCCGTCGCCCGATACGTGTACAGGCGCGCCGTCCGGTTCTCGTCCTGGCGCAGCACCGTCGCCGACGTGCTGGTCGTGGTGATGGTGGGCGCCTCGTTCACGTCGGTGACCGTGACCGTCACATTTAGGTTTCCATATGCGACGCCGTCGTGGGCCCGAACCGTGACCTCGTAGATGTTGTCCCGGTTGGCATCGGCGGGGCGGTCGTAGTCCGGCGTCTGCCTGAAGGTCAGCGTGCCGCCGACGCTGTCGATGACAAAGTCGCCGCCATCCCGGCCCGACAGCGACCACCGGGGGAAGACCGGGCGATTGTCCTTGGCGTCAGCGGCGGTGTAGAACCCAAGCGCCTGGGCGATGTCGTAGTTCTCCGCAACGGTGACGGAGGTCCTGCTGCCCGCGATCACCGGTCCCTCGGACTGGTCCGTGATGGTGATGACGGCGGCAACGGTGTCCCGCAGACCCGCATGATCGGCGGCAACCACCGTGATTACGTACACGTTGTCCTCGTCAGCGTCCACCGGGATCTCAAAGTCAGGCAGCAGGCGGAAGGTGAGGATGCCGTTGTAGATGGCAAAGTCCTCGCCGTCCGTGCCTCCCACCGACCACGTGATGGCGTCGTCGCGGTCCTGGTCCGTGGCCCGGTAGGTGTAGAGGACCGAGGTCGAGTTTTCCCGCACGGTGAATGCGTTCCTGCTCTTGGTCGTGATCACCGGCGCCTCGTTCACTGCCGTAACCGTCACCAGCAGCGGCTCCGCCAGCATCCCGGAGGACCGGCCGTCGGAGGCTCGCACTATCACCTCATAGATGTTGTCCCGGTTGGCATCGGCCGGCCGCTCGTAGTCCGGCGCGGATCGGAACCGCAGTTCGCCCAGTTCGTTGATGACGAAGTCCCCGCCGTCCCGGCCCGCGGTGCTCCAGCGGAAGAGGCCGGCGGTGGGATCCTCCGGGTCGGTGGCCGTGTACGTGGCCAACACCTCCGTGTCGGAATGGTTCTCGGGAACGCTGGTGGAGGCCATGCCCTTCAGTCGTATCTCCGGACCTTCGTTGAGGTCGGTGACGGTGATGGTGAAGGCCACCATGTCGGTGTAGTTATCGTCGTCGGTGGCCACCACCGTTAATTCGTACGCGTTGTCCTGGTTGGCATCGGCGGGGTCCTCAAAATTAGGCGGCTCGGCGAAGGCAAGGACTCCCCGGCCGCTGCTATCGCGGGTGATGGCAAAGTCGCCGAAGTCGGCGCCGGTCAACGACCACTGGATGGCGCCCCGCTGCGGGTCGCTGGCGCGGAAGGTATAGACCGTGCGCGTGTCGTTCTCCCGGTAGGTGGACGGCGGGCGCCGCGTGCTGATGGTCGGCTCCACGCCCTCGTTGTGGTCGGTCACCGTGATGGTGAAGGCCACCATGTCCATATAGCCTTCATCATCGGTGGCGACCACCGTTAATTCGTAGGCATTGTCCTGGTCGTCGTCGACGGGGTCCTCAAAATTGGGCGGGCTGGCGAAGGCAAGGACTCCCCGGCCGCTGCTATCGCGGGTGATGGCAAAGTCGCCGAAGTCGGCGCCGGTCAACGACCACTGGATGGCGCGCCGCTGCGGGTCGCTGGCGCGGAAGGTATAGACCGTGCGCGTGTCGTTCTCCCGGTAGGTGGACGGCGGGCGCCGCGTGCTGATGGTCGGCTCCACGCCTTCGTTGTGGTCGGTGACGGTCACCGTCACGTCCAGGCTGGCGGGGTTGGACGCGGCGTCCCGCGCCTGCACCGTCACCAGGTACACGTTGTCCCGGTTGGCATCGTCGGGCCGCTCGTAGTCCGGTGCATTGGCGAAGGCAAGGGCGCCCCGGGCATCCATGGTGAAGGCGCTCCCGTCGGCTCCGGTGGCCGTCCAGGTCACCGCCCCACCTTCCGGGTCGGTGGCGCGGAAGGTGGTCAAGGTCGAGGTCCGGTTCTCCGGCTGGCTGAAGGCGGTCCGGCTGGTGGTGGTGATGGTGGGCAGCTCGTCAACGTCGGTTACCGTCACCGTCTGAACCTCGTACAGGGTGCCCGTGTACCGCCCATCCGACGCCCGGATGGTCACCTCGTAGACGTTGTCCCGGTTGGCATCGGCCGGCCGCTCGTAGTCCGGCGATCGGCGGAACCGCAGTTCGCCCAGGGCGTTGATCACGAAGTCCCCGCCGTCCCGGCCGGCAGTGCTCCACCGGGTCACCGGGACCGACGGCCGCTCCGGGTCCGCGGCCGTGTACCTCGCCAGCACCTGGGTCACGGCGTGGTTCTCCGGCACGCTGCCGGGGGCGTTGCCCTGACGGGTGATCACCGGCGCCTCGTCGACCGGCGTCACCGTGACGGTCACCGGCAGGCTGGCGGTGTTGAACTGGGCGTCCCGGGCCTGGACGGTTACGTGGTAGATGTTGTCGTCGCTCACGTCCCCGGGCGCGTCAAAGTCCGGCGGGTTGTTCTCGTTGAAGGCGAACTGGCCCCGGTCATCGATGGTGAAGTGGCCCCCGTCCGTGCCAGCCACCGACCACGTCACCGTGCCGCGCTCCGGATCGCTGGCGCTGTAGGTGTACAGGCGGGAGGTGCGGTTCTCCGGCTGGCTGAAGTAGGTCCTGCTGCCGGACCGGATCTCCGGCGGTTCGTCGACGTCGGTGACGGTGACGGTCACGTCATAGGCGCCGTAATGGCGCCCGTCGGACGGCCGTATCTGCACCTCGTAGACATTGTCTCGGTTGGAATCCGCGGGCCGTTCGTAGTCCGGCAGGGACCGGAGGAACAGGGTGCCGCCCTGGGTGATGAAGAAGTCCCCGCCGTCCCGGCCGCCCACCGTCCAACGGGCCACATTGCCGCCCTCGGGATCGGTGGCCGTATAGGCCGCATTCGACAGGCCCTGGTTTTCCGCAATGGTGTAGGTGGCAGTGCCCGACACCTCCGGCCCTTCATTCACCTCCCGCACCGTCACCGTGACGGCAAGTGAGTCGCTGCTCACCCCATCGCCGGCCTCGATCTGCACCTCATAGACGTTGTCCCCACCCGTGTCTCCCGGTTGCTCGAAGTTGGGCGGCGTGTTCTCGCTGAACGCGAACTGGCCTCGATCGTCGATCGCGAAGAAGCGCCCGTCGACGCCGCCCACCGTCCACGTAATGGTCCCGCCCTCCGGATCGCTGGCCCGGTACGTGTACAGGCGCGAGGTCCGGTTCTCGTTCTGACCTAATTCGGTCGCCGAGCTGCTGATCGTGGTGATGGTGGGCGGTTCGTTCACGTCGGTGACCGTGACCGTGACCGGGAGATAGCCGTAGTGCCTGCCGTCGGAGGCGCGCACGGAGAAGTTGTAGACGTTGTCCCGACCCGAGTCGGCGGGCTTGTCGTAGTCCGGGACGTTCCGGAAAGAGAGTTGTCCGTTCTCGCTAATGGTGAAGTCGCCGCCGTCCGAGCCGCTGAGGCTCCAGCGGGTGATGACGGCGGAGGGATCCTCGGGGTCCGTGGCCGAGTAGCTGGCGAGGACCCGGGCGGTCGTCTGGTTCTCGCTGAAGCTGAGGCTCTGTTGCCCCGAGACCTCCGGCCCTTCATTCACCTCCCGCACCGTCACCTCGACCGCCAGCGAGGCGGTGTGCACCCCATCGCCGGCCTCGATCTCCACCTCGTAGACGTTGTTCCGGTCCAAGTCCCCCGGTTGCTCGAAGTTGGGCGGCGTGCTTTCACTGAAGGCGAACTGGCCCCGCTCGTCGATCGCGAAGAAGCGCCCGTCCACGCCGCCCACCGACCACGATATTGCCCCACGCTCCGGGTCCGTGGCGCGGTAGGTGTACAGGCGCGAGGTCCGGTTCTCGTCCTGGCGCAGAACGGTAGCCGACGTGCCGATCGTGGTGATCGTGGGCGGCTCGTTCACGTCGGTGACCGTCACGACGACCGGGAGATAGCCGTAGTGCCTGCCGTCGGAGGCGCGCACGGAGAAGTTGTAGACGTTGTCCCGCCCGGAGTCGGCGGGCCGGTCGTAGTCGGGGACCTGGCGGAAGGACAGTTCGCCGCTGTCGGTGATGGTGAAGTCCCCGGCGTCCGACCCGCTGAGGCTCCAGCGGGTGATGATGGCCGAGGGGTCCTCGGGGTCCGTGGCGGTGTACGTGGCCAGCACATCGTCGAAGTTCTCGGACACCGTGTGGCTGGCCTGGCCGGTGATCGCCGGTCCCTCGTTCACGTCGGTGACGGTGACGATGATATCGAGAGTGTCCCTGTTGCCCCGGTCGTCGCTGGCAACCACGGTGACGTTGTAGACGTTGTCGGAGCTGGTGTCTGTGGGGTTTTCGAAGTCGGGCGGGCTGGCGAAGGACAGGGTGCCGTTCTCGCCGATGGCGAAGTCGCCGTCGTCGGCGCCGGAGAGCGACCAGGTGATGTCGGCCAGCTCGGGGTCGGTGGCCCTGTAGGTGTACAGCGAGGCGGTGCCGTTCTCGCGGAAACTGAACTCGGTCCTGCTGCCGGAGGCGATCTCCGGCGGCTCGTTGTCGTCAGCGACAACGCCGATCTTCAGCGCCGGGTACTGGCTGTCGGCGCCGAACTCCCAGGGATCGTCGGGAGAGTTATCGCCGTCCAGGTCCAGGTTCCAGTTGGCGTAAATGTCCGCTGTGTCCGGGTCCGAGTCCGTGTAGTCGGTGGGCGTTTGCAGCTCCTCAGTGGTCTTGCCGGTGCCGCCGGCGCTGGTCGTCACCCCCGAGGTCTCGGTATCCCAATAGCTGTCGTCGATGGTGCCACCATCGTTCTGTCCCACCAGCCCGCCGACATCTCTCGTGCCCGTGACGGTACCCGTGGAGTAGCTGGCGCTGATGGTGCCGGTGCTGGGGGGGTCGGGCGCGTAGGGGTCAGTGTGATTCGCCCCCACCAGCCCGCCGGCCGAACCATCCGCGGCCCTGACCGTGGCCGTGGAGTAGCTGGCGCGGATCGCGGCGTAGTTCCAGCCCACGAGCCCGCCGACTTTACTCGTGCCCGTCACCGATCCCGTTGCGTAGCTGGTGCTGATGGTGCCGATGGAGGTGCGGCTGTTAATGTTCGCCCCGACCAGACCGCCGATATTGTCCGAACCTATGACGGCGCCGGTGGAGAGGCTGGCGTCGATGGCGCCACCTTGGTTCGCTCCCACCAGCCCGCCGGCATGTTCTCCGGTATATGCCCCGGAACGTTGCGAGCCCGTCACCGTGCCGGTGGCATAGCTGGAGCTGATGGTCCCATCTTCATTCAGCCCGACCAGCCCGCCGATTTGCGTGCTCCGGAAGGTCGTCTCCGTCCCGGTCACGTCGCCCGTCGCATGGCTGGTGCTGATGGCGCCGGTGTTATACCCCACCAGTCCGCCGACTTCACGATGGCCCGTGACCGCGCCGGTGGCATAACTGTTGTCGCTGATCGTGCCATCACCGTGGTTATCCCCCACCAGCCCGCCGATACAACAGGCGTTGGTCTCAATGTCCGTCCCGGTCACGTCGCCCGTCGCATGGCTGGTGCTGATGGCGCCATCTTCGTTCTGCCCGACCAGCCCGCCGACTTCACGATCTCCCGTGACCGCGCCGCTGGCATAACTGTTGCTGATGGTGCCGTTGTTATACCCGACTAACCCGCCGATGAGTTCGCTCGTGCCCGTGCCGGTCACCCTGCCCGTCGCATGGCTGTTGCTGATGGTGACACCCCAGTTAACCCCGGCCAGTCCACCGATAGATTTCTCGCCGGACACAGGGCCGCTGGCATGGCTATCGCTGATGTCACCATAGTTGAACCCCACCAGCCCACCGATGCTCGTGCTCGGATCCGTGCTCGGATCCGTGCTCGTACCGGTCACGTCGCCCGTGGCATAGCTGGCGCTAATGGTGCCGCCGTAGTTGTACCCCACCAGCCCACCAACATACTGCTGCCCCATGACGGTGCTACGGGAGTAGCTATTGTCGCGGATGGTGCCGGCGTTCACGCCAGCCAACCCACCTATCTGATTATTGCCCGAGACGATGCCGGCCTCGTGGTGGCTGTCCTCGATGATGCCACCGTTGTTATATCCCACCAGCCCACCGACGATCTGGCCATTTGCCGTTCCTGCATCCATCCCCGTCACGTCGCCCGTGGCTTGGCTGTTGCTGATGGCGCCGGTGTTATACCCCACCAGTCCGCCGACCCATTGGTGACCCGTCACGTTGACACTGCTCAGCCTCACGTTGCGAATGCCGGCGCCGGCGTCGGCATAGCCGAACAAGCCGACGGCCAAGGCTGCGGGGCGGTTGATGTATAGATTCGTGATGTCGTAGCCGTTGCCGTCGAAAGTGGCGGTGAATGCGATGCTGTCAGCATCGATGTACTCGGCGAGGGGCTCCCAGCCTGGGTCACTGGCCCAGGTGCTGCCGCTGAAGTCCAGGTTCCTCGTTAGCTCGTAGCCGATGCAGCCGGTGCTTGGGCAGCCCATGCCTGTAGCGGGGTCGGGGTAGGCGGCGGCGTAACTAGCTTCGTTAGCCGAGTCGTCCGACGCGCCGTCGCCGTCCAGGTCCCAGCGGATGGCGTTCAGTTGCGCCAGGTCGGCGACCTCGATCAGGCCGTCATTGTCGCCGTCGTAGTCGTTCGCGGCTTGGGCGGCTGCACCCGGGATGGTCACCAGGCCCATGACTGCCGCGCAGAACAGGGCGACCGCTACGGCCGCCCATCTCGCCGGGCGGAGACCAGCCCACTGCCATGGGCCGATCGCGGCTACGCGCCGCAGTATGGACCTGCTCCAGCTATGCCCCACCGGTTGGGGGGGGGGGGGGGGGGGGGGGGGGGGGTAGGGCGCAGTGCGCCGGACAAGGCGGCCTCAAGCGCGGTCGTCACGGCGGCCGAAGTGGCCGGCGCGACCGCTGTCTCTTTTCCGTCGAGGATTGGATTTCCTCCCCATGGATGGAGGCGGACGAGGTGCTCAATAGTCGTAGTCGACTGCCAGCCGACCACACAAAGCTCCCCATAGGGTGCCTTATAGCCCGTGCCGCTAACAAGTGCTTAACAACACATTGAGATAGGGTATTTATGTCTCCATTAGCATGGGCATATGAACCTGTTAGCATGGGCATATGACCTGTGCACAGGGGGCATATGCCCCTACCGTGTGCGCCACAGATCGAGACGCGGCCCCGTCGGGATCACCCAACGACCCATCCGGCGCTACTGCAAATGGTCACGAGGGAGTATCGGCACCCTCGCCCTGCCCCATGACCAGACATTTGCCCCTCTGATGAGGGTGCTTTTGCTAGGTCAGTGAAGGTGCTTTTGCTAGGTCAGGGGGTATTCAGCGCTCTTGCACCCACGACACGACGTGGCTAGATTAGTGCCGAGACACACCCTGCAGCGCACCTCGAACCCACGCTGGCGCCTCATTGCCTCACAGGCATTCGGGAGAAGGGATGTTCGAATCAATCCATCGGACCCGGCGCGCGCGGCTGATCAGTACCGTCGCCAGCACCGTGCGGGTCAGCGGCTGAACGATCGACCGGACCGACCCGGACGGTCTCCGATACGTGACGACCGTGCTTGTCTGGATCCACTGGTTCTTCGCCGCCACGTGCTTGGTGCAACTGGTCTACCGCCCGGCTGGGGGGCGGCCGCCTTTGCCGCGTATGCGCTGCTGTTCCTCGCCCTGGTCGCGTTCACCGGCTGCCTGCACTACCGGCTGGCGTCGGGAAGGCCGATCACCTGGCGCCGGATCTTCGCGCAACCCGCGGTGGACACGGCGGCGGTAGCGGCGGCCGCCGCCGCGGGCGGCGGCTTCGCCCACTTCTTCATCCACCTGCTCTACTACCCGGTGCTGGTCCGCTTCGCGGTGTTCGTCACCTCGTTCAGGCTCACCATGGCCTGCGTGACGGCGGTGGCCGTCGTCTGCTCGAGACTGAGCCCACCGCCCCGCGGAGCGGGACCTATCTCATTGCAGCCGCAATCTGCCGGAATCCAATCCAACGGAGGCACGTCCTGCATCCAGTGAGCACCGCGGCCAGCGGGTTTCCAGCCTTCCTGCGGAGCTTCGACCTGCCGGAGCCGGGCGAATTGCGCCGCGTGGCCAGGGTCTATGTCTGGGGACGCTGGTTCGTCTGGGCTCTTTCCACGTTCGCCTGGCTGTACCCACTCAACGTCGCCGAGGTGGTATATGCGCCGAACGTAGCCCTTGCAATCCTGCTGCTCGCCACCAACGGATACCTGCACTACCGGCTCGCCACGGAAAGGCCGGTGTCCTGGCGGTGGATGCTTGCGCTAAGTGCCCTGGACCTGGCGATGCTAAGCGCCGGCGTTGCGGCGCACCGCGGGTTCGAGGCCCCCTTCTTGGTGGGGTATTACCCATCCCTCGCCATGTTCGCGGTGGTCTTCGGATCGGTCAGGCTCGCTCTCGTCTGGGTCACGATGACGGCGGTCGTCTACGCCGCGCTCTGCCTCGCGGTCGAGCCCGGGTTGGACTTCTCAGCGAATGATGAAGAGATTCTGCTCATAAGGGTTGCCGGGATGTACCTGGTGGTGGGTGTCGTCAACCTGATCTCCAGGGTGGAGCGGATCAGGAGGATGGAGGCGGTGGCGAGGGAGCGAGAGCTTCAGCGGGAGCGCATCGGGCTCTCCCACGCCATTCACGATACGACGGCGCAGTCGGCGTACATGATCGGCCTGGGGATCGACGCGGTGAAGCAGCTTGTCGGAGACTCGAACGAGGAGGTCAGGACGAGGCTGGAAGCGACCTCCAAGCTGTCGAAGACCGCCATCTGGCAGCTGAGACACCCCATAGACGTGGGGCGGATATTCGACGGCAGGGAGCTGGGCAGGACCCTGGAGTCCCACGTCTCGACATTCACACAGGTAACCTCGGTGCAGGCGGACCTGGTCCAAAACGGGGTGGAGCCACCCCTCTCGGTGGAGGCCAGGAACCTGATGTTCTCCATAGCCCACAACGCCCTCACCAACGCTTTTCGACATGCGGAGGCGAGCCGGGTGCTGGTCGAGCTCGACTTCGGAGAGGACAGTCTCAGGTTGTCGGTGTCGGACGACGGCATCGGTCTCCCCGACGACTACGCCGAACGGAGCCACGGGTTCGCCAACATGCGGGCGGACGCCCAGCGGCTGGGCGGGCGTCTCGTCGTGGAGCCGCAAGGAGCGGCCGGGGGGGCGAGCGTGACCTGCGTGATGCCCATGGCGCGCCACCGAACGGAGACCTAGGGTGCCAGCAACGCCCCCGCGCATCCGGGTCCTGCTCGCTGACGACCATTCGGTCGTGCGGGACGGTCTACAGATGATCCTGGAGGGGTCCGGAGCTTTCGAAGTGGTCGGGCAGGCCAGAGACGGGGCGGAAGCGGTGACGGCCGCCGCCGAGCTGGCACCCGATGTCGTCGTGATGGACGTGATGATGCCAAACAAAGATGGCGTGGAGGCGTGTCGGGAGATCATGGCCGCTGCGCCCGATACCCGCGTGCTCATGCTGACGGCCTCGACCGAGGACGACGCGGTGATCGACGCGGTCGCCGCCGGCGCTACGGGATACCTGCAGAAGGTGT
Source organism: Chloroflexota bacterium (assembly GCA_965198185.1). Taxonomy (GTDB): domain Bacteria; phylum Chloroflexota; class UBA11872; order UBA11872; family UBA11872; genus JAJECS01. The sequence goes on from CBDAOU010000002.1 coordinate 1,716,422, forward strand.
TTGACGGGGAGCGGTTCCTGACCACGGTCCGGGACGTGGCCGCGGGGGAGGCGCGGGTGCCCACCAACGTCATCCGGCGGGTCTTCGCGGCGATTCGCGGCGGGGCGGCGCCCGCGGCAATGACGGTCCCAGCCAGCCTGACGCCGCGCGAGCGGGAGATCCTCACGTCGTTCGCCCGGGGGATGTCGTACACCCAGATCGCGGAGGTCAGGCGCCTGAAGCCGGTGTCCATCCGAAATGCCATCTCCAGCATTCAAGGCAAGCTGGGTGTCGGATCGAAACAGGAAATGCTGGTGTGGGCCGTGCGCAACGGGCTGCTGGATGACGCGTGAGACGGCCTGCTTTCGAGATAATCCGATCCGGATCATCACCTATATCGCGGGCGCCGCAGCTCGTGGGGCAGCCTTCCCCGCCTGACCAAATGTATCGCGGCTAGCTGGTCAGGCCGTTGGGATAGTCGCCCCGCGCCGGCCCTGGGTTGCCGGACGTGGTCGGGCTAGCTCCCGGCACCGGCCGGCGCCGTCAGCGTGACCGTGACCATATCGCCGGCCGTCCAGTCGAGGCTGACAGCGCCCCAGATCAGCTGCGGCCCGCCGTAGACCTCCGCGTCCGCCACCGGCAAGGCCACGTCGTCCAGGTGCAGCGTCAGCTCGGTCAGCGAGCCCACGCGCGAGGCTTCAAGGATGACATCGAGCCCCGTATACGGGTTGTAGATGATCGCCAGCACGGTATAGGTTTCGCCCTGCCACTCGAAGTCCGCGTCGGTGAGCACGCCGTCGGGTCCATCCCCGACGTCCCGATACCCCAGGTAGATGTAGTCGAAGGTCGCCACCGTCAACGTGGCCGACCAGACGGCTGGATCCGGAGGCTCGGCGGTGGCGTCGTTGTCCGCCAGGCTGAGCGTGGTCGTCGCCGGCGCGCCGGGCATCACCTGGGCCGGCAGGTCGCCGAAGCCCAGCTCGATGGCCTCCCCGTCATCGTCCAGCGCGTCGTCCACCGCCACCACCACGAAGCTAGTCGCGGTGGCGCCCACGGCGAAGCTCACGCTGGTGGGCACGCCGGTATGGTCCGCCGCCTCGGCCCCGCCTTGCCCCGTCACCGTCAGCGGGATCGTCAGGTCGCGCTGCGGGTCGGCGCTCAGCGTCACCGTCACCGTCACGCCCTCGTCCGCACCCTCGGTCGCCGTGTAGGTCGCCTGCCCAAACGCCACCGTCACCGCCGGCGGCGGCGCCACGGTCAGGGTCACCGCGACCGTCGCCGTCCCGCCCCCGGCCTCCGTCGCGCTGACCGTCAGCGTGTAGCTGCTCGCCTCCAGGGAGCCCGCCACCGTCAGCTGACCGCTGCTCCCGTCGATCGCGAACGGCCCGGCCGCGGTGTCCGGCGTTAGGGCGTAGGTGAGCGCGCCCCCGCTGGCCGGCGTGGCCGTCACCGTGCCCACCGGCGTGCCGACGGCCGCGCCCGCGCCGATCGGGAACTCGTAGCCGGCGGCGTCGAACACCGGTCCGCAGCCGTTGGTCGCCGCCGTGTGGACGGTAGACGGCGCGCTCCAGGCGGCCAGGGATCCGACGCCGTCGCCGAAGGCGCTCACCCGGAACGCATACTCGGTGCCGCAGGTCAGGCCGTCGATCACCTGGGTCGCCGCGGTGGGCTCGTCCCGGACGACCGCGGTCCACGCATCGTCGGTGCCGGCGACGCGGTACTCGACGCGATAGGTGAGCGTGCCCGCGTCCGGGGCCCCCACCCACGACAGGGTGATGCGCGTGGCGCTGGTCGCGGCGGCCGCCAGGTCCGTCGGCGCGGCGGGTGCGGTCGCGTCGCAGTAGGCCAGCGCCAGCTGCGCCAGGTCCTGCGCGCCGCCGCGCGCCTCGATGGCCGCCGCCAGGGCGCGCAGCTCGGTGGGGAGGCAACCGCCGACGCGGTTCCCGCTCAGACGCAGCGTGGTCAGCGCGGTGAGGCCGCTCAGCTCGGCGGGCACCGCCCCGGTCAGCCGGTTGGCGCTCAAGTCCAGCGTCGTCAGCGCGGTCAAGCGGCCCAGCCCGGACGGGATCTCGCCCCCAAGGCTCTTGTCCGCCAGCTCCAGGCCCGTCACCCGGCGCGGCGTGCCGCCGGTGGTCACGCCCTCCCACTGCGCCAACGCGCGCTGGTCGCTCCAGTCCAACGTGCCCCCGCCCTCAATCTCGAGGCTGGCGTCGCCTTCGAGGATCTCCAGCGCCGCCAGCAGCACGCGGCAGTCTCCCACCAGCGCCGCGTGGCTCCGCGGGTCGTCGATCACCGTGCCGTTGGCGCAGTCCACGCCCGTCACCGTCATGGTCACCGTGACGTCCGCGGTCCCCGTCGCGACGCTGACGGTGAGCGTGTAGGTCGCGGTGGTCAGATAGTCCAGCGGGGCCGCCACGCTGAGCGCCCCGGTCGCGGGATCGATGGCGAAGGCGTCGCCGGTGTTGCCCGCGGCGATCAAGTAGGTCAGCGCGCCGCCGCCGGCCGGCGTGGCCGTCACCGTGCCCACCTCCGTGCCGACGGCCGCATCCTCGCGCACCGCGAACACCGGCGTGTCGGCCACGTCCTCCACCTGGATCATCACCGTGATGGTCGTGCTGCCGCCGCGGTCGTCCCTGGCCGTGATGGTCACCTCGTACTCGGGTTGCCGCTCGTAGTCCAGCGCCAGCCTGGTCTGCAACTGCCCCGTCGCCGCGACGAGGTCGAATGTGGCCGCGTCCCGGCCACCCAGCGCGTACGTCACCGCGTCGCCTTCATCGGGGTCCGTCGCCGTCACCGGCTCGCCGATGTCTTCCCCGGCCGCCGTGTTCTCGGCCACCGCGCGCTCGATCGGCGGGTCCTCGTCGAACACCGGCGGGCGGTTCGCGACCACCGCGCGCTGCTCCCCGAACTCCTGCCACGTCGCCATGCCGTCGCCGTCGAAGTCCACCTGCAAGACCGGATACTCGCTCGAGGCGCCGAAGTGCCATGGGTCGTCGGGGCCGCTCACGCCGTCGATGTCCACGTTCCACTCCGCGTAGATGCCGCCATAGCCGGTGGGCATCTGCAGCGCGCCGGTCGTCTGGCCCACGCCCGCGGCGCTGGCGCTCTGCCCGCTCGTCTCGCTGTCCCAGTAGCTCGCCGTCACCGTGCTCTGCAGGTTCGACCCGACCAGGCCCCCCACCTCGCTCGACGTCGCGGTGACGCGGCCCGTCGCGTAGCTGGCCGTGATCCGGCCGTCGCTCCACCCTGCCAGCCCGCCGGTCTTGGCGCCGCCCGTCACCGCCCCCGTGGCGTAGCTCGCCGTCACCGCGCCGTGGTTCCCGCCCACCAGGCCGCCCGCGTAGTCGCCGCCCGTGACGTCGACCGCGGCGTAGCTGGCGGCCACGTCCCGCTCGTTCCACCCCACCAGCCCGCCGACCTCGGCGCGCGCCGACGCCACCCGCCCGCTGGCGTAGCTCGCCTCGATCCGTCCGCTGTTCCACCCCACCAGGCTGCCGGTGTCGTAGCCGCCCGTCACGTCCACTCCCGGCAGCCCCACGCGGCGGATGGCGCCCGGCCAGCGCGTGCGGCCGAAGAGACCGATTCTGTTCGTGCCGCTGCGATCGATGAATAGGTTGGCGATGGTGTGGCCGTTGCCGTCGAACACCGCGGTGAACGGGCCGGCTTCGCTGCCGATCGGCTCCCAGCCCAAGCCGCCGTTCCAGTAGGCGTCCGCCGCGTCCACCACGCCGTTGCCGTCGGTGTCGAAATCCAGGTCCGCCGTCAGCTCGTACCCCACGCAGCCCGTCGCCGGGCAGCCCATGCCGGGCCTGGCGTCCGGGAACGCCTGCGCGTAACCCGGATCGGTGGCCGTCCCATCGCCGTCCAGGTCCCAGCGGATCGCGTGCAACTGCGCCAGGTTCGCCACCTCGATCAGCCCGTCGTCGCCATCCGCGTCGTAGTCGATGGCGAAGTCTGCAACCGTGATCGTCACCGCCGTCGTCGCCGTGCCGCCCTCCGCCTCCTGGGCGGCAACCGTCAAGGTGTAGCTGGGCGTGGTCTCGTAGTCGAGGGCGCCCGCGACGGTGATCGCCCCGCTCGCGCCGTCGATCGCGAACACACCCTCCGCGTCGCCGTCCGTGATGGCGTACGTGAGCGCGTTCCCATAGGAAGGCGTGGCCGTCACCGTGCCCACCACCATGCCAACCCTGGCGTCCTCACTGACCGTGAACGCGGGCGGCGGTGTAAACGTCGGGGGCGTGCAGGGGCTCGTCGTCGTGCTCACGGTCGCCGACGGCTCGCTCCACGCCGTCGTGGTAGGTCGCGCCGCCGCCCTGGGCGCTCACCCGGAAGTCGTACGCCGTGCCGCATCGGAGCGTGTCCACCGTGTACGTCGTGGTCGTGATCGTGTCGCTGGCCGTGGTCCAGGCGTCCGGTCCCGCGCGGTACTCCACCCGGTAGGCGCCGGTGTCGGCCACCGCGTCCCAGGTGAGCACCACACTCCGCTCGCTCGGCGTGCCGGCGCTCAGGCTTCGTCGGCGCCGCTGGCGCGCAGTACAGCAGGCTGAGCGCGCTCAGGTCGTTGGTGGCGACGTTCTTGAGCGCCACTGGGATGCAACCCGTCAGTTGGTTGCCCGAGAGCCGCAGCTCCGTCAGGTTGGTCAGCCAGCCCAGCTCCGCCGGGATGTCTCCCGTCAGCTGGTTCGAGCTCAGATCCAGCGTGGTCAGCTCGAAGAGGTGGCCCAGCCCGGCCGGGATGCTCCCCGTCAGACTCTCGCTGGCCAGGTCCAGCTCCGTCACCCGGCTCGGCGTGCCGCCGGTGGTGATCCCCTCCCAACTGCCGATGGCCGTGCCCGTGGCCCAGTCCAGCGTGGCCGTTCCTCGCAGCGCGTCCTTGGCCGCCAGCAGCGTCTCGCAGTCTTGGACCAACCCCCGGTTGTCATTGGGCGTCGGCACCGCCGTGCCGTTGGTGCACGTCGGCGCCGCCGGCGGCTGCGCCGGCGTGAACGTGGTCGTCTCCCCGTCCCCCGGCGTGATGTCGCCGTAGGCCCCAATCGTCCGGTAGTGCGCCTGCAACCCGGTGACGTTGCCGATGCGCGTGGTCGCGTGCGCGTCGCTTGATGCCGCCGTGGTGATCCGCGTCGTCAGGTTGGCCAGCGTCTGCGTGTGCTCCGGGTCGCCCGCCGGCGCCCCCACCCGCACCGCGTTGACCGTGCCGTCCACCGTCACCACATCCCAGTGCGCCACCGCCTGCCACGCCTCGAACGCGATCGCGTGGTGCGCCCCCATCGGCGCCAGGAACACGACCCGCTCCCGGCCCCCGATCTCCGCCGCCAGCGCCTCCTCCGCCGCCACCACGATGTCTTGCAACGACGCTTCGTAGTCCCCCCGCGCCTGCAAGGCGTCGGTCCCGAACGTCCCCGCCTCGTGTTCCCGCCGGTACAGCTCGTACGACCGCGCCTCGCCCATCGGGTCGTACGCCACCGTCACCGTTCCCGGCGTCGTCCCCGTGCCCAGCAGGTACGAGGTCACCGCGTAGTCCGCGAAGCACGTCAGGAACAGGTACTCCTCCGACAGCCCGCCCCGCGCAATCGCCAGAAAGTTCGACTTCGCCGTCTCGCGGAAATCCGGGTTCAAGTCATCCAGAATGACCGAGAACATGACCTTGAGAAATGCCGCAGGCGGAATCGCGTCGTCCGCTCCCAACTGCAGCCAGAACCGGATGGCGCGCTCCCGCTGCGTTACCGTCCGCGCGATCCCCCGCCAGGCGCAGCGCACCGTGTCGGCTCCCGCCGCCCCGCGAATCGTCAGGTGCACCGGCGAGGCTCCCGCCAAGTGCAAGCCCTCTTCTAGCAACTCCTCTACCGAAGCCGCACTGACCGTCCTGGCCGTCTCAGCGACGCTGCGACCATCCGCCGACACTGACGTGCTCTTGTCAGCCAGTGCGGTGGGGGGCTTCGCTTCCGCGGACACGCCGGTGGCACGAGGCTCGCGGATTCCCGGCGTGTCAGGACGAAGATTGGCTGGGGTCTCAACCTCGCTCGTAGAAGTGCTTGCTTGAGGCTGCGCTAGCCCGGTCGCTGGCGCCTGCGGGCCCCCAGGAGCCGTCTCGCGACCGGCGCAGGCCACGATTGCTACCCCGACGAGGAGCAGCGCCAGCACCAGACCCGCGACTCGACCCGCCGCCGTCGCCCGCCATCGTCGGGCACGAAATGCGGCGCCTCTAGCTGGCTTCTGCCGACTCTTGGGACCCATCATCTTGGCAAACAAACTGGCATCCCCATGGAGTCGCGGGGGACCGCAGTCCGCTGGCTTTCAGCAACCGACGGGCATGCTGGCGGACAATCTGGCAGCCCCATGTTCTTTCGGTTGACCACCACCACCTCAGTCGGAAGGCAGCCAACCAGCTCGTCTCGGTCGAGCCAGAGCGTCAAGCCTCGGATTTGACCCAATGCTAGCGGTACTGTGCCGGTCAATTGGTTGTCGCTGAGGATCAACTCGGATAGCGACGCCAACTCCCCAAGTTCTGCCGGAATCGATCCCGTCAATTGATTGAAACCTAGGTGCAGGAATTGCAGGTTGACCAAGCGGCCCAACTCTGCCGGAATCGATCCCGTCAATTGATTGAAACCCAGGTTCAGAAATTGCAGGTTGACCAAGCGGCCCAACTCTGCTGGAATCGATCCCGTCAATTGGTTGACGGCGAGGCTCAAATCCCTCAGACCGGTGAGATTGCCTAGCTCCACCGGAATCGCCCCTGTGAAACCATTCCCACCAAGGTGAAGACGCTTCAGGTTGGCTAGTCGTCCCAATGCCGCGGGGATCGGACCGGTGAGCTGATTGGAGTGGAGGTCAAGGCTCATCAAGTTTGACAACTTACCCAACAACTGCGGCAGAGCACCACTAAGGTAGTTGTCGTCAAGCTGAAGATGGGATAGCTCGGTGAGCAGACCGAGTTCGGATGGCATTTCCCCGTACAGATTGTTTTCGCTCAAATCCAATTCGCGCAGGAACCACAGTTGACCGAGTGAAGCTGGGATTTCTCCAATCAACCGGTTAGCGCCCAGATTAAGCACCCGCAAATGCGTCAGTCCGCGTAGCTCCGGGGGAATCTCTCCTGACAAGTCCCGCTCAGGCAGGTTGACCTCGACGACGCGCTGCGGCGCGCCGCCAAGCACCACGCCTTCCCAAGCGGCGAGCGGTCGGTCCGGGTGCCAGTCCAGCTCCGCGGCGCCCGCCAGGGCATCGCGGAGGCCCAGCAACGTTTCGCAGTCACGCACGAGGCCGGGATTCGCTTTCGGCTCAACGACGGCGGCGCCGGCCCCACAGGCGGTGGCATCCGCAGCCTCTCCGTGACCACCGGCACTCACTGACCTGAGACCCAGCACGGCGTCATACCACGCCAGGACCTCAATGTCGGTTCCATCAGGCGCCATGGTGTACAGGGCGACGTCGGCGTCAGGTATTCGGTCGTGGATGGCGGGGAACTCGGGATTGCCCCGATGGACGGCAATCTTCGATCCGTCCGGCGACCATCCCGCCACCGCGACTCGCGCCGCCAGCCCACCCGGTGATCGGCCCACCGCGCTCCCGTCAACGTCCACGACGCACACCGACCAGCCGCACGTATACAGAAGGCGGGACCCATCCGGCGACCACGCCACCGTCTCGATCCACGCGTACGCCGGATCCGACGCGATGATTGACTCGCCACTCATCCGGTGCAACAGCTCACGGTGCCACCGCTCACGGTGCCCCGGCTCAATCGTCGTGACCCGCCGGACGTCCGATCCGTCGACCCTGCTGGTGTAGAGGGCCACCTCGTCGCCGTCCACTTTCGCGTACGCCAGCCGTCTGCCATCAGGCGACCATGCCGGCCCGCTCACCGCCTCCGTGAGGCGTTGTCGGTCGGCGCCGTCAGCGCCGATGGTGTAGATGGTGTAGATGGCGATTTCCCGGATGTTGTATTTGCCGTCGTCCACTCGATCTTCGGTTTTCGTGACAAACGCAAGGCGCTGCCCATCCGGCGACCATCGCGCCGGCTGGTGGGCAAGGCCGAGCGAGTCGCCGCTGGCCCCGTCATGTATGGGCAGCAACCCGGAGCCATCGGCCGCCGTCGTATACAAGGTGTGCAAGCCACGTTGCCCGCCAGGTTCCCATGCCGGGAAGCCGACGTTGCCTGAAAGGTACGCAACCCGCGTGCCGTCCGGCGACCACGACGGGTAGTTGTCAAAGTGACTATTCGTGGTCAGCCGCCGCCGCACGCCCCGTGACCCATCAGGATTCATCGCCAGAATCTCAATCTCCGGACGATAATTGAAGTATGTTGGTCGCCCACCATCACTCCTTGTAAAAGATCGATACCGGCAGCTGGAATACGCAATGCGGCTGCCGTCCGGCGAAACGTCCAACGCCGCCAGCGGGCCGCCCGGCGCTTGCTCCATAGGTGTCGTCTGGGCGAGCAGTGTCAGCCCCGATCCATCCGCTGCAACCGAATAGATCCCGGGATTGAAACCCCAATGGACCAGATAGATTTCCGAACCGTCCGGATTCCAGCGCGCCGCCGAATTCCACTGCCGCCAGCGGAACACGATCTCACCGCCCACGACCGGCGTGCACGGCGAGATTGAAGGCGGGGGTTTATGCAACCAGTCACCAGAAGGCCCGAAGAGTCCGAACCAGTTTCCCCCTTCAGCCCATCTCGCAATCACAGCGCCACCAGCACCAAGCAACACGAGTAGCGCAATCGCCATCATCCCGCGAACCACCCACCGTTCAACCATCATTCACATTCCATCCACACACCCGACGCCTCAATCCACCGTCTGATATAGCGCATTGATTGCTAACAAATCCAAAGGATAGGGTGCGCAGCGTGGATAGTTGCCCGTATTGGTGTAAATCATAACTGTATTACCGTCCATCTCTTCTGGCGGGTGCCCAGGATTCTCGCCCGTCCGAGGCCCGTCAGTGTTGCCGCGAGAAATCCCGAGAGCGTGCCCAATTTCGTGGATAAATGCCGAGTATACCGCGCCGGCGCTACCGCATGTATTCATAACGTCATCTGACGTGGGGACCGCTAACGACGCATTTTTGAACTGACTTCTGCGAATGAAGATATCGGTCGAGTAACGCTTATTGATAGGAATGACTCCAAGAATCGAGTCGCTTATCTCTTCGGAGAATGTGCACATCAATGCAACGCCTTCTCCCGACCCAATATCCAGCTTAAAAACACCATCAGGTTTGTAGTACCAGCACGACGCAGGCACTCCCAGATCGCTCGCCATCTGGGGAAATACACCTACATCTATAAGGTCCTCAAAGTTTCCATCAACATCGTCAAACATCAGAACTTCACTTTTCTCAAGATCAGCAGTGTTTGCAGCCGACGTAAGCAGCCTCAACCGCCACGCGATATCACTGTTTTCCTCGCGAATACGTCTCACGAACGCCTCAATCAGTTCCATTTTTTCCATTTTTTCCTGATCCGTAAGCCCGCTCCCCAAGTTTGGCATTTCTGTCGCGATGATCTCCAACCAGCGCTGTGCGATTAAATCGTAGTTGGCGCACGGGCCACTCTCGCGGGCAATCGTAATGAAATCGCCAGTCAACGCCGATTGCCACTGACCAAATGCATGGTCAATCAGAGTTTCCCAGTCCTTCTTACGCAGGCGTGTCTCGTTGCTAAATGTGTCGGTGCAGATGCGGTACGTAAAGGTGTTGTCATTGAGAAAAGCCGTCACCGGCATATTGGCAATCCAGCTCCCGTCTGCCGCTTGACTCGTCGATGGCCAAACGTAGACATCTCGGGCGGAAAAGACGTCAATGTCGTTAGCAGGTCCACTATTACGCTTCACGAGCTGAACGGCATGTACCTCGTGCAGATCCAAACCACCTATCGTTGCCGGGCTGGATACATTGTTTCGCGGCTCTTCGAATCCATTGAAGTCATTGGGGTCCCAGTCTGGAGCGGTATGGTCACCAGAAGCCTTGCGATAGCGCAATTGGTAGAATCCGCTCGAATAGACATTGCCAAGGACGCTATTTATTGTGGTCCAACTGAATTCTGCCTTCCCTGTTCCAGTATCGCTACTATCGCCATTGGCTCGCGTGATCGGCGTGTCGATGATGATGATGTTGCGGCTGGGTGCACTTGGAGCAAAGGCATTTGCCATGGCCGTGACCTGGAGCGTATACGCGTCGTTATCCGCTAGCCCCTTGGCGCCTCCGTCGGTGGTGATCGCGTCAAGATCTATGTCGCACTTGGGATCTGATCCATCATTAGGTTGGTCCACTATATGACTTGGCGAGTCCGGTGGAGGTTTTATGCAGGCCGTATCGAGCCAAGCCGTCTCGCCGAACACTTTCACCTCTACGACATAGCCCGTGGCGTTCGTGACCGCGTCCCAGCTCACGCGCGCCATGCGCCGGGGCAACGGCACCACGTCCAAGTTCTCAGGCGTCGGCAGCGGGGTTCCCGACGGCGTGCCCGGCTGTATATCGGACCATGAGCCGCACTGGAAGTCGCGGAAGTCGGAAGGTGTGGTTGTTATGGCGGTGTTGCAGGCGCGCACCTGCACCTGATAGGGAGTGCCGACAGTCAGCCCGCCTATTTCGACAGTAAACGTGTCACTGTCGATCTCGTTGCTGGGATTCGACCATGACGCGGCGGTTTCTGCCTTATGCTGCACCTCATAGAGGGTGATCGCCGAGACGCAGGTGGGTGGGTCCCAGGTCACGCGGAGCTCCCCGCTGCCGGCGACCGTAACGTCTCCCGCCTCTAAGACCGCCTGCCCCGGTACCGTTGTCGTCCCCGGCACGCCGCAGACCGGAGCCACCCAGTCGCCGCAGGGGTCGTCAGTGTTGTCGTTGCAGGCCTGGACACGCACGTCATACTCCGTGCCATCGATGAGTCCAGAAAAGGTGTGCTGCGTAGTGTTGGCCGGGATGTCCGGGACACTTGTCCAGGTGCCAGTGGAATTCTGCCTGTATTCCAGCTTGTAGACTATCGGCCGCGTGCTGCCAGGATCCGCGGCGGTCCACTCGACATCCAAGGTGCCCCCACCAAAGCCCGTGAACCACAGCCTGTCCACCGGCCCCGGTGGGGGATCCACGATCTTTTCTGGCTCTTGCGTCGTAAACTGATATGGGTTGTCTAGGCTGTTCCAGGGCGAGCAGCTGTCCTGGCCGTTGCAGGACTGGATGATCACCTCATAGGTCGTGTTTTCTGTCAGCCCGGTCATCGTGTAGCGCCGCGCACGCGGGCCGGGCGTGGCCTGGGCGTGGGTCGGCCAGGGATCGCCAATCTCCCGCCACCGGATGCCGAAGCGCGTGAGATCCACGCCCCCGGTGTCGGCCTCGGGGCTCCACTTGACTCGCGCGGAGGTGCTCGTCCTGTCAACCACGCTGATCGAATGCGGCTTTAACGGGACGCCCACCTTCTTGGGCGGTTCGGTCCAATACCCGCAGCTGTCCACGCCGTTGCAGGCGTGGATGCGGAAGTTGTACCTCGCGCCGCGCTCCATCCCCGTCTTGGTGTATTCCGATGGCGTGGGCGGGGGGCCAACCAATTGCACGTCGTCAGGTCCCCACCCCGGCTCCTGTATCCCCTCCTTCCAGAACTTCAGCCCGAAGCCCGTCAGCGGCATCCCCGGTATCCCCCCGTCGCTCGGCTGGCCCCACCGCACGCTAACCGAGGTCGCCGTCCTGTCGAAGAATTCGATGCTCGGCACGATCCCGGGGGTGCCCGCCTTCGCCTGCCGCGTCCCCGGCGGCGGCGTCCGAACTCTCGTCCCATCTGCCTGAATCAGCATCGTCGGGCAGCTCCTCCACCGTCAGGACTGCCGGCTGATCGAGGCCTCGCTTTCGCTCGCCCCCGCCAGCCGCACCTCCGCCGTCACCGTCGCCTCGCCCACCGCGCAGGCGTACACGCGCGAAGCTGAGCTCGTGGCTCCTCCACCCCCGTCACCGTCGCCTTCTGCGTCGCCGTGCCGCAGCCGCCGATCCCCACGCGTCGCTGTCGCTCGACACGACGACCTGGTATTCCTCGGTCGCCGTGAGATTGGTCAGCTCCACCATCGAAGCCGTCCACGGTCAGGTGCGTGGGATAGTCGCTCAGGTCGTCGAGGCTGATCCCGACCCCATTGCTCTCCGCCTCCTGCGCCCACAGCGGGGTCTCGCCGCCGAAGATCGCGACGCTCAGCAGGCCCAGCGCCGCCAGCGCCGCCGCGAGCACCCGCAGCAGCCGCCACCGCCGCCGCACCCCGACCATGACCATCGGTAGCGCGCTCATGACACTCCACCGGTAGGCAGGCTCTGGAGCGGCCGGTCGCTACATCTCGGGACGTAGGCGGCTGGTAGCCGCAGCGTCCAGCGCGCCTGCCAGCAGGCGTCGGCGATGACCGCGGCCAGGGACCGCATGGGGCGCCAGCGATTCGCCGCGCCGCGGGCGGTGGATATGGAAAATGTACGCGCGTCGCATGGCGTCGGCCGTCGTAGGTCGTGGGGCGCAGCCCATCTCCGCCGACTCTCCGCGTCCAAGCTGGCGCTGCCTCGACCGGACATTGGCTGACTGCCCCTCACGATGGCCGTCCCAGATCCTCCACGCCGCACGCGTGGTCTCGCATACCCACGACTTAGGGTACATACGCACTGAGTCCACCGGTGATCTTATACCTCAGTGCTTGGTATATTCATACCTACGAAAGGCTCAATACTAAGACCTACGATAGACTCAACACTAAAAGTACATCACGCCCACACATCTACGTCAAGTCGCGGTCGGTGACCGTGAGCGGTGGTGGCTTCAGGCTTTCAGCAGCCGTGGACAGCGTCGCAACTCCGGCAAGTTCGTCGGCTAGCCCAGCTCCGCCGCCACCACGATGTCCTGCAGCGACGCCTCGTAGTCCCCCCGCGTCTGCAACGCGTCGGTCGCCGTACGTCCCCGCCTCGTGCTCTCGCCGGTACAGCTCGTACGACGCCGCCTCGCCCATCGCTGGTCGTACGCCACCGTCACCGTCCCGGCGTCGTCCCCGTGCCCAGCAGGTAGTTGCTCACCGCGTAGTCCGCGAAGCACGTCAGGAACAGGTAGTCCTCCGACAGCCCGCCCCGCGCGATCGCCCGGAAGTTCGACTTCGCCGTCTCCCGGTACTCGGGGTTGAGCGTGTTCAGGGTTGCCGCAAACACCGCCTCCAAATAGGCGACGCTTGGAATCGCCTCGTCCGCCGCCAGCTGCAACCAGTACCGAATCGCGCCCTCCCGCTGCGCCGCCGTGCGCGCGATCCCCCGCCGCCCGCAGCGCACCGTGTCCGCCCCCGCCGTTCCCCGCACCGCCAGGTGCACCGGCGAGACGCCCGCCGCATACAACCCCTGCTCCAGCAACTCCTCGACCGTCAGGACATCGTGCACGGCGAACGCCGCGGCGGTCCCGCGGCGCGGTCCACGCTGGCTAACTACGCTTTCGACGCGCGGCGCACCGTTGGTGGGTGCTTGCGCGGCACGGTTGGCGGAAGCGCTTGGCGCGCTTGCGCCGGCATCGTCTCCGTGGGTTTGGACCTCAGTCGCAGGCTCATCGACGCGGGTATTGCCGTGCTCTCCAAAGGGCGACGACTCAATGCTCGACGGCGCGGGCTGGGCGCCATCGGTTGCCGGTCCGCTCACGCAGCCCGATATTGCAGCGCATGCCAGCACGATCGCCAGCACGAATGGCGCCCACCGACCGGCGACCGCGGTGCCCGTCCTAGCGTGGGTCGGCGGGACTCGGCCACCCACAGGTGCCAAGCCATTCGTCTGGCAGTTCATTCCTGCCTCTTGCAAAACTTGAAGCCCTTGAGGCGAAAGAATTCATAATCCGACACCAACATGTTTGGAAGGCATCCGGTGAATTCATTCTCGGAGAGATACACATCCTTCAAGTTGCGGAGTTGCGCGATCTCCTCGGGGATTTGACCGGAGAGGCGATTGATGGACACGGCCAGAACCTGCAAGTTCGCAAGCTGCGCCAGCATCCCCGGGATTTGGCCAGAGAGGTAATTGTTGGACACGTCCAGAACCTCCAAGTTCGCAAGCTGCGCCAGCGTCCTCGGGATTTGGCCAGAGAGGTGATTGTTGGACAAGATCAGAACCTCCAAGTTCGCAAGCTGCGCCAGCGTCCTCGGGATTTGGCCAGAGAGAAAATTGTTGCTCACGTTCAGAATCTCCAGGTTGGAAAGCTGCGCCAGAGACTCGGGGATTTCCCCCGTCAATAAATTCAATTGAAGTTCCAACCTCGTCAGGTTGGTGAGGTTGCCCAGTTCCGACGGAATTGGGCCGTGGAGGTAATTCCCAGCCAACCAAATAGAACTAAGCTCCGAGAGTTCCCCCAGCTCTGCTGGCAAGACCCCCGACAATCCCGGTTGTGGAAAGTGCAGTTTGGTGACGCGGGGCGGCGATCCGTAGACCCACACGCCGTCCCACTCGTCGATGGGCCGGTCGGTGGTCCAATTCAGCTCAATGGAGCCGGCAAGACGATCGCGCAGCGCCAGCAAAACCTCGCAGTCACTGACCAGTCCGGGGTTGACGGCCGGGTCGGGCACGGCTGCACCGGTCGTACAACCGGCAACGTCAGTCGAGTCCGGCGACCGCCGCACGCGGGCACCACGAAATGTGCCGTCCCAGTTGTCGAGCACCATGGGCCGCACGTCGCTACCATCCGGCGCCATGGTGTAAAGCACCACGCCTACCATGTCTATGTAAATCGATGGCGAATTGATTTGATCCGGGTCGGGATCTGCCATTTCGAGCCTGCCGACGGCGAGTCGCGATCCATCCGGTGACCAACTCGCGGTATACGCCCCCACTGCCAGTGGCGACCGCCCCACCGGCGTCCCATGGACGTCGACCACGCAGACATGCCGGCCGCAGGCATACGCAATGTGCTCGCCGCTCGGCGACCACTCCACCATCCGGATCCCTCCCGACAGGGTGGGCAGGCGATGATCATAGGGTGGAGACCAAACGCCCAACTCCTCAATCGTGGTCACGCGCTCGAGGTCGGACCCGTCCGCCGCGATGGTATAGAGCGCGGCGACACCACTGTCCCAATCACGCCTCGCGAACGCCAGGCGCTCACCGTCCGGCGACCACGACGGCGCACTTGACGTCTGCGTCAGCACCATGGGGGCGCCGCCATCCGCTCCGACGACGACCATGGTCAGCGGTCCGCCCTTATATGGCGTCGCCGCACCTACCACCGCGATCCGAGTTCCGTCAGGCGACCACTGGGGCGTCACGAGCCATACTTTGTCCAGGCCCGTCTCGTGTTCCAGGCGGCTGGATCCATCCGGGGCCATCGAATACAGGCCGTCGTCCAGGCCGTCGTCGAGAAATGCAATGCGCGAACCGTCGGGCGACCACGACGGAAAGTACCCACCTTCTCGATTGAAGGTCACTTGTCGACGATCGTCGCCCGCGAGGCTTCTTGTAGCTATCTCGGGTATGAATTCATCGATCTCGTTGCCCGTCGATTCCGGATATCCGAATTCACAACTGATATACACGAGTCTCGGCTCGGCGGTCGAGATGTCAAAGTGCGTCCCTGTTCCTTGCCCGCGGTACCCCACCAACCAGTCCGCCAATGGCGGCCGTGCGTCGGCCACCATCCGCAACTTCGTGCCATCTGGAGCGACGCCGTAGATCCTGCCGGATACGTTAAAGACGATCTGACCGCCATCAGAGATCCATTGAACTTGTTCCACTATGAGCCGCTCCGCTGCCCTATAGGAGCTCCAGCATGGGAACACAGTGTTGTGCGTGGTTCTGATAGGTGTAGGAGTGCCCGACGGTGTAGGAGTGCCCGACGGTGTAGGAGTACCCAACGGTGTGGGTGTGCCCGTCGGTGCGGGAGTGACCGTGAGTCTATCGCCCACCTCGGAACTCCTCTCGGAGGTCCCAATCGCCTCCGCCGGCACCACGGCCCGATCGGGACCGCAGGCCGCCACATATCCCAACACCGCGACGCCTACCAACACGCTTCTCCCGATCGCGCCTGACGCCATCTTAACGTCCATTAGCAGATTAACAAGATGGCGCATCACGGTAAGCTATGCTGGTAAAGTGCATAGATTGCCACCAGGTCAAGCGGATATGGTGCGCAGTTCGGCTGGGCGCTTGCCATGACCGCCATATCCTTTAACCGGACTTCATGACCATCACCAATCCCGAGCGCGTGACCAAATTCATGCAGGACTCCGCCGTAGGCGCTAATCAGTTCAGTCACGCAAGGATGCAAGACCGGATTAGCCGGTGCTACCTCCAAGGATTTGACGTTCGGCGGCTCCGAGTAAGCATAGCGATATATCACGATATCAGTCGTCTTACCTGGTTTACCATCAGCGCGAGAATCAGTAACTGCACACATAAGCGCCCTGTTCTCACCGGAAACACCGCGTTGAGCCGGATCCCAGCACTCCGAATATCCAATGAGCCGTCCGATCTGCTTAAAGGAGACTTCAGCCGCCACTTTGGCCGACGGAGTATCCGGCTGATCATCAAACAATATAATCTCGCTGGCATTCCTATCCATCTTGCGTGTTTCTATAGCCAGATTTCGTGATATAGCCAGAGCCGCCGCTTCATCCAGATCATTAGGCAAAACAACGAGCTGATACCTAGCCATTCCAAGAAAGGCTTTGATATGGGTGGTCAATTTATCCTTATCAATACTTGGAAGAGCATTCTTCGCCCGAGCAATCTCCTTCACCACGTCGCCGATTACGACAGAATACTCTGTACAGTCACCTGCTTCCTCTTCTGCGTGTACAAGGTTATTCGTTGCCGCCTCCCACTTATCGGCCACATCCTTGATCAACGCTAACCACTGCATCTTTCTGATGTCTCCTTCAATATCAAATGTTTCCTCGCACACACGATAGTGATACGTATTGTCAGGAGGCAATGTCTGTTGAACTGGAAGTCCAGCCACTCGCTGCCCACCCCGTGCGGCCTCGTCCCACGACCAAACATAGGATTCTTCGGCCGAAAAGACACTCGGTTTACCATCCTTCACATAGATCAACTGAACGCCATAAAGCTTGCCGTGATCCAAAGGCTGGATGGTGTTGTCGTTGGCGATCTCGGTTTTGGCCGCATCATACGACCCCGGTACCCACTTGTCGCTGTCATGATTCCCCTGCGCCCGCCGATATCTAAAGAAGGTGTCTCCACCGGAGTAGTTATCTCCTGAGAGCAACACGGGAACTGATTTCCACGTAAGTTCAACTTGCCCTTGAGGCTCTGGGCCTCCAGGACTCTGTGATGGAATGTGACCATTGGCTACCGTGATGATATTATCTACCACGATAACCTCGGAGGCTGGTGAATCTTGGGCTCTGCCAGCCTTAGCGACTACTCGCAGGCTGAATGCCGGGGAATCCTTGACGCCATATGATCTTGTGTTTGTTCGAAGTATGTTATTAAGGATAATGGTGTAGCAGTTGTCCGGCTCAGTGGTACTGCCTGAAGTGCCCGGAGGATGACTTGGGGATTGCCAATCAGTCCACCTCGGACCTGTAATGGGATCTACAATGCGTCGACGCGCCTCAATAACATAACCTTCTGCATACTGCACGTTTGCCCACGTGAGTAGGGCCTTTCGGTTAAGCATTGGCTCGACGGCCAGATTTGTTGGTGTGTCAAGCACGGTGCCCGATGGGGGAGCAGGCGCGCCTGGCACGCTACCAGGTGCCAGCTCGCACGCTGGTGAGACGGAAGGAGGCTGGGGATTGACCGGCATCGGCGGTGCGGCGGTCGGTGCGGCGGTAGGTTCAAAAGGAGGTTGGGGGTCGTGTGTCAGGCTCCCGAATTCAAGTGGCTCGGTCCACGGCGAGCAGCTGTCCCTGGCGTTGCAGGACTGGAGGCTGACTTGATAGGTCGTGTTGGCTGTCAGCGGGCTCATGGTGTAGCGCCGGTCGCCGTGGGGGACATTCGGCGCTTGGGGCTGCGTCGGCCAGCTCGTGCCCTTGACCCGCCACCGGATACCGAAGCCCGTGAGATCCACGCCCCCGGTGTCGGCCTCAGGGCTCCACTTGACCCGCGCCGAGATTCTCGTCCTGTCGACCACGCTGATCGTATGCGGCTTTTTCGGGACGCCCACTTTCTTGGGCGGGTTGGTCCAATACCCGCAGTTGTCCTCCCCGTTGCAGGCGTGGATGCGGAAGTTGTACCTCGCGCCGCGCTCCATCCCCGTCTTGGTGTATTCCGATGGCGTGGGCGGGGGGCCAACCAATTGCACGTCGTCAGGTCCCCACCCCGGCTCCTGTATCCCCTCCTTCCAGAACTTCAGCCCGAAGCCCGTCAGCGGCCTCCCCGGTATCCCCCCGTCGCTCGGCTGGCCCCACCGCACGCGCACCGAGGTCGCCGTCCTGTCGAAGAATTCGATGTTCGGCACGATCCCGGGGGTGCCAACCTTCGGCACGGCCTGCCGCGTCCCCCGCGTCGTCGTCCGAATCCTCTCCCCCGAGGGCCCAATCACAATCTCGGGCAGCGCCTCCACCTGCAACTGCTGGCTCACCGACGCCTCCGCGCTGGCCGCTCCCGTCCGCCGCACCTCCGCCGTCACCGTCGCCTCGCCCACCGCACAGGCGTACACCGCAAAGCGGAGCTCCCGCTCCGCCACCCCCGTCACCGTCGCCGTCTGTGTCGCCGTGCCGCAGCCGCCGATCCCCACGCGGACGCTGTCGCTCGACACAACGACCTGGTATTCCTCGGTCGCGGTGAGATTGGACAGCTCCACATCGAAGCCGTCGACGGTCAGGTGCGTGGGATAGTCGCTCAGGTCGTCGAGGCTGATCCCGACCCCATTGCTCTCCGCCTCCTGCGCCCACAGCGGGGTCTCGCCGCCGAAGATCGCGACGCTCAGCAGGCCGAGCGCCGCCAGCGCCGCCGCGAGCACCCGCAGCAGCCGCCACCGCCGCCGCACCCCGACCATGACCATCGGTAGCGCGCTCATGACACTCCACCGGTAGGCAGGCTCTGGAGCGGCCGGTCGCTACATCTCGGGACGTAGGCGGCTGGTAGGCGCAGCGTCCAGCGCGCCTGCCAGCAGGCGTCGGCGATGACCGCGGCCAGGGACCGCATGGGGCGCCAGCGATTCGCCGCGCCGCGGGCGGTGGATATGGAAAATGTACGCGCGTCGCATGGCGTCGGCCGTCGTAGGTCGTGGGGCGCAGCCCAACTCCGCCGACTCTCCGCGTCCAAGCTGGCGCTGCCTCGACCGGACACTGGCTGACTGCCCCTCACGATGGCCGTCTCAGATCCTCCACGCCGCACGCGTGGTCTCGCATGCCCACGACTTAGGGTATATACGCACTGAGTCCACCGGTGATCTTATACCTAAGTGGTTAGTATATTCATACCTACGAAAGGCTCAATACTAAGACCTACGATAGACTCAACACTAAAAGTACATCACGCCCACACATCTCCGTCAAGTCGCGGTCGGTGACCGTGAGCGGTGGTGGCTTCAGGCTTTCAGCAGCCGTGGACAGCGTCGCAACTCCGGCAAGTTCGTCGGCTAGCCCAGCTCCGCCGCTACCACCATGGCTTGCAGCGACGCTTCGTAGTCCCCCCGCGTCTGCAAGGCCTCATCGCCGAACGTCCCCGCCTCGTGCTCCCGCCGGTAGAGCTCGTACGAGGCCGCTTCGCCCCGCTGGTCATACGCCACCGTCACCGTCCCCGGCGTCGTCCCCGTGCCCAGCAGGTACGAGGTCACCGCGTAGTCCGCAAAGCACGTCAGGAACAGGTATTCCTCCGACAGCCCGCCCCGCGCAATCGCCAGGAAGTTGGACTTGGCTGTCTCGCGATAGTCCGGGAAAACCACTTCCATCGTCGCCGCGAATAATGCTTCCAGATGGCTTCGCTCTGGGACCGCTTCGTTCGCCCCGAGCTGTAGCCAGAACCTGATGGTGTCCGCCCGCTGCTCCGCGGTGCGGGCGATGCCGCGCCACCCGCAGCGCACGGTGTCCCCGCCCGCCATCCCTCGTATCGCCAGGTGCACCGGCGACGCCCCCGCCACGTGCAAGCCCTGCTCGAGAACGTCCTCCACCGTCGCCAGGGGATCCGGGGAGACGAACATACCGCCGCTCGAGCGGCTACCAGCTGGATCTCCCGCTACGGCGCGCTCGCGGGTTGAGGCAGGATCGACCGAGGAATCAACGGAGGGAGTGTGGACGGCTGCCGCTGCCGGCGAGTCTTCAACTGTCACCTGGGTCGCCGGCCCAAGATCGGCCCCTCCGCTACCGGTGCTGGCTGCAATCGCCGCCACAAGCAGCAGCACCGTAATCCACCGAGCTGGCGGCACCGGCCACCGCCGGGCACGAGGCGTGGCGGCCGTGCCTGCTGGCCGTCTCGGCCGGCGTAGGCGGCGCATCATCCTGGCTCGCACGCCGGCAGCCCGAGGCTGCCAAGATCGTTGTCTGGAACCTTGTGCAGGGCAGGCGGAATGCACCCTGTGAGTTGATCGCCGCCGAGGTATAGAACCTCCAAGTTCACCAACTGGCTCAGCTCCGCCGGGATCGGACCCGTGAGTTCGTTGTCACTCAGGTCCAGATGGGTCAAGTTGGTCAGTTGACCCAGTTCCGCCGGGATGCTTCCGTGGAGATCGTTGCGGGGCAGCGATACGCGGGTGAGCTCGGACAAGCCGCTCAATTCGGCGGGAATCGCGCCCGCTAAGCGACGCTCGGGGAGCGCAGGCACACGAGTGCGCCCACCCAGAAGTGCCAGAATTTTCCACTCGGATATGTGGTGCACGGGTCCCCAATCCGGCAAGGGACTGCCGACGAACACGTCTCGCCGTCGCAACAGCATCTCGTGGTCGCGCACTTGATTCGCGCATGCGTTCAGATAGCTCACAACGACCCCAACCCAATTAGCTCGACGCACCTGGAACCTCCGCTTCGCGGTTGCCTAAGGCTTCCAGCTTGCCGTTACCCGTGCGTCCCACCACGAGCCGAGCGTCACTGCCGTCCGGAGCCACGGTGAACAGCACTATCTGGTACGACCGATCGGCGCTGGCCGACATGCGGCCAACATCCACGTTTTCGATGATGCGCCGGTCTTTGTTGAACGACGCCCCGTCAAACTCACCCACCACCGCGATCCGGGAGCCGTCGGGCGACCACGCGGCCCTCGCCAATCCTGCCCCTTGCACCCCTGCAACAGACCACGACCCAATCCGATCCCCGTCAACGGTCACGACACACATGCGGACGCCACATCGAAACAGGATGTGACCGCCGCCCGGCGACCACGAAATTGGGATAAACCACGGAATGCCCGGGTACTTCCAATCGACCTCTTCATCGCTTAATCGTGCGATCACTGTTGCATCTGCTCCATCAGCCGAAACCGTAACGACGGCAATGTCGGGGCCCTCGATCCGCATCAACGCAAGGCGCCTACCATCAGGCGACCACGAGACTCCACCGAGACTTCCCGATATCCGCCGCAAACTCGATCCATCACGTGCGACCGTGTACACCCCCCACGATCCTGCGACCTTAGTCGCCCAAGGTTCGGGATAATTACCTCCCTCTACCTCAACTCTTTCCCGTACAGTCTCGTAGACTAGAAACGCCAACCGATCGCCACTCGGCGACCATTTCACAGGATAATCTGCGAACCTAGGCATATACCGCTGATCGTAATCGAATCTATAAAGATCCGACTCACGCAACAGCCTGGTGGGATCAAGATCACCACCCATAACAGACATAATTCGGATTTCTCGCCCAAATTGATTCTCATTACCGTCCAGATCCGCGAAATAAGCAATGGATTCACCGTCCGGCGACCATACCGGGAAGTATTCATCATAGGGATTTATGGTCAACCATTCGTCCAACGTACCGTCAATATCAAGAGCTGCCAGATTGAAACGCAGCTTCTCCACAGATTGTCGATCAATCTCACGACCGCCTCCCACAGGTTGCTGCATTCGCTGGCCGGCCTCCCCAACATCCATCCTAAATGCACATACAGTCGAGTAAGCGATCCTAAGTCCATCCGGCGATAAATCGGAGTGCCAGTAATTATGATAGTAAAACTCCGATGCATCTTCGGTGATGAGAGGCGACACTATTTTGGCATCGCGATCAACGACATGCGCAGTCAAGCCACTTCCCGAATCAAATCGTGAAAATAATAGCTGTCGTCCGTCAGGACCCCACGCCACCATATACTCAAGCGAGGCCTCTGGGATAAAGTGCATATCCCTATCACTCTTCGCATCAACCGCTCGTCCGACACTCTGTTGCGCCAAAGTGCAAGGCTCATCACCGATCTTTCGCAAAGTCATCTCCTGATCAAACGCAACCATACATCCGGCAGCGCTCACCAGTACCACGCACAGAAGTGGCGTCACCAGCTGGGTGATATTCGTATCACGCACAATATGCGCCGACAATCTACGCCTGATATAAAGCATATATCACCATGATGTCCAATGGATGCGGCGAGCAGGACGGAATCTGTTCCAACTCTAATATGCCTCGCCCAGCTGCCCGGAGATTTATGCCCTTATAGCTCATCACTGATTCACGAACGATAGGGTGATTATCAATGACTGTCTTGCCGGAATCATGACCATTGGGTCCAAGTCTTGCCCAATTGTCATGTGAAGTCCCACCTGCGATGCCAATAACATGACCAGCTTCGTGCACTAGCGTTGAATATATCCGCGAATATACCGGGCGGACCACCGCTCCTACTGGGTCGGGGTCCATAGCGTCATCGAGGCAAGTATTGAAGCTCACACCGGCGCTAATATCAGGCGGAAGAACGGCAACATTGCCGGGGATCAGAATGTCTGTACGCAGTCCCCGGCTCTCATGTTTCCCGCTGGGTGATGCGCATTCGTGTCCATACGTTCCAAGGAAAATACATGAAGCCAGGCCGAGGTGTCTCGCAAGCTGCGGGAATATCATGACGGCTTTCAAATCTCGTATATGTGGATTATCCATATTAACCACGACTACTTCGTTCGCTTCGATATCAGCACGTGTGGCAGCAGTAAATGGGTCTGTATCCTGTTGCTCGGTTTCAGCATCCGTGAAATAGTCCATGTTCTCTAGCAATTTCAATAGCGCATTAACTTCGGATAGCGTCAATGGATTGCCGATCCGGTCCTGATGCCTCTCAGCTATCTTTCTACGGACTGTCTCGAAGTCAGCGCAGTCCCCGTCTTCACGCGTCATGGCAACGAGCCCGTCAGTGGCAGATTCCCACTGCTCTAGAGCGTGTTCTATTAGACTCGTCCACCTCATCTTGATATCATTGACTTTCTTCCCCAATGTATCGGCTGGGAGCTCGTCCTCATCAGGGAATGAACCGAAGCATACGCGGTATCCGTAAGTCCTAGGATTAACATATTCCATATCATTGAGCGTTGACCTAAGGGGAAACGTTGCTATTCGTTCGTCGTTTCTCGGGGATCTATCGGAAACCCACACATATGTCTCGCGGGCAGATCCGAATCTATCGGCCCCCTTAGTATAAGTGAGATATATTCCATAGATGCTATAGAGTTCGAGTTCGCCATCGCCTATTGCCTGGGTGATGTAAGTGGGCTGATTCTGAAGTGGGCTGACCTCGAGCTCTTTCCACGGCTCACTGTTGATGGCGTTACTGTCGTACGGTGATTCCGGCTTCCAGAGGGAGTCCGGGTCTGTGTGGTCGCCCAGAAGTTTACGATAATGGATAAAATACGACGTTGCGCCTTCGACGCTGGGCCACCGCACCTCGGCAACGATCTGGCCTCCAGTATTTCTTCTTGCGCCATTGATACTGAGAATCGGGTTGTCGACGACAGTGACCGTGCCGGCCTTGCTAGAGGAAAAGTTGCCAGTAGTATCTACTGCCGTGACCGTGTAGGTGACGCTTGGGTTTCCGGAACCGACTAAGTCTCGCTCTAATGGGATCATGATAAACTGCAATGAGGTCGATTTCAAGCCTATCGTTATACCCCCTACGATCTTTTTGATCAGATAGCTGTTAGAGTTAGCCACGCCATCCCATTCAAGGCGAATCTCCTGACCAGGCAGAGGCCGAGCAGTGACCTCGGGTGACGCGAGCTTGGATCGCCCCGCTGTGCCTTGGATTTCGACCGACCAGGCTCCGGCGATCCGGCCATCGAACAGGCGACGGCCTCTCAGGTCATACGTCGTGCCGTTATCGAGATCGGAGAACGTATGTGCGGTCTCAGTCGCCGGACGAACGGCGCCGGCCGCGTAATCGTCGTCGCGCGGCCAACTTGCATTCGGAGCGAGGATCTGAACCTGGACCTGCGCTAGGGGAGGCACAGTGCTGAAGCGCGTAGTGGAACGGCTGGCGCCTTGGCTGTCGGCATCGCTGCCGAGGGCCGTCCAGCGGAGAGTGAGTTCGCCATCGCCAGAGTCCACGCCGAGTAGCGTCAGTTGCTTGGGTCTGACGTTGATCGTGACGCTGCGCGTGATCGGTCCACCCGTACCGGTGGCACTCAGTGTGTAGGTTGTTCGACTTGAGGGAGTGACGCTGCGGCTGCCCGCGACATTGGCCGTCACCGTGCCGATGCCCTGGTCAATGCTCACGCTCGTCGCATTGGTGGTCGTCCACGACAGCGTGCTGGTGCCTCCCGGGTCGATGGTCGTGGGATCGGCCGAGATGCTCCCCGTCACTTGCCCCGGCACGCAAGCGCCAGTGGTCGCCGAGGTGGTGGCCGGCGCGCTCCACTGCGCCAAGTGCGTCGTGCCGTCACCGAAGGCGCTGACGCCGAACTCATAGGCCGTCTCGCAAATCAGCTCGTCCACCGTGTGCGACATGACCGTGAGCCTGTCGTCGTCCGTGGTCCAGCCGCTCGTCCCGCTGGCCCGGTATTCCACCCGGTATTTCGTCGCATGTGCCACGGCATTCCAGCTCAGCGGGACGCTCCTGTCCGTCACCGTCCCCGCTGCCAGGTTCGTCGGCGCCGGCGATGACCGCGGCCAGGGACCGCATGGGGCGCCAGCGAATTGCCGCGCCGCGGGCGGTGGATATGGAAATGGAAATGTACGCGCGTCGCATGGCGTCGGCCGTCGTAGGTCGTGGGGCGCAGCCCATCTCCGCCGACTCTCCGCGTCCAAGCCGGCGTTGCCTCGACCGGACATTGGCTGACTGCCCCTCACGATGGCCGTCCCAGATCCTCCACGCCGCACGCGTGGTCTCGCATACCCACGACTTAGGGTACATACGCACTGAGTCCACCGGTGATCTTATACCTAAGTGCTTGGTATATTCATACCTACGAAAGGCTCAATACTAAAACCTACGATAGACTCAACACTAAAATTACATCACGCCCACACATCTACGTCAAGTCGCGGTCGGTGACCGTGAGCGGTGGTGGCTTCAGGCTTTCAGCAGCCGTGGACAGCGTCGCAACTCCGGCAAGTTCGTCGGCTAGCTGTACTGACCACAGAGGTGAGAGACACGGCTGACGGGCGGAAGACCGCCCAGCGAGCCATGGGGACGTCGCCGGTTATACCACCGGAGCCAGCTGATGAGCGCCCGGGTCCGGTGCGCGCTTGAGCGGTAGGCGAAGGCATAGGCCCACATGTTTAACAGGATTTGGATGAAGCGTTCCGCCTTGCCGGTGGTGCGGGGCGTGTAGGGCCGGGTCCGCAGATGCCGCAGCCCGCGCGCCGCACAGTGGAGGCGCCACGCGGCGGAGCGATAGGTGGAGCCGTTGTCCGTCATCACGGCCCGCACCGGGATCCCCTGGCGCTTCCACCGCGCCTGGCGCCAGGATGCGGGGGTCACCGCAGCCACGGCCCTCATGGCCCGGCCCAATTGGTCGGACCATCGCGGGCGAATTCGCCGCGACGCCACCGGGCCCTAGTGGCAGCTGCCGCCCGTCGCCCGGTGCCGTGGGACGCTGGTTGCCGGCAGCACGCGCCGTCCCCGACTTCCGGGTCCGCACTCGTGGTGCCACAGCGAGTCCCCGCCGACTGTCCACGTCCAAGCCGGTCATGACACGGCCGTGAACAATATGGTCGCCCATCAAGATTCTCGCCCTTGGCGCCACCGCGCTCCGCCCGTGCGTGACGTCAGGCCCCATGGCTTGCTTGAGCGGCGAGTCAAACGCAACGGTGCGATCCTGTCAATCGGCGTCGCAGGCGATCATTTGGCATCGGCTCGAGGAATCCAGGACGTTGGAGACTTCGAGGCGGGCTCCGAGTGCTGGATCTCGCCTGAAGACGGCCGCATTCTGGATTTCGCGATGACTCCGGCGAGGGGCGTGCGAGTTCGTCCACCGAACCATCGCAAGTGAGTTGGCCGGAATCGTCAGTTGTCGGGGCGTGGAGAGGTCGCACCGACGCATTCTGATGCGCCGGTGCCGAAGGCGACGGCCAGCTGGGGATGCCGTCGGCCGTCCCCCGTCGCGACTTGGCACCTCGGGTGTCCTCGTCCCGGGACGAAGCGACGGGTGGGGCTCATCTCGGTGGCCTCTGCGACTGGACTTTGGCAACTACAAGGACTTGGGCGGGCATGCGGCCGTGGGTGCGGCGCCGAGTGTGGGCGCGGTCATGGTTTTGTGCTGGAGGTCGTAGGCTGGATTGGTGCGCCCGGGCGTGAAGCGGGGGATGAGGGCGCGGGCGAGTGTGGGGCGGTAGCACTCTTCCAATATGGTCTGGTAGACGCGCTCGACGCAGCCGTTGCTCTGAGGGCGCCGGCGCGGATGCGCGTGTGGCGCATGCTGGCTCGGTGCAGGTAGCGCTGGTGAACTCGCTGGCGCTGTCGGTGCTGGCGGCTCGCGGCGCTGGCGGCACCAGCCGTCCCGGCGGACGGGCTTGCGAGCGGAGACGGAGCGTGGGGGCCGGGCGGAGGCACGGGCTACTCGCGCCGAGAATGGCCGTGGCGCTGGTGCTGACGGCGGTGGGGGCCGTCGGCCAGCTTTCGTCCTGCCCGGGGCGTCCCAGGGGGACGTCGCCCAGGCGCAGACCCCGCGGGAGGCGCCGCAGACCACCGCCCTGTCGCAGGCGCTCGGAGGCGTCGAGGGAACCACGTGAAATAGCCATTAAGTCGCCGTCCCCGTCGCGGAGGAATCCGGGCGTCGTGAAGAACTGTGGACTGATTGTGGCCGGGGTCGTCGTGCTGATCTTCTCGTGGCAGGCTGTCTGGCTCGCGCTCTCGGTCTGCCAGTGCGTGACCCGCGAGCCGCGGACCCCATCGGTGCCCCCGGCCGTCACGCCAAGCGTGCCGGCCCGCTCGTTTCGTGGACGATCCTCGCGGACCACGTCAGGGACGGAGGCGCCTTACGTTTCGTCCAGGTCGTGCTCGACCGGCGGGTCACCGAGGAGAAACTCCGCGATCTGGCCTGGGCCATCAAGCAAGAGAGTCCGCGCCATCGGATCATTCATATCGCGTATTGGATCGAGGGCATGGACACCCAGACCGCCGCGTGGGCCACCACACGGTTTAGGACGGGCCGCGACCTCTCCCCCAAGATCCACGGACTCACCCCCGACCTATTGGCGCGGGCCCTCGCCGAGCTGCCGCCGGGCGCCGCCGAGATCGTCGGGCGCTGGCTGACGGATCAGCTCCCCGGTTTCGCCGGCCTCGTCACGATCTATGTCGACGAGCGCGGTACCCCGTTCCTATTCCGCCTAATCCCGAACGGATCCACCCAAACGAACGAGCTTGTCGAGTCGTCCGTGCCGGACGCTCGGCGGTTCAAATTCATCGGCATTTACCCCGACTTCCATCTGATCGTCGAGGCGGAGCCGGAGGGCAGGCTCCTCTTGTACCGGGGACCCGAGGTCTGGGGCATCGGACGGCCGGTTACGCCGACCTCGGGAGCGGGCGCTCCGGTGGAACTCTCGGGCGCCGGCTAGGTGTACTGAAGTCAGGGGTAACTCCGCTGATGCGTGGCAGGCCGCCGAGCGCGCCGTGGGATACCGCCCGTCGCGCTTGTAAGAGGCTCCCTCAGTTGGCGGCGGTCACCCACACACCATGGCCGTCCGTCTGCGCAAATCCGGCGCCGAACGCCAGAATAGATATGTCGCCGATTGGCGACGGATGGACGAGATTTTGCCGGACGTTGTGCACTAGCCTTTGCGTCAGATTTGGCGCCGATTAGTGCAGTAACAGAAGGGAAGAGTAGGGAGGGACGCGGCCGGCAGACGAAACCTTGAGGGGCTAGTGGCCTCCGGGCTGTGCGGGTTCGAGTCCCGCCCTCGGCACCACGCTCAGCCAAGTATTTGGCCAATAGCGCTCTCGATTGCGCTGCCATCCGTTCCCATGCTGCCCAAGGCATCGCCCGATACACCCGACCGCAGTATTCGTCGCGGGGACGGCGTCGATTCTCGGCTTAGCCCCATCGACGACCAGCTCGGTTGGGTCGTAAGCAGGGTCTAGGCGGTCGCGTTCGGAGCCGGTGGCCGCAGGTCGATTCGTATCTCCGCGACACGTTCTGGATACCCGGCGATTCCGCGGCGTCGAAGCACGGCCAGCATGTCCTCCTGCCTCGGCTGACCGAACGCCAGTCGATAGAGCGCCAGCGACTCCTGTAGCCGTGCCCAGCGATCCTCATCGCGACTCAAGGGAAGAGCCATGATTCGTCGGTGTAGCTGGGCATCGCCCGGGTATATCCAGCAGGGAGACAGGCCGCCTAGATCGCGGTCACTCTCCGCTGTGGCGGCTTCGAAGACCGCCGACCAGGGGTCCCTGACTCCGGGAGCCAGTGCTGCCGATCGCTGAGCGGCCGCGACATTCTTGCGGATCGCGTGTCCTTTGTAGCGGTCCACGCGGCCCTCACGCTGCTCGAAGTCGACGGGGTTTCCAGGGAGGTCCCAGTGGACCACCGAGTGACACCACCAGTGGAAGTCGATCCCCTCTTGGCCAACCGAGGTCGTCGCGAGAACGAACGGCCAGAACGGCGAGTTGAAAGCTGCCCTGACCTCGGGGAGTCTTGCTTCATCTTGACTTTGGTGTGTGCTGCCAAAGCGCATCGCGTACCTGCTCGGGAACGCGATTCCCTCGCCGTCGAAGTTGTCGATGTCGGTTGCGCGGTATACCGACTCCCGGACGGCGATCGCGCGCCGTGCTGTTGCGGCAAGCGAGATCAGTCCGTCATCGGTCGTCGTGTTGACTGCTGATTCTCCGGCGAGGTGGTGGACGTATTCATCGAGGACGGCTTGGAGGCCCCCGTCGATGCAATAGCGAGCGACCCTGCGCCAATAGGCGCCATCGTCCTCGCGCGTGCTTCCGGAGCCTGCGTACAGGCTGTCGAGAAGCAGTATCGAAACGGGCCGAACGAACACACTCCGCAGGCCAGACGCGAGGATCGCCGCCGCGCGCCACCGCCCCAACTCGGTCACGCGATCGTCCGCTCGCTTCAGCCGGTTGAGCGCTCGCCATGCGATGTTCCCGGGCGCTCCCAAACCGAGAAGCGCGCTGGTCGCGAGCAAGTCTGCCGGTCGTTCCGACCCCGGGGGCCGGCCGGTGAGGGCCGTGAGCACTTGCTCCACATGCGCGTCCAGAGCGCGCGGCACGTCCTCCGCCGTGTGCTCTGCAGAAGCCCCCGCCAGCGCCTCCGTCAAAGTGCTCCGGTGGGTGCCGAGGAGCGCGGATGCCAGGGCACCGTCCCGCTCGGCGTGTACCGGTGCGAACCAGTGCCAGACCGCGCTCGCTGTGGAACTCGCGCCGCCGTTCGGACCGACGACGGCCTCGGCTCGGCCGCGCGCCCACTCGAGGAGACGCTCCACGCTCAGTGACTCGGCCTGGTCACGAGCAGCGTCCAGCGGGTCGGTGCATGACGCAAGCGCCGGCTGCGGCCAGAACAACGCAAGCGCCGACATTGAGGCCGGCCGCTCGTCGGCCATCCGATAGTCGAGGCGACTCGAAATCGCCGCTCGGGCTGCAGGCGTGTTCTCGAACCTCCTGGCTCCCGTGAAGATCCGCCGCTGGACCTCGTAGCTCAGGAGGGAGGCGATGGCCGAAGGAGCGGCCACCCAGCTGGAGAAAATGAGCTGCTTGGTGATCGCGGTCGAATCGACCGACTCGTACGGGCCGCCGAGCCGATGGTATGGCAGGGACGGCGGCATCCAGAGCAATCGCCACCAGCCCGGATTGAGGGTCTCCTCGGCTAGCACTCGCATTCGTGCATTTGCCCACTCGAGCGGCCGGAATCGCTGAATGTTGGGTTTTTCGATCCGCTGCGCGCCACGAAACAGCGGCATCAGGCACGCCCGGCGATCCGGAACCTTCATCGTGTCGCGCACTTGCTCCCCAACGCGATACCCGGTCAGGAAGTTGAGAAAGTAGGGTGCCGACTTCCAATACTCGACGCTGAGCGGCGCCTTGACCGCGTCCGCGACACGTCGCAACGCGAGGTAGCCCAAGAAATCGTCCGCCCGGACACCGAACCGACCCGTGGTCGTTTCGAGCGTGGTGGCGTGACGAGTGTCCGTGGGCCGCTCGGTTCGAGCGATCCACCTCCGGAGCTGGGCTTGCACGCGATCTCGGATCGCTGCCGTCGGCTCGCCGGAGAGCGCCGCCTGCCGCAGCGCGCCGAGATCAGCGCGAAGGGTGTCCACCGGTTCTTCCGAGGCAGCGAGGAACTCCAGTGTCTTCAGGAAATCCTCGTAGTGCCCCGTACCCTCCGCAGTCTCCTCCGCGTACGTAAACGGCTTGTACGGCGTTGCCGAGAGCAATAGGACGCGCGCATCCGATTGGGTGAAGAAGGCGTTCGCCAGTTCCGCCGCTTCGCCGCCAGTCTTCAGGTCAAGTAGATCCCGAAAGCGCTGGAACTCGTCCAAGATCACGAGATCGGGCTCTAGTGCCTGGACCGCTGCTCGCGCGAGCAGCCGGCGCAAGCTGCCGACGATCCCGCGTGCGGCGTCATGCTGGCTGGCGGTCAGAGTCCGCCGTCCCACGACCTCATCGATCAACGAGAGGAGCGACACCCGCTCGGAGCTCCGGTCGAACTCCTCGAGAAACGCTCGGCGGATGCTGGATTCGAAGCGCTGTGTCCGGACGGGGGCGACGTACGACTCTATGAATCTCCGTCGGCTGGACACGAGTCCCTGGAGGATCCGCTGCGCAGCTGTCGCTCGTGCTCGTCGCAAGCCCAGATGATCGCGTAGGAGCACGTAGAGCACGGCGCGCTCTGGCGCCGTCCCCATCTGCCATCCGAACTGGAAGGAGGTGGCCGGTGTGAAGGCGACGAAGGTGGCTGGCTTCCCCTCGCCGCCCGTCGTCGGTTTCAGCACGTCCGGCTGTGTGATCAGCAGACTCAGCCGCGTCGCGAAGCTCGGGGTCTCCGAGCCGGTCACGTTGAGCTTGCGAATGTTCTGCGCGGCGATATCCGCGTTGGAGCACACGTAGACGATGTCGATGCGACGTACGTGGTCGACCTGCTGCAGGTGCTTGATGGACAGGGCGATGACTTCCTGCGCGACATGCGTCTTGCCCAGCCCGGTCTCATCGGCCACGAGAAAGCGTCGCGACGAGTCCCGATCACGATAGAGCCGCCGGAACGCGTGCTCGGCGGTCGCTCGCTGGAAGTCGCTCAGCGTTCGTCCCCAATCTCCCGGGGTCTGTCGAGTCACGAAGCGTCCACGCGCATTGCGCGTCGTGCCTTGAGGGCAGGCAGCCACACGCCGTCCCAACCCGGAGGAAGGACGGTCCGCCCCGACGGTGACCGACGCAGGTGCTCAACGATCTCTTCCAGGTGATCGATAGACTCAGGTCTCTCGGCCAGTGCACGCGCGAGCAGCTCGAGGAGACCCTGCCCGGGTCCCGCCGACCAACTTGCCGATCCCTCGCTCAACACGTCGACACCAATGCCAGTCCCGGAGGCGAACCCGAGAAGTAGCGCCAGCAGCTGCAGGAACTTTTCCGGCGTGTCGATCTGCCGGGCGAGGATTTCCCGGAAACGCTCGTCGGGCGAACCCTCGAGTCGTGAACAGAGGACGGTCGAGCGTTCCAGCACCTCGCCGTCGACCTTCCGGCTCGCTGTGAGCCGAAGAAACGCCGTGATATCTACGAGTTCGCGGGGCGGCAACTCGACGTCAATGGGCTCTACTCCACTGAGCGGATAGGTCTCGGCCGGACGGTTGTGCGGGGCGATCTTGACGCTCGTCCCTTTGGGGATGCGTGGCGGCGCCGCATCGGCCGCTATCCGCGCGACCCATCCATCGGCCCCCTTGGTGACGGATGTCTGGAAGCGAATTCCCGACGCGATATCAAGCAGCAGGTCGTCGAGCGCGCGGCCGTCCGCGCTCGATTCATCGACACTTGGCTTCGGTGGAGCAACGTATGGCGTCAGCATGGTGCGAAACGGCGCGTCTTCACCCACCATCGCGTTGACCCCAAGGGTCGCGACCGAGCCGACGAGTTCACAGAGAAACTCGACGTTTTCGCCGAGGCCCGCATCCGTCGCGTTGGCCGAACCAACGAAGAGATGCGCTAGCCGGGCGCGCTCGACTACGAAGAGCTTTGCGTGCAGATGTGTGAGAAAGGTCTGGTCGCTGTCACCTTCGGCTTCATGCCCGGCGAGGCTCGCTGTCGGATCAAGCTCATAGATTTCCAAGTTCTCGAGCACGGCCGAGGGGAGGGCATTGAGCTCCCCGCCGCGCGAGACGAGTATTGCCGTCTGGCCGGCCCTCGACCGGAAGATTCGCCGAAGCGCGCTTTCGCGGACGAACGGTGAGACCACAAGCTGTCGATAGCCTCCGAAGTGCTCCTCGACCGGAAACCTGCGCGAGTACGGGAGTCCGATGGGGTGGAAACGAGCCTCGCGAACGCCGTTGGGTAACCCCCAGTCGACCCGTCGCAGGTTGCCTGCGAGGTCGTTCAGGGACTCGCGACGTCTTGGTGAAACCGGCGTGACGGTCAACTCGGGCAGCGCGCGAACGAAACGCGCCAGCGGCTCGCCATTTGCGCTGATGCGTTGCTGCGGCTGCCCGTCAAGCCAAAGGATCGTGTCCCAGCTGCGATCGGAGGTCAGGTTCCGGGAAAGCACAAGGAGTCGGTAGGACGGCGCCTGCGACGGATCGAGAAATCGGAGGACCCAGATCTTTGGATGGAAGATGCCGCCTTTCGGAGGCCGTTGCACTGGATGGACGACGTTCTCAAGCAGCGCCAGCAGGTCGGACGGCCACCCCCCGGCGTTTATGGCGCCGGCCTGACAGAAGATATCGATCCGCCTGCTCATCCCGCGTAGTGCCTCCATGACTTCGACGGGATCCGGCTGCTCATCGAACCGAAAGCCCGCGAACGCGAGTGGAACCGTCAGGGCGGTTTCGAGATCGAGAGTGAACGTCGTAGCGACGGCGTGATCCAGGGAGTGCCCGGGGGGCGGCCTCAGCGCGTCAAGCAAGAGCTCCCGGCTATCAGGCGCGAGCACGACCGTTCTCCCGCCCGTCGGCGATGTCATTGAGGAGTCGCGCTACGGCCGGCCAACGGAACGTAAGGCGCCCGGATCCGGACGCGCCGCCCCACTGACGCATGAGTCGGTCATTGTTGAGTCGGGCCTGGCCGCGCTTCTGCTGGTGTTCCCGCCTCCGAATTAGCTCCCGCGCATCGCCGTCGTCCGCGAGCCCTGTGCCGGTCCCCCCTCGCGCTAGGGCGACCCAGTCGGACACGAATGACCGCGTCAGCGCCGCGGCTGGACTACCCTGCTCCGCAACCAGTGCCCAAAGTCCGTTCAGATCCCAGCCGCCGACGTCGCTGTCCTCGATCTCACGGCGCCACTCGTCAAGCTGGTTGGCGAAATCGTCCCGGCTACCGTCGTACTCGGATAGACCAAGTTCCTCGGCGCGCTCGGCGAGGAGCACGTTGTAGAGCAACGCGGCCCCGTGCATGGCGACGGCGAAGCGGCGAGCTTCGGCAAGCGCGTCACGGATACGGCCCGTGGCCGCAGTTGCCTCAGGATCCTGCCAGGCGTACGCGGTGCGGGCCGCGATGCGGCTCCCGCGTTCGACCAGGAATTGGAGCAGGGTTTCGGGCACGGCGTCGACGATCCGCTCGGCGAGCCAGGTTGCCTCGTCGTACGTGAGCGCAAAATCACATCGCGTGAGGTCGAAGAATCCATCCGGTGCTGGGGGAATCGTGGGCGCCCAGACGGCATTGGAGTGTCCGAGGAACTCAGTCGCGTCGTCCACCTGGCGCGTGTTCTGCGGCAGGCCCACAACCTGGCCCGGTGTCGCCTCGCGCCGCAGAATCTTGAAGCGGCGCAAGGTGTTCCAGTAGATGGTGGAGGGAAGGATCTTGACTGCAGCCCCCACTTGGATGCCGATCAAGCCCTCCAGATCGCCGCCGTTGCGCAGCGCGCCGATGAGATGACGTTCATTCCACTCGACCCACTGGGTGAGCTTCGAGCCACCATGTCCTCGACGCGACCCCTCGCGATACAGCCAAGGCACGAACAGGAGGTACCGAGCACGCGTGATCAGCACTGAGGTTCCCGGGAATAGTGTGTCGCTGAGCGCATCCCGAATCCGGCCGAGTCCCAGTTCGTCTCGACTCTCGGGCTGCGAGAACAACCTGATGATCTCGCGTGCCCTTTGCTGGTCAGCCTCGGAATGGTCGAGCCACGCGAGCACGGCCGGCATGTAGGGGCCTCTACTAGCGGTTACGCCTCAGAACTATCGATGAGAGTCGGTCCCAGTTGCAAGGGCCACCGGCTACCCGACTCCACTGCGTGTCCCGTCACAGTGCCCGAAGCCACGCCCACGCTGTTGACCCGGCGAGGTGACGGCTTCACCGGTGGCACGTGGCGGAGTATGTTGGCAGCGCGTTGGGCCGGATCGGACGTCTTGGGCCAGGTGAAGCCGGCGGACAAGCATGGGGGCGGGTCGGTGGATTTGCGATGCAACTGATTGACAAGCGCTTGGTCTACTCCGCCACCGATCTGGTCGCGTTCCTGGAGTGCCGGCACCTGGCCAACCTGGAACGCGCGGTGGCGCTGCGCCACCTGCGGCCCCCGTTTCGCGATGACCCGGTGCTGGACCGCATGGCGCGGCGTGGCCGCGAGTATGAGGCGCGCTTCCTGGAATCGCTGGGCGCCGAGAACCTGCGAATTGAGGAAATCCGGCCGCCCGACACGGTGTCTCCGTCCCGAGCAGTTCAATCGGAGCACGCCGCCACGCTGCTGGCCATGCGGGACGGCGTCGATGTCATCTACCAGGCCGTGCTGCTGGGCGACCGTCGGCTGGGCTACGCGGACTTCCTGCGGCGCGTCGAGAGGCCCAGCGACCTTGGGGCATGGAGCTACGAGGTCTGGGACACCAAGCTGGCGCGCCAGCCCACGGCTCCGGCCGTCTTGCAGATCAGCATGTATTCGGACCTGCTCGGAAAAATGCAGGGGCGGCCGCCGGAACGGATGCACTTGGCGCTGGGCGGCGTCGCGCGACAGACCGAGAGCCTGCGGGTCGCGGACTACGCGGCCTACTACCGCCTGGTCGCGCGGCAGTTCGAGACGCTGCTCGACGATCCCGAATCGGCGTTTCCAATCCCGACCAAGCCGGAACCCATGGCGCACTGCGACTTCTGCAGCTGGAGCCGGGAGTGCCGCGCCCAGTGGCGCCGGGAGGACGACCTGGCGCTGGTGGCCAATCTGACGTCGCGCCAACGACGGGCGCTGCACGCCATCGACGTGACCACGCGGCGTGGACTTGCCGACCCGTCGCCGCCGCTGCCGGAACGGGTGGATGGCGTCAGCGCGGATTCGCTGGCACGGGCGCAGGCCCAGGCGGCGATTCAGGTGCGCGGCGAGGGCCGGGTGATCTCGGAGCGCATCCCGCCCGAACGCGACCGCGAGGACATGCTCGTCCCGGACCGGGGTCTGTGGGCGCTGCCGGAACCGTCGCCGGGGGACCTGTTCCTGGACCTGGAGGGCGATCCGTTCTACGGCTCCGAGGAGATCGACGGCATCGACTACCTCTTCGGCGTCATCGAGCCGGGACAGACGGACGCGGCGGGCGACCCACGGTTCCACGCCTTCTGGTCGATCGCGGACGGCACGGTGACGCCGGCGGCCGAGCGCCAGGCGTTCGAGGACTGCATCGACCTCATCATGGACCGCTGGGCTGCCCACCCGGAGATGCACGTCTATCACTACGCGCCATACGAGACCGGGGCGATGAAGCGGCTGGCCGGCCGCTACGCCACGCGCGAGTCGGAGGTGGACCAGCTGCTGCGCGGCGCGGTATTCGTGGACCTTTACCGCGTCGTGCGGCAGGGTGTCCGCGCCTCGGTGGAGAGCTACTCCATCAAGCGGCTGGAGCCGCTCTATGGCTTCGAACGAGAAATCGACCTACGCGATGCGGGCGAGAGCATCGTGGAGTTTGAGCACTGGCTCGAACCCGAGGACGGGACCGACCGGGACGGCCTGCTGGAGAAGATCAGGGCCTATAACCGCGACGACTGCCTGTCCACCTGCTATCTGCGCGAGTGGCTGGAAAAGCAGCGCGCCGCGCTGGTGAAGGAATTCGGCGCGGAAGCCCCTCCGCGTCCGATGGTCATGCCAGTGGAGGAGACCGAGGACTCGGACGTTCAACAGGAGGTGCGGGTGCTCGTGGAACTGCTGACCGCGGACCTGCCCGAGGACTTGACGGACGGCCGGTCGCTCGAAGATCCGGCCCAACGTGGTCGGTGGCTTCTGGCGCAGTTGCTCGACTGGCACCGGCGCGAGGACAAGGCGTTCTGGTGGCGCTATTTCCATTTGACGGACGAACTCACCGACGAAGAGCGAGTCGGCGAGTCGGATGCGCTGGGCCGGCTCAGCTATGTGGGCAGCCGGGCCGATCTCACGCCCAGGTCGCGTTCCACGATTCACCGCTTTCGGTTCCCAGCACAGGAACACAAGATCGAGGTCGGCGATCGGCCACGCGATCAGCACGGGCATTCGGTTGGCGCAGTAGTTGCCGTGGACGATCGCGACGGCGTGATCGACCTGAAGGTCGGGTCCAGCCGGGCGGCGCCTGCGCCGACATCACTGATCCCCTGCGAATATGTCGATCCAGGGCCAAAACCGCCGAGCCTTTGGGATCTGGCCATCTGGGTGATCGAAAACGGCATTGACGCTTCGGGGCCGTACCGGGCGGCCCGAGACCTGTTGATGCGCTGTCCGCCACGGGTTGGACAGACTGACGGAGCACCGCTGGCGTCTGACGGCGAAGATGCGCAGGATGCGGCCCGGCGGCTGGTCCAGACGCTGGACGAAAGCTACCTGGCGGTCCAGGGGCCGCCCGGCTCGGGCAAGAGCACGGTTGGCGCCGAGATGATCGTGGACCTCGTGGAAGCCGGGAAAGCGCGTGGGCGTGACGGCCAACAGCCACAAGGTCATCGGTGAGCTGCTGGAGAAGACGGCGCGGGTGGCCCGCGAGCGCGAGCGTTCCGGTCAGGATCGGCCAGCGGACCCGTTTCCGGTCCACCGAGCCAGAATTCGCGGACGCGGTACCCCTCGCCAAAACCGAGGATGCGTGCATGGCCCTCGCGAGGGGCTCGCTGGACGTGGTGGGCGGAACCTCCTGGCTCTGGGCGCGCGACGAAGCGGAGGGCTTGGTGGACGTGCTCTGCATCGACGAGGCCGGCCAGATGTCGCTGGCCGACGCCCTGGCCTCAGCGCGTTGCGCCCAGAGCCTGTTGTTATTGGGCGACCCGCAGCAGCTGGATCAGCCGCTACAGGGCGTGCATCCGCCGGGCGCGGACCGTTCGGTGCTGGCGCACGTGCTCGATGACGCCCGGGTCATGCCCAAGGACTTCGGGCTGTTTCTCGACGGCACCTGGCGCCTGCATCCGAGCATCTGCGCGTTCACCTCTGAAATCTTCTACGAGGGCATCCTGGGCGCGCATCCCGGCCGGGAGAACCTGGACCTGTCCGGTTCGGCTCCGTTCAGCGGGACGGGGCTGCGCTTCGTGGCCGTGGCGCACCAGCGCCGCGTCAGTGACTCTGAGGAAGAGGCGGCGGCGATTGCCCAGAGCGTCAAGCGATTGCTCCGGTCGCGTCCGTCTTGGACCGACGCCGACGGCGCGGACTCACAAGCTCACCGAGTCAGACGTGCTCATCATCACGCCCTACAACCGACAGATCCGGGAGCTCGTGTCCCGGCCCGAGCTGCAGGCACTGCGCATCGGCACCGTCGATAAGTTCCAGGGCCAGGAAGCGCCGATCTCCATCTACTCGATGGCCACGAGTTCAGCCGACGAGGCTCCGCGCGGCATGGAGTTTCTCTACAGCCTCAACCGCTTGAACGTTGCCACCAGCCGCGCCAAATGCCTGGCGGTGGTCGTGGCCAGTCCGGGCCTGCTCGCCGTGCGCTGCCGCACACCCCGCCAAATGCACCTGGCCAACGCCCTGGCGCGGCTCTTTGAAATGGCGCACTGGGACGTGGAGACCGTCGCGCCCGATCGCTCGGTCCTGGCTTCATATCCGCGCTGGTGCCCTCCGGTCACCTGTGCCCCGCCTTGACAGGGTTGCCCCCACGTGGTTCTGTCACCGGTCCGGCGATTCGCTGGACCTGACGTTCAAATCCCCTGGCCCTAACGTGCAG
This sequence comes from Chloroflexota bacterium, assembly GCA_965198185.1. Taxonomy (GTDB): domain Bacteria; phylum Chloroflexota; class UBA11872; order UBA11872; family UBA11872; genus JAJECS01. Next base: position 1,754,929 of record CBDAOU010000002.1, read on the forward strand.
CACGGGTGTGGCGCGGTGGGATCGCGAGCGAGACTTTTTTTGCGGGCCACCACCCAGTTCGAGGCCGTGTGACCGCCTGCGTGGACGCGGACGGTCGGCGGGGGCTTGCGGCGTCGCCATGGGCGCGGACACGGATGTCGGGGATTGCCCGTGCTGCCACGTACCTGCTGCCCACGACCCCGCGGTCCGGTGGCTTAGCCTGAGGTCCCTGGCTGCGGTGATCGCCGAAACCTGGCGCCAGGCACGGTGGCTGCGGACGGTCGCCGGGCTGCTATGGCGATGGCGGCGGGTGCTGCGGGTGACCGCGGCGGCGCTGGCGGCGCTGGTCCTGCTGAGCGTCGCGATCATCGGCGGTGAGGAGCCGGTGGGGGCGCAGGAGACGGAGACTACGGGGGTCGGGATCAGCCTCAGCGGCCTGAGCGGCTATCCCACGCACCTGACCGTGGATCGCTTCATCGTGGAGCTGTCCAATCTCACCGCGACCGAGGAGTACCAGGTCATCGTGTCGAGCGACAGCGCCCGTGTGGGCATCGGCGGGTGCGGCACGGCGTCGCAGACCGCGACGGTGACGGGGGTGGAAGCGCGGGACCTCGCCTTCCTGGTGTACGCCTGCACGGTGGGCGAGGCGACGGTGACGGCGGAGGTGCGGCGGACGGGCGCCAGCAGCCCCGAGGCGTCGATCAGCCGGCGCCTGAGCGTGGAGGCGGTGCCCGAGAATGCGATTGGGGCAACGGGAGCGCGGGTGCGGGCGCCGGCGGCGGGGGCGGTGCCCAAGGCGGGCACGCCCGGGAGCGTGCCGAATACCTACTTCGACGAAAAGACGTCTAGCTCGGTGCGCGCGCGCTGGGAGGAGCCGAGCGACGGGGGGACGGACCTCACGGGCTACGGGCTGCTGTTCTGGCGGGACGGGACGACGCAGCCGCCGTATAGCAGCGCGCTGGTGAAGGGCGCTTCGGCGCTAAGCCATACCTATAGGAACCTGCAGCCCGGCACGACCTACAAATTCCGCATCCACGCCTGCAATGGGACGGACAGCTGCGGGATTTGGACCGTTCCGGTGGTAAAGGTGACCACGCTGCACGAGGCCACGTCGACCCCTACGCCAACGCGGACTCCACGGCCGACCCCGGCGCCGCCGTCCACGCCGATCAGCGAAGCCCTCAACTTCGGCAAGGTGGTCGCCGTCGACCACCGATTCCGGGCGGGGCATTCCGTTTCCGTGCCGCTGCCCGAGGCGCGCGACGGTAACGGCACGCTGACCTATAGCATTGCGCCAGCGCTGCGCAGCGGGCTCACCTTCGACCTGGGCAACGGACTCACATTCAACGCGGGCACGCGCGCAATCAGCGGGACGCCGACGGCCGCGGCCAATCGCACCACGTACATCTATACCGCGACCGACGAGGACGAGGACACGGCTCAGATCTCGGTCTACGTCACGGTCTTTGATATTGGGGAGACGGTGGTTGAGGGAGGCGTGGCGAGGCCGTTGCTGGAATCGACGTGGGGCGTGCTTGGCTATCACACGGTGGTGTTGCGGGAGGGCACGATCTCAAGGACCGATGGCCACCAGCTTCGACTGCGAATCCCAGCCGGCGCGGGCTTTCAGTTCGGCCAAACCTGCACCTGGCCTGCGGCGGCGCCAACCGACACCACCATGCTTGAGTCGTCGTGGTTGCCATCGAATTACGGCTTCCACGTCGTGCGGTGCGCCCTGGGCGGAGGGGACGCGGTCAGGGTGGAGGTGCAGGCGAGGCTGGGCGACGGCGGGATGCCTGCAGTGCTCTATCACGCGACGATGAACATCAAACATTCGTGGCACCGGAACGACCACACGGTGGCCTACTACATTCGTGGCACCAGCGTCACGACGATCCACGGCGTCACCGTCGGCACGTCGATCACCGGCGTCACCACTGACACGCAAGAAGGCCTGTTTCCGGCGTCCACCAGCACGCCGCACCCGGCGTTGACGGCGCCGGCCAACTATGCGAGCGCGGCGAACGCCTGGGCAAACGTGCGCGCGCGCCGCGTCACCGTCACGCCAGCAACTGCCGAGGCCGGCGCCGACGTGGTCATTGAAGGGTACTGGGACCCACATCCTGCCGCCGACCGCTGCGGCGGAAGCGTCGCCTGCACCTATCCCGCGGGTACCTACCCGCATATCGGCGACGGACAGCCGTTCTTGATCGAGGACCCGCCGCGGTGGGATGGAGGTCCACAAGAAGTGTGGACAATTAGCCTCGCTGACTGGAATGGCGACCGAGACATGTACGAATACCTGCCCTATGTGTTGATGCATGAGTTCGGACACACGCTGGGCTTGGGAGAGGGCGCGGACGGCGACGACATCATGGGCGGCGCTCGGCGGCGCGACCTCTCGGACGGTGATGCGAAGGGCCTGCGGGCCACTTATGCGCACCACCGCGATGATCATTAGGGGGACCCTGATGCTGTACGTGCCCCGTGTGCTCCGACGGCGGGCCTGGCGGTGCGTGGCGCTGGCGCTGGGCGCGGCAGTGGCGGTGGCCGCCTGCCGACCCAGCGAGCCGACGCGCCTGGCGGTGCCCACCCCGACCCCGCAGATCCAGCGGCTCTCACACCCCTCGTGGCGAGTCCCGCCGTCGCTGGAGGAGCAAATCTTCACCTCGTCGGTGATCGTGCGGGCGACGCTGCAATCGGTGACGGCGGCGACGGAGACGGTGCCGAGCGATCCGGGCGTCGCGCCCACCTACCGCCCGGCGCAGGAGCTGCGCTTCACGGTGCACGAGTATCTGAAGGGGAGCGGGCCGAGCGCGCTGCTGGTGGTGGTGCGCAGCCGCCACGCCTACCTGACCGAGGCCGCGGCACGCGAGCAGGCGGACATCTTTGTGGGGCTTCGCGTCACCGCCTGGGACGACCGGCAGGGGGTACTCTTCCTGGAAGCGCCAGCCCGGCCGTACACCCCGGCCGCCGCGAGCGGCGGGGCGGCGGGCGCCACGGGGCGCGCGTCCGCGACGGTGCTGCGGTTCACGCAATCGAACTATGACCAACCGGTGTGGAACTACAGCGTGGACACGTTGAGCCGCGCCTGGCTGCCGGCGCGGGACGCCGCGGGGGCGGGCGGGGCCTCGGGGACGGCGGCCCGCACGACCAGCCAGGCGTACATCACCGACGGGGCTGCATCGCCGCCGCCGGTGGTGTCCTTGACCGACCTGCGGGCCAAGATCGCGGCCATGGCCGCGGAGCTGCAGGCAGGGGCGGGCATTGCGGGGTACGCAGACTGCCTGCACGGCAAGATCATCCGTGAACGGTATAACCGCGCGGACCCGTGGACGCCGATTCGGCTTGAAGCGACGCTGACCTCCGAGGCTGCTGGCGGCGCTGAGGTGTACAAGGCGAGGAATGACTATCGCGAGCCGCAGTACAACCGGTATTGGCTCAGCGGGCCGGACATGAGCCGATTTCGGGCCCTGATCGTCGATGACGACGACGCGTCGAACACGGGCTACGAGCACCGGCTGACCACCGCGCGCCCGCTGCCCGCCGGTGCCTATCGCGTGCACTACAACTCACAGCATCACAGAAGGTTCCCGTGTAACTTCGTGCCGCTCGACGCGTATACCGACGTGACGGTCACGGTCACGGCGCCGGCGGGGACGGTGCACGAGGCGTTCTTCGACCCGGTGGCCATTGGCGCCGGGGTGGGCGCGGACGACAGCCTCGGCGCGCTCACGCCCACGGCGTTCACGGTCGGCGGCACTGCCGCCACCCTCCAGCGGCTGACCTGGGAGGCCAAGCAGCTCCAGCTTGAGCTTTCCGCGGCCGTGCCGTTGGCCGACCACTACCTGGACGTCATCGGCCTGGACGGCACGGTCAGCCTGCGGCTGCGCCTCGACGACGCGACCACGGCGGCCACCGCCTCAGGCGGGCAGGCGTGGCGCTGGCGAGCCTGTACCGCGCCGTGGGCGGCGGGCGCCCAGCTGATGCTGCGGCTGCACCACAGCGCCACCGCGCTGCCCGACGTCAGCGTCGCCCCGGGCTGCGGCCCGGCGCCGACGTTCGGCGCGGCGAGCTACGCCTTCACCCTGGCCGAGAACGCCGCCGTGGGCGCCGCCGTGGGCACGGTTGCCGCCACCGCCTCCGGCGGCACCGCGTTGACGTACGCGGTCACGGACGGCGACGACCACGGAGCGTTCGCCATCGACGCGAGCACGGGTGCGATCACGGTGGCCGGCCCGCTCGATTACGAGACCACGGCCAGCTACACGCTGACGGTCGCCGCGCATGAGGAGACCAGCGCCGTGGCGACGGTGATGGTGACGATTTCGGTGACGGACGTGACGGTCGACTACGACTCCGACGACGACGGGCTGCTCGAGGTGACGAGCCTGGCGCAGCTCCACGCCATCCGCTGGGACCTGGACGGGAACGGCGCGTCCACGGAGGCCGGGTACGCGCTGGCGTTCCACGATGCCGCCACGGGCATGGGTTGTCCCACGACGGGCTGCACCGGCTATGAGCTGATGGCGAACCTGGACTTCGACACGAACGGGGACGGGGCGGTGGACGTGGCGGGCGACGCCTATTGGAACGACGGCTTGGGCTGGGACCCGATCGGGACCAGCGCCGCGTCGTTCACGGCGACCTTCCACGGCAACGGGCACGTGATCGCCAACCTATTCATCAACCGGGACACGATGGACAACGTGGGCTTGTTTGGGACGACCGGGTCGGCGAGCGTGGTGCGCAACGTCGGCCTGCGCGCGGCGGACGTGACGGGGCGCTACGAGGTCGGCGGCCTGGTGGGCTACAACTTCGGCACCATCATGGCCAGCTACGTGACCGGACAGGTGACGGGGCAGTCGGGCGGCGGGCTGGCGGGCTTCAACCAGAAGCGGATCGTGGCCAGCTACGCGACGGCGGCGGTGACGACCGCCGACGACGCGGGCGGGCTGGTGGGCTTCAACGGCAGCGGGACGCGGATCACGGCCAGTTACGCCACCGGTGCGGTGACCGGGAGGTCGCGGGCGGGCGGCCTGACGGCGGGGAGCGTGTCGGGGATCACGGCCAGCTACGCGCGGGGGGCGGTGACCGGCGACGGCACAGTCGGCGGGCTGGTGGGGGCGAACTTCAGCTCGACGACGGCGAGCTACTGGGACACGACGACGAGCGGCGTGACGACGGCAGGCGGCGGGACGGGGAAGACGACGAGCGAGCTGCAGACGCCGACGGGGTACACGGGCATCTACGCAGACTGGAACGTGAACATCGACGGCGCGGCCGGCACCGACGATCCGTGGGACTTCGGCACGGCGAGCGAGTATCCGGTGCTCAAGGTGGACTTCGACGGGGACGGCACGGCGAGTTGGCAGGAGTTCGGGGACCAGCGGCCGGCGCCCAACTAGGCGCCGGCGTTCACGGACGGCACGGCGATCGGCAACTGAGCGTGGATCACCACGGGCGGCACGCCGAGCCGGGTGACGCGGTTGAACCTGGCGAGCGAGAGCCTGACGGGGAGCATCCCGGCGGAGCTGGGCAGTGGTTAGCCGAGAAAGAGGTCGTAGGGTCCCGGGATCGGCGATTCGACAGCGGCGCGCTGGAGGAGACCGCGCGACGGGACTGAGCGCCCGCGCGGCAATCGGCTCGGTTGATCTCCGGCACCCTGTCCAGCTCGTCAATCTCCTCGACCGTCAGGAAGCGTGCGGCATCGACCTCTTCGGCCCGGGCGTGGGCTCGCCAGCGACGCGCCGGAGCAGGAACACCACGTAGGTGGAGTGGTCCTCGCCATGCCGCGAGCGCACCGCCAGCAGTCCCTGCACCTCGGTCGTGAGGCCGGCCTCCTCCTTGACCTCGCGGACGGCGGCTTCGGCCAACGTCTCATCGGGCTCACAGAAGCCGCCCGGAATCTGCCAGTTGCCGCGTCCATAGGCCGTGGCGCGACGCACCAGCAAGATGCGCTCGCCGTCGACGACGGCGCCGCCCACGCCCACGTTATATCCGTGGTTGTACCGCTCGGGAATCGGGCTCATGGCGCCATGGTACCGGCGCCTGCGTCGCGTCGGCGCCGCCGAAGCCAGGGCGCCCGGAACCCAGACGGCGGCGGCGCGTTGAGTCCGCGGCATGCAGGCTCATAGAATCAGAGGCCATCCCGTCCAACCCCGAGTGCCATTCGTGCTCTTCGACTTCCACACGCATACGTTCTTCAGCGACGGCGAGCTGTCGCCGATCGAGCTCCTGCGGCGCTGTCACGTCGCGGGCTACACCGCCGTGGCCATCACGGACCACGCCAGCCCAGCCAACGTCGAAACGCTCGTGCCGGCCCTGGCGCGTGACTGCCGCATCGCGGAGGACGCGTGGGGCATCGTCGCCATCCCGGGCGTCGAGATCACGCACGTGCCGCCGGGCGAGATTGACGCGGTGGCTCGCCGCGCGGCGGAGGCCGGCGCCGAGCTCGTGGCCGTCCATGGCGAGACCATCGCCGAGCCGGTCGCGGCCGGCACCAACCGCGCCGCGCTGGAGTCGGATTACGTACACGCGCTGGTGCACCCGGGCCTGCTGAGTCCGGAGCTTGCCCAGTTGGCGCAGCGCAACGGCAAGTGGCTCGAGCTTTCGGCGCGCCGCGGGCACTCGCTCACCAACGGGCACGTGGCCGCGCTGGCGCGGGCGTCGGGAGCGCGGCTGCTCGTCAATAGCGACGCACACGCGCCGGGTGATCTGTTGTCGGAGCCCTTAGCCCGCCGCATTGCCCGCGGGGCCGGCTTGAATGCCGACGAGACCGAGACCATCGTGTCGGACAACCCGCTGGAGTTCTTGCGCCAGGTCGGGCGCTCGATCCCCGAAATCTCCCAGGTTCCGTGACCGTCCTCGACCGCGAGTCAGCGCCACCCGAACTCGAAATCATCGAACCCACGGATCAGGACGCGGTCGAAGACGAGCGGGTAGAGCTGCCGGTGCTGCCCCTGCGCGCTGAATCGCTCTACCCCATTCCCGACAGCATGACGCCGTTCCTCGTTGGACGTGAGGGCTCGGTGTCGGCCATCGAGGATGCGCTGGCGCGCGATCGGCGCATCTTGGCCGTGGCGCAGCGCCAGCCCACCAAGGAAGACGTGACCTTCGACGACCTGCACGAGGTGGGAACCGAGGCGCGGATCATCCGCATGCTGCGGTTGCCGGACGGCACGACCAGCGTGCTCGTGCACGGCGTCCGGCGCGTCCGTGCCGTCTCGGTGATCAGCGAATACCCGATCGTGCGAGTCGTGGGCCAGGTGATAGACGACTTGGACGAGGATCCGGCGGTCTCGCGGGCGGCGATGCCACAGGTGCTGAAGCTGTTCCAACGCGTCGCGCGCCTAAGCGACGCCATATCGGAAGAAGCGCTGATCCGCGCCATGAACGCCGAGACGCCTGGGCTGCTGGCGGACGTGGTGGCGGCCTCGCTCAACCTATCCCTCGACGATCATCAGACGCTGCTCGAAATGCGTGACGTGGCCGAGCGGCTGGACCGCGTGCGCACGCTGCTGGACAGCGAGATTCGGGTCCTCAAGCTGGAGCAGGAGATCCGCGAGAGCACCCGCAACGACGTCGACATCAAGCAGCGCGAGTTCTATCTGCGTGAGCAAATGCGGGCGATCATCAAGGAAATCGGGGAGACGAACTCGCAGAACGCCGAGATCGCCGCCATTCGCGAACGGCTGGAGTCGGCGGCCTATCCGGACGCGGTCGTCAAGCGTGGGCTCAAGGAGATCGACCGCCTCAACGCGCTCCCGCACGGATCGCCCGAGATCAGCGTGCTGCGCACCTATCTGGAGTGGCTCACGGAGCTGCCGTGGCGGCGCAGGTCCAAGGACAAGACGGACGTGGCGCGCGCGGAGGCGATCCTCAACGAACACCACCATGGGCTGAAAGACGTGAAGGAGCGCCTGCTGGAGTACATCGCGGTGCGCCATCTCGCGCGACGCTCGCGCAGCCCGATCCTCTGCTTCGTCGGACCGCCGGGCGTCGGCAAGACGAGCCTGGGTCGTTCAATCGCCGAGGCGCTGGGCCGCACGTTCGTGCGGGTATCGCTGGGGGGCGTGCGCGACGAGGCCGAGATTCGCGGCCACCGGATGACGTACGTGGGCTCCATGCCGGGCCGCATTCTGCAGAAGATGCGTGAAGCGGAGACCATCAACCCGGTCTTCATGATCGACGAGATCGACAAGCTCGGGCTGGACTTCCGCGGCGACCCGGCCGCGGCCCTGCTCGAAGTGCTGGACCCAGAACAGAATCACACCTTCAGCGATCACTATCTGGAGCTGCCCTTCGATCTGAGCAAGGTGATGTTCATTGCCACCGCCAACACGCTGCACGGCCTGCCGCCGGCGCTGATCGACCGCATGGAGGTGATCGAGCTCCCGGGCTACGTCGAGGGCGAGAAGGTGGCAATCGCGGAGCAGTTCCTCGTAGCCCGGCAGTTGCACGAGCACGGGTTGGATGCCAATGCGCTCCAGTTCGAGCGCGAGGCGCTGCGGCGCATCGTGCGCGCGTATACCCGCGAGGCGGGCGTGCGCGAGCTGGAGCGCGCCATAGCCACCATCGCCCGCAAGCAAGCCCTCGCCCGAGCCGAGGGTCGCGAGGGGCAGCAACGCATTCGACCTGCCGACGTTCCGGGCTACCTCGGTCCCCCCAAGTTTCGTTTCGGGTCCGCCGAAAGCGAGGACACGGCCGCCGTGGCGACGGCGGTGTTCACCACGCCCGCGGGCGGCGACTTGTTGCCGATCGAGGTGTCCATCGCGACGGGCACGGGAACGGTCACACTGACAGGCTCGCTGGGCGACGTGATCCAGGAGTCCGCCCATGCAGCCATTACCTATGCTCGGGCCCATGCCGACGAGTTGGGCTACGGCGACTCCAACTTCGATGCCATGGATATCCATGTGCACGTGCCCCAGGGCGCCCTGCCAAAAGAAGGCCCCGCGTCCGGTGTGGCCATCGCTGCCGCGCTGATATCGGCCCTGGCGCACCGCAAAGTTCGCGGCAGCGCGGCAATGACGGGTGAGATCACCTTGCGTGGGCGCGTGCTGCCGGTGAGTGGAATCAAGGAGAAAGTCCTGGCGGCGCAACGTGCCGGCATCGAGACCTTCGTGCTGCCGCATGGCAATCGGCAAGACCTCGATGAGCTGCCGGCGGACAGCCGGCAAGGCTTGGAATTCGCCCTCGCGACCACCGTGGACGAAGCGCTCGCGCACGTCCTGGTGGGCTAGCGCGCCGCGGTCCGCCACCGGGGCGGCTCAATCGACGGCAGGGAGTGGCTATTCTGCGTTACGCGTTCCCCGCACTCCGCGCGCAACGGGAGAGCTGAGCAAGCGTTCTGATGTTTGGGCCGTTCAACACGCTCCTGGGGCTCTTCTCGCGCGACCTTGGCATCGACCTGGGCACTGCGAACACCCTTGTGTATGTGAAAGACCGTGGTGTGGTGCTGTCCGAGCCGTCCGTGGTGGCAACGGATCAGAGCACGATGCGCGTGCTCGCGGTGGGCGCCGAGGCGAAGAAGATGGTCGGCCGCACCCCATCCAACATCACGGCCATGCGCCCGTTGCGCGACGGGGTGATCGCCGATTTTGACACCGTGGAAACCATGCTGCAGTACTTCATCAGCCGCGTGCATGACGAGATGCCGTTCGCACCGCGCCCGCGCGTGATCGTCGGCGTGCCCTCGGGCGTCACCGAGGTCGAGAAGCGCGCCGTCCACGAGGCAAGCCTGCAAGCCGGCGCCCGCGAGGTCTACCTCATCGAAGAGCCCATGGCCGCCGCCATCGGCGCCGGGCAACCGATTCAAGAAGCCACGGGGAACATGATCGTCGACATCGGCGGCGGGACGACGGAGGTGGCCGTCATCTCGTTGGGCGGCGTGGTGGTGAGCCACAGCATCCGCGTGGCGGGCGACGAAATTGACGAGCAAATTGTGGAGTACTGCCGGAACGAGCACATGCTGCTGATCGGCGAGCGCACCGCGGAGGCTTGCAAGATCGCCGTCGGTTCGGCGTATGCCGGTCTGCAGGAAGACACCGTCCTCGTTCGCGGACGCGACCTGCAAAGCGGGTTGCCGCGGCAGGCCGAGCTCACGTCGGGGCATATCCGAGAGGCGATCAGCACGCCGGTGACCGAAATCGTGGACAACGTCAAGCTCGCCATCGAGGCCACGCCGCCCGAGCTGCTGGCTGACATCATGGAGCACGGCATCTATCTCGCCGGGGGCGGAGCTTTGCTGCGCAATCTGGATAAGCGCATTGAGCAGGAGGCCGACATACCGGTGCACGTCTCGGAAAATCCGCTCGAAGCCGTCGTACGCGGCACGGGGGCCTGCCTGCACAACCTCGAGTCCTACCGCGAAGTCTTCGTCACCGAGAACAAGTCCCCGTACGCCTAGGTGGTCACCAGCATGCGGGGAGGCCAACGAGCCGCAATCGTACTGGTAGCGCTCATCGTCGCGGCGGTCGTGCTCTCGATGCTGCACAACACCGGCGCCAGCGTGCCGGTGGAGGGCCTGGTGCTCCGTGTGGTCGAACCGGTCAGGAGCGCCTTCACCACCCTCGCCAACAGCGCGTCGCGCGCCCTCGACGACCTCAATCGGTTTGGCGAGATGCGGGAAGAGAATGCCGCGCTGCAGGCTCAGCTGGCACAGCTCCGGGCGCAGGCGGCCCGCCTGAACGACGCCGAACGCGAAAATGAGCGCTTCCGCGAGGCCCTGGGTTATCTGGACGAGCACCCCGAACTGAAGCTCGTGACGGCGCGTATTGTCGGGCGGGACAGCCTGAACATGCTGGATACGATCGTGATCGATCGCGGCGCGTCGTCCGGCATCCGCGTGGGAATGGCGGTGGTGGCGCACGGCGGGCTGGCCGGCCGCGTGACCAACGTGACCGACGCGACGGCCGACGTGTTGCCGTTGCATAGCCCACAGAGCACGGTGAGCGTCCTGGCCCAAGGGGACGAGGCCACGGCGGACGGCACGCTGGACGGGACCAACGGCGCGGACCTCGTGATGCGCCACATCGACGCCGAGGCCCCGATCATGGTGGGCGACTCGATCGTGACGTCCAGCCTCGGCGGCGGCCTGCCTCGGGGAATTCCGGTTGGACGCATCGTGGCCATTGAGGTCTCGCCCACGAGCGTGCTGCGTCAGGCGATCGTTGAGCCCTTCGTGCAGCCCGAGCGCTTGGACGTGGTGCAAGTCATCGTCGGGCAGACGGCTGGCGAGTAAGCGTGGCTACGCGTCTTGGCACGGCCGCACGCGGTGCGCGTTGGCTTCCCTCGCCAGGCGCGTGGGTGGCGGCCCTGTTCCTGGCGCTGCTCGCGCTGGTGCAAACCTCCGTGCTGCCGTACTTCGAAATCCTGGGAGCGAAACCGTCGCTGGTTCTCGTCAGCGTCGTGGTCCTGGCCACCATGCAAGTCGGGACGCGGGCCCTCGCCTGGGGATTCGGCGGCGGGCTGGTGGTCGATCTCTTTTCGGCAGCACCCCTTGGCACCAACGCCCTGCTCTTCACGCTGATCGCCTACGCGGCCGGTGGGGGCTTCGGCGGTGTCGATCGCGCGAATGTCGTCATACCCGCCGCGGCGGTGGTGCTTGCGACGGCGGTCTACTACCCGACGGTGCTCCTGGCGCTGCAGCTGCAGGGATTCGAGGTCGCGTGGGAGGCTCACCTGCCCGGGCGACTGTGGCCGGCCATCGTCGTCAACCTTGCGGCGGCGGCGGTGCTCTACTACCCGGTGCGGGTGCTCGAGCGATGGACGCACGGTCGCCCAATTCCAACGTTTCGCGGAGTACGCTAGGAGGGTATGGCGGCCAACAACGAGCACAGCGGTCAAGCAGCGCCGGGGGCGCATGGCGCCAAGAGCGACGGCGGCGCGAGTGCCAATCGCAAGCTTAGGCGCGGTCTCATCCTGGGGGGCGCGGTCCTGGCCGGCAACGCGGCCCTGGCGGGGCGTCTCTGGCAACTCCAGGTCGTAGAGACGGAGACCTACCAGGAACAGGCGACGCGGAATCGGTTGCGCACCGAACCCGTCCGTCCGGTGCGGGGTCTGGTGTTTGACCGTAGCCGCGAGCCGCTCGTCCGAAACGTGCCGGTTTTCGGTGTGTGGGTCACGCCGGCTGACGTTCCCAAGTCCCGCGAGGGCTCGATCATTGCCAGCGTGGCCGCCCTCACGGGTGAACGGCCCGACGATATACGCCTGCAGCTGGCGCAGGCCCGCTACGATCCGGGCCGCCCAGTGCAGGTGGCGACGGACGTGGAGCGCGACTCGGCGCTGGCTATCGAAGAGCGGCGCCACGACCTGCCAGGGGTGCAGGTCCGCTCCGGGATACGTCGGCAATACCTCCACGGTGACGCCTTCGGACATATGCTCGGCTTTGTCGGGCCGGTTCCCGCCGAGGCGCTGGAGGAATACCAGGCGCTGGGTGTGGGCTTCGATGAAACGGTCGGGCTGGCGGGCCTCGAGCGCAGATTCCAAGGGGCGTTGCGCGGGACCGACGGCTCGCGGAAAGTCCAGATCGACGCCCTCGGGCGCGAGTTGAACGAGATCGCTGCCGAGGCTCCCGTCGAGGGACGGCACCTGGTGCTGACCGTCGCCGTGCGCGAGCAGCGGGCGATTCGCGAAATTCTGGCGCGGCATCTGGCCCTGCGCGACTCCGGCGCCGGGGTCGTGGTGGTGATTCGACCGGAGGACGGATCGGTCGTGGCCCTCGCGAGCTTGCCCGACTACGACAACAACGCCTTCGGAGCCGGCGGCGACCCCAGTGTGCTCACACGGTTGGTGACCGACGGACGCCGCCCCCTCATCAACCATGCCGTGGCCGGCCTCTACCCGCCCGGCTCGAGCTACAAAGTTGTCGCGGCCTCAGCGGCGCTCGAGACCGGAATCGTATTGCCGCAAACCAAGATTCCGTGCGACGGCCAGTTGGTGCTGCCGAGCGGCTGGGCTTTCAACGACTGGCTGCCGACCGGCCACGGCATGGTCGACCTGCACCGCGGCATTTCAGAGTCGTGCAATATCTACTTCTACAGCATCTCCGGCGGAAATCCGTACACCAACCTCACCGGCGTCGGCAATCGGCGGATGGTGGAGTTCGAGCGTGGGTTTGGCTTTGGTGAAGTCAGCGGGATCGACCTTCCCAGCGAGGCGGCCGGCCTGGTGCCAACCGCCGAATGGAAGCAAGGCAACCTGGGGCAGCCATGGGTCACCGGCGACACCTACCACGCGGCCATCGGCCAGGGGCTCGTGCAGGTCACGCCGCTGCAAATCGCCATGATGTACGCCGCCTTGGGAAACGGTGGGCGCCTACTGCGGCCGCGCCTGGTGGACCGCATCGTCGATTCGCAGGGCCACGTCCTGCAGCGGATGCCCGTGAGCGAGCGGGGTCAACTGCCGGTCTCGGATGAGCACCTGCGTCTGCTCCGCGACGCGCTCCTGGAGGCCGTCAACGGCCGCAACGGCACCGGTAGGCACGCCCGCTCCGAATTCACCGTCGTGGCCGGCAAGACGGGCACGGCGGAGTACAGCGGAACTCGCGATTCCGAAGGCAAGCTCCCGAGCCATGCCTGGTTTGCCGGCTACGCACCGGCCGAGAACCCTGAGTACGCGTTCGCGGTCCTGGTTCGCGACGGCGGCGAAGGCGCCTTTGCGGCCGCTCCAATCGCGCGGGACATCATCGACTATTTGATGACCGGCCAGATGCCCCCGCTTCCCCAGGACCGTCCGAACTTCATACCGCCGACGCGCCGGCTCGCATGACCAACACTCTGCGGCGCCTTGATCTCGCCGTCATCATCCCGTCAATCGCTCTGGTGTCCGCGGGCATCCTGATGCTTTCCACCACCGGCGATCCCGGCCAAACCGGCCTGGAGCACAAGGCGGTCCAGCAAGGCGTGTTCGTGGCCATCGGGCTCACGGCCGCACTGGTCATGGCGTTCCTGGACTATCGACTGCTCAACGCCGTGGCGCTGCCGGCATTCATCCTTGGCACGATCGCGGTAGCCGCCGTAGTGGTGTTCGGCGACGCCAGTCTGGGCGCCCGGCGCTGGTTCGTGATCGGGCCCATCGTGATCCAGCCGTCCGAGATCATGAAGCTGGCCGCCATCGTGTTCTTGGCACACTTCCTCGCCCGACGCGGAGAACGCATCCGTTCGATTCGCATCCTGCTGCTGAGCCTCCTGATCATGCTGGTGCCCGCGGCGCTGGTCTTCATCGAGCCCGATCTGGGCTCGGCCCTCGTGTTCGTGGCCGTGTGGCTGGCGATGGTGTTCGTCGCCGGGGCTCGCTGGTGGCACGTGCTCGTGCCGGTTGGAGCGGCGCTGGCGGCATTTCCCTTCGGCTGGTTCTTTGCCCAGGACTACATGCGTGAGCGCTTCGTCGCATTTCTCGACCCGGGGAGCGATCCGCTTGGCGCCGGCTACAACGTGCTGCAAGCGCGAATCTCCATTGGCTCCGGCGGCTGGTTGGGGCAGGGGATCGGGCAAGGCACGCAGTCGCAGCTCGAGTTTCTCCGCGTGCGCGATACCGACTTCATCTATGCCGTGCTCGGCGAGCAACTCGGGTTCGTCGGAGCCCTGGGCGTCATCTTGTTCTTCACCCTCCTGCTCGCGCAGGCCGTGATCATCTCGATTCGCGCACGCGATGATTTTGGCCGCTATCTGGCCATCGGCATTGCGGGCATGTTGTTCTTCCAATCCTTCGTCAACATCGGCATGAATGTTGGGCTGATGCCAGTGACCGGGATCACGCTGCCCCTCCTCAGCTTCGGCCGCAACTCGCTGGTGGTAACCCTGTTGGCCATTGGCATCCTCCTGAGCATCAACGCACATCGGACGGCTGCCCCGCACCGGCAGCAGGGCGTCTGGTGGGTATCGAGCGCGACGCGCATGGAGGCCCGACCGGAAACTCCGCCACGTCCGTGAGTGGCCCAGGATGGGCCGAGGTTGCCGTCCCGGCCTCGTCCGGGAATCTGGGCGCCGGATTCGACGCCCTCGGGCTGGCGCTCGAGCTGCGCGACACCTATCGCTTTGAGCCCAGCCATCACGACCATATCGAGGCCAGCGGCAAGTTCGCGGAATTCGTGCCGCGGGACGCCCGGCGCAATCTGGCCTTCCGCGCGTTTCGGTCCCTCGCGCCCGCGGCAGCCGGCCCGTACCGGCTGCACGCTCGGCGGATCATCCCCGCGCAAGGCGGCCTGGGCAGCTCGGCCAGCGCCATTGTCGGCGGGCTCGTCGCCGCCAAGCTCGCCTTCGATCTTGACGTGCCGCAGGACGAGCTGCTGCGGCGGGCGAACGAGCTGGAAGGGCATCCCGACAATGTGGCGCCCGCACTGCTGGGCGGCATGGTCGTCACGGTGACGGACGGGCCCGAGTTGCACTGGGTGCAACTCGAGTTTCCAGCCCCGGTGGGCATCGTGCTCGTCGTGCCGGGCTACCGGGTGCCGACCCACCGAGCGCGTCAAGTCCTGCCCGATCAAGTGCCACGGGCGGATGCGGTGGCCAACCTCGCCCGCGCGGCGCTCATGGTGGGGGCCGTGAGCCAGGGCCGGTTCGACCTGCTGGGCGTAGCCATGGCCGATCGGCTGCACCAGCCCTACCGCGCCACGCTCAATCCGGCGCTGGAGCCTTGCATGGCGGCAGCGCTGGGCGCGGGCGCCTACGGCGTCGCGCTGAGTGGATCGGGCCCAACGGTCATCGCGTTCTGTCCGCGCGAGCGCAACCTCACGGTCGCCAGCGAGATGGCGGACGCCTGCCTGGACGGCGGCCACACATGCGAGACCTACGTCGTGAGCGCGGCGGCCACCGGCGCCCAGCCAACCGACGCCTGGCGCACGCGCACACGTCAAGCCGACCTATAATTCACCGACGGCGCGCACCGTTGCCTGAACCCGGCGGCGGGCGCCGCGGGGAGGCCTGCTGCCCACCGAATTGAGCCCCAGAGGAGTTGACCCCCGCCCGGACGCGGCCAGCGTTGGCGCGGACTTCGCTGCATCCGGGGATCACGAGACCATCGCCGTCCTCGATTTCGGGTCGCAATATAGTCAGCTCATCGCCCGGCGGATCCGCGAAGTCGGCGTTCGCACGGAGCTGCTGCCCCCCGACCACCTGCACACCGTGGACCCCAGATGCCTGCGCGGCATCGTGCTGTCGGGCGGTCCGGCGAGCGTGTACGCCCGAGGCGCCCCACAACTCCCGGCGGATGTGCTGGACGCGGGCGTCCCGGTTCTGGGCATCTGCTATGGCATGCAACTACTGAGCCACGCATTGGGCGGGCGCGTGCAGCCGGCGTCCAGACGTGAGTACGGCCCGGCGCGCGTGCGCGTTGCCGACGGCGCGCATCCGCTTTTCGCCGGCCTGCCGCCGGCCTTTGACGTGTGGATGAGTCATGGCGACGTGGTTGAAGAGCTGCCGCCCGGCTTTCGCGCGGTCGCCGCCACCGGTCATTCGCCCACGGCGGCCATGGCCAATGGCAACGGGGTGAGCGCGCTGCAGTTTCATCCCGAGGTGCGCCACACGGCGCACGGGCTTGCGCTGCTGCGCAACTTTGCGCGTGATATCTGCAACTGCCGCGGCGATTGGACACCGGCGTCCCTCGTGCGGGAGGCCATAGCCGACATCCGGCGCCGCGCGGCCGATGGCCGTGTGATCTGCGGGCTGAGCGGCGGCGTCGATAGCGCCGTCACCGCCGCGCTGGTGCACGCCGCGATCGGCCATCGGCTCGCATGCATTCTGGTCGACACCGGCCTGCTGCGCGCGGGCGAAGTGGCGCAGGTCCGCGACGCACTGCGGAGCAGCCAAGACCTCGATCTCACCATCGTCGACGCGGCAGACGAGTTTCAGCACAGCTTGCAAGGCGTCACCGACCCGGAGCGGAAGCGCGCCATCATCGGCGAGGCCTTCATTCGCGCGTTCGAACGCGAGGCCGCTCGCATCGGCGACGCGCGCTTCCTCGCCCAAGGCACGATCTACCCCGACGTGATCGAAAGCGGCGGACGCGCCGGCGCGGCGGTCATCAAGTCGCATCACAACGTCGGCGGGCTGCCGGAGCGGCTGGGCCTCAAGTTGTTGGAACCGCTGCGAGAGCTATTCAAGGACGAGGTGCGGGCCGTGGGGCGCGAGCTCGGCCTGCCGGCGTCGGTTGTCGACCGGCAACCGTTCCCAGGGCCGGGACTTGCCGTGCGCGTGCTTGGGGAAGTGACGGCCGCACGCGTCGCGACGCTGCGGGCCGCGGACGCCATCGTGCTCGAGGAGCTCGAGCCAATCGCCAAGACACATTCCCTGGCGCAATACTTTGCCGTGTTGCCCGGGGTGCGCAGCGTCGGCGTGATGGGTGACGAGCGAACCTACGGCGAGTTGGTGGCGGTCCGCGCCGTAACCTCCGACGATTTCATGACCGCCGACTGGGCGCGAATCCCCGCCGATGTGCTGGCACGAATCTCGAGCCGGCTGGTGAACGAGGTCCCAGGAGTGAATCGCGTGGTCTACGACATCACGTCCAAGCCGCCAGGGACCATCGAATGGGAATAGACGCGCGGCGCGCGAATCCCAAGCTCCTGGTCGTGGGCGGCGGCGGCCGCGAGCACGCGATTTGCTGGCGGCTGCGGCAGGACCGGCCGCACGCGGAGATCTACTGCGCGCCGGGCAACGCGGGAACGGTGGACGTCGCCCGAACGCTCGATATCGGGGCGGGCGATGTTGACGATCTCGTCCGCTGGGCCGCGTCGGAACGCCCGGACCTGGTCGTCGTCGGCCCCGAGGATCCGCTGATCAACGGGATCGTGGACGAGCTGCACGACATTGGTGTGCCGGCCTTCGGACCGACGCGGCGGGCCGCCGAGATCGAGGGCAGCA
The DNA here is from genome assembly GCA_965198185.1 of Chloroflexota bacterium. Lineage (GTDB taxonomy): Bacteria > Chloroflexota > UBA11872 > UBA11872 > UBA11872 > JAJECS01. The sequence continues at coordinate 1,772,772 of CBDAOU010000002.1, forward strand.
AGGCCTTCTCGAGCGACCTGGTCACGCGCCTCGGCGTGCCGGCTCCCGCCCACGCCACGTTCGATGACGTCGAAGCGGCGCTGGCCTATGTCGAGGACGAACCCGGGGGAGTCGTGGTCAAGGCCGACGGCCCGGCACTTGGAAAAGGCGTGATCGTCTGCAGCACCCCCGACGAGGCTTGCGAGGCGGTCCGGCATATGATGGTCGACGGTGCCTTCGGCGCCTCCGGCGCGCGCGTCGTGGTGCAGGAGCGGCTGCGTGGTCCCGAACTCTCGCTGTTCGCGCTGTCGGACGGACAGAGCTTTCGCACCATTGGCGTGGCCCGCGACTACAAGCGCATCGGCGACGGCGACCAAGGGCCAAACACAGGCGGCATCGGGAGCTATACACCGGTGCCCGACGCGCCCGCGGAGCTTGTATCGCGCATCGAGCATGAAATCATCGGCCCGGTCCTGGCCGGCCTGCGGGCGGCGGGGAGGCCGTATGTCGGCGTGCTCTACGCGGGGCTGATCCTCACGGCCGACGGTCCCAAGGTGATCGAATTCAACTGCCGCATGGGCGACCCGGAAACCCAGGTGGTCCTCCCCGTGCTGCAGGGCGACTTCGTGGAGCTTCTCCACGCCGCGGTAGACGGCACACTGGACCGCACCCGTATCCGTCGACCAATAGAGGCGGCCGTTGCCGTAGTGCTCACCTCTGAAGGATATCCGGGGCCATCCGTGAGCGGTCGGCCCATCACCGGGCTAGACGATATCGATCGCGGCCTGGTCTTCCATGCCGGCACCGAACGGCGCGACGGCGTGGTTCGGACGGCGGGAGGACGTGTCTTGGCGGCGGTTGGCATCGCGGACGATTTGGGCGAGGCGCGCGACGAGGCCTACGCCATCGCCGGGACAATCCAGTTTGAGGGCGCCGCCTATCGGTCGGACATCGCCGCCGACGCGCTTGGCGTGGCGGTCGGGCAGTGATTCCCCGCTACACCCGACCCGAGATGGGCGCCATCTGGGACCGCCGGATGTATTTCGAATGCCAGCGGCGCGTCGAGTTGGCCGCGGTCAACGCTTGGGCGCGAGAAGGCCGTATACCGGCCGGCGACGCCGCCCTGCTACAGCGCGCTAGCTTCAGCCTGGCGCGCATCGACGAGCTGGAGCGAACGAGCGATCACGAGACGAACGCCTTCGTGGATGCCCTCGCCGAGTCGGTGGGTCCCGAGGGCCGCTGGCTGCACCTGGGGCTCACCTCATCGGACGTGCTGGACACGGGGCTGGCGCTGCAACTGGTAGCGGCCGCGAACCAGCTCCTGACCCGGCTGGACGACCTGGCGGAGGTCCTGACCGGGCTGGCGCACGAACATCGCGACACGCTCATGATCGGCCGCAGCCACGGGGTGCACGCGGAGCCGATCACGTTCGGATTCAAGCTGCTGATTTGGATCGACGAGGTGCACCGCCAGCGCCAGCGCCTATGCGATGCACAAGCCAGTGTTGCCGTCGGCAAGATCTCGGGGTCGGTGGGCACGCATGCCCACGTGCCGCCGCGGGTCGAGGAATGGGCCTGCGGCGAGCTTGGCTTGGCGGCGGCGCCCGTCACGAACCAGATCGTGCAGCGTGATCGCCACGCCCACTTCATGACGTCGCTCGCGGGCTTGGCAAGCTCGCTCGACAAATTCGCCACCGAGGTCCGCAGCTTGCAGCGCACCGAGATTCGCGAGGTCGAAGAGCCGTTCGAAGAAGGCCGCCACGGATCGTCGTCCATGCCGCACAAGCGCAATCCGTCGCGCTGCGAGCGCGTATCGGGTCTGGCGCGCGTGGTCCGCGCCAATGCGCAGGCAGCGCTGGAAAACGTGGCCTTGTGGCACGAACGCGACATCAGCCATTCGTCAGCGGAGCGGGTGCTCATCCCCGACTCATGCATCGCGCTGGACTACATGCTGTGGCTCTTCACCAACGTGATGCGCGACTTGCGGGTCTATCCGGAACGTATGCGCGCAAACGTCGACATGACCGGAGGCCTCATCTATTCGCAGGCGGTCATGCTGGCGCTCGTACGGGCCGGCATGTCGCGCCAGGAGGCCTACGCTATCGTGCAGGATCACGCCGGTGCGGCATGGACGGGCGGTGCGTCATTTCGCGAGCTGATCGCCGGCGACGCGCGCGTGACGGACCGGCTGACACCGGACGACCTCGATGAAGCCTTCAGCCCAGCGCCACACTTGCGATGGATCGACGCTGCATACGAGAGACTAGGCTTGAGTGAAAACGCCGCGCCGGCTGCCCCGGTGCGATCGGCGGAGGTGAGCCCGACATGACGACGAGGACAGTTACCCAAACCGAATTGGAAGGCCTGCGGCTGCTTAACCGCGGGAAAGTGCGCGATATCTACGACTTGGACGACAAGCTGCTCATCGTTACCACCGACCGCATCTCGGCGTTCGACCACGTGCTGCCAACCGCCATTCCGGACAAAGGCGCCGTGCTCACGGCCATGTCGGAGCGCTGGTTCGGCCTCACTGAGGACCTGGTGCCCAATCACCTCATCACGACGGACGTGGACGCCATGGGCGACGACGTGCGCCGGCACGCCGACGTGCTGCGTGGCCGCACCATGCTGGTGAAGCGAGCCGAGCGCATCGACGCGGAGTGCGTCGTGCGCGGCTACATCACCGGCTCGGGCTGGGTGGACTATCAGCGCAGCGGCCAGATCTGCGGCATCGACATCCCGCCCGACATGCAGGAGGCCGAGCCGTTCGCGGAGCCCCTGTTCACACCGGCGACGAAAGCCGAGACCGGCCACGACGAGAACATCAGCTTTGCCCAGCTCAGCGACATGGTGGGCGCCGACCTCGCCCAACGCCTGCGCGAGGCCAGCATCGCGGTGTACGCACGCGGCCGGGACTACGCGGGCGACCGAGGCGTCATCCTGGCGGACACCAAATTCGAATTTGGATGGGTCGACGGCGAGCTGACCCTGATCGACGAGATCCTGACGCCCGATTCATCCCGGTTCTGGGACGTGGACGAGTACGCGGTCGGGCTCTCGCCACCGAGCTTCGACAAGCAGATCGTGCGCAACCACCTCATCGAGATGGGATGGGATCGCGAACCTCCGATTCCGGCGCTGCCGGCCGCGATCGTCGAGCGCACCGCCGCGCGCTATCGCGAGATTCACGAGCGCTTGGCGGCGTGAGCGGCGTACCCAGGACCTACACGGCGCACGTAGTCGTCCGCCTCAAACCCGGCGTCAACGATCCGCAAGGCGCCACGGTAGCCACGGGGTTGCGCGATCTCGGCTTCAACGGCATCCGCGACGTGCGCGTCGGCAAGATTGTCGACATCGAATTTGTCGCCGAGGACGCCTCGAGCGCCCGCGACCGCGTGCAAGCGATGTGCCGGCAACTGCTGATCAATCCCGTCATCGAGAGCTTCGAGATGGAGTTGATCGAGCCGCAGCCTCTCAAGCTGAGCGATACCGCCTGGTAGCCAAGATGCGCGCGGCGGTGATCGTGTTTCCCGGCAGCAATTGCGACACGGACACGCACTATGCGCTGACGGAGGTCATGGGGGTGCCGACCGATCTGGTGTGGCACGCGACGCCGTCGCTGGAGGGCTACGACCTCGTCGTGCTGCCGGGCGGGTTCAGCTACGGAGACTACTTGCGCACCGGCGCGATGGCCGCGAATGCCCGAGTGATGCGCGCCGTCCGGGAGGCGGCCGACCGCGGCGTGCCCGTGCTCGGCATCTGCAACGGCTTTCAGATCTTGCTCGAAGCAGGGCTGCTGCCCGGCGCGATGCTGCCAAACGCCAGCGTCGCGTTCCGCTGCGAATGGGTGCACGTGCGCGTGGAAACGCACCGCACGCCCTTCACGGAATCCGCCACTGTCGGCCAGGTGCTGCGCATGCCCATCGCGCACGGTGAGGGCAACTACGTCGCCGACGCCGCCACTCTGGAAGAGCTGCGCGACAACGACCAGATCGTCTGGCGCTACACCGACGCCGCCGGCAATCGATCGGCAGCGGCGAATCCCAACGGCTCGGTCGGCGATATCGCGGGCATTTGCAACGCCCGGCGCAATGTCGTTGGCCTCATGCCCCACCCCGAGCGCTGCAGCGAGCCGGCGCTGGGCGGCGCCGACGGGCGCCTGCTGTGGGAATCGGTGCTCGCCCACGTCGCCGCGTGACCTCGCCAACCGATCCCGTCGCACCGGACGACGCCGCGCTGCGCGACGTGGCGCTGACGCGGCACGAGTACGACCTGGCCTTTGACATTCTCGACCGCGCGCCCAACGCGGTGGAGCTCGGCATCATCGGCGGCATGTGGAGCGAGCATTGCGGGTATCAGCACTCGCGCCCGCTCCTGCGCCGCTTTCCGGGGACGGGACCGCAGGTGCTGGTGGGTCCCGGCCAAGAGAACGCCGGCGCCGTCGACATCGGCGATGGGCTGGCCATCGTGATGAAGGTCGAGAGCCACAACCACCCGAGCGCCGTCGAGCCGTTTCAGGGCGCGGCCACCGGGGTGGGCGGGATCTTGCGCGACATCTTCACCATGGGCGCGCGGCCTATCGCCATCTTGGACAGCCTGCGCTTCGGGTCCCTTAGCGACGCCCGCAGCCGGTTTCTGGCGAATGGCGTGGTGGGCGGCATTGCGTGGTATGGCAATTGCGTCGGCGTGCCCACCGTCGGCGGTGAGATCGGGGTGGCGCCGTGCTATTCCGGCAATCCGCTGGTCAACGCGATGTGCGCCGGCCTGATTCGCCACGAAGACCTGACCAGCGCCGCCGCTTCCGGTCCGGGGAATCCCCTGATCCTCGTCGGTGCGGACACCGGGCGTGACGGCATCCACGGCGCCACCTTCGCCTCGGTCGAGGACCCGGAGGCCTCCCACCGAGGCGTCGTGCAGGTGGGCAATCCCTTCATGGAGAAACTGCTGCTCGAAGCCTGCCTGGAGGCGCTTGGGACCGGCGGTGTGGCCGGCCTGCAAGACCTGGGGGCCACCGGCCTGACCAGCGCCGTCATCGAGGCCGCGGACCGCGGCGGCTGCGGCGTCACCCTCGACGTCGCGCGGGTGTCGCGGCGCGCCGTCGGCATGACGCCGTATGAAGTTATGTTAAGTGAAAGCCAGGAGCGCATGCTCGTCGTCGCGCACGCGGGGCGTGAGGATGCGGTGCGCGCGATATTCACCAAGTGGGGGCTGCATAGCGACGTCATCGGCCATGTGGCTACCGGGCGGGACGTGTGTGTAACCGAGGGCTCGGTGGACGTGGCGCGGCTGCCGGTGTCGATGCTGGTCGATGCCCCGACCTATGCGTTTCCCGTCGAGCGACCGGCCTACTTGGACGACGTGCAGCGGCTGGACGTGGGGGAGGTGCCCGAGCCGACGGACCTATCCGAAACCTTCCTCGCGCTGCTGGGGGCGCCCAACGTCGCCAGCCGACGCGGCGTCTACCGGCAATACGACCACATGGTGGGCACGCACACGATCGGGCCGCCCGGCGGGGATGCGGCGGTGCTGCGGATCAAGGGGACGGACCGCGCGATCGCGTTGTGCACCGACGGCAACTCGCGCCATTGCTACCTAGACCCCTTCAACGGCGGCGCAATGGCGGTGGCCGAAGCCGCGCGCAACGTGTCATGCACCGGGGCGACGCCGCTCGCGATTACCAACTGCCTCAACTTCGGCTCGCCGGAAGATCCAGCGGTCTACTACCAGCTGGCGCGCGTAATCGATGGCATGACCGCGGCCTGCAATGCGATTGGCACGCCGGTGATCAGCGGCAACGTGAGCCTTTACAACGAATCGGGCGATGGGGCCATCTGGCCAACGCCGGTTGTGGGCATGCTCGGCCTACTCGAGGAAGCCGACGCGAGCTGCGGCATCGCACTGGGCGCTGAGGGCAACATCGTGGGCTTGCTCGGCGACACGCCACCAGCACTGGACGGCAGCGAGTATTTGGCGGTTAGTCCACGGGCAAGTGGCCGGCGCTCCAGCTATCGACCTCGAGGTCGAGCGGGCGGTCCAGAGCGTGCTCCGCGACCTGATCCGGGCCGGTCTGCTGGTTTCGGCCCACGACTGCAGCGATGGAGGACTGGCCGTCGCCGTCGCCGAGAGCGCCTTCGCAGGCGGCATCGGAGTGGACCTCGAGTTTGATTCGTCACATCAGCGAGCGGACGTGGCACTTTTCGGCGAGGCTCCTTCACGAATCGTGATCAGCGCCAATGCCGAAGCTTGGCCGGCGGTGGAACGCCTTGCCGCCGCGGCGGGAGTGGCCGCGCGCGCGCTGGGAAGCGTCGGCGGCAACAGGTTGCGCATCGGCAACGTCGACGTGGCACTCGACGAGGCCCATCGAGCGTGGGACCAGGGGCTGGATGCCGCACTCGCCGGACGCCAGCCGAACGGTTAGGATGAGTTAGGGAGGGACTCCGGGGTAGCCCCGCTGGCATTAACGCGCTCCAGTCCACGCGCGCCGACACTGCCCAACGCGCCGGCGCCGACAACACACCGAGTCCCGTTGCACCCTCGCCCAATTTACGAGCCGGCGGCCCCTTTGGGGATACCGAACCTCCGCGAAGCCTGCGGCGTCGTGGCGGTATACGGACCCGGCGCGGATGTCGCGGCCCTCGCCTACGTCGGGCTCTACGCCGTTCAACACCGGGGACAGGAGGGCGCCGGCATCACCCTGGGGAATGGCGAGGACCTGTATACCGTCAAGGACGAGGGGCTGGTCTCACAGGTATTTCGAGGCGATGCCCTGTCGGAAGCCCACGGACAGCTCGCTATTGGTCACTGTCGCTACTCCACCAGCGGCTCGAACACGGCCCAAAACATACAGCCGGTGCTGCAAGCGACGGACTTGGGGCCGATCTCCGTGGCCCACAACGGCAACATCGTCAACGCGGTGCACCTGCGGGAGTCAAACGGCGAGTCGGCCGATCACGCCACGGCCACGTCCGACACGGCCGTCATCGCGCAGTCGATTGCCGGCGCCCCCGGCGCCAGCGTGTTTGAGCGCGTCTGCCACACCGTGCCGCGTCTCCTGGGCTCGTTCTGCTTGGCGGTGGCCACGCCGAGCGAAATCATCGTCGCGCGCGACGCCATGGGCAATCGCCCGCTGTGCCTCGGCTCGGTCGACGGCGCATGGATCGTCACGTCGGAAACCTGCGCGCTGGACGCGGTGGGCGCCCAGATGGAGCGGGAAATCGAGCCGGGCGAGGTATTGGCCATCGGCGCCAACGGCCAGCATTCACGGCAAGCATCGCCGCCCCACCGCCATGCCCTGTGCGCCTTCGAGTACATCTACTTCACGCGGCCGGACTCGTCCCTCAAGGGGGAGCTGGTTCATTCCGTGCGCCGCGAGATGGGGCGCCGACTTGCCCTGCAGCATCCGGTGGACGCCGATCTCGTGGTGGGCGTCCCGGACTCGGCCATCGCCGCGGCAACCGGGTACGCCGAGGCCAGCGGGCTGCCCTATGCCGACGGCTTCCTGCGCAATCGCTATATCGGCCGGACCTTTATCGAGCCATCCACCGAACTGCGCAAGCTCTGGGTGCGCCTCAAGTACAACGCGCTCCCGACCGTCACGCGCGGCAAGCGCGTCGTCATGGTCGACGACAGCATCGTGCGCGGCACCTCGCAGCACCAGCTCGTGCAGCTGCTGCGTGAGCGGGGCGGGGCGCGCGAGGTCCACGTGCGCATCACCGCCCCACCGATACGCTGGCCCTGCTTCCTCGGCATCGACATTCCCGATCCCGACGAACTGATCGCGCACGAGCGGCCGGTCGAGGAGATATGCCGATCCATTGGCGCCGATAGCCTCGACTACCTCTCCATTCCGAATCTCGTGGCTGCCACCCGCCAGACGCACGGCGAGCTGTGCCTGGGTTGCTTCACGCGCGACTACCCCATTGACGTGCAACTGGCCTTCGACAAGTTTGAGCTCGAGCGGCCGACGGAGCTGCAAACCGCACCGGTGTTCCCCCGCCAGGCCGCGCTGTTTCCGTTAGAGGAAGCCGACGCCGAGCCCGCCAAGCCAAGCCCATGAGCCCCGCGCCGCGCTCGGTCTACGCCGACGCCGGCGTCGACCTCGATCACAACGACGCGCTCAAGACGGCGTTGCGCACCGCCGTGGCCAGCACGTCGCGCGATGCTTCGCTGCCCGGTTTCGGGGCATTTGCCGGCGGCCTGCGCCTGCCTGCCGGCATGCGCGATCCGGTGCTCCTCGCGAGCACGGACTCGCTGGGCACGAAACTTCTCCTCGCGCTGGCGTGGGATCGCCCGGAGCTCGCCGGCGGCGACATCGTGCGTCACTGCATGAACGATCTGGCCGTGCAGAACGTGCGGCCAATGGCGTTTCTCGACTACGTGGCGGCGGCACACCTTGAGCCGGACCTGGTCACGCGCCTGGTGCAGGGCATCGCCGAGGCGTGCCGCACGTCAGGCGTGACGCTGATCGGCGGTGAGTCGGCGCAATTGCCCGACACTTATCGGCCGGGCGCTTATGACCTTGCCGGGACGGTGATCGGGGTGGCCGAGCAGGGCGAGCTGACGAATCCCGACGAGGTCCGCGCGGGCGACGTGTGCGTGGGGCTTCCGGCGGCCGGTCCGCATACGAACGGCTATAGCCTGGTCCGGCGCGCCCTCGAGCGGGGGAATCCCACGGCGCCGCTCGGCGATACCACCGTGATCGAGGCCGCACTTACACCCCACGAGTCCTATGTGGAGCCGCTGCTGCGCGCCTTTAGGGTGCCCGGCGTTCATGCGGCCGCCCATATCACCGGCGGCGGGCTCATCGACAACCTGCCGCGCGTGCTGCCGGATGGACTTGCGGCGCGGCTGTCACCCCCGGCGTGGACGATTCCACCGCTGTATGCGTGGATTGAGGAAACCGCCGCTGTGCCGCGCGACGAGATGTACCGCGTGTTCAACATGGGCGTCGGCGTCGTCATCGTGTGCCGGCCGCATGCCTGTGCGGCGCTCCTGTCCGAGCTTTCCGGCGCGTTTGTGGCCGGTTCAGTGGTGCAGCGCCAAGACGCAGTGGTGGAGTTCATCGGCGCGTGAACGAGGCGGTCGGCGGCTGATGCGGGTGGGCATCATGGCCTCGGGGCGCGGGTCGAATGCGCGCGCGATCCTGGAGGCCGTTCGCGACGGCCGGCTGCGCGCGGAAGTGCCGGTGATCGTGTGCAACCGCGCGGGTGCCAAGGTGCTCGACGTGGCTCGGGAGTTCGCTGTGCCCGCCCACCTGATCGTCCGCCGCGACTTTCCGACGCGTACGGCTCAGCAGCGGCGGATGCTGGAAGTCTTGCAAGAAGCGCGGGTCGACACCCTGGCGCTCACCGGATTCAGCACGATCTTTCGCCCGTTCTTCCTGGCGGCGTTTCCCGGCCGGATCCTCAACATCCATCCATCGCTGCTCCCGGCATTCGGCGGGACGATGGCGCCGCAGCCCCAAGCCGACGCCCTTGCCGCAGGAGTGAAAATCTCGGGCTGTACCGTGCACCTGGTGAACGAGACGCTGGACGGCGGTCCAATCGTGGCGCAGGCGGCCGTGTGCGTGTATGCCGATGACACGGCGGAATCGCTGGCGGCGCGCATCCTGGAGCAGGAGCACCGCATCTATCCCGAAGTGTTGCAGTGGTTCGCCGATGGACGAGTTCGCGTGGAGGACGGCATCGCGCGCGTTGAGCAGCCGGTGAGGACGGGATGAGCGCACCGCGCGCGCTGCTGAGCGTCTTCGACAAGCGCGGCATCGACCGGCTGGGCGCCGGTCTGCACGCCCTGGGTTGGGAAATCGTGAGCTCTTCAGGCACCGCCACGGCGCTGCACGCCGCCGGTGTGCCGACGCAGTCGATCGACGCGGTGACCGGCTGGCCGGAGATGTTCGACGGCCGCGTGAAGACACTGCACCCGGCGATTCATGCCGGAATTCTGGCGAGACGCGACCTTGCACGCGACCGGGAGCAACTCGCCGAGCATGGCTTGACGCCCATCGACCTCGTCGCCGTGAATCTGTACCCATTCGCGGCGACGCTTGCGCGGACCGAAGACCGCGAGGAGATCGTCGAGAACATCGACATCGGCGGGCCGGCCATGGTTCGCGCCGCCGCCAAGAACCATGACTACGTCTGGACCGTCACCGATCCAGACGACTACGACCGCGTGCTAGCTGCCATCCAGGCCGGCGCGGATGGCGCCGATCTGCGGCGCGAGTTGGCGTCCAAAGCCTTCGCGCACACGGCGTTCTATGACGCGCACGTCGCCGGGTTCTTCCAGGCAGAGGCGGGCGAGGGCTTTCCTCGCGACCTCACCGTGCCGCTGCGGAAAGTCCAGGACCTTCGCTACGGCGAGAATCCCCATCAGCGCGGCGCGTTCTATGCCGCCGGCGCTCCGGAGCTTGGACGCGGCGCGCTCGCGGGCATCGAGCAGCTGCACGGGATGGCGCTGTCATACGTCAACATCCTCGACTTGCAGGCCGCCTGGGCCGCGGCGAACGACCATGAGCGTCCCGCGGTCGCCATCGTCAAGCACACCAATTCGTGCGGCCTTGCCATGCGGGACTCGCTGCGCGAGGCGTATGAGTGCGCACACGCCGGTGATCCGCTTTCCGCCTACGGCGGGATCGTCGGGTTCAACCGCGAGGTCGACATAGATACCGTCGCGGCGATGAAAGGCCACTTTTATCACGTCGTGGTGGCGCCGGGCTACGCGGCCGACGCGCTGCGGCGCCTGCGGCGGCGCAAGAATCTGCGGATCATGCGCTGGTCCGAGCCTCCGGCAAGACGCCCGCTGCGGTTCGAGTCCGCGCACGTATGGGGTCTTGACCGCGGTTATCTGGTCCAGGATCCCGACCGGAGTCCTAGGGAAGACCTCGAGATGCGTCCGGCATCAGACGTGCCGCCAACGGATGCGGATTTGGCGGAGTTGCGCTTCGGGATGCGGGTCATACGCCACGTGAAATCAAACGCCGTGGTGCTCGTCAAGGACGGCATGTTGATAGGCGTCGGGGTCGGCCAGATGAATCGCGTCGACGCGGTGCGTCACGCCGTGCACCACGCCGGACCCGCCGCCGCGGGCAGCTATCTCATTTCCGACGCCTACTTCCCCAAGACGGACGGCCCGGAGGCGGCGCTGGCGGCCGGCGTGCGGGCGATCGCAGCGCCCTCCGGCTCAATCGAGGACGCCGCCGTGGTGGCGGCCGTCGACGCCCACGGCGGCGTGCTGGTGTTCGTGGGCGAACGTCACTTCAAACATTGACCGAGGCCTCCACACGCCCGCTGCGCGTGTTGATGCTCGCCGCCGAGTGCACGCCTTACGCCTGGACCGGAGGCTTGGGCGACGTGGTCGGTTCGCTGCCGAAGGCGCTGCGCAACTTGGGGGCGGACGTGCGAGTCGCGCTGCCGCACTACGGGGCGATCGACTCCACGGCGCATGGGATCACCACGAGCCACGCCGAGTTCACCGTGCCCATGGATGGCGCTGTGCATCGCGGCTCGCTCGGCCTAGTCGAGCAAAGCCCGTTTCCGCTGTACCTGATCGGCAGCGAGAACTATTTCGCCAATCGGCCCAACCTCTACGGCTACCCCGACGACGGACAAAGATTCGTGTTCTTTTCGCGCGGGGCTTTGGAAGCCGCACGAACGATGGGGTGGCAGCCGGACGTCATCCACTGCCACGACTGGCATTCCGGGCTGGTTCCCAACTGGATTCACGCAGCCCACTTGGACGGGGCGCCGGCCGATGCGCCGGCTACCGTGCTCACGATCCACAATCTGGAGTACCAGGGGCACTTCGGCGAAGAGACCCTGCAAGCCGCCGGGCTCGCGGAGAGCGGCTTTCTTGAGCATCCAACCGATCCCGAGCTAACGCCGCGGCTGATATTCCTCGCGCGAGGCATCCACTACGCCGACGCCATCAATACCGTGAGCGCCACCTACGCGCGGGAGATTCTGACCCCGGCCTACGGGGAGCGGCTGGATGCGCTGCTCCGTGAGCGCCGGGACGGCATCGCGGGCATCGTCAACGGCATCGACACGGTCACCCTTGACCCCGCCTCCGATCCGCACATCGCCTCCAACTTCACCGTGCGAGACATGACCCCTCGCCCGCGCAACAAGGCGGCGTTGCAGCAAGAAGTCGGGCTGCCGGTGGCGGCCGACGCGCCCCTGCTCGGCATGGTGTCGCGGCTGGCGGATCACAAGGGGCTGGACCTGCTGGCGTCGGTGTTGCCGCACCTGGTCGAGCGCGGCGCGCAGCTTGTCGTGCTCGGCACGGGCGACCCACGCCACCACGAGTCGCTGACCCAGGCCGCGCGGGAGCATCCGCGTCACATCGCGGTGGCCTTGCGCTTCGACCCGCCGCTGGCGCAGCGCATCTACGGCGGGTCCGACATGTTCCTCATGCCGTCGCGCCACGAACCCTGCGGTCTGGGCCAGCTCATTGCCATGCGCTACGGCAGCGTGCCCATCGTGCGCGCCACGGGCGGTCTCGCCGATACCGTGGTGGATTTCGACGCCCGAACCCAGCAGGGAACGGGGTTCGCGTTTACCCGGTACGACCCCATTGATTTCTTTGGGGCCATCGCGCGCGGGCTGGAGACCTACCGCTACCCCGACGCTTGGCAGGCGCTCATGCGCCAGGGCATGTCGCGCGATGCCTCCTGGGACGCCGCCGCCCGCGCCTACCTGGACTTGTACACACGAGCACTTAGCTGCCGGCGGACCGCCCCGACCCCCTAAGCCAGCGCCAGACCGGGCTCGGGTTCGAGCGGACCGGAGGCCACCTCGCCCCGCGCCAACCGCCAGGTCCCGGCGACCGCGATCATGCTGGCGTTGTCCACGCAGTGCTTGAGCGCCGGCACGTGGACCGGAACCGGCGCAGCGGTCGCCAATGCCGCGCGCAACCGCGCATTGGCCGCCACGCCGCCGGTGAGCGTGATCGCGGCCGCACGCAGTTGCTTGGCCGCACGCACGGTCTTGGTTACGAGGACGTCGACGACCGAGACTTCGAACGCGTGCGCCACGTCCGCCACAAACTCGGCATCTTGCAGGCCGGCGCCGTCACTGGCCGCCGCGCGGATCCGCGCGGCCTCGACCGGTCCCAATTGGTCATGAACCAGCCGCCAGACGGCGGTCTTGAGCCCGCTGAAGCTGAAGTCGCTGGTGCCGGGCAGCCAGGCGCGCGGCAGATCGAAGGGTGACGCGGCGCGCCCCGCTGCCGCCCGCTGGATGGCGGGGCCGCCTGGATAGGGCAAGCCGAGCATCCGCGCCACCTTGTCAAAGGCCTCGCCGGCGGCGTCGTCCCGCGTACGTCCGATGACCCGGTATGCGCCGGGCGCCGCGCCGTAGACCAGCTCGGTGTGTCCGCCGGAAACGATCAGCGCCACGAGCGGGAACGGCGGCGGATCGCCGTCGTTCAGCCAGGGTGAGGCGAAGTGGCCTTCAAGGTGGTTGACGGGGATCAGCGGGCGGTGCAAGGCAAACGCCAGCCCTTGGGCAAAGCCCAGCCCCACGAGCAATGAGCCAGGCAGTCCCGGGCCCTGTGTGACGGCCACGGCATCAATCGCCGAGCCGTCGATCCCCGCGTCCGTCAGGCATGCCTCCCAGACGGCGTCGATGGCCTCGACATGGATGCGGGCGGCGGCTTCCGGCACGATGCCGCCCATCGCGGCATGCGGCTCGAGTTGGGTCTGGCTGCGAAGCGCCAACTCAGTGCGTCCCGCTCGCACAAATGCCACGGAGGTGTCGTCGCACGACGTCTCGATCGCCGCGACCAGCGGACCGCTACCCGAAGTCGTCACAGGCGTACGGTCCAGCTCAGACGCGCTGACAGGTCTCGCTCATTTCGTACGAGGCGCGCTTGAAATTCTGGACCGTGGATGGGCTCGCTCCACATGATCAATGCGTCTTCCCGGTCGTCGCTGTAGTAGCGCGGACGCACGCCATGGTCCACGAAGCCGTATTTGCGATAGAGGTTTTGCGCCACGCGATTGCTCATGCGCACTTCCAGCGTCATGCGCGTGGCGCCGCGCAGCTGGCTCAGCTTGGCCATCTCGACAATCAGGGCCTCACCGATCCCCCGCCCCCGGTAGCTCGGCTCGACGGCAATGGTGGTGATGTGCGCCTCGTCGACCATGAGCCATAGCCCGCCGAACGCGACGACATCTTCCGCCGTCACCGGGTCCCGTGGCCATAAGTTGAAGGGAAACCGTCGCGGCGGCGGTGGCGGCGGCGGCGGCTCAGCGTCAGTACGGCGCGCCACGAAATACCACGCGCGGTTGTTGTTCAGGATCTCGCGTCGATAGGCGTCGCGCGGCCACGGCACTGAGAACGACGCTTTCTCGATGCGGCGCACCTGGGACAGATCCTCGGGCAGCATCCGCTCGATGACGACGTCGGGGCCGCCGACATGACCGTCAGCCATGGTCGGTAGCAGGGGCGTAGATGGGTCGGGCTACTTCCACGCCAACGGCCGACCGATCGCACTCGCCCGCGAGGCGGCCCACGGCCTCCGCGACCTCCACCGGCTGGATGCGTCGCAGGCGCACGCCGGTCGCACGCAGCGCAATCTCCATATCGTCATCGACATCGCCGGCCACGCCGATACCCGGTCCAAGCTGATCGGCCAACTCGTGCAAGTCGATTGCCGGCCGAAGCGGCTCGGGCCGCTCTGAGTCGCAGCAATAGAGACGGCGACGGCCGGCAGGGATGACGACCGGCCCGACATGTCCGCTGGCAGCGCGAGCGACCGCGGCCACGGACCGCACGCCAACAAACGGCACGCCCAGCCCAGTGGCGAGTCCCTTGGCGAAGGCCACCCCGGCCCGCAGGCGGGCGTATCGTCCCGGCCCCATGGCCGCGGCAACGGCGCTCAGGTACTCGCGAAACGCGCGCGTGGACACGCGTTGGCTTGACTGCAGAGCCTGCAAGCCCTCGGACAGCGGCGCCTGCGCGCTATCGCCCTGCCACGCGGCCAGCAGGTCGTCATCGCGCAGTACGGCCATGGCGGGCGCGGAGCCTGTGGTATCGATCGCGAGTACCATCGTCATCGCGTCGCCATCCGTGCCCGTACGGCCGCGAGGAGTTCTCGACTGCGAGGTCCGCCGGCTGAAAGCGTCATCGTACGCCGGTTTGTCGACGCCGCCTGTATCGCTACGAGCAAGCAGTCGGCGGGCATTCGCGCGCCGGCGCGTTCGGGCCACTCCACGACCGTGACTGCCGGCTCATCCAGCAAGTCCTCCCAGTCGAGCGAATCCAGGTCGAGCGCGCCCGCCAGGCGGTAGAGATCTATATGTTGCAGACGCAGCCGGCCCGACCCATAGACCGCTACGAGCACGTAGGTCGGCGACGTCACGGCATCCGTGACGCCAAGCCCGTGCGCGACGCCCTGGGCGATGACGGTCTTGCCCGCGCCCAGATCGCCGCGGAGCGCGACGACGTCCCACGGCCGTACAACCCGACCGATGATCGCCCCCAGGGCCCGCGAGGCTTCGGGACCGTCCGACGCGACCTCGGTTGCGTCAGCCGGCCGCGGCGTCAACGCACGCCCCGAGCAACGGCGCGGCCATGAGCTTGCACGTCGCCATGATCGCGCCGACGGGGTTCTTCGCGGACTACGGGTGTCACGTGCGAATCCTGGAGGAGGCCCAAGCGCTACAGGCGCAGGGACACGCCGTCACAATTTTTACCTATCCGACGGGCGCCACGCCGGATGGCCTGCGCGTGGTGCGCCTCCCGGCGCTGGGTGGTCGGTCACGCACGAGCGTCGGATCGCACCGGCGCAAGCTGTTGCTGGACCCGCTGCTCACCGGAATGGTGCTCGCTCGCGGACTCCGGCAACCCATCGACCTCGTGCACGGCCACCTGCACGAAGGCGCCGCGATTGGCTGGCCGCTGGCGCGCGCCCGGCGGGTGCCGCTGATCCTCGACTACCAGGGCAGCCTGACCAGCGAGATGCTGGACCATCGCTTCCTGTCGCCGCACGGTCCCGGGCTGGAGTTCTTTGGCATGGTCGAGCGCGTGGTCGAGGCCGCCGCCGACCGCATTGTGACCAGCTCGGCGTATGCCCGTGAGCAGCTCGCCGCCCGCAAGTCGTGGCCGCCGGAACGAATTGCCAGCGTCGCGGACGGCGTCGACGTGACACGGTTTCGACCACGGGCGGCCGAGGACGCCCCGGAGCTGTCCCGGCTGCGACAGCGGCTGGGCATTCCGCCGAGTCGCCTTGTCGTCGGCTACCTGGGACTTCTCGCGGAATACCAAGGGACCGGCGATCTCATCCGCGCCGCGCGCCAGGTGGTTGACGCCGAGCCCGGGACGCATTTCCTGATCATGGGATTCCCCAATGCCGCCGAATACGAACGCGCCGGACGGCAGGCGGGCCTCGGGGAGCACCTCACCTTCACGGGCCGGGTGCCCTACGCCCAAGCCCCGGTGTTCCTGCGTCTCTGCGACCTGGCGGTGGCGCCGAAGCGGTCGGAAACGGAGGGCAACGGCAAGGTGCTCAACTACATGGCCACCGGTCTGCCAACCGTGTCCTACGCGGGGGGCGTGGCCGCTGAATTCCTGGGACCCGACGCCAGGCTGGCCGAGCGAGGGTCGGTCTCCGCACTGGCCGCTGAGATTGTGGGGCTGGTGCGCCGGGCCGACGAGCGCCGGGCGTACGGGGAGAACCTGCGGGAACGCGCGGAGCGGTGGTTTTCCTGGCGGCGACAGGTGAGCAGAATCCTCGAGGTGTATGCCTCCGTTGGTGCCGGAACGGGACGGCGCCGATTGCTACCGTAACCCCGACGCCCGCCACACGTCGGAGGGTCGCATCGAGCCTGGACTGACGATCGGTTTGGCGGCCGGCTTTGGCTTCGTCGTAGCCGCGGGCGGCTCGGTCGCGCTCCGACATCTGTTGCCCCGGTTTCGGTCGGCGGAGGTCAAGCGCGGGGCGCACCAAATCGCCGCGCCGCTCGGCGTCTCCGGCAAGCTGCCGCTCGTGGGCGGCATTGCCGCGGCGGTAGCCGGAATCGTCGCCGCGGCCACACTGGCAGCCGGCCCAGCCGCTTCCAGCGCCTGGTGGGTGCTGGCCGGCGCCGCGGGGTTCTTTCTGTTTGGGCTGGCGGACGACGTGCGCAAGACACGCACCGGCCGCGGCGTGCCCGAGGGCGCCTACTTGGCCACCGCCCTCGTACTCAGCATCGGGGCGACGGCGCTCTTGGTAGGCCCCGGCGCCCACGCATCCGGCGCGGCATCACCGTACGCGCTGGCGCATTGGCTGGGACCGGGGGCGCATCCGCCGCTGAGTGTCTGGTACCTCGCGCTGATCCTCGGGACGACGCTGGCCGCCAGCTTCAGCGACGGCATGGACGGGCTCACGCCAGGCACCGTGGCCGTCGCAGCGATCGGCGCCGCGCTCGTGGCCGGGATTGCGTCCGGCGTGAGCGCTGCCGGCTGGCCGCTCAGCGTCGCGGCCATTGCCGCCGGCCTCCTTGTGTGGAATCTGCCTTCGCGGTGGTCGCCGGCGAATCGCGGCGCCACAAGGCGGGCCAGCGCCTACATCGGAGACAGCGGCGCCTTGATTTTGGGGGCTACCTCGGCGGCGGCGGCGATCGTGGCGGGCGTGGATCTGCTGTGGCCGGTGATCGCCGCGCCGCTGCTGTTCGAGGGCCTATCGTCGCTGCTGCAAGCCAAGATTTTGGTGCCTCTGTACCGACGATGGCGCGATCCACGGCTGCAAGACGGCTCGCCGGTTCCGCACCAGCGCTTTCCCCTGCCGCTGCTGGCATCGCCGCTGCACTACCACTGGGAGATCGTGGGCCTCAACCGGCAACACATCGTGCTGGGCTTCTGGGCCGTCACCGCCGTCGCCGCCGGCCTCTGCGCCCTCGCGTCCGCGCTGCTTGAGACGGCGTGGGCGGCGCTGGCAATCGCCCTAGCCGCGTCGGTGGGCGCGGCGTTTTGGGGCGCTGCCATGTGGACTCGGCCGGCCTTCGTCGCTGCAGACGGCGACATTTTGCTGCTGTTTCACGGCCGGCCCATCCGGTTGCTCGGATGGACCCTCGCGCGGCAGCGGCGTGTGCTGGGCGGCGCGGATGCGACGCGCGCCGCCGTACGCCTTGGCCTTGTCAACCGACCCATGAATGCCCACAAGCTCACGTCGACCATTGGAGAAATGCTTGTGGAGCTAGAGCGGCCGAAGACGTGACCGCATCGAGCGCAAACCGGGAGCTGCGCCATGGGCTGGGCGCAATCCTGGCGGCGAGCGGTGAAGTCGGTCCCTGGACGTGGAGCCCCGTCGCCGCCGACGCGCGGCATGAGATATGGCGCATTTGCTCCGGCCCCGCATCGCTGATCGTCAAGGTCTATCGGCCGCAGATTGACCGCTACTACCATCACCGCTGGCGGCGCGAGGAGCGGGCGTTGGACCTGCTCGATCGCGCCGCGCCCGGTTTGGCCGCCCAGCCACACGGGGCCTTGCTGGCCCCCGGGGCTTTTGCCGCCGTGGCCATGGAGGACCTTGGCGCTGAATCCCTGGCTGAGCAGCTCGATACCGCCGATGCCAGCGAGCGCGCGGGCTTGCTGGAGAGCGCAATCTCGGCACTGACTGCGTTCCGTGAAGTTGCGGCGCGCTACCCAGGCATGCTCCGCGCCCTCGCGTATCAGAGCGACCTGGATCGCATCACGCGCGACACACTGAGGCGCCGCCTTGCCATCGCGGTGGCGCGATTGCGCGATCCGTCTGCCGCTCCGGAGCCAGACGCCGCGCCGGGCGCATTGGCGCCGCATCTTCCCTGGCGGGACCTCGAGGCCGGCATCGTCACGCCGCTGGTTCGCGCGCCGCGGCGGGTGGTGCACAACGGCTTCTCGCCGCTCAACCTGATGCGGCGCGCCAGCGGGCGGCTGGCGATCATCGACTGGGAGACGCTGGCCGTGGCGCCCCCGGCGCTGGACGCGGCCGACCTGCTGACCTTCCCAGGGTTCAAGCTCACGGCGAGCGGCAGCAGCGACCAGGCGGCCCGGCTCGCCGGCGAACCGGGCGCCGCACATGCGGCCGACGGGTTCTGGCCCGCCGCAGCAGAACGCAGCCTGACCTACGCAGCGACTGCCGCAGTGCGGGAACGCCGCGGGCAGGAAGCGGGGCTCGACAACCGGGCCTCGACGTATGCGGCACGGCGGCAGTGGTATCTCGGCATCTTCGACGACGCCGTCGAGCGGCTCGAGCTGGATTCCGGCGCGCAGCGGCGCATCCGCGACGCGATTCCCGGGCTCAACGGCTGATGTTTACGCTGGCGGACGTGGCCATCGCCGCCGAGCAGCCAACTCCGCCCGGGGCGGATGAGCTCGCGATGCCCGCCGCGCACTTCGACAGCCGCCGCATCGAACCAGGGATGCTGTTCGTGGCGCTCCCAGGAGAGCGCGTGGACGGCCACGACTACATCGGGGACGCCTTCAGCCGCGGCGCCGCAGCGGTCCTGTGTGCGCGGGCCGATTCCGCTCAACCACTGAGCCGGCAAATCGTCGCAGCGGAGCCGCTGGCCGCGTTCGAACGGTTGGGCGGCGCGCTGCGGTCGCGCTCACCGGCAACGGTCATCGGCATAACGGGAAGCAATGGGAAAACAACCACGAAAGAAGCTCTGGCCGCGGCGCTAAGCGCCGTAGGCCCGACCCTGGCCACCGAACGCAGCGAGAACGCGGAAGTTGGGGTGCCGACCACCCTGTCGCGGTTTGCGCCCGCGCACCGCTACGCCGTCGTCGAAATCGGCGCCCAGATCACGGGGGAGATCGCCCACTACTGCGGCTTCGCTAGACCGGACATTGGCGTTATCACGTCGATCGCAGGAGCGCACCTGGGTCTATTCGGCTCCATGGAGGCCATTGCCGCGGCCAAAGGGGAACTCTTCGAAGCCCTGCCAGCAACGGGGCCGGCCATTGTCAATGCCGACGACCCCTGGACCGGGACACTCAGACGACGGGCACCCGGGCAGGTGGTGTCGTTCGGCCGGTCGGACGAGGCGGACGTTCGCGTCGGCGCCACGCTGCTCGCCGATCCTCCGGGGACGCGGGTGCGCATCGATACCGCGAGCTTCAGCGACGCCATTGACGTGGCCGGCGCGGCGGGCGCCATCGATCTCGCCTTCGGCGCGGCGTTCGCCGCCACCCAGGCGCTGGGGGTGGACCCCGCGGCCGCCTGCCGCGGCTTGCGCGCGTTTCAGCCGCCGCCGCACCGCATGCGGCTCGACCCGCTGCCGGGCGGCGGCCTGCTTCTCGACGACACCTATAACGCAAATGCCTCCTCGATGAAGGTGGCCTTGGACGCACTGCGCGCCGTGAATGTTCCGGGGCGTCGCATCGCGGTGTTGGGCGACATGTTCGAGTTGGGAAGCCATGGCCCGGCAGCCCATGAGCAAGTGGGGCGGGATGCCGCCGGCGTCGATCGGTTGCTCTGCGTCGGCGCGCTGGCCGCTCACATCGCCTCGGGCGCGCGCGCGGCCGGCCTGCACGCGGTCGACCTGATCCCCGCCGACACCGAGGACGCCGCGTCGATTGCGGCGGCCGGGGAGGCAGCGTCCGCCTGGCTGCGGCATGAGGTCGCAGCCGGCGACGCGGTGCTGCTGAAGGCCAGCAACGGCATGGGCTTTGCCGGCTTGGCAGCCTCGGTGCTGAAAGCGCCGCGGCTCTACGCCGGCTGAGCTAGCTGCCGGCGCGCCTGGCTTTGCGTGCCTCGGCCCGAGCCTCCTCGGCGCGGTAGTTAGAGATCCAGTTCGCCGAAAAGTCATCGCGGCCGCGGATCAGGTTGGCGGCCAGCACCGCGTGCCGGATCTCCTTATGGGTCATGTCCAAGATTGCCGCCGTCAACCCGGCCTCCATCGCCGTGAGCAGGGTCGCCGCGTTGAGAGAACGTCTGGCCGGCAACCCAAACGACACGTTGCTCAGCCCGATCGACATGTTCAGGTCGTCCTCCCGGTGCAGCGTGCGAATCGCACCCAGCAGGCCTGGCCCAAAAACGTCGTTAGCCCCCACCGGCAAGCACACCGGGTCAATGACGATCCGGTCGGAGGAAATGCCGTACTCCGCCGCGCTGGCCACCAGGGCACGAGCGTTGTCCACCCGTTCCTCGGCCGTCTCCGGCATGGCGGCGCCTCCCTTGGTGCACATGCCGATCATGCAGGCATCGTGCTCGGCAATAGCCGGGAGCAATTCCGACATGTAGTCCGTCTCGAACGGGACGGAATTCACCAGCGGGCGTCCCCGCGCGACCTCGAGACCCACCAGGAGCACGTCGATGGTGTACGAGTCGATTGACACGGGTACATCCACGACATCCTGAACCGCGCGCACGGCGTCGCGCATCTTGCGCGCCTCGATCTCATGGTGTGGATCACCGGTGTTGACGTCCACAACCGTGGCGCCGGCCTCCACCTGACGCGTCGCTTCACGCTGGACGTAGGTCCAGTTGCCCTCGTCGTAGGCGCGCTGGAGTCTGGGCTTGTTGGTCGGGTTGAGACGCTCGCCAATCGGCACGAAAGCCTCATCCGAGCTGATCACCACTTCGCGGCCGTCGCGGCCGCGGAGCACCGTGCGCACGAAATCTCAATTCACGACGTGGGCGCGGCGCCCGGCATGACGCGTGCGCGGAGGGGTTGTTGAGGATACGAACGGCGCGGCAGGCTGGCAACGCGGCCAAGACTCCGCGAGCGGGTTACTGCGATTCCGTCATTCCCCCAAAAAGCCTGCCCCGTACCCGATACGGGGCGGGAATCCAGCGTCACCTCGCCCGCGGTCCAACGGAGCGCGCTGGGCATCCGCGCGCCGGCGATAGATCGCGTCGGCCACGGCCAGCACTCGCTGGGTAGCCGCCACGTCGTGGACCCGCACCATGTCGGCACCGTGGGCCACGGCAATCACGGCGGCGGCCAGCGAGCCCTCCAGCCGCTGGTCGGCCGGCAGCCCAAGCACGTACCCAACGAACGACTTGCGCGACACGCCCACCATGAGTGGAATCCCCAGCGACTTCAACGAGCCCATCTCGCGGAGCAGGTCGAGGTTTTGCTCCGGTGACTTGCCGAAGCCAAAGCCGGGATCGAAGAGCAGACGATCGCGGGGGATGCCAGCGCGCTGCGCGCGGTCGAGTTGCCGCTGGCCGTCGTCGCGCACGTCACGCACCAGGTCGTCGTACGCGACGGATTCCAGATGCGGGCCAATCGCCGAGCGCCGGACTTCGCCGCGACGATTGTGGGTGACGACAAAGGCGGCGCCAGCCTCGGCGGTCACTTCGAGAATCGCGGGATCGTGCCGGCCGCCGGTTACGTCGTTGACCATCACCACACCCATGTCGAGCGCGGCGCGCGCCACGGCCGCCTTGCGCGTGTCGATGGACAGCGGCATGTCCGGCGCGCGCGCGCGCAGGGCTTCAAGCGCCGGCGTGATCCGGCCAATCTCCTCGTGCACCGGCACCTCCGCCGCGCCGGGCCGGGTGGACTCACCGCCCACGTCGATGACGTCGGGGGCCGCGTCAAGCAGCGCGTCGATGCGGGCTCGCATTGCCTCGGCGTCGTGCGCGACGCCATCCCCGCTGAACGAATCCGGCGTGACGTTGAGCACGCCCATCACGAACGTGCGCGAACCCCAAGCGAGGACGCTCGATCCGAGCCGCAGCGCCCCCCGGTCAACGGCCCGGTCACTCACGTCGGTCGCGCGACATCGCCTTTGGACATGTGGCGCACGGTCTTGCCGGATTCGACGAAGGTCCGCATGACCTCCGGCTTCCCGTAGGTCCAGACGATGCGCATCAC
Source organism: Chloroflexota bacterium (assembly GCA_965198185.1). Classification (GTDB taxonomy): domain Bacteria; phylum Chloroflexota; class UBA11872; order UBA11872; family UBA11872; genus JAJECS01. The sequence goes on from CBDAOU010000002.1 coordinate 1,795,534, forward strand.
CTCCGCGCCTTCGTTCCAGAACCGGTGGTGCGAGCCCTCCGCGATCCAGATGTGGTCGAACGGCCGCAGGCGCAGCACTTCACCGTCGACCGAGCACATCGCCTCGCCTTCGACACAGGTGATGCACTCCTCCGTGTCATGAAAGTGCATGGGCAGGCCCGCGCCCGGCTCCATGATGGTCATGCCGGACGAGACATTTTGCGACCCGCGGTCACCGTTCATGAGCGGGACGCTCCGCACGCCCTCTCCGCGATCGAAGACCTCCGCATCGTCCTCTCGTATCACGACCCTGGGCATCTGCACCTCCCCGCAACGCGCCGACCCGTGTCACCGCACCGCCCCAACGCTACCCCACCCGCGCCATTCTCGAATCAGCGGGGGGCGCTCAGCCATCAGTCCCAGGAAGAGCCTCTCATGCAGGCCCCTCCGAGTACGGCGTGGTAGCTTCTGCGGCGACGACATGGGACGCGAACAGCCCCACCTCGCCCGAGGAAGGTCACGAGATGCCCAAGGTGGCCATGATCGGCGCCGGCAGCACCGTTTTCGCAACACGCCTTATCAGCGACATGCTGACCTATCCCGAGTTCGCCGACTCGATGTCCATCACCCTTGTCGACGTCGATCAGGAGCGGCTCGCCACCACCCAGGCGCACGCGGAGCGGGCGGTCGAGCAGGTCGGCGCGGGCATGCGCATCGAGGCTCCGGCCACGAGGCGCGAGGCGCTCGACGGCGCGGACTACGTGATCGTGATGGTCATGATCGGCGGCGTGGCGCCCTTCGAGGTCGATATCCAGGTTCCCGCCCGTTTCGGCATCGACCAGACCGTCGGCGACACACTGGGGCCCGGAGGCGTCTTCCGCGGGTTGCGGACCATCCCGTTTCTTCTGGATCTCGCCGACGAAATGGCGGAGGTCTGCCCCGACGCTCTCATGCTCAACTACGCCAATCCGATGGCCATCAACTGCTGGGCCATGAACGCCGCCACCGATATCGAGACCATCGGCCTTTGCCACAGCGTGCAGGGCACCAGCCGGCAGCTGGCCCAGTACTGCAACATCCCCGCCGACGAGGTGACCTACTGGGTCGCCGGCATCAACCACATGGCCTGGTTTCTGCGGTTCGAACACCAGGGCCAGGACGCCTACCCGCTGATTTGGCAGGCGAGCGAAGACCCGGACATCGTTGCGCAAGATCCCATTCGCTTCGACATGTTCAAGCACTTCGACTACTTCGTCACCGAGTCCAGCAACCACATGTCGGAGTACATCCCCTACTACCGCAAGAACGCCGACCTCATCACGAAATACATTCCCGAGAAGTGGGACTATCCGAACTTCTGGCCCGTGGAGCGCGAGGCTTCACAGGATGCGATCAGGCGGCAGCTCGCCTCGACAGACCCGCTGGATCTCGCCCGCAGCCACGAGTATGGCGTTCAGATCATTCACGCCATCGAGACCGATACGACGATCCGCGTGAATGCCAACGTTGAAAACACCGGCTTGATCACCAATCTGCCAGCGGGAGCCTGCGTTGAAGTTCCCTGTCTCGTGGACAAGACTGGCGTGCAGCCCTGCCATGTCGGCGATTTGCCGACTCAACTCGCCGCGCTGAACCTCACCAATACCAACGTGCAAGAGCTTTGCGTGACGGCAGCCCTCGCCGGTGACCGCCGCCTGGCGATGCAGGCCGTGCTGCTGGATCCGCTGACCTCGGCCATCCTCACGCCGGCAGAAATCGAGCGAATGGTTGACGAAATGCTCGCCTCTCAGACCGAATTCCTCGACTACCTGCAGTAAGTGCCCCGGCTGACCTCGCCTCGTTATGACGTAAGAGTTAGGAAGCAACCATGATCATCGACGCTCACACCCACATTTTCGATCGATCGGTCCCTGGGGCCAACGAGAACTTCCCTCTCTGGCCGGGCAACCGCTGGGGCGCGAGCGCTCCGGACCTTCTCGAGCAAATGGACCGTGCGGGGATCGACAAAGCAGTCCTCATCAGCTATACGCCCGTAGACGTGATGGCGCACTATCCGGCAGATGAGCGCGACCACAAACTCGCCGTCTTCCAGCACTACTTGACCAAGGAGTACTTCGTTCGGATGTGGCGGCAACATCCGGACCGGTTCATATGGTTCTCGGACTCGATCGATCCCCGCGTCCCGGGATATGTCGAGCGCGCAGCCGCGGACCTGGACACTGGCGCATCCGGTCTCAAGCTGCTGCCGCTATTCGTCGATACGGAAATGGGCGATCCCCGCTGGCGGCCGATCTTCGAGCTGCTCCGCGATCGCGACAGGCCCTGCATCATCGACATCTCCTGGTGGTATGCCCACTTCCCGTGGTTCGCGCCGAGCGTCCTCGGCAAGTACGGCTCGTTCACGGAGTATGTGCAGGGCTTCGGTGAGCTTGTCGCCGACTTCCCGGAGGTGAAGATCCAGCTGGCCCACTACGGCACGCCCGCGCTGAAGGACCGCAACAATCCATCACGACCGTTACGCTACCACCTGCTCGACGAAGTGATTGCGTTCATGCTGGCCTATCCGAATCTCCATTGTGATTTGGGAGCGTATCAACACGTGATCGGTGAAGACGAGCCGTATCCATACAAGAGCGCCCTGACGATCATTGAGTTGCTCGTCGAAGGCATTGGGGCCGATCGCATTCACTGGGGCACGGACTGGCCCTACCTGGGCGTCCAGCCCTACGAGAACCTAATCCGTCCTATCCAAGAGGCGCCATTCCTCAACCAGGGTCAGGCGGACAATATCCTGGGACTGAACGCGCAACGTTTTATCGGAGGCTAAACCTCGTCCAGCTTTGGACGCATAGCCAACCAAGTCAAGGCAACGCCGCCTCAATGACCCTGAGCATATTGCCGCCCAGGATCTTGAGGATCTCGTCCTCTGTATAGCCACGCTTGAGCAACGCAACCGTCAAATCCGGCAGTTTGCCGGAGTCCTCAAGGTCTTTGGTCCAGGTGAAGTTCGATTCAGATATCCGCTGATTGAAGCTCACATTGCGGGTTTTCTGGGTGCCGTCCAGGAGATAGTCAGGTCCGAGACCAACACTTTCAATACCCCCCACGTCGATCAGATAGTCGATGTGAGTCAGCACGTCGTCGACCGTGGCTTGGCGTCCCTCGCTCAGGAGCACTTGCGAGCAGAAATGGATGGCCGCCACGCCGCCATTGTCGGCCAGATCCCTGATCTGATCGTCCCACAGCAGCTGGGTGCTCCTGGGGTTGAGCTCGCGCGCACCGGTATGAGAATTGATGACGGGTTTGTCGGTCATTGCCAGCACATCGGCAATCGTGGCGGCCGATGAGTGCGACACGTCAAGGAGCATGCCCAGGGCGTTCACCTCGGCCACCACTTCGCGGCCGAAATCCGTCAGGCCGGGCTCATCGGTGTCCGACTGCGCCGTCCCCACCTGGTTGCGAGTCGCCCAGTGCAGCTGCAAGTGCCGCATGCCCAGGCGGTAGAAGATTCGCAGCGCCGCCAGGCTCCCCTCGAGCAATTTTGCGCCTTCCGCTCCCAGGATGAGACCCAGGCGGCCGGTTCGCTTGGCCTCGGCGATGTCGGCAGCGTGGCGCACCACAAAGACCTCATCGGGCATGGTTTCGACGGTGGCGAAGATCTCGTCGTAGGCCTCCATGCCGTCGCGCATGTAGCCCTCGGTGCTATAGAGCGAGCGCTCGAATTCAGCCCGGTTGTTTGCGAAGGCGCGCCCGGACACCGTCGCCTGCACCACCTTGGCCGTCACGCCACCCGCAAGATCCCGCCGGAAATCCTCCGCCCGCACCATGTGATCGTGGGCCAGCAGAACCAGCGCACGCTGGTGCAACGCATAGCCGGTCAATGTATCTGAATGCAATGTTCCTAGTCCTAACGTATCTGCTCCTCCCGGCGTCCCAACGATACCGCCAAAGCCACCGCGCCCCCCCCCGCCCCGAGTCGAGCCGGCGGGCCGCCGCGTGGTAGCCTCACCACCACCCGACTTCCGGTGCAGGCGGCGCCGTTGAAGATTGCGCATCACATTGGGGCCATGCCCCCGGTAGGGTCGCGGCTGCTCGCCACCCAAGTAAAGGCGGCACGCCGTCGGGGAGTCGATGTCCTGCCGCTGATGCCCTACGCCGAGCGTGCCCCGTCCCCCGAAGCGGTCGAGGCGGTGGTGCACGAGATACGCCGCAATCGTGAGGCGCCGTCGCGCGGCCTGCCCGAGCTCTGCGCGGCGGTGGCGGAGCGCATCGGCGGCGAAATCGGACACCCGGTTGACCCTGAAACCGAGGTGCTCATCACCAACGGCTCCATGCAGGCCCTCAACTTGGTGTTTCGCGCGATCCTCGACCCGGGCGACGAGGTGATCATCCCGGCGCCCTGCTACTTCTTCGGCGGCTGTGTCGAGTTGGCGGGCGGCCAGCCGGTCTACGTGCATATGGATGAGGCCGCCGGCTATGCCTGGGACGTCGAGCGGCTCGCCGCCGCCGTCACCCCGCGCACGGTGGCCATCGTCATCAACACTCCGGTGAACCCCACCGGCGTGGTGCTCGGCGAAGACACGCTGCGCGCCGTTGCCGACCTGGCCGAGCGCCACGACCTGCTGATCGTGTCGGACGAGTCGTACGACACCATGGTCTACGACGGACACCGCCACGTGAGCTGCGCCGGCGTCGCGAACGCCGCCTCGCGCACCGCCATCATTCGCAGCTTTACCAAGAGCTTCGCCATGCCCGCCTGGCGAGTGGGCTATATTGTCGGCCCCCGAGGCGTCATCGACGCCTGTACGAAGGCGCTCGAATGGGAACAGCTCCATGGCAACCACGTCGCCCAAGCCGGAGCTGCGGCCGCGATGCGCCACCCGAGCTACCCCGGGAACAGCATGGCCCAAGAATTCCAGCAGCTGCGCGACGTGATCCACCCCTTCGTGGCATCCGACCATCCGCTGCACGCCGTGAAGCCGGGCGGAGGCCCATTCGTGTTCATCAACGTCTCGGAGATATTCGACTCCTCCGCGCAAGCATCGGCCGCCCTGCTGGAGGCCGGCATATCGACGACGGCAGGGCACTTTTGCCGGTCCGATCAGCACGTGCGCATGGCGTTTGGCGCGTCTCCGGATGTCTTGCGCGAAGCCGGGCGGCGCATTGCCGAAGTCGTGGCCGCCAACACCAGAATTGAACCAGTTCAAGCCGGGCAGTCAGCGAATAGGAGGGCCGTACTCAGCACGACGTAGTTGAGGGAAACATTTAGTCACGATCAATCTGCTAGGACGTACCTAGAAACGGGTTGGTTTGAGACGGGGAGGTAGTTTGTGACACGGAAACAAGTGTTATCGAAGGCTCTTAGCCGCCGGATGATTCTCCGGAGCGGAGCCGCGGCCGTTGCCGGCGGCGTGGGCGCTGCCGCGCTCGCCGCATGTGGCGAGGCCGAGGTTGTCGAAAAGACGGTGACCGTAACCGTCACCGAGGTCAAGGAAGTCATCAAGGAAGTCCCGGTCGAGACGGTCATCACCAAGGAAGTCATCAAGGAAGTTCCGGTCGAGACGGTCATCACCAAGGAAGTCATCAAAGAAGTACCGGTAGTCGAAGTCAAGGAAGTCGAGGTCGAGAGGGTCGTCACGCAGGAGAAGGTTGTCGAGGTCGAGAAGGTCGTCACGCAGGAGAAGATTGTCGAAGTCGAGGTCATGGCCATGAATCCCAAGGCCGAAAGCCTCGTCATCGCGCTTCCGGTGACGCAACGGGTCGACGACCTCGATGGGTCGCAGGTCTACGAGTTCCAGACCAAGATCCACTCCTTCTGCACCTCCGAGAGCCTGCTGCTGTACGACTATCAGACGCAGACGCTGAAGCCGCGGCTGGCCGAGAGCTACGAAGTGGCATCGGACGCGTCGTCGGTAACCTTCACGTTGCGCGAAGGGGTGACCTGGCACAACGGTGATCCGTTCACGCCGGAAGACGTGGTGTTCAACTTTGACCGGATCTTCAGAGACGACGATCCGTATCACGCCGAGGGGACGTTCTACTACAACAGCTTCGCCCAACCGTTCTACGGCAGCACCGACGTGGTTGACGCCCGTACGGTGCGCGTGAACCTGACCCAGCCCGACGCGCTGGCGGCAGAGAAGTTCGGCGCGCTCGACAGCTCATACATGGCCCATCCGCCCAGCGTGATGGAACATGGCAACCGCGAGTACTCCACCGACGCTGACAAGTACGTCGGTACGGGGCCGTACATCCCGGTGGAGCTGCGACCGGCCGAGCTGGTGCGCATGGTGCGCAACGAGAACTGGTGGGGCCCCAAGCCCGACTTCGACGAGTTGATCTTCCGTCTCTTCCCAGGTGGAAGTGCTGGAGCCGACGCGCGCGTGAACGCGCTGCTGTCGGGCGAGGTCGACGTTGCCCTCTACACGCCGGCTACCCGTCGCAACGATCTGTTCCGCACGCCGGGCATCGGCGCCAAGTGGTTCCCCAACTTCGTGCTGGGGTACTACTACATCAACCACACCTTCCCGCTGTTCCAAGACAGCCGGGTGCGGCGGGCCGTGGCGCGATCGTTCGACCGCGTTACCTACTACGAGGCCACCGCCGGCCCAACCGTGCTTCCGTGGGGCAAATTCTGGTTCCCCGGCTCGCCATATCTGAACGAAGCCGCCGAGGTGGATTACGATCCGGCTCAGGTGGCGTCGTTGATGCAGGACGCCGGCTTTGCCATGGGCGGCGACGGCGTGTGGGCCCAGTCCGACGGCACGCGGGCCGAATTCAAGATCCAGTACCGGGGCGACCCGGGCTCGCCGCCTGACCGGGAGACATTCTGGATTCAGGGGTTGGCTGATCTTGGGTTCTCCGTGGAGCTCGAGGCATGGGATCCCGCGATCGGCGCCGACTTCGAGAACGGCCCCTATGCCCAGCAGAATCTGCACGTGGGCGGTTGGGGCGTCGGCGTCTTCCTCGGCGATCCGGCCTTTGCCTATCAGCGTTGGACTGCAGGCGATGACTTTGCCCGCAGCTACATGGACAACGCTGAGATGAACCAGCTCTACAAGGACATCCTGGTCGAGGCCGATGCCGCCAATCGGACGGCAAAGGTGCACCGAATGCAGGAAATCGCCGCCGAGGAGGTGGCCTGGATTCCGACCACCGTGTCCACGCTGGGTGCAGCCTGGCGGGAGGAGAAAGTCACCAACGTGACCTCCGGCGCGACCCAGTACAGCTACCCGTGGCTGTACAAAGTGGCGCCTGTTTAAGGGTTGTCTCGTTGGCGGGGATTCGCGCTCAGCGTCCTAACGGACCAGCGGCGCGAATCCCCGCCTCCCCGTTTCGCCACGGACCGACCTGCCCACCATGAGCCGATACATCGCCCGCCGTCTTCTGACCATCATTCCTCTGCTTATCGCAGTTAGCATTATCGTGTTCTTTCTCGGCAAGGCCTTGCCGGGGGACCCCGTCGAAATCTTCCTCCGGCAAGCCGATATATCCAATCCAAAAATCGTAGCCGCGATGAAGGACAAGTATGGCCTCAACGATCCGTTGCCCACGCAGTATTGGACCTGGCTGTCGCTTATGTTTCGCGGCGACATGGGCGACTCGATCCGCAAGGGTGAACCCGTTGCCGAGTTGCTATTCCGTGGCATGCGCAACACGTTCAGCATCGCCACCGCCGCGGTCATTCTTGTAGTCGTCGTCGGTTGGACGATGGGCGTGCTCGCCGCCGTCGTTCACAACCGGGCATGGCCCCAGGTCATCACCCGCTTCCTGGCCCAATTTCCCGTCTTGATGCTCAGCATCCCCGGCTTCTCCATCGCCGTGTACATGGTGCTGATCTTCGGCGTCACGCTCGGCTGGCTGCCCACCAGCGGCATCTCCAACCCCCGGGCCGGAGCAGACGATGTTCCCGACCTGCTTATACATCTCATCCTCCCCACCATTGCGCTGGCGCTAGCGTCAGTCGGCGCAAACTGGCGGTTGGCGCGAAATACCATGATCGAGATCCTGCGCGAAGACTATATTCGTATGGCCCATGCCAAAGGCCTCTCGCTCTGGCGGGTCTACTTCCTGCATGGCCTCCGCACCACTATCATCCCTCTCTTGACCAGTGCAGGGCTTTTATTCGGATCCTTGCTGACTGGATCATTCATTCTCGAGTACATCTTCGCTTGGCCCGGCATTGGTTTACTTCTGGTTGAATCCACCGTGAATCGTGACGTTCCCGTCGTCATGGGTGGAACCATCATTCTCGCAACGATGTATATTTTCATTAACTTAGCTGTCGATATTCTCTATGCCATGGTTGATCCGCGTATCCGTTATGTATAATAGCAGCTCCTTACCACAGATAATCAAGCCTGCTTTATCTCACTTGTGGCGTACCATCCGCTTTCTCCGCCAACATCCCGCCCTAACAGTCTCGCTCATCCCACTAGTTGTCGTTATTATCACCGCCTTGTTCGCACAGTGGCTGCCCATCCCGGACCCGAACTCGGGAGATATCAGAGTCTCGCGATATCTACCGCCATTGTCCGAAGTCTACGTCGTGGGGGAAAATATCCTCGGCCGCGAGGTGCTGTCCCCCCTGCCCGTCCACGACCCGGACCGCACTGACCTCGTCAAACGCTATGTTCCGCCACGGCCTAAGAGATATGTTCTCGGGGGTGATAGCCTCGGCCGTGACATCATGTCGCGGCTGATTTGGGGCAGCCGCATCTCACTGCTGATTGGCATTGCGGCCAATGTGGCCGTCACGGTAATTTCGGTGTTCTTTGGCTTGCTTGCCGGCTATCTTGGCGGCCGCGTGGACGGCGTGATCATGCGCCTGGTCGATGTTGGACTGGCATTCCCTGGCCTTCTCCTGGCACTCGTGATTCTTACAGTGCTCGGCCCGTCGGTCGTAAACTTGGCCATTGCTGTTGTCGTGTCTTCCGTGCCGTTGAACATTCGTTTCTTCCGTGGTCAGGTTCTAACCGTACGGACTGCCAAATACGTCGAGGCTGCGCGCCTTCTCGGCTACAGTAATCTGCGGATTATGTTTCGTGAAGTTCTGCCTAATGTGATGCCCCTCATAGTGACGGTCACTGCCTTACATGCAACGAGCTTTTTCATATTCACCGCCGGATTCAGCCTGCTTGGCATGGGGCTCAAGCCGCCCGACCCGGACTGGGGAACAATGATGTCAGACGGTCTGCGCGCGCTCTATGAGGCGCCGGCGGTGATCCTGGGGCCGACAATTCTGATCTCTGTGCTGGCGATATGCTTCAACGTACTCGGCGATGAGACACAGAAGATTCTCAGCCCGCGTGAAAGCCAGTTATAAAATGAGTATGGCTTCTTCAACCACACCAGTGCTCGCCGTACAAGATCTGCACACCCACTTCTTCACCAAGACCGCGACGGTGCGCGCCGTCAATGGCGTGAGCTTCAGCATCTATCCTGGAGAAATCGTAGGTCTCGTCGGAGAATCCGGCTGCGGCAAGTCGGTTACCGCCATGTCCATTCTGGGTCTTGTCGATACTCCGGGGAGAGTGGTCAAGGGCAATATCATCTTTGATGGCCGTGACATGCGGAATATGTCCGGTCGTGAGCTCCGTCGGATCCGTGGTCGCGAAATCGCCATGATCTTCCAGAACCCTATTGGCGCCTTGAATCCAGTGTTCAGCGTTGGCCGTCAGCTCATCGAGGCGATCCGTACCCACCAGCAAGTAAGCCGCCGCGATGCGTATCGACAAGCCGTTGGTCTGTTCGAGCGCGTAGGGATTCCGGATCCCGAGCAGCGGATGCCGCAATACCCGCATCAGTTCAGCGGAGGCATGGCCCAGCGTGTTGTCATCGCCATGGCGCTGGCGAACCGACCAAAGCTCCTCATCGCCGACGAGCCGACCACGGCCTTGGATGTCACCATCCAGGCGCAGATCATCGATCTGCTTGACGAGTTGAATCGAGAGTTCGGCATGGCCGTCTTGCACATCACGCACAACATGGCGCTGGTGGCCGAAAGCTGCACGCGGACCGTCGTGATGTATGGCGGAAAGATCGCCGAGAGCGGCCAGACGCCCGTGGTCTTCGATGATCCAATGCATCCCTACACGCAAGCGCTGCTGCGCTCGGTCCCGGACCTCGATCGTCCTGAGCAAACCATCGATCCGCTCGAAGGCTTCCCCCCGGATATCACCCGGGAGTGGCCCGGCTGCGAGTTCGAGCCGCGTTGCAGCCAACGCTTCGAGCGCTGTCCGGTGGAGAATCCACTGCTGCGCGAGGTAGCGGACGGACATGCCGTCCGCTGCCACCTGTATTGATCCACCCCATGAGCACGCACGTCACCCTGGCCATCGGGCCCGCTTCATGGAGAGCAGCGCGAGGACATACGGCATGAGCGAGAACGCCGCTCCTCTTTTGCAATGCGAAGGCCTCGTCAAGGCGTTCAGCCTGCCGCGCACCAAGGTCGTTGAGCGCCGGCGGTCGCTGCTGGCGGTTGGCGGGGTCGATCTCACCCTTGACGCCGAGGAAACGCTCGGCCTGGTTGGCGAATCAGGCTGCGGCAAGACAACGCTGGGGCGCCTCATCGTCGGTCTCGAGCAACCCACCAGCGGCAGCGTCACATTCCGCACACGTGGGACACCACCGCAAGCCGGCAGTGCCGGTCGTCGTTACCTGGCGCGGAATGCCCAGATGGTCTTTCAGGACCCGTTGGGATCATTGAATCCGCGTAAGCGCATCCGGGATGCGATAGGCGAGCCGTTGCAAATTCATGACATCGTCCCGGAGGACCAGCTTGACGACCGCGTCAACGATCTTCTCCAGGAAGTCGGGCTGCCGACCGAATTTGGTGCGCGCTATCCGATGCAGGTGAGCGGAGGGCAACAGCAGCGCGTGGCTATAGCGCGCGCGCTTTCGGCGGAAAGTGAGTTGCTGGTTGCCGATGAGCCCTTGTCGTCGCTGGATGTGTCGGTGCAAGCACAGATCCTGGACCTGCTGCGGGGCATTCGCGATCGGCGGCGCCTGAGCATCATCTTCATCTCTCACGATCTCGCCGTTGTGCAACAGCTTTGCAGCCGGGTGGCGGTGATGTATCTCGGCAAGATCGTGGAGCAGGGTGAAACGCGCGCGCTGTTTCAGCGCCCGCGTCATCCCTACACCACCGCCCTGCTATCCGCGGTTCCGCGCGTCAAGCAAACCGCCGACAAGCGAATTCGGCTGCCGGGCGACCCGGCTAGCGCCGCCAACATTCCTCCCGGATGTCCGTTCCACACGCGCTGCTGGAAGGCCGAGGACAAATGCCGCAGCGTCGTCCCCAAGCTGGAGACCCTGGACGGCACCCAGGTCGCCTGCCACTTTCCCGAGTAGCGCCATGGGATTGCTGCAAGACCGAGTCGCCATCGTCACCGGGGCCGGCGGCTTGCACGGCATCGGACGCGCCATTGCACTCGCATATGCACAGCAAGGTTGCCGCGTGGCCGTCGCCGGGGGCGCCGCTACCGAGACCGTCGCGGATGAAATCCGAGCCGACGGCGGAGAAGCCGTCGCGATCCCCTGCGACGTATCCGTTCCGAGCGACATCGAACGCATGGTGCAGCGAACGGAGGCCGAGCTCGGGCCCATCGACATCCTCTGCAACAACGCCGGCATCCTCCGCCTGGGTCGGCTCCACGAAGTCACGCTGGAGGACTGGAACCGCACGCTGGAAGTGAACCTGACGGGGCTGTTCCTCTGCACCCAGTCGGTTGCCGCGCGCATGACGGCCCGCGGCGCCGGCGGCCGCATCATCAACATCTCGTCGCTGTGCGGCCACCAGGGCTGCCCCCGGCAACTGAGCTACGCCGCCTCCAAAGCCGGGGTGGAGGGTTTCACCAAATCGATAGCCGAGGACCTCGGGGCGCATGGCATCACCGCCAATTGCATCGCTCCCGGCCCGGTCTACACCAACATGACGGGCAAGGCTGCGCCCCCGGACCAGGAGCCCGCACGTTGGAGCGGTGCCGCCATCCCCGACTTCGGATTGCCGCCCGACGTGGCCGGCGCGGCGGTGTTCCTGGCCAGCGATCTCGCCAGCTGGGTGACCGGTGCGGTGCTGATCGTCGACGGTGGGCGTCTGGTGCAGTGACACTCGACATCTCACCGAGGCCGCCCACCCCCTAGGCAGCGGAGGGTCGACATGGCCGCAGTGAAAATCGTCGTGATCGGGGCGAGCCGCGTCTTTGCCCCAACCATCGTGGCTGACCTCTGGCAGGCCCGCGAAGACCTGGCCGGCAGCACCATCGCTCTCTGCGACGTCGACGCGGACACGCTTGGCATCACCACGCGCGTCGTCGAGCGCATGGTCACCGAGCGGAACATGCCCTACCAAGTCGAATCGTCGTCCGATCGCCGCGACCTGCTGCCCGGCGCGGACTACGTCATCATCGCCATCGCGCTGGATCACCGGCGTCTGTGGACGATCGACCTCGACATTGCCGAGAAGCACGGCATGGTCCTCACGACGGGTGACACCGTAGGCCCGGGCGGGTGGTCGCGGGCTCTGCGCACCGTCCCGGCGATCCAGGCCATAGCCGAGGACATGGAAGACCTCTGCCCAAACGCCTGGCTCTTCAACTACACCAACCCCATGTGCGCCATCTGCCGCACGCTGTCCAAGGCCACCGACCTCAAGGTTGTGGGCTTGTGCCACGGCATCGAGGGCACCACGAACCGCTTGGCGCAGTTTCTGGACCTTCCGGCGCAGGAAATGTCCGTGCGAGCCGCCGGCATCAACCACCTGCAGTGGATTCTCGATCTGCGCCGCAACGGCAGTGATCTCTACCCGTCGCTCAAGGCCGCCGAGCGCCCTCCGGCGAGCGAGCGGTTGGACGTGAGCTGGGACCTGATGGAGCTCTACGGGCTCTTCCCATCACCCGGCGATCGACACGTCAGCGAGTTCTTTCCGTGGTATTGCCGTCCGGCTGACGACGGGCGGCTGCCGCGCGGGCTGTTCCGCTTCGACATGGACGAGTACTTCGACCGCGGGGCCGAGGTTCAGCGCCAGTTCACTGAGATTGCCGATGGATCGGCCCCGCTGCCAGACTCCCTGTTCAAGCGCACGAGCGAGAAGGCCGTGAAGCTGATCGCAGCTCTGGCAGCCGATCGCGGCGGCAGCTATCACGTGAACATCCCCAACGAGGATTCCATCAGCAATCTCGCGCCCTCGGCCAACGTCGAGGTTCCGGCGTGGTTCGATGCGAGCGGCATGGCCCGCGAGTCGATCGGCGATATTCCGGAACCCATCGCCGGGACGCTGCGCCCATGGATCGACCAGCTCGACCTGCTTACCGACGCGATCATCCAACGCGATCGCGAGCTCGCCCTGTTGGCCCTCCTCGCCGACCGAACGATCGTGGACGTTGACACCGGCCTCGCCATGGGGCGCGAGTTGCTGGAGGCGCACAAGCCATATCTGCACGAGTATCAGTAGGCTTCTAGCTTCTAGGAAAGGAGACCCTTGCCTAGCCCTTCGTCATTCCGGCGAACGCCGGAATCCAGTCCGGTCAAACCTGAGGGCGCGCTAGAAACTTGGCGTAGGGGCGGGTCTGAGACCCGCCCGCTTGTGTTCTTGCAAATGCCTCCGGAAGCGGGAGTCTCGGCCCGCCAATCTGAAGATCAGCAGGGGTGTCGCCGGACATGCCTAGCCTGACTGAGTTTTGCCAACGTCTCGAAAGGGGAACACGCCATGCCATTCGTCGACCCAGCGACCGCCAACAACCTCACCAGCGACGCCATTGCGTCGATCAAGCAGCGCAACGGCTCGGGGACCTGGCGCGAGCGCATCAGCGCCACCACCGAGCACCGCGCCGTGCTGCTGCATTGGCCGCCGGGAACCGCCCAGGCCGCGCACTACCACCCTGACTGCGAGGAGGTCTTCGTCGTCCATGAGGGATGCGCCGAGTTCACCTTCAACGACGACGACCCGATCCAGGCCAGTCCGGGAGCGGTGCTCTATGCACCCCGCCGCTCGCGGCACTCCCTGCGCGTCGTCGGCGATGAGCCGCTGCTGATGCTGTGCTTCCTGGCGCCAAACCTTCCCGACGACGAGGTTCCAGCCTGAGACGAAGAGTCCGCGGCAGCTAGCTCCTCGGCCTCAGCGGGCGAGCTGCAATCGCGGGTCGCGGCCGGCGTCCGGACGCAGCTCGGACAGGCGTATCAGGCCGCGGTGCCAGGGATAGCCGTGCGGCACGCGCTCGGCATTGATCGCCGGGCTCGTCCAGAAATACTGGACCACCGCGTCTTCCGGCGCCGTCAAAGTCTTGATGTGGTTTCCGGCCAGATCCTCGAGCACCCCGAGCCGCTGGCCCTTGCTCACTTTTTGACCGACGCTCACTTCCGCCTGCCAATACCCGCTCTCGAGCGATTCCATACTCCAGCGTCGCGGACCGAGGATCGCCTGCGGTGGGACCTCCACAGGCTCGCCATCAATCATGTCGAAGCGCTTCAGGGCGTTCGCTAGCGACTGATACTGAAGCTCGATCTCCGCCGGATCCTGCACGCCGTTCTGCCCGATCTCGGTCCAGACGTTTGCGACGCCGGCATGCAGCAGCGCAAAGGGCAATCCCTGAGCCAATTCCGAAAACTTGTCCTGGACGTCGGCTTGGCGCGGGTCCAGGTAGGGCACCGGCATCGAACCCGCCAGCCGCCACGTGTCCCGGCGCAGGCGCTCGTCGGTCGGGTCGGCGAAGGCCACCCACGGGTCCAGCGCCTGCACGTACTCGCCCGCATGCATGTCGATGTGGAGGTCAAGGTCGCGCAGGAGATTGAAGACACAATCGATATGGAACTCGGAGTAGGTCCCATCCGGCCGACCCACCGGTTGGAAATGCATCTCACGCTCGTCAACGGGGGAGAGCTGCGTCGACCGGGCAAAGAACGCCCGCGTGCTCATGATCGGGATGATTCGGACTTCACCCCGCAGCGTCGCGGGATCGAGCTCACGAAAGAGCCGAATGGCGGCGTGGATGCCGGCAAACTCGCCGGCGTGCATGGCCGAGGAGACGCCAAACTTCGGGCCCGACCGCGCACCCACGACATGGCCGACCGGTATCTCCAACTCCTCGCCGGAATGGTGGACGTACCGCTCGACGCGCGAGGTCTTGGACCCGCCGTGAGAGCTCATGCCGCCTCCCAGCCGCACCAGTCGAGGACGAATGCGAGAGCCGTTTTCGTCACCGGGGCCAGATCGTTCAAGTCGAAGAATTCATCCACCGAATGCGCCCCACCGCCGCCGCCCGGACCAAAGAGGCATCCCGGAGTCGGCCGGCGGAGGCTGTGCTGGTGCAGGTCGCAGAAGCCGGTGATCGCCACCGGCTCGAGCGGCTGCCCGGTCGCGGCCTGATGCGCCTCGGCCAGATTGGTCACGACGGGATTGTCGTCGCCCATGTCCAACGGCTCCATGGCCAGACCTTCGAAGGTGACCTGCGGCGGATGGTCCCGCAGCCATTCGTCCTCGGCTGCTGCTTCGGCCACCGCCGCTTCGATCTCGGCCCGCGCGTCGGCCACGCTTTGGGGCGGCATAAAGCCAATCGTCGCGTCCAACACGCAACGGGCGGCAACCGTGCCGACCCATTCGCCGCCGGAGATTCCATAGACGTTGAAATGAATGGGATGCTCGGTATGCGCCCAACGCGCCGGCACATTCGAGTTCTTTCTCGCCTCGAGCTCGTGCAGCGCCCGCATCAATACCCACGCCTTTTCGATCGCATTCACGCCATGCGTGGCTGATATGTACGGCACTGGTTTGCCGTGGATGGTGAGGCGGAAGGCCACGTGACCGGGGTGGGCGACGATGGCTCGACCCAACCCGGTTCCATCGAGCATCAACACGCCGTCGGCCTCGTAGCCCGCCGCGACCAGCGCCAGCGAGCCGTTGCCGGAGCACTCTTCGTCGATCGTGGTCTCGAGGATCAGGTCGCCGCGCAGACGGATCCCAGCCTCCTGCAGCGCCTGCACCACAAAGAGCATCTCGCAGCAGCCAGCCTTGTCGTCCTGGGCACCGCGGGCGTACAGGCGGTTGCCTTCGATCTCCCCGCCCCAGGGGTCGCGGCTCCACAGCTCGACGGGTTCCGGAGAGGTCGTGTCGACGTGCGCGTTGAGGATCAGAGACCGGCCGCCGCCGATTCCACCCCAGCGGCCCGCCACGTTCGGGCGACCCTGGTAGGACCAATCGGTCGGGCTCCAGGCTGGGTAGCGGGCCAACGCTTCGGGGTCGCATTCGATCATCTCGACGTCCAGCCCAAGGCTCTGCATGCGACGCGCCATCCACTGCTGCGCCGCGAGCTCCTCGCCGCGGGCACTGGGTATGCGGACAAACTGCTGCAGGCTGGCGACATGCTCGTCGAACCGCCGGTCGAAAGCCTCCCAGGCCGCCGTCCGCGCGGCGCCGAGGTCAAGCATCGCGGTCATCCTGACCTACCTCCGCCACCACGACCGTGCGCGCAAACCACGGATCACCTTCAGGGCCGGGCGCGACACTGACGGCCATGCTGGTCGTGACCGCCAACACGCAGCCATCGAGCGGTGATTTCACATCCTGCAATGGTTCGCCAAAGTAGTCCCAGATTTGACCCAGCACTTCGCCGGCCGATACCAGCGCTCCTGCCGTGGTCGCCGGCACCCACAGCCCTGACGAGCCGGCGATATGGCTCCAAATCTTCGGTCCAACGACTCGCGGGGACGCCGCACGCTCCGTCGCGGTTCCGTCGATCACGTCGAGGGCGTCCAGCACACGCAGCAGGTCCGCAACAAGGACCTCGGCGTCGGCGGCAACGTCGTCCACTCCGCCGCCGCCTGAAAGAATGAGCGATGCGCGGCCCTGATCCGCCACAAGACCGGCCGCGCCCAGTTCGATCGACATCGGGTCATTCTGGTTCACGGCAACGCGCACCTCGGCTCCAGAAGCCGCAGCCATGGCCAGGGACTCAGACCGCGAAGCCGCTGGAGGAACGGCAACCCAATGCGCGTGCAGCTCGGTCAGCTCACCGCCTCGGACATCAATGTGAACGTCGGCGTCGGCCAGCGCTTCGGAAACGGCATGTGCGATTCGGCCCGTGGCCGAGGACGCGTCCGCCATGCCTGTGGCCCTGAACGCACCGGCCAGCGCACGTCCGTCCAGCGGACAGAAGCGAGCCGCGCGCTGAAAGAACCCCTCGACATCCACCACGGGCACCAGGCGCACCCGCCCCTTGCTCAGGCGCCGCGGCAACCGCTCGGCCAGCATCCGGCAGGCTCCAATGCCGGGATATGCCGTTCCCGCCAGACCGCCGACAACGTTGATCACCGGCCCAGGCTGCGCACTTGAGATCTCGATAAGCGGCATTTCCGCCGAAGGAAATCCCGGAACGGAAATCGACCGAATAGTCCGCTCAGCATGCACGGATGAATCGCTCACAGTTCATGCAACCAGTAATCTTGATCGGTCAAGATTCTGAGGCATTGGCTGACCTGAGTTTCGTGGGCACCACGATCTCACGAGAGACTCGGTGCGAAATCCTAGCATGCCCGCAATGAACCCCATTTCGCGGCACTGCCTCTTGCTGCCGGAAGCTAGAACCACCCGAGCCTGCAATCGAGTAGGGAAGAACGGTTTCACTCATACTCCTGGCCGATCCCACTTCCCTTTACGACACAGATATAAGTTGAAGATATCTTGCACCGCCGACGTGCCATCTCGAACAAATCGGACCGCAATCATTCCGCACGTGCGTGCTATCATGCGTGACGCAGTTGCATAGATGCGTATTGGATCAATTAGTGATCACGTCACGGCTTGCCGACAAAGTAGCCATCATCACGGGCGCGGCATCCGGGATCGGCCGCGCCAGCGCCATCCGCTTCGCTCGTGAGAATGCCACGGTGGTGATCGCGGATATCAACGAGGACGGGGGCGAACGCTCTGCCGAATTGATAAAGCAAGAAGGCGGTGAAGCATCGTTCAAATACTGCGACGTATCGGATACCAAGCACGTGCGGGAATTGGTCGAGGAGGTGATGGCAACTCACGGTCGCATCGACATCCTGTTTGCCAATGCCGCCTACTTGGACGATTTCTTCGGGGCCGCTGAGACTCCTGAAGACGCCTGGGACCGTTCCATCGGTGTCACCCTCACCGGCGTGTATCTGTGCTGCAGGCATGTAATCCCCCACATGATCCAAGCTGGCGGCGGCTCGATCCTCGCAACTTCATCGGTTGGTGGTTCCGTCGCCTTCGACAGGCAAGCCGCCTACTGCACGGCTAAAGCCGGCGTGATCATGCTCATGAAATCGATCGCGCGCGACTATGGCCGATCCGGGATTCGCGCCAACGCCATCGCGCCCGGCGCCGTGTATACGCCCGTGATGGACGACGTCAAGCGCCGCAATCCCGAGGGCTGGGACCAGGTCCTGCGCGACATGAGCTTGCTCGAGCGTCTCTGGGCGGAGCCCGAGGACATTGCCGCCGCTGCCGCATATCTCGTCAGCGACGAAGCGGCATTCGTCACCGGAACCGTACTCACCGTTGACGGCGGCTGGACGGCCCATTAGCCCTGCGCTTACTCCGCGCCTGTCAGCTAGCAAGAGCGGGCCGCATGGGATGCGCCGCGACTACGTTCGTTCGAGGAATACCCGAATGATGCGGCCATCGGTTCGGACCGTGACGCTGCCGGCAAGATCGGTGCGAAATACAGCCGCGTCGCGAGTGCGGAGCCGGCCAAGCGCACGATCTCGGGGGTGGTCGAACGCGTTGTAGCGTCCGGCTGACACGACGGCAATCTGAGGCTCGACCACATCCAGGAACTCACCGGTCGACGAGCTGTTCGAGCCGTGGTGCGGCACTTTGAGCACGTCGACACGCCCCAAGACGCCGGACGCCAGGAGATCCCGCTCGGCCGACGCCTCGATGTCTCCCGTCAACAGGATCGCCGAGGTCTGATAGGCCAGATGCAGCACGATCGACCGATTGTTGTCATCGTCCGGCCCGGGCTCGGGCGGGTTGAGCACGCTGAGTTCCACCTGCGGGTGCCAGGGCAACACATCCTCTCGTTCGACTCGCTGAATCGGGATGCCGGCTTCGCGAGCCAGGTCCATCACCTCGCGCATCACCGGGTGGCTCAGGTCGTCATCGGCGTGAACGATGGTCCCGACCACGAACTCGCTCATGATGGTCGGCGCGCCGCCGATGTGATCGGCATCCGAGTGGGTGAGGACCAGGTAGTCGATGCGGTCCACGCCCAACCGACGCAGGTGGGGCACGACCGACGCGCCGGCGGTTTGCGCATCGGGTCCCGCGTCCACCAGCATGGTCGCGTCGCCGAGCCGCGTCAGCAGGGCATCACCCTGGCCGACATCCAGCGCGCGCAACTCCAGCTCGCCCGCCACGAGCGGCGGCAGCGCAGCGGATTCCGGCTGTGCCCGGATCACGCTGCCGAGCACGATGAGCAGCGCCGCCAGCAGCAACAGCGCCGCCAGACGGGGTCTCACGGTTGGACCAAGGGGCGGCAGCCCAAACTGGCGCAGGCGCCCACCGATCGCGCTGATCGCATGAGCGACTGCGGCGCTCAGCGCGATCAGCGGCACGGGCGAGGGCTTCGCAGGATAGATTCAGGGGCTACGGGGCCGAATCGCGTTGCGCCAAGCGCCGAGCTGAAATGCGCGCCGGCTCCGCGAACCGGTTGCCTCAGACGCCGACCGCAGACCGTCAGAGGGGACGCACGTGCCCATCACCGCGCACGACCCACTTATAGGTGGTCAGCTCGCGCAAGCCCATCGGCCCGCGGGCGTGAAGCTTCTGGGTGCTGATGCCAACCTCGGCGCCGAGCCCAAACTCGCCGCCGTCCGTGAACTGCGTGGACGCATTCACGTAAACCACGGCAGCGTCAACTTCGTCGAGAAAGCGCTCCGCATGCGCCAGCGTACTCGTCACGATGGCCTCCGAATGGCTGGACCCGTGCGTGTGGATATGGCCCAGCGCCTCCTCCAGACCGTTCACGACGACCACCGACATGCGCAGGCCGAGCCACTCGGTGTCCAGGTCCCCATCCGCCAGCCCCACCACCTGTCCCGTTTCCGCCAGGAGCGTCGACGCTTCGGCGTCGGCGTGCATCTCAACGCCCTTTTCGGCCAGGGCTCGCCCGATGGCCGGCAAGAATTCGGACGCCACGGCCCGGTCGACGAGAAGGGTGTCCAACGCGTTGCAGATCGACGGCCGCCGGGTCTTGGCATTCGCCACAATGCGCTCGGCCGCCGACAGATCGGCGCCCGCATCGACAAAGGTGTGGCACACACCCCAGCCGGTCTCGAGCACAGGCACCGAGGCCGTCTCGGTGACAAACTCAATCAGGCCGGCGCCGCCGCGAGGCACGGCGACGTCCACACCGGGTCGCGCCTGCAACAGCTCGCGCACCAATTGACGGTCGGGATTGGTGATCGCCTGGATCGCATCCGCCGGCACCCCGGCCGCGCGCAGCGCCTCGCGCGCCAAGCGGACCAGCGCGCCGGTGCTGTGCTGGGACTCGCGACCGCCGCGCAGAATCACGGCGTTCCCGGCCTTCAGGCCCAGGGCCGAGATGTCGATTGCCACGTTTGGACGCGATTCGAACACCGCCGCGATCACCCCGAGCGGCACACGCCGGCGGGCAACCTCGAGACCATTCGGCAGCCGACGCGCATCCACCGACTCGCCGACCGGGTCGGGAAGGCCAACAACCGTACCCAGCGTGTCGGCGATCGCATCGATCCGCGCCGGTGTGAGCGACAGACGGTCGATGAAGGCCTCGTCGCGGCCGCCGGCGCGCGCCTGCGCAACATCGTCGGCGTTAGCCGCCAGCACGTCGTTTTGTTCAGCACGGAGCGCCGCCGCCATCGCTTCAAGCGCGCGGTTCTTGGCGTCGCCGTCCAGCCTCGCAACCTCACGCGCGGCCCGTTGTGCTGCCGCCACCATGTCGGGGACGCTCGGTCGGACGGTGGTTGGCGTGTCAGTTGCGGTGATGGCGATCTCCTCGATCCAATCTAGGCACTGTCGAGCAACACCAGATTGTTGCGATGCACGACCCCCGCGCCGTGGTCGTAGCCAAGGATTGACTCGATCAGGTGCGACGGCTGACCCAAGATTCGCACCAAGTCGTGCGAGGCATAGTTTACTAGGCCGCGGGCGAAGACCTGCTGGTCGGGACCGGCCACGGCCACGACATCGCCCCGGATGAAGTCGCCGTCCACGGCCTCGATGCCCGCGGGGAGCAGGCTGCTCCCGGCATCGGTGAGCGCGCTCCTGGCCCCCTTGTCGACGCGCAAGGTCCCGCGCTCGGTGGCGGCGGAGCTGAGCCAGCGGGCCCAGCTATTTCGGGCCGCCCTTCGGGGTGCGAAGCGCGTGCCGATGCTCTCTCCGGCAGCGACGCGCCGAAGGACGTCAGGCACAGTCCCGCCCGCGACGACGACCTCGATGCCGTCGGAGCTGGCCTGGCGCGCCGCCTCGACCTTCGAGCGAACGCCGCCGGAGCCGCCGGTCCCGGTCGCTCCCGCCGCGTTGGCCAGCAGGTCATCCGTCATTTCATGCCCATCCCGAATCAGCTCCGCGTCGGGTCGGCGCCGTGGATCGCCCGTATAGAGGCCGGCAGTTGACGTGAGCAGGATCAAGGTGTCGGCGTCGACGAGCTGCGCGATGAGGGCCGACAGGGGGTCGTTGTCGCCAAAGCGCAACTCCTCCGTGGCGACCACGTCGTTTTCGTTGGCGACGGGCAGCACGCCGTGGTCCAACAGACCGTTCAGGGCGTTGCGCGCATTCAGGAAGCCGTCGCGCGTGGTCAGGTCGGCGCGGGACAGGAGCGCCTGGGCCACGGTGATGCCGTGCGCCGCAAATGCCGCGCCGTAGCGGGCGATGAGCGGCGCCTGCCCCACGGCCGCCAAGACCTGGCGGGTGATGAGCTGATTGCCGCGCAGATGCAGCGTGGCGCGCCCCGCCGCCACGGCACCGGAGGTGACGAGCAGCACCTCGACCTCGTCCTGCATGAGCGCCGCGATCTGGGCCGCAATCTGCTCGATGTAGGCCTCGTCAAGGCCGCTCGGCGTCGTGAGCAGCTGGGTGCCGCACTTGACGACGATGCGCTTTCGACGAGGCATGGTGGCTGGGATTCCGATCCGACGAGCCGCTCGGCTGCGTGATTGTAGGGAGTCGCCGATATAATGGCGTCCCCCCGCGCCCACGCGCCTCGGCGCGCATAGCCCCAAGGAACACACGGTCATGGATCGGGACAACAGCGATGCGATCCGGAACGTGGCGTTCGTGGCGCACAGCGGCGCCGGCAAGACCTCCCTCACCGAGGCCATGGCCTATGTGACCGGGCAGTCTTCGCGCCTCGGGCGAGTGGAAGAAGGCAACACCATCTCCGATTTCGACCCTGATGAGGTGGACCGGGGCATGTCCATCAATTTGGCCGTTGTGCCATGCGACTGGCGCGGCGCCACGATCAACGTCATCGATACGCCCGGATATCCGGACTTCGTTGGCGACGTGGTCTCAGGTCTGCGGGCGGCGGATGCGGCGATCGTCGTGGTCGACGCCACTGCCGGCATTGAGGTCGGTACCGAAATCGTGTGGCGCCTCGTGGAACGGCAGGATCGACCTCGGCTCGTGGTCGTCAATCGCATGGACCGCGAGAACGTGAGCTGGGAAAACGTCGTCCAAGAGCTGCGTGACAAGTTCGGCGCGGCCATCGCCCCCATCCAAATCCCGCTGGGCGACGCTCCGGCGTTCGACGGCGTGATCGATCTCCTGGACGGCACGGCGCGCGCATTCACCGACGGCGGCAGTGAGCCGGTTCCCGTGCCCGACGCGCTGAGCGAGACCCTGGAAGCCGCGCGCGAGGAGCTGACCGACGCCGTGGCCGCCACGGACGACGACCTGCTCGAGAAATACCTCGAAGAGGAAGAGATCGAACGCGAGGAGATCGAGCGCGCGCTCCGGGCCGGGGTGCGCAACGGCGAGATCTACCCCGTCGTGTTCACGGCCGCCACGGCAACGCACGGCGTGCGCGAGTTGCTCGATGCCGTCACCACGCTGCTGCCGGCGCCGTCGGACCTGCCCGTCATGACCGGCGAGAACGGCGCGACCCTCGACGTCAGGAGCGACGGGCCGATCGTGGCGCAAGTGTTCAAGACCCTGGCCGATCCCTTTGTGGGAAAGGTGTCCCTGCTGCGCGTCTACACCGGGACGATCCCCGGGGATATCGAGCTGCACAACCAGACCAGCGGCCGCAACGAGCGGCTCTCCGGCTTTCAATACCCCGCGGGCAAGGGCGGCCACCAAACGGGAACCGTCGTCGCGGGCGACATCGCGTTTGTCACCAAGCTGGAAAACGTGGCGACCGGCGACACGCTGGCGTCCGGCGGCTCAACGCACACGATGGGCGCGCTCGAAATGCCCACGCCGCTGTTCGAGGCCGCCATCACGCCGGCGACGCAAGCCGATCTGGACAAGATGGGCCAGGTGCTCGCACGCATCGCCGAGGAGGACCCGTCGTTGCGCGTGGGGCGCGACGACCAGACCCGCGAAACCATCCTGGCCGGACTCGGCGAGTCGCACGTGCAGATCAGCCTCGAGCGCGTGCGCCGCAAGTTCAACGTCAACCTGCTGGCGAACGTGCCGCGGGTGGCCTATCTCGAAACCATTCGCAAGACCGTGAACGCGCACGGGCGGCACAAGCGGCAATCAGGCGGTCGGGGACAGTTTGGCGACGTGCATATCGAGTTCTCGCCGCTGCCTCGGGGATCGGGCTTTGAGTTCGAGGACCGCATCAAGGGCGGTTCCATACCGAGGCAGTACCTGCCGGCGGTGGAGAAGGGGCTCGTCGAGTGCTTTGCCAAGGGCGCGCTGGCGGGCTTTCCCGTGGTGGACCTCAAGGCCGCGGCATTCGACGGGCAGTATCACGACGTTGACTCGTCCGACGAGGCCTTCCGCAACGCCGCCCGGCTGGCGGTGGAGAATGGCTACCCGCAGGCCGCGCCCGTGATCCTGGAGCCGATCGTCAAGCTCGCCATCGAGATTCCCGACCTCAATACCGGTGACGTAATCGGCGATATCAGCGCGCGGCGGGGGCACGTGCTGGGCATGAATCCCGCCGACTACGAGGGCGCCACGATCGTGGAGGTCGAGGCGCCCAAGGCGGAGGTGCAGCGCTACGCCACGGACTTACGTTCGATCACGCAAGGGCGCGGCCAGTTCACCAGCAGCTTCGTTCGCTACCAGGAAGTGCCGCCGCACGTGCAGGAGCGCCTCGTCGCCGAGGCCGCCGCCGAGCGCGGCTAGCGTCACGGTGGACGCCGCGGGCCGCGAGTTCCTGCAACGGTTGATCGACGCGCCGAGTCCGTCCGGCTACGAGCAGGCCGTGCGCCGCGTCTGGCGCGAGACGGTCGCGACATTCGCGGACGATGTGCGCAGCGACGTTCACGGCAACGTCATCGCCAGCCGCAATCCCAGCGGCAGCCCGCGTCTGATGTTCGCCGGCCACTGCGATGAGTTGGGCCTGCAGATCAACTACATCTCGGACAAGGGCTATCTCTATTTCAACACCATCGGCGGACACGATCCGAGCCTGATCTCCGGGCGGCGCGTGATCATCCACGCGCAGGACGGCCCCGTGCGCGGGGTGACGGGACGGCGGGCGGTGCACCTGACGCCTCGCGGCGAGCGCGGCAAGGAGCAAAAGGTCGAGGACATCTGGATCGACATTGGCGTGAGCGACAAGGCCGAGGCCGAAGCGCTGGTGCGCGTGGGCGACGCCGTGACCTATGAGTTGGGCATGCAGCCGCTGCGCAACGGGCTGGCGGTGTCTCGGGCGTTCGACAACAAGATCGGCGCCTGGGTGGTGGCCGAGGCCCTGCGGCGCATCGACGCGGCCGCCTGCGCGGCGGAGGTGGTATCCGTGGCCACGGTGCAGGAAGAACTCGGCCTGCGCGGCGCCACGACGAGCACGTTCGGGATCGACCCGCTGGTCGGCGTCGCGGTGGACGTGACCCACGCCACCGATCACCCCAACGTCAACAAGGTCACCGCCGGCGACGTGAGCCTGGACGGCGGTCCCGTGATCACCCGCGGCGCCAACGTGAATCCCGTGGTGGAGCGGCTGCTGATGGAGAGCGCCGAGGCGCTCGGGATGGACATCCAGGTGGAAGCCGAGCCCCGCGGAACCGGCACCGACGCCAACGCCATGCAGCTCTCGCGGGCCGGCGTGGCCACCGGTCTGGTGAGCGTGCCGCTGCGCTACATGCACACGCCGTCGGAGATCATCTCGCTCGATGTCGCGGACCAGGCCGCCGACCTGCTGGCCGAGTTCGCCCAGCGGCTGACGCCGGAGATGGATTTCACGCCCTAGCGCCGGTCGCTCAAGGCTTCGGCAGGCGCTCCTGGGGCGTCCTCGCCCGCGGGCACGCCCGGATCGCCCAACCTGTCACTCCGAGCGCAGCGAGGAGTCTCAGATGCACGACCCCGGCCGCAAGGTTGGCACCTTAGATTCCTCATTTATGTTCGGAATGACGGTCAAGGTGCGCCATGGAACGGGAAGCGTGCCCGGTGCCCGGTGGCCCATGCTGCGCGCAGCATGGGGTATTCGCCTCCGGCCCATCCCACGCTGCACGCAGCGCGGGCCACCGGATGCAGGCCCACGGGTGCCCCGCCTCGCGGTATCAGGCGCGAAGCAACTCGCGGAGCGCTTCGGTGGGGGTGAGCGCGGGGATGGGCGAACGGTCGAAGTCCCGGACGTTGCGCGTGACGATGTGCCGTGCGCCGCAGGCCCGTGCGGCGGCAACCTGCATGGCGTCCTCGAAGTCCCGCATCGGCAGCTCGGCCGCGTAACGCACCGCCCGCGTATCGGTCGCCGCGACCTCGACAAAGCGGGTCAACTCGACAATGAAGTCACGCGCGCTCGGGCCGCCGCGCGACGGCGCCACGAGATAGTAGAAGTTCGAGACGGTATGCCAGGCGATGAAGGCGCTCTCCCGGCCACGCTCGAGCCGATCCAGCAGTTCCGCGGCAGCGTCCGCGTGCGGGTGCCGATCCAGCGCGACGTCGATCAGGACGTCGGTGTCGAGAAGTATCAGAGGTACTTTCGAGCCAGAGCCTCATGGCGGGGATCGTCGTGATCCGCCGCTTGCAGCCGGCCCCGCCAGCGCGCGGCGAAGGACGGCGCGCCTTCGTCCACGACCTCGCGCAGCCCTTGCTCGACGAGCGAGGACAGCGACACGCCGCGGGCGCGGGCATGCCGCTTGGCGGCGAGGATGACCTCGGCGTCAACCGTGAGCGTGAGCTTGTTCTTCATCGCTGCCTGTCGGAGGACCGTATACGCATAGTCCTACCAGTATACGTATTCCGAACGTCTCGCACCGGACCAAGTGCGCGGCGGCTCAGACTGCACCCGGCCTGGGAGACTTGCCCGCGGCCGGTGGCCCGCGCTGCGCGCAGCGCGGGCCACCGGACCTCTAGATTCCGGCCGTATCAAGTACGCGGCAGGCTCTTCGCCGGAAAGACGGCGAAGAGGCTCACTGCATGGGGCAATCGGCGGACCCGACTGGGGAGCACCGCCGGGGTCGGGTGGACTTGACATGCTGTCCGGCTTTGCCGGATTGGTCACACTGCGGCTGGTGTGGCCGGGGCTATGCTCGGGATGTGCCTTTCGCATGGATGAACGGCTTGATGCGCTGCGCGGATGATTGCCGCCCAATGCCCGGGAGACCGGCGCGTGCGTAGATTGCCCGGTGGCCCCGGCTTTGCGCAGCCTGGGAGTCGCATCCCGGCCGGTCCCACGCTGCACGCAGCGCGGGCCACCGGGCGAGGGCGGGCTGCCGGACGCGCGCGGGCCGGGCGGTTCGCGAACCGCCCCTACGCCGGATTGGCGTGGGTTGCCGTGCTGGCCGTTGGGGCCCTGGTGATGCTCGTGGCCGCGGGCTGCGGTGAGGACGAGCCGCCGCCGGAGGTGGCCACGCCGACGCCGACGGTCCAGGCGGCGGCGCTTTCGCCAACGGCGCAGCCAGGCACACCTGCTCCCGTGACCGCCGCGGCGACGGCGACCGCAACGACCGCGCCCACGGCAACGGCCACCGCGACAATCGCCCCGACGGCGACACCGAGTCCAAGCCCCACCGCCACGCCGGCGCCCACGCCGACTCCCAGTCCAAGCCCCACCGCCTCACCGACGGCGACTCCCACGCCTGAGCCGACGGCGGCGGTCCCAGACGCGTCCGACTTCGACCGCAGCCGGCTGTTCGAGACGATCGCGAGCAATCCGCCGGAGTCGATTCGGATCTCGGCGGAGGCCGGCCTGCTGCCCATGGTCGAGGGCGCGATTGCGGTGACGATCGAGCTCAAACCGGCGGACGAGGCGATGCGAATGCTGATGGCGTTCGGTGCGGAAGACCAGAAATTGAGCATCGAGTTGATTGTGATCGGCGATACGCAGTACTTGCGTGGTGTCGATGCGTCGGCAACCGAGAGCCCTTGGCTGGCGTCGAGCATCGGCGCGGGCGAACCAGCGCTCATCGACGCGATGGGGGCGGGTGACCTGCTGGACGACATGATTCCCGACGACGACCAGGTGCCCATCGTCGCGGTCGGCGTGGAGGATTGCGGCGACGGCCGGCGGTGCTTTGTGCTCACGAGCCCTGAAGACACGTCGGTGCAGCTGCTGGTCGATACCGAGACCTACCTGCCGGTGATGTTCCGCGGCCGGATCCTCGACGAGGAGCTGGGCGAGGACATCGAGCTGCTGATGGAGTGGAACGCGGAGGTTGCGATCACCGCGCCGGCCGACGCGCGGCAGGTCTCCGCCGAGGAGTTCGCGCTCGCCCTGGCGAGCTACTTCTTCGGCGCCGCGGGCATTGCCCCAGGGCCGATCCAGCCTCCATCTGCCGTGGATCAGGAAGGCGGCGAGGAGGGCGTATTCATCAGTGAGCGCGCCGCGTTGTGGCTGGAGTTAGGCACGTCGCCCTATGGAGAGGCGCGCGACGACGCCGACGATCTGTTCCACGGCGACCCCGGCATCGCGCCCGTGCGCTACGACCCCACCGTGGACATCAGACACTGGGGCGCCGGACTGTTTGAGCTGGCGGACGCCACGGCGCGCGAGCTGTTCGGGCCGGAGGGCGAATTCCCCTGCGGCTCGGGGAACCTCGGGGTGGCCTGCGGCGCCGACAGTGTCAGCGCAGGGTCGTATCTGCTGGTCTGGATCCAGCTCTTGGAGCCGGTTCCGCTAAACGACGCCGGCTACGTTCGCAGCTTCTGGGTGGTGTTCCAGGACGGCGATCCGGCCAACGATTTCGTGGCGTTGCCCCAGTTCGCGAACGACGTGCTGGACGGCAGCGACTCGCACTATCGGATCGAGGCGACACCGGACGGATGGCAACTGGGCCGCTCATTTGGACCGCAGTTGGAGCCTCTGCCGACCGTCGGCGCGGCCATGATCCTGGAGGACGTGGTCGTGTTCCTGGTGCCTGCGTCGGAACTCTCCGGTCTCGACGCCCTGAGCCTGGGCGTGGCCGGCTTCAGCGGTCCGGTCGACAATCCGTTCGGCGTGGGCGGCGCCTTGGACCGCTCGCCGGACGTGCAGCAGCCGCTGACGCCGCTGGACGAGGTGGGGTTCTAAGGAGTCCTCTTGACACTAGCCCTGGTCGGCGCCGTAGAGCGTCGTGGCGGGGTGGAACGAGGACCAGCCGAACCAATAGGCCAGGTGGCCGGGCAGGCGGGCGAGCTGCGTGCCGTCCGGGTGGACGAGCGCCTCTTCGGTGACCTGCCAGGCGGTTCCTTGCTCATCGACCACCGTGCGCGAGTCGCCGCCCGGCGCGAATTGTCGCTCGCCGCGCTGGAAGGCCCGCACCGCCGCGCCGGCATTCCAGGTGACATTGCCCGCTCGCCGGTCGAAGCCTTCAATCATCAACTCATCGCCGAGCGCGACAAGCACGACCGGCTGGGCGTCAACGGCGTCGTTGAGCACGCCGGCCTCGACCACGGCGGCCGTGGGATAGGCGCGGGCGGCGTCCCCGAGCACGAGCGCAAACACGCGGTCCTTGGGGGCGAGGCCAGCCGCCGTCGGCGCCGGGAACATGAGGTCATCGCTGGCGAAGTAGCCGCCGTAGGCCGCGCCGGGTGAGTAGTCGCGCCGGTGGCCGGTATTCACGCTGAGAACCGTTGTCGTGGGGTTGGCCGTGCGCCATGCCTCCCACGTCGTCGTGACGATAGGAATCACGTCGAGCTTCTCCGGGTCGGCCGCGAGCGGCCCGAGCACAGGCTCGCCGGTGAGCTGATTCCAGAGGGTGAACGTGCCGCGGTCGTACATGAGCTTGTTGCTGCGCATCAGGAAGCCGGAGGTGCCAATGCTGAGGACCTTGCCGCGGTGGCGGCGGCTGAACAGCACCCCGGCGCCGCACAGCGTGCAGTAGGCCAGCGCAACGGGCTCACCGCCCACTTCGTCGTTGGCCATCTCGTGCCAGTCCATGATGCGCAGCGGATAGGCGCGATAGTCGCCGTTGATCGCGACGCCGAAGACGATGTCTTCGGGCTCGAGGTAGGCCGCGTTCCGCGCCGCGACCATCGGGGCCGATTCCAGCGGCGGAATGCCGTCCAGGCGCACGCCGCCCCACACGATCTCCTCGAACCGGATGCTGCGGGGCGCGTCTTCATTGAAGAACCTGACAAAGTCCGGGTCGACGCGGCTGTAGATCTGGCCCTTCCAAGCGGCGAATCCCGGTACGGTGGTCAGGTCGCTCCTCGCGTACCACTCGACCCATTCCGACCACGAGGTCAGGCGCTCATCGGTGAGCCGCCACAGACCTTCCAGGGCGTGGGGCAGCGCGTCCGGGGGAAAGGCCCCGAGCTGCGCCGCGCGCAGGACCTCGATAAGCACCGAGACGAGCCGGTCATCGCCGGTGGTTCCGATGAACGCCACCAGCTCCACCCGCCCCTCCGGGTACGTCGGGTCGAGCATCAAACCATCGAGCAGCGATCTCGCCCGGTCGTCCGACAGCCTGCGGTCGTCCGACACAGGGGTGGCGGCGACGGCTGGGCGTGGCGTGGGCTCGGCGGTGGCCGTGGGGACAGGCTCGGCGGTCGCCGTTGGCGCAAGTGTGGCGGTGGGCCGGGGCGTGGGGGACGGGGGCGCGGTGACGATCACTCTGGACGCGGCGGCGGGCTTGGTTGGTGAGGCAGCGGGCGGCGTCTCCTCGCAAGCCGCCAGACCGACGACCGCGGCGCCGCCGGTCGCGAGCAGGCGCAGCACGCGCCGGCGCGACACTCCAGCGGCCGTGCTCGCCCTTGAGCTATTATCGCCGCTACCGTCAGCGGCCCAAATGTCAGGCCGCCGCTCTATGCATACGCTATCGACATCCATTGCCATGACTCCGGTCGGACCCTTCACCAAGCGGTACGTATTTGGCCGCCGAGCCGTTTTGCGTAACACGCCGCATCTCCTCAACTCGCCGATGACACCCTCCCTGTTCACGAGCGGCTAACGTGACCGTCGACGCGCAAGACCTGCCCGCACCGGAAGATTTGCACTTCGGGCATTTCGCCATGGTGCCCGAGTATCGCGAGGTTAACCGGCAGCTCGTCCAGGAGTTATTCCGCCACATGCCGAATCCCTTTGTCCACGTCGATCTGGCCACGGGGACGGGGCTGGTGCCGCAGCTTCTGATCGAGGAGGCCGAGAAGCGGGGATTTCGGGGCACGATCATCGGCATCGACCGAAGCGCCAAGGCGCTCGAAATCGCCGAAGCCACCACCCCGCGACCAGCGAGCATCGACCTGCGCTTCGTGGAAGCCGACGCGCGGTATCTGGAGCGCCTTCGCGGCGATGAGCTACCCGTCGACGGGGCCGACAGCCTGAGCATCCACGACGCCATCCACGAGATTACCGATGAGGAGGGGCAGCGCCGGGTCTATCAAGGCATGGCCGCGATCGCCCGCGAGGGCGCCCTGCTGTCGTCGAACAGCACCTTCACGACCGTCTCGATGGCGGTGGCGAACTCGATGCGGGGACACGGCGAGTGGAAGCTGCACTTCATGCGGCTGACCGGCGC
The DNA here is from genome assembly GCA_965198185.1 of Chloroflexota bacterium. Taxonomy (GTDB): domain Bacteria; phylum Chloroflexota; class UBA11872; order UBA11872; family UBA11872; genus JAJECS01. Next base: position 1,826,572 of record CBDAOU010000002.1, read on the forward strand.
CCGCCGCAAAGACAAGGGCGGCGCGCTGCCGTACCGCCGGCCCGAAGACTACCGGAAGATGATCGAGGACGCGGGGTTCAAGGTCGTGCATGAGCTGGAGCGGGCGATCCATCTCACGCGCGAAGCCCTCAAGGCGATCGCCCGCTATCCGGCGTTCGTGGAAGGCGTCGCGGGTGACCTCGTCTTCCCACGCAAGCTGAGCCTGGCGGAGCAGAGCCATTTCCTCATGCTGGCGGTCGACAAGGTGCGCTATGACGGCCTGCCGCGGAGCTGGCACGAGATCATCGGACGGAAGCAGGCGAAGCCCTAAGCTCGCTCGCTCGTCGGCACGGGAATGACGGAGTGATGACAGAGATGTCATTCCGAACGTAGTGAGGAATCTAAGGACGGTGGCGCAGGCTCCACGCCCCTGAGATTCCTCGCTGCGCTCGACACACAGGAATGACACGTGGGGCGCGCCAGCGACGACGTTCCGGCCTCTTCCCGCTTTAGAGAGGAGACCCTTGCGCAATCCCTCCACTGACGATTGGAGAGCAGGTCCGGTCCCCTCTCCCTGTGGGAGAGGGCTAGAGCCTGCCCCGTACCGCGATACGGGGGTGAGGGTGACCGGCGCGGCTACCATGCGGACATGCCGCGGCTGACGACAGCGGTCGAGACCTACTTCAAGGACCTGGGGCGGATTCGCGCCTCCGGCGGCGCCACGGCCGAAACTTCCCGCTACACCCCGCTGGAGAATCTCCTGAACGCGGTGGGCGCAGCCTCAGACCCAAAGTCTTCTGCGTCGGGCAACTGGCGGACCTGGGCGCCGGCCATCCCGACTTCGGCCTGTTCGCTGCCAGGCAGGTGCAGCGCGGTCAGCCGCGCGAGGGACAGGTGCCGGAGCACGGCGTGATAGAGGTGAAACCCGCCGAGGACGATGCCTGGCTCACCGCCGCAGGGCGATCAGGTCAGCCGCTATTGGGGCCGCTATCGGTTGGTGCTTGGTGACCAACTACCGCGATTTCGTGCTCGTCGGCGAGGACGCGGCGGGGCGGCCGGCCAAGCTCGAGACCCTACGGCTGGCAGACAGCGCAGAGGAATTCAACCGAGCAGCTGCAGAAGCCGCGCGCCTTCGCCAATCGGGTCGGTGCGGGTCTGGGCGAATACCTCCTGCGCGGCCTCTCGCACCGCGCCGTGCTGGCCGAGCCCAGGGACCTGGCCTGGCTGCTGGCCTCATACGCCCGCGACGGTCTGGCGCGGGTCGAAGCCGCCGGCGAAGCGCCGTCGTTGGCCGCGGTGCGCGGCGCACTGGAAGAAGCGCTGGGCGTCCGGTTCGAGGACGAGCAGGGTGCGGCCTTCTTCCGTTCCACCCTGGTGCAAACGCTCTTCTACGGCGTCTTCTCCGCCTGGGTGCTTTGGGCGCGCCAGACGCCGCCGCCCGCCGGCGCGTTCGACTGGCGCACGGCCGTCTGGCACCTGCGCGCGCCGGTGCTGCGGGCGCTATTCCAGCAGCTCTCGGATCCCGGCCGCTTACAGCCTCTGGGCCTGGTCGAGGTGCTGGACTGGACCAACGCCGCGCTCGACCGTGTGGACCAGGCCGCCTTCTTCGCCCGCTTCAACGAGGGTGAGGCGGTGCCTTACTTCTACGAGCCGTTCCTGCAAGCCTTCGACCCCGCGCTGCGCAAGCAGCTGGGCGTCTGGTATACGCCCGCCGAGGTGGTGCGCTACATGGTGGCGCGCGTGGACCGGGCGCTGCGGGACGACCTGGGCATCGCCGACGGGCTGGCGGCTGAGAACGTCTACGTGCTCGATCCCTGCTGCGGCACCGGCGCCTATCTGGCGGAAGTGCTCCGCCGCATCGCCGCCAATCTCCAGGACCGCGGCCTGGGCGCGCTGACCGGCGCGCGGGTCAAGCAGGCGGCACTCGACCGCGTGTTCGGCTTCGAGATCATGCCCGCGCCCTTCGTCGTGGCCCACCTGCAAGTCGGGCTGACGATGCAGGACCTCGACGCGCCGCTGGCCGAGAACGGCGACGAACGCGCCGGGGTCTTCCTGACCAACGCGCTCACCGGCTGGGAGCCCACGGTGCAGAAGCCGTTGCCGTTTCCCGAGCTTGAGGAAGAACGCGACCGCGCCGAACGAGTGAAGCGGGAGACGCCGATCCTGGTGATCCTGGGGAATCCGCCCTACAACGGTTTTGCGGGCATGGCGGTGGACGAGGAGCGCGAGCTTTCCGAGGCCTACCGCACGACGCGTCGGGTGCGGCGGCCCGAAGGCCAGGGGCTGAACGACCTCTACGTGCGCTTCTTCCGCATGGCCGAGCGCCGCATCGCCGAGAAGAGGGGCCAGGGCGTGGTCTGCTTCATTTCCAACTACTCCTGGCTGGACAGCCTGTCATGTCCAGGCATGCGCGAGCGCTACATGGAGGCGTTCGACGTGATTCGGGTCGACAATCTCAACGGCGACAAGTACCGCACCGGCAAGGTCGCGCCCGACGGCTCGCCCGACCCCAGCATCTTCTCCACGCCCGACGATCCGGTCGGCATCAAGGTCGGCACCGCCGTCGCCACGCTGGTGCGCAAGCTCGACCACGCGCCCGCCGCGACTGTCGACTTCCGCAATCTGTGGGGCCAGGCCAAGCTCGCGGCGCTGACGGAAACGGCGGACGCCGACTCGGAAGTGCTCTACGACGCCATCAAGCCTGTCCTGCCGCTCGGTCTGCCCTTTGCGCCGGTGGCCGTCAGCCGGGATTGGTTTGACTGGCCAGCCGTGCCGGACCTGTTCCCAAAATGGTTTCCGGGAGTCCAGACCAAGCGCGATTCGTTTCTCGTCGATATTGATCTTGACCGACTCAAGGCGCGCGTCGCTGACTACTTTGATCCAAGCATGAGCCATGACCAGATCGCTCAGCGTTCTCCAGTCGCAGTCAAGAGCTCGTCGGGGTTTGTTGTGCGCGATGGCCGGGCAGTGCGCGATGCGCTCTTGGCGCGTGGCGGCCCTACCGAGTCGGGTTTCGTCCGCCATGCCTATCGACCGTTCGACACTCGCTGGCTCTATTGGGAGGCCGGACACGGGTTGCTTGGTCGACCCGTGCCGGAATACAGGCCGCATGTCTTCGCTGGGAACTTATGGCTGTCCGTCGTTCCACGCCTGCGAACGGATGCGACCGAGCCTCAAACCGCAGTGACCGAGCACCTTGCGTCTCTCCATCTGAACGAGTGGAGCGCCAGCATGTTTCCCGCCTGGCTCGGCGAAGACTCCCTAGGATCCGACGCGTCCGACGCGCGCCGTTCCAACCTGTCGCCGGCCGCCCGCCGCTACCTGGAACGCCTCAACCTGACCGTCGAGGATCTCTTCCATCATGTGCTGGCCGTGCTGCACGATCCCGCCTACCGCCAGGCCAACGCCGGCGCCCTGCGCATGGAATGGCCCTGCATCCCGCTCCCCGGCTGGCCCGAACTGTCCGCATCGGCCGCCTCTGGTAGGGGCGCTTCGCGAAGCGCCCATTCCTCCGGCGGTGCGGGCGGTTCGTCAAGCGACCCTTCCCCCGGCGGCGAGGGCGGTTCGCGAACCGCCCCTACAGCCGAACAGGCCGCCCAAACCCTCGCCGCCTCCGCCGCCCGCGGGCGCGAGCTGGCCCGCCTGCTGGACTCCGACGCCCCCGTACCCGGCGTCACGACCGGCCCACTGCGACCTGAGATCGCCGCCATCGCCGTGCCCGCCACCACCCACGGCCGCAACATGACCGGCGACGACTTCGCCGTCACCGCCGGCTGGGGGCACTTCGGGTCCGGCGAGGCCGTCATGCCCGGCCAGGGCCGCGTGGTCGAACGCGCCTGCACCCCTGATGAACGCGACGCGCTGGGCGCCGCGATTCCCGACACACCCGCACGTGCCTCTTCCGGCGGCGGACCCATGAAAGGCCGTGTAGGGGCAGGTTTGAAACCTGCCCCTACGCAAAGCGTCCAGGGTGCCCCGTGGGATCACGGTGGCACGCATGCACTTGCGAATGAATCCTGGGTCAAGCCCGGAATGACGGATGGGGGCGCCGTGCTGGGCGATACCAACTTCGACATCTACCTCAACGACCACGCCTACTGGCGCAACGTCCCCGCCGCCGTCTGGCGCTACAAGCTGGGCGGCTACCAGGTGCTCAAGAAATGGCTCTCCTACCGCGAGCGCAACATCCTCGGCCGCGCGCTCCGACCTCAGGAGGTGCAGCACTTCACCGACACCGCCCGGCGGATTGGGGCGATCCTGCTTCTGGGAGAATAGTGGTGGACGGACGCAATGGGCCTCAGAGGATTCCGGCCCGGGCACGAACGCGCGGCTTTAGGGGTGCGAAAAAGCTGTGCCGGAATGCGAGCCTGCTAACCAGGAGATCAAACCATGCTTAGACAGATGACCGCGACTATCGAGCGCGAAGGGGAGTCCTACGTCGCGCTCTGCCCCGAGCTGGATATCGCAAGCCAGGGTGCGAGCGTGTCCGACGCTCGCGCCAATCTCAAGGAAGCGCTCGAACTCTTTTACGAGGCGGCTTCTGCCGACGAAATTGAGCGTCGGCTTCATGATGAAGTCTATGTGACGCACGTTGAGGTGGTGGTTGGCTAGGCTTCGGGTGCTATCGGCTCGGGAGGTTCAGCACTTCACCGACACCGCGAGGCCCATCACGGCTATACTCTTGATAACCAACGGAGAGTAATGAACATGACCGGACCCCAAACAAAGATCGAATCCATCAGCATCAGAGGATTTCGATCTCTGGCTGACATTGAGGTCTCTGGCCTTCCGGATGTGACTGTGATGATTGGGGCAAATGGTTCTGGAAAATCGAATATCATTCGGTTCTTCGAGATGTTGAGTTGGATGTTGAAATCGCGTCGCCTTGCTGAATTCGTTGCGCGACAAGGCGGCGCCGATGACCAGCTATTTGGCGGGAGCAAGCAATCACCCCGGATGGACGCCACGGTGAGCGTGCGAACCTCTGCTGGTCGAAACGACTACCGGTTTGCTCTTTCCCATGCGCATCCTGACCGCTTCATATTCACGGACGAGGCGTTCAGATTCAGCGGGATTGAATATCCAACGGAAGCAGACTGGCACCATCTCGGCAGTGGATACGAAGAAGCAAGAATCACTGAAGATACGCTCTATCATAATCGTACAACCGCACAAACCATAGCCTATCTTCTTAGAGATTGTGGCACATTTCAATTTCACGATACGTCCAGTGACTCCCGCTTCAAAAAGCTCTGGGACACGAGCGATAACAGCTATCTTCGCAGTCACGGCGGAAACTTGGCGGCAGTGCTGTACCGACTGGAGCAAGAGAATTCTCGCCGCTTCGATTTGATCTGTCACCACATCGGAAGGGCCTTGCCTGAGTTCGACCGCTTTGTGATCGAGGACAGCTACGGCAAAGTGGCGCTGCGTTGGAAGGCCAAATGGACAGACAAGACCTTCGGCGCACACCTCACGTCCGACGGTTCGCTCAGATTTTTTGCATTGGTCACGTTGCTCAATCTGCCGCTGGAAATGCTGCCTAGTGTGATTTTGCTTGACGAGCCGGAGTTGGGATTGCACCCGGCGGCTATCGGCCTCGTCGCCCAGATGATCAAGCAACTGTCCTATGACCGGCAGATCGTCGTGGCTACTCAGTCACCGCTGCTGGTTGACGAATTTCGACTTGACGAGATCATCGTGCTCGATCTTGAGGACGGAAAAACTAAGCTTCGAAAGCTCAACGCCGAGGATTACAAAGCGTGGCTCGAGCAGGACTATAGGCCGAGCCAACTCTGGCAGAAGAACGTTCTCGGCGGCCGACCGTGATCAGGTTGGCCATCTCGGTGGAGGGGCCGACTGAAGAGGAGTTTATCAACAGCCTCGTCGTTGGCCACTTGCGGGCGAAAGGCGTTGAAACGCGGCCAGTCTCCATTGGCGGCGACATCACCGTGTCGAAACTGGCGCAAGAGATGGTGAATCTATTCTGGGGATACGATTTCACTACATCCTTGGTTGATTTCTACGGGTTCCAGGGCAAGGGAAATCAGGTGATATGCCAGCTTGAGGATGCAGTATTTGCTGAAGTGGATAGATTGATTCACAGACGTTGGGATCAGCGCCGAGTGTTTCCCTACATCCAGCGACATGAATTCGAGGGTCTCATTTTTTCGGACGTCGACGGCTTTTCAGCCCTGGGAATAGCGGATATAGACGACGAGTGCTTGCAACAGCTCCGCCGGATCAGAAACGAATTCAAGACACCTGAAGATATCAACGACTATGGCGCTACCGCGCCAAGCAAGCGCATTCAGACGCTAATTCCGAGATACAGCAAGCGACTGCACGGCCCGTTGGTGGCCGAAGCGACGGGCTTGGAACGGATTCGCACCGAATGCCCGCGCTTCGATAGGTGGTTGACGCGCCTGGAGTCGCTACCAGACTTGGCACAGGCACGATGACGACCGCGATCGAGCCTTCGAACCTGGTCGATGCGCTGTGTCCCACGGTGAGGGACTGGTTCGTCGAGCGCTTTGGCACGCCAACCGACGCGCAGGCCGCCGGGTGGCCGTCGATCATGAGCGGCCGCGACACGCTGCTGGCGGCGCCCACCGGCTCGGGCAAGACGCTGGCCGCTTTCATGGCCGGGATCGACCGCTTGGTCCGCGCGGCGGAGGCCGGCACCCTGGACGCCACAACCTCGATCGTCTACGTGTCGCCGTTGAAGGCGCTGAGCAACGACATCCAGCGCAATCTGGAGGATCCGCTGGAGGGCATCCGCCAGCGGGCCATCGCCGCGGGTGATGAGCCGCCAGCCATCCGCACGGGCCTGCGCACGGGTGACACGACGGCGTCCGAGCGGCAGCAGCTGGTGCGCCGGCCGCCGCACATCCTGATCACCACGCCGGAGTCGCTCTATCTGATGGTCACCGCGCAGCGCGGTCGGGAAACGCTGCGCGCGTGAGGACCGTGATCGTGGACGAGATTCACGCCTTGGCCCGTGACCGCCGCGGCTCGCATCTGGCGCTCACGCTGGCGCGGCTGGACCATATCGCGGACGCACGGCCGCAGCGGGTTGGACTGTCGGCCACGCAGCGACCCATCGACCAGATCGCGCAGTTTCTGACGGGCACGGAAGACGGCGAGAACGCGGCGCCGCGCCCCTGCGAGATCGTCGACCTCGGGCATCAGCGCGATCTGAAGCTCGCAATCGAGGTCCCACCCACCGACCTGGAAGCCGTGGCGCCGCGCGAGCAGTGGGGCGAGATCTACGACCGCCTGGCCGAGCTGGTGGCCGGGCACCGCACGACCCTGGTCTTCGTCAACACGCGCACGCTGTCCGAGCGGGTGGCTCACAACCTGGCCGAGCGGCTGGGCGACGAGGCCGTTGCCAGCCATCACGGCAGCCTGTCCAAGGAGCGCCGGCATCGGGTGGAGCAGCGGCTGAAGTCCGGCGATCTCAAAGCGCTGGTGGCCACGGCCTCGCTCGAGCTGGGCATCGACATCGGCAGCATCGACCTGGTCTGCCAGATCGGATCGCCACGGAGCATGGCGACGTTCTTGCAGCGCATCGGCCGCTCGGGTCACGCCCTGGGCCTGCGTCCGCATGGGCGGTTGTTCCCCACGACGCGCGACGAGCTGATCGAGGCCGCGGCGCTCATTCGAGGAGTGGGCGCGGGGCACCTGGACCGCATCACCATCCCGCAGGCGCCGCGCGACGTGTTGGCGCAACAGATCGTGGCCGAATGCGCCTGCGAGGACTGGTCGGAAACCGCATTGTTCGACCTCATGCGCGCGGCCCAGCCGTATGCGCAGCTCGCGCGGAGCGACTTCGACGAGATCGTCGATATGCTCGCCCGCGGCATCGGCGAAGGCGCCGGCCGCTCCACGCCGCTGCTGCATCGCGACCGGATTCACGGCATCGTGCGCGGCCGGCGGGCAGCGCGGCTCACTGCCCTCATGAACGGCGGGACCATTCCCGAGACGGGCGACTACCAGGTAGTGGCGGAGCCGGACGACACGGTCGTGGGGTCGGTGAACGAGGATTTCGCCATGGAGAGCATGGCGGGCGACATCTTCCTGCTCGGCAGCACGTCGTGGCGCATCCGCCGCGTGCATCAGAGCACGGTGCGCGTAGTGGACGCGCAGGGCGCGCCGCCGACGATCCCCTTCTGGCTGGGCGAGGCTCCGGGACGAACGCGAGAGCTATCGCAAGAGGTGGGCCGACTGCGCCGGGACATGGCGGACGGCATTGACGATCCGTCGAGCCTGCACGCGCGGCTGCGACAGGAGTGCGCGGTGCCGCCCACGGCAGCGGCGCAGATGATCGACTACGTGCGCGCGACGCGTGACGGGCTGGGCCTGGTGCCGTCCGACCGCGACGTGGTCTACGAGCGGTTCTTCGACGATTCGGGCGGCATGCAGCTGGTGGTGCATGCCCCGTTTGGCCAGCGCGTGAATCGGGCCTGGGGGCTGGCGCTGCGCAAGCGCTTCTGCGTGCGCTTCGATTTCGAGTTGCAGGCCGCGGCCAACGACGACGCCATTCTGCTGTCGCTGGGTCCGCAACATTCGTTTCCGTTGGAGGAGACGTTTCGCTACGTCACGGCGGGGAATGTGGCGCGTTCGCTCCAGCAAGCAATTCTCTACGTGCCGCTGTTTCCGACCCGTTGGCGCTGGAACGTGACGCGCGCGCTGGCGGTGGCGCGCCAGCGGGGCGGCCGGCGCGTGCCGCCGTATCTGCAGCGTCTGCGGTCCGACGATCTGCTCGCCGCCGTGTTTCCCGAGCAAGTCGGCTGTCAGGAGAACGTTACCGGGCCACTCGAGGTGCCGGACCATCCGCTGATGGATCAAACGGTGCGCGACTGCCTCACCGAAGCGATGGACCTGCCGGGGCTCGTTGACGTCCTGGAGAAGATCGAGGCCGAGGAGATCCGGCTACACGCGCGGGACACCGTCGAGCCGTCGCCCATGGCGCATGAGGTGGTGAGTGGCAAGCCCTACACGTATCTCGACGACGCGCCGATCGAGGAACGCCGGACGCGAGCCGTGAGCCTGCGCCGGGCGCTGCCCGAGAGCGCGCGCGACCTGGGGGAGCTGGACGCGGATGCCATCGCGCAAGTCGCCGAGGGGGCCTGGCCGGATCCCCGCGATGCGGAGGAGGCGCACGACGCCCTGCTGAGTCTGGTGGCCGTTGCCGAGCCGGTCGTCGGCGATTGGCTCGACTGGCTCCATGACCTGCGAGCGGCCGGCCGCGCCTTCAAGCTGGGCATCGACGGCCCGAGCCTGTGGGCGGCGGCGGAGCATACGCCGGCCCTGCGGCTGCTGTATCCCGAGGCGCCCATTCCGGATCTACAGCTTCCTCCCGGCGCGGAGCTTGCGGTGGACGATCGTGAATCGGCGCGCCGGCTGCTGCTCCGGGGCCATTCCGAGGTCTCGGGTCCGTTCACGGCGGACGACCTGGCCGTGCGCACCGGCCTGCCGACCGAGGACGTGTCGCACGGACTGATTCAACTCGAGGCGGGTGGATTTCTGCTGCGGGGCCATTTCACCCCCGGCCTCGACGTCGAGGAATTCTGCGACCGGCGCCTGCTGGCCCGCATTCACCGCGCCACGCTCGATCGGTTGCGGCGCGCCATCGACCCGGTCTCGGCGCGGGACTACATGCGCTTCCTCGCCGAGTGGCAGGGACTCGGGCCGGCTGGCCGCTTCGAGGGCCGCGCGGGCCTGCGCACCGCGATCGAGCGGCTGCAGGGCTTCGAAGCGCCGGTGGCGGCGTGGGAGAGCGTGCTCCTGCCCGGCCGCGTGCGCGACTTCCAGCCCCGCTGGCTCGACGAGCTGTGCCTGAGCGGGGAGGTGGCGTGGGGCCGCTTGTCGCAGCCGCGCTCCCACACCAACGGCGAGGCGCCGATCACCGGACACACGCTCGCCGCGACGCGCGCGACACCCATCACCCTGGCGCCGCGTCGAGACCTCAACCTGCTGCTTTTGGCCGCGCGCGGCGAGGACGGTGGACCGGTTCCGCCGCCCTCGGCCGGCGCGGCCGGCGAGATCTACCGGCTGCTCAAGACCCGCGGCGCGTTGTTCTTCGACGAGATCGGGGCCGCCACGCGTCGTCTGGCGGGCGATGTTGAAGAGGGCCTGCGCGCGTTGATCGGCGGCGGATGGGTGACGTCCGACGGCTTTCACGGCGTGCGCGCGCTGGCCGGACGGCGACGACGCAGTGGATGGCGGCGGCGCGGCGGTGGTCGGCACAGCCTGGGCGCGCCGGTTTCGCCCCCGGGGCGATGGTCGCTCCTGGAGGCCGCTCGGGATGCCGAGGTCCTCGTCGACGACCTGGCGGAGTGCGTGGCGCAGGTCATGCTGAGGCGCTACGGCGTCGTCTTCCGGGATTTGCGTCAACGGGAGTCGTTCACCCTTCCCTGGCGCGACGTGCTTCGCGCCCTGCGCCGGCTCGAGGCCAGGGGCACGGTGCGGGGCGGCCGGTTCGTGACGGGATTCGTCGGCGAGCAGTACGCCCTCCCCGAGGCCGTCACGGCCCTCCGCCGCCAGCGAGCCACTCCGCCGAGCGGGCAGCGGGTGCGCATCAGCGCCGTGGACCCGCTCAACCTGACGGGCGTCGTTACCCCGGGCGAGCGCGTCCCGGCTTATCCCGGACGATCCATCGAATTGGTCGACGGCCTGCCTTCCGTGGAGCAGGGCGCCGCCGCTCGCTGACAGGCCCGCCGCGGCGCTGCACAATCCAGGCAGGGGCGCGATGCGTAGTGTTTCAAAGAAACAACTCGGTCTTGCAGCCACCTCCTACCCAGAGGAAGGCCCTGACGTGACGAGCCATCGACGCCGTGCGCAAGCGGCGCGCAGCCAGTCACACGGTGCGCCGTCGCCATACAACGGAGATCAAGCATGACGGATCGGATGCGCTGGTTGAGTCTGGCGGGCGCTCTCGCCGGCATTGGGGCGATCATCGCGGTGATTCTCATCGTGGTGCAGCCGCCACAAACATTCGAAGCGTCCGGCGTGCCGGACGAGCCCGCCACGCCGCAGGCCGCACCCACGCCTGACGTTGCGGCAGCGGCCAGCCCCTCCGCAGCCGCGACGAACCCACCCGTGGCTGCGGCAAGCCCAGCGGCAACCGCGGCAAGCTCACCGGTAGCCGCCGCAAGCCCCACCGCAGCCGCGGCGCCGCCGGAGCCAACCGGACCGCTCGCGCCGGAGTTCGTGCGGGTCACGCAGTGGCTCAACAGCCCACAGCTGAGCCTGGCCGACCTTCGAGGGCAGGTTGTGCTGATCGATGTGTGGACCTTTGGCTGCTACAACTGCCGCAACACCCTGCCGTACCTCCGCGACTGGCACGCGAAATACGCCTCCGAGGGCCTGCAAATCGTAGGGGTGCACACGCCCGAGTTCGACTTCGAGAAGGTTGAAGACAACGTGCGGGACGCCATGATCCGGCTGGGCGTGACCTGGCCCGTGGCGATGGACAACGATTTCGGCACCTGGCGCGCCTACAAGAACCGCTATTGGCCGCGCAAGTACTTGGTGGATCAGCAGGGCCACATCCGCTTTGACGTGATCGGCGAAGGGTCGTACGCGGAGATGGAACGCCGCATCCGGGCATTGCTGACGGAAGGCGGCGCTTCGCTGGACCATATCCCGATCGGCGGCGTAGACGCCGGCGCTGCGTTCGCGCAGACGGCGCTGTATACCGGCGAGGCCTGGGAAGAGGGCCGGTTCGTGGCCGATGAGGGCGCGGCGGACGCGGGACAGCTCAGTCTCAGCGGCGCCTGGGTGGTGGAATCCGACCGCGTGCGGCCTGACGCGGCAACAGAGCTGACGTCTTGGGGCGCGACGGTCCGGGCGACGACCGGCGCGGTCAACGTAGCCGCGGAGGCGACGTCGGAAACGCCGGTGCTGGTTGAAGTGACGCTGGACGGCGCGCCAGTGCCCGAATCGCTGCGCGGCGCTCACCTCTACGCCGCCGAGGACGGAGCGACGTTCATCGCGGTGGGCGCGTTCGGCACCTACGGGCTGCTGCGCAACGCCGGCGACGCGCCGCGCGAGTTGCGGCTGCACACCGCCGACACCGGCCTGATGCTCTATACATTCACCTTCGGGGCGTAGACCCTCCTCCGATGGACCAGTCGCTCAACCTGGCGGTGGCGTTTGGGGCCGGCGCGGCGTCGTTCATAGCGCCGTGCACCCTCGCGCTGGTGCCGGCCTACGTGCTGTATCTGGGCGGCCTCACCCTGAGCGACAGCGACGCGGCCGGGGCGCGTGCGAGCCGCGGCGCGACACTGCGCAGCGTCCTGGCGTTTACCCTCGGATTCACGGCCGTATTCGTCATCCTCGGCGCCTCGCTTGGAGCACTGACCCAGACGCTGGCCGACCATTCGGTGTGGCTGAACCGAGTGGGCGGCGCCCTCATCATCCTGCTCGGGCTGATGACCATGGGGTTGCTGCGGCTGCCGGTGGCGCAGCGCGGCTTCATCGTGCGCCCTCGGGTATCCCGCGAGCTGCACGTTGCCGGCTCACTCTTGATCGGCGGGGCATTCGCGCTCAGCTGGGTTCCCTGCGTGGGGCCGATCCTGGGAGCGATCCTCGTCCTGGCCGCCACCACGGCATCGGTGGGCGAAGGCGCCCTCCTGCTGCTGGCGTACTCGCTGGGCCTCATGCTCCCGTTCGCGGCCGCGGGCGCGTTCTCGGGGTGGACGCGGGCGCTCCTGCAGCGTCATGGCCAGGCCCTCAACTACGCGACCCACGTTGGCGGCGTCCTGCTCATTGCGCTGGGGATCGTGGTGTTTACGAATCTCATGCCGGTCATCGCTCGATATATTCCAATTGGCGTATGACGGGCGCGGCGAACGGAATAGAATGGGCAAGACTGGAGGCATGTGGCGAGGCACGCGGTCTCCGCAACACGTGCAGGCGTCTGGGGGATAGGACGGAGCGAATAGCATGACCAGCACGCCAGACAATCCGGCTGCCGCGCGTCTTGCGGCCGCCATCGGTCAGCTGCTTCCGGTAAGTGGCGAGCGCTCACTGACGGCGGCGGCCGAGAAATTTGATCTCGACATTGCGCCCGCCGTTGACGCGGAACACTACGCGGGGCGTCTGATCGCCGAAGCCAGCCGCGCCGACACGCTCGGGGACGTGGTGCGTGCGGTGATCGAGATGGGCGTCGTCTATCGCCGGGAAGCCCGCGAGCCGATCGACGCCGCCGAATATGCCGAGTTGTCCGCTGCCGCGGAAGCGTTTGGGATGACGATCGCACCATTCGCGGAAATCGACGGCGCCGCCTCGGAGGGCGACGCCTCCGAGCGGCGCCCACGGCTGCTTCGCGCCATGTTCGCCCTCTACTCCGACATGATGAGCGATCCCGACGAAGAGCGAATGCTCAAGCTGGCCAACGTCATGGGCGGGCTGCTCCGGGCCAACGACGTCGAGATTCTGCGCCTGCCACAAGCTCGCACGAACGATGTTCGCGGGGTCGTACGCATGGGCGGCATCGAGCACCTCATGGCCGTCCTGTGGGAGGTCGGCGACGACCCGCTTGAGATCGATACCACGGAAGAGTCCATCCACGTGCACGATCGGCGCATGCTGATCGTGGCCGTCCAGGGTTTTCCGCACAATCTGCGGCTCGATCCTGAACACGACCGCCGCAAGGTGCTATTCGATGGCCGCGATCTCACGCTGCTCCTCGAAGGCCGGTGGACGCTGCCCCACGCCGTGCGCTGGAAGGCTCGCGAGCAACGCGAGACGGGAGCGTTTGCGCGACTGCCCATGAGCCCACCCGAGAACGATCCGACGGCGCTCGCTTTGTCGTCGGACACGGCGACGGACATCGTCGAGGTGGAGACAGACCAGAAGACCCTGGCAGCCAACGTCGCCGAGTTCGACCAGACGATCTCCGAGGAGTTCGAGGCTTCGGAAGCCGAAGCGAAGCGCCTGCGCAAGATCGGCATCGTGCTGGCGTCGCTGGCCGTTGCCGTGATCATTGGGCTGTTCATCAATTCAAAGGTGCAAGAGTCGATCCAGGCCGGCCACCTCGATACCGCCAGCACCGCGGCGCTGCGAGCCGCCCAGGCGCAGGAAGATGCCCTGGAACGGCTCGAAGTCACCGGCCTGAGCAGCTATTTCAGCGACGCGGTGATTGCCAGCATTCAGCAGCAAATCGACAGCCTGCGCGCCAACAACGTCTACGTAACCGCCCGCATCGACCGGGTAGTCTTGCGCGAAAACTCAGGCGTGCAGGACGAGCGAGCATTCATCGCCATTCGCGAGACAGGGGTGACGGAGTTGCGCGGCAGCGGTGACGGACGGATTCTCAGCACTGATCCGGCCTATCGCGCGGTCCTCGGCTTCATCATGGATAGAGCCGAAAGCGGTCACTGGCTCGTAACCGACCGGCGGGTGTTCGATACCAGCTAACCCCGGGGTCGGCTGGACGGGGCGGCAGCGACGTTAGGTATTCTGGCGCGCGGTTGTTCGGGGCTGTCAAGGCTTGCGGCCGTTCGGCGACGTAGCCAAGTGGTAAGGCGGGGGTCTGCAAAACCCCTATACCTCGGTTCGATTCCGAGCGTCGCCTCCAGGGGGCGTCCAGGCCGCGCCAATGGCCGCTGTGCCACCGGTCCGTTCGCCCTGAGCTTGTCGAAGGGCGTCCTTTGAAGCCGCCGCGGGGGCGTGGTTCGACAGGCTCACCACGAACGAGGCACTGGCTCACCCGAACGGGACGGCGCGGCCGGCGCACCCATCCCCGCCGCCGGTCCGTCGCGTCAGCTGTGCACGATGCGGCGCACGCGGTCCCACGCCTCCTCGACGAGCTCGCGCCCCGGGGTCCCCGGCGGCGCCGTCAGAAACTCATCGCGCGCGGCACGAGCGTTGAGCCAGGCGAGGACGATGTTGCGATGATCGGCCGACGCGGTTTCGGTCGGCTCGCGCAGCGGTAGAAGCTCGTGAAGAGCGCGGCGCACGTCGGCGCGGCGCGGACGGGACAAGACGATATGCCGAGCAATTTGGCCGTCGTCAACCAGCGCAATCTCGGCATCGCACGGCTGCCGGGCGGCATCCACGACAATCACGCGCTCACCCCCAAGTCCGCCGGCGAGCGGCAGACGCTCGACGCGCGCCCGCCGCAGCCGCCGAACGATTACCTCACGCTCATCGCACGGGGCATCGGCGCGAGTGATGACGGCAATCGCCGCCTTGCGGCCATTGCTGAGATAGGCCAGAGCGGCGGCACGCCGCCAGGGCTCGACACGGTCGGCGCTTCGAGCCGGCATGTCCAGCAGCCGGCGCACGGCCTGCGCGGCCAGCCGTGCGTCACGCGCCGTGCGGTAGGGCCCCACATAGTCACCGGCATCGCCGCGCACGGCCGACGCGGTGTTCACGACCGCCGCGTCGGCCGGCCCGACGTGCACCAGCAGCCGCGAGGCGCGGCGCTGACGCTGCACGTTGTACACCGGCGCCAACTCGGCGATGAGCTCCGCCTCACGCAGGAGCGCACGGAGCTCCGATCCCGTGACCTCCCAGTCGACGCGGTCGATCCGCGGCAACATGTCGGCCCGCTGCCGGACGAAGCTCTGCGACGTGGTGAAGTGCGCGCGCACGCGGCGCTGCAGCGACACGGTCTTGCCGACGTAGAGCGCCCGACCGGCCACGTCGCGAAAGACGTAGGCCCCGGCGGACGGCGGCAAGTTACGCGAGGCCCAGCGGGCAAGCTCCTTGGCGCGCTGCGGCATTGGACCCTCCGGCCCACCTTCCTCACCCAGCGCGCGCAGCGCCTCCACGGTTGTGACGTCCTTCGCGCGTGCACGGTCCAGCAGCGCCGCAAACAGGCGGTGCGTGGCACGGGCGTCTGGGAGTGCCCGGTGACGGGGCGCCTCGGGCTCCCCGAGCAGCTCCAGCGCATCCGCGAGGCCGGAAACCTCGGCCTCCGGCATCAGCACCTGCATCAACTCCATCGTGTCGAGGCCGTCGCCGGGAAAGAGCGCCCGCTGGGCCCAAACGGCCTCGCGGTTGAGGTAGCCAAGATCGGTGGGCAGGTTGTGCGCGACGAGCACCGCCCCGGATTGGAAGTCCCGGAACTCGTCCAGCACGTTTTCAATCGGCGGGGCGTCGACCAGCATTTCGTCGGTGACGCCGGTGTAGCGCGTGATGAACCTGGAGACGCGACCGGGAATGCGGATCAGGGTCTCGAATGTGCCGATGACAGCGCCATCGCGCACGCGTTCGGCGCCGATCTCGAGGACGCGATGGCGACCGCCGCGCCCACCGTTCGTCTCGATATCGAAGATCACGAAGTCGGCCTGGTTCAAGTCTTGGGCCCGATGCCGCCACGCGGCCAGCTCCCACTGACCCGCCGGGGCGCGCCGCAAGCGGTCGTCCTTCAGCAAGAGGGGTTCCAGAGCGCGGGTCGCGATGGTGGCGGCCTTGGACTCCACGTGCAGCACCGCCTGTGCCAGATGCTCCAGCGACAACGGACGGTCGGCTTCGGTCAGCTCGCCGATGGCGGCTTCAACGAGCGCGCTGCGGCGCGGCCGCGCTCGTCCGTTTTCCGAGGTCACGCGGGCTCTGCGCGGCGCGTCATTCCTCGCGGCCCCCGAGCAACATCGACCCGACTACGTTGAACAGGCCAACGATGATCGAACCGACCACCGCGCCGATCACGCTGCGGATTTCGATGGCCTCGACGGTCTGGGCCGCCAGCCAAAAGACGCCTGCGCTGACGAGCACGTGCGAGAGCCCCAGCGTCAAGAAGCCGAGCACACAGGTGACCGGCTTGAGCAGCAGATCCACCACCGGGCGGACGTAGGCGTTGACGAGCGCCAGAACGGCGGCAAACGCCATGACCGTGGTCCAGAAGTCGCGCGTACCCTCGGGTGGAAGCTCGATGCCGTCGGGGACAAGCGCCGCCACCGCCAGCACTGCAAAGAAACACGTCACGAACCGCGCGATGAGGAAGCGCAACTCGCGGCTCATGCACGACCCATTGCAACTACGGCTGCAGCACCTTCATCGCTATGCAGAGGCGCCGGAGCGAACCTCCACACCCGCAAGCTCCTCGAGCGGCTTGATCAGCGCCGCGGCATCCAAGTCGCCCAAGCCCTTGTGGCGCGTCTCTTGGTAGAGCTGGTCGGCCAGCGTCGTCGCCAACAGGCGCACATTGCTGCGCCGTCCCAGTTCCAGCGCCAGCCCCAGGTCCTTGAGCAACAGCTCGACCCCGAATCGCGCCTCGAAATCGCCCGGGAACACCAGGTTCGGCATGTCCACTTCCATGCAGCGGCTGGCGGCGTAGGCGCCCATAAGCGTGTCGAAGAGCTGTTGCGGGTTGATGCCGTTCTTGACGGCCAGGACAAAGGCTTCGGCATTGGCGGCGCGGACGCCGGCGATGATCATCTGATTCGCCAGCTTGGCCACGCAGCCGGCCCCCACCGGCCCGAAGTGCTGCACATTGCCGCCCACGATATCGAGCAGTTCTTGTCCGGCTGCGTAGTCCTCCGTGGTGCCGCCGACGAACACGGCGAGGGTGCCCGCCGTAGCTCCCGCCGGACCTCCGCTCACGGGAGCGTCAAGGTAGCCGACGCCCTTGCCGGCGGCCTCGGCCGCGCATTTCTGCGCGGTGTCGGGTCCGTTGGTGCCAAAGTCGATCCAGAGCTGGCCGTCGCGGGCCGTCTCGATGGCGCCGTTCTCGCCCAGCAGGATCGCCAGGGAGTCCTGCGGCAGCGGCACGTTGAGGCACACCACATCCGCCGCTGCGGCGACCTCCGCCGGGGTGGCAGCGGCCGTGCCGCCGTCGGCGACAAAGTCGTCAACCTTGCCCCGACTGCGGTTGTGCACGATCAGCTCATGCCCGGCCGCCCGTAGATTCGTCGCCATGGGCAGCCCCATCTTGCCGAGGCCGATATATCCAATTCGCATGCGCGGCTAGCTCCTTCAGGCACTGACGTCAGACCCGCGGCGCGCCGCACCCGTCATCCCGCCCGCGGATACGACCGATCGGCGTCGACGCTACCGCTGGGGTATTCCCAGCCTTAGCAAACCATACCAATGGACTCAGACGCGCGCCCACGCCGCGGCAAACGTGCGCTTGGCGTTGCCGATGATCTCGGCGGCCGTCTGGTTCGGCGCCGGCTTCATTTCAAAGCTGACCAGGGGCATCGGGGTCGGCAAATCCTTGTCGAAGTAGCCAATCTCGAACAGCGCGCGCAGGAATGCCGCAAGCTCGGGGACGTCGTTCTCGCCGCCAGGCTCTCCGAACACCGGATGCTGATCGCCCCATTGCGGGTGGGAGCGATCGCTGATGAGGCAATTGCCAATGTGGGCGTGAATGATGTGATCCGCCGCTTTGCGCACGGAAGTCGGCGGGTCCTCGCCCAGCAGCGGCAGGTGGCTGAGGTCCAGGCAGAGCCCGAAGTTGGGCGTGTCGGCGCGAACCATCTCACTTACGCGGATGCAAAGCTCGACGGGACCGAGCAGCGAGCGCTTCTCGACCGCGCGATCGAACTGCTCGAGCGCGATCCAGATGCCGAAGCGGGCGGCGTAGTGGCAGATCTGCTGGAGCGAGTCGGCCAGGCGGGTCAGCGCCGGTTCAACGTCGTCGTCGGTTGGCGGCGCCGAGTTCGGCCCGTCGAGCAAGCCGACGAGCGGGGCGTCCAGCGAATGCGCCTCGTCCACTCCCCGCAGCATCGCCTCGACCGCCCGCTGCCGCACGTCGGGATCGGCCGACGAGAGATCGAGATTGTCCAGCAGGAGCGCCGGATGCGCGCCGAATCCGAGCGCCAGCCGTGCCGTCCGGGCGCGTCGGGCCAGCTCCGAACGCGTGTCGTCGTCGTTGACGTGGGTGACTTCGAGAGCCTGGAAGAAGCCATCGGCGGCCAGGGCGCCAACCGATTCGAGAATTGGCCCATCCCCGCCTTGCACCTCCGGGTGCAGCATGAAGTGCACGATGCCCACATGCATATAGGCCTCGGGTGGTCGGTCCATCGCACAGTCCCCCATCACACGGCGCCGCGGGCATAGTGGCCCGACCGGATGCGGCTGTCGAGGTGTGGGCTGGCGGAGGCTACGTGGGGTCGGCGGACGCCCGCTCCACGACCACGCTTTCCGCGTCGTATTCCCGGGCTACTTGCGCCACCAACTCAGGACTGGCGCTCACGGGCGTGCGCCAGCGCAGCCGCGTCAGCGCGCCATCCGACGCCTCGATATGCAGCTCGAGCGGCACGTCGCCCGGATGTGCGGTGGCTGCATCGTCCAGCCGGCGCAGCAGATCAATGTCATGCCCCAGGTCCGGGCTGCGGCGCAGGAGCACGACGACGCGTCGCGGCGGGCCGCCGTTCGCCGCGCCATTCGACTCGCCCGACGCCTCGGGCGCGGCGCCGCCGTTCTCGGTGGCTGCAGGTGCTTCCTCGGCGCCCGAAGATTGGTATTCGCTGCCCGCGGCCTGCACGTGCACGCTGCCGACCACGGGGGAGGGTTCAGCTGGCACGTCTTCCTCGGACGTCGGGGCAGGCGCCGTGGCTCGCGGGTCATCGCCATTGACCGCGGCTTCGACGTCCGCAGCAGTATCGTCATCAAGGTCCGCGTCGCTTGGCCCTGCGGCGGCGCCGGCGTCAGCGTCTTCGGCCGTGCCGGAAAGGCTGGGCGGCGCCGCCTCATCCGCGGTCGTCACCGCGTCCGGGGATTCAGCCGCGGTCGGTTCCGGCGGGAACAGGTTCTCCGCGACGAGCTGCAGCGATCCGCGCCGGTCTTCGAGCCGGCCGGCGGCCACGATCACTCGGTCAAGGTCCAGCCGGTCGCCAACCTGGGCCCAGAGGCGCGGGAACACCACGACTTCGATCGTCCCCGGCGCATCCTCGAGGGTGACGATGGCCATCGTGTCGCCCTTCTGCGTGATGAGCTGGCGCACGTCGGCGACCAGGCCGCCAACCGTGAGCGTTTGCCCGACGTGCGATGCGTCCAGGTCGAAGATCTGCGTATCGACGCTCGCCCGCAGCGCCTCGCGCACCTGCGGATTCGACAGCGGACTCGGTGAGACGTGCAGCCCCAGAAGGTCCTTCTCCCAGCGCCGCCGATCGGCATTGCCGGCGGCCTCGACGTCCGGCAACTGCTCGTCGTCGGTCTGACTTGCCGGCAGCACTCCCATTTCGAACATGCTGGTCTGCCCCGACACGCGGTCATGGCGGGTCTGCTGGCCGCGCTTGAACGCGGACTCCAGCCCCTCCAGCAAGGCGTTGCGCTCACCAAGGGCGTCGAGGGCGCCAACCTTGGCCAGGGCCTCCAAGGTGCGGCGCGTGACGACGCGACCGTCGATCCGGCCGCACAGATCGGCCAGTGAGGCGAACGGCCCACCATCGTCGCGGGCGGCCAGGATCTCCGCGACGGCCTGCTCCCCGACGGTCTTGATGGTCCCCATGCCGAAGACGATCTGGCGGTCCCGATGCACGAACGACGCGCCGCTGCGGTTGACATTGGGCGCCAGCACCTCGAGGTCCAACACCTCGGCCTCGGATTTCGCCCGCGCGACCTTGGCCAGGTCGCCGCTGTCGGTGACCAGCAAGGCGGTGAGGAATTGCACGGGATAGAGCGCCTTGAGCCAGGCGGTCCAGTAGGCGATGACGGCGTAGGAGACCGCGTGCGCCTTGTTGAACCCATAGCCCGCAAACGGCTCGATCAGACCGAAGACGTCCTCGGCGACTGACTGCGTGAGACCGTTGGCCACGGCCCGCTCGAGGAACTCGGTGCGCTCTTTTTCGAGCGCCGCGCGAATCTTCTTGCCGACGGCCTTGCGAAAGCGATCGGCTTCGTCCCAGTCATACCCCGCCAGCTCCCGCACCACGCGCAGCACCTGGTCGGCGTAAACGAGCACGCCGTGCGTCTCGCGCAGGATCGGCTCGAGCTTGGGGTGGGGATAGACCGGCTGTTCCCGGCCGTGCATCGTGTCGATGTAGCGGTCGATGTGCTGCATCGGGCCGGGGCGGTAGAGGGCGATGATCGCGGCGAGGTCGTCGATGGTCGTCGGTTGCAGCCGCCGCAGCGTGGATGTCATGCCGCTGCTCTCAAGCTGGAACATGCCGACCGTGCGACCCGCCCGCAGCATCGCGAAGGCCCGGTCGTCGTCCAGCGGAATGGCCTGCGGTGCGATCTCCAGTCCCTTGTCCCGGCGCACGAGCTCAAGCGCGTGCGTGATCGTGCGGAAGTTCGAGAGCCCGAGGATGTCGAGCTTGAGAATGCCGATGCGATCGATGGTCTGACCGGTGAATTGGGCCACCGGCTGACCGTCGGCCGAGCGCATCAACGGCACATGCTCAACCAGGGGCTCCCGTGACACGACCAATCCCGCCGCGTGCGTCGAGGCGTGCCGCGCCACGCCCTCCACCTCGCGGGCCCTGTCGAGCAGCCGCCGGATTTCGTCGTTGCCGTGATAGAGCTGCTGCAGCTCCGTCACGGTTTCCAGCGACCGCTCGATGGTGAAGGGATTCACGGGATTCACCGGGATCAGCTTGGCCACGCGGTCGACGTCGGGCAGCGGCAGCTCCATCACGCGTCCGACGTCGCGCACGGCCGCCCGCGCGGCCAGCGTGCCGAAGGTGACGATCTGCGCCACGTGATCCGACCCGTAGGTGTCGGTGATGTATTTGATGACTTCCTCGCGGCGGTCACTCGGGAAGTCGAGGTCCACGTCGGGCATGGACCCCTTGCGGCCGACCGTGAGGAAGCGCTCGAACATGATGTCGTGCTTGACGGGGTCGATATCCGACATGCCCATGGCGAAGGCGACCAGGCTGCCGTTGACGGAGCCGCGCGGGGCCGTCAGCATCCCCCGCTTGCGGGCAAAGCGAATGATGTCGCCAACGAGGACGAGGTAGGCGGCGAACTCCGTCTGTTCGATCACGTCCAGCTCGTAGGCCAGCCGTGTCTCGTAGGCGGTGGGCACGTCGCCGGAGAGCCGAGTGCGCAGGCCGCGCTGGGCCAGGCCGCGCAGATAGCCAACGGCGTCGCTCCCCTCGGGCAGCTCAAGCTCGGGCATGGCAATGCGGCCGAAGGGGAGGTCGATGTCGCACCGCTCGGCGATCGCCACCGTGTTGGCCAGCGCGTCCGGCACGTCGGCGAAGAGCCGGGCCATCTCATCGGGTCCGCGGAGATAGAAGTCGCCCTCCATGCGCATGCGGGTAGCGTCGGAAAGCGCGCTCCCGGTCTGAATGCAGAGGAGGGTGTCGTGGGCGTCGCGGTGCTCGCGCCGCACGTAGTGCACGTCGTTGGTCGCCACGAGCGGCAGCCCCAGCCCATCGGCAAGCTCCATCAGGCGCTGGTTCTGCCGGTCGATCGCCGCTTGGTCGGGCTGGCCGCATCGCTGCATCTCGAGGTAGTAGTTGCCGGGGCCGTAGACATCGGCATGCCAGCGCGCGACCGACTCGGCGCGGGCCATGTCGTTCATCTCGATGGCGCGCATCAACTCGCCGGAGGGACACCCGCTGAGGCAGATGAGCCCCTCGCTGTGCTCGCGGAGGAGCTCTCGGTCTACCCGCGGGCGGTAGTAGAAGCCCTCCAGATGGGCGCGCGAGGTGAGCTTGACGAGGCTGCGATAGCCGGCGACATCACGCGCGAGCAAGGTGAGATGGAAGGCCCGCCGGTCGAGCGTCGCGTCGCGGTCGGTGCGAGCTCGCGGGGCGACGTAGACCTCGCACCCGATAATGGGCCGGACGCCGGCTTCCTTCGCCGCCAAATAGAAGTCGGCGGCACCGTACATGACGCCGTGGTCGGTGAGAGCGACGGCGTCCATCCCGAGCTCACGGGTGCGTTCGAGGATCTCGGGGATGCGACAGAACCCGTCGAGCAAGCTGAACTCGCTGTGAACGTGCAAATGCGCGAAGTCAGCCACGCGGTGCCTCCCGGATCAGCCGGCGGCAATTGTATGAACCGAACATATTGCGGACAACCGGGCGGGATTTCGAAGAGCCGCAGTGGGCGCCCCTACGGCAGTCGTCCACCGCGCGCCGGTAGGTCCGTAGAATGGCGGCGCGGTCAAATCTCAGGGGTCTCTGCGTGCTGCGTGCGACCCGCATGACCCCTTTTCGCTGGCTCGCGGCCGCAAACTTCGCCTTCGGCCTGGCCTTTGGCATCTACGGCACGATCTTCTTCAATTTCATCGGGCAGGACCTTGGCATCAGCCCCGATGAGCTGGGCCTGCTGGAATCGATCCGCGAAGTTCCGGGCCTGCTGACGGCCGGCATCGCCGCCCTCGTCATGACGGTGGCGGAGCCCGCGGTGGGGGCCGTGGCGCTGGTGCTCCTGGGGGTGGGGTACGTGAACTACTTCTACGTGGACGGCATCCCGAGCCTGATCCTCTTCTCGCTCGTGACCAGCGTGGGCTTTCACATGTGGATGCCGATATCGCACACCCTGGCGCTGCGGCTGAGCCGCGTGTCCGAGCAGGGCAGCCGGCTGGGTCAGCTGCGCGCCGTCGCGGCGGTGGCGAATCTTGCCGGCATCGGGCTCGTGGCGCTGGTGGCCGGCACGAGCGGGCTGCGGCCGCTGTTCATCGTGGCCGGTGTGGTAGCGATTGCCGGGGCGCTGCTCGTGTTCCGCGTGCGAGGGGTGCCACGCACCCGGCGTCCGCCGCGCATCCTGTTTCGGCGAGCGTACTTGCTGTACTACGCGCTGACCTTCCTCGACGGCGCCCGCCGCCACATCTTCATGACCTTTGCGCTATTTCTGCTGGTGCGGGATCACGGATCGCCGGTGCAAACCATCGCGATCCTCAGCCTCGTGAACGGCGTCATCAGCATCGCCGCCGTGTACCACTTCGGACGCCTGATCGACCGATTCGGCGAGCGCCCGATCCTCATGGTCGCCTACGGCGCGCTGGCCCTGATCTTCGTGGGCTACGCCGTCATTCCCTTCGTGGCGGCGCTTTTTGTGCTGTATGTGCTGGACAACTTGTTTTTCAGCGCGGACACGGGGGTGACGACCTATCTGGGCAAGATCTCCGTCGACCCCTCCGACATCCGCCCAAGCCTTGTCACGGGCATGACGGTGAACCACATCGCGGCGGTCATCATTCCTATCACCGGCGGAATTCTCTGGGAGGCCTATGGGCACTGGGTCCCGTTCATTGGCGGGGCGATCCTGGCAGTCGCATCGTTGGCGCTGAGTTCGCGTATCCGGGTGGAGGCGGGAGAAGCCGCTCGGGCAACAGTGACCGAGGCTAAAGCCTCACCCTGAGCCGCCACGCCGCCTCCGGGTTACGGCAGCGAGTTCCGGTCTGTCCAGTCGATGATCTCGGACGTGAGCATGTAGCTGATCGGCTGATCGTCGGTGCGCAGGGCGAGCCATTGGTCCAGCTTCGCCGCTCGCAGCGTGCGGGCGTGCTCGGCGCTGAGGGGACGCGAATCGACGCGTTCCGTCACGCGGAGCAGATACCAGCCGAGGTTGCCTTCGAAGGGACCGACAAGCTCGCCGAGCGGCGCGTCCAACGCCACCAAATCCCAGGCTGGCGAGCGAATGCCGCGCGGAAGCCAGTCGACCACCCCGCCGGCGGAGCGCGACAGGTTGTCGACCGACACCTCACGCGCCACGTCCTCCATCGCCTCGCCATCCTCGATGCGCTGGATCACGGCGGGAGCGTCTTCCTCGCGGGCGAGCACGATTTCCACGGCCCGCAGGTGGGCGGGTGCGGGATCCGCCTGGGCGAACAATTCGTCGGAAAGTTGCCGGCGCCGCACGCTGTCCGCCGCGAATCGCTCAATCAACGCAGCGTCCAGACCGGTCGCCGTTCGGACGGCTTCGAGCGCGGCGTCGCCGGCGCCTTCGCGTTCCGGCGCTGCGCCCGCGAGCGCCACGATGTGCGCGCGCAGGTCAGCCGGATCGACGTCACGGCCGTCAGCCGACCAGGCATCTCGGATCAGAGCCGCGTGCGCCAGACGGGAAACACCGTTGAAGACGACGCCCGCGAGCTGCGCTTGCAGGTCGGCGGCGCGCGCCTCGTAGTCCTCGACCGCATCGCCGGCGTAAAGCGCGGCGAGCTCTTGCTCCAGCTCGTAGCGGCGGAAGGCCAAGAAGTCGCGGTATTCGCTCACCATGATCGGCTCGGCGCCGACCGTTGCCACAGCCGAGTTCGGCAGGGCGACATACTCAACGTAGAAGGCGTTGCCGACCAGGCTCAGCACGATGGCCGCGGCGAGGACGGCCACGACCGTCAACCACTTGGCGGCGGCAGCCGTGCGCTGAGGGCGGCTGAGCATGCGCCAGTCCCGCAGCGCGACCATGAGGTCGCGCCAGCCGATGGACCCCGTCCGCGGGCGCCGCTCCGCCCGTCGGCGGTCGCGCTCGGCCCGGCGCCGCTGCGCGTGCGTGCGCGGTGCCATGCGGGGCCTGCGGCTAGACGCTACGCGTGCAGACGGCGACGCACCACGAACGGCAACAGGGCGAGGTAGCGCGCGCGCTTGATGGCGCGAGCCAACTCACGCTGGTGACGCGCGCAGGTCGACGTCTTGCGGCGCGTCTCGATTCGACCGGAATCGCCGATAAATCGGCGCAGGAGCTGCGCGTTCTTGAAGTCGATGGGCTCACGCGTCTCACAGAAGTAGCACGCGCGACGGCGAAAGCCTCGCCCGCCGCGGCGCGGCCGTCCGCCTCCACCACCGCCGCCGCCGCCGCGCCCACCACCCCCGGACGGCCGATTGTCGGCCGGCGTGGGGCGGGCGTCCTCGCGAACCTGCCGTGCCGCAGCGGGAGGACCATCGCCGGCGGCGCCGGTTCCGCGGTCAGTCATACGGTGTCATTCCAAATCATTGGGAGATCAGAAGGGCAGATCATCTGCCGTGATCGTTTCATCCGTCTCGGGGCGGCCGCCCGCCGGCGATTGGCCGCGCTGTTCGCGCCGGTCCTCTCCACCGTCGTCGTCGCGCGGCGGCCCATCGGCGTCGTCTTGCCGGCCGCCAAGCATGATCATGTCGCGGACGACGAGCTCGGTGGTGGTGCGATCGTTGCCCTCGCGGTCCTGCCACTCGCGCGTCTCCAGGCGACCTTCGAGGTAAACCCGAGCGCCACGCCGGAGGTATTGATTCGCGATCTCCGCCAGCTGACGCCAAACAACGACGCGGAACCACTCGGTGCGCTCGCGTTGCTCGCCGTCGCGGCTGCGCCACGACTCGCTGACGGCAACCGAAAAGTTGGCGACCGGCGTGCCGTCCTGCGTGAAGCGCAACTCGGGATCGCGACCGAGATTGCCGATGATCTGCACCTTATTGAGCCCACGCGAGCGCCCCCGCCGGCGGCCGCCATCTTCGGTCATCGCCGCCCATCGCCTTCAGCCGCGAGCGCCGGCGAGAGGTCAAGCTCTTGGCGGGCAACCAGAAACCGCATCACGTCCTCATTGATGCGCAACGACTGCTCGAGACTATTGATTTGAGCCGGGTCCGCGGAGAACTCAAGCAGCACGTAGTGACCTTCGCGCTCGCCTTGAATGGAATAAGCGAGCTTGCGCTTGCCCCAGCTGTTGACGCTGTTGACCTCGCCGGACGCCGCACTGATGTGATCGGCGACGGCATCAATGTGTGCAGAGGTGAGTGTGGGGATGCGCTCGACGCCATAAATCACGACGAGCGCGTAGTCGCGTGCCAACGGCCCTTCCCACTGGGTTTGCACGGCTCGCCGCATGCGGCCGCGCCGAAAGGGGTCTTGTGTTCGCTGCCATACTAGCATGGGGTTCTTCCGAGACTGGCGCATGGCGTCGTGGTCCCACCTGATCTGGCTCTCCGCGCTGGCCGGTGGCGCATGGGCGGCGACGCGCGGCCGGCCGCAACCGTTTGACGTCGCAGCACACCTGGACGGCGGAACGCTGCGGCCGGTGACGGATGGGCGGCTCTACCATCGCGCCGTCGGCGCCGGACCCGACGTCGTCATGCTGCCGGGGTTCGGCGGCAATGTCAGGACCTGGGAATTCATCACCCCGCCACTGGCGCAGACGCATCGTGTGCACTGGGTCGACCTACTCGGACACGGCCTTTCCGACAAGCCGGCCTCGGCCGACTACGGCGCCTACACGCAGGCGGAGCGATTGGAAAAATTGCTCGATGCCGAGGGCCTGGAACGCGTGGTCGTCACGGCGAGCTCGGCCGGCGGCCAACCCGCGGTTGCCCTGGCCGCGCGCCATCCAGACCGCGTGGCGGGTTTGGTGCTGGTCGATCCCTTCCTGGTCGCCGGTCCGTTCGTTCGCCTCGGTATCTGGCTCAGCCAGCAACTGCCACGCGCGGCGGGCGTGATCTTGCGCAACCTGAGCGCGCAGCGCTGGTACGTGCGCCTGGGCAACATGCTGGGCCGACGACATCCCTTCAGCGTGGACCGGGCAACGGTGGACCGTCAGTACCTGCCCTACGGCGCGCCCGGGTTCTTGGACGCACTGCCGGCCTTGCTTGCCGGCGTGGATCCGGCCCCGGCGCAGGCGTCGATCAGCGAGGTGCAGTGCCCGGTGCTGCTGATCTGGGGCGCGGCGGATCGCGTGGCCGGTCGCGGTCAGGCTCTGGCCCTGGCGGCAAGTTTCGAGGACGCCGAGCCTGTGATTCTGGAAGACGCCGGCCACGTGCCTCAGGAGGAAGTGCCCGACCAGGTGGTGGCATGCATGCGGCCGTTCCTCGAGCGCGTGCAGCGCGGGAGCCAGTCGTAGCGCACCGAAGGTCAGGCACCGCCCGCGAAGCACGACGACGCCGAAACCAATGGCCACCGCGCTAGTCTGACTCGCGATGGTCACGGAACCGCTGAGCCAGGATGAGGCGAACGTCGCCGCCCTCGGAGACCTCGAGCGGCGCATCACCCACTGCCGGCGCTGTCCGCGATTGGTGGCGTGGCGTGAGCAAACGGCGCGCGAGAAGCGCGCGGCCTATCGCGCCGAAACCTATTGGGGGCGGCCGGTGCCCGGCTTCGGCGACCCGACGGCCCGGATTCTCATCGTCGGTCTGGCGCCCGCGGCGCATGGGGGCAATCGCACGGGCCGGGTGTTCACCGGCGACCGCTCGGGCGATTTTCTCTTCAGCGCCCTGCACCGGGCGGGTCTTGCCAACCAGCCGACGAGCACGCGGGCCGGAGACGGCTTGCAGCTGCAAAACGCATTCGTCACCGCCACCGTCAGATGTGCGCCGCCGGGAAACAAGCCGACGACCGAGGAGCGCGAGACCTGCCGTCCCTACCTGGAGTCCGAGCTCGATTTGCTGCCCCGCGCCCGCGTGCTGGTCGCCCTAGGGGGGTATGCCTGGTCGCAGTTGCTGCGCATCTGCCGCGCCCGCGGCGACCGACCAGAAACTCCGGCACCGCGATTCAGCCACGGCGCCCAGGTGCACCTGGGCGATCGCGCGCTGTTGGGGTCGTATCACCCCAGCCAGCAGAACACGTTTACCGGCCGTCTCACGCCGGCCATGCTTGACGAGGTGCTAGCGCGCGCGGTGGCTCTGGCGGGCGGCGCCGCGCCGTAGCTCAGGCGTCGACGGAATCCGCGGTCGAGGAATCAGTTGCGGTCTTGGGCTCGCGGAACACGGCGGCCAGACTCTGACGCCGGGCCACGGCATAAACGAGGAACGCCAGAAACATCAAAAAGACGAGCGCGCCGAAGAGCGCAAAGGCCGCCGCCGCCGCGTACCAAAGCACCGACCAAAACACCACCAGCAGCACCACGGCGACGACCGACAGCAGCAGTGGCGCCAGCACGCCCAGTTGAACCCATCCCCTGACGGTTTGAGGCTGGAAGCGCTCGCGCCAGCGCCTCAATGTCGCCGGAGATTCAGCAGGCGCAGGCCACTGCGACGACACGTCAGCTCGCCATTTCCGCCGGCACCCGCCGCGGCTTGCGCGGGCTGGCAGGCTGACTTGGTTCCGACCTCGTCCGCCCGGCACCGTCACCGGCCTTCGGCGACGGGGAGGACGCGTCAGTTGACGCCGTGCCACCGGCGGGGCCCGCCACGGCCGAGCACCGCTTGAGATGGACGAGCAGCACCGCGATGTCCGCCGGGGTCACGCCCTCGATCCGCGCCGCCTGGCCGACCGTCGCCGGCCGGAATTTCTGAAGTCGAAGGCGCGCTTCGGTTCGCATGCCGTGGATATCAAGGAAGCTGACCGCCGCTGGAATGCGCGCCTGCTCCGTCTCCCGCGCTCGGGCGACCTGCGCGGCCTGCTGCCGCACATAGCCGGCGTAGCTCACGTCGAACTCCACCGCCGCGGTGGCAGCCGGCACGACTGATGGACCACCGCCCCCGAGTTCGGCGACGAGATCCAGAGTGACGCCGGGCCGGCGGAGGAACTCGACGGCGGGCAGCGATTGCGTCACCGGCGGCAGGCCGAGTTGGTCAAGTCGCTCGGCGACCGCACGCGTGGCCGGAATGCGAGCGCCGACGAGCCACGCCTTGACCTGCGCGATCTCGTCTTGGGTCCGACGCAGGCGGCGGATCCGGGCCTCACCGGCCAAGCCCACCCGATGGCCAACCTCGGTGAGCCGCATGTCGGCGCTGTCGTGCCGCAGCAGCAGGCGGTACTCAGCCCGCGACGTGTGCAGACGGTAGGGCTCGGTGAGGTCTCGACTCACCAGATCGTCGATCATGACGCCAATGTAGGCCTGGTCGCGTCCGAGGACCACGGGCTCGCAGCCGCGAATGGCGCGGCAGGCATTGATCCCCGCCATGATTCCCTGCGCCGCCGCCTCCTCGTAGCCGGTCGTGCCGTTGATCTGACCGGCCAGGAAGAGGCCGGCGGCGCGCTGCGTCTCGAGGGTGCGCGTGAGCTGGAACGGCCGGACAAAGTCGTACTCCACCGCATAGCCAAGGCGGATGACCTCAGTGTGACGCAGCGCCGGCACGCTGCGGATCATCTCGATCTGCACCTCGGCCGGGAGGCTCGTGTTGGCCCCCTGGACGTAGACCTCCGGGGTGTCAAATCCTTCGGGTTCGAGAAACAGGGTGTGCGCGGGCTTGTCCGCAAAGCGCACGATCTTGTCCTCGATCGAGGGGCAATACCGCGGCCCCGGCACCGTGATTAGGCCGTTGAACATGGGCGCGCGGTGCAGATTCGCGCGGATGACCGCGTGGGTGCGCTCATTGGTCGCCACGCGATAGCAGGGCATCTGCAACCGCCATCCGGGCGCGGGTACATCGGGATAGGCCGGGTGCAGCGGCTGCGCCAGCCGTTCCGCGACCGGCACGGGGTCGAAGCTGAAGTGCAGCGGGACTGTCGACCCGTGCTGAACCTCGGTGCGCGAGAAATCGATCGTGCGCGCGTCCAGGCGCGGGGGCGTGCCGGTCTTGAGCCGGCCGAGATCAAACCCGTGGCGCGCCAGGTCTTCGGCCAGGGCGGTGGCCGGCGCCTCGCCCGCGCGACCGCCGGGCGTCGACTCGTCACCCCTGATCAGCCGGCCCTTGAGAAACGTGCCGGTGGTCACGATGACGGCTCGGGCCGTGTAGGCGCGGCCGTCCACCGTGCGCACGCCAACAACCTGCCAGCACCGTTCGCCGCGCGGGGACAGCTCGCGCCAGACCAGGCCCTCGACCGCGCCCTCCACGAGGTCGAGACCGGGCTGGCATTCGAGCACCCGCCGCATGGCGACGCTGTAAAGCCGCTTGTCACTTTGCGCACGCAGGGCCCGCACCGCCGGCCCCTTGCCGGTATTCAGCTCGCGGATTTGGATGAGCGTGCGGTCGGTGTTGCGGCCCATCTCGCCGCCCAGCGCGTCGATCTCGCGGACAAGATTTCCCTTGCCGGACCGCCAATCGACGGATTGCAGGGCATGAGCGCCACGCCGGACATGTCGAGCGTAAGCACCAGGGTGCGGGCGCCCATGCGGGCGGCGGCCAGCGCCGCCTCACAGCCCGCGTGGCCGGAGCCGACCACGATGACGTCGTAGTCCGCCGCCATGGTCAGGGACGACACGGGATCACGCCGCTCAATCCCGGGCTGAGGCAGGAGTCGCCCGCTATAATTGGCATCAGTGTGTTGGCCGGCCGATCATTCCGTTGGTCACACTCCGGAGCCCATTATCGTCACCAGCGGGCCTGACTTCACCACCCAAGTGGTCGACGCCTTTGTCGTGCCCACCGAGACGGGCGCCGCCTTCTTCATCGACGCGGACTATACGGCGCTCGACGCCGCCAACGGGCCGGTCCAGCTGGCCATCTACAGTCCGTATGAGGTGTCTCCGGGCGAGGCCGCGGTGGTGCGTGCGCGGCTGGAGGCTGACCTGTTCAGCTATGCAGCGTCAGCGGCGGGCATTGGCCGGGCTTGGGCGCGACAGGCGCTGCTGGCGCTGCTCGAGCTCACAATCCTCGGGGTGCTGGTCGCGTTTCTGATCGCCAATCCGTCGCGGGTCGCGTTCATTATCGGCTGGGCGCTTCCGTTCGGGTTCTTGATCGCCACCCGCTCGGCGCTGCACGCCTTTGCCCATCGCGAGATCGGTGCACGTGCGCGCCGCATGCTGGAATCCGGGGCTGTGGTGGCCGAGCCGGCCATCGCGCAGTTTGGCGGCAGCTTGGCCCACGTGCGCGACATATGGCGCGGGCTCGAGGAAGGGGCGTTTGCCCGCGACACTGTCGCGCTCGAGCTGGCCGCGGAGCGGCTGCTGCGCTGGCCCGGCGCCGTCGCGTTCTATCGCTCACGGCGGCAAGCCGCCGATCAATCGCGGCCGCGGCCTCCGCGGCGCCGGCTGGCACGCCTGTTGCTGCCGGAACGGCCCGTCGCTCCGCTGACGACGCTCGTCGCCCGACCCCGTCCATGATGCACCTGGTGTGCTGGGCAGTGCCGGTAAGCGGCGGCTACGTGCTGCGCGCCGATGAGGCGGCGCGCGCCGCCGTGCGCGCCGCCGACGGGCGCGGACCGCAGTTCCTGGACTGGGCGGTGGCCATCGTGCATTCAGGGCCAGCGGCCTTCGCCGCCGAGCGCGTCCGACGACAGGCCGTAATGGCGATCGAGGCGGCGATGCGCCACGGGACTCCGGCGCCAACCAGGGCTTCCGGGCGCTTCGCCCGACTGCGCCGCTCGTGGACATCGCTGATGCTCGGCGCGGCGCTCGTGGCGGTCTCGGGAACGCACTGGGTGCTCGCGCTGGCGGGGGCGTGGCTGCTCGCCGGGCGTCCCTGGGTCGCGGCGTTGCTCCGCATCGGCGCCCCAGAAGAACCCTGCACGGCCTGGACGGGCGCGCCGGTGCACGTCACCGCCGAGCCCCACGCGGGTCTCGCGGAGGTTGCCGCCGCCATCGACAGCGCGCCCAACGACAGCACCGGCTACGGGCAAGCGCTGGCGCAGGCCCTGACGCTGGGGCTCAATGAAGCGGCAGCGGTCTATGCGGCCCTGATCAAGCACCCGAACCCGATGGCGCTGCCGGTTGAGGTCGGCATGTGGATGCCGTTGGAGTCCGCGCATGACCCGGCGCTGGCCGCGGCCGCCACGGATGTCGCCGAGGCGCCGGAACCGCAGCGCGACGGCGACAACGCCGATGCGGCCGCCGAGCCGGCGCCCGGCGGCGAGGCTCCCGACGACGAGGCTGCCGACGACCCAATGGACGACCTGCCATGATCTTGCCTGGGGCGCGGAGTCTCGACATTCCCATGGACGTCGACCGGTTCGCGGACAGTCTGCGGGGGAGCAAGTGGCGCGAGATTCGGCAGACGCTTGGCGACACCTACGAGGTGCAATCGCTGTATGAGGGTCCGTTGCCGGGCCTGCCGCAAGCGCAGGTGGTGCGCCTGTCATCCGGCGATCCCGACAGCCCCGTCCGGATTCTGATCGACGCGGTGCCGCTGAGCCTTTCGCGGCCAGTGCTGGTGGCCGGGCGCGCGGTGACTCGGGTATTCACCTCACGCGCCCGCGAGCGGGCCGCCCTGCTCGACCAGATCGCCCTGCGGCTCCACCTGGTCGAGGTGGACGGGGACGCGGCCGATATCCCTCCATTGCCGCTGGCATCCGGGCTCGATGGCGGTTTGCGTCTGGCGCATAGCGTGGCCAACGACCAGGCGTGGGGTGCGTTGCGCGCGTCGGTGCAGCGGTTCCGGCCCACGCTAGCCATGGACCTCCGTGATGCCGGGGCGGCGGTGCCCAACGCGCATCTGGCGCTCATGGTCCATAGCCTGACGCATCCGGCCGGCGACGTCGGCGCCGCGTCGCTCCCAGGTACGACGGAAGCCAGAGCCATCGCGCGGGACGTTCGGCGCCGCGGTATTTCGCCATACACGGGGACGCCGCACGAGTGCGCCGCGGCCGGCTTGCGGATCCTGGGCAACGGCGCTCTGACTCGCATGAGCCCGCGCGACCCTTCCCGATCCGTCGCCAGCGTTGCGAGCGACATCGGAGCGGCCATTGGGATCACGGCGCTGGCGCTGGGGATGCAGGAGCTTGACCGGGCGATCGCCCTCGTCGAGAGCGCGGCCGCGGGCGTCGATCAGTCGATCCGCGAATTTCGGCGGATGGGGGCCTAGATGGCCTCGGCAGGGCGTCCATCCAGCAGCTCCAGCTTCGAGGCGGCGCGCCACGCGCCCAGCATGCCCATCGAGTACGCGCCGATCGCGGTGGGGCCGAAGGACGGCGTGCTGGTGGCGCACGACCGACGCCGCTTGAGCGATGCCTTCGTACGCGGAATTCCCATCTCACGCACGCTGCGGATCGAGGAGCTTCCCGAGGACGTTGCCAGCGTCGCTCGCGTTGAGGTTGGCACGATTCGGCGCTTGCGCCAGGCGGTTCAGGCGGCGCAAGCACGCCGCTGGCGGGTCTACGTGGCGGCAGCCGGGCTGCCGTTCTTGACGGCGGCGTTGCTGGGACTGCTCGGCGTATGGCTGGGAACGATTCCAGTCATCGGCGAGCCGCTCGGCGCCTTCGTGGGCACCGCCGGCGGCAACGTGGGCGGGCTGCCGCTGGCGGCGGTCATCGCGGCCTTGCCATCGGTCTGGTGGATCCGACGCGTCCGCCGCGCGGCACGCGCCTCGCCGCAGCTCAACCTGCGCCCGGATTTGATCGCCACCAGTGAGCTCACGGTGCAAGACGATCTCGGGCCGTTCGCCGCCGACGCCCGCGAGACGATGCGCAGCATTGGCGGCATCCTCAGCGGCAACCCGCGTCCCAGCGGGGAACAGGCGCATCGCCTCGCCACGCGATTCAGCGCGCTGGCGCGCATTGCCGCGCGTCACGAGGTGCCGTCCGTGGTTGCCTTTGCGGCCGACGCCAGCGAGCAGTTCCGCGTAGCGTCGCAACCGCCCGCACGACTCATTCCCGGCCTGCGATTGCGCCGCCGCCCCGCCAGCGTGGCTCGGATTCTTGCCCCGTACATGCAGAGGCGGGCGCCGCGAATCACGGCGCGAGCGTCTCGTCTGCTGGGGATCACGAGCGGGCTGATCGTTGCAGCCGCCGCGTTCGTTCTCGCCGGCGCATTCAGGATCGGAGGCGATGAAGCGCTGCTGTTGCGATCGAACGAGGCCATCGTCTTCCCGTCATCGGCCGCCGTACTCTCCCTGTTCAAGCCCGGGTTCGACGGTCCGGCGGAGCCCAGCCCAAGCATGTTGACGGTGGTGCAAGGTCCCGGCATCTTTTGGAGTTGGCCGCGGCCGATCACCGAACGCCAACTCGTCCCGCTGACGAACCGCGCACTCGAAATCTCGGTGCCGTTTCCGGGAGATCCACCCGGCCAACGCCTGGACATTGAATTCCGCTACGAGATCGACGACCTGAAGTCATTTGTCGCCACCATGGAATCCCTCGAAGAGATTGATGCCGCGTTGGCGCGGGTGATTGCGGACGAATTGGGCGACGGCTTCGCTGAGCGCTACGCGACGGAAGTTGCGGCGCCGAACGCTCTGCCGGCGCCGTTCATCGCCGCCGGGCTCCGCGAGGGCGTCGGCGAACTGCTGAGCCTTTTCGTTCAGTTCACGGAAGTCAACGACATATTCGCGACGTTCGGCGTAACGCTGCGGCCCGACCCATCGCACAGCTTCACGGGAGGGTGAGCACGGGCGGCACGGCCCCGACGTTGCGCTCCTGGGGGTAATAATCCCTTCATGGCAACGCTTGGCGAACAACTGCGGACCGCCCGCGAAGCCGCCGCGCTGACCATCGAGGAAGCCGCCGTCGTGACGCATATTCCGCGTGAGCACTTGGCAGCTCTGGAGGCGGACGAGTTCGCTTCGCTTCCGGGGCCGCCGTTCAATGCCGGATTCATTCGCATCTATGCGGACGCGCTGCGGCTGCCGGTCGAGCCGCTGCTGGACATGTACTACGCACAGGCGGGCGAGCACCCCGCAGCCGTCACCGCCGCAGCAGGCCCAAGCGTGCGGCGTGGGCCCCCGCTGATGCTGGCCGTCCTGCCGCTCGCCGGGGCGCTCGGCGTGATCCTTGCGGTGCTGATCTTGAACACCTTTGGCGGGCAGACGGGCGGCGGCGCCGCACCGGACGACGCCGACGCCGGTGCGCCGACGACCGTCGCGCGCGGAGCCGTGTTCGAGTTGGTCGTCCTGAGCCCCACGCAGGTGCGCATCGAGGTCGATGAGCGAACGCTTGTCGACGAGATCCTGGCAGCCGGTGAGGCGCGGCAGTGGAGCGTGGAGCGGGAAGCGCTGATCGATGTCGGCGCGGCCGACGCCGTGACAATCACCATCAACGGGCAACCCGTGCCTCAACTCGCCGGCGCGGGCGAGCCCGCGCGGCATACGTGGCGGGTCGATATCCCGACGGCGCCGACCGCCGCGCCGCGGCCAACGAGCAGCTAGGCCGTGACCGCCAAACATCGAGACAGCCGCTTCCCAATCGCACGGTGGCGGTCGTACGTGCCGAATGGCCTGACGCTCGCCCGCGTCGGATCGATCCCGATCATCGTCTGGCTGCTGTTTTGGGACTGGTCGTTCTCGAACCAGACGGCCGGATTCGTCTTCGCCGCGGCCGGGGCGAGCGACGTCTTCGACGGAACGCTGGCGCGGCGCTTCGGCACGGGCTCGCAGCTGGGCATCTTTCTCGACCTCATCGGCGACAAGCTGCTCATCGCCGCCGTTCTCTTCACCATGGTCGAGCTGGATTGGATGCCCGGGTGGCTGGGCGCGAGCGTCATTGCGCGCGAATTCGCGGTCATGGGCCTGCGGGCCTATGCCGGCGCCCAGGGCGTGACGGTCGGCGCCGGCCGCCTCGGCAAGGCCAAGATGATGTGGCAGTACATCGCGTTCAACGCGCTGATGTGGGAACGGACCGCCCTGCCGTGGTTCCTGGTCGGCATCGCCCTGCTGCTGACCCTTGCCTCCGGCATTCACTACGCCGTGGACGTTTGGCGAGGGCTTCGGGCTCGTCCCGCTCCGGATATCCCGGACGTCATCTAGGCCGGTCGGATCTGCTCCGGCACGGGCAGCGAGTAACGTTGATCCAGGCTTGGGCCGCCCCGTTACCCGGCGGGCCGGACCGCTCCCACGGCCGTGAATGGACCTCTTAGATTCCTCACTGCGTTCGGAAGGACAAATGGGGGGCCATCGCGGTCCCATGCCGGGCTGGTTACCATGACGGCGCTTGGGTCGCATGCACGGATTGGCGTTGATGACGCGCTTGGCGTTGGTCGGCAGCGGGCCGATCGACGACGCCTACGCTCGGAGCGCGTCGCGCGCTGCCGGCGCCAGCATCGCCGCCGCGACCGACGGCGCGCAGGTCGACTCGGGCAACGTCATCGCGGCGCCCACGCTCGCTCAACTGCTGGAGGAGCACGCGGACGAGATCGACGCCGTGATCGTCCAGACGCCAACCGATGAGCGGGCGGCCCACATCAAGCTTGCCGCGGCGGCGGGAAAGCATGTGCTCGTGCAAGGCCCGCTGGCGCGCTCCGCCGCCGACGCGCGCGCCGTGGCCGATGGCTGCGCCGCCGCCGACGTGGTCCTCATGGCCGGCCAGCTCGACCGATACCGATCGGATGTCGCGGCCGTGCGCGCGAGCATGGCCGCCGGCCAGGTCGGCCGGCTCGGCCTGGTTCGCAGCCACCGTTGGCAGCCACCGCCCACGGGCGGTCCCACGGCCTGGGAGCTCGATCCCGACCGCAGCGGTGGGATCTTCATCCACGAGCTCACGCGGGAAATCGACCTGGCGGCTTGGCTCTTCGACACGCCGCCCAACGCCGTGTTCGCGGTCGCACGCGGCCTGGACCCTGGGCGACCGGACGCGGCGGTGGTGCATCTCGGGTTTCCCGACGGCGGGATGGCCGTGCTGGACGTGACGACGGCGCTGCCCCAGGGCGACGGCTATTGGTCCCTCGAGCTCATCGGAGCGGACGGCGCCGTGTATGCGGACGACCAGCACAACATGCAGCTGCTGTACCGGGGCGGAACGCCCGCCGCGCGGCTCACGACGCAAGGCGACGCCGCGGCGATCAGCCAGCTCCAGGCGTTCACGGAGGCGGTGAGCAACGGCTGCGGATGCCGCGGCCGGAGTCCTGGCCCTCGAAGTCGCCGAAGCCGCCATGGCGTCGGCGGCGTCCGGTCGGGCAGCCGCCCGCAGGGAGGACGGCTATGTCCTCGTCTAGCGGCAACACAGTTTTTCGCGTGGCGGTCCTCAGCGTCGTAAAGCACGACTACGTGCCGCTGGGGCTCGCGACGCACTCGCGATTCGATCCCGTCGTGGTGGCCGACGACGCCGACCAGCCCGAATGGGTCCACGAGCGCAACCAGAAGCTGGCCGACGAGTTGAACATCCCCTACGTGCGCGGCGTGGAGGCGGCGCTGCGGGACTACGACGTCCAGGTGGCCTGCGTGAGCCC
The DNA here is from genome assembly GCA_965198185.1 of Chloroflexota bacterium. Taxonomy (GTDB): domain Bacteria; phylum Chloroflexota; class UBA11872; order UBA11872; family UBA11872; genus JAJECS01. The sequence goes on from CBDAOU010000002.1 coordinate 1,864,283, forward strand.
GGAGGCCGAGCGGCACGCGGACCTGAGCGTGCGCGCCGCCAACGCCGGGCTGCACGTGGTGCAGGACAAGCCGATGTCGACCCTGGTCTCCGAGTGCGACCGCGTCGTGGAGGCCGTCGAGCGCAATGGCGTGCAGTTCATGATGTGGAACCGCAACATGATGCCGGCGATGCTGCAGGCCCGGCGGGAACTGGACAGCGGCGCGATCGGACGCATACGCGCCGTGCACATCGACTTCTACTTCGCGAAGGATGCGGGACCGCGACGCGGGGAAGGTCGGCCCGACTCCCCCAAGATCGACTGGCTGGAAGCGCTCAAGGCGGCGCACGTGGACGGCTCGGACGGCGGCGTGGGGCACGCGCCGATGGGCGAGTTGCAGATCGAGGGCATCTACCCGCTGTCGCACATCCGCACGCTCACGGGCGCGCGAATCCACCGGGTGTTCGCGCGCACGACGGCCCATTTCCACCAGCGCAACGTCGACCACGGCATCGACGACCTGGCGTCGGTGACGTTGGAGATGGAGCACGGGATCGTGGGCACGCTGTGCATTGGCCGCATCGGGCGCGCCAAGCACGACGCCGACGGGGAGATCAAGATCCACATCGTGGGCACGCGCGGCGCGATGGCAATCAACGAGCCGCGGCCCGAGGTGCGGGTGTTTTACCGGGGACGGACGGCCAGCGATTCGCCCGCACGGCGCGTCGGCGGCGACGCGGACTGGCTCCTGATGGAGGATTTTGCCCACGCCATCGATACGAACGGCGACACGATCCTGAACGCGCGCGTTGGCCGGGACATCGCGGCCACGGCGCAGGCCGCCATCGACTCGGGTCGCTCAGGCCGCCCGGTCGAGGTGACCTAACCTAACCCGCTTCGGCGGCGTCGAACTCGGCCGTCTCCACCCACGCGCCACGCTCGGCAGACGCCACGGCGGCATCCGTGAAGAGCTGCACCCGCCAGCCGGCGTGCAGTTCCGGCATCTCGGTGGGCTCGCCGGCCATGGTCGCGAGCAGGCCGGGATGGACCATGTCCCTGAAGTTGTTGGGGGCATCGGGCGCGGGCATGGCCTCGAGCAGCTCCGATTCGCCGGGCTTCCGCGCGATGTGCAGATCGCCGGTAAAGCGGCCAATGGAAATGGAGGCCTCGGAGCCGTGCAACTCGACATCGGGCGCCAGCGCCGATCGCAAATAGGGCGCGTGCGAAACCATCAGCACCCCGACGCCTCCGTTATCCAGCTCGAAGGTGAGATTGCCGTAATCGAACGCCGTGCCGGCCCGGCGCGACTGTCCCGCCGTCGCGTCGTGCGCTTCGCTCCAGGCGAGCGCCTCTTCGAGATTGGGTTCGCCCAGATCGGGTTTCGGCGGCGACAGCACGCCAGCCTGCGCGAACACCCGCCGCGCCTCTAGGCCGGTGAGCCAGCGCAAGGCGTCGTAGGCATGGGAGCCGCCGTCGGCGACGCTGCCGGCGGCCGACTGCTCGGCGTCGTCGCGCCAGGTGTAGGGCATCGATTGCAGCCGCGCGTTGTGCCATCGATAGACCACGCCCCGGACTTCCCCGATCAGTCCCTCGGCCAGCAGCTGCCGCACGCGCTGAAACACCGGCACGCCGCGCGTCCAGAACGGGACGAAATGGCCCAGACCGCGATCGCGGTAGGCCGTCCAGATCTCGTGGGCCTCACGCGCGTTCATGGCCACGGGCTTCTCGCACACGATGTGCTTGCCCTGCGCGGCGCACTCCAGGGCCATCTCGTGGTGCAGGACGTCGGGCACCGCCACGACGACAACGTCGACATCGGGATGGGCCACCACTTCACGCCAGTCAGTGGTGACGAGCGCGGCGCCGTCTTCGCGCCCGGCAGCCTCCAGCAGGTCGCGGCGGCGGGCGCTGACCGCGACGATTTCATATTGCTCGGGTGCGTCGCGCATCTCGAGCCGATACGGCACGCCGATGAATCCCGACGCGCCGATGACGCCAACCTTGAATCGCATTGCTCTACCTACGGGATGCCGCGCCGCATCATCAAACCGTGCGCGGTCGGCTTTGTCCACCCGGGGACCGGGCGGTCGTCGGGCGGCTGGCGTCCTGGGTTGTGCTGTCGGTGGCGGATCCCCCTCACCCCAGCCCTCTCCCACGGGAGACCTTTGCGTAACCCTTCGTCATTCCCGCGGAAGCGGGAGGTCGTATGCACCGGGACATGGGCCGACCGTCGCTCGCCGAATCGGAGACGCTGGGCCAGAACCAGCGGCTGGAGCGGATCGGACGCCCGGGCAGGTCGTGGCCGGCGTGCACGCCGCCGCCCGCCGACCCAGCTATCCCCCGCTGCTGATGGTGAAGGTGCTGCTGAACGCTCTCCCGCAACTGGAAGAGGCGCTCAGCGACCTGGTTCGTCCGCCGCTTCGTGGGGCTGGGGCTGGCGGACGACACGCCGGACCCTCACCTGGGCCCAGGGGGGCGCGCGCCCGGGCGCTGGCGCGAACTGGAGGCGCAGGGTGCCTACGCTCGCAGGTGCGGCGCCCGCCGCTGGCGGCGGGGCGCGGCGCGCAGCGCGACCGATCCAGACCCATTTCGGCTACGAGGTCTGCCACGGGGGAGACCCCCGGGAGGTGGCCGACGCGACCCGCGACGGGCGGGCCCGGAGTCCAAACGCCGGCGCCAGTGGCTGCGGGAGCAGGGGATCGCCCCGATCGTGCTTGCATCGGGCAACAGGGGGCGGAGCGGTCGTTCAGCCGGCGCCGTTGATCGAGCGGCGGCGGGCCTAGTCCCTCGGATCGAGACCTACGACGGGCTGGGGCGCAACACCGTGGAGAGGGCCTTGCCGCCGTAACATGCACGCGGGCGCGGGTGACCTGAGACAACCGCGAATTATTCCTCGCGCCAATCCAGCCCATTCGAACCGCCCCTACCTCGTTATGCAAACGCGGGGAGAGGGAGGCGGACCCCGACGGGCGGGCCCGGCACCCCGGTGCTTTCCAAGCACGCGGGAGGGGGCGGGCGGTCGTTCCCGGCCCGGCCTACCCTCGGACGATCCGAGGGTCTTGCCACATGCAAGGGCGGGTCTGAGACCCGCCCCTACGCCAAACATTCGAAGCGCCTCGTGGGTGATTAGGTTCAGGCGGCCTGGATTCCTGCCCCGTATCGAGTACGGGGCAGGCTGTGCGCCGGAATGACGCGAGGTTGCGCGGGAACTATGGAGAGTTGCGCGCGGGCTTCGTCGCGGGAGAGGGGATCGGACCTCTCAGGACGGGAACGAGATCAGGCTGCAGAGCGGTGGGCGTGGGAAGCCCGCAGCCGGCGTTGGAGCCGTGCAAGCCGGTGCTCGAGCGCCGGGGGCGCGAGCGGATGGGGCAGGCCGTCGAGAATGCGGTCTGCTTGCGCCAAAGCCTCGCGGGTGTAGTCGCGGGCCTTGGCGAACTCGCCGGCCCGATGCTCGTGGTACTTGGCCAGTTCAACCAGCGCCCAGACGGCGCCGCGCCCCTCAAGCCCCCGCATGCCCTCCCACAGGGCCAATGCATCGGTCCAGGCGCCGCGCCGCTTGTGGGCCAGGCTGAGCGGCACCTGCGCCAAGGGCTGCAACGCTTCGTCCAAGCCAAGCTCCAACGCCCGCGCGTAGGCCGCGAGCGCGGTGTCCAAGTCTCCGGCGAGCGCGAAGGATCGGGCCGCGCCCAGGACTTGGGCGGGCGGGGCGGTGGGGCTGCGCCAGTCGTTGCAGGCACCGCAGGCACGGGCCAGCAACGCCGCCATGGACACGAGGTCCTCGCGGTTGTGGGCCATCACCGGCACAAGCTCGCCGGCGTCGCCGGTGCGGAGATAGCGAAAGTAGATGTCGGGAATCTCATGGCTCGGCACGTCGAGCTCGCGCTCAACGCCGAGGATCTCGCGCTCGAGCGTGCCGAGGTCGCGGCGCGGCAGCTGGTAGCGCCACAGGCGGCGCGCGGCGTGCAAGAGATCCAGCGCGCCCAGGGCGTCGAGGGCGGTGCGGGTGCGATTCATGATGAAGCGCGTGCGCAACAGCGGCAGGTCGAAGCTCTTGCCGTTGAAGCTCACCGTCCAGTCGAACCGCGAGATGAGGCGCGCGAGGTGCGCCATCATGGCCGGCTCGTCGGCGTGATCGCGCATGAAGTACTGCTCGACCCGCAACGCGCCGTCCTCCAGCCAGCCGCACCCGATCAGAAATGCGTAGGTGCCCGTCCCGCCGGCCAGTCCCGTCGTCTCCGTGTCGATGAACAGCGCTCGTTTCAACTCGAAGTCTTCGAGTTCCGGATCGCCGGTGAGCGTTGTCAGGGCGCGCCGGGCGGGGTCGTCGGGCCACGCCGGCGACAGCCCGCGCGGCAAGCGGTGGGTGTGACTGATCACCAAGAACGACCCGGCGTCGTTGGATTCGAGCGAGCCGCCGATGACGTCCTCGACCGGAACGTCCGGTGCGGCGGGCCGCGGCGTTACTGCCACTCTCTCGACGGGCTCCCAGGGACGCTTCCAGGCCATCGCCCGGCCGTTGGTCATGATGCGCCGGGCGGCGTTCGATAGCGGTCGCAAGGGTCCCTCAACCTTCCAGAAGACCCTTGCCTATCCCCTCCGTCATTCCCGCGGAAGCGGGAATCCAGGCCCCGCCCAACCCGGACTTGCCCAGGGGTCTCCTTGGACATCCTGAGCCAGACCGGGTCTTTCAAACGTCTCCGCCCAAGGCGAGGGAACCAGCATGCGCCGCGGCGGCTAGCGCCGAACCGGATTCGGCCGCGCGCGCTCGCAGCACCCGCAGCGTGGCCGCCTTGGCGCTGATCCCAGCGGCCACCGGCGGCCCGACGCAGGCCGGGCAGCCCTCGGCGCAGTCGCAGTCGGCGGCCAGCTCGGCCGCGGCCTGCACGACCTGATCGAACGAGGCGAAGAGCCGCTCGCTGAGCCCCACGCCGCCCGGATAGCGGTCGTAGAGATACAGCGTTGGCGCTTGGGTGAACGGCGACTTGATCTCGCTGACGACGCCCAGGTCGTGCGGGTCGCACATGAGATAGACCGCCGCCACGTTGGGCAGCAGGTGGCGGGCGCCCCAGAGGCCGGATTCGATCTCGGCGCGGGACAGCGTCTCGGTCAGCTCGGGGCGCATCCAGGCCCAGCACGCCTGGGTGTGCATCTCCTGCTCGGGGAGATCGATGGTGCCCCAGCCGACGTTGTCGTCGTTGCTGATGCGCAGCTTCTTGAAGATCGTGGGCCGCGCCGTGACGCGAACCTCTCCCCAGGCGCGCCCGAGCGGCGTCTCGGCCCGCTGCTCGAAGTCGTCGAGCACGGCGACGTTGACGTTCATGCTGGCGACGGTGTAGTGCTCCACCGAGACCTCTTCGACGTACGCCTTGCCCTGATCCCAGTCGAGGCGGTTGACGTGGTATTGGCGACCGTCGTGGAGATAGATCGCGTCCTCGTGCACCCGCGTGGGCGCGGAGAAGCGGTCGACCTGACCGATCACCTGCGGCCGGCTCTCGTCGGTGACGATGACGATGTTGTCGAGCGTGCCGGTGCGCAGGCTGACGTACTGGGCGGGGTAGTCGTCGGCGGTCCAGTGATAGGTGCCGGCGGCCTTGTGCAGGATGCCCTCCTCGACGAGCATCCCCAGCGCGCCATCCGTGGTGGACACGCCGAAGGTTTCGGTCTCGATGAGCGGCAGCTCGAATGCGGCGCACTTGAGGTGGCTGGTGTAGACGTAGAGGTTGTCGGGGTTGATGAGCGCCGACTCGACGGACTCGCGCAGCACGAAATCCGGGTTGCGCGCCACGAATTGATCCAGCGGGCTCGACCCGGCCACATAGACCGCAACCGACGATTCGCGGCGGCGTCCGGCGCGGCCCACCTGCTGCCAGAAGCTCGCCAGCGACCCCGGATAGCCGCAGAGCACGGCCGCCTGGGCCTCCCCGATGTCGACGCCCAGTTCGAGGGCATTGGTGGCCACGACCGCCCGCACCGTGCCGTCGCGCAGGCCCTGCTCGATCTCGCGGCGTTCGGCCGGCAGGTAGCCGCCGCGATAGCCGCGAACCTCGCCGCGGCCCAGGTGCGGACCGCCGCGCAGCTTGCTCAGCAGCAGCTCGGTGGCCGTGCGGCTGCGGGCGAACGTGAGCGTCTGGATATCGTTGCCCAGCAGCACCCCGGAAATCGCCGCCGCCGCGTCGATCTCGGAGGCGCGAATCCCCAGCTGCGCGTTTACGACCCGAGGGTTGTAGAAGATCAGGTGCTTCTCGCCGCGCGGCGCGCCGTCGTCGTCAACCACGCGCAGGTCGCGGTCGGTGAGCCGGTCGGCCAGCTGCTTGGGATTGGCGATGGTCGCGGAGCAGGCCACGATCTGCGGTCGCGAGCCGTAGAACTCGGCAACGCGCAGCAAGCGCCGCAGCACGTTGGCCAGGTGGCTGCCGAAGATGCCGCGATAGACGTGCAGCTCGTCGAGCACGATGAAGCGCAGGTTCTCGAACAACCGGGTCCACTGGGTGTGGTGCGGCAGGATGCCCTGGTGGAGCATGTCGGGGTTGGTGATAACGACGTGCCCGGCCTGCCGCACCTTGCGCCGCGCGGCCGTCGCCGTGTCGCCGTCGTAGGTGAAGGTCTTGATGTCGGCCTCGGCGACCTGGACCAGCGAGTACAGCTCGTCAAGCTGGTCCTGCGCCAGGGCCTTGGTCGGGAAGAGGTAGAGCGCGCGGGCCTGGGGATCGTCGAGGATGGCCTGCACGACCGGCACGTTGTAGCAGAGGGTCTTGCCCGAGGCGGTGCCGGTGACGATGCACACGTCCTCGCCGTCGAGCACGCGCGCGATGGCCTCGGCCTGGTGGGTGTAAAGCTCGCGGACGCCGCGCTGCTCAAGCGCCCGCCGCAGCACCGGCGCGATGCCCTCGGGCCAGGGCGCATGGCGCGCCTCGCGTGCGGGCCGAACCTTCCAGGCGGTGACCCCGCGGGCAAAGGCCGCGTCGCCCGAGAGCCGGTCGGCAAGCTGGGCGGCGTTCATGCGGAGGCTGGGTGGCTATACACAAGTGCATCACCGGTATCGCCAAGCATCGTCCGCCCACCCTAGCGCAGCTTCAATCACCACACAAACACCGAACAGGCCTGGTCCGACGCCGCTGTGCCGGCGGCGTGGCGTCGGGCCATTTCACAGCGGTCTTCAACGGTGAGAGTGAGTAGTGGCGTCCCATGGCAACGCCCAAGTGAGGTGTTGCGCTTCGCCTTTGAATCTAGGGAATCCAGGCTCTTTCCAACCTGGAAACGCCTTACACGCTTGGCGTAGGGGCAGGTTTGAAACCTGCCCCTACCGGCATATGTAAACGCTTCGTGCGAGGAGTCGCGCTCAGTTCGCCCAACTCTCAGCAAACTGGTCCAGCGTCACCGGCTGCCGCGGCTCGGCGTGGAGGCGCTGCGCCAGCCAGTCAAATCGCCGCCAGAGGTCGTCGGCCTCGGCTTCGCTGAACCGGTCGCCGAAGGCCGGTCCCCAGCCCAGCGTGAGCGGGTGGAGGTGCGTGGCCTGGCGCTGCACGTCCTCCGGCAGATCGTCGAAGCCCGGCTGCTTGAGCAAATGAATGTGCCGCGCGGCTTCCGCCAGGCAGGCGGTGAGGGCCAGCTTGGCGGCGGGTCCGGCGCCGGGGTGCAAGCGCTCGAGCGCCGTGCGAAATGCCGCCGCGTCGCCGTCCAGGACGCCTCGCAGCGCCTGGTCGGTGAGGTCCCGCTGCTCCGCCGCGCGGCGGTTCCAGGACTGGAACGCGGCGGCGGCCGACGGGGAGAGATGGCGCGTGAAGCCAAGGTCCCGCGGCATGGCGTGCACCGCAATGCCGCCATGCACCGTGCGCCGCAGCTTCGGGCTGTAGTTGCTGCCCCAGTGCAACATGCTGTGGTAGTAGATCAAGCCGTCGCCGGCCTTCAGCTCCACGGGCATGCCGCCGGGCAGCGGCGACCGCGGATCGTCCGCCAGCTGCCGGTCCTCCTCCGGCGTGTTCAGGCGGCGGTGGCTGCCCGGCACGACCCAGAGCACGTCGTCGTCGTAGAGCGGCAGGTTCCACTGCAGGTAGCGCGGGCCGGTTTCCGCCAGCTCCTCTTGCAGCAGCCACAGCGGCGCCACTTCGAGTTGCCCGATGTCGCGGTGCCACTTGGCGGGGCCGTGGTCGGTCCGCGGGTTGCACATCATCATCATGTGCATGGGCACCGCCTCGGTGCCGCTGAGCATCTCGCGGCTGGCGTCCATGATCGGCTCGCTGAGCCATAGCTCGACCGCCAGGGCGGTCTCCGCATCCACCAGATTCTCGAATGCCGGCACGCGCGGTTGCGGACGCGTGTCCCACACGCCGCCGGGCGGATCGTCGGGCCCGGCCTCTTGGCACCAGATCTCGCGCTGCCGGTCGAGGATCGCCTCGCAGGCCGTGCGCACCTCGTCGAGCCGGTCGGCCGGGAAGACGTTGCGGATGATCAGATAGCCGTCGCGACGCAGCGGTTCAGGCTGGGCATGGGGACTCCGATGCTGGGTGACGCGCTACGCATCGATATGGGCTAGGGGCTTCTGCAAGGAACTCGAGCGCCGAGTTTCCCACGCTGCACGCAGCGCGGGCCACCGGGCAATGCCAGGTCGGTGTAGGGGCAGCCCTCGCGGCTGCCCGGATCCACCCGGACGGGCGCCCACTAGGGGCGCCCCTACGCGGGCCACGGGGACGCTGGTCCTACCCGGACCAGCTCCCAACAAACTCGTCAAGCGTCAGTGGCTGCCGGGGATCGGCGTGGAGACGCTGCGCCAGCCAGTCGAAGCGGCGCCACAGTTCGTCGGCCTCGGTCTCGCTGAACCGGTCGCCGAAGGCCGGTCCCCAGCCCAGCGTGAGCGGGTGGAGGTGCTGCACCCGCGACTGCACGTCCTCCGGCAGGTCGCCGAAGTCCGGCTGCTTGAGCAAATGAATGTGCCGCGCGGCCTCGCCCAGGCAAGCCGTGAGGGCCAGCTTGGCGGCGGGGCCCGCGCCGGGGTGCAAGCGCTCGAGTGCCGCGTGAAATGCCGCCGCAACACCGTCTAGGACGCCGCGCAGCGCCTGCTCGGTGAGGTCCCGTTGCTTCGCCGCGAGGCGCGCCCAGGACTCGAACGCGGCTGCGGCCGACGGCGAGAGATGGCGCGTGAAGCCTGTATCGCGCGGGTTGGCGTGCACCGCCATGCCGCCGTGCACCGTGCGCCGCAGCTTCGGGGTGTAGCTGCTGCCCCAGTGCAGCATGCTGTGGTGGTAGATCACGCCGTCGCCGGCCTTCAACTTCACGCGCATGCCGCCCGGCAGCGGGGACCACGGATCCTCCGCCAGCTGCCGATCCTCCTCGGGCGTGTTCGGACGCCGGTGGCTGCCCGGCACGACCCAGAGCACGTCGTCGTCGTAGAGCGGCAGGTTCCACTGCAGGTAGCGCGGGCCGGTTTCCGCCAGTTCCTCCTGCAGCAGCCACAGCGGCGCCATGTCGTCAGCGCCGATGTCGCGGTGCCACTTGGCGGGGCCGTGCTCGGTCCGCGGGTTGCACATCATCATCATCTCCATGGGCACCGCCTCGGGCTGGCTGAGCAGCTCGCGGCTGGTCCCCATGATCGGATCGCTGAGCCACAGCTCGACCGCCCGCGCCGTTTCTTGATCCACCAGCCGCTCGAAGGCCGGCACGCGCGGCTGCGGGTGCTTGTCCCACATGCCGCCGGGCGGATCGTCGGGCCCGGCCTGGCGGCGCCAGATGTCGCGCTGCCGGTCCAGCAGGCCTTCGCAGGCCGTGCGCACGGCGTCAATCTCGTCGGCCGGGATGACGTTGCGCAGGATGAGGTAGCCGTCCCGTCTGAGGAGGGAGCGGTTCAGGCTGGGCATGGAGTCTCCGATGCTGACAGGCGCACTACGCGTCGGTCCTGGATGTGCTGCTCAGGCGAGATTCTTGCATGACGTGCTGCCCTTCCCAGGCTGCGCGCAGCCTGGGCCACCGGGCCACTGGGTAAATGAACTCAAGCCGCCGCCCGTTGGCAGCCACCGGCCAACATGCGGGGAGTGCCAGGCCTACCCGGCCCAGCTCGCAACGAATTCATCCACCGTCACCGGCTCCGGCAAGTCGTTCTGGTAGTACCTGTTGGGGCTGCCTTGCAGACCGGTCACCGGCTGGATTGTGTCGGCGAGCAAGCGCGACTCCAGCCAGTCGAAGCGGCGCCACAGCTCGTCGGCTTCGGCATCGGTGAATCGCCGCGCGAACGACCGGCCCCAGTTCAGCATGAACGGCTGCGTGTACGTCGCGTAAAGCCTCAATAACGGCGACAGTTCATCGAAGTCCGGCTGCTTGAGCTGGTGGATGTGCTGCGCGGCCTTGCAGAGGAAAACCGTGAGGACCAGCTTGGCGGCCGGTCCGGCGCCGGGCAGGAGCGACTCGAGCGCGCCTTGAAACGTGGGCGCGTCGCGGCCGAGCACCGCGCGCAGCGCCCGTTCGGTGAGGTCCCGCTGGTCCGCCGCCCGGCGCGACCAGGACTCGAACGCGGCGCGGGCCGGCGGCGAGAGATGGCGCGCGAAGCCGACATCCCGCGGGTGAGCCTGCACCGCGTGCCCGCCGTGAAGCGTGCGCCGGAGCTTGGGGGCATAGTTGCTGCCCCAATGCAGCATGCAGTTGTTATAGACCACGCCGTCGCCGGCCTTCAGGTCCACGGGCACGCCGCCGGGCAGGGGCGCTCGCGGGTCTTCCTCGAGCTGCCGCTCTTCCTCCGGCGTGTTGAGCCGACGATGGCTGCCGGGAACGACCCACAGCACGTCGTCGTCATAGAGCGGGATGTTCCACTGCAGGTATCGCGGGCCGGTTTCGAGAATTTCGGCTTGCAGGAGCCGCAGCGGCGCCATGTCGATGGGGTGGATATCCCGGTGCCACTTGGCGGGGCCGTGGTCGGTCCGCGGATTGCACATCATCGACATGAGCATTGGCGACGCCTCCGGCAGGCACAGCAACTCACGGCAGACGTCCAGCACCGGCTCGCCTAGCCAGAGCTCGACCGCCCGCGCCGTCTCGGCGTCAACCAGGCGCTCCATGTCCGAAACCCGCGGCTGCGGCGCCGTCTCCCACATGCCGCCGGGAGGATCGTCGGGCCCAGCCTCGCGGCGCCAGATCTCCCGCTGCCGGTCGAGGATCGTCTCGGAGGCCTCCCGCATGGCGTCGAGTTCTTCGGCCGGAATGACGTTGCGCAGGATGAGGTAGCCGTCCCGCCTGAGAAGGGAGCGGTTCAGACTGGGCATGAGGTCTCCGATGCTGGGGCGCGCCCTACACGACGGGCTGAGGCGCGCTGCTCACGCGAGATGCACTTCCCGGGCTGCGTGCAGCCCGGGCCACCGGACCCTTCCCACGCTGCAGGCAGCGTGGGCCACCGGGCAATATGAGGTCGGTGTAGGGGCAGCCCTTGTGGCTGCCCGGATCGACCCTGATGGGCGCCCACAAGGGGCGCCCCTACACGGACACGGGCGTCGCGGGGCCTGGATTCCCGCCCCATTCGGTGTGGGGGCAGCCCTTGTGGCTGCCCGGTTCGACCCTGATGGGCGCCCACAAGGGGCGCCCCTACACGGACACGGGCGTCGCGGGGCCTGGATTCCCGCCCCATTCGGTGTAGGGGCAGCCCTTGTGGCTGCCCGGTTCGACCCTGATGGGCGCCCACAAGGGGCGCCCCTACACGGACACGGGCGTCGCGGGGCCTGGATTCCCGCCCCACGCAAGGGGCGCCCCTACACGGCACGGGCGTCGCGGGGCCTGGATTCCCGCCCCATTCGGTGTAGGGGCAGCCCTTGTGGCTGCCCGGGAATGACGAAGGGCTACTCACGCCTCATGGGCCGTGGGCCGTCGAGGCCGATGTATTTCATCACCTGGTCCACCCACACCTGGTCGTAGCCCTTGCCCTCCCAGAGGCGGATCAGCGGCGCGTCCACGTCGGTGGGATGCACGCCGGCGGGGTCGTGGTCCAGCACGCCCAGGAGCTGCCGCCGCACGGGGTCGGCGCGCGCGATGAGCTCCGGTGAACTGGATACGCGGTCGCCCAGCCGCATCCAGATCGGCGAGTAGACGTAGAAGAGGTTCTTGCGCCGCACGTTCGACGTGTTGCGCGAGACCGAATGCCAGAGCGCGTTGTGAAACAGCATCGCGTCGCCGGCGCGCAGCTGCAGCTGCACGGCGCCCGGCACCCCGGCGTCGATCTCGTCGACCTCCTGGAAGCGGCTGGGCGAGGCGAGGGCGTCCGCGTTGGCGATATCGCGGGGAAAGTTTCCGCGGTGGCTGCCGGGAATGAGCAGGAAGTTGCCCATGTCGGGCGCGTCCAGGTCGGTGAGGAACCAGCCGATCTTGAGGTGCAGCAGCGGCGTGAGCCCGCCGGCGCTTGGAAACGGGTAGGGCTTGGGACCGTCGTAGTGCCAGCGGCTGCCCGGATGGGGCGTGGGCGGACGCACCATCACCTGCGACGCGAGCAGCTGGATGGTCGCGCCCATCAGGTCCATCACGATGCCCAGGTGATTCGGATGATCGATGAGATCTAGGAAGGCGTCGTCCTCCTCGATCACGTTGAGGGTGCTCAGCCACTCGTCGGACGAACGGCCGGCGCGCTGCGAAGCCTCGTCGACGCGGTCCACGGCGTCGCTGAGGCGCTCGATTTCGTCGGGCGACAGCACGCCCGGCAGCAGCAGATAGCCCTGCGTCTCCCAGTGCTCGCGCTGTTCGGGCGTCAGGCGCCTGAGGGTCTTAACGTCGATCACGGGCGCACCTCCCGGCGGGCCGCCTTCCGGCGTCCGAAGCTCGGCCAGCGACAGCGTAGCGCGGGCGACCGGGCGTCAACCATCGCCGGGCGCCTTGACGTGGATTCTTGCGAGTCCGTCATTCCGAACACAGTGAGGAATCTAAGGACGCTGCGCCATCTCCTGTGCCCCTTAGATTTCTCGCTTGGCTCGAAATGACAAGGTAGGGACGAGGAGTGACAAGGCCGGAGGCCATTACTTCGTCATCGAAGTTAAACCCCGAACACGTCAAAAAACTCCCGGCCCCAAATCGCCCCGCAGCCCCCGCCAGGGCGCCCTACCAGTTGCCGTTGACCAGCCAACCGCCGTCGGCAAAGAGGCAGTGGCCGGTGACAAAGCTCGACTCGTCCGACGCCAGAAACACGGCCGCGGCGGCGATCTCCTCGGGCGTGCCGAGACGCCCGGCCGGGACACGCAACAGCAAAGGCGCGATGGCCTCGTCACCCTCCTCGCGGGCGCCGCGGAACAGCGGCGTGTCGGTGTAGCCGGGGCCGATGGAGTTGGCCCGCACGCCGTGCTCCGCCAGCTCAACCGCCATGACCTGCGTGGCCATGATGACCGCCGCCTTGGAGGTGCAGTAGGCCAGGCGCTCGCTGACGGCGCGTGCGCCGTAGATGGAGGCGATGTTGATGATGGAGCCCGCGCCGCTCGGACACCATGCGGCGGGCGGCCGCCTGCGCGCCGAAGACGACGGCGTCGAGATTGAGGTCCATCAAGCGGCGCCATTCCTCGCGCGTGTGGTCGAGCAATGTGGCCCCGATCGAGACGCCGGCGCTGCCGACCCAGACGGTGAGGCCGCCGAGTTCGCTCGACGACGCCGTCGACGAAGCGGTCGAGGTCCGCCTGTTCAGTCACGTCGATCTGCATGTCCAGGGAGCGCCGGCCGAGCGCGCGCACCTCGTCGGCCACCTGGCGGCCCGCTCCGGATCGAGGTCACCGACCGCGACGTCGGCCCCCTCGCGCGCGAATGCCAGCGCGCAGGCGCGGCCGATGCCCGAGCCGCCACCCGTGATGGCCGCGATCTTGCCCTCCAGCCGCATGTTCAGCCCCCTTCGACGTCGGAATGCACGGATTAGCTGCCGCATTGTCGCGAGAATTCCCGGCCCGCGGGGATCGGCCGGGCGAACATGCTTACCGAACGGCCTGCTGAATCCGTGCGAAACTAACCACCCCTACAGTTGTTGAGCGTGGTGCCGTGCGTCCTGTAGTCAAGGGAGGCGTCTACTCCGGTCCGCGGCCGGGGTTGCACTACTTCCGGTCCGGTCTTCAGGTGCTGCGGTCGAGCCCGTGGCTCTATGTGCAGCTCGTGGTGCTGTTTGCCGCCCCGGCGGTCGGCGCCGCGCTGCTGAGCGTGTCGACGGCGGGCAACGACCTCAGCCGAGCGGCTGGAGCCGTGGTGCTGGACTTCTTTCCGGCCCAGGTGGCGCCGGCGGTGATGATGGTGGCCGTGGCGGCGGGCTTCGCCGGACGCACGCTGGGCGTGGGGGATTCGCTGCGGCAGGGCCTGCCGTGGCTGCCGCGGTATATCTGGACGAACCTGCATACCTCGGTGGTGTTCTGGGTGCCGGTGGGCACGCTGGTCGCGCTCTATCAACGCCGGATCGGTGGGTTGCCGGACGACGGCGCTCTGGGCACGGCCATCTCGGTGGCGCTGATCATCGCGATGATCGCCCTGGGGCTCTACATCCAGACCCGCACGCTGCTGGCGTCGTTCCTGGCCGTGCACGAGAACCAGCCGGGGACGCTGGCGGCCCTGAACTCCTGGCGTATGGGCGGCAAGCACACCGGCCGCATCCTCGGCACGTTCGTGGTGGCGGGCTTGCCGGTGGCGTTGCCGCTGTTTCTGCTGATTTCGGGACTGCTGATTGCCTGGCAGGGGATGCCCGAGGTCCAGGCCGTGCTGCTGGCCATGCTGCCGTCGCTCGCTTGGGCGGCGATCCAGATCGTGCGCCCGGTGATGGTGCCGGCGGTCTACAGCCTGTATCGCGACCTCTGGGACGACGAGGTCGCGCGGCGGAGGCGCGAAGGCGAGCCGGGCAACCCGGCCTTCGTGGCGCCGCTGTTGGCGGTGTCGGCCTGGCTGCCGCGGGCCGCGGGGAGTCTGGTCGGCCGGCGACTTTACGGGAGCCTCTAGCGGTCGGCTGAGACTCGGGCGCTATCCTAAGCACGAGGCCCGATCAACGCGCGGTCGGTACCGGCCGCCAACGCAGCATTCCCGGAGGATGTCCTATGCCCCCCAGCAGCGACCGCGCCTTGCGCGAGTTGCGTGGTCCCGCCGCCTTGGTGATGGCGCCGTTCGACGACGACCTGCGGCTCGACCTGGACGCCCTGCGCTCGAACATCCAGTTCATGCTGGACGCGGGGTTGGAGACCGGGAAGGGATTCATCATCTCGCCGTGCGGCAGCGGCGAGTACCTGAGCCTTTCGCCATCCGAGCATCGCGACATGGTGGCGGTGTCGGTCGAAGCCGCGGCGGGCCGATTGCCGGTGGTGGCGGGCGCGGCGAGCCTGAACCTGGACGAGGTGATCGCCCTCTCACAGGGCGCCGTCGACGCCGGCGCGGAGTACGTGATGATCTCCCCGCCCTGCTACTACCCGATCAGCCAGGAGGGCATGTACGAGTGGTACCGGATCCTCACCGAGTCGCTGGACGCTGGGATCATGATCTACGACCAGTCCTGGCGCCAGGACATCGGCACGTCGCTGGGCGTGGAGCTCATCGGGCAACTGGCGGAGTTGCCGGGCATCGTGTCGCTCAAGTACGGCGCGCCGAACATCATCGAGCCGATGGTCGAGGCGCTGGATCGGTTCGCCGGCCGCTTCGCCTTCATCGACAACTCGCTGGGCTACACCTCAACGCTGGCCTACATGCACGGCGCCGCGGGGTTCATCTCCGGGCCGTCGACCTGGTGGCCCGAGTTCGAGCTGGAGTTCTTCCGCCTGCTGGAAGCGGGAGACTTCGCCGGCGCGGACCGCTGGCACGCGGGCATCGGGCCGTACATGTGGCTGCACCAGAGCGAGGGCGGCCCGGGCTGGCGGGGCCTGCAGGACGCGGCCATCATCAAGGCGGCGCAGGATTTCGTGGGGCTCCACGGCGGACCGTCGCGACCGCCCTTCCGCGGCGTCAACGACGAGGAACGGCTCGTGATCAATGCGGTCCTGGAAGACCTGGGCGTGCGGCAGGCGGTGCCGGCCTAGCGGCTGATCCTCGCGGTCAACCTTGCTGTGAGGCGACGCGCACGTCTTCGGTCGTGTCGCGCAGCACGGTGGGCCGGATGGCGATCTCCTCGATGAGCGTGCGCGCCGGCATGGCGGCGCAGAAGACGATGGCGTCCGCGACGTCGTCGGCGCCGATCATGGTTGCGCGATCCTCGGCCGTCGGCGGACGCGGGCGCTGCCCGAGCAGCGGCGTATCGACCTCGCCGGGCAGGATGGTGCAGGCGCGGACGCCCCGATTGCGGAATTCCGCGTTCACGCTGCCCATGAGATTGAGCAGCGCCGCCTTGGACGCCGCATAGGCCGCCCCGCCCAGCGGCCCGGGACTGTAGACGGCGAACGACGACACGCTGACGATCGTGCCGCCGCCGCGCTCCACCATGCCCGGGACTAGCCCACGGCAGAGGATCGCCGGGGCGGTGACGTTGACGCGGAAGAGGTGGTCGAGCGCGGCGTCCGCCTCTATCGAGCTGCGGTGGGGCGAATTCGCGCCGGCGTTGTTGACGAGCACGTCGACGCGGTCCAGCGTCTCCCCCGCCCAGCGCGCGAGGTCCTCAACCTGCGACGGGTGCATGAAATCCGCGACGTAGGTGAGAACGTCGACGCCGCCCGCGTCTTCGACGGCGGCGACAGTGCGGGCCAGACGGTCGGGAGTGCGGCTGGTGAGCGCTACCCGCGCGCCGGCCCGTGTGAGCGCAACGGCGGCGGCCGCCCCAATGCCGCCTCCGGCTCCCGTGACCAGCGCGACCTGACCGTTCAACCGTCCCATGCGTCCCTCCGCCGTGGCTCGTCCGAGGTGTCCGCGGGCCGCTACTGGCTGCGGCCGCGCGCGGTGACGTGCCAAACGGCCTCAACGATACCGTCCCGCGCGACAAACGCATGATCGTAGAGATTGACGCAGGGACAGATGTGGTTGGGGATGACGCGCAGCGTTTGGCCGATGGTGAAGACGCTGGCATCGGGCACGGCGATCACCCCGTGCTCGTCGGACACGCTGGTGACGACGGCTTCCGGATGGCCCACCACGATGCCGTGGCCCGTGTTCGCGAGCACGCCGGGGCCCCGCCGGTCGGACGTAAGCGCCTTGGCGCCGGCGTCGATGACGGCGCGGTCGGGGGCCGGAAGGTTGACCACCGTCGCAAGAACGCTCGCCGCGCACCAATCCGTATTCCCCAGGAGATGCGCATGCGACGCGTCGTTGAAGACGGCCGTGCCAGGCCGCAATTCGTCAATCGGCGCGTGGAACGACTCCAGCAGGAATGACGGCGAGGAACCGATGCTCACCTCGCACGGCGCCTCGGTGGCGTCCTGGATCGCCGCGGCGATGCTCGTCATCAGCTGCTGGGCCTCCGCGGCGGCGGCGTGGACCCCAGGCGGATCGGCTGCCTGGTAGTCGTGGCCTTCGTGGGTGTATATGCCGCGCAGGTTCAGGCCGTCGGTGCGCTGGGTCTGATGCGCCAGTTCAACGGCGGCCGCGGCGGTCGCCACGCCGGTGCGACGCTGGCCGGTATCGATCTCGATGGCCACGTCGATGGTCGAATTGGCCGCCGCGAAGGCCGCGCCAAGCGCCCGCACGTGCTCGGGATGATCGACGCCGATGGCGAGGCGGGTACGGGCCGCGAGCTCCACGAGGCGCCTCAGGCGGGCCGGGCCGACGACCTGGTTGGCGATGAAGATGTCGTCAAAGCCGGCGTCGGCAAAGGCCTCGGCCTCGCCGACCTTGGCGCAGCAGATGCCCTCGGCGCCCGCGAGCCGCAGACGCTCCGCGACCGCCGCCATGCGGTGGGTCTTGACGTGCGGGCGCAGTCTGGCGCCCGCCTTGCGCGCGCTGTCGACGAGGCGGGCGATGTTGGCGTCGAGCACCGCCAAGTCGATCACCAGCGCTGGGGTTTCAAGGCCCACCACAGCGCGCCCGATTGCGGCGGAAGGCTCCCGGCTCGAGAGCACGAGGTCGGACGTCATGCGAGTACGGCGCGGTCCAGCGCTGCGGTCAGTGTACGTCCGGCGGCGACTCGGCGGCAGGGGTTGGGCGCCCACAAGGGGCGCCCCTACCAAGACTCTTCGCGGTGACGCGGCGGTGTGGGTTGGGCGGCCGCGAGGGCCGCCCCGGCAGGATTGGTCGTTCGGCGTAGGGGCAGCCGGTGGGCGCCCACAAGGGGCAAGACTCTTCGCGGTGACGCGGCGGCGTGGGTTGGGCGGCCGCGAGGGCCGCCCCGGCAGCATCGGTCGTTCGGCGTAGGGGCAGCCCTTGTGGCTGCCCTGATCGATGCCGGTGGGCGCCCACAAGGGGCGCCCCTACCAAGACTCTTCGCGGTGACGCGGCGGCGTGGGTTGGGCGGCCGCGAGGGCCGCCCCGGCAGCATCGGTCGTTCGGCGTAGGGGCAGCCCTTGTGGCTGCCCTGATCGATGCCGGTGGGCGCCCACAAGGGGCGCCCCTACCAAGACTCTTCGCGGTGACGCGGCGGTGTGGGTTGGGCGGCCGCGAGGGCCGCCCCGGCAGGAGCCGCCAGCCCTTCGGGCACCCGGCGGGTGGCGAGGGCCTTCGGTCGTTCGGCGCAGGGGCAGCCCTTGTGGCTGCCCTGATCGATGCCGGTGGGCGCCCACAAGGGGCGCCCCTACCAAGACTCTTCGCGGTGACGCGGCGGTGTGGGTTGGGCGGCCGCGAGGGCCGCCCCGGCAGCATCGGTCGTTCGGCGTAGGGGCAGCCCTTGTGGCTGCCCTGATCGATGCCGGTGGGCGCCCACAAGGGACGCCCCTACCAAGACTCTCCGCGGTGACGCGGCGGTGTTGGGCTGGGCGGCGGATGTCGTACCGTTCCATAGGCAGATCGCGAATCGCGCGAACATCACAGCCTATGAACATCACAAGTGGCCGGAGGGTAAACCGCCATGAGCTCTGACGTCAGGCAGCTGAGCAACTGGATCAACGGCGAGTGGGTCGACTCGTCCAGCGGCGAGCGCCTCGACGTCGACAACCCGGCGACGGGCGAGGTGATTGCAACTCTTCCGCTCTCGACCGGCGATGAGATCGACGCCGCCGTGCAAACGGCGCAGGCGGCCTTCCCCGCCTGGCGCGACACGCCGGCGGTGGATCGGGGGCGGGTGCTCTTCCGCTTGCACGCGCTGATGCAGGAGCGATTCGAGGAGCTGTCCCGCACCGTCACCATCGAGAACGGCAAGACGCTGGAGGAGGCGCGCGGCGAGGTCTTGCGGGCCGTGGAGAACGTCGAGATGGCGGCGGGCATTCCGACCCTGCAGCAAGGCTCGTTCTCCAACGACATTTCGGCGGCCATCGACGAGCACTCGATCCGCGAGCCGCTGGGGGTGTTTGCGCAGATCGGACCGTTCAACTTCCCAGCGATGGTTCCCTTCTGGTTCGCCCCGATGGCGGTGGCGTGCGGCAACACGTTCGTGACCAAGCCCTCCCAGCGCACGCCGCTGAGCCAGACGTTGCTCACGGAGCTCACCGCCGAGGCGGGATTCCCGCCGGGGGTGATGAACCTGGTGCACGGCGCGGGCGACCAGGCGCAGGCGCTCAGCGCCCATCCCGGCGTGGCCGGGGTGTCGTTCGTGGGTTCGACGCCGGTGGCGCGCGCCGTGTACGAGACCGCCACGGGTCAGGGCAAGCGGGCGCAGTGCCAGGGCGGAGCGAAGAATCACCTCGTAGTGATGCCCGACGCCGAGCTGGACGCCGCCATTCCCAATATCTGCGGCTCGACCTACGGCTGCGCCGGTCAGCGGTGCCTGGCCGGGTCGGTGGTGGTGACGGTTGGCAGCGTGCGCGACGAGCTGACCGAGCGGCTAGTCGAGGCCTCCGCGTCATTTCGTCTGGGCGACGGGCTCGACCCCGCCAGCGGCATGGGCCCGGTGATTTCAGCCGAGTCCCGCGACCGCGCGTTCGCCTACATCGATCGAGCGGTCGACGACGGCGCGAAACTGCTGCTGGACGGGCGCGGCGCGACGGTGGATCACCTGCCGGGCGGCTACTGGGTAGGGCCGACGGTAATCCACGAGGTGATGCCGGACATGCCGGTCGCGCGCGACGAGATCTTCGGGCCGGTGGTGAGCGTGATGCACGCCGACACCCTGCAGGACGCCATCGACATGGTCGAGGCCAGCCCGTTTGGCAATGCGGCCACGCTCTACACGAACAGCGGCGGGGCGGCCCGGGAGTTTGCGCGGCAGGTGAACGTGGGCAACGTCGGAATCAACGTTGGCGTGGCGGCCCCGATGGCCTTCTATCCCTTCGGCGGGCGCAAGGAGTCGTTCTTCGGAGACATCCACGCCCAGTCCAACGAGTTGGTGCGGTTCTACACGGACCCGAAGGTCGTCATCACGCGATGGCCCGGCAAGGCGGACGGGCGCGACCCGTGGGACTGAGCGACAACCAGGAGCAACTCGATGGCGCATGAGTACCGCCATTCCGGCGAGCGGCACATACGCGACAGCGCCTATCTGGAGCGCATCCACCCGGACGTCACCGCCGTGCTGCGCGACATGGAGGCGGAGGCCGACCGCGACGGCCTGCCGATCACCGAGCGGCCGAGCACGCGTCTGCTGTCGCTGATCGTGCGCGCGATGGGCGCGCGGCGCGCGCTGGAGATCGGGACCAACATCGGCTACTCGGCCATCGCGATCGCCTCGGCCCTGGCCGAGGGCGGCGAGTTGCTGACGCTGGACATCGATCCGGAGATGCACGCGCGAGCGCGGGTCAATCTGGACCGCGCCGGCGTCGGCGACCGCGTGACGCTGATCACCGGACCGGCGCTCGACACACTGCCGGGGATCGCCGGGCCGTTCGACTTTGCCTACATCGACGCCGACAAGTCGTCCTATCGGCGATATCTCGATGCCGTGGTGGAGCGGCTGCGGCCGGGCGGCGTGGTGGCCCTGGACAACCTGCTGTGGCTGGGCCAGGCGGCGCACGAGCCGGAGGACAGCGAATTCCATCGCGAGTCGACGCCGATGATCCGCGCCTTCAACGAGGCCTTTCTAGCGGATGCGCGGCTCGACGCGACCATCGTGCAGGTTGGTGACGGGATCGGGCTGGGCGTGAAGCGACATGCAATTGACTGATAGCGGCAAGGCGCGTAGCGTCACGCCGCGGAACGTGCGTGCGTGAGGGAACCGCCCAGATGTTGAACAACCGTGCGAAGCAGAGGATCACGAGCGGCCAGGTGGCGCTCGGCGTCAGCTGCGGGCTGGGCGCGCCCTATATCGCCGAGGTGCTGGCGGGCGCCGGGTTCGACTGGGTCCTGATCGACAACCAGCACGGGATGTGGGACCGGCAGTCGTCGGCCCTGGCCATGATGGGCGTGCGAGCCGGCGGGTCGACCGCCATAGTGCGCGCGCCTGAAAACGACTACTACGCCATTGGCCGCCTGCTCGACGAGGGCGCGCTGGGCGTGATCGTGCCGATGGTGGAGAACCGCGCGGAGGCGGAGCAGGTGGTCCGCGCCTGCCGCTATCCGCCCGTCGGCGGACGCTCGGACGGGGTGAGCGGCGCGGGCGTATACGGCCCCAGCTATCGCGAGCGGGCCAATGACGAAATCCTCGTAGCGATCCAGCTTGAATCGCGCGAGGCCATCGACAACGCGGACGAGATCATGTCGGTGGAGGGCGTCGACGCCTGCTGGCTCGGGCCGGCCGATCTGGCCAACTCCCTGGGGCACGCGCGCAACAGCCCCGAGCATGACGCGGCGGTCAAGGAAATGATCGCGGCCTGCAAGCGGCACGGAAAGGCCGCCGGCATAGCCGGAGGCAGCGTGGAGCAGGTCGAGAAGTGGGTGGCGGCCGGCTGCACCTTCATCAGCGCCGGCGGCGACAAGATTTATCTCGGCGGCGGCGCGGCGGCGGAGTTCAACGCGCTGTCGAGCCTGCGGGACTAGCCCGGCATGGCAGGCATCGACTTGTTGACCAATCCCGTCAAGGCAAAGCTGCGCCGCGGCGAGGTGGCCCTGGGCGTGGGGAGCACGCTCGGCAGTCCAAATATCGTGGAGTTGCTCGCGCGCCAGGGGTTCGACTGGGTGCTGATCGACAACCAGCACGGCACCTGGGCGCGGGAATCCACGTCCGCGGCGTTCATGGCGGCGAGGGCGGGCGGCGCGGTGCCCATTCCCCGAGTGCTCAGCAGCGAGTTCACGGCCATCGGGCGGCTGCTCGACGAGGGCCCCTTGGGCATCATCGTTCCCATGGTGGATTCTCCGGAGGAAGCGGAACAGGTGGTGCATGCCTGCCGCTATCCGCCCGCCGGCGGACGGTCGATCGGCGCGTCGGGGGCAATCGCCCACGGGCTGGACTACATGACCCGCATCAACGACGAGCTGCTCGTCATCGTGCAGATCGAGTCCAAGCGAGCCGCCGAGGCGGCCGACGAGATCATGGCGGTCGAGGGCGTCGACGGCACCTGGGTCGGCCCGGCCGACCTTGCCGCATCGATCGGGTACGCGCAGGGCAGCGCCGAGCACACGGACGCCGTTCTTCGCGTGTTCGAGGCCTGCGGCCGCCAGGGCAAGGTGCCGGGAATCTCCGGCGGGCCGGTGGATTCCGCGAAGCGCTGGATCGAGCATGGGGCGCGATTTGTGACCGTCGGCGCGGACGTGCTCTACGTGCTGCAGGGCGCCCAGGCCGAGCTCGAGGCCTTCGGACGGACACCCGGCCTGGGTGACTGGTCCTAGCCAGACACTCGGCCCACGCGCTACCGACTGCCGCCGGGTCTACTGGGCCTAACCGCCATACGGGGGCCGAGGTGACCGCGCCGTGATCGCTAAACGCAGACGGAAGAGAAACTAACGATCTCGCCGTGTTGGCGTTAACATAGAGTGCAGACGGTAGCTTCTACCTACGCCAAAACCATCGCAACCACCGGAAGAATCCGTAAACGATGGTTATGATGAGCAGGGCATTTGAGACAGTTAAAAGGACTCCCGATCCTAACTTGAAGCCTAGCAGTATACCAAGAACTGAGACAAGGAAGAGAATGGTAAGGAGATCAGCGATGACGCGCATAATCTGTCTTGTATGGCTTGGTCATAAAAGGTAGGGTAGCACAATGTTGAGGATCGGGTTAGGTGATGGAAATTTACTATTTGATCCCCTTTTCGTAGATCCGGCATGACACCCACGCTTGAAGCAAATACCATCGTTGAAGTAGGCACGGGAGAACGGTCATTGCTGAAGCTAGATACCTGATGCGAAGCGAAGGCCAGGGGCCCCGACCGCTGAGCGTCGATGAGATCCACAGGCTCTTGGAGTCGATCGACGAAACACCCGAGACGGTCATCCCGATCCACTTGCTTCGGCATGGGACGTGCAAGGCCTACGCCATTGGCGATGCGGCGTCGTTGGGAGCGGTGGTCGTACAGGCCGACCACCTACCGACCGAGCCGTTCGGTCTGGGGACTAAGGCGCAGGGACTCTGGGAATTGCTGCGTGACCTTGACGACTGGACTTGTGTGGAAGTAGCGCCGGCGGTCGCCCCGCAGCTGGGTGCGCTCATCAGCGCAGGTTCGGGGAAGCGTGTCCGCTACTACCAGGACGTCCATCACATCCTTACCAAGCCGGCGCCAGCGTTCGATGATCCGGCCGTCCGGCAATTCACCATCGACGACCTCGACCTGCTGGCAACCCGCGGCGTGGACGGAGCAGAATTCGGCGGTCTGTCGAGGCTGCTCCTCGAGGGTATTGTCGCGGGTGCGGTAGTGGATGGCCAGATCGTCGGAACGGCGCAAACCAGCGCGGTGACCGACCGATACGCCGATATCGGGGTCGACACGCAAGGGGCCTGGCGCAGACGCGGATTCGCCACGGCCGCCGCGTCGATCGTGGCAAGGCGAGTTCAAGAAAAACGTCGAATCCCGGTCTGGAGTTGTGGTGAGGGCAACATGGCGTCGCTCCGAGTCGCCCAGAAGCTAGGGTTCGAGGAGGTCTCCCGGCTCACCTTCGTGATTAAGGGGACCTGAACCCATACGCCGCATCGCCCCAAGACGCGCGCGAGAACCCGGCGCAGATCGCGGACGCGGGGGACAACGGCAGAGAGGAAGCCAGGGATGCCAGCCCTCAGCGTGCTCGAAGCGCTTGGCATGACACGCGGCAGGCCAAGCGGCCGTCACGCGGCCAATAGTGTGCTTGGGAGCTACGGCTAGGGAATTAGCAGCAGCTTCCCAGTCGTCGCGCGGCCCTCGAGGTCAGTGTGGGCTTGGGCGGCGTCGGCCAGGGCATATTCGCCGTGGATCTTGACGCCGAGCGAGCCGTCGGCGACCCAGCGCAGGACGGATGACGTGCGCCAGTCGAACTCTTCGCCTGATTCCAAGTAGTGCCCGAGGCTCGGGCGCGCCAGAAACAGGGATCCCTTCTGGTTGAGCGTCTGCGGATTGAGCGGCGGCACCGGGCCGCTGGCGGCGCCGAAGAGCACCATGTAGCCGCGCGGCTTGAGGCAGTCGAGCCCGCGATCGAAGGTCGCCTTCCCAACCCCGTCGTAGACGACGTCCACGCCGGCTCCATCGGTGAGCTCGCGGACCATAGGTAAGAAATCGACTTCCGCATAGTTAATGACGTGATCCGCGCCGACGTCACGCGCAATCTCCGCCTTGGCGTCCGTGCCCACGGTCGCGATGACCTTCGCGCCCGCTTTCTTGGCCATTTGAATGATCAGGCGACCAGCACCGCCGGCGCCGGCGTGCACGAGCGCGGTGTGGCCGGCGCGCAGCGGGAACGTCGAGCTCGTGAGGTAGTGCGCAGTGGCGCCCTGGAGCATCACCGCGGCGGCCGTGCGGGTGTCCAGCGCTTCCGGAACGCGCACCAGACGGTCGGCGGCCACGGCCTGCAGCTCGGCATAGGCGCCGAGCTCGGTGCCATGCGCGACGCGATCGCCACGCTCGAGCGTGGTCACGCCGGACCCCACGTCCTCGACGACGCCGGCGCCTTCCATGCCCAGCGTGAACGGCGGGTCGAGCGGGTAGCTGCCCGAGCGTTGATAGGTGTCGATGAAGTTCACCCCGGCGGCTTCCATGCGCACGATGACCTCGTTCGGCGCAGGCGTCGGATCGGGGATGTCTTCGTAAATCAGCGCCTCAATCCCACCGGGCGTGTGGACGCGCATGGCTTTCATGGTCAACTCCTCCAGGACGGGAAAACGCCAGCATAGGATGCGGCGCGTGTGGGGTTGGGCGCGCGTGGCTTATATTCCGGCCCGTGCGCTCCCCTGACATGCTCGCGACGCTCCGCCCGCTGATCCCCGGCGTGTACGTCCCGGCATTCCTGATGTTCTTTGGCGTGGGGATGCTGTTGCCAACGCTGCCGCTGTTCGCGGCGGAACTGGGCGTGAACTACACCCTGGTCACGCTGGCGGTGGCGGTGACCGGGCTGGGGACGCTGCTGTGGAACGTGCCGGCGGGTCTGCTGCAAGCGCGCTGGAGCGAGCAGCGGGCCGCGATTGTGGGCGTGCTGGTCGTGGCGGCGGCGACGCTGGCGCTGGGCTTTACGCGCGACTATGCGCTGGTGGTGGTCTTCCGGGCGCTGGCGGGGATCGGGGCGGCGACGTGGACGATCTCGCGCATGGCGCATCTCGTGGCCAGCGTGCCGCAGCATCACCGTGGGCGGGCGATGTCCCTGTTCGGCGGGGTCATGCGCATCAGCATATTTCCCAGCCCCGCCGTGGGCGGCTGGCTGGCCGAAAACGTGAGCTTCGAAGCGTCGTTCCTGGTGGCCGGCCTGATCACCTGCACCGGCGTGCTGCCGATGCTGCTGATGCGGCACCGGGTCGAGCGGCCATTGAACAGCGTCCCGGTCGCGCGCGCGGCGCCGTCGAGCCTGTGGGCCGTGCTGCGGGCGCACCGCCGCGATCTCGCGACCGCCGGCACCGGTCACGTGCTGGCGTCGGTCGCGCGCGCGGGGCGCCAGGTGATCATTCCGATCTACGCCGCGTTTGTGCTCGATCTGGATGCGGCCGCGGTCGGGGTGGCGGTGAGCGCTTCAGCAGCCATCGACATGACCCTGTTCCCGGTTGCCGGATACGTGATGGATCGGTTCGGACGCAAGTTCACCAACGCCCCCTCGATGGTGATGCTCGGGCTATCCATGGCCGTGCTGCCGCTGGCGCAGGACCTCACGGGACTCATCATCGTGGCGCTCTTTGCCGGCGTGGCGAATGGGTGGGGGTCGGGCGCCATGCTCACCCTGGGGTCCGACCTCGCACCGCGCGAGTCGCCTGGCCCATTCCTCGGCGTGTGGCAGCTCTTGGGAAACTCGGGCATGACCGCCGGGCCGCTGATGGTCGGCGTCGTGTCGGATGCGGCCGGTCCGGACGTGGCGCCGTACTACCTCGCGGTGGCGGGGATTGCCAGCGGGCTGATCTTCTTGCTGCTCGTGCGCGAAACGCACCGCCCCCGGGAACAGCCGGCCGCGGCGCCGGCCTAGCTACTCCGGCGCCACCACGGCGTGGCGGGTGGACATGCGCTCAAGACGCTCCGGGTCGGGTTCGGGGAGGCCCTCGGTGGCCGGCGCGAAGGTGAGATCGGGCTCGAGCTCCAAGGCGGGCTCCGCCAAATCCTGCCGATAGAACTTCGACGATGGGAACAAGTCGCCGGGATAGGTGAAGTTGGGCAGCGTGGCCAGCTCCACGCACAGCGCCGCTCCCACGGAGCTTTCGAGCATCCCGCCGATCCACACCGGAATGCCGCTATCCCGGCAGACGTCGTGCATCGCGACCGAGTTGGTAAACCCGCCGGCGCGGCCGGGCTTGATGTTGACGTAGTGGCAGGCGCCGATCTGGATGGCCTGGCGCACCATCTCGAGGTCGCGCGCGGATTCGTCGAGGCAAATGGGCGTGTCGATTCTTCGCGCCAACTCCGCGTGGTCGAGGATGTCGTTCCAGCCGAGCGGCTGCTCGATAAACGCCAGCCCCAGATCGTCGATCGCCTCGAAGGTGTCCAGGTCGTCGAGGGTGTAGCCGGCGTTGCAGTCGATGTGGATGAGGTGATTCGGGAACGTTGAGCGCACGGCGCGGAGCATGTCGACGTCCCAGCCCGGCCGCACCTTGAGCTTGGTGCGCGGGAATCCCGCATCGACGGCCTGCTGCATGTTGGCCAGGAGCATGTCGATCGAGTCCTGCACGCCAAAGTCGGCGCCGGCAATGACCGGGCGTGTCTCGCCTCCCAGCAGGCGGTGGACGGGCGTGCCGGTGATCTTGCTTTCCAGGGTCCACCAGCACAGCTCGACCGCCGCCTTGGCGAATCCGTTGCCCTTGGCGAACGCGAGCCGGTCATGGAGGTCCCGGGCGGTGTCGTAGTCACGCCCCACGACGTGCGGTCCGAATACCTCGGCCACCAGGTAGAACACGCCGCCGGCGCACTCGGCCACGTAGTGCGGGGCGAAGAATGGCGTCGCCTCGGCCCAAGCCTCGTGGTCGCCGCTGGTGGCCTTCACGAGCACCGAGTCGATGTCGTGGTCTTCCCCGTAGGCGGTGCGCCAGGGATAGATGAGCGGCATTCGAACGTAGTAGACGTCCAGGCGGTCAATGCGCATGCAGGCCTCCTCCTGTGCGCATGGTGACGGGGCGGCGCACGGGATGCAATAGCGGCACGGCGGCGGGATTCGGCGGGCTGCGGATGGCGGGCCAACCGGTGCGACGGACGAGCTAAGGGGTCCGGCGCTTGCGCCGAGTCTTTGCGGGTGCGGCGTCCAACTTGGGCGGGGTAACCGCGGCGCCTTCCACGTTCACGTGGGGCAGCCAGCGCAGCGCCCGCGGCAGCCACCAGTTGCGAGTTCCCAGCAGTTTCATCGAGGCCGGCACGACTACGGAGCGGATGAGCGTGGCGTCGATGAAGACGGCAACCGCGAGCCCAAAGCCAATCTGCTGAAATATGACCAGATCACCGGCGGCAAATCCGCCGAATACGGCGACCATGATCAAGGCGGCGCCGGTGATGAGCGCACCCGTCCGCCGCAGGCCGAAGGCCACCGACTCGGTGTTGTCGCCGGTGCGGTCGAAACGCTCGCGAATGCGGCTGAGCAGGAAGACGTGATAGTCCATCGAGAGCCCGAACAGCACTGCAAAGAGCAGGATCGGGATCCAGGCCTCGATGGCGGTGACCTGCTGAAAGCCCAGCAAATCGGCGGCGAAGCCCATTTGGGAGACCAACACAATCAGGCCGTAGGCGGCGCCCACCGCCAAGAGATTCATGAGAATCGCCTTGGCCGGCACCACCAACGAGCGGAAGACCACCATCAACAGGACGAAGCTGACGCTCAGGACGATCCCGAAGACCAGCGGGGTGTATTGCGCCGTCACGTCGAAGTAGGCCACGTTGCGCGCCGCGACGCCGGTGACGAAGGCCTCGGCCTCAGCGTCGGCCAGCGCCGTCGGAATGACGTCCGCGCGCAGGCGGCGGACGGCGTCGGCGCCGGCGTCGCTGGTGGGATCCACGACCAGCGGCACCGTGACGAGGGCGGCGGAGCCGTCGCGGCTGATTTCGAGGCGCGAGGGGCCGAAGTCCGGGTCGTCGGCGAGGGCCGTCCGCAGCCGGGCGATGGCCGCCTGCACGTCGGCGGCGTTGGTGTCGCCTTCGACGACAATTTGGGCCGGCGAGAGCAAGCCGCCGAGAAACTCGCGCTGCAGCATGAGCACGCCGTCCCGGGCACGGGTTCCCGGCGGCAGGTTGGAAAGGCTGGAGGAACCCGTGTTGATCCCGATGTTGGGCACGGCGGCAGCCACGAGCAGTCCAACGGCGATGACGAGGCTGACAATCGGTCGGCGCATGACCGCGTAGGCCAGGCGGTCCCACAGGGGCCGGCCTCGCCGGCGCTTGGCGGCGGCGGCAAGCCGCCCAAGGAACGGGATGCGGAGCGCATCGACGCGGTCGCCCATGAGGCTGAGCACGGCAGGGAGCAGGGTGAGCGCGGCGAGCACGGCCGCGGCGACGACGAGCACCGCGCCGGCCGCCAAGCCTTGGAAGACGTTCACCGGAACGACCAGCAGCCCGAGCAGCGCCACGATGACGACCATGCCGCTGATGAGCACGGCGCGGCTGGCCGTGGCGCCCGCGACGGTGATGGCCTCAATCGTGTCGCGGCCAGAACGGCGCTCCTCGCGGTAGCGCGAGACGACGAAGAGTGAGTAGTCGATGCCAACGGCCAAACCCATCATCGTGATCATGTTGACCACGAAGAACGAGAGATCGAAGACCTGACCGACCAGCGCGGTGGCGCCCAGGGCGATGACGATGGCGACGCCGGCGAGCACGATTGGGAGCAGCGCCGCGGCAAAGGCGCCAAAAACCAGGACGAGGATCAGAAAGGCGATCGGCAGAGCGACCAACTCGCTTTTTTGCAGGTCGCGCTCGGCGATGTCCTGGAAGTCCTGGCCGCCGGTGGCGCGGCCGGTCACGAAGGTCGTGAAGCCGTCCGCCTCAGCCGCGGCGTCGACCACCGCATGGAGCTGGTGGACGTTGACGATGGCCTCCGCCAGCTCGCCGGTCATGAGCACGGGCAGCAGCAGCGACCTCCGGTCCTGCGATATCAGCGAGGGATCGCCGGTTTGGTAGTAGCTGACCACGCCCCGGACCGTTGCCGGACCGAGGGCGGTGATGTCGGCGTGCAGTTGCTCGACCAAGGCCCGAAAGGCTGGCTCGTCCACGGTGGTGGCCGTGGCCTGCACGATTACGAGCTCGGTGATGCCGCCCGGATGGTCGAACCGCTCGTCGATGATCTGCTCGGCAATGGCGTATTCGGGGTCGTTCGAGGCTCGCTGGACGGTGGTGAGCGCGCCGCCCAGCTGCGTCGCGACCAGCGCGCCGGCCGCCGCGAGGGTCGCCGCCCAAATGGCGACCGTGCGCCAGGGGTGGCGCGCGCAGTCGGCGGCGAGACCTCCCAGCGAGAACGCGGGGAACTGCGGAACGTCAGCTTCACGCAGGCGCTTCCAGCGCTGCGCGCCGTGGCGCCGCAGGAAATGCCTCATCGATCCGCCGCCGGGCCGCGCTCGATCAGGTTCGGTGCCAACTAGGTCCTGTCTACGCCAAGGTCGAGCGTGGCTGGCGCGCGCGGCGAGGACGCATGCCGCGAGGGGTGCCTAGAGCTTGGTCCGCACGAGCTGCTTCCGCCGTGGAGGCAGCTCCCGCCCCGTGAAGCCATGCTCGGCGATGTGGGAGATCGCATGGAGCCGGTACAGGTCTTGAGCGGCGGACATTGCCGCGTGCTACGCGTAGCTAGTGTGTGGCCCGTTCGGACTGCGCCTGTGTGAGTTCCGCGACGCCATGGCGGGACGCATTCCCAGTTGTGTGAGCAGACCTACATTGCGGACGGCAACAGGCATCCCGCGGAGCGCGTTGGCGCTCTGCGAGACGTGGCACGCTGGGTCGAGCCAGCGGCACGGCGGGAGACGGCGCATGGGAATCGAGCTCGGTGGACATCTCTTCAGCACACCGCACTGCACGGTGGAAGAATCGGCGCGCATCTGGCATGCCCTGGGTGTGCGCGTGATGGACATCGGCAACGGGCGCGACCTGGATCCCGGCTACGTGGCCCAGAACGTGGACGCCGAAGCGGAGCGCATCCGAGCTATCGGGGAGGCGGTGGGCATGCGCTTCCACGACGCCTTTCCCCAGGCGACGGACAAGCACATCACCAATACGCCCGATCCAGTGGAATACGAGTACCAGCGGGAGGTTGACGCGGCGTGGATCGAGTTCGCCGCCAAGGCGGGGATGGACGGGGTGACGCTAAGTCCAGGCATCTATTGGCCCGGTCTGACGGTGGAAGAGGCCTATGCGCGGTCACGCGAGCAGCTGCGGGCGCTGGTGGACGTGGCCGCGCGGCACGACATAAATCTGCGGATTGAGCCGCACGTGGATAGCGTGACCTGGAGCCCGGAGCTGGCGCTGCGGATGCTGGATGACGTGCCGGGGCTGTCATTCACCCTGGATCACTCGCACTTCGTGTTTCACGGCATGCCGTATGAGCACATCGCGCTAATGCATCCCCACGGGACGCACTGGCACGTGCGCCAGGCGTCGCTCTCGAAGCTGCAAGCGCGCATGGATGAAGGAACCATCGACTTCCCACGGATCGTGGCGGACCTCAAGCGGGACGGCTACGACGGCGTGATGGCGCTGGAGGTGGTGACCACGCCCTGGCTGGACCTGAATCAGATGGACGTGCTGACGGAGACAATTTTGCTGCGGGACCAGATGCGGGGGTTGTTGGCGTAGCTGTAGTTCGCACGCACGTTGGAGAAAAAGTGAAGGCCGCTCCGCGCGATTCGGGGTCGTTCACACGCCCCACGGCGGAGGGCCTTCATTTGAAAGGGTACTACTCGGTTGATGGTCGGCACCCGCCGCACAGGTGTCGATCGGCGGCCGGGCACCGCCCCCAGCTTCGACGCACAAGCGTGACCCGTAAGGGCGAGTTTGAAAACCCGCCCCTACCCCTGAGGGCGCACCTCTAGACCGGCTTGCCGCCGTGGACCATGAGCACCTGGCCGGTGGCGAGGCGGTTGTGGAGCACGAAGCCCATGATGGCGTCGGCCACGTCTTCGGGCTCGCAGATGCGCTGGAGATAGGTCCCGGTGCGCGCACGCTCACGGTTGTCAATGGCGTAGGAGGGGTCGGGATGGTCGAAGTGCCATTCCGTATTGATGAACCCCGGCGCGACGCAGTTGACCCGCACCTCGGGGGCCAGCGCCCGCGCGAGCGTGCGAGTGAGGCTGTGCACCGCGGCCTTCGAGGCGCAGTATGGGATCGAGCTGCCGGAGTCGCCGATGCCGGCGACGGAGCCCACGTTCACCACGATGCCTTCACCGCCGGCGCGCAGGTGGGACGCGGCGGCTCGGGTGACGTTGAACAGACCCTGGACGTTGGTGGCGAAGATGACCTGCCAGGCTTCGTCGGCCACGCCGTCGAGGTCGTCGATGTCGGTGAAGCGGGTGATGGCCGCGTTGTTGATGAGGATGTCGAGGCCGCCCAGCGCGGCAACGGCATCGTCGACGAGAGAGCGCGCATCGGCCGGCGAGCTGACGTCCGCCGCAAGCGGCACGGCGGTTACCCCGTGCGCCTGCGCTTGGGCCACGACTTCGTCGGCGCGGTCGCTCGACCGCACGTAGTTCACGGCGACGGAGGCGCCGCGCTCGGCCAACATCTTGACCGTGGCGGCGCCGACGCCGCGGCTGCCTCCGGTGACCAGGGCGCGTTTGCCGCTGAGCGTCATTGCAGGAACTCCTTCGATCCGCCTCGTCAGACTGGCATGGTACGCGCCCGCCGTTGGCGGCAAACCCGCCGCCGGGTGAGAATCGGAGGCCGCCCGGACGGCCGCGCGGCTCAGCAACGGAATCCAGCGTGCCCAATCGCCTAGCCGCCGAGTCCAGCCCCTATCTGCTGCAACACCAGCACAACCCGGTGAATTGGTTTCCCTGGGGCGAGGAGGCGCTGGGAAAAGCGCGCGCCGAGAACAAGCCGGTGTTCCTGAGCATTGGCTACGCGGCCTGCCACTGGTGCCACGTGATGGAGCACGAGTCGTTCGAGGATGACGCGACGGCGGCCTATCTCAACGAGAACTTCGTATCGATCAAGGTCGACCGCGAGGAACGGCCCGACCTGGATCAGATCTACATGAGCGCGGTGACGGCGATTACGGGGCACGGGGGATGGCCGATGACCGTGTTCCTGATGCCCGACGGGCGGCCGTTTCATGGCGGCACGTACTTTCCCCCCGAGCCGCGCTACGGCATGCCGTCGTTCCTGCAATTGCTGGAGCAAGTGTTCGAGGCGTGGGTGATCCGCCGCGACGACCTGGACAACGGCGCGCAGCAGCTCGTCGACGCGATGCAGCGCGTACAAGTCGGCGCATCGACGAGCGATCTCACGGAGCAGACGCTCAGCCAGGCCAGCCGCACGCTGGCGGCGAGCCACGACCGTCAGCACGGCGGCTGGGGCACGGCGCCGAAGTTCCCCCAGCCCATGGCGCTCGAGTTTCTCCTCAGGCGGCACGTGGCCACGGGTGAGGGGCTGTTGCTGGATGTCGTTGAGCGTTCGCTCACCAAAATGGCGCGGGGCGGCATCTACGACCATCTGGGCGGCGGCTTCCACCGCTATAGCGTCGACGCCGAATGGCTGGCGCCCCACTTCGAGAAGATGCTGTACGACAACGCCCAGCTCGCTCGGGTGTACCTGCACGCCTGGCAGGTCACCGGCAGATCCGAATACCGAGACGTCGTCGAGGCGACGCTCGACTACGTGGCGCGCGAGATGACGCATCCGGACGGCGGGTTCTTCAGCACCCAGGACGCCGACTCGGAGGGCGAGGAGGGCAAGTTCTTCGTCTGGTCCATCGACGAGGTGGACGAGCTGCTGGGCGACGACGCGCCGCTCTTCCGCGACGCGTACGACGTGTCACGGAACGGCAACTGGGAGGGCAAGACCATCCTGCGGCGGGTGCGCGACGCCGACGTTCTGGCGTCGCTGCACGGTCTCGCGGTCGATGACGTCGAGCCGCGGCTGGCGGCGGGGCGGGCGGCGCTGTTCGCGCGCCGCGAGCACCGCATCCGCCCTGGGCTGGACGACAAGGTGCTGACGGCGTGGAACGGTCTGATGCTGGCCACGCTGGCCGACGCGGCGCGGGTGCTCGATCGCGCCGACTACCGCGATATGGCGGTCCGCGCCGGCGAGTTTGCGCTGCGCGAGCTGCGCCGCCCAGATGGCCGGCTGTGGCGCACGTGGCGCGATGGTCGGGCCAAGCTAAACGGCTATCTCGAGGACTATGCCTACCTCGCGTCCGGCCTGGTGGAGCTCTACCAAACGACGTTCGACCCCAGGTGGTTCTCGGCGGCGCGCGAGCTGGCCGACGCCATGCTCACGCACTTCGCCGATCCCGCGGGGGGATTCTTCGACACGAGCGACGACCACGAGACGCTCGTGACCCGGCCCAAGGACGTGCAGGACAACGCAACGCCTTCGGGCAACGGGATGGCGGCAACGGTGCTGGCCCAGCTCGCCGCCCTGACGGGCGAGCCGCGCTATGCCGACGCGGTTGCGCAGGCGCTGCCGCTCGTCGGGCGATTCGCCGCCGAGCATGCGGCCGGATTCGGGCAGTGGCTGTGCGCGGCAGATTTCGCGCTCGCGGGCGCCCACGAAGTCGCCATCGTGGGTGACCTCGACGATCCGGGGACGCGCGAGCTGGTCGCCGCGGCGTTCGCCATGTACCGACCGCGCCAGGTGGTCGCGGCGGCGGCTGCCTCAGCGTCCCCCGCCGTGCCGCTGCTGGAGGGGCGACCGGCGCTGAACGGCGCGGCCACCGCGTATGTATGCCGCAACTTCTCCTGCGATTTGCCGGTCACGGACGCTGCCGGTCTCACGGCGCAACTCACCGGGTAGCGCCGGGTCTGTAGGATGGAGAAGATTCGGCGTCGGGGGCTGCGATGGACGTCTTACGCATAACGCCGCGGGGCTTCTGCCATGGCGTCGTGGATGCCATCCGGCTGGCCCAAGAGGCAGGTCAGACGCACGAGGGGCCCGTCTACATGCTGGGCTACCTGGTGCACAACGCCCACGTCGTGCAGGAGTTGGCGCAGTACAACGTGCAGCTCATCGACCTGGACGATCGACTCGCGGGTCTGGAGCGAATCGAGGGCGGCACGGTCATCCTTACGGCGCACGGCGTGTCGCCGGCGGTGAAGATGCGGGCGATGGACCGTGGCCTCACCGTCATTGACGCCACCTGTTCCGACGTCTACGTGACGCACGATCTGATCATCGATCTGGTCGACAAGGGCTACGAGATCATCTACGTGGGCAAGCCGGGCCATCCCGAACCGGAGGGCGCGATCGGCGAAGCGCCCGACCAGGTGCACCTGGTTTCATCGACGGACGACGTCGCCAAGCTCGACCTGGACGCGGAGCACATCGCCGTGACGACCCAGACGACGCTCAGCGTGTGGGACACGCAGGACATCATCGCCAGCATTCTGGTGAAGTATCCGAGCGCCGAGGTGCACAACGACATTTGCCTGGCCACGCAGGATCGCCAGGAAGCGGCGGTCGCGGCCGCGGACGAATGCGATCTGGTGCTGGTGGTGGGCAGCGAGCGCAGCTCGAACTCAAGGCGCCTGGTCGAGGTCGTGCGCGACATCAAGGGCACGCCGGCATACCTGGTGGACACCCTCGCCGATCTCGACCTGGAGTGGTTCGTCAACACCAAGCGCGTGGGGATTACGGCGGGCGCGTCCACGCCCGCGCGCGTGACCCGCGAAGTGATCGAGTTCGTCGAGGCCTACGAGCCCGCCATCACGGCCCCGTAGCCGAGGCAACGCCCGCGGCTAGAGCCGCTCCGTCGAGCCGGTCCGCTCCGCTTGGGCGTTTAGCTCGTCGACCACGAAGGGCAGCAGCGGCACGCCGAGTTCTTGCGCCTCATCCAGGCGTTCCCACTCCATCTCACCGGGAACGAAGATGCGCGTCGTGCCTTCCACGCGGGCGCTGTTGTGGAACAACTCGATCTGCTGATCGACAAGGGCCGCGAACGCCTCGGGCGGCATGAATACCGCGACGTCGATGACGTGAAACCAATGGCCGGTGTCGCGGCGGATCCCGTCGGGCCGCCGACGCCCCACGTCCGGCCCAAAGCTGGCGCCGGCCAGCACGCCGGCCAGGAGATCGATCACCTGCGAGAGGCCGATGCCCTTGGGCCCTCCGATCGAGACGCCGGCTCCCTCGGCAATGTCGGCGGGGTCCGTGCTGGGCCGGCCGTCACGGTCCAAGATCCAGCCCTCGGGCACCTTCTGTCCCAGGCGCTCGGCAATCGCCACGCGCGAGTTGGCCGAGACGGACATGGCCATGTCCAGCACGACCGGGCGCTGCCGCGCCGCGGGAATGGCGAAGGCAATGGGGTTGTTGCCCACCATGCGCGTGCGGCCGCCAAACGGGAACATCGTGGGGCCGGCATTGGTGGCGGCAAAGCCGATCATCCGGTGGGGCAGCGCCATCATGGCGAAGTGGGCGGCCGCGCCGAAGTGGTTGCTGCGCTTGGTGAACCCGGTGGCCGCACCGTTTGCGCGGGCTTTCCGAATGACCGCTTGCATCGTGAAGTGGCCCGCCACCGCGCCCGGCGCGCGGTCTCCGTCGACATGCAGGGTGGCAGGCGTCTCGCTCACGATGCGCGGTTGGGCGTTCGCGTTCGTGGACCCGTCCCGGATCTCGCCGCAGTAGCGCGGCAGCATCACGTGGCCATGGGTGCGGACGCCGCGCATGTCGGCGGCGATGAGGTTTTCGGCCAGGATTTCGGCGTGGTCGGCGCTCAATCCCAGGCCCTGCAGCAGCGCCAGATCGAAGCTTCGGAGGTCTGGTTCGGGGATGCGGACATATTCGTCATGCGGCATGTCGCGGCCGATTCGGGGAGCGCACGAAGCTCCCGGATCGTACGTCAAGGGCGAATCGGCGTCGGCAGCGGGCCACTTTGAGTCCGTCATTCCCACGGAAGCGGCAATCCAGCCCCAGCTTGCCTGCGGACGAATAGAGGGCGCCGCGCGCACGCCCACGGGCGACGGGCACCACCCGCCGAGGCTGCTACGATCGTCGCCGCTGCTCCGACCAGGACACCGCCATGCCTGCGCTCGACGATGCCGCCATGGAAGCCGTGGTGCACGCGCTCTACGCGCATCCGAATCGCCGCCACGCCGTCACGGTTGACTCCGAGGATGCCGTGGGAGCTTTGCGTTTATCGCTCGAGGGGACCGTGGATCGTCTGCACGGCAGCGACGCCGTGTGGGGCCGCGGCGTCCGGATCGAGGTCGAGCGCGACGACGACGGCGTCCCACATCGCGCATGGTTGTGGCGAGGCCTGGTTGGCGGACAGCGACCGATGCGGGACGGCTTCAGCAGCGAGCCGCGACGGGTCCGGGCCTAGCCACGCCCGAGTAACATCGCCGGCTGCGACTGTCGGAAGCTCATCGCCAGCTTCCGCTAATCAACATCCGCCGTCACCGCTCCTACGCCGCCTATTCAACGTCACCCGCGACTACGGATGACGAACCCTGTCCTCCAAGATTTCAAGATCGAGATCGAAATACCCATTGAGTATCACCCTAAACGCGTTCACGGAAGTCATCCACGGATAAAGAACATCGGCCCTGCCTCCCGGCAACAGGTAGGCACCCAAGATATCATTCGCAAACGGAGAATCATCTGCGCGCTCATAGCCATGATCTCCCATAATCACTATGATTGGCGGCTCATCATATTTAGCCAGAATCGCATCGACAACTTCCAGAATGCGGCCATTTAACCATATGACCTGCCCGTAGAACGCTGCTTGCACGGTCGGGTCGTGATCGTCGTCCCATCCCTGTGGCACAGGCGCTGTATTGCCATGCTGGTCGAACGAATAGGGTCCATGTGGCCTAATTAAATGACCAAACACAAACTTCGGTCCGCCAATATCAGGCGTATCCTTAATGAACTCCAGCCAGGCCACACTATGCTCCGGCTGAGACCAATGATACGTACAGAAATGCCTTGCACGACGAGGATCGCTGGACCAAAATCGTAAAAACGCGGTCGTTTCAAGAAACCCGTCTACAAATCTATTCTCCAAGGTTAGTATCCTCTCCTTAATGCAGGGGTCTTCCGCTGTAGCTCCAGAGAGAATACGACCATTCGGACCGAAAGACGCAACCACATCAGCGCGTGGATTTGACTCTGTTATATACCACCCAGAGGAAACGTGGATGTAGTAATAGTCTAGTGCTTTCATGATTCGTCCGAGATTGTGATCTACGGCCGCATTATAGATCTGGTACAACTTGTCCTGGCTTTTTCCATAAGCTATGTATTCGTCCGTATATCTCATGTTCAGCATCGATGAGATCGACCAAGCACTGAATGTATAGTTACTGCGAGCGTGTGGGTCAACGTAGAATCCTCGACTTTCCAGGGCTTGTACGAACACGCTGTTGTCGAATGACTCCGGCGAACCGTTTCTTGGATATTCGTCGAGGATGAAATAGTAGATATCCGGCAAGTCATCTGGTGCTATCCTTGCCTTTGCCTCGCCGATACGCTCAGCAAGACCAGGAAACTGTTTCAAGGAGTCGCTATCTTGATTCAGCCGGAATTGCCCACTGAGAATGACAAAGGCGATCTGCGAGATTGGCAGGATGATAAGGACGATGCTTCCAAGGTTCATCATGCGTCCAAGACGCTGCGCGATGTCCGATCGTTGCCGCAGGAACGTTCCGGCTCCAAGAATGATCGGCACGCCTAGGCCTAGAAGAAGTCTATCGTCAGCTGGTTCGGTCTCGGAGTAAATATGCCCATAGGAGAAAAAGGCAATTCCGAGCAGTCCGACAAATACAGCCGCCGATGCTGAGCTCTTGAGGATCGGCCGAAGCGCGACAAATAGGACGGCGATGCCCGCCATGATAACGACGGCGAGCATCACCGACTCGTAGGCTCGTATTAGGACGAGGTTATTGGCGATATAATGTAGGAGAGCAAATCCAGGTATGAGCCACGGGAAGACATAAAGTGTGCGCTTGGCGGACAGCGCGTGCGCGTGTCGTCCTCTTGTTGCGGTGAAACTGCGTGCTTGCCTTAGGCTTCTGAAGATTGGCTTGACGAGGGCCAGCCCAGCCGCTCGGGTTGTTCGAACGGCTTTGGAGCGCGCTCGCGCCATGGCAGGTCGTAGCATCACCGCCATCACGGCGGCGACGATGCCGCCTGCGAGGCGCAGACTGTCAGGCCAGGAGCCTTCCAGCGCCGCCCGCCACCCATCGCCGCGCCAAATGGTCTCGTAGGCGAGCGGTCCCTGGTCGGTCGGATTGAGATTGATGGTGGGTCCGGCGATGCCATCGCGTGGCTCGCTGGTGCCGAAGATGACGTGATTGCTGCGTTCAGTCGAAACCCATAACTGGAGAATCAACGCCTCGCCGGGCACAGGATGGTAGGGGGGAAACTCGAGTACGTAGGGCTGCAGGAGCTTGCTGGCCTTGATCCCGACCCTGACCTGCCGTACAAGCTCGCGCTCCGGTCCTCGCAACAACGCGGCCACGACCGGGGCCTCGCCGCGACCGAAGCCGGCGGCTGCCCAAATGCGGACTTCCGAAACGACGCCCAGCTCCTGGTCCAATACCTGTTCGACAGATTGCTCAGGCCACACGGGTCCCACGGCATCGACAATGTCATCGGCGGATCGTGAAACGAAGCTCGTGCGCGGCAACAAGCTCAACAGGAGCCCGAGACTCGCGAGGGCGAGCACCGAGGAGATCAGGCGTAGCCGAGTATCACGCAGGAGAACGGCCTTCACGTTGCGCTGGCCCTACCGCCAATCCGCGGCGGCGACGGACCGTCAACACCAGCGGGGCTGCTGTTCGCACCGGGGTGCCCCGAGGCCCTGCACCGCCGCGTCGTACCATGCCGACCGCAACACGGCCTTGCCGCGGCCCCGGACCGGCTAAGCCGAGCCGCGCGCTGTACGTGCGGCCGGGCGAGCCCGCGTCGTTGTTTCCACCGCCCTGGCGTTAGGACCCGTCGACGTCGAGGGCTGCGAGCGCCTCTTCCGCCTTGCGCTTCTTGGCGGGGTCGCGATCGCGGGCGACGATGCGCTGTAGGGTGGCACGGGCCTCGATGCCGCCCTTGGCGGCCACTTCGAAGGCCATGGCGTCGCGCTTTTCGTTGTACTGCGTATCATACTCCGCAATGTCGAGGTCCCAGTCGCGCCAGTAGTACTGGTGCTGTCCCGGCGCCCAGCCGGCGTAAATCTCCTCCCAGGTGACATCGGGATCATGCGGCCCGAGGCTGCCCGGCGCGATGGGATCGGCCATCCGCTGAAAGCGCAGGTCCACCGACAGCCGCAGCCGCTGGCCGGTGGCCGGGGCCCCGCGATGGACGGACATGCTGTGAAAGAACAGCACGTCACCCTGCTCGAACGTGCCGCCAACCCACGCGCCGTCCAGCGGATCGGTGATTTCGGTGCCGCTGGCGCCAAGCGCCGGGGCGAAGTCGAACACGCCCTGTCGGTGGGACCCGGCGGCAATCTCAAGCCCACCCATCTCCGCCGATAGGTCGGTCAGCGGAATCCAGGCCGTGATCGTGTCGGCGGCGCCTTGCACGGGCACAAAGTCCTGGTGCGCCGGCGTGGTGTAGGCCACGCGTTCGGGAAACATCACGCGGGCGATGACGCGAGGTTGCGGTATCACAGGGGCGTCCAGCAGCCCGCCGATGAGGTCCAGCAACTCGGAGCGGTGCTGCATGGCGTGAAACGCGGGCACGCTGTAGAGCTGGTTGTAGACCCTCTGGTATTCCGGCTCAGGCTCGACGGCAAAGGCGCTCAAGTCGGCGATCTGGTCCGTTGGCGGGCTGTCGGCGGCGATCCAGCCGGCATCGCGCAGCACGGTGAGGAATTGGCGTCGCAGGTCTTCGACCACCGGCGGCGGCAGAAGGCCGCGAACGAAGAGGTAGCCGTCGCGGTCGAATCGACCACGGGCGTCGGCGGCGTCGCCGACGATATCGGTGGCGTCGAAGAAGGGCCGAACGTCGCTCATAGTGAGACTTTCGGGAGCCATGTCGTCGTGCGTGAGTGTAGCGAGCGGCTAGACACGGAGAATGTCCAGCGGCGGCAAGGCGTCCAGCAGGCCGGCTTGAACGGCGCGGCGGTACAGCGCGTCGAGGCCGTCAGCGCCCTGCGTCCCCATGTCACGGGTCAGATCGTTGACGTACATGCGCGTGAATGCCGCGGTGAGGTCCGCGCCAACCTCCGGGGCAAAGCTGCGCGCGTAGGCCAGTGCAGGCTCGGGATGCGCGTCGGCCCAGGCGATGGATGCGCTCAGGGCGGCCGCCAGCGCGCGCTGCCGGGACTCGGCCAGCCCGCGCCGCACGACGTTAAGGCCCAGCGGCAAGGGGAGACCGGCCGCGGTGAACCAACGCTCGCCCAGATCAACTTGCTTGGTCAATCCGTACTCGCCGTAGTTGAGCTGGCCCTCGTGAATGACGATTCCCGCCGTCACCGATCCGTCCCGCACCGCCGGCAGCACGTCGGCAAACGCCATTTCGACCGGCTGAAATGGGGGAAGGAAGATCCGTCCGAGGAGATAGGCCGTGGTGTGCTCGCCGGGGATCGCGATCCGCGCATCCCGGATTTCGGTCTCTGCGTGGCGGGCGACGACGATCGGGCCGTAGTTGAGGCCCATGGACGAACCGCAGGCCGTGATGCGGTACTGGTCGGCGACAAAGGGATAGGCGCCCGCCGACACCTGGGACATGTCGAGGTCGCCGGCAAAGGCGCGCCGATTCAACGCCTGAATGTCGGCGTGAATCTCGGCATATCCCGCCGGGTCCAGGCCTTCAACAGTCACCTGGCCGTGCGCGAGCGCGTAGAACATGAAGGCGTCGTCGGCGTCGGGGCTGTGGCCCACGGTCACCCGCGCCATGGCGGGCTCGCGGTCAGACGCCAGGGGGCGGCTCGTCGAACGTGCGCAAGATCTCGTAGAAGCTATTGCGCTGGGCGGGGACGAAGCCGGCCTCGCGGATCATGGTTTGCGTTTCGGCAATGCTGGTCCGCGCGTAGTGGCCGGCTTCCTGCATCACGTTCTCCTCGAAGAGCGTGCCGCCGAAGTCGTCGGCGCCGAAATGCAGCGCCACCTGCCCGACTTTCTTGCCTTCGCTGAACCACGACGCATCCACATGGTCCACGTTGTCCAGGAAGAGCCGCGACGCGGCCAGGATGCGCAGATAGCGGTTGGCCGACGCCCGGTCGCCCTTGAGCTTGCGTCCGAGCGGCGTCTGGCCGGGGGCGAAGCTCCAGGGGATGAACGCCGTGAAGCCGCCCGTCTCATCCTGCAGGTCTCGCACGCGCGAGAGGTGCTCCACGAGGTCGTCGTTGGTTTCCACATGCCCATACATCATGGTGGCGGTGCTGCGCACGCCGGCCAGGTGCGCGGCGCGATGGACCGCGATCCACTCGTCGGCGTCCATCTTGAGCGGGCTGATCGCATGCCGGACGCGGTTGGTGAGCACCTCCGCGCCGCCGCCGG
This sequence comes from Chloroflexota bacterium, assembly GCA_965198185.1. Classification (GTDB taxonomy): domain Bacteria; phylum Chloroflexota; class UBA11872; order UBA11872; family UBA11872; genus JAJECS01. The sequence continues at coordinate 1,906,264 of CBDAOU010000002.1, forward strand.
GAAAGGTGCGTTGACCCGCCGCGAAGAGCGCCGCCATGATCTCGCCGTAGTCAAGCCCCGAGACCTTGGCCATCTCATAGACTTCGGGCGCCGACCAAAAATGCGGCGTAAGCCCGGGGAACCGCGCCCGCGTGGCGCGCACCATGTCGGTGTAGTAGTCGAAGGGGAGCTCAGGGTTCAGGCCGCCCTGCATGAGCACGGTGGTGCACCCCATCTCGACCGCCGCCTCCATGCGCGTGAGCATCTCGTCGACGGAATGCGTGTAGGCGTCGGGCGCCGTGCTGGTATGGGGACGGTAGAAGGCGCAGAAGGTGCAGTAGGCGTCACAGAGGTTGGTGTAGTTGAGGTTGGTGTCGACGACGTAGGTGACCATGGACTCAGGGTGCCGCTGGAACCTGACCTCATTGGCCAGCGCGCCCATTTCGATCAGCGGCGCGTCGCTCAGGAGGACCGCGGCGTCCGCGGTCGAGAGCCGCTCTCCATCGCGCACCTTGGTCTCGATCGCCCGCATCATGCGGCGTCCTGGACGCTCACCTGCGCATCCAGCTCCTGGAATCGGTCGAGCGCCTCCCACGTACGCGGACCGAAGCGGTATTGGAACGTCCCGAGATAGCGGCGCACCGCTTCCGCGTCGAGCCCAAGCTCCGGGCGTCGAGCGGCCAGCGCCCCGAGATCGGCAAGGTTGACAGTGAGCTGACGATCCAGGTAGTCCACGGCCGCCGCGACATTCGCGGCCGCCACCCCCGCACGCTGCATCCAGGCTGCGAACACGAACGGCAGCCCGGTCCACTCGTGCCAGGCGGCGGCGAGATCGGTGACATGGGGAAAGCGCGGATCGTGTGGCGTCTGCAGCAGTGCACGGTCGCCGATGAGCAGAAAGGCGTCGGCGGGCGTCTGCAAGGGCACCAGCTGGTAGCCGCCGACAGCGTAGTGCCGGCGCAAGAGCACGCCGAGCAACCGGGCCGACGTGGCCGTATCGTCGATGACGCCAATGCGCCGCCCGCCAAGGTCGGCGGGCGGAACCTGTGAGAACAGAAGGACGGACTTGGCGTCGGCCTGCGTGGCAATGCCCATCCCGCCCACCGGCATGAACAGGTCCGGGTGGTCGAAGGCCGCAACCACCGGCAGCGGCGCCACGTCGACCTGACCACCTTGCACCAGGTCGATCATGGCCCGCGGGGTTGCGGTGCGCGCCTCGGCTCGGACCAGGTCATCGCCGAAAAACGGCTCGGTATTCAGGTAGGGAATGCGTCCGAGGCTATGCGGCATGGGTGCGCATGACGTTGTAGGTGGCATTGCGCTCCACGGGCATCTTGCCGGCCGACCGGATGAGCCCCACGAGCTGTGTCCGGGCAACCCCTACCGGGCTGTCGGCAAGCGCCGCGTGGGCGATGCGCTCGGTGCCGATGGTGCCGTCAAGGTCGTCGGCGCCAAAGTTGAGACCGATCGAGGCCGTCTCCTCGCCGGTCATCACCCAGTAGGCCTTGATGTGCGGGAAGTTGTCGAGCATCAGCCGGGCGGTGGCGATCATGCGCAGATCGTCGATGGCGCTGGCGTGACGCGGCACGAGATTCGTGGTGCCGAGCTGATATTCCAAGGGGATGAAGCACAGGAACCCACCGGTGACATCCTGGGCCTCACGGAGGCGCAGGAAGTGGTGGATGCGCTCGGCGGGCGTCTCGATATGCCCGTAGAGCATCGTCGCGTTGGACTTGAGGCCCATGCGGTGGGCCAGGTGGTGAATCTCGATCCAGCGGTCGGCGCCGGCCTTGCCGCGAAACAGCTCGCGTCTGACGCGCTCGGAGAAGACCTCGGCGCCGCCGCCCGGCATCGAGCTGAGGCCGGCAGCGATCATGCGCTCCAGCACCTCGGCGTCCGACAGCTTGAAGCGCTTGTGGAAATAGTCGACTTCGGCCGCGGTGAAGGCCTTGATTTGGACAGCCGGCCGCTCGTCCTTGATCGCGCGCAGGAGGTCCTCATACCACTCGAATGGGATGTCTGGATGGTGGCCGCCGACGATATGGACTTCGTGCACGTCCGGCGGAATCTGCCCCAGGATCTGCGGGATCGAGTACTCGTAGGCGTGGGCGTCGCCGCGCTTGGCCGCGAAGTCGCAAAACTTGCAGGACAGCACGCAGATGTTCGTGGGATTGATGTGAACGTTAAGCGTGAAATAGACGCGGTCGCCGGAGCGTTGACGAGCCGCCCAATCCGCGATGCGGCCCAGACCCAGGATGTCCGGCGTTTGGAGACAGCGGAGCCCGTCAGCCTCGCTCAGGCGCCGCCCTTGCTGAACGCTGTCCCAGATGGGCTCGAGCGCCGCGTCGCGAAATCGCATGTCCGGCCGTGTCGGCGCTTCACGCATTGGCCGGGGTCCTCGACGCCGCAAGTTGACGGACGTCAATGCCCACGCTCTGGAGCAGCAAATGCCGCAGCGCGGGATAGGTCATGTGCAACGGCCCGTGGTCCGGGTCGTGCAGCCAGTTGACGACGATCTCGCTGATGGCGCCAAACCAGGCCGTCGCGATGAGATCGGTGTTGCACGGCTCGAGGGTTCCCTCGGCAACCGCGGCGTCCAAGTGCCGGCGAATCAAGTCGGCGAACTGCTGCCGCACGAACAGGAGATCGTCGCCGAAGGCGCGCCCGGCGCCCGCGACCTCGACCAGCGTGACGCGCGCCAGCGTGCGGTGCTTGGTGAAGATGTCGATGACCGAGAGCAGCGCGGCGTCGAGCCGATGGATGGCGGTTGGCTCGTCGACGAGCTCCCGCTCGACGCGCTCCACGAGATTGGACGCCAGCTCGCGAACCAGGGCGCGGAAGATGGCCTCTTTGCTCGGGAAGTGAAAGTAGGCCGTGCCCTTGGATCGACCGGCGCGGGAGACGATGTCGTCGACAGCCGCGCGGTGATAGCCCTTTTCGCCAAAGACGTTGAGGGCGGATTCAAGCAGCGCGCGCCGGGTGGCGTCTCGTTTCGTACTGCGACGGGCCCCCGGAAGACGGAGTTGCACGGCCGATCCACGAGAACTGACTGCCCAGTCAGTTTGGCTTACGCGGTTTTCCGTCGTCAACTGGCGGGACCGGGCTAGACCCGAATACGGGCGAAGTTCATGCGCAGCGGCGCGAGGGCGTCGCGGTTGAGGATCACGGTGGCCGGCATGGCGTCGCCCCGCTGGACCGGAACGGCCCAGCCGCCAAACCGGTCGCCCAGAACGGTGGCGCGGGAGGTGACCCACATGCGCCCGCCGTCGAAGGGCGATACCAGCATGGTGCCGATGGCCTGCTCCCCGCCGGACAGCGCGGCGGCGAAGACCAAGCCCACTTGCGCGCCGGACACCGCGCCAAACGCCGAGTCCCAGACCTGGGCCATGAACTGGCGCTCCATCATGCTGGCCGCGGCGCGGCGCGGGTCTTTCACGTTCACGCCGCGCGCCCGCAGGCTCGCCTCGGCAGATGCGATGAGCGTGTCCCGCGACTTGAAGAACTGGTCGCGTGCCGCCTCGACGCGCGTGCGGTAGGCCTCCATCGGATCGAAGGGCAGCAGCACGACGAGCGCGGCCGGCACCTGCCGCGGATCGACATCGAGCGCCACCCTCACCTGATACGCGGGCGACGGGCGGGGCGGGGCGTCTTCCTTGCCGGGTTCGCCAGGCGCCGGCGCGGATTCCGCGGCCTGGGCCTCGCTTGGCGGCTCGGGCGCAGGCTCGGCGGCTGGCGGAGATGGCTCGGCGGCCGGCGGCGCCGCCGGAGGCGGTGGCGGTGAGGCCGGCAGCGGCTGACCGCTAGGACCAAAGAGAACGGGCCGGTTGTTCTTGCGTTGGGCCACGACGTCAACTCCCCACAGCAGTGCGGGGCATGCTACCGCACCCATGGTCCCGGACTGGCGCCAAGCACCGTCGGCGCGCCAAGTATTCTTGAAAGAACCTCGCAGCTGCCCGTCAGATATGGGCGGCGGTCCATCGTGTCCGAGAGGAGAGCGTCCGATGCCGCTGGTGCCCATGCGCGTGCTGCTGGACCACGCGGCCGCCAACGACTATGGGATCGCCGCGTTCAACGTGAACTTCATGGAGCAGATCCAGGCCATCATGGAGGCGGCGGACGAGGCGGACGCGCCGGTGATCATCCAGGCCAGCCGCGGCGCGCGCGAATACACCAACGACATATATCTCCGCCACCTGATGCTGGCCGCCGCCCAGCTCTATCCACACGTGCCCGTGGCGATGCACCAGGACCATGGCAACAGCCCCGAAACTTGCGCGAGCGCGATTGAGCAGGGATTTACGAGCGTGATGATGGATGGGTCGCTCGAGGCCGACGGCAAGACGCCAGCCTCCTACGAGTACAACGTTGCCGTGACGCGTGAGGTCGTGACGATGGCCCACGCCAAGGGAGTGACAGTTGAAGGCGAGCTGGGCGTACTCGGAAGCCTGGAAACCGGACTCGGCGACCAGGAAGACGGGCACGGCGCCGAGGGTCCGATCGATCGCGAGCAGCTGCTCACCGATCCGGACCAGGCCGAGGAGTTCGTGGCCGCGACGGGCGTGGACGCGCTGGCGGTGGCGATCGGCACGAGCCACGGCGCTTACAAGTTCAGCCGCAAGCCCGACGCGGGCGTGCTGGTGATGGACCGCATTCGGGAGATCCACCGGCGCCTGCCCAATACGCACCTGGTGATGCACGGCAGCTCATCCGTGCCGCAGCACCTGCAAGACGTGATCAACGCCCATGGCGGCAAGATGCGGCAGACCTATGGCGTGCCCATTGCGGAGATCCAAGCGGGCATTCGCCATGGGGTGCGCAAGATCAACGTCGACACCGACAACCGCATGGCCATCACCGGGGCCATTCGCAAGGTGCTGCATGAAGACCCGGGCGAGTTCGATCCGCGCAAGTACCTGAGCCCGGCGCGCGACGCGATGAAGCAAGTGTGCCTGGAGCGCATGCAGGCGTTCGGGATGGCCGGTCAGGGATCCCGCGTGCCGCATATCGGGCTGGACGCCATGGCCAGCGAGTACGCGGCGCCGGCCTAGGCCGACAACTCATCCCCGTGCGGATCGAGCGGGAGACGCTGCGGCTGCTCCGGGCGAGCGGCCGGGCGGCGGCCCGCGCCTGGTTGGACGGCGGCGCGCGCGAGGCCCTGGACGGGATTGCGGCGGCGGTGCACGTTCCCGAGCTTCAAAGTCCGGGCACTGGCGCGATCAGCCCTCAGGCGGCAACGCACCTCGGGCACGCCATCGGCGAAGCGCTGCGTGCGGAGCAAGACACCGACCGAACCACGCTGGCGCTGGCGGCGGCAGTGCTCGCATCACCGAATCCGTCGCATCGAATGGTCGGACCGCACGTGCTGACACCGTTGGCGCGGCAATCTCCGGCGTGCGCAGGCCAGATCTTGCAGCTGGCCGATCTGTGCGCCGATGCCGCGGCGGCGGCCGCTCTGGCCATTCCGCTGGCGGCCGCGGTGTCGCGCGACCCCAGCACGGCCATCGTCGGTCTTGGTGGTCTCGAGGAGACCCCGCGAAGGCGGCTGGCGCTGCAGGCCACCAGCCAGGCGCTGTTCTCCCGGGAGCCGGAGTTGGCGCGGACGGTGTCAGGGGCGATCGCGGAAGCCTCCCGCCGGGCACCGCCGGTCGACTAGGCGCCGCCTCCATGCGTCGCGCCAAAGCCATCGGCCAGGGCGCGCAAGTCCTCCCATGGATAGATGCCCGTTGCGTGGCCATCCGTCCAGGTGAAGGTCAGAGCGTAGTGGCCGACCGGGGCGATGCGCACCGCGCCTATGTCGGACGGAACGGTGTCCGGATCGAGCTGGGGAGCGCCGGTGAGCTCGTTGCGGCACACGGCGCAGCCACAGGCAAGACGGATTTCGCGCAAAGGAAGGGTTGACTCCGCGCCGTCGGCCCACGTGATCGTGAGCGCGCCCTCGCCCACCCGCCGCAGGCCGGTCGGCGTCGTCGCCGCATCCGTCATCACGGGCGGCGATCCGCCGTCCCGTCTAAGGCCCCATCAGCGCCATTTTGGGCCGCGTGCGCGACGAAGGCGCCGATCTCATCGGCGAGCGTCTCGGCCAAGGCTTGGGTACCGGCTTCGGCGAGAATTCGAAACGCCGGCGCGTCGACATCCGGGACGACGACCGCACGCTCGCCCGGGGCGCCAATGACCACCCCATCCAGCGCGCCTTCGTCGCGGCGCCGGCTGTGACTGTTGAGGCGCCGCATCACCGCCCCGCGCCGTTCCCAATCCACGCGAACCTCACGGCGGGCGACGGTGAATTCCGGGAGCGCAGCCACGTGCGCACTGACCGCCCGGTTCGCAGCCGCCAACCCGGCCACGAGGCGAACAACCGTCGCCATCGGATCCGGGCCCGCGTGCAGCGACGGAAAGCCATAGGCGTCCCGGCCGTTGACCGTGAGCACCGCGTCACCTTGCACCGCCGCGCGCATCATCGCCGGAACGTTGGTCGGCGTGCGGTGCGGCGCGAAGCCCAGGTCGGCGGCGTATCGGAACACGCTCTCCGGCACCGTGAACGGCAGCGCGACGGTCCCCGAAAGCCCTGCCTCGCGCAACACCGCCAACACTAGGCCGGCCGCTTCAAGGGCATCCAGCGGCCGGCCGCGCTCATCCGTGATCCACACGCGGTTGCCATCCGCGTCGATCAGCGCGCCGAAGGCCGCCTCGACCGCCGGCACGATGCGACCGAGCCGGGCGCGCCGCGCCTCCAGATCGGCGCGCGCGGGCACCGCCGCGCTACTGGACGAGGCATCGATGGCCGTCTCACGCACTCCGAGTCGTGCGAGCAGCGGCGGCAAGACCTCGCCGCACACGCCCCCCATGTAGTCGACGACCAGCCCCAGAGTTCGTTTGAGCGGTTGCCGAATCTCCCCGAGCAAGGCATCGCCGTAGGCGCTGACGGGATCCGATGCGGTGATCTCGGCGATGTCGGCGGCGCCAACGCGGCGAAAGTCTTCGCGGCTGAAGATGGTTTCGATCTTGCGCTCGTCGCTGGGGCGAATGTCAATGCCGCGATCGTCCAGAAAGCGAACATCAATCGCTCCCGGGTCATAAGGCGAGCGTCGAATGTGGGTGCAGCCGACGGCCTCAAGGGTCCTGGTGGCAAAACGGGCCACGGGGAACGGCATGGCGCCGATGTCGACGGTCCGGATACCCACCGACGCCAGGCCGGACATCAGGGCCCGCTTGAACATCCGCGCCGGGCGCGTCTCGTCGCGGTTGGCGGCCACGGTGGACCCTGGGGCCAGCGCCGATCCCCAGGCGGAGCCGAGCCGCGCGGCGAACTCCGGCGTGAGCTCCACATTGGCCAACCCGGCCACGCCGCCGTGCACGAAGATTGTCCGACGCGCTCCGCTGCCGTGAACCAGATTGCGGTCAATCACCACGCGGTCCTCCACGTACTTCCGAGGCCAGACGCAGATGCCCGCGCGCACGTTCGACTCATCGCCCAGGATGGTTCCATCGCCGACGACCGCGCCCTGACCGACAGCGGCCGCACGTCCCAGGCGGCAGTGGCGCCCGATGACACAGCGATCGAGCTTGGCGCCGACGCCGACGTAGGCGTTGCTGAGCACGATCGCTTCGTGCACCTCCGCCCGCTCGTCCACGAGCGTGCGGTCGCCAACCATCGCGGGTCCACGCAGGAGCGCGCCGGCGCGCACCTCGCACTCACGGCCGACGTACACCGCACCCACGATCCGGGCCGAGGGGTCCACCCGGGCGGTGGGGTCGATCGTGGGACGGGCCTCCGCATAGCTGGGCGCGTGCGTCAGGCGGACCCGGCCGGCGACGAGGTCGGCGTTGGCCTGGCGGTAAGCGTCCAGCATGCCGACGTCGGTCCAATACCCGTCGGCCACATGGCCATACACGGCGTCGCCGTTGCGAAGCATGGCCGGGAATACGTCGAGGCTGAAGTCCACCTCACGCCCAGGCGGTATGTAGTCGAGCGCCGACGGCTGCAGCGCATAGATGCCCGTGTTGACGGTGTCGCTGAGCACCTCGCCCCAGGAGGGTTTCTCCTGAAATCGCTGCACTTTGCCATCGGCTCCGGTGATGACCACGCCGTACTCGAGCGGATTCTCCACGCGGTAGAGCAGCAATGCGGCGCGCGCGGACCGCTCGGTGAAGAAGCGCGCGAACGCGGAGAGGTCGACGTCCGTGAGGGCGTCACCGGAGATCACCAAGAACGGCTCGTCGAGCAGATGGCGGGCGAGCCCCACGCTTCCGGCGGTGCCGAGCGGTCGGTCCTCGTGCGTGTAGGTGATGTTGACGCCGAGCTCCTCGCCCGACCGGAAATAGTCTTCGATGACCGACCCGAGGTAGTGGAGCGAGATGACGATGTCGGTGATCCCGTGGTGCTTGAGCAGCCGCAGGACGTGCTCGATGGCCGGGGCGTGGCCCAGAGTGATCATGGGCTTGGGCCGCTCGAGGGTGAGCGGACGCAGGCGCGAGCCTTCGCCGCCAGCCATGACGACCGCCTTCATGGGAGGTCGTCCGGTGCACGGTGGGACCGACGTGCCAGCATGCGTGACCCGGTGGCGCGGACCATCATCCAAGTCTAGCGGTTATGAGCGCCGCTGCCAGCCGTCAGCGCGGATGGCAGTGGGTCACTTTGCCCCCGGGAGAAGCTGGACCGGCAGGCACGACACCCTCACCCTTCAAGGGAGAGGGAATCGGAGCAAGCCGCACTCGATCGGCGGGGCAAGCAAAGTGACCCACTACCGCGCGGATATCGTCCCGCGTTAGACAGCGGTCGCCTCGGCCTGATCGTCGTCGGGTTGGGCGGCCGCGACCTCAGCGTAGATCTGCGTCGTGGCAAGACTGGCGTGCCCGAGCAGCTGCTGCACCTGGCGCACGTTGCCATCCGCCCGCAGCCGGTGCGCCGCAAACGAATGCCGCAGCGTGTGGGGCGTGATGTGGGCCTTGATGCCGGCCCGGCGGGCGTAGGTCTTGATGATGAGCCAGAATCCCTGGCGCGTGAGACGCGCGCCGCGGTGATTGAGAAACAGCGCCGGTTCGGATGGGTGCGGCTTGAGTTTGGGGCGACCGGCCATCAAGTATTCCTCCACGGCAACCAAGGCTCGGCCCCGGAGCGGCACGCGGCGTTCGCCGGCGCCGTCGCGCGCGAGCGTGATCATCTCGGCAGCCTGGTCCACATCGGCAAAGTCGAGCGCCGCGAGCTCGGACACGCGCATGCCAGTGGCATAGAGCGCCTCGAGCATGGCCCGGTCACGCAGATGCTCGGGCGCCCGACCGCTGGCGGCTTCCTGCAAGAGGCGCTCAGCCTGCGCGCGGCTCAGGGTCTGCGGGAGGCGCTTCTTGACGCGAGCGCCATCGAGCCCGGCCGTAGGGTCGCTCGCGACCGCACCCGAACCCAGCAGGTAGCGATACAGGGACTTCAGCGCCGCAAGCTTTCGCGCCTGCGACGATGGCTCGTACTCGCGCTGGATCAGCTCATTCATGTACCCGCGCACGAAGACCGGCGGCACGTTCCAGGAGCCGCGCCCAGAGCGAGCCATGTATTCGCGAAACTGATTGAGGTCGCTGCGATACGCGGACAGCGTGTTCGCCGACAACCCACGCTCGATGCGCAGATATTCGACAAAGTCCTCAATCGTGGCGTCCATCGCACCGCTTTCGCCGGATTGGGGGGGCTCTCGAAGCGGTGATCCGAGCGCCCGCGATTGCTTGCCCGCGGGCTCTGCCCCGACGGGGATATTATGTTAACACAACGCCGGCTGGCCAACGCGGCAGCCGTGCATACAATCCCCCGAGGACCGGCAGAGGAATTGCTGTGCGCGTGACCCTGGCCTACGGGACGAAGGGCCTGCCCGTCGACTTTCGACGCCCCGTGGATGTGATCGAGCCTGCGGAGGCCAAGCCGCTGGATGACCCGTGCGAGGCGCTGCGCAGAGCCCTGCGCGACCCGATCGACGCCCGTCCATTGCGTGAGCTCGCCGCACCCGGCGACCAGGTCGCAATCGTGATCAGCGACGTCACCCGTCCGGCTCCCAACCGCACGATGGTCGGTGCGCTCCTGCGTGAGCTGGCGCACGTCCCGCCGGAGCAGATCACGCTGCTGATTGCCACCGGCCTGCACCGGCCGTGCACGCCGGAGGAAATCGACGGCATGCTCGGCGCCGACATTGCCGCGACCTACACCGTCCGCAATCACGACGCGGCGAACGAGGACGCCTGCCGCGAGATCGGGCGCACGTCGTCAGGACGACCGGTCGCCATCAGCCGGGCATATCTGGATGCGGACGTGCGCATCACGGCGGGGCTCATCGAGCCGCACTTCTTCGCCGGCTTCAGCGGGGGCGCCAAGCTGGTGCTGCCGGGCGTGGCCGCCGCCGGGAGCATCATGAGCAACCACGACGCCGAGCTCATCGGCGACCCCATGGCGCGCTGGGGCCAACTGGCCGGCAACCCCATTCACCGGGAGCAGCGTGAGGCGGCACGCCTGGCGGGCTGCGAATTCACCCTCAACGTGACGATAAACCCGGCGCGGCAGATCACCGGCGTGTATGCCGGAGCGTTGGAGCCGGCGCACGATGCGGGTTGCGAAGCGCTGGCCCGGGACGTGATGCGGGGCGTGGGCGAACCCTACGACGTGGTCGTGACCACGAACGGCGGCTTTCCGCTGGACCTCAATCTGTATCAGGCGGTCAAGGGCATGGACGCCGGCGGCCAGGTGGTGCGCGAGGGCGGGCACGTGGTGTGCGCGGCGGAATGTCGAGAGGGCGCCGGTCACGGGGAGTTCGTGCACATGCTGCGCGACCATCGGTCTCCGGCGGAGATGCTGGCAGGCATCGTTGCTCCCGGGCATCACAAGGTGGACCAGTGGCAGAACCAGATCTTCGCGCGCGTCCTGGGACGGGCCACGGTGCACCTGCACGCGGACGGCTTGGACAATGCCGCGGTGCGCGAGGCGTTCTGCGAGCCGTGCCCCGACATTGCCGAGCGCGTGGAGGAGCTGGCCGGAAGCGACGGCCGCGTGTGCGTGCTGCCGCGTGGACCGGAGACGATCCCCTACGTGCGGGCGGCGTGAGCCGCCGGATCTAGCGCCGGCGCAGCAGTCGCTGGACCTCGACGCGCAGGCAACGGTCTTGCACGGCCTTCAGGCCGCCCGCCTCGGCAATCGCCATCGCCTCGTCACTGCGGATGCCCTGTTGCAGCCAGAGCGCGCGGGCGCCGATCTCGACCGCCGCGCGCGAAATGTCGACGCAGTGCTCGGGACGCCGAAACACATTCACGATGTCTATGTGGCCTTCGATCTGCTCAAGGTCCGCGACTGCGTGGGCCCCGTTCACGACGGTCTCATTGGGATTGACGGGCACAATGTCGAAGCCGTTGGCCTTGAGGAACAGGGCCACGCCATTGCTCGGTCGCAAGGGATTGCTGGAGAGCCCCACGACGGCAATGCGGTGGCTCTGCTCGATGATCTCGCGCAGGTCGTCGTCGTTGGTGACCGGCATGCTCGGGGCCTCAACTCGCCGGCGGCGACCGGCGCCGCCGTCTGTCAACAACTACGAGTGGTCGGTACGTCCGGATCCCGGCAGCCGCCCACCCGTCGAGGGACGTGGGTCACTATGCCCCCCAATGTGCGGCATGGCGTCTCTTCGGCACGGGCGCAGGGAGGTCGCAAAAGAGGGCACCCACAAGAGTTACCGCTACACCGGTCGTCTGAGGACGCTGGGGCTGGATTCCCGCTTCCGCGGGAATGACGGACTCATAGCGACCCGCCCGCCCGCCGAGCGGCGCCGAGTGACTGGGGATGGCAGCGGGTAAACTGCGGGAGGCGCGGCGCGCGCATCCGACGAGAGGTCTTCCCCGTGGCTGACGAGCCCCACGAGCACGTCTTTCAGGAAATCTATCAGAGCGATACGGTCGCAATCTCCGAGGAGACCACCCACCAGACGATTACCGTGGAACTGTTCGACCGCGGCGTGGTCATCCACATGGAGCGCGACGAAGCGCTCGAGCTCGCGCGGGCGTTCACGGCCGCCAGCCGGTATCTCGAGGAGGCATGAGCCACGGGTTGAGGATCGGCTGCGCTTGAATGGCCAGTCCGCATTGAGTACGAGGCGGGTCTTGGCTAGAATTGGCACTCGCCCGGGCCGGCGGCCACCTAACCATGCGCGCGTTCGCGCGGCCCCGCCCCGGAACGTCACCGTGTTGTACGGAGGAGAACTGAATGTCTGAAGTGGCGACGAAAGTCCGCCCGATGGGTGACCGCATCCTGATCCGGCCCGAGAGCCGCGAGGAAAAGACGAAGAGCGGGCTGGTGCTGCCGGATACCGCCAAGGAGAAGCCCATGGAGGGCATCGTGCAGTGGCGGTCGGCCGCGGCCGCATCACCGACGACGGCAACGTGGTCGAAGTGGACGTGAAGGAAGGCGACCGGGTGCTGTTCGCCAAGTACTCGGGCACCGAAGTTCGAATCGATGAAGCAGACCTTCTCATCATTGCGGAGCGCGACCTGCTGGCGGTCATCAGCTAGCCCGCGGTCACGCGGAGGCCGAAGCGGTCGCATCCGTTAGCACCGCGCGGCCGAAGCTCGTTCGCTTTGGCGCGCCCGCTCGCGAGGCATTGCGAGCGGGCGTAGACCTTGCCGCCAACCTCATCGGGGCCACGCTCGGGCCGGGCGGGCGCAACGTGGCGTACACGCGGAGCCTGAGCGCCCCGCGCCTGACCAACGACGGCGCCACCATCGCGAATGAGCTGGAAGAGGTGCGCGATCCGGTCCTCGATCTCGGCCTGCAACTCATGCGACGCGCGGCCCAGACCGCCGACGACACCAGCGGCGACGGCACGACGACCGCCGTGGTGCTGGCCCAGGCCATCGTTCACCGGGGTCTCTACAACATTGCCGCCGGCGCCAATGGGGCGCGCCTGCGCGAGGGTCTGGAGCGCGGGGCCGCGGCGGCGATCGCGGCGTTGCGCGACCTGGCGCGTCCGGTGGAGTCGACCGAGCAACTGCGGCACGTGGCCACGGTCTCGTCCGAGGATGAGCCGCTGGGACGCCTGATTGCGGAAATGGCGGCGGCGGTCGGTCCGGACGGTCTGATCATGGCCGATTTCCACCGCGGCACCGGGCGCCTCGAGGCGCGCTACATCGACGGCATGCAGATCGATCGCGGATGGCTCTCCCCCTTCTTCAACGAAGGCGCAAGCCGCATCCAGGTCTCGCTGGAACAGCCATTCGTCCTGCTGACGGATCGCGACCTGGACCACGAGCGTGCGCTCGTGCCCGTGCTCGACAAGCTGCGCCACAGTGGGCGCGCGACCATCTTGGTGGTGGCCAAGACCGTGCGCGATCGCGCCCTGCACTTGCTGCTGCACAACCGCGCCCAAGGAACACTCAACGTCATCGCCATCAAGGCGCCGTCGTTTGGCCTGGAGATGCGCGAGATGTTGGAAGACCTGGCGGCGCTGACGGGCGCCACGGTGGTTTCGGAAGGCTTGGGCGTGGCCTGGGACGACGTGCCGCTGGCATGGCTCGGGCGCTGTCGACGCGCCGTCGTCAACCGAGAGGCAACGGTGATCCTGGAAGGCGAGGGCCGCAAGGCTGAGATCCAGGACCGCCAGCGGCAACTTCGGACGCAGCTGCAGCAGGCGCACACGGACGTGGATCGCCGACGGCTCGAGCACCGTGTCGCGCGATTGGGCGAGGCGGTGGGCCAAATCCTGGTTGGCGGCATCACCGAGCAGGAACGCCGGGCGCTCAAGGACAAGGCCGACGATGCCGTGGCGGCGGTGCGCCACGCGCGTGAGGCAGGCGTGGTGCCCGGCGGCGGCGCCTCGCTCCTGCGCGTGCAGGAAGCCGTCGCCCGCGAGGCCGACAAGCTCAACGGCGATGCCGCCACCGGCGCGCGCACCCTGCACGACGCGCTCGAAGCTCCGATCCGGCGGATCGCCAGAAACGCCGGCGAGCGGCCATCGGTGGTCCTCCACCGCGTTCGACAGATGGACCGGTGGGGAACCTGGGACGCGCTGCGCCGCGAATACGTGGACGCCTACGCCAGCGGTTTGCTCGATCCGCTCACAACAGAGATCGGCGCGCTGCGAGCCGCCACCAGCGTCGGGCAAATGGTCCTGACCACCGACGCAATCGTCTGCGAGCGGCGTCCGACGCCGATCCCGCGCAACCCTCGCCCCGCGACGACGCGGCGTCCGTTCTAGGCGTGCTTCCCACGTAGGTTGTTGACTGCGTTCCCCTGTACGCAGGGGACACAAGGACTCCGTTCGTGGTGAGCTCCGTTCCCCGTTCGTGGTGGAGCTCCGTTCGTGGTGAGCTTGTCGAACCACGCCCCGCGAAAGGCTCAGAGCCTGCCCTGAGATCACCGAAGAGGCGAACGGGCCCCGTGTGCGTCAGGGATGCGGAGAGCCGCCCGGCCTTTGCATCGTCAACAACGTGAGTGGGAACTACGCCTGGGGAAAGGGCAGCCCCGCCTCGTCGATCGCCGCCATGAGGCGGATAGTCTCGCGCAGGGCGGCGGCGATGCGGATGTAGTGGCGCTGGGCGTGGAAGCTGAGCGCGCGGTCAGGGCGCGGAATCAGTCTCGCGACGCGTCAGGCTGTGTTTGCTGTAGCCAATCCACCAGTGCTTGCAAGTCGTGTGCCCAAAACAAGGTCAATCCCCGGTTCTGTGCATCTTCCAGATTGTGCAGCTTGTAGACCCCGCTCAGGACAGCCGCCGGCACTATCGGTACCGTGCCAAAGTCCTGCCGCCACGTCTCCGCCTTGACCGCTGCGTCATTGTTCAGGCGCTTCACGGAGTTCGTCGACGAATTGGACACCTTGCATTCCAGCGGCATCGTGCGGCTGTCATAGAGCCCAATGACGAAGTCTGCCTTTCTGTTTCCGAGCGTCGACTCACGACAGAATTGGCCGGCCGCCGGTGCATCGGAGAGCGTCCTAATTGTTCTGGTGTCGACCTGATCGAATTGGGCGTCCCGCAATTGCTGCGCGACGAGAGCTTCTTGCCGCGCCTTTTGCTGACTGCGGCGTGTTGTTTCGAGTCGTCGCATGGCCAGCAAAGCGGTGGTAGCGAGCACGGCAGCGCGGCGATCATGCTCCTCAGGTGTCGTCTGCTTACCGACCCACGGGAATCGGCGACGGTCATGCCAGTCGTGGAAGAACGCAACAATGCGCTCCAAGAGATCGTCGTCAATGCGCAGCCGTGCCGCACTGATCGACTGCGCCTGTAGCAGAACACGCAGATCATCCTCAGAGACGGGTGGTCCAGAAAGGTACCGAAAGACTTCCCGTTTGCGATCGTCGCTTAGCAGGTCAAGCGCCTGCGCATCGACTTGCGTGAGATCGGTTGTTTCTTCCAAGACCTCCTCGACGACCTGGCGATATTCGTCGAATAGTTGGAGGTACTCCTCCCGAGGCTCGGTGTAGCGACTCTGCCGAAAGTGTTCCTCCGCCTGTTCGCGCGCTCCATCGAGGTCATTGCGCGACCACGCTGGAGGATCGATCACGGCCGCATCTCGTGCAAGGTTGCTGGCTCTGGAACCGGAATCCGCTCCATCTCCCGCGGCTCGAATTTCGTTAGGCCGCCTGCGTAGACGCGTCCCCCACGCATCGACGCTGACTGACGGAGGTGCGTCACCAACGCTGTGAGCGTCTCGCGCGCCAGCGGCTCGCGCGGATACAGGCCGTGCGCAATGTTCAAGTGCCGCGCGCCCGCGTCATTGAGGACGAATGTCGGCGGGCGCCGCGCCATATACGTTGCCAGAATCGGCGCTGGCTGCCGCAGCCTGACCGACCACCAGGCCTTGCGCTGTTTAGCGACGTAACCGTCGGGTGCGCCCATCGACCGTGCCCAGTCCAAGAACCGCTCGATAGTCTCCCGCGCCTCGTTAGAAAACGCGGATAGATCTACTGGAAGGTCGATCACACGCCGGAGCGATCCTGCATTCGTCAGCGCGGGACCGGAGCGGATCAACTCCGCGGCGCGCGTAACTGTTGGGAACAGCACGTCATCAGGTAACGCCTCGCTCTCCGGGCCGGCAATCCACACCCTGTTGGCACCTGTGACCTGCCCCCGGTGGACGCGGCACAGCTCCCCCAACTCGACATAGCCGGCCGGCATCTCAGTCGCCGCACGCGTGAAGTGCGACCAGCGGGTTTCGGCGGCCAAGCGTTTGCGACTTACTGGCCGGCCACCAGCAAGGTCGCCAAGCTCGTTCAGGTTCGATACCCGAACGAAACGGGCGGACGCTGGTGTGGCGTTCACGGTGAATGTGGTGATGGCGCCCGTGGTCGCGGTGCCGGGAAAGGGTTCGGCACGTGGCTCGATCACGACTACGCTTTGTCCGCCGAGCCGATTCAGAAACAGGTCGCGCAACAGCTGGCCGTAGTTCACGTCCAGCCATTCGGAAGCAGATATCAGCGCCCCATAGTCACCGGGCTTGGCCCACCGCGCGATCGCCAGGAAAAAGTAGACGTGGAGACCGGCCAGCGCACTTGCTTTTAGCTCCAGATGTTGCGCTTGCCGCTTGAGCCACTGCTTCCAGCGACTTTCAATCAAATGGTGCCTGACATAGGGTGGATTCCCGATGTAGAGGGTGCGTCCGTTGGTCGCCGCGAGCTTCGCATCCCGAAAGTCCGCCAGCATGACGCGCGACTGCTTGCCTTTGCCGAGCACGGCAAGGTTGGCTCGGGACATCAACGATGCCAGCGGATCACTTTCCACGGCGATCAACTCAGCCTTCGGAAACCTGCGCGCCGCTTCCATGAGAAAGCGTCCAGACCCGGACCCCGGCTCGACGACGCGCGCCGGTGCTCCGGCTTTGGCCGCCCAGTTGACCATGGCGGTCACAATCGGCTCAGGCGTGTAGACCGCGCCGCTCGCACGCCGCGTGTCCGCCGTGCGAATCGCGCAGAACGCTTCGCCCAGCGGGTCTTCGCGAGCCTGGATGCGTGCCCGAATCTCCTCCGCGAAGCCTCGTGGCACGGCAGGAGCGCTGGCCAGCAGGCGCAACTCCGCATGATCGAGTCCACCGACGGACTCCGCTCCGAGCGCAGCCGCCAGCGATGCCAGCTCGGCCTCCGTCTGAATCAGACCCGCAACCGACGCTGGCGCGCCCGACGCGCCGTTCAGTTGATGCCGGAAGCTGTCGAGGTCGCGCTGCACGGCGCCCTTGAAGGCTCCTGACGGGCTCTCATCCAAAGCGTGCGTTGCCATGTCGTGAGTCAGCGGCCGGAGACGGGCGCTCAGCCCTGGTGCCAGTCCATTCGATCATAGAGCCGCGGCCGCCCGCAAGCGGACCGCGCAACGCCAGGTGCGTCGCAGGCGAAGCGCGGTCCCTTCTAGGAGCCTCTGAACAAGTAAGGAGACCTTGACCTCCACGCGTCCTAATCCGTTTGCCCTGAGCTTGTCGAAGGGGCTACCGCACGGATTGGGGCAGAGTTCGTCGGCTTATTCAGACCATCCCTAGTGGTGAGTCTCAAGAATAGCTTTACAGCGGTTGACCTTGGCCAGGATGGTCTCGACCGAGGCCGTCCAGACGAAGGGCTTGGGGTCGGCGTTGTAGGCGGCCACGAACGCCTCGATGGCCGCCACCAGGTCGGGCACGCTGCGGAACACGCCGCGGCGCAGCTGTTGCTCGGTGAGTTCGCGGAACCAGCGCTCCACGAGGTTGAGCCAGGAGGCGCTGGTGGGGGTGAAGTGGAGGTGGAAGCGCGGGCGCCGGGCCAGCCAGCGCCGTACCCGGGGGTGCGTATGGGTGCCGTAGTTGTCCAGGATCAGGTGGAGGGGCAGCCCCGGCGGGAACTCGCGGTCGAGCCGGCGCAAGCGTGAGGAACTCCTGGTGGCGGTGGCGCGGCAAGCACTGCCCGATGACCGTGCCCTCCAGCAGGTTGAGGGCGGCGAACAGGGTGGTGGTGCCGTGACGCTGGTAGTCATGGGTTGGTGCCGGGCGGCCCCGCTTCATGGGCAGGCCGGGCTGCGTGCGGTCCAGCGCTTGAATCTGGCTCTTCTCGTCCCGCACAAGACCACCGCCTGGTCCGGCGGGTTGAGGTAGTAGCCCGACCACATCGGTCAGCTTGGCCACAAAGGCCGGGTCGCGCGAGAGCTTGAAGGTCCGCACGCGGTGGGGCTTGAGGCCATGGGCGTCCCAGATCCGCTGCACCGTGGCGGGACTCACGCCCTGCGCCCGGGCCATGGACCGACAGCTCCAGTGGGTCGCCCCCGGTGGCCTGGTGTGTAAGGTGGCCGCGACGATCGCCCGGATCGTGGCCGCGGGAATCTCGGCTTGCGGCCCCGGATCGGCTGGATCTCTCAGGCCGGTGGGCCCCCGCGCCCCAAAGCGCTGCCGCCACAGCCGGACGGTGGGGCGGCTCACGCCCAGGTCCCGCGCGATCTGGCTGGTGGCGACGCCGTTCGCGGCCGCGAGCACCAGGCGCGCCCGCGTGGCCACCGCCTGCGGCGTGCTGGGCGCCCGCACCCAGGCCTCCAACACGCGGCGCTGCTCGGCCGAAACCACGAGAGCCGGTGCTGCACGCCCCATGTCCGCAGCCTAGCCGGGCCCGCTGGCAAGCTATTTCTGAGACACTACACTAGGCGCGCTTTCCACCTGGGTAGTAGACAGTGCGCCCCTGTACGCAGCGGCCACAAGGATTCCGTTCGCGGTGAGCTTGTCGAACCACGCCCTATGAAAGTCTCAGAGCCTGCCCTGAGATCACCGAAGAGGCGAACGAGCCCCGTGCGCGTTTGGGATGCGGAGAGCCACCCGGCCTTTGCGTTGTCAACAACGTGTGGGACGGGGTTCGTAATGGCATTGCGCTGTCCATGGCTTCACACACGTCATCGGGCGGCCCAGCGTTGAAACTCCTGCGGCAACACGTGCAACAGCGCCTCGGGCTGCATGCCGTAGACATCGTAAGTGCGTTCGAGTTGATCGAGGACGCGCAACAAATGCCGTAGGCCACCTGGGTCGCGCCCGAAACCCCGCCTCTGTCGACCGCTTTTGGTGTACAGACGCAGGATAAGCGGGACGATTCCGGCCGAGTTGAAAACACGGATCGCACCAAATGTGCGTTGTGCAATATCACCAAACGACGTCAGATCCTGATCGAGCAGGAATGCCGCATCTTCGCCGTGTGCCTCATTTAGACGCCATGATCCCCAGAGATAGTGGCGGAATCTCAGCATGAAAGATCGGCTGTCCTCGCGGTGGACTACAAACGTCTCGTCCAGCGGCGACAGCCGCACTTTGCCATCTTCAGCCCGCACGGTATCGGCGAAGTAGAACATCCCCAGCCAGGACCAGACGCCGGCGTGGTCGGCGACGAGATGCCGGATGGGAGCGAGCTTGGGCGCGAGATACTCGGCGGCCTCCCGGCGCGTGCGGAAGGGGCGGCGCTCGATCCACACGTCTGGCTGAAAGGGACGACTGTAGCGCTCGTCGTAGAGGAGGTCGCGTGGCGGTTCGCGCGGCGCCGTCGGATGCTCGCGCATATCGGCGAGAAACTCACGCGCGCGCCGCAGCCCCTCCGCGGTTAGACGGCGAACCAGCGCGCCGGAGGCGGCGGCATGCACGCGGGATGCGTCAGCAGCGTGGGCGCTCACCGTTTCTCCACCACGCGCCGCGCCAGATGGCTTCCCACTGTCGATGTCTGCAAAGCGGGCGTCCATTGCATCAGATAGTTCCGGATCGTCCAGATAGCGGTCGCCCGCGGACGGAACAAGGCGCGCGTGCAGCAATGCGCGGTCCGGCAGGTCGGCAAGCCTAAAGACGGGCGGCCAGATTCTTTGCCCACGCGGCAGTCGGCCATATATCCGGGCTTCTTGAGCAGTTTGGTGATCCGAATATCGCTGCAACATTTCATGCGCGTCCCGCCAACCCATCACCGACGCGGGCGCGTGACGCCTGGCAGACGGCTGTCGCGCTGGTCGGGATCTGCTGCACGCATCACGCCAACTGGTATTCCCAGGGCTTGGAGTACACGCCGACGGCGGAGACCTTGTCACGGGCAAAGGCACCGACCACGATGTCAATCCAACTCCGTGCCACGTCGAGGGAGGAGTCGACGCCATCGGGCGCAAGGCGCGGAATCCCGGCGTTTGGGTCGGGGTGCAGGGCGCGCGCCAACTTGAACCAACCCTCCCAGGCACTCTCTTCATCTTCTGGGTCGGCCTGCTCGTCGATAAGGATGCGCGTGAGAATGGCGCGCAGCACGGCAGGCATGACGAGGGCGCGGAAGTCCTTGTTCGTGCGGACAATCTCGCTGATGCCGCTAATTTCGCGATTGACCAGAAGCTCGGGCAGATCGTCGTCTCCGAAGTCGACGCGCCAGACCTCGCCGCCAAGCTCGTCGTCGTCAGCTTCACGAACAGGTAGCAGCGAACGCAGCGGGAGGGCCGGCTTGATGCTGGGACAGGCGCCCAAAAGGCGGCCGGAGCCGTCACCGGCGATCACCGTCAGGCGAAATTGGGCCGACGGCGGAACCTCAGTCATGCGACGCCGCTCGGCGGCAGGCGGTGTGAGCACGCCCACCGCGCCGTAGTCCCAGCGCTGGACGGCGTTGCTGCGCCAGGCCTCGACGCGGACGCGCGCATCGGGCGGGAATCCGTAGCTGGCGAGATTGAGTTGCAGGTCGTAAATCGACGGAGCGCTGTTCTCCGCCGGGCGCAGGCTCACCTTGGCGTGCTCACGCCTGATGGTCCGACGACCAGTGCTGTTGAGCCGGCGGATCATGGCTGTGGTCCTTCACTCGCCGTCGCCGGGGCGTCGTCAACTTGCTGCAGTTCGACAAGCACGTCGCGGCCATCAAGGCCGGTCACTGTCAGACTAAAGTCATCCGCAATCACAAGGAACCGCAACTCGTTTTCGCCCGAAACTTCGTGCTCGCAGTCGTGCGGGGCGACGCGCAACCGCCCGCCGCGGAGTGAGAAGTCAGGCGCTCCCTGGGCGGCGCCCTGCGCGAATTGCCGGAAAGCACGGCCCTTGCCGCCGCGGGCCACGTCGTAGGCGAAGCGCAGCGACCATTCGGAGCCTACGATGCCGTTCGCTCCTGCCGCCGCGCGCACACGGAAGCCTCCGGGGACCGAACCTGTCGTCAGCGCCGCCTTGGACGCGACATCGGGAACCTCATCGGGCTGCGAGTCGCTTGGCCCAGGTTGCCTGGTCCGGCCACGGCCACGCTCCGCCGCCAAATCGGATGGGAACAAGTCGGCGAGGGCGTCATACTGCTTTTCCTCGGACCGCTCGGCCAAGCGCTGCAAGAGGCGTGCCGCGGCATAGCGCACTCTTTGGACGCGGCGGGGGCCGCCGATCCAGCGGGCCTTTAGCCGCTGTGCTTGCTGGCTCCAGGAGGCATGCGCAGGGCCTTCAGCGTCGCGGAGCAGGTGGCCCAACTCCGACTCGCCATTGACCACCACAAGAGCGCGCGCGCGATGGCTCTTGATGTGGTCCATCTCGGGAATGCGTAGGTGACCACGGACGAAGTAGTCGTGGCCTTGGGACAAGTCATCATCGCGTTCGAGATAGACCCGAAAATCGACTGGAGTCTGTTTGTCCGGATCACGGCTGCGAACATCCAGGGTCAGCCGAAATGCCAGACGCTGCCCGTGGTCGTACCGCTCGCGGAGCGCGGGAAGGTCCACGCTCTCGAGATCGCTCTCGCTGCCGGTCGGTACCGGAAGTTCAAGGTGCGAATCGTCGTCCAGCGCAACCGCCCAGCGGGCGAGGTCCACCGCTCCGCGTAGCCAAACAGGCGCGTTGTCATCGCGCCGGGGCTTGATCCCCGCCAATTCGCGATCGATAGTCGTGGTATCGATGAGGCGGGCGCCCTCTCCGGGCCGGACAATCTCCACTTGCAAGTCGCCGCGCACGATGGGCAGGAAGTACTGGATCACCACGGCACGGGCGATGGTGGCTGGCGTGAGGAGCTCCTCATCCTCTTCACCAGTTTCCCTCGGGTATGGCACGACAACCGAGAGGCCAGGCCCGTCGCCGCGCCGCTCGAGCTGAAAGTCTGCAATCGCGGTGGCCACGATTCCGGCAGGATCAGAGCTGGCCGTGACGGGGAGCGGCAGCCATTCGTCGTCGTGCTCCGGCGAAGCGGCGGCGAAGTAGCCGTACGGCGGGTACTTGACCTCGCCCCCGTCTTCGGCGGTCATGTGGTGGGTCTTGAGCATGGCCATGCCCATCAACATGGCGTGGTCTTCATTCATCCGGTGCGTGACGCCGAGATAGGCGTTGATGCGGGAGGCGTCGGGAAACACCCACTTACCCAGGCCCCACGAGCCACCGGAATCCTCACCCTTGGGCGAGATACCGACGCTGCGAAAGAAGCCCCAGAAGTCGTTGCCGGCCTCCTGCTCGAGGTTGGCTCGAATGTCGCCAAGCAGCCCGGTGGTGCCGGAGTCGCCAACGGTCAGCCAGGTCATGGGCTGGTGGAGGCAGTCCAGCGCGCCACGCATGGCGTCCGCTTCGACCCCGACGTTAGGTGAGTCGTTAGCCCCGCCAGAGTGCAGGTTGGCGAGTGCTCGGAGGTGGGGTTCGAGGCCGGCCAGCCAGCGTCGCGCAGCGCGGACAGGCAAAGCGTACTGCTCGCCGCTAAAGGCAAAGCGGACGCGCACGGTCTCATCCCCGCGGCGCGCGTCCAGTGAGTTTTGGATCGATTCTCGGACCAGCCGGTCGGGCAGGTCAGCAGCCGCGGTGAAGAACTCGCCCTGCACCGGGTCTTGGTTGACCTGTGAGGGCGACATGCGCGCGAAGCGCCAACTCGCGGGCTTCGGCGTCAAGGATCACTCCCCGAAGAGGGCAGGCGTGGCAGCGCGGGATCGAAATATAGCCCATGGCGGCGGGCCGCCGCTGGACCACGGGCTGGTGATTCGGGGTCGAAGTTAAACGCCGAACATGTATAAAAACCCCTGCCCCAATCTGTTCGCCCTTCGCCTGTCGCACGGGCAATCGAACGGATTGGGGCGCCTGGAGGCGGTTTGAGGCCCCCTAACGGCCAAGATCATCGTGCTTGTTCAGAGATTTCCTAGATTCCGGCTTCCGCCGGAATGACGAAGGGGCGCCCCTCACCTCAGCCCTCACCCATGACCGAGAGAGGAAGCCGGGCAGCCGCGAAAGTAGCGGTTCGTGTGCCACGATGACGGCGCGCGACGCATTGCCACGTGAGACGACCCCAGCTGCCAGAACCGTTTGACTTCGAGTCGTCGCTCAGCGCGGTGGGACGTCGACCAGGCCGCGGAAGCGCGATGGTCACCCCGGGGCGTGCGAGCGGCCCGGTCGTGGCCGACCTGACCGTGGGTCAGCCGGCGGTTGACGTGCTGCCCCTGGAGCAGTTGGCGGAAGCGGCGCGAGCCGCGCTCCCGGGCAATCCCAAAGCCCTGCTCTACACGCATACCGAAGGTGCGGCGGAACTCATCGACGTGGTGCGGGCCAAGCTGCGCCACTACGAAGGGCTGGACCTCGACAGAGACCAGGTCGCCATCACCAACGGCTCGGGCCAGGCGATCGACATGATTCTGCGGACGTTCACCGAGCTCGACGGCCCGCTGGCGCTGGATGAGGCGTCGTTCGGCGCCTTGCCGGCGCGTCGGACCACCAACAACGGCCACCACATCCCATTCGACCACGAGGGTCCGCAGCCGGAGGCGCTCACCCGGCTCGCGCGCGAGCTCGGACGGCCTTTTCTGTTCTATACGATGCCGACGTTTCAGAACCCGATGGGCGTGACGACGAGCACGGCACGGCGCCGCGAGTTGTTGGAGGTCTGCCGCACAGCGGGCATTCCGATCCTGGAGGATGATGCGTACTACGAGTTGCGCTACGACGGTGAGGCGGTGCCGTCGCTGCTGGAGCTGGATGGCGGCAGCGGCCTCGTTATTCGGACCGGCACCTTCTCGAAGATCCTGGGGGCCGGCATTCGCCTCGGCTGGATGGCCAGCGCGGCGCCCGTGATTGACCGAGTGTTGCGGCTCAAGCCGGATAGCGGGACGAGCCCCTTCGCCTCGGCCATCGCGGCTCAGTTCATGCAGGACCACATGCAGGCGCAGATCGCCCGCGTGCAGGCGTTCTACCGCGGCAAGCGGGACCTCATCGTGGGCGCGCTCGACCGACATCTTGGCGGTCGCGCCACGTGGCGCACGCCGGAAGGCGGGTTCTTCGTATGGGTCACGTTCGACCCATCGCGCGACATCGCGGCGATGGTGCGCCGGTGCGCCGAGCGAGGCGTGCGCATCCGCAGCGGCGCGGATTTTCGGTTGGACGGGGATCCTCTGCACTCGATTCGGTTGGCGTTCAGCCACGCTGAGCCGCGGGCCATCGAGGAGGGCGTGGCCATCCTGGGCGAGGTGGTGGCGGAGTCATGACCGACATGCGGCGATTCGACCACCGGACCATGCGGGCGTTCGCCGCCGACGTGATGGCCGCCGCCGGATGTTCGGCCGCGGAGGCGGATATCGTCGCGGAGGTCCTGGTCGAGGCCGATCTGCGCGGCGTGTTCTCACATGGGGTGATGCGGCTGACGCCCTACACCGAGTGGATACGTGAGGGCCGGATGCGACCGGGCGCCGAGATTCGGGAAGTTGCATCGAGTCCGGCGATGGCCGTGCTCGACGCCGGCGCGGCCGTCGGTCCGCTATCCGCCGCCGTCGGCGTGGACCGCGCGGTGGAGCTTGCGAAGGCGGGCGCCACGGGTTTCGTCTTCGTGCGGAACGGCACGCACTTCGGTCCGGCGGCGCACTGGGCGCTGCGCGCGGCGGCCCACGATTGCATTGGCTTCTGCGTCAGCAACGGCGGCGGCGTGGCAGGCGTGCTGGCCTATGGCAGTCGGGAGGTGGCCCTGACCAACGGCCCCATCGCGTGGGCGATCCCCGGCAAGCGACATCCGGCGCTGGTGGCCGACATGGCGGTCGGCGCGGCCGCGATGGGCAAGGTGCGAGTGGCGCAGGCCGCCGGCACGTCGATTCCAGCCGACTGGGGCGTCGATGCGTCCGGTCGACCGACCACCGACCCCGCCGCGCTGGCGAACCTCATTCCGTTCGCCGGCCCCAAGGGCTTTGGGCTGGGGATCGTGACGGAGACGCTGGCCGGCATCCTCGCCGGCGCGGTGCCGCGGGCGAACCGGACGCCTGACAGTCCGCAGCCGGTGGGCCAGGTGTTCGGGGCGATCAACATCGCGGCGTTCCGGCCCGTGGCGGAGTTCCACGCGGACGTCGACGAGACCATCGACCGGTTGCACGCCATCCCGCCCGCCGAGGGGTCAGCCGGGGTGCTGGCCCCGGGCGAGCCGGAATGGCGGAATCGCGCGCGATCGCTGGCGGAAGGACTGGAGTACCCGCCGGCCTGCTCGACGACGTCGCCGCCACCGCCCGTGGTCTCGGCGTGGCGCCGTTCTGGAGTCAACCCCAATGACCGCCGCGCCCCACGTTTCCTACGACACCGCAGGGCCCTTGGTCACGCGTGAGGAGCTTGAAGCATTCGCCGGCGCTTTGCTGCAAGCCGTCGGCATGGACCCCGCAGGCGCCGAACTCACGGCGCGGACCTTGGTTCACGCCGACTTGCGCGGGGTGCATTCGCATGGGGTGCGGATGCTGCCCCTTTATCTCAAGACGCTTGCGAGCGGCTCCATGAATCCCAGGCCCAAGGTGCGGGAAATCACGAGCGGCCCGGGCCATGCGACATTCGACGGCGACCACGGGCTGGGCCAAGTCGCCGCCGGCATGGCCATGGAGCGGGCGATCGAGCTGGCGCGGGAATACGGCGTCGGGACGACGGTGGTCGGCAATACCGGCCACTTCGGCGCGGCCGGGTACTGGGTCATCATGGCGGCGGAGGCTGGCTGCGTAGGCTATTGCGCCAGCAACCTGCGCGGACCCGTGCTCCTGGCGACCGGAGGGCGGGGAGGGGCCGCCGGCAACAACCCGCTGGCCTGGGCCTTCCCCGGCGAGCGCCACCGTCCCACGGTGCTGGACATGGCAACGGGGGCCGTGGCGCTGGGAAAGATTGCGGCGCTGGGCGAAGGCGGCCTTCAAGCCCCGGAAGGCGTCGCGGCCGATGCCGAGGGCCGGCCGACCCGCGATCCGGCCAAGGTGGCCTTTGTGATGCCCGCCGCGGGCGCCAAGGGATATTCGCTGGCCGTGCTGCACGACGTGCTGGTGG
The DNA here is from genome assembly GCA_965198185.1 of Chloroflexota bacterium. Lineage (GTDB taxonomy): Bacteria > Chloroflexota > UBA11872 > UBA11872 > UBA11872 > JAJECS01. Next base: position 1,932,401 of record CBDAOU010000002.1, read on the forward strand.
GCGCGCTGACCGGCGGCGGATCGGCGCTGCAGAAGGAGCCGCTGGTCCTTGGCGGGCCGATGGACGGCGGGCTGTTCTTCATGGCCATCGACATTTCGGCGGTCATGCCGCTGCTGGACTTCACCGCCGCGATGGACGCGCAAACCGATGCCGTGAACGACCTCCAACCGGCTGAGGGCGTAGACCGCGTGAGCATGCCGGGTCAGATCGAGTGGGATCTCTATGACGAGCGGGTCGTGTCAGGCATCCCGTTTCCGGCAGGCGTGCTCGATCCGGTGACCGCAGTCGCAGCACAGTACGGCGTGGCTGCGCCCTGGCCGTCGGATAAGCTCCGAGGCTCCTAGAGCCGGAGACTGGCGATGAGCGGCACGCGGACGGACGGGATTCTTGATTCCGTGCTGGGCGCGATCGGCAATACGCCGGTCGTCGAGCTTGGGCGGCTGACGCGAGGGCTGCCCGGGCGGCTGCTGGTCAAGCTCGACTACCTGCATCCCGGATTCTCGAAGAAGGACCGCGTGGCCCTGCGGATGATCGAAGATGCGGAGGCCAGCGGCGAGTTGCGTCCGGGACAGCCCGTCGTGGAGCTCACCAGCGGCAATGCCGGCACGGGCTTCTCCATCGTCTGCGCGGTCAAGGGCTATCACTTCGTGGCCGTGATGTCGCGCGGGAACTCGGAGGAGCGGGCGCGCATGATGCGGGCGCTGGGCGCCGAAGTTGTGCTGGTGGACCAGCTGCCCGGCGCGACGCCGGGTCAGGTCTCGGGCGCCGATCTCGACCTGGTGGAGGCCGAAACCCAGCGCATCGTGCGGGAGCGCGGCGCCTTCCGACCCGACCAATTCCGCTTGCGGAGCAACTACCTGGCGCATCGCGACACGACCGGCCCCGAGCTGGTGGCGCAGACCGGCGGCGCCATCGACGCGTTCTGCGATATGGCCGGGTCCGGCGGAACCGTGGGCGGGACGTCGGCGGGGCTCAAGCAGGCCATTCCGGGAGTCAAGTGCTTCGTGGTGGAGCCGGCCGGCGCGGCCGTTCTGGCGGGCAAGCCCATCGTGAACGCGGACCACCGCATCCAGGGCGCGGGCTACTCGCGCCCGGAGTTGGCGAATATTCCGCCGGACGTGGTGGACGGCTTTCTCACGGTGGACGACGAGGCGGCGACGGAGATGACGCGGCGGCTTGCCCGCGAGGAAGGGATCTTCGCCGGCTACTCGTCGGGAGCGAACGTGGCGGCGGCCATGGAATTGCTGCAGGGCGACTTCCAGGGCGGCACCGTGGCCACGATCATCAACGACTCAGGGCTGAAATACCTCAGCACTGACCTTTGGGAATAGCCGAAGCGCGCGCTGGCCGATTGGCCATGGGTCGTGGCCCCCGCGCAACTGCGACACAATGGCGGCGCTGAGGCGGGCGCCATCGCGGCGCCCAACGTGTTCAATCCCCGGCACAAGGAGGCGACTCGATGAGCATCAACCACCGATCCGAGCGACCGATCATCGACATGGGTGACGGCGTGCAGCGCCGCACGATGGTGTGGGGCGAGCGCATGCTGCTGGCCGAGATTCATTTCGAGACCGGCGGCGCCGTGCCACGGCACGACCACGTGTACGAGCAGATCGGGTACTGCATCAGCGGCAGCCTCGAGCTTGACGTGGGCGATGACACGACGGTGGTCAAGGCCAACACGTCATGGGTGATTCCCGGCGGCGCGCCGCACGCGGCACGGGCGCTGGAGCCGAGCTTCGTCATCGAGATTTGGAATCCCGCGCGCGACGACTACAAGGACTGACGCCGGCGTCGTTGGCAAGCGCCCCTCATGGGGCCTGAACCGGAATCACGGCGGACGGACGCAGCCGATTGAGCGCCTCTGGCGGCGTCACGGGGCGCATGTCGCGCGCGACGATCGAGATCCTGCGCGACAACCTGACGCTGGTGCCGTTTTTTACCGCGGGTGGGCTGGCCGCCGCCGGGTTCCAGGTTCTGCTGTCACGCTCCCTCGAGGCGACGGTCTACGGCGAGACGTTCGCCGTGCTGGGGATGCTCTCACTGCTGGGGACGCCCAGCCTTGTGATCCAGACCATCATCGCGCGGAGCAGCGCGCGACTGTTCAGTTTGGGGCGGCTGACCGATATGCGCGTGGCGGCGTGGGTCGCTGCCCGTCGGCTGAGCCTGGCGGCGTTTCTGCTCGCGGCGGTTCTGGCCGCACTCACACCGCTGCTGATGCGTGCCTTTCAGCTGACAAGCCCGTGGCCGATGCTGGTGGCTGCGGTCGGCGCCGGTTTGGCCCTGCTGGAACCGCTGTTCCGCGGTGTCACGCAAGGGGCGCGGAACTTCGTCGCGCACGGCGCCATCGCAGCGATGTACGGGTTCGGTCGGCTGGGCGTAGGGGCCGTCGGGGTGCTGACCGGCGGTGGATCAACCGGGGCGCTGCTGGCAGGCCCGGCAGGCGCCCTCGCTGCCATAGGCACGGGCATCGTCGCGCTGCGGGGCCTCTTGCGCGGCGATTCCGCGCCGCGCGGCGCAGTGGCGCCAAAGGAGCCGCTGTGGGCGCATGTTCGGGTTGGCCTGATCGTGGCCGTCATGGCCGCCCTGCTGCATCTCGACGGGTTGGTGATGCGCATGTTCCATCCCCCCGACGTTGCCGCTGACTACGCCGTCCTCGCGGTTATCGGCCGCATGGTGTACTGGAGCGGGATCACGATTGGGCTGGTCCTGCTCCCCTTCGTGGTCCAGGCTGCCACGCGCGGCGAGGATTACGTGCGGGCATACCTGATCAGCGTGGGATTGATGGTGTTTGCCGGGTCAATCGTGGCGTTCGTCGTGCTGCTGTGGCCCGACTTTGTCTACGGCGTGGGGTTCCGGGATGAATACACGCTCAACACCACGCTGCTGCCGATCTACGTTGCCGCGGCTGCGATGCTGGCCATTGCGACGATGACGGCAAGTCTGCACATTGGCGCGTCCAACCTGCGGGTATGGCTTCCCTTGGCCGGATTGCTGGCCGCGACCGTCATCGGACTTGGCGTGGCGCATGAAAGCGCGAGTCAGGTCGTGACGGTCATCCTCGTGGCGGACGCCCTGGCCTTGGTCTACCTGGTCGGAGAAGCCGCATTGCTCACGCGGCGAGCACCCGCCCCCGTACCCGCGTAGCGACTCTCACGGCTGCAAATCGCCGCCAGCGCCCCCGGTCCTAGTCGGAGGAGCGGCCGTAGTCGTCGGAGAAGCGGACGACGTCGTCGGGGTGCGGCGTGGAAACCTCGAGGACTCGCACCGCCCCGTAAGGCGCGGCAAAGCGATGGACGGTTCCGGGTCGAATGCGGAAGGCCTGACCGGGCTGCATGTCGCGCGTCCGGGCCGTTTCCGGCGAAGCGCCCACCGTCAAGGCGAGGCGCCCCTCGAGGACGTAGATGGTCTCGTCCTTTTCCACGTGCGCTTGCAGGCTGAGCCGATGGCCCTCGCTGATCTCGATCACCTTGCCCAGGTAGTGCTCGCAGCGCGCGTAGATGATCTCGCGCCCCCAGGGCTTCTTCACGATGGTGATCTCGTCAGACGGCGCGTTCATCGGACTCCGGCGACGGACCGCCCGATGTCGAGCAGACGATCGACGCGGTCGGCCGATGTGGTTTCGCAATAGATGCGAAGCAGCGGCTCGGTTCCCGAGAAGCGCACGAGCAGCCAGCTCTCATCAGCCAGGTAGTACTTGAATCCGTCGAAGTCGCCCTGTCGGGCCACGGGGGTTCCGTCGATGGACTCGGGTGTCCAGGCAGCCATGCGGGCCATGATGGCGTCGCGGTCTTCCGCCGGAAAGCGCAGGTCCAAGCGGCGGTAGTGGTATTCGCGCCCGAGCTTATCGAACAGCACTTCGACGAGCTCCGACGGGGTTTTGTCTTCGCGGGCCATGAGGTCCAGGAAGAACAGTCCGGCGACGATCCCGTCGCGCTCAGGCATGTGCATGCCAAACACGTAGCCGCCGCTCTCCTCGCCGCCCATCACGGCATTGGTATTGCGCATGGTTGGCGCCACGTACTTCATGCCGACGCCGGTCTCGTGAACCGGCACGCCGTACAGCTGCCCGAGCCGCTCCATCATCGCGGTCGTGGTGAGCGTCTTCACCAGCGGACGCCGGTCGCCGCGATGCTCGAGCATGTAGTAGGCCAGCAAGGCGATGGTGCGGAGCTGGTCGACGAACTGCCCGTGCTCGTCGACCACGCCCAGGCGGTCGGCGTCGCCATCGAGCGCCAGACCCACGGCGGCCCGCGCCTGGCGCACCGCCTCCCCCAGGGCGTCCGTTTGCGGCGGGATCGGCTCCGGCCGCGCCAGACCGGGAAATGCCGGATTCCACTCGGGGTGGATCTCGCGAACCTGGAGCTTGCCGCCGTTGAGAAATCGCGGCAGCCAGCCCGCGCCGGACCCATACATGGCATCCACGACCACGACGAGCTCGCGCCGCCGCAGCGCGAGCAGGTCGAGCAGATTCGGCACGTGTCTGAGATAGGCGTTCGCGGGATCGAAGGATTTGACTTGACCAACCTGGGGCGTGCCGAGTTGGCGAATCGCGGCAGGCGTCACCGCGGCGACGGCCGCCTCGACCTTCTCCAAGCTCGCGGGCGGCAAGGCGGCGCCGCTGGCGGTGCGGATCTTGAAGCCGTTGTCGCTGGGCGGATTGTGGCTGGCGGTGATCATCACGGCGCCCGCCGCGCCGACGCGGGCGACGCTGAACGCGGCGACGGGCGTGGGGCACGGACGGTCGACGAGAAAGGCCGGAATGCCGGTGGCGGCCAGGACCTCGGCTGTCGCGCGGGCGAACTCGGGCGATCCGAACCGGCGGTCGTAGCCGACGACGATGCCGTTTTCCCACGACCACTCGCGGCGCACGAAGTGGGCGAACCCCTGGGCCACGCGCCGCACGTTGGCAAACGTGTATTCGTCCGCAATGCCCGCGCGCCAGCCGTCCGTCCCGAACCGGATGGGCTCGCCGGTCATGAGGCGCAACGCTCGGCAGCGGCGAGCCGCGGGTGGGGCGCGCCAGGGGACATGGCGTTCAGGCGACGATCGGAGCGGGTGACGCGAGACGCTCACGCACTTCGCTGAGGCCGTCTCGCAGCGAATCATCCAGGGACCGAGTGGCGCGCCAGCCGGTGTCGCGGGCGATCCGGGACGGGTCGCCAACGACGACACGGCCCTTCGCTCCACCCGCAGCCGAGCGCTCCCTGACCTCGGCTTGAATGCCGGCGATCGCGGCAATCCGGTCGACCACCGAGCGCAGGGGCGTGGCCAGCCCGGTCGCGACGTTGTAGACGGCCCCCGCCCGGCCGCGCGCCGCCACGGCTTGTATGGCCTGCGCGGTGTCTCGCACGTCGACGAAATCCAAGGCGTCACGCAAGCTCAGGGTGTTGATGACGGGCGGGGCGCCGTGGTCGAGAATCTCGGCCGCCTGCCTGATTTGGGGCGCGGGGAAGTACTCCTCAGGCCGGCCGGGACCGATGACGTTGAAGAGGCGCAGTCGGACGATGTCCAGCCCTTCGGAGCGATGGTGCTGGCTGGCCTGCAGGTCCGCCGCCGCCTTGGTGACGGCATACACGCCGTCGGGACGCTGTGGATCATCCTCGCGGATGGGACGGCTTCGGTCGTCGCGGCCATATTGCAGCGCCGAGCCCACGACAACGAGCCGCGCCTGCGGGACCATCGCGCGCAGGGCCAGGATCACGCGGAGCTGCCCCAGGACATTCACCTCATAGGTCCCGATGGGGTCTTGCTCGGCCTGCCGCGGGTCGGCCACGGCGGCGAGGTTGATCACGACCGCCGGCCGCGTGGATCGAAACGCCTCGCGAATGCCGGGGCCGTCGCGCAAGTCGACTTTGAGGTCGCCGTCCCCGCGATGGTCGGCGGCGATTACCTCAGCGCCCACCGCCTGCAAGCTGGCGACGAGGTGCCGTCCGATGAATCCGCCAGCGCCGGTGACAAGCACCCGGACGCCTGGCCACGAATGTTCCGCCGCCACCGCCGCGGTCACGCGCCGTGCCGCGACGCCATGATTTGCGCGTGCGCGAGCTCACTCTCGACAAGCTCCATGTCCGCATCGACCATGAGGGTCACGAGCTCTTCAAAGGTGATGCTCGGTTCCCAGCCCAGCTTCTCGCGGGCCTTGGTCGGGTCGCCGATGAGATGCACGACCTCGGCGGGGCGAAAGAAGTCTTCGCTGGTATAGATGTGGTCGCTGGCGTTAAGCCCGAGATGCGAGAAAGCAAGCTCGGCGAACCGCTCGCCGGAGTAGGTCTCTCCCGTCGCGAGCACGTAGTCGTCCGGCTCGGGCTGCTGCAGCATCAGCCACATGGCCCGAACGTAGTCGGGCGCGTAGCCCCAGTCGCGCTTGGTGGTCAGATTGCCAAACGGCACCTTGTCGACGACGCCATGGCGGACGCGCGCGGCGTTGTAGCTGATCTTGCGCGTGACGAATTCAAGCCCGCGGCGCGGCGACTCATGGTTGAAGCAGATGCCCGAGCAGGCATAGATGTTGAAGCTTTCGCGGTAGTTGATGGTGATCCAGTGGGCGTAGAGCTTGGCGACGCCGTAGGGACTGCGTGGATAGAACGGCGTGGTCTCGCTCTGCGGCCACTCCTGCACGGCCCCAAACATCTCGCTGCTGGAGGCCTGGTAGAAGCGGATGCCGGGATCGACGGCGCGGACGGCCTCCAGCATGCGGGTGGCGCCAAGGGCCGTGACCTCGCCGGTGAGGACCGGCTGGTACCACGACGTCTGCACGAACGATTGGGCGGCGAGGTTGTAGACCTCGTCCGGGCGATGCTTCTTGAGAATCTCGATTAGCGAATACTGGTCATGCAGATCGCCGGGTTCGAGCGTGATGTCGTCCTGGATATGCGCGATGCGGCCGTTGTTCTCGGTGCTCGTGCGCCGCACGATGCCCACGACGTGATAGCCGCGCTCAAGGAGAAATTCGGCCATGTATGAGCCGTCTTGGCCGGTGATACCGGTGATGATGGCAGTCGGCATCAGTGGAATATCTCGATTCTCGGTTGCTTCCGCAGTGTACGCGGCTCCAGGGCGCGGCCTACGTGGACGGGTCTCAGGTTGGCCGTGTGGCCTTGCCGCCGTGGACCGTGGGCTCCTGACACCACTGAAGCCGCAGCAGGGCTAGCGGCTCGAGAATTGATTCCGGAAGGCCGAGAAGATTGACGAGCACCGCTTCGTCGAGCGCCTGGCGCGTTTCGTCGTGGTATGCCTCATTGGCCGGTAGGAACTCGCGCTCGCGGAAGTCGTCAAAGATGGCGTGCGCACGCTGGACCTGGGCGTCGCTCAGTTGCCGCACATCAAGGGTCACCACCGACGGCAACTGCGTGATCGAAATGATGGCCCGGCCTTGCTGCTGTCGGCCGCCTATCCACCAGAACCAGAGCAGGCCCAGCGTGGTGTTGGCCCAGAGGACGACCGCAGCTTCGCCACGCTACAAGCGTGAGGCAGAAATTAGGCCACGCCCGGCCGCCGATCGAACGCTGAGGCGTCAGGCAGGCAGCAAGGCCCTGCGAATTGAGCCGAAAGTCGCGGTTGAAGTGAAGCCTGGTCGCCGTCTCCCAGACGTCTCAGACGCCTTGTCCTCGCAAGTCCATGCGCACCCGGCCTTCACTGTCCGGTTCAACGATCAAGCGCCGCTCGCGCGCCGCGTATGGGACCAGAGCATCGGATATGTAGGCGCTACATCCCGCGACAGGGGAATCACATCGAATGGGCCGCGCGGGATCCCATCTTGGCTCGTCTCCTTCCCGGAGATGTCCATGTGACCAGCCCCCGCGTGCCCCGATGCTCGCGAGCTTTGTGCACCGGGAGAGTCTGAAGCAGACTCCCGCGTGCCGAGGTAAGCGGAGTGTTCCTGTACCGGAGGGCAAATGCAGCCTCCGCGACAACGGGTGACCGTAGAGAAGAGCAACCGCCGTCGGCAAGACGTCGCACGGACGAAAGCAACCAGCCTCATCGTGTCCGATGTACACCAGCCCGCTGCGGATATCCGGCAAGCGGTCGACAGCGCGCGCGATCTCGGTTGCTTCCACCAAGCTGCGAGGGCGCCAACGCAGATTCACGTAGAGCGCATTCGCGCTCGACTCGTCCGCCTCCACCGGCTGGTCCGCGCTTCACGGCAACGACGAGCGCCTCGGCGATGCCTGTGTCCGCCGAGAACGCTCGTTCGTGGGAATCACCGGCAGCTGCGATCGTTACCACCGTCAAATCGCGGTATTCGCGCGCCAGCAGGCGGCGAGCTCGCGGACCAGGCCCCGCCCGAAACGATTGCAAGCGGAAGCACCAGCGCCAGCACGCCGCCCGGCTTGACCTTGACGTGGGCGAGGTCGATGAAATTCGACGCCAGACCAGCATTGCCGTGGCCTACAGGGTGCTTGAGGCGTTGGCGGACTCCCTTCAACACATCCGACATCCGCCGCTGTTCATCCTCGCTAGTTGCGAATCCGGCAAACGACGGAACTGGCACGCCGATCGATGCGGATTCCTGACCGGTCGGCCGCGTGAACGGCGGATTCATGATCATCAGGTCCACCGAGCTTCGTGCGGCACCCGGATCTCGTCGCCCTGCAACCCGTAGGCAATGCCCGTGTCGATCCCGACCGCCTCGCCGGCACCCTGCAGAACGTGCGCGCCCGTCCCGAATAGCGACGGCTGCTCATCGCTGAGGATCAAGTCCAGCGACCCGATGGCCGCCGCGCGGCCACTTGCGCCGTCCGCGTCTTGCTCGCCGTAGGGCATGGTGTGAATGCGGGTGCGCTCGAAAGTCACCGTGGGATGGGCGCTGGACAGCGTCGAGGCGGTGAGGTGCGTCGCCGCAGGCATGATGTCCGCGCCGATGAGCGCGCGTTCCATCATCACCTGGTGCAGCGGCTCGTCGTCGCCGCCGGCGCGGCGGTGCCGCGCCGCGACCGCGCGATAGGCCGCCGCGAGCAAGGCGCCCGTCCCGCAGGCAAGATCGGCGATGCGCAGGTCCGTGAAGGCCCGTAGTGTCCGACCAGTCCATATTCAGCCGCTCCGCCGCCAACTCAGCCAGCAGCGCGGAACTGGCCGGCCGCGTATAGAACGTGGCCAGGAATTTCCGATCAGCAATCAGCCGACCAAACATCTGCCCGGAGAGCTCGTGCGTGCTGGTGGCACCGATCTTTTCCAGTTCACCCGCACCCACCGCCAAGCGGTCGAGCACGCGACCGGCCGCACCGTCCGGGATTGGCAGCAGCACATCCGAGGCGATGCGAAAGATGGGCCAGTAGTTGATCTCACTGAGGATTCGGCGCCAGACCCGCAGCACCTCGGACTTCAGGAGCCCTACACGCCCTTCGTTGAGTTCATCCAGCGTGGGAAGTCCATGCACGCTGGCGATCGCCGTGTGGAAGGTTAGTGCGTTGGCCAGAATCGCCATCGCCATGCGAACGGTCTGCTCGCTGGGCTCTTGGTGTAGGGCAGCAGCAACTTTAGGGAGCGCGAACGGCCGGTTCCAGAGGTCTTCGCGCAGGCGGCCCGCGGCTTCCCGGACGCCCACCTCTAGGATCAGCATTCCCTGAGCGATGCGGCGCTCGGATAGGGCGGTCCGCTCGATGAAGCCCGCCAAATCGTCAACGCCGCCCTGCAACCAGCCTGAGGCCGGCCAGCGAATCGGCGCGTCGGCGCCTTCAAGGAACGCGCAGTAGTCGAACAAGGTTGCGGCAATGCGGTCGGGCAGGCGCGACTGCTCGCCGCCCCGGAGCGCAGCCGGCACACGCACGGCGATAGCCTGCTCGACGACATCGCCGGTGTCCTCGACGATTGCACCCAGGCGGCCGCGGGCGTCGTGCTCGACGGTGCGTGCCGGCGCAAACTCGGTCTCGACGATCACGGTCATCCCGCCCGGGTGGCGAATCACCACATCGGGACGCCGGGCCGATGCGTCGCGGAGCACGCCGGTCTGCTCGGCACTCACGCGGTCGCGCCAGAGTGGGTGCTTCCCACGCAGCGCGCTGGCGAGCGCCGCGTTAACGACGGTTTCAGCCGTCCGGGATGAGTCTGTTATCTGGAGGCTCCTTGTCAGCCGCGTCATGTCAGCCAGCCTGGCGGGTGGACAGGCCATAGTATTCAGTCGGACTCAACGGGGCATGGAAACGGCACGCCGACGGCGGCGCCGGTTTCGGTGAGCGTGGCGACGATGTCGTCCGTGAGCGGGCAGCCGATGGCCTCGCGCTCGGCGGCGTTGGCGGCCTCGATGTCGCCGGGGGCGAACACCTGCTCGAAGCCGGGACGGCGGTCGACGGCGCGCATGGCGGCGAGGGTGCCGGCCACGCGCAATTTGAACTCGTCCAGCGGCATCATGCGCGCCACGTCCACGGCCATAAAAGCGTGCCCGACGCGCTGGGGGCGGTCCTTGTGCTGCCAGTACATGCTGCCGACATCGACGGTGGACGCGGCGCCGGAGAGGATGCCCGCCATGACGTCGATGAGCAGCGAAAGTCCGGCGCCCTTGTATCCGCCCAGAGGCAGCAGCGAGCCGCCGTCGAGAAAGGCCGCCGGGTCCGTGGTGTCGTTCCCGTCGGCGTCGAGCGCCCAGCCCTCGGGGATCGGCTCACCGCGGCTTTGCGCCAGGAAGATGTGGCCGGCGGCGACCTGCGTGGTGGCCATGTCGAGCACAAGCTCGTCCGGCGGATCGGTGGGCATGGCGATGCAGATGGGGTTGGTGGAGACGAACTTCTCACTGCCGCCCCAAGGCGCGACGATGGCCTCGCCGTTGGTGAAGGCCCAGGTCATGAGTCCGGCACGCGCGCCGCGCAGCGCCCAGTAACCCTGGGAGCCGTTGTGGTTGGACTCGCGAATGCCGGTCCAGCAGGCGCCGTTGGCCTTGGCGCGCTCGATCGTGGCGTCGATGGCGAAGTCGCACACGACGTGGCCGAGGCCGTTGTCACCGTCGACGACGACGGTGGTCGGCGATTCGGAAACCACGTGGGGCCGCGCCTGTGTGTTCACCAATCCCGCGGTGAGGCGCTCGAGGTAGATGGGGATGCGGGTGATGCCGTGGGTGTCGACGCCGCGCAGGTTCGAGTCCACCAGCCCGTGCGCCACGACCTGCGCGTCCTTGTCCGAGACGCCGGCGGTACGGAAGATGGCGGCGGTAAACGCGCGCAGATCGTTCGCGCTGAAGCGCTGCGCGGGAGGTGAAGCGGTGCCCATCGATCACTCCTTCGCGGAGAGCGGCCGGCGAACCATGCCGCCGCTGGCCGCCGCACAGTCGAGTCGCGGCTGATGTCTCGCCGGAAGCTTAGGTCGGTGGACCTGGTGAGCATAGCGGCGCCTGGCGACATCGTCGCGATCGTGGGCGCCGGTGGCAAGACCACGACCATGTTCACGCTGAGCCGCGCGCTGGCCGCGGCGGGGCGGCGCGTGCTCACGACCAAGTCCACGATCATCTTCGGACCGACGATGGCGCAAAGCCCCGGCGTGGTGGAGGTTCCGGCAGAGCGGTGGTCAACCGAGCTGCGCGGACTGCTGGACGAACGGCGCGAGCTGACAGTCGTGGTCGGCTCGGCGGGTCACGACCGATGGGAGGGCGTGCCGGCGGACCGGGTGGTCGAGCTGCGCGACGCGGCGCGCGCCGATCACGTGATCGTCGAGGCCGATGGGGCGCGGGGCCGGTTGCTCAAGGCGCCGGCGGCCCACGAGCCGGCGATGCCCGCCAGCGCCGCCGTGGTGATGCCGGTGGTCAATCTCCGGGCCGTCGGGCGGGCAATCAATTCGGAGCACGTGCATCGGCCGGAGCTGGTGGCGGCCCTGCTGGGAATTCCGTGGACGGCGTGATCGGTATCGAGCATGTGCCGAGGGTGTTGCTGGACGAATTTGGCGGACTCAAGCGAGCGCCCGCGAACGCCCGCGTGTGGCCGGTGCTCGCGGGCGTGGACGCCGTGGAATCGCGGCAGGTCGAGGGATTGCTACAGCGACTTGTCGAGCATCCTCGGGTCAGCGGCGTGCTCACGGCCGATGGGGAGTGGCGCTACACCGCGCTAGCCGCGCACCGCGCGGACGATATCGCTCAGGCGCAGGCGCCGGCCGTAGACCAAGCAGTCCGATGCGAAAGACTCCGCGTGCTGACCCAGAGCGCGAGCGGGACGCAAACGGCCAGAATCCCCACGCTGATCGCGAGTGACAGCGTGTCCTGGGATCCGGCGGCCACGCGCAGCAGCCCCGCGACGGGCGCGGTTATGGGCACCCAGCTGAGCACCACGGCCAGCATGCCGTCGGGGTCGCCCTGGATGAACGCGCTCAGCATGAAGGGGACGATGGACGGCAGGATGAGGTAGGCGGCGAGCTGCTGGCTCTCCTTGAACGTGGTGGTGAGGGAGCCCACGGTGGCGTAGAACGCCGCGAAGAGCAGGTAGCCGAGCAGCAGATAGGCCAGGGCGAGCGGGAGCACCGCGAGGTTGAAGGTCAGGTCGCCGAGGTCGTCGAACTGTGCGAGCAGCACGGGGACCAGCGCCAGGGCGGGCAGCACCCACACCAGCAGCTGCGTGAGACCGGCTAGGGCCTGACCGGCCACCTTGCCGAGCAGCAACTGGTCGGGCGTGACCGACGACAGCACGAGCTCGATGACGCGGGTTTCCTTTTCCTCGCTCACGCCTTCCAGGAGATACCCGGCGCTGGTGAAGACGACAACCATGAACAGAACGGCCGCCACGTAGGGCACGACGGAGTCGAAAATCATGCCGGCGCCGAATCCGGCCGGTGGTGAGCCGTCGACGTTAGCGGCGCGCAGCGCGACGGGCTCCTGGATGCGCGGGGCGATCTCGGGCGCCACGTGCTCCCGCAGCAGCGCGTCGAGAAGCACGGAGCGTATGGCGCGATGGGCGTCGCCCTCGCGTTCGCCGAACGTGCCGAACTCCTCGGCCACGAACCGGACGTCGCCGGACGCCATGTAGCCGGCGTCGACGACGAAATAGCCGTCAATGTCTTGGCTGCGAGAGCGCCGCGCGCGCCGCCGCCTCGTCGGTGAAGCGCGAGAAACCCGGCGGCAGATCCCGCCCTTCCAGCACGCCGGCGTGGTCGATCAGGCCGTAGCCGTCGACCGGATCGGACGTGGTCGCCTCGGCCGCCGCGGCGCCGATGCGGTCGCCAAAGATGACGAACACCAGCACCGTGATCGCCAGCAGCACGGGCACGGTGGCCGTGCTGATGAGAAAGGCCTTGCGGCCGATGGTGCGCCGCAACTCCCAGGCCGCCACCACGGCTGCGTTACGCATCGTGGCCCGCCTCGCGCACCGCCTGAATGAACACATCATCGAGCGAGGCCAGCGCGCGCTCGAAGCGGTCGATGCGCACGCCGCGCTGCACCAACTCACGGAGGACGGTTTCAGGCGCGACGCCTGCGGCGAGCAGGGCGTAGTAGGCGCCCTCCTCTTCGCGAAGCTCGGCAACGCCGGGAAGATCGGCAACCCGATCCGGCGACGCAAAGCGCACGGCGTTGGGGGCGTAGGCGCGGCGGACATCCGCCACCCGGCCCTCCACGACGCCGCGGCCGTCGGCGATGAGGTAGATGCGGTCGGCCAGGTGCTCGACCTGGCTCATGACGTGGGTGCTGATGACGATGGCCGCGCCGGCGTCGCGGCGCTCGCGAATGATGTCGAGCAACAGCTTGACGTTGATCGGATCGAGGTTTTGCGTCGGCTCGTCCAGGATCAGGATGTCGGGATCAGTGAGCAGCGTGGCGGCGATTTGCGCCTTCTGCGCCATGCCGCGGCTGAGCCCATCGGTCTTGCGGGAGGTCGCCTCGCCAAGGTCCAGCCGCCCGAGCCAAGCTTCGGTGCGGAAGCGGGCTTGGGCGCGGCTGAGCCCCTTGAGCCGGCCGAGGTATTCGACGGCGTCGGACGTGCGCACGCCGCGATGGAGGCCGCGTTCCTCGGGGAGATAGCCAATGCGGCGCCTGAGCTCGATGCTGGGCGGCCGGTCGTGGATGCGGATGTCCCCAGCGTCAGGGGTCACGATGCCCATGACCGCGCGGATGGTGGTGGTCTTTCCGGCGCCATTGGGTCCGAGCAGACCGAGGATTTCACCCGGATTGACGGTCAGCGAGACGTCGCGCACGGCGGTCACGTCCGCGAAGGACTTGCGCAGACCTCGGACCTCAAGCGCCGGCATGGGGATCGCTCAGCGCGCGCTCAGGAGCCGTGGGCTGACCAGGACCGTCCGAATCAGTCAAAATACCCGGGTACATCACGCCAAGTAGCGAGGCCCATGCTCGAACTCGCCCCAATCAATCATGACCGTCTCCAGGAAACATTCCTGCGCCTGCTGCGCATCGACAGCTATCACGGCCATGAGGATCGTATCGTGCAGGTCCTCGAACCGATGCTCCATGCGGCGGGACTGACGACGAAGGTCGACGACCACGGCAACCTCATCGCCACCTGGGACGCCCAGGACAGCGATGCCAAGCCGCTGATGCTCAACGCGCACATGGACACCGTGTGGCCCACGCCGGACATGGAACCCGTGGTGACGGACGAGGGGGTCGCATCGGACGGCTCCAGCGTTCTCGGCGCGGACGATAAGGCGGGCGTGGCGGCGATCGTGGAAGGCGTGCAGGCGGTGGCGGACGCGGGGCTGCCGCATGGCCTGATCGAGCTTGTTTTCACGGTCGGCGAAGACGTGGGCCACATTGGCTCGCGCGCGTTCGACCCCGAATCCATCGAGTCACGCCGAGGCCTGGTTTTCGACGGGGACGGGCCGGTCGGATCGGTGGTGATGGAAGCGCCCGCCGCCGAGGCGTTCACCGCGGTATTCCGCGGTCGCGCGGCGCACGCCGGCATCGAACCCGAAAACGGCATCAGCGCCATCGCCATGGCGGCGCGGGCCATCGATCGGATGCAGCTCGGACGCGTGGCCCGCTACACCGTGGCCAACATCGGCACCATCGGCGGCGGCCAGGCCATGAACATCGTGCCGGCGGAGGTGACGCTCGTGGGCCAGGCCCGGAGCCTGCGCCAGCGGCTCCTCGAAAGGCAGATCGAGCACATGCGCGAGGTCATGGAGGAAGCGGCCGAGGCCTTCGGGGGCACCGTGGAGTACGAGGTGACCAACCGCATTCAGGCGTATGGGTTTAACAGGCAAAACTCAGTCGTCAAGTTGGCCGACCGCGCCATCCAGTCGGCGGGATTGGAACCGTCGCACGTGTCGACGGGCGGCGGCAGCGACGCGCACGAGTTCAACGCCAAGGGCATCTGGTCGATCCTTCTCGGCATGGGCTGCACAGGGGCCCACACCGTCGAGGAGTTCGCGCCGCACGAGGCGCTGCGGCAACTGGCGCAGGTCGCGGCGCAGGCGATAGTCGTTGCCAAGCAGGCGACGTAGCCAGCCGCCCGGTCACCGGAAACCGGAGCAACGCGATGCCTGAGAGCCCGGGCCGGGTGGCGATCAACCGCGACCGTTTGCTCGCTAACTTCGTCGACATGCTGTCCGTGGACAGCTACTACGGCGACGAGGAGCGCGTGGCGGCGATCATTCAGCCGGCGTTGGAACCGCTGGGAATCCAGTTTCGGCATGACGCAATCGGAAACCTGATCGGAAGCTGGCCGGGCCGTGGGCGCAGCGACGGCCTGATCATGCTCAACGCGCACATGGACACCGTGCAGCCGACGCCAACCATGCGGCCGGTGGTGGACGCCGATGGGGTGCGGTCCGACGGATCGAGCGTGCTCGGGGCGGACGACAAGGCCGGGCTGGCGGCGATTATCGAAGCGGTTCGCGCGGTTGACGACGCCGGTCTGGATCACGCGCCGATCGAGCTGGTGTTCACCGTGGGCGAGGACGTGGGGCACATCGGATCCAAGGCGTTCGACCCGGCGTCCATCGACGCTCGCACGTCGTTCGTGTTCGATGCCGGTGGGCCGGTGGGCACCGTGGTGATGCGCGCGCCGGGACAGATTCGCTGCACGGCCACGCTGCACGGGCGAGCGGCGCACGCGGGGATCGAGCCCGAGCTGGGGATCAGCGCCATCAGCCTGCTGGCGCGGGCGGTGGACCGGATGCCCCTGGGGCGGATTGACGCCGATACGACGGCCAACATCGGGCGCATCGAGGGTGGGCAGGCGTCGAACATCGTGGCGCCGACGGCGCGTATCGAGGCCGAGGCGCGCAGTCTCGGCGAGGACCGATTGGCCGAGCAGATTGCCGCGATGCGCGCGGCCGTCGCCGGCGCAACAGCCGACCTGGGCGGCACGTTCGATTTCGAGGAGCACCGCTTCTACGTCGCCTATGAGCTGGCTGAGGGCGCGCCGGCTGTTCAACTGGCCGACCGCGCCATCGAGGCGTCAGGACTGACGCCGAGGCACGTCAGCACGGGCGGCGGCAGCGATGCCCACGAATTCAACCTCAAGGGAATCACGTCGGTGTGCCTGGGGGTTGGCTACATCGACGTGCACACCACCGAGGAGTTCATGCCGCACGACGCCCTGCGGGACATCACCCAGGTGGCGGCGCAGCTGATCACGCAGGCCTGAGCCGGCGCAGGGCCGACCGTTAGTGCGGCATCGTCCCGGCGAGCATGGGGGGTCCGGTTGGGCCGCTCGGGCTTTCGTGCATCGGCTCCTCGGTGACCTCGAAGGCGTGAAACACCTGGACCGGGTGGTCACTCACCACCAGCACCACGGCGCTGCCCGCGTGGTCGGTGCTGAAGTGGGCGCCGCTGACCCGGTCACCGCTCTCATGGACCATCCAGAAGTGATAGACGTGCTGATCGCGCGGGGCATGGAGGCCGTCGACGACGAGCATGACCTCGGAGCCGGCGTCATCAAAGATCAGTTGCGCCCAGGCGTCGTCGGCGCCCGGCATGCCATGCAGCGTGACGATGTGGGGTTGCTCCGCATGGATGCCGACAAGCGCGGCGCTCTGGGCCGACAGCTCGTCCTGCATGTCGTCGACGGTTTGCTGAAGATCGCCGATTCGCAGCGTGAGCACGATGACGGCCGCGACCGCCGCCACGCCGACGGCGGACGACCCGGCGAAGCCGAGCATTGGCCATGCCGGCATCCGCAGGCGGCGCCTGGGAGGCTCGGCGACGGCCATGACGCGGCCACGCAGGCCCGGCGGCGGCGCTTGGGCGCCCGCGTCAAGCGCCAGCGTCTCAAGCGCCTGGCGCTCGGCCTCGACCTCGCGGCGCAACGAGGGGTCGCGCGCCAGGACTGCCTCGAACTCCCGGGCCTCGGACGCGCTGAGGTCATCGAGCGCGTAGCCGCTGACGAGATCGTGAGTGTCAGGTGAGGCCATGAGGGCTAGCCGACCAGGTCCTGGTCGCCCAGGCGTTCGCGCAACTTGCGCAAGCCGGCCCGGGTGCGCGTCTTGACCGTGCCCAAGGGCACGTCCAGGCGCTTCGAAATCTCGGATTGGGTGTAGCCGAAATACGCCAGCCAGAGCACGTCCTGCTCGGTCTGACTCAGACCCCGGATCGCCTGGCGCAGCTTCTGCCGGCGCTCGGCGAGCCAGGCGGCCTCCCACGGCGCGGGCTCGCCGTCGGCCTGCTGGCGACTGTCAAGGTCGACCTCGTAGGGGTAGAGCTGGGGACGAGCACTCGCGGCGCGAATGGTATCGGTGATGCGATTGCGCGCGATGCGCAGCACCCAGGCGGCAAGCGATCCACGCGACTCGTCAAACTGGTGGCGGCGCGTCCAGACCTGCAGGAACACGTCCTGGACGACGTCCTCGGCGACGGCCTGGGGAAAGGCGCGCCGCGCCATGGACCACACCGTTGGGCTCAGCAGGTCGTAGACCCCGCCCAGCGCGTCGGGTTCGTTGCGCACGAGCCGACGCCCGAGGATTGCGTCGGGGCGTTCGGCCGGTTCCGGGCGTTCGCTAGTCATGCGCGCTGGCGCAAGAGTGCCACGCCGCTCGATCAGACCAACAGCGCGGCGTCGCGGGAACGGGAGCCTCAGCGCGGGCGCGCCCGCGCTGAGGCCGTTAAGGTCCGGGAGCTCAGCGGCGATGGCGCCGCCACTCATGCCGCCGTTGGTCACGTGGCTTCGGATCCAGATTGCGCCGCGCGTGCGGCTCTGGCGCGGCACTTCACCAGTGCCTCGGTAACGCAGAGTCGATCATGGAGCAGCGGCATATTCAACGGTGCGGCGGCATGCCGCGAAGTGAAAGGGGGTTCGTGAACTGCTACGAGGGCTTCGCCGCCGCGGATTTATTGGCACGCGCACGGAGCAGGGCGTATTCGTAGCTGTCCTTGAGCGCGAGCCAGGAGGCCTCGATGATGTTCGCCGAGCTGCCGACGGTGCCCCACTCCCCATCGCCGTCGGACGACTGGATGAGGACGCGGACCGCCGCATCCGTCGCGGCGCTGGAGTTGAGGATGCGCACCTTGTAGTCGGCCAGATGCATGCCGCTCAACTCGGGAAAGAACCGCTCCAGCGCCTTGCGCGCGGCGCGGTCGAGCGCGCTGACGGGGCCGTTGCCTTCGGCCGCGGTGTGGAACATCTCGTCGCCTACGCGGATTTTCACCATGGCCTCGGAAAGCATGTCGCGCCCGCCACGGGTTTCCGCCAGGACGAGGAAGTCCACGAAGGCAAACGGCGACTCGTATTCGCCGGTCAGGCGCCGCAGCAATAGCTCGAACGAGGCCTCGGCGCCTTCGAACTGAAAGCCGCGCTCTTCAAGCGACTTCAGCTCGTCGACGACTTGCGCGGCGTCGGTGTCGGAGCCCAGCCCCAACGCATCGGCGCGCGCGACGACGGAGCTGCGCCCGGCCAGCTCCGAAATAAGGATGCGGGAATCGTTGCCGACCAGCAGCGGGTCGATGTGCTGATAGGCGTCGGCGTGCTTGCGCATGCCGCTGCCGTGATAGCCCGCCTTGTGAGCAAAGGCGCTGTGGCCGGCGAACGGCGTCTGGGGGTCGAGCGTCACGTTGGCGATTTCGGCGACATAGCGCGCCAACGCGGCCGTTTGGCGCAACTGCGCGGGCGCCACGCAGTCGTAGCCAAGCTTGAGTTGCAGCGTCGGAATCAGCGAAAGCAGATTCGCGTTGCCGCAGCGCTCGCCGAGGCCGTTGGCCGTGCCCTGGACCTGACGCGCGCCCGCGTCGACGCCGGCCAGGGCGTTGGCCTCGGCGAGGTCCAAGTCGTCGTGCGTGTGAATGCCCAACGGCATGTCGGTCCAAGCAGCGGCCGCCAAGGTTCCTTCCCTGATTCCGGCCGGCAGGGACCCGCCGTTGGTGTCGCAGAGCACCAGCCAATCGGCGGCGCCGGCGGCGCGCACGCACTGCTCCACGTAGGCGCGGTCATGGATAAGGCCGTCGAAATAGTGCTCGGCGTCGACGATGACCTCGCGGCCGGCGTCCTTGAGGAAGGCCACCGAGTCGCGAATCATCGCCAGGTTCTCGTCGGGCGTGGTTTCGAGCACCGTCTCGGCCTGAAACCGTGAGAACTTGGCCACGATGGTCACGGCCGGCGTTTCACACGCCAGCAGGGCTTGCAGGTTGTCGTCCGCCTCGGCGCGGGTGCCCTTGTAGCGCGTGGCGCCAAACGCGGTGATGCGGGCGTGCTTCCAGGTGCGCTCGGCGGCGCGGGTGAAGAACTCGCGGTCCTTGGGATTCGATCCCGGAAAGCCGCCCTCGATGTAGTGCAGGCCGTAGGCGTCGAGGCGCTCGGCGATGCGGAGCTTGTCCTCGGCGGAAAAGGAGATGCCCTCGGTCTGCGCGCCGTCGCGCAGGGTCGTGTCGTATAGGGAGAGTTGCATGCGGAAGTTCCTCGGCAGGGGTGAAGGTTTCAGAACCTGATCAGGCGTGGGCGAGAGCCCACCGGCGGGCAGCTCGCCTAGCGAGCCGCCACGCGGTCTGCCGCGGTAATGCCGGCCGCGCCCGTGAACGCGGGCTTCACGGGTCGCGGAGAGTCCTTGCGTCGGGCAGTCATGGACCGAGGCCTGTCAGGGTCAGTTGGGCGGGCGCTGCCGCCGAAGGCGTTGTAGGGCGTTCCTGCGCTCATTCGGCGGCCGGGAATCGGGGAGTGACAAGGCTTGACAATAGTAACGAGGATTCACGCGAAGCGTGGGCCCACTCCCGTTGGAGCCGCGACCGGGCTAGGCGATGCGCTCCACCAGCCGGTCGATGCGTTCGGTGAGCGCGGCGTGCTGTTGCGCATTTTCGGTGCGAAGTTGGTTGAGAGACGCCTCAAGGCGGAAAATCAAACCAGCCATGCCGACGAAGACGGTGACGCCCATACCAATCACGGCCCAGAATGTCGGGTCTATCGGACAATTCTCATCCGGCGCGGGACCCATTCCCGCCGCATCTGAGTTTAGTGTAGCACGTAATATGCTGATCTTCAGCAAGGGAGCAGTGTCGGCCCACGTCGGAGTCAGCACGTCTTTTCCAAATATCTATTGATAGGTCTATGTTGAACGACTGGGAATTACAATGCGCTCAAACATGCGTCGTTTGCTCGCGAGTTAAGATGTTTATGACGCAAAGTGAGTAGCCTTGCTTACGCTGCAGAACTGCACTATATCAACTATAATCTTATCCGAATGTTTGACACGGTATTCGCTAGAGTCAGCAGCAGGCTTGTCACGCCAGTCAGTGCCGAACCTATCGAGTCTATAGCTACCGGAATCCGGTGAGGTACGGCAGGCGGGCGCTTGCCTTGCGGACATCGTCGGCGTTTTCCAGGAGTTGGCCGAGGGCGTCCCAGCGACCCGTTAAGAAGCTCGCACGGGCGCTGGCCGCGATCGCGGCGGGGTAGTGCCCGTGGTCCGTCACGACGCGTTCCGCCTCAAGGTCGACGGTGAGCTCGGTGTCCGGGGCCTCCTCAAGCAGCGCTTGCAGGGCATCGGCGTGCTCGGGAGTCGTCGTGAGGCAGGGCAGACCGATCGCCACGCAATTGCCAAAGAAGATCTCGGCAAAGCTCTCGCCGACGATTGCCCGAATGCCGCGGCGAAGCAATGCCTGCGGCGCATGCTCGCGGCTTGACCCGCAGCCGAAATTTTCATTCACGACCAGCACGCCGGCACCGACGAAGCGCGGATCGTCCAGCGGGTGCGCCCCGTTCCGCGCGCGGCGGTCGTCCTCGAAGGCGTGCGGGCCGAGCCCCTCGAAGGTTATTTCCCGCAGGTAGCGGGCCGGGATGATCCGATCCGTGTCGATGTCGTTGCCCCGCACCGGCACGCCGCGGCCCACGATGCGGTCGATCACGGCCTCGTCAGCCATCACGCGACCACCTGCCGCACGTCGGTGACCTCGCCGGCGAGCGCCGCGGCGGCGACCATCGCCGGACTCATGAGGAGCGTGCGACCCGTGGGGCTCCCCTGGCGGCCCTTGAAGTTGCGGTTGCTGGACGAGGCGCAAATCTGCCGGCCCTGCAACTTGTCCGGGTTCATGGCCAGGCACATGGAGCAACCGGCTTCGCGCCATTCGAAGCCAGCTTCCAGGAAGATTTCGTGCAGGCCGGCAGCCTCGGCCTCAGCCCGAATGCGCTGCGAGCCGGGAACGACCAGGGCCTTGACGCCGTCGGCGACGCGCCCGCCCTGGGCCACGCGCGCGGCCTCGTGCAGGTCGCTGAGCCGGGCGTTGGTGCACGACCCGACGAACGCCACGTCGATGGGGATGCCTGAAATGGGGCGTCCAGGCTCGAGCGACATGTGCTCCAGCGCCTCTTCGGCGGCCGCGCGGCCGGGTACGTCGAGCGCCTCGGGCAACGGGATCGCCTCGTCGACGCCCGTGACCTGGCCCGGGTTGATCCCCCAGGTAACCATGGGGGCAATGTCCGCGCCGTCCATGAGCACGACGTCGTCATAGGCGGCGTCTGGAGCGGACGCGAGCGAGCGCCACCACGCAGCCGCGCGCCGGAACTCGTCGCCGGCCGGAGCGAATTCGCGGCCCTCGATGTACGCCACGGTGGTGGCGTCGGGATTGACGTAGCCGACGCGCGCCCCGCCCTCGATGGACATGTTGCAAATCGTCATGCGCTCGTCCATGGACATGGCGTCGAGAACCGTGCCGCCGTATTCGTAGGCGTAGCCGACGCCGCCCTGCACGCCGAGGCGGCCGATGATGTTCAGGATCACGTCCTTGGCGTAGACCCCCGAACTGAGCCGGCCATTGACCTCGATGCGGCGCAGCTTGGGCTTGGCCACCGACATGCACTGGGTGGCGAGCACGTCGCGGACCTGCGAGGTGCCGATGCCGAACGCCACCGCGCCAAAGGCGCCGTGGGTGCTGGTGTGACTGTCGCCGCACGCGATGGTCATGCCCGGTTGCGTGAGGCCAAGCTCAGGCCCGATGACGTGCACGATGCCCTGACGTCCGGTAGACCGATCAAAGAACGGCAGGTCGTTGACCCGCACGTTTTCCTCGATGGCGGCGAACATCTGCTCGGCCATGTGGTCGGCATA
Source organism: Chloroflexota bacterium (assembly GCA_965198185.1). Classification (GTDB taxonomy): domain Bacteria; phylum Chloroflexota; class UBA11872; order UBA11872; family UBA11872; genus JAJECS01. Next base: position 1,954,796 of record CBDAOU010000002.1, read on the forward strand.
GGGCCGCGGCTGTTGTTCGGTGGGAATGATGTGGTCGACCGTGGCGAAGGTCCGCTCCGGGTAGCGCACGCTCAGGCCGCGCTCGGCGAGCATCTGGAAAGCCTGCGGGCTGGTGACCTCGTGCACCAGATGCAAGCCGACGAAGAGCTGCGTCTCGCCGTTCGGGAGGCGCCGAACGGTGTGCAGGTCCCATACGGTGTCGAGCAACGTGCTGGCCATGGCGCGCCCTAGCCTTCGCTCGGCGGCGCGTGCACGATGGCCTGCGCCTCAGGCTTGGCCGACCAGTCCTTGCCCAGGCCCGCCAGCAGCCGGTTGAGCGCGTTGATGTAGGCCTGGGCGCTCGCGACCAGGATGTCCGTGTCGGCGCCGTGGCCGTTGAAGACCTTGGCGTCCGACTCGATGCGAATCGTGACCTCGCCAATGGCGTCGATGCCGCTGGTGACGGCATTCACGGAGAACTCGATGAGACGGTTGGGCACCCCGACGATGCGGTTGATGGCCTGGTAAATCGCGTGGACCGGACCGTCGCCGATGGCTGCATCCGAGAACTCGGTGCCGTCGTCCGAGAGCAGCCGCACGGTGGCCGTGGGCATGGAGCCGGTGCCGGCGCTGACCTGCACGTGCTGCAGCACGAAGGCCTGGTGGAACGCCTGGCGCTGCCGTTGCTGCGCGATGGATTCGAGATCGCGGTCGGTGACCTGCTTCTTGCGGTCGGCGATGTCCTTGAACGCGCGGAACACCTCCGCGAACGCGTCGTCGTCCAGGGTGTAGCCCATGGATTCCAGCCGGTCGCGCACGGCGTGCCGCCCTGAGGTCTTGCCCAGAACGATGCTGCTCTGGCTCACACCCACGTCGACGGGGTGCATGATTTCGAAGGTGGTGCGCTCCTTGAGCATGCCGTCCTGATGCAGGCCGGAGGCGTGTGCGAAGGCATTGCCGCCGATGATGGCCTTGTTGGGCGGCACGACCATGCCCATGAAGTTGGACACGAGGCGGCTGGTGCGGGCGAGTTCCTTCGTGTCCAGGCGCGTGTCGGCCTGGAAGTACTCCCGCCGTGTGCGCAGCGCCATGGTGATCTCTTCCAGCGCGGCATTGCCGGCGCGCTCGCCGACACCGTTGATGGTGCACTCGACCTGACGGGCGCCGGCCTGCACCGCCGCCAGCGAGTTGGCGACCGACTGCCCCAGATCGTCGTGGCAGTGCACCGAGAGCACGACGTCGTCGATCCCCGGCGTGTTCTCGGTGACGTAGGTCACCATGCGTCCAAACTCGTCGGGCTGGGCGTAGCCGACCGTGTCGGGGAAGTTGACGACCGTGGCGCCGGCTTCGATGGCCGCGGCGAAGATGCGGCAGACGTAATCCAGGTCCGACCGCGTGGCATCCATGGCCGAGAACTCGATGTGCGAGGTGAACTGGCGCGCGTAGGCGACGGCGTCTTGCGTCAGATCGAGCACATGCTCGCGACGCGTGCGCAGCTGGTGCTGCAGATGAATGTCGGAGGTCGAGATCACGATGTGCAGCAGCGGATTGGCGGCCGGCTCCAGCGCCCGCCAGGTGCTGTCGATCTGCTCGCGCTTGAAGCCGCTCAGGGCGGCGATTTCAACGTCACGCAGCTCCTGCGCCAGCATGTTGACGGCCTTGAAATCACCCGGGGACGTATGGGGAAAGCCAGCCTCGATGACGTCGACGTTGAGCCGCGCGAGCTGCCGCCCGATCTCCAGCTTTTCGTCAATGGTCAGCGCGCCGCCGGCGGCTTGCTCGCCGTCGCGCAGCGTCGTGTCAAATATTCGGATGTGTCGCATCGGCAAAACCCTCGTTCACACTTACAGGCGGTCGCAGGACGACCGCGTCTACGCTCCCTAGCCCCCTCTCGCGGTTGGAGAGGGGCGGGCAAGCGCAAGGTCGAGAGCCCAATTGGCAGCGACGAGGGTCACCATATCGATGCGAAGCGTCATTCGCGGGTCTTTGGCAGCCAATCCATCATACTGCGCAATTCGCTGCCGACGCGCTCGAGCTCGTGATTCAGGTCGGCATTGCGCAACGCGTTGTGTGCCGGACGGCCCGCCTGGTTCTCCAAAATCCAATTGCGAGCGAACGTGCCGTTCTGAATCTCGGTCAGAAGCTGGCGCATTGCCTGGCGCGAGCCTTCGTTGACTACGCGGGGGCCGGAAACCAAGTCGCCGTATTCGGCGGTGTCGCTGACCGAGTGCCGCATGTAGGTGAGGCCGCCCTGGTAAATGAGGTCCACGATCAGCTTCAACTCGTGCAAGCACTCGAAATAGGCCAGCCGCGGGTCGTAGCCGGCCTCGACCAAGGTCTCGAAGGCCGCCTTGATGAGCGCCGTGGTGCCGCCGCAGAGCACGCTCTGCTCGCCGAAGAGGTCGGTCTCCGTCTCGTCCTTGAACGTCGTCTCGATGAGGCCGGCCTTCGCCGCGCCGAGCGCCTTGGCGTAGGACAACGCAACGTCGCGCGCGCGTCCGGTCGCGTCCTGCTCGACGGCGATCAGCGCGGGGACGCCAACCTCCTGCTCGAACATGTCGCGCACGATGTGTCCGGGACCCTTGGGCGCCACCATGACCACGTCGATTTCCCGCGGCGGGATGATCTGGCCGTAGTGGATGTTGAACCCGTGCGCAAACATGAGCGCCTGTCCGGCCTTGAGATTGGGCCGGATCTGGGTGTCGAACGCCTCGGCCTGGGTCTGGTCGGGCAGCGCGATCATGGTGGCGTCGGAGACGGCGACGGCCTCGTCGGTGTCGAGCACGACCAAGTCGGCTTCCTCGGCGCGCTCGCGCGAGGAACTGCCCGGCCGCAGGCCTACCACGACGTCGACGCCGGAATCGCGCAGGTTCAGCGCATGGGCATGCCCCTGGCTGCCGTAGCCGAGCACGGCGACCTTCTTGCCCTCCAGCTCATCGGAGGCGATGTCGGACTCGTAGAGAACTTTGCTATCCACGTGCGCTCCCATTCCGCGAGGCTTTCGACCCGCGCGCCATGGCGACGACGCCAGTGCGCGACAACTCGTCGATGCCGTATTCGGCGATCACGTCCAGGAATCGGTCGATTGTCTCGGAAACACCGGTGATCTGAACAATCATGCTGTCGCGCCCCACATCCACGATCTCGCCCCGAAAGATGCTGGCAATGTCCGCCAGGCCGGGACGGTCCGCCGGGGACACGCGCACGCGCACCAGCGCCGTCTCCGTCTGCACGGCGGCGACATCAGTGAGATCCCGGATGGTGATGACCTCCACCAACTTGTAGAGCTGCTTCTCGAACTGCTTGACCTCGTCGTCCGTGCCGCGGACTTCGATGGTCATGCGCGAGTAGCCCGCCTCCTCGCAATTGCCGACGGCCAGGCTGGCGATGTTGAACCCGCGGCGGCGAAACATGCTGGCCACGCGCGTGAGCACGCCGGGATGGTCGGCCACCATGGCCACGAGCGTGTGGCTGCGGCTGGTTCCGTTCATCGCGGGTCCTCGATCACGCTGCGAATGCCCGTGCCCGGCACGATCATGGGATAGACGTTCTCGACCCGGTCCACGTGCACGTCGAGCACGACCGGACCGTCATAGGCGTGGGCGTCGGCGATGGCCGTGTGCAGCTCGTCGCGCGAGCTGACGGAGACGCCGCGGAGGCCAAAGGCCTCGGCCACCTTGGCGAAGTCGGGATTGTCGAGGAACGCGCCCATGTAGCGGCCTTCATAGAAGAACTGCTGCCACTGACGAATCATGCCCAGGTGCGCGTTGTTGAGAATGGCGACCTTCACCGGAATCTTCTCCGCGGCCAGCGTGTTGAACTCCTGGATGTTGATGAGCAGGCCGCCGTCGCCGGTGACGCACCACACCGGCTCGCCGGGCGCGCCCATTTGCACACCCATGGCCGCCGGCAGGGCGTAGCCCATCGGACCGAGGCCGCCGGCGCTGAAGAAGCGGCGGGGCTTCTCATACCAGAAGTGCTGCGAGGCCCACATCTGGTTCTGGCCGACGTCGGCCACCACGCGCGCGTCGCCGCCCGAGGCGGTGTAGATCGACCGCACGACCTCCTGCGGCATCACCGTATCGGGGCTGTCGGGAATGTCGAGCGACGGGTGGTTGTCGCGCCACTCGTTGAGTTGATCGAGCCATGGCCGCCGCTCGCGATGCTCGATCAGCGGCGTCAAGGCCTGCAGGGTGAGCTTGAGATCGCCCACGATGGGAACCTCGGTAGGCAGCACCTTGCCGATCTCAGCCGGATCGACGTCGATATGCACGACCTTGGCGTTCGGCCCGAACTCGTCAGCCTTGCCAACGGCGCGGTCGTCGAAGCGCACGCCCAATCCGATGATGCAGTCGGTCTCGCCCATGGCGAAGTTGGCGTGGGCCAGCCCATGCATGCCGAGCATCCCGTACGACAGCGGGTGGGTCTCGGGAAACGTGCCAACACCGTGCAGCGTCGATACAACGGGAATGCCGCCGCGGGTCGCGATTTCAAACAGCTCGGGCGCGGCGCCCGAGATGTCCACGCCGTGGCCGGCCATGATCATCGGCCGGTCGGAAGCGTTGATGACCTCCGCCGCGCGGCGCACCATCTTGAGGTTGCCGGCGCGGACGGGACGGTAGCCTCGCAGGGACACGCGATCGGGCGCCGGGACGGTGGTCTCTTCGAGAAAGACGTCCTTGGGCACGTCCACCACGACCGGACCCGGGCGGCCGGATTTGGCCAGGTAGAAGGCCTCGGCCATGACGCCGGGCAGCTCGTCGGCATGCATCACCAGGTAGTTGTGCTTGGTGATGGGAATGCTGATGCCCGTGATGTCGGTTTCCTGAAAGGCGTCGGAGCCGATAGCCGGACGCGCGACCTGGCCGGTGATGTAGACCACGGGCACGGAGTCCATGTGGTCGTTGGCCATGCTGGTGACGAGATTGGTCGCCCCAGGGCCCGAGGTGCTCGTGGCGACGCCGACCTTGCCGGTAGCCCGGGCATAGCCGTTGGCGGCAAAGCCGGCGCCCTGCTCATGGCGCGCCAGCACGTGCCGGATGCGGTCCTGGTAGTGGTAGAGCGCGTCATAAAACGGCAGCGAGGCTCCGCCGGGCATCCCGAATATGACGTCGATGCCCTCGGCCAAGATGGCCTCGCAGATCACCCGGCCGCCCGAGCGGGCGGGCACGGCGCGGTTGGTGGAGCCGTTGGATTCGGTGGCGGTCATGGGGAGTGCTCCTATCAGGGGTGGAAGTTTGCTGGATCGAAGGGGGAGCCGCGGACCGGCGCGCTAGCGCCAGGCCGCGCCGCCTACCGCGACAGGCAACGCCCGGCCAAGCGGCTCGCCTGCGCGAGCTGCCCAGAACTCGTCATTCGGACTTGCCGTCGCGTGTTCGTTCATTCTGCCCTTAGCACGCACAAAAGCCCGTCCCCAGGGGACGGGCTCAACCCGCGGTACCACCCCGATTGCCCGGCAACCGCCGGACCACTCGGCGCCCCGCTAACGGTGGGCGACCGGGCCGGCCTCCCCGTGGATCGACCGGCCGGCTCGGAGGCGACCTTCGGCTCCCGCAACCCGCTGGCTCGCACCATCTCCAGCTCGCTCAGGGTTGGAGGGGGACCTACTCTTCCCCGTCAACGCCGTCCTGATTTCGGCCCCCGCGGAGCGTTGGCGCAGCCATCACCCAGCAGGTTCGGCTCCAACGTATCAGGCAGTTCGGGGCTGGGCAAGACATTCAGGCGAACGGTTTCGGGCGCTCAGCTGGGTTGGGCGCTGCTCGATTCTCTTCCAGGCCGGTCAAGCATCGACCGCCTCACTGCCTGTTCCCTGCCCCTTAGATTCCTCGCTGCGCTTCTGAATGACAGGGGTGGGGCGGAATGACGGGAGTCGGACGGGATGACAGCGGTGGGGCGGGATGACAGGAGCGGGACGGAACTCCGCCTCCCGTCCGCGCGTGAAGCCGCCGCGCCGTCGCGCATAATGCGCGGATGCCTGCGACGCCCGATGTACCCGCCAGCGATCGGCGCTATGTGGTCTGGGATGTCGAGACGCTGCGGCTGAGCACCGAGGTCCGGGGCGGCTGGCGCCGCATCAGGGACTTTGGGTTGGCCGTGGCGGTGACGATTGACGATCAGGGCACGCAGCAGTCGTGGGAGGAACCCGAGGCCCAGGCGCTCATCGAATACCTCGAGGCCTTTCCTCACATCGTCGGTTTCAATTCGCTGCGGTTCGATACCGAGGTGATGACGGCGTACGGACCCGTCGACACGTTGCGGGAACGCAGCCTGGACCTCTTGGCGGACATTCAGGGCGTCACGGGTCGCCGCCGCGGGCTCAGCCTGCAAAACATCGCTCGGACGATGTTTGGTCAAGAGAAGACGCTGGAGGACGGCACCGAGGCGGTTCGGCTGTGGCGCACGGGGCGGCCGGAAGACCGGCAGCGGGTGATCGACTACTGCGCCCAGGACGTGGTGCTGACGCGACGCATTCTGGAATTCGGGATTGCCCACGGCCATGTGCTGGCGCCGGTGCCCGACGTCAACAATCGGGGCGCGCCGGTGGGCGTGCGAGTGCCGGTGACGTGGGGTCGATTGGCCGGCCTGGCCGGCGGAGCGACGCCGGCGGAGTCCTAGCCGGAAGAGCGCCGCAAGGCGGCTAGCCGAAGATTACGAGCGCGGCCACGGTGCCGGTCACGGCGCCGATTGCGGCGCCCATGACCAGGGCCACCAGCAGCCACATGGCGTTGGTGGGACCGGCGGCCGGAGCTGTGGATGCGCGGACTGGCTCCCGCACGGGCTCGCGGCGGGCGGCTGGGCGATTGACGTCGTCGGCGTCGACGAGCTGGGGCTGCTCGTGCGCCGCTCCTGGGCGGCGGGCCGCGTCGGCCCCCGGCGGATGTCCCGGGGTCGCGGTTTGCGCCGCGCGGGCGGCGTGGGATTCGCTCATGCCGCAGGCTATCACGGGGGTTTTGGCGCTCCACGCCGGCAAAGACGAGCGGATCCGCCGGGCGCGGATGGTCGGTGTGCAGGCCGCCGCGGTGGCTATGTAGCGCCGAGCAGGTCCTGCACGAGATCGAGCACGGCTTCGGCCACCGCCTCCTTGCTCCGCAGCGAGACCTCGCGCCGCCCGCCGTCGCGCGTGAGCATGGTGACCTCGTTCGTCGACGCCGCAAATCCGCGATCCGCGGACGCTACGTCGTTGACCACGACGGCGTCGAGCTCAAGCTCGTGAAGCTTGGCGCGGGCGCTGGCTTCGTGGTCGTCGGTCTCCGCGGCGAAGGCGACGCGCACGAAATCCCCGCTGAGCGCGGCCAGGAGACTCGGATTCTCAACCAACGCCACCTTGGGCACGCCGGCGCGGCGCTTGATCTTGCCCGCCGCCTGATGGGCCGGACGGAAGTCGCCAACCGCCGCGTTCATGATGAGGGCATCGCAATCTTGGGTCGCGGACTGCAAAGCTTGCAGCATGGCCTCGGCGGACTCCACGCGCTGGACGTCGATGCCATAGGGCGGGTCCACGGCGGCCGCGCCAATGACGAGCCGCACGGCAGCGCCGCGTTCGAGCGCGGCACGCGCCAGCGCGACGCCTTGCCGGCCGGTCGCGCGGTTGCCGAGGAATCGCACCGGGTCCAGGAACTCGCGGGTTCCACCGGCGGAGACCACGATCGAGCGTCCCGCCAGCGGCCCGGTCCGGCCAAGCACGAGCCGCACGGCATCGACCAGGGTATCGGTAGGCGGCAGCCGGCCGGGTCCGGTCGCCCCGGACGCGAGCCGGCCTTCAGCCGGCGGGACGACGTGTACGCCGCGGCCGCGCAGGGCGTCGAGGTTGGCTTGGGTAGCCGGATGCGCCAGCATTCCCGGCTCCATCGCGGGCGCGACGACGACGGGAGCCGCGCTGACCAGCGCGATCTCCGCGACGGCGTCCTCGGCCAGACCGAGCGCGAGACGCGCGATGGTGGCCGCGGTGGCCGGCGCGATGACGATGACGTCGGCCGCGCGGCCCAGCTCAACGTGGGCGATGCGATGCTCGGGCGTCATCGGCGTATCGGCGGTCGCGACCTGGCGCTGGGTGAGCGCCTCGAAGGTCATTGGGGCGACGAATTGCTCGGCGCCGCGCGTGAGCGCCACGTCCACGTGAGCGCCGCCCTGCGTGAGCGCGCTGGCCAGTTCCGCCGCCTTGTAGGCGGCGATGCTGCCGGTGACGCCGAGGACGACCCGCGCGCCTGCAAGCACGCTCATTCGGCTGTCATCGCTTGGTGGATGCGGGCCAGCCCCTTGAGCGTGAGATCGGCGTCGACGCGCTCGAATCCGCCGACGTCCGCGGCGAGCCTGGCCGCCAGCCCGCCGGTGGCGACAACCTTCCAGGGTCCACCGGGCTCGGCCGTGAGCCGGCCGATCACACCGCGCACGAGCTCCACATATCCCCAGTAGACGCCGGCACGCATCGCATCGACCGTGTTGCGACCCACGAGCCCCTCGGGCCGTTCGATGTCAATCTTGGGTAATTGTGCCCCGGACGCCGTCAGGGCCTCGCCGAGCGCTCGAATGCCGGGGGCGATGACAACACCGCGCAAGTCGCCCTGCGCGTCGACGACGTCGAAGGTGGTGACGCTGCCAAGGTCGGCGACGACAACGGGCGCCCCCACCTCTTCGCGCGCGGCAATGGCGTTGGCAACCCGGTCGACGCCCACCTGCCCCGGTTCATCAACCCGCAGCCGGATTCCCGGCACTGCCTCGGCGCGCACGACGAGCGGCGGAGACGCGGTGACCATGGCCAGCGCATTGCCAATGCGGTCGGTCAGCGCAGGCACCACGGAGCCGACCACGGCATGGGCAATCGTCCCGGCATCTACGTAGCCAAGCATGGCCCGCACGAGGTCGGCGTATTGATGCTCGGTGCGGTTGAGGTCGCTGTGGAGAGCCCAGCGTGCTTTGACCGTGACGTGGTCTATGACGCCGAACGTCACGTCGGTGTTGCCAATGTCGACGGCCAGTATCAACGGCGCGACCTACCTGTCGGTCGTGGGTCACCTTGCTTGCTGCGGCACTCGACCTGCGGAAGCGTTCCTTTCTCGCACCCTCACCCTAACCCTCTCCCACAGGGAGAGGGGACCGGACCGTGCTCCCAGCAAGGGAAAAGGGACCGGACCGTCCTCCCGGCGAGGGACTACGGACCGAGCCGTCCTCCTGTCAGGGCGAGAGCACCGGACCGTGCTCCCATCACGGGAAAGGGGCTCGACCGTGCTCCCGGCAACGGAGCGTGAACCGGACGGAACGAGAGTGACGAAGAAACGCCTGATGCTGAGCGACGTGACCCACAGCTCATCTGCCAGGCCAAGGTTATGATAGCCGTCGCTTGCCGCCACCCCCCTTGCATGACTGACCTTCCTCGACCCCTGCGACTGACCCACATGACCTGGCCCGAGGTCGAGGCGGCGCACAGCGGGGTGCGGCTGGTTGCGATCCCCTTGGGGTCGATCGAGCAGCACGGGCCGAATAGCTCGTTGGACACCGATCTCGTGATCGCCGAAGACCTGACGCTACGCCTGGCGGAGCGCTTTCATCCGCAGATTCTCGTCGCGCCGACCATTCCATTCGGGATGTCGGCGTATCACATGGGCTTTCCCGGCACGATCACGCTGCGGCCGCAGACCTATCTGCACGTGATCGAGGACAACGTGACGTCGCTGCTGCATCACGGCTTCGATTCCTTCCTGTTCACCAACTGGCACACCGGCAACGAGTCCGTCCTGACGCTGGCGTTGCAGACATTGCCGGCGCGTCTTCCGGTGCGGTTCATGGCCGGCATATCGCTGTATGACCTTGAGGACGACGCGCTCGCCAAACGGATCGTGCAGTCGGATTCATCGGGCCACGCCGACGAGCTGGAGACGGCGGAGTTGCTGGCGGTGCGACCCGACCGCGTGAAGACCGGCGCGCTGGAGGCCGGCGCCCTGCGCGGCGGCTTGCGCTCGCCGCGCAATCGCTTCTGGCGTCACGGAATGCGGATGAATTCGGACTTCTCCGACTTCACCGCCAACGGCGCCGTCGGGGACGCCAGGCTGGCCACCGTCGAGATGGTCGGGAAATGATCGAGGCGATCGAGCAGCGGGCCGACGAATTGGTTCAACATCTCTTGGAGGCTCCGGAGGACCTGCTCGCCCAGGGGCGGATCCTTCGCTGGCGCGATGGGGGCGGGGAATGACGGACACGGCGCGCCCGCCCATGGCGCTGGCCCGGCAGTCGTGGTCCGAGCTCGAGTCGGTGCTCGACGAGATCGAGCTCGTGCTCATTCCGATTGGGTCCACGGAGCAACACGGACCGAATCTGGGGCTGGGGCAAGATCACCTGATCGCCGAGGCGTTCTGCGAGCTGGCCGCCGAGCGGCTGCGGCCCCGCTTGCTCGCAGTACCCGCGATCCCGTGGGGCATCTCCGATCACCACATGAACTTCCCTGGGAGCATGACGCTGCGCCCCGAGACTTTCCTGGACCTGCTGGAGGACGTGATCAGCAGCCTGGCCCACCACGGCCTGCGCCGGTTCATGCTGGTGAACGGCCATGGCGGCAACCGGGCGCTGGCGTCCGCTGCCGTCCAGGACTTCGGCCTGCGCCTGGACGTGGACTTCGTGGGCGCGGTCATGCACTCCATGCTCGATCCCGACGATGCGCGCGATGCGATCCGCGGCGACTTGCCGACCGGGCACGCGGACGAGTTCGAGACGTCATGTTCGTACTACTTGAATCCGGCTCTCGTGCGCACCGATTCGTTGGTCCGCGCCGAGCTCGACGAGCGGTTCGATGCCTTCCGCGCGAAACTGGCCGGATTCGACCTCGAATGGCCGAATCCCGTGGGTGCGCGCACCCTCAACGGCGCGCTGGGCGACGCGACCCGGGGAACGCGCGAGGCCGGCGAGGCCCTGATCGAGGGGGCGATTGCCGAGCTGGGGGAAATGGTGGGGTTCCTCCGTGAGCACGCGCCCCGCTGGAACGGACCGCCCCACGGCGAGCTGCGCTGGGAGCGCCGCGCGAGGGGCTAGGCCGTATCCGCGTTACCGGCGCGGCCGCAGATTCCTCGCTGCGCTCGAGTGACCGGGAGCCGTCGAATTAGTCGACCACCGCGATCGTGGTGATCTCGACCAGCAGGTCCTCGCGCACGAGCCCCGGCACGATCAGCAGGGTGTTCGGCGGGTGGGCGCCGTCGGGATAGCACTCGGCGAAGGCCTCGCGGCGGGCGTCCAGGAACGGTTTGACGGCGTCTCGGCCGACGACGTAGGTCGTGAACTGCACGATATTCGCCCATGACGCGCCGGCGCTCTCGAGCACCTGCCCGATGTTGCGGAACGTCTCCAGTGTCTGCGCGTGCGCACCGCCGTCACCGGTGAGGCTGCCGGTCGCGTCGAGCCCAACCTGCCCCGCGAGATAGAGGGTGCGGCCGCCCGAGGCCTGGGCCAGGTGCGAGTAGGCGCCAATGGGCGGATGCACGCCGGCTGGGTTGTGCACCGATGGATTGCCGTTGGGCATCAGTTGGGCGGCCCTGGTTCAGGGCTGATCGCCAGGCGCCAGTGATCCCAGGTCCCGGTCATAGCTCAACTTCCCGAACCGCCGCCTTGTAGATCAAGTCCTCGATCTGGACGCGAAGCTCGTCGGCGGCGGATTCGAGGTCGAACACAATGGACACCGTCTCCTCGCTGCCGGGCAGCAATGACTCGGCAAACATCAGCGGTCGGCCTTCGTTGGCGGGCTTGGGGGTGGTGGAAAGTCCGTTGGTGCCCGCGTCGTCATAGACGAAGCGGGCGCCGCGGTCGTCGATGAGATTCACCCGCTCGGGCGAATACTGGATGAGCGCCGACGTGGGGTTCTGGAACCTCGCCACCACGACGACGTACACCCCGTTCCTGGGCATGAAGTCGCGCCCGAAGTACTGCGGGATGGACGGCACGGCGTACACGTCGACCAGCGTGATATGGAGATTCGTGCCAGAGGTGGCGGTTTCGCCGACGGCGAGATCGGTGATCTCGGACGTAGGCTCCGGCGTCGCCGGGGCGGCGGTGGTCGCGGTGGCCTGGGCCGTCGTCGCCTCGCCCGCAGCCGCTTCGGTTGCAGTCACCGCGGCGGTCGTCGCCGAAGCCGCCGCCGCGTCCGTTCCCGCCACAGCCACTGTTGGCGTCGGGGACGCCACGACCTGAGTGCCAGCTCTGGCGCGCTCTTCGGCTTGCTGGGCAGCTTCGATGCTGGCGAGCAGGGCCTCTTCACCGGGGGCGTACACGATCCGGAGGAGGGCAAGGCTCACGCCCACCACGATCACCGAGGCCACGAGAAACCGCACGCTGCCGGGCATGCGCACGAAGCCGGAGCGGAGAGCGGTCACGTCAGCGTCGTCGCGGGATTTGTCACCGGCAACCCGTCCTGTCTACCGCCATGACGCCGGATACTCAGGCGTGACGGTCGCATCCGATGCTAAGCAGGCAAGCGCAGGCCGTCAACGCGCCCCCGTGCCCGGAGTTGCGGCTGCGTCCGGCAACACAAAGTCTTTCGGGAGAGTGGCACTGTCTAGATTGGCCCCGGCGAAATTCGCACCGGCGAGCGAGGCGTCGGTCAGATCGGCGCCGCTGAGGTTGGCGGCCCGGAGATCGGCATTCGTCAGGATGGCGCCCCGCAAACTGGCGCCGGCAAGCAGCGCACGCCCCAGGTCCGCCCGGATTAACTTGGCGAAGCTCAAGTCGGCATTGGGCAGGTCGGCGAAGTGCAAGATGGCGTCCGTGAAGTCGGCATGGCGGAGGTTCGTCCCGCGAAGCCCAGCGCCATACAACTGCGCGCCGGCCAGCGTGGCATGGGAAAGGTCGGCACGGTCGAGCGTTGCCGCCAGCAGGTCGGACCCGCGCAGATCGGCACTGCGCCCAACCGTGGCATACCCGGAGAGGTCGGATTCGGTGAAGTCGACGAAACGCAGGTTGGCCTCGCTGAGGTCCGCGCCCGTGAGATCGGTGCGGCTGACCTCGGCGCCGTAGAGGCGGGCGCCGTCCAGCCGAGCCCCGGAAAGGGCGGCGTCGCGGACGGTGGCCTGGGTCAGGTTCGCGCCAGTGAGGGTGGCGCCGCTGAAGTCGGTGCCGAACAGCCGCGCGCCCGCCAGCACCGAGTCGGTGAAATCGGCGCCGGGCAGCTTGGCGTCGGTGAACGACGCCCGCGACAGGTTCGCACCGGTAATGACCGCCCTGGCGGCCGTGACGCCTTGCAGCTGGATCGACCGCGCCTCGACGCCGGCCATATGCACGTCGGTGAGCGTGGCGTCCCGCAGCTCTGCCCACACCATCTGCGCGCCCGCAAGCGACGCGCCCACGAACCGCGAGCGGTGGGCCGCGATGCCGGTCAGGTCCGCCCCGTCCAACCGCGCGCCACTCAGGTCGGCATCGACGAGGATCGCCAGGCGCAAGTTCGCCCCACGCAGGTTCGCGCCGGCGAGATTCGCACCGGCAAGGTCCGCCTTCTGGAGGTGCACGCCGGCGAGGTCGGCGCCGTGTAAGTCAGCGCCGGGACAGCGGGTGGGTTCCTGGAGCCAGGCCTCGGCAAACGCCGACTGAATCACGCACCCGTTGACCACCGCGGCGTTCTGACTCAGGACGATCGCGACCACGAGCGCGATCAGCGTGCCCGCGCCCGCGACGACCAGCGTTGCGACGACCCCGCGAAGGGTGGTTCCCATAGCTTGTGGCCCGCGAGCCTGTCCTCAGCGGCACGCCGCCAGTTGCGGGGCGAGTATGCGCCACGTAGCATGATTGTGCCCGCGATTCCCTATCGCGGGAGCAAGGCTGCCAAGCGCACGCCTGTGGAACTGCCGCGATGACGCAATACATCACCCGGCGGATATTGATTTCTATCCCGCTGCTATTTGGCATCTCAATCATTACGTTCATCATCATCAATATGGCTCCAGGGGACCCACTTACTGCGCTCTTAGACCCAGAGGACCAAATATCTCTCTCGGTACGAGACATAGAAGCGCTGAGGCGCGAACTTGGTCTCGACCGGCCGGGTCCGGTGCGTTACGCGATCTGGCTGAAAGAGGCGTTGACCGGGAACCTCGGCTACTCATTTCAGACGAAGCGACCCGTGATCGAGATGGTTATTGACAAATTGCCGGTTACCCTAAGCCTTATGGGTGTGGCGCTAGCTCTTGCCTCATCGATTGGGGTTATGTTTGGCGTTATCTCAGCTCTGAGGCAGTATTCAGTCATAGATTATTCGCTCTCTGTCATCTCATTTTTTATGATCTCAATCCCGCAATTCTTCTTTGCCCTCTCGGGCATGCTGATATTCGCGGTGTGGCTCGGGTGGCTGCCCGTATTTGGCATGTGGACGGCTGGCGAAGACCCCGAGCTGTGGGATCTCGCCCACCACGCGATCCTGCCGATCTCGGCCTTGATGCTGCAGGACATTGCGGTGTACATGCGCTACACGCGGGCGTCGATGCTTGACACGCTCTCCGCCGAATACGTGCTGACCGCTCGGGCCAAGGGCCTGAGCGAGACGCTCGTCCTTTGGAAGCACGTCTTTCGCAACGCGCTGGTGCCGCTGGTCACGGTCTTGGGGCTCTCACTGCCGGCGCTCATCGGTGGCGCGCTCATCATCGAGACCATCTTCTCGTGGCCCGGTGTGGGCGCGCTTGCCTACGATGCGCTGCGGCAACGCGACTATCCGGTGCAGATGGCCGTGTTGCTGATGGGCGCCACGGCGGTCCTCGCCGCCAACCTGCTCGCGGACGTGGCCTACGCCTGGGTCGATCCGCGCGTGCGCCACTCGTAAGGCTCGGGCACGTGTCACCAGAGACCCCACCGAACCATCGCCCCCCACCAGCCGAGGCGGAGGGTGGCGCGGCAGTCGTGACTGCACATCGACGCCTGGAGGTGGTCGAGTTCCTCGACCTTCCGCCCGAGCTTTCACCCTGGACGCGGGCGCGGCGGCGCTTCATGTCGCACAAGCTGGCCGTGCTCGGGCTCGCCATTCTCCTGAATATGGTCTTGGTCGCGGTTTTCGCGGAATTCGTGGCCCCCTACGACCCAACGCGGAACCACCTGCACAAGCTGCTGGCCCCACCAGACTCCCTGAATTGGTTGGGGACCGACCGCTCCGGTCGTGACACCTTCAGTCGGGCGGTCTACGGAGCGCGCGTCTCGCTCTCCGTGGGCGTTGTGGCGGTATCGATCTACCTGGCGATCGCGTTTGCCATTGGCGCATCGGCGGGGTTGGTGGGCGGGCGCGTCGACAACATCCTGATGCGCTTCACGGATCTCATCATGACCTTTCCCTCATTCATTCTCATCGTCATCATGGCCGGCATCCTTGGACCAAGCATCATCAACGTGATGGTGATTATTGGGATCTTCGGCTGGCCGGGGCTGGCGCGTCTGATTCGCGGTCAGATTCTGGTCCAGCGCGAGTTGGACTACGTCATCGCATCTCAGGCGCTGGGCGGCAGCCTGCGGCACATCATCCGGCGCCACGTGCTGCCCAACGTCGTCGGGCCAGTGTCCGTGGCGGTCACGCTCGGCGTCGCCGGGGCGATTCTGGCGGAAGCCGGTCTGAGTTTCCTGGGCCTCGGCATTTCGGAGCCGGCGGCAAGCTGGGGGACGATGATTAGCAACGCCCGTGGGATCGCGTTCATCGACGCCGCGCCGGCCCTGTGGCTGTCCCCCGGACTCTCGATCGTCCTGGCCGTGCTGGCGATCTATTTCGTTGGGGACGGGCTGCGCGACGCGTTTGACGTGCGGGGCAGCGGGTCGGGCAACTAGCGAGGCCTTGTTCAAAGAAGACGCGACGCCTGGAGCCGATTTGGGCTGACGGCAGGGGGAAGTAGGCGCGACGGCTTGTCATATCGCCTTGCCCGCCAGACTGTGGTCCCAGTCGTTCCGAGAGCACGCGGGGGCGGATTCCCAGGCTGCACGCAGCCTGGGCCACCGGGCATCCGTTTTCATAGATGGGCCACCGGGCACGCAGCCCCTGGGCGTCGACGCTTAAGCCACCGAGGCGGCGGGGGTTTCTCCCCGCCGCCTCGGTAAACGGGCGTCGAGTCGGCCCGCGGGCCGGCTCGATCCGAGGACTACCCGTTGAACTCCTTGCCATCCCAGCGCGGGTCGATCCAGGTCCGCTCGACGGGTGACCGCACCGGCTGCACGTAGGTGTGCTGCCAGAGCGGGCCCTGTATGCGGCGGTGGTAGATGTTGCGGACGGTGCCGTAGTCGACCGGCCCGGCCACCATGGTGCCGCGCGCGTGGATGTACTTGGCGATCTCGAACCACGCTTCCTGCAGCTCCGCCACATCCGAAATCTGCTGCGCCTTCTCGTACATCGCGTCGATGACCGGGTCGCAGATGTCGGCGGCGTTGAAGCCGGCCTGGCTGTAGTACCAGCCGCACCGCATGCGCTGCCAGCCGTCTTCCAAGGTGTTGAAGCCGCCGAAGTTGTGCATGCTGAGGTCCCAGTTGCGGCTCTCGTAGAGCTCCTCGACAACGGCCGCCACGTCGATCCGCATGAACTGGACGTCCAGGCCAACATCCGCAAAGTACTCCTGGTACGCGAGGTCGCGCGGCCCCGCGTCCCACCATTGGATCCAGCGAATGGTCTGGCCAGTGTCGAAGCCCGACTCCGCGATGAGCTCACGGGACGCTTCCGGATCGTAGGGGAGCTCCCGGTAGGTTCCCGGCGGCGGATCGGCGATCAGCCCCACATGCGCCCAGACGTAGTCGGTTTTGAAGCGCGTGCCGCGGTCGAGCGTCGCGTTGACCGTATCGCGGTCGAGCGCCAACACCATGGCTTCCACGAGCAGTGGGATGTTCGTGTCCGCGAAGATCTCGGACCCCCGCTGCAGCCAGACGACGCTGCCGAACGGCGAACGCTGGGGGAAGGCCTGCAGGTGCGCTTGCTCGCCCAAGCGCACGAACGACTCCACGGTGCCCGCACGGATGTGGTCCAGCTCGCCGGCCGCGGTGGCCGCGTCGTGCGCATCGCGGTCCCCGTAGCGGATGATGTAGCGATCAATGTAGGGCGACCCATACGGAAAGTCGTCGTTGGCTTCCAGTTCGTAGAACTGGCCCTCGACGTAGCGCACGGCCTTCAAGGCCCCGTTCCCGACGGGCGTTTCAGCCAGCGGGTGCCCCTCGAAGGCCGTGGCGGGGTCAATGTCTTTGTAGAGGTGCTTCGGGTACGGCGGGAGGTGTACGGAGCGGTCCTTGAGCGGTCGCCCCCACCAGCCCGGGTTTGGACGCGCGAGCGAAACCCGCACCGTCTTGTCATCGATCTTGACCACCCCGCCGGAGTCCTCCACGTTGTCGGTGGGGTTCTCGGCCCAGGCCTGTGAGCCCTCGATGTTGATGTACGTGATGTCGGCGAACTTGGCGCCATAGGCCGGGTCGATGGCCATTTGGTAGCTCCACACCACGTCGTCCGCGATCACCGGGGCGCCATCGTGCCAATTGAGATCGGGATGGAGGTGAAAGTCGTAGACGCGGGAGGGCTCAATCTCGTCCCAGCTTTGCGCCGCGCCCTGGCCCCAGCCGCCTGGCAGTGCCGGCAACCGGTCATCGCCCCACTGGTCGCCGTACCACAGCTGCAGCCAGACGTAGTCGTTGATGGCGTGATGCTGGCTGCCCCACTGCGCATAGGGGTTCCAGAAGCGCGTCGCCGGGGTGCCCGCCCCCACCGTGATCGTGCCGCCGCTGACCGGGCCCACCATCTCTTCTTCGGGCGCGGCCGTGACCATGACTTCCTTGATCACTTCCCTGGTCACGATTCGCTCGACCGGGACCTCCTTGATCACTTCCTTGGTGACCACGGTCTCGACCGGGACTTCCTTGATCACTTCCTTGGTGACCACGGTCTCGACCGGGACTTCCTTGATCACTTCCTTGGTCACGACCTGCGTTTCGCCACAAGCCGCGAGCACGGCCGCGCCAGCAGCCCCGAACAGCCCGGCAGCGGCGCCTTGCAGTAGGCGCCGCCGTGACAGCGCCGCGAACATTCCGGTTCTCATAGGACTCCTCCCACGCCTTAACAGGCTAACGGCGAACGATCAACCGCAGCCCGCGGATCAGGCACTTGCACCCGAACTTTAGCACCTGCAGTTTTCCGGGTCCGAATGGTTGGCTGGGGACGAGCGGACGCGAGCGGTTTCAAGGGACCGCGGGGCTGAATCAGGACCAGCGGCGCTCCGGCGGGTCAAACACGAAGCCGTGAAAGAGCGCGCGGCGCTCCGGCGGCAGCCCTGCGTAGAAGTCCTTGGAGTAGCTCCAGTGCTCGGGGTTGCCGACCATGAAGCCGTGCTCGTAGACGTAGTACCGCATCATGCGGTGGGCGGCAGCCTGCGGCACATCATCCGGCGCCATGTGCTGCCCAACGTCGTCGGGCCAGTGTCCGTGGCGGTCACGCTCGGCGTCGCCGGGGCGATTCTGGCGGAAGCCGGTCTGAGTTTCCTGGGCCTCGGCATCTCGGAGCCGGCGGCAAGCTGGGGGACGATGATTAGCAACGCCCGCGGGATCGCGTTCATCGATGCCGCGCCGGCCCTGTGGCTGTCCCCCGGACTCTCGATCGTCTTGGCCGTGCTGGCGATCTATTTCGTTGGCGACGGGCTGCGTGACGCGTTTGACGTGCGGGGCAGCGGGTCGGGCAACTAGCGAGGCCTTGTTCAAAGAAGACGCGACGCCTGGAGCCGATTTGGGCTGACGGCAGGGGGAAGTAGGCGCGACGGCTTGTCATATCGCCTTGCCCGCCAGACTGTGGTCCCAGTCGTTCCGAGAGCACGCGGGGGCGGATTCCCAGGCTGCACGCAGCCTGGGCCACCGGGCATCCGTTTTCATAGATGGGCCACCGGGCACGCAGCCCCTGGGCGTCGACGCTTAAGCCACCGAGGCGGCGGGGGTTTCTCCCCGCCGCCTCGGTAAACGGGCGTCGAGTCGGCCCACGGGCCGGCTCGATCCGAGGACTACCCGCTGAAGTCCTTGCCATCCCAGCGCGGGTCGATCCAGGTCCGCTCGACGGGCGACCGCACCGGCTGCACGTAGGTTTGCTGCCAGAGCGGCCCCTGCATGCGGCGGTGGTAGATGTTGCGCACGGTGCCGTAGTCAACCGGCCCGGCCACCATGGTGCCGCGGGCGTGGATGTACTTCGCGATCTCGAACCACGCCTTCTGCAGCTCCTCCACATCGGAAATCTGCTGCGCCTTCTCGTACATCGCGTCGATGACCGGGTCGCAGATGTCGGCGGCGTTGAAGCCGGCCTGGCTGTAGTACCAGCCGCACCGCATGCGCTGCCAGCCGTCTTCCAAGGTGTTGAAGCCGCCGAAGTTGTGCATGCTGAGATCCCAGTTGCGGCTCTCGTACAGCTCCTCGACAACGGCCGCCACGTCGATCCGCAGGAACTGGACGTCCAGGCCAACATCCGCAAAGTACTCCTGGAACGCCAGGGCGCGCGGCCCCGGGTCGCCCCACGTGATCCAGCGAATGGTCTGGCTGGTGTCGAAGCCCGACTCCGCGATGAGCTCACGGGACGCTTCCGGATCGTAGGGGAGCTCCCGGTAGGTTCCCGGCGGCGGATCGGCGATCAGCCCCACATGCGCCCAGACGTAGTCGGTCTTGAAGCGCGTGCCGCGGTCGAGCGTCGCGTTGACCGTATCGCGGTCGAGCGCCAACACCATGGCTTCCACGAGCAGCGAGATGTTCGTGTCCGCGAAGATCTCGGACCCCCGCTGCAGCCAGATGACGCTGCCGAACGGCGAGCGCTGGGGGAAGGCCTGCAGGTGCGGTTGCTCACCCAAGCGCACGAACGACTCCACGCTGCCGGCACGGATGTGGTCCAGCTCGCCGGCCTCCATGGCAGCGTCGTTCGCGTCGCGGTCCCCGTAGCGGATGATGTAGCGGTCGATGTAGGGCGACCCATACGCAAAGTCGTTGTTGGCTTCCAGTTCCCAGAACTGGCCCTCGACGTAGCGCACGGCCTTCAAGGCCCCGTTCCCGACGGGCGCTGCAGCCAGCGGGTGACCCTCGAAGGCCGTGGCGGGGTCAATGTCTTTGTAGAGGTGCTTCGGGTACGGCGGCAGGTGGATGGAGCGGTCCTTGAGCGGGCGCCCCCACCAGCCCGGGTTGGGATTCGCGAGCGACACCCGCACCGTCTTGTTATCGATCGCGACCACCCCGCCGGAGTCCTCCACGTTGTCGGTGGGGTTTTCGGCCCAGGCCTGTGAGCCCTCGATGTTGATGTACGTGATGTCGGCGAACTTGGCGCCATAGGCCGGGTCGATGGCCATTTGGTAGCTCCACACCACGTCGTCCGCGACCACCGGGGCGCCATCGTGCCAATTGAGATCGGGATGGAGGTGAAAGTCGTAGACGCGGGAGGGCTCGATCTCATCCCAGCTTTGCGCCGCGCCCTGGCCCCAGCCGCCTGGCAGTGCCGGCAGCCGCCCATCGCCCCACTGGTCGCCGTACCACAGCTGCAGCCAGACGTAGTCGTTGATGAAGTGATGCTCGCTGCCCCACTGCGCATAGGGGTTCCAGAAGCGCGTCGACGGGGTGCCCGCCCCCACCGTGATCGTGCCGCCGCTGACCGGGCCCACCATCTCTTCTTCGGGCGCGGCCGTGACCATGACTTCCTTGATCACTTCCCTGGTCACGATTCGCTCGACCGGGACTTCCTTGATCACTTCCTTGGTGACCACGGTCTCGACCGGGACTTCCTTGATCACTTCCTTGGTGACCACGGTCTCGACCGGGACTTCCTTGATCACTTCCTTGGTCACGACCTGCGTTTCGCCACAAGCCGCGAGCACGGCCGCGCCGGCGGCACCGACCAGGCCGGCCGCCGTGCCCTGCAGTAAGTCGCCGCCGTGACAGCGCCGCGAACATTCCGGTTCTCATAGGACTCCTCCCACGCCTTAACAGGCTAACGGCGAACGATCAACCGCAGCCTGCGGATCAGGCAATTGCACACGGACTTTAGCACCTGCAGTTTTCCGGGTCCGAATGGCGGGCTGGGGACGAGCGGACGCGAGCGGTTTCAAGGGACCGCGGGGCCGAATCAGGACCAGCGGCGCTCCGGCGGGTCAAACACGAAGCCATGAAAGAGCGCGCGGCGCTCCGGCGGCAGCCCCGCGTAGAAGTCCTTGGAATAGCTCCAGTGCTCGGGGTTGCCGACCATGAAGCCGTGCTCGTAGGCGTAGTAGAGCATGACGCGGCAGGCGTCCGGATCGGTGCTGGGTCCGCGCGTGTGCCAGACGGCGTTGTGGAACATGAACGCCGTGCCGGGCGGCCCGCAGACCTGGATGGCGCCGGGCATGGTGTCATAGCCGGCCCGCTGCTCGGACGACGGCTCGGCGGCGCTGCGGTGGGATCCCGGCACGAGCATGAGATTCCCCCGCCCCGGTTCGCGCATGTCCGAGAGGTAGTAGCCGACCTTGAGTTGCATCATCGGCGTGGGCCGTCCCAGGACGCGCAGATAGCCGCCGTCGGGGTGCCACTGCGGCGGACGGTCGGACGCCCCAACCTCCCAGATGGCATCCGACGCGTGGAAATGCGGATTGCGGATGAGGAAGGCGTGGGCATAGGGCATGAGGGGCGCGTAGTCGATGAGATCCAGTAGCGCCGGGTCGTCCTCGAGGATGTGGAAGATCCGGGTGTTTGGCCCCTCAACGTCGGTGACCCCGTTGGTCGGCGTGCCAGCTTCGGCTTGGCGCCGGCGGCGTTCCATTACCCGCTCAAGCCGCTCGGTCAGCAGAGCCACGTGGTCGGGGCTGAGAAACCCCGGCAGCACCAGATAGCCGCTGGTCTGAAACGCGTAGATCTCGTCGGGCGTCGGGCTGGCGGGGGTTTCGGCGGTCACCGGAGGCTCACTCAATGCTGCGCCGTGCGGGGATCGATCCGCGCCTACGCCGCGGGAGGATCACTCAGCGCCGTTTCGATGGCCTCCAGCTCATCCGGACTCATAGCCCACCCGACGGTCTTCACGTTTTGCCGCACGTGTTCGGGCCGGGAGGCGCCGGCGATCACCGAGGCAATGACCGGTTGCCGGGCGAGCCAGCTCATGGCGAGCTCGAGCAAGGTGCGGCCGCCGGCGTCGGCCACGGCACGCAGCCGCTCGGTCTTGGCGACGTTGCCCGGCGTGCGCCAGCGGTCGGCCTGGGAGCCCTCGGCCAGACGCGCCCCTGCCGGCGCAGTCTCGCCGGGGCGGTATTTCCCGCTGAGCAGGCCGCTCGCGAGCGGGAAATAGGGAAGCAGCGACAAGCCAAAGGCCTCGCAGGCGGGCATGACCTCGGTCTCCACGCTTCGGTCGAGGAGGCTGTACTGGTTCTGCGCGGAGAGGAACGGGGTGAGGTTGGCGCGCTCGGCGGCGGCCGCGGCGGCGGCGATCTGCCAGCCGGCGAAGTTGGAGTGCCCGATGTAGCGCACCTTGCCCTGGCGGACGAGGAGATCGAGCGCGGACAGTGACTCCTCGATGGGCGTGTTGGGGTCCGGCCGGTGCATCTGATAGAGGTCGATGTAGTCGGTGCGCAGCCGGCGCAGACTGTCCTCGACGGCCTGCAGGATGTGGCGGCGAGAACCGCCGAGCTGCATGGGGCCGTCGCCCATCGGCGAGGCGAACTTGGTGGCGATGACCGCGTCGTCGCGGCAGCCCTTGAGGGCGGCGCCCAGAAACTTCTCCGAGCGGCCGTTCTGGCCGTAGCTGTTGCTCGTGTCGAACAGCGTGATGCCCACGTCCAACGCGGCGTGGACGACGGCGCGCGTCTGCTTGCGGTCGCAGGGGCCGCCGAACTGATTGCAGCCCACGCCCACCACTGATACTTCCAAGCCGGATCGGCCGAGCCTCCGGTAGTCCATCGGCATCTCCAAGCAGCAGCGGATAGCCCGTATGGCGGGCAAGTATAGGAAGGCCGCACCGGCGGTCGCATTGGGAACGGCTCTACACCGATTCGCCCGATCCGGGCATCATGGGCCATAGCAGCCGGGGCTCCGGCCCTGAAAAGCGAGTGAACGGCATGCCTGCGAAATACCGCGTCGGAATCATCGGGACGGGCCGCAGCGGCGGATTGATCGAAGACGAGCTGCCGGTGGGCGACCGCCGCAAGCCCTACGGGCACTACAGCGCCTACGAGGCGATCACCGAAACCGAGGTGGTGGCCGTGGCAAATCGCGGCGCCGAACGGCTGCGGCGATTCAGCGAGCGCTTCGGCGTAACGAACACCTACCTCGACTATCGGGAGATGATCGACGCGGAGCAGCTGGATATCGTCAGCGTGACAACGCCCTCGTTCGCCCGCGCCGAGCCGCTGATCTATGCCGCCGAGCACGGCGTGCGGGGCATCTACAGCGAAAAGGGGCTGTGCGCCTCACTGGCCGAGGCCGACCGGATCCACCGGGCCTGCACGGCCAACGGCGTGGCGTTCAACTGGGGGGCGATGCGGCGCCATGACTCGGTGTATACGACCATGCGGGATGCCATCGCCGCCGGTGAGGTCGGCGCACCCCAATTTGTCGTCGTCTACGGCTACACGGACATCATCAAACACCACCCGCACACGCTGGATACGGCCTCGATGTTCCTGGGCGACCCGCCGCCCGTATGGGTGGAAGGCCGCCTGATCGATCCCGGCGATCCCTTCGACCCCGCGCCGCGGCGTCCGCCGCCCAGCTACGATCCGGCGGGACATCGGTATGTCCCGGTGGCGGGCGAGGAAATAGCCGACCCGATGGTCGGGTTCTTCCGGGTCGGGTACGCGACCGGCGTGGAAGGATATTTCATCCCCCGCCGGGGCCAGTGGGACATCGAGGTGCACGGCGATGAAGGACGGGCCGTGGTGTGGGATAACGGAGATCACGCCTCGGTGCGCCTGATCAGCGGCGAATACGCCGACGTGCGGGAGCACACGATTCGAGGGATCGCCGAGAGCCCCGCGGTGCTCACGATCCGCAGCATCATCCGGGAACTGGAGACGGGCGAGCGCACGACTGGGAACATCGACGTCACCATGCAGTCGGTCGAAGCGCAGTTTGGCATCGCGCACTCGCACCTCAACGGCGGCGCGCGGGTGTCCTTGCCCGTGGCCGACCGCACGCTTTACATCCCGGGAGGTTAGACGCCGCCTAAGTCGCCGACGTTGAGCCGCGTCCAGCGCAGGCGCTCGTAGGTCATTTCGTCGCCACACTCGTAGATCAGGCCCACGGCGCCGTCACCCAGGTCGCAGAGGTCCGAGTAGGCGGCGGGTCCGGGGTGCACGACGCGGCCGGATGACCAGGTGCGCCCGCCGTCGTCGCTGCGCCGCACGGTGAGCCGCTCGCGCGCCTGGCTGGCGGCGTTGGCGAACACGAGCGGCGCACCGGGGCCGCCCGCGCGCACGGCCGAGGCCTGGCAGTGGGGGTCCACGAGGTCGTCGTGCCAGCCGTCCTCGGCGAACGACTCGCCGCCGTCCACGCTGCGCGCGAAGCGCCGGCGGTGGAGCGGCTGATCATCGCGCCGGTCGCAGCGACGGTTGAGATAGAGGCTGCCGTCATCCAGCTCGACGACCACGCACTCGTTCGTGCCGTCACCGGTGGTTGCGCCGATGCGCCAGGTGGCTCCTCCGTCGTCGCTCAGCAACAGGTGCGAGCGACACCAGTCGACATAGCGCTCATATTGCCGGCCGACGCCGTGATCGCAGGGGATGACGAGGCGTCCACTGTGCAGCTGCACCCCATGACACGGCCCCGTGGCATACCACGTCCACTCCGGCCGCTTGACCGCGCTGGTGATCTCGCGGGGAGATGCCCAGGTCTTGCCGTCATCGTCGCTGTGGGTGATCCAAACGGTGCGCTCGGCTTTGCCCTGCCAGACGAGATCCTCGGGGCCGTCGTGGGGATTGCGGCAGAAGAGCAGGGTGATGCGCCCGGTGTCGCGGTCGACCACCGGCGCGGGATTGCCGGCCACGTCGCCGCCGCCCGAGACCACGACGCGCATCGCGTCGAACTGGGCAGCGCCGCGCTCGCGACGGCGCAGGACGGTGTCGATGTCGCCGGTGTCGGCCCGATCGTTTCGGCGTCCCTCGGCTAAGGCCAACACGGTGCCGGCGGTGGAGACCGCCAGCGCCGGAATGCGGAACGTGTGGTACCCGTGCTCCCCGGACACAAACAGGTCTTGGATTTCGTCCATAACGCCGCCTCGACTCGCGCCTAAGCCACCTCGCGGCAAGCATAGAGCGCCGGAGGTCCGTCAGGGGACTTCGCGCCGGGGTGACCTCGCGGAAATGCCCGCCTCACGGATGACCGCCACCGGCGGCATACCCGTCGTCGCCCGACGCCGCCCTACTTGGTATCACGATACTTTCCCCACCTGCTCCCCGGCGGATCCTTTAGCCACGCCGAACGTCATCTCTCAGTCGCCAAGTCGGCCAGCGAGCCCTCCTGGCGCCCAGACCGTACCGCCGGCACTGGAACAGCTCTCGCGTCGACCATTTAGTAAGAGATACTACTGTAACAGTATTTACGCACTCTTTCGATTTCCCTATGTACTCTTTCCATAGAACAGTACTAGTCTGAATCACCGATATGCTGCACCAGGGTGTTTTGAGGCGACGGACCGATCGAGTACAGTACTCGCGGGGCAGCGACATTTCCCCGCCGAGCTTGCCGATATCCTTTGGCGTCGTTGTGACGACATGGGCGAAGGAACATCAACTATTGCAGGCCGCAAGGCGACGTGGCAATTTCACCGATGTCTCGGGATCGCTCAGCATCCGTGAGTAGAGCGTCGCGCCTGATGGGCGCAGTCGCTGACGCTCTTTCGCCGCGCAATTGGCACGCCTATTCAACCGATCCGGAAGAGCTTCGATACCCGGTACAAATATTCGTTGTGGTGCGCTGGGCAATTGCTGCTATAAGCATTTTCTTGATGGTATATCGACCCCAGTATAACGCATTCCCATATTCTACATTTATAGTGCTTGTCACTATTCTGGTCGCGCTAAACAGCGTCATTCATTTTCGAGTCATTACGGGTCGTCCCATGTATCTGTGGTGGATGTTTGCGTTCGGGGTAGTGGACGTGGTCCTGATTACGGTTGGCACCTGGTCCGGCGGCGGATTCGATAACTACTTTTTCTACTTGCTCTACTATCCCGCCCTCGCATGGTTCGCGGTGTTCTTCAGTTCCTTTGCGCTCACTTTTTGCTGGGTAACGGTGGTGGCGGCGGCGTACACCTTCGTAAGCGTTTCTGCCGAGTCCGGGCTCGATCTAGAGATGGTGGACGACAAGGCATTGATTTCCAGAATATTTGTGATGTATGCCGTCGTGGCATCGGTGAATCTGGTAGCGAGGGCGGAACGAATGCGAAAAGAAGAGGCGGTGGCGCGGGAGCGAGAGTTGCAGCGCGAACGAATGGAGCTTTCGCAAACGATTCATGACACGACTGCACAGTCGGTGTACATGATTGGCCTAGGAGTGGAAACCTCCCTTGAGTTGGCCGATAGAGCAAATCAGGAATTGGTGGCGAAGCTTGAAGCCACGTCCGCCCTTTCCAAGTCGGCCATGTGGGAGCTTCGGCATCCGATCGACACGGGTTTGATTTTCGAGGGCCAGGAATTGAACCAAGTGTTGCGAGGGCACGCCGGGACGTTTACGGCCATCACGTCGATTCCCGCTGAGGTGGTGCAGCACGGAACGGAGCCGCCGCTTCCGGCGGCCCGGCGGAGCATGCTGTTTTCGATCGCGCACAACGCCCTGACCAACGCGCTGCGGCACTCACGCGCCACGACAGTTTCGATCACCCTTGACTTTCGGGACACCGGCCTGCGGATGTCCGTGTCGGATAACGGCATAGGCCTTCCGGCGGACTACGCCGAGCTCGGGCAAGGATTCAAATACATGCGCGTCAACGCCGAGCGACTGGGCGGAAAGCTCGTTGTCGACTCGGGCAGCTCCGGAAGGGGCACCACCGTGACCTGCGAAATCGAGTATGATTCAACTTGAGGAGGTCGGGGACTTGTCGGCAATCCCACAAACAAGGGTCATGATCGTGGACGATCACTCGATCATGAGAGACGGTCTGCAAGAGCTGCTGGAGCGCTCATGCGGATTCGAGGTGGTGGGGCAGGCGCGGGACGGCGTCGAGGCCGTGGATGTGGCTCAAGGTCTGCGTCCGGACGTGGTCATCATGGATATCATGATGCCCAACAAGAACGGCATCGACGCGTGCCGCGAGATCATGGATGCCATGCCTGAAACCCGGGTGCTCGTCTTGACGGCTTCGACCAACGAAGACACCGTCGTCGAGGCGATTGCCGCAGGCGCCACGGGATATCTGCAAAAGTTTTCCGGCAAGGACAAGTTACTCACTACTATCCGGGACGTTGTTGACGGCGAGTTTCGCATACCAGGCGATGTGGTCAGACGAGTGTTCGCGGGTATTCGCGCCGCTCCCGAGACGGGCGAAACACCTGAATTGCGTAGGCTGACCGAGCGCGAGCGGGAAATACTCAAGCTGTTCGCCCAGGGAATGACGTATGCGGACATTGCCGAGGTCAGGGGCAATCGCCCGTTGACCATCCGCAACGCGATCTACGTCATTCGCGACAAGCTGGGCGCCAAGACAACCCAGGAGATGGTTGTCTGGGCTGTGCGAAACGGATTGCTGGACAATGGCGCGTCTTCGCCCTCGACGGACCCGACATCGTCCGAGATTTCACGGGCGACCAAACGGATCCGACCGGAAGCGCGCGAGAACTAAATCCGGTTGAAAGATGGGGATCTGCATCGGCAGATACCCGGATTTCCGGTGGTGAGATCAGCGGACCGTATGCTCTAGCCAATTGCGCTGGACAATTCAAAGAATGCTCGCCCTAAGGCTGCGGGCTGTGCTGAATGCGTATGGGATTCCTCACCGTGTCTCAGGCTGCCGTCTGGCCTTCCGACACGGTGCCGGCCCACTCCATCACAGCTTGCGTCGTCTTCGCCCGGTACTCCGGCGAATACCGGCGTCGGCGCATTTGGACGTTACTGAGGGAGCGGTACAGAACTAGCAGCCGGACCCGCCAAGGCGCCCCCGCTGGGTGAGCCGCGCACCGACGGAAGGCCCTGCACTAGAGGCCTCGCCAGGGAACTCGTGCGGCGTCACCCCAACGGTGGATGATCGACCACACCCGACGGGTGCTCGACCAGGTACCGGTTCCGCCTGCGATCGGAGGCTGGGAGCGAGACGTAGCGAGATTCGGCGCACGACCTCACAGGTAGAAATGGCTAGCCCGCGCCCGTGATCTGATGTCACCGCCCGCGGCTGCAATCGCCTGGTCGCGAGGTACGGCGGAACTTCGCCCTGCCGGCTTGACGAGTTACTTCCGAATGATCCGCCAATTCGACTCGCGTCGCCCGGCGGACGCCGCTCGGGTGCAGGGCGCGCCCGTCGTCCCGGCCGCCTTGCGCTCCCGCCTGGCTACATCGGCCAGATACCCATATATACGTGGGCGCTCCAGCCGCAGCCTCGAAAATCCACGCGGGCGCCTCCGGCTCACCCACCCCACCGATCAAGGCGGCACCCCTCAGGATTCCGGTGCGCCCAGCTCGCTGGCGAACCGCGCTCTTGGTTTTCGGAGTCGGCCCCACGATTAACAGGTACGCGCGCCCGATGGATGCGACTTGAGAGCGACCGAGCTCCGCGGGCGATCAGGTGCACTGGCACGTGGCGCAACTGGCGCCGGATGGCTCTGCGTAAGACCCGCAAGGCAAACGGCCACTGCCCCGACGCGGGCTGATGCGACCGGCGACGGCTGGGGAGCACGCCGCGGGAGCTTCGGCATGACGACGCTCAGGCCGCGGCTTGGGCAGTCAACGGCGCCGCCCGTGGAGATTTCTTCGAGGCGCGGCCCGCGACGTTTGGAGATCTCCTCGACACGTCGGCTTCGGTAGCCCGGCCGCTGCCGCCAATCGGGTGACAGTTATAGACGTACCACCCAGCGAACTGGTCTGAAAATATCCTCTGGCGGCCTGAGGCACCACTGCGTCACGATACTGATGTCCGGCTAGTAGGTTCTGTTTGACAAGCGAGGGATGCCTTCGTACCGTTCCATTCGTACGTGTGGGCAAAACTGCGACCCGCACGCGACAGCCTGTTTTAGGGCGAGGGAACTCTGGAGGAGTGGCAATGCGACGTGACGTGACTCGTAAAGCGCCGGGGGGATTGCCTAACAATTTAGGGATTCTCTCGCTTCCGCGATGGCCATCGCTCTGGCTCGCCGCCTTGCTGGGGGGCTTGCTCCTCCTGACCCTGGCGTCAGCCCGCATGGTGAGTGCCGCCGACGAGGGCATCACCTTGGACCCGGCGACGAATCTCGCCGTGACCGAAGGCGCAGACGCGTCGTACACGGTGGTTCTGACGGGTGACACGCCGCCCACCTTTGACGTCACCGTCACCATCGAGAGCAGCAACGACGATGTGGTCGTGGACACCGTTCCCGACGTGGAGGGTGCCCAGGACACCACGGGCTCTCAGACCACGCCGCTGACGTTCACGGCCGACAACTACACCACGCCGCAGACCGTGACGCTGATGACCGATGACGACGACACGATCGATGAAATTGCCTACCTCACCCACGCGGTCACCTCCTCGGACACCGCGTTCAACGACATTGCCGACTCCGATCTGCGGGTCGAAGTCGCGGATGACGACACGGCCGGAGTCACGTTCGTGTCCGGTACCGGGGACGAAGCGTTCGACCCCACGACCGTGGCGCTCGACGTGACGGAAACCGACGCTCCGGTCGACGTCGCCAGCTACACCGTGGTGCTGACTGCCGAGCCCGCGGCCGACGTGACGGTCACCATCAGCAGCGACAACGCCGATGTGACATTTACGTCCGGCGTCCGTTCGGCCGGCATGATCGGTGGCGTCTCCGTCGACAACGCCGTCCTGACCCTGACGTTCACGGACGAAAACTGGGACACAGCGCAGACCGTCGAGACGGAAGTCGCGGCCGACGCCACGACGGAGGACGAGTCCGTCGTGCTCACGCACGCCATCACGTCACCCGACAGGGGTTACAACGCTCTTCCCGACCAGACGGTGAAGATCGAAATCACCGACGACGACCCCGCCGACCTGACGTTCGTTGACACGACCGCTCCCGCCAACGACAGGAGCCTGGATGTAACCGAAAACAGCGAAGCCACCTATACGGTGGCGCTGGCGGCGCAGCCCACGGCCGACGTGACGGTCACCATCAACAGCAGTGACAACGGCGCGGTGGGCGTAAGGACCGACAGCACCGTTGGATTCGGGGCGACCGCCGAGCTGACGTTCACGATGGACAACTACAGCACGGCGCAGGACGTCATGGTGTTGGCTCGCCCGGACGGCAACGCGGTGAGCGAGAACGTAACGCTCAGCCACGCGGTCGAGTCGGCCGACCTCAAGTTCAAGGGTCCGGCGATCATCGCCGCGAAAATCGCCGCCGTCCCCGATGACGCGGCGGACAAGGACGACCAGATTGCCGCTGCCCGGAACTCGCTGAACGTGGCGGTCGAAGCCGTTGACACGTCCGCCGGCATCAGGATCTCCGAGACCACGCTGACATTGGTTGATGGCGCCGTTTCCGGCGACAACATCCTTTCCGTGCAGTACACCGTGACGCTGCAGGCGGCGCCCGCGGGCACCGTGACCGTTACGGTCGTGCGAAGCGACGCCGCCGATCCGAACGACGACGTGGCAGTGACCCCGGCCAGCGGCACGTTTTTGGCGGGCAACCTTTCGAATACGTTCTCGATCGAGCTGACGGAAGACCGCGACACGGCGGCTGAGGCGTCGATCACGATCAGCCACACCATCACGT
The DNA here is from genome assembly GCA_965198185.1 of Chloroflexota bacterium. GTDB lineage: Bacteria > Chloroflexota > UBA11872 > UBA11872 > UBA11872 > JAJECS01. The sequence continues at coordinate 1,985,588 of CBDAOU010000002.1, forward strand.
CCACCGACGAAGCGGGAGACGCGGCGTACACGGCCCTGTCACCGGAGGTGCTGGTCAGCTTCAAGGACGAGGATGCCGCCGGCGTCACGTTCACTGGCTCGCCAGTGGCGGTCGATGAAGGCGGCAGCGGGACTTACACCGTGGTGCTGGACGCGGAGCCCACCGCCGCCGTGACCGTGAGAATCACGAGCGACAACACCGATGTGACGGTCGAGCCGGCGTCCTTGACGTTCGTCGCGGACGCCGCGGCGGAGGGCGAGGCTCTCTGGAATGCTGCTCAGACCGTCACGGTGAGTGCCGCGTCGGACGACAACAACATGGATGAGGATGATGTCATCCTCAGTCACGCGGTTTCGTCGGCCGACGCGAAGTTCATCTCAACGGCGCTGACGACCGCCGCCGGTGACGCTGCGGTTGCGCTTCTCGCGGCTGACGCAACGGACGAGGAGAAAGCCGAAGCCCGGGCCACTGCCGAAGCCGCGGCGCTGAACGTGACGGTCAACGTCACGGACAAGTCCGCCGGCGTCAGGCTCAGCGAAAGCACGCTGATGCTGACCGAAGGCGATAGCGGCGGCTACACCGTGGTGCTGCAGAAGGCGCCCACGGACAATGTGACCGTCAACATCACGAGCGACAACGAAGACGTGACTGTGAGTCCGGCCAGCCTGGAATTCACCAGCGGCAACTTCTCGCAGGCGCAGACCGTCACCGTCGACGTCGTGGAGGCCGACGCGACCGATACCGAAGATGAGACGGTCACGCTCACGCACATGGTCATGTCCAACGACATCGATTACGACCGCATCGTCGTGGACTCGGTGACCGTTGCGGTCGCGGATGACACGCGAGCCCTCGTGCTCAGCGACATCAGCTCCGTGGCCGAAGGCGGCATGGCCAGCTTCACCGTGGTGCTGAGCGAGGTGCCCTCGGCGGACGTGACCGTGACCGTCAGCAGCGACATGGCTGACGTGTTGGCGGTGGACGGGGCCGATGGAGACGGCAACCTCGAGTTGACGTTCACGACGGCCGAGATGACGGACGAGGCCGACACCTTCGGGTGGGGTGAGCCGCAGACAGTCATGCTGACCGCTGCGGAGAACACCGCTGACGAGGCGGTCAATCCGACCGTCACGATCACGCTTAGCCCCGATGGCGGCTATTCGGACGCCCAGACAGTGATGATCGAGGTCATGGACAACGACATCACGGGTGTCGAGATCAGCCAGCTTGCAGCCGTGATCGAAGGCGGCAGCGGTGAGTTCACGGTGGTGCTGGGCGCGGCGCCCACGGGCGACGTGACCGTCACCATCAGCAGCAGCGACTTAGCTGTTGTGACGGTGGACGAGGCCGACGCCGACACCGGCGAACTGACCCTGACGTTCACCATGGCCGAGATGACGGACGAGGCCGACACCTTCGGGTGGGGCGAGCCGCAGACCGTCACGGTGACTGCTCTCGAGGACGGCGACACCGATGACGGCAGCGCTTCGCTCTCCGTCATGGTGTCCTCAATGGACGACACTTACGACGGGCGGAGCGCGACGGTGCCGGTGTTCGTGAGCGACAAGGATCCGTTGCTAGTTCCGGTTGTAGGCCCAGGTCTAACGATCAGCCAGCCTGAGCCCGTGCCCGAAGGCGGGAGCGGTCAGTTCACGATCTTCCTGAATGCGGCGCCCGAGGCCGACGTGACCATCGACATCAGCAGCGGCGACGCCGCGGTGACGGTGGCGCCGACGAGCCTGACGTTCACGGCGGACGACTTCGGCACGGCGCAAGCCGTGATGGTGATGGCTGCCGAGGACGATGACACCGAGCACGTCACGGCTTCGCTGACCTTGGCGGTGACCTCGACGGATACCCGTTACAGCGGGCTGACCTCGACCGTGGTGGTCCTTGTCGCCAACAACGATGCGGTGGAGGTGGATCGGCCAGTTCCGGTTGTAGGCCCAGGTCTAACGATCAGCCAGCCTGAGCCCGTGCCCGAAGGCGGGAGCGGTCAGTTCACGATCTTCCTGAATGCGGCGCCCGAGGCCGACGTGACCATCGACATCAGCAGCGGCAACGCCGCGGTGACGGTGGCGCCGACGAGCCTGACGTTCACGGCGGACGACTTCGCCACGGTGCAAACCGTGATGGTGATGGCTGCCGAGGACGATGACACTGACCACCTCCAGGCTTTGCTGAGCTTCGCGGTGACCTCGACGGATACCGATTACAGCGGGCTGACCTCGACCGTGGTGGTCCTTGTCGCCAACAACGATGCGGTGGAGGTGGATCGGCCAGTTCCGGTTGTAGGCCCAGGTCTAACGATCAGCCAGCCTGAGCCCGTGCCCGAAGGCGGGAGCGGTCAGTTCACGATCTTCCTGAATGCGGCGCCCGAGGCCGACGTGACCATCGACATCAGCAGCGGCAACGCCGCGGTGACGGTGGCGCCGACGAGCCTGACGTTCACGGCGGACGACTTCGCCACGGCGCAAGCCGTGATGGTGATGGCTGCCGAGGACGATGACACCGAGCACGTCACGGCTTCGCTGACCTTGGCGGTGACCTCGACGGATACCGATTACAGCGGGCTGGCCTCGACCGTGGTGGTCCTTGTCGCCAACAACGATGCGGTGGAGGTGGATCGGCCAGTTCCGGTTCCAGCCGCAGGTCTAACGATCAGCCAGCCTGAGCCCGTGCCCGAAGGCGGGAGCGGTCAGTTCACGATCTTCCTGAATGCGGCGCCCGAGGCCGACGTGACCATCGACATCAGCAGCGGCGACGCCGCGGTGACGGTGGCGCCGATGAGCCTGACGTTCACGGCGGACGACTTCGCCACGGCGCAAACCGTGATGGTGATGGCTGCCGAGGACGATGACACTGACCACCTCCAGGCTTCGCTGAGCTTCGCGGTGACCTCGACGGATACCGCTTACAGCGGGCTGACCGCGACCGTGGTGGTCCTTGTCGCCGACAACGATCCCGTGGTCGAGGAAGTCGAGGTCGCAGGTCCGACGGTTACGGTCACCAGAACGGTCACCCGGACCGTGACGGCGCCGGCACCGCCGGCACCGCCGGCACCGCCGGCACCGATGGCGCCGATGGATGGCGTGATTGGCAACACGGCTTCGGCCACGGCCACCTTGGTGGACGGGCGCGTGGTGGTGACTCGCCACGACGGCGGGGCCTCGCTGGTGGTCAACATTGGTGGATTCATCCGCGACGAGTCGCTGGGCCAGACCTACCAGGTCGTGCGCCGAATGGACGGCATGATCGTGCGGCAGTGGGTGGCACCGGGCAGCCCGCTGGTCTACCAGATCCCGTGGGCCGTGGTGAACAGCCAGTTCAGCGTCCCGGTGGGTGTGGTTGGCGCGATCCCGTTGGACGACCAGTCAGGCGCGCCCGGTCAGCTGGTGCGGCGCTTTGACGGCGGCGACGACCGGATCTTCAGCTACGACGGTATGGGTGGCTGGCGGCATGTGCCGGACATCCCGACCTTCCAAGCTCTGGGTCTCTACTGGTGCGACGTGACGGCGGCTGACGCGGGCTTCTTTGACCGCATCACCATCGGCGCGCCGCACCCGGCGACCGACCAGCCCGCCAGGAGCGACTACCCCAGTTGCTCCACCGGGTAACTTGAGGTAGTCCGCTCCCAGCGGACACGGCGCAAGTCAACCGGTGCGCTGGCTCCCGAAAGGGGCCAGCGCACCGGGCGCTTAATCCCCGCGCCTTGGGCATCGGCCAGCACTACGCGCCGGAAGTCCGTCCCGAGACGTCGCGCACGCGTAAACGCGCGACAATGCCCGCGTCAGCGACGACCGCGCCGGTCGGACTCTTGATCCCACGGGCGCAGGAGAAGGACCGTGTTGCTACTCGAACGACGCACATTCGGCGAATCCATCAACGCGGTGGCGCTGCTGCCCGACGGCCGCCTCTGCAGCTGGAACACCGAAGGCCCCGGCTTCTACATCGCGCTCGAGAAAGGCATCTTCGACGACCCGTGGGCGCGGCAGCATCTCACCGTTCGCTACGGGTCCTACGCCGAGGGCAAGGTCACTTGGGACGCGCCGCAGCGCGTCATGGAGCTCCCGATTGGCTTCGGCTATTGGGGCGGCGGCCCGATGCTCGTGGATCGCGACGGCGCCATCCACCTCTTCGGCATGCGCGTCCTGATATGGCCCGAGGACATCGAGCGTCCCGGCCGCGACGAGCTGCGCTGCGACGTCTATCACATCGTTTCCCGCGACGGCGGCGCCAGCTGGGAAGGACCGCAGCGCATCGACTACGGCCACCCATATACCGGCGCGTTGCGCCAGGCGGCTCAAATCGACAGCGGCCGGATATTGCTGCCGCTGGAGTACTACGACTGGGACCAGACGGAGGGCATGTATTGCTGCAAGACCTGCTATTCCGACGATGGCGGGCGCACCTGGCACAACGACTCGACCGACCTGCACGTGGCCTCGGGGGGACGGCACAGCCACTCCGGCGCCAACGAGCCCACGCTGACCCAACTGGGCGACGGGCGCATCTACAAGATCATCCGCACCCCGGGCCGCTGGCAGTACGAGTCGTACTCGGACGATGGCCGGACCTGGTCGGAGCCGCGGCGCAGCCGGTTCAAATCGGCCAATTCTCCGGGCTACCTTTTGCGCCTGCGCGACGGACGCCTGCTGTTTACCTGGAACAACACCCAGGGGCCGCCGTTCGGCGGCGAGCACAAGGAGGTCTACTCCGCGCGGCATGTGGTCAACGCCGCGGTCTCGCACGACGACGGTCGAACGTGGCATGGCTACCGGGAGTACGCCCGCCAAGCCCTGCCCGAGCTGATCAATGATCAGGTCAGCTACCCGCGCATGCTGGAGCTGCCGGACGGTCGCGTGCTGATGATGTTCAACCACATCACCGACGCCTGGATGCACGTGGTTTTGGACTACGTGATCCTGGATCCCGACCGGCTGGACCAAACCGAGGACCACGACGACTTCGAGCACGGCCTGGATGGGTGGTCGACAAACGGCACCGCGGGCGCGTCAGTGGTCGATGCGGACGGCGGGCGAGTGCTGCGTCTGCGTCACACCGGCGACCTGCCGCTGGGCGCCGAGCGCAACTTTCCCATCGGGGCCCGCGGCGCGCTGTCGTTCGAAATCCGCCGCGACGAGGGGTCCGCGGGTATCGATGTCGTCCTCGACGAGACCTTCTGGCGCCCGGACGACCGGCGTCCCGATGCCGCCGTCGAGCTCGCGCTGGACGCGGAGACGCTGCCAGCCGGCGCCTGGACGCCAGTGACCATTCGCTGGGACATCGCAGCAGGAACAGCGACAGCGTCGGTGGGCGAAACCGAGCGGGCGGTTCCCATCCGGGATGGGCGTTTGGGCCTGAGCTACCTCACGCTGCACGGGCGGGCCGACGCAGCCGAACGCGGCGCGACCGACGTGCGCCGGCTGCGGGTGCAGGTGGAGAACGCCTGAAACATCCGTCGAGCTGCGAGTGCATTGCCGTCAGGCGATGGCGAGGTCGACCCAGAGCCCCCAGTGATCGGATGCGAACAGGTCGTCCACGCGATGCCGGGTGCCGAAGCGTCCGGTGTCGGCGATGCGGAGTGACGCGCCATGGGGGCTGTGGAAGAGCGCGTGGTCGACGCGTATTGGCCGTTCTTCAGGGGCGCGAAGCCGCTCGGTGCTCCCCGAGTCCAGCATCGCCCGGTTGAACATGGCATTGCTTGTTGGATGCGTGGGCGGCGCCAGGGACAGCGAAGGCGCCGATTCAAGATTGGCGGCCTGCATGAGGTGGCGCAGACCCGGACTGCCGGGCCGCAGGTTCAAATCGCCGATGAGCAACAGCAGATTGGACTCGCCCGCCAGCGAGGCCAGCACCTGGGCCAGCAAATGGACGGCAACATCCTGGGCGGCGGGCAACCGCGACCCTGGCAGGTGCGTCGTTGCCACCGTGGCGCGGAATTCACCGATCCTCCACTGTGTCGTTAGCAGCCATGGCTCGTGAAAGCCAAGGTCGGCGACAGAGTCGCGGTCGGCGAGCCGCACTCGCGTTGTATTGGCCGGCGGAACGCGCGCCAGCAGGGCCGGTCCCATCCGCGCGGTGGGGTGCGACGTTGGCGCGTCGATCCACTCGACGAGGGGGATGCCCGTGTCGCCCGCAACCTGCTCGGGCGTGGACTGGCCGGCCTCCCACGGACGACGGGCCGCGCGAGCCTCGTGGAGGAAGACGACATCCGGCGCGAGGTCGGCAAGCTCCGCGGCAACGAGCGGGCGTCGGCGCTCCCACTCCCACGAATAGCCAAAGATGTTCCACATCGCGATGCGCAGTTTTGGCCGCGGATGATTCGGAGGGCGGCGCGCCGCGCTCGGAGCCGTCACGAATACCAGCCTGTCGAGAGTGTCCCGGACACCGTCGAGGTCCGGGATTGCAATAGTCGGAAGTAGAGCTTCCCATCGTGCCGCACGCCGCACGGCCTGGGTCGATGCGGAGGGACGGGCGACGCTTGGCTAGGCCACCACCACGAGATGCGGCGGCGCCCAAATGCGCCACCCGGAGGGCGTGGGATCGAGGCCGAAGATCTGGCGCGGGGTCATGACCGGCGTGTCCGAAAACCGGGGCGCGTGCCGGTTGTGCTGGAAGATCTTGATGCCGCGCCACTCGAGCTGCGGGTACGCCGTGGGATCGGTGATGGCGTTGTACTTGTGCACCTTCGCGTTGGGGGTGCCAAACCCATCGGCGTCGAAGACCAACTCGACCTCCGGGTAGATCTCGATGTCTTGCTTGTTGGGAACCATTGACCAGGAGTCGGAGATGTCGTCGACGAACTGATGCACGATGAGCACTTTCTTGTGCGACAGGCCCTCCTCGCGCACGTAGGCGGCCAGGGCGGCCTGGGCCTGGTTGATGCTGGCGGCGGAGAGCGTGCCGATCGGCTTGCCGGGCATGTCCTGGTCCGGCGCGGTGGCGAACTCAGGGTCCAGCGCGATATGCACGTTGGGATAGGCCAGATAGCCGGCGTCGATCATCCGCTGCACGAAATAGGTCGGCTGCAGGCGGCCGATCTGAGTGTCGAGGATCACGGCCATGTCGCGGTCCGCGGCCGGCTTGATGTAGTCCTCGATCAAGTCCACGCCAGAGGCGTCCAAGAAGATCACGCAGGAGTCGTCCGCGCTTTGGCAGGGCGTCGCCAGCCCGTAGATCAGATGCGGCGCCACCATGACGGGCGCCTCGCCGAGATCCGACATGGCGCTGGTCCACGGCGCGACGCTGCGTTCCAGCTCATCAAATGAACTCAGCGCCCCGAGCATCCCGAGCACCGGGGCCACGCCGAAACTGCGGCCGTAGACCGTGAGTACCTGGTAGGACTGCAGAACCGATTGGGGTCCTGTGGCCGCAGAAGGATCCGACCACCACTCGCACTCGGTCGGTTCAAGGTCGGCAGCCTCGCAGATGCGGTCGAGTATCGACGCCGCTGGCCGAGATCTTTCCGACTCGGCGGGAGGGCTAGGGCTGGCTGACGCGCCGTAGGGCTCAGTCGGAGCCGATGCGGCGGCAACCCTCCCCAAGAGTGTGCCTGCCGCGCCTCCCGACAGCAGCCCCAGGCCGTGCCTGAGGAACGACCGTCGCCCGTACATTCCTCAGAGCAAGCCTAACATAACGGGTACAACATCTAGAAGAATGCCAGGATGCTACCCCACATATGGTAGAGACAGGCACTCTCCTTAGGTCCACTGCGCTCGTTTCCGCAGCGACATGCACAGTGGCGCCGTCTCGGGGCCGGCTAGCGATATCGCCCAAGCGGGGCGTGCGAAACCGTCAATCGCGGCAGGAGATGTCGCGCATCGACCGGCGTCTAGGCCTGCGCGCTGGTCAGTGAGCGGGACTGGCGGCTTGGTTGTTGCTCCAACACCTCAATCTTGCAGGCGCAGATTTTGTATTCGGGGATCTTGGAGATCGGGTCCAGGGCGTTGATGGTGAGCAAGTTGGCGGCGGCCTCGACAAAGTGCCAGCCCATGTAGACGGTGCCGGGCGGAACGCGGCGAGTGATCCAGGCGCGGGCCTCGAGGCTGCCGCGGCGGCTGCTGACGCGCACCAGGCCGCTCTTGGGGATGCCCAGCCGGTCGGCGTCCTCCGGCGACACCTCGACCAGCGGCTCGGGATAGGCATCGTCCAGGCGCGAGCGGCGACTGACCGAGCCGGTGTGCCAGTGGTAGAGCACCCGCCCGGTGTTGAAGATGAACGGATATTCCGCGTCGGGGATTTCCACATTCTCGGTCCAGTCGATAGACGTCATGGTGGCCTTGCCGTCGCCGGTGGGGAAGCGGTCGCCGAAGAGCCACAGCGCGCCGGGGTCGGCGTCATCCAGGCACGGCCAACGGAGCCCCCCCTCACGGTCGAGGCGCTCGTGGCTCAGTCCGGCGTGGCTGGGCGTGAGGCGGGCAATTTCTTCAAAGATCTCCGCCGGAGTATCGAGTCTCGGGTCGTAGCCCATGCGCCGCGAGAGGTCCAGGACGATTTCCCAGTCCTGCCGCGCTTCACCCGGCGGGTCGAGGATGGGTCGAACCCGCTGCACGCGCCGATCGGTGTTGGTGAAGGTGCCGTCCTTCTCGGCCCAACTGGCGGCGGGCAGCACGACGTCGGCGATCTCGGCCGTCTCCGTCATGAAGATGTCTTGCACCGCCAGAAAGTCGATGTGGTTGAAGTGCTCGCGGGCCGCGTTGAGGTCCGGGTCGGACATCAGTGGGTTTTCGCCCATGATGAACATGGCCCGCAGGTCTCTACGCCCGACGGCATCGGCGATCTCCATGGTCGTCAGGCCCTTGACCGGAGGCAGCGCGACGCCCCAGGCTCTCTCGAACACCCCACGAACCCCTGCATCCTCGACCGAGCGGTAGTCGGTGAAATACATCGGAATCGCGCCCACGTCGCTGGTGCCTTGGACGTTGTTCTGCCCGCGCAGAGGATTGAGGCCCGTGCCGCGCCGCCCCACGTTGCCGGTGGCCAGGCAGAGGTTGATGAGCGTGAGGCAGGCGTCGGTGCCGTGGGTTTGCTCGGAAATGCCGACGCCCCAGTAGAAGGCCGTCTTGCCGGCCTCGCCGATGATGTGGGCGGCGCGCTCGATGTCAGCCGCCGGAATGCCGGTGAGCGCCTGCTGCCGCTCGGGCGTCCAGGCGCGCACCGACTCGGCCACGGCCTCGAAGTTGTTCACCCGCGCGGATACGAACTCCTCGTCCACCAGTCCGTCGCGGATCACCACGTGCAGCAGGGCGTTGTACATGGGCACGTCGGTGCCAGTGCGGAACTGCAGGTGCACGTCGGCCCAGCGGGTGAGCTCGATGGCGCGCGGGTCGGCCACGATCAGCTGGGCTCCGTCCCGCACGGCGGCCTTCATCTTGAGGGCCGTGATGGGGTGGGTTTCGGTGGTGTTCGAGCCGGTGACGAAGATCACGTCGTTCTCGGCGATCTCGTCGAGCGAATTGGTGAAGGCGCCGGTCCCGAGGGAAATGTCGAGCGCCGCGACGGATGAGGCGTGGCAGAGCCGGGTGCAGTTGTCGATGTTGTTGGTTTGCAGCGCCGCGCGCGTGAACTTCTGCAGCAGGTAGTTCTCCTCGTTGGTGCACTTGGACGACGCATAGACCGCCACCGCGTCGGTTCCATGCGTGTCGCGGTGGTGCGCCAGCCGCTGCGCCGTCAGGTCGAGCGCCTCGTCCCAACTCGCGCGCCGCCAGCGACCCTCGCCACGCGCGCCGACGCGGATGAGGGGGTGCGTGAGGCGGTCCTCGTGCTGCGCGTAGTCCCAGCCGTAGCGGCCCTTGACGCACAGCCAGCCCTGGTTGACCGGGTGATCGTCGGGCGAGTCCACGTGGGTGATGGCGCCGTCGCGGACGTGCGCGGTGAGGCCGCAGCCGACGCCGCAGAATGAGCAGGTGGTCTCGACGACGCGGTCGTCGGTGAGCTGCCCGCGCTGCTCGGCTTCCCATTGGGCACGACCCTTGAGCGCGCCGCTGGGACACACCTGCACGCAGTTGCCGCAATAGACGCAGGTGGTGTCCATCATGCCGTCGTACTCGGAGGTGCCCACGCGGACCTCGAATCCACGCTCCGCCGGCTCGATGGCAAAGGTGAACTGGACCTGATCGCCGCAGACATCCACGCAGCGCCAGCACATGACGCACTTGTTGTAGTCGCGGATGTAGTAGGAGTTGTCGACATAGATGGGAAAGGGCGCTCGCTCGGCGTCGGTGCCGGCCTCGACGCCATAGGCCGCACACAGATCCGCCAGATCGGGAGCTTCGCTCAAGTCGACACCGCCAAGGAGCAGGCGCAGCGACCCGCGGCGCGACGCGCGCACGTTGTGGCTGTTCGTGTAGACCACCTGGCCCGGCTCGGCCTTGGCGCGGCAGGACGGCAGCAGCTTGGACGCTTGGCGTTCGGGGGCGCCGGGCGAGGGTTCGGCGTCGGAGCCGTTGGGGCTGAGCGACTGTTCGACGACACACAGGCGGCAATTGGCCGACGCCGCGATGTTGGGGTGGAAGCAGAGCGTGGGCACGTCCAGGCCCGCCGCGCCTGCCGCGTCGAGCAGCGTCGCGCCCGACGGGACCGACACGGGTCGCCCATCGATCGTCAGGCTGATGTCGTCGGCCGCCACAGCCATTCCCCTCCACCCCTGTAACACCAGACTACGCCAGGAAAGGCGCCGGTCACTGCTTGTCGGGCGGCGGTCCTTCAGGCGGCTCCCGAAAGAGGAGGCGAAAGATATAGGCCAGCCAGGCCAGCGAAACCAAGATCACGGGCGGAACCAGGACCGCCAGCAGCAGGCCGGCGTCGACCGTCGCGCCGCCGGCGTCGGGCGCGCTGCCGGCCGGGCCGGCGCACGTGGCGCCCATCAGCGCCATGAGCAGAAGCGTGGCAAGCGCGGCGGTTCGCAACCGGCCACTCGCGGTGGATCCCCGCAGCCGGGAGGGACCTGACACGCTAAGGCTGCGCCGGTCCGGCCAGCCGCGCCAGCAGATCGGCGAGACTCCGCAGCGGGCCGCGGTCCAGCGCGGCGTCGAGCGCCAGCGAGACGACGCAAACACCGAAGAGCGCCCATCCGAGCGGGTAAACGCCTACCGCTACGAATACCGCGCCGGCAAGCGCCACGGTGCCCGTCAAGGCGTCGGCGCGTTCGAACGTCAGCTGAGGCTCGGGCGCGTGTTGGCCTCGCAACGGCGCGAAGAGCCATCGGTGCAGGGCGCGCGGCGGGCTGAGGCGGGAATTCATCGACCCGGCAAGTTGGACGAGCACGCCCAGCAGCGTGAGCCACGGCGCGACCGCGGTGCTCGCCACGACGATGCCGAGGGCATACCACGCCGCCAGTGCGCCTTGGTGGAACCGACGCTCGGCGCGGTCGCCGGCTGGGCCGCGCGTCAAGCGGTCACTCGTCCCGGTCGCGGTTCGCGGTAGCGCAGCGCCAGGCGCGCCAGTCGCAACATGGCACGCTGATCGGGGCGGCGGCGGTCGGGCCTGTACAGCCGCAGGCGCCGCAACCGGAGTACGGTGAACAACAGCATGAACGCGATCTGGAAGACGCGGCGCGGCGTCGGAATCCCCGGGTCGATACTGCCGACGGGCGCGATGCGCAGGACCACTGTTGATACTCCGGCCCATGCGTGTTTGGATGGTCGACTCGAATGGTAGCCGGTGCCCGACGTCGCCTGACGCGAGCGGGGCCTCCAGCCGCCGTGGCAATGGCGTCGGGCGCGCTCTATGCCGCGAGCTTTCCGCCGCTCTCGTGGACGGCGTTGGGCTTTGTTGCCTGGGTGCCGCTGATGCTGGCGGTGCACGCACCCGCCCGCTCGAATGCGGCGGCGCGGGTGCTGGCGGGACTCGGTTGCGGCACGCTCTTCGGTCTTCTCGCGCTGAGCATCGATCCGCCGGAAGTAGTCACCGGTCCCACATGGGTTGGGGTGAGCGTGGCGGTCGCCGCGGCGTTTGGCCTCGCGGCGGGGCTGCTGGCCGTGCCGGTGCTGACGCCGCGCCTGCATGCGGCGCTGCGTGGCTGGGGGATCGTGTGGCTGCCGGCCCTGGTGTGGGCGGGCATCGAGTACCTGCGGCTGGTGACCACGGCGGGCCATCAGTGGGGCATGACCGCCACCGCGCAGATCGACGTCGCGCCGCTGCGGGCGTTCCTGCCGCTGGCTGGCATGTGGCCGGTGCCGATCGTCGTGATGGCCACCAACGGCGCCATCGTGGCGCTCATTCTGGCCGCGCGGGGCCGGTGGATCGGGTCGCGGCCGGCCCTGGGCTGGACCGTGGGCGCGGTGGCGGCGGCCTGGATCCTCGGCGGAATTCTTGCGCTGCTGCCGCCGCCGGCCGCAACCGGCACGCTGCGCGCGGCCGTGGTGCAGCCGGGCGAGCACGTGCCGGATCACCCCCTCACGCGACCGCTCATCGTGCGCCGCCAATACGCCGAACTCACCGAGGTCATTACGGCGCTGCACGCGCCGCCAACCGCCGCGGCAAAGGGCGCCCAACTGGTGGTGTGGCCGGAGGCCTCGGGCTGGGTCGATCCGCTGACGCCGACCGGACAGGCCCTGGCCCAGCAGGTGGCCGACGTGGCGGTGCGGTCGGACACGACGATCGTGTGGCCCTATTTCATGCGCATCGACGGCGATCGCACGCGCAACGAAGCCGTGCTTGTCTATCCCGATAGGCGGCTCTCGGCCCCCACGACCAAGGCGCATCCGGTTTGGGTGATCGGTGAGCGCAGCATCACTGCCGACCTGCACCCCGTCTACGCGGTCGACGGAGTGACCCTGGGGCTGGCGCTGGGGCCGGATGGCAGCTACACGGACGCCCTGGCGCGGCTGGCCCGGGACGGCGCCCAGGTCGTGGCGGTGCCCACGCACGACTGGGCCGCCTATGCCGGCACGCAGCTGGCGCACCTGCGCGTGCGGGCGGCCGAGCACCGCGTGGCGATTGTCAAAGCCGACTGGCGCTACGGCTCGGCGATCGTCGCTCCCGATGGAAGCATCGTCGCGGCAACGCCCGTCGCCACTCCGCTGGAAACCATGCTGGTGGCAGACGTGGCGGTTATGACGCCGGGCACTCCCTATAGCGCCAGCGGTGACTGGCTGGGGGTTGTGAGCCTTGTCACTGCCGTGGGGGCGGTTGCGGCCGCCGTCGTGACGGGGCGCCTGGGCCGCCGGCGTTCGAGCTAGCTGCGCTTCCAGCACGGCTTGGGAGCCGCGTTAGATGGCTTCGTCCCGATGCGGGTCTTTGTCACCAGGGCTCGGCTAGCGTCTCCCAATGGCGTCCATGTGCGCCAGGAAGGCCTCGCGCACTCGCCGGCGGCGCGTCGCATCCGTGTCCGCATCGCCTGATCGCAAGACGTAGAGCCGGGCGAGACGCTCGGGTTGCCCGGCCGCGCCCTGCAGCGCCGAGCCCGGGATCTCGGCAATAGGACGCAGCTCCCCGCCGGGGTCGCCCACCAGCGGCATCTCACCGGCGCCCTGGTTCCCGTCGCTGTCCGCCACACCCGTGACGACTTGATCGGTGAAGAAGATCTCACCAACATCGACCCCTGCAGCGGCGGCAATCGCGACCCTGGCCGCATTGAACGCCGCCAATACGCCGGACTGCGCCTGCCGCCCGCGAGCACGGTCCTCCCATGCCAGCAGCGGGGGCTGTCGGTCGATGAGGGCGGAGGCAATGCGCGCGGTCATGCCGCGGCCAGCCGGGTCGGCACGGCGCGCGGCTTCGTTCCACAGCCAGTGATCGTCGAAGCTCCGGAACGTGCCGTCGTCCAGCGCTTGGTGGAGGCCGGCCAGGGAGGTGAAGGGCGCACCGTCCCTCACCGCCAGCGACACCCAGAACGCCGCCACAAGCACCGAAAACGCGGTGACAGTCTTGTGAAAGATCACCTGGCTATACATGAAGCGCCGGGCCAGCAGGTAGTGCTCGAGCGCCGGCTGGCCTCGCGTCTCGACGTACACCACGTGATCACCGGTGCCGTCGGGTCCGATCCGCATGCGGCGAACCAGATGCTCGAGCTCAACCCCGCCGTAGCGCACGCCGGTGTTGTGCGCGTCGCGCAGCAGATAGTCGAGGCGATCGACGTCAAGGTGTGAGCCGATGAGCTGGCGGCGATAGCGACGGGTGGCGCGGTTCTGCAATAGCTCCCGCACCTCGGCGGCGGCACCGGGTCGGCCCACATAGGCATCGATGCCGTGGCCAAGCGCCGGGTCGCGCTTGATGATCTCAGCGGCCAGATGCTCGTGGTGCACCTCGGAGTTCGGGGCCGGACTTGAAGCGGCCGTTGCCGCGAGCTGCAGCCAGTCCGCCTCGCACGCTGGATCCAAGGCGAGCGCTGAAGTGGGAACGGTGGACTGGTGCAGCCGCGCCGCGATCGGCTCCACGACGTGCGACAGGGGATAGTGCCCCAGGTCGTGCAGCAGTGCCGACGCGCGGAGCAGGCGACCCTCGGCGGCGAGGTCGATACCCGGCGGCGGCTCTGTCGTCTCCAGCCGTCGCCAGACGCGGCGCATGATCTCCTGGGCCCCGATGGAATGGGCAAAGCGCGTATGCCGCGCGCCGGGGAACACCAGCGAGGCCGTGCCCAGTTGCTCCAGCCGCCGGAGACGCTGCATCGCCGGATGATCCACCAGCGCCAGCAATGGCGCCTCGATCTCGATCGGCCCCAATACGTTGTCGTGAATGACCGTGGCTATTGCGAGCAGCGCGTCCCCAGCCGGTCCGGCGTCCGCGCCAGAATATCCGGTGTCTGCGCGGCAGAACTCAACCGACCTGCCAGCCTGGCGCTAGTGGCGCACCGCAGACTCAGCTAACGTCGGGCACGACGCGCCACAGGCGTGCGCCCGACGCCCCCGGGTCATCCTCCGGCGGATGGTCGGCAAAGAAGTCGACGAAGTAGAGCCCGTCTGCCAAGTAGGCGACTCCGGTGATCGTGGCAAAGCCGTCGCCGACGTACTTCACGAATACCGTTGGCGCACGTGTCACCGCTCCGCCAGCATCCAGCTGAATCTCCCAGATCTCCTTGCCCCGATCAACGGGTCCGAGCATGAAGGGGATTCCAAACGCGCCCATATAGAGCCGTCCCTGCCGCTCGGGCGGAAACACCCCGCCACTCGCGAACGCCATCCCCACAGGGGCCACGGAGGATGGGCCAAAGAGCCTGAGGGCACCATGTCCGTCCCCGCCCTCCTCGTAGGGCCGGCCGTAGTTTCCGCCGGCGTCCAGTCGCAGCAGGCGGTCGATTGACTGGCCGTTTTCGGACACATAAATCCCGCCGTCCTCCGGGCGTTGGACAATCGCGAAGACATTCCGCAGCCCCTTGGCCCATTGGTAGGACAGCGGCGCGTCGGGTGCCGACGGATCGAAACGCGGATTGTCGGCGGGCGCGCGGCCATCTCGCTGCAACCGCAGCACCTTGCCGCCGAAGACGGCGTCGTCCTGCGCTCGCTCCGGCACTTTGCCATCGCCGACCGCCGCATACAGCCGATCGTCCCGCCCGAAGATCAATCCGTGAATCTGGTGGGAGATGTCCGTCGCTTCACCATCCATGCGCAACACGTCCACGGCGCGCGCGGCCGTGCGGCCGCCGTCGTCGCTCTCCAACCGCACGATCTTGTTGAAGAGCTTGCCGTCGCGCTTGTACACGGTCGAGACGAACACGTCGCCCGTGGTCGGATCGACGGCGACGCCTGATGTTCCAGCCTCTCCCGACGGGCGAGATGGCGGTTCGTCAAGTTGCTCGTTGAGCACATTCGTCGCATACGTCCACACCGAGCCATCCTTACCCAACGCCTTGACCGAACCTTGGAGCTCGGTGATATAGGCCACGGGCGCGTCCGGGGCGTCCGCTGGCGACGGCACGGGCGCCATCTGGACCGGCAGCGTCAATCCGCCAGCCACCAGCTCGACGCGAAATCCCGCCGGCACGCGCCACGGCACCGCAGGGGCGCGGCCGCGAGAACCGAAAAGGAGCAGAGGCTGGGGAGGAAAGAGCGTAGTCGACGTAGGGGCGACGCCGAGTGGCGTGGCCTCCGACTCGAAGTAAAAGGCGCCCTCAGCTGTCGGCGCGCCAATCAGCACACCACCCGGTTGCAGCCGCATCCATGGCAGCCAGACGGTCCGCCGCGCGCCCGTCCCGTCCAGGAACGAGAGCGTCGACGCCGGGATTTCCAGCCCCGCCGCGCCCACGCTGAATTTGAGGAACACGCTCTCATAGCGTTCGGCCGGCCCGAAGTCGCGCACATCGTTGATGCCCGATAGGCCCATGATTTCGTGTAGCTGGCTAGTTGACCCGGTGACAAGCAGCGAATTGCCGGCGCCAAGGGCCACCGGTGCGCCGTCAGACGTCTCCCAGCGCAAGCCGACTGGCTGAATATCACGCAACCGCATCGGTCGGGGCATGGCTTCGTCTTGCGGAATCGTGCGCGTCACCGTTGGCGACGACCACGCCGACCATTCGCTCACCGGATCGCCGCTCGAATCCCGGTGGCGGGCACGAATCGCGTACGCCGTGTCGTGCGCCAGACCCATCCGCCCCGCCAGTCGCCCCTCGAAATTCCCTAGCTCCAGCGTGGCTTGGTCGAGCGGCGCCGCCATGACCGTCACCCCCCACACGCGCACGCCATCCTGGATTCTGCGGATCTCAAATTCGGTCGCCGAATGCTGGTCCCCCGGATCCGCGTCGACAAACCCGCCGGTCTGCAGGTGAATGAAGTAGGGCGAAAGCCCTCGCCACAGCAGCGCTGGTGAGGGCTCCAGAATGGTCGGCGCTCGTGGCGGGATGTTGTCGCTGGCGGCCAGCGCCGGTGGTGTGGTGGGAGTCGCCGTCACCGGCAGCAGGCCCCTCGTCGGCACGGGGGGCGCCGCGGGCGCCAGCGAAATCCCAGCTGCGTTGGCCAGGGTGAGCGCCCCGGCGCCGCCCACGCCCCGTTCCGCCAGCACGAACGCAGTGACGGCCAGGTAGTCCTCATCCGTCAGACCTCCCGGTCCCACGCCACCTACGGGCATGCGCTCCTTGATGAACTCAAATAGATCTAGCGCCGTGGGAAGCCGGTGGTGCAGACCAGATCGGGAGAGTGCGGGGCCGGCCGTGCCCCCCTCCAGACCCGCCCCGTGGCATACGGAGCAGTGCGCCGCATATACCGTCTGTCCCACCGCCGTGGCTGCCTCCGAGGTGACGTCGGCGCGTGGCTCCGGGGTCACCTCCACAATCGGCGATTCGGTGCTCCGTTCATCCACTGCCAGCACGACGAGGAAGGCCGCCATGGCAATTGCCGCAGCGGCGATCCCCGGCAATGCGCGGACCACCATTCCGCGGTTCATATCAATCAGCCAGTGTCCTATCGCCTGCCAGCGTCTCAAGAACCCTGCGCCGCTGGGCGCGCCAGTCTATTACTCGTCTCCGCATTGCACGGCCCGCTCCGCCGTCGTAGCGTAGGGACACCATGGCCACCGCCGCCGCCTCGACGTTCAGCGTGGGCCGGATCGCGCTTGCCGGCGCGCTGCGCCGCGCCATTGGCGACGACTGGGTCATGAGCGAGCCCGATGAGGTGGCCATCTACGCCTACGACGGCTCCGTGGAGCACGCGCTGCCCGACGCGGTCGCGTTCCCGCGGGACACCGCCGAGGTTCAGGCGGTGGTGCGCATCGCTCACGAGCTTGGCGTGCCGATCATCGGCCGCGGCGCGGGCACCGGGCTCAGCGGCGGCGCCATCGCCGCGTGCGGCGGCATCGTGGTGAGCACCTCCCGCATGAACCGCATCCTCGAAGTGGACTACCGCAACATGCAGGCCGTGGTGGAAGCCGGCGTGGTGAACGCCGACCTCAGCGCACACACCTCCGGCTACGGGTTTCACTACGCCCCGGACCCGTCGAGTCAAGCGGCCTGCACCATCGGGGGCAACATCGCCACCAACGCCGGCGGGCCCCACACCCTGCTCCACGGCGTGACCACCAACCATGTGCTCGGGGTCGAATTCGTCACCCTTGACGGCCGCATCGTCAACGCCGGTGGCCCGGCCCTGGACCAGCCCGGCTACGACCTGGCGGGGCTCTTTTGCGGCAGCGAGGGAACGCTGGGCATCGCCACCAAGGCCGTCGTGCGCCTGGTCCGCACGCCGGCTCAGGTGCGCACCATGCTGGCGTCCTTTGCCGAGGTCGCCCAGTCCAGCGCCGCGGTCTCCGGCATCATCGCCGCGGGCATCGTTCCGGCGGCGATGGAGATGATGGACCAGATCTCGCTGGAGGCCATCTCCCAGTACGTGCCGGCGGCCAGGCTGCCCACCGACCAGGCCGCCGTGCTGCTGATCGAGCTGGAAGGCGTGGCCGCTGAGCTGGAACCCCTTGAAGCGGCGATCCGCGGCGTGTTCGCCGAGCATGGGGCGCACGAGGTTCGCGTGGCCGCCGACGCGCGCGAGCGCGCTCTCCTCTGGCTCGGCCGCAAGAGCGCATTCGGCGCCATGGGTCGCATCTCGCCGAACTACTACGTGCAGGACGGTGTGATCCCCCGCACGAAAATCACCGACGTGCTGGCGCAAATCGCCGGCGTGAGCGACTTCTTCACGATCCCCATCGCCAACGTCTTTCACGCCGGCGACGGCAACCTGCACCCGCTGCTGCTGTTCGACGACCGCGAGGCCGGCGCGTTGGACCGCGTGATCGAGTGCGGCACCGCCGTGCTGAAGGTGTGCGCCGACGCGGGCGGCATGCTCAGCGGCGAGCACGGTATCGGGATGGAGAAGCACCGCAACATGGGGCTCGTGTACAGCGACGCCGACCTGGAGCGCATGCAGCGCCTGCGGCAGGTCTTCAACCCGCGCAACCTCTTCAACCCGGGCAAGATCTTCCCCACCGCGGTCTCCTGCGCCGAGGTGAACAACCTGCGCCGCCGCGTCACCGCCGGCGCCCACCCATAAGCGTCCCGCCCGCGCCCAAGCTCTGCGCGGTCGTGCTGGCGGCCGGGCGCTCCGAGCGCTTCGGCTCACCCAAGCCGCTAATCCGCTGGGGCAACGTCTCGCTGATCGCGCACCAGGTGCGGACGCTCGCGGGCCTCGCAGAGGTGGCTGAAGTGTTTGTCGTCACGGGCCATCGCGCCGACGAGGTGCGCGCGGCGCTGGACGGCCTACCCGCGCGCACCGTGCACAATCCCGACTACGCGCGCGGCCGCGCCACGTCCGTCGCCTGCGCCGCCCGCGCTATGCCCGAGAACTGCGACCGGAATCCTGCTGGCCAGCGTCGACCAGCCGCTGCACCCGGGAGCTCTGGCCGACCTGATCGCCAGTTGGCGCGCTGCGCCCCACGACATCGTCAGGCCGCTGCACGAGGGCCAGCACGGTCATCCGGTCATCTTCCCCGGCGATCTGCGCGCCGAGCTGACCGCCGTGGACGACGCCACCGAAGGCCCCCGCGCCGTGGTCCGCCGCCACGCCGAGCGCCTGCGCGACGCGCCCACCGCCCATCCCCACGTCCTCCTGAACCTGAACACCCGCGCGGCCTACGCCGACGCCCTGGCCGCGTTCGACCTGCCCGACTCCGACGCGCCGCCCGACAGCGGGGCATAATGTCGGCCCCGGGGCCCATAGCTCAGCTGGAAGAGCGCCTCAATGGCATTGAGGAGGTCGTCGGTTCAAGTCCGACTGGGTCCACCATTCGCAGGGTTTTGACCTTGACGGCACCAGTTATTGCGCACCGCAACGACTGCATTTACCTAGTCGCTTGCGTCAAGAAGAAGCGTTCGAAACCAGCAAAGGCGAAGGACCTCTACGAGTCGTCTTTGTTCGTCAAGTCGCGTGCCTATGTCGAGAAGACGGGACGGTCATGGTTCATTCTGTCCGCCAAGCACGGTCTCGTTCATCCTGAGACGGTCGTTTGCCCCTACGATCGCGCGCTGAACAATATGCGCATCAACGCACGGCGAGCGTGGGCACGGCAGGTCCTCAGCCAACTTGAACCGCATCTCGACGGAGTCAGCTCCGTCGTATTCCTGGCCGGCGAGCGATATCGGGAGCACCTGAAACCCAATATTCGAGCGCGGGGTATCAATGTAATCGTGCCCATGAAGGGACTTCGCATCGGAGAAATGCTTGGTTGGCTGACCGAGAAGTGTCGAGACCACCCGGGCCAAGGTCAACCGCTGTAGAGCGATCCTTGAGACACCCCACAGGCAGGGCAAACGACGTCGCTAGGTTCTATGCCCTGGTCGACCGCCTGGAGGCCGGCGTTGGCGGCACCCGGGTGCTGGCCGACTGCAACGGCAAGCTTAACTGGCCGCGGCGGGGCGTCTACTTCTTCTTTGAGGATGGGGAGATTCGCTCGCGGTCTGGTGCCGGACTCCGGGTGGTGCGCGTCGGCACTCACGCGTTGAAACGCCGCGCCCGGACCACAATCTGGGGGCGGCTCTCGCAGCATCGCGGCGTAGCGCGGACCGGCGGCGGGAATCACCGTGGATCAATCTTCCGCCTGCTCGTGGGCAAGGCGCTGGCTCACCGGGGGGACCTTCCCCTGCCGCAGTCGTGGGGCGTTAAGGGTGACCTCGGCGCGGCGGCACGACGATTCGGTGTGGACCGCCCTGCAGGCAAGCAAGACGAGTCTGCGTTGGAGGTGCTTGTCAGCAAGCACATCGGCGCCATGCCGTTCCTTTGGCTCAATGTGGACGACGCGCCCGGGCCTGACAGCCAGCGCGCCGCAATCGAGCGACACGCCATTGCCCTGCTTAGCGGCGGGGATGACGGCGGATCATCCCTCGACCCGCCGTCGGACGGCTGGCTCGGACGCTTCAGCGACCGCGATCTCGTGCGCCGCTCCGGCCTCTGGAACAACCGCCATGTCGGGGAGCGCTATGACCCTTCCTTCCTTGATGTGTTGGCCGAGCAGGTTGACGCAACTGAGCCTCCCTAGCGTGCCGGATCTTCCCGGATACGGTTCGCCAATTTGGCCTGATGAATTGCGGTCAGCCGAGGAAATGGGCACGTCCAGCTAGCTCAACCACCGCTCGAACAGGGCCGCGCCGCCAAGGGCAAGGAAGGCGACTAGGACGTTCTTGATGAGGCGTCCGGCCCATGAGGCGACGAAGAATCGCTTCCAGCCGAGGCCGGCGGCGCCCGCCACCGCGCCCGCAATGTCGAACACGGGGTTTGGCGTTGCGGCGATGACGAATACCACCACAAGGCCCCAGCGCCGGATCCAACCCTCGACCCGCTGGTAGGCCTTTTGCCGGCGAATCCAGGGCGACCCGGTGACGCCCAGCAGGTACGACACCATCTCGCCGATGACCTGACCCGTGGTGCCCACCAGCGCCGGCAGCCAGGGGTCGCCGAACACGATGGCGAAGGCGCCGATGCTGGCGAAGCCGAACCCCGGAAGCATGAACAGCGCGCCGGACTGCACCGACAGGATGAACAGCAGGAGGAATCCCGCCAGCCCGACCGCGCGGATCTCGCCGGCGAACGGGATGGCGGCGATGCTGCCGGCCATGGCCACCACGAGCAGCACGATTTGCGGCGCCAGCAACCGCCGGCTGGACGGTCGGGGCGGATCCTCGGAGGGTGTTGCGGCTCCGGGATCCGCCGGCTGCGAGGCGGGGTTCGTATCCTCAGCCGTCATCGAAACCGCTTACGCCAGCCATGCCCGAGTTGCCCGAAGTCGAGACGATTCGACGTGATCTCGCTGCCGCCATCGTGGGTCGCCGCGTGTTGCGGTCCGAGGTTCTCGACGCAAGCCTAGTCCACGCACCGTCGGTCGCGGCGTTCAGCCGCGGGCTTTGCGGAAAGACCGTGCAGCTCGTGGGTCGCCGCGGGAAGTATCTGCTGGTGCACCTGGATGACGGCGTGCTGGTGCTGCACCTGATGATGAGCGGCCGCATCTTCCTGCGGCCGGCGGACGATCCGGTGGAGCACACACGGCTGATCGTCGAATTCGACGAGGGACCAGCGCTGCACTTCGTGGACACGCGGCGCTTCGGCAGGGCCTGGCTGCTGCCGCCGCCGGCGATTGACACGCTGTTGGCGAGCCTGGGGCCGGAGCCGTTGGAGCCAGGATTCGACGGGCGCGTCCTGCACACCGCGCTGGAAGGACGCCGCCGGGCGATCAAGCCCACGTTGCTGGATCAGCGGATCGTGGCCGGCGTGGGGAATATCTACGCGGATGAGGCGCTGTGGCTGGCCCGCATCCACCCGGACACTCCAGCCGGATCGCTGAGCCTCCGGCGACTCGACAACCTCGCGCGGGCGATCGTCGCCACGCTGCGGGCCGGCATCGAGCACGGCGGCACGAGTTTTCGCACGCACGTTGGAAGCGACGGCGAGCGCGGGCGGTACCAGGAGCGGCTCAACGTCTTCCAGCGCACCGGCGAGCCTTGCCCGCGCTGCGGCCGCGCCATCGAGCGGTTGGTGATCGGGCAGCGGGGCACGCACATCTGCCCCCGCTGCCAGCGGCGCCGCGCCTAGGCGAGCTTGCGATCGCCCTGGTTGACCCGGGAACGGGCACCCTTCGACAGGCTCAGGGCGAACGGGCGAGGTGGGTTAGCCGTCGTCCGCGAGCGGCGCGACGCGGATGGTTCGGTGGCGGCGGTAGGTGACCTGACCCGGCCCGGCCCCACGGATCGCGCGCACGTGACGGCGGCGGGTGACGTCCACGTCGACGGCGGTCGAGGCGTGGCCGGCGCTCAGGTACGCGGCGATCCGCGCCACCGCGTGGATTAGCTCTGGCGCGGGATCGTCGCCCGGATCGCGCAGCAGGACGTGCGCTCCCGGCATGTTGCGGGCGTGAAACCAGAGATCGTCGGGCGCCGACTCGCGAAACGTGAGGCGATGGTTTTCCGCCGCGGTGCGGCCGGCGACCACCTGGCGCCCCTGGATGCGGCGCACCGCCGCCGCCGCGGATTCCGGCCTTCGCTTGCGTCGCGGCTGGCGCAGGTAGCCCGCCTCGGCGAGGAGGCCTTCGATCTGGCGCGAGACGGCCGGTGAATCCGACCGTCGCAAGTCGTCCGCCGCCTGCCGCAGAAAGGCCAATTCCAGCTCCGCCCGTCGCAGTCGTCGTGGAACGAGACGCGCGGCGCGCTTCAAATCCCGATAGCGCGCGAAGTAGGTCTGGGCGTTGGCGCCGACCGACTTGGCGGGGTCGAGCGTGAGCCGCTGGCCGTGCGCCTCGAAGTGGGTAGCGCCGGCCGGTATGACGTGGGCGTATTCCAGCAAGGCCGCGCCGGCGGCTCGCGCGGCGCTGATGTCGGCGCCAGTCGGCACCGCCGCGCGCAGCGAAGCGATGCGACGTTCGACCCGTGCAATCGCCGTGTTCAGCGGCTCCAGCACGCGAGATTTCACCGTATCCACAGCGGTCGGGGGTTCGTCCGCCTCGTAGTAGCTCTCTAGCGCTTCGCTCATCGAGCCGACCGGCTGGCAGCTACGGTCCAGGTGGGTCAGCGGGTAGGGGGCATAGGCCTGCCAGCCGCCGTCGATGGGCACCAGACACGGCTGCGCCGCGCCGGCGTCGATTCCAGCCGCGATATCGCGCAGGGCTGCGAGCGCCTCCGGCCAGGCGGCAACGTCGCGGCTTGAGATTCCGGGATCCACCCCAGCGCGCGCCAACGACTCGCGGGCGAGCGTGGGGCTCACGCCCGCCGCCGCCTGCAGCAGGGCGCGCCAGGCCGGCACGCCCCGTGCGGCTTGCGTCGCCACGTCGGCGGGCGCGGCAATGCTTGGGCCAGGCAGGGACAGTTGGGCAGGTGGCTGGTACGGCGCGCGCGGCATCAGGCGGCGGCGACCTCCGTCGCCGCTGACCCGCCGCAGCGCATCCCGAATGAGCCCCTGCTCGTCCACCAGGATGACGTTGGCCTGCCGGCCAATGATCTCCACGATGACGCGGTGCTCAGCCACCGGCCCGTCCGGGTCGGGGCGCGCGCGCACCTGCAAGACCAGCACACGTTCGAGGGGAAGCTGCGTCGCGCCGACGAGACGGCCGCCGCGCACCCACTTGCGCAACAGCAGGAGCAGCGGACTGGCGGGCGCCTTGCCGGCGTGGAGCCGTCCGCTCACAAAGTGCACGCGGGAGTGAACCGGGCCGGCCTGAATCAGCAGGTGATGCGCCGCGCGGTTGGCGTAGATTTCCAGCGCGATCTGGTTGGGCTCGGGCGCCGCAACCCGCTGAATGCGTCCGCCGACGGCCCGGTCCTCGATCTCGCGGCGCACCGCTGCCAGCGTGAGCACGTCAAAGTTCATCGCGGATCGAGGATCGTGGGCTCCGGGCTCGACGGGGCCGGAGGGAAGGCGTCCCACCGACGCTCGACCCATTGAGTAGCGACCGTTGCCGCAGTCTGCACCGCCTCGCCAAGCCGGCCCGTGCGCTGGAGGCTCACGAACAAGGCAGTCGCAAACACGTCGCCGGCGCCGGTTGGACCGGCATCGGTCACCCGGCGCACGGGCACTTCCGAACAGCCGCCGTCCGCAAACACCTGCACCGGCAGCGGACCGCGGGTGAGCACGCCGACTTTCGCCCGCTGGAGATATCCAACACCGGCCACAGGGTCGAACTGGATGTCTTCGCTGCTGAGCACGAGCACGTCAATCGCGTCGAGAAACGCCTCCGCGTCGGGCCAGTCTCCGCCATACACGGCGCCGTCGGCGGCCACGCGGCGGAGCAAGCCCTGCGCGGTGAGGCCCGTGACTTCGGCGTGTGGCAGTTGGCCGAGCAATTCGGGGCCGATCTCGCCGACGACCGGCGCCAGGTGCACGACGGCGAACTCTTGCGGCAGCCCAGCCAGGTCGGCGGTCTCGACGGCAGGAGCAACCACCGGGGCGTGCTGGGTTCGGCCGTGCGACCCATACGTGTTGCGCATCGCTGTTGTCGCCGCGGCCGGGCGAGCAATCCACCGAATGCCCGGGCATGCGGTTGCCAGCGCGTCCGCGTCGGCCGCGGCGGCGCGGGCGACCGCCGTGACCTGCATTCCAAGCCGCTGCGCCACGAGGCTGCTGTAGAACGCCGTCCCGCCGAACTCCCAGCCCGACGGGTGGAGGTCGCGGGTGACGTGCCCGACCGTCAGGTAGGTCGAGCCGCGGCGCACCGCAGCCGTGCTAAGCCTTCGGGCTGATCACGACCCGACGCTCATCGCCTTCACCGATGCTATAGGTGCGGACGTTTTCGTCGTCGGCCAGGGCCACGTGGATGAGCCGGCGTTCATTGGCCGGCATGGACTCGAGCGTCACGGGCTCCTGGGTCTCGGATACCTCGTCCGCGAGAGTCTCGGCGAGCTCCTGCAGGTGATCGGCGCGGCGCGCGCGATAGCTATTGACGTCGATGAGCACGCGGCACGGTTGGCCGAGTTGCCGTCCGGCCATGAGGTTGATGAGGTAGCCGAACGACCGCAGCGTGGACCCATGCCTTCCGATCAGCTTGGAGAAATCGTCGTCGCCGACGACGTTGAAGGCGAGCGGGTCTTCGTCGACGAGCTCGATCTCCGCGATGAAGCCCATGCGATCGAGCATGCCGGCGAGCATGTCCTCGACGATGTCCTGCAGCTCTTCGCCGCTCTCAACCAGAGAGCGAGACGCGCGGGGGCGGGGCGCGGGTTGCTCCGCGACCGGCGCCTCGCTGGGTTCCGACACGGTTGGAGCGGGCGGCGGCGGCGGTGGGACGGCCGGCTCGCTCGGCTCGGCGACGCGGGCGGGGGGCTCCACGTCCGGCTCGGCCGGGGGCTCATGCTCCGCCTCGTCGATGGTGGCGGAAAAGGGCCGCTCGCGGCGCACGACGCGCACGCGCGCTTCGGCATCCCGGCGCAGCAGGCGCGAGCCGCCACTGGACAGGATTTCGACGTCAACGTCGTCGATGGTGGCATTGAGTTGCCGCAGCGCCTGCCGCAGCGCCTCTTCAACAGATGCGCCGGTCGCTTCGACGCTCTCTGGAGCGTCCGGGGAGTCGGTTGGATGGTCAGCCACTGCGCCTCCTTCGACGTCGCCGTCGCCGCGGTGTGGTCGTCACACCCTCGCCACGGAGCTGGTCCGCGGCTTCGCTGTTTTCGTCGTCATCCGATGTCTTGGGCTCGGTCGGCGCGACCTTGCGAGCCGTCATATCGCGCGCGATGGGCCAGTGCGCGGGAATCAGCGCACCGGTTCCGGTTGTGAAGTATTGCTGCACGATGGCAATGATGCTGGAAATCACCCAATACAGCACCAGACCCGCTTGGAACGACCAGGCGAAGATGACCACGATGATCGGCATGAACTGCATCACCCGGTTCACGGTTGCCTGCTGCCCCTCGGCGGTCTTCGAGGCCATCATGCGGGCTTGCGCGAACTGGAACGCGCCCGCCAAGAGCGCCAACAGCGAGATATAAAACCCACCCGTCCCGAACACGTCTTGTTGGATGGGAATCCGAGTGAAGCCGGCGTTGCCGGCGGCGGTTTGTCCCTGCCGACTGTCCCACCACTTTTGCACGTACTGTTCGCCGTCGGTTTCGCCCGGCGCCCAATAGACGTACGCCTCGCGGGCCAGGGGATAGTTCTCGTCACGCAGCGCCGCCACATGCGCCGAGAAGGCGCGTTCGGCGCCGTCGGCTTCAATGTTAATCATGCGAATGTCCTCGCGCAGGATCGGCCCCGAGATGCCGAGCGCTCCAGGGTCGGCGATGAGATCCGCGACATAGTCATCGACCGTTGCCCGCAACTGAACGATCCGCGGCGGGATGGTCTCGCCGTCGAGGAGCAGCTCCGAGAGCAGGTCTCGACTGCCGATATCGTTCCCGAGGCCAAAGATAGTGATCGGGCCGGCGGGCAGGCCGAGCTGAGACCAATTGGTGATCTCGCCTCGCAGAATCTGAGCGGCTTCGGCCTCCGTGAGTCGCGTGAGGGGGCGATCGCGCTCCACGACGAACGCGGCCGCCTGCATCAGTCGAGCTTCCGTGGTGCCCGGCGGGAATTGGCCAAGCTCCAGCCGATCACGGACGAACGCGGCGCTCGCACGCCCGCTCGAAACCGCGGCCGCCGAATCGCCAGGATCGACGGTATCCACCGTGAAGCGGAAATTGGCGTTTTGGCCCGCAAACTCCGCCGCCACCTGCGATTCCAACGGGGTGATCGGAAACGTGGTCGCCAGATGCACGTCGGTGGGGGCCGTTGGGCTGGACTCGCCGAGGACCGGAATCGTCGCGTCCTCACGCGCCAGGTTGAACCAGAGGAACTGCTCGTTGAGGAGCCCACGACCGCTCAAGGTGAGAATGCCGCCGTAGAGCGCGAGCAGGATCGGCAGCTGCACGAAGATGGGCAGGCAGCCCGAGAGCGGGCTGACGCCGTGCTCCTTGTAGAGACGCATCGTGGCCTGCGACTGCGCCTGCCGGTCGTTCCTGAACTTGCGGCGGATCTCGGCCATTTCGGGCTGTAGGACCTGCATGCGCCGTTGCGAGCGGATCTGCTTCACGGTGAGCGGGATCATCAGCGTCCGAATCGCGATCGTGAACAGAATGATCGCGATGGCATAGCTCCCGACGCCGTCGCGGATGAGACTGAGAACCTCGCTGAGTGGGTTGACGGCCCACGTCTGCCAGGTTTCGCCGATGCTGGAAAAGAGTTCCATGGCGCGGGCCCGCGGCTAGGGCACCGGGTCGAAGCCGCCGGTGGCGAAGGGATGGCAGCGCGCCATACGGCGCAACGCCAACCAGATTCCACGCGCCGCGCCGTGGCGCTCGACGGCGAGATAGGCAAATTCGGAGCAGGTGGGTTCGTAGATGCAGTTGGCCCCGAGGCCCCCGGACAGCCACCGCTGGTAGCCCCGAATCAACGCGAGCATCGGGCGCTTCACGCGAGGCTCGGTGCCTGCGCGGCGCGCACCCCCGCCAAGGATTTGGCGACGGCGCGCGTGAGGCAGCCCCACGGGGCGTCGCCCGCCGGCGGGCGGGCCTGGGCCACCATATCGACGACCGGCCGAATCGTTGCAGTGTGCGGCTGGAACGCCGCCCGCAAGCGGCGGCGCATGCGGTTGCGCGCAACCGCCGTGCCGAGCCGGCGCGGCGCCGTGATGGCCAAGCGGGTCGTCTCCGCCGAGCCTGGGGCGACAAACAGCACGAAATAGGGGCAGGTCACTCGCGTGCCGCGCCGCCGCACGCGCGCGATGTCGGTGGCGCGGCGCAGCCGATGACGATTGTTCACGTCGTGCCCGCGCCGATGAAGCCGCTGCCCATCCCGAGCGCCAGCGGCCTAGACCGTGAGCCGCTTGCGACCCTTACGCCGCCGGCGGCGAAGAATTGCGCGCCCGGACCGGCTGGACATGCGTGCGCGAAAACCGTGCTCACGCTTGCGTTTGCGAACCTTGGGCTGGTACGTGCGTTTCATCGGTGGGGAAGTGCGCGGCGACAAGACATGCCGCGAGGTCGAAGTGTAGCACCGAGGGACACGCGACTAATGCGGTGCTTTCTCGGTGAGCCGCGTGGGACCGCGGGCGGGAAGTCGCGCCCGTTCGCCCCTTCGGTGAACTCAGGGCAGGCTCGGAGCGTGGTTCGACAGGCTCACCACGAACGGATCGGCAGGCTCACCACGAACGGATCAGCGGGCTTACCGCGAACGATCTGGGGGGCTCATGGCGAACGGACAGGGCCGGCTGTCGCGACTAGGCGCGATCCGCCATCGGCACGTACGCCCGGTCCGTGTGCCCGATGTAGTCGGCGCGGGGTCGGATCAGCCGGTTGTCGCCAAGCTGTTCCAGCACGTGCGCGGTCCACCCGCTGGTGCGGCTCATGCCGAAGATTGGCGTGAACAGGTTGACCGGCAGCCCGAGCGCGGCGTAGACCGTCGCGGAGAAGAAGTCCACGTTGGAGTCAATCCCCTTCTCGTCCATCATGACGCGCTCGATCACGCGGGAGATCTCAAACCACTCCGGGTGGCCGGACGTGCGGCTGAGCTCCTGGGACATTTCGCGAAGGATCGTGGCGCGCGGGTCGGCGGTCTTGTAGACCCGGTGACCGAAACCCATGATGAGCTCGCGGCGGGCCAGCCGGTCGCGCACCCAATCCTCGGCCGCGGCGGGCGATCCGATCTCGAGCAGCATCTCCATCACGCCCTGGTTGGCGCCGCCGTGCAGCGGTCCTCGCAGCGCGCCGATGGCGCCGGTGACGGCCGAATGCATGTCGGAAAGCGTGGCGGCGATCACACGGGCCGCGAAGGTGCTGGCGTTGAGCTCATGGTCGGCCTGCAACACCAGGAGCACATCCAGCGCGCGTACCGCCGTCGCGTCGGGCCGCTCGCCGGCATACATCTGGAGGAAGGCGTCGGCGACCGGTCCTTCCGCGGAGGGAATCGGCTCGTCGCCGGCCGCAAGCCGGGCGAAGGTGGCGACCACGGCTGAGACCTGAGCCAGGAGACGGACAGACTTTCGCGCATTGGCTTCGAGGGAGTTGTCGCCCAGGTCCGGATCGAACGCGGCCAACATCGAGACCCCGCTGCGCAGGGCATCCATCGGCGGGGTGCTCGGCGGGATGAGGCGCAAGGCGTCCACGACCGGAGGCGGCAGGGCATAGGCCGCGGAAAGCTCGTTGAGCAGGTCGTCGAGCTGACGCTGCGTCGGCAGTTCGTCGTGCCATAGCAGATGCGCCACTTCTTCGAACGTGGCGTCGCTGGCCAGATCGTGGATATCGATCCCGCGATAGGTGAGCTTTCCGGCCAGACCGTCAATCGAGCTGACCGCGGAAGTTCCGGCCACGACCCCTTCGAGACCACCGGAGCGATTGGTCATCGCCTGTCCTTCATCAGCCGGGGGTGCCAGGCAGCGCGCCACCCGCCCGCAGATGCGGCGCTCTCGGTGAGGCGGGAATCCTGGTGAACTCCGCGCGCGGGTCCGGCCGGGCTACGATTTTGTCCGAGTCATGGTAGCCGATGGCGCGCTATGCCTCCGGGTGCGGCGGCTGGGTGTGCGCCTTGGGCCAGTGCGCGTCAAAGGCCGCCGCGAAGCGGAGCACATCGGCATCGGCATGGCGGGCGCCGACGATCTGAAGCCCGACCGGCAGCCCGTCGCGCGTGACCCCCGCGGGTACGGTGGCTGCCGGCTGTCCGGTCATGTTGAAGGGGTAGACGTGGCGGAACCAGCGTTGGGCCCAGACGGTGGGGTCCGCGGGCCTGCCACCCGGTTCGTCGATCGGGAGTGGCGGCATCAAGAGCGTGGGCGTCACCAGGACGTCGTGCTGGGCGAACAGGTCGGTCATCTCTTCCCAGAGTCGGCGGCGCGCCGAGCCGGCGTTCATCATGGCCATGCCCGACACCGCCAGACCGGCTTCGGCGGCCGCGAGCAGGCTGGCCTCGCTCACGTCCCGCACCTCGTCCATCCGATGGCCCACCTGGGCGGCGAGGAGCGTGGTGAACAGATCGGCCCATTCACGCGTCGCGTCGCTGAGCATCGGCGGGACGGCGGCAATCTCGCATCCGGCCGCGCGAAAGGCATCGAGGGCGGCGGTACAGATATCCACCACCTCGGTGTCGACCTCATCGGCGCCCAGACGCGGCGCCCAGGCCACGCGGGCGCCGTGCGCGCCGGCGGCCGCCGCTTCGAGGTAGTCGGTCTCGTCGTGTGGCAGCGTGATCAGATCGGCTTCGTGCGGTCCCGCGATGATCGATAGCCCGAGCGCCATATCCGCTGCCGACCGCGCCATGGGTCCCAGGTGCGAGACCGCGTCGCGGCCACCGACGATGGGCACGTATGGCACCCGGCCCAACGAGGGCTTGAGGCCCATCACGCCGCAACAGCTTGCCGGGATGCGGATGGACCCGCCGCCATCGGACCCGAGGGCCAGCGGCACGCAGCCGGCGGCCAGCGCAACGGCGGAGCCACTGCTCGACCCGCCGCAGGTGTGGGCGTGACTCCAGGGGTTGCGGGTGGTCGGCCCCATCGGGTTGTGGGCGAAGGCCAGGTGCCCGAACTCCGGCATCGCGGTCATGCCGACGACGATGGCGCCGGCCCGCTTGAGCCGCTCGACGGCCGGGGCGTCGCGCTCGCCCACGTCATCCGCGAACAGTCGCGATCCTCGGTGGAACGCCATCCCCCGCACCTGAACCTGCACCTTGACGGCCACCGGGACCCCGTGCAGCGGTCCGAGCGCGTCGCCGCGGCCAACCGCGGCGTCGGCCGCGGCGGCCGCGGCCAGCGCCTGCTCCGGCGCAAGGTCCACAAACGCGTGCAGGCGGGCGTCCGTCGCTTCGATCCGGTCCAGGCTCGCCGTCACGGCGGCGTGTGCCGTCAGTTGGCCGCCGCGAATCCAGCGCGCAATGTCCACCGCGCGCGCGTAGGCGAGATCATCCGGTGACATGCCGGCGGCTCCGCAAGATCGTTCGGCCAAGCGGACGCGAGTGTAGGAGCCGGCACACTGCGCCGCGAGCCGGGACGATATCCTCGCTCACGTTGCGTCAAGAGATTTGCCGTCGCGTGTCTCGTGTCCACTCTCTAGCGGGCGGGCAACTATAAGTCGCAAGGGCGACGGGAAGCCTCGAGCGCGCTTGGCCAATGCGCGCGCGGCTCGCGACGCCGCGCGCGGCACGGTCCCGAGGCTGCAATCCTTACGGTGGCGCTTGGCGTGGACGGCGCTGCTGGCACTCGTTCTGACGTTTGCCTGGGCATGCGCCCCGTCGGATGTCACGAGACCGCCGGGCGTGACGCCTGTGGCGGTTGCGACGCCGATCGAGACCCCGCCGGCGGCTCCAACAACCCAACCGGCGGCCGAGACGCAACCACCAGCGAGCCCGCCGGTGGAAGCTTCACGTACTGCCGCGGCTGAACAGAAGCCCGCCACGGCGACGCCCACCGTGCCCGCGCCCACGGCTACGCCGACCCCGGCAATCACCCAACAGCCCACGTTACAGGTGGCACCCGAACTCGCGGGGCTGCTGGCGGACATGGGCCCGAAGGTGGCCGCCTGGCGCGGACTCGAACCGTGGGATGTCCCAGCGTCGCTGATGACGCCGGAAGAGTTCAAGGTGTGGCTAGCCGCCGAGTTCGAGGAGGAGTATCCGGCGGATGAGGTCGCGGCCGATCAACTGGAGTGGGAGCTTCTGGGTCTGATTCGGCCAGAGCAGAGCCTCTACGAACTGCAATTGGCGCTCTATGGCGAGCAAGTTGCGGGGTTCTACGACTCAGAGGCAGAGGAGATCGTCCTGATCGGCGACCACGATGCAGCGGCCCCGATGCTCGTCGTGACGCTCGCGCACGAATACGTGCATGCGCTGCAGGACCGGGCGTTCGATCTGGACGCGATCGAGGACAGCGTCGAAGACAATCAAGATGCGTTGCTGGCATTGCGAGCGCTTGTCGAAGGCGACGCGACGTTGGCCGGCATGCAGTACGCCGAGCAGGCAGTGCGGCAAGGGGAACTCACCAGGCCGGAGTCGGTCGGACAGCCGCCCGACAACGCGCTCTCCAAGGTGCCGCCGGCTTTGCTGGAGACCTTGATCTTTCCCTACGTGGAGGGCCTGGCGTACGTGGCGGCGCTGCTTCGCGACGGTTGGCAGGCGGTCGACGCCGCCTACACCAGATTGCCAGCGTCAACCGAGCAGGTATTGCATCCGGAGAAGTACGCCGCGAACGAGGCACCGCTGGATGTTGACCTGCCATCGATGATTGATCAACTGCCGCCGGGCTGGAGCGAGGTGCGGCGCGACGTCTTTGGTGAATTCATGGTCAGCGTGTTGCTCGGGGGCAGGAATTTCTCGGCATCGGCCACGAGCGCGGCTGCAGGGTGGGGTGGCGATGCCTATGCGCTCTATCGGAACGAGCATGGCCAGGGGCTATTGGCAATGAAGTTTCGGTGGGATACGGAGCGCGACCGCGACGAATTCTGGACGGCGATAGTCGACCACCTTGTTGGCGGCGGCCTGGGATCGGGCGTGTCGGAGGTGGATGCCACGACGGCGGCTTGGAGGGGAGACGGGCGCACGGCACACGCGCAGCTTCTGTCGGATTCCGTGCTGGTGATCATCGGACACGACGCCGCAGTGGTTCGTCTGGCCGCGAATTTCCTCTCGCGCGGCTAGGGGTCCGGGCATAGGGCCTCGCGCCAGGTGCACTGCAACGAGAAGCGGACAACCGCCTGCGGGTCGCCTCAGTCCCCATTCGCGATGAGGCGACAACGCCGCCGCGAGCCGGGGATATGATTCCGGGGATCACTGTTTCAGGAGTGCGGAATGGACCCCGTCGAATCGCTGCGGCCGGACGCGCAGCCACCGCGCGCGCTGACCCCGGACGAACGGGCGATGGTCGACAACGTCATGCGCCAGTGCCTGGCGGTGGCCGCCGATGACCGCGTCGTGATCGTCACCGATCCCCCAAAACTGTCCATCGGCGAGCTGTTCTACGCTGGCGCGCTACGGCATTCGCGCGAGGTGACGCTGCTGGTGATGCCCGTGGCCGAGCGTCACGGCAGCGAGCCGCCGCCGGCTGTTGCCGAGGCCATGCGCACGGCGGCGGTGTGCGTGCTGCCGACGTCAATGTCGCTCACCCACACGCGCGCCCGCACGGCGGCGACGGACGCGGGCGCCAGGGTGGCGAGCATGCCGTCGATCACCTATGAGATGTCCCTGCGGACGTTGGCGGCGGACTATTCGGCGATCGCCCAAGCCTCCACTGAGCTGGCGGCCATCTTGAGCGCCGGCGTTGAGGTCACGCTCACCTCGCCCGGCGGCTGCGACCTGACGTTCAGCGCGGCGGGACGGGACGCGCATGCCGACACCGGCCACTTCACGACGCCTGGCGACATGGGCAACCTCCCGGCCGGAGAGGCGTTCATTGCTCCGGTGGAGGGCACCGCGACCGGAACCGTGGTCATCGACGCGGCCTCGATGATTGAGGAAGCCCCGCTCGGCCCGCCCATGCGCATTCGCGTGCAGGACGGGCTGGCCGTCGAAGTGGAAGGGTCTGGCGCCGTCCAACTGGAGGCGGTGTTTGCGGACTTGGGCGATGGTGCGCGCAACCTCGCGGAACTGGGCATCGGCACGAACCCCAATGCCCGGCTCAGCGGAAATATTTTGGAAGCCGAGAAAGTGGCGGGCACGGCGCACGTGGCGCTGGGCGCGAGCCTCCACATCGGCGGGACGGTTGACGTGCCGTTTCATCAGGACGGCGTGATCGCACGCCCGACCGTTCGCGTCGACGGCCGCGTGATCGTGCGGGATGGGAAGCGCGTGCCTCTCGCCCGATAGGCACACGATCTCCAGCGGCCCCCTAGAATCGCGGGCCTGCCTTGCGAGGGCCGCCAGCCACGCCACACAAAGCCAGCGCGCCGGTTGCGCGCGCCGCCATGAGAGCCGTGGCCGTCACGGTGGTCCTCGGCGCATTCCTGGGAGCGTGCAACTTCCCGGGTGTGGCGGGCACGACGGCTCGCCCGCCGGCCACGGCCACGCCCGACCCGACCCCCACCTGGACGCCGATCCCGTTCGCCACGGCCACGCCGACGCCCACCCCGTCCGTGACGGTCACGCCATCCCCCGCACCGGCTCCGCCAGTGACGCCGGATGCCACGTCGACGCCTGAGGTGTCACCAGACGCGGCCGCGTCGCCAACAATCCCACCCACGCCGACGGGTCCGGTGCCACCCACCGACGCCGAGCTGCTGGCCCTGTTGCCGGGACCGGCGGACCTTCCGGACGACCCGGCGCTGACGGTCTTGCAGCCCGGCGCCGGAGACATCACGGCCGATTCGGTGGGTCTGGCCGACCAGTTCCTCGATCCGTTGGTGGTGCGGCGCGGGGAACCGTTCCTCCTGGCGCTGGTGCTGGTGGGACGCGCCGTCGAGACAGTGGATGCGCAGGTTGTGACGGACATCATTGAGCGGCCCGATACGTTCCTCGAGAGCCTGGCGCGGGGCCTCGTGGAAGGTCTGCAGTCAGTGGCGCGCGCGGCCGACGTCACGGAGCTTGAGCTGCTGCCGTCGCCGGGCATTGGGACCGCCTCGGGCGCGGCTCGCACCCGGGTAGCGAGCGGCGGGGACATCTACGAGGCGCGTCTAACCGCGGCCGTGCGCGATGGGGTGGCCGGCATCGTGATCCAGATTGCGCAGATCGATGACGCGGCGGAGCCACTCGACGCGATTCGCATCCTACGGCGGGTCGTGGAAACGGACCTCGTGCGTGGTTGAGTCTCGGATCACTACACTGCGGCGAGGCAGTCGTCGTGACGCGACGCGCTGGCTGTTGGGCTTCCGGACGCCGCGTCACCGGTTGTAGAGACGGCAACAGTCGGATGCAGAGTGAAATGGCGCCAGGGCCGAGTGGCGGTGCCGTCGGACGGCGCTCCGGGCCTGCCGTGCGTTCGTCTCGATAGGCTGCCGGCGCGTGGATCGCAGTGCAGCCGAGCTGAATCCCCGGGTCCTGGCGGTTGACGACGACCCCGAGATCCTCAACATGCTGCGCCGCGGCCTGAGCATCGAGGGATTTGACGTTCGGGTCGCCTCAAATGGCACGCAGGCGCTTGAGGCCATCAATGCCGGGGCAGCCGACGTGGTGATCCTGGACGTGATGATGCCGGGACTCGACGGTTTCGACGTGCTTGAACACGTGCGGGCGAAGAATGACGTGCCGGTGCTGTTCCTGACGGCGCGGGACCGAGTGGCGGACCGTATACGCGGCCTCGACGCCGGCGCCGACGACTACCTGCCGAAGCCCTTCGCCTTTGGCGAGCTCGTGTCCCGCGTGCGCGCCCTCCTGCGCCGGCATGGTCCGGCCGACCGCCGGATGCTCACCTTCGATGGGGTCGAGATGGACGTTGCGGCGCGGCAGGTCACGGCGATGGGCGTGCCCGTAAGCTTGACCCAAACCGAGTTTGAGCTCTTGCGCGCGCTGATGGAACAACCGGGCCGGGTGCTGACTCGGGGAGAATTGCTGGATCGCATGTGGGGCTATCAACCCAGGGCCGTGTCCAACGTGGTGGACGTGTACGTCGGCTACCTCAGACGCAAGCTCGAAACGGATGGCCGCCCGCGCCTGATTCACACGGTGCGGGGAGTCGGCTACGTGCTGCGAAAGGTGAGCGCATGAGCATCCGACTCAAGCTGGCGCTGTGGTACGTGGGATTTGTGGTGGTCACGGTGCTCGGGTTTGGGCTGCTGCTGCACTTTCTCCTTGCGGCTCGGGTGCGGAGCGACGTGGACCTGGCGCTGCAAGGCCGTGCGGCGCACGTGCTGGAGCATTCCCAGGCCGGCCAGCCGCTTGCCGGCATCGAACTGTCGTCGCGCCTCCTGCCGGACCCGATTGCGACGACGCTGGCGCAACCCGACATCTACCACCAATTCGTGAATCCGTCCGGCGTTCCCGAACTGACGTCGGCCAATCTGCAAGGGCGGCAGCTCCCGGTGACCACGGGCGTATACACCGTGCTGCGCACGTCGGACGAGCAGTTCGAGGACGTGCGCTTGGAGGGCGGCACCCGCCTGCGCGTCCTGGCTGTTCCAATCATGGGGGAGGGGCAGATCGAGGGAGTACTGCAGGTGGCAAGCTCGGTCGACATCGCCGAGGGCGCGATTCTCCCGTTCCATGGCTATCTGCTCGGTGGGACAGCCGGGGTCGGCGCCGTGGCTCTGCTCTGCGGCTGGTACCTGACGCGCAAGTCCCTGAATCCGGTCAAGGTCCTGACCCGCACGGCGGAGGCGATCTATCGCGTGGGGGACCTCAGCCGACGGATCGAGGTCGGCAAGGGCCGGGACGAGATCAAGACGCTGGGCCGGACGTTCAACCGGATGCTCGACTCGATCGAGCAGCTGGTGACGTCGCAGCACCGGTTCCTCGCCGATGCGTCGCATGAGTTGAAGACGCCCCTGACGGTTATCCGCGGCAATGCCGAAATCCTGTGCCGGGGCGCATCATCCGGCGATGATGGCGAGGCCGCCGACGCGATCCTGCGCGAAGCCACGCGAATGCAGCGGATCGTGGACGATCTCCTAGCAATCGCGGAGTTGGACGCCGCGACGGAAATGCGGTTCGAGCTGGTCGAGGTGCGCGCCCTGGCAGAGCGAGCCGTGCACGACCTTGAACCGCTGGCGGGCAGCCGCAAGTTGCGGGTGCACGGGGACGGCGAGGTGCTGGTCTCGGGGGACGTCGACAGGCTCGAACGCGTGGTGCGAAACCTGGTGCAGAACGCCATTGCGGCGACGGAACCCGCGGGACGGATCGAGGTTGACGTGCGACGGCACAACGGCATGGCGCGCTTGGTGGTGGCGGACGACGGTCGCGGTATCGACCCGGAGCATGTGCCCCATATCTTCGACCGGTTCTATCGGGTGGACCCCTCGCGGTCGCGGGCGACCGGCGGTACCGGGCTGGGCCTGACGATCGTCAAGCGTGTGGCCGAAGCGCACGGCGGCAGCGTGGAAGCCGGCCACAGCGAGCTTGGCGGCGCGGCCTTCGAGGTGCACCTTCCCGCAGACGGCCACGCGAGCCCGGCGGACGACCACGCGAACGTGCGCTTCCACATCTGAACCGACGGCCCAGAACGGCGTGAATCTTCCTCACCCGATTCTCATGATTCGCTCCCGTTGGCGGCCTATGCTTCAACTGACGCGGCGGACGTCGCCCGTGCTAAACGGAGGAGTGATCGACAATGACGTCGAACACTGACGGAGACCGGACCGTGGGCGCCAAGCTCATGGCTAATCTGCGCGCGGAAGGCGCGCACCCGGCGGCCTATCGCGCCGGCGATCTCGTGATGGACCCAGCGGTGGACCGTCCGCGCGTTGGCATCGTGTGCGACGGCGCGATCACGGTCT
The DNA here is from genome assembly GCA_965198185.1 of Chloroflexota bacterium. Lineage (GTDB taxonomy): Bacteria > Chloroflexota > UBA11872 > UBA11872 > UBA11872 > JAJECS01. The sequence continues at coordinate 2,023,293 of CBDAOU010000002.1, forward strand.
GGCGGCTGAGTCCGAAGGGCAAGCAGCTTGCCGCTGCCTCGCTGCGGCAGGGGGATTGGTTCGAGAACCTCTTCCCGAGCGAGACCCACGAGCGCACCTTCATCGAGGCCGACGCGCCGGCCCACGTGGCCTGGCTCGAAGGAGCCGCCTTTCAGCGCGTGCTGCGAAAGCACCCAAGCTTTGGCGTCGAGCTCGTCCGATCGCAGGTTCGGCGATTGGCCGCGGTCGAGACGCGGGCGAGCCACACCGCGCTTGCCAGCGTGGCCGATTCGGTGGCGCTGGCCCTTCTGCAGATGGCCGAACGCGAGGGCACAACCGACCTGCAAGTGACGCACGAAGAGCTGGCCCAGCGTCTGGGCACGGTGCGCGAGAGCGTCAGCCTGGCCATCAGCACGCTGCGCCGGGCGGGCGCGCTGGCACCCGCACAGGGGCGCAAGCGGTTGATCTCCATTCTCAGCCTCTCGAAGCTCCAGCAGCTCCTGGGCTACTACCCCTCGGGCATGTAGCCCACACCCGTGCGGCAGACTGCCGCACGGGAGAATTCAGGCGCCCAGGCGGTTCGCTGCCTGGGCGCCTGGCTCGTAATCGGCGGCGTCGCAGAAACGCAGGGGCCCGACTGCGCCCCGACGATCCGCGACGTCTCGCTAGGGCGGCGAGGCCACGTCCGACGGCGGTGCGGCCGACGCGCGCGGCGCGAACCTGATCCGCAGCTGGCCCTCCTCGAGCCGCGCCCGTTGATGCTCCATGCGGGCCAGGGCGCGGGGCAGGACGATGTTGCGGCGCGCCGCACCCATGCGCACCACCAGCTCGTCTCCGCGACGGATCAGCGCGGCGTCGCGGCGGTCGATGAAGGGCGCCGGAATCTGAAACTCAAATCCGCCGTCGATCTGGGCAATGTGGTAGGGCCGCTCGCGCACCAGCACCGCGGCCGGGTCCTGATCGCCATGCAGCTGGTCTCCCATTTCCCGCAGGCGGTCGAGCCCGACCACTTCCTCCGGAAATTGGGGAACCTGGAGCACGGGCAGGGGGTCGAACATGGAGTGGATTTCGCGCATGTAGCGTTGCTGCATGCGGCGCCAGCTCGCGGCAAAGTCGCCCGTGGCCTCCGCCGGGACGAGGCGGTTCACCACCAGTGCATCGGTTATGTGGTCGTACAGCGTCAGGTAGGTGTAGCTGCGCTGAGCCTCGCGGATGACCATCTTCTCGGGATTCACCACGATCCTGACCGTCGACTGGCCCGGACGGGTGAGCAACACCCGCAGTTTCTCCAACTCCTCCACCAGCTCGCCCATGGCGACGAAAACGGAATCCTCGGGTAGCGGCAGATCGGTGACGCGCCGCGCCATCGGGCGAATCATGCGCGCGAGTTGGCGATTGATGGGCAGCAGCTTGTCCATCCACCAGCGACCGACCTCGGGAAACGCCAGCAGGCGCAGTGTCTCGCCCGTGGGCGCGCAGTCCACGATCACGACGTCGAAGTCGCCGGACTCGACGTGGCGGGTGATCCAGAGCAGGTTGGCGAGCTCCTCCATGCCCGGGAGCACGGCGATTTCCTCGGCCAGGAGGTCGCTGACACCGCGCCAGGTCAGCAGCGCCTCGACCCAGGATTGGACAGTGCCCCAATAGGTTTCGAGGTTGTAGTAGATGTCGCATTCCTGGGCCCAGAGTCGCTCGGTCACCTCGATCGGCTCGGGGCCAAGCGGCCGGTCCAGAGAGTCGCCCAGGCTGTGCGCCGCGTCGGTGCTGAGCACGATGGTGCGCGCGCCGCGCTCGGCGCAGCGCAGGGCAGCGGCGGCGGCGACGCTGGTCTTGCCCACGCCGCCCTTGCCGGTGTACAGGATGACGCGGGCGCTGTCAGCGGGTGGCAAGGTCGGGCTCCAACTGGGACAGGCTCACGTGCAGCGGGGCTTCGCGCGCACCGGCGACCCGCCCGACGGTGGCCGTCGCCAACGCCCCCGCGGCGGCGAGCGCCTCGCGCAACGCGTGCTCATCCTCGGGCGGAATGGCGATGAGCAGCCCACCGCTGGTTTGGGCGTCGGCGAGCAGCAGCCGTTCCGCCGCGGGCAACTGAGCCACCCACTCCACCTGGCCTTCCAGCGCGGCCAGGTTGCGCTCGGTGCCGCCCGGCACCTCGTCCGCGGCGATGAGCTCGCGCACGTGCGGCAGCACGGGCACCCGGTCGGCAAACACCGTGGCCGAGCAGCCGCTGGCCTGCATCATTTCGCGCAGATGCCCCAAGAGCCCGTAGCCGGTGACATCCGTCATGGCATGGGCGCCTAACCTGCTCGCCGCTTCGGCCGCCGCTCGATTCAGCGTCCGCATGCTGGCCACGGCCGCGGCCAACGCCTCGGGCGGCGCCGCGTCGTGCTTGAGCGCGGTGCTGATGACGCCCGTCCCGATCGGTTTGGTGAGCACCAGCAGGTCGCCGGGACGCGCCCCGGCGTTGGTGATGAGCGCGTCCGGATGCGCCGTGCCAATGACCGCCATGCCGAACTTGGGCACCGGATCGTCCACGGAATGCCCGCCGGCGACCACGGCGCCCGCCTCCAGCACGGTGTCGGCGCCGCCGCGCTGGATCTCGGCCAGCACGTCGAGCGACAGCGTGTCGCGCGGAAATCCGGCGAGGTTGAGCGCCAACAACGGCGTGGCGGCCATGGCGTAAATGTCGCTGAGCGCGTTTGCCGCCGCGATGGCGCCAAAGTCGTAGGGGTCGTCGACGATGGGCGTGAAGACGTCGATCGTCGCCACGATCGCCAGGTCGTCGCGCAGTCGGTAGACGGCGGCGTCATCGAACGCGGCGGCGTCCACCAACAGGTCGACGTGGGCCATTCGCGGCATGCGGCGCATCACGTGCGCCAGCTCGGTCGAGCTGAGCTTGCAGGCTCAGCCGGCGCCGGGCGAATACCGCGTGAGCTTTGGTTGCGTCACATCCGAGGTCATTCTGGCAATCTACAGTACGCGAGAGGCGCCGCCGGCCCGGGCGCCGGGAGAGGCTCCGAAGGATGCAGGCCGTGCCGCAGAAATCGACCGTGCAGGCGGGTCGCCGCTGGCTGCGGCGGGCGCGAGCGGCCGCGCTGGGTTTTGGGCTCGTCGTCGCCATGGCGGGATCGGGCGCCGCCGCCGCCCAAGAGCCGGACGTCGACGCGTCCACGCACGAGTCTCCCGTGGCGATCGCGGTGCCGTCAGGCTGGTTCTATCCGGGACTGGGCGAGGACAGCACCGGCTTCGGCGTGCGCAACTTTGCCGACGGCCCGCGTTTCTTGGACGCGTTCACGCGCTATGGCGGCGTCGACGTGATGGGGTACCCATCGTCGCGGCCCTGGATCGGTCCCGGCGGGTTCTACTATCAGCTCACCCAGCGCGCCCTGATGCAATGGTCGCCGACCACCAACGAGGTCCAGCTGGCGAATCTCTACGAGATCCTGCGTGAGGCCGGTCACGACGACGCCCTCTATGCGCGCTCGATTCCGCGGAGCCAACTCGACGAATCCGAGACGTTTGGCGAAGCGCAAGCCGCGCGCATGGGCTGGATGACCGATCCGGTGATCACGCAGGCCTTCCTCGCCAATCCCATCGAGGCCGACAGCGTGGATGCCGCCATTGAGCTCCACGGCCTGCCAATGTCGCAGCCGGAAGCGTTCGGTCCGTTTGTGGTGCAGCGCTTCCAGCGGACGGCGCTGCAGCACTGGGTGGAAGAGGTCGATGGTGGGCCGCCGGCGGGCACCGTCGTGCTGGTCAACAGCGGCGACCACTACAAGGACCTGGTCCTCGGGGATTCGGCGGTGACCACGCCTCACACGCACGACGACACGCGCATGCTGGATCTGCGGGGCGAGACCGAGGTCTTGGTGGACGCCGTTCTCGCCACCACGACGCAGCGGACCTACAACGTCGTCGACGACGCGCTCGCCGAGGCGCTGCGCCTGTTGGAAGGGGTGCCGTCGGCTACGCCAGGCCTCGAGGCCGCCGCCGAAGTCTCCGCCCCGATTCGTTTTCGGTCGCTCGCGACCAACATCTTCGCCACGTTCACGCCCCCGTCACGCATTGCCGTCAATCGCGACCTTCAAGCGGAGCGCCCCGAAGCCGTGGCGGCCGTCCTCGCGCACGAGCTGCAGCACCTCGCGGAATTCCATGACCAGCAGTACGAGCCGTCGCAAGCCGCCTGTCTGGAGGCGGAGATCCGCGCCGTGACCGCGGAAGCGAGCGCGTGGAGCACGCTGATGGGGCCCACCGGCGCCGAGAATCCGCAATCGTCCCTGGAACGGATGGAGAATTCCCGGCTACAGGCAGTGCAGGCGGGCAGCGAGACCATCCGCGCGCTGGTTGAGGATGGATGGGCCGAGCAGTGTTCCCAGCACCATTGACGCTGCGGGCATCCGCCGCCTAGCATCGTCAACGGATAGCTGGAGCGCCGAGGAGCTTTGCATGCGGCGGGCATATAGGCGGCCGGCGGTCGTCGCCTAGCGATACGCCGCCGGCTTTGCGTGACCACCGCGGTGGCACGCCACCTGGCGTATTCCGGCGCCCGCACGAGGCGCCTTCCACTACGAGCTTCCCAATGCCTGCCAATGCCTTCGACGTTCTTGACGCGCGCGGCCTAGTCTCGGCCGCCAGCGACGCCGCCGCGCTGCGCCGCGCGCTCGACCGGCCCCTCACGTTCTACGTGGGGTTTGACCCCACCGCGTCAAGCCTGACCGCCGGCCACCTGGTGACGCTGATGATGGCGCACCACCTGCAACAGGCGGGACACCGGCCGATCCTGATTGCCGGCGGCGGCACGGGGCTGATCGGCGACCCGTCGGACCTTCTGGACACCCGGGCGCTGCTCACGGAAGAGGACGTGGCGGCGAACGTTGCCGCGATTCGCACGCAATTGGAGCGGTTCGTCGATCTCAATGACGGCGACGCCCTGGTGCTCAACAACGCCGACTGGCTGTCGCAGCTGGGGTACCTGGGGTTCCTGCGGGACATCGGCCGCCACTTCAGCGTGAACGAGATGCTCGCCACCGACACCTATCGCAAGCGCCTGGACGCCGGCGAGAACCTGAATTTCATCGAGCTGAACTACCGCCTGCTGCAGGCCTACGATTTCCTGCATCTCTACCGGGAATTCGACTGCACGCTGCAGATCGCCGGCAGCGATCAATGGTCCAACATCCTGGCGGGCGTCGACCTGATTCGCCGCGAGGAACGAGCGCAGGCATTTGGGCTGGTCGCCCCGCTGCTGACGACGGCGGAAGGCGCGAAGATGGGCAAGACCGCGGCGGGCGCGGTGTGGCTGGACGCCGACCGCACGCCGCCGTTCGAGTTCTACCAGTCTTGGATCAATCTGGCCGACGCCCTCGTGCCGCAGGCGCTGGGCATGCTCACCACGTTGCCAACGTCGCAGGTTGCCGCGTTGAGCGAGCTGCGCGGACCGGACATCCGGCGCGCCAAGCAGGCGCTGGCGCACGACGTGACGGCCACCGTGCATGGCCGCGAGGCGGCCGATGCCGCGCGCGAAACGGCCCAGTCGCTCTTCGCAGCCGCGGCGGGTGACGCCGAGGCCGTGCCGACAACTACGGTTGCCGTAGCTGAGTTGGAAGCCGGTATCCCAATCATCGAGCTGCTGGTGCGTACCGGCCTTGCGTCGTCGCGCGGCGCCGCGCGCCGGCTCATTGCGCAGGGCGGCGCTTACGTGGGCGAAACGCGCGCCGAGGACCCCGAGGCCATCGTGCACCGCGCCCAGGTGCCGGACGAGGGACTGTTGCTGCGGGCCGGTCGCAAGCGGTATCACCGTGTCACCGCGTCGTCGTGAATGGCCGGTGATCGTCGCTGGCCGCTACCCTCGGAGCTGAAGGCGACGCCCGCTGAGGAGGCTGTATGGCATCCCGACGCCAGCCAGACCAGGTAGTGCCCCCGCGCCGCGTGAAGCTGCGCAAGTCCGCCACCGCGGAGGACATGGCCGACGCGGGGCTGCGTCGCGCGGCGGGGGAGACGCTGCGCTGCGAGTGGGCCCAGCGCAACCCCGACCTGACGATCTATCACGATGACGTGTGGGGCGAGCCGCCGGCTGACGACCGCGAGTACTTCGAACGCATGATGCTGGAGATCTTCCACGCCGGACTGAGCTGGACGCTCATCTGGAACAAGCGCGAGAGCCTGCACCGGGCATACGACCGGTTCGACGTCGGCGCCGTCGCTTCCTATGGACCCGCCGAGGTGACGCGCCTGATGAATGACCCGAGCGTGGTGCGCAGCGCCAAGAAAATTGACGCGGCCATTGCCAACGCGCGCACGGTGCTCGAGCTCCAGGCCGAGCACGGCGATCTGGCGACGTTCCTGCGGCAGCTTCCCGACGATGCCGAGGACAAGATCAAGGTCCTCAGGACGACGTTCGCCTTCATGGGGCCGGGCGTGGCGCGCGGTTTCCTGGAAGCCACCGGTCTCATCCCAACGCCGCACCACCCGTTCTGCTACAAGACCACGGGCGTCGGCTGAGCCGGAGACGTCAGCCATGAGATTGCTCGTTGGCACCCGTGACGGTCTGCGAGACAGCGAGGGCGCGCTGCTGGCTCTTGGCGGACGGTCGATCCGCGCGCTGGCCGGGAATCCAGACAACGCATGGATGGTTGTCGACGGGCGCGAGGTCTGGCGGCTGCGAGACGGGCGGTCAACCCAAGCCACCACTGCCGCATCGCCGGGCGATCCCGCGCTCACGTGCGCCGTGCCCACGCCCACGGGCGTTCTTCTTGGAACCGAGGGGGCGCATCTCCGACAGTTGGACGACGCAGGGCTGGTGCCGGTTGCGGGCTTCGATCAGGCCGAGGGCCGCGAGCACTGGTTCACGCCCTGGGGCGGCCCGCCGGCGACCCGGTCCATCGTGATGGACGAGGAAAGCACGCTCTACGTCAACGTGCACGTTGGCGGCGTGCTGCGGTCGGACGACGACGCCGAGACCTGGCAGGCGACGGCGCTGGACATCCGCGCCGACGCGCACCAGGTCATCGCGCCCCCCGGTCACGACGGCCTGCTGCTGGCCGCCACGGCGCGTGGGCTGGCCATTTCGCGTGACCGTGGGGATTCATGGAACATGGACGCCCGCGGACTGCACGCCACCTATGCCCGGGCCGTCGCCCTCAGTGATTCGACGATTCTGCTGTCGGTCGCGCGCGGACCCGGCGGACAGGATGCGGCCTTGTATCGACGCGCACTGGACGGCGACGAGCCGTTCGTCCGCTGCACGGACGGGCTGCCCGATCACTTCGACGGCAACATCGACTCTCACGGGCTGGTGGCCGACGGGCCCAACGCGGCCATGGCAGGACCCGACGGCGCGCTCTATTGCTCGGAGGACGGCGGGCGTACCTGGCATTGCACGCTCACGGGACTGTCCGCGGTTTATGCGCTGGTGATGTAGCGAGATTTCACCTAACCGCAGAAGCGCCTTCTCACGGTCGACGCGGTCGCAACGCCACTAACATTCTCAGCACCATTCCACTCGCTCCCTAGGTGGCCACTCCCCAATCCAATCCCTGAGCCTCGACCTGGAGATCGAGACGCGCTCGTTGTGTCCCGCTAATGCGCACCGTTTAGAATATGTGACGATTAGTGGAAAGCCAGCCTCATGGACCCAACAACCTGCGCTGCGGTTACCACCGCCCTCGACATCGCGATAGCACGGGTGGCAAAGCAGGAACTCACAAGACTCAGCACCGGATTGAGCGACCGGTGCCGCGCCAGACGCGTTTACACTTCCCTTCGTGAATTAGCTGGCCTACAGGGCAACACCAAGCCTACTTATGATGAGTGGGTTGCCGTGTTCTATTCTCTCTGGTATCAGCCAGCTCACATTAATCTCGCGTATACCTGCGCCCAACGCATACCGGCAGACATCAATCCTATCGTGAGAGGCGAAGGTGCCTTGCAGGTCTTCGATTTCGGCTGCGGCGCTCTAGCGACGAAATTCGGTCTCGCGTTGGCGGCGGCTGACGCATTGCGTGAAGGTTCACAACTCCAAACAATCACTGTTCAGTCGTGCGATGAAAGCGAGGCTATGAAAGACATTGGCAAGAAGATTTGGTGTGACTTTGTGAACGAGATAGAGCCTGTTGCCAACACGGATCCTAAGGTTGCTGCAGTATGGTTTGCGTGCGAATCGATTGTATTCGATGGGCAAGTCGATTCTCAGGAGTCGACTCGTTGGCTTACTGCCCTTCATGTAGCCTACGCAACAAATGCACATGAGGTGAAGGCATGCCTTAATCGTAGAGTCAAATTCTGGGCGCCTGATGTAGTCTTAGTTACCTCTCACCCATCGTTTACTCACCATAGGTTTTGCCCGCAATGTGGTTACTGTTGTTGTTGGGACGAGACTTTCAAATGTTCACCAGGACCGTATACCCCTGATGTGGAGCGTCTTAGGCTGGAAGGTATGCTTTCTAATACCAGTAAATTGAGATTGCAAATAGGCGAGTGTATTAGCAATAGCTTACAAGATTGCGAGAGATCCTTCGTATCTCGTTACCTGCAAACGCGGGCGGTGCATTGGACCGGGGGGACAGACCTTGGGGCAGTTGTGTATGTCAAACAGCCGAACTGATCTTCCGAGAACCGGCCGTCCCAAGGTTGTCCGTGAAACGGCCCGCGAGATTCTGACGCGCGCCACCGGCTTCATGGACGCCTACGATTTCACCCTGAATCCGTATAGCGGCTGCGCGTTTGGGTGCACCTACTGCTACGCGGCGTTCTTCAGCACGACCAAGGAGCAGCGTGAGAATTGGGGCCGCTGGGTCACGGTCAAGCAGAACGCCGTCGACTTGCTGGAGCGGCGCAAGCCCGGGTATCTCGACGGCAAGCGCATCTACATGAGCAGCGTCACCGACCCGTATCAGCCAATCGAGCGCAAGCTGAAGCTGACCCGCGGCCTGCTTGCCATCATGGCGGAGCGGCACAAGCCCAAGCTGGTGATTCAAACCCGCAGCCCCGATGTCGTGCGCGACTGCGATCTGTTCACGCAGATCGAGACAGACGACCGCGACCTTTTTAGGAAGGTCACAAAGCATGGCGGTCGGGTGCAGGTGAACATGACCGTCACCACCGACGACGAGGACGTGCGGCGCACGTTCGAGCCCTCATGCCCGTCCAATGCCCACCGGCTGCGTGCTATCGCCCAAGTGCAGGCCGCCGAGATTGACGCCTGCATCACGCTGACGCCGCTGATCTGGGTCAATGATCCCAAGGCCTTTGCCCAAAGTCTGCTGGACACTGAGGTCAAGAAATTCATCATCCAGCCGTTCCACTTTCAGCGCGGCAAATTTGTCGCCGGCACACGTGACGACGCGATTCGGCTGATGGCTGAGAAGCTGAACTGCAACCTGGGCTCATTCCGTGAGCGGTACGAAGAGCACTATGCGACGGTCCACCGGGTTCTCAAGGATGCGCTGCCGGAGTTGGGCGAGGGCAAAGACGGGTTCAAGCCTCCGTTCTGACCGTCGTTCCGCCCCTTGCGCTGCCGGCGCTAGGAAATCTCTGAACAAGGAGGGGGCTCTGGCGTGCATGCGCCCCAATCCGTTCTACAGCCCCTTCGACAAGCTCAGGGCGAACGGATCGGGGCGCGGCTTACGAGTTTATTCAGAGCTTTCCTAGATATACATCCGATGAGCGAGCGCCGCACGCGGGCACCCCGGACGCTTGGGGCACGGGCGGGTCTTAGACCCGCCCCTACGGGCTATGCGGAGGTCTCCTACGCGCGGAAACGCCTGATGACTGTAGCCGCGGCCGGGAGGGCGTAGCGCTTTCCGGGGCCGAGCGCGGCGGGTGACTGCGGTGGGCCGGCGCGCCGTGCCGACACTCCGGCAAAGATGCGGAGCTCGTTGCGCCGCCGGGTGTGGGCGGTGCCGACGTGGGCCATTCCGATCTGGCGTCCGTTGGCGATTCGCGTGGCGCTGGTGACGGTTCCGATCCAGGCGCCGCGTCGATCCGTGACGGGATCGCCCTGGCGCGCCATGGGCACCCGCTCGTCGGCTATCGAGAAGCGCACGATGGCCGACTCGCGTTCCGCCTCGCGCCGCACGTAGGGATCGCGCCCGACGAAGAACGGCTTGTAGGCCTTGACGAAGCGCCCGAATCCGGCGTCGCCCGGCGTGAGGTCCAGCGGCCCGGCAAGCTCATGCCCGTAGAGTGGGAACCCGGCCTCGGTGCGGGTGGAGTCGCGCGCTCCGAGCCCTACCGGCACGACGCCGTCGTCGGCGCCCGCTTCGAGGATCGCGTCCCACACGGCGCGGGCCACCTCGGGGTGCACGAAAACCTCGAAGCCGATCGCTTCGCCCGTGTAGCCCGTGTGGGCAATCTCAACGTCGGCGCCGGCGAGCGTGAAGGCGCGCACGTGGTTCATGCGCATGGCGTCGAGGGCGCGCCGCTCCTCGTCCGTGGCGACGATCCGTTGCAGGACCCGGCGCGAGTGCGGCCCCTGGAACGCCAGATCGAGCCGCGCTGCGTCGCCCGCCGACCGGCTGTTGAGGTCCACGAGATCAGCGCGAACCGGAAGCCGCGCCGCGCCGTCGCACGAAACGACCTGATAGGCGCCGTCGTTCACGCCCGTCAGCCAGGCCCAATTCTTGGGCGCGTTGGCCGCGTTGACCACCGCCATGAATCGCTCGCGGGCCAGGCGGTAGATGATGAGGTCGTCGAGGCAGTTGCCGTCGGCGTCGAGCAGATAGGTGTAGGCTGCACGTCCCACCGGCAGGCGAGTGGCGCTGCCGGTGACGACGAGGTCCAGGAACTCGGCGGCGGCGGGTCCGGAGACGGCGAAAGCCCCCATGTGCCCCACGTCGAACAGCCCGGCCGTCTTCCGCACCGCCTGGTGCTCCGCCGCAATGCTCGTGTACCAGACCGGCATGTCCCAGCCCGCGAAGGGGACCAGCTTCTTCGCTTGCTCGGCGTGGAACGCGTGGAGCGGCGTGCGCCTCAGCTCGTTCGACTCGGGCTCGCGCCATTCGAACGGCTGGGGGCCGTCGCTGCCGACGGGAACCGAGCGCCGGCCCACGAACCAGGGACGCGACGCGTCGTCGGCAGGCGCCTCGGGCAACGGCGCGCCGGTGGGCCCGAGGCTTGCCAGGGCGTCCGTCACCGGCGGTGCATCGCCGTCAGCCACGGTCACCGAGACCGGGCCGCTGAGCTTCCGGCTGGGCTCGTCGGGGTCGACGATTACGTAGCCGTCGGACGCCGCCTGAAGCCAGTCGGCCAGCTCATCGGCGCGGTTGGGGTCGACGACGATCAAGGCGGAAGCCTCGTCTGCTTCGGCGGGTCGGACCACCGTTGCGCTAACTGGGTCGCTGCCGGGAGAACCCGCCAGGGCCACTCGGCGCGCCTGCCCCGGCTCGAGATCGCGCACGCGCCGGTTGGCAACCTCGTCCAGGAACTGCAGCGCCCGAGCGCCGCGAACGAGCAGCAGGCCGGAAGTGCAGGCCGGAGGGTCGGCGGGCGGCGGTCCCTCGGCGTGTCCGCGACGGGCGAAATCGAGCACCTCGGAGCGCAGCGACCGCATGGCGTCGTAGGCCATGCGGCCACGGTAGCGCGGGGTCCTGCGGCCGCTGTAGGCCACGCCGTGCATGGCGCGAAACGCGCGCGCCAAGATGCCGGCCAGCGTCTTCATATCGTCCGTGCCGTAGCCGCGCTGGGTTAGCCAGGGCGTGCCCATCCGAATGCCGGTGGGCGCGGCGAAGCCGCGGTCGCCGGGCACGGAGTTGCGGTTGGCCACCACGCCCAGGGCGTCCAGCATGCGCACGGCCGGCTCGCCGCGCAGATCGCCGGCGGCTCCGACGCGGCGCAGATTCACCACGAACAGATGGGTGTCGGTGCCGCCGTAGGCCACGCCCACGCCTTCCGCCTCCAGGGCGTCGACGAGCGCCCTCGCATTGGCCGTGATCTGTCGCTGGGTGCGGTGGAACGCCTCGGTGGCCGCGAGCTTGAACATGACCGCCATGGCCGCGATCTTGTTGAGGTGCGGGCCGCCCTGCTCGCCGGGAAACACGGAGCGATCGACCGAGCGCATCAGGTCGCGCCGGTGCGACAGGATCACCGCGCCGCGCGGGCCGAACAGCGTCTTGTGCGTGGTGAACGTCACGACATCGGCGATGCCCACGGGCGAGGGGTAAGCGCCCGCGACGACGAGCCCCGCCGGATGTGAGATGTCGGCCATCAGCAGCGCGCCCACGTCGTCGGCGATGGCGCGGAAGCGCTCCCAGTCGGGCGCCCACGGATACGAGGTGTATCCGGCGATGATCAGCCGGGGCCGGGCGGCCTTGGCCCGCGCGGCAATGTCGTCGTAGTCGAGCTGCGCGTCCGGGCCCGGAATGCGGTAGCTGGTCGATTTGAACCGGCGTCCCGACCGGTTCACGGATGCGCCGTGGCTCAAGTGCCCGCCGTGGGCCAGGGCCAGCCCCATGATGGTGTCGTCGGGCTCGAGCAGGGCCTCCTCGACGGCGTTATTGGCCGCCGCGCCCGAGAGCGGCTGCACGTTGACCCACAAGGCGTCGGCCGCCACGCGGTCGTTGGCAAAGAGGTCCGCGCAGCGGCGCTGCGCCAGGGCTTCTACCAGGTTGCTGAACTCGTTGCCGCGGTAGTAGCGGCGATCGCCGTAGCGCCGGGTGCGGGCAAGCTGCCGGTCGAGGTCCGCCAGCGCCGCCTCCTGGTCGCGGATCATCGCGGCCGCCGCATAGCCCTCGGCGTAGATGCTGGTGAACGGCGACGCCAGCGCGTCCCGCACCGGCTTGGGCGTGAGGCTCTCGGACGGGATGAGGATGAGCTTGTCGCGCTGGCGTGCGTGCTCGCGCTCGATGAGGTCGGCCACCAGCGGGTCAACGTCGGAAACGGGGCGGTCGAGCGCGAGGTCGGCGTAGGTCGGGTCGAGGGACATCAGGGCATCCTGGCGATCAACGCCGTAAGCGTACGGCGGCTCAGCGGGGGCGACGAACGCGGCCGGCTATTTGACGACCCGCCGACCTTCGCGGAGCGCTCGAGACCGAGCCTCCTGCATGGTCATGCGCACCCGGCCGCCGAAGCGCTCATCGAGCCAGGGGTCGCCGCGGACGTGGTAGCCGCCCTTTTCCCAGAAGCCGGACTCTTCGTGGTCCATGAACTCCAGGCCGCGCACCCACTTGGCGCTTTTCCAGAAGTACAGGCTGGGCAGAACCAGACGCAGGGGCCCGCCGTGCTCGCGTGCCAACGGTGCGTCGTCGTGATTGACGGCGAACAGCACGTCGTCCTGGTCGAGCTCGGCCAGGGTCACGTTGGTGGTGTAGCCCGGGTCGGCGTGAATCATCACGTAGTCCGCGCCTGGGAGCGGCTTGATGCGCTTGAGCACCTCGCGGACGTGCACGCCCTCCCAACGGTTGTCGTAGCGGCTCCAGTGGGTGACGCAGTGAATATCCGAGACGATCTCCGTGCGCGGAAGCGAGGTGAACTCGTCCCAGCTCCAGCGCGTCTCTTCCTCCACCAGCCCGGTCACGCGGAAGTCCCAGAGGGTCATGTCGTAGGTGGCCGGCTCCTGATAGTGCAGCACGGGCCATTTGCTGGTGAGGGTCTGGCCGGGCGGGAGACGCGGCTCGCGCAGCTCGGGCGGGCGTGGGCTAATGTCGGGCGTGTCCGGCGCCACTGCGGCGCGCGGGCCAAAGAGCCGATCGAACATGGTCCGCTCCATGAGCAACGCGTATCTGTAACCAGATGGTACTGCCCACGTCACCCGGTGGTGCGTGGGATCACGCACACAAGCCCGCCGCAGCGTCCGAGAATTCAGCCGGCCGGTGAGGAATCTTGCCCAACTTGGGGGTCGTAGCTGCTGACGACCATGGATGCGATCTCGGCCGCCGTCGCCTCGGCGTGCCCGTGCCCCGGAACGTCGCGCGCCAGGATCACAACGGTGACGGGACCGGTCGAGGCGTAGACGACCCCGGCGTCGTTGGAGACGCCGGCCAGGTCGCCGGTCTTGTGGGCCACCGGCGTCCCCGCGGGCAGCCGGGCAGGAATGCGTTGGTTGCGGGTCTCGCCGAGCAGCAGCGTGCGCATGCCCTCGACATCCGCCAACGAGCGCGACCAGTGCGCCGGTCGCATGCCGAGCGCGACCTCCAGCAGCTTGGCCGCTTCGCGCGCCGTGGTCACCGTGTGCGTGGTGAGCACGTCGGTGGCCGTGAGGCCGAGCTGACCCAGCGTCCACGTCATGTTGGCGTAGCCAATGCGATCGGCGAGCAAGACGGCGTGCGTGTTGTCGCTGATGGACATGGCTCGATCCAACGCGTATCCGATGGTGACGCGCTGGCCGGGCGCGAGCGTCGCCGGGGGATCAATGCGCTCGAGCACGCTCTGGTTCATCTCAAGCAGGGTGTTGAAATCGAGGCCGATGACGGCGCGCTGCCGATAGGCCTCGACGAGCACGGCCAGCTTCCACAAGCTCGCCGCCGGCACCACCGTGTCGGCGTTGATGGCAACCTCGGCGTCCGAGCCGGAGGGCGCCGCGTAGACCGCCCAGTTCCCCGGCTCGCTAGCCAGCCTGGCGGTGATCGCGGTCTCCAGTTGGTCGCCGACGGTGTTCCCGCTCGCGTCGCTCACCGCCGTCGCCGAGTCGACCGAAGTGAGCGCCGCCTCCGGCATCACGCCGGCGTCCCGCAGCACCTCATCCAGCAGCACCGCCGTCACACTGCCGGGCGCCGGAAGCCCCTCCACTTCGTCGATCCAGTGCTGCAAGACGCCGCGCTGGAAGCGCTGCGCCACGAACGGCCCGAGCCGCTCGGGCCGGGACATTGGCAGCCCCCACCGATCGCGGGCGTGATCGGCCGTCCAGACGAGACGACCGATGGGGTCGGGGTTGGATTCGAACACCTTGCGGATAGCGTCGTCGGTGAGCCAGCCGGTGCGAATCTCTACGGCATGCTGGAACGACGTCGAGCCGTCGTGCTCGATGGGACGGGGCACTTGACGCGCGTTGTAGAGCCAATCGGTGTGTCCCGCGCGGTCCATGATCTCGAGGGCGTTCGCCAGCACGAGCCGACCCTCGCCCGCCTTCCATTGCAGCAGGCCGTAGCGCAAGGCCTGATACTCGAACCCATTGGCGGCGAATGTCGCGCTGCGCGGGGGACCCAGCACCGGCAGGCCGCCGAGGCCTCGGTAGCTATCCCACCACGTGGCGTCGCCGATGTTGCGGATTTCGTACCCACGGCCGGCCTCGTCGATCGCTTGCGGATAGTGACGCCCGTCTTCGATGGGAAAGTCGTGGTCCGGCGCGGCGGCCGAAGCGTCCGCCCTCGCCGGCAGGGACGTTAGGGGACTTGCCAACGTCGGGAGCAGCGCCGATGCGGCGCCAATGGCCAGAAAACGACGCCGACTGATATTACGGCGCATCAGCGGCGCGCCCCCGGTGGCTCTGCCTGCGAACCTTACGCCACGCACCGCACGCCGGCACCTGGGCATCTCGCGGCGTGACGGACCGGCTGTGGACCGCGTATCGAGCGGACTACCCGAGCGGATCGGTGCGAGGACCGAACGTCTGCAACGGCTGATCGAGCGGCGGGAACACATCGGCCATCGAGGGCTGCACCGTCCCGCTCGGATCGTCCGGCTCATGCACGAAGGTCATCACGCGGAATCGCAGGTCGCCGGCCGCGCGCTCGAGTTCGGACGCTGGGACCAGCAGCAGCACGCGCCGTCCGTCGATGAAGGCGATCGCGTTCGAGGGCAGTGCTTGTGACGGCGCCAGCGCGACGCGGCGCTGTATGCGCCACACGGGATCGAGCGTCGGCAGATAGATGAGTTCATACCACTGGTCGGTGCCCTGATAGAGGTCGAAATCCCGCACCCGCGGTCGCCAGTTGTCCGCTGGGTCGTCGTTGGCTTCGAGCGCCAGGGACACGCGCCAGCCGAGCGCGGACTCGGTCAGCGGGATCGGGTCGACCATCTCGATGATGGCGGCCACGTAGTCGCCGTCCACCGCGCCGCTCAATCCGCCCACCGTGAAGTACGCCCGACGCAGAACATCGAGCCCGACGCTGTCGACCGCGGCCGTGCCAAGGGCGACCCGCTGGATGTCCGCGAAGCCGAAGCCCTCCGTCGGCGATAGGTTCGTGATATCGAAGTAGTCCTCCTGCGCGTCACGCTCGAACGTGCGCACGGTTGGATCATCCGGGCTTGCGCTGATGGCCGTTTCGTAAGGCGTGATGCCAAGCACCACGACGCCAGATTCGACCTGCCCGGCAATTGGTGCTGTGGTTGGGCGCACGCGCCAGCGGGTTGCGGCGTCGGCTCGCATGAGCACGAGCGTCGCCGTGCGTGTGGCGCCGGCGTAGAGCATCTCGCTCGCCAGCGCGTCGGGAACGAGCGTGACCGAGCCCGCGGTGCGCACAACTCTCGCCGCGAAGTCTCCCTCTTCGCCGATATTCCTGACCGTGCAAACGGCCTCCATGACAATCACCGACTCGATCCACTCAAGCCGGCTCGGACACTCCACCACCGCGAGCGCCGGACGTGAGCCGTCCGGTCGCGCGGTCGTGGGCAGCGCGAGTTGGTAGTCCTCGACCTCGCCGAAGTCCCAGCTTCCGCTGCCGTCCCACGCCCCACCGCCCAGGCCCTCCCGGGTGAGCACCACGCGCATCCACGCGCCGTCAGGTAGGACCTGGCCATCAAGCATGGAAAAGCCCGGGCTGACGAAGGTCTCGGAGGCGCCCGGCTCGAGCTCCACTTCCCAGTCCTGCAGGACCCATTCCGCCGGGCTCGTCCAGTGGCCGTCACGATCGATGTCGATCAAGACATTGATGCGGCGTGGGCCGGTGGGAGCGGCAGGGCCCAGCGTGACCGCGACGGTGAGCCGGGCCAGAGCCTGCGGCGGCGCGAGGCTCACCGAGAGTCCAAGTACTCCGTCGTCCCCGGCGTCCTGGTTGACAAGGTTCGGCAAGCCGTCGGTGTCGGCCGGATCATCGGCATCCGATTCGGTGGTCACGTCAGACCCGAGCCGGTCGAGACCGGGCCGGCGCACGTGGGCCCCCGGGCCTTCGGCCGTGAGTGAGGACAAACGCGTCGGAAAGCGTCCGATCACCCGCGGGTTGGGGTAGCCGGCGGAGACCCCGTCGGGGGCGTCGCCAAAATCGGCGAGCGGCCGCGGGGTTGGCGAACCGGTTGGGAGCGGCGTGGGATCGGGCGTTGGTCGAGGCGTGGGCGTGGCCGCGGGCGTCTGCGCGACCGCGGCGGGTGAAGGCGCGGCGGTGGGCGCAACGTCATCGGCCGCCGGCTCGCAGCCCCCCAGCGCAAGCAGGGCGAGCAGCCATGGCACGCACAGCGCCGCGCGCCAGCCCATCAAGACGTCACGCATTCCACTCGACCGCGGTCGAATCGGCCGATGCGCCCCGGCGAACGCCCGCACGGCCATGCGCCCCCGGCGAACTAGGGAGACGTCACCGCGGCGCGCGCCGCGCCGTTTGGCCGCGCCGCGCGCGCCGGCTCAGGGGCATACGTGGCGTAGGAGTCCGGCGTCTCCCACAGCGTGACGGCCACCACCGGCAAGCCAAGCTGCCGCACCTGGTGAAACAGCATGCGGGCCATGTTCTCGGTGGTCGGGTTCTCATCCATGACGAAGGCGCGCTGGCCGAGGTCCTCGATGGCGTCGATCAACGGGTCGCCGCGCCGCAGGATCATGCGATGGTCCAGATTGGCATTGACCCACGCCGCGACGGTGCGCCGCACGTCACGGAAGTCGGCCACCATGCCCAGGTCATCCAGCGACTCCGCCTGGAGGCGTATCTCGGCGCGGCCGTTGTGGCCGTGGGGCTGGTTGCACTTGCCGTCGTAGTCCAGCAAGCGGTGGCCGAAGCAGAAGTCGATGTGCTTGACGATTTCGAACATCAGAGGCCTCCGTTAGCTCACGAGACGGTGCGGCCGCCGTCGACCGGAATCACGGCGCCCGTCACGAAGTCGGTGCCCGCGACGAGGTAGAGAATCGTCTGGGCGATGTCTTCGGGGTGCCCGATGCGTCCGAGGGGCGTGGCTCGCTCCACCGCGCGAGTCGTCTCCTCGTCAAAGTCGGCCGGCATCAGAATAGGCCCCGGCGCCACGGCGTTCACCTGCACCTGGGGGGCGAGCTCCTTGGCCATGACGCGGGTGAGCGCCACGACGCCGCCCTTGGCGACGAAATAGGGGGCATAGTTCACGTACGGGCGCTCCACCGCCCAGTCGGCGACGTTGACGATCTTGCCGCGCCCCTGCGCCTGCATGTGCTGCCCAAACAGCCAGCATCCAAGGTAAGGACCCTTGAGATTGACGGCGATGTTGCGGTCGAAATCCGCCTCGTCCAGCTCGGCGAAGGGCGTCGCGCCGTAGATGGACGCATTGTTGATGAGCACCTCGACCGACTCGAATTCGTCGACCGCCGCGTCCAGGATTGCCTGCACGCCGGCGCGGGTCGACACATCGGCCTGGACGGCCAAGCTGCCCACGCCCTGCCCGCGGAATTCCGCGACCGCCGCGTCGGCTTCGCGCGCCGAGGTGCGGTAGTTCACCACGATGTTGGCGCCGCGCTCGGCCAGCCGCCCGGCGACGTGACGTCCAACCCGGAGTGCGCCGCCGGTGACTACGACCGTGGCGCCTTGAAGATCCATGGACGACTCATTGGGGCGCAACCGCCGTGGTCACGCAAGGAGGCAGTGGGGTGGCCTCTAACCTAGCATGGGTTCCGCGCGGGTCGCCGTAGATTCACGCACACGCCGGGAGCAACCCGAATGCCACGGACGCAGGCGGTGGCCGCATTGGTGAGCGGGCTCGACAGCGCGATCATGGCGGGGTTGCTGACGCGTGAGTTCGAGCGTGTCACGCCGCTGTTCGTGCGCGCCGGACTGAAGTGGGAAGACGCCGAGCGCGCCGCCCTGGAGCGGTATTTCGAGGCTCTCGGCGAACCAGCGGTGCAACCCCTCGTCGAGCTCGACCTTGGCGCGCGGTCGCTCTACGGGCAGCACTGGAGCACCGGCGGCGAGGACGTGCCCGATGCCAGCCAGCCGGATGAGGATTGGTATCTGCCGGGACGCAACCTGTTGCTGCTCAGCACGGCGGCGACCTATGGCTCGATCCACGGCATTGCCAGCTTCGCCATCGGCATCCTGGCAAGCAATCCGTTTCCCGATGCCCGTCCGGCGTTCTTGCGCAGCCTCGAACAGTCGGCAAGCCTGGCGCTGGACGCGCCGATCCACGTCCTCACGCCGCTGGCCGGCATGCACAAGGCCGACGTGATTCGAGCCGGCGCGCATCTGCCCGTGCAGCACGCGCTGTCTTGCGCCGACCCGGTCGATGGCGGCCACTGCGGCGTGTGCGGCAAGTGCGGCGAACGCCGCCGCGGCTTCATCGACGCCGGGGAGGACGACCCCACCAGCTACGCGCAGCTCGGCCCGCTGTAGCCGGCGAGGGGGCGGGTGGCGGACCAGAGCTGCTTGATACCCGGACGGTCAACCTCCGGGAAGGGGTTGAAGGGCGTGCAATCGGCAAGCCCCAGTCCCGCCTGCGCCAGTCCCGCCCGGACCTCCCGGTCCTCGAACCACCGCGCCCGCAGCACGGCATGGCCGCGCTCAGTGGGGCCGCCCGATCGGCGCTCGATGGTCACATGCATTTCCACCCAGGGCCCTTCGTCGTCCCAGACGTAGCGCCGATCGATGGTGAGTCCGGGGCCTCGGTCCGTGCCCGGCTCGCGCCACAGCGCCTCGAATCCGGTCCGTGTGTTCAGGTCGAAGACGAATGCCCCACCGGGACGCAGGTGCGCCGCGACGCGCTCGAAGGTCAGCGCCAGGTCGGCGGGACCGGCCAGGTGGTTGAGGGAGGCGTAGAGACACGTCACGGCGTCGACGGGCTTGGGCAGATCGAACGAGCGCATGTCGCCATGCACAAGCGTCACGGGATAGCCGGCAGCCTCGGCCTTGGCCCGCGCGGCGGCGAGCATGCCCTGCGACAGGTCGAGACCCGTAACCGCGACACCGCGCGCCGCCTGCAGCAGCGCGTGGGTGCCGGTGCCGCAGGCGAGGTCGATCAGGTTGCGGGGCGGACCGTCCAGCAGCTGCGCCAGCCGCTCGTCCACCTGCGGCGCGACGAGTTGCGCGTATTCAGCGCCGTAGGTCTGCTGCCACTGGTCGTAGACCGACGCGAACAGGGTGTAGCCATCCGCGCCGGGCACGGCATCCGCCTCCACTACAGGGCTAGCTGTCGCGCAGCCACTCCGGCACCAGGCCCTGCGCCAGCGCGTCATCCCAGGCGACATGCGACTCAGCCGCGTTCTCGCCGCTGACGTCCGCGGCAATGAGCTGCGGCGCCCGCACAGTGCCGTCGCGCACGGTCACGCGGCGGGCAACGATGGCCTCCTCGGCCCGCGTGGAAACGCCGGCGTCGATGTCTTCAGCTTCAATGCGGGCCCCGCGAACAATGCGCGCGCGCACCGACTTGACGCGTAGGAGCCCGATGACCTCGACCTCCTTCGACGTCGTCAGCGCCGTATGCGGGGCTTCGAGGCCTTCGCCCGCGACCGCCGCGTCGACGATGGTCGGGCCTTCAACGTTCAACTCGGTGCCCTCGATGACGATGGTGAATCCCGGAAAGATGATCGGGGTTTCGACACTGGTCACGTCCGCCGGAATGCGCAGCACCTGACGACCATCCACCTCTTCCACCTGACACCCCGGCGGGACGACGGATCCGCGGGGAGAGCGCGCCGGCTTGACCTCGCGGTAGAACACATCCCCGGTCATGGGCGTTGACTCCTGCTCGTGGCGCGCGGCGCCGACATGGAACACGTGACGCGCATTGAGCATAGACGGGGCGTGCGCCGCGCTCCACTCCGCGCATCACGCACGGTCGAGCCACTCGTCCACAAGCCGGGCCTGGGCATCGGCGGACAGACGGTAGTCACAGCCGGTCGCGGCGCGCTGGCGCGTAGTCTCGTGGAGGCAAATGGCAGCAGCCACGGAGAGGTTGAGGCTGCGAACCATGCCGACCGTGGCGATGCTCATGACCTGGTCGGCCGCCGCCAGCGCCTCGTCGGAAAGCCCGCGATGCTCGTTGCCGAATAGCAGGGCGAGTCGCGGCGCCGTGAGGTTGGCCGCCGCGAGTTCGCACCCGCGTGGAGGCGGTGCGGAAGCCACCAGCACGTGGCCTGACGCCCGCAGCGCGTCCAGGCACGCGGCGGTCGAGCGGTGCACCGTGAAGCTCAGCCACTTGTTCGCCGAGGCGGACGACGCCTTGCCGACGCGTCGCGGCTCGAACGGCGCCTCGTGCTCGAAGACCAGATGCACCTGCTGCACGCCGAACGCGTCGCAACTCCGAAACACGGCTTCCGCGTTGTGCGGATCGTGGATGTCCTCGAGCACGATCGTCAGCCCGGCCTGCCGGGCAGCCGCCACGGACCGCAGGCGATCGATGCGGCGTGCGGTCGCCATCGCGTGCCTCCTCCGGCTGCCCGGTCGATGTCTCCCTAGGCTGTTGCCCCAAGCGCCGCGGGGTTGATGCACCACCGGGGCGCCTCGCCCGCCAGGACGCGGCGAATCTCCGCCGCCGCGTGCACGGCCATCCGCCGGTTGGACTCCACCGTCAGACCGGCGAAATGGGGCGACAGCAAGACGTTGGGCGCCTGGAGCAACGGACTCGATGCCGGCGGCTCCTGCGCGAAGACGTCGATGGCCGCCCCGGCGATGCGTTCCTCCAAGAGCGCCTGGGCCAACGCGGCTTCGTCGACCACCGCGCCACGGCAGGTGTTGACGAGCACCGCCGTCGGCCGCATCGCCGCCAGTGCGTCGGAGTCGATCAGGTGCCGCGTAGCCGGCGTCAGGGGCACATGCAGCGACACCAGGTCGGCCTGCTCCAACAGCTCAAACAACGTGGCCGCCAGCTCGATCCCCTCGTCCGCGACGTCTGCCGGCGTGAGATAGGGATCGAAGATCAGCCCCCGCATACCGAACCCATGCACGAGAGCACGAACCACGCGCCGCCCGATCCGCCCCGCCCCAACGACGCCCGCCGTACGTCCCGCCAGCTCATACACCGGGACCGTCATGGCCGGCCGCCACTGGCCCGCGCTCACGATGGCGTCTTGGATCGCCAGGCGCTTGAATGCCGCCAGCGCCGCCGTCACGGCGTGTTCGGCCACCGCCGTGGCGTTGGCCTCGGAGGTGACACTTACCGGAATACCGCGCGCCGTCGCGTGCCCCACGTCAATGGCATCCACCCCGACCCCGTGCTTCTGGATGTGGCGCAGGCGCGGCGCCGCGTCGATGACGCGCGCCGTGATCGGCGCCACCCGCACCAGCATCGCGTCGACGCGCTCCACGTCCTCCATGATGGCGGTTTCGTCGGGGGCAGCGGGAGTGACGACCTGCGCGAACTCGCGCAAATGCTCGACCCCAGCGGCGTCGATCGTCTCGGTCACCATCACCGTCGGCCGGGCATCGCCGCTCATACGGCGGTCTCACCGCTCGAATGCATGAGATCCGTGTATTTCAGCGCGTTTCCCGTGTTGAGCAACACGACGCTCGCGTCGCGCGCCAGGTCGCCGCGGTCGAGCAGGCGCCGCAGCGCCGGCAGCAGCGCGGCGCCTTCGGGGCAGGCGAAGACGCCGTCGCTCTCGGCAAGCTCCGACATGGCCGCGACCAACTCGTCGTCGCTAACGGCCACGGCCGTTCCGCCGGTCTCGCGGATGGCGCGCAGCACCAGGGCGTGCGCGAAGGGCAGC
This sequence comes from Chloroflexota bacterium, assembly GCA_965198185.1. Taxonomy (GTDB): domain Bacteria; phylum Chloroflexota; class UBA11872; order UBA11872; family UBA11872; genus JAJECS01. The sequence goes on from CBDAOU010000002.1 coordinate 2,046,010, forward strand.
GGCACCCGCAGCCCGGGCGCGATCGTGTGCGCGTCGTCCACGCGCTCGGCCGTCGCCGCGCCCGCTTCCCACGCGTCCACAATGGACGCGCATCCGGCAGCCTGGACGGCGATCAGACGCGGCGGCGGACCCTTGAGCCAGCCCATCTCGTCGAGCTCCCGCATGGCCTTCCAGATGCCGATGAGGCCCACGCCGCCGCCGGTGGGGTAGAGCACGGCATCCGGCGGTTTCCAGTCGAACGCTTCGGCGATCTCAAGCCCCATGGTCTTCTTGCCCTCCACGCGGTAGGGCTCGCGCATGGTGGACGCGTCAAACCAGCCGTGGCGCGCGGCGCGCTCCCCGACGATGCGCGCGGCATCGCTGATGAGGCCGTCAACCTCGGTGACGTCGGCACCGTAGGCGGCGCATTCCGCCTTGATGGGAAGCGGCGTGTCAATCGGCATCACGACGTGGATCGGCAGGCCGACGGCGGCGCTATAGGCCGCCCACGCGCTGCCAGCGTTGCCCGCGGTGGGGATGGCCAACTCGAGGGCGCCCAGGGCAGCGGCGGCGGCGACACCCACGGCAGCCCCACGGGCCTTGAAGGTGCCAGTCGGATTGGCCCCTTCGTCCTTGAGCCAGAGATTCGGCATCCCGAGTTTCAGGCCAACGCCTCGCATGGGCAGCAGCGGCGTATCGCCCGCGCCGAGATGGGGGCCACCCACCGCCACCGGCGGCAGCAGCTCGCGGAAGCGCCACAGGCCGCGGGGGCGGCGGGCCACGTCATCCGGCGTGATCGCCCGCGCGATGCGGCGCAGGTCGTAGCGCGCGAGCAGCGACTGGCCGCACGCCTGGCAGACCGTGTGAATCTGATGCGCGTCGTGCTCGCGATCGCACGCGCAGCACGACAGCGCCTCCAGGTAGTCATCCACTCGCGGCCTGCTTGACACTGGTCCCCAAGGTCACCTATTTCCAGCAGCCCGCGAGCCTATCGCACCGCGCCCAGGCCAATCCCAGGCGACTTCGGTCCACACCGCCGCGGGCCTACTAAACTTGGGGGTGGCGAGTCAACGTGCCGGCGCTGGCCGGCGTGAGGAGCACAGTCCCTGAGCACGCTATCGGTGGTGGGCACTGGCTACGTTGGGCTGACCGTTGGCGCGTGCTTCGCGGACGTCGGCCACGACGTGACGTGCCTGGACATCGACGAGGCGAAGATTGAGGCGCTGCGCGCTGGCCACGTGCCGATCTACGAGCCGGGTCTGGAGACGCTGATTGATCGCGGCGTGCGCGCCGGTCGGCTGAAGTTCTCCACCGACTACGACGAGGCAGTCCCCGGTCGCGAGTTCATCTTCATCGCCGTCGATACGCCGACCGGCGCGGCCGGTGAGGCCAGCTTGGCGGGCGTCGACGCAGCGGTGTCCTCCCTCGCGCCCCGCATGACGGCCGGGGCGACGATCGTCACCAAGAGCACCGTGCCGCTGGGCACGGGAGATTTGATCTCGCGCATCCTGCGGGAGCACGGGGCGGACGATTTTCCCGTCGTATCCAATCCCGAGTTCCAGCGCGAGGGCTCAGCCATCCAGGACTTTCTCAAGCCGGATCGGGTGGTGATCGGCTCGGGCGACGAAGGCGCCGCCCGGCGCGTGGCAGAGCTGTACCGGACGTTCGACTGTCCGATCATCATCACGGACCTTCGAACGGCCGAGATGATCAAATACGCCTCGAACGCCTTCCTGGCGACGCGCATCTCATTTATCAACGAGATGGGCGCGATCTGCGAGGCCCTGGGCGCCGACGTCGAGGTCGTCGGGCACGGCATGGAGTTGGATCGTCGCGTCGGCCGCGGATACCTGAACGCCGGCATCGGGTGGGGCGGAAGCTGCTTCCCGAAGGACGTGCGCGCGCTCGAGCACATGGCGTTGGTCCACGGCTGCCACCCGCAGCTGCTGCGCGCGGTCATGGAGATCAATCGCGACGCGCGGCATTCAGCCGTGCGCAAGCTGCGAGATGGACTGGGCGATCTGCGGGGCCGCACGGTTGCCGTGCTGGGCCTGTCATTCAAGCCGAACACCGACGACGTGCGCGACGCCCCGGCGGTGGACATCATTCACCTGCTCACGGGCGAGGGGGCCGAGGTGCGCGCCTACGATCCGGTCGCCGGACCGCGGGCGCAGGAGGCGCTCGGCGACCGGATGACGCTGACGGCTGCACCGCTCGAGGCGGCGCAGGGCGCGGACGCAGTGCTGATCACCACCGAGTGGAACGAGTTTCGGGAACTCGACTGGGCCGCGATGCGGGCGGCGATGCGCGGGAACGTGCTGGTGGACGGCCGCAACATGCACGATCCGGCGCGCATGGCCCAGCTTGGGTTCGCCTACTACGCCATGGGCCGCTCGCCCCGAGCGGCGGCCCACGAGACGATGGCCTCCGTGGCCAGCGGCGCGTAGGCGGCGATGCGTCGACGCCCGCTGCCGCCAGCCACACCCTCGCCTCCGACGCGCGCGGCGGTCCGTTAGGCCGGGCGGCGCATGCAGGATTCCGACCGCTCGGTGGGACGCGGGAGCGAACTCTTCGTTGGAATGCTGGTGGTGGCCTTTCTGGTGTTCTTGCTGTGGTTCCTGCTGCTCCGCCCCGAAGACCCCGCCACGGCTGAACCCGTGCGGACGCAGTCGCCGGTGGTGAGCCCGACGGCGATCATCGACGATGTCAACCGGGCCTTCGAAAACGTGATCGCGACCCCGACACCCAACCCCACCCCCACGGCGACACCGGTGGCGCGACCCACGCCGACCCCAACGCCGTCCGTCTACACCGTGCAGGCCGGCGACACGCTGTCCGGCATCGCGGCACGATTTGGATTGACCGTGGACGAGCTCGTGCAAGCCAACCGGCTGGTAGACCCCGACAGCCTGCAGATCGGTCAGCAGATCACCATCCCGTCGGAATAGCCGCTCGCATACAACCCATCGAGTGATGCGCGCAACGCCACACACGCACCGCGCCCTCGCCATCGCCGCCCACGTGCTGTTTTGGATGTCGCTCTACGTCTACGTGCCCGTGCTGCCGACGTATGCGCGCGACCTCGGGGCCTCGCTGGGAATGGTTGGACTGGTCATAGGCGCGTACGGCCTGACGCAGCTCGTGCTGCGCATTCCGATTGGGATCTGGTCGGACCGCGTGGCGCGCCGCAAGCCGTTCCTGATCGGCGGCATGCTGGCCAATGCGGCGGGGGCAGCCGCGCTGGCGCTGTCGCCCGTGGCCTGGCTGCTGGTCGTCGGGCGGGCGGTCACCGGCGTGGGCGCGTCGACGTTCGTGATCGCGTCGGTGCATTTGGCGGAGTTCTTTCCCAGCCGGACGGTGGCCCGTGCGACCGGCATCGCCGTGGGACTGAGCGCGGCCAGTCAGGTCGTGATCATGCTGATCGGCGGCGCGGTGGCCGAAGCCAGCGCGGTTGCCACAACGTTCTGGGTTGCCGTCGGGCTCGGATTGGTCGGGGCGGTGGTGCTGCTGCCGCTGCCAGACCACGCCCGCCCCCCGCGGGAACAGCCGCCGCAAGTGCAAGCGTTGGCACGCGCCGGCACGCAACGCAGCACCCTGGTGGCCGCGGCGCTCGCCGCCCTGCTGCAATTCGCGCAATTCGGCCTCACGTTCGCCTTCGTTCCGCTCTGGGCCGATTCGCTCGGCGCGAGCAACTTCGACCTGGGGTTGCTCGCGACCGTCGCCATCACGGCCAATGGCCTGGGCGCACTGGTGCTGGTCGGCGCCGGGGCGCGGCTGAACGGCCGTCTGGCCACCGTCTTCGGGTTTGGCCTGACGGCGGTTTCGAGTCTTCTGATTCCGATCTTGCCGAATCTGGCGGTGCTCACGATCGTGCAGGGGATCGGGGGATTCGGTCGCGGGCTCGTGTTCCCGGCGCTCATGGCGCACAGCATCGAGCGCGCGGCTCCGGCCGAACGCGCCACGGCGATGGGCGTATTTCAGGGGGTCTATGCGCTGGGCATGTTTCTCGGCCCGGTGAGCGCGGGCGTGCTGGGCGAGTGGCTGGGGCTGGAGCGCGTCTTCCTGCTGATCGGGGCGCTGATGGTCCTGGGAGCGCTGGCGGCGGCCCGATACGTTGCCCATGGCGACGACCGGTTGTAGGAACAATATCGGTCAATGTGCGGCGTCGTAGAAGGGGAGGGGAAATTATGTTCCCAAATCCCATAGACGGTGCATGTGCGGCGTGCTAGCATCGCGCCCCCGCGAGCGGTGAAACTCTGGAGGGGTGCGACGTGCGGCGCAAGCTGCAGAAGCGAGCGTTTCGCGATATCGACCGCGGCCCTCTGGGCGCGATGCTGTTCAGCGCCCGCAAGCGCAAGCGCCTGACGCAGGCCGAGCTGGCCAGCCGCATCGACCGCGACCGCCCGTGGGTGAGCGACGTCGAGACGGGCAAGATCATGCACGTGCCGGACAACGACCTCGACGCGGTTGCGGGAATTCTCGGCCTGGAGGTGGCGATGCTCCGGCGGGCCCGCGCCCAGTCCGCGCCGCGCGCGGCGGGCGCCTCGCCGGCGGCGAGCGGGACCGTCGACCGCGGCTGCGGCATGTGCGGGGCGTCCAACCCATGGGACGCCCGGTACTGCGTGAACTGCGGCGAGCAGCTGCCGCTGGAGACCGTGTGCGAGACATGCGGCCGGATCATTCGCGCCGACTCGCGGTTCTGCGCCTATTGCGGCGAGCCCGCGTCCAGCGCCGCGCCGGCGACGCAGGCCTAGTCCCAGTCAGCCAGGCGCCAACGCCGGCCCGGGGTCGGGTCATATACTGCGAAACGGGAACCACGAAGACGCGGGGGCACGGGGTAATGACTGAGAGTGCAGCGAACGGGGCCCAGCAGCACGGCGCGCCCATTCGCATTACGATCGAAGTCGACAGGCCCCATCTAGGGATGGGCAAGGCGAGCGGGCACATGCGCGGCGCCGTCCGTGAAGTGCTGCTGAGCCTGCGCGAGGTCCTGGACGCCGGCATCCAAACGCTGGATCCGTCCGAGCGCCAGGCCTCCTCGGCCGAGCAGATCAAGATCGAGTAGATCCGGGCCACACGGTTCATCCTTGGGTAGCAGCATCGCCCGCGGTGTCTTGCTACTCCACGCGAATACCGCCGCCTTTTTGTGACGATTCCGACCGACCCGGCCGTTGGGGCGGTCTAGAGTTGAGGTGCTTGGATATCGCCGCTGCCCTCGGGGCAGAGCACAGGTCACTGACATGGCCGACAACCTGACGCACGCAACCGACGCCGACTTCCAACAGGAGGTGCTGGAGGCGGATGGCACCGTGGTCGTCGACTTTTGGGCCGAGTGGTGCGCGCCGTGTCGTATGCTCGCGCCGATGTTCGAGAAGCTGGCTACCGAGTTCGCTGGACGCATGAAGTTCGTGAAGGTGGACGTGGACGCAAGCCCCGACGCGCCGAACCAGCACGGCGTTCGAGGCATCCCCACGCTGATCTTCTTCCGGAACGGCCAGGAAGTTGATCGTGTAGTGGGCGTCCTGCCCGAGAAGCACTTGCGGGCGCAACTGGAGGGTCACCTCCAGCCCGCCTAGGCGCTTTCCCGGACTTCATCCGGGTGCAAGGCCTCCGCCCGGCCTTGCACCCGGATTTTTCTTTAGCTCAGGGACGGGCGTCCGGGATGCGCCAGGCGGCGCGCGCGGTCCGGCTGAATATCCACGCGCGGTCGCCCTCGGTCAGCCACGGCAGCTCCCAGGCGGACGTGAACGCCTGGGAATAGGTCGCGTGGGCCAGACAGACCGGCCAGTCGCTGCCCCACATCACACGCGAGGCCCCCAAGGCGTCGAGCACGCGCTTGATGAAGGGTCGGGCGCGCAGGTAGGGATAGGCGTCGCCGGTGTTGTGGGGATAGCCCGAGAGTTTGACGTAGACGTTCGGCAGGCGGGCGAGGTCCAAGAGGTTCTCCAGCGAGGCCGGATCGTCGTAGTCCGGAAACCCCAGGTGGTCGATCACGACGGTGACGCCCGGATGCCGGGTCGCCATGGCCGCGGCCTGGGGAAGCTGGCGCCACTGGATCAGCAGCCCGATGGTGGCGCGCGTCTCCGCGGCGGCCTCCCACAGCAGGTCTTGCGAGCGGTCGTCGAGCCACCGGGTCGCAGGGTCCTCGGTCGCCGCCAGGCGAATGCCGCGATAGCCGGGCCGCTGCATCAGCTCGCGTAGCTGCTCTGGCGCCTCGGGCAGCAGCGGATTCACGCGTCCGGCGACGACGAATCGATCCGGATGCGCCTCCGCGGCCTGCGCCAGGTAGGTGTTGTCCCACAGGTAGTAACGCGGCTGGATGAGCACGGTCCAGGCCACGCCGCCGATCGCATCCTGCGCCGCGAATAGGTCCCCCGGCGCCGCTTCCAGCTCCGGAGTGAAGTCGGAGTCGGGATGCCGGCCAAAGCGCGGGTCCCGAATCGTCCAGATGTGGACGTGCGACTCAACCAGGTCCATGGCTCGATCCCCTGAATCCCGCCGCCGCATCATGCCAGCCCGGAGAGGCACACCCCATACATCGCTGTTGTCAACGGCAGCTGCGCTGGGATGCCATCGGACCGGCCTCCGATGCGGCCCGGTCCCCGGTCGCCCAGGACGCGTGTAACCTGGGATTGCTATGCGCCAACCCCTGCAACAGCCCAAGCAATCTCCTCAAGACCCTGGGCAAGACTCTTCGCGCCAATCCCACGCTGCACGCAGCGCGGGCCACCTCGGCAGGCCCGAATCCACGGTGCGCTCCCCGCTTGACGTTGAGGGCATTGACCTCGGCCTCACGACCGACGAGATAGTCAACATCGTTCGCGAGGGCCGCGAACGCCGCGGGTGACGCACACGCCTCAGCGAGGCTCCCGTACAGGTTCACGATAAGTAAGGGCGGTTCGCGAACCGCCCCTACGCCGACTCCGCGGGCGAGGGTAGGCGCATCCCACGCTGCACGCAGCGCGGGCCACCGAAGCAGTAATTATCTCTTGGTGATAGCAGATCACGACGGGGAAGCGTTTGAAGGCTTTCAGGGCTCGCGGTATCTGGGTGCCGACGCACCGGTCGAAGAAGAAGGTCAAGCAGCCTCGAGTTCCAGCCCCTCAAACTCCAGGCCGGCGATCACGTCGTTATCCTCAAGTCCGAAGTCTTCGCTGATCTCTTCAACCGACTCGCCTGCCAGCTTGCGTCCGCGCATCGCCCAGGTCGGAATCCCGCGCACGCTTGGGGCCCCGAATGAGACGCGTGGATCGATTTGCACCGGCGAACTCCGGCCGGCCACGTGCCACCGGAGTGCCAGATCGTGCTCGTAGTCGAAGGTCTCGAACTTCTCGCCAAGCAGTCCGGCCCAGGCCAGTTGCCCCTGTTCGTCGCCGATGACGACCTCGGAGAATTCCGAAAGCTCCTGTAGGTCGCCCCATTCGCGCAGAATCCGCGTGCCTTCCGTGTAGAACCGCTCGGTGGCGAACGGATACTCGGTCTGGAGCAGCGCTTGAAAGTAGGCGCGCGCGTTCCGCAGGTTTTTCAAACGGACGCCGTAGCGCCTGAACACGGCGACGAACGCCACTTCGACCGCCTCGAAGTAGTTCAGGCGTTCGCCCGCGTTGCGGCCCGGGAGCGCCGGCCCCGACGTTTCGCTTCCCCGGAACCAGTAGCCAACGGTCTGCGGCTTCGCCTGTGCGTACCGAGCCGCCTCGGCGGCGGTATACGTTGGCAGCATGACCCGCTTGCGCCAGAGATCTGACCCCTCGAGCGATCCAGTTGGCTGCTCCAGCGACGCACCCACCTGCGGCGGATCCGAGACAGACACCACTATGGACGGTCCTCCGCTCCCGCTTTCTCCTATCCAAGGTTACCCCGTCGGCATTTCCGCGTCCCTGCTGGAAACCGCGCCGCAGAGACGGCGCCATTCGGATTCGCCGCCACGACGGCCGGTGCCACATCTTGCAGCCGGACCCCGCTGCGCGCTGCCACCCCGAGGTTGACGACATCAGGCCTCAGATTCGGTCGCTGTATTCGATGCTTCAATACGTGCAGGAAGAGTAAACGCATAGATAAGAAACAGCTCGGTGAAGTCTTTCATCCATTTGGCCTGTTGTTCCGAAAATTCTTCGTCTTCTTCATGCGTAGCCTCGTTTCCATCCAAGCGAATTCTGTGAGCCAAGTCCTTCATCGCAGGCGTAATGAGACGTCGCTCATCGAGAGCGTCGATGCGCTGAACAAGTCTCATGTCCTTGAGGCCCGAGTCTTCGGGGACAAGCCTTGATGTAGATCGCTGTAGGACCTTGCGGAACATCATGCCAGAGCTCGTCCAGTTCTTGCGCCGCAGGTTGTCCGTCGCCTCTTTGAAATCACGCGCGATATCATCTGGAACACATGCGGGCGCAAGAATTCGCTGCGGCTCCGGGCGTATAGCATGCATATAGAAGCCTCCATCACGCGGGTCGCCCCTACAGTCGCCCGGCGAGAATCGATCTGGACCGCTTAGATTGACAACTACACCTTCCTCACAATTACGGCACACCCAAAATGTCTTCCATATGCGTAGTTCTCTCTCAGACAAATGTTGGCCAATGAAATCAAACGTCATGCGAGCAGATGCGCAATACGGGCAAGTTAGAACCATCTCAGCCATAGATATCGGTCTCGTCCAAGACTAGCAACAAGTGTTCTAGGTCTCTAAAGCAACACCTTACAGCAACAAGTACGGCTGCTCGATGAGCTCCCGGATGCGGGCGAGGAAGCGGGCGGCGGGGGCGCCGTCGATGATGCGGTGGTCGAAGGTGAGGCTCAGCGTCACTGAGAGTTGGGCGACAACCTCGCCGTCGCGCGCCACGGCCTTTTCGCGCAGCGCGCCGACGCCGAGGATGGCGGACTCCGGCGGGTTGAGCACCGGGGTGAAGGCGTCGATGCCGTAAAGCCCCAGGTTGCTGATCGTGAAGGTGCCGCCGGTGATGTCGTCCAGGGCGAGCTGATTGGCACGGGCGCGCTCGACCACGCCGCGCAGGTCGGAGGCGATCTCGACCAGCGACTTGCGGTCGGCCTGCTTGACATTGGCCACGACCAGGTCGCCGCCGGCCTCGATGGCGAGACCCACGTTTACCGCCTCGTGCAGGCGGATGACATCGCCGTCCAGGCTGGCGTTGGCGCGCGGATGCTCGCGCAGCGCGTGAGCGCAGACGCGGATGAGCAGGTCGTTGTAGCTGATCTTGAACCCGAGGGCGGGCTCGTGGCGGGCGGCCAACTCGGTGCGCAACTCGTGGAACCGGCGGCCGTCGACCTCGGTGACCAGCGTGACCTGTGCGCTCTGTTGCAGGCTCTGCAGCATTCGCTCGGCGATGACCTTGCGCACGCCGGTGACGGGGATCGTGGTGCCGGCGGCGGGTTCGCCGGTCGCGGCAGCCACCGCAGACATTGGCACGGCGGCAGGCGGTGCAATCGCCGGCGCCACGGCAACGGCCGGGGCGGCCACCGGCGCGGCGGCCGCGGCTTCGCGCACGTCGCGCTCGATAAGGCGTCCGCCGGGTCCGCTGCCAACGAGGCCGGCCAGCGCCACACCCAGCTCACGGGCGATGCGCCGGGCTAGAGGCGATGACTTGACGCGTCCGTCGGCAGCCGCCGGGGCGGGAGCTGCCGCCACCACGGGCGCGGGCGCTGGGGCTGGCGCGGGCGGTGGAGCTGCCGGTGCGGCGGGCGCAGGAGCGGGTGCCGGCGCCGGCTCAGGCGCGGCGGCTGGGGGTGCCTCGGCCGCGGGCGGCTCCTCGCCGGGCTCCAGGATGTAAGCCAGGATTCCTTGCACCGGCACGGCGTCGCCCGGCTGGGCGGCTAAGCCGCCGAGCACGCCGTCCTCCGGCGCCTCGACGGTGGCGTTGATCTTATCGGTCTCGAACTCGAGGATCGGTTGACCCTTGGTCACCGTGGCCCCGTCCTCCACGAGCCAATTGCTGACGATGCCTTCTTCCATCGTCATGCCCATCAGGGGCATGAGGACCGGGGTGGCCACGGCTGGGTCCTTTCGTTGAGGCTGGGGCTAGCGGGAGCCTTGCAGCGACTCCCGAATGGCCGCGGCGATCCGCTCCGGGTCGGGGATGGCGCCCTTTTCGAGCGGTTCCGAGAACGGAATGGGCGAGTGCGACCCGGCCACCCGCAGCACGGGCGCGTCCAGATCGTCGAAGCCATGCTCCTGGATCTGGGAAGCGATCTCAGCGCCGAAGCCACCAAAGCGCGCGGCCTCGTAGACGACCACGGCGTGGTTCGTCTTGTGCCACGGAGGCCAAGATGGTGTCCACGTCGAGCGGATAGAGCGTGCGGACGTCGACGACCTCGACGTTAATGCCCTCGCCGGCCAACTGCTCGGCCGCCTCCAGCGCATAGTGCACCTGGCGCGCGTAGGTCACCACGCTGACGTCGCGTGCCCGCGCGCTTTATGTCGGCCGCGCCCAGCGGAATGGTGTATTCGTCCTCGGGCACGGGGCCGCGCATGGAGTAGATGGCCTTGTGCTCAAAGAACACGACCACGTTGTCCTCGCGGATGGATGTCTTTCAGCAATCCCTTGGCGTCGTGGGGTGTCGAGCAGGTGACCACCTTGAGCCCGGGCACGTGCGCAAACCAGGCTTCGAGGCTCTGGGTGTGCTGCGCCGCGTTGCCGGTGCCGGCGCCGAACGGCGCGCGATAGGTGATGGGCAGCTTGGCGGCGCCGCCAAACATATAGCGGTTCTTGGCGGCCTGATTGACGATCTGGTCCATGGCGATGCCCATGAAGTCCGAGTACATGAACTCGGCCACGGGCCGGCAGCCGGTCACGGCGGCGCCAACCGCCGCCCCGCCGATGGCCGCCTCGGAGATGGGCGTGTCGATGATGCGTTCCTCGCCCCACTTCTCCAGCAGGCCGGCGGTCACGTTATAGGCCCCGCCCCAGATACCGACTTCCTCGCCCATGACGAAGACGTTCGGGTCGCGCCCCATCTCCTCGTCCAGGGCTTCGTGCAGCGCCTGGCTCATGAAGATCTGGCGCGTGGCGGCTCCGGCCGGGGCGTCAGGTGCGGTGGTGACAGCCATGGCTAGACGTAGACGTCCTGCTCGATGGCGTCCAGCGTCGGCCAGGGGCTGGCCTCGGCGAACTCCTCCGCCTGCTTGATGGCAGCCTCGACCTCTTCATCGATCGCCTGCATGTCATCTTCGGTTATTGCCTTGGCCTCGAGAATGGCCCGCTTGAAGCGCTCGATGGGATCGCGCGCGATCCACTTGGCGATCTCTTCCTCGTCGCGATAGCCCTTCGAGTCGTGAATGGTGTGGCCCCTGTGGCGATAGGTGATGGCTTCGATGAGGCTCGGACCCTCGCCGTCGCGGGCGCGGTCGATGGCCACCTTGGCCCGGGTGTAGACCTCAAACACGTCATTGCCGTCGATGCGCTCGCTGGGCATGCCGTAGGCCGGACCGCGGTCGCCCACCGGCGCGGCGTTGGCGTACTCGGTGTGGGTCGCCATGCCGTACTGATTGTTCTCACAGACGAAGACGACCGGCGCGTTGAGCACCGAGCCCATGTTCACGCCCTCATGAAAGGCGCCCGTGGGCCCGGCGGCGTCACCGAAGAAGCAGACGGTGACCTTGCCGTCCTTGCGCAGCTTGGACCCGAGTGCGGCGCCCACGGCAATGGGCACGCCCGCGCCGACGATGCCGTTGGCGCCCAGATTGCCGCTGGCGACGTCGGCGATGTGCATGGAGCCGCCCTTGCCGCCGCAGTAACCCGTCGTGCGGCCGTAGAGCTCGGCCATCATCTTGTCGAGGCGCGCACCCTTGGCGATGCAGTGCCCGTGGCCGCGGTGGGTGCTGGTAATGAAGTCGCCCTCGTTGAGCGCCGCGCAGACGCCGGTCGCCGTGGCTTCCTCACCGATATAGAAGTGCAGCGCGCCGCGCATCTTGGCCGCGCGGTAGGCGACCTCCGCCGCCTCTTCGAAACGGCGGATGCGGCGCATGGTGCGGTACATCCACAACAAACGCTCTTGACTGAGCCCGGCTAGGGAGCCGTTGGACGAAGCGATGAGGGTGTCCTCGGGTGCTACAGCGGGCGGATGCGCCCACCAGCGAAGGCGCCGGAGTATATCACCGGCCCTGGGTGCAGTTGCCTTGGCCGCGTGAAACACAGCCCGACGCAACGCGCCTGTCCCGCTCCTTGACGTCAGCCCAAACCGCGACCGGGTGTCGCGTCTGCTCCGGAAAGGGACGGGCTAGACGAGGCTCGCGACGAAATCGCCGGCTTCGGACGTTGACATGCCCATGCGGCCGGCGCTCATGGATTCGAAGCGCCCGCTCTCGAGGGCCTGGACGACGGCGGCCTCGACGCGCTGCGCCGCCGCATGCTCGCCGATGTCGTCCAGCAGCATTTGCATCGCGTTGATCGCCGCCAGTGGGTTGATGACGCCCTGCCCGGTGTACTTGGGCGCCGATCCGCCGATCGGCTCGAACATCGAGACGCCCTCGGGGTTCACGTTGCCGCCGGCGGCGATGCCCATGCCGCCCTGAATCATCGCGCCGAGGTCGGTGATGATGTCGCCAAACAGGTTCTCGGTGACGACGACGTCGAACCACTCGGGATTCTTGACCATCCACATCGTGGCGGCGTCAACGTGCGCGTAGTCGCGCGTGATGTCCGGGAATTCGGCGTCGCCGATCTCGTTGAAGGCCCGCCACCAGGTGCCGTGGACGTAGGTCAGCACGTTGGTCTTGGCCACCAGGTGCAGTTGGTTGGTGCGCGCACGGGCGCGGGTGAGGTCGAAGGCATAGCGCACGCAGCGCGACACGCCGTGATAGGTGGTGCAGTGGATCTGCGTGGAAACCTCGTTGGGCGTGCCCCCGTATTGCACGCCGCCCATGCCGGTGTAGAGCCCCTCGGTGTTCTCGCGCACGATGATGAAGTCGATGTCCTCAGGGCCCTTGTCGCGCAGCGGCGTCTCCACGTTCGGGTAGAGCTTGACCGGGCGCAGGTTGATGTACTGGTCGAGCTCGAAGCGGATCCGCAGCAGGATGCCCTTCTCCAGGATGCCCGGCTGCACGTCGGGGTGGCCGATGGCGCCGAGGAAGATGGCGTCGAATTGGCGCAGGTCGTCGATGGCGCCCTCGGGCAGCGTCTCACCGGTGCACAGATATCGCTCCCCGCCAAAATCGAGGGTGGTGGTGTCGTAGGTGAATCCGCCAACGTGCGCGGCGGCCTCGAGGATTTTCAGTGCTTCGGCGGTGACCTCCGGCCCTGTGCCGTCGCCCGGAATCAGTGCGATGTTGTGCATGCAAGCCCATCCCCGTTCGCCCGCACGGACGGGCGCGCGCCTAGGATACTTGGCGGGGATCGATCGGCTACAGCTCCGGCCAATGCTCGGGCGCCACGCTGAGGCGCAACTCTTGCACGTCGTCGTGGGCAACGCGTCCGCGCACCTCGTCCATGATTTGCGGCAGGTGCATGGCCACAATCTGGGCGGACGCGTTCGAACGGCAGGCCAGAATGGCGGTCGTGCCGACGTAGCCGGCCGGCTGGCAGCGCGCGGACGCGTCGTTGCCCAACACCGAGCGCAGCGCGCTTTCGATCGCTTGGGTGGTCGCGAGTCGGCGGCGGCCGTAGCGCATGTCGGCACGCTCACCGAGCTCGGCGAGCAGGTCGGCGAGCGGCCGGAGCGCGCCCGACCTACGCCGGGGCATGGGTCGCCCGAACGCATCCACCTTCGATCAGCAGGTGTGCCGCGTCGCCCAGCATCGGCGCGTCCAGGCCTGCCGGATCGGCGGTGGTGATGATGGTTTGCGCCGCCGGTGTCAGGCGCTCCAGCAGCAGACGCCGGTGGTGCGGGTCCAGCTCGGCCGCCACGTCGTCGAGCAGCAGCACCGGCCGTTCGCCGGTCCGGCGCTGCGCGAACTCGAATTGGGCCAACTTGAGCGCCACCCCGGCCAAGCGTAGCTGGCCGCGCGAGCCGAAGCTGGCCAGCGCGTGCGTGCCGAGATGGAGCGCGAGGTCATCCCGATGCGGCCCCAAGCCCGTGGCGCCGCGCTCCACGTCGGCTGGGCGCGCCTGCCGGAGCGCCTCCGCAAACTCCGAGGGTTCCGAGAACGTCGCCGTGGCCGCGTAGCTGAGGGCAAGCGTTGGATCGTCGGTGATCTGCGCGTACTCCGCCGCGAGCAACGGTTGCAGGGCTTCCACGAATTGTTGCCGCCGGCGCACGACCTGGACCGCCAGCGGGGCAAAGCGCATGTCCCAGAAGTCCAGCTCGGGCGGCCGGGCGTGACCGGCGCGGATGCGGCGGAGCAACGCGTTGCGCCGCGTGAGGACGATCTCGTACTCCGCCAGCGCCGCCACGAAGTCGCGATCAAGCTGCGCCAGCGCCATGTCGAGCCAGCGCCGCCGCTCCCGCGGCGGTCCGGTGAGCAGCGTCAAATCCGCCGGCGCGAAACTGACGGCTTGCAGGCGGCCCGGCAGATCGGCCAACCGCCGGGCGGCGCCGCCGATGCGCACCCGGCGCCTGACGCCGCCGCCCGCGCTGGTCCGGGCAACGACAAGCTCAAGGTGCTCCTCACCAGACGCGGCCTGGACGTGCGCCCGGATACGCGCGAAATGGGCTGCGTCCGGCGCATCCACGTTGATCCAGGCGGCCTCGGGTCCGCTGCGCATGCTGCGGCCCGTCGCCAAGATGTGCATCGCGTCCAGCAGATTGCTCTTGCCTTGCGCATTGCCCCCATGCACCACCAGGGGCCCGACCGGCAGGTCGAGATCAAGCCGGGCGTAGTTGCGAAAGTTGAGCAAGTGCAGCGTGACGACGTGCATGCAGCGCGGAGCGGCGACCTTCGCCAGGGCGAAACCGTTGCGCGATTGTCCACCCTTGACGCAAATCAGATCGGCGACTCGACCCCCTCGATGGCGGCCGCGCGTCGGATGGCGCGGCGCGTCGCGTCCAACGACCCCCACGCATTGGCAGCCACGCGGCGCAACTCAAACCGCCGGTCCAGCGAATGGACAAGGCCGGGCACGGTTGCCACCGCGGCGCGGTAGCCGGAATCGCGGACGAGCTGGATCACGTCATCGTCATAGAGGCCGTTGGGGTAGGCGAAGTAGTCGACGCCGTCAACGTCGCGCTCCAGCTCGGCACGCGAGAGGACCACCTCCGCCTGCGCCGCGCCCAAGATTCCGTCTGATCAGGGACGTCAACCGCGCGTGGTTGAGCGTGTGTGAGCCCACGGTCATGCCGGCGGCGCGCACGTCGCGCATCTGTTCGAGGGTCATGTGGCCTTGACCATGGCGGTCGAACCCCGGCAGGACGAAGAACGTGGCAGGGACACGCAGCTCGACAAGGACGGGCAGCGCGTCGTGGAATTGACCCGCCCATCCGTCGTCAAAGGTGAGGGCGAAGGCGCGCGGCGGCAGCGAGGCCCATCCCTCGATGGCCGCCACCAGCTGATCGAATGACACCGGGATCAGGCCCTCATCGAGGAGAGCAGTGAGGTGGTCGCGGAAGACATCGGCGCCGCGGGTGTGGTGATAGGTGAGCACCGGCGCGATCACGGGCTCGGGAGCCGAAACTGCGGGTCGATCGATGGGCGAGGGCTGATCCTCGCCGCGTGCACGCTGGCCGTCGGAGAGTCCGAGGTAGAGCTCGCCAAGATTGCCGCGCACGGGGCGTCGGGTCCCCGGAGACACCGGCATGAGGCGCACGATCTCGCGCTGAAACAGCTGCGTCGGCGTGCCGCGCCAGTGAATCGGGGATCCCACATTCGTACCCGCGCGCGCTCGCAGCTCAGGCGTGCCTAAGGCGGCCTCGAAGACATCGAGCGGCTCCGGCGCGGACTCCGCGCCGGCCAGCGCGCGGGCCAGGTGCTCGCCGAGGTCCGTACGCCGCGGCACGCCGACGGGCCACAGCGTGGAACGGCCGGGCGCTTCAAGACGGCCGTGGGTGAAGTATTGGACCAACGTATCGCCAACAAACACTCCCGGCGTCATTGGATAGCCGAGCTGCCGGTCGGCTCCGGAGCGCCGAAAGGCGTGCAGAAAAGCCGCCTCGACGGGAATGCCGCTCAGCCCGAGCCAGCGCTCAGCGAGGTCTTGGGCGTCGTCGCGGTCGTCGGTCACGATTCAGATGGCGAAATCGCCGGCGCGCATGCGGGCACGGCAGACACGCCGCTCGGCGAGCGACTAGCTCGGACGGGCGCCACTCTGCGCGGCGACCTGCGCGCGGTAGTCGTCGGCCATGTTCTGGGCGTCGGCCACGGCGGGATCGGGCTCGAATTCGCCGCGCGCGGCCTGGACGAGCGCGCGCAAGTTGGCGTCGGCCACCTGCGGCGGCACGGCGCACTCGGGCGCGATGATGTCGACGCCGGCGGCCAGCAGGTCTTCGATCTCGACCGCGACATCCTCCGGACGACCGCTCAGCAGGGTGATGAAATTGCTCGCATTGCCCACCAGCTTGTAGTCACCAACGGTTTCCTTGGCCTCGTGGGGGTTGTTCTCCGTGGCGAAGTGGAAGGCTTCGAATCCGGCCTCGGTGATGTATGACATGCGGTCGATCGTCTTGCCGCAGCAGTGGAGAATCACCGGCCCTTCGATCAGGGGCGTGATCTTCTGGTGCACCGGCAGCAGATAGTCGCGATAGGTCTCGGCGCGCACCAGGTCGCCGGTGGAGTGGTCGGCCAGCGTGATCACGTCGGCGCCGGCTTCGAGCTGGGCATTGGCGAACATGACGGACGCATGCCGCAGCCTGTCGAGGACCTGGTGCACGTAGTCGGGGTCGAGAATCACGTTGATGAGGAATTCCTGCGGCCCGAACATGTGATAGGCCAGCGTCCACGGGCCCATGACCTTGCCCACGATTCCCGCGTCCGGGTGGTCGGCGCGGAGGATCTTGATCGCGTCGATGATGGCGCGCGACTCGCGGCGCTCGAGGAAGTCGTCGGGAATCTCGATGTCGTCGGGAGTGACCCACGGGTTGGGCGGCTTGACCGCCGGCATGCGGGGACCGGTGATGATCTTGCCGGTCGATTTGTCGAACTCCCAAGGGTCCGAGCCCCAGTCGATTGGGGCGCCCAGCGCCGCCGCGCCCATGATGATGCTGAAATAGGGCGCGATCGTGTCGAATCCCAGGTCGGTGTAGCTGCGTTCGGCCAGCAGGGCGACGGTCTCGGCCGAGTAGTGGGCCTCGGGCCACTCGACCCCGAGCAGGCGCATCTGCTCGTAGGTGGCCAGCGACGTCGGGCTGCCCACGGCGATCCGGTCGACCGGCTTGCCCAGCAGCGCGTTTACGTAGCGCTCGCGGCCCGTCATCGTCGCCGCGCCGTTGGTCGCAGTCATTTGGCTCTCCCGGTCTGCCGCCCGCCCAATCGTTGCCGGGTCCAGTATAGGTGGGAGGCAACGGCGGTCCGGCGCACGGTGGCGCATAAACCGATTGCCCGTTAGCATCGTGTAGCTCCGCGAGACACTGCGGGGCACTTGCAGGCACGAACACTTTGACGCCATACCCCACCATCAACCTATCGGAGGCTAGCCATGGCTGCCCCGCTGATAGCGATCATCGCTGGCGTGGCGATGCTCGCCCTGGGGCTCGTGGCCGGCTACTTCTATCAAGTCTGGCTATCCGGATCGCGCATGCGCGCCCTGGCGCAGCGCATCGAGGACGAGCTGAAGGCCGCCGAAGCCCAGCAACGAGCCCTGATCGAGACCACAACGCGAACCTCGCGCCAAGCCTGGGAAGCCGGCGAGCGCGAACTGGCCGATCGTCGCCGCGAGATGCAGCGCCAAGAGCAGCGCGCGCAGCAGCGGGACGAGCGGCTGGAGGCGCGCGCCGACGCACTTGAGGACCGCGAGCGCGCGTCGGTGGCCCGCGAGGCCGAGCTTGACGTCGAGCGCGGCAAGCTCGAGGCCGACGCGCAGGCGCAGGAAGAGGCGCGCCAGGAGCACTTGGCGGCGCTGGAGCGCGCGGCTGGCCTGACGCGGGACGAGGCGCGCACCGAGTTGCTGCAGAGCATCGAGCAGGAGGTCTCCAGCGACGCCGAGCAGATGGTGCGCCAGGTCGAGGCCGACGCCACGGAGCGGGCGGAAGCCCGGGCGCGCTGGCTGGTGGGCCTGGCGCTGCAGCGCGTCGCCGCGTCCCACACGACCGAGGTGACGACCTCGGTCGTCGACCTCAAGAACGACGACATGAAGGGTCGAATCATTGGACGCGAGGGCCGCAACATTCGCGCCCTGGAAGCGGCCACCGGGGTGGACATCATCATCGACGACACGCCCGAAACGGTCGTGCTCTCGGCCTTCGACCCGGTGCGGCGCGAAGTAGCGCGCGTGGCGTTGCGGCGCTTAACCGAGGACGGGCGCATCCACCCGGCGCGCATCGAAGAGGCCGTGGCGAAGGCCCAATCCGAGGTCACGGAAATCATCGCCCAGGAAGGCGAGCGGGCCGCGTTCGACGCCAAGATCACGGGACTGCCGCCGGAGATCCTGCGCTACATGGGGCGATTGCGCTTCCGCCACAGCTACGGGCAAAACGTGCTCAGCCACTCCGTGGAGGTGGCGCTGCTCGCAGCGACCATGACGGGCGAAGTGGGCGGCGACGTGGAGCTGGCGCGCACAGCCGGACTTGTGCATGACATCGGCAAAGGCATCGACCACGAGGTGGACGGTCCGCACGCGCTGATCGGCGGCGAGTTATTGCGACGCCACGGCGTGCGTGAAGACGTGGCGCACGCCGCGGAGGCGCACCACTTCGAGGTGGAGCTGCGAAGCTTCGAGGCCTTCGCCGTCGCGGCGGCGGACGCGATTTCGGGCTCGCGCCCCGGAGCGCGCCGCGAAACGGTGACGCGCTATCTGCAACGCCTGGAGAAGCTGGAGGAGATCGCCGGCTCGTTCGATGGCGTGAAGTCCTGCTATGCCATCCAGGCCGGGCGCGAGCTGCGGGTCATGGTGCAGCCCAGCTCGGTTGACGAGCTGGGCATCCACCGCCTGACGCGGGAGATCGCCGACCGCATCCAGGAGTCGCTGGAGTACCCCGGACAGATCAAGATCACGGCGATCCGGGAAACGCGCTCGGTCGAGTACGCCAAGTAGCGTCGGGGGCGCTCGTTTCGCCCGCGGATGCGTTCGGCGGGGAGTCTCGCATCCGGAGACGCCTGCCATGCCTTGTCGAAGCGGGTCTCTGACCCGCATCTACGCCAAGTTTCCGGCGCGCCTCCAGGTTCGACCGGACTGGATTCCGGCTCCCCGCCTGCGCGGGGACATGCTTCGCCGGAATGACGGTGGGGCTTCGCAAGGGTCTCCCTCCGCGGGAATGACCGGCCGACGGGACCCGCGACCGCCTTCCGACGCTCTTTGACGACGCGTGGCTAACGCGCTAGAGTCCAGCGAAAGAAAAACTTTTCTTTATGCATTGTGCCTCCAACAACCGCGCCGGACGACTGGGACATCCTGGGCATGCGCTCATATGCCCGGGCGCTCGGGTCGGGTACCCGCTTGCGAATCCTGCAGCGGTTGTCCGAGAACGCGGAGCAGGGGGTGGCCGAGTTGTCCGAGGCGGTGGGCCACAGCCCCCCACTCGTGTCGTGGCATGTGCGCCGCCTGCGCCAGGCCGGCCTGGTTCAAGCTCGTCGTGAGGGACGCTTGGTGAAGTACTCGCTGGTGTCCGATCGCCTGGAGGCCCTGCATCAAGAACTGACGACCTATCTGGAGCATTTGGTCACCGTGCAGAAGGCACACACATCGGAACGCCCGGATTCGGGCGCCGCACCGTCGTAAGGGAGTCACCATGTCCACGGTTCGCGTAGGGATCATTGGCGTCGGTAATTGCGCCTCGTCGTTGGTGCAAGGGGTCGAGCACTATCGCGACGCGCCGGCCGATGAGTTCATCCCCGGGCTCATGCACCCCGTGCTAGGCCCCTACCACATTGGTGATATCGAGTTCTCGGCGGCCATCGACGTCGACCGCAACAAGGTTGGGGCCGATCTGAGCGAGGCGATATTCGCGACGCCGAACAACACGGTGAAATTCTCCGACGTCCCGCCGCTGGACGTCCCGGTGTCGCGCGGCATGACGCACGACGGCATCGGGCGCTATATGGCGGACACGGTCGTGAAAGCCGACGGATCGACGGAGGACATCGTCGAGCTGCTGCGCGACACCCACACCGACGTGGTGATCAACTACCTGCCGGTGGGCAGCGAGGAAGCCACCAAGTGGTACGTGGAGCAGGTGCTGCAGGCCGGCTGCGCCATGGTGAACTGCATGCCGGTGTTCATCGCGCGCGAGGACTACTGGCAGCAGCGCTTCGAGCGGGCCCAGGTGCCCATCATCGGCGACGACATCAAGTCGCAGGTCGGAGCCACGATCGTGCACCGGGTCCTGACCCGGCTGTTCCGCGACCGAGGCGTCAACCTCGAGCGGACCTATCAGCTGAACGTGGGCGGGAACTCCGATTTCAAGAACATGCTGGAGCGCGAACGGCTGGAGTCGAAGAAGATCTCCAAGACCAACGCCGTGACGAGTCAGTTGGAGTACGACATCGGGGCGGGCAACGTGCACATCGGGCCCAGCGACTACGTCGAGTGGCTCGGCGACCGCAAGTGGGCCTTCATCCGCCTTGAGGGTCAGTCCTTCGGCGGTCAGCCGCTCAACCTGGAGCTCAAGCTCGAGGTCTGGGACTCACCGAACTCGGCGGGCATCGTGATCGACGCGGTGCGCTGCTGCAAGATCGCACTGACGCGCGGGGTATCGGGAGCGCTGGAAGCCCCGTCGGCGTACCTCATGAAATCGCCGCCCATTCAGTACACCGATGCCGAAGCCCACGACATGATGGAGGAGTTCATTGCGTCGGCGACGATTGCGGCCGGATCGGCGGCCGATCCCGCGTAAATGATCGTCATATTTGAGGTCGGCTCGCATGTGATCGGCTGGATCCCGCGACCGATCTCGACGGCGATTGCGCGCGTGTTGGGCACGCTGGCGTTCCTGCTTGTCCCGCGCGTGCGCCGCAACACGATCGCCAACATGGCGGTCGTGCTGGACCTGCCGCCCTCAGACCCTCGCGTGCAAAGCCTCGCCCGGCGGTCGGTGGTGGCGTTCGTGGATCACGTGTTTGACTTCGTGCGCAGCTTCCGACTGTCGCAAGCTGATTTGATCAGGCGCACCGTGCGCATCGAGGGCTTCGAGCATTTCAAGGCGCTCCACGAGCAGCGCAAGGGCGGCATCATGATCACGGCCCATTTCGGGAACTGGGAATGGTGCGGCGGGCTGGTCTCGCTGGACCACCCGACGCACGCGGTCGCCGAGACTATGCGCAGCCGCGCGATGACCGGCATGCTGGACCACGTGCGGGCCAAGCTCGACCTCCATAGCATTCAGCTCGGGAGCGCCGCGCGGGAGATATTGCGGGCGCTGCGTCGCGGCGAGTACGTCGCGCTGCTGGCCGACCGGCCCACGCCGGGACGAGGCGTGCAGGTGGAGTTTTTCGGACGCGCTGGCGTGGGTGCCGCCAGGGTCGGCCGCCCTAGCGCAGCGCGCCGGCAGTCCGCTGATGGTGGGCGGCATGACGCGCAACGGCGACGGCACCTATACCGGACACGCGATGCCGCCGATCTTCTGGGACCGCAGCATGCCGCGGGACGAAGCCGTGCAGCACGGCATGCAGCAAGTGATGTGGGACCTCGAGGCGCTCATCCGCAAGGCGCCCGAGCAGTGGTACATGTTCCGGTCCATGTGGGAGACCCCCTGAGCATGCGCATCCTCCAGGTCTCGCCCTACGATTTCCCCTATCCCGGCGGGGTGACGGAGCACGTGCTGGCGCTCGACCGCGAGTTCCGCGCGCTGGGGCATGAGGTCGCGATCATGGCGCCCTCGTCGGCGGAGACGCCCGACATCGAGACCCCCAATTTCTACCGGGTCGGCCGCCGCATCGTGCCGCTGCCCGTGAACCAATCAACGGCCCGGCTCACGCTGTCGCCGGCGCTCCTGCCGCGGGTGCGGCGCGTCCTGGACGAGCGCAAGTTCGACGTGGTCCACCTGCAGGAACCGCTGGTGCCCGCCTTGCCGCTCACCGTGCTGCGCCACTCACGGGCGCTCAACGTCGGCACGTTTCATGCCGCGCGGAAGTCGGCGTTCGTCTATCACACCACGCGCCCGCTCATCCGGCGGCTGCAACGCAAGCTCGACGGCAAGATTGCGGTGTCCCAGGCGGCGCGGGACCTGGTGAACCGGTCCTACCGCGGCGAGTACCGCATCATTCCCAACGGCATCGACGTCGAGTTCTACGGTCGGGAGGTCGAGCCGCTGCCGCAGCTTGACGACGGCCACTTCAACGTTCTCTTCGTGGGGCGGTTCGACAAGCGCAAGGGGTTGTCGGTGCTGCTGCGCGCCATGCAGCTCGTCCAGCAGATGCAGCCCCGCACGCGGCTGGTGCTCGTGGGGGCGTACCGTCCCCGCCAGCGCCGTATCTACCAGCGCCAGGTCAACCAGCTCGGCCTGCGCAATGTCGTGTTTGCCGGCTATGTGAGTCAAGAGGACAAGCAGCGTTACCTCAAGAGCGCGCACGTCTTTTGCTCGCCGGCGCTTGGCGGGGAGAGCCAAGGAGTGGTGCTGCTGGAGGCCATGGCCGCCGGTCTGCCGGTGGTGGCCAGCGACATTCCGGGCTACCGCGCGCTGCTGCTGGACGGCGAGGGCGCGCTGCTGGTGCCGCCCAAGGATCACGCGGCGCTGGCGCGCACCCTGCTGCGCCTGATGCGCAACGAGACGAAACGCGCGCATATGACCGAGTTCGGCGAGCAGCGTGCCCGAGCGTTTGCCTGGCCGAAGATCGCGGCCCGGGTGGTGGAGTACTACGAAGAGCTGCTCAACGAACGCGAGATCGGCGGGCGGTACTGGGCCTTCACGCCCGGAGCGGCGGAGGCGGCGGCGCGCTGATGATCAACCAACGCCTGCAGGCCCGATCACGCCGCCTGGCCGAGTTGGTGGTGACGCCGCTGGCCCGCACCGGGATCGATCCGAACGTGCTGACCATCACCGGCCTCGTCCTAGCCTTCCCCACGGCAGTGGTGCTCGCGCTCGGTTGGCAGGTCGCCGGAGGGGTGATGCTGCTGTTCAGCGGCGGCTTCGACATGTTCGACGGCGCCGTGGCCCGCGTCAGCAACCGGCGGTCCGACTTCGGCGCGTTCCTGGACTCGACCCTGGACCGCTGGGGCGAAGGGGTGATCTTCACCGGACTCACCTGGTATTTCGTCGACGTTGGCGCGCAGGCGGAGACGGTGCTGGCACTGCTGACGCTGATTGGTTCCATGCTGATCAGCTACACACGCGCCCGCGCCGAGGGCCTGGGCGTGGACTGCAAGGTCGGCGTTTTCCAGCGGCCCGAACGGCTGATCGTGCTGGGCATCGCGCTGCTCACGCCGTTCGGGGTGCTCAGCGGGGCCATGTGGTTTCTCGCCATCGCCACCCAGCTCACCGCCGCCCAGCGCGTGTTGCACGTGCACAGCGAGATCGAGCGCGCCAAGGCGGCGGCGAACGACGGAGAGGACCCCGCGCCGTAGGCGACAGTCCCAGGCCTACCAGTTCGTGACCGAGCCGTCCCGGCGGCGGAGTTCGGGGATTGGGCGCATCTGGAACGGGTGATTGGCCGCGGCCTCCTCGTCAATGTCCACGCCGATCCCGGGCGCGGTGGGCGCAATGAGGTGGCCGTCCTCGAACGTCATCTGCTGCGGGAACACGTCCGCCAGCGCTCCCGGCAGCTCCGGCAGCTCCTGCACGCCGACCAAGGGGCTGGCGATGTCCAGATGCACGCACGCCGCCAGCGAGATTGGTCCCATGGGGCTGTGCGGCGCGAGGTATTGGTGATGCGACTCGGCCCAGCCGGCGATCTTCCGCGCCTCGGTGAACCCGCCGACGATGCACAGGTCGGTGCGCACGTAGTCGATCAGATCGCCCTCGATGAGCGGCTGGAAGTCCCACTTGGAGGCCAGCTCCTCGCCGCCGGCAATGGGGACGTGGGTATGGCGGCGCACGTAGGCATAGGCCTCGGGCCGCTCGGAGCGCACGGGGTCCTCGGCGAAGAAGATGTCCAGCGGCTCAAGCCCCTTGCACAACCGCACGGCGTCATTCGGGTCGAGCCGGGTGTGAAAGTCGACGCAGATTTCGATGTCCGGGCCGACGTGCCGGCGCATGGCCTCGGTGACCTCGATGGCGGCCGGCACGCCGCGCCGAGGCTCCAGCACCCCGCCCTGCGGCTCGACACCGGGAAAGCCGTAGCGCACGAAGCGATAGCCCTGCGCCAGCGCGCGATCGGCGTCGGCCAGCAGCGCGTCGAGGGTTTTGCCGGTGACATGCGGGTAGCACACCACGCCGTCGCGGCACCTGCCGCCGAGCAGCTCCCAAACGGGGACGCCGAGCGCCTTGCCCTTGATGTCCCAGAGGGCAATGTCGATGGCCGAGATCGCCGCCCCCAAGATGGGTCCGGCCTTGAAGAAGCTGCCGCGGAACATCCGCTGCCACAGGTGGTCGATGCGGCGCGGGTCCTCACCGATCAACAGCGGGCGGAAGTGCTCGATCACGCCCTGAACCGCGCGCTCCTTGCCGGTGATGGCGGACTCGCCCAGGCCGTAGATCCCCCGGTCGGTCTCGACCTTGGTGATCAGGTAGTTCATGTTCCGGTGCTCAGCGAAGACCGG